>CAVTJB010000001.1:0-572500 GCA_963734985.1 uncultured Flavobacteriaceae bacterium
GCTAATTGTAGTAGCGTTTCTTTTGTAAGTCCTCTTTCCGGGCTACAGATAATCTCTTCCAAGTTAGCACGATAGCGAAGCTTTCCAGCTTTGAGCAATCGTTGGGTCTGCTTGTCACTTCTATACTCTTGCTCTGCCTGGCACATCAGGGCCAAAATGGTGTGGGCATCCTCCTGCTGATGGGTAGGCAGGCTTAACAGGGTTTCATACCGCTTGGCCATTCCGGTAAGCCTTAGACCGTGTAATTGTTGTAAGGTTGTTGCAGTGTTCATTTTTCAAGGTTTATTAATTATTAATGTTTCATTTTGTTTACAAAAGCCTCCGGTCCCCGAAGATTCTCATGGTGGGGTATGGGAGGTTTTTCCGGCGGACTTTCCTCTACCCGGTCCATCTTGTTTTCTAATATGGTGGCTATCACTTTGTAGTTATACCGGTTCCCGGTAAGTGCCCTTTTACAGGCTGCCTCCACACGGGCCCCTCCATACCCTTTGATCAGTCGCATAATCCCCAGGAAGGGGCCATAGGCCTGATGTACGGAGATCTTACTTTTCATAAGCTTCTCAAAGAATTCTTTGGTATGGGGTCCATTATCCGCAGCTTGTTTTAAGTAATAATCCGGGGTCCATCCTCGTTGTACGGCCATCCTCCGATGATGTTCGGGCATATGTTCTAAAAGCGTGGTTATCCCATGTTTTTTATAGTTCCGTTGATGAACGGCAATGCGCTCGAGCCGATAATAAATTTCAACACCTTCCGTATCATAAATAATATTTACTTCCTTACCCACATAGTGGTAAGGAACGCTATAGAAGTGCCAGTCTTCTCCCATCACCACGTGATAGTTCTTTTGAACCTTGGCCCTGGTGAGATGATTGAACTGGTAAGGATGCCCGGGAAGATTTTGCAATAGAGGGAGTTCCTGGCCGGTAAAGAGCTCTCTTCGGCTAAAGGATTTCTTCTGGAAGTTAATATCATGATGGGCCTCCAAAGCCTTCCTTATCCCTTGATTCAGCTCTTGGATGCTGTAGAACGTTTCGTTACGGATAGTGGCATACACCCGGCGATAGGTGATCTTCACCTGGTTTTCTACAGATGGCTTATCTTTTGGGGCCCTTACCCTAGTGTTCAATAGTCCGATATGGTTGTGCAGGGCCCACTGCTCCAGTGCCTGGGGAAAGGTAGGTTCATACCTGCAGCTGCGCACCACCCATTGCTTCATATTGTCGGACCTGGCATTGAGCGGCACCCCGCCAAAATAGTTTAAGATGTCGTTCAGGGCCGGAATTACTTGGGCAAGGGAAGCATCGGGCAATGCTTTTGCAAAACCAAAACCACTGAAAGGAAGCACCCCTATAAGTACCGGGCAGGCTATAATCTCCCCGGTAGAAGTGGTCACATAGCTTAACTTAGCACCTGCAAAATCAATTTCCAGAAGCTCTCCAGGATTATGTTTGAAGAGCATCGTCGGGCTCTTTAAATTGATCTGGATATCCAACAATTCACAAAAGCGGGAGTAGCCAAAGCCTTCTGGATATTCCTTTAAATACTCCTGCCAGAGCAGTAGTCTGGTGACTCCGACACGCCTTAGTTCGGCGATAAAATAATCCGCTTGCTCCAAAAAATAAAGTTTACGGACATCCGGGGTCCGGTCCGGTCCTTTCTTTTTGGTTTTTACCAATTCGTAAAGTTCCGCATCTTTAAGTTTTAGAAGTGTATCATAATCAAATCCACTGGTCTCAAAGATGCCCCGGTAGGAATGAACAGTAGGCCTGGAGACACCGGTCTGCTGCGCAATGCTACGCTCTGAGGATTCTCTTTTTAAGAATAATAGTATTTGTCTAATTTTATGCATACCAAGGGTTTTATTGGCCATGATTTTAAGGAGTTGGTTATGCAACCTAATGTACTCCAGCATCATGGATTTGCTCCCTTGGTGGTAAACATTGCTTCGGAATTTTTGGTAAGCTTTGTGCCGGAATGTCAGCCTATAAAAGCGCAGTTCCTGTTTCAAAAATCCTTAACGATCAGAATAATTATAAATCTTCACCCTGATTATTCTAGTAAACTATACTCAGGAATCAGTGGTAAACATTGCTTCGGAATCGGTGGTAAACATTGGCTCGGAGCAGTGGTAAACTTTGGGGTGGAATATCCAGTGTACCAAAGGATATTCTATGAACTGTCCGAACAACTGTTCTTTAGCCTAATGGACCTGAACGCCGCTATCCTGGAAAAACTGAAAGCATTCAACCTGCAGCATATGAAAACCTATGACTCCAGCAGGTTCAGGCTGTTCAACACCTACGAAAGACCACGGCTGTCGCCCCTGCCGAAAGAAAAATATACGATCAGGGAGTACAGAAGGGCAAAGGTGCAAAAGATGGGCTACGTCTACCTTTCCGATGATAGGAACTACTACAGCGTGCCCTTTAGGTATATCGGAAAACAGGTCGAGATCCAGTACTGTAGCGATACGGTACAGGTCTTTTGCGGACAACAACGGATAGCCACCCATAAACGCAACTACCGTAAAGGCCATTACACGACCATAGAGGGGCACCTGGCCAGCTCGCACAAGTTCTACACCCAGTGGAAACCTGAATATTTTTTGGAACAGGCAAACAATATAGGGGAGCATGTATATGGGTTCGTATCCATGTTATTGGCCAATGCCAAGTACCCTGAAATAGCATATAAAAGTGCCCTGGGGGTAATCCATCTAAAATCCAAGTATCCCAAAGAACGGATTGACGGTGCCTGTAGGATAGCAGTGGAAAACGGCCTGGTCCGCTATATGAACATAAAGAACATTTTACAGAACGATGCGGACCTGGAACCCGGCGACACTTCAAAACCGAACATCCCCGACCACAAAAATATAAGGGGGAACTATAGTTGAACCATTTGAAACCGAAATAGATATGAACAATCAGAACACCATCGAAAAGATGAAACAAATGAGGTTGAAGGGCATGGCGGAGTACCATTACCAGACCGTACAGAACAAGCTGCACCAGGATTATACCACGGACCAATACCTTGCATTGCTGGTGGACATGGAATGGGAATCCCGTCAGAACCGAAAGATGAACGCCCTGATAAAAGCTGCCGGATTCAAGATAGGTGCCAGTATCAACGATATAGACTACTCAAGTCCGCGGAACCTGGACAGGAACTCCTTCGAACGGTTGGCCAGTCTGAATTTTATGAAGAACAGGGAGAACATTATCATAACAGGTGCCACCGGAACCGGTAAAAGCTATCTCGCACAGGCCCTGGGCCATCAATCCTGTATAAATATGCACAGGACCATGTACTTTAATATCTCCAAGCTCATGGAGCGGATAAGGATAAACAAGCTCGAAGGCTCGTACACCAAGTTCCTGACCAAAATCGAAAAAACGGAACTGTTGATCTTGGACGACTTCGGGCTCTACGAGTTCGATAATACTGCCAGGCATGCACTTATGGACATCGTAGAGACAAAACATGACAGAAGTTCCATAATACTGGCCTCGCAGATACCCGTAAAAATGTGGCATGAACTGATTGGGGAAGGCACTATTGCCGACGCAATTTTGGATAGAATAATCTATTCCTCCCACAGGATAGAACTGGAAGGAGAATCGATGAGAAAAAACAGACTCAAGAAACTAAAATAATTTGATAAATTTAACCCAGAAATCGACTCTTAAAAAAGTGGCACATTTTGACCGGTAAGGGTGGCACATTTTCATCGGTGTATCCAATTGGGCGGCGGTGGGCCAAAATGCGCAGGACGTAAAGGAGTTCGGGGTCTATAGCGATGACAATTACGGACTGTGCCTCTGGCTGGAGAAACACCGTGTGGAGACAGTTGCCATGGAAAGTACCGGAACCTATTGGCAGAACCTGTTCTCTTCGTTGACGGCATTCGGCTTCGAGGTCATACTGGTCAATGGACAGCAGACCAAGAATATCAAGGGAAAGAAGACCGATATCAAGGATTGCCAATGGATCCAGAAGCTCCATACCCTGGGTCTGCTCACCGGCAGTTTCCTGCCGGATCCCGTAACCGACATTGTCAGGACCTATTCGAGGCACCGCCAGGGCATCCTTGAACAATCCGCCAGGACGGTACTCAAGGTACAGAAGCACCTACGGCTGATGAACATGAGGCTGGACGTCGTGGTCAGAGACATCACGGGGCTCACGGGCACCAAGATCATCACGGACCTCATAGGCGGACAGACCAGCGGAAAGGAACTGGCCGGACACAGGCACTACAACTGCCGGAAACCGGAGTCGGAAATAGCGAAGGCCCTCCAGTACAATGGCAGGGACGACCATTTTTTCGCCCTAAGGCAAGAATGGGCGACCTACCTCCACCTACAGGACCAGATCGCCCAAGTGGACGAACAGATCAAAAAACACTTGGAGGAAGTCATAGATAATGACGGTGACAAAAAGCAGCACATCCCCAGTGAAAAACCCCATAAAAGAAAGAACAAGAACACGGTAAGGGGAGTGGACATGAACCAGGTTTCCTATCAATACTTCGAGGGCGTGGACCTGATGGCAATAGAAGGGGTCAACGATGCCACCATAATGGCGATCATAAGCGAGATAGGGCCGGAAGGAATCAAAAAGTTCGGCAGTGCCAAACAGTTCACATCTTGGCTCAGACTGGCGCCCAACAACAGAATATCGGGCGGGAAGGTTCTCGGGCACCACCTGCCCAAGGGCAGCGGCAGACTGAAGATAGCCTTTCGCCTTGCGGCGAACTCAATAGGCAATCTTAAGGAAGGGCACCTGAGCGATTTCTTCAAAAGGATCAACTACAAAAAGGGCAGGGCGACCGCGGTAAGCGCCACGGCAAGAAAACTGGCCGTGATCATCTGGAACATGCTGGTCAAGGGAATCCCCTACCGCCCACCAACGGAATATCTCTTCCTGGACCAAAAGAGAAAATTGAAGCTCGTAAACAGGATCAAAAAGAATATAGCTAAATTCGAGCTCAGACCGGAAGACGTCGGATTTGGTAATGCCTTGAATACCAGTAATTAAAATATGACGTTAGTTGGAATTAGACAAAAAAATGAAACAACAGATATTAATATTGATTTGCTTACTTTCTATATCCATATGCAAATCACAAGAAACGAAGGAAGTAAATAACTCAATCGGAGAGAAAAACGAAGTTTATAATGTTCTAAAATCCGACCCAGCAATTAGACAAGGAAAATATTTATTGACTTGGAACTGGAAATATTACAACTCGGTATCAGAAGAAGGTCAGTTTGAAAATAATCAAAAACAAGGAGTTTGGAATGAATACTATCGTTTTCGTGAGAAATATAACGAAAATGATATGAGAGTAAAATACCTCACGACTTATGAAAACGACAAGAAAAATGGACTTTTTGTTGAATTCAGTTATGACAAAGATACTTTGCAAGTTGGGAGATTCACTGAAAACGAAAAAACTGGAATTTGGAAAAGATATGAAAATGGAGAACTTGTTGAACACTATGATTATTCCGCTAATAAAAATCTAATCGGAATTGAAAAAATTCAACAAGAAAAAGTAGATGTTTTACCCAAAATCATTGATGGAGATTTGAACTCATTTTTAATCAAAAATCTAAATCCAGTAAATCACAAAAAGAGGAAAAATCTATTAGGGAACGTTGAAATTACAATGTTAATAACAAAAGAAGGAATAGCAAAAGATATAATAATTTCAGGTGCAGACTATCCAGAGTTGGAAAATGAATTTGAAGTCGCTCTATCCAAATCTAGCGGAAATTGGGAACCTGCCTTAAGAAACGGAGAAAAGGTCGATGTAAAAGTTATAGTTCCAATTAAGTTCCTAATCGAATGGAAAAAGAAAAAGTTTAGAGTCGGAATGAACGCTGGAAATATGAAACAAACTGAATAATAACTGGGCATAACACCGTGTATAATTCATTGCTAGTTATAGCCTACTTACGAAAATCCTCGCGGATTTTCTATTCGGTTTGTATTTGCTAATTTAGTTGCTGAAACACGCAACGAAATCATACACAAACACGTTCTACACCATTCAGAAACATTCTTCCGAATTGAGAAAAAAACCTTTTAAATTTTGAAATTGTTATCCGATTAGCTAACTTTGATTTAACTAAACAAATAATCGAATTGAGCGGATTTAAGAGAAAAATCGGATTTTTCAAGAACCATTTTAAGGATTTTTATGACAAACAGCCGGCCAAAGTCAGAAAAAAAATAGATTGGACCTTGCTGCTTATACAGACTACCCAATTCGTATCGGAGAACCATTTTAAGAACTTGAACGATACCAACGGACTTTGGGAAATTCGGGTATCGGCGAACAACGGAATCTATCGAATCTTCTGCTTCTTTGACAAGGGCAATATTATAATTGTCTTGAACGCTTTTCAAAAAAAGACGCAGAAGACACCCAAAAAAGAAATAGAAAGAGCCGAAAGGCTTAAAAAAGAGTATTATGAAAACAGATAAAAGAATCACATCGTTCGACGACCACTTGGATCAACGGTACGGGAAAAAAGGAACTTCGAAAAGAGAAAAATTCGAGGAGGACTTCGAGACCTTCAGGATTGGGGCACTAATCCAAGAGGCCCGAAAAAAACAACAACTTACCCAACAGCAGCTTGCCGAGAAAGTTGGGACTACTAAAAGCTACATTTCAAGAATAGAGAATAATGCGAGTGATATCCGTCTTTCGACCTTGATGAGAATCATTAGAGAAGGACTTGGGGGCCACCTGAAACTGTCGCTTGACATTTGACCGAAGGGAAAGAACGGTGTAGAACAACGAATATAAAACATAGCTACATCCAGCTGTCCAGGAATCTTTCGTGCATGTAAAGGCCGCGGAATTTTCGGATCCGGCTTTTTGGGAAAATCAAGGTAAAAAGAGAATCCGAAAATACGGCTCCGGTACAACACCAAGAAACGGTGTCCCCAACGCACGCTACGTTCCATATTCGAGGCCGTTGTGTGGCATAAAACAAAAGACTTGAGAATTCAAATACAAACTCTGATAATTGTCCTACTCTTAACTGCTCCAAACTCCTTATTTGGACAGAAAATTGAACCAGACTCAGTAAAAGTGAATGGTAAGAACTATGAAGTGTTTGCTGAAGGATGGGTTCCGAGCAAAAAAGCTTTGGGTGGAAATATTTTTATTGGTACAGGTATTTTAAATGGCAATATTTCAGAATACTTTTCAAATCAATATTTCATCGGAATTAATGTGGATATTCATAGAAACCGATTCGTTTTTCAGGTTGACGACTACATTGGCTTTGGAATGACAAAAAAAGATCTTGAATTTAACTCAGAACAAAAGTGGGAAAAAAGTAAAGCTGCACTTTCATTTATGCTTGGTGGTAATGTTGGATATGCTATTATTGACAATAAGAACATAAAAATTGTTCCATTGGCAGGAATAGGTTTCAACTTATTATCCTCAACCTTTTTAGGCACCTCAGAATTTTCTAAACACGAACCATTTTTGCCTCATTATAAAGTTGGAATGTATATAGATTTCAAATCATTTGTCTTGTTACAAGACCATGTGAGAATTAATAATGAGGATGAGAACTACACAAGTTTTAGATTAAGTTTTGGGATAACGAACAATATTGGAACTCCGAATTTTCCACAGTTCTACCAAGGTTCGTCATTCTATATTACGATTGGAATGGGTGGATTATCCCGACAATTTGAAAAGAAAAAATAACGCCACACAATAACGAATAAACACAATGCGGGCAGGCCCGCAGGATCGGACAAAGCGCGCAACTACTTTTTCAAACAATATAAGATAAAGGCCTGGAAGGATTGCCCGGTACGAAAGTTCTGTACCACCGCCAAACAGAACGGAAAGATCATCCAGCGCAGCGAGTTCAAGGAACATATCGAGCGCAATGCCGAAAGAGTGGCCGAAAACCGGGAACTGTACAAACGCCGCCAGGCCATCGTCGAGCATCCCTTCGGTACCATAAAGAGGCAATGGGGGTTCGACCATGTAATGACGAAAAAATCCAAGGCCGGGGCCTCGGCGGATGTGGGGCTCATCTTTATCACATACAACCTGAAGCGCATCCTGAACATTTTGGCGGAACACCGTCCGGGCAACCTAGTGCCGGCCCTAAAACAAGCCCTGACCGGGCCAAAGATCCCCTATAGGGCCTTTTTGCACCGATGGGTGCAGTTTCCGCAACTTGTTCGACAGGAGCCGGTTTTGGCATACCGGCTAAAATCCGCGGCATAAAATCCTTAATTTAGTCCTACCAACAAATATTAGGGCGGTTTTTAGACAGACAGCCATTGTGTGTAATTATGATTGAGAATTAATCTAACTAAAGGATAAATAAAATGAATATAGGTACGATTGAATCACTTTGGCGGTTCCCAATAAAGTCCTTTCAAGGAGAAAAACTTGATAAAGCCGAGTTTGATAGCCAAGGTATTTTGGGTGATCGAGGATATGCCCTAATAGATAATGAGACCGGCAAAGTTGTAAGTGCTAAAAGTGTAAAGTTGTTCCCTAAACTTCTAATGTGCAGTGCATCTTATTTACAGACACCACAACAGGGTCAAGATTTACCTCCAGTACAAATCACTTTAGCTAATGGAAAATTGATAAATAGTAATTCCAAGGGTTGTAATCAAACCTTATCCAATTTTTTTGGGAGAGATGTAACACTTGCCCGAGTAGCACCAGAAGACTATACTATTGACCAATTCCATCCAGATATGGAAAACCTCGACCCTGCTGGAAATCGCAATATTTCTGTTGAACAAAAACTTGGATCAGCTTTATTCAAGGCTATGGGTGTTGACTCTCCTCTACCTCCAGGCTCGTTTATGGATGTTTTTCCAATATCCTTGATGACCACATCGACACTGGATTATATGCATGAACTCCGACCAGAAACAAATTTTGATATTAGAAGATTTCGAATGAATGTTGTGGTGAAAACTACTGACCCAGGATTCGTTGAAAATGGGTGGGTTGGTAAAACGCTTACGATAGGAAATTCTGTCCCACTCGTGATAACAATGCCAGACCCAAGATGTGTGATGACCACACTCCCCCAGAATGGCATTCCAAAGGATAATCATGTTCTCAGAACACTTGTAAATAACAATCGAATTGATATTATGGGATCAGGAAAGTTTCCTTGTGCCGGGGTTTATGCTGTTGTTGGAAGTAATGGATTTGTTAGCATTAACGACAATGTGGAATTAAGTGAGGATGTTTAAATTTTGTCAAGTACAAGTGAAATAATAAAAACTACACACAATAACTAAAACGAAATAAAACTCGTTTTACTCAGATCGTTACCCTTTATTATAAAAAGCTAAAAATAGTTCTACATTAGAGAACTTTTCCTATATTTGTTCTATAATTGAACGAATGAAAAGAATAATTGCAAAAAGTACGCTTCGGGAATATTGGGAAAAGCACGCAGATTCCGAACAGTATCTGAAGACTTGGTACGACACGGCAAAAAGTGTCAAATGGCTCTCGCCGAACGATGTCAAACAAACTTACATCAACGCAAGCATTCTTAAAAACGGTCGGGTAGTCTTCAACATCAAAGGAAATTCTTATCGGCTGATAGTCAAGTTCAACTATGAAAAACAATGGGCATTTATTCGTTTTATAGGCACACACGCCGAATATGACAAAATAGATGCGGACACGATTTAAATAAAACATTATGGAATTAAAGCCTATTAAATCCGAAAAGGACTACCGACATGGACTTGAACGCTTGGAGGTAATTTTCGATGCGCCGATCGACACAAAAGAAGGGGACGAAGCGGAAATACTCTCATTGCTCATAGAAAACTATGAAAACGAGCATTATCCGATTGAATCGCCGGACCCTATCGAAGCGATAAAAATACGGATGGAGGAGCTGAATATGCGCCAAAAGGACTTGGTCGGAATCATCGGCGGAAAAAGCCGCGTATCGGAGATCTTGAACAGAAAGAAAAAATTGACCGTCGATATGATAAGGGAACTGGAGCGGATTCTTCAGATTTCGGCTTCGGTCTTGGTGAATAATTATCCACTTGCCGGAAAATAACAAAGGGGAACAACGTAAAAAACAATAGGGCAAGTAAGTCCCAGATCCATTGGCTTGGGCTTGTTTACGGGGTCGCCAAATCTTTTGATTTGGCAACTGAACAGAATGATAGTCACAAAATGCAAAAGATTTGGCTCGTGCTTAGCGGAAAGGCCATCGCCTACCACCTGCCCTACTTTCTTTATACTAGACGTTAGGCACAATCTTCCTACCAGAAAAACCAGTTCAGGTTTTGAGCTAACGTGCATACCTTTAGTCTACGCTCCCTGTCAAGGCCGGTTTTAGCAATGGTGTTCAAAAAGCCCGGGAGCAATCAAGGTCCGCATGCAAAAAGTAAGGGATAACTTTACCTTGCTAGGGTTCGAGTTTAATGGCGATGCCCCATGTGGCGATCCCGATTGGAATACTTTCAAAATAAGTAATTGCATCCCCTGGAGCTGTTTTTATTAACCTTAAAAGTTCCTATCATGGGGAAAAAGAAAATTTCATTGGAGGTGGCCGATCCCAATGCCGCGGGGATCGACATCGGAAGCAAAAGCCATTGGGCGGCCGTGGGCCAGAACGCGCAGGAGGGATAAAAAACAGCACATCCCCAGTGAAAAACCCTATAAAAGAAAGAACAAGAATACCATAAGAGGACTGGACATGAACCAGGTCTCCTATCAGTACTTCGAGGGCGTGGACCTGATGGCGATCGAAGGGGTCAACGATGCCTCCATAATGGCGATCATAAGCGAGATAGGGTTGGAAGGGATCAAAAAATTCGCCAGCGCCAAACAGTTCACATCTTGGCTCAGGCTGGCCCCCAACAACAGAATATCGGGCAGGAAGGTACTCGGACCCCATCTGCCGAAGGGCAGCGGCAGGCTAAAGACAGACTTTCGCCTGGCGGCGAACGCCATTGGCAATCCAAAGGAAGGGCACCTGTGCGATTTCTTCAAGAGGATCAACTACAAAAAGGGCAGGGCGACCGCCGTAAGCGCCACGGCAAGAAAACTGGCCGTGATCATCTGGAACATGCTGGTCAAGGGAACCCCATACGATCCGCCGACGGAATACCTCTCCTGGACCAAAAAAGAAAGCTGAGGCTCGTCAGCAGGCTCAAGAAAAATATCGCTAAATTCGAGCTCAAACCTGAAGACATCGGGTTTGGTAACACGTTGAATATCAACAACCAGATTTGACGTTAGTTGGAATTAGCCAAAAAACTGAATGGAGAACAATAAAGAAAAATTAAAAAGAGTAGTTGGAGTTTTTGGGTTCAGTACTAACATCATTAATATGGTTGTTGGCTCTGGAATATTTGTACTACCAGCAATTGTTGCAGCTGGACTTGGTTCTTCAAGCATTTTTGCATATTTACTTTGTGGAATTCTTGTAGCATTGGTTATGCTTTGTTTCGCTGAAGCTGGCAGTAGAGTAACAGATTCTGGAGGTGCTTATGTCTACATCAAAACAGCTTTTGGTCCATATTTTGGTTTTCTCATTTCTGTGCTTTTTGTTTTCGCAACTATTTCAGCTGATGCTGCTGTTGCCAATGCTATTGTTGACATAATCGGTTCTATGTTTCCGGAATTCAAATTGGAATATGTCAAAATACTGACATTTCTTATTCTTTTTGCAGGGTTTGGTTTTGTCAATATAAAAGGGGTTAATCACGGAGTTAAAGTGGTCAAATTTGTGACTATTACGAAATTAGTTCCATTGCTGTTGCTAATCTTATTTTCTTGGGGCAATGTCTCTTTTGATAACCTTTCAATCGGAACTCTATCACCACTTAATGACATAGCCAAAATTTCATTAATTCTTTTTTTCGCATTTCAAGGAGCTGAATCTGGATTGTCTATAAGTGGAGAGGTCAAAAATGCTAAAAAGAATATTCCAAAAGGAATTTTCTTAAGTATTATTACTGTACTAATTCTTTATATTCTTATTCAAGTTGTCTCACAAGGTGTTCTTGGGAACTCATTGGCTTCTTTTAAAGAAAATCCCTTAGGAGCTGTTGCAAATCAAGTCTTTGGTTCTATTGGATTCAAAGCAATGACATTAGCTGCAGCCATTTCTATGTTGGGTTATTTAAGTAGTTCAATATTGAGTATGCCAAGAGTATTATTTCAAGCATCAAAAGACAACCTTCTACCAATTAAACCTTTATCTAAAATTCATTCAAAATTTAGGACACCTTATATCTCTATAATTACCTATGCAACAGCAGGATTCTTATTTGCATCAATTGGTGGTTTTGAGCAATTAGCCATTATTTCTAGTGCTACTGTTTTATTAATCTACTTAGGAGTGTCTTTATCTGTAGTTAAATTGAGAAAACTAAATATTGGCTCTGGTAATGGATTCAGAATTCCAGGAGGTTATTTAATTCCAATTTTGTCAAGTTTGACCATTCTTTATTTATTATCGAACATTGCTCAGAATGAGTTTATAGTAATTTTGATAGTTATAATTATTTTGACCATTATCTATTTTTTAAAAATTAATTTGAATAAAAGTAAATGTGCCTAATCGAGTGGATGGCTCCGCCATCAGATGACGGAGTGCACCCCTCACACCACCGTACGTACGGGTCTCCTATACGGCGGTTCGCAATCCATCTTTCCGATCGCTCTTTACACCAACCGGAACTATTCCGTACTTTTTCGAAAGGCTACATATTTTCTTGGGAATCGGTCACCCAATTAATGAAAATCATTGCTCCCATCGCAATTTCCGGAAGGAGTGCGTTCGGTCCTTCCCTACTTGTGAGACCATCCGTGGTTTTTCCACAGCTCGTTTCCTGTAGGTATTATGACCGCTGCTGACTTCTCTACTATACCAACTCGTGGTTATAGAGACCTCCCCAGGTAATGGCATCTTCTTTCCCCCGATTCCTGCCGGATCTACTGCTTCGGTGTGCACTTAACAGTGTTTCGGACTTCACAATGATGTGCTTGCTCATCCAACCTTACAGCCTCGTATCCGGTTCCTGTTCGTCCGTACCGAGTTTTGTAGTCCTGCTTCCTTCAGTCCTAGTTTCGCAACTAACAACCTTGCAGCTTACTAATGGTTCAAGGCATTACCCCTGCCCATAAGGGACATGCACCCTCTAGATTAATTAACTACATTTCTGTAGTTGAAAAGATGCCCATGCTAGGCACACACACAGTATAAAAGCAATAGCGGTTCAGGTGTAAACTTGAACGGTTTTTTTGTTTTAATTAGGTATATTATTGTATGAAATGTAAGAGCATTAATCCGCTACTGCTATTATACAACCCGTCAGACTGCGCAAAAACCTCCCCTTTCTTAATAACTTTGTTGATTACCCTTAAAATCCCGAAAGGAACATAACGTCCTGATATTGATTATCTTAATGATCATGGATTTTATACAAGGTTTTGACAGGGACCAGCTCGTAATGATGGATTTCGAATCCTCCTAGGTCCCGATTCGTGGGCAAGGATCGTTGATATGTTCGTGGATATCCTTCCAATGGACGATCTGGGGTTCAGGGATGTGCTTAACACCGAGGGCAGGCCGCCTTATCGTTCGTCCGATCTGCTCAAGCTCTACCTCTACGGGTACAAGAACAAACTGCGCTCCTCCCGCCAATTGGAACATGCCTGCAAGGTGGACCTCGAGGTCATATGGCTCTTGAAGGGACTCGGCCATCGGCCAGGAAAATAGCCTATTTCAGAAAGGACAACCCAAAGGCCTTCAAACGGGCGTTCAGGTATTTCGTGGTGCTGCTCAAGGATTGGGAACTCATAGATGGGGAGACCATTGCCATCGACTCCTTCAAGATCAGGGCACAGAACGCCCTGAAGAACAATTTCAACCAGGACAAGATCGACCGCCATATCGATTACATAGACAACAAGATCCTGGAATACCGACAACAACTGGATACCGCGGACCAAGATCTCGATGCGCAGGAGGTACAGGACAAAATAGCCTATCAGGAATCAAAAAAGGAAAGGTACCGGACAATAGAAAAGAAGCTCCGGGAATAGCGGGGAACACAGATTAGCCTCACCGACCCCGATGCAAGATCGGTAGTGATACATCGCAACATCGTCAACGTGGGCTACAACGTTCAGGCGGGCTGCGACGCCAAGCACAAGCTCTTCGTCAACAACGACACGGGAACCGTGAACGATACCCATGCGCTCTCCCCCATGGCACTGGACGCAAGGCGCTATTGGGCGTCGAGGAAATGAAAACCCTGACCGATAAGGGCTATACCACGGCAAACATTGGAGATATGCACCGACAACGGGATCACGCCCTACTCCTCGCCCAAGGAGCATTCCTCCCAGCACAACGGCCTTTTTCCCATGGTCGATTTCAGGATACGAGCAACGAAACGGATACCTATACCTGTCCCGGCGGACAAATATTGACCACCAATGGAACGGTTTACGATAAGGCGGGGCACAAGGTCAAACATTACAAGAACCGACAGGCCTGCAAGGTATGCCCCGTAAGAGCATCTATGTACCAAAAATAAAAATGGCCGATTTATTGAGCGTTCAATTCATCAAGAAGGCATTAGAGGAAAACCAAAAAAGAGTCGAAGAAAATCCGGAATATTATAGGCTTAGGCAACAGATCACCGAACACCAGTTCGGGACCTTGAAAAGGCAATGGGGCTTCACCCATACCCTGATGAGGGGAAAACACAACGTGCTCTCCGAGGTAAACCTGATTATGATATGCTACAACCTAAGAAGGATTATGTCAATACTGGATCCAAAAGACCTAAAGAACAGGCTCAAAGAGCTTGGACCTGAGAATATCTTATCCTATTCGGGGCCATGTCGGCCGTTTTGGACCCCTTTCTTTTCCGGAACAACTTATTACTACCTCCAAAAAACCCATCCATAAAACCCACATCACATCGATATAGATCAAAACCGATCTATTATTTTTATACGAAATGGGGTTTCTGCGCAGACTCCCGTTGTGCATCATTCTAAATTAACTAAAGGAAGAAGATAATTGATAACTGAAAAGAAAATCAGATGAAAAAGTTAAAGCATTCGATTGAGATAGTTAGTATCTATGATAGAATTCTTAAAGAATCATCTGCAAAAGGAAGATACATTGACATCGGTGCAAGGCACAAGATACATATTATTGAAGCTGGCGCGGGACCTCCACTGGTTTATCTCCATGGTGGTGGTGCCGCAGCTCATACATTTTTGCCTGTTTTGGAACATCTAAAAGGCGTCCGTACAATCGTCCCGGACCGCCCCGGCTATGGTCTGAGTGATCCGGTTGATATCGGCCACAATGGCGGCTACCGTGATATGGCAGTTGAGGTGACAGATCAAATTCTTGATGCACTCGGGGTTGATCAAGTTTCTCTTGCAGGCAGTTCTGGTGGAGGAGTCTGGGCGATATGGTATGCGTTGGCTTATCCAGAACGTGTACACCGACTTGTATTGCCTGGGTCGGCGCCATTACTGCCAGGGACATATTGTCCACTACCACAGCGTATCATGGCCACACCCATTATCGGTGATATCGTGGCCCGTATTCCAGCCAACGAAAGAACGGTCGTGCAAATGATGGGGATGATGGGTGAAAAGGAGACTATTGTCAACTACCCGAAAATGATCGCGGCACTCGCTGCGAGCAATAATGATCCGGTTGCTTCAAAAGCCACCCGCACGGAGTTCTCTGCATTCGTAAACCTGCTGGGTTTCAGGCACAACATGAAAATAAGGACTCAAGATCTGGCGAAGTTAAGCATGCCAACACTGTTGATCTGGGGTGAACATGATCCATTGGGTGGAGTAGATGTTGCCCGTGCTGTCAGTAAGGCAATACCTGATTGTGTGTTGGAATTGATGCCCGCGGGTCACGTGCCGTACTTTGGATACCCTGAAAAAACGGCCCAACTAATATTGGATTTCGTGCTTTCAAGGTAATGTCTGAGTTAATGCACGGAAAGAAAAAGCACGAACGCACAACAATAGTAACCGTTGCACAAGCCAATAATTTTCAGAAGACGCATTGAATATAAGCTCCTTTAAGGGGTTTTTTTCTTGTCGGTTCAGATGTGAAAGGTCAATTTTTGACGTCTTACGGTGCCGGCGAACAGGTAACCAAGTATGCTTTTGGCCAATATTGCCAAAGCGAGCGCCACCGCCCCGCTTTTCGAGCGTTTTTGAACGAACTTCAGATACTTTTTCAGATTGTAGGCGATCGCCGAGAGGTGCATCACCTTGTTGGCCTGTCCCAGTCCGATGGTGTTTATCTTGCGCATGCCCATGAACTGTGTCAGGGTTCCGAACACGGGCTCGACCGTGCTCTGGCGCCTGCCCTTCATATACCTGCCCTGTGGGCTGTCAACCCGTGCGATGTTCCTTTCATATTCCGCCCTGTAGTATGTTACCGAGAACTGTTTCTCGTTGACCTTGCCCAGACAGCTTTCCCTGAGCGGGCAGCCCTTGCAGATCTTGCTCGAGGCACGGTAGGCCTTCTTTTTCGTATTGGTACGGCTGTCGAGGAACACTTTTTTGAACGGGATTATTTCTCCCTGTGGGCAGAGATAATGGTCGGCTTCCTCCACGTAGGTAAAACCATTGGGGCCGCCCTTGTACGTGCCGTGGGGCGGGATAAAGCTCTTTAGGTTGCGGTCCTCCAGAAAGGCATCGTTCTCACCGGAACTGTAGCCGGTATCGGCGACGCAGTTTTCCCAACAAAGGCCCTGTTTCCATAGACGGCCCTGAAGCCGCTTTACGATATCCCGGAGTTGTTGATTATCTTTTCCATCGGCATGGTAGGCCCTGATGTCGGTAATGACATGTTGGGCGGTATCCACGCTCAGCTGCGAGAGGTAGTTCAGTTTTCTTGCCTTGCCGGGCTTTACGCTGATACGGGCATCGGGATCCGTGGGACTATAGTGTGTTTTGTTGCTGGTATACTTACCGCCCTTGTTGCCCGCGCCCGGTCTTTGGTCCTGGTCCTTCGCCCACTTCTTGTTCCTGCTCTTTATGGCACCGAGCTCCTTTTCATTGGCCGTTATATTACGCTGGCCTTTGTCGGCCCTGTCGCCCTTTGATTTCCGGTGCGGCGTTTCTTTGTCCATCGCGCTGATCGCCCGTATTTTCCTCAAATGTTCGTCCAGTTCCTCTTCCGGCACTTTCAGCTCCAGGGTGTCCATGCTCGCGTTCGCCTTTACCGGTGCCGAGTCGATGGCCTGCGTATGGCCGCTCACCATGCCCTTCTCCACGCACTTGGCCAGGACCTTTGTGAACACTTCCTCGAAAACGGATTCGGGAAAAAGTTGGCGCGTCCGGCTTATCGTACTGTGCCATGGCAGCTCCTCGTCGATATCGTAGCCTACGAAATAAAGGATGTCCAGGCGCATCGAACAGTGGTCGATCAGCTGACGGTCGCTGATAAGGTTCTCCAGATAGCCGACCAGACATAGTTTGAAGAACACCACCGGGTCGATGCTCTTTTGGCCGCTCTCCCCATAATATCCCTTGGTAAGCGGATATAGGGACCGAAGGTCGATGGCATCCTTTAGCCTACGGTAGAAATTATGTTCCGGCACTCGCTCGCTCAGCCGGAAATCGTTGAAGAGCTTTTCCTGGTACTGCTTTTTTCCCTGCATACCTAAAGGTACGATCGATTCCCCGATCGGCAAGATCGAAAACGCCATTTTTTGCCTAACTTGTGCAACAGGCACAATAGCTATACGTAATGCGGGTGTAGTGCCAAATTGAAAGTATATGAATTTTAATAAGCATATCGGCAACAGGAAAGTGAAGTGCTTTGAAATCCCGCACTCCGCAGGGACATTCATAAGTTGAATAACTTATTGATTATCAGTTAAATAATCCGTATCTTGGAGAGAACAAAACCCCGAAAATGAGTCGTTAGCTCGAAAAACGGGGTTTTATATTAAAAACTCTATGGACAAGATACGAAGAATACAGGATTCCAGCACACTTTTTCCTTCTCCTCCCAAGAGGAACAGCTCGGGGCCTTTTCGACACGGTTCCTCGAATCGGACCTGGGCAAGATCTACCGGGCGGTCCCTTGGGACGATATGGTGACGGCCCTTGGGCCGAAGGAGGCGAAAAAAGGCCCCAAGTCCATTTTCTCCCCTAGGGGCAAGGTCGCCATGATGTTCCTGAAGCACTATGCCGACTGCTCCGACAGGAAACTTTTCGAGGGCCTCCACGGGAACCTCCACTGGCAGTTCTTCTGCGGCATCTACATCGGCAGCGGCCGCCTGGACAATTTTAAGATCGTGAGCGAGGTCCGCTGCGAACTGGCGGGAAAACTCGACATCCGTGACCTGCAGAAGGCCATTTACGGGCACTGGTCGGAGCACATGGGGGACACGGGTTCCGTCACCATGGACGCCACCTGCTACGAGAGCCATATGCGGTACCCCGCCAACACAAAGCTGCTCTGGGAATGTACCGATTGGCTGCACCGGCTGCTCAAGAAGGTGTGCAGGGAAAAGGAGGCCGCCATGCCCCGCAGCAAATACCTGAAGTGGAAAAGGAAATACGTCTCCTACAGCAAGATGAGAAGGAAGACCAAGAAGAAGCGGCGCGCGCTGACAAGGGCGCTGCTCCTGCTGACGGAAAAGTTCTTGACCGAACTGGACCGTATGGAAAGGGAGTACGGCCTCGCGTTCACCGCGGACCAGTACGTGCGCAGGGCCGCGGCCAAAAAGGCGCGGGAACAACAGTTCGCCCTGTTCCACCACGGCGTGCGGCCCGCGGCCCGAATCGTCAGCCTGGACAGGCCCTACGTCAGGCCGATCGTGAGGGGAAAGGAGAAAAAGCCCGTGGAGTTCGGGGCCAAGGTGCACAAGTTCCAAGTGGACGGCATCGGCTTTATCGAGCACCTTTCCTTCGACGCCTTCCACGAGGGTATACGGTTCCGAAAGACCGTCCTCGATATCCAGGGAATGACCAGGGCCAAGGTAAAGATCGCCGGGGCGGATGCCATCTACGCCACCAACAAGAACCGCAGGTTCGCCACCGGAAACGGCATCCGTACCGACTTCAAGCGGAAGGGAAGGGCCGGCAAACACCAAAGGCAAAGGAAAAAGCTGGCCGGTGCGATCACGAAGGAAAGGGCCAGCCGCCTGGAGGGCAGCTTCGGCAACGACAAGGAGCATTGCGGCCTCAGAAAGATAAGGGCCCGCACCAAGGCCACCGAGATCCTATGGATATTCTTCGGCATACACACCGCCAACGCCCTTGAGATCGGCAGGCGCATGGCGGAGGGGGAACGGCTGCAAAAAGCGGCCTGAAAAATATCCACGGGCCAATCTTCCGGGGGATACCTGTGCCCTGTCGTCACCCGAAAGTCCCGGTATCGACCCTAAATCCAATTAAAATGCCCAGAAGGGAGACATCGGAAACGAAAAATGCCGCCCGACATGAAAATCGAACGGCTTTACATTGAAGTTTTAATGAAAATAGCCTTATTCCTGAATCTCTCCGCATAGCCCAACCGATGTGCGCAAGCTGAAAAAATCTCGCAAAACAGAAAATTTAAGGGGCTGAAGTAGTTAAGGGTTAATGTCTGGTATGTTTATACCATGATTTTAATCGTTTTAGGAGCTCTTCATGATTGCCTCCATTGAAGCGCCGTTCACATTCCTTTAACAACCAATAAAAGTGATCCGATTTGATGCCATTAAATTTGCGCATGTACTCGCTACTTAAATCTTCTCTACAAGATTATATAATCCTGTATAAATCACTCTACATCAATAAATATAGGATTAGAGTAGAACCATAATTCATCCCACGGACTTTCGCCTCTTTCATCTTCTTGAGGTTCCAGTTCATTACTATTGGTGCCTCTAATACGGATATAACTTTCTTTACCCAGCTCCGAAATCGTATATGTTATCTCCCTATACGCACCATTGACAGTCCAGTCAGACTCGGTAAAACGTGCAATAACCTGTGTGGTAGGATTGTTGTCGCTATTTCGATTGGTAACCGGCCCTCTTACTTCTCCCATTATCAAATCAACACGGCTAACTTCAGGGTTTTGTTTCCATGAATTCAGGGTGTCAGAGTCTTTAAAGCGAATCGTAACCGTTACATCTTCGCCAGGGGCAATATGAATTGCACCTCCGATATCAGCAGTATGATGGCCTCCTTCTACCTGAACATTAAGCTCTGAGATCAAATCGCCCAGGGTTACAAAAACGCGGCCATTCCGGATTCCGTCCATGATATCGTCGTGATTTTTTTGGGCAAAGACATAGGTTTTGGAATATTCGCCGGGCCAGAAATCGCTACCACCTTCCCGCCAGTGAACATGTGAGTCGGAGTTTGCGGTTATCCACCAACGGCGACCTTCGCCCAACATTGAATCCCAAAATCCGCCCAGTTTAGCAGTCATCTGATCAAAACCTCCCATAGTAGGAAATTGTCCATATCCACCCCGGGGGCGTTCCGTTAAAGTACTGTCTGGATACAGGGCAGCAGCTTGGTGACCCGGTGCTCCCGCCATACCTACGGCAATTTCTGGCGCGGTATCGTTCCAGTCCCTAAGTTCGGCAGGATCATCTTTTCCATACCCGCCCAAATCTGATGCAGATCGAGAAGGGTGATTGGCAATAACCACCGGTTTTGTGGCCATTTTATTCATGAATACCAATGCTTCAAGCATTCTTGGTCCGGTATCCCAACTTGGATCAGATGGGTGAGGTTCCCTTTTATTGAATTGAGATTCTATGCTGTGTAAGTGGGTAGATTCATCGTGCGAATGCGGGATAATTAAACTGGAGTGATCGGCGCCGGGAGTATCGAATTCCATCCCATAAAACTGGACCACTTCGGGTACCGCTTTTCTAGAATACACCAATTCTGGATACGCCATTTCCAGATTTACTTTACTGTGATTGGGGCCGCCATGATCAGTGGTTACCATCCACGAAAGTCCATAATACTTAGCCATCAAGGCATTCATGGGAGTTGGATAAATGGCATCGCCTCCTTTTATGGGGGTAGGAGGATCCACTTCACGATCCCAGCCCACACTATATCTGGAATGAATATGATGATCTCCTGCCAGCCATGTTCGGTCGGGTTTATCCTGTGCTAAAACTGGATTCTGAAATCCAAGCACTAGTAACAGAATTGATAGATAAACAGAGGATGATAGGAATGTAGTTGAGAAGAGGAAACGCATAAAACGGGTAGATTAATGCCTTGAATTTAAATTAAGCCACTAAGATAGTATTTTGTAACGACAGATACTTTACCATACAATTAACCTTTTGAGATCATTACATTACCTGAGACTGATAAAATTAAAACACAGGTTTACTTCTTTTCTGCTGGAATTATTCACTGTCTCGATTTTTCATCGAGACGAGCATCTGAAGTCATTAATCACTTCATAATCAGTTACAAATCTACAATACGAAATGCTTAACATCAACCCATACGAGTTCACTTCTGATGATGTTTTGTTTTGTGTATTTGCGACTAGAAAAAATCATTTGAAAAATGAAATGGCTGAGCGACGCAATGAATATTTCTTAAAGGGACAACCCTGTTTCCGAGCATCTCCTCTGACAAAAAAAGGTACGGATTTGGTATTCATAGCGGTGGGAATGGAAAAATAGCTATGTACGGAGCAGGATCCGATGATTATCGAAAATTATTGGATGACGATACTGTAAAAAAAGTAGAGGTGATGCGCTCAAAAAGAGCTTGAAAAATTCAATTGGGATTAAATCTCAGGATGTAAAAGCCTACGCACAACAAAGCTAAACGTAATGCGGTCTTTAGGCCAAAACCGAAAGGTCTGTGTATATTTATGATGTCACTAAATCTTATGGATTTAGCTTTCGGTAAACAAAAAATAAAGCAAAACAATAAGCTTTAGCTTCGTGCGCAGACGGAAACGAAAAGTTTCCATACCTCCGCACTACGCTTAGCCCAACCGTTGTCATTAATACCCAAAAAGTTTGTGCATTCGATAAAATGTAATAACTTTGTATGCACAATGTAAAGGTATGGAAACAGCAATTATTAAAATCGGAAATTCCAAAGGGCTGCGTTTAAGCAAAACAATATTGGAAAAATACAATATAAAGGACAAAGTGGAAATGATTTTGGAAAAAGGACAAATAATCCTGAAACCGATCGATAGCCCGAGGAAAAATTGGGACAAAGCGTTTGAAAAAATGAGGGAGAACAATGACGACCGTTTATTGTTCAATGATGTATTCGAAGATGAAAACTTTGAGGAATGGAATTAAATCAATATTCCATCGTACTCGTAAATCTAGACCCGACAATTGGCAGCGAAATCAAAAAAACACGTCCTTGCGTAATTGTATCGCCTAATGAGATAAACAGATATTTGAATACTATCGTCGTCGCACCGATGACAACGAACCTGAAAAAATATCCTACCCGAATTCAGGTGAAACATAACAATAAGAAAGGAATGGTTGCAATCGACCAGATTAGGACCATTGATAAATCCCGGATAATAAAAACGTTCGACCGATTAACGAAATCCGAGGTTCAAAAATGCAAGGATATTATACGGGAGACTTTCGTTGACTAAAAGCAGGAACGGCTTTACGTTGTGGAAAGTACTAATGACAACAAAACCTCCCACGCCTTCATACTCAGTATCATGGGCGAGATCGGACCCGAGGTGTTCAAGAAATTCCGCTCCGCAAAACACTTTACATCTTGGCTCAGGCTTGCCCCGAACAATAAGATATCCGGCGGAAAAATCTTGAGCAACAGGGTGCCCAAGGGCAGTAACCGCCTAAAGATCGCCCTGCGACAGGCTGCCAATGCCATCGGCAACCTGAAGGACACCCACCTCTCGGACTTCTTCAGAAGAGTGGCCTTCAGAAGGGGAAGGCATTCCGCGGTAAGTGCCACGGCAAGAAAACTGGCCGTGATCATATGGAACATGATAACCAAAAAACTACCATACGACCCGCCAAGACCATATCTGTTCCTTGACCAGAAAAGAAAAATGGGACTGGCAAAAAGAATCAAAAAACAAATCGATAAATTTGACCTGAAACCCGAAGATCTCGGTTTTCAAACACAACTGATTATCAACAAATTAAATTGACGTTAGTCAGAATTCCCTACATACAGAAACTCTATTAATTTCTTAAGCTAACGAATCAAATTTCGTGCAGGAAAATTATACTAAATTTAACCGTTAGTAAGAATTAGGAACGCAATGATAGAATTTAGGCCTCTCAATAAATTATCGGTTCATTTAGATCACCTTATAAAAGGCCGCTTATGGCTTAAGGTAATTATTGGGCTGATTTTAGGGGCAGGTTTAGGAATTTTACTCAATCCATCTACAGGCTTAGTTCCAGAGGAAATAAGCTTGCGTCTGGCCAATTGGCTTGACCTCCCGGGTCATATTTTTATGCGGTTGGTTCAAATGATCATGATTCCATTGATAATCACATCAATTCTTACAGGAATTGTAAGTAACACTTCGGAGAACCTTAAATCCTTTGGGCTAAGACTTTTGCTTTATTTCGTTTTTACTACAGCTATTGCGATCGTCATTGGAATGACTGTAACACTTCTTTTGAAACCTGGTCAATATATTTTTTCACTTGGTGGATTTCCCAATAGCGGCGATAGTCAAATAGCACCTGATGAGCAATCTAACCTTCTGGAGAACATTCCAAAAGCCATATCAAACCTTGTCCCTAATAATCCGTTGGAGTCCATTATGACTGGAGAGATGTTAGGCGTTGTAATTTTTACTATCATAATTGGCGTTGCAATTACCCAATTACGTTCGGAAACTGTAAGGCCGATTATACGTTTTTCAGAGGCCATTCAGAAAGTTTGTATGATTATAGTATCATGGGCTATGATGCTAGTGCCTTATGCTGTTTTTGGCCTAATAGCCGCTTTGTTATCTAGAACTGGCATTGAAATATTCCTAGGCCTAGGTTACTATATGATAGTAGTAATACTCGGCTTATTAATACTGATGACATTCTATTTATTGATGGTCTTCGCAGTTACAAAAAAAAGTCCTTTTAGATTCTTGCAGGCAATCAGGGAACCACAACTCCTGGCATTTTCAACCGCAAGTTCTGCTGCCGTTATGCCGTTATCAATGAAAACAGTAGATGAAAAGTTAGGTGTCTCCTCCAACATTAGTGATTTTATTATCCCGGTCGGTGCCACAATTAACATGGATGGAACGGCACTATTCCAATGTGTGACAACTTTGTTCATGGCGCAAGCCTATGGAATTGAATTGTCCATAATGAACCTCCTATTAATCACATTCACTGTTGTGGCCGCTTCCATAGGGACACCTGCCATTCCCGGAGGTGGTGTTATTATTCTTGCATCCGTATTGCAGAGTGCAGGAATACCCATAGATGGTCTTATAGTTGTTATAGGAATAGATCGTATTTTGGGAATGTTCAGAACTGCAGTTAATGTAACCGGAGATCTTACTGCCTGCCTAATTTTCAACAAGTTCTATGGTAACATATCATACAATAACACATTTGCCAATCGAGTGGATGGCTCCGCCATTAGATGACGGAGTGCACACCTCACACCACCGTACGTACGGGTCTCGTATACGGCGCTTCGTAAACCGATGGGTTCAGTTCCATATAAAGTTCCAACATTGCTTGATAACCTCTTTGCTTGAGCCTTTGGAGGGTAATGGTAAAATTCAGGATGGGGATTTGGGCAACTGCCCAGCCCCCCATCCTTGTCCTGCTCCAAGCATATGAACGGTCTTGGTCTATGCCCAAACGAACCAGGTTTTTCCTTTTCCGATCGGGTTTCTTCCAATCTGTCCAAATGCAGTAGCGTAACCGATTCCTAAGCCAGCCGTCCATATCCCCGGAGCTTGCTTTGTGAGCATCCCCTTAAAATTAGGACAGTAAGTTAAGTTCAAAAAAAGAAACTTAAATTTACTGATAGGACACGAAGAAAGTTTACCCCTAAATTCAAGAGCAAGGTTGTCCTCGAAGCTCTCAAAGAGCGGCAAACGACCCAGGAACTGGCCCAGAAATTCGAGATCAGCCCCCAGCAGATCAATTTATGGAAACGGGAATTCCTGTCGCAGGCCGAATCGGTTTTCGGTACCGGTTCCAAGAGCAAGAAGACCGAGACCGAGGAAAAGGAAAAGCGTTTGCTTAAAGTTATAGGCCGGCAAAAAGTGGAACTTGATTTTTTAAAGGACTCCTTGCGCTGAAACCGCTAAAAGAACGAAGACAAATGATAAGCAAGGATTATTCTAACCTAAGTATCGTGTGGCAATCAAAGCTTCTACAGTTACACCGTTCAGGGTTTTATTACAGGCCCAAGGACGAGAGCGAACTCAACCTCGAGCTCATGCGCCTGATGGACGCGCATTACTCGGACCATCCTTCATTGGCGCGAAGGGCATGCACACCTGGCTCACCATGGACAAAGGATATAAGGCCAACCAAAAGCGGATCGACCGCCTTTACTATCGTGTTATGGGCCTTAGGGCCATTATGCCCGGCAAGCATACCTCCAGGCGCAAGAGGGCACAAAAATATATCCGTACCTGTTGCGAAATATGAGCGCCCGGAGGCCCAACCAGGTATGGGCCACCGATATCACTTATATCCCCATGAGAAAGGGATTTCTGTATCTACGGCCATCATCCCTGCACAGCAGGTATGTGGTCAATTGGTCGGTATCCAATACCATGGATGCAAAGTGGTGCAAGGAAACTTTGGAAGAGGCCATAGCGTTACACGGGAAGCCGGAGATTATCAATACAGACCAGGGAAGCCAATCCACCTCCGAGGTATTCGCAAGTTATGTTCTATCGAGAAATATAAAACTCAGTATGGATGGAAAAGGAAGGGCGTTCGACAATGTGTTCATAGAACGCCTATGGAGAAGCGTGAAATACGAAACTGTTTACTAGAATCCCCCGGAGTCCGGAATAGACTCTATACCGGCAAATCAGGTATAATATCAAACGAAGACCAGGAAATTGATAACCAGATTCATGCAGAGAAGTATCTGGTAAAACAACAAAAAGCAGCTTAAATCAACATGAACCGGAACTTAATTTAAGCCAAAACCTGTCCCACGAAAGGGGGGATGCTCAATAGACAACCAAAAACACCAACGCGCTTGTAAAACACTATAAGATTGGTGCAACGCCAACAATAGTTATAGTTGATTTTCAAGTAAACGTACTTGATTACGCAGTGGGAAAAATCGGAAAAAAGGAAATTCTTTGAAATGTTTAATAAGTTGAATGCAAATAAATAATTAGAAATTTAATAACGTCGTAGTTGAAAAATTGGAAATTATGAAAAGCAAAAAACAACATAAAATTATGCATAGCCTCCTTAATTCACAAACCCTACCCGTTATTGGGTTGGCCATCACAAAAACCATAGGACCCTACTCCTTTGCACAGCGCACCTCTGACATGGTTTCAATTTCACAAGGACCATCCCCCTGGAATAAGAAAAGAGAAGGATTGTCAACAAACTATTTATTCATTCCTTTGCGCTAAAGAACATGCAGGTTGGTTTCCGGGTCATCGGAGTATTGCAAATAACACAAAAATATTGATTTGGTTGGATATTCCGATGATGCTGACTCCGTTCCGCTCATGTTGACCCCTCTGTAGATTTTGGTCTCAAAAAGATGTCATGACAATATTCAGTTTTTTCTTTGACTTTCCCTTTGAGTTCTATCCGGTGCGAAGTATGAACCAATCTATCTAAAATTGCATCGGCAATGGTGGCTTCCCCTATTATATTGTACCAGCTTGCCACTGGCAGCTGGCTGGCGATGATGGTCGATGCCCTGGCGTGCCTGTCCTCGATTATCTCCATAACATCTGCTGTTTTTTGTCCACGTTCGCCAGCCCAAAATCGTCCAGGATCAAGAGCCCGGCCTTTGCGATTTGGTCGAAGTGAATACTTCTGGCCCCGAAAACGGATTCCGGGAACAGTTGCCGCGTACGGCTGATGGTACTGTGCCTATGAAGTTCCTCGTCGATATCGTAACCGATGAAAAATAGGATGTCCCCGCACATGGAACAGTGGCCGATCAGCTTCCGATCACCGACGATGTTCTCCAAATAGCCGTCCCCAGCTTGAAGAACACCCCCGGGTCGATGCTCTTCTGGCCGCTTTCACCATAATGGCCCTTGGTGAGCGGATAAAGGAAATCCAGGTCGACGCCCCCCTTCAGACCTCTATAAAAATTGGCCTTCGGTATGCGTTCGCTAAGCTGGAAACTCGCGAACAGCTTTTCACGATAGTTTTTCTTGCCTTGCAAACCTAAATTTACGATCGATCTTCGGCCGTGAGCGCAACAACAAGAAAACTCGCAGTGATTATAGGGAAATTGGTCAAAGACGGCCTATGAACCACCAAGACCGTATCTGTTCCTGGACCAAAAAAAAAATGGGACTAGCCAAAAGAATAAAAAAAACAAATCGATACCTTGTACCTGAAACCCACTGCCCTCGGTCTTTATAATCGACTGAAAACTAGCACATAAAATTAACGTTAGTCAGAATACAGAAAATCCCGATATTTGAGAAAAATTCTAGAAAATGAAAAATATTGGTTTCTCTATAATCGTAGTTTTCAGTACAATTTTAATTAGTTGTAATTCGGATAAATCTAGATCCGGAACTAATAACAATAATCAAGAAGCAATAAAATCTGACACGCTTACAAGGCATTTAAAAGCCTTCAAAAAAGAGTTACCTACAATCGGACTTTTGATGTATAACGGTGTCTTACAAAGCGAAGTAATCGCGACATCAGACGTATTTACAAAGCCAACAGAAGAAGGAGAACAAGTTTTCAACGTAATAACCATTGCGGAAACTGAAAATCCTATAACAACTGAAGAAGGAATCAGAATATTACCAGATTACACTTTCGAAAATTGTCCCCAATTAGATGCTCTTTTTGTTCCAAGTGCATATGATATGTATGCTCAAGTTCACAACGAGAAAATTATAAACTTTATCAAAGAAAAAAATAAAGAAACTAAATTCACAGTTAGCAATTGCGCAGGTGCCCAATTAATTGGTGAATCTGGAATTGCTGACGGACACAAGATTGTAACCTGGATCGGAGGTGGCGAGCAACTTCAAAAAGATTATCCAGAATTAAAAGTGCAAGATGACGGTTTAGTAACTTATGTAAAAGATGGAAAGTTTCTCTCGTCAAATGGAAATTTAGCCAGTTATATTTCAGCATTAAATTTAGTTGAGATTATGACAAGTCCTGAACATAGAAAATTTGTTGAATCTTATTTATATCTCGACAGATTACAAAATTGGAAAAAGTAAGTACTGTGCCCAACAACGAATCATCTCAAATAGACGGCACCCTTAGTAAGAAAATAAGTATATTCATCAACAAACCAGGCCTAAGCCGACAACGCCGCGTCCCCTACTCCGCCAACCTACGATGATCGAGGGAGTTGCCCCCAAGCTTAACAACCAGCGCACAAACAACACATTTACTTTTTGCCGCCGCAAAACCCCACGCATAAAAAATAAAAGAGTTGTTTTCTGCCAACGCTCGAAAAAAGATTTTGAACATTCAAGCATTAATCGTAATATTGCAATAAACAAATAAAGTAAAAATGGGATTAGCCAAAACCGAAATGTTTACAGACCAGCAAAATAAAATTTCCCTTTTTGCTAAAGTATTCGGACACCCCGCCAGAGTGGGGATTTTACAATATCTGTTTAAAATCAACTCTTGTGTTTGCGGAGATTTGGTAAACGAAATCGGATTAGCTCAACCTACAATCTCACAACATTTAAAAGAACTAAAACATTTAGGCTTAATTAAAGGAAATGTAGAAGGAACAAGTGTTTGTTACTGCATTCATAAACAAAATTGGACAGCAATGAAAACTGTAATGACTGAATTTCTTAATCAAGACCTAACCAAAAATCAAGATTGCTGTTAAAAATTTTCATTAATTAATCGTAAAATCGCAATAAACAAATATAGTTATGAAATTATCACAAGCAAAGTCAGTATTAAAAGAATTGGAAACTATATGTTTTCAATTGCCAAACGGTGAATTAGTCCCAAATCACTTTCACGTCACAGAAGTTGGCAAAATAACAAAACATTTTATCGATTGTGGTGGAACTGAAAGAAAAGAAGATGTTGTAAACTTTCAACTTTGGAATGCAAACGACTACGACCACAGATTGCATCCTGAAAAGCTATTGACTATTATTGAACTATCTGAAAAGATATTAAAAATAGCAGATTTAGAAATCGAAGTAGAATATCAAGCAGATACAATTGGTAAATTCGGGCTTGATTTTAACGGAAAAAATTTTTTGCTAACCAACAAACAAACGGACTGTTTAGCAAAAGACAAATGCGGAATTCCAGCAGAAAAAACCCAAGTGAAATTATCCACCTTAGATGAACCTTGTTGTTCACCTGATGGAAACTGTTGCTAAAAAATCATTTAAATTTTATTAAAATGACAACAACAAAACCAACCCTATTTTCAGGAATAGAAAATTTAATTAAAGAATTAAATCCTGAGACTATATCAAGTGAACGTAAAACCGTTTTACAACCACTAACTGATTTTATTCAGTCAAAGATTTCCGGAAATCAAGAAGTCCGTATCAATTTCATTTGTACTCACAATTCGAGAAGAAGTCATTTAGCTCAAGTTTGGGCCCAAACGATGGCAAAATACTTCCATATTAAAAATATATTTTGTTATTCAGGAGGAACAGAGGCAACCGCACTTTTTCCAATGGTTGCAGAAACTTTGCAAAATTCAGGGTTCCAAATAAACACCATTTCAAAAAACGACAATCCTGTTTACAGCATTAAATATGCTGAAAACGAACATCCAATAATTGGATTTTCAAAAAAATTAAATGACGATTTCAATCCAAAATCTGAATTTGCAGCAATTATGACCTGCTCACAAGCTGATGGTGGTTGTCCTTTTATTGCAGGTGCAGAAAAACGTATTCCAATAACTTTTGAAGACCCTAAAGTATTTGACAATACACCACAACAGGCAGAAAAATACAATGAAAGAAGTCTGCAAATTGCTACCGAATTATTCTATGTTTTCTCTCAAATAAATTTATAAATAAAGGCTTCAAAATAATTAGATTTTCTTGACAGAAACCTAAGGCTTTGAATATTTAGATCATTTTCCCTTGCAGGCACAGATAGCGTTCCGCCGTTTCAATATACTCGAAGCCCTCCGGGCCTCCCTTGTACGTGTCCTGGGGCGGAATAAAGCTTTTCGATCCCCGGTTCTCCAAAAAAGCATATTTCTCCCCCGAGCTGTAGGTGGTCCACCGCGCAGTTCTCCCATACCAGGCCTTCCTTCCGTAACCGTACTTGCAGACGGATCGCAATATCCCGTAACTGCTGGTTGTCCTTGACCATCGGCAGGGTACGCCCTGATATCGGTGATCACATGGTGAGCCGTATCAACGCTCATGTGGGAAAGGTAGTTCAGCTTCCTTGGCTTCCCTGGCTTACGCTGATACGCGCATCCGGATCGGTCGGACGGGAATGTGTTTTGTTGCTCGTATACTTGCTGCCCTTGTTTCCGGCGCCGGGGCGCCGGTCCTGGTCTTTGCTTTATTTCCTGTTGCGGCACTTGATCCCATTCAGCTTTCACTGGCACTTATACTGCGTGGCCCATCACCCCACCTATCGTCTTTACCCTTGCGAGGGGGCCTTTCCCTGTCTATTGCGCTGATGGCACGTACCTCCGAAGATGTTCGTCCAGATCGTCTTCCAGTACCTTCAGCTCCAGGGTGTCCATACGGGCATTGGTCTTGACAGGGGCGGAATCGATGGCCTTCGTATGACCGCTGACCATACCGTTCTCCACGCACGGACTTAGGGACCTCGAGAACACTTTCCCGAAAACGGATTCGGGGAACAGTTGCCGCGTCCGGCTTACCGTACCGTGCCAAGGAAGTTCCTGGTAGAGGTCGTAACCTATAAAAAAAGTATGTCCAGGCGCATCGAACAAGGGTCGATGAGTTTGCGATCGCTGATGATGTTCTCCTGATAGCCGACCAAACAGAGTTTTAAGAAAAACACCGGGTCGATGCCCTTTTTGGCCGCTCCCGCCGCCATTACATCCCTTGGTAAGCGGATAGAGGAACCGAAGGTCCACAGTATCCTTCAGCCTACCGTAGAAAATGTGTTCAGGCACCCGCTCGCCCACCGGAAAGTGCCAATGATAAAGGCAGCTTTTTTCGCTAACTTGTGCAACAGGCACAACGGCTATAGCAAATAGGGCGCTAAGTGCTGCATCTCGCATGGACGTATAAGCCGCCAAATCTTTTGATTTGGCCTTTGGTTAGAAGAAGATAAAAACACAATACAAAAGTTTTGGCTATTGGCTTTGGGAAAGTTCGGTTCGTGTCCGCCGCCCTACTTGGCATAACCCGACCGTCAGACTGCGCAATTACAATAGCACACACAACTGTTTTTAATATAAAAGAAAAAACATTTTACAATGCAGGTTTGGTGACAAGTGGGTTTTTTGTGCCTTGCGTATTTTATTTCATTTTAATTATCCATACTAAAATCTTACCACAGATATCGACTATTTCATCGGCATCGTAATCGGACTTCTTCCGAATACCGTTGGCTTTCTTAAATTTATTGACAGGATGGCGGACGAATACACAACATAAATTTTTCCTGAAAGGAACTCGCTACCAAAAGACAGAAAGAAAGACTAATTTTAATTAAAAAATTAAAATATGTTTACTTTAGAACAAATCAAAACAGCGCACAGTAAAGTAAAATCGGGTGCGGACTTTCCTTCATACATCAACGACATCAAAAAGTTGGGTGTAGCGAGTTATGAAACATATGTTTCGGACGGACACACTGACTATTATGGTTTAAAAGATGTTAAAACTTCAACATTTGCAAAGTATGACACCTTATCAATTGCGGAGAAGTCGAACGCAGAGCAATTTAAAATGGATTTGAAAGCACATCAACAAGGACAAACAGATTTTTCAACTTTTTGTAGCGACTGTGCTAAAACAGGAATTGAAAAGTGGGCTGTTCATATGCACGAAATGACTTGCACGTATTACGACAAATCAGACAACGAAATTCTCGTTGAAATTGTGCCGACAGCATAGAAAACAGCAGCTAATCGAGTGGATGGCTCCTCCAGAAACTGACGGAGTGCGACTCTCACACTACCGAGGGTAGGGATCTCGTACTCGGCGGTTCGCAAATAGATGGGTTGAGTTCTGTTGAAACATCCAACATTTACGGATAATCTCGTTGCTTAAAGCGTTTGAGCGTGATAGTGGATTTCAAAATGGAAGATTGCAGTAACGGCCCAACCGCCTTTCCGAGTCCTGCTCCACGCATAGGCATTATCGTGGTCACCGCCCATTCGAATCAGGTTTTTAGGCTTTCAAGCGGGTTTCTTCCAATGATGCCAATTACAGAATCGGAAGCGATTGCATAACCATCCCTCCAGATCCTTGAGCTTGCCATAGATATTCGTTCCCCGAAAATAGTTCAACCCTCCTCGTTGGGCTTCTTTTATCGTACACTCGAAGGGCAACGAATTGAATTTTCCAATCAAAAGTTACTCGCTACGCCTTTAGCTGGATTAATAATCTGGCCAATTCTCGGATTTGTTGGAAGTTTTTTCTCTGATTTTATAGCAGTTTGATCTATTTTTATTGGAGCCGGTAGTATTGTTTATTTACCTATTTTCCTTTCGAAATTTACAGGAGAGAATTTCCTTGACAAAACAAAACCTTAAACGAATTTGATAAGCTTTTCTTTTTCACGGTGGTACAAGCACTTTTAGCTTATTCCATTGCCATTCCATTTTTCAATATTGATTATTCTTCGTTGTCTATGACAGTTGGAATTCAGGCTTAATTTGGTTACCACTTTCTTGGCTTATCAATCATTGGGTTGGGATATTTCAGGCAGCTTTCAGAACAACAATAGTTCTTCGTCTCTGGTATTTATTACCTGAATAGAGATTCATTGCTATACCATTCGCAATCGTACTGATATATTTAATAACAATCGGAATTCTTAAAAACAGACGAAATAAAGAAGAAACTAGGGATAGGTAGCTACTCCCAAAATCCAATCGTATTTTTAAAATTAAATCCATAACATTGCCTTAAGGGATGCTTGGCAATAAAAATTGTGCTGGATACTTCAACCGTTTGGCGGTTAAATTATATATTTGCACCCGCATTGTGATTAGGCGCACGTGGCGGAATTGGTAGACGCGCCAGCTTGAGGGGCTGGTGGCCATTAGGTCGTGGAAGTTCGAGTCTTCTCGTGCGCACAACAAAAATGCCCTGATGGACTCGTCAGGGCTTTTTCATTAGACCACTTATCCGTTGATCAAATGGGAGAGGTGGAGATTTCTTCAAGACATTTTATCGGGGCATAATGAACTTGGCTTTTATGGTATCGGAGTCAAAAAAATACACATCCGGTGCCACACCGCCTATTTTAGCAAATTCCCGGACATTGTCGATCCGGTTGACCCGCGCTCCATCAACCTAAATACCAGAAATCGCAGTATCGTATTAGGAACACGTTCATTGGGGTTCCCCGAACGGGATCAGGCGCAATGTGCAACGAAAGCCTACCAGCGTTCGACCACCTTTCGGAACCTGCATCTAGGTGCGCGACCCATCCGGACCTATCTCTCTACATTTCTACATTGAAGGGTATTTGCTATGCTTTCGAACGACCGCGGTCATCAATAACCCCTATTTCTGCGGCAAACGTTCCATGTTTCACATCACGGAGGTCTTAAGTAGTAAAAACCCGCTATTCTCCTTTTTAAGATTTCTAAAACGGCTGGCATTTGAGCCCCATGCATAAGATGGCCCGTATTCCCTTCTAACGAAATCATCGTTTATAGTGGGAAACCTTTCAGATGGAACCTTCCGAATTGCGGCTTTTATGCCTAATGAGGCCATATTTTAGTAGCATAACCGTAGCTACCGCACTTAAAAAGGGTAAATTGGGATGTAAAATGGAAAAATCGCAGGTAAAAGATAAAATTTACATTACTTCATGTAGAAATTTTACCAAAGATTTTTCGTCAGCCTAATTATAATTGTAACTTTGTTTAACGATGTAACTCAAACAATGAACAGTATAAAAAAATCTTTTAGCATCCGTGATCTGGAGAACCTATCGGGAATCAAGGCGCATACCATACGAATCTGGGAAAAAAGATATGATCTGCTCTCGCCCGAACGAACCCGTACCAACATCCGTACCTACAGCCTCGCCAGCCTGCAGAAACTGTTGAACGTCACGCTGCTTTACAATACGGGGTACAAAATTTCGAAAATCGCCAAAATACCGGAGCGCAACATCCCTCTGATGGTGCGAGAGATCGTTGCCGAAAACAGCTCGAAGAATCACTCGATCAACGCCTTTAAGCTGGCCATGATCAATTTTGATCAATCCCTTTTTATGGGGACCTATAACGCACTTTTGACCGACCTCTCCTTTCGGGAAATTTTTAAGGACATTTTCGTTCCCCTGCTCAACGAGCTCGGGATGTTATGGCAGACCGACACCATTAGTCCCGCCCACGAACACTTTGTCAGCGGGCTGATCAAACAAAAAATTCTGACCAACACCGAAAAATTGCAGCATATCGAACCAGTCAAAAAGGATAAGGTGTTCGTTCCCTTTTTGCCCGAAAACGAAATTCACGATATCGGGTTGCTGTATCTCAACTATGAAATTGTTTTACGTGGATATCAATCCATATATCTCGGGCAAACGGTGCCTTTGGAAAATCTGGGGGACGTCATGAACTATTTCGACAATCTTTACTTTGTATCGTACTTCACCGTGGTACCCGAAAAGGATAAAATCGAAGCCTATATCAAGGATTTTTCCGCCATCGCAAAGAACCATCCGAATACGAATCTTTGGCTTTTGGGCCGCCAGATCCGACATCTGAATGATAATAACCTTCCAAAATTCGTTAAAATATTTAATTCTCTGGAACAGATTATCGAAAAACTTTAAGCTGTTCTGGCAATGTAGGTAGTATACAAGTATGGGTAATAAAATCGCTGTTATCGGTTCCGGGTTTTCGTCGTTGGCCGCCTCCTGTTATCTGGCCCAAGCGGGCCATGAGGTATCCATCTATGAAAAGAATGCCACGATCGGTGGCAGGGCAAGGCAGTTAAATCGAAACGGCTTTGTTTTCGATATGGGGCCCAGTTGGTATTGGATGCCTGATATCTTCTCCAAATTTTTCGGGGATTTTGGCAAAAGTCCAGAGGACTATTATTCTTTATCCAAACTAGATCCCGCCTATACCATTTTCTTTTCGGACGATGTTATTACCATCGGCGATTCGATGGAAAAAATAGGCCGGGAATTCGAACGTATCGAACCAGGAAGTTCCCAACATCTGAAAAAATTTATCGCCAAGGCCCAAAAGAACTATGACATTGCCATAAACAAAGTGGTCTTACGACCGGGCCTCTCCCCTTTTGAACTGATCACGCCCGAAACGATGATGCGGGTCGACCAGTTCTTTAAGACCGTAAGTGGCGAGGTCAGAAAGAAATTTAAGAATCCGAAATTGATTTCTACCCTAGAGTTTCCGGTACTCTTCCTTGGCGCCAAACCCAGCAAGACCCCCTCCTTTTACAATTTTATGAATTTTGCGGATTTCGGTCTCGGCACATGGCATCCTACAGGTGGGATGTTTGAAATCGTAAAGGGGATGCAGCATCTGGCGGAAAGTTTGGGGGTGATGATATATACGGACAGTCCGGTGGAAAAAATCCATATTAAAGACAAACAAGTAACGGGCATCCAAGTAAATGGGAAGGATATCCGTGCTGAAATTGTACTCAGTGGGGCCGATTACCACCATTCTGAAACGCTGCTTGACGAAGAACACCGACAATATTCCAAAAAATATTGGAACGGCTGCACTTTTGCGCCCTCCGCACTGCTCTTCTATATAGGTTTCGATAAAAAGTTAAGCAATGTAAGCCATCACAACCTGTTTTTCGATTCCGATTTCGAACAGCATGCCTCTGAAATATATGACCACCCGCAATGGCCGAAAAATCCCCTTTTTTATGCCAATTTTCCCTCAGTCTCCGATGCAAGTATGGCACCTGACCGCTGTGAGACGGGATTTTTTCTGGTACCCATCGCTCCCGGACTAAAAGACACCCCCGAACTACGGGAACAGTACTTCGATATTATTTTAGATCGATTCGAAAGGCTTACTGCCCAGCATGTAAGAAATAATATTATATTAAGGGAATCTTTCTGCGTGAACGATTTTATCGAACAATACAACTCGTACAACGGAAACGCCTACGGATTGGCCAACACACTGTCGCAAACGGCTTTTTTAAGGCCGAAATTAAAAAGTGGCAAAGTGGCGAACCTATACTTTACCGGACAGTTGACCGTACCCGGTCCCGGAGTACCGCCTGCACTGATTTCGGGAAAATTGGTTGCTGACCTAATTCGGAAAAACCTATAAACAATCACCAACGTATGAAAGCCATCTTCGACAAAGTATCCTACCAGTGTAGCAAGATCGTTACCGAATCTTACAGCACCTCGTTCGCCTTGGCCACAAGAATGCTCGCCAGCTCGATCCGATCCGATATCTATAATATCTACGGGTTCGTTCGTTTTGCAGATGAGATTGTCGATACGTTTCACGCCTACGACAAAAAAACACTCTTTGACAGGTTCGAAGCCGACCTGCATATGGCTATAAAAGACAAAATCAGTTTAAATCCCATTTTGAATGCCTTTCAGCATACCTATCATAAGTATGGCATATCTTCCGATTTGGTAGTTGCGTTCCTAAAAAGTATGCGAATGGATCTACACAAGAATATTTACCGAACAGAAGACGAATACCGGCAATATATCTACGGTTCGGCCGATGTAGTGGGCCTGATGTGCCTCAGGGTCTTTGTTAGGGGGGACGAAAAAAAATATGAGGACTTAAAAAAAAGTGCCATGGCCCTGGGATCCGCTTTTCAAAAAGTGAATTTTTTAAGAGACCTCAAAGCGGACTATGAAGAGCTGAACCGAAGTTACTTCCCAAACACCGACTTGAGGAAATTGGACGAAGTATCGAAATCCCGTATTGTCAACGAAATCGAAGCGGATTTTAAGGTGGGATATTCTGGAATCGTATTGTTGCCCAATGAAGCCAAGTTCGGCGTATATACGGCCTACAAATACTATCGTAAATTACTGTGTAAATTACAGAATACGCCGCCGTTGGAAATCAAAACGGCCCGTATTCGTGTGCCGGACTATGAAAAATTCGGGGTTCTGGCCCGGTCGTACGTCAAATTCAAATTGAGATTGGTTTGAGGGTGGATGTTAGGGCTAAAAAATTCGGCATTTCCGCCGTAGAGATAGGGCTCTACACTACCTTTGGCAGGTACAAGGCAAAGTGCTTATAAGAATCTAGACAGTTAGTAAGAAGTAATCTATAATTAAGTTGGTCGATGATGATAGCAATCTGGATAGTGATATTTTTGGGAACTTTCGCTTTTATGGAGTTCATGGCCTGGTTTACCCATAAGTATATCATGCACGGTTTTTTGTGGCACCTACATAAAGACCACCATAAAAAAGATCACGATTCATGGTTCGAACGCAATGATGCTTTCTTTATTTTCTACGCCGTAGTCAGTATGACGCTCTTTTACCTCGGTGCCCAGACCGACTTTTGGTATGGATGGCCTTTGGGTTTCGGCATCCTTGCCTATGGTATCGCCTACTTTTTAGTACACGATATTTTTATCCATCAGCGCTTTAAACTCCTCCGAAACGCCGACAACTGGTACGCGAAGGGGGTGCGAAGGGCCCATAAAATCCATCATAAACATTTGGGCAAAAAGGACGGGGAATGTTTCGGGATGCTTTTTGTGCCGTTCAAATATTTTAAGAAATAAAGAGACGTGGCAAAGATGCCGGAACTCCCTCTAAAAAATTACTCTTCCAGTAATATTCTCAGCAGCGAACGCACTTCCCGACTGTTCCAATCGGTAGCTCCGGTCTCGGCTCGAGCAATTATTCCCGATTTACCTATGATGTACGTGGTGGGAATGGACTTTGATGCGATTTCATCGGGAATATCCGCTGTATCGGTAAAATATATCGGTAATCTATACCCCTTTTTTTTCACGAATGCGCTCACCTTTGAAGTATCTTCCTTTGTAACCAATACGAACTCCACCCTGTCACCATAGCTCTCATATAGCTTTTGGATATCGGGCATTTCTTTCAAACAAGGTCCGCACCAGGTCGCCCAAAAATTCAGGAAGACCACTTTTCCCTTTTCACGTTCAAAATGAAAGGAATTTCCATCTATGCCGGTCAATTGCCACTCATACACATCCTCGGAGAGGGGCCGATCTCTTTTCAGGGCCACTGCGTTTCTAGACCACAATCTTCCGGCATAACTTCTCACTTTAGGTCCCAAAGGCGTAAGAACATAAGCACCGAGTCCCACTAGAAATAGAATTATGAAAATATATGTCAGCGAACGTTTCATGACTGACTTTGGGTTTAAGTTATTAATTAATGTGATTTCAGAATGTAGAATAGGAAAAAATATCATGGTCTTGCGACCAGGCTATCTAACAGCCGGATTGTTTCTTCGTTAAACCAATCCTGGATGTCATGGGATTTTACGACAATGTTTCCCGCCTTGTCGATTAGGTAGGCACCCGAGGGATCGGGAATCTCAAAGGGGGATGGTTCATCCACTAAACGAAAGGTCACCGGAAACGAATAGGCACTTTTTCCCATAAACTTTTCCACCGGAAATTGTTCTTCGTTCGTTACGATATAAAAATCGACTTTATCGCGATAGGCATCGTATAGTTTTTGGATATCCCATAACTGCGCGGTGCTCGGGGTATGCCATGTGGCCCAAAAATCAACGAAGGTAACCTTGCCTTTAGACCTATTGAAATTGAAGTAGTTACCAGCGGCATCACGTAGTCGCCAGTCGTAGCTAGAAAGACGTTCCTGATTTTCCGTAGCAATAATTTCGGGCGGGGAAGCGAACCATCGCATCAGCCCGCTTTTGGCCCAATCGCCTAAAGGGGTCAGGAAAAAGGAAAGGATAAAGAGGATTATCAGTAAGGTGTAAACGGTTTTCCTTTTCATGAGGAATATCGGATAGTTAAAAAAACTAAAGCGCTTACTATAATTTGGCAATTTGCGAGAAGCCTTTTTACGACGAAGCAATCTGATGAACCTTCATAAGGTTTAACAGATTGCTTCGCAATGCTCACCATGACCGTACAATTTTCACACTATCCTCTACGCTGCGTTCTCCCTTTTGATAACGTTAAGGGCGGAACCTTCGTGAAACCAACCGATTTGGGCCTCGTTATATGTATGGTTGGCCTTGATCGTATCTTTACTTCCGTCCGCATGCACCACCTCTATGGTCAAAGGCGTATCGGGAGCGAAATCCGCTATATCCAAAAAGTTGAACGTATCGTCTTCCTGGATGAGGTCATAGTCATTTTCATTGGCGAAAGTGAGGCCCAGCATACCCTGTTTCTTCAAATTGGTCTCGTGGATTCGTGCGAAGGATTTCACCAATACCGCAGCCACTCCCAAATGCCTGGGTTGCATGGCGGCATGTTCCCGTGACGATCCCTCACCGTAATTATGATCCCCTACCACGATAGTTTTGATGCCCTTGGCCTTATATTGCCTCTGTACATCGGGTACACCGCCGTATTCGCCGGTCAATTGGCTTTTGACGAAATTGGTTTTTTTATTGAAGGCGTTGACGGCACCTATCAGGGTATTGTTCGCAATATTGTCCAAATGACCCCGGAAACGCAACCAAGGCCCTGCCATAGAGATGTGGTCGGTAGTACATTTTCCAAAGGCTTTGATCAACAATTTTACGCCCTGCAATTCTTCCTGCGTTATCGGTTCGAAGGGGTCCAACAGTTGCAAGCGTTCGGAATCTTTGGATACCTTGACCTCGACCCCGGAACCGTCTTCGCGGGGCGCCAAATAGCCGGCATCCTCGACTTCAAAGCCCTTGGTCGGCAATTCGATGCCCATCGGCTCGTCCAGTTTTACTTCTTCGCCATCTTCGTTGATCAGGGTGTCGTTCATGGGATCGAAATCCAGTTTGCCGGAAATTGCTATGGCGGCCACCATTTCTGGGGAACCGACAAAAGCATGGGTGTTGGGGTTGCCATCGGCCCGCTTCGAAAAGTTCCGGTTAAAGGAATGTACGATAGTATTTTTTTCGTCGCCCTTTAGGTCGCTGCGGTCCCACTGGCCGATACAGGGCCCACAGGCGTTCGTAAAGACCGTCGCGCCCAAATCCTCAAAAATCTGAAGTAGGCCGTCGCGTTGGGCGGTAAACCTGATCTGCTCGGAACCGGGATTGATACCGAAATCTGATTTTGGCTTAATTTTCTTGGTAACGGCTTGTTTTGCTATGGATGCCGCACGGGTTAAATCCTCATACGAAGAATTGGTACAGGAACCGATCAGGCCCCAGTCCACATTGATGGGCCAATCATTTTCCCTGGCCTTAATACCCAATTGCCCCACGGGCGTGGCCAAATCGGGTGTAAAGGGACCATTTAGATGCGGCCTTAGCTCGTCTAGGTTGATTTCGATAAGTTCGTCGAAGTATTGATCGGGATTGGCGTAAACCTCCTCATCGGCGGTAAGATATTCGCGGATCTGGTTGGCTTCGTCGGCCACCTCACTCCTATCGGTCGCCCTGAGGTAGCGCTCCATGGAATCGTCATAGCCGAAGGTGGAAGTTGTCGCCCCTACTTCCGCGCCCATATTACAGATGGTTCCTTTTCCCGTACAGGATAGATTTTTAGCCCCTTCCCCAAAATATTCGATAATGGCCCCAGTGCCCCCTTTTACAGTAAGGATGCCCGCGACCTTCAGAATGACATCCTTGGCGGAGGTCCATCCTGAAATATTGCCTGTTAGTTTAACACCGATCAGTTTGGGAAATTTAAGCTCCCAAGCCATTCCGGCCATCACATCGACGGCATCGGCGCCGCCGACCCCGATGGCGACCATACCCAATCCGCCCGCATTTACGGTATGCGAATCGGTACCTATCATCATCCCTCCGGGAAAGGCATAGTTTTCCAAAACCACTTGATGGATTATTCCCGCACCCGGTTTCCAAAAACCGATGCCGTATTTATTGGAAACGGATTCCAGGAAATCAAAGACCTCTGCACTGGTGCTGTTGGCGGATTTTAGATCCGCGGCAGCCCCGCTTTTTGCCTGTATAAGGTGATCGCAATGTACGGTGGTCGGCACGGCTACCTGAGGCTTGCCGGCCTGCATAAACTGTAAAAGTGCCATTTGTGCGGTAGCATCTTGGCAGGCGATACGATCGGGAGCAAAATCTACATAATCCTTGGCCCTGGTAAAGGCCTTGGTAGGGTTGCCGTCCCATAAGTGGGAATACAAAATCTTTTCAGAAAGGGTTAGGGGTTTGCCGGTTATCTCACGCGCCTTGTCCACACGCTCGGCCATTTTGGCGTACACCCCTTTGATCATATCTATGTCGAATGCCATTGTCTTGTTTATTTTTAGGTTGTTTTATACTCCTACCACTTAGGAAGCCGATTTACAAAATTACTAAAAAAGGACAAGGATAATTAGGATTGGGGTTGATTTTTAGGATTTGCTAAAACAGGGTCCGGCACTGGCTCAAGAAGAAATATATTACAACAACTTCCCAATAATATCCTCTTCGGAAATACCCTCGGCCTCGGCCTTGTAGTTTTTGATAATACGATGCCTGAGGATGCCCATGGCCACGGCCCGGACATCTTCGATATCGGGGGAAAACTTACCGTTGATAGCGGCATGGGCCTTAGCCGCCAGAACCAGGTTCTGCGAGGCCCGGGGGCCGGCACCCCAATCGATGAACTGCTTTACGAAATCGGAGGCGGACTCTAAGTTAGGTCTAGTGCCGTTGACCAGTTTCACGGTGTACTCCACGACGTTGTCCGGTACGGGAATACGGCGTACAAGATGTTGCACCTCTAAAATTTCCTCGGCAGTAAAGAGCGGTTCGACCGTCACTAGGTTATCGGAAGTAGTGCTTTTTACCACCTGCATTTCTTCGGCGATAGAAGGATATTCCAAGGCAATGGCGAACATAAACCGGTCGAGCTGGGCCTCTGGCAAGGGGTAGGTACCCTCCTGCTCTATCGGGTTTTGGGTGGCCAGCACGAAATAGGGAAGTCCGAGTTTGTGCTGCTGCCCGGCGATGGTTACCGCCCGTTCTTGCATGGCTTCCAACAAAGCGGCCTGAGTCTTCGGGGGCGTACGGTTGATTTCGTCCGCCAAGATAATGTTGGCGAAGATCGGACCTTTGATGAACTTGAAATTCCGATTCTGGTCCAGCACCTCGCTTCCTAGGATATCGCTGGGCATGAGATCGGGCGTAAACTGGATGCGCTTGAAGTCTAAACCCAATGTTTGCGCAATGGTATTGACCATTAAGGTCTTGGCCAGACCGGGCACACCGATCAAAAGGGAGTGCCCTCCAGTATAAATACTCAAAAGAATCTGGTCGATCACCATGGTTTGCCCTACGATGACCTTGGCAATCTCTGCCTTAAGTGCCTGATGCTTTTCTACCAGTTGGTTGATGGCGACTACGTCTGACATTCCCTCAGTCTTTTACCCAATTATTGGCGAAGTCGCAGTCCCTGTTGCCTTCGTTCACGCTGATATAGGTATCTTTGATATGTTCGTCCATCCATTTTTTGATGGCCTTGTACTGCTTTTCGGTCTTGGCCAGCTCCTGTATCTTGATGTAATCCTTGGCGAAATCGGCCTTGTGCTCATCGTAGCGGTTCGTCACTTTTAAAATTTTGTATTTTGGACCGCCGCCCCGTGGGTCTTCTTCCAGAATGGGATAAGAAATCTCGTCGTCTTTTAGATTACGTACCTGGTTGTACAAAGTGGGATCCATTTTGGTCAGTTCAAAGCGGGAATCGTAGTTTACGGGATTACGCAGGAGGCCCCCGTCGAACTTGGTTTCCTTTTCGTCGGAAAAGTTGAGTGCCGCCTGGGCAAAGGTATACTTGCCTTCCATAATCTGTTGGCGGATGGTGTCGAGTTCCGTTTTTACCTCATCCAAGGCTTTTTGCGAAATTTCGGGCTGCATCAGAATGTGACGTAAATCCCGTTCCTGACCCCTGATTTTTTCCATATAGATGATATGATATCCAAAAGGGGTTTCGAACGGTTCGGAAATTTCGCCTTCCTTCAGGCTAAAGGCCACATCTTTAAAGGTCTTATCGAAACCGGTATCCTTTGTGATCGTGTAGAAGCCTCCGTTGGACTTGGATCCGGGATCTTCAGAATATAGGATGGCCTTCACGTTAAAACTGGCGTCATTGTCCTCCACATCGGCCTTTATCTTGTTCAGTTTATCGATAACCTCCTGTTTTCCCTTTTCCGTGGGCTTGGGGGACTTTACAATCTGGGCGATTTCCATTTCCGCACCGAACACGGGCCGTTCGTCTTCGGGAATATTGTTGTAGAACTGCCGCACCTCTTCGGGCGTTATTTCGATTTTATCGACGATGCTGGTCTGCATCTTTTCGGAAAGCATCCTCAATTTGTTGATCTTGTTGATGTCTTCTCGAAGGCTGGCTTCGTCCTCCTTTCTGTAGAATTTCAACAACTTTTCCATGGAACCGGTCTGTTGCACAAAAGACTGGATCTGCCGTTCGGTGGTGGCGGCCACCTCATCATCGGAGACCAAAAGACTGTCCTGCACGGCCTGATGCGCATAAAGACGGTCTTCCATCAGTTTTCCCAAAAGTCCGCATCGGGTGATATCCTCGGTCGAAGCCCCTTGGCTCTTCAGGTCGATCAAGGTTTTTTCTATATCGGAATCCAATATCACGTAATCGCCTACGACGGCGGCAATACCATCTAGTTTAATTTTCTTGAAATGGTTCGCGGTATCCCGTTCTACGTCCCTGCTCGCTTCCAGGGCGGGCCCGTCCGATTCGATTTGGGTATCGGTAAGGTCGCCCGTTTCCTGGGCGAAACCCATCCCACACACACTCAATATGCCGACCACTAACCCCATCCTATTCATCATCGTCATTTTTACTGTTTTTATCTTGTTCATATACTTCAAATTCATTTTTCTTAATAGCCTCATCAATAATTTCGGTCTCCAGTTTGCGCAAATAAGCCAATCTTCTGCGATTCAAAAGCACCTGTTCTATGGTAGGTTCGATAAAGGAAAGCGGGGCAGTGTCATTCACCTGCCTGACATCGATGATTTTGGCCAAATATACCCCGTTATCGTCCTCCAGATTTAAGAATTGTGATTTCTTTAGCTGATTTTTCGCATTTTCGTTACTCAGCGGTGGTATCTCTTCCATCACCCGCGAAGCTCGGATCCAAACGGAATCGTTGAAATTCTGCTTTCGGAACTGAACGCTGACGGAATCGAGAACGGCCCGATCCTTTTCCCCAAAATTCTTCAGCCTTTCGGCTACTTCCACTTTATTGATAAAACCTTTGGGCAGGGCCACGAACCGCAGTTTCAACAACATTTCGTTCAACCGGAAGTTCTCCTTTTCCCTGGCGTAAAATTCTTCGAGCTGCGCCTTTGATACCGTAGAATCACTGCCCTTTTGCACTAAGGCGTCTTTGTAGGCGCGCGTGTACAGATCGGTGCGGTAATCGGATACCAGGGCATCATATTCCGCCAGCTTATCTTCGGGGAGATTGATCTTGGCCTTGTCGAGCATCAACTGCTTAGAAGCCCATTTATTGATATAATCGTTAACATAGGTGGCACTGTCTTCCTTCGACATGTCCTTGCCCATGAGCAAGGCTACTTCGTCTTTATAGAGATAGTTTTCACCGACCCTTGCCAAGGCCTCCGGGTCTTTCTTTTTCCAAAGGGAATTGCAAGCTCCTAAAAAGAGCGCCCCACAAAGGCATGGCAATACGCATTTTAAGAACAACGCCCCAAATTTCATTCCGCAAAAATAATGAACTCATTTAGACTTTTTGTCTGGAACCGCAAATATTCGCTTTTGTGCCCCAATGAAGCCACTTTTATTGGTATAGCAGGGCTACGATAATCGAAAATGATGAAACTCTTGTGCCGGGCGGGCGGGCATGGGTGAAAAAGGGAAGATTCGTCGGTAAAATACAAGGTGTAAACGAGTTCAATAATGCCTAACGCTGCACTGGTATATCTTATTATTACTTAACAGAATTTTGGGGATGCAAGGGATAATTGGGTACTTTCGCTTTTCTTTTTGAATATGGATAAAAGAATAAAACTAATATGGGACTTTCGCGGTCCCGCCGCGGCAAAAACGGCTGCCCATCACGAAAAACATCTCCAAGATTATATTACCTTGGAAAAGACCGCCTTGAATATGACCGGTCACGAAGACGTGACCGATAGCTACAGCTATGCCTATATGGTCGTCGAGGAAAGCGAAATGATCAGCATTCGCGATGCCCTGAAACCGCATCGTGGTGTATTCTTAGCGAATTAACCTACCTTTGTTCTTATGCCAAGCTCCAAACAGACCCGCATCAACAAATACCTCAGCGAAGTAGGCTACTGCTCGCGCCGTGCGGCCGACAAGCTTATCGAACAGGGCCGGGTAACCATCAACGGACAGGTGCCAGAAATGGGCACCAAGATCACCGAGGGCGATGAAGTGCAAGTCGATGGCAAACGTATCGCGGAGCCCCAGGAGAAATCGGTGTATCTGGCCTTTAACAAACCAGCCGGTATTGTATGTACCACCGATACCCGGGTGGAAAAGGATAATATCATCGATTTCATTAATTATCCCAAACGTATCTTTCCTGTCGGAAGGTTGGACAAGCCGAGCGAGGGACTGATTTTCCTCACGGATGATGGTGATATTGTCAACAAAATCCTACGCGCCCGCAACAACCACGAGAAGGAATATCTCGTAACGGTCGATCGGCCGATTACGGAGGACTTTTTGCAACGGATGGGCAATGGCGTTCCCATTTTGGATACGGTTACCCGCAAATGCGAGGTGACCCCAATCGGCACCCATGAATTCAAAATAATCCTTACCCAAGGCCTCAACCGCCAGATTCGCCGTATGTGCGAATATCTGGACTATCGTGTAATACACCTGAAACGCATCCGGATCATGAATGTACCCTTGGATGTTCCCGTAGGCAAATGGCGAAATCTGACGGATGCCGAACTCCAAGAAATTAACCGCTTGACCGCAAGTTCCGCCAAAACCGCTAAGAATCTTTAGCGAACACCGGTATCCAACTACGGCGGGCATTCTGTGATATATCGATTCCTCATCGGGCTTCCGCCCTTACAGCCTTATCTGCACGGGCTTGATTTTAAGGATAACTTTAACATCTTATCATATTTAAAATCACTACCTTAGAGAGTAAATTAAAATCTTGTTAAGAAAATAGAAACGTCATGGCACATCATCCTCATAAACCTTACAAAAACGTCTTCCCAATGGCATTCTTAATGATGTCGTTGCTCTTTTTCACTGGCACTTTGCCATCCTATGCCTTTTTTCAGGATACGGGACAGCAGGACCAGAGCTTCAAACAGTACAAAGGCGAGGTGGTGGGCGCCGATTCAAACAAATCCCTGGTTTTTGCCACGATCGCCATCGAGGAAACCAACATCAGCACCATAACGAATTCGGATGGCGAATTTTTGCTTAAAGTGCCCAACAAGATTGCCGATGACCTTATGGATTCCAACGTTCTGGTTTCTTTTTTAGGATATCGGACCAAAAGGATACCGTTGATACAGTTCGATGAAAATGGTAACAACAAAATTGAATTGAGCGTTTCAGTGACCGAACTGCCCGAGGTGAACGTCGAGGTACCCAAGAATGCAGAAGAACTCGTTAGGCAAACTTTGGCCAAGAAAGGCGAAAATTATTTTGAAGATCCCACCCTGATGACGGCATTTTATAGGGAAACCATCAAAAAAAGACGAAAAAACGTTTCCCTCTCCGAGGCGGTAGTCAACATCTACAAAACACCTTACACTTCCTACAAAAAGGATGGCGTCCAATTGTATAAGGCCCGGAAAAGTACCGATTATAGCAAATTGGATACGGTAGCTCTTAAATTGCAGGGCGGTCCGTTCAATGCCCTTTTTGTCGATGTCATGAAGTACCCGGAGTACATTTTCACCAACGAGACCCTAAAAAATTACACCTTTAGCTTCGACCGGTCCACGCGGGTCAATGACCGATTAATATACGTGGTGGATTTTAAGCAGCTTCAGACGATATTAGATCCGCTATATCAAGGTAAACTATATATTGATGCGGAAAACAAGATACTGACCAGTGCCATTTTTTCGCTGAACATTACCGATCGGGACCTAGCGGCTCGGATGTTCGTACGCAAAAAACCGGCCAATGCCCGGGTATGGCCCACCGAAGTGGCCTATCGGGTAGATTACCGGGAAAAGAACGGCAGATGGTACTATGGCTACAGCAATGTGCTGATGGAATTCAAGATCAATTGGGATAAACGCTTGTTCAATTCCGTGTACAGTATGACCTGCGAAATGGCCGTTACCGATTGGGAGAAAAATATGGCGGCGGACTATCCCAAGTCGCGGGATCGTATAAAATCATCCATTATCCTGGCCGATGAGGCCATCGGTTTTGCCGATCCTGATTTTTGGGGGGAATACAATATTATCGAGCCGGATAAATCCATCGAATCAGCCATTGAAAAAATCCAGCGCAACCTGCAAAGGGCGCGCGACAATGGCGGAGCTTCTGCACGATAAAATCCTTTTTTTCTTACGAAAATCGGCTCTAAAGGCCGATTTTTTTTTGTGGTTACACCTCATATCCTTTAAATTCACCTTAAATCGAATTGATTTCTAATCCACCTAAAACCCATGACCAAAAGAAGGGAATTTATGGCCTCGGCATTGGGGCTGACCATTACCGCATTCATACCGGCAATAACATCGGCACATCCTAAAGATCCTATTAATTTACCTGATCGAATATTACCGAAACGCTTAAAAAAGGGAGATACCATTGGGCTTATCGCTCCAGGCTACGCCATACAACCAGAGGTTCTCGAGGAGGCCAAAACGGCACTCAAGGCTATGGGATTTACCCCTTTTCATACCCCGCGCATCATTGGAAACTACGGCTATTTCAGCGCTACCGATGCCGAAAGGGCCAAAGACCTGAACGAAATGTTCGCCAATCGCAAAGTAGATGGTATTCTCTGCGCCCGCGGCGGATATGGCTGTACCCGAATTTTGCACCGTATCGATTACCAAAATATCAAAAGAAACCCCAAGGCCTTTATCGGCTTTAGCGATGTGACCGCATTATTGAACGGTATTTATAAGGAAACGGGACTCATAGGTTTTCACGGTCCGGTCGGCAGCACCCTTAACAATCCATACAGCATGGAACATCTGCGAAAAGTGGTTATGAAATCTAGCACATCCTTGACCATCAAAAACAAGGTGCTTACAAATCTTGCCCTAACGACCGACCCAGAATATGAGCGCTATACCATCACCGAAGGTACTGCCACGGGAAAATTGGTCGGTGGCAGCCTGACCCTTGTCAACGCACTGATCGGTACGCCCCAAGAAATCGATTTTACCGATGCCATCGTCTGTCTCGAAGATGTAGAGGAAGCCCCGTACCGTATCGATCGTATGCTGACGCAATTAATAGAAGGCAAAACCTTCACCAAAGCGGCCGGTATCGTTTTTGGGGTATGTGCGGGCTGCAACGCTTCTACGAATCCCAATTCGTTTTCCTTGAAGGAGGTAATTATGGACCGCATACGGCCCTTGAATGTTCCCGCGGTTTACGGAATGAGCTTTGGACACGTCGAGAGCAATTTTACCTTCCCGATCGGGATAAAAGCTAGACTCGACACCGAAAAAAGGACCTTGCAGCTTTTAGAGAGGGCGGTGCGATAAAAAGGTGTTCATGCCCATGAAAAAAATGGGACCGGAACACCCTTTCCTATATTTTAAACCCTTTCACCACAACAAAAACAGTCAAAGTTCCGTTCTAAGGACTGATTTTATTGAACCCGGTAATGAAACCATTGAAATTTTTTACAGTATCAACACATATCACATTAGGCCTCCGCATTATGCCATTTTTGACGACCATAGCCGACCGCTGCTTAAAAATGGTTTCATGTGGAAACATAAGCCGATATTCACCGTTCCAAAATAAAAAGTTGAAGTGGTTCATCGCTAAAAATATTTCTACGAATGAAATTTAGGAACATACGACAACTGCTGCCCATAGTGCTGTGTACGCTCAGTTTTGGTGCGGTGTCTTCACAGGAAGGCTTTAAGATCGGCGCTCAAGCCGGACTCCCAATAGGCGATTACAATGACGAAATCGGGGTAGTTATCGGTGCGGATATCGGCTATATGTGGGCACCCAACAAATTACTCGATCTAGGAATAAAAACCGGATTGATTCACGGGTTTGCCGAAAGGTTCCGGGCCGAAACCGTCAGCGTAAAACTGCCTAGCCTGCAGTTTGCCCCCGTGGCGGCCTCTGTACGTATCTGGCCATCCCGCTCCTTGTCTTTCGGAGGGGATGTCGGGAAGGCTTTCGGATTAAACGGGGGCGACCAAGGGGGATTCTACTACCGTCCCCAAATCGGATTTCAAACCGGCCCGCAGTCCGAAATAAATTTCTCCTATAGCGCCATTGATCAAGAGGAGAAACAATGGTCGACCGTGACCCTGGGGTTCGTTTACACCTTTCTCTCGGCTCGTCATTTTCGATAAGTTATTTCGAGGAAATGGGCGCCAAATACTTTTTATCTATATAAAAGGTAGCAAAAGGTAATAGAGAAGCCAATAAGAGGATAAATCCCCTTTTGAAGCCCCACTTTTTCTTTCTCCAAAAGACTAGGGCCAAAATAAGATAGGCGATAAACAACATGCCATGGACGTAACCAACATACTTATTGGGCATGGGAATATCGGCCAAATACTTTAAGGGCATGGTCACGGCGAAAAGGGTCAGGTACGAAATACCTTCGAGAATGGCGGTGGTTCTGAAAAGGGCAAGCATTTATGGAAAAAGTTTAGAGATGGATAACCTCGTCATAGGCCGCCGCCACAGCCTCCATGACCGCTTCGCTCATGGTGGGATGCGGGTGGACCGCTTTTAGAATTTCGTGTCCTGTAGTCTCCAATTTTCGAGCGACGACGGCTTCGGCAATCATATCGGTTACACCGGCACCGATCATATGGCAGCCGAGCCATTCCCCATATTTGGCATCGAAAATCACTTTTACGAAACCATCGGGAGTACCGGAGGCTTTGGCTTTTCCGCTGGCAGAAAAGGGAAACTTTCCGACTTTGATGTCCATCCCCTTTTCCTTAGCCTGCTTTTCCGTGAGCCCCACCGAGGCCACCTCTGGCATACAGTAAGTGCATCCTGGAATGTTACCATAGTCTAGAGGCTGGACCTGCATATCGGCGATTTTTTCGACACAAAGAATGCCTTCGGCGGAGGCTACGTGGGCCAAGGCCTGCCCAGGCGTCACATCGCCAATCGCATAATATCCGGGGATGTTGGTCTGATAGTAAGTCGTTGACCAGAATTTTATCTTTGTCCGTCTTGATACCGACCTCCTCCAGACCGATATTTTCAATGTTAGATTTGATACCCACGGCCGATAAGACAATGTCGGCTTCCAGAACCTCCTCGCCCTTGGAAGTCTTCACCGTCGCCTTCACGCCATCACCGGAAGTATCGACTTTCGTTACTTCGGAGGCGGTCATAATTTTTACGCCCGCCTTTTTAAAACTACGTTCCAACTGTTTGGAAACTTCTTCGTCCTCTACCGGAACGATATTGGGCAGGTATTCTACTACGGTTACATCAGTGCCCATCGAATTGTAGAAGTAGGCAAACTCGATACCAATGGCACCACTACCTACAACAATCATTTTTTTAGGCTGTTTTTCCAAGCTCATGGCCTCTCGGTACCCGATGATTTTTTTGCCGTCCTGTTTTAAGTTGGGCAGTTCGCGGCTTCGTGCGCCGGTAGCGATGATGATATGCTTGGCACCGTATTCGGTTTCCTTGCCCTCTTCGTCCTTAACCACTAATTTGTTATCTTTTTTCAAAGTGCCAAAACCCTTGATGACCTCGATCTTGTTCTTTTTCATCAAAAACTGAACCCCCTTGCTCATACCATCGGCGACCTTCCGGCTGCGTTGCACCACCCTATCAAAATCCTTATCCACATTTTCGGCTTTGAGTCCGTACTCGTCCGCATGCTGCAGGTACTCGAAAACCTGGGCGGATTTTAATAAGGCCTTGGTTGGGATACATCCCCAGTTCAAACAGACCCCACCGAGACTTTCTTTCTCGATTATAGCGGTCTTAAAACCCAGTTGTGAAGAGCGGATGGCGGTTACATAGCCCCCGGGGCCACTGCCCAATACGATTACATCGAAATTGCCCATATTCTATTAGTTTTTAGCTGTTGCAAATTAAAGACGGACAAAAATACGGAATTCAACTTCTAGGCTCAAAGAAGTTTACGAGTTTATATATAGCAAAGCGGATAGGTCGCCAAACCGCTGTGGCGGACCGTGGTAATGTTGCCACAAATTTTGCGTCCTATTTTGATTAGATAATAATGGGGATTCAAGACAACCTGCCGGAGAGGTAGGGATTAACCGCTACTTTTCAGCCGGTACAAAATCCAGTGCCGCACCATTGATACAGTGCCGTAGTCCGGTAGGTTCGGGGCCGTCTTCGAAAACGTGGCCGAGGTGGCCTCCACAGACGGCACAGTGCTCTTCGGTGCGTTTGTAACCGACTTTATAGTCCGTATCGAAGGCGACATTGCCTTCTATTTCCTTATAAAAACTGGGCCAACCGGTGCCGGATTTGAATTTCGTATCGCTTTTGAAAAGTTCGGTACCACAGGCGGCGCAGACATAGGTGCCTTCTTCCTTATTATCTAACAATTCACTGCTGAAAGGGTTTTCGGTGGCCGCATGCCGAAGCACCTGATACTCCACGGGGGTAAGCTCTTTTTGCCATTCGGCATCCGACTTGGTCACCTCAAACTTTTTCGCGGTTTGGCTGTCCTTCGTCATAGCCGTTTCGCCCTGTTGTGAATTTCCGTGGCAGCCTGTCAATAAAAGACAGAGAGCCAACACTATTTTGGTATACATGGTATTTGATTTTTTATATGTTGCATCTAATCAGTCGAAATTAAAGAATAAACCTTTCAACTGCATCTACGTAAATTTATAGCAAAAGTTCCTGTATCCAGAGAAAAACAGAACCCTGCCTACGGGCAGGGTTCTACAAGCCTGGTTTGGGCAAAAATCAGTTCACCTGAACACTTTGTACCTCTTCTTCAGAAATCCCTAAGGCACTCATTACCGATGCGATGTTCGATTTGTCCAACTTGGCGGACTGCACGAAATCCGCTGGCAATATGGCTATTCTAAATAATTGATTATCGGTGTCACCTGTGGGTAAGGTGCCTAAATCAAAATCCGCTTCCAGAAAAATATTTACATCAAAAAAAGTATGGTCGTAATTGTATTGTAAAAGACCCTGATCAAGAATACGGGTTTGGGGCAATAATCTCCAAACTTCGACCGGGTCACCATTATTATCCTCGACTTGATCAAAGGATAAATACACCAATACAACATCCGTCTCAAGAACTTCGATACCATCTTGTTCAAATTCGTAAAAAATTCCGTAGTCACCCTCGGCAGTAAAATCTCCGGTGATGTCAATAACCTTTCCTGTTGAACCAGCCGGTCCAGGAGGGCCTTGAGGGCCTTGTTCCCCATCAAATCCCGGAGGGCCTTGGTCCCCTTGGCAAGAAATTAAAAAAAGCGTCAGAAACGCACCGAGAATTACCGATATTTTTTTCATAATTATTATGTTTAAGTTTACTATATTAACAGAAATTGTTTCAAAAAGCGTTCCGTTTTTAAAAATAGTGCGGAATGGCCTGAATTGTTAACTCAAATGACGGTTTTTTTATGACTTTATCTTGGTCGGTTCGAAGAATTCTTTGATGCAAAAATTCGATTGTGAGGAAAGTTGCTTAGATTTGATCCTAATTCCCTAAAGAACTCAACACTATGGCAGATGTAACCATATACAGCCTTTTTTCCGAATTCGATATCGAACTCTTCAAATCGGGGAAGCACTACAGGCTTTATGAAAAACTGGGGTCTCACCCTATGGAACTGAACGGGGTCAAAGGCACCTATTTTGCGGTCTGGGCACCCTCGGCGCGCTCCGTATCGGTTGTCGGCAATTTTAACGGCTGGGACGACCACGAGCACATCCTACACGTACGATGGGATGCCAGTGGCATCTGGGAGGGCTTCATCCCCCAGATCGGTCACGGCGAAATCTACAAGTACAAAATCCGTTCGAATAACCATGGCGTAGTGACCGAAAAGGCGGATCCCTTTGCACGCTACTGTGAAACGCCCCCAAAAACGGCCTCGATTATTTGGAACGCAGATTATGATTGGAAGGATAAAAAATGGATGGACACCCGCAGCAAGAAGAATTCGTTGGATACCCCCTTTTCGGTGTATGAGGTCCACCTTGGTTCTTGGAAGCGCAATGCGGACAACACCTTTTTCTCCTACCCCCAGCTCGCCAAAGATCTGGTGGATTACGTCAACGAAATGGGATTTACGCATGTGGAGTTTATGCCGATCATGGAATATCCCTACGACCCATCTTGGGGCTACCAGTTGACCGGATATTACGCCCCTACCTCGCGATTCGGGGATCCGGCAGGCTTTAAACTGTTGGTCGATAAACTGCATCAAGCGGGAATCGGGGTGATATTGGACTGGGTACCTTCCCATTTTCCGGAAGATGCCCACGGTCTCGGATTTTTCGACGGGTCGCATCTATACGAACATCCCGATAGAAAAAAAGGCTACCACCCCGATTGGAAGAGCCTCATCTTTAACTACGGAAGAAACGAAGTCAGGGCCTTTTTGATCAGCAATGCCCTTTTTTGGCTGGACCATTTCCACGCCGATGCGCTGCGGGTGGATGCCGTAGCCTCGATGCTCTATCTGGATTATTCCAGGGAGGAAGGCGAATGGGAACCCAATATGTACGGCAATAACGAATATCTGGAGGCCTTATCCTTTATCAGGGAATTCAACGAAGCGGTGTACGGCAGTTTTCCCGATGTACAGACCATCGCCGAAGAATCAACTGCCTTTACCGGCGTATCGAAACCCGTGCAATACGGGGGACTCGGGTTCGGGATGAAATGGATGATGGGCTGGATGCATGATACCCTGCAATATTTTAAAAGAGAGCCCATCTACCGCAAACATCACCAGAACGACCTGACCTTTAGTATGACCTACGCGTTCACCGAGAACTTTATGCTTCCATTTTCGCACGATGAGGTTGTTTACGGAAAACAGTCGCTCGTCTATCGCATGCCCGGCGACGAGTGGCAGCAATTTGCGAACCTGCGCCTGCTCTTCGGCTACATGTTCACCCATCCCGGTACGAAACTGATTTTTCAAGGCGGGGAATTCGGCCAAACATCCGAATGGAACTTTCAGCAAAGCCTCGACTGGCATTTGACGCAGTACGAAGTACATTCGGGGATTCAGGCGCTCATCAAGGATCTCAACAAAACCTATAAAGAGAATCCCGCTTTGTATGAAAAACAGTTTAGCCCCGAAGGCTTTCAATGGATCGATTATGGGGATCATCAAAACTCCGTACTGACCTATATCCGCAAGGGCCACGATACTAAGAACGATTTGTTTATCGCCTGTAACTTTACGCCGGTGCCCAGGGAGAATTATAAAGTCGGAATACCTAAGGAATCGGGAAAGATCAAGGAAATCTTGAACAGCGATGACGAGAAATACGGGGGATCGGGTATGAAGAGCGAACTGACGCAAATCATTGAAAAGCCTTGGCACGGCCGTGAGCAATCCATAGAATTGACCATTCCACCTTTGAGTATCGTTATTTTTCAATAAATTAATAAATCTTCTTCATTCCTATCATTATTGTTCACAACTGGTGTAAAAAGCAATTCGTAATTAAAGGTTAATATCCTTATTTTTGCGGGGCTTTAAAAAAATGATACCACATGATCACCAATACAGAACTGGAATACAAAGGCAATCTCTACCCCAATCATATTGTCAATTTTATTAGGGACAAGGACAGGTTTTACTTTACCACCGATAACGGGGTGGTGCTGGAGATTACCGTGATACAGGATCGAACCATTCGTTTTAGATACGCCACCGAGCACAACTTTCAGCCCGATTTTTCGTATGCGATAGATCCTGACGCCCGCAGGGGCTATAACCACCTCGACATCCTAGAAACCAAAACGGAATACATCATAGAAACCTCCAAGGTGCAAGTGCTGGTGGATAAAAGAACCCTTCGTACTCAAATTTCGGACCTGAAGGGCAACATCATCAACGAAGACGAGTTGGGCTTCCATTGGGAAGAGAACTACGAGTACGGCGGCAATACGGTGAAAATGGGCAAAATCACCCAAAATTCCGAAAGTTACTATGGCATGGGCGACAAGGCCACACATAGCAATTTAAAGGGAAAACGTGTCAGCAACTGGGTCACCGACCAATATGCCTACGCCAAGGACCAAGATCCGCTCTATAAAGCCATTCCTTTCTATATCGGACTGCACAACACCCAAGCCTACGGTATTTTTTTCGACAATAGTTTTCGAACGCATTTCGATTTCGCCCATGAGCGGCGCAACACAACCAGTTTTTGGGCCGACGGCGGCGAGATGAACTATTATTTCTTTTATGGCCCAGAAATGTACAAGGTGGTCCGCGCCTTTACGAACTTGACGGGCGCACCCGAACTACCTCCTTTATGGGCTTTGGGATACCACCAATCTAAATGGAGCTATTTTCCCGAGAGCCAGGTCAAGGAAATCGCACAGAAGTTCAGGGACGAAAAGATTCCCTGCGATGCCATTTATCTCGATATCGATTACATGGACGGGTTTCGCTGTTTTACCTGGGATAAAACAAGGTTTCCCGATCCGAAACGGATGATAAGCGAATTGGAGAAAGACGGATTCAAGACCGTAGTGATGATAGATCCCGGGATTAAGATCGATAAGGAGTATTGGGTCTATGAGGAGGCCATGGAGAACGATTATTTCTGTAAACGCGCGGACGGTCCCAATATGAAGGGAAAAGTCTGGCCGGGAGAATGCAATTTTCCCGATTTTACGAATCCCGAGGTCCGCGAATGGTGGGCGGATCTTTACAAGGAATTTATGGTCGAAATCGGCGTACACGCGGTCTGGAACGATATGAACGAGCCCGCCGTTATGGAAGTACCGACCAAAACCGCCCCGTTGGATACCCGCCACGATTATGACGGTCACCGCTGCAGCCATCGAAAGGCCCATAATGTGTACGGTATGCAAATGGTCAGGGCGACCTACGAAGGCGTTAAAAAATATGTCTATCCCAAAAGGCCTTTGGTTATTACCCGGGCGGCCTATGCGGGCACCCAGCGCTTTTCTTCGACCTGGACAGGCGATAATGTGGCCACTTGGGAACACCTCTGGATCGCCAACGTACAGATGCAGCGTATGTGCATGAGCGGTTACTCGTTCACAGGCTCCGATATAGGCGGGTTTGCCGAACAGCCCAATGGAGAACTGTTCGCCCGATGGATCCAACTGGGCACCTTCCATCCCTTCTTTAGGGTACATTCCAGTGGCGACCATGGCGATCAGGAACCTTGGTCGTTCGGTACCGAGATTACCGATATCGTTCGGAAATTCATAGAATTGCGCTATCAGCTGTTACCCTACTTATATACCATGTTCTGGAGATATACCCGTGAGGGACGTCCGATGCTGCAGCCTATAGTATGCTTTGACCAAGAAGATACCCAGACCCATTTCAGGACGGATGAATTTATTTTCGGTGAGCAGATCTTGGTCTGCCCCGTCCAAGAACCCAATGCCAAAGGCCGCCGAATGTACATACCGAAAGGCGATTGGTACAATTATTGGAACGACGAGATTACCAAAGGCGGGAAGGAAAAATGGGTGGTAGCCGATATCGACAAGATTCCCCTCTTTATCAAGGCCGGGGCCATGATTCCAAAATATCCCGTACAGCAGTACGTCGGTGAAAAAGAGATCAACGAACTGGTTTTGGACGTATATTATAAGGAAGGCGAGGAGAATTCTATGGTTTATGAAGACGGCGAAGACGGTTATGCCTATGAGAACGGAAAATACAGCCTTAGAAATTTCAAATTATTGGGCAAGGAAAATGAACTGATCATACAGCAATTTAAAGATGGTAGTTTCAAAACAAGTTATGAGACCTTCAAGATACAATTGCATGGCCTTCCCTTTAAAATTGACGGTGTAGAGGTTGACAACGAAAAGGTAAATTTAAAGGATATTAAACTTAACGGGGACAACAGCATCGAAGTCAGCAAAGATTTCACTCAATTGTATATCACCGGGAAATGATACCTGCCCTTTCGGCCGGTGGATTCAAGATGAACACTAAAAACATACCATGCCATGAAAAAGATAATTCTAATTCTAGCATTATTTTTAGGGGTTGCGTCCTGTAAGACCAATCCCTTTACAGGAAAGAAAGTATTGAATTTTTATGGAAATAGCCAAATCTTTCCTATGGCCTTTGCCCAGTACAACCAGTTTTTGGAGGAAAACAAGGTTATCGAAAATACGGCAGAAGCCAAAATGATCACCAAGGTCGGGCAACGCATATCTTCCGCAGCGGAGCGTTGGTTATCCGCCAACGGATACCAAGGCTACCTCAAAGACTATAAATGGGAATACAACCTGGTCAAGGATGAAACCATTAATGCCTGGTGTATGCCGGGCGGTAAAATCGTTTTTTACACGGGAATACTCCCCATATGCCAAGGGGAAACCGGCGTCGCCGTGGTCATGGGCCATGAGGTGGCGCACGCCCTGGCCGATCATGGGGCTCAGCGGATGAGTGCGGGCACATTGCAACAGTTGGGTGCCGTAGCGGGCAATGTAATTATTCAAGACGACCAAAAGCGGAACATTTTTAACCAGGCATACGGTATTGGTTCCCAAGTGGGCGTCATGCTACCCTTCAGCAGAAGCCATGAGACCGAAGCCGACCGCATCGGGCTACAGATTATGGCCATCGCCGGCTACGATCCTGATGAGGCCGCCGATCTCTGGAAGCGGATGAAAGCCGCGAGCGGCGGACAGGCACCGCCGGAGTTTCTGAGCACCCACCCTTCCAACGAAACCCGTATCGAGAATCTGACCGAATGGGCGCCCCTGGCCAAAGAGGAGGCGAAGAAATTCGGGGTAACCTCGTTTGAGTAAGGATTAGCGACAATAATTGTATCTTGGGAGCCGTTCTGTTACAGAGCGGCTTTTCGTCTGTTATGACCGACCCACCATCCGCATCATGCCAAAGTTGAAATGACACATCACGCAATCGCAGATTTTGTGCAAGGCCTTGGGAAAAAATCAATTCATAGTCGTAGCTTCGGAAGTATTTTTTACAAAGGCATGGTCAAAAAGATGCATGGGATAATGTGTAGGTTTTAACTTGGTATGGCACTAACCAAAGGAAGTAAGAAATTGTTGAATGCGTGGGCGTTCTATGATTGGGCGAACTCCGTCTATAACCTTGTAATTTCATCGACGGTCTTTCCCATTTTTTACGGGACTCTGACCTTGGTAAAGGATGAAAACGGCAAGGTGCTCGACGATACCGTCCGATTTTTTGGTACAGATTATAATAACGATACCCTGATCAGCTACGTGACCGCGGCGGCGTTTTTGGTCGTCTCCTTTCTTAGTCCGTTATTAAGCGGTATCGCCGATTACGTGGGTAACAAAAAGATCTTTTTAAAATTTTTCTGCTACCTGGGGGCGCTTTCCTGTATCGGATTGTACTGGTTCGATATCGAACGTTTGTGGTTCGGACTTCTATGCTATTGCACCGCCCTCATCGGCTTTTGGTCCAGCTTGGTATTCTATAATTCGTACCTGCCCGATATCGCCTTCCCCGAGCAACAGGATGCTATCAGCGCCAAAGGCTACTCGCTCGGCTATATCGGAAGCGTGCTGCTGCTATTGATCTGTCTAGCGATGATATTGAAATTTGATGCCTTCGGGTTTCAAGACGAGTCCACTCCCACCCGACTGTCCTTCGTACTAACCGGACTTTGGTGGATTGGTTTTAGCCAGTACACCTACTATCACCTGCCCAAAAGCAATAAAAAGGAAACATTTACGAAGAACATGTTGTTCAACGGTTTTAAGGAACTCAAACTGATATGGAATAAGATCAAGGTCGACGTTCCCTTAAAACGATATCTCGGCGCCTTTTTTGTGTACAGCATGGCCGTACAGACTATAATGCTGATTGCGACCTATTTCGGTATCGAAGAGTTGGAATGGGGCGAGACCGATTCCACAACGGGACTCATTGTCAGTATTTTGCTAATACAAATCGTTGCCATTTTTGGGGCGTATATCACCTCGAAATGTTCCGCCCGCTTCGGCAATATTCGTACCTTGATCGCTCTGAACATGATATGGGTAGGCATTTGCATTTTTGCCTACACCATCGTCACGCCCCTGGAATTCTACTTTACCGCTGCCTTTGTGGGGCTGGTCATGGGCGGCATACAATCGCTCTCAAGATCCACTTACTCCAAATTATTGCCCGAAAACGCTGTTGATACCACCTCGTATTTCAGTTTTTATGATGTTTCGGAAAAAATCGGCATCGTCATCGGAATGCTCAGCTACGGCTATATTGCACAGGTTACGGGCAGCATCCGCTATTCCATCATTTTTTTAGGTTCATTTTTTTTAGTTGGGATGCTTCTATTGATGCGGGTAAAGAGAATCAAAGTCGCGGAAAGTTCAGGATAAACTGCCTGCATCCCATCACCGGAATTTCGCTAACAGAAAAAATGGATGCCTTAACGGTCAGCATGATTTCACAGAATGCACTTATGGCGAAGTAGCATAGCAAACCATCCGCATAATCAGGGAACACAGTAATTTCTAAGACAGAAAACTGTATAGCGCCAATTCATAGCTCTGAAGACCAAATCCCAAAATTACGCCCTTCGCATTGGGCGATATATAAGAGATATGGCGAAAATCTTCCCGTTTATGCGTATTGGATATATGTACTTCGACCACCGGCGTCACCACGGCCTTCACCGCATCGCCTATACCTACCGAAGTATGGGTGTAAGCGGCGGCATTGAGCACGATTCCGTCGTAAGAGAATCCTGCCTCCTGGATTTTGTTGATTAGCTCGCCCTCGATATTTGATTGAAAACATTCCAATTCCAATTGCTTGAACTTGACCTTTAAATCAGCAAAGTAGTGGTCGAAAGTTTGGTCGCCATAGACTTCGGGCTCCCGTTTGCCCAAGAGATTGAGATTGGGACCGTTGATAATAAGTATTTTCATGATTATAATTAAGGTTTGTGGTCACAAACTTAAACAAATAGCTGCCAAACGGCGGTCATTTGTATGTAGGTTGTCCGGTCTTCAGAAGAAATAGCAGGCCCCTAATGACCATACCCCATTTCTCAAATCATAGTCATCGATAACCCGTGAAAGGCCTTGCCCGAAACGTAATTGAAGGTAAAAATTGTCGTGCAACCGGTAGCCTACACCAAAATTCAGTCCCACATGAACGGTTTTCGTATCAAGGCCGCCAAAATCATCGGAATTGTCGGCCAATAGAAAACCGATCTGCGGACCTAATTCCACCGCAATTGCATTGGTAAGGTGGTATTTGGCCATAACTGGAAGGTGAATATAGGTGAGGTTCAGATTTCTGGGCCCCACATCGGCACCTTGAAAAGAAAGGAGAAGTTCGGGCTGCAAATAAAAATTATCGAAAAAAGCAGGTATTTCCGCTAAACCTCCGACGTAAGCTCCTAGCTTTGGACTTATATCCACAAAATCGTTTCCCAAAAATGTTGAAGCGTGCAGACCCACTTTTGCCCCGAACCGAATCTCACCAAAACCATCAGAAGATCCTGCGGCCTGAGTTCCTTGTGCATTCGTATAGGCCAAAACGAAAAAGAGCGTTGCAAAAAACGCAAAATACCTTACTCTCATAATGTTGATTTAGTTGTTGTCAGGTTCAAAGATAGAAAACTTTGTAATGCATCAAGAAAAGTCTTGTAAAGCAGCTTATACCTATCTTTGCTTTGATATCATGAGGTCTGTTTAGGGCCCGGACTATTTTTATAGTAAGAAATCCTACCTCTTGCAGGCAGGCGACCCATAATAACCTCTACCGAGTGGACTGGCAAAATGCACTTCAAGACTATCGGCACTACCTGAACATCGAACGGGGACTTTCAGTCCATACCCAGCAGAACTATACGCGTGACGTTCAAAAGTTGTTGTCCTTTCTAAACGCCAATGACCTCAAGGATGACCCGGTAAACATTGCCCAAGAAACGCTACAGCAGTTTATTTATGAAGTCGCCAAGAGCATGAACCCCAGATCGCAGGCACGGATTATTTCTGGGTTGAAAAGTTTTTTTAACTATCTGGTGTTCGAAGATTACCGCAAAGACAACCCCCTTGACCTTATCGAATCCCCAAAAATAGGCCGAAAACTGCCCGATACCCTGTCGGAAGATGAAATTAACATCATCATCCGCGCCATCGACCTGACGAAACCCGAGGGCGAACGTAATCGGGCCATGCTTGAAACCCTCTATGGATGTGGATTACGCGTTTCCGAACTAGTCAACCTTAAAATATCAGATCTCTTTTTCGAAGAGGATTTCATTAAGGTTACCGGCAAGGGAGACAAACAACGTTTTGTGCCCATCGGGGCCATAAATCAAAAATATATCGATATTTATAGGGAAGAAATACGGGTACACCAAACTATCCAAAAAGGCTTCGAAGACATCCTTTTCCTAAATCGTAGAGGCAAACAGCTTACCCGGGCCATGTTGTTTACCATCGTAAAACGACTGGCAAAAAAAACAGGCATGAAAAAAAACATCAGTCCCCACACCTTCCGCCATTCCTTCGCTACGCATCTGCTTCAAAACGGGGCCGACCTGAGGGCCATCCAGCAGATGTTGGGCCACGAAAGCATCACCACGACCGAGGTCTACGTGCATTTAGACCGAAGTGACCTGACCCGGGTAATCAACGAATTTCACCCGAGGAAAACTTAAAAAAAGAGGCCTTTTACAAACTTATTGCTACCTTAGGGGTCGTTTTAAAAAAAGTTATGAGCTCTGACTATACCAAAATCTACACCGGAAACCCGTTTATCGTACAACAAATGGTTACCCAACTTCAAGAAATGGGTGTCGAACCTATCATAAAAGATGAATCAGAATCGGCTCGATTGGCCGGTTTTGCCGCTAATATTGACGGTGATCGTGAAATCCATGTAAACCCGAAAGAAGTTGACGGGGCCATAGCCGTAGTCGAACGTGTGCTGGCCGAACAAAAAGAATGATTTTACGGTTTGATATCCGATCGCTCCTCTATTAAATTTACTATCCTTAACAGAATAACACTTTATAATGAAAGAAAATTTCAGACCCTACCTCCTAATTTCATTTTTGTCGATTTTCACTATTGTAGTATCCTGTGACACCACGCCTAAGCACCCCAAGGAAACTCCCCTGGTGATTCAAGAGGATTCTATATCGGAGGTGACTAGGGCAAAGGAGGACCGAGAAAGTATCACCCCACAAATTGCGGAGGGACTTGAACTCAGCCTGTGGGCCTCCGACTCTTTAGCGCCTGACCCCATTGCGATGTCCATCGATAATGAAGGTAAGGTGTACTTGACCCGAACCAATCGCCAAAAAAACTCTGAGTTCGATATTCGGGGGCACCAAGATTGGATGACCCCTTCCATCTCATTGCAGTCCGTAGAAGATAGGCGCAATTTTTTGCATACAACATTTGCGCCCGAAAAAAATGTGGAAAACGAATGGCTTCCCGACCTGAACAATGATGGTTCGCACGATTGGAAAGATTTGACGGTCGAAAAAGAAGAGGTTTGGATGTTGGAGGATAGCAATAACAATGGCATCGCCGACCGATCTACCCGTATTCTGGAAGACTTCAACGAAGAGATTTCCGACGTTGCGGGCGCCTTACTGGTACGTGATGATGATGTCTTTGTAGGGGTAGGTCCTGATATGTGGCGACTTCGCGATACCAACGGTGATCTGGTCCTGGACGAAAAGACTTCGATAGTCCATGGTTTCGACGTGCATATCGGCTTCGGCGGGCATGGCATGTCCGGTGCGGTAGAGGGCCCTGACGGAAAAATCTATTGGGGCATCGGCGATATCGGTGCGAACATTACCGATCAGAACGGGGTCGAACATAAATATCCCAACCAAGGTGTCATTGTAAGGAGTAATCCCGATGGCAGCGATTTCGAGGTTTTTGCCCATGGGGTTCGGAACACCCATGAATTTGTATTCGATGCCTACGGAAATATCATTTCTTCAGACAATGATGGCGACCATGCCGGCGAGAGTGAGCGTCTGGTGCATATCGTAGAAGGCTCCGATGCCGGATGGCGCGCCAATTGGCAATACGGAAAATACACCGACCCCAAAAACAACGGTTATAATGTATGGATGGATGAAAAAATGTTCGTCCCCCGATGGGAAGGCCAAGCAGCGTATATTATCCCGCCCATCCAGAATTTCCACAACGGTCCTACCGGGATGCAGTACAATCCCGGAACCGCTTTGGGAAAAAAGTGGCTGGACAAGTTCTTTTTGGTGGAGTTTGTCGGCAATCCCGATCGATCCCATATCTGGGCCTTTGACCTAAAACCCAAGGGCGCCACTTTCGAATTGAATACCGATCAAAGCATCCTCAGCGGCGTTTTGCCCACAGGCATCAAATTCGGCCCCGATGGCGCCTTGTACGTCGCGGACTGGATCAACGGATGGAACACCAAAAACTACGGCCGCGTCTGGAAGCTCGACGTAACCGAAAACGAAAATGATCTCGAAAAACAACGTCAGGAAACCGAGCGGTTGATGACCTTGGATTACGAGGAGCAATCGACAGACAAGCTAGTGGAATTGCTGGCCTATCCCGACAAGCGCATCCGTCAAAAGGCGCAGTTCGAGTTGGTGAAGAACGGTTCTGGAGCCGACGCCTTCAAAAAGGTAATAAAAGACGACCAAAATCAGTTCGCCCGCATCCATGCCATTTGGGGCATTGGCCAGCTCGCCGCCGACGATTTGGACAAGGCCGAACCGCTTACGGAACTACTTTCCGACAAGGATCCAGAAATTATCGCACAGGCGGTAAAAATTTTAGGGGACGTCAGGTATAAGGAGGTCGGTCCGGAATTGATTCCGCTGTTAAAAAATGAAAATGCCAGGGTCAAATTTTTTGCGGCTCAGGCTTTGGGCAGAATAGAACAGCAATCCGCCGTACAAGCCTTGTTGGATATGATCGTCGCCAACAACGATGAAGATCTGTATCTGAGACATGCAGCGGTACTGGCACTTTCACGAATCGGAAAAAAAGAACCAATAGTTGCCTTGGCCGACAGTCCCGATAGAAGTCTTCGCATCGCCGCGGTGCTGATCCTCCGCAAGTGGCAAGATCCGCGCGTAGCGAAATTCCTGAAAGACGAAGATGAATACATTGTCACAGAGGCGGCACGGGCGATAAATGACGACTGGTCCATCGAAGAGGCCCTTCCCGAACTGGCGGATGTCTTGACCCTGGAAAAATTTACCTCCGAACCTCTGTTACGTCGTGGCATCAATGCCTCACTGCGTGTCGGTAGCGATTCGGCCCTGGAAAATCTTATTGATTTTGCAAAAAGAAAAAGTGTGGCCGATACCCTGCGGGGCGAGGCCTTGGCGGCTATCGGAACCTGGGCGGAACCTTCAGTACTCGATAGGGTCGATGGTCGATTCCGTGGAGAGATACAACGCGATCCCAACACCGTAAAGGAAAAAATAGAAAAGGACATTCCCTTATTTTTAGAAGATAAAAACCCCGAAATCCTGATCGGTATCTCCAAGGCCTTGGCCAATCTCGGCATCGAATCCCATAACCGGGAACTGTTCCGTATGATGAAGTCCAATAGGTCTGCAGATGTTCGGTCGGAAGCCCTAAAGGCCTTAGGAGAATTGAACTTCGATGACATGGAAAGCGCCATGCGTTCAGGCATGCAGGATAAAGATCCGCAGGTAAGGGCCATGGCCTTAGGCCTAATTCCCGAAATGGATATCTCAAAGGAAAACCTGCCAGCCATCGTTAATCCGATCTTTAGAAATGGATCCGTCCGCGAACAGCAAAAGCTATTGGCCGTTTTAGGTGACCTTCCCTTGGCGAAAAGCGGTGACGTTCTGGAAAATTTGATCGCACGTGCAAATTCCAATCAATTGGACGAAAGTATTGTTCTTGACTTGGAAGAAGCAGTAAAAGCTACCAAATCGGAAAATTTGATCGCCCAGTTGAAGACCTCGAAAAACAGTGAGGATCCGTTGGTGGCCTATCAAGAAACTTTGCAAGGGGGGAATGCACGCCAAGGCTGGCGAATCTTCAACAACAACCCTACCGCGCAATGCACGCGTTGTCATGCCAATGGCGGATCAGGGGGCACCGTCGGCCCACCGTTGGAAAATATCGGAAACACCCTCACCCGCGAACAGTTGTTGGAAGCGCTAATCGAGCCCAGCGCCCGATTGGCCCCTGGTTATGGAAGCGTGGCGCTGACCTTAAAAGACGGCCAAAAAGTAAACGGTATTCTGGAAGAGGAGACGGCGGAGGGCCTGACTCTCCGCACCAGTGCGGCCGAGCCTATGGAAATCCCTGCCGGGCGTATCGAAAAGAGAGAGAACCAGCCATCGGCCATGCCGGCCATGGGCAAGCTGATTAGCAAGAGGGAGTTGCGGGACCTGATCGAATATTTGGCGGGATTAAAGGAAGAGGAAAGTTCTTAAGTGCGTGGCGCCGTATTCCTGGCAAGATTTTCATAAATCTGACAATTCTCGGCGCGCCACCTCAAACTCCCCCATCATATCCGCCACAATATCGGCAGCGGGCTTGATATCATGGATAAGGGCGGATACCTGTCCGATTTCGAGTTCGCCCTCTTCCAGATCGCCTTCGAACATACCTCGTTTGGCACGGGCGCGACCTAAAAGTGATTTCAGTTCTTCCACGGTAGCTCCCTGGGCGTATGCCTGCTGCACATCGTTGTAAAACTTGTTCTTTAACAAGCGTACGGGAGCCAATTCTTTTAAGGTCAGCTGCGTATCGCCTTCCCCGGCTTCCACTACTTTTTGCTTGAACAGGCTATGCGAGGAAGCCTCATGGCTGGCCACAAAGCGACTGCCTACTTGTACGCCGTCGGCGCCCAATACCATGGCGGCCAACATGGCCCGCCCAGTAGAGATTCCCCCCGCGGCAAGAAGGGGGATATCGATTTTTTCCTTGACCGCGGGAATTAAGGTCAGGGTGGTAGTTTCGTCCCTGCCATTATGCCCCCCGGCCTCAAAGCCTTCGGCGACTATGGCATCGACCCCCGCTTCCTGTGCTTTTTGGGCAAATTTTACGCTACTGACCACGTGGGCCACGATAATGCCCCTGTCCTTTAAATGTTCGGTAAATTTTCTGGGGTTGCCTGCTGAGGTAAAAACAATTTTTACCCCAAGCTCGACGATGATATCCATAATTTTGTCCGTATCGGGATACATGAGCGGTACATTGACACCGAATGGAAGGTCCGTTGCCTGTTGGCATTTTAAAATATGCTCCTGCAGAACCTCGGGATACATGGAGCCGGATCCGATCAGTCCCATTCCCCCGGCATTGGAAACCGCAGATGCCAAGCGCCACCCGCTGGCCCAGACCATGCCGGCCTGGATGATAGGGTATTGTACGCCAAAAAGTTCGGTAATCCGATTGTTCATGGTTCTGATCTAAGATGATTTCTGACAGTAAGACAATAAACCAGGGCAAGACCTATCCCTGAGCAATACAACGATTGCTAAGCGATACACTTTAGGTCAAATCTCAAGAAATAACTCCCGATCCGATCAGTTCATCATCAATATACCAAGCTACGAACTGCCCCTCGGTAATGGCGGACTGCTTTTCTTCAAAATCGACGTACAATCCGCTTTCGATTTTGTACAAGGTAGCCTTTTGCAAAGGCTGACGGTAGCGGATACGGGCCAAGACCTGCATAGTGCCGTCCGTTGCGAGGGCCAAATCGGGGCGTACCCAATGCAGTTCTTCATCGCTTACAAACAGGGTCCTACGATAAAGTCCGGGATGCGATTTGCCCTGTCCCGTATAAATCACGTTTTCATCCACATCGGTATCGATTACAAAAAGGGGTTCTTTGGTGCCGCCCACATCCAGTCCCTTGCGCTGTCCCTTGGTAAAATAATGCGCGCCCTGATGTTCGCCAACCACCTTTCCATCATTGAGGCGGTATGATGGCTTTTCGGAATGGAAGGCTAGTTCTTCGGCTATGTCATTAAATGCGGGGGCTGTCTTTCGATACTGTGCCACATCCGGAGGCACTTCTACGATAACTCCTTTTTTAGGCTTTAATTTTTGTTGCAAAAAATCGGGCAACCGAACCTTCCCAATAAAGCAGAGACCCTGGGAATCCTTTTTACTAGCGGTCACCAAACCTTGTTCCGCCGCTATTTTACGCACTTCCGGTTTGGTCAGTTCGCCAATCGGAAACAGTGTTTTGGACAGTTGTTCTTGGGATAGTTGGCATAAAAAATAGGATTGGTCTTTGTTGCCATCGATTCCGGACAACAAGCGATAGGTTTCGCCTCCGTCCCTATTTTTAATAATAGCCTTTCGGCAATAATGTCCCGTTGCCACATACTCTGCACCCAGCTCCAGGGCAATTTTGAGAAATACATCGAACTTGATTTCCCGGTTGCAGAGCACATCGGGATTGGGAGTACGCCCCCGTTCATATTCCGCGAACATATAATCGACGATACGCTCTTTGTATTCCCTGCTCAGATCAACCGTCTGAAAGGGGATTCCCAGCTTTTCGGCCACGATCATCGCATCGTTGCTATCCTCCAACCAGGGACATTCCTCTGAAATCGTGACTGAATCATCATGCCAATTCTTCATAAAGAGGGCAATGACGTCATATCCCTGTTCCTTGAGCAGGTATGCCGCCACGCTGGAATCTACGCCGCCCGAAAGTCCGACTACTACTTTTTGCATCGCTCGAATAATTGAACTGCAAAATTACGAAATCTATCTTCCATGGGAAGAATAGGAAATAATCAGTGTGTAGGGTTCAAAAGCAAACAATCCACCCACAGAAACTGATACATTTTGCTATTTTTCCGGTATTTGACAGAGAAGAAATATATAACCGTCGAATCATTAAATTCATTACCTTGTTCTATTAAGAAATTTTGAAAATTTCAATATGAAAACGAAAAAATCGGTGTTTAAAAAGAACAGTTTTCTTGGATTTTCGCTGGTGCTACTGCTAGTGGCATCGTGTACCAAGAACGAGGTAGCGACTACGGAGGCTACCGAAGCCAAGGTGGAAGCCACCGACAAAAATATCCTGCAATTTATATCGGACAGGGACGATGCCACGATTTTCGAGGAAATCATTAATACCAGTAGCCCCGAGGTTACTGAATTACTGAGCGGGGATGAAAATTACACCATCTTCGTACCCACCGATCAAGCCTGGGAATCTTTTTTCCAAAATTTTGTTGGTTATGAGTCCGTAGACGACCTGACCATCGAAAAACGTAAGGACCTAAGGGACCTGATCGTAAAATACCATACCGTAAAAGGAATCTTTCTGACCGGGGACTTCAGGGAAGGACAGGAATTCGAGAGCGTTGCGGGACAACCCTTCACAGTTGCAGCGACCGGGAACATCTATTTAGAAGACAATGCTAATACCATTTTTAACGACGGTGACGATGTTTCTACGGTAATAGAGGCTGATTCGACAGTTTCAAACGGCGTGGTACACTTTATCGATAGGGTAATGATACCCGAAGGTTTTATGCAGACTTTGGTGAGAATAATCATCGAAAGGGATGATACTACTATTTTTGAGGAAGCCCTTCGCAAAACGGACTTGTTGACCTTTTACGGAGATATTACACGGGCAGACGCTTTCGTACCTTCCGATACGGCCTGGGAAACCTGTTTTGAACTTTTGGGCGATAATTTTAACAGTCTGGACGATTTTGATACACCGGAAGAACTCGCTTTATTAAAGGAAATCATGTTAGAACATGTTACCAAAGCTATAGGATCGGATGGTTTTTCCGCCATGACACAGTTAGATGATATAGATTCCCAGTTGGTTATGCGGGACCATCTTATAAATGGCCCGTTTGGTTTAAAGGACGCCACCGGGCTAATCGCCCAATTCGAGGAAGTGTACATTCCGGCTGAATATAAATCCGTTTTGCACACTATCGATCGGGTTCTTTTACCAAAAGTGGCCGTCGATTATGTCATCGAAAACTGCAGGGATTCGCTGTTGGATTTTGTCATGCGATTAGAAGATTGTAAAAGCTTACAAGATGCATTTGCAGCGGCTCCCAAGGATGAGTTGCCTTCGTTTTTGAAAAACGGCACGCCTTTCACCTTGTTACTCCCTTCAAAAGAAGCATTGGCCGCTTTCAAGAAACAATACAATGACCTGGACACGCAAAAAGGCAGGGAAATGTTGGCGAATGTGCTCGGATATCATTTTATATTAGGCCAAAAAATTAGTTCTTCGGATATTGCATTTATGGAACCCTATGTAACTTTTCAAACTGAAGCGTTTAGTTTTGAACAAAACGGTGACAGTATTGATATAATCGACTCCCATGGAAATCATGGTGCCTCAGTGCTTTCTACGGATAACGATATCTCGGGCGGAACGATACACGTAATCGATAAGGTGCTTCTCCCAGCGGAACTGGACTATTATCAATGAATAGCAAACGGGAAACATGTATTGTATCAATCGAAAAAATCACTTTGAAAATCGAAGGGATTTTTTAGGGTAGAAGTTAATATGCCACATACTCTGCACCCAGCTCCAGGGCAATTTTGAGAAATACATCGAACTTGATTTCCCGACTGCAGAGCACATCGGGATTGGGAGTAGGCCCCCGTTCATATTCCGCGAACATATAATCGACGGGACGCTCTTTGTATTCCCTGCTCAGATCAACCGTCTGAAAGGGGATTCCCAGTTTTTCGGCCACGATTATCGCATCGTTGCTATCCTGCAACCACGGACATTCCTCTGAAATCGTGACTGAATCATCATGCCAATTCTTCATAAAGAGGGCAATGACGTCATATCCCTGTTCCTTGAGCAGGTATGCCGCCACGCTAGAATCCACGCCTCCCGAAAGGCCGATGACTACTTATTACATCATTTGACATTTGAATTGCCAAAATAGTCCAATGTCGAGATAGCTTCTAACACCCACGCTTATACGGTGATTGAAAATCTTATTTTGTTAAACTTTTATAAAAAAACATTAAACAGAATATTTCATAGAATTATTTACGTACTTTTCTAAATCCATGGTAGAAATGTATCATCAAGAATTGTTTCTGCCCAAATATTAACCCTAAAACCTTTCAAATGAAAAGTTCAAATTTAAAAATGTGGTCGGCCCTCATGCTGACACTTTTTTTGGCAGTATCCTGTAGCGACGATGACAATGCCTCTTCGATGGACCCGAGTCCAATGGAGCCGACACCGGAAGAGTCAACCAACATTGTGGATGTAGCTTCCGCCACTGACGATTTAAGTACTTTGGTAACCGCCCTCACAAAGGCCGGTCTGGTAGAAACTCTTGAAGGTGACGGACCCTTCACCGTATTTGCCCCGACCAATGAGGCATTTCAGGAATTTTTGGATGCCAATGATGATTTTACCAGTTTGGATGACATACCGAACGATGTGCTAGAACAAGTTTTGCTCAACCATGTCGTTGCCGGCGAAAATAGGTCCTCGACCTTGTCAACAGGTTATTCCCCATCATCATCCACTGCTGGAATCGATGGAAAGAATTTAAGTCTTTACATTGATACCTCGGATGGGGTGGTTGTAAATGGATCTAAGGTCACTACCGCAGATGTCGAGGCATCCAACGGAGTCGTTCATATTGTGGACAAGGTTATGGGTCTTCCTAATATTGTCGACCATGCGGCCTATAATGGTCAACTTTCCGAGTTGGTCGCCGCGCTTACCGCTGACGGTAACACGACCTTCACTGACCTATTGGGTTCCGCCGATGAAAAGTTTACGGTCTTTGCACCGGTCAATGATGCCTTTGACGCCTTTGAGAATACCAACGAGAACGACATCAATTTAATTCTTGCAAACCATGTCATTGCGGGCAGCGCGTTGGTGGCTTCCGATCTATCCAATTCATACGCCAAAACCGCTGCTACTAATGTAGAAGGAGATCCGCTTAGCATATATATCAATACGGATGAAGGAGTTCGATTAAACGGAATCAGTACGGTGGCCGTACCGGATATTGTAGCCACAAATGGAATTATCCATGCTGTGGACACGGTAATCGATTTGCCTACCCTTGTAACTTTTGCCACGGCGGATAGCGAAAATTTCTCCTCGCTGGTCGGGGCATTAACCGCCGAAGGACAACCCGATTTTGTATCTATTTTAAATACGCCCTACGGTACCGAGCCAGCGCCTTTCACCGTATTTGCCCCGATTAATAGTGCTTTCGAGGCATTACCGGCAATTCCTGAAGGGGAAGCCCTTACCGCTATATTGCAACATCATGTAATTGCAGGGGCAAATATCGTTTCAGGAGATTTAAGTGATGGGCTAGTCTCTCCGGCGACCCTTGAAGGGGATCCATTGACTTTCATGGCCGCAGGTGACAGCTTTAGCATCACTGATGGGGCGGGAAATAGCGATATTAATATTGCCGTTGCGGATGTTCAGGCCATAAATGGTGTTATTCACGCCATCGACAAAGTAATGATACCGAATACGGAGAATTAGCAGAATGGGTTGAAATCATGCTACGTTTGGCCTAAAGTTTACCAATTGTTAAAGCCGCTAAAATTTAGCGGCTTTTATTCTGCCCATTAGTACCGATCGAAGTCATCAAACAATACAGACATCACCACAACCCGGAATAACATACAAAAACCGCCAATTGACAACTCAATTTTTTATAAGCGGAAAATAGATTGCATCTTTACAATCCCAAATCTTACCAAACCAATCTAACTTGATGCTTGGAACCCTGACAGAAATGTCAGGGTTTTTTGTTTAGGAAAAAGGCTATTACTTACAACAAAAAATTGTCCCACAGACGGTTGTGAAATGGAGGGTTTTCCCTTACCGTTCGAAGTTATAGCCCATTTTCATGCCTTCTCAGGGAAATTTTATAGAATTGCCGTTTCTACGGTGAAGAATTGAGCGAAGAATTGCGTAAAAAAGAGACGTATGCGCCTGCAGCGGGACGGGCAGTAAAAGATATCGACTGATATCAACACAATCTCTTAACCTTTAATCAAAATTGTATAACTTTCTATCGTTTCCCAACTTTCTTCTGCTCTTCAGCCTGCTCCATCATCTCACGCATTTTACGTTGGAACTTGTTCTCTTTTTTCGGTTTCTTCTTGTTTTCTTGAATTTGGGCGTGAATTCTATCATTGTCCAATATAAAGTTTTTGATGACCAGCATGATGCCGATGGTGATAAGATTCGACACAAAATAGTACAGGCTCAAGCCACTTGCATAGTTGTTGAAGAAAAACAACATCATCAAAGGCATAAGGTACATGATAAACTTCATGTTCGGCATGCCCGGTTGGCTGGGCATGTTCTGCCCCGTGGTCATCATCATATAAAAGAAGATGGCTATTGATGCCAAAATCGGGAAAAGACTGACATGGTCCCCATAAAAAGGAATATCGAAGGGCAGATTCGCCACTATGTCATAGGAGGAAAGGTCATCGGCCCACAAAAAGGATTTTTGTCGCAGTGCGAACGAGGTCGGGAAAAACATAAAGAGAGCATAGAAAATCGGCATTTGCAGTAGTGCCGGTACGCAGCCGCTCATAGGGCTGACGCCCGCCTTGCCGTAGAGCTTCATAGTCGCTTGCTGCTTTTTCATGGCATTATCCTTATACTTCTCCCCCAGTTCGTTGATCTCAGGTTTAAGGACTTTCATTTTCGCCTGTGACAGATACGACTTATAGGTCACGGGCGACATGGCCAGGCGCACTAAAATGGTCATGATGATAATAGCGATACCGTAGGGCAGAAAATCACTTAAAAAGGAATAGAAAGGCGTAAATACATAGCGATTGATCCAGCCAAATATTCCCCATCCGAAGGGAATAGTATCCGCAAGTGCCAAATCATCGTATTGGCTCAGCACCTCCAGATCGGTCGGACCGTAATACCAGTGCATATTTTCGGTCAGTTCGCCGCCGCTCAGGGCCAAGGGTATCGATGCGCTGTATTCTTTGGTAAAACCTTGTGTGTGGTTTTCATCTTCGACCAAGTTGTTCGATTCGAGTTCCGCCGTTTTAAAACGGGTGTCCGTCGCCAAAATCGAGCTGAAAAAATGCTGGCGGTAAGAGAGCCATTTTACGTCTTGCTCGGTCTCTTGGTCATCACCGCTTTGGGAAAGCTTTCCGATATCCCCATCTTCATAGTTGTAGGTAAGGCGGGTGTACCGGTTTTCGTACTTAATACTTCTCGAATGCCTGATTCCTTTTAGTTTCCATTCCAATTCAATAGGCTGATTGCCGTTGATTATCCCGTTTAGCCCCTGCGAACGAACAGTAAAATCGACCAGATAATCGTTGGGTTTCATTTCGTAGCGGTATTCCAAGAATTGATCGGGACCGGCCTTTGCCTTCATGCTAAGCACTTGGTTGCCGTTGCTTTCGCTCAGGGAAGGCTCGAAATATAGATTTTCGGTGTTCAGTGTGCGATTATCCGAAGTGGTAAAACGCAATCCGAACGAAGCGTTGCCGTCCCGGATCATATATACGGGAATGGAATCATAGGTATGGTATTGCTTCATGCGGGCCTCGACAATTTGGCCGCCCTTGTTGCTGATTTCCAAGGAAACAAGGTCATTTTGAAGTTTTGTGGTCTTGTCGGAGGGTTCTGTATAACCGAAAGCACCGATTTTGCCTTTATAATCGGCTACGGCAGTGGAATCTTGTAGGTTGAGCTGCGCCGGTTGGGGCGTAGCCTCTTCCTCGGGCGCTTTTTGATCCGCTTCTTCGGCCATCTGCTCCTGTTTTGCCCTTTCGGCTTCCGCCTCTTCAGGGGTGGGCCGGTTTTGGTAGAACATCCAAATGAGGATACCAAATATCAGTACAAAACCGATGATAGAATTTATGTCAATCTTCTTTTCTTCCATGTAAATTTAGTTTGACTTTGGCAAGCTAGGCATATGGCCTTGCCGGTCAATTAACAAATATATGCCCAAACCTCCGGTTTATGCCAAACTGGCACTAGTTCGATTTAATTTTTGGGCTAATGCCGCCTTAACAAATCCCACAAAGAGAGGATGCGGATTGGCCACTGTACTTTTGTATTCGGGGTGATACTGTACACCGATAAACCAAGGATGGTCGGGCAGTTCGATAATCTCTACGAGTCCGGTTTCCTTGTTGATGCCCGATGCTCTTAAGCCGGCCTCTTCGAGTTGTGTCTTGTAGGCGTTGTTAAATTCATAGCGGTGACGGTGCCTTTCGGAAATATCCCTAGCACCTTTATAAACCTTTCGTACCAGACTTTCTTCCACTAGCTCACAGCCCCAGGCGCCCAAGCGCATCGTACCGCCTTTGTTGACCACATTTTTTTGCTCTTCCATCAAGCTGATGACCGGATTGGGGGTATGGGAATCCATTTCGGTCGAACTGGCGTCTTTCAATCCCAATACGTTGCGGGCATATTCGATGACCGCCATTTGCATTCCAAGACAGATACCCAAAAAGGGAATCGCCTTTTCGCGGGCATATTGTACCGCCCTTATTTTTCCGATGATGCCTCGTTTCCCGAATCCCGGGGCTACAAGTACCCCATCCAGCACGTCCAGTTTTTTTACCAGGTTTTTTTCTGAAAGGTGTTCGGAATGGATCGATCGAATATTCACGCGCACCTCGTTGGCCGCCCCGGCATGGATCAGTGATTCCAAGATGGATTTATAGGAATCCTGCAACTCCACATACTTCCCGATGAGTCCGATATTGATTTCGTGCTTGGGATTTTTATGTCGGTTAAGGAATTCGTTCCATTGGGTCAGATCGGGCTCGGTCGTATCGGGAAGCGCCAACTTTTGCAGTACCACGGCATCCAGTCCTTCCTCCTGCATCAAAATGGGAACATCGTAAATCGTGGACGCATCGATGGATTGTATGACCGCCTCGCGTTTTACATTACAGAAAAGCGCCAATTTTTCCCTCAGATCGTCGGGAATCTCATGTTCCGTACGGCAGACTAGGACATCGGCCTTGATTCCGCTTTCCATCAGGGTTTTTACGGAATGCTGGGTAGGCTTCGTCTTGAGCTCCCCGGCTGCGGAGAGAAAGGGCACCAAGGTAAGATGTATGACGATGCCATTGTTGTCGCCCAGTTCCCAGACCAACTGCCGCACTGCCTCGATATAGGGCAAAGATTCGATGTCGCCGACGGTGCCTCCGATTTCGGTGATGACCATATCGTACTCCCCACTATCGCCCAAAAGCTGTACGCGCTCCTTTATTTCATTGGTAATATGGGGCACCACCTGTACGGTTTTTCCTAAAAATTCTCCACGCCTTTCCTTTTCTATGACACTTTGGTAGATTCTGCCCGTGGTTACATTGTTGGCTTGGGAGGTACGCACGTTCAAAAAACGTTCGTAGTGACCCAGGTCGAGGTCCGTTTCCGCCCCGTCATCGGTCACGTAGCATTCCCCATGTTCGTAGGGGTTCAAGGTGCCCGGATCGACGTTGATGTAGGGGTCTAGTTTCTGTATAGTGGTCCGGTAGCCCCTTGCCTGTAGCAGTTTGGCGAGCGAGGCGGCAATAATTCCTTTTCCCAAGGATGAAGTTACTCCCCCCGTAACGAAAATGTATTTGGTATCTGACATGATGGCTTTCTTGTTACGGGATGCGAAGGTACAAATTGCTAAAAGAAATCAGCCCGCCCGCCTCGGAAAATCTTTTTGGATTTTGCGGATGAGCGGTTCCAGTCCGTTTATTTTGATCTCTAGTGTAGAAGACATTAATTGGCCCAATTTACCATCGGGAAATCCCTGTTGCCTGAACCAGACTAGATAGGCTTCCGGAAGGTCTATCAAATACCTATCCTTGAATTTTCCGAAAGGCATACGGGAATGGGCCAGTTCGATGAGCTTTTCTTTGTCGGGGTAAACAGTCATATGTAAGGTAAAAATACTATATTTAGCGAGGAAACAAGTAATTCCGTCCAAGACGGATGAACGTAAATTACAGAACTATGAAACGAAGAACCTTTATAGGTACATCTGCGGCCGCATCGGTGGGATTATGGACTACCCAAACCGGAAACGCCATGTCGATCGACAATAAGGAATTCCCTGAACTAAAAAATAACATTAACCATAGTGCCTGTTTTTGGTGCTATAATCCCATGCCCCTCGATGAATTTTTGGGCCACCTGAACAAGCTGGGAGTCAAGTCCATCGACCTCGTCGGGCCGGAAGATTTTCCGCTGTTGAAAAAACACGGCATCCACGCCTCGATGTGCTGGGGGGCGGGCTTGGGCATCGAAAAAGGTTGGAACGACCCTAAATTGCACAAAGAGCTCATCGAAAGCTTTACCGATGTCATACCTCAAGTGGCCGAAGCGGGCTACACGAACCTTATTACCTTTAGCGGAAATCGCAATGGGATGGACGATAAAGTGGGACTCCGAAATTGCGTAGAAGGAATAAAACAAGTACTACCGATCGCCGAAAAGCACGGGGTGGTGCTTCAGATGGAATTGCTGAACTCCAAGGTCAATCATCCTGATTACATGTGTGATCACACACTTTGGGGCGTCGAACTCTGCAAGCAGCTGGGTTCTGAAAATTTCAAATTGCTTTACGACATTTATCACATGCAAATTATGGAAGGGGACGTCATCCGTAATATCCAGGATTACAATCAATACTTCGGCCATTACCATACCGGCGGTAATCCCGGCCGCAACGAAATCGACGAGACGCAAGAACTTTTTTATCCCGCCATCATGAAGGCGATACTGGCCACCGGCTATACCGGTCATGTGGCCCAGGAGTTCGTGCCATCATGGGACGATAAGATTGCAGCGCTGAAGCAGGGAGTTACTATTTGTGATGTGTAGGATTTCTGATTACCAAAGTAATAATGAAAGGCTATTTATTTTCGTAGTATCAGTCCGCCTAAATTTTTGCATTCTACCGCATCAACATTTTTAAAAATTCCTCTTTGCGGCGGACGGCGATCTCGATTCGGGATCCGTCGCCCATTAGGGCATACCCCCCTTTGCCTTTTAGGTATTTTTCAACATAAGCCAGATTGATCAAATGAGATTGATGCGTTCGATAAAAATGGTGCTTTTTCAATAGCGACTCAAAATGTTTTAAGGTCTTGGCAACCGTCAGTTTTTTGCCCCCTCGAAGATAAAGATGCGTGTAATTGATATCCGATTGACATCTGATAATATCGGAAATCGCGATCATGGAAAGGCCGTCTACGGTCGGCACAGCTATTTTTTGAAAGTCGGCTATCTTGTTTTTTTCCAAATTATGGAACAGCACTCCCATTTTTTCCGAGATTTCCTGTAGGGATATTTTTCTTTTCAATTTTTCCATAGCGACTTTCAGGTCGTCTTCGGCGATGGGTTTCAGCAGGTAATCCAAGGCAGAAAATTTAAAGGCTTCCAAGGCATACTGATTGAAAGCAGTGGTGAATATGACCTCGAAATCGATATGTGGAAGCTCCCGCAAAAGCTCGAAACTCGTTCGGTCATGCAATTGTACGTCTAAAAAAACTACATCCGGACATTGTCTTATAATTAAGGCCTTGGCCTCCGAAACCGTCGAAGCGATACCTTTAAGGGCAATAAAACCGTGGTACTTGCCAAGCAGGTCCTGCAACCGGTTCAGGCAGTGTCTTTCGTCGTCTACGACAATGGCCTTTAACATATTGGTATTAAAATTGAAGTTCGAGAGGAAATTTTAGCTCGATGCGCAAGCCCTCATCCTTATCTATCATTTCGATACTTCCGTTTTCCCGTTTCAACCGATTGAGGATCTCAAGCCGATTCTTTGTAATTTGTACTCCCATTGATGTATTTGCCCCCTTTGTATGAATGGTTTTTTGCCGTCCTACCCCATCATCGTCCACGCTGCAGACCAAAAAATCGCTTTCTCTTTTTATGGCGATATCTATATGACATGGGGCCGATTTCTGAGAAATACCATGCCAGATACTGTTCTCTATAAAAGGTTGCAATATCAATGGCGGTACCAAAATATTTTCGGTATCGATATCGTCCGCAACATGAAAGGAGTAGGAAAATTTATCATGCAACCGCAATGATTCGATCTGCATGTAGAGCTCCATCAGTTGAAGATCTTCGGCCAGGGAAATCCAGGTCCTTTCCGAATTTTCCAATATGGCACGGATCAACTTGGAGAACTTGACCAAAAATTCGTTCGCCGTATTTAGGTCGTTCTTGGCCATGTAGTCACTAATGGAATTCATGGCGTTGAAGATAAAATGTGGATTCATTTGCGATCGCAGCGCCTTTAGTTCGGTTTCGGCCACCTTTATCTTAAAGTCCGCTAACAGCTTCATTTCCGACAGATCCCTTCTCTTTTTATAGATTAGGTAGGCTATCAGTGCGGCTAGACAGATGAAACCGATGGCCGCTATCGCCCTGTTCTTCTTTAGGGTTTGCTCGGCAATCGCCGCTTTGGATATTGCTTGCGCCCTCTCATGTTCGGCACTCATGACGGATTTTTCGTGATTGTACTCGTATTGGGCCTCCAGCCGGGCTATTTCTTCCTTTTGATCTAGGGATGAAAAGCTGTCACGCAGCGAAATGGCGCGGGATTTGCTGGTGTAGGCCTTTTGATAATCCCCTTTTTTCGCCTGCATTTGCGCCAGGTTTTCCAGGGCATCGTATTGCAGGTTCAGGCTACCTGCCTGTTTGGCGTAATTTAAAGAGGTGCGGTAGTGCATCTCGGCCATCTCCAAATTCCCGGGCGAAGGCAAATTTTTAAAACAATCCGCCAAATTCCGATGTACTATGGATAGATTGTTGGTGTTCTTTAAGCGTTCGTAAATCGTTCTGGTCTGTTGAAAGTAGGGGATCGCTTTGGTATAATCGCCCATACCCGTATATGCGATGCCCATATTGGTCAAGGCACTGGCCATACCCCGTTCGTTATGGTTCCTTTCCATTATAGCATGAGATTCACCGTACAAGCTGATACCTTTTTCCGGATTGCCCATGCCCTCATATATTCTACCCAAATTCGCCAAGGCGTTGGCTATCCCTTCCTTAAATTCTACCTCTCTAAAAAGCTGTAAAGCCTTTTGTTGATATTCGAGAGCCTGGTCCCACTTTTCCAGGCGGGCATACAACAGTCCGATGTTACTATTTGTGGAAGCATATTGCAGGTCTCCGGTCAGCTTTAGATCTTCATAAAGACGTTTAGCTTTCAAGTAACTGGTCAAAGCCTCGGGATACTGGGTCAGGTACATTTCATTGATGCCGATACTGTTGAGCATTTTCGCCATCAAAAAGGTATCCTTTTCCTTTTCAAACTCCTCAAAGGCCTCTTGGTTATTGTCTTTCGCACGGTGATAGTCCGATTGGTTGAAATAGACCAATCCCTTATTATACTTCAGGCGGGCAATACCTTTCGTGTTGTTGATTTCCCTATAGAGCGAAATTGCATGATCATAAGCCCGGAGGGCAAGTGAGTCAAATCCTTGGGCACTATAATTATGGCCCAGATTGGAAAGGGCGGTAGCAATTCCTTGATTATCATTTAAACTCTTTGCCAAAAGCAAGGCCTGATCGGCGATTTTGGTCCCTTCTTCCGGATCGATGAAATAATAATTATAGGAAAGTTCGTTCAGGGTGGCCAATCGAACCGTGTCGTGAAGTGTGGTATTTGTCAGAAGGGTTATTAGGGAATCCACCTTTTTTTCCTGGCTCCTCAACGCAGACATGCACAAGCAGGTTACTAATGCAAAGGCCCATAGATTCAGCAGACGGTTCGGCATAGGGCGGTCAGTTATTTCCTTTCAAATTTAACGGTTTTGTTCGAGACAACGTAATCAATATCAAAAAATTATGAAAGAATGATAGGTAATTGTGTATGTTTTTTGTGAAAAGCTTCTACGAAACGCATAATGAAAAACCAGGGATAGAACGATTAGGAACCCTATAAATACAAGTAAGAATTACGATGACAATTACTTAATTTTAAAATGAATCGAGTGTGCCATCGCCTTCGTTCTCCACCATATAATCAAAAACCATGAAATTATTGCGAAGTTCATCTGTCAATTTCCTTTTTCTTCTATTCCTTTGGGGTGTAATTCATCCACACTGGACGATTCGGCTGAGACCATGACGGACAATGGGAAACAGGTACGGGTACAGATAATAAACGCAGCAAGATTTTGTGGGTCGGCTATTTTATCTTAGGGGATGTATAGAACCTTTACTTTCACCATTGATAATACGAAAGACAGTATTCTACCGGAACACGAACCACAAAAAACTAAAACCATGACTAAAAATTTTACTTTGGCCTTGATCATGATAGCCGGAACCCTATCGCTATCGGCCCAAAAAATCATTACCGTCGATAATTCGGAAGGCAGTTCGGCCCAGTTCGACGATTTGCAGACCGCCATCTTCAGTGCCGAAGCCGGAGACATTATCTACATACATCCTTCGGAAACGGACTACGGAAATGTCGCAGTGACCAAAACCTTGACACTGATCGGTTTTGCCCATAGTGACCCGGATAAGGAAACGTCCGTAGCAAGAATCAATCTTGATCAGAACACTTCTAACAGTAGGTTCAGCGGATTGCATGTAAAAGGTCTTTTTTATGTCGGGGAGTCCAGATCAAGTGCAACACTTTCGAACATCACAATCGAAAACTGTCGGGTGGATGGAACCTTGGACTTTATAACCGCTAATGTGGACAATGTGGTTATCCGTGGGAACATACTTTATCATATAGGAAATACAAGTAACTACACCAACACCCTTATCACTAATAATATTGTCACAGGAAATCTGTGGGTAAAAAATTATCAGTCTGTTACCATTAAGAATAATCTGTTTCTAAGGGGAACAGTTCGAAATATCGGTTATAGAACGGGAAATATTACCGTACAGAACAGTATTTTTTACACCCCGAGGGCCCCTGTGAATTGGAACTATGACGGCGTAGTATTTCAAAACTGTATGACTCATGCCGTAACCGGCGGCAATCATGTTCCTTTAGTAGGGGAAAACAATATCGACAATGTCGATCCCCAGTTCGTCAATGATACGGAAAGGCCCGGTTACTATGATGAACTAACGGATGATTTTCACTTAAAGCAAGGTTCCTTGGCCATCGATGCAGGTGTATCCGGCGAGGATATCGGTCTTTACGACGGCAACGGGTTTACCTTCAACAATTATGGTTATACGGGTGGCATACCCACCGTAAAGATAACGGCGATCAGCAATACCGTTGCGCCAGGTAACAATATCAACCTTACCATCAACGCCCAAAACCACTGATTTATGAAACGGATTATTATTTTATTAGCAGGGTTGCTGTTGGGCGTCTCCTTTTCAAGGGGGCAATCGATATCGTCGGCCGAATATTTTTTCGATAAAGATCCGGGGGTAGGCAATGGCACCGCAGTTTCCGTAAACGACAACACCGGGCTACTGGTACAGAACTTTTCTATCCCGACCACCGACCTCTCCGAGGGTTTTCACAGTATCTATATCAGGGTGAACATGACCAATGGTAACTGGAGCTTATACGACAGGAGCATTTTTTATGTTATGGCCTTTTCTAATGCCAACGAACCTATCGCCAGTGCGGAATATTTCTTTGATGAAGACCCCGGCATCGGCGAAGGAACTGCCTTGGCCGTAGATACCAATTCAGGACAATTGGTGCAGAACTTCACCTTACCTATCGAAGGACTGGCCGATGGCCAGCATGTATTTTACATCAGGGTACAATCGCAAAGCGGTGATTGGAGTCTCTACGACCAGCGGAATTTTGAGGTAACGGCAGGGGCGTTGGATAGTGCCGTTTCCCTGAACGAAAACACGATTATGGCCAACTTGACCGATGCAACCTACCAATGGCTCGATTGCAATAACGAAAATACACCTATTGCGGGAGAAACCGGTCAAACTTTCGAAGCCACGAAAGACGGAAGCTATGCCGTAGAGATTACCAAGGGCGGCCAGACCGTGATTTCGGCATGTACGGAAATCTCCGTGGACGGCTCGCCCATTAGTAGTGAAAACGATCAAGACGATGATGGTGTGCCCGATGGTGCCGACCAATGTGCCGATACTCCTGCAAATGCGGTGATCGACACCAATGGTTGTCCTGTTTTTTCGCTTCCGGCGGATAATTTTATCATCACGGCCACTGGGGAATCCTGTATTTCAAGCAACAACGGAAGTATCGAAGTAACCAGCACCACCTCGCTGGCCTTTCGGGCAACGCTGAACGTCGGAGGTGATATTTTGATGCAGGAATTTTCGGATACGACCGTTTTTCAGGGATTGGAGGCCGGTGCTTACAGACTTTGTATTCAAATTGACGGGGAACCGGATTATGAAAGGTGTTTTGATGTATCGCTCACTCAGCCCGAAGCCCTGTCCGCAAGTTCAAAAATCAACACAGTGGACCAAACGCTGAGCTTACATTTAAAAGGAAGTCAAACCTATACCATAGCGTTGAACGATAATATCATTACTACTTCCGAAGACGAAATAACCCTTGCGCTGCGTAAAGGGGGAAATACGGTCTCGGTTAAAGGGGATGCCCCCTGCCAAGGCACCTATGAAGAGCGCATTATTCTGGGTGCGGAAACACTGGTTTATCCCAATCCGATCCAGAGCGGCCATCTCCACGTCGACATGGATTTTGCGACCCCTGTGGCAAAAGCGGAGATTTCCCTGTTTGATCTGAACGGCGCCCTAGTGTTAGCAGAAGAAAGCAGCATCGACCGGGGCCAAATTCTTTTTGATATGGATGGGTTGCCCAAAGGCATATATATTTTGAGCGTAAGAACCCCGGAAGCCTCTTTGAACCAAAAAATTATAAAACGATGAAACTAAAAACAATACACATACTTTCCGTTTGCGGTCTGCTAGTACTGGCCGCTTGCGGATCAAATGATGATGGAGGCGATCCGCCGACTCCTAAACCAAGTCCGGAACCGACTGCTACGACCCTTGTATTCCCCGAAAACAATACCGAATGTAACGAAGGCACGGTACTAAACGATACCGAAAGCACCGTAACCTTTGAGTGGAACCCTTCCGAACATACGGACAGCTATACCGTGAACCTTAAAAATCTTAATACGGGATCCACGTCCGCCACCAATTCGAATGCTACCAAAACCGATATTACGTTGCTCAGAGGTACTCCCTACGAATGGTCCGTAGTATCTAAAGCTAACGCTAGTACGGAAACCGCCACGAGCGGTGTTTGGAAATTTTACAATCAGGGGCCGGGAATTGAACACCACGCCCCCTTTCCCGCCGATGCCGTTAGCCCAAAAAGAGGGGCCATTGTTCCATCGACAGATAAAATAACGCTAACATGGGCCGGAAGCGACGTTGACAAGGATATTAAGGAATATGAGGTATTTTTTGGCAACGACCTTACCACCTTGGTATCTTTGGGTATTACCGATTCGTCTTCCTTTGCCGACCTTGCAGTAAACTCGAAAACAGTATATTACTGGCAAGTGACCACCGTTGATACCGCCGATAACACATCAAACTCAGATATTTTTGAGTTTCGTATCGATTAATATTTTTTTCAGCGTTGGAATTAAAAAAATTACTTACTTTCAGGTTTAAATTCTAGTCAACCTTAAAAACACCTAAAAACATGAAAAAAACAATTCACCTTTTAGCATTGGCGGTGACTACACTCTTTGCCGCCCACTACGTTTCTGCACAAGAATTTAGCCAAGGCACTAACGTCATCAATGCCGGTATCGGTATTGGAGGAAATTTTGACTACGCCGGGCTGGGCACTTCCTCTCAAGGCCTGGGCCTTAATGTAAGTTATGAAAGGGGCATTTGGGAAACCGGAGACTTCGGTATTGTCAGTCTTGGTGGATATCTCGGCTACAAATCCTATAAATCGGATTACTATTTTGGGAATACTTATAGTTACAACTACACCATTATCGGGGTACGTGGAGCGTTTCATTACATAGGCCTTGATGTCGAAAATTTAGATGTTTACGGAGGCGCCATGCTGTCGTACAACATCGCCTCCTTCAACGGTAACTATGCGAACAACTTGAGTAGCAGCCCTGCCGGAACCGTCTTCGTTGGGGGTCGCTGGTACTTTTCGGAAAATTTCGGGGTGTTCGCCGAAGCAGGTTATGGGGTAGCTTTCCTTTCCGTTGGAGCCGCTTTCCGATTTTAAAATTCAGTATTCAACCTACTAAAATACCCTCGACTAAAGAACGAGGGGTTTGAGATGGTCTAAAGGTGACCAAAGCGCAAACTCGTTGGATTTGGCGCACTAATAAAAAGTAACGCTGACCTAGTACCAATTTTGGGAATATTCAAGTTTTTCCCTAGAGGCGAGGGATTTTCCCCACAATGATCCATTAAAGCTTTCCATAATAGATTTTGGGAAGGTTTTTCATTGAACTCATTTAGACTTAATATTTGGAACCGAGAATATCGGCTTTTGACGCTGGAGGAAATGATTTTTTTTATAGGCATAGCAGGGCTCGGTCTTAAAAAATGAGGAAATATAGCCTCAAAATGTGATATTCGTGGGGAAAAGAAAAAATCTGAACGAGTTCACTATTTCGCAACCAATTTCTTGGCGATGGCTCGATTCCATAGCAATTGCTGTTGCAGATCCCGGGAAAAATCGGTTTCTCGATCGTATTTGTTCTGAAAAAGCCTCAGCTGTTTGAGAATATCGCTATAAATGGCCTTTACCTCGGCCTTCACCTGGTGGGTAAACTTAGTTTTTGCCAGACGTGTTCGCAGTTTACGCGCATATAACTCCGCTATATCGAAATGTAGCCGTTCATGGCTTAAAATCACCGAATCGCAAAGTTCGGGGCGGTACCATGATTTACTGGGGAAAAATTCACATTTGACCTCGATATCAAGATACTCGCGTCCGTCTTTTTCAAAGGTTGAAAACTCATAGCCGATACCGCTTACCGTGTTTGCCGCGGCCCACTGTGTCTCAAAATACTCCCCTTTGAAATCGGACCATTGCAGCGGTCTGTCGGCGCTCCAGGAAATGGGTTCAATTGCGCCTTGGGAAAAAACTACTTCCGTAAAAAGCAAACAAAGTGGTATAATGACACGAGATGGGATTTTGTAGCAATTCATGTTTCGAACTCTTACTGGTGTGAGGATTGTATAAATTTGGCGAACGCTTTCTGCGATGGTCAATAATTGCTGTCACTGCCCCATAATGCCTACTCCACCACTTCCGCCTTCTGAATATATATATTTTGTAACGGCCAATCTCCCTGCTTCCCGGTTGGCACACTATTGATTTTATCCACAACGTCCATCCCCTCTATGACCTTGCCGAAGGGAGTGTAGTCGCCATCGAGATGATAGGCCCCGGGATCGGTAACCACAATAAAAAACTCATAGGGCGAGGCTAGCATATGGGGGTTGTCCTCTTTTTCGCTGCTGGGCATCGAAATCGTGCCGCGATCGTGCCGGTGCCCCTTGTGGGTGTCAGGCGGTAATAGATAACGACCGATCTCGCTACGCTTTCTTCCCGTTTCTCGGTCATCGGAATTGCCGCCCTGAATGATAAAATCCTTTACTACGCGGTGAAATTGGGTTCCGTTGAAATAGCCCTTTCGGGTCAAGTAAATGAAATTGGCCTTGTGGTAGGGCACATCGTCATAGAGCTGAATCGTAAAACTGCCCAGTCGTGTGGTAATCTTTACCTTATTTACTTTCAGGTCTTTTTGGTAATCGAAGAAAAAATCCACGGCATTGTCGTCGGTCAGTACGAATTTTTCCTCCTTTTCCTTCTTCTTTTTTTGTTGGGCGGAATCGATAGCGACGGAATCGATTTTCACCTCTTTTTCGGCCGTCGGGCCTCTCTTTTCTTTTGGGCCGTCCCCACAGGAAGCCATAGAAAATAGTAGTAATATTGCAATCGGGAAACATTTTTTTATTGCCATGGATTTTGATGATTTTGCCAAACGGATACCAAAAATAAAAGATCTGCCGTTACCGGGGGAGGCATCCCACGCAAAAATGGTACCGGAATTCCGTTTGATAGAGATGCGAAAGGCACGATTAAAACAAAAACATCCAAAAAAGGCAGCTGTAATGGCCTTGTTTTATCCCCATCAGGACAACAGCACCCGCTTGCTGCTTATTTTGCGCAGAAGCCACCCGCGGGACGTACATTCCGACCAAATCGGTTTTCCCGGCGGAAAGATGGAAAAAGGGGATGCCGATCTAAGGGCCACCGCCCTACGGGAAACTTATGAAGAGGTCGGCGTGCCCCCGGAAAAGATTGAAACCGTAAGGGGGTTCAGTGAAGTCTATATTCCTCCTAGTAATTTTGAAGTAAAGCCTTTTATGGGGCTGTACCGGGAGGCCCGACCTTTTGTGGCCCAGGCTTCGGAGGTAGCCGCATTAATCGAGGTGCCCTTACCCGCTTTTATGGACGACACCTATCTTACTACCGCAAACCTGAGCACGTCGTATGCCCAAGACGTTGCAGTACCTGCCTTTAACCTAAACGGTTATACCGTTTGGGGCGCGACGGGTATGATGCTCAGCGAGATCAGGACCTTGTTGCAACAGGTTTTGTAGTGGTTAATTTCACCTGTTGAATTTTTTTGTTTTTGAAAGTCAGATGTAATTCGTCGTTCAACATTTCGGCGGGTATCATGAATTATTATGGCTCATTTCGTATTTTAGTGCCCTATGGGGCTATTCAAAAAAAATCCGTTCGGGCATATCCTGTTCTTAAAAAAATGGCTGATCCGTATTATGGGGCTGATGACCCATTCCCGGTACAAGCAATTCAACAATCTGGAGGTCGATGGTTCGGAAATCATCCGGTCACTGCCCGATAAAAAAGTATTGTTCGTTAGCAACCACCAGACCTATTTTGCCGATGTAGTGGCCATGTTCCACGTGTTCAACGCCAGTCTAAGCGGCCGGGTCGATAACATCAAGAACATCGGATATATCTGGAATCCCAAACTGAATATCTATTATATAGCCGCGGCGGAGACCATGAAAAAAAGTCTGCTGACCAAGATATTCGCCTACGCCGGGTCTATAAGTGTCGAACGTACCTGGCGTTCGGAAGGTAAGGAGGTCAATCGCCAGGTTAAAATGAGCGATATCTCAAGTATCGGAAAAGCGCTGGATGACGGCTGGGTCATTACCTTTCCCCAAGGTACCACTACACCATGGAAACCTTTGCGGAAGGGTACGGCGCATATCATCAAGAAATTTAAACCCATCGTGGTCCCCGTCGTAATTGACGGTTTTCGGCGTTCGTTCGATAAGAAGGGCCTGCGTATCAAGAAAAAGGGCATTTTGCAATCCATGGTCATCAAAGAACCTTTGGACATCGACTACGACAACGAATCGACCGAGGCCATTATCGAAAAACTGGAGTATGCCATCGAGCAACATCCCTCCTTTTTAAAGGTCATTCCACAAAAAGAACTGGAAGCCTACGAAAATGAGAACGAACTGCGACGATTCCGGAACAGGAAGAAGGTTTAAGACGATAGGTTCCTACTACACTTCAAGTCGTTTCAGCTCTTTGTAGTTCTTATTGAGTCTTCGTAGCAATAGCCCATACAGCAGGAAATAAATCCCGGCCACAAGAGCCGTTAGCACTATGCTGAGGATTGCCATCGTCCACAGCATAATATTTCTGAATTTCTCGGGGGATATGTTCTCCGCGGTATTCTTCGAAGGAAAAACGGCCATGAGATTATCGTTGAGATACATGCCCAAAAAAAGGAGGCAACAGGTCAGAAACAAAAAGCATATACCGAAAATTATATAGTATTTTACCGTTCTTCTTGTGTTGATGATTTTTTCCATTAGCTCTTTGGCATTGTCAAGCACACTTATTTCACGGTACCGTTTATAGAAAAGATAAATGAAATAGAAGGTCACCGCATATCCAAGTCCCCAAAATACCAGGGAAAGGTTTTTAACGCCCAATTTCTCATAAATTTCCATACTTTTCGATGTGCCCGGCAAGAGATATAGCAGGTGGGGAAGCATAAATTCCAAAATGCTTATTACCAATATCCACTTCACTATTGAAGAGGATCGCTTCCAGAGCATCCGGTATATTTCGTTGTAAGACAGTTTCGGAAGGTCATTCCCCTTCTTTTGCCAATCTTTTTTTAATAGTTCCAGCTCATCCATCATAGTCCTACGGATTCAAAATGGTTCTTAATTTGGTCTTTATACGGTTCATTTTTACCCTGGCGTTCACCTCACTGATACCAAGGATATCGCTGATTTCACGATAATTTTTATCCTCCAGATAGAGAAATACCAAGGCTTTTTCGATATCGCCCAGTTCCTTTACCGCCTTGTACATCAGTTTCAACTGCTCTTCTTCGGTGGCATCGTATTCATCGGCCCTTATCTTATAAATTACGGATTCGAAATCTTGGGTCTTGACCCTTCTTTTCGACTTTCTATATAATGTAATCGCCGTGTTGAGGCCTATCCGGTACATCCAAGTGCTGAATTTGGAATCTCCCCGAAACTTAGGGTAGGCTTTCCAAAGTTGAATGGTAATCTCTTGAAATAGGTCGTTGTGTGCCTCACGATCACCGGTGTACAAGGTGCAGACCTTATGAACAATGTTCTGGTTGTTCTCGAGTTCCGTTACAAATTGATGCTCCAGTTCTTCGTTCACGCCGGGGTCGGTAGTTGTCAATCGATTAGTAGCTTCCTTTTCCGTTTCGTTACATAAAAAGCAGAAATGGACTAATTTAACAAATCCCTTTGTTTAAATTTGAATTTTATCACCAGTTATTATGATCGATATCGATGCATTGAATATTCCGAAATCCAGTTTACCTAGAATTGTCATCGTGGGAGGAGGTTTCGGCGGGATCGCCCTAGCCAAAAAACTGAGCGGAAAAGAGGTACAGGTGGTGCTTTTGGACAAGAACAACTACCACACTTTTCAACCTTTGCTGTACCAGGTTTCTACGGGCGGATTAGAGCCCGATTCCATTGCATACCCCATCCGTAAAATTTTACAGGGCTATGATAATTTTTGCTTTCGGCTCGCCGAAGTACAGGAGGTAAATCCCCAGTTAAAAACCATCAGCACCAATATCGGCCCCCTCACCTACGACTATCTCGTCATCGCAACCGGTTCGGAAACCAATTTTTTCGGCAACGACGAAATCGAGAAAAATAGTATGGGGATGAAAACCATTCCCCAATCCCTGAACCTCAGGAGCCTTATCCTGGAGAATTTCGAGCAGGCCCTTCTGACCGATAACCTGCACGAACGCGATGCGTTGATGAATTTCGTTATTGTAGGCGGCGGTCCGACCGGCGTGGAATTGGCGGGTGCCCTCGCGGAAATTAAAAAGGGAATTCTGCCCAAGGATTATCCCGATCTCGACACCCGTAGGGCACAGATCAACCTGATCCAGTCGGGAGACCGCATCTTAAAGGAAATGAGCGAACAAGCCTCAAAAAAAGCCGAGGATTTTCTGGAAGGCCTGGGGGTACAGGTATGGAAGGGATGCCGGGTCACGGGCTACGACGGAAAAACGGTCCGTACCAAAACCGATCTGACCTTCCAAACCGCGACAATGGTCTGGGCGGCCGGGGTAAAGGCGGTATCCATAAAAGGTTTGGACGCCCAGGATATTTTGATGCCGGGTCACCGGATAAAAGTCAACCAGTTCAATCAAGTAGCGGGCTATGAGAATATTTTTGCCATTGGCGATGTGGCCTGTATGATATCGGATGATCTGCTACAAGGGCATCCCATGGTCGCGCAGCCCGCCATACAACAAGGAGAACACCTTGGCAAAAATCTGGTTCGGCTGTTCGAAGCTAAGGCTATGCTGCCGTTTAAATACCATGACAAGGGAAGCATGGCGACCGTGGGCCGGAATAAGGCCGTGGTGGACTTAAAAAACTATAAATTTCAAGGGGTCTTCGCCTGGTTCGTATGGATGTTCGTACACCTTTTCTTTCTAATCGGCTTTCGAGACCGTATGGTGGTCTTCATCAACTGGGTCTATAACTACATACGTTTCGATAGGGAGGCCCGGTTGATTATTAGGCCCTATCGCCGGGATTATCGACAGTTCAAAAAGACGAAAAAAACGTAGAAGGTACTCTGCCTTTCCCGACCTTCAGGATGATATGGGCGAATATCAGTTATGACATAGTCTTTTTCGAAAAGAGCAAACCTCTCCCTTTCCTCAAAACAGGTCGTTTAACTTTTGAATATGCTTATCAAAACGTCCTAAAGTTTCTGCCAACACCTCAATTTGCTGTTGTGCTTCTTTCCAATCCTTTTGCTCGATGGCCTCGCGTACGCCGGGCAATGTTTTAACACCATATCCCGTGTAAAATCCAGGGGCATATATCTGGTGTTGATACCACCCCCTTCGGGGCAGCCCCTTTTCGGTGGTCAGTGTCTGCTCGGCCTGCATCAGTTGATGGTTGAGCTGATTCCGCTTTTCGGGCGATAAGCGGGACGCGTCTGCAGCGGAGAATTTGTCTATACTTGTCTTTATCGCCTCCATTTCATTCTGTACCGGCGTGAAGTCTAGATAGGGAACCGCTGCTTCCCTTTTCGGCTTTACGAACGGCACCTTCGGGTCCGCGGCCAGTTCGAAGGCATTCCTATCGACCAGTTTGTTATGTTTTTCCACAGCCTCTCGCATGGTTTCGGTTTCTTTCATTACTTCATCCAAATAGCCGGAAACAGTTTTTTGCCATGCCTCGAACCCGAAAGGCAGCACATCGGCATTGGCCAATCGCAGAACGATCCTACCGGCCATATTGGCCAATGCCACGCCATACGCAAATTTCGGATCTTTAAAACGGATATAATTGGGATAGGTATCATAAATGGTATGGTATTCCCCGCCCGAACTTTCTCCACCAAAACCGAGATTTAAAGAAGCGATGCCCGCATGCTGGATAAAGGGGGAATAATCGGATCCTGAACCTACGGCATAGAGTTCAAAATCTTCGCTACCGCCATCCTTGAGGTTACTTGCAATTTTTCGTTCCTTGACAGACACCCCCTTTTGCGGGTCGGTAACAGCACCTGCCACTTCGCTGACCATGGCCTGCAAAGTATGTGAGCCGCCCGCACTCAAAAATCCACGACCGTTGCCGTCAGTATTGATATAGGCAACGGCCTTCTGTTGCAATTCCTGAATATGGTCTTCGACCCACTCGGTAGAACCAATCAGACCGGGTTCTTCGGCATCCCAGGCGCAATAGACCAAGCTGCGTTTGGGTTTGTCGCCTTCTTTGGCGAGTTCACCGATGGCCCGCGCCTCTTCCATCAAGGCGACCATACCACTGACCGGGTCGCTTGCCCCATGTACCCATGCATCATGGTGATTACCCCGAAGCACCCATTGGTCGGGGAATTCCGAACCCTTCATCCTGGCAATGACATCGTGAGCTGGCTTGAGCTGCCAGTCGAATTCCAGCTTGAGATGGACTTTCGCCGGACCGGGCCCTATATGATAGGTAATGGGGAGTCCGCCTCGCCATGATTCCGGTGCCACTTCTCCTTCCAAGGCTTCCAAAAAAGGTTGTGCATCTTCGTAAGAAATCGGCAAAACTGGAATTTTGGTAATCGTAGGGGCATCCTTCCTGTCCAAACGTTCGGCATCTTTGGTAGCCGCACGGCCAGGCGTCAGCACATCCCCGGGATAGAGCGGCATGTCCATCACCGAACCCCGCTGTACCCCCGTTTTGTTTTTATAGGGACCTTTTGGATAGACATCCCCCTTCACATACCCATCATCTTTCGGATCGGAATAAATGATACAGCCGATAGCGCCTTTTTCCGCGGCCAGTTTGGGCTTGATGCCGCGCCACGAACCATAATATTTGGCAATCACGATTTTTCCCTTGACATCAACACCCGCTTTTTCCAGTTCTTCGTAATCCTCGGGAACACCATAGTTGACAAAGACAAGTTCGGCCTCCACATCGCCATCAGTGGAAAAGGCGTTATAACTGGGCAGAAGTGCATCCCCCTGTGCCGTATATTTATCACCTTTGACGGCCATGGGAGTCAATTTGGCTTGGTAGGTCGTTGGTTCGGTAAGTTCTAGTAAGCGCGTTTTTGGATAAGGGAACAACACGTGATAGGTCTCTATTTTGGCATCGTAACCCCATGATGAAAACTGCTTTTGAATCCACTCCGCATTTTTTTGCCCGTATTCGGTACCTACCCAATGCGGTTCGGCCGCCATGCGCTGCATCCATTGATCAAGATTATCGGGAGAAAGCTTCGCTTCGAATTCCTTTTCCAGCGCGAGTTCTTTTTTGGCGTTTTCCGGGGTAAAACCAATTATGGATGCTTGGCCGTTCAGGGTAGTGACTGCCAACGTGAAAAAGACGATGAGAAAGTATTGTAGCATGGAAGCGGATTTGAAATGAATATTTGTCAAAGAAGAACGATATCCCGCAACGCATTTGAAACCTGCTGCCGGCGACAGCGTTCAAGATAGCAATTTTTTCGGATTTACGGACGGATTTGTTTTCGATATTCTTGCAAGAAACGATAGAGCATTGTTAAACCGAGAACCGGGCATACCGGTCTCAAAGGGTGTAGTCAAGAACGTTCAAACTGGGCTTTTCAAAAGGCTCCAATTCATTGATATAGCCAATATTCTTGAACTTGCGCAGCAGTCTCTCATATCTGTTGCCACTGGTAATCAACTTGAGCTGTTGATCTTTACACCGTATCGTAATCCGGGTTTCGGTAATCTTATATTCCCAGGGAAAGATGCTCAGATATCTCGAAATTCTGTTGGGAACGCCCAATTTGGAAAGTATGTGCATGGGCGAAAAATAAAAGGTGTCGACCACTTCCTTGCCCCGAACCAACGTAATCGATTCAATCTCATTTTTCAAAACAGGGATTATGGTGCCCTTCCCCGAAAAATCTCCTATGACCATAACCCCTTCCCTTAAAATTTCAAGGTGGCACTTGGTCTGGCTCAGCAACAAATCGGTCCTGTGCCTTTCGTTCCTAAAATCGACCAAACGGTAGCGATACTTCGCTTTTTTAGAAGAAAAGTCCAACCAGTGGGAAAAGTTATTGTTGTTTGTCGTAGCTGCTGATTTCATTCCCGTGGTTGTTTTTGGTTTTTTCGAAAATTTTGAGGTCGATCTCAAAAATACCTTTGGGGGGATAGGCAAGTTAGTTCATAAGAAATGATTTTTAACTGTAAAATTCTCACTTGCCTTTATTTGGGTTCCCGCTAAGGATGCAGTTCGTCGATCGTGCCCCAGCATTATTAGCGGGAAAAAGTTTTTAATTCCTATTTAAAACTTATTAACGCAGGCCAGTCCATTTTTATTTCCCTCGCCGGTCGCGCTTATTGACAGGTTTAAGTAATGATTTGCTACAAAAGTCCCTTAACCTTGATCTAATTCCCCAATCAAAGCTCAGAAAAAAGTAGAAATTTCGTGGCAGGGGACATGAGCGAGGTTAAAGATTCAATCGCTACTATGTAGCAGTTCATGATTTCTGGGGAACCAGAATTTTTTACAAAAAAAGGAACTCTTCATTTTTTGATGGTAAAAATGGAATTCTGAGCGGTTTTCATCACACATAACCTGCTACCTTTGCAGCAATAAAAAATATGGAACCAAAAGACCCGATTTTTAAGCGTATTGTAGCCCTTTACCCTGCCAATGGCCGATTTGGACCCTAAACAGAGACCCCATGTTCTACTTCATTATCGATATACTCGGCACCATCGCCTTCGCCATTTCGGGTGTGCTGGTAGCTATGGACAAAAAGCTGGATCTGTTCGGTGTGTTTATTATCGCTTTTGTTACGGCGGTCGGCGGGGGAACCTTGCGTGATTTGCTAATTGGAAATACCCCGGTAGTTTGGATGCGTGAATACACCTATATCCTTGTTATCGTGGTGACGGTCATTTTGGCCATTCTATTTGTAAACCAACTGAAGTATCTAAGACGCACCCTCTTTCTGTTCGATACCATCGGTATTGGCCTGTTTACCATGTTGGGTATTGAAAAGGGACTGTCCGAAAATCTTTTGCCAGTCATGTGCATCGCCTTGGGCACGATTACGGCCTGTTTTGGTGGGGTAATTCGCGATATTCTTTGTAACGAGATCCCGGTTATATTCAGAAAGGAAATTTATGCCACGGCCTGTATTCTGGGCGGTACCAGCTACTTTGTACTGGTGTTGCTGCCTTTTGATAGCGCCTATGCCTACGTCGCCGCGATTGCCATTATCATTGTCGTCCGTTTGCTAGCGGTCAGGTTCAAGATTGCGCTACCCACCCCTTACAAGCCCTAGGGTCGAGTCAGGCTGAAACCGCTTTAACGCTCCCAGCAAAACGAAACCGCCTTTTCAATATCCGGATGCAGGCTGAGGTAAACGGGACAGGTATTGGCCGTATTCTCCAGGATGCTACGGTGTTTATCGGAAACATCCTTCGGCAAACTTAAGCGGACCTCGATTTTGGAAATCCTTCGCGGGCCGGAAACCATGTGCTTGGTGATTTCAATGGTCGAATTTTTCAGGTCTATCCCCATATCACTTGCTTTAATTCCCATTACAGTGATCATACAGCTTCCGAGTCCCGTTGCTACGATATCGGTGGGTGAAAAAGCTTGTCCTAAACCCTTATTGTCGATCGGGGCATCGGTCATAAAGGTATTGCCCGAGCGAATATGTTCGCAGGTAGTACGTAATTCACCATTGTAAATGATTTTTGAAGTTGTCATTTCGCTTAAAAGTTACAGGTTGTAGGTGGGAGATTTAAAGGTTCTACCGCTTACTGAACTTGCTTGATCGTTAAATCATCGAAGGTCATAATATAGGAAGCTTGATTGAAATAGCCCATGGAGGGATGTATTTCGTAATCGAACTTATTTCCGGCGTATTCGGTCTCGCCGATATATTTGGAAGCTTCCATCAAATTGTTCTTGTAGGCCAGTTTCAGGAGTAGGTCGTAGGTCACGTCAAACCCACGAACCGCATAACGATCGGGCAGACTTCCGAAGCGTTTTTCATAGCGTCTTGAGAAGGCACTACTTTCCGGCATCTTATAGACCGAAGGATAGGTAAAATGAAGGTTGGACAAATGTACGCTGGATATCACGTCGTTCTCGAACCCTGTGCCTTTATTGGTGGTGAACATTCGCATTTTCAATTTATCACGGTCGGGCTCCTCTATATCCAACAGGGCATTCTGCAGCGAATTCAGGATAGAGCTCACGCTGGCTACCAGTTTAAAGTTATTGGTCTCCACAAATACCCAGTTTTCCATCTCGTCCGATAGCAGGGTTTTGAACTCCTCGATATTGATACCGATATTCTTTTCCTCCTCGATGACATTCGCCACTTTTGCGTCGGGAAATCTAGATAGAATGCTATCTTTTGCCACTACATGTGCGGAGTCTGCAATGATGACCACATTTTGGTCTTTATATTGTTCTTGGGCATAATCGAGCAGACGCTTACGCAGCACCCCGTTGGAGGTATAGGAATAGAACACGTTCGATAGGCTGAGATCGCTCTCGGCGGGAATCGGCGCGATAATGGGAACCTGATTATTTTGGGCCCTTACAGCCGTTTCTTTGAGCGATGCTACATCTAGGGGGCCGACAATGGCGCTAAGGGCGTTCAAATTCTCCTTTTGCAGGATTTCCTTCGTTCTGGCGAGGCTCAACTGATTATCGTAGGTTTCTACGTCGACCGATACACCGAGATCGGCTATGGAGTCAAGTGCTATCAATGCCCCCGAATATAGGCCCAGACTATATTTAAGGCTGTTTCGGTTTTCAATGATGTCGCTGGTCTCTTCTTTGTTTCCCAAATCCAACTTGTCCAACCGAAAAGGAAGCATGAACAGAAGTTTGGGTCTGTTCTGAACATTGATACTATCCACCAGATTGATTTTATCGAGTACGAGGGAATTACGCACCTCAAAATCCCCTTCTTGATCTTTGGGCAATTTTAATACCATTCCGGCCTTTAGCCCATCTTGTAAATCGGGATTCAATTGCAATAAATCTTTATAAGTAACCCCCAATTTTCGGGTCAAGGAGAAGACCGTTTGTTTGGGTTTTACCTCATAAAAATTATAATTATCAGTATTGATTTCCCCGGCATCCAACGTAGTTTGCGGAATACGGATGACCATGTTCTCTTTTAGGCCTCCCTTTTCGACTATCTCTGGATTCAGTCGTACAATCTCATCGGATTTTACTCCGAACTTCTGCTCCAGTTGATAAAAGTTCATTTTCGGGGGAACGGTGTACGATAGATAAAGCTGGGTTTCTTGGTTTTCAACAGTACTTCCCGGCGGTCGGGGCATTTTCAGCTCCTGGCCTACCGCCAAATAATCAGAGGCTTTGGAGATCTCCGGATTCAAAGCCAGCATGCTGTCTATGGTAATCCCGTATTTATTAGCAATACTCCATCGGGTTTCCTTGGGCGCTACGGTGTAGGTTTCAAAATCTTCTTCGTTATCGGAGGCTTGTTCCAAATTGGTCCTGCGGTATTGGGGAATTTTCAAGGTCATTTTCCGAGCCAGTTGCGAAGAATAAAGCTCGGGATTGTATTTTTTGATTTCGTCCTCCGTAATGCGAAAACGTTTCGCTATGCCGTACAAGGTTTCTCTTTTCCGTACCCGGTGCGAGGTAAAACCGATAGGCTTTTCGCTTTGGGCGATGCTATCCAGGGACAGTTGCGGTGTCCTTGACGTGTTAGTCGTTGATTTCTGTGCCTTACAACTCGACAAGGCTATGGTCAAAAGGGATAAGGCGACTAGGTGTTTAAAAAATCGGTTCATTGAATCAATGATAGTTATTCGTTAAGGGCTAATCCCAGCTATGCTTTAAATTGAAGTGGTTTATAAAAAACTAAACTTCTAAATCCATAAATAAACTAATTTCTCACTCCCACTCTATCGTTGCCGGCGGCTTCGAGCTGATATCGTACACGACCCGGTTCACGCCCGGCACCTTGTTGATAATATCGTTAGAGGTCTTTTGCAAAAACTCATAGGGCAGGTTGACCCAATCCGCGGTCATACCGTCGGTACTCTCTACCGCACGCAAAGCTACGCATTTTTCATAAGTGCGCTCATCGCCCATGACCCCTACGCTATCTACGGGCAAAAGCATGGCACCGGCCTGCCAGACTTGGTCATAAAGTCCCCAATCACGTAATCCTTGAATAAAAATATGGTCCACTTCCTGCAAAATGGCCACCTTCTCGCGGGTAATATCCCCAAGGATGCGGATGGCCAGTCCAGGTCCCGGAAAAGGATGTCTTCCCAAGCGTTCATCGCCAATCGCCATGCTTTTTCCTACTCTTCTAACCTCGTCCTTAAAAAGCATTTTTAACGGTTCAACCACTTTCAGTTTCATGAAATCGGGCAATCCGCCCACGTTGTGATGGCTTTTAATGGTCGCGGAAGGTCCGCCGGTAACGGAAACGGACTCGATAACGTCGGGATAAATGGTTCCCTGCGCCAACCATTTGGCGTCTTCGACCCCATGCGCCTCGTCGTCAAATACCTCGATAAAGACCCGACCTATGATCTTGCGCTTCTTTTCAGGATCATTCTCGCCCTTCAACGCATCCAAAAAACGTGCCGAAGCATCCACACCTTTAACGTTAAGGCCCATATGCTCGTATTGGTCAAGTACTTCCTCAAACTCGTTTTTACGCAGTAGCCCGTTGTTGACAAAAATACAGTGCAGGTGTTTACCGATAGCTTTGTGTAGAAGTACGGCGGCGACCGTAGAATCGACGCCGCCGGATAATCCGAGGATGACTTTATCGTTTCCTATCCTCTTTTTCAGTTCGGCGACCGTGATATCAACAAAGGCATCGGGGGTCCAGGTTTGTTCAAGTCCCGCTATGCCTACCAAGAAGTTTTCCAGCAATTGCTTTCCATCCTTTGTATGATAAACTTCTGGATGAAATTGTATCCCGTAGGTATCCTCATTTTCAATTTTGTAAGCTGCATATTCCACATCATGTGTACTGGCAAGAACGATGGCATTTTCCGGCAGGCTTTTAATGGTGTCACTATGGCTCATCCACACTTGGCTACCTTCGGAAATGGACTCAAAAAAAGCTTCTTCGGATTTTATATAGGATAGATGCGCCCGGCCATATTCCCTCGTATTCGATTTCTCGACGCTGCCTCCGTTGAAGTGGACGAGATATTGGGCACCGTAGCACACAGCGAGCAAGGGCTTCTTTCCCTTGATATTTGAAAGATCCGGATGCGGCGCATCATCGGCCCGCACTGAAAAAGGGGAACCCGAAAGAATGACCGCCTTGTAGCTCGAAATGTCTTCGGGCAGCTTGTTATATGGCTTTATTTCGCAGAAAATGTTCAGTTCGCGCACGCGCCGAGCGATAAGCTGGGTGTACTGCGAACCGAAATCAAGGATCAAGACGTTGTTTAGCATGCGCAAAAATAGGAAATTACGGATTTTAGGGAAGGGTGTTGGCACATATTTATGATCATGTTTTTAACAAGACCATGAAGAAGTAACCGGAAAAGAATTGAGATAGTAAAAATTAAATGTCTAGGACGAACCAAAAAGTTTCTGATTTCCCGACATCTTCGAGCCAGACTTTACCCTAAATATCCAATTGGGAAAATAATTCGCTAAAAATAAGATAAGAAAGCTTTTGTTTAATTGACATACCATAAAACTCTGGTAGCATTTACTTTAAATCGATTCCTACAAAGTGTTAAATTATGTTAATACCACGTCTTTTTAAGGAAGTCGAGTGGTTTTTGGGTCTAGAATAGACCATGGATATTCTCGCCACCTCAATAGCGGAACCTAGCTATAAAATGAACGCTTTCGTAGATGGGCAACCGCTGCCTTTCCCTTAAGTAAGGCTGTCGGTTCATGTACAAAGCCCCCTACCACCGATCGCCCAAGTGCAGGCGCAGACTACATGGAAATTCTGAAAATTTTACCGTCCGGTTCATCGATTATGGCATAAAGTGCGCCATCGGGACCTTGGGTAATATATCTAAAGCGTTTATGTAACTCGGTAAACAACCTTTCCTCGCCTACAACTTTATTATTCTTAATGACCAATCTAGCTATGTGGGAACCACGCAAGGCCGCTACAAATAGGTTGCCCTTCCATTCGGGAATTACACTTCCCGTATAAAATGTAATACCGCTTGGGGCAATGGTAGGATCCCAATAATAAACCGGTTGTTCCATTCCCTTCTTCACGGTCAGTCCACCGTTCACGGGTTCGCCGCTATATTCGATACCATAGGAGATAACGGGCCAACCATAATTTGCTCCGGCCTTTATGATGTTAATTTCATCTCCTGCCTCCGGACCAAGGTCACTGGCCCACAATTCACCGGTTTTGGGATTAAAGGCCAAGCCTTGCGGATTTCTATGGCCCAATGACCATATTTCGGGAAGTGCATCCGGTTTTTTTTCGAACGGATTGCCCTTAACGGCTTTTCCTTCCTTGTCTATCCTAACGATCTTCCCCAATGAGGAGCCCAGATCCTGTGCTTTTTTTCTGATTTCATCGTCGAATCTTTCCCCAAAACTAACAAAGAGGTTAGCGTTCTTATCAAAAAGCATTCTTGACCCATTATGGTTCGGGCCTTCATAAGCCGGACTGGAACGATATATAATTTTTACATCCTCAAAACTTTTTTCATCGGTTGATAGTTTCCCCCTTGCTACGGAAGTGACCCCACCACCGGTAACGGGTTCGACAAAGTTCCAAAAGACCCAACGCGTTTCGGCAAAATTCGGATCAAGTTTAACATCGTACATTCCACCATCGCCTTTTAGTCTCACCGCTGGCACTCCATGTATCGGGGCGCCCACTACACCTTCTTTTGAAACGATGCGTATATTCCCGGGCTTTTCCGAAACTATCATTCTTCCGTCCGGCAGAAAATCTAGCCCCCATGGAAATTTCAGTCCGTCCGCGATCGATTTTATTTTTACTTTGGATTTGGTTTTTACTCCCGCAATTCTTGTCTGGCCCTGAAATGCGGGCTCCTGCCCTTTCGAGACGGGAGGTTGGGTCTCCACAGGTGCAAGTAATGCTTTGGATTCTGGTTTATTCTGCGCCGTGGCAGAATAAGGGAATACAACCAAAATTAAACCAAAATAGAGAAGTCTTCTGTAACATACTTTCATTGAAGACATAGGCACTTTCGAATTGATTTCCATTTTGTACTGATTAAATTTTGCTTAAATGAATTAGGACATCATCATTGTGATTAACCTTATCAAACATGCAATCGGGGCAAATAGTTCCCGATGTTTGAAGTGGAAAAACAGGTTATATTTTTTAATTAATTGAAGTTATACTAAATGTAGTAGTATTTCCTATCCTATTAGAGATAATTGCGGAAATGTAATGGAATAATGTATGGACCGAAGTCTATTATACAAAAAACAAACGCAGTAGGTTAAGTTTATCCGCAAAAAAACGTGGGGCTAAAATACTACTCACCAAATCAAAAAAAGAAGAACGGACAGAAAATTGGTTTTTGTGGGATGGGCTACAACAACTTCGTACCCGATCAGAGTTCCGGGCAAAGATATCCCACCGAATTTTTAGGGATATCCTAAAACAAAAGTCCGGGCTACCAGACCCGGACTTTCAATCAAAATCAAAAAACCAACCTAAACACATGAACTTATTGAAAATTTTTCATGGCAATTTTTATGTATAACAATCCATTCTTAAAATACCCTACCCGCTTTTTAAAAAAGTTTCGAAATCCGTCTTCCTTTTTTTATATCTTTAGATAGTGAACTCATGTAAGCTTTTACTTTTACCTGCAAATATCCATTTTGCACCCAAACAAAAAGTTTAAATGAATTCAATTCAAGTAATTCGCAATGACCGAAAATTTCTTTAACGAACTTGAAGAAGAGCTGCAACAAGGGGCAACTCAAAAAGACCATCCGTTTCGGTATGGTACCTTGGCAACGATAGGACTTGGTTCAAGCCCAAGGCTGCGCACGATTGTGCTAAGAGAGGTTTCCGAAGACCTGAAATTGGTTTTTTATACGGATAGACGATCCAAAAAAATCGGCCATATCAAGGAAAACAATAGCGTGAGCCTTCTGTTTTACCATCCCGAAAAATTATGGCAACTAAAAATCGAGGGAAGGGCAAAAATCGTTTCCGATACCGAGAAAGTTAAAAAATACTGGAGCGGAATCGCTCTAAAAAGTCGAAAGGACTATACTACCATTTCAGCGCCCGGAAGCCCTATTTCAAACCCCGACAACGTAGCGTACCTTGATGATAAAAACTATTTCTGCATGGTCGAGATCGAACCGTTCAAAATCGAATACCTCAAATTAAATGAGCCGAACCATTTGCGGGTGCTGTTTTCTAAGGAAGATGGAAGGTGGAAGGGTGGATTTTTAGTGCCGTGATATTCAACCAATTTATTTCTTGCTCTTCCAAATGATTTCATAAATTATTTGGCTCCAAGTCATGGTTTTGAACGAAGAAACCTACTATCCACCGAAACTAGGATACGAAACCTCCTATTTATACGTTGATTTCTAGCGGGTTTACCAAAAGGGCAGTCCAGATGACCTTCCCATGTATATCCTGTTTAGATTAAATCATTTTTAACCTAGCCTTCTATGTCAAAATTGGTCTCCGCCCAGCTTTTATTGGACGGCCACGAACTACTGCCCAATAACGCCTATAAGGTAACGGTCGAACAATCCCTCGGCGGACACAGTGCCTTCAGCATCTCCTTTCCCGCCCACGCCACCGAGACCTATGCCGGGGCGTTGATGCAGAATTCACTCGGCTTTATCGGCAAGCGCCTATCCATCGGCCTCGACCAAAACGCCATGCAGTTCACCGGCCTCGTAACCTCGGTCGACCTTCATAAGGGTACCGGCGCGGCGGGCACACTGGTAATTTCCGGCAACGGGCCTTCGGTTCTTTTGGCCCATTCCGTGCACTGCCTGAGTTATGGGGAGGGCACCTCTTTTCAGCAAGTAGCTCGCGCTACCCTGAAGGGCCATTCCACCAAAATACTTAAGTCGATAATGGGCGCCGGTACCGATATTGCCCTGCCCTATACCGTACAATATAACGAGAGCGACCTGTGCTTTTTGCAGCGGCTCTGCCGCCGCTACGGAGTATGGCTCTACCATAACGGAAATGACTTCTGCATCGGCAGAAGCGGCAATGAACGAGTAAACGGTACTTACGGGGTAGATGTGCTTTCCTTCAGGCTCTCTACCATGCTGAAAAGTTCTAATTTCGAGGTCACGGGCCTCGACTGGATCGGCAATACCCATTTAGAGACGCCAGCGGGAATATTTAAGGCTAAGTCCGCCCACCCCTACCTCAGCCAGGTCGGGGAGGAATCCGACCGGGTGTTCACCAAGAAGGGAAATTACGACTATACCAACGGACAGCACGAATACAGCCGGCAGCAAGGGATGGACACCGCTGTGAAGGTAACCAGGTTAGGCTGCGCGGCCGGCAGGGTAACAGCCACCGGACGCTCCGAACTGGTGGGCCTGTGCGTGGGGGATATTCTTTCTCTACAAGGGCTCAACTTTTCCGATGCTTCCAAAAGGGACCCTCTGGGCACCTACGATATTATTAAAGTAACCCACCGCTTCGACCACAGCGGCCAGTATTCCAACGATTTTGAAGCCGTGCCGGAGGGCACCGATCATCCGCCCTGTTCCGATGGGTTCGCGACCCCGAACTGCGCCGACCAGCGCGGGCTCGTATTTGACAACGCCGACCCCGACGGGCTGGGCCGAGTCAAAGTCCAGTTCCCTTGGCAGCGGCAGATATCCGCTTCCACGCCGTGGATCAAGACCTCGACGCCCTACGCCGGCAGCGGCAGGGGATTCTATTTCGTACCCGAAAAGGGCGAGGAGGTATTGGTAGGTTTCGAGGGCGGCAACCCCGAAAAGCCCTATGTTATCGGGGCCGGCTTTAATGCCTCGTCCAAGAGCGGGTTCGCGGACAAAGAGAACAATATCAAGGCCATCCGGACGCGTAGCGGAAATACTATTGAGCTCAACGATTCCGACGGTGGTGAAATGATCACCATCAACGATAAGAACAACAATAGCATTCAAATTAATACCGCCGAAGGAAAAATGGTCTTTACCACCCAGGGCGACATGGAGTTCAATGCCAAGAATGTCCGCTTTAATGTGCAGGAGGATATGGATGTGGAGATTGGGGGGAGCAAACGGGAATCGATAAGGGGCAAATCCGAAACATCCACTAAGGAAGCCGTTGAGAATGTCTCGGAAACCAAAAAGATTTTTATCGGCAAAAAACTGGAGCAGTCCTCCGGCGAACTCGTCATGCATACCAGTAGGGGCAAAATGTTGTTAGACAGTAAAGGCAAGATTACGGTACAGAGTAAGGAGGGAACCGATTACGGCAAATAAATACCGGAAAACATGGCCAGAAGATATGTAGTGTCGGGCGCACAGTTGGAATGCAACCTGGGAACTTCCCCGGGGAAGATTACCGTAACCTCGCAGCAGAATTTAAGTATTGAGGGGAAGTATAAGGCGACCAACAAGGACAAATTGTTGGAACCGCCCTTTTTCGGTTCATGTACCTGTAAATCACCCAACCCACCATGCTCGCCCGCATTTCAGGAATGGCAGACGCCCAGCAAGAGAGCAAGTATGGGCGATATGACCTTTCTGATGGACGATTCCAAGATACAATGCGGTCAAGGGGGACTGATCACCATCAAGGATGTCAACCAAGATAGTGTCGCTACCGGTGAAACGAAAAGCGAGCTTGATAAAATATTGCCCAAGCTTGAAGGCGAGATTATCTTTGTCAATGGGTACCTGAGCGATCCGGTATTGAATACAGAATCCCACTATAACGCCATAATGGACAGAAATCCCGATGAGAACAATATCTGGACCCTTAAAGGCGAGAACACCGATGAAAAGGATCACACGCATCACGAGGATCTTTTTTCCGCCGACGAACAAACGCAGCGCGAAAATCGGGGCTATTGGGAAAAGTTATGGGAAGACGAAATGAAGATTAGGTTAGGCCGACCTCTAGCTGGGCTCGTCCGTTTCAGCTATACGCCCGAAGAGAAATACCGGGGCTATTGGAACGCCAAGACCAATAAAATGAAGGGCACCGAAATCTACTCCGAATATTTCAACGCACTGGGCAACGAACATTTTATCAACGGGTCGCACGGTCTAGGATCCACCGCTTCACATCGGATAGATCATGGCATCGCCCAAGGCTATACCTGGGCCAAAGAGAATTGGAACCTCGAAACCTACGAATACGTCGAAGGCAACAAGGAGCACGACCCTCACATCGAGTCGTTTTCCCCGGCCTACAAACCGGTAACCGTAGTAGGGCACAGCCAAGGGGCGGCCATGGCGGCGGGCGTAGCCATAGGGGTCTTAAAATTTGCCGCCGATATGGGATACGAAAAGATACCGCTCAACCTTATATTTTTAGGAGTACATCAACCTAAAAATCTGACCGATAAAGAATACGAACAGTTATACCGACAAAAAACGAAGCATCTCGAAGTGGACGGTTTTTATATAAAGCTGCTGGGCGGCGGGGCAGCGGCGGGGAAGGAATACCTGAACAGTATTTCGGATCTTTTCAACCCGCAATACCATAAACTTAAAAATGAACGGGGCATTTATGAGCATCTGAAAAAAATAGTCGGCGATTGGCCGGCTTTCAAGAAAAGGGCAGTGCAGTTTACCTTTGCCAACGATCGGGGCGATCTGGTGCTGCGGGACGGCGATATCCCCGACATGGATAGCGCCTGTAACCCCGAAGGGGACACCACGCTATACAGCACAGAATTCTTTTCAAGCAAAAAAAAGATTCCCACAGCATATGAAACGGTCCAGGGCAAAGAGATAGTGGACCTGTCCCTGGAAGAGAAAGGCGTACAAGGCTTTATCGTAATTCCACCGTATATTGCCAACCGAAGGTTCGATTACGACGCCCTGGAAAAATTGAACAATCCCACCGAGGACCAAAAGGAACACGGGGTGGAATGGGGTGATTATCGGAGTGTCTGCATCCGATGGGGCATCGCCATGGCCAAGTACAGGAAACTGAAAAAAGAATACAACAAGATGGCGAAGAACAAATGGTACGTTCCCGAATACGACCGCGACAGTAGCATACTGTGGAGAAGCCGTGACCATCTAAAGGTAGATTGGGAATACCTGCAGACCGCCCGATGGTACGCCCCCTTGCAGACTGCGGACCTCTACGCCCATTTCAGTCCCGTGGCACTGATCAACCACAAAAGGATTCTATCCGATTTTAGGGAATATAGCGATGATACCGTGGGCACCACTCTTAGTATTTGGGAGCGGATCAAAAAAGTGGGGAAGAATAAGTTTTATAGGGTGGATTTAGGAAAGAAGAGCGATGAAGGCAAAAATCGATGACAGCATTGAGAAGAGAAAAACAGCAAAAAATTATGTGGAGAAGTACGGTGTAGAATAAACAAATCAATACCTCGGATCGGAAATACCGCATATGTTAAAAATGTAATCGCCGCTTTTGTCGAAGGAGATGAAAATGCTTTCAAACAGCTCTATAGAGAGCCGGTAAAGCTGGCGCTTGGGATGAAGGCTCCTACAAAAGAAGAGATGAAGCAAATCGTTGACCGAAAAAAAGAGGAAGTCTTAAAACAGCTTGAGATAAAACAGGACAACACGATTGTCAAGCGTCCCAAAGAACTCTAAATATGAGATATAGAAACCAATGGATAATGCTAGCACTATTCATATTATTGACCAATTCTATGTGCGATACCCCAAAAGATTACCACAGCTACCAAGAACTTCATAAAAATGAAGGCAGCAAGAATTACGAGGTAGCTACGATTTTTCCAAAAGAATATGAGGTCTATGGCATATTTTAGCAGATTCTGTCGCTAAGCAACTGAACGTGGCCGGAAATACCAATCCAGTAGATCAGCAGGATACTGAAGGAGGTCGAAGAAAAATATCCAATCTTAGGAGAAGTTTTGGACAAAGGTCCTGGATATAGAATGCTTAAAGACGGTACTATCAAATATTATGACAACTATTATAATTGGGTTTTTAGCGGCGACAAAACAGAACATCAATTCAAAAATCCCTTGACCGAAGAACAGAAAAAAGACCGGAAAAATGGTTTGAAAGATTTAAGGAACTGTACAAGCAATCATCCTATGTTTACATCTATATTTCCGATTATCATTTCAAAATTGACGGGGAGTGGTTTGTGGTTGAGTCATGGGATATGGGCGAAGCTCTGGGGATGGACCTAGAAAAAATCTATCCAGAAAAAGAAAACCAAGACGTCCGCCTTATGGAACTGCGCGACCTTAGGTCCGGTAAAATGGAAAAGGACACCACCTTAGTAAATCTTGTGGCCTATGAGGAGACCGACAGCGAGGACGGCGGCTTTTTCAACCCCATCTCCTACTCGGCAGGCAATTACTACATTGAACTCTATATGCCCCTCGGCGATACCATCAAAATTAAAAGGCATGGCAGCATGGGAACGAACATGCAGTTCTACAAAATGCCGGTAACCCATGGCGGTCGTAACGATGTGGTTTTTATCGTGCAAGAACCCAACGAGATGTACCCAAACAAGGAATTTGGCGGCATGTACGTTGTTAGACCAAGAAGCATTAAACAAGAACAATACGGCCCTCACAAAAGCAGCGCGGACAGCTATGCCGGCCAATACGATTCCATCCGCGGGAATAGCGATGTCGAGGCCAAGTTTCTTAAGCCCATGAAGGATTGAGATCCTATTTTGACTTCACACCAGTAATCAACATGAACTTTTACGACAAGCCTTCAAAAAACACTCAGGTTCTACTTCTAATTGATGTTATTATGGTTTGCTTTATAAACCTGAGTTTATCCCAGAAAATACTATGGCTTATGTTAACTAAAAAAGATATTTCCTTGATAGACTGGTCTATTATCTCAATAGGTTTGGTGATTTTTGGAGGATTTCTTTTGTTCTTGGGCGATTGCAACCTAAATCCATTTCAGCTAAACTCTCAAATTCCAGATCTTACGTACACCCTCTTAATTTGGAAGTAATCGGCCAATATTGTTTACACTATAAATACCGTATCAATCTCTTCCATCAACCTTTCCGTCTCCAGTAAGGCCTTGTCCATTTTTCGGTAATGCTGTACAGCTTCCATATCGAGGACCCGGCCTTTGCGGTACTTTAGCCATTTTTGGGCGGGCTGCTAGCCGCCGATGTAGAATTCCCAGGCAGATTTGGGGACCTTGGCGAAATATTTTGTCGTTGATATAGACCTTGCCGGTTTTGCCACCTTCATTCGAATCCCAAACGGGACTGGTCTTGGTCAGTTTGGTGGTGAGATTATTGTCTGGGACTGGGTAGGTCAAGGGACTTTTTTCCAAAATAAGATGCTTTATCAAATGGATGAACCGGTACTCGACGCCCAAAACGACCAACTTCCACAAACGGCCTTGGTCGTTGGGCCTGGGGAAATCGGTCTTTAAAATTTCCAAGTAAAGCTTGTTATAGACCGGCTACACAATGCCATTTACAAGTAGTTGAAAATGTTCAGGGGCGTGAAGATAATTAACAGGAGTTTGTAAAAAAACCGGACTTGAGTTCCTAGTCATGCCCCCCCTACTCCATCGTCCTCAAAATCGCAGCAATATCCTCTACCGTGGTATCGGGATTGATAAAGCAAAAGCGGGCGACTGTCTCATAGGTATCCCCTAGTTTCCACTTGGTCGGGGTGACCAGGGCAAAGCCCTCGCGCTGGTTTTTGTAGGTCCAGTTTCGGTAATCATCGGGAGTCCAGCCTTTTCGCCGGAACAGCACACACGAAAGACTGGGTTCGCGAACCAACTCTACAACAGGGTTTTCCTCGATAAGCCTGCCCGCCAAATTTGCCAATAAAATGCCCTGCTCCACCGCCCACTTGTATTTGTCGGTGCCGTGCATGGCCAAGGAAAACCATAAAGGCATGCCCCGAACCCGTCGGGTCAACTGAATCTGGTAGTCCGATGGATTAAAGCCTCGGGCACCTTCATCCTTAAAAATATCGAGATACGATCCTTCCTGCGAATGGGCATCTTTGGCCTGTTCGGGATTTTTGTAGATCACCGCTCCACAATCATACGGCGAGAACAACCATTTGTGGGGGTCGATGGTAATGCTATCCGCCCTTTCGATACCATTAAAAAGATGGCGGACGGAATCGGCGGCCAAGGCACCCCCACCGTAAGCCGCATCGACGTGGAACCATAGCTTTTCGGTTTCGCATATTTCCGCAATGCCCGCCAGGTCGTCGATGATACCGGCGTTGGTGGTACCGCCCGTAGCGACCACGGCGAAAAGGCGTTTTCTTTGGTGGGCATCTAATCTCCCTATTTTCTCCTGGAGTGCCTGCCCGGACATCAGATCTTCGGTCTCGACCAAAAGCAGGTCGACGTCGATGACCTTGGCCATGGCCTTGATGGAGGAATGCGCACCGATAGAGGTAATAACGAGTCCCTTTTCATTCCGGTTTTCCGGAAGTTTCCGAAAGTATTCCCGGGCGGCGACCAACGCGGAAAGATTGGCAGCGGTGCCGCCGCTGGTAAAGACCCCAAAAGCGGGTTCGGGGAGTCCCGTCAACGAGACGAGCCACCTCATGGCCTCGTTCTCACAAAAAATCCCTCCTGCGCCTTCCATCCAATAGGCTCCGTGAATGCTCGAGGCCGAGGTTACCAAATCGAACATGATGGCCGCCCTTGAGGGTGCCGCCGGTACAAAGGCCAAATGCCGCGGATGATCTATGGGCACCGTTGCCTTGACCAGTACATCACGAAACAACCGAAAGGCGTTCTCGCCGCCTATTCCTTCCGAGGTTACGGTCTCACCTACCAAATTTTTCAGTTCCGCCTCCTTTTTCGGACGGCCCATTTGCGGCGCAGTATTGGTAATACGGTCAATAGCGTACTTCATGACATCCAAGGTCATTTCTATCGATTGTATGTCAATATTGTGCATGGAATTTCGTTTACACTTTTAGGATGGTGAACTCCAATTTCAAAGGTTCCAAAGCCTCCATCAACATGGGAATCAGATCCTCCCCCAATTCCAGATACAGTTCGGAAAAATTCAGCTGGCGTTCTTGTAGGGATTGGTTGGGAAAGAGTGCGTTCTGTATTTCGGTCATACGTTGTACCTGATCTTCTAGCTTTCGTTTTTGGGCCCTGAGCAGACGCTTCTCGAGGTTGTCGAGTCCCTTTTTCTGTTTGACCTCCTGGGCTTTTACGGCTCCCAAAAAAGATTTGTCCGTTTGTTCGGCCAAATCGTAGAGCGCTTTGAACTGATTCTCCAAAAGTTGTTTCTGGGGCGAAAAATCAATGTCGATATTGGAAATTTCCCGGATTTTCTTATTGATAAAACTACTTTGCTTCAGAAAAATATCGGAGATGGAAAGGTTCATTCTTTTTAATTTCCTGCTTTGCTTTTCGGTGATGACCAAAACGGAATTGCGGAGCAACAGCACCGGAAAGGGCACTTCGACCGCCTCGAACATCGACTTCAATTCTAGCCAGTAGGCTATTTCGCCGCCCCCACCTATATAGCAGAGATTGGGTAGAATTACTTCCTGATAGAGAGGACGGGCGATTACATTGGGAGAAAAGCGTTCGGGATGCTGATTTATTTCTTCTAACAAATCCTCCTTTGAAAACCGGAGTTCGGAATTATCTATAAAGAACGTCCCTTCCTGTTCTATGATCCGTTCCCGCAAGCCTTCCTTTAAATAAAAATAATTGATCTCCCGGGGGTTTACCTGTATCCCGTACTTTTCAGGTAGTTCCTCTATTTTGGAAATGGTTTCCGAAATTCTTTTAAAGGGTACATCCTCAAAAATATCCTTTTTGGCGTAAGGGATTAACAACTTTTTAAGTCCCGTATGATTCCCATCCAAAATCACCAATCCGTATTTACCAAAAAGTTCATTGGCCAGATATCGGGTAGCATCCGTTAGGGTACCGTGCTCCAGATAGGCCTTCTGAAAAAGATTTTTTAGTTGTTCCGCATTATGGCTACTTCCCAAGGCATTGGCAAAAGCTTCGTAAACACCCTCTAGTCCCTCGGTCTTCAAATCGCCGACAGCTCCCGATGCCTCTTTGTTCCACTGCAATTTCTTTCCCTGGAAATTAAAAAAATTGATTTCCTCAAAATCATGGTCTTCTGTCGCCATCCAATAAACAGGAACAAAATTGTACTGGGGATAGGCCTTTTTCAGGTCTTGGGTCAGGTTGATGGTCGAAATGATCTTATAGAGAAAATATAGGGGGCCGGTGAACAGGTTCAACTGATGGCCGGTGACCACGGTAAAGCTTATCGGCTCTTTCAGTTTTTTGAGATGGCTCTCCGTTTCCTGCGTCAGGGTCATCCCTTTATATTGGTCCCGCAGGGCTTGATAAAGGATTTCCCTATTGGCCTCTGGAAAATGGGTCGCTTTCTCGGCTATTTGCGCCTCAAAGTTTTTTAGACCGGGATAGCGATTGTAAAAGGTCTTTAGGTCTGGATTTTCGGCCAGGTAATCGCAGATAAGCTCGGGAAAATAGCCAGTGCGGTCAAATGAAAGGTGGTCGATGTTCATATATGGTAAATATAAAACTCTCCGATGGGGCTAATTGCTAAAAATACGTTAATTGCTTTGTCCCGCATATACATCCCTTGATGGATTTGCGATGGACTTTCGGTTAATATTGGTTAGATTTGGGAGAGAAGAACGCATCCGAATAAACAACAGTAGCATATGAGGTCCTATTTATTTTCGATCTTTCTTTTCATTTCCTTTTTGACCACTGCCCAAGACCTGAAATCGCCGTCCGAATTTCTCGGTTATGAGCTGGGCACCCAATTTACCCGGCATCATCAGGTAGTGGACTACTACCGATATCTGGCTGAAATGGCTTCCGATCGGGTGCAACTGCACCAATACGGACAAACCACCGAACGTCGGCCCTTGCTTCTGGCATACATTTCATCCAAAGAAAATATGGCCGATCTCGAAAACATCCGTAAGGCCCACATCGCCTCCACCGAGGGCAACGGAAACCCCACCAAGGCCATCGTCTGGTTGAGCTATAATGTGCACGGCAACGAAAGCGTCAGTACCGAAGCCTCGATGCTCACGATTTATACCCTGCTGACGGAAAAAAGCGATTACCTCAAAAATACCGTCGTTCTGATGGATCCCTGTGTCAACCCCGATGGACGGGAACGTTACGTCAACTGGTACAATCAGTACAAAAGCAGCCCGAACAACGTAGATCCCAATAGCAAGGAACATCACGAACCTTGGCTGAACGGCCGCACAAACCATTATATGTTCGACCTCAACCGCGATTGGGCCTGGTTGACGCAGACCGAAAGCCAACAGCGCATTAAGATGTTCAACCAATGGCTACCGCATGTACATGTGGACTTCCATGAACAGGGCGTCGATGCCCCGTATTACTTTGCTCCTGCCGCGGAACCTTTTCACGAGGTGATTACCGATTTTCAGCGGGAATTTCAGGTGATCGTCGGTAAGAACCATGCCAAATACTTCGATGCCAACGGATGGTTCTATTTTACCAAGGAGATTTTCGACCTGCTCTATCCTAGTTATGGAGACACCTTTCCCACCTATAATGGAAGTATCGGCATGACCTATGAACAGGGCGGCAGCGGCCAGGCCGGTCTGGGAGTCATCACGGGAATCGGAGATACTTTGACCCTAAAGGATAGAATGGCGCACCACTTTATTACCGGCCTTTCAACGGTGGAAATTTCATCCCAAAATGCGGAAAGATTGAACACCGAGTTCAAAAAATTTTATCGGAATAAAGATTACAAATATAGAAATTATGTCATGAATGGAGACGCGGATAAAATTAATGCCCTGACCCATTTGTTGGACCGGCATGAAATCAAATACGGACGGGGCAAGAACGGAAGTACGAAGGGCTTCGACTATCGAACGGGCGAAAACGGAAGCCTCAAAACCTCATCTAAGAGTTTGGTGGTCTCCACCGAACAAAAAAAAGGCACCTTGGTCAAGGTACTTTTTGAGCCCAACGCCAAGCTAAGCGATTCCCTTACCTACGACATTACGGCCTGGTCACTGCCTTACGCCTATGGTCTGGATGCCATTGCTTCCGAAAGTAAGGTAGACATGGATTTAGCTACCGATGAATGGACAGTTCCCCCCCCGGAAGAAATAAATACATCGAAGGATATCTATGCCTTTCTCGGCGACTGGAACAGCTTCAATGACGCACAATTTTTAGCCGATTTGCTTCAAAGGGATATTCGGGTAAGGTATGCCCAAAAACCTTTTAGAATGGATGGCCGCCCATACGACCGTGGAAGCTTAATTGTTGCAAAAGCGGACAATCAAAACAACCCTGAGTTCTTAAATACCTTGTCGCAAGTTGCCATTAAACACCTCAAAACCCTATGGGGAACAACAACCGGTTTTGTAGAAGATGGGAAGGACTTCGGTTCGAGTTCCGTAGCAATGGTGGATGCCATCAAGATAGCGATGCTTTCCGGCAAACCGACCTCAAGCTTAGGTTTCGGGGAAATCTGGCATTTCTTTGAACAACAATTGCACTATCCCGTCACGGTAATCGATACCGAATATATAGATGATGTCGAACTTTCGAAATACGACGTACTCATTTTACCCGATGGCGATGGTTATAAAGATTTTATGGACGAGAATAGACTGAAATGTTTAAAAGAATGGGTTACCCATGGCGGAAAACTGATTGCTATGGGCGGGGCCTTACAGGGTCTTACCGATAAAGATGGTTTCGAGATCAAAGCCAAGGAAACCGAAAAGGATAGTACCATCAACCTACAGCACTACCAAGAGTCCGAACGTGAAAAGATGAAAAATGCCATTACAGGGGCTATCTTTATGACCAAAGTAGATGTTACCCACCCCTTGGCCTTCGGGTACGGCGATACGTATTTTAGTTTAAAATTGGGCGATGCCGCCTATAATTATTTGGAAAACGGTACGGTCGTACGCCTCGAAGAACACGATATACGACCCGTCTCTGGGTTTGCGGGAAGCGAAGCGCGGAAAAAAATAGGGCAAAGTCTCATTTTCGGGGTGCAAAAACAAGGGGACGGACAGATCATCTACATGGTTGACGATCCCCTCTTTCGGGGTTTTTGGGAAAATGGGAAACTGTTCTTTGCAAATGCGCTTTTTATGGTTCAGTAAGCTCCAACAGGAAAGTTACTTGAGTGCCACCTTCAAAATATAATCGTCCGCGGTGATGAACAAGGTTTTTTCATCTGGGGTAAAAGCGCAATTGGCAGTTGCTCTTCCGGAGTGGATTTTGGCGATGGGTTCGGCCTGTTTGTTGAAAATCCAGATTCCTCCCGGGCCCGTGGCGAACAAATAACCCTTTGAATGCATTTTCATGCCGTCGGGCAGGCCCTCTTGATTGGCTTGTCCCACTAAGTCCGTAGCATCATAGAACAATTGCTTGTTGACCGCTTTTCCCGGATTGCTTATGTCGTACCGGTACCATACCGCATGCTCAGGATCCGATACCGCTACGTAGAGTTTTGAACCATCGGGGGAAAGGGCTATCCCGTTCGGGCGCGATAGTTTATCCACCAAAATTAGTTCGCCCTCAGTCTTTAGGCAATAAACCCCCTGAAAATCGAGTTCCTTGGTCGGGCCGTCCATGGGTTCCGGAAGGCCGTACGGCGGGTCGGTAAAATAGAGATTGCCGTCCGAATCGAAAACCCCGTCATTGGGACTGTTGAATTTTTTTCCCTTGTAGTTGTCGACCACGGTTTCGTATTCCGGCTTGGGATCGTTCAAAGTGCTTTTCATCTTTGCGACCCGACGGTCGCCGTGCTGCATCAATATCAAATGGTCATCGGGACTCAACAGCAATCCGTTCGAACCCGGTTCTTTGCTATAAGCACCCTCGCCGGAATATCCCGAGGGATGCAAATACTCCGAGGTGTTTCCATCCGAATCGATTTTATATACATGGTTCGTTATGACATCGGAAAACAGTAAATAGTTACCGTTCGAAATCCACAGCGGGCCTTCCGCCCATTCGAAACCACTGCCGATAACTTTAATTTGTACTCCGGGGTCGATAAGTTCCAAGGCTTCGTCCGACAGGATTTCTACGGAGAAGTGTTGTTCTTTATCTTGGGAGGATGCTGTTAGGTACAAGCAAACAAGAGATACCAATAGGATGGCTTTTTTCATGGCAGTACAATTTTGAATTGTGATCGCTGATTACAAATGTCGATTCCTAAATTTAGTTTTTATCACAAAGATTCGTGGTTCAAGTCTGCCCGCTTACATCACCATTCCGTAAAACTACCATCTTCATTTCTCCATATCGGGTTGGTCCAGTCATGACCGATCTTTTGTCCTTCCCTCAATTTATCTTCGTTGATTTCCACCCCTAGCCCTGGATTTTTTAGCAGGGCGATGTAGCCCTTTCTTCACTTCAAAAACATCAGGGTTTTCCATATAATCCAACAAGTCGAAACCTTGGTTGTAATGGATGCCGAGACTGCTTTCCTGTATTACCGCGTTGATACTGGCAAAATCGATATGCAGGCATGCGGCCAAGGCCACCGGGCCTAATGGGCAATGCGGTGCCAGGGCCACATCGTATGCCTCGGCCATGCTAGCGATTCTCCTTACTTCCGAAATGCCGCCCGCATGGCTCAAATCGGGTTGGATAATGTCTACCGTGCCGCGGTGCAGCACCTCTTTAAAATCCCAACGGGAAAATAGCCGCTCGCCCGTGGCGATAGGAATTTCGGTATAGGGATAGATGTGATCCAGGGCCTCATTGTTTTCACTTAAAACCGGTTCTTCGAAAAACATCGGATGGTAAGGCGAAAGCTCGTCGATTAATCGTTTGACCATGCCCTTATGCACCCTTCCGTGAAAATCAAGACCGATATCCAGGTCATCGCCGAATTCCTCCCGTAGCAGTTTGATATTTTCGGCAACGGCTTTTATTTTTTTTACGGAATCGATCCATTCAAAAGGGCCGGTCGCATTCATCTTAACGGCTTGGTAGCCTTGTTGCAACTTTTCCCGTGCCTGCTCCAGTATCACTTCGGGATTATCGCCCCCGACCCAACAATACATTTTCATCTTCTGCCGTACCGCCCCGCCCAAAAGTTCGTAAACGGGAACGCCCAAATGCTTCCCTTTGATATCCCACAAGGCTTGGTCGATTCCAGATAAAGCACTCATCATAATCGGACCGCCCCGATAGAATCCGCCCCGGTACAGGGTCTGCCATATGTCTTCGATATCGTTCGCCGTACGGCCTACTACATACTGTGAAAGTTCGCGGACACAAGCTTCGACGGTAGCTGCCTTGCCTTCGACCACTGGTTCACCCCATCCGACGATGCCGCTTTTGACGGTCATTTTCAGGAACAACCAGCGGGGCGGCACTTTGAACAGTTCGATTTTTTCTATACGGAGTCCTTCCATCAGTCTTCTACTATAATTTTTATGAATTTTTCGGCCAGGGCGGTTATCCGTTTAAAATCGGCCTCCGTGCGAACGCTACTTTTTACCAGACTGCTCCCTAATCCCACCCCATCGATGCCCGCCTCGAACCAATCCCTTATATTTTCTTCGCTAATGCCTCCGACCGCAAAAAAGGGGACGGCATCAAAAGGACCTTTGAGGGACTTAAAATACGGAATTCCCAAATCACCCGCGGGAAAAAGTTTTATAATATCAGCGCCATAACCCAAAGCCATGGAGACCTCCGTGGGGGTCATGGCTCCCATTAGCACCGGAACACCGTGCTTTAAACCGGCCTCGGCCACTTCTTTATCGGTATTGGGAGTCACTAGAAATTGGGCTCCGCCGGCTATCGCCCTTGTGGCCAAATCGCAGCTAATCACCGTTCCGGCCCCGATCAGCACCCTGGGATGCCGGTGCCGCGCTTTTTCGATTTCCTCGGAAAAACCCGGGGTATTGGTCGTAATTTCCAAAATCTGTATTCCCCCCGCTACAAGGGCATCTACCGTAGGTTGCACGGCGGTTTGTTCGTGCAGCCTAATGATTGATATCAGCCTTTCGGTGCGGATGCGGTCGATTATTTCATTTTTGTCGCTCATCGTATGACGTGTCCCGAAGTATTTCCCTTAACTATGGCATTGATTTCCTGTTCGGTACTGGTATGGATATCGCCGATCATCGTATGTTTTAACGCAAAGGCGGCCGTGGCGAAATCTATCGCTTCTTGGGAGGGCAAATTCTTATGCCGCGCATGCAAAAAGGCGGCGGCAAAGGCATCGCCAGTGCCGAACCGGTCCGTAATCTCGATATCGTAGGTGTTCGACACTACGGGTTGTTCGTTTGAGATACAGGCCCCGCTAAGACGGTTTACCGAAGCCGAACTATGATCGCGGATCGTAAACGCCAATTGATCGACTCCGAAAAGATGCCTTGCCTTACGCAAGGCATCGAGAGTTTGGTCGGTGGCATTGTTTCCATTGAAAACCATACCGTAAACATCCTTTAGTACGCCCGTGTTTCCGAAAACCAGATTGGTATGCTCCAAAATACGATCGAAAATGTTTTTTGCTTTATCGGAATTTTCCCAAAGGCTTCTCCTGTAGTTCAGGTCAAAACTGACATTGACACCCAACTTTTGCGCAGTACGCGCGGCGAAAACGCATTCCTCGGCACAGGTTGTGGAAAGTGCGGGGGTAATACCTGAAAGGTGCAGCCATTTTTGGTTTTGGAGGATATGCTCCCAATCGAATTCGCCCCTATGAATACCGGCTATGGCCGAATCGGCCCTATCATAGACCACCCGTGAGGGCCGGATGGAACTGCCCAGTTCGATAAAATAAGTGCCCAACCTATTTCCGCCTTCAATGATATTCGCAGTGGATACATGGAATCGGTCAAGGGATTGCCGGGCAGCATGGCCCAATGCATTATCAGGTACCTTACTAATATACTGTACTGTATCGCCCAAACAGGCCAGGGAAACGGCCACGTTCGATTCCGAACCGGCATAATCTACGGCAAAAAGAGAGGTGGTACGAAGACGGTCGGCCTGCCCGGTGGGTACCAGCCGCAGCATGATTTCGCCAAAAGTTGAAAAGGACATTAGGAGGTTGATTTACCTCGAAAGTAAGGAAAAAATCTAAGTAAGGCTTAAAAAGGTACGGACAGCGGTCGAGGGCCGACTTCAGAATCCGGTTCAGAATTTGGTCGCCACCTGCGAGTTGTTTAAACGACCCGTGGACTGTTCTTGAACCAACACCGAAACTGGCTCGCCATAAAGGTCAAAATCCGCAGCATCCGTAATTTTGATATCGGCAAACTCCCCTTGCTTCAAATAGTATTTCGAAGCGTCGATCAATACTTCGTTATCCACATCGGGAGAGTCGTATTCAGTACGACCTATAAAGTAATTCCCCTCCTTGCGATCGATGATACATCGATAGGTCATCCCCACTTTTTCTTGATTAAGTTCCCAGGATATCTGGGACTGGATCTCCATGATCTCGTTGGCGCGTTCTTGCTTGATATCTTCGGGAACATCGTCTTCTAGAGAATAGGCATGGGTATCCTCTTCATGGCTATAGGTAAAACAGCCCAAACGTTCGAAGCGCATGGCCGTCACCCAATTTTTCAAAATCTGGAAATCAGCCTCGGTCTCCCCGGGATAACCTACGATAAGGGTGGTACGGATGGCCATTTCGGGGACGGCCGTGCGAAACTCCCGTAGCAATCTGGTAGTCTTCGCCTCAGTAGTTCCGCGGCGCATACTTTTGAGGATACGGTCGGAAATATGCTGCAAGGGAATATCCAAATAATTACAGATCTTCGGTTCCCGTTTCATCACGCCCAAAACATCCATCGGAAAACCCGTGGGAAAGGCGTAGTGCAAACGGATCCATTCGATGCCCTCCACCTTGACCAGGTTTTCAAGCAGTTCGGCCAGATTTCTTTTTTTGTAAAGGTCGAGTCCATAATAGGTCAGGTCTTGCGCTATCAAAATCAGCTCCTTGACCCCTTTGGCGGCCAATGATGCCGCCTCGTTCACCAATTCCCCAATGGATTTGCTCTTATGTCCGCCGCGCATAAGGGGAATGGCACAAAAGGAACAGGGCCGGTCGCAGCCTTCGGCAATCTTCAGATAGGCGTAGTTTTTCGGGGTGGTGGTCAGGCGTTCACCGATCAGCTCGTGCTTGTAATCGGCACCCAGTGCCTTCAACAGGTTCGGCAACTCGCTGGTACCGAAATATTCGTCCACATCGGGAATCTCCTTTTGCAGATCCGGCTTATAGCGTTCGCTCAGGCATCCTGTCACAAACACTTTGTCTACCTCGCCGGCTTCCTTTTTTTGAACGTATTCCAAAATGGTGTTTACGCTTTGTTCCTTTGCATTGGCGATAAATCCACAGGTATTGATGACCACCACATTGCCTTCCTCTTCATGCACCACTTCCTTATCATTGGCGCGCAATTGGCCCATGAGGACTTCGGAGTCGTAGACGTTCTTCGAGCAGCCCAAAGTGACGACATTGATCTTGTTTTTCTTAAGGGATTTTGTACGCATGGCTTGTATTGAGCGTGCAAAGATACGATATACCCCTAGAAAATGACCGATTATATACCAAAGATGAAGGTTTCGCAACTAAACTGCAACCCGCCCTGCGGTCGAATGTATAGCTGCAAAATATGGAAATGATGATACTGTTTAAGCCCTTTTTTTTGAGGGTGTTCGACCAAAACCGTAGCCATGCCTGATGGTTCCACCGGCCGTGCGGATGAAGAAGCTAGCTCTTCTCAAAGTTTGCGCCGATAAAAAAGTTTCACCTTATATAAATTCGTGGAGGGCCTGGTAATTTTGGTCTAATACATCGTGTATTGTAGGGAAAAGGCCGCTCTTATATACCGGTTGGAAAAAGTTAGGTCTTTCGGGCCAAAATGAAGGTATCGTCGATGCGGAACCCAACCAAGTGGGAACTGGGATGGTAATCTGCGTACATTCCGAAACCGCCCATTTTACAAGTATTCATGGCACTGTACCTACTAAGACCCATTTGAAATGCGGCCCGCACCACTATGATACACGGTACCCCATATATTATAAGGTATGACTTCAGGTTCAAAAGGTGGGGAACTGTAGGGGTTGTTAAGAATGATGAACTGAAAAGGCTATCAGTCTGAATACATTGCTGGCGGTCTGCGTACGCGGGTCGCCTCTTCAAAGGCTTTCGCCAATTGTAGCAATTTTTTTTCCTGGAAAGACTTCGCAATTAAGGTGAGGCTTATCGGCTCCCCGGTTTCTTTATAGCCCATGGGAACCGTAATTGCGGGGTACTCGGCAACCGCAGCGTAGCCCGCATGGTAGTTGTTTATGGATAGGATGGCATCCAATGCATATTTATCCATGGCGGTATTAAAGAAGATTCGGCCGTTTTTTTGTAAGTGGGATTTAATTTTCTCAAGGCCCCGGGCGGTAGTGGAATCGGCGAGGATGCCCTCGAAAAGGGCTTGTCCGTAAGGGATGCGAACCAAGGAATCCGCGGCATTGAAGGATACCGCATCTTGAACGGATGTTATTTTGACCGCATCTTTATCTTTTACTTGGGTTTTGAGGTATTTTGGAAGGTCGTTGCGCATATCGATGTTCAGGATGCTCAAAAAACCTTCCATCCCGACATTTGGAGGCGTAAACTCTATGATTTCTGCCCCAAATTCCTTCATTTTTTCGACGGTCATCCGGTAAATGGAATCCTCTTCCATCAGAGGGGTCATCGCGCCGAACCTTCGGCCATTTAAGGAGTTGGATTCCGTTACCACCTCCAAATAATGGGTATCGGTGGCTACCGATTTGGTGTCCTCTTTATCTTTTCCTGTCATGGCCGAAAGCAAGATGGCATTGTCGACCACGTTCTTGGTCATGGGGCCGGGGGTGTCCAAGGTACTGGAAATCGGTACGATGCCAGTTCTACTTAGCAAGCCGATAGTTGGTTTCAGCCCCACGACGGAATTTTGGCTGCTGGGAGATAAAATGGAACCGGAAGTTTCCGTTCCCACTGCCGCGACCGCATAATTGGCAGCCACCGAGGTTCCGCTACCAGAACTGGACCCGCCCGTTTCGAAGAGACGTCGCCCATAGGGATTCAAGGTCTGTCCGCCTACTGCGCTATATCCTACCGGGCATCCCTCACATAAAAAATAGGCCCATTCGCTCAGGTTGACCTTACCAAGAATCAGCGCACCTTTGCTTTTAAGCTGCTTGCTAACAAAGGAATCGTCGGTCTGGTTGTCGATCAGGGCAACAGAACCCGCCGTGGTCTTCATTCCCGAAGCGTTGATGTTGTCCTTCAAAAATATGGGCATCCCAAAAATAGGATGGCGCTTTTTGGAAGGGGATGCTTGAACCGACGAATCGCATTTTCTGGCCTGGGCGACCACTTTGTCGTTTAAGGCTAAGATGGTGTTCAAAGTAGTGGTATTGTTCAGTTCATATTTGTAAATCCTATGGAGATAAAACAAAACGAGCTTTTCGTAGGATAATTTTCCTGCTGCGATATGCGCTTGTATCGTTGGGATATCCCGCTCAAGCACCAAGGGCTTTAAACCTTCATATTCCGCATCCGATATTTTGACAACTTCGGGATAGAGCGGCCTAAAAACCGCATTTTTATCCAATACCTTGGATTGGATGAGTTTGTACCGCATCCGTTCGATCTCATGGTCTTGATTAGCGGCCACTTCGGCGGAATCGTTATACGGTTGCCAAAGAATGACACTTGCATTAACTTTTTCTTGGTTATCCTTACAGGAAAACAGCAAGAGTACGGCAATTACCGTCAAAAGTTTGCTTTTACACATTGAACCTATAATGATTTGCTATCCGAAAAAAGAATCCACGAACTCGTATTTATTAAAGACCTGTAAATCTTCGACCCCTTCGCCCACCCCGATATATTTAACGGGAATCTGAAACTGATCGGATATGCCGATGACGACGCCACCTTTTGCGGTACCGTCGAGTTTCGTGACCGCCAAGGAAGTCACTTCGGTCGCTTTGGTGAACTGCTTGGCCTGTTCGAAGGCGTTCTGTCCGGTCGAGCCGTCGAGAACCAGTAGGACTTCGTGCGGGGTATCGGCCACCACTTTCTGCATGACCCGTTTCACTTTGGTCAGCTCGTTCATCAGGTTGACCTTGTTGTGCAACCGCCCAGCGGTGTCGATGATGACTACATCGGCGTCCTGTTTTAGGGCAGAACTAAGGGTGTCGAAGGCCACCGATGCGGGATCGCTGCCCATCTTCTGTTTGACGATAGGCACCTCTACCCGGTCTGCCCAGACTTGCAATTGGTCGATGGCCGCTGCACGAAAGGTATCCGCGGCGCCCAAAATTACTTTTAATCCCTGCTTTTTAAACTGATAGGCCAATTTACCTATGGTCGTGGTCTTACCCACGCCATTGACGCCAACCACCATGATGACATAGGGTTTTTTATGCTTGGGGATGACATATTCCGTAGCTTCCCCAGAGTGGGTCTCCGATAGCAGGCCGGCTATCTCTTCACGAAGAATCGCATTGAGTTCATCGGTACCCATATATTTGTCTCGGGCCACCCGCGCCTCGATACGGTCGATAATCTTTAGGGTCGTGTTCACTCCAACGTCCGAAGTGACCAGCACCTCTTCTAGATTATCGAGTACGTCATCGTCCACTGTGGATTTTCCGGCGACCGCTTTGCCAAGTTTCGAGAAAAAGGATGTTTTGGTCTTTTCAAGCCCCTTGTCCAGGGTCTCTTTTTTTTGGGTGGAGAATATATTCTTAAATAGGCTCATGGCGGTAATGGATTGATTGTTCCAAAGATAGGAAAGTAGGATTCAAGTTCGGAAAAAGAGAAGAGAGAATTGAAAAGAATAGAGATAGAGATCGTGCCCATTAGGCAGTGGACAAAAGATTTTTTTTCTAAACTTCTAAGCCTGCCGGCGAGGCAGGCTCATACCCCTTTAAACTTTTTCAAATAAAAAAGCCCCTAACTTTCGAAAGGAGCTTTCCGCTATTTTTTAATTCTACCCGCTATTTTTTAGCCAACCATTCGTTGACGTTTTCGGGCGCCATTACAGATTCTACAAAGGTGTAAGAACCACTTTCGGGCGACTTGACCATTTTAATAGCTTTGGTCAATCGTTTTGAACTCGTCTGTAAAGTTGCTACTGTCTTCTTTGCCATAAATATAAACTTTATTATTTTCTGTACACCTGCCGGAAGGCAGGGGCAGAAATCTATTTTATCTCCTTATGAACCGTCATTTTCCTCAGGATAGGATTGAATTTTTTGATTTCCATCCTTCCGGGTGTGTTCTTTTTATTTTTGGTGGTAATATACCGCGATGTACCCGGCTTCCCGGATTCCTTATGCTCCGTACATTCCAAAATAACCTGTACTCTGTTACCTTTTTTTGCCATGGTCTACTATATTAATCCGGATTACTTCGACAATCCTTTTGCCCTTGCTTCCTTAATTACAGCGGAGATACCTCTTTTGTTGATGATCTTCAATGCCTTGGCGGAAACTTTGAGCGTCACCCAGCGATCTTCTTCAGGAAGATAAAAACGCTTTTTCGATAGGTTCACATTGAACCTTCTTTTCGTCTTGTTGATGGAGAACGATACATTGTTACCGAACATCGCCCGCTTTCCCGTAATTTCACAAACTTTTGACATCGCACTGATTTTTTTAGGGACAGTTTTGAACTGTGTCTATAATTTTAAAACGTTCTCTTTAACAGGCTGCAAATTTATATCATTTTTATTGATGGGCAAAACAATCTTTTAGATTTTTAGAATGAACTCATTTCAACTTTTTGTTTGGAACCGATAATATCGGCTTTTGTGGCCAGATGCGGTCATTTATTAGCAACCTAGAAGGGCTACGGTGGTCAGAAATGATGAAATATGGCCTCAAAATGGGATATTCGTAGGTAAAAGAAAAGCTTCAATTAAGTTCAACTTCTTTTTGCAACATCTCGAGCGCTTTGTGCACGGTCTTTTGTACGATTCGAGTTCTGTGATTGCCCATGTTGAACTTCTGGGCAAAAACCCCTTTTGAGGAGGCTATGGCGATAAACACGGTACCGATTTCGGCGTCGGAATCTCCTTTTGTGGGGCCGGCATTTCCCGTAGTGGCAATAGCAAAGTCGGTTTTCAACATTTTTTTTACATTTTCGGCCATAACCTGGGCGACCTCCGCGCTTACCACCGAATATCGGTCGATCGTTTCACGGGGTACCCGCAATACGTCGATTTTGGTCTCCGTGGCATAGCTCACGATACTTCCCTTGAAATAGGCAGAAGCACCGGCCAAGGCGGTGAGCTGCTGGGCTATCTTTCCCCCGGTACAGCTTTCGGCGGTGGCCAAGGTCATCTTCTTTTCCGTGAGCAGCTTGGCCACGACTTCTTCCAGCGTTTCTTCGTCCTCTATACCGTACATAATATCGCCGATGAGCGGATACAGCTTTTCGAATTCCTTTTCAATGGTATCCTCCAAGAGTTTTTTATCGCTTCCCTTGGCAGTTAACCGCAGGCGTACCCTTCCCAAACTGGGCAAATAGGCCAGTTTGACGAAAGAAGGCAAATCGTTTTCCCAATCCTGCAATTTATCGGCAATGGCACTTTCCCCGAGTCCGTAGGTGACCAAGGTTTTATGGAGGATATAGGGCCGTTTGAATTCCTTGATAATTTTCGGGATAACCGCGTTCTTTATCAAGTTCTTCATCTCGAAGGGAACGCCCGGGAGCGACACAAAGGCCGTTTCACCGGAGGTCATCCACATGCCAGGCGCCGTGCCGTAGGCATTTTTAAGTACTGTTGCCTTCGAGGGCACCATTGCCTGTTTTCGGTTGGTATCGGATATAGGTGTGGAGGTAATATACTTTTCGAAAAGTTCCTCGATGTGTGCCAGAACATCTTTGTCTTCGACCAGGGTATCCCCAAAAAAATCACAAAAAACCTGCTTGGTAATATCGTCTTTGGTAGGCCCCAGGCCTCCGGTTACAATGACCACCTGCACCCTCTTCCTTGCCGTATCGAGGGCCTGGAGTATGTGCTGCTTTTCATCTTGAACGGAAGTGATCTGATAAACGGAAACACCGATTTTGGTAAGTTCCTTGGCGATAAAGGCGGAATTACTGTCCACAATCTGACCGATCAGGATTTCGTCACCGATGGTAATAATTTCCGCGAAAAAGGTCACAAGTTAAAGTCGTTTTTAAGCTCGCCAACGACTTGCTGTATGTCTTTCTTTAACATGGGAAACAATTTTTCCATCTCCGAAATGTCGGCACCCTGTTTGCCCAGGGTCTCTATTTCAAGGGCCGCTTCCCGGGTCTGGTCCATCCCCAACAAATCTACGTTGGGCTTGATCTTATGGGCCAGTTGGTAGGCTTGCTCCCGGTCTTTTTGGTCCAATGCGGCTTCCAACGCCGCCAGGTCTTCGGGCACTTCTTCTAAAAATACAGAAATTACAGAAAGAATGAAGTCCTCATCGCCTTCGGCCATTTCATTTATCTTATCAAGATTATAGATCATTTTTACCGATTTATCCTACTTTTACCGTGAACATTTCTTGCCCTTCTAAAACGCCCGAAAGATAATCATTTACGGCGATTTTGCCAACTCCCGATGGCGTACCTGTAAATAAGACATCCCCCTTTTTCAACAGAAAGAACCGAGATACGTACGAAATGAGTTCGTCTATCTTCCAGAGCATCAGTTCAGTATTTCCTTTTTGTACTTCGTTTCCGTTTTTTAACAAAGAAAAATTAAGGCTGTTCACATCCCTGAAATCTTTTTTAGGAAGCCATTTTCCGATGAGCGCGGCACCGTCAAAGCCCTTGGCCTTTTCCCAGGGCAGGCCTTCTTTTTTCAATTGCGATTGTAAGTCGCGAGCCGTAAAATCGATGCCCAGGCCAATCTCATCATAATATTTGTAAGCGAACTTTGTGTCGATATGTTTACCGACTTTCTTGATCTTTACCAGCACCTCGACCTCGTAATGCACCTCATCCGAAAAATCGGGTATATAGAAATCTTGATCCTTGGGCAATATAGCCGAATCGGGTTTAATGAACACCACAGGCTCGTCGGGCCGTTCATTTGTCAATTCGGATATGTGATCGGTATAATTCCTGCCAATACAGATGAGTTTCATGGCGTGGGGAGTTTGAGATTTTTAAGCGCTTATTGTAGCTTGTTGTTCAACTGGCTCAACTTTATCTGTGTGAGCACCTTCTTCGTGTACAACGGAAAATCGGCGTTTATTAACCATCCGAAATATCCGGGTTCCTTTTCGAGTACTTCGAGCACTTTTTTGCCCTTGTGCTTTCCGAAGGAAAAGATTTCGATACCCTCTTCGTCGTAGCCCAAGAAGCCCGCGAAATCGGCGAATTGGCGATGGGTGGAGAATTCCGCCAGTTTTTTGACGTTGTTTTCCAGTTCGGGATATCGGTCTAATTGGGACTTCAGCACTTCGTATGTAGCATTCGTATCGGCTTCGGCACTGTGCGCATCGGTCAGTTCTTTGCCGCAATAAAATTTGTAGGCCGCGCCCAAGGTACGTTTTTCCATCTTGTGAAAAATGGTCTGTACATCAATGGAAACCATATTCTTCATATCGAAATCTACCTCGGCGCGAAGCATTTCCTCTACCAAAAGGGGAATATCGAAACGGTCGGAGTTAAATCCACCCAGATCGCAGTCTTTTATCAAGTTATAAATTTCTTTAGAAAGTTCCTTAAAGGAGGGTTCGTCGACAACCTTCTCGTTGCTTATCCCATGAATGGCAATCACCTCATCGGGAATCTTCATTCCGGGATTCACCAGCCAAGTTTTGCTTTCGGTAGTGCCGTTGGGATGCACCTTTAATATGGATATCTCCACAATACGGTCTTTGGCGATATTCATACCGGTGGTCTCCAAATCAAAAAAACAGATGGGGCGGGTCAGATTTAAGTCCATGGTAGGTCGTTTCGGGCAAAGATAAGGTTTGGATACGAGGTTCGCCAACCCGCCGGTATATTTTTGCCCCGGCAGAGACCACTATAGTAACTGCCAATGCCCGCATCGCCAGTGTGTCCGCCAACTTTACTCCTCAGGCTTTCTCAATGGCAGAATCACGTGAAACTCCGCCCCCTGGCCTTCTTCGGAAACGGTATAAACGGCGCCATGGTGGTTTTCTATGATTTTTTTTACCAGTGAAAGTCCGATACCACTGCCTGTATGCTCTCTTGATTGGCGCAGGCGTTGAAAGATCATGAATATCTGGTCTTGGTACTTGGGGGCGAACCCGATACCGTTATCGCTTATTATCAGCTCGATAAAAGACAAGGCCGGTGATAACGAAGGGAAATCGTCCCTTCTATGCGGGGGAAAAGGTCGCGATGTTATCTTTATTTCCGGAACTACATCCTTCTTTGAGAATTTCAGGGCGTTGCCGATCAGGTTGTTGAGCAATTGGCCCATCTGCAAAGGAACCGCCTCTATTTCGGGTAGCTGGTCCACTTCTATTTTCGCACCTTTTTCCTCGATAAGCAGTTCAAAGTCGGAAAGAATATCCTTGACAATTTCGTTCAGATCCGTGCGCTCGAACAGATCCCCGTGGTGAGCGACCCGCGAATATTCAAGTAGGCCCTTCACCAACTCGGTCATGCGTTTTGCGGCTTTATCTATTTTACCGATAATCGTTCTATCTGCCTCATCGGTGATGTTTCCACGGCTCGACAAGCGGTCGGAGAATATCATGATCTTTCGCAGGGGCTCTTGCAGGTCATGGCTGGCCAAATGCACATAGCGGTCCAATTGATCGTTGGTCTTTCTAAGTTCGGCGATACTGGTCTTAAGATTGTTTTCGTTCTTTTTTCTTTTGGTAATGTCCTCTATCGCGAACAATATCAACTCCCTGTCCTCTTTTCTTCGGTTGATTTCCCGCACAGTGAACAAAAAAATACGTTCATCGTCGGGCCGAATGTTCATGGATATTTCTTCGCCCACGATCCGCCCTTTTCGAGGTAACTCCTTTTCAAGTAAAGACCGCAACGGGGCCTGGTTCCATTGATGGTCTTGTATGGCAAACAAGGAGTGGCCCTCGATATCCTTTTCTTCGACCACAAATTTTTCATAAAAAGCGGCGTTCGCCTTGATTACGCGAAAATCTTTTTCCAGTACCAGAAAAGGTTCGCGCACAGTCGCTATAACCGCATCCAAAAAATCAAGGGTATCGCTGAGCTCGTTCTGTTTTTCGATCAGTTCGCGATTGACCACGATTAGCTCCTCGTTGGTCGATTGCACCTCTTCCTTAGAGGTTTCCAGTTCTTCGTTGAGGCTCTGCATCTCTTCGTTGCTGCTCAGCAGTTCTTCGTTGGCGCTCTGCAGTTCCTCGTTGTGGGCCTCCTGTTCCTCGGTAATCCCCCTGACATCTTCCCGCACCTCTTCCAACTCCTTTTCAAGTGCCCTGTTGCGCTGCTGCAACTGGCTTTTTTCAGAAGATGAAAAAATGGAATTCAACCTCTTGCCCCACTTTTCGATTAGGGATATGTTATTGGAGTTCTTTTGAAATAGTATAAGGTAGTGTGGCTCGAGAATATCGGTCAGGGGTACGATCTCGAGCCTCGCCCTAAACTCTTCCCCGTTATGGTTCACGGGAATGCCTTCTTTCACCACCGTATCTCCGGATGACCTTGCCTTGTGAATGGCATTACGAAGTTCGAAGGCCAGTTCTTTACGCGCCATGTTCTGGAGTTGGTGGGATGGTTTTCCGGCAGGATATTCCAAAAATGGGGCCACGTCGCCCTTAATGTCAACCACGCTCATGTGTTCGTCAACGATAACACTCGCGGGACTATATTTGGATATAAGTACTGTTTTGGCGCTTTCCATAAAGTCCGTCCGGGGCACGGACGGGGAAGCGATTTTTTGAGTCGTGGGCTTCTTTTCCGGTTTTACCCGTTTTTGTACGCTCTGCGTAAAGCGGCCCTCCCCGGCCTTTCGTGAGAACAGCTTAGAACTTTTGGAATAGGATGCGAAAAGATCGGTCTTTTTTGCCGGTGTTTCCGATTTGCCCAAGAGCAACAGGCCGTCTTCTTTAAGGGCATAATGAAATGTGGTCAGGGCCTTTTTCTGAAGATAGGTATCCAAATAAATAAGTACGTTACGGCAGCTTATCATGTCAACCTTAGAAAAAGGCGGGTCCTTTAGAAAGTTGTGTACGGCAAAAACGATGGTGTCGCGAACCGGCTTGATAACCCGATAACTTCCATCAGTTTTAGTAAAGTAAGTGTTGAGCTGACTTTCCGACACCGATTCAAGTTCCGAGGCCCGGTACACTCCGGCGCGTGCCGTTTTAATGGCACTTTCGGAAAGGTCGGTCGCGAAAAATTGGATCTTGGTGCGGTGGCCGTCCACATCCTCGTCGATGCTGCCCAAGGCATCAAATAGAGAAATGGCCAGCGAATAGACCTCCTCGCCGGTCGCGCAGCCCGCTACCCAGATACGGATCGGGTCGTCGGGAGACCGCCCTGCCAAAAGTTTAGGGAGCACGGTATCACCAAGTTCCTCGAAAACTTCGGTATCCCGAAAAAAGGAAGTTACCTTTATAAGTAAATCTTGAAAAAGAGCTTCCTGTTCGACGCGGTTTTCGCGAAGAAAATCCAGATAATCCTGAGGCCTCGCCATTTGGTTGATAGCCATCCTACGATAGATTCGCCGGGTTACCGTCGGTTTTTTGTAATAGTTGAAATCCACCCCGGTATTACGAAGTATCAGGGAAAGAATTTTCTTGAGCGGGATCTCATCGGATTTTGGTTCGGCAGTATCATCTTTGCCCTCGGTAGCTTCGGCATCGGCGTTTCGCAAGGGGTAGCTGGAATGTACCTGTATTAATTTAGCGGGAATGGCTTCGGCGGGCAGCACAAAATCGACTACCTCGGCTTCGACTGCACTGGTTGGCATACCGGGCCACGCGGCCAAATTGGGATCCTCGGCAAAGGTGATGCCCCCGTAATCCTGAATTTCCTTTAGCCCTGCCGTTCCGTCGCGGGCCGTACCCGACAATACCACACCCACGGCATGGGCGCCATGGACTTGCGCCAAGGAGGTGAAAAAAACGTCGATCGGCATTTGTAGAGTATGGTCTTTCTTCGGAGATAGTTGAAGCGAACGATCGATTACCTTTAACATCTTATTCTCGGGAATGACGTAAATATGGTCCGGCTCGATCTCACAGCCATCTTTGATTTCTTGAACGGATATGGTGGTGGCATGGGATAATATTTCCGGCAGAATGCTCTCGTGCGAAGGGGAAAGGTGCTGCACCAGAATAAAGGCCATTCCGGATTTTTCGGGGAGGGCGCCCAAAAACTTTTTAAAGGAATCGATTCCCCCGGCGGAAGCTCCGATACCGACTATGGGAAAGTTCAACGGAGAGGGGGATGATGTCATAGGAAAAATTCGGCTAATACGGTTACTGAGGGCGTTTTGCAGACATTCAAGGTTACAGTCCCCGTTTTTCCATTTCGGAATGCAAAGGGCAGGTCGCACTGCAAAAAAGTATGAATCTACGCCTAATTTAGGTAATTTAAGCTAAGGAATGAATGCTAAAGGTAAAATTTGTGACTGAAATGGATGTTCAATTGAAAAATTAGGTATATTAGAAGACTATAAGCGCTATAGTCCATGGCATCAACTAAAACCATTATGATTGTCGATGACGATCAAGATGACATCGACTTCTTCCGCGAAGCCCTTACCGAAATCGATACTTCCCTTCGCTGCGTTACCGCTACCGACGGGGAGGACGCCCTTCGGAAACTCCGGGAAACCATGAAGGTGTTGCCCAACTACCTATTCCTGGATCTAAACATGTCACGAATGGACGGCAAATCATGTCTGAGGGAGCTTAAGAAAGACCCCGGACTGAAAAATATACCCGTAATCATCCTCACCACTTCTTCGCACCGCAAAGACGAACAGGAATCCTTTGCCCTTGGTGCCACCCATTTTATGACCAAGCCTTCAACCTTCGATCGGATGAAGGCGAGCATCCAGGAAGCTTTGAGGCTCGTTTAGGTACAAGAATAGATAAAAATTCACGAATACTCGCTAGATGTCCTTGGCTGTTTGGCGGGGCGTGGTGGGCGGTGGTTTGAATTTTTGGCTTTCTTGCTCCTGTCGTGCATCACGCTGTTCAAATTCATAGTATTTATAGCCCCAAGTCGCAACGAACAGGAGCAGCAGCACCCAGTTGATTTTCTTTATCAGCGGAATTTCCATCCATTGTGCTATATATAAAGAAGCGATAAAAGCAAACCCACCAAAAACCACACCATACCCTAAAACTATGGCACCTCCTGCCAGTCCTTGACCTTTACCAGCGTCGGTCCATCCTGCAAAATAGAGACCGAAAACAAAAAACACCAGCAAACTCAAAAAATAAAATCCCAATCTGGCGGGTCTGAAGAAAGGTTTCATAATACTTAACTTAAAAGATTACCGTGCACTAAGAGCATCCCATTTTTGCGCCATAGTATCCACCCGGTACCGACGACCGTATGGTAATCGCTCGCTAGAACATCCACCTGCATCCAGTCGCCCTGAACGAATTTACCGCGGAAATAGGCCGGATCTATCAATCTCCCCACAGCGTTTACCTCGGGAAGATCATAGACCTTCATATTGATATCGTTAAACTCAATGGAGTGCATCCCCAGAAGAAAATCCCCCCAGGTTACGAACTTTCCCATGGAGCGCATCATAAAGGCAGTCTTACTATTTTTATCATCTAGAAACACTTCTATATAATCCCGTCCTATTTTCTTGACCCTTAGATAATAAATCCCATAATCCAACTTATCAATGGCAGGTTTAAAACCTTCCGGTACGGTATCTACCACCTTATTATATCCACGCTTTTTAAAAGTAATACTATCCATGGGTGCGGCATCCCACGGATTGATTAGTCTATCTAAATCCTTATAGATATAAAGCACATCGATTTCTTGTATTTCAGGGCTAAAAAAGCCCATTGCCCCATCGGTTTCCTGTGCTTGGCCTGTCATGCCTACTAGCGCGAAGAGAATCGGTATCTGGATCGACTTTCGTGAAACAGTACTTATACTTCTCATTTTACATCCCTTATTTCGGTTAGGGTCTCGTTCTGTTTTACTTCGATGTTAAAAACGGCACTTTTTGCCGAACTGTTATAAACGCCGTGCTCTACCAAGGTTACTTCATACTTGCCAGGATTGAGCATGATCTCTTTGTTTTCTTTATAGGTTCGGCCGCCGTACACATTGGTACCCGTGGCAATGTCCTTTATTGTAATGCCCACATCAAAGGCCTGGCCGTCTAGCGTGCCGCCTATGATGGCAACCCCGGTCTTAAAATCGTACGCTACAGGGGTTGCAGCACCGTTACCCACCGTTACTCCCTCGATGAGGTGAAGGGCATCCGGCCCGTGCACGTTTCTTGCGGTAACTTCTATATCAAAAACCCCCGCATCTACTTCAAATGATTTTTCCTCTCCATACGTGCGGCCGCCCATCACGCTCTTTCCATCCGGTGTTTTTATACTCACGTTCGCGTCCCAAAGTTCTCCATTGTTTTTTACCATAACGTTAAGCTTGGCTCCATCGAGACCAATTGTTTTATAGGTTATTTTATCATTTGAGGTTTGTACGTTCTTTAGCACCACTGGCGAGATAGCGTTTATACCGTGCTGCCCGACCTCAAGGTCATATGTGGCCTGAGGCAGATACAAATACGCAGTATCCTTATAGGTACGACCATAATCCGCTTTGTTTTTTGTGCCCGCGGCATACGCCTGCACATCTGCATCAATGGGCTTACCCTCTTTTATGACGTATACCCCCAGATTTCCTGCCGGCTTATCAATGGTCTGTGTGGCGACTTCATTGAGTGCAGTTCCCAGTCCACTTGCATCTGCCGCATCATAGTAGTTGCCATCGCCCGCCTGGGCCGCACATTGCAATTGTTCGGTTTCTCCGGATTTTAAGCCAAAACCCACGATATGCAATTTAAAATCGATACCTTCTTTTTTGGCGGCAGCGACTACGTCACAAATGTTGCCGTCGCAAGATTCTATGCCATCGGTGATAAGAACGATGGTCGCTTTCTCCTTGCTCGAGCGCAATTGGTCTATGACGGTGGTTGCCGAGAGAGCGAGCGGGGTTTTGCCCAGTGGTTTGATGTTTTTTATGGAAGAGGAAACTTTCGCCTTGGAACTATTGTTCATAGGCAACAACGTTTCCACATCATTACAGTCGCTTTTTTTACGATGGCCATAAACCACGAGACCGATCCGTTGGTTTTCGGCAAATTGGTCAATGGATTGCGATAGTACCGAACTGGCGATTTCCATCTTGCTCTTGCCCTCCAGCTGCCCCCACATCGAGCCGCTGGCGTCATAGATAAAGATGATGGGCGAGGGTACTTCCGGCGCCATTTTTGTCTGGCCGGTCACCGCTATGGCGTAGAAGACAATAAGCAAAGAAAAAAGGAGTCGTTTCATAGTCGTGGGTTTAATGAGGTCATCGTGGGCCAAATACATAGTTGGCCAAAGAACCCGAAAAAGTCATGAATCTCAATTACAGCTCTGTAAATATATAAAATTCAATGCTTTGTGGTAAATATAATGCACCCTAAAAAAGCACCCGGCTAGTGGAAGGCTCCTACAAACGCGTATTGATAACATTGTTAAAGGCCGAGCCAAAAGTATAGCTCAGCCCGACACTCAAACCTAGTTCATAATCGGTGGCAATCTGTTTTTGCTGTAGTAGTACGTCTTCGATCGACGCATCGCCGCCCGGTAGGTTGATCTGGTCCCGGATAATTTCAAAACGTCCTGAAAACCGAACGGAAAGGCCCTGAAACACCCGTATCGACAGACTGCTGTTCAGTCGGAACCGGTTCTTACTGAAATCGTTCAAGAAAGTAGAGCCGAGCAATGTGGTGGACACATTGCCCCAAGGTTGCCGATACCGCACCTGTACGTTGAGGGAATGGCTGAAAACCCCCTCTTCGGCCTTCGCAAAGATGGTCGGTTCAATATAATCGTTGTGAAGATACCCAATCTTATAGGCCAATGTTATCTCGCGGCGCAGCACCTCACGATAGGGAAAAATATTGTATTCAAGGGCCGGTTCCATATAGTAGCGAAAATCAAGGTTGGTAAAGGTATCGTGCCGCGCACCTGCGAAGATACCGGTGGACCAATGGTCAGAAAGGCTCCTGACAATACTGCCGTCGCCCGAATAGCGGTAGCGCTCGCTGGTAAAAGTCTCTCCGTTCTGCTCAAACTTACTGTTGGATTGGTACAGGCCCAGATTGCTACGGATACGCCATTTTTCGGTCACATGGTCGCTATCGAACCCGGCCCGGTACTCGAATTCGTTGCGGCTCGACTCCTTATCGAGATCGACAGAAGCGTGCACCTCGAATATCCAATTGTTCCACGGATCGGTAAAATTGACCTCCTGCACCTCGCCGGTACCGTCGCTATTCACCGTATAGGTTATATCGTCGGCCAACCCCGATTCGAGTACATATTTCAAAAGTCCGGATTGCACTTTTTTCAGCAGTCCCTTTCTGATCTCGTCACCGGTCATGTTCGCGGTAGTCTCGTAGGTCAGTTTTCCGAAGATATCCTTATAATCGCCCTTGCCCTCAAATTCTAGGTTGTAGTTCCGCCCTCCACTACCGTTTGCGATATCGTAGATGAACAGAACGATATTGGCCTGACCTTGATCCCGCACATGCCCCACATATTGAATTTCTTGCCGTAGGTAATTTTTGTCACAGTTGCAATCGATATACAATCGCATAGGGGCTTTCTTTTCACTTTCCTTTTCTTGGGAGAAAGCGAGCAAAGGAAGTAAATATAGGAAAAAGAACATCGACCTTCCTATCCTTTTAAAGGAAAGCATCTGGGAGTTATCTGGCATTTTTGGTTCGGAAAAATTAAAAGATGAAAGCAAAATTACAGAAAAACTGCTATCGAAGTGTAAAGGATTTCGATTAAACTTCCCTGTCCATATCCCAGTCTTCCAAATAATCGGCAACGGCCTTAATGAACATGCTGCCCAAGGCCCCGTTAACGACGCGATGATCGTAACTGTGGGAGAGGTACATTTTACTTCGAATACCGATAAAATCACCGTCCGCCGTCTCGATGACCGCCGGTAGCTTTCGGATGGCGCCTAGGGCAAGGATGCCCACCTGAGGCTGGTTGATTATCGGAGTGCCGAAGACACTGCCAAAGGTACCTACGTTGGTCACGGTGTACGTACCCCCTTTTACCTCGTCCGGTTTTAAACGGTTTTCTCGGGCACGGGTGGCCAAATCATTGACCACCTTTGCCATACCGACCAGGTTCAGTTGGTCCGCATTTTTGATGACCGGCACGATCAGGTTGCCATCGGGCAGGGCGGCCGCCATTCCGATATTGATGTGCTTTTTCTTGATAATGGTATCGCCATCCACCGAAATATTCATCATCGGATATTTCTTCAGGGCTTTGGCCACGGCCTCTAAAAAAATAGGGGTAAAGGTCAGCTTCTCGCCCTCACGCTCCTCAAATGCCGTTTTCACCTTGTTGCGCCATTGGACGATAGGCGTCACATCGACCTCGATAAAACTCTGTACGTGGGCCGAGGTAGAAACGCTCTCCACCATATGTTTGGCGATTAATTTGCCCATTCGGGTCATTTCGACAATTTCGTTATCCCCCGATGCCGAGCGGGTCGAGACCGGTTTTCTTTCCACCATGGGAGTATGAGATTTGTTGGTCAAGGATGCATCCTCCTTCTCCGTCGGGGGAGTTTCGTGATCTTTCTCCGGATCGGTTAGGGAGTGGAACGAATCTACTTGTGCCGGATCGATCGCGGCTGAACCGGCCTTACCGTTCTCCACATAATCTAGAATATCATTTTTGGTAACCCGGCCTTCCTTGCCCGTGCCGGGAAGGGCATCTAGTTCGGCCATGGAAATCCCTTCCTGTTGCGCTATGTTTTTTACCAGTGGGGAGTAGAACCGCTCCGAGCTTTGCGGCGAAGACTGCAGTTCATGCTTCGGGGCACGGGCCGTTTCCTTGGCAATTTTGACGGTTTCCTCGACCTCGGCGGTCGGTGTCGCCCTTTCAGGAGTGTGCTCTATCTGGGTCGCAGCTTCCTTCGGTGGTTTAATGTTATCCCCGTGTTCTGAACGAGGATCTGATGTATCTTTTTCGCCGGTTTCGGAGGTCACGGAATCATCTCCCTCGATTTCTATCACCGCCACGATTTCTCCCACCTTCACGATATCATCCACCTCAAAACGCTTTTCCACCAAGATGCCTTCGACCTCGCTGGGCACCTCGCTGTCTACCTTGTCGGTCGCTATCTCGAAAATCGGTTCGTCGAGTTCTACGGTATCGCCCACTTCCTTTAACCAAGTAGTTAAGGTCGCCTCGGCAACGCTCTCCCCCATTCGCGGTAATTTCAGTTCGAATTTTGACATTTTTTCCTGAATGTTAGATTTTCGGTGCGGATTCACAAATCAGATGTGTTGGGATTTTGATGATCCGCAACAAAGTAAACTCATAAACCGCTTAATCTTCCTGCCTACCTGCAGGAAGGCTCGCAAGCTTTTTTCACTCTAGTTCGCCTTCAACGAGCCCTCGAAAGGAATTCGGTTCAAAATACTCCTCCCCAAGGTAATCTCATCGGCATATTCCAGTTCGTCGCCCACGGCAACACCCCGGGCAATAGTAGAGGTTTCGATTTCTAGGCCGGCTAACTGTCTAAAGATATAAAAATTAGTGGTATCCCCTTCCATGGTGGAGCTCAACGCGAAGATAAGCTCTTTGATCTCGCCCTGCTTCGCCTTTCCAACCAGGGAAGCGATAGTCAGGTCATGCGGACCGATACCTTCCATGGGTGAAATTTTTCCTCCTAAAACATGATAAAGTCCTTTGTATTGGCTCGTATTTTCGATGGCCATCACGTCGCGGATATCCTCGACGACGCAGACCAAGCTCCGATCACGTTTGGGGCTGGCGCATATCTCGCAGAGTTCTACATCGGAAACGTTATGGCAATTGGTGCAGAACTTGATATCCTTTCGGAGATGTTCCAAAGCGGCCGCCAGTTTTGATGTACGTTCAACCGGTTGCTTTAATAAGTGTAACACCAAGCGCAGCGCTGTACGCTTACCGATACCGGGCAACTGCGACATTTCGTAGACCGCATTTTCCAGAAGTTTTGAAGAAAAATCCATATTCGGCAAATTTACGATATTATAGTTTGCCAAAATGTGCAGCGAAGTTTTGTTCTTAAAATTCCTGCTATAAAAAAGCGGGGCATAACCCCGCTTTCCTAACTAACGCAAATAAAAACAATTTACCCTTAAACTCAGTAGCCCGGGTTCTGTGTTAGATTCGGACTATTAATGATTTCCTGTTCGGGCAGTGGAAACAACAGATGTTTCTCCTGTAGGGGTTGATTCGAATTCAGGTTCACATGTCCTACAAAATCGTCAAAACCTCCCGTCGTAACGTTATAGACCTTTCGCAACCGGACCATATCGAACCACACTTTCATTTCAAAGGCGAGCTCGTGCCATCGCTCCGTCCATATGGCTTCTCGAAACGATTGGGCATTAAAAGTGCCCAATGCGGGCGTGTCGAGAGTGGCACGGTCTCGTATGGCTTTCAATGCATCCCAGGCTTCTTGGGTGGGGCCGTTAACCTCGTTAGATGCCTCCGCATAGATCAACAGCACCTCAGCATACCGAAAAATCATGAGATTCAGGTTATCCTTGGCGGTCCCGGGAACACCTTGGGTACCATCGGCGGTACGGTTAAAATATTTGAAAATATAAGGTTTGCCCAAATCAAAGAGATCCCCACTACCGTTTTCATAATAACTGGAATAGAACCAACCCTCTCGATCTACTTTTCTCAAATCCGCATCATCATAGGAGTTATAAAAGTCGATATCGGGTATGGTACTCCCGGTTCCCGATGGTCCGCGATAGGTTACCGGCTGAAAGTTGGGATACATATCGTTCATGGGGTTATCGACGACCAAATCGTTATATTGTATGCTAAAAATATGTTCCCCGATATTATTATAGCTTTCGTCATGCAGTTGTCCATAGGTTTCAAAAAGACCGATGGAGCCCGCATTGTCGATCACTTCCTTGGCCTTGGAGGCAGCATCGGCATAACGTGCCGTTTCGTTCAGCGGTTGCCCTGCCATGGTCAGATATACCTTGGCTAGCAAGGTCTTTACGGCGGCCTGACTCACCCTTCCGGTTTCGTCGTTCCACGGGAGGCCCGCGGTTTCCGCTTCCGTCAGATCAGTGATAATTTGGCCGTACACCTCTTGTTGTGGTGCCCTTTCCGGAAAAAAGTCCTCGGAAGTGGCACTTTGAGGCTGAGTGATCAAAGGCACATCGCCCCAAATTCTAACTGCGTAGAAATAGGCCCAGGCGCGAAGAAATTTGGCCTCGCCTAAAATCCTATTCTTTTGGGCTTCCTCCATTTCGATGTCCGGAACGTTTTCCAACACTAGATTGGCATTGGCGATGACCCTGTAGATTCCGCGCCACCAATTTCTGACATGCAGTGTATTGGCATCATATGAAAGGGAATACAGGTTGTTCAAATCTGAATTCTGGGCGGTTTCGGTGGTGGTCGTACCCGTTGGCGCCATTAAAAATTGCCAGTTCGACGAGAAAATACCTGCACCATCACCGACGAAACGTGTATCGGCATAAACGGCCGCTATAGCTGCCTCGGCATGCGTGGCCGTGGTGTAAAAACTTTCGGGCTGTAAGTTAGACGGGTCTTGTTCATCCAAGAAATCGGAACAGCCGATGCAGCCTATCAGCAGCACCGACAAGCCTATAATCTTGTTTATATGTTGTCTTATCGTATTTTTCATGATCTATATACTTTTAAATTTAACTGATGATTATATACCCACTTGAAGCCCTATCACAAAAGTAGTCGATCTCGGGTATTCATGCCATTTCATCCCTTGTGAGAACACATTGTTGCCCTCTCCCCCGCGTATCGGTATTACCTCGGGATCACCTATGAGTCCTTCATCGGTCCATAGAAAGAAATTCTGGGTCGAAGCGTATATCCGCAGTTTATTCAGGTAGAGACGTTCGAGCAACTGTGGCCCGAAGGAATATCCTACCATCAGGTTTCTGCCACGAAGGAAGGATCCGTCTTTAATCCAATGGGTATCTACATTAGTAACATAACCGGCTCGGGTATCGCGAATCTGCGCAATCGGGGTATCTTGATTATCGGGTGTCCAAGCATTCAAGACCGTTCTATAACTGTTGGCCAGCGACTGTCGGTCTTCGCTGGAGTGCGTGTTCATGTCCATCACATCATTGCCCCAGGAATATTGAAGGTCTAAGGTGAAATCTATTCCCTTATAGGTAATACTGTTGATAAGACTTCCCGAAGCGGTCGGATACCCGTTTCCGATAATCCTCCTATCCTCATCGTTAATAATTTTGTCGCCGTTGAAATCCTTGTATTTGATATCTCCGGGCAACAAGGTGAGGCCGTTACGATAGCTTACGAAACTGGCTGCTTCCGCGGCCTCGTCGGTGTTCCAGGTACCTAGGCGGGTAAGTCCCCAAAAGGATCCCACCGGCTCCCCGATTCGTATAATGTTCGTCTCATTGGTAATACCAGGCCCACCAACCCCGAAAATATCAGAGGGAGTGGCCAGGGAGAGGACTTTGTTGCGGTTCAGCGAAATGTTGAAAGAGGTATTCCACATGAGGTCTTCCGTAACAATGTTCCGGGTGTTCAACGAAACCTCGAGCCCTTTGTTCTCCATGGAGCCGACATTTCTTCGAATGGTCGAATATCCACTGGATTGCGGTACAGGCGCATCCAAAAGCATATCGGTGGTCTTTCTATAGTAAACATCGGTCTCAAGGCTGATGCGGTTACCGAAAAGACCCAGTTCGAGACCAGCATCATATTGTGCCGTTTTTTCCCATTTTAAGTCGGGATTGGCCAAGCGGTTCAGGCCGGTACCTCCGACGCGATTTCCCCCCCAGATAGTTTGATATCCGGATCCTAAAAGGGATTGCGAAGAATAGGGAGATATCTCGGAGTTACCGGTTACCCCGTAACTGGTTCTTAACTTCAGATTGGATATCGTTTCGCTATCCTTTAAAAAGTTCTCATCCGAAATTCTCCAGGCAAAGGCGGCGGAAGGAAAAAAAGAAAACTTATTGTTCTCTCCAAATTTTGAAGAACCGTCGGCCCTACCGGTTACGGTGAACAGATACTTGCCGAACAGATTATAGTTGACCCTACCGAAATAAGAATTCAAGGCTTCCCGCTGTGCGTTCGAGGCCACTCCTAAATTATCGGAACCTGCACCCAAATTGTTGTACTCGAGATAGTCGGTGGGAAAATTATTCGCTTGCGCATTAAAGTAAAGCGAATTCGATTGTTGCCAAGAGATACCCAATAACGCGGTCAAGGAGTTGTTCTCGTTGATCTCCTTCGTATAGGTCACATAATTTTCCAGGGACCAGAACACTTCCCTGTTACTGCTGACCGACGCAAAAGCCTGACCATTACCCGCTAATGTTCCATCTCGGAATTCAGGGTTTTCTTGGGTAATCATGTTGGCCGCGACTACGGTACGCATTTCAAAGTTTTTCGTGAAATTTATATTCGAATAGACACTTCCGGTAGCCGTTTGGGTATTTAAAATATACTGCTGGCCGTCTAATCGGTGAACGGAACTATAGGTACCTTCGGCAAAGGGGTAGTCCCTATTATCGGCAAAGAGGCCTTCCCTGGGGTGACCTGCGGGATATCTAACGGGTAAAAAAGGGAAATCCTCGACCATTCTTCGCGGCACTTGGTCGTTGGTGTCTGCCAAATTTTCGGTTTGATAGTTGTAACTGAGCGAACCCCCGATCTTTACCCAATCCTTGATTTGGTCATCGATGGAAAAACGGCCGGAATAGCGTTTTTGGTAGGTATTCTTGAGCAGCCCCTGCTCATCGTTAATTCCGATGGAAATGGCATAGGTGGTCCTTTCGTTTCCTCCGGAAAAACCTAGCTGATGGTTCTGTGAAAGTCGGTGCTGCTGTACCTCCCTAGGCCAATAGGTATCATAGATAGCATTACCGTTGCTATCGAACAAAGGCGCAATCAAAGGATCTTGTCTTTTTAGCCTAGGCTCATATTGGGCATAATTACCCGCGGCCCACCCTTCCGGGTCGAATTTTTGGGTGTTTTCCCAAGCAAGCTGCTCGACCATGGAGTATTCCTCGGAATTGAGCACTTCAGCGAGGTTAGGTCCGTACTCCTTGACATTATATTCCACGTTATAACTTATTCTACCTTGACCGGACTGGCCTCTCTTGGTGGTTACGAGAATGACCCCGTTCGCCCCTCTTGCACCATATATCGCAGTGGAAGATGCATCCTTAAGAACCTCGATAGACACTACATCATTAGGATTCAAAAAATCGATGGCCGACGTGTACTGGTCCAAATTACCTTGGGGTAATTGCACTCCATCGACAACATATAAAGGGTTGTTCGACGAGTTAATGGAACTGAACCCCCTGATCCGTACGTTGGTCTTACCTCCGGGACGGCCGGAGGTCGTGTTGACCTTAACCCCGGCAAGCCTACCGGCCAAAGCCTGGTTCAGTGATTGAGCGGGGCGTTCTTGAAGCTCCTCGGTATCGACCTGCCCCACGGCTCCCGTAAGATCGGATTTTCTGGAACTACCGTAACCCACTAGTACCACCTCATCCAGTTCGGCGGCATCTTCTTCGAGCGTTACGTCGATTTGGGATCTTCCATTAACGGAAATCTCCATCGTACTGTATCCAATATAACTGATGACCAAAGTGGCATCATCGGACACGTCATCGAGGGTGTAATTACCATCGAAATCCGTTTGCGTACCGTTTGTGGTTCCTTTTTCCAAAACGTTGGCGCCGGGCAAAGGTCCGGCAGCATCGGAAACCGTTCCGCTTACCGTTTGTGCCTCCGCGAGTGCGAAGCAGAATAAGGCTCCGACCCATAAAAAGCTTTTCATCAGTTTTCTCTTCATGATTTAGTTTTTAGTTAGATAATAATTAACAAAAATTAAGAGGCGAATGTAATATTAATAGGATTTGTAATTGTAGGGTTTTTGTTAAATTATCGTTAAACGCTCTAATTTAAACGATTCAATGCCGTTTGGATCCGGTGTACTCATGACCCGCTCTTTATCATTCGAATTGGACCCAAACCTGCCGGCATGCAGGACTTATGGCCTTTTTCCCCTGCGGAAGATTATTTTTAATTGCATAGCCTTAACCACGGAACCCCCAAAACAAAAAATCCGCCTTCCAGCGGCAGGTGCAGGTGTAAATTCTGTAGGTTAAAAAAATCAAGACGGCTTCTATACTTGTTTCATTGGTGGTTCAATCCCTCTTGATACCACTCGATTGTAGCGGCTAGCTTATTAAAGATAGTTATCCCGACCACTTGTCTGGGGGCCGATAGCTCTTGGCCCATGGCCGTGGCACAAATCATTATAATTGCTGCCGATTTCAAATAGTTGATGACATTTCGTTGCCCTTTCCTTAACTTCGTCCTCCTAACCAACACCCACTTTGTGAACCTCTATCTGGTCTTTTCCGTTATAGCCGTCTACTTCATTCTCTTAATGGTAATCTCGTATTTTACTTCCCGGAACAGTAGCGAAGAGTCTTTTTTTACCGGCGATCGAGAATCGCCTTGGTTTCTGGTAGCCTTCGGTATGGTCGGCGCGGGTTTGTCGGGAGTGACTTTTGTATCCGTTCCGGGCATGGTGGGCAATAATTACCTCTTCTTTTTTCAGTTTGTGCTGGGGAACGTGGTGGGGTACCTATTTATCACCTTCGTGCTGGTTCCCCTATATTATAGGTTGCGGTTGGTATCTATTTATTCGTACTTGGAAAATCGTTTCGGAAGGTACACCTATAAGACCGGCTCCCTTTTTTTCTTGGTCTCCCAGTCCTTCGGGGCAGCGTTGCGTTTGTTATTGGCGGCCAAAATATTGCAGTTCGCTTTTTTTGAAAGAGTGGGCATTCCGTTTTTCCTTACAGCTATCATTATTTTGCTGTTGGTCTGGCTCTATACCAACAAAACGGGCATCAAGACCATTGTATGGACCGATACCATGCAGACCCTGTTTTTGATTACCGGGGCGGTGGTCACGATATATAGTATTACGCAATCGCTCGATCTGTCGCTAACCGGTTCGATACGGGCGGTAATACAACACGAGTATTTTCAGGTCTTCAATTGGGAAGGCCAGTCAGCAAACAACTTTTACAAACAGTTTATTGCCGGCATCTTGATTGCGATAGCCATGATGGGGCTGGATCAGAACATGATGCAAAAGACCCTGACCTGCAAAAACCAATGGGATGCCCAAAAAAACACGCTTACCTATAGCATGATCCTAGCGGCAACGCAGTTCCTGTTCCTAGGTCTGGGTGTTTTGCTCTATATCTATGCCGAACACCAAGGTATTACTTTGCCCATTGGGCCGGAAGGACAATTTCTGGATACCGATACACTCTTCCCGAAACTCGCCCTGAACCATTTGGGACTGGTTGCGGGAATAAGTTTTTTACTGGGGATAATCGCCGCCTCGTTTTCAAGTGTGGATTCCGCCCTTACCGCGCTCACCACCTCGTTTACCTATGATTTTTTGGATATCTCCAGAAAAACGGGAATCGAAAAGAAAAAGTATAAAAATAGGGTATTGATCGGATTTTCAGTGGTAGTCTTCATCATAATTATGGCCTTTTCCCAAAGTCGTGGGGATGTAATTTCCCTTATCTTCAATGTAGCCGGATATACCTATGGTCCGTTATTGGGGCTATTTCTCTTCGGGATGTTTACGTCGATCACGGCGAAAGATCGGTTTGTTCCGTGGGTCTGCGTTTCCGCCCCCTTGCTCACCTATGCCCTAAGTTGGTACAGTGCCTCGCAGTTTGATTTCAATTTCGGATTTATCAGCATTGCGGTCAATGCTATTTTGACGATGGTTGGATTATGGTTGATTAGGAAAAAAGTAGTCAGTGCCAGTAGGGACAGTAGGCAGTAGGCAGTGGGCAAAAGTTATTTTTTCTAAACTCCTACCCGGATAAAGCTGCCAAGCCGGCTAGGCAGGTTTTTAAACGTGTTTCTTGAGGGTTCTTGTGGTTGAACCTTCCTACGGCGGGCAGGCTTTAACTTTAATATTGCTCCATAGCCAAGAGCACCAGGGTACAGGCCACCTCGACTTGTATCCCGTTGTTCTTCAGAATTTCATAGAGTTCCGGATTCTCCGTTCCGGGATTGAAAATGACCCTTTTGGGATTCAAAGCCAAGATGGGTTCAATATAGTCGGTTTGATGGGCCGCACCCACATAAAGGGTAATCGTATGGATATTTTCGAAATCGCCAAAATCCGATTTTATTTCGACGTTCCCTATTTTACCTTCGCGTAAACCGAACGCTTCCGTTTCGACCTTCTCTTCAACGAGCCTGTTTACCGCCAGATTACTGTAACGGCTTTTTTTTAAAGAAGCCCCCAAAACCAGTGTTTTCTTCATAATTTTATTTCAAAAGGGGGTGCCAATTGCCTACAAGCCCTTAGAACTACCTATAAAATGCGCAGTCGAGGCATCACCAACGAATAATCGCACTTCCCCACGTAAATCCGCTTCCAAATGCGGCCAGCACCACCAAATCGCCTTCTTTCGCTTTTCCGGCCTCCCAGGCTTCGGTCAGGGCTATCGGTATCGATGCGGCGGTGGTGTTTCCGTATTTCATGATGTTATTAAATACCTGATCATCGTCAAGTTCGAATTTCTTTTGGATAAACTGCGAGATCCGAAGATTGGCCTGATGCGGCACCAACAAATCGATATCGGCCGGTTGCAGCCCGTTGGTCTTCAATCCTTCCATTATCACCTCGCTAAAACGAACTATGGCATTTTTGAAGACGAACTGTCCGTTCATATAGGGATAGTACGATTCATCATCGTCGTCGTCATCCTCCAAAATATCCGTGACCCAGCGTTTGCCCATGCCCGGTGCAATGAGCGAAAGTTCTTCGGCATGCTGGCCCTCTGAATGCAGATGGGTTGATAGAATGCCTTTCGACGAATCCTTTTCCCGGGTCAATACGGCAGCCCCGGCCCCATCTCCAAAAATAACCGACACGGCCCTGCCACGGGTCGTCATATCCAGGCCATGGGAATGCAGCTCAGATCCGATGACCAATATATTTTTGTACATCCCGCTCTTAATGTACTGATCGGCCACCGATAGCGCGTAAATAAAGCCCGAACACTGATTTCGGACATCGAGCGCCCCGACGGTCTTAATGCCCAGATCGCGCTGCACGAGTACCCCTGGACCGGGAAAATAGTAATCGGGACTCAAAGTGGCAAACACGATAAAATCGATATCATCCTTATCAATTTCCGCCCTTTCGATGGCTATTTTTGCCGCTTTTACCCCCATGGAGGTGGTGGTGTCATCGCCTTTGATCACGTGTCGGCGTTCCTTTATACCGGTCCGTTCTTGGATCCATGCATCGTTGGTATCCATTAATTCCGCCAAATCATCGTTGGTTACCACGTTTTCCGGAACGAAATAGCCCAGGCCGGTTATTTTTGAGTTGTACATAATCTAGATTAAAAAAGTTACAGATTAAAATTCAAGGTTCAATCGCCGCTTCGAAACCGTTCACAGATGAAAGTGGCAACTAAGTATTTTGAACCTGACAGGTGCCCCCGGCATCATTGAACTTGGAACTGCCCACTAAAATAAGGCAAGATAAGGAAACAAAATTATTCGGAAAGATACTTCTTAAAACTATGCACCTCAACAGTAGCTTTTAAATCGTGCAATAAACTGTAAAGGCCGAAAAACGTACGGCTCATATATAGAAAATGCTCAGAGCCCCGGTTGCTGTTCATACGGCGGACTTCGGGATCCTTGGAGAGGCGCTGGCCCAAATCATTGATTCCGTCCCAGAACTTTTCGGAGCCAAAATTGAAATGGGAATCGTTGAAGGGAGAAGAAAAGAGCGCGAACATTTCCTTAAAGAGCTTTTTCATGAATTTCCGCTCTTCGGGCGAATCTTCGGGACCCAACATTTCGAGCTCCTGCAGGCGTTCGGTGAAAACCCTGTCGTTTTCGATGTTCTCTTTCACGGCCAGATCGAAGTAGGGTACATAGAACTCCTCCGGGATTTCCTTGATGCACCCGAAGTCGATGGCAATCAGCGTATCGCTGTCGCTGACCAAGAAATTACCTGGATGCGGATCGGCATGCACCTTTCGCAGTCCATGGATTTGAAACATATAGAAATCCCACAGGGTCTGTCCTAACCGGTCGCCCAATTCCGGTGAAAAATCAGTTTTGGCGAAGTCGCTGAGATGTTGCCCATGCATCCAGTCCATCGTCAGGATCCGTTCGCTGGAAAGCTCTTCGTAGTAATTGGGAAATTCCAACTGGGGGATTACCGCACATTTTTCAGTGATTTCCTTACTTCTTCTTAATTCAAGGATATAATTGGTCTCCTCGATCAGTTTATCCTCAATTTCCTTGAAATACTTGTTCGAGTCCTTACCCTGAAGGTTGAACATTCTTACGGCAATGGGTTTCACTAAAGCGAGGTCGCTACCGATGCTTTCGGCCACTCCAGGATACTGTATCTTTACCGCCAGTTCCTTGCCGTATTTGGTAGCCTTGTGCACCTGCCCGATGCTCGCCGCGTTGATGGAATCGCGTTCGAAGGTATCGAAAATCTCTTCGGGATATTGGTGCATATACTTCTTGAAGGTCTTTCGTACCAAAGGTGCGGATAACGGGGGTACGGAAAACTGGGACAGTGAAAATTTCTCGACATAGGCCGTAGGAAGCAGATTTTTTTCCATGCTCAGCATCTGGGCTACTTTTAAGGCAGAACCTTTCAAACTTTTTAGTCCATCGTAGATATCGCCCGCATTGTCTTCGTCAAGTTCGTTACGGTTCAACTCCGGATTGACCAATTTTTTACTGTAGTATTTCAGGTAGTTGCCCCCGAGCTTAGCACCGGTGCGCACCAATTGGCCGGCACGTTCTATTTTTCCGGTAGGTATTTTATCAAGAGTCTTCATGGATATGTGTATTGGTGGCCAAAGCCACTTGTCGGGACCGGGAAATCAGCGTTTCTTCAGGCGATCGAATTAGAACAAAAAAAATAGAACAGAGCTTAAAGACTTTTGCAATGGGTCTTATGTACCCATTCTTTAAATTGAACTTTTCTTTTTACACAAAAGTTTCCTTATAAAGAAATTTTCCCAAATCGATAATGTTCTCTAGCGGCGTATTATCGAAAACGTCGAAAATAGTACTGATGGATTTTTCGATAACGATATCCGTCTTTTCGAAACCGGGGGAGCTGTCGCCCATCCAGAATTTTAACACGAATAGAAACTGCAGCCATGCCCCCTCCGAGAAAAGAGCGGGATTGTGCTGGGTAATCTTTAATTTTTTATCAGCATTCCCCGCATCGATCAAATCAGTGGCAAAAGTCTTGATATGCCTACGCAATCCCTTTAACTGCTCCAGATTTTTAAGCATGCTTCGATTTTCCCGGAGAGCAAATAGTACATAACTTCGATTTAAGGTCAGCATCTCGAAAAAGGTATAGAAGAACGTGAGCATTTTTTCCTTGTTGGAAAAACTTTCGTACTCCTTGTTCGCCAGCAGCAGTTTTTCTGTTTTGCTGTAGAATTGATTCCATATCGCTTTTTGTATGCCCTCTACCGAACCGAAAAATCCATAAAAATCAGCTTCCTCTATTTGGTTCGCTTTGCAGAATTTATAAATGGATTTCGGAACCGCTTCATGCTCCAATACATACTGCATATATGAGGCAATGATATCCTCTTCCGTCATTTTCTTCTTTGTTTTCGTTTTCTGTGCCATAAACCATTAATTTTTTTGTCATTCTCGGCCATTTGCCATAGGATATAGGAGTCTGTTGATTGTAGTTATACCTTGGAAAGGACGTTTTAAAGACCAGTGAACTGATTTATAAAAATACGTGTTATGCCATGTTAACCGTGTTAAGGTATTACCAAAAGAATAAAAACGTGCCTCCAGGTGGAGACACGTTTTCAACAACCTAACCAATAAATAATCAAAACATGATTATGAGTAAATTTCCTTTTCATAGCATTTCTTTCCCATAATCACATCAAAGATAATAATTGTTTAATCATTCGCAATATAGTTTAAACAAAATATTTGTTAAACTTTACGAGGTTATTTTAAGATAGGTCATCAATGGGGCTATGTCAGTTTGTCACTATAATAGAATATGGTATTTTTTTTGACTGGTAGGGTATAAATATATTACGGACAGAGATTCTTGCCAAGGCAGGAATGATAATAAATACTTAACTTATGGCAACAGGTAAGATTAACGTTTCGGTGGAGAACATCTTTCCACTCATCAAGAAATTTTTGTACAGCGACCACGAAATATTCTTGCGCGAGCTGATTTCGAACGCGACGGATGCAACATTGAAATTGAAGCATTTAGCTACCCTCGGGGAGGCCCCGGTAGATTACGGAAACCCGATTATCGAGGTCAAAGTCGATAAAAAAGGAAAGAAAATTCATGTCATCGATCAAGGAATCGGGATGACCGAGGAGGAAGTTAAAAAATATATCAATGACATCGCCTTCTCCGGAGCCGAGGAGTTTTTGAACAAATACGAAGACGGTGCGAAGGATTCAGGTATCATTGGCCATTTCGGCCTTGGGTTCTACTCCTCCTTTATGGTCGCCGAAAAAGTCGAGATTCTGACAAAAAGTTATCAAGAGGATGCGGAACCCGTGCACTGGAGCTGTGACGGATCACCAGAATTCACCTTAAAAAAAGGTAAGAAAAAAGACCGCGGTACGGAAATTATCCTCCATATTGCCGACGACTCCACCGAATTTTTAGAGGACCACAGGATCAGCAGCTTACTGAAAAAGTACAACAAGTTTATGCCGATACCCATTAAGTTCGGTACGAAAACGGAAACGCTTCCCAAACCCGAGGATGCGAAAGAAGATGATCCCGCCCCTACCAAGGAAGTTGACAATATTATCAACAATCCCGACCCGGCGTGGACCAAACAGCCCACCGATCTGGAAGAAAAGGATTATAAGGAATTCTACCGCGAGCTCTACCCCATGCAGTTCGAGGAACCGCTCTTCCATATCCATCTCAATGTCGATTATCCTTTCAATTTAACGGGAATATTGTATTTCCCGAAATTGACGAACGACCTCAACATACAAAAAGACAGGATCCAGCTTTATCAAAATCAGGTCTTCGTGACCGATAACGTAGAGGGTATAGTACCCGAATTCCTAACCATGTTGCGTGGGGTTATCGATTCGCCCGATATTCCCTTGAACGTATCACGGTCATATCTTCAAGCCGATGGCGCCGTAAAGAAAATTTCTTCCTACATCACCCGAAAAGTGGCCGATAAATTGAATTCACTCTTCAAGGAGAATCGGGAAGATTATGAGAAGAAATGGAACGATATCAAAATCGTCATCGAATATGGAATGCTTTCCGAAGATAAATTCTTTGAAAAATCGGACAAGTTCGCACTCTACCCCACAGTAGATGGTCAATATTTCACTTTTGACGAGCTTCAAGAGAAAATCAAGTCCCATCAAACGGATAAAGACGATAAACTGGTAATCCTTTACGCCTCCGACAAAGAAGGGCAGCACAGTTACATTCAGGCGGCCAAGGCCAAAGGTTATGAAGTATTGTTGCTTGATTCTCCCATCATCGGGCATTTGATGCAAAAACTCGAAAGCGCCAAAGAGAACATTTCCTTCTCCCGGGTCGATGCCGATCATGTCGATAACCTCATTAAAAAAGAGGATACGGCCATCAGCAAACTCTCCGACGAGGAAAAGGAGAAACTCAAAACGAACCTTGAAGAAGCCATTGAAAACAAGCGCTACACTGTGCAGCTAGAGGCGATGGACAGTGACGCATCGCCGTTCATCATCACCGAGCCGGAGTTTATGCGCCGCATGAAAGAAATGCAACAGACCGGTGGGGGCGGCATAATGGGCATGGGCAGTATGCCCGAAATGTACAATCTGATCGTCAACACCAATCACGAACTGATCGGTGAAATTCTCAACACCAAGACCGCCAAAAAGCGCGAACGGCTGATTAACCAGTCCGTCGATTTGGCCCGGCTTTCGAAGGGTCTATTAAAGGGTGAGGAATTGACTAATTTCATTAAGAGAAGTTATGAAATGGTGAAATAGTAGTTACTTACCGTAGCCCTTGGCAAGATGATAAACCGCCGGATCCCGACCATAATGGAAGGGCGGCGGTTTTTTTAGGAAGACTGGGTAAAGGCTATACAGTCCCCACCCATATTGAGGATATCAAAACGGCATATTGCAGAAAAAATTATTGTACTTTTCCGGCCACAGAATAGTTTCCCATCTTCACATTAATAACATACAAATCCAATGCAGGGATTCCTGCCTCCGTGGGAATGTCAAAACAATCGTTATATGAAAATCGTAATACTGTCCCAAAACTCCAACTTATATTCCACTAAACGCCTAATGGAGGCCGGAAAAAAGAAAGGGTATGACATGCATGTCGTTGATCACTCGAAATGCGATCTGATCATCGAAAAGAAAAAACCTGGAATCTCCTATAAAGGAGAAGCGCTTATCGGAATCGACGGGGTCATTCCCCGAATAGGGGCTTCTATCACCTTTTATGGTACCGCCGTCGTTCGACAGTTCGAGATGATGAAAGTGTTTACCGCCGTGGAATCACAGGCATTGGTACGCTCTCGAGATAAACTGCGCAGTTTGCAGATTCTCTCCCGTGCCGGTCTGGGCCTACCGAAGACCGTGTTCAGCAACTACTCCAGAGACGTTGGCGCGATCATCGAAAAAGCGGGCGGTGCGCCCGTGGTCATCAAACTCTTGGAAGGGACGCAAGGGCTGGGTGTCGTATTGGCGGACAAGCGCAACTCGGCAGAATCCATTTTGGAGGCCTTCAACGGGCTTCAGGCGCGGGTCATCGTACAGGAATTTATCAAAGAAGCCAAAGGGGCCGACATTCGGGCCTTCGTGGTGGACGGTGTGGTCGTCGGCGCCATGAAACGCCAAGGGAAGGAAGGGGAGTTCCGCTCTAACCTGCACCGGGGCGGTTCGGCCAATATCATCGAACTTTCCGATGAGGAGGAGAATGCGGCTATTAAAGCGGCCCGGGTCATGGGCCTCGGAGTCGCTGGAGTAGACATGCTGCAATCGGAGCGGGGTCCCCTGATCCTTGAAGTCAATTCATCTCCCGGTTTGGAGGGTATAGAGGCCGCCACTGGAAAAGACATTGCTGGAATGATCATCAAGTACGTCCAACGGAATGCCGAACAATAAAATAGAAATCCTTGGCCAGACCATTGCAAAGGGAAAGGGTGCGCTGGTCAATCTGGATATTGCCAAATTACATACGCGCACCAAGATACAGGTGCCGATCATTATAGAACGAGGTAAAAAAGAAGGCCCCACCCTATTGATTACCGGCGGAATACACGGTAACGAAATCAACGCTATCGAAATCGTTCGCCAGTTGGTGGTCAAAAAATATAACAAGCCCGAAAAAGGCATGGTGATCTGTATTCCCGTGGTCAATGTTTTCGGTTTTCTGAACCAAAAACGGCAGTTTCCTGACGGCCGCGACCTGAACCGTGTTTTTCCTGGAAGTCCCCGTGGATCGTTAGCCAGCCGTTTCGCTTACCACATCATCAAGGAGGTAGCTCCCTTGGCCGATTATTGTATCGATTACCACACCGGGGGCGATAGCCGTTTCAACGTGCCGCAGATTCGGATTGATGGGGAAGATCCCGAAAGCCTTGCCTTGGCAAAAGTCTTTAATCCTCCATTTATCATCCGTTCGGCACGCAAAGAAAAATCTTTCCGTGAGACCTTGCACCAGATGAACAAAAAGGTATTGCTTTTTGAGGGCGGGAAATCCTTGCACATTGATAAGGAAGTCACACAAACCGGCATTGAAGGGGCTTTGCGGATAATGCAGCACTTAGATATCCGCAATTTTGGAGCCGAAATCGGATCGTCGGTGACAGAAAATGCGGAACCCGTCATATTACACCATACCCAATGGATGCGCGCTAAACATTCCGGCATGTTCCACCCCTTTGTGGATTTGGGGAAAAAAGTAAAAAAAGGGGATGTTTTGGGAAGTATATCCGGCCCTTTCGGCTATTTCGAACGGAAAATCAAATCGGCCCATTCCGGTTATCTTATATGCATCAACCAAGCATCCATCGTCAATCAAGGCGATGCCATTTTTCATATTTCGAAGGATTGACCCCCGAGAAATTCCGAACGAATTAACTTACCAATAGATTGGCCCTGTACCCAAATACTTCTCCGCAATGGGCTGGTAATAATCGCGTACCTCATCCAGCTCGTAAACCTTTTGGCTTTTGGTGTACAGGTCGTATTTGTTAAAATCCTTTATCAGCTCCAAATATTTCGCATCGGTCTGGTTCGTTAGATGTTTATAACTTCCACCGGTATGCCAGGGATAAAAGGAATGGTAGCGGACCATGACCATGGCCTCTTCGGGCAAGCTGTTTTCTTTATGGTTGTTGAGAACTTGGTACAGATATTCATCATGGCCCCAGGCGAGGTCCAAATTGTCAAGTCCGCAGCCCTCTTCGTAGATTCCCGTTTTGGTGTTATAGCGATCGTCGTGCATATCGGGGTTCAATGTGTTGAACTCCGGATACACACAGGTATCAGGTATTCGGCAGCCTACCACGAACACATCACCTACCATGCCCCATTGTTCGTCTTGGCTGGTACCATCTTCATCGCTTCCCCAAAGGAACATGATTTTTCCCAGATCGTGAATCAATCCCGTTAGCTGCATCCAATCGGGCCGGTCGTCGGCACGGATGGCCTCGGCGCTTTGGATCAGGTGCTGCACGTTGGGCAGGTCGAGGTCGGGATCGCTGACATCGACAAGGCTGTTCAAATGTCCCATGGCCTCCCAGAGATCCATGGGTTTTTCGAACTTTAAATATTTGTTATGCATGCGCTGCACATAATCATAAGTCTGATTTTTACGCATTTTCCGATAGTGCTCCTTTACGGCAGCCTTTACGTCAACAGCGTCGTAGTTTCTGAAGGTCTTTGTTTCCATTATATCCAATTAAGATTCAAATTTTGAGAATGGTTCGCTCTTCATACATTTCCCAATACAATATACAAAATAACCGTAAAAATAACTAGAAAAAGACTAAAGCCCTTGGCGTATTTCCAAGGATGTAAATCTAGTTTCCCGGAGTCGAGCATCTCGAATTTTGCTTCCCGGGAAAAGAATCGGGAGGCCCCGTGCATTATAAGGATGTTCAGCACAAACTCTATGCCCCAGATATGTACAAAATGCAATTTCACTTGAACCACATAATACATAATAATATAGAACAACAGTCCGAATAGAAGCCCGATCTTCGCCCCCGCCGCGGATACCTTGGGAAACAAAAATCCCGCGATGATGACGCTGGCAATAGGAATAAAGAAGATGCCGTTGAGCTGCTGCAATAATTGGTACAGGCCTTCGGGGGCCTTGGCCACAAAGGGAGCGATACCGATGGCGAAAACCGCCAATACCAAGGAGGTCCATCTGCCCAAGGCTACCAGTTTCTTTTCCGACGCATTCTTGCGGATATATCTTTTATAAATGTCAAGGCTGAACACAGTGGCGGCACTGTTCAGAGCGGAATTAAAGGTGCTGAGAATAGCACCCATCATCACGGCGACAAAGAATCCCGTTAACCAAAGGGGCAGCACTTTTTTAACTAAAAGGGGATACACGTTGTCGGGATTATCGTAGAGATCCTCACCAAAATAGTAGAAACCTATCAAGCCGGGCAGGACAATGACCAGAGGCACCAAGATTTTAAGGAGTCCGGTAAAAAGCAATCCTTTTTGGGCTTCCTTGAGGTTAACCGCACCTAGCACCCGCTGTATGATGGATTGGTGCATCGTCCAAAAATAGATCTGGTTGACCATCAAGCCCGTAAACAACACCTCAAAAGGCAGAATGGCCGTACGCGCTCCTTCCCCTACCCCGGGTTCGTGGCTGATAACATTGAATTTTTCGGGACTGTTCTTGAACACCGCCCCCATCCCTTCAAACAGATTACCGTCGCCGATGGCCAACAAAGCGAGAATAGGCACGAGAAGTCCCGCTACCAGCAATCCAAAGCCATTAATCGTATCGGTATAGGCTACCATTTTTAAACCGCCGAAAATGGCATACACCGCCCCAATACTTCCGACGACTATTATGGTGATCCATATGCCTTGGTTCGTGGTAACGTTTAAAAGATCGGAAATCTCGAAGATGGCCTCGATGTTCAAGGCACCGGTATAAAGCACTATAGGCAATAGCGTTACAACAAAAGATAAGATCAAAAGCATTGCGACCAAGGTTCGGGTCAGGCCATCGAAACGTTTTTCCAGAAATTCGGGAATGGTCGTCAGCCCCATCTTCAAATACCGCGGTGCAAAATACAGGGCGGCGATAACCAGGGCCAAGGCAGAGGTGACTTCCCATGCAACAATGATGGCGCCATTGCGATAGGCGGATCCGTTCATGCCCACTAAATGCTCCGTAGAAATATTGGTCAATAGCAGAGATCCGGCAATTATCATTCCCGTTAACGATCGGCCTCCTAAAAAATAGCCATCCTGTGTATCGAATTTGTCACGACGTAGCTGCCAAGAGGCGTAGAAAGCCACGAAACCGGTAAAAAGAAGGAAGGTGAAAAGTGCCATTGAGGGTAAAAATAGTAAAAATGTTGGATGTTATTTCTCGCTTTTAAATTTACTTCCGTTTAAACCCGTTTATTGATATAAAGAAAGTTCTTACCTTTTAAAGGTCATTCAGTTGAACGATGGGGGACTTGACTACAACCTTTATGCATTATTTGAAACCATAGGCCTCGTTCAGGCCATAACGCTAGGCGCACTGGTGATATTTGTGAATAGGAATATTACAGAACCACCCTTTTCCGAGGTGTCATTCTGATATTTTTCGTCCTCGAGACCGTTTCTATCATTCTGGAGCGTTTGAATGCCTATAGGTCTTCTCCAGAACTATACCAGTTACCTTTTGATTTCTTTTGGATGTATTTTTCTATCTTCTATATCTATGTACACCAAATAGGAGATTTTTAGCGAGAAAACACCATACTGGGTGCTCTACCCCGGTCGTATAGCCTTTATATTACAAGTAGTCGTTTTTTTTCTACCCTATACCACCAAAGGGATGATTATCGATGGTGTGGGTAAAGATTTTATTTTTCCGGTAAAGTGGTTTATGGTTGAAGCATTGGCACTTCAATGGTCAAATCGAAAGAATTAAATTAAGCCTGTATTTTTCTTTTCTATATTATTTCGGGATCCATCTTAATAATGCGTTTTTTTCTCATCCGATGGTTTTCTATTTTTGGGGTATGCAAGTCATCTCCACTAATATTGGCAAGCCTACCACTTTTCTATGGAACGGAAAGGAAGAAAAAACGGGCATCTTTAAATATCCGGTTTCCGAACCTTTGTTCTTAGGAAAAACAGACGTGGGCAACGACAGCGTCATCGATCGAAAGCACCATGCTGGCTTTAACAAGGCCTGTTTTTTATTTTCCGCAGATGTATATCCCCACTGGAAAAAAGAGTATCCCAATCTGGATTGGGACTGGGGGATGTTCGGTGAAAATCTGACCGTGCAAGGGTTGGATGAATCGGTCCTAAGGGTCGGGGATATCTTTAAGATAGGCAGTGCCGTGGTGCAAGTGTCGCAACCCCGTGAACCTTGTTATAAGCTCGGAGTTCGGTTTGAGGACCAGAAAATCCTGAAAAAATATATCGAATACGGCCGCCCTGGTACCTATGTACGCATCTTGGAAGAGGGAAGAGTGAAACAGGGGGATGCGTTGCATTTGATCCAACAGTCCGATAACACCCTAACGGTCAGTCAATTTTTTAAACTAATGTTCGATAAAAAGAAGGAGTCGGCCCTCTTGCGAACGTTCATGGCCAACGATTCCGTACCGGATTATAAGAAGGAGCGAATGCGGAAGTACCTATGAGGAACAGGGGTGGGATTTGGTAAAAATCAAACCCGACCCTATAACAAAATATTATGAAAAGAACACTTATATTAACGCTGTCCGCCCTTAGTATTTTTGCCTGCAAAAATGAGCCAAAAAATGATATGGAAGTGAATGCGACCGCCAACAAGGCCTTCGATTCCCTGATCGAAAACTATTATCAGGAAGGTTTGACGCTCAATCCGCTGAGCGCCACGTTTCAGGGCGATGAACGGTATAACGATACGCTGCCCAATTTTCTGTCCACTAAGTACAAAAAGCAGTTGCAGGAATACTATACCTATTACCAAAACCAGCTAAAGGACTTTACGGTGAACAGCCTTTCCGAAGATCAAAAAATGACGAAAGCTGTTTTAAAATGGGAATGCGATATGAATCTCGAGGGATTGGAATTTGAGGATTACACCCCTATCGATCAAATGTGGTCGATGAATTTGATGATCGGTCAACTGGCAGGGGGTACCAGTGCCCAGCCTTTCAAGACGGTCGAAGATTACAACAATTGGCTCTCGCGATTGGAGGATTACGGTGAGTGGCTGGCCTCCGCCCAAACTAAAATGGAAGAAGGTATCAAGGCCAAAAACGTATTGCCCAAATCCCTGATAAAGAAAGTGCTGCCACAACTCGCCAGTGTTTATGAGCCTAATTTGGACGACAACCTGTTTTACAGTCCCATTACAAACTTTCCGGAAGGATTTTCCGGTACCGATAAAGACCTCCTTGCCAAAGAATACGGTGCGATCATTACCGAAAAAATCATTCCGTCCTACCGCAAGCTTCACGATTTTATGGAGTCCGAATACATGGCATCCGGTAGGGAGAGCAGCGGTATTCAAGACATTCCCAATGGCGATGCCTACTACAGGCATCAGATCAAACTGTACACTACCACGGATATGACCGCGGACGAAATCCACAAGATCGGACTTGAGGAAGTGGCGCGAATATCCTCGGAAATGGAAAAAGTCAAGGAACAGGTCGGTTTTAAGGGCGACCTAAAAGCATTTTTCGACGATGTACGTAACAAAAAGGAATTGATGCCCTACACCGAGCCTCAGCAGGTCATCGACCACTTCAATGCCATCCACGAAAAAATGATGCCCCAGGTCGACCGACTGTTCGACAAACAGCCCAAGACCCCTTTCGAGGTGCGCCGAACCGAGGCATTCCGGGAAGCATCGGCGAGTGCGGAATACAATCCCGGTTCCCTTGACGGTACCCGGCCCGGCATCTTCTACGTGCCGATTCCCGTTGTCACCCAATACAATATCTATTCCGATGAGGACCTATTTTTGCACGAGGCCATTCCCGGTCACCATTTCCAGATCTCGTTGACGCAAGAAAGCGATGTGCTTCCCAAATTCCGTAAAACGTTATGGTACAGTGCCTACGGAGAAGGTTGGGCACTCTACACCGAATCCTTGGGCAAGGAGTTGGGCCTGTACGAAGACCCGTACCAGTATTTCGGGATGCTGGGCGCCGAAATGCACCGTGCCGTGCGCTTGGTAGTGGACACGGGGCTGCACGCTAAAGGATGGTCCCGCGAAAAGGCCATTCAATATTCGCTGGACAACGAAGCGGAATCCGAAGCCGGTATCACCTCTGAAATCGAGCGCTATATGGCCAATCCGGGACAGGCCCTATCCTATAAAATCGGCCAGCTAAAAATCCTGGAGCTACGCGCCAAGGCTGAAAAGCAGCTCGGAGAGGGTTTCGACATCCGCGAATTCCACAATCAAGTCCTGGAAACCGGCTGCGTTCCTTTGGCCTTGCTCGAGGAAAAAATCAATAAATGGATGACGGCCGGGAGGGAACACTTGCAGTAGGCCCTTAAAAAATGGAAAGCCTTAAAACGGGGAAAGTTAAGGAGGGGTTTTGTTTAGACATTTGACCTCTTTAACACCGATGATCGGAGCACCGAAAAACCTGTAAACCCATGCACTCATTTTGAACCTAGACGTGAGCTTACCCTGGCACTTCTATCTTATGGCCGCCATGTATGTAGTTGCCGGCCTGATGCACTTTATCAAACCCAAGGCCTATCTCCGGATCATGCCACGGTACTTGCCAAACCATAAATTATTAGTGGCCCTCAGCGGTATTGCGGAAATCGTACTGGGCGTCGGGCTGTGCGTTCCGGCCACAAAAGACCTTTCCATAACAGGTATTATTTTAATGCTTGCCCTATTCCTTCTGGTCCATTTCTATATGCTTTCCGGAAAAAAGGCATCCGCAGGTATTCCCCGATGGCTATTGCTCTTGAGGATTCCCCTTCAATTTGGATTGATGTATTGGGCGTGGTGGTATTTGGAATGATGCCGTTTTCGGAAAACAGAAGATACCTTATACAAAAAAGACCCCGAAGATTTTATAATCTTCAGGGCCTGAACCAACTCAATCTAACTAACTATCTGAATTAACTAGTTCACTACAATACTTTCATAATAGGTGTTGTTGCTATCTTTAACTACTATGGTATATTGATCTTTGTAGGCTTTGGTGAAATTTATCACTTTTCCAACAATCATCTCGTTTTCCCGTTTTTCGGAAAAAACCTTCCGATTGCTGCTATCATAAATTTCGATATTCACGTCCTTCTTATCGAGGTTCAAAAGATTTAAGTATACCACATGATTCACAGTCCTGAAAATGGCTTTGCTCTTTTCTTTTCTACTGAGAATTTCCACAACATCGCCCTGCACCGAAATAGTGTAGGTGGTTATTCTCAAGGCATCTTCCGTGGTGAAATAGTATAATCCATCGGCCAGATTTTTGAGATTGAAGCGTTTCGCATAGGAAATATTGGAAACTTGCTCGGAATAGATGACCCGGTTATCCGAGTCAAATAGTCGGAGGGCGGTTTCCTTTTTGGCCTCCATTTTAAAAACCAGACTTGTTGATTCCTTTTTGGTTTCCAAGCTCAATTTATCATCGTGGGCCATACCTGTAGCCGTTGCGAACATAAGGGCTACCATTGCTGCTGTTCTAATTATTTTTTTCATAATATTCATTTTTTAGTCCTGCACAGTGGCAGAAGGGATTAATAATCAGTTACAAACTTAGCCTGGGTATACCCGCCTCACTACTGCCTGGTTTTCCTATTTATGTTCTATTTTAACATGAATTACCTCCTAAATATTTCATAAAGGTAATTTAGAACATATTTGAGGTAATTATGTAAACATTTTCTGTATTCCCTTTACTACCTTTGCCTTATGGAAAAGTCCGCCACAGTGAATCATAAACCCGCTTTCGAGGCCATAGAACCCAGTTTTGGGCAGTCGTACACGTATCAGAAATTCGATGCGCATAAAAACAATAAGAATACCCTATGGCACTACCATCCCGAAATCGAACTGGTCTACGTCAAGGGCGGTTCGGGCAAGCGGCAGATAGGCAGCCACGTATCCTATTATTCGCAGGGAGACCTGATACTGGTAGGAAGCAACCTTCCCCACTGCGGTTTTACCGATAAACTGACGGGAAACGATAGTGAGACGGTCATTCAGATGAAGCAGGATTTTTTGGGGATGGATTTTTTCAATATCCCGGAAATGAAGAAAACACAGTCTCTCTTCGAAATGGCCAAGGGCGGTTTATCGTTTTCGGGGAAGACCAAACGCAAGATCGGAGAGAAGATAGAGATTTTGGAATATCAGACCGATTTTCAGCGCCTATTGTCCATTCTGAACATTTTGAACGAACTGGGAAACTCGAAGGAGTTTAAAATCTTGAATGCCGAGGGATTTCACATGGAAACGGAAGTAAAGGACAACAACCGCATCAATACGGTTTTCAATTATGTAAAGACCAACTTTAAGGAAGATATTGCCTTAAGTGAAATCGCCGATGTGGTCAGTATGACGGTGCCTTCGTTCTGTCGCTATTTCAAAAAGATTACGAACAAGACCTTCACCCAGTTCGTCAACGAATATCGTCTGGTACACGCCTCAAAACTACTGGCCGAACAACCCTTGAGCATTACCGAGGTCTGTTTTGAAAGTGGTTTCAACAATTTTTCGCATTTCAACAAACAGTTCAAGGCCTTTACCGGACAGAACCCGTCGGAATATCGCAATCAGCTGAAAACCGTTTTGCAGTAATGGGTAATCTAATTTCGAGGGATATTGATCTGGATTTACCCGATAGCGATATCCGGTACTATCCCGATTTTCTCGCTTCCGGGAAAGCGGATCGTTATTTTGATGTATTGAAGAATGAAACTCCTTGGCAGCAAGACGATATCAAGGTCTTCGGAAAGGTGTATCCGCAACCCCGGTTGACGGCATTATACGGGAACAACGGAAAACCTTACTCCTACTCCAACATTAGCATGTACCCCCATGACTTTACGGAGGCTTTATGGGAAATCAAAAAGAAAATCGAGACCAAGACCGATGTGATTTTCACTACCTGTTTGCTGAATCTATATCGCCATGGAAAAGACAGCAACGGCTGGCATGCCGACAATGAAAAGGAATTGGGAAAAAATCCGACGATAGCATCGGTAACACTTGGGCAAGAACGCTATTTTCACCTCAAGCACCGCCAGCACAAAAGCCTGAAACAGAAAATCCTTTTAGAGCACGGAAGCCTGCTCTTGATGCAAGGCCCTACCCAGCATCATTGGCTGCACCAAATTCCCAAAACGGCCAAAACTATCGGCGAAAGGATTAATTTGACGTTTCGGGTAATTGTGTAGTGACCACAGGGGATGGGGGAACCCACAGGGTCAAATTTTCGCTATTATCGAACAAAAAAAATCGGCTTCCTAAAAGCCGATTTTCTTAATGGGACCCTGGTTTTTGAACTCGTCTCGAATTCAGGAAGCCGGTTACTGTCTTTAGCCGATGGGTAACGGCCAATATCCTCATAACGGACTTCTATCATATAACCCCGATTTTCCTGTCTTATTTTTATTATTCGACAAAATTCCGTTTTAAGGGATTAAAGGATAGTAGTCCGGTTGCTATTTTCGAAATACCCTATCGACCGGCTCAAGAGCCCGGGGCATAAGAATATTTCGGGAAATAAGGACTGGGCGGTAGGTATCAGAACAATCCGTTCAACACCTTCGCCAACCGCAGCCCGCCTTTCTCCAGTTGCATCTCTACAGTATCGAACCACACATAGCTATAGCGGTAATACAGTTTCTCCCCCATTTCTACGGAACCGTAGATTTCAGTGGCCAAGTCTTGCGACTCTTCGACCCAGTCGTAGATATCCCCGTTTTGTAGGGCTTTTTTTTGAATCTTGGATAAATACGGTAAATTGGTCGCCAGTTCTGTATAGCTCATCCCAAAATCATCGATCATGTTCGAATCCCAGACCCGGTGCAGGTTACTGCCCCTGTTGAACCATTTTACCTGAATGTCGTTGCCTCCCTTATCATCTATCCGGCCGACATGCATGGGCTGGTGAAGGTCACCTATTAGGTGTACCAGCATTTTCAGGTAAAAAGCCTTGTCTTTTTTACTGCTATTTTCGTTCTTAATGATTTCAATACATTTCTCGATACCGACGATCAGATCCCCTTCCTTACTTGGCGGCTCGTCTCCATATACCTTGTCCGACGGATAGTTGACATAGTGCCAGGCGCTGAACTTGCGATACACACTGTCTGCCTTGATATCATCGCCAAAGGTAGAAGCATCGGCCAGACTTTGGCCCTCAAGTAACTGGTCGATAGCTTTGGCCGCTTTTTTAGTGAGGTTCTCCTGAGCCACTTCCCCGACGACCCTATGTCCCGTTTTTGACCACAGGGGACTGTTGGCAAAAGATAAATGGGATATGAGGAATATTAGAAAAGTGTACTTTGCCATGCCAGAAGATTTTGTCCAAAAATAGTTCAACTAAGTTATATCTATTGCACTCATTTAGACTTTTTGTTGGGAATCGAACCAGCCTGTCGGCATTAATATTCGCTTTGGTGAGATAAAGTCTTTATTTTAACAACATGGCAGAACTAAGATGGTAAAAAATGGCGAAATTTGGGTGCAGAATGGAAAACTGGCAGGTGAAAGAAAAAAATCTAAATGAGTTCATGGTCGAGCCTTGTGCCCATTTTCATTTTTAATCGGATATTGCAGCCGTTGAAAAACTGACATAAACGATGGACGGTAAGACCTATCTCGCCAAAAGATAGGCATGATGATACGTACCGGTACTATTTTTATAACACCTCGTGCGCTCATAAGCCATTCTAAACCATGACACATTGCTCTTAAAACGTGTAAAATCCCCATTCCTGAGATACGCTATTCTGGCCATCGCTGCCGCAATGGCAATTATCCTCCTTTTTTACCTCAGCGTGTATTGGGGCATTTGGGGTAAAATTCCCGATAAGGAAGAACTTTCCGATTTTCAGTACCAGCGGGCCTCCGAAGTGTACTCGGCCGATAGCGTGCTGATCGGGAAGTTTTATCTGTACGACCGGCAGCCCATTCCTTTTGAAAGTATTCCCCAACAATTGTTGGATGCGTTAGTCGCCATTGAAGACGAGCGTTTTTACGAGCATTCTGGAATCGACTATCCCAGTTTGGGTCGAGTGGCGGTCAAAACGCTGCTTATGCAGGACCAATCCGCCGGAGGTGGAAGTACCCTGACCCAGCAACTGGCCAAAAACCTGTACCCGAGAAGGCATAGAAACGTATCGAACATTGTGGTAGATAAGGTGAAAGAAATGATTATCGCCTCTCGGTTGGAGGATATCTTTTCCAAAAATGAAATTCTCACCCACTACTTGAACACGGTTTCCTTTGGAGACAATACGTTCGGCATCGAAAGCGCCTCCCTCAAATTCTTTAACAAACGCGCCCAGGATCTCACCGTCGAAGAAGCTGCAACTTTGGTCGGTATGCTCAAGGCGACCTATGGGTATAATCCACGGATATTCCCGGAAAAAAGTCTTGCCCGCAGAAATTTGGTACTGCTGGCCATGGCAAAAAATGACCTGATATCGGAAGAAAAAAAAGATAGTCTGATCAATATTCCTATCGAGCTGGAATATCGGGAATTCGACAACAATGACGGATTGGCGCCCTATTTCCGGGAAGAAGTCCGAAAAAAAATGCAAAAATGGAGCCGGGAACAGAGCGAGGAGGGCAACGAGTATAATATCTACACTGACGGACTTAAAATCTATACCACCCTCGATTATAATATGCAATATTGGGCAGAAGCGGCGATGAAGGAGCATATGGCCGACCTGCAACAGCAGTTTGAGAAGAGTTACGGCAAAGATGCGCCTTGGCTAACCGATAAAAAGTTGATTCAAAAAGTGGTGCACGCCTCTGAAATCTATAAAAGACTAAAGGCTCAGAATCTGGATGATGCCCAAATTATGGATTCGCTGAAAACCAAAAAAACGATGCAACTTACCGATTGGGAGGGTAAAAAAACGGTCGAGTCCAGTTCTTATGATAGTATCGTTCACTACATGAAATTCCTAAATACAGGATCTTTGACCATCGATCCCCACACCGGAGCCGTCAAAACATGGATTGGTGGGGTGGATTTCGAACACTTTAAATACGACCATGTGGCCCAGAGCAAACGGCAGGTCGGATCGACTTTCAAACCCATCGTATATACCGCCGCCTTGGAAACCGGCATCGCGCCCTGTACGTATTTTTCGGCCCAAGAGGTGGAATACGAAAATCTCAAAGGCTGGTCGCCCAGCAATTCCGGTAATGAAGACGAAGCCTACCTCAACTACTCCATGGAACAGGCCCTCAGCAATTCTGTAAATACGGTCACCGTAAAAGTCTTGGAGAAAACGGGACTCACGAATGTACTCACCATGGCGAAAAACATGGGTGTTTTTACGAAACTTCCGGAACAACCATCTATCGCCTTGGGCACGGGCGAGCTCTATTTGAACGAAATGGCCGGAGTCTACGCCACCTATCTCAATGATGGCAAAGCGGTGCTACCCTATCTCATCAATCGGATTACAGACAAAAAAGACTCCCTTTTGACCCAATTTAAACCGAAACGCGCCAAAAAGTCCGCCTTTTCGGAAAAAACTCGCCAAATTATGATCGAAATGATGAAAGCGACAGTCAATAAGGGCACAGCCTCACGGCTGCGAACCACTTACAACCTAAAAAACGATATCGCCGGCAAAACTGGTACTACCCAGAAAAATAAAGATGCTTGGTTCGTGGCCCTGACCCCTAAAATGTTGCATATCAGCTGGGTAGGTCTCGACCACCACGAAATCGGATTCAAAAGTACGGCCTTAGGCCAAGGAGCCAATGCCGCCCTGCCCCTATTTGCCAAGTTTATGCAAGAACTGAACCGGCACCCATCGTACGATACCATCACCAAAGCCCACTTTAAAAGTCCCGATTCCGAGGTCGTTGGGTTACTGGATTGCGAGCCAGTAAAACGCGACGGTTTCTTCAAGCGACTGTTTAAAAACCCGGACAAAAAGAAAAAGCGGGAGTTTCGGAGGAAGAAATCGGAGGGATAGGGTTGGGGCGGTCGGTTCAAAAGGACTTCCAGCCATACTCTCGTTCGAATATATTTTTTGCCGAACAGCTCCCAGAAATCAAGACCAACCTGAAATTATCGTGTTGGTTAAACTTGAAATCGAAATGAACTATAAAATACTTTGCGCCGATCTCGACGGCACTTTGCTCACCACTAAAAGCGATGTGTCAAATTTTACGATTACCGAGGTGGCACGTATAAAGGATAGCACCCGTATCATTCTGGTGTCGGCCCGGATGCCGCAGTCCATGACCTATTTACAACGCCGCTTGGGCATCGAGCATGAGCCGTTGGTCTGCTATAACGGGGCCTATGTACTAGACGGTACCGACGAAATGGTATCCTCGGAAATACCCCTTACATTTCTTACTGAAATTTATGAAATGGCGGAGCAAAAGGATATCAAACTCGGTCTCTACTTTAAAACGGAATGGTACGTGGAGGAGAATACCGAGCGGGTTCGCAAGGAAATCCGCTATACCCAGGCGACGCCGCATTTTAGGGACACCGAAAAAACATTGGCCGATTGGAATAACCGCAACGTAGGCGCCCATAAAGTCATGCTGATGGGAACAAAACTAACTTCGGATGCCATTTTTCCACAGTTGAACAAGCGTTTCGGGGAAGACCTGCACCTGTACCGCTCCAACGACACCCTTATCGAGATCGCCCCAAAATCCGTCTCCAAATTGACCGCTATCAAACTGCTCCTTAAAGAAGATGAATCATTATCGGATGTCATCGCGTTCGGTGATAATTACAATGATATAGAGATGCTGGAAAACTGTGGTTACGGCGTTGCCGTAGGTAATGCAAGATCAGCCGTCAAAGCAATTGCGAACAGTGTCACCTTGCCCCATTACCAGGATGGGGTGGCGCATTTTATTAACTCCAAACTCCTAACCGATATATGAATCAACCCCTTATCTCCGACGACACCGTAGTATTCGGGCTTTTGGCCCTCTGCTTGGGATTCGTGTTCTTCACTTCATCCCTCAAAACCGGATTTTGGAAAAAGTTTTATAAGGTAGTTCCAACGCTATTGATGTGTTATTTGTTGCCGGGCATTCTAACCAGTACCGGCATTATTTCCGACGAAACCTCCAACCTCTATTTTATGGCAAGCCGTTATCTGCTGCCGGCGGCTTTGGTACTAATGACATTAAGTGTCGATTTGAAAGCCATCTCCAATCTGGGCTCTAAAGCTTTAATCATGTTTTTTACAGGTACGGTCGGTATTATTATCGGTGGTCCGTTGGCCATACTCCTTATTTCCATATTCTCGCCCGAAACCGTTGGTGGCAGTGGTTTTGATGCCACATGGCGGGGCCTATCGACCATTGCCGGGAGCTGGATCGGAGGGGGGGCCAATCAAGCAGCCATGTTCGAGATATTCAAATACAATCCCGATAAGTTTGGGGGTATGGTCCTTATCGATATAGTAATTGCCAACATATGGCTGGCCATCATCCTGCTCGGAATCGGCAGAACTGAAAAAATCGATAAATGGTTGCGGGCCGACACGCGCTCTATTGAGACCTTAAAGCAAAAAGTTGCCGCCTATACATCCAAAATAACCCGGGTACCCACCCTAAATGATTATATCATCATGCTGGCCCTCGCTTTTACCGCGGTCGGCGCATCCCATTTTTTAGGGGCGAACTTCGCAGATTTATTAAAAGAAAATTTCGAGGTTGTACGTGACAAATCCAAGATATTCTCGTCGCTAGGCTCCGATTTTCTGTGGATGGTCGTCTTTGCCACGGCCATGGGAATCGGACTGTCGTTCACCAAGGCGAAAAGCTATGAAGGTGCGGGCGCCAGCAAGATTGGTGGCATGTTCATCTATATTTTGGTGGCGACAATAGGAATGCAAATGGATTTGGGAAAGGTATTGGAAAATCCAGGTTTGATAGCCATTGGTTTGGTATGGATTTCTATTCATGCGGGACTATTAATATTGGTGGCCAAATTGATAAAGGCCCCCTTTTTCTTTTTGGCCGTTGGAAGCCAGGCCAATATCGGAGGAGCCGCATCAGCACCGGTAGTGGCAGCGGAATTTCATCCATCCTTAACGTCCGTGGGAATATTATTGGCTGTATTCGGTTATGTCATCGGTACCGGAGGCGCCTATCTTTGTGCCATCCTTATGGAAATCACCACTAAAATGTAATCCGAAACTAACCCTTGTCTTCAGAGAGAAATAACACCACAAGACAGGCCAAAACAAAACATATAGCAAAAAAGCAGAAAAGGGTTATGTAATTGTTCATAAGTAGGAATTTTCCCCAAAATTAAGGAAATATTGGAAATCCAAGCATTTTAAGGCGGAATTTTCGATGAAATCGGCTTTGCGGCGTAGCCTGAACCTTTGCGTTCGCTTCGTCAACATACAGAATTTTTAAATGCGAACAGGGTTTGAAGCTTCCAAAAAATCGTGATATTTGTGCTTTCTAACCCCAGCTAAAAATTCCCATGAAAAAAACGCTGCTATTTTTCCTTGGCCTTTTAATAATTGCTTCCTGTGGAGGCGGCACCTCCGAAAACACCATGACGGTGACCGGAAAGGTAAAAGGCTTAAAAAAGGGAACCCTCTACCTACAACATATTCCCGATTCTACCTTGGTTACCGTAGATTCTTTGCAAGTTGACGGCGATGGCAACTTCAGCTTTACCACCGAACTGGAAAGTCCCGAAATATTTTATCTATACCTCAAGAAGAAAGATGCGAACGACATCAACGACCGAATTACGTTCTTTGCCGAACCGGGCATCATCACTGTCAATACCGCTTGGAACACCTTTGACACCCATGCCGAAATCAAAGGCTCGAACGCCCAAAAAAAATTGGAGGAGTATCGAAAGATCATGTCCCGTTTCAACTCCAAAAATCTGGAACTGATGCAAACCGCCGCCAATAAACAAGCCGTATTAGACTCGATGCAAATAGATTCCATGCAACGTCTGAGCAATAAAAATGTACAGCGTGGATATGCCTTTGCCTTAAATTTTGCATTAAGTAATAAAGATTCGTACATCGCCCCATATATCGCGCTTAATGAGGTATCGGATGCCAATGTCATTTATTTGGATTCCATCTACCATTCCCTGACTCCCGAAGTTGCGGAATCGAAGTATGGTAGGGAATTGGGAGTTTATTTAGAGGAGGCCAAAGCGGACAAATGACCGGAATACAATCTGTTCATAATTCCGGCAAAAAGGTCTGCCGGTGTGATAACCTGACAGACCGGTCGTTTAGGATGAAGTATTTTAAACTATAGCAAAAAAAAATCCCTCTTTTAGCGGGATTTTTTTCTTTTAGGACGTTAATCGAACCTTTCTTGTATATAGCCTTTCAAGGTTAGCCCAACTGGTTCACCTTTTCCGCAAGTCCTTCGGCTTTCATTTCAAGTTCTTGCCGGATTTTTTTAAAATGTTTTTTCTTATTGTCCACGTCCCGTTTGTTCACTTCGGCGATCAGCTCGTCAAAAGTGGCGATGGCCTCGTCGATGAGCGCTGTCCCCTCTTTGGAATCCTGCTTATTGTTAGCGGCATCCGTAATATAGACCGCTTCGATGATATCGCCCAAGACGTTATTAATATCCTTTTTTAAATTTCTAATACTTGCCATGTTGATTATTTTTTTGCAAAAGTAGGTTTTTTTATCCTATTGTCACTTCCAATAGTTCTGCATTGTTGGTTTTAATGGATAGCGATTTTGTTACCGCCGGTACCAAGACCGTCTCTCCCTTTTTGATATCTACCCTACCCCTTTCGTTGGCAATGTTCGCCGATCCGCCTACGCACATCAAAATGGTAAAGGAATCCCTTTCGGAAAGATCTTGTTCCCAATTTTCGGTCAGCGGTAAATAGTCCGTCTTAAAATAAGCACAATCCACCATCAAATTGAGGGCATTCTTATCAGAACTATAATCCAGCTTAAAATCTTCTCTCTTTTTATAATCTATGGCCTCCAAGGCCAGATCGGTATGCAGCTCACGTAGGTTTCCGTTTTTATCCCTCCGATTGAAATCGAAGATACGGTAAGTAATATCCGATGTCTGCTGTATCTCGGCCAAAAGTACTCCGGCACCGATGGCGTGCACCTTTCCCGTGTCAATAAAAAAGGCATCGCCTTTTTTTACTTTTTCGTAGTTCAAAAGATCCGTAAGGGTGTCATTTTTTAAGCTTTTGATATATTCCTCTTGGGATACATCACGGTTAAAACCCACGATAAGACTAGCCTCTTTCTCCGCATCCATCACATACCACATCTCCGTTTTTCCGGATGAATTATGCCGTTTTTTCGCCAGTTCATCGTTGGGATGCAATTGAATGGAGAGGTCTTTTTTGGCATCGATAAACTTGATGAGGATAGGAAATTTCTTTCCAAATCGATCCACCACGCTTTTGCCCAATAATTCTTCGGCACCGTCTTCTATCAATTGTTGCAGCGAAGTGCCAGACAGTTCCCCGTCCGAAACAACCGAAATATCGCCTTCGACACCTGATAGTTCCCAGCTTTCACCCGTAGTTTCGCTCTCGATCGATTTATGCAGGACTTCTTTCAGTTTCTTGCCGCCCCAGAGGCGTTCTTTTAGGATAGGATGGAATTTTAATGGGTACATGTTCTGAGTTATGGGTTATAGGTGACAAAATTTCGCGGTGTTTCATAAAGGCGGACTTCAAGTTCATGTTTTTTCTCGATGTGCGGCCGGAGCTTATTCCAGATGACCACCGAAATATTCTCGGCCGTCGGGTTTAGGTGCTTGAATTCCGGGACTTCTAGATTCAAGTTTTTATGGTCAAGGGCATCCTCCACTTCTTCCCGTATCAGATCCTTTAGCAACTTCATATCCATAACGAAGCCGGTTTCGGGGTCAATCTCGCCGTACACGCTTACGATAACTTCGTAGTTGTGACCGTGAAAATTGGGATTGTTACATTTACCGAAAACAGAATCGTTCTTTTCATCGCTCCAATCTTTGCGGTAGAGGCGATGCGCAGCATTGAAATGGGCCTTTCTACTGACTTTTACTTTCATCGCTATCGAATGTTTTGATGGGTATGGATATAATCATAGAATTTTTCAAAGATGATTTTGAACCAGGCCGTATACCTCTCCGGATGCGCTTCGATGTCGGCTTTGATGTTTTCCGGTTTCATCCATTTCCAGTCCGCCACCTCAGCGGAGTTGATATTCGGTTCGCCATCGTAGCTTCCTATCATAACGTGGTCGAACTCGTGTTCGGTCAGTCCATTGTCGAAAGGAGCCTTATAAATAAACGAAAAAAGTTCATCCAATTCGGTAACAAAGCCCATTTCTTCTTGCAGCCTTCTTTTTCCAGCTTCCCTATTCGATTCCCCGACACGTTGGTGGCTGCAACAGGTGTTCGTCCATAATAGGGGCGAGTGGTATTTGTCCGCTGCGCGCCGTTGCATCATGGTCTCGCCCTTATTGTTCATGACGAACACCGAAAAAGCCCGGTGGAGCAAGGCTTTTTCATGGGCTTCCATTTTGGGTATCGTTCCTATTTCCCGGTCTTCCGAATCGACAAGAATCACTTCTTCTTCCTTCATACTACAAAAATAAGGGGTTTGCCCAGTTTTAGGGTTAAGTAATCCATAAAAATAGTTGAGAAGTTGTTGGGGGTGAAGTTATTGTATGGAGCAATGCGCAAGAATACTGGAAATGCATTTTTACCCTAAAAAAACCGCGGCGAGCGTATCTGTTTGTTTCGTCCCTTATTGAAATCGTAGCGCATCAACACTTCGAAAGAACCTGAATTAAACTGGGTACCTCCCAAATCGGTTGTTTCCCTATCATAAGCAAGGCCGAGCAGGAAACCATCATCCAGATAAAAACCGAACATACCGCTCACAGCGGCACTCCAGCGATAGGCGGCGCCTAGAATGAATTTTTCGTAAAGCATAAAATTCGCTGAGATATCCACCTGTAACGGGGCGCCTCCGACCACCTTGGTCAACAGCGCAGGCTTGAATTTCAGGTCTTCGTTCATATCCAAAACGTATCCCGTTGTCAGATATAGGTTCATCCTCTCTTTAGCGGTTGATATATTGGAGGAGGTAAAATGGGTGGTCTCCAAGATTCGGGGCACGGAAATGCCGGCATAGAACTTCTCCGTACGGTAATATACCCCGGCACCTATGTTGGGGGAAAGCCGATTTTCAATATCCTGCTGCAAAAGAAGATCCGGCCCATTGGGATTGGCATAATCCTGGTTCAATTTGGAGTACTGGATATCCAAAAGATGCACGCTGCCCTTTAAGCCGAAACTCAGTCGACCTTCCTTGGAGGTAAAAATGGTATATGAAAAATCCAAATCGAAATAGGTTTCCGTTGTAGGACCGATCTGTTCGTTGAGAATTCCGAAGCCGAGTCCTACGCCCCTGTAGCCGATCGGCGAATGTAGGTTGATAGTCTGGGTCTTCGGCGCGCCTTCAAGTCCCGCCCATTGTGACCGGTAAAGGGCCGTAATACTCAAACTTTCCTTAGATCCGGCATAGCTTGGATTGATGCTCGGCATATTGTACATATACTGTGTGTATTGCGCATCTTGCTGGGCCTTAACGAGGTAGCTCGAGAGCATCAAGAAGATGCTACAAATACTGATTTTACAAGATATGCGGATGTAAGGCATAAAAAAGTTTAAGGAGATTGGGGGTATGTTGTACTGTCAATGAAACCTTCTTTCAATTAACTATCAAAAATCTTAATATGCTAACGATTTGATTCCTAGAATAGTATATTCCATTTCTATTTTAAAAGAAACAAGCGATTCCAGGCGGTCCTTCGTCGATATAAAATCTCACCGGATGGGTGCCACAATAAATTGCCCACCGTCGTTGGGGAACAGCCTGTTGTGCACATTCGCGCCCAGAATGGTAACAGAGGCGAACTGGTTGAGTTCCGCAATCCAAATAAGTAGATTATAGCGTTTTTTATGATGGGGAACATCCCTTTTTGTGTTATCGGTTAATATATATGTAACCTGATAATGTCTTGGTCTCGCCCTGGTTATTATTATAATCCAAAATATAGAAATAGGTGCCTACGGGCAGTTTGTGGTCGGTATCAACGGTAGCCCTTCCTTCCGAAGTGCCTTTGAATATATTGCCCTGCGTATTATAGGCCTGTGTAGCATAGACCAGTACGCCCCATCGGTTATAAATATTGATGGAGTTGTCAGGATAATTTTCCAGCCCTTTGATGGCCAGCACATCGTGTACACCGTCGCCATTGGGGGTTATTACATTGAAAACCTCGATCTGCTCTTCCATGGCGTTCGGCTCCAGATAATCGGGGGTTCCGTTGCCATCGCTGTCGTTGTTCCCCTTTTCTTCTTTCGATGCAATACCATCGCCGTCATCATCATCGTCCCTATAATCGGATATCCCATCCCCATCGGTATCGGGCAAATCATTATATGGATCATCCATTTCGTCGTTTACGTCGAGATCTATCGTAGCACTTCCTTCGTAGCCATCGTCCAATCCGTCATTATCCTTGTCGGAACCTATCAGCGATACGTCCGCTATCCCATTATGATCGTAATCGTGTCCTTCGATATTATCGGGTATGGTGTCATTGTCACTGTCCTCGTCTACATAATCCGGTAGATTGTCACCATCGGTATCCTCGGGGATAATTCCCGTTAAACCGTTCTTTTCGTAGGCATCGTCAAGGCCATTGCCGTTGGTATCCGTTCCGCTGGGCGCGATATAGCCTGTAGTGGATTGCGCTTCTATATTATCGGGAATACCGTCGTTATCACTGTCGATATCCAGATAATCGGCAATACCATCGCTATCCGTATCTGTGGGATCGGTAGACGGGTCGTTATCGGCATCCAGGTTCAGATCTTCAAAACTATCCACGATACCATCGTCATCGCTATCAAGATCGGCACCATCAGGATTCACGATTACGGTAACGTTTGCCGTACTACAATGGCCGGAAGTATCGCAGAGAGTATAGGTAAAGGTATCGGTGCCCAAAAAGTCCGGATCGGGCATATAGCCTATTATATCGTCGGAAGGATCATTGGGCGTACCACCGTCTTTGATAGTCGCCGTTCCGTTGGATGGGTTGGTGTTGGTCATTGTTCCTACGGATGGCAAGTCATTGTCATTGGCCAGCACCTCCATATCCATCTGTGTATTTATTGGGGTCGCCATGGCATCGTCAACGGCATCGAGAATCGGAATCACATCGATGGCAACCATTGCCGTACTGCAATCACCGGATGCATTGCAAATCGTATAGTCGAAAGCATCGGGACCATTATAATCGGGATTAGGAAGGTAGGTCAAGACATCGTCGGTCGGATCGTTGGGCGTACCCTTGTTGTCGATATTGACCGTGCCGTCGTCGGGTGCATCCGAGATGGTCAGGGAACCCGCTGCGGGCAGATCGGAATCGTTGGCATAGATATCCACAATCACCGATCCGTCTTCATCAACGCTTGCCAGATCATCGACCAGGGTAGCGGCCTGATCCAAGCAGACCACCGTAAAATTCGGAAGGCTTTTGGAATTGCCGGCCTTGTTTATGGTAGCTGTATATCGTACCACCGATGTTGTCGCCGTTACCGTAGGCCTGCCCTGATCTCCCGTTACAGCGGGACTCCAACTTAAGGTCGCCCCCGGTGGGACGGGATTGGCCGAAATATCCAAAGTCACCTCATTGTCCGGTGCACCGCAATGGGTGACAATAAAATAACCCGTGGCATTATGTCCGCATAAAGTACCGTTATAGGTGGCAAAATACACCCCGCGGTCGGTAACCTCCAGAAAGGAATCCGTGCCCAAGACCGTAGTGTTGTCCGAGGCCTCGTACCAGCGATAATTGGTCTCGTCTCCGGTGTTGGGTGCCTGTAGCAAAAACTGGGCGTTGGATACGGCCATTCCCAGTACCGTAAAAACCGTACTGAGTAGAATCGTCTTATATGAGGGGATGGATTTCAAATCTTTTTGGAATCGTTTTTGGTTTACTTGACTACAAACACCACATTGATCAAAGAGTTGTAATCCGCAGGTTGGGCGATCACGTCGTAAGTCATCACGCCGCTGGCATCGACGCTTACATTATCGAAAACACTGGTATCGTAGTAGGTGACGTAATAGTACAGGTCACCGGCGGCATAGGTCGGGATGGCGGCAGGCGCTCCCGCACTGGCCACGGCGGGTGTCGCGAACTGGGCCGTGTATTGCGTGTATAGGTTAAGGGTTCTTAAGGTGCCCGTTGTCGAAGCGTCGACGGCAATGGACGGTGGATAGAAAATGCGGGCCGCTTTTGAGGTGATCGGGGCGATATCCTGAATAACATCCTCAACCGTTGTTTCGGTCGTTCCGTCACCATCTACGTCTACCGGAACATTTGAATCTACCTCAGAGGCCGTTTGATCGTCGCTAATGGTAGGGATATCCTGCCAAATTACCGTCCCGGTGGGCCCCGTGGTCAATATTTTATTGTTGCCCCCGGACAAGATCTTTGTAGTGGTTATCGCATTGTTCGCAATTTTGGAATTGGTTACCGCATTCGTGGCCAGTTGGGTCGTTCCTATTCCACCATTGGATACACCAAGCGTATACGGACTTCCAGCGGTTCCGGATCCCGAACGGGTCAAGGTGGTGTTGGTCGCGTTCGTAACCTCATTACCAATAACCTTGTCCAGATCGGCCGCATCGGAGGCCGCGAGTTCGGTGTCGGTAGCAAAACTGTTTAGGTTTACGGTTTTTGGAGCCTCGCCGTCATCTTCCACCGATAGGTTTAAGGTGGTTCCGGTAAGCGTAAAAGTATCTATTTTTTGGTCGTCGGTACCGCTGTCGTTCAATGCGGACAGGTCGACCGTAGCGGAAGATCCGTTCTCGATATCTATCTGCAGCGTGTTGCCGGTCAGGCTCGCCCCGGTCAGGTCCTGTTCGTCGGTATCGGTATCCAAGGAAGCCAAGTCGACCGTTTGTGCGGTGCCGTTCTCGATGCCCACCGTCAGAGGTCGTTCCGGCCAGGCCGAGATTCTCGATGTTCTGGTCGTCCGTGTTGTCCAGGTAGCCGGAAAGGTCGACCGTGCCGCCGTCTTCGAGGGCCAGGGTGTTGCCGGCCAGGGAAATCGCCTGGTCGTCCGTACCCACCAAGCTGGAAAGGTCCACTGTTTCGCTGGTCCCGTTCTCGATACCGATGGTAAGGTCGGTGCCGGAGAGGCCGGAGCCGCTGATGTTCTGGTCGTCGCTACCGGAGTTGTCCAGGGCGGACAGGTCGACGGTCTGGGCCGTGCCGCCCTCGATGCCCACGGTCAGAATGTTTCCCGCAAGGCCAAGGTTCTCGATGTTCTGGTCGTCGGTGTTGTCCAAGTATCCGATCAGGTCGACGGTACCCCCGTCCTCCAAGGCCAGGGTGTTTCCGGAGAGGGAAAGCGCCTGGTCGTCGGTGTTGTCCAGATAGCCGGAAAGGTCGACCGTACCGCCATCTTCGAGGGCCAAGGTGTTGGTGGCCAGGGTCAATTGTTGATTGTCGGTGCCCACCAAGCTGGAAAGGTCCACCGTTTCGTTGGTGCCGTTCTCGATGCCGATGGTCAGGTCGGTGCCGGAGAGGCCGGAGCCGCTGATATTCTGGTCGTCGCTACCGGAGTTGTCCAAAGCGGACAGGTCGACGGTCTGGGCCGTGCCGCCCTCGATGCCCACGGTCAAAATATTTCCCGCAAGGCCAAGGTTCTCGATGTTCTGGTCGTCCGAGGATACAAACCCGGAAAGGTCCACCGTCTGCGTGCCGCCGTCCTCCAGGGTCAGCGTAAGGATGTTCGTCGTGCCGTCAAGGCTGAAATCGGTGATTGCCTGATCATCGGTGTTGTCGAGATAGGGCGCCAGATCGACCGTACCGCCGTCCTCCAGGGTCAGGGTGTTTCCGGAGAGGGAAAGCGCCTGGTCGTCGGTACCGCTGTCGTTCAATGCGGACAGGTCCACAGTGGCCGACGTACCGTCCTCGATATCGATCTGAAGGATGTTGCTAGCGTTCAAACTGGCACCGGCCAGGTTCTGGTCGTCGGTCCCGGAGTTGTCCAGAGCGGACAGGTCAACGGTCTGGGCCGTGCCGCCCTCGATGCCCACGGTCAGAATGTTTCCCGCCAGCCCGAGGTTCTCGATGTTCTGGTCGTCGGTGTTGTCCAGGTAGCCGGAAAGATCGACCGTTCCGCCATCTTCCAGGGTCAGGGTGTTTCCGGAGAGGGAAAGCGCCTGGTCGTCGGTCGAGACGAACCCGGAAAGGTCGACGGTGCCGCCATCCTCCAAGGTCAGGGTGTTGCCGGACAGGGAAAGCCCTTGGTCGTCCGTACCCACCAAGCTGGAAAGGTCCACGGTTTCGCTGGTCCCGTTCTCGATACCGATGGTCAGGTCGGTGCCGGAGAGGCCGGAGCCGCTGATATTCTGGTCGTCGGTCCCGGAGTTGTCCAGAGCGGACAGGTCGACGGTCTGGGCCGTGCCGCCCTCGATGCCCACGGTCAGAATGTTTCCCGCCAGGCCAAGGTTCTCGATGTTCTGGTCGTCCGAGGATACAAACCCGGAAAGGTCCACCGTCTGCGTGCCCCCGTCCTCTAGGGTCAGCGTAAGGATGTTCGTCGTGCCGTCCAGGCTGAATTCGGTAATGGCCTGGTCGTCAGTATTGTCAAGGTAGCCGGAAAGGTCGACGGTGCCGCCGTCCTCGAGGGTAAGCGTGTTGCCGGACAGGGAAAGCGCCTGGTCGTCCGTCCCCACCAAGCTCGATAAATCAACCGTTTCATTGGTGCCGTTCTCGATACCGATGGTAAGGTCGGTACCCGAGAGGCCGGAGCCGCTGATGTTCTGGGCGTCGGTATTGTCAAGGTAGCCGGAAAGATCCACCGTTCCGCCGTCTTCGAGGGTCAGGGTGTTGGTGGCCAGGGTCAATTGTTGATCGTCCGTACCCACCAAGCTGGAAAGGTCCACTGTTTCGCTGGTCCCGTTCTCGATACCGATGGTAAGGTCGGTGCCGGAGAGGCCGGAGCCACTAATATTTTGGTTGTCGGTGGAAACGAAACCGGAAAGGTCCACGGTCTGCGTGCCGCCGTCCTCCAGGGTCAGGGTAAGGATGTTCGTCGTGCCGTCAAGGCTGAAATCGGTGATCGCCTGGTCGTCGGTGTTGTCGAGATAGGGCGACAGATCGACTGTGCCACCGTCCTCCAGGGTAAGCGTGTTGCCGGACAGGGAAATCGTTTGGTCGTCCGTACCCACCAAGCTGGAAAGGTCCACTGTTTCGTTGGTGCCGTTCTCGATACCGATGGTCAGGTCGGTGCCGGAGAGGCCGGAGCCGCTGATATTCTGGTCGTCGGTACCGGAATTGTCCAAAGCGGACAGGTCGACGGTCTGGGCCGTGCCGCCCTCGATGCCCACGGTCAGAATGTTTCCCGCCAGGCCGAGGTTCTCGATGTTCTGGTCGTCCGTGTTGTCCAGATACCCGATCAGGTCAACCGTACCGCCATCTTCCAGGGCCAGGGTGTTCGCGGCCAGGGTCAACTGCTGATCGTCGGTCGAGACGAACCCGGAAAGGTCCACGGTCTGCGTGCCACCGTCCTCCAGAGTCAGGGTAAGGATGTTCGTCGTGCCATCAAGGCTGAAATCGGTAATGGCCTGGTCGTCGGTATTGTCCAGGTAGCTGGAAAGATCGACGGTGCCGCCGTCCTCCAGGGTCAGGGTGTTGCCGGACAGGGAAAGCGCCTGGTCGTCGGAAGAGACAAAGCCCGATAGATCGACAGAATTGCCATCTTCGATGCTCAGATCGGTACCCGACAGGGTCAAGTTTTGGTCGTCAGTACTGCCTGCCGATAATTCGTCCAGCGCTGCTTGAGTATCGGTTGCCGTTAGGCCGGATGTTGTGTTGTCGTACAGGTTACTTGAAGCCCTTGTGTCTAAAAGCACATCGGAACCATCATTGTTCGTAAAGGTATATGTGCCATTGCCATTGTCCGTAATATTGGCTTTGGCCACTTTTTGGGCAGCCCCGCTTTCGTTGGTATAGGTTACAAAACCATCATTGGTATCCGTCAGGTTCGTGATGGTTTCCGAAATGGTTACCGAAGCCACATTCAGGTAAAGCGCCCCATCGGTTCCGGCAGCTAGGTCGTTATTGGCATCGGAACTTATGAGACTGGTGGAAAGGGTGCCCCCATTATCGGTAATTTCAAGATTTCCCGTAGTGGTACCAATTGCCGTATTGTATTCATTGCCGGGATCCGAATCCGCATCATTTACGTTAAGGCTAATGCTGTTACCATCTTCTATACTAATATTTCCGGCCGTACCGTCGGTAGAAAGGTCTTGGTCATCGGTACCTACCAAACTGGAAAGGTCGACCACTTCATTGGTGCCGTTCTCGATACCGATGGTCAGATCGGTGCCCGAAAGGCCCGAACCGCTGATGTTCTGATCATCTGTGCTGCCCGCGGCCAGTTCGTCTATGGCGGACTGTACCTCGGCCGCCGCAAGTCCCGAAACGGTATTGTCATAGTTTACCTCGGCCGCGGTCTGGTCATCTGTTCCGCTGTTATTTAAGCTCGATAGATCCACCGTTCTGGTATTTCCGTCCTCCAGGGTGATGGTAAGGATGTCACCGACCGCCAGATTGAAATCCGTAACCGTTTGATTATCAGTATCGTCCAAATATGGGCTGAGGTCGACAGTGCCGCCGTCCTCCAGGGTCAGGGTGTTGCCCGATAGGGAAAGCGCCTGGTCGTCCGTACCGGAATTATCCAAATAGGACAGGTCCACCGTCTGGCTCGTGCCATCCTCAATGCCCACGGTCAGGATGTTTCCTGCAAGGCCAAGGTTCTCTATGTTCTGATTATCGGAAGAAACAAACCCGGAAAGGTCCACCGTCTGCGTGCCCCCGTCCTCCAGGGTCAGCGTAAGGATGTTCGTCGTACCGTCAAGGCTGAAATCGGTAATCGCCTGGTCATCAGTATTGTCAAGATAGGGCGCGAAAGGTCGACCGTGCCGCCGTCCTCCAGGGTCAGGGTGTTGCCGGCCAAAGAAATGGCCTGGTCGTCCGTGTTGTCCAGATAACCGGAAAGATCGACCGTGCCACCGTCCTCCAGGGTCAGGGTGTTGGTGGCCAAGGTCAGCTGCTGGTCGTCGGTCCCGGAGTTGTCCAGAGCGGAAAGGTCAACGGTCTGGGCCGTGCCGTCCTCGATGCCGACGGTCAGAATGTTTCCCGCCAGGCCGAGATTCTCGATGTTCTGGTCATCCGAGGATGACAATCCCGGAAAGGTCCACCGTCTGCGTGCCCCCGTCCTCCAGGGTCAGCGTAAGGATGTTGGTCGTATCGTCAAGGCTGAAATCGGTGATCGCCTGGTCATCGGTATTGTCAAGATAGGGCGCAAGATCGACCGTGCCGCCGTCCTCCAGGGTCAAGGTGTTGCCGACCAAAGAAATCGTCTGGTCGTCCGTACCCACCAGAAACTGGAAAGATCGATCGTCTCGTTGGTGCCGTTCTCGATCCCGATGGTCAAGTGTCGGTGCCCGAAAGGCCGGAGCTGCTGATATTTTGGTTATCGGTGTTGACACAGAATCCGGAAAGGTCTACCGCGTTTGCCATCTTCAATACTCAAGGTCAGGTGTTCCTGCCAAGTCGTCAAATGTCTGATTGTCCGTACCCAAGGATGCGTTAAGGGAACAGATAGCGTTCCTCCGCTATCCGGTAATTTCCAAGTATTCCTGTGTTTACGGCAAAGGCCGTATTTGCTTTCGTTCGTCCAGGATCACCATCCAAGATCGAGAGTCGCATTTCCGGCCCACGGTGTTCCATGCCGGTACCGTCGATATAGCGTGATAGTTGTCCCGCTACCTCATCTACATAGGTCACACCACTGTTGCTAGGGGTTACTGCCGGTGCGCCCGAGCCTATTAAAGTCAAGCTCGTTGGTCACGTCCGATCGGCATCCCGGATGTCCAGAGCGGAAAGGTCAACGGTCTGGGCCATGTTGTCCTCGATTCCCACGGTCATTGGATGTTTCCCACCAGGCAATTCTCGATGTTCTGGTCGTCGGTATTGTCCAAATATCTGTTCAGGTCAACAGTTCCGCCATCTTCCAGAGTCAGGGTGTTCGCGGCCAAGGTCAATTGCTGATCGTCGGTCGAGACGAAACCGGAAAGGTCCACCGTCTGCGTGCCCCCGTCCTCCAGGGTCAGCGTAAGGATGTTCGTCGTACCGTCAAGGCTGAAATCGGTAATGGCCTGGTCGTCGGTATTGTCCAGGTAGGGCGCAAGGTCTACGGTTCCGCCGTCCTCCAAGGTCAGGGTGTTTCCGGAGAGGGAAAGCGCCTGGTCGTCCGTACCCACCAAAGCGGACAGGTCGATCGTCTCGTTGGTGCCGTTCTCGATACCGATGGTCAGGTCGGTGCCCGAAAGGCCGGATCCGCTGATGTTCTGGTCGTCGGTACCCGTGTTGTTCAATATGGACAGGTCGACTGTCTGTGTATTGCCGCCCTCTAAAGTAATCGTCAATACGTTCGTGGCATTATCCAAGCTGAACGCAGTTATCGTTTGATCATCACTACCTACCAAACTCGATAGGTCGACACTTTGTGATGTACCGTCCTCGATACCTACCGTCAAGGTGTTTCCCGCTAATGCGAGGTTCTCGATGTTCTGGTTATCTGTGCCCACCAAAGCGGACAGGTCGACGTTCTGTGCAATACCGTTTTCTATACCTACGGTCAGGATGTTTCCCGAAAGGCCGAGGTTCTCGATGTTCTGGTCATCTGTATTGTCCAGGTATCCGCTCAAATCTACGTTGTTGCCGTCCTCGATCTCCAGGGTGTTGCCCGTCAGGGTCAGGTTCTGGTCGTCGGTCGAGACGAACCCGGAAAGGTCCACGGTCTGGGTACCCCCGTCCTCCAGGGACAGCGTAAGGATGTTGGTCGTGCCGTCAAGGCTGAAGTCGGTAATGGCCTGGTCGTCGGTATTGTCCAGGTAGGGCGCAAGGTCTACGGTTCCGCCGTCCTCCAGGGTCAGGGTGTTGCCGGCCAAAGAAATGGCCTGGTCGTCCGTACCCACCAGACTGGAAAGATCGATCGTCTCGTTGGTGCCGTTCTCGATCCCGATGGTCAGGTCTGTGCCCGAAAGGCCGGATCCGCTGATGTTCTGGTCGTCCGAGGATACAAAACCCGAAAGATCTACGGTATTTCCGTTCTCAATGCTAAGGTCCGTTCCGCTTAAGGTCAGGTTCTGGTCGTCCGTGCTTTCTGCCGATAACTCGTCAATGGCCGACTGTACGTTGGTCGCAGCCAGGCTAGAGGCACTATTGTCATAGGTATTGCTGGATGCCCTTGTATCGAGGATTACATCACTGCCATCATTGTTCGTAAATGTATAGGTGCCATTTCCATTATCCGTAATATCAGCCTTGGCAACCTTTTGGGTTGCTCCGTTCTCATTGACGTATGTTACGAAACCGTCGCCAGTATCCGTAAGATCGGTAATCGTTTCTGAAATAGTAACGGAAGCAACATTTAAGTATAACGCGCCATCCGTACCGGAGGATAGGTCGTTATTGGCATCCGCACTTATAAGGTTTGTCGACAACGTGCCCCCACCATCCGTAACCTCAAGGTTTCCGGCGTTCGTGCCAACGGCAGTATTGTACTCGTTGCCCACCACCGAATCCGCATCGTTAACGTTCAGACTCAAGGTGCTGCCGTCCTCAATGGTAATATTACCTGCGGTACCATCCGTGCTAATATCCTGATCGTCCGTGCCCGCATCGTCCAAGGCGGAAAGGTCCACCGTCCGCGTATTCCCGTCCTCCAGGGTAATGGTCAGGACGTTGCTCGCGTCAAGGCTGAAGTCCGTGACCGTCTGGTCGTCCGTATTGTCAAGGTAACTGCTTAGATCTACCGTGCCCCCGTCTTCCAGGGTAAGGGTGTTGCCGGCCAAAGAAATCGTCTGATCGTCCGTCCCCACCAGACTGGAAAGATCGATAGTCTCGTTGGTGCCGTTCTCGATGCCGATGGTCAGGTCGGTACCCGAAAGGCCCGATCCGCTGATGTTCTGGGTGTCGGTATTGTCGAGATATCCGGCAAGGTCCACATTGTTACCGTCCTCAATGGAAAGCGTATTTCCGGTCAAGGTTAGGTTCTGGTCGTCGCTACCACTGTTATCAAGGCTTGAGAGATCCACGGTGGTCGATGTCCCGCCCTCGATATCGATCTGCAGGATGTTGCTCCCGTTCAGGCTAGCTCCCGTCAGGTTCTGGTCGTCCGTCCCGCTATTGTTCAGGGCCGACAGGTCCACCGTTCGTGTATTACCATCCTCTAGGGTGATGGTAAGGATGTCCGTGGCATCGTCGATGCTGAAATCCGTGATGGTTTGGTCATCGGTGTTGTCCAAGTATCCAGAAAGGTTTACAGTACCCCCATCTTCCAAAGTCAGGATATTTCCAGCAAGGCTTATTTGCTGGTCATCAGTTGAGACGAATCCGGAAAGGTCTACCGTATTCCCGCCCTCGATGCCAAGGTCCGTTCCGCTTAAGGTCAGGTTCTGGTCGTCTGTACCGGTGTCGTCCAAACTCGACAGGTCGACCGTTTGGGTATTGCCATCCTCCAACGTAATGGTCAAGATGTTCGAGGCATTATCCAAACTGAATGCCGTTATGGTCTGATCATCGGTATCTATGGATGACAAGGGAACTGACAAGGTTCCGCCACTATCGGTGATTTCTAGATTACCCGCGTTAACGGCAAAGGCCGTATTTCTTTCGTTCGTTGGATCCCCATCGAGATCGGGACTGGCATTTCCGCCCACGGCATTCCATACGGTACCGTCATAGACGTATAGTTGTCCCGCTACCTCATCTACATAGGTCACACCGCTATTGCTGGGGGTTACTACCGGTGCGCCCGAACCAATTAAGGTAAGCTCGTTCGTTACGTCCGAATCGGCATCCCTGATGTCGATGGTAGTATTGTTTCCGTTGTTGATCTGGATTTCCACACTTTCATTGGGGGTTACCACCGCACTGCTGAGATCCTGTTCGTCGGTGTTGGCCAAACTGGAAAGGTCGACCACCTCATTGGTGCCGTTCTCGATCCCGATAGTCAGATCGGTACCCGAAAGGCCCGAACCGCTGATGTTCTGATCATCGGTGCTGCCCGCGGCCAGTTCGTCTATGGCGGACTGTACCTCGGATGCCGTAATACCCGAGGCGGTGTTATCATAATTTACCTCGGCCGCGGTCTGGTCGTCCGTACCGCTATCGTTCAAGCTTGAAAGGTCTACCGTTCTGGTATTTCCATCCTCAAGGGTGATGGTAAGGATGTCACCGACCCCCAGATTGAAATCCGTAACCGTTTGATTATCCGTATCGTCCAAATAGGGGCTGAGGTCGACAGTGCCGCCGTCCTCCAAGGTCAGGGTGTTGCCCGCCAGGCTTATCTGCTGGTCATCCGAGGATACAAAACCGGAAAGGTCCACCGTCTGGGTGCCACCGTCCTCCAGGGTCAACGTAAGGATGTTCGTCGTGCCGTCAAGGCTGAAATCGGTAATGGCCTGGTCGTCGGTATTGTCGAGATAGGGCGCCAGATCGACCGTGCCCCCGTCCTCCAGGGTCAGGGTGTTTCCGGAGAGGGAAAGCGCCTGGTCGTCCGTGTTGTCCAGATATCCGGAGAGATCCACCGTTCCGCCATCTTCGAGGGTCAGGGTGTTGGTCGCGAAGGTCAGCTGCTGATCGTCGGTCGAGACGAACCCGGAAAGGTCCACGGTCTGCGTGCCCCCGTCCTCCAGGGTCAGCGTAAGGATGTTCGTCGTGCCGTCAAGGCTGAAATCGGTGATCGCCTGGTCATCGGTGTTGTCGAGATAGGGCGCCAGATCGACCGTGCCGCCGTCCTCCAGGGTCAGGGTGTTTCCGGAGAGGGAAAGCGCCTGGTCGTCGGTACCGCTGTCGTTCAATGCGGACAGGTCCACAGTGGCCGACGTACCGTCCTCGATATCGATCTGAAGGATGTTGCTAGCGTTCAAACTGGCACCGGCCAGGTTCTGGTCGTCGGTCCCGGAGTTGTCCAGAGCGGACAGGTCAACGCTCTGCGTGCCACCGTCCTCCAGGGTCAGCGTAAGGATGTTCGTCGTGCCGTCAAGGCTGAAATCGGTGATCGTCTGGTCGTCGGTGTTGTCGAGATAGGGCGCCAGATCGACCGTGCCGCCGTCCTCTAGGGTCAGGGTGTTGCCGGACAGGGAAATGGCCTGGTCGTCAGTCCCCACCAGACTGGAAAGATCGATCGTCTCGTTGGCGCCGTTCTCGATCCCAATGGTCAGGTCGGTGCCCGAAAGGCCGGAGCCGCTGATGTTCTGGTCGTCCGACGATACAAAACCGGAGAGGTCCACGGTCTGCGTGCCCCCGTCCTCCAGGGTCAGCGTAAGGACGTTCGTCGTGCCGTCAAGGCTGAAATCGGTGATCGCCTGGTCATCGGTGTTGTCGAGATAGGGCGCCAGATCGACCGTGCCGCCGTCCTCCAGGGTAAGCGTGTTGCCGGACAGGGAAAGCGCCTGGTCGTCGGTCCCCACCAGACTGGAAAGATCGACCGTCTCGTTGGCGCCGTTCTCGATACCGATGGTAAGGTCGGTACCCGAAAGGCCGGAGCCGCTGATGTTCTGGTCGTCCGTACCGATGTTGTTTAAAACGGAAAGGTCCACCGTCTGTGTGTTACCTCCCTCCAAGGTAATCGTCAATACGTTCGTGGCGTTGTCCAAGCTGAACGCAGTTATCGTTTGATCATCACTACCTACCAAACTCGATAGATCAACGTTTTGTGATGTACCGTCCTCGATACCGACCGTCAGGATGTTCCCTGCCAATGCGAGGTTTTCGATGTTCTGGTTGTCGGTGCCCACCAAGGCGGACAGGTCGACGGTCTGTGACGTGCCGTCCTCGATGCCCACGGTAAGAATATTGCCCGAAAGGCCGAGATCCTCTATGTTCTGGTCGTCCGTACCCGCATTATTCAAAACGGAGAGATCGACCGCTATACTTCCCCCGTTTTCCAGAGCAAGGGTCAATTGATGGGTACCCGCGTCAAAACTGAAATTCTGCAATTGCTGGTCATCGAAAGAAGTTAGCTCCCAAGATCCCCCATCCCAAAAATAGATAGTACCTGTATTGGTGTTAACGTAGATATCCCCTATATCGGCACCGACGGGAGTAATCATACCCGCCATCGTGACCGCCGTTCCACTCAGGACCTCACAGTTACACTGATCCTGTAAGGTGACCGTCGTCTGCGCCATCGCGAGTCCGGAAATCAAAAAAACTAGGATTACAATTAAATTCTTCATGGCCGTTACTTTGCTTAAAATCGTATTGTTCAAACGTGTTGGTGTTGCCCATATTCAGAAAAATGTTCCGAATACGTAATGTTCAATTTTCAAGTCTGTTCAAGCTGAATACTTTTCCGGAAAGCGTGCCAGATAGCGGCACTTGTTGCCTTGGTGAAGGGGATGCCATAACATCCCTAAAATCATTCGGCCGTCAGTATAGAGACCTAGGTTGGGTTCGGTTAAGTTACTCATGCTTTGGGTCGTGCAAATTCGTTATAGGGGGAACGGTACAATTGCACATTATAAAATTACCCTTAGTGTGACCACATTAAAAATAAATGTTGTGTAACGGGCAATTCCTATGGTATATCTATGAAAAAATGAAGTCTTACTGATTTTCGTTTATCGATAAGCACCCTGAAATCAGCATGTTTGAAAGATAATCTGTACGAAAAATCGGATGAGGCGCAGGAAGGTCATGAGATAATACCTCAGTTATTTTTTACTCTATGGGTAATCCGTCTATTAGTAATCACCATCTTCACCTTAACGGTCAATAATGCGTCGGTGGAGGTCAGTGGGGTACAGGAAGTAGAGGAATTTGACGCTTGTACATGGTAAAGATATCCGCTATAGGATTGTGGAACCCCATTGACCGTAAGGGTTGTGGTCTGTGTTCCCGAATACTCCGGACCATCTACAATATCGGTAAAACTTATACCGCCGTTCATGCTTACTTGCCACTGATAGGTATCAGCATTATTTGCCGTTACGGAAAAAGTGGTATCGTCGCTCACGAATACCGTTTGGTCGCCAGGTTGCGTGCCTATGGATACTTCGGGAATATCGGAAATCGTATGATTGCCCAGATCAACCGGACATTCATTGTTTCCCCACCGTACCCAGAGATGGTAGGATCCGGCCGGAAGTCCGGTATAAGTTACCGAACCACTATTGTCGGCCACACTGGACTCATAAGTTGTTTGGTTGTCTAGACTAAATTCGATACCCGTTCTATTAGGATGGTTTGGAAAGTTGAAGCTTATCCTTCCATTTCCCAGACCGCAACTTGCAGGGTCGGTATTGACTGTGGCGGTAGGTGCCGATTCTATAGTGACCCGCACTGTATCGGTATCCTCGCACCCATTCGTATCGGTGACGGTAACAGTATAGTCGATACTTGTATCGGCATTCGGGTTGCCTATAGGCGTAAAGCTAATGTTCTGGGTCGTCTGGCCGGTATTCCACAAATAGGTATATCCGGGGGTGCCATTTGAAGGTGTTGCCGTTAAGGTTACCGAATCCCCATCGCATATCGTTTGGTTCGAACCTGCATCTACCGATACATCGGTCACGGTTAAAACACTGGTATTCGAGGTAACGCTCGAGCAACCCGTTGAGAGAACCACCCGATAACGGTTTCCACTTTCTGCAACCGATGCCCCGGTAACCGTTACTGTGGCAGAAGTGGTTCCTGTATAAATGCCCGAATCCGTCAAGTCGTTCCAAATGGAGCCATCGAACAATTGCCATTGGTAAGTATTCGCCCCGGTTGCCGATACACTAAATGTTGCGTCATTGCTCAAACAGACCGTCTGATCTACGGGTTGGGAACTGATAATGGGATCGCTCTGCATCGTAACGCTGGTAACGTCGGTTATGTTCAAAATTGGGTCACCAGGCATTCCTCCGTATTCCACAACATATCCTTGAGGTTGATAATCTCCGGAAGTCGCCCCTGTATTCGTCAAATCGTTCCAAGACCCATTAGGGTTGATGTTCGGGTGCGTAATATGCGCATAGTCCTCATTGCCCGAATTATTGGGTTCTCCCGAATTCCAAAATGCAAAATTCGGGGAGCTTCCCCCTGCGGTACCGTTCCAAAAGTTAAGTCCCGCCTCGGGACCTGTAACCCATTTCCAAACGCCTTCCGTAGCGGCATCGCTACCGCCGATCCATCCCGTACCGGCTGCCTGGGAGCCGGAAAAATCCGCCTCTTCTTGGGAAGTCAGGGTCGCCAGATATCCTTGCAGGCCAAAATAGGTGCTGGCATTCGCGGCCGTGTTGGCATCCGTCCAAGTGATTCCCAAATCATCTACATACCTATAATAATGCCCGGTCGCTGGCAGATAGTTCGCCTCCCCCACGGTAATCGAAAATTGCCTCCAACCGGTGGGTGCCCCTGCGCTGCTTGAATATTCAACGGCAAGTATGGCGGCTTCGAATTCGGAATAGGTAGCGGGACCCCTAAGGGAAAGTTCCCCTTCCATGGCATTCCAGGTAGCGGTAATATTGGGATGTGTTCCCGTCAGGGTCAACAGATCCTCGCCGTTGATATATCCGGAAGATATCTGGATATAGACCGCTGTGGTAATGGTATCGTCGGGATCTGTGATGCTGATGGTCTCGACTATGGGTACCGATGATCCCGGGCAATAGTTCTGGGCGCCGGTAGCATCGACCACCGGAGGTTGATCAGCATCCTCTACGGCATCCCTAAAATCGACATCGCCCGGCGACATGTTGGCATCGGAATCACTATCGGGCAAAGCCATGGAGCCCCCATTGGTATTCAAAGGGTTATCGATATTACCTCCCGGATCGGCATATCCCGTCGTTGTATCGCTAGTATTGTCCAATCCATCGCCGTCGGCATCGGAACCAGATAATGTAATTCCTGCTTCCGAAGTATCGTCCGCACCTTCATTATCACTATCGGTATCCAAATAATCGGGAGTGGAGTCGCCATCGGTATCGACCGGGGTCAATCCATTCGTGCCATAGGCATTGTCAAGCCCATCTTTATCGGAATCCGAATTGGAAGGTGCAGTGTAGCCCAAAGTAGTCTGTGCTTCAACGTTATCGGGAATTCCGTCGCCATCACTATCGAGATCTAAGTAATTCGGTATTCCGTCGGCGTCGGCATCGCAAGAGGCGGATGCGCCACCTGCCGTCCATAAAATAGCTTTGACCAATAGGTCTTCCCCGGCGGCGTTAAAAACCCCACCATCATTGGAATGGGGAACAATGGCCCTTCTACCTGGCGCATTACCTGATTCCATGGCTTGACCGGTCTCCCACACAGCTATGGCCTTATTTCCATTGGAATGGTTGGCCAAGGTAGTACCGGACGTGATATTCCCCGCATAATAACTGGCATTGCCTATCGAATAATTTCCCAAGGATAGACCTGCGGTAATAGGATGGGTATTGTTAACTATATTTACAAAAGTAGCATTCGAAGAACCGCCGGAGACCCCTCCTAATATATCATCGTGGAGCGCTTGTTCGCTGGTAATGATCCCTTTTGTGGTGGTGGACATATTAGCGACGTTGGCTACCGCGGTATCACTGTTTACATCCTCATAAAGAAAGGTAACATCATAATTATCCGCATCGCCCCCTACCCCGTCGTCAACAATGGTTACGGTATGGCCCATACCCCTTAATTTGGTAATGGTGTTCTGCTGTTCGGATGTTGCGCCCGTTCCATTTGTGACCCATAAAATGGTATATCCACATTCTGCGGAGTCTAAGATGCCGTCATTGTCATCATCGCTATCGCAAATATCGCCTATGCCGTCGCCGTCACTGTCCAATTGGCTTGGATTGGCCATTGACGGACAATTATCAGTACTATCGTTAATACCGTCCCCATCGGTGTCGACGCTATATGTTGCCGTATACCCTACGTTGTCGATAGAAATCTGTTCGGAGGTGTCCCAATCTGAAGATCCGTTAAAGGCCAAGCCACTATTGGCCGAGATATAGTTGGCGGGCAGGTCGATACTTACGGTATTGGTACCACCGCTGATGGTGCCCGCAAACTGAAATGAGCCCGAATTATCGCGAAGCCATAAATTCAGTCCCTCGTCACCGATACCGGTCGCATCATAATCAAATGTCAAGGTAACACTGGTAGCTCCAGATAAATCGACCAGTCTATAGATGTACACATTGTCCAAATTCCTAAAACGGAGGGCATTCGAAACGATACGAATCCTACCGTTGCTGGGGTCCGTTGTCTCCCCGACTTCCGTCCAATTCGACGTAAAGTTATTGGAGCCGTTGTTATTTGAATAAGAAACACTACTAAACCTATCCATATAGGTTTGCTGACCTACGGCGAACGCTACAGAAAAAAGAAAGAGGATAGGCAAGTAATTCTTTCTGGACATGGAATTGGCTAAGTTTCCCGTAAAAATACTCTGCTTACGCAAAGAAGCCTAAATTATGTTGTCTATGTCCATATTTTGCAAGTGAACCGTGGTTATGTTGGTGTCTAGCGGAAAAAATATCCTTAAAGACAAGGCGTTTTATCGGTGACCTATTGCAAATCAAAATTTTACAAAAAAAAAGCAACTAAACGAATGGCGGCATTAAAAAATACATATTGAACTCATTTGAACTTTTTCTTTTACCTGCAAATATTCCAGTTTGTACCTAGGTTTCGGCATTTTCGAATCCTAACAAAAACTTTAAATAGTTCGTTGCGCAATACCCCTATTCCACAACAATAAATTCCGAACGACGGTTCAGCTCGTGCTGTGCAGCCGAACATTCAACCCCGTTGGCGCATTGGTTGATGAGTTTGGTCTCCCCAAACCCTTGACTGGTCAGTCGGTCTTTGGCGATGCCATTTTTGACCATGTAATCGACGGTTGCCTCGGCCCTTTTCTGGGAAAGCCAAAGATTATAAGAGTCCTTGCCCCTACTGTCGGTATAGGCATTGACCTGGATTTTTAGACTGGGATATTTTTCCATCGCCGCAATGACCTTTTCAACCTCGATTTCCGAATCTTTACGGATGTTGTATTTGTTATAATCGAAGTAGATCGAGCTCAATTGCAAAAGTTGAGATAAATCGTCGCCAAACCCGGCCGACACTGTATTTCGCTCCAGATAGAAATCGACAGTTATCGACTCGCCTTCCGATTTTCCAAAATACTCTTCAGAGGGGATGAAGCCTTCCAGGGTCGCCCGTACAAAATTGCCTTGGTTACAGTCGATTTGTACGATGTACCTGCCTTCCATATCGGTAACTACCGAACTGATCACTTCATTGTTTTCGTCGATGACCATGACAGTGGATCTACTCAGGGGTTCGTTGGATATTTTGTCCCTGACCGTACCCGAAATTTCTTGGCTACATTCGAAAATCAGGGGTTTTACCTCCAAAAATTCATAGATATCATCGGCACCCAGCCCCTCGGAGCGGTTCGAGGCAAAAAAGCCCTTTTTGGTGGCTTCGTCTATGATAAAGGTAAAATCGTCAAACCTACCGTTGATGGGCTCCCCTACGTTTCTCACGGCACCTACAAGGTCGCCATTGGGTATTTGAGTAGCAAAAACATCCAACCCGCCCAGCCCGAGATGACCGTCGGAAGAGAAATATAGTATTCCTTCACTACTTACAAAGGGGAAGGTTTCCCTGGCCTCGGTATTGATTGTATTGCCTAAATTTTCGGGAGTTCCAAAACTACCGTCATCGTTTATGGATACCTTAAAAATATCGGACTCCCCAAGCGACCCGTGCATATCGGACACAAAATACAGCGTCTTTTCATCGGGACTCAGCGCGGGGTGTGCCACGGAATAGTCGTCACTGTTGAACGGAAGTTCTTCGATATCTGACCAAAGGCCCTCAACTAAGGAGGCTTTAAATATTTTGAGGCGGATGACCCCATTTTCATCTTTTATATACTTTTTGCCCTTAAAGTTATTTCTAGTAAAATATAAGGTATTGCCGTCTTTGGTGGTGATGGAAGTAGATTCGTGAAACCGGGTGTTCACCCCATCGTCCAGTTTGACGACCGCTCCGGTAGAGGCACTATCGGCGTTCACTTTATACAGATCCAAAAAATCCTTGGAGTTCCAGGTATGCCGGTAACGGGCAAAATTCCCGGTATCGCGATCCGATGAAAATATGAGGCCTTCTTTATAAAAAGAAGGTGCAAATTCTGAGTAGGGAGAGTTGTATTGAAAAGGGCCCACGTTGTACCGGCCAGAATTTTTTTTGATTGCCTCTAAATAATCCTTTTCGCTTTTATAGGCGGACCGCCTTTTATCATCTGAGGTGGCCTCTAAAAATTGGTTCATTACAACCTCTGAAGTCTTGTAATCTTCGAGAGTCTTCAGAGTCTGGGCATATCGAAAATAGTATTCGGGAGGCGTATCATCAGGGTACCTGTCGACCAAGCGTTTATAGGTTACGGCAGCCTCTTTATAATTCGCATTGAAGTAATAGGCATTGCCCAACTTCTTAAGAATGTCGGCGGAAGAATACCCTCTATCCAATACCTTTTTGTAGATATCGATAGCCGGCATAAAAGAGTAGGCTTTATACTTCTCGTTCGCCCTGGTAAGAAGTTTTTCTTGGGCGAAACCCTTCATGCCGGTCAAAAATCCTATAATTAGGAGTATGTAAAACCTTTTTATCATTTGCCCCGTAGTTTTTAAAAGAATCGTGGTGAAACTAGTTTTTCGAAAGATCGGAGCAGTTCCCATCTTAGGAAAATCTCGAATGATCCGCTACTAAACTGGGTGGCTCCGAAATCCGTAGTCTCCCTGTCATAGGCCAAGCCCAACAGAATTTGATCGGTTATCTGAAAACCGGCCAAGGCACTTACCGCGGTATCCCAGCGGTAGGCCGCTCCCAAAGAGAACTTTTCGGCATACAAAAAGTTGGCCGAAACGTCTACTTGCAAAGGGGCACCGCCGACCACTTTGGTCAATAGTGCCGGCTTAAATTTAAAATCGTCGTTCAAATCAAAGACATATCCGGTAATCAAATAAAAATTGACTCGATCCTTTGAAAGAAAATCGGGTGTTTTAGAATCAGAATCAGATCCGTCAAAATGTTCGGTCTCAAGTAAATTCGGAGCAGAGAGTCCCGCATAAAATTTATGGGTATGGTAGTACACCCCTAAACCCACGTTTGGAGAAAATCGGTTTTCAATATTATCGGCATTGACCGCTTCTTCCAGACCTGCCCTTTGCCGTAACTGCTCGAAATCTAAATTTAGCAGATTACCGCCCAGCTTGAGACCGAACGAGAGTTTGCCCTGCAACGATACATCGACGGTATAGGAGACTAGACCATCGATATAAGTCTCTTGGACCGTACCTTCCCCAATCTTATCGTTGACGACCGATAGGCCATAACCCACGTTGCTATTTCTAATGGGCGAGTGTAAGTTAAGCGTAAAGGTTTCGGGAGCGCCATCGAGCCCTACCCATTGCGAACGGTAGAGCGCCGCAATGCTCAGTTGCCCCCTAGATCCCGCATAGCCAGGGTTTACACTCATGGTATTGAACATATATTGGGTGTATTGGGCATCTTGCTGTGCCGTAGCGGGTTGCCAAAAAACCAGCACTAAAAAAAGCGATGCCAGGAGATTTTTTATTAAAAACATAGGTTGGTCTAAAAACTATTTGCTGATATAAATATAACCGCTATCGGTTATATGGCTCCCTTCTGCCGTATCGTACTCAAATATATAAAAATATACTCCCGCCGGTAGATAGTCTTGGGCATTGACGGTGGCCCGTGCCTTCGACCTTCCATCGAAAACCTTGTTCTGGTTATTATAGCCTTCACCTTCGTACACGGACATGCCCCATCTATTGTAAATTTTGAGATTGTTGTTCAAGGCCAGATCGACGTTCTCGATCCACAAAAATTCATTTTTTCCATCGCCGTTCGGAGTTACCATTTGCATGACTACGATATCGGTATCCGTATCCTCTTTGGGATCCAGATAGCTGGGCGTGCCGTCATCATCTTCGTCATCATCCATCGGATTGCCGTTGCCGTTGCCGTCTTCATCGGGCGTATCCAAGCCGTCGCCATCATCATCAATATCGCGGTAGTTTACATCTTCCGTACCATCGGTATCGGGTAGGTCATTGGCCGGATCGTCTATGCCATCGTTATAATTGAAGCCATCGTCGACGCTGTCGTGTTCGTAGCCGTCGTCCAAACCATCGCCATCGGTATCCGTACCGGTCGGATTCTGGTCGGGCACCCCGTCGAAATCGAAATCGTTGCCCTCATTATTGTCCGGGACCAAATCGTTGTCACTGTCCAAATCCACATAGTCGGGCATATCGTCCCTATCGGTATCGACGGGCAGGTGTCCCTCGGGATAAGCGGAATTCAATCCGTTGTTAGAAACATATGTCTCCGAATCGTCATCGTTCGGCACAATATATTCCTCGGTAAGCTGCGCCTCAACGTTGTCGGGTATGCCATCGTTGTCGGAATCGAGGTCCAAGTGATCAGGATAGCCGTCACCGTCGGTATCGGTAGGATCTGTAAGGGGATCGTTATCGCCATCTATATTGGCATCCTCTATGCTGTCTAAAAGAGCATCGTTGTCATCATCGATGTCCACGGAATCGATTACGCCATCACCATCGGTATCGACTCCCGTATCCATATCATGGTCCAAATAATCGGGTGTACCGTCATTATCCGTGTCATCATTGGTCGGGTCGCCGTCTCCATCAGCATCTTCCTCGGTGGTATCGATGCCGTCACCGTCGTCGTCGATATCGCGGTAATTTACATCTTCCGTGCCATCGGTATCGGGCAAGTCGTTTGTGGGGTCGTCGATCTCGTCGTTCACGTCAAAGCCATCGTTAATATCGCTTCCTTCGTAACCATCGTCCAAGCCGTCGCCATCGGTATCGGTACCGGTAAAGGTCTGATCGGGTACCCCATCGAAGTCGAAATCGTTGCCCTCGTTATTGTCCGGCACCGAATCGTTGTCGCTATCCCCGTCCAAATAATCGGGAGGGGATTCATTATCGGAATTTACGGGAGTAAGACCTGCGTCTCCATCCCCCTCGTAGGCATTGTCCAATCCGTCACTATCGTTATCGGCACCATCAGGGGCGATATATCCGTCCGTAGTTTGGGCCTCTACGTTATCGGGGATACCATCATTGTCGGAATCGATGTCCACCCTATCGGGAAAACCATCCGCATCGGTATCCGTATCCTTACTAAAATTTATGGTTTGCGGATTTCTGAAATTGTCTAGACAGGAGAATTGAATTCCCGATTGTCTGATTACGGTCGTGAAATTGTCCGAAGTTTGAGTTTCGATGCCAAACCGGAAAACAAAGGTAGAAATAGCGACAAACTCCACCGCCACGTTCACCTGTGGATTAACATTTGATATGCCGTTATATTCTTTGGTTCCACCGTGAATCAATAAGCCTCCGCCCGTATTCTCGACCTCGACTTCACTGAGATCGTCCACGGTATATCGCGTGGGCGTATCGAATCTGTTGAATTCTTGATGTTGGTCGTTTCCGTCAACATCGATAAAATTGGCTATAAGTTCTTCCAAAACCACGGGCTCGGTTCCTCCCGACGCAACCAACGAAATTCTTAGATCGACATAGGGCTTCCTGATGGCATCGGAAACGGTAAACTGTATTTCGGGCTTAAAGTAGGCGGGGTCGGTCGAATTCTGGTCGAGGACATCGATCCTTCCGTTTACAATCTCTTCAATGTTCACCAAGGCATCCACACCATCGGCCACATCGGGTATACGGTATAGGGCACCCTCGCTGGCCGCTTCCCCCGATTCCAGTACCGCATTTTCCGTAAAATTCAGGTTCGGAACGGTCTCGCAGTCAAAATCGGTGCTCCGGATGCTCGATTCATGTTGGTCCAAAATACCATCATTGTCCGAGTCGAGATCCAAATAGTCCGCCACCCCGTCAAAATCGCTATCCCGGGGTTGCAAACCCTCACCGCTGCCGGGCGTAATTTCATAGGCATCATCAAGCCCGTTGCCATCGGTATCGTTGCCCGATGGTTCTATGTATTCGGCATAGGCCTGTGCTTCGACGTTATCGAAAATGCCATCATTATCGGAATCCAGATCGAGAGTGTCGGGCTGTCCATCTTTGTCGGTATCTGTATCCACGCCTTCGACCGTATCAAGAATACCATCGCCGTCATCATCAATATCCATATCGTCAGTAACGCCGTCACCATCGGCATCGGTGTAGAAAGGCAGGTTATTTAATTGGATGGCATCCGAAAGGGTATCAAAGGAAGTGGTCAGTGTGAATAGCAAAAAAACAAGTGCCCCTATCGAAACGTAAAAAATCTTATTAATAACTACAACGAAAGTAGAGTTTTCCATACATGTTGAGTTTTTTGTAAACTAACCAGCATGAAAAGTAGGAATTTTATGAATGTAAGAAGTGGGGGCAACGTACAATATCAGCGCAATATATATTTAAAATTTTGATCATCAAATTGTTTGGAAAGCGAAGCCCGGAAAACACCTTTCAATAGCAAATATTTTCGACAAAGCGTAAAACTATAATATATAATTCCATTAAACTTTTTCTTTTACCTACGAATATTACATTTTGTATTGTTAAAGGATGGATTTAAAGAATAAAAAGTCGGGTGAAGAAATACCCTCCTGACGGAATTACGATTTATTTAGTGTCAGTCGGTGACAGGTGGGTTAGGTGGCTACTATTTATGTAAAAATAAGTCCGGTGCGATAGGGAGAGTTATTACCTGGATGACCCAAGCATAATTTCCCGTATTTTTGCACCAATTTTCAACAGAGGATTTATAATGAAATCATTTAAGGATCAGATTCAAAAGCGCCGAACTTTCGGCATTATTTCCCACCCCGATGCCGGTAAGACGACCTTGACTGAAAAACTGTTGTTGTTCGGTGGTGCCATTCAGGAAGCCGGTGCGGTGAAGAGTAACAAGATCAAGAAATCGGCTACCAGTGATTTTATGGAAATCGAACGCCAGCGTGGCATCTCGGTCGCTACCTCCGTTCTGGCCTTTTTATACAGGGACAAAAAAATCAATATTCTCGATACGCCCGGTCATAAGGATTTTGCAGAGGATACCTTTCGCACCCTGACCGCCGTTGACAGTGTTATTGTAGTCATCGATGTAGCCAAGGGAGTCGAAGCACAGACCGAAAAACTGGTCGAGGTCTGTCGCATGCGCAACATCCCAATGATCGTATTTATCAATAAGTTGGATCGGGAAGGAAAGGATGCCTTCGATCTGTTGGACGAACTGGAACAGAAATTGGGACTATCGGTGACGCCCCTCAGCTTTCCTATCGGAATGGGCTATGACTTTAAGGGCATCTACAACATCTACGAAAAGAATATCAACCTGTTTAGCGGCAGCAGCAAGAAAAATATAGAGGAAACCATAGCTTTCGACGACATCACCAATCCCGAACTGGAAACCATAATCGGTAGTAAGGCCGCCGAAAACCTGAGGGAAAATCTGGAACTCGCCATGGGGGTCTATCCTGATTTTGATAAGACCCTATATCTAGAGGGAAGGCAACAGCCTGTATTTTTCGGTTCTGCCCTCAACAATTTCGGGGTACGCGAGCTATTGGACTGTTTTATACAAATCGCCCCTCCGCCCCGGCCTAAGAAAGCCGCTGAACGCCTGGTAGAAGCCAGTGAAAAGAACATGACGGGATTTGTTTTTAAAATCCACGCTAATATGGATCCGAAGCACCGAGACCGCTTGGCCTTTGTCAAAGTGGTGTCCGGCACTTTTGAAAGGAACAAACCCTATCTGCATGTAAGACAGGACAAGATGTTAAAATTTTCGAGTCCCAATGCTTTTTTTGCCGAGAAAAAAGAAATCGTCGATGTCTCCTATCCCGGTGATATTGTCGGCCTGCACGATACGGGCAACTTTAAGATTGGCGATACACTGACCGAAGGCGAGGAACTGCATTATAAGGGGATACCCAGTTTTTCTCCCGAACATTTTCGGTATATCAACAACGCCGACCCGATGAAGTCAAAACAGCTCTACAAGGGCATCGACCAGTTGATGGACGAAGGCGTGGCGCAATTGTTCACCTTGGAAATGAACGGCAGAAAAGTTATCGGCACCGTCGGCGCCTTACAGTTCGAGGTCATCCAATATCGTTTGGAGCACGAATACGGCGCCAAATGTACCTATGAAAACTTTCCGGTGTACAAGGCCTGCTGGGTCGACCCCGAAGACCCTAAAAACCAAGAATTCGAGGAATTTCAGCGGGTCAAACAAAAATTTCTGGCCAAGGACAAGCGCGGGCAGCTCGTTTTTTTGGCGGACTCGCAATTTTCGTTGCAGATGGTGAAGCAAAAATATCCGAGCGTCAAGTTGCACTTTGTTTCGGAGTTTGAGTAGCGGTAGGTTTCTAAGAAATTTTTTCCAACTCCCTATTGATAAAATCAATTTCATCGGAGCTGAGCGTCAGGTCTGCGGCCGCGGCATTCTGTACGGATTGTTCCGAGTTTCTTGCCCCTGCCAGGGCAATGGTAATACCGGGGCGTTCAATCGTCCATTTAAGTACCAATTGTGCGAGAGTAGCGTTTTTCTCCTTGGCCAAGGGTCTTATTTTTTCTAGAAAGGAATTCGTCTTTGAGATGCTTTCGTCGGTAAAATACGGATTGTCTGCCCTGTGATCGCCTTTCTCGAATTCTTGACCAGGTTTCATTTTTCCGGTAAGAAGTCCCCTTTCCATGGGGCTATAGGCCAAAATGGATTTCCCATTTTTTCGACAGTACGGCACTATTTCCTTTTCCACGTCTCGGTTGACCATACTAAAGGGCACTTGGTTCGAGGCCAAGGTCACATATTTTTCAGCTTCCTTCATTTGCTCCACGTTATAGTTGCAAACGCCCGCATGGCGCACTTTTCCCTCCTTGATCAGTTCCGCCACCGTTTCGAAGGTCTCTTGAATGGGTGTGGTAGTATCCGGCCAGTGGATTTGATAGAGGTCGATATAGTCCGTTCCTAGGCGTTTAAGGCTGTCCTCGACTTCTTTCTTAATGCTTTCCTTGCCCGCATATTGGTAGATATCGATTTCCTTGCCTTCATTATTCTTACTATGGAACTTAAAAACGCCTTTTTTCAGATCCCAGCGCATACCGAATTTGGTCAGGATCTGTACCTTGTCCCTAGGAATATCCTTGATGGCCTCCCCTACTAATTTTTCGCTGGCGCCCATACCGTATACTGGTGCCGTATCGATAGAGGTAACGCCCTTGTCATAAGCGTCGCGGATGGCCTGGATGGCCTTGTTGCTATCGCTGCCGCCCCACATCCATCCGCCGGCGGCCCATGCACCGAAGGTAATCGCTGAAATTTTTAAATCTGTTTTTCCTAATGTTCTGTATTCCATGGTGTTATTTTTATATTATGGCAGGGATTGTATTTAAATTGGATTTATTCAATTCCAATACTTTGCCAAATTCTGAAATTATTCTTCGTTCTTCTTACGGAAATTGGCAACCTCTTCCGCGGTAACCGGAGCTGCGGAATTACCGAAAGTATTGCGGATATAGGATGCTACATCGGCCAATTCCTCATCGCTCAAATGTCTAAAGGAAGGCATGGCGTTGGAATAGGTTTCACCATCGACGTCAAGGCCGACATTGGAACCATTTATAAGGATATGCAACAACCCATTTTTATCACCGAGTACATATTCCGTGCCTATAAGCGGGGGGTTGAGTCTCGAAACACCGCTGCCATTGCCCTGATGACAAGAAAGGCAATATTGGCCGTAGACCTTTTTACCTTTCACTATGTATTCTGGATTTTCCTTGCTATCGCTATGGGATAGTACTTCCATTTCCTTTTTCGGCCGAACCTGTTTTTCTACCCGCGATTCTTTCTTTACCTCCCCACAGCTGTTGAACAGGCCCAAAGAGGCACTAAAAACTACTGTGGCAAGGACTCTCCTGAAATTCCTTTGAAAAATCAATTTTTCGTCGTATCCGTATAAACAATCCTGTACAAGGTTCCGCCCTGATCATCGGAAACATACAACGAACCATCCGGGCCTTGGGCCAATCCCGTGGGTCGGTGTTGGGCAGCATCGGGAGACATGATGGAGTCCGAACCGGCGAACCCATCCGCAAAAACCTCATAATCGCCACTCGGCTTGCCGTTTTCGAAAGGTACGAAAGTGACGTTAAAGCCTTCCTGTTCTTCGGGGGCCCGGTTCCAACTTCCGTGGAACGCGATAAAGGCGCCATTTTTGTATTTTTCGGGAAACATATCGCCGGTATAGAACAGTAAGGCGTTAGGTGCCAAGTGTCCTGGAAAGGCTACGATAGGATCTTGAATTCCCTCGGGCCCCGATTTTTTCGTATCGCCGCCGTACTCGGGAGCCAAGATTTGTTTGTCCTGATTCTGGTCGTAATAAATGTAGGGCCAGCCCGCATCACTGCCTTCCTCTAAACGGTACATAGTCTCTGCCGGAAGTACTGCTGAAGTCTCGGTATCATACATGTCCGGAAAAAGCGTATTCAACTGATCCCGCCCGTGCTGCATAACATACAGGTGATTGTCCTGCTTGTTCCAATCAAGCCCGACGACGTTACGTAGTCCCGTAGCAAAGCGTTTACCATCGCCGTAAGACTGGTTCAGCTTATCTGTTCTGAATTGCCAGATACCGCCCGCGGAGTCCAAAATCGGACAAGGTTGCATGCCTGGGGAGCCGATAGTCCTATCCTCCTTTTGACAAGCGTTCGAATAGGCCCCTATATTCACGTATATATTCCCGCCGCCGTCAAGGGCAATCGATTTCGAATTATGCTGCCGCCTGTCGATTAGCCCGGTAATCACGGTATCTACCATGGTCGAATCGCTTACTCTGCCCTGATCATCAACCTTATATCGAAACACTTGGCTGTTGGAAGAGGCATATAGTTCGTCACCCTTAAGTGCTATACCGGTACCACCGTAATTGCCAAAGCCCATTTTCACCTCGGCAGTTCCGTCTCCATTGTCATCCTCCAAATATAGGATGCCCTGTCCGTCGACCGGTTTTGCCAGTTTTACATAAATACCACCCCCGGGGGTCACGGCAATATGCCGCGGTTTTTGTAGGGAGTCGGCGACTTTCAATGCCCCGAAGCCATCTGGCAGGGTCAAACCCAGGTCGTCGGGACTAAGATTGAGCGCGGTTTCGGACGCAGTTTCGTTAGTTCTGTCCTCCCCGCATCCAATCAGGAAAATAAGACCAAGAACCCAGAAAAAATGGGTAGCCAATTTGAGAGTTTCTTTTGAATTGCTTTTCATGACTGTTGTGTATTAGTTTTTTATCAATGTGCTAAAAAATTCGGTGTCGGACACCATGTAATCACTGAAATTTTTGACCTGTTTCCAAAAAGTTGAAATAGGTTGAACGGCTGAGGTGGAATGCAAGCTCATTTCCATTAATCCCTAAAAATAACTAATTTTCGAGCAGATAGCAACGAATTGATCCATCTCTTAAAATAAATGATAAACATGAAGCTCATCCGGAACAAGTTTCTGTATTTACCATTGTCCATTATAATTGTGATGGTTTTTTTTCCGATGAATGCCCAAGACGTAGTTAAAGCTAAGACATCCGCCCCTCAAAAACCCAATATCATCTTCATCCTGACTGATGATTTGGGTTATGGCGACCTGGGCGTACTTTTTCAGAACCAGTTGGCGAAGAACAACCCCTCGGGAACGCCTCGGGAATTTACTCCGAACCTCGACCGAATGGCTTCCGAAGGGGTGCTTCTACCGCATCACTATACAGCGGCACCAGTCTGCGCCCCTTCACGGGCCTCTTTGTTGCTAGGCCGAAGCCAAGGACATGCCAATGTCAGGGACAACCAGTTCGATAAGGCTCTAGATAATAATCTTACCTTGGCCTCGGTAATGCGCCAGGCAGGATATGCCACCGCTGCCATCGGCAAATGGGGCTTGCAGGGTAAAGACGATAAAGCTCCGAACTGGACGGCCCACCCCTTGAACCGGGGATTTGATTACTTTTTGGGATATATGCGCCACCGTGATGGTCACGAGCATTATCCAAAAGAAGGACTTTACAGGGGCACCAAGGAGGTATATGAAAACCGGACTAATATCGCCCCAGATTTAGACAAATGCTATACTGCCGACCTGTGGACTGCGGCTGCCAAGAAATGGATCATAGACCATCAAAAAGGCGAAAACGCAACACAACCCTTCTTTATTTACTTGGCCTACGATACCCCACATGCCGTGCTGGAACTGCCGACCCAAGCCTATCCAGAGGGAGGCGGCCTTAAAGGCGGTATTCAATGGACCGGGCAACCCGGGCAGATGATCAATACGGCTTCGGGGGAAGTCGATTCTTGGACACATCCTGATTATGCCCAGGCCGTCTATGACGATGATGCTAATCCGGCAACACCAAAAAAATCATGGCCCGACGTCTATAAACGCTATGCCACCGACACCCGTCGGATCGATAGTGCCGTAGGCGATCTCATCCAATTGCTTAAAGATCTTAGAATAGATGATAATACCCTCGTTGTATTTACTTCGGATAACGGTCCATCGCGAGAGTCATATCTCGAGGACCAAACCAACTCACCGACGTTCTTTAAAAGCTTCGGTCCGTTCGACGGTATCAAGAGGGATGTCTGGGAAGGCGGGGTGCGAATGCCTACCATCGCCCGTTGGCCAGGGAGCATTCCTAAAGGCCGTATCATCGAAACCCCCAGTATTTCCTATGATTGGATGCCCACTTTCGTCGAGGTGGCCGGTTTGCCTGCCCCTGCCCTATCGGACGGGGTTTCGCTTCTGCCCTCCCTGCTGAACAAAGGGAAGCAGGCGGCCAGTCATATATATGTCGAATATTTTCAAGGGGGGGAGACCCCTGCCTACGAAGATTTTCTGCCCGAGCACCGGTCACGGCGGCGCAACCAGATGCAAATGCTACGGGTGGGCGACACCGTTGGTGTGCGTTATGACATTCAAGATCAGGACGACGATTTTGAGATCTACGATGTGGTAAAAGACCCACAACAAGAGAATTAATTTGGCCCATAATGCCAATATGGCTTCGTTTCAACAAGAATTGAAAGATAGGGCATTGCAATCACGAATGCCCAATAACACGGCAACTCGGCCTTATGACGATGTTCCCGTTCCGGCGGTGGCAAGAGAAGGATTGCAGAATGGCATTCTATGGAAGTCCTACAGAGGTGATTTTCCATGGGTGCCCGAGATGCGGAAACTCAGCGCATCGGAACACGGGGTTACCGAATCGCCCAACTCCGACCTTGATGCCGAGAAAGACTTTGATGCCCTGTATTTCGAAGGGTATATCGAAGTGCCCGAAGACGGGCAATATACGTTCTATCTAACCGCGAACGGTTCAGGGTTGCTACGTATTCACGATGCTACCGTCATTGACGCCGGTCATAATTATTTTGCGAACTCCCCCAAAAGTGGAAGTATAAAGTTAAAGGCAGGCCTGCATCCTTTCCGACAATATTATGTAAAAAGTGAAAATGGCAAGCCGACCATTGAATTGGAGTGGAGCGGATCCGATTTGAGAAGGGAAAAAATACCCACTTCCGCGTTCCATCACGTCAAATAGTTTGGCTGGATTTCACTTCGATTGAAATATACTCTAACCCTTTGTTTTCAATCCCTCTAAAAAGCCATACCTTTTTTGTGCTTAAGCTTCTCCCGTAGGCCCGAAATTGATGGGTATAGGAGGTTGCTCATAATCCTGTATCGGTCCGTGTACCTTTTCGAAGCGTTGCACATTATCGTTCAATGCTTTCAAAAACTTCTTCGCATGCTGCGGGGTCAATACGATACGGCTCTTTACCTTCGCCTTGGGGGCGCCCGGCATCATACTGATAAAATCGACCACAAACTCTGATACGGAATGGTTTATGATTGCCAAATTGGAATAGGTTCCCTCGGCGGTCTTTTCATCCAGCTCGATGTTGATCTGTTTTTCGTTTGCTTTTTTATCGGCCATATTAGAATATTGAATCATAACGGAAAATTGCGAGCGCAGCGAAGCAATCTGTTTAACCTCCTAGACGGCTGCTGAAACAGATTGCTTTGCTAGGCTTGCCGTAGGCAGGCGAGCTCGCAAATTAGAACTTCATTGCTTCCTTGCCGGCCATGATTTCGTCATATTCCTCTTTCGATCCTACGATGATGTTCTCATAGTCGCGCATCCCGGTACCGGCAGGGATTTTGTGCCCTACGATAACGTTTTCCTTCAGTCCTTCCAAGGTATCCACTTTTCCGCTTACAGCGGCTTCGTTCAATACTTTGGTCGTCTCCTGGAAAGAAGCAGCTGAAATAAAGGATTTCGTTTGCAACGAGGCCCGGGTGATTCCCTGAAGAATCGGTGTGGCAGTGGCTGCCACCGCATCCTTGGCTTCCACGGGGTTTTTGTCGGAACGTTTGAGAATGGAATTCTCGTCCCTCAATTCCCTGGCGGTAATGATCTGGCCTTCTTTAAGGTTCTCCGATTCGCCTTTATCGACTACCACCTTCTTGCCATAAATCTCATCGTTTTCGGTAATGAAATCATCTTTATGCACCAATTGGTTCTCCAAGAATATAGTATCGCCCGGATCTTGAATACGGACCTTACGCATCATCTGCCGTACTACGACCTCAAAGTGCTTGTCGTTAATTTTTACGCCCTGTAAACGATATACTTCCTGTACCTCATTCACCAAGTACTGCTGTACCGCAGATGGCCCCTTAATGGCCAAGATATCCTCGGGAGTAATCGATCCATCGGACAGTGGCATACCGGCCCGGACATAGTCATTCTCCTGTACCAAAATCTGGTTCGACAATTTGACCAAGTATTTCTTGATTTCGCCCAGTTTTGATTCGATGATAATCTCACGGTTACCGCGTTTGATCTTACCGAACGAAACCACACCGTCGATTTCAGATACTACGGCCGGATTTGATGGGTTACGGGCCTCGAAAAGCTCTGTCACCCTAGGCAGACCTCCGGTAATGTCACCGGCTTTGGCCGATTTACGCGGTATCTTGACCAGAATTTTACCTTCCTTGATCTTATCGCCGTCGTCTACCATAAGGTGGGAACCGACGGGCAGGTTGTACGACCGCAAGGTTTCTCCTTTGCCGTCTTTGATGAGCAGCGTTGGAATCATCTTTTTATTTCGCGTCTCCGAAATCACTTTTTCCTGAAAACCGGTTTGTTCATCTATTTCCACCTGATAGGTAACTCCCTGTTCGATATTCTCGTAGGCAATTGTACCGGGGAATTCCGAAACGATCACTCCGTTGTAGGGATCCCACTGGCAGATCAGATCACCCTCCTTGACCTTCGCCCCGTTCTTCACGAACAATTGTGAACCGTAGGGTATGTTATTGTTACTCAAGGTAATACCTGTTTTCTTGTCTACAATCTTAATTTCAGAAGTCCTTGAAATAACGATTTCGACAGTGTTACCCTCGCCGTCTTCTCCTTTTACGGTCCGCAAATCTTCAATCTCGGCGACTCCATCGAATTTGGCTACCAATTTATTATCCTCTGAAATGTTACCGGCAATACCTCCCACGTGGAAAGTACGCAGCGTTAACTGGGTACCCGGCTCCCCGATGGATTGTGCGGCCACGACACCAACTGCCTCGCCGCGCTGTACCATTTTATTGGTAGATAGATTGCGACCGTAACACATGGCACAGATACCTTGCGGCGCCTCACAGGTCAATGCCGAACGTACTTCAATTTTTTCGACCGGGGAATCCTCGATCTTTTTCATATCGGATTCAACGATTACCTGTCCGGCACTTAATATGAGCTCCTGCGTCAACGGATTGTACACATCGTGCAACGACACCCTGCCCAAAATCCTTTCGCTGAGGGATTCTACAACCTCTTCGTTCTTCTTCAAGGCCTCGACTTCGACACCACGGAGGGTCTCGCAATCTTCCATATTAACGATAACATCTTGCGAAACATCCACCAAACGTCGGGTCAGATACCCGGCATCGGCTGTTTTCAAAGCGGTATCGGCCAATCCTTTACGGGCACCGTGGGTCGAGATAAAGTATTCCAAAATCGATAGCCCTTCCTTAAAGTTCGACAGAATCGGGTTTTCGATAATCTCGCCACCACCTGCTGTCGATTTTTTTGGTTTGGCCATCAGACCTCGCATTCCGGTCAACTGGCGGATTTGCTCTTTGGAGCCCCTCGCCCCGGAATCCAACATCATATATACCGAGTTAAACCCTTGTTGATCTTCGCGAATACGCTTCATGGCCATTTCAGTAAGCATCGCATTGGTAGAGGTCCACACATCGATGACCTGATTGTAACGTTCGTTATTGGTGATAAGGCCCATGTTATAGTTAGCCATAATACCATCGACCTGTCCGTTCGCATCTTCGATCATCTCATCCTTCTCTTTCGGAATGATAATATCGCCCAAACTGAACGACAATCCGCCCTTAAAGGCAAAATCGTAACCCATGGTCTTGATTTTGTCCAAGAAATCGGCCGTGGTCGGTACATCGGTCACGCTCAAAATCCTACCGATAATATCACGGAGGGATTTCTTGTTCAGGACATCATTGATGTAACCGGCCTGTTCGGGTACTTCCATGTTGAACAGTACACGCCCTACGGTGGTCGAAATGATCTTATTGACCAATTTGCCTTCCTCATTGAAATCTGGGGCTCGCACTTTAATCCCGGCATTCAGGTTTACCATTCCTTCGTTAAAGGCAATTTCAACTTCCTCATACGAATAAAAAGTCGTTCCCTCTCCTTTGACGGGCACTTCAGGGGTAGACTTCCGTTCTTTGGTCATATAGTATAGCCCCAAGACCATATCCTGTGAAGGTACGGTAATCGGCGAACCGTTCGCGGGGTTGAGGATGTTATGGGATGCCAGCATCAACAGCTGCGCCTCCAAGATAGCTTCGGGGCCCAAAGGCAAATGCACGGCCATCTGATCGCCGTCGAAATCCGCATTAAAGGCGGTACACACCAAGGGGTGCAGGCGAATCGCCTTACCTTCGATCAGTTTGGGTTGAAAGGCCTGGATACCCAAGCGGTGCAAGGTCGGGGCTCGGTTTAAAAGTACCGGATGCCCTTTCAATACATTTTCAAGGATGTCCCAAACGACGGGCTCTTTTTTATCGATTATTTTTTTGGCGGACTTAACCGTCTTGACAATTCCGCGTTCGATCAGTTTACGGATGACAAAAGGCTTATAAAGTTCTGCCGCCATGTCTTTGGGAAGTCCGCATTCGAACAATTTCATCTCCGGCCCTACGACGATTACCGATCGCGCGGAATAATCGACACGTTTACCCAACAGGTTTTGACGGAAACGCCCTTGTTTTCCTTTTAGGGAATCGGAAAGCGATTTCAGCGGCCGGTTGGATTCCGTTTTCACTGCGGATGCCTTTCTGGTGTTGTCGAAAAGAGAATCAACGGCCTCCTGAAGCATCCTTTTTTCGTTTCTAAGGATGACTTCGGGTGCCTTTATCTCGACCAGTCTTTTCAGACGGTTGTTGCGGATGATGACCCTGCGGTATAGATCGTTCAGGTCGGAAGTCGCAAAGCGGCCACCGTCCAACGGCACCAACGGCCGCAACTCGGGCGGAATGACCGGAATCACCTTCATGATCATCCACTCTGGATTGTTCTCCCGGTTATCTTGGGATTCCCGTAAAGCTTCGACCACCTGAAGACGCTTCAAGGCTTCCGTTTTCCGTTGCTTGGAAGTCTCGGTATTGGCCTTGTGTCGTAACTCATAGGAAAGTTCCTTCAAATCGATACGGCCCAACAGGTCGATAAGGCATTCCGCACCCATTTTTGCGATAAACTTGTTGGGGTCGGATTCCTCGAGATATTGGTTTTCGGGCGGAATGGATTCCATAATCGTCAGGTACTCCTCTTCCGTCAAGAAATCCAATTTGTTAAGCTCTTCCCCTTCAGGGCCTTTGGCGATGCCGGGCTGGATTACGACGTAACGTTCGTAGTAGATGATCATGTCCAGTTTCTTGGAAGGCAGTCCCAATAGGTAACCTATTTTATTCGGCAACGACCGGAAGTACCAGATATGTGCAACGGGCACCACCAAATTGATATGCCCTACCCTATCACGGCGTACTTTTTTCTCAGTCACCTCTACCCCACAACGGTCGCAGACGATTCCGCGGTAGCGGATACGCTTGTATTTTCCACAGGCACATTCGTAATCCTTTACGGGGCCGAAAATACGCTCGCAGAAAAGTCCGTCGCGCTCCGGTTTGTGCGTGCGGTAGTTGATGGTTTCAGGCTTTAATACTTCCCCCCTGGACTCCGCCAAAATCGCTTCCGGCGAGGATAATCCGATGGAAATCTTATTAAACCTTTTTACTGGATTATTATCTTTTATTCTAGCCATAGTTGTAATGTGCTACTTAGTGTTATTACGTTTCTTGAAATACTCCTAAACCCGGCTGATACTTTAATATGCCGTTGAAATTCCAAATTCCAAGCACCACATTCCAATGGTGCTGCTAGTCTCGACTGCGCCTATGCCCAAGGCGGTCAAGATACCTGATCTCACAGGCTGTTACTCCTCCAACCGGATATCGAGGCCCAAACCTTTGAGTTCGTGCATCAATACGTTGAAAGATTCCGGCAAACCGGGTTCGGGCATGGTCTCTCCTTTTACGATGGACTCGTAGGTCTTGGCTCTTCCGATGACATCATCGGACTTAACAGTCAATATCTCCCTAAGGGTGGCCGACGCGCCATAAGCTTCCAATGCCCAAACTTCCATTTCCCCGAAACGCTGGCCACCGAACTGGGCCTTACCGCCCAAGGGTTGCTGCGTAATCAAGGAGTAGGGTCCGATGGACCGGGCGTGCATTTTGTCATCGACCATGTGGCCCAGTTTCAACATATAGATCACCCCCACGGTCGCGGGTTGATCAAAACGCTGACCGGTGCCCCCGTCATAAAGATGGGTATGGCCAAATCTCGGGATGCCCGCCTCGTCGGTATATTCATTGATCTGGTCCAAACTGGCCCCATCGAAAATCGGGGTGGCATATTTCTTGCCCAGTTTTAGGCCTGCCCAACCGAGTACTGTCTCGTAGATCTGCCCAATGTTCATACGTGAGGGTACGCCCAAGGGGTTCAATACGATATCGACCGGGGTGCCATCTTCCAAGAACGGCATATCTTCCTGACGTACGATACGCGAAACGATACCCTTATTACCGTGACGGCCCGCCATTTTATCCCCCACCTTCAACTTGCGCTTTTTGGCGATATAGACTTTGGCCAATTTCATGATACCGGCCGGTAGTTCGTCACCGACGGAAATTGTAAACTTATCCCTTCTCAGATTACCCTGAAGGTCGTTCAACTTAATCTTATAGTTGTGCAAAAGGTCGGCCACGGATGTATTAGTATCCTTATCGGTCGTCCAAGTTCCGGCTACCAAGTGGGCGAAATCATCAACGGCATTAAGCATTTTTAAGGTGTACTTCTTACCTTTCGGCAGTACTTCCTCTCCCAGATCGTTCAACACGCCTTGGGATGTCTTTCCATTAATGAGTGCAAAGAGTTTTTCAACAAGAACGTCTTTCAACTCTTGGAACTTCACCTCATACTCGAGCTCCAATTTATTGAGGTCCTCTTTGTCCTCGGAACGCTTTCGCTTGTCTTTCACTGATCGGGAAAACAACTTCTTATCGATTACGACACCCCGCAACGATGGGGAAGCCTTTAAAGAGGCATCCTTTACGTCACCGGCCTTGTCACCGAATATGGCACGGAGCAATTTTTCTTCCGGAGTAGGGTCGGATTCCCCTTTGGGGGTAATCTTACCTATTAAAATGTCTCCCGGCTCTACTTCGGCCCCGATACGAATCATCCCGTTTTCATCGAGATCCTTGGTGGCCTCTTCGGAAACGTTCGGAATATCATGGGTCAATTCTTCGGCCCCTAATTTGGTATCGCGGACTTCCAAAGAATATTCATCGACGTGGATGGAAGTGAAAATATCCTCCCGTACCACTTTTTCAGAAATTACGATGGCATCCTCAAAATTGTAGCCCTTCCAGGGCATAAATGCTACGGTCAGGTTACGGCCCAAGGCTAATTCGCCTTTTTCGGTAGCGTATCCTTCGCAAAGCACCTGTCCCTTACTCACCTTATCGCCTTTCCTGACGATGGGTTTCAGGTTGATGCTGGTACCTTGGTTGGTCTTTCTGAACTTTACCAGATTGTACGATTTCGAATCCTCCTCAAAACTGACCAGTTTCTCGGCTTCGCTGCGCTCATATTTGACGATAATTTTTTCAGCATCGACATAATCGATGGTGCCATCACCCTCTGCGTTGATCAAAACTCTAGAATCGGAGGCTACTTGTCGCTCGAGCCCCGTACCCACAATTGGGGATTGGGGTCTCAAAAGAGGAACCGCCTGGCGCATCATATTCGAGCCCATCAGGGCACGGTTCGCATCATCGTGTTCCAAGAAAGGAATCAGGGATGCGGAAATCGATGCGATTTGGTTGGGTGCCACATCGGTAAAGTTCACTTCACCGGGATCTACTACAGGGAAATCGCCTTCTTCACGGGCAATCACCTTTTCGGTATCGATAGTACCATTTTCCTTTAAAGGAATGTTCGCCTGCGCAATTTTCATACCCTCCTCTTCCTCGGCACTCAAATAGGCGTAGTTTTTGGTATCTACCTTGGCATCTTCGACCTTGCGGTACGGCGTTTCCAAAAAGCCCATAGGGTTTACCTTGGCAAAAACGGCCAAGGAGGATATCAGACCGATGTTCGGCCCTTCGGGAGTTTCAATGGGGCACAACCTTCCATAGTGGGTATAGTGCACGTCACGGACCTCGAAACCGGCCCTTTCCCGTGAAAGTCCGCCTGGACCTAATGCTGATAACCTACGTTTGTGGGTAATCTCTGCCAGGGGATTCGTCTGGTCCATAAACTGCGACAGCTGGTTGGTACCGAAGAACGAGTTGATGACCGAAGACAGGGTCTTGGCGTTGATCAAATCGATAGGTGTGAACACCTCGTTGTCACGAACGTTCATCCGCTCGCGGATAGTTCGGGCCATACGGGCCAGACCGACACCAAATTGCGATGATAGTTGTTCGCCCACGGTACGGACACGACGGTTCGACAAGTGGTCGATATCATCGATTTCCGCCTTGGAATTGATCAGCTCGATTAAATATTTGATAATGGTAATGATATCTTCCTTGGTCAAGACCTGCTTGTCCATTCCGATTTCCAGTCCCAATTTTTTGTTCATCCGGTATCGACCGACCTCACCCAAATTGTAACGTTGGTCGGAAAAGAACAATTTATCAATTATGCCGCGTGCCGTTTCCTCATCGGGCGGCTCGGCATTCCGCAATTGCCGGTAAATATGCTCCACGGCTTCCTTTTCGGAGTTCGTAGGATCCTTTTGCAAGGTATTATGGATTATTGCGTAGTCACTCTGTGCATTGTTTTCCTTATGTAATAGGATGGTCTTGGCGTCGGTATCGAGAATTTCGTCGATATGTTCCTTTTCCAATACCGTATCACGATCTAGAATAATCTCGTTCCGTTCGATGGAGACCACTTCACCGGTATCCTCATCCACAAAATCCTCATGCCAAGTATTCAAAACCCTAGCGGCCAACTTGCGGCCCAAGACCTTTTTCAGGCCGGCCTTGGAGACCTTGATTTCTTCCGAAAGATCGAAAATTTCAAGGATGTCCTTGTCCCGTTCAAAACCGATGGCCCTAAAGAGGGTGGTTACCGGTAATTTCTTTTTTCGGTCGATATAGGCGTACATCACCCCGTTGATATCGGTAGCGAACTCGATCCAGGATCCTTTAAAAGGTATGACCCTGGCGGAGTACAATTTAGTACCGTTGGCGTGGAAAGACTGTCCGAAAAATACGCCCGGCGAGCGGTGCAATTGCGATACCACGACCCTTTCGGCACCATTGATGACGAATGTGCCACTGGGTGTCATATAGGGAATGACTCCTAAATACACATCTTGGACAATAGTCTCGAAATCTTCGTGCTCGGGATCGGTACAATACAACTTCAAGCGTGCCTTTAACGGAACACTGTAGGTCAGGCCTCGCTCAATACATTCCTGAATGGAGTATCTCGGCGGATCTATGAAATAATCCAAAAATTCAAGTACGAACTGGTTTCGGGTGTCCGTAATCGGAAAATTTTCTTGGAAAGTGTTGTATAATCCTTCGTTGCTCCTTTCATCGGATTTGGTCTCAAGCTGGAAAAAATCCTGAAACGATTTGATCTGGATGTCCAAGAAATCCGGATAATCCGGAGTGTTCTTAGCGGATGCAAAATTAATTCTCTCAGTTTGTTTTGCTAACATCTATGGACAGTGTTTTTGAACGTGAATACTTAGTGGAACCGTATTTATAAACTTCTTACTACAAATTGTAGGGAATATACGGAAAATATTGTAGGCATAAAAGGGTTTAGGTCTAACCACAAAAGCGGGAAGACCTAAACCAAAAGACTATGGTCGCTTCTATTATTTAAGCTCAACTTCGGCTCCTGCTTCTTCCAATTGTTTTTTAACGGATTCGGCCTCGTCTTTGGCAACGCCTTCCTTAACGGCTTTCGGTGCACTGTCAACGATTTCTTTGGCGTCTTTTAATCCAAGTCCGGTCAATTCCTTGACCAATTTGACAACGGCCAACTTCGAACCACCTGCGGCAGTAAGAATTACGTCGAATTCCGTTTGCTCGTCGGCGGCCTCACCGGCCTCTCCTCCACCGCCACCGGCGGCAACGGCTACTGCAGCGGCTGCAGGCTCTATACCGTATTCATCTTTTAATATATCGGCCAACTCGTTTACCTCTTTTACGGTCAAGTTTACCAATTGTTCTGCGAAATCTTTTAAATCTGCCATTTTTCTATCGTTTAATCTAATTTTAAAAAAATACTTAGTGTTTATAAATTTTCCTTGCCAATCAAGGAGAGTGTGTACTTATTATTCCGACTTTTCGGACAATGTTTTCAGGATACCGGCCAATTTGCCGCCACCGGATTTAAGACCGGAGATAACATTTTTGGCGGGGGATTGTAACAATCCGATGATCTCGCCGACCATTTCATCCTTGGATTTGATCTCAACCAGCCTATCCAAATTCTCATCACCAATGTATATGGCTTCTTCGATATAGGCTCCTTTGACCGCAGGTATGTCGGCCTTTTTCCTGAAATTCTTGATAATCTTGGCGGGAGCGTTACCGACCTCGGAAAACATCAGCGAGGTGCTGCCCTTCAAAATTTCGGAAAGCTTACCGAATTCTTTATCCGAAGCCTCCATTGCCTTTGAAAGCAGGGTGTTCTTAACCACCGCTAGTTTAACATTGGCCCGAAAACACGCCCTTCTCAGATTAGAGGTCTGAATAGCGTTCAGACCTGATATATCCGCTAAATAAATGGTGGGGCTATCGGCCAGACGGGCAGTCAGGTCCTTTATCTCGTTTGCTTTTTCTTCTCTTGTCATACTGTTTGTTTTGAACTGGCCCGTTAAACCGTTTTAGGATCTAATTGAACGCTAGGGCTCATGGTACTCGACATAAAAACACTTTTCATGTAGATACCCTTGGCCGCTGCGGGCTTCATCTTGATCAGAGTATCCAAAAGTTCCTTCGCATTATCCGCTATTTTGTCCGCGGAGAAAGAAGCCTTGGCTACCGCTGCATGAACTATGCCAGTTTTATCAACCTTAAAATCGATTTTACCGGCCTTAACGTCGGATACCGCTTTGGCGACATCCATAGTGACCGTTCCCGTTTTCGGGTTGGGCATCAGACCGCGTGGACCCAAGATTCGCCCCAAGGGACCGAGCTTGCCCATCACACTGGGCATGGTGATGATGACATCAACATCGGTCCATCCGCCTTTAATCTTATCGAGATATTCGTCCAATCCCACAAAATCTGCACCGGCCTCCGTGGCCTCCGCTTCCTTATCGGGGGTTACCAAGGCCAAGACCTTGACATCTTTCCCGGTGCCGTGCGGCAGGGTCACTACCCCGCGGACCATTTGGTTGGCCTTTCTGGGATCCACACCCAAACGCACCGCTAGGTCTACGGTAGCATCGAAATTAGTATTGGTAATCTCTTTAATCAAAGCGGCGCCCTCGTCGACGGAATAGAGCTTATCCCTATCGACCTTGGCCTGTGCCTCTTTTTGTTTCTTTGTTAATTTTGCCATTCTAATAATTGCTTTTAAGATTTTAAAAAGAAGCTAATATGGGCGTTTCCCGGATACTTTCATACCCATGGACCTTGCGGTACCGGCGACCATACTCATGGCCGATTCTACGGTAAAGGCGTTCAGGTCCACCATTTTGTCCTCGGCTATCGCCTTGACCTGATCCCACGTAACTTTTCCCAATTTCACCCGGTTAGGTTCGCCCGATCCTTTTTTAATCTTAGCTGCTTCCATAAGCTGAACTGCCGCTGGTGGTGTCTTGACGATAAAGTCGAAGGACTTATCCTTGTACACGGTGATAACCACAGGCAATACCTTGCCAGGTTTGTCCTGCGTTCGCGCGTTGAACTGCTTACAGAACTCCATGATGTTAACTCCGGCAGCACCTAAGGCGGGTCCGACCGGTGGCGATGGATTCGCTGCACCTCCCCTAACTTGTAGTTTGACTACTTTACCTACTTCTTTTGCCATGGTTTAAAAATTGAATTGAAGCTGTATTAATGGAAGCAACACAACTTTATATATATGTAACATTTTTTTTCTTCTTCGAAACGGCCGGACTTTTGGCATCTAGACCTTCTCGACCTGCATATAGCTGAGCTCTAACGGGGTCTTTCTTCCAAAAATCTTGACCATCACTTCGAGCTTGCGCTTTTCTTCGTTTATTTTTTCCACGGTTCCGTTAAACCCGTTAAAAGGTCCGTCGATTACCTTGACGGTTTCTCCATGGGTAAACGGAATGGCCACACTATCCGTATTCACGGCCAATTCATCCACTTTACCTAACATACGGTTCACCTCGGATTTTCGCAAGGGCACGGGATCTCCTCCTTTGGTTTCCCCCAAAAAGCCGATGACGTTGGTTATAGAGCGGATAATGTGTATCATTTCGCCGCCCAAGTTGGCCTTTATCATGATGTAACCGGGAAAATAAACCCTTTCTTTATTGATTTTCTTTCCTTTTCGGATCTGTATCACCTTTTCGGTGGGTACAAGAACATCCTCTAAATAATCCCCGAAACCATGTCGTTCGACCTCACTTTCGATGTAGCCCTTAATCTTGTTCTCTTGGCCACTGACCGCTCGCACCACATACCATTTCTTATCCAATACTTCTGACATAGCGATCGATTAATTTAAGACGTTGCTGAAATATAACCGGACCAATTCGCTAAAGGCCGAATCGATGCCCCATGTCGCCAAAGCGAACAAAATGGAAAAGACGGCAACAATTACCATAAGATTGCTGGATTCGGCCCTCGAAGGCAACGTAACGTTGTTACGAAGCTCATCTACGGAATCCTTAATATATGTCAACATAGAATTTGATGTTTTATACACAAGAAGAGAGGCTTCCCTCGGCTACGCCCGGGATGAACTTCTCGCCCAGTATGCTTTATACTGTTGATTCTGCACGGGAGGAGAGGCTCGAACTCCCGACACCTGGTTTTGGAGACCAGTGCTCTACCAACTGAGCTACACCCGTTTGTGTATATCTACAATTGCATTTAAAGGTGTCCCGCTTACTGCCGGACACCCTTAATCGCAATATGCTATAAATACATTAATCGATAATCTTGGTGACCTGACCGGCACCTACGGTTCTACCCCCTTCACGGATGGCGAAACGCAGACCAACACTCAATGCGATGGGCTGGATCAATTCTACCGTAATAGTCAAGTTATCGCCGGGCATTACCATTTCAACTCCGCTAGGTAAACTGATGTTACCGGTCACGTCGGTTGTCCGTACGTAGAATTGCGGACGATAGTTATTATGGAAAGGTGTGTGACGGCCCCCTTCTTCCTTTTTAAGGATATAGACCTCGGCCTCGAACTTCGCGTGCGGTTTAACGGAACCGGGTTTGCAGATGACCATACCCCTACTGATCTGAGATTTTTCGATACCTCTCAGAAGAATACCTACGTTATCACCGGCCTCGCCCCTGTCCAAAATCTTTCGGAACATCTCGACGCCTGTAATGGTAGAAGTCAGTTTTTCGGCCCCCATACCTATAATATCAACGGAATCGCCCGTGTTGGCCACCCCTGTTTCGATACGTCCGGTAGCGACGGTACCACGACCTGTAATTGTAAAAACATCTTCAACGGGCAACAGGAACGGCTTTTCAACATCCCTTTCAGGAATTTCGATCCAGCTATCTACCGCTTCCATCAACTCAAGGACGGACTTGGTCCATTTCTCCTCTCCGTTCAAGGCACCGAGCGCCGAACCGGAAATTACGGGACCATTATCGCCATCGTACTCGTAAAAAGAGAGCAGCTCGCGAACTTCCATTTCCACCAGTTCCAACAATTCTTCATCATCAACCAAATCTACTTTGTTCATGAACACAACAATACGTGGAATACCGACCTGACGACCCAAAAGTATGTGCTCACGCGTCTGTGGCATCGGCCCGTCGGTAGCGGCGACCACTAAAATGGCACCGTCCATCTGTGCGGCACCGGTAACCATATTTTTTACGTAATCCGCGTGACCCGGGCAGTCAACGTGCGCATAATGGCGCGTTTCGGTGGCATACTCTACGTGAGAAGAGTTAATGGTGATACCACGCTCTTTCTCCTCGGGCGCGTTGTCAATTTGATCGAAAGCGCTAGCCTCCGAATAACCGGCATCAGCCATTACCTTGGTAATTGCTGCGGTCAATGTTGTTTTACCGTGATCCACGTGTCCAATAGTACCTATATTCAAATGCGGTTTGGAACGATCGTAACTTTCCTTTGCCATGTGTAGTGAATTTTAATCTTAGTTATATATTAGTGTGTAATAATGCCAATATTGAGCCAACGATGGGAATTGAACCCATGACCTCTTCCTTACCAAGGAAACGCTCTACCCCTGAGCTACGTCGGCGTAAAGTGTTTAACATCTTCATCCTTAACTTTATTAGTTTTAAAGGAAGAGAATCCTGCCTTCGCAGGAATGACAGAAAAATTGTCAATTTTGAGCGGGAGACCGGGTTTCCCTCGGCTACGCTCGGGATAAACTTCTCACCCGATGGGACTTGAACCTTATCCTTTTGAGCGGGAGACCGGGTTTCCCTCGGCTACGCTCGGGATAAACTTCTCACCCGATGGGACTTGAACCTTATCCTTTTGAGCGGGAGACCGGGTTCGAACCGGCGACATTCAGCTTGGAAGGCTGACGCTCTACCAACTGAGCTACTCCCGCAATCATACAAAATTCCAATATGTCAAATTCCAAATTCCAAAAAACAATATTTTCAATTCCCGTATTTGGAATCTGGTGCTTGGAACGTGATATTTTCCAAGAATGTGGGGAGAGCAGGATTCGAACCTGCGAAGACATAGTCAGCAGATTTACAGTCTGCCCTCGTTGGCCGCTTGAGTATCTCCCCAACCCAATTTTTTAAAGAACTTAAGAGCCGATAGAGGGACTCGAACCCACGACCTGCTGATTACAAATCAGCTGCTCTAGCCAGCTGAGCTACATCGGCCTTTTTGCCCCAATTGAGGCGTTTACTGCTTCTCAATAGAAAATAGGATTTTTGTGTCGTTCTTTTATCCTTTGCCGCGTTAAAATTCGAAACCATAACAACTGCTATGCTTAAAAATTTTGCCTAGCGAAACACAAAATAACACTCCCAAAATCCCCGAATTTCTATCCAGAATGAGTAAAAAAAAGTCCGCTATTTCTAACGGACTGCAAATGTAGCCATTTATTTGTTTAATCAAAACAAAATTGGAAAAATTTTAATTAGGCCTGAACCCGCATTTTTTCCTTGCGTTTAATGAGTTTTCGCTGCAAGGAACTACAAGCGGAATCGACCGCTTCCTCAAAACTTTTACACTGTTTCTTTACCATGAATTTATCGCCGGGCACGTTCAATTTTATTTCCACGATTTTGTTTTCTTTCGAACTGGTATTCTGCACCTTGAGGTAGACATCCGAATCGATAATCTTATCGTAGAAAGTTTCTAGTTTGTCCAATCTGTTCTGAAGAAAATCGATGAGTTTTCTGTCGGCGTTAAAATTGACGGATTGTGCGTTTACTTGCATAGGTAGAAGTTTTAAAAGTTGAACTGCTATTTCTTGCTCCTCGGATGGGCCGATGCATGTACCTTTTTCAATTCGGCGATGCTATTATGCGTATACACCTGTGTCGAAGCCAAACTGGAATGGCCCAATAATTCCTTTACTGAATTCAAATCTGCCCCATTGTTGAGCAGATGGGTAGCAAAGGTGTGTCTTAAGATATGGGGACTTTTTTTTACCTTGGTTGACACTTTACTAAAGTAGAAATATATTAATCGATAAACAAGGGTTTCATAGATTTTGTTACCCGACTTTAACAAAAAAACATACGCCTCATCGACACGGTCTTCAAGAAGGTCGCGCTTATCGAGATAATCTGTAAATGACTGAACCGTAGTAGATAACAAGGGTATGATACGTTCCTTGTTCCGTTTGCCCAAGACTTTCACCACATGGGCGGACAGGTCTACCTCAGCCATCTTCAAATGGACGAGCTCGGCCCTGCGTATGCCTGTAGTATAGAGCAATTCGATAATCAACCGATCGCGGGTACCCTCAAAATCGTTCGCGTACTCGATTTCGGACAGCACCTTTTGCATCTCTTTCTCGGAAAATGGAATTTCCATTGTTTTAGAGGTCTTCAGCGCCCGGTGTTTAGCCAAGGGGTTGGTATCGATCCGGCCGATGCCCTGCAAGAATTTATAATAGGCCTTTAAGGAAGCCATTTTGCGGTTGACAGTACGGTTCGAAACTTTTGAATTCGCCAGAAACACAATCCAATTACGAATAATGGGATATTCCATATTATCGATTTCGTTCAGATTACACTGCTCGGAACAGAACAAGGCGAAAGCCTCGATGTCATTTTGATAGGCCGTCACCGTATGGACGGAATATTTTTTTTCAAGGAACAAATAATCTATGAAGGATGCTATGGACATATAACGAAGTTACTAAAAACAAAAAATCCCGTCAAAAACGGGATTTATTATTTATTTACGATACGCAAAAAGGCAGATATCAGATTTCCTCCTTATCCTTGAGACCCTGTATATACTCTGCTTTTTGTATCTGCGCTCTGCGCTCTACGGAGGGTTTGGTAAACTGTTGACGCTTGCGCAATCGCCGCATCGTACCCGTTTTATCAAACTTGCGCTTAAAACGTTTCAAAGCCCTATCGATGTTCTCTCCTTCTTTAACTGGTATTATTAACATTGGCTACAACCTCCTTTCTTTAATGATTAAGACTGCAAATATAAAAACTAATTTATAAATCGGCATAACCAACACTACTTATTTTTAAATTTATCCATGTGAATTGTCAGGAAAATTCTGCTACTTATGTCACAGGCGGCCGGTAATCCTTTTTGTCGATCAGGATCCGGGCTATAATCTCCTTGAGAATCTCGGAGGTACCGCCGCCAATGGTGCCCAATCGGCTATCCCGTAAAAGACGTGCCATAGGGTAATCTTCAATGTATCCATACCCGCCCAAAAACTGAAGACAGTTATAAATGACCTCATCGGCCATTTTGGTGGATCGGAGTTTTGAAATACTCGCCTCACGCACAACATAATCACCCTGGTCCATTTTATAGGCCACGCCATAGTTGTATTGCTTGCACATATCCATATCGGCATATAGATCAACGTAACGGTGACGCAAGGCCTGATATTGGTCGATGGACTTACCGAACGCCGCGCGTTCCGACATATATTGCAAGGCATAGTCCAGTGCATATTCGGCACGGGCGTGGGCATTGATACCCATAATCAAGCGCTCCAACGAAAAGGCCTCCATTACAAAAGAAAAACCTTTGCCGGCTGAGCCGATTAAATTTTCTGCCGGAACTTCGACATGGTCAAAAGCGAGCTCAGCGGTATCGGAGGCGCGCCACCCCAACTTATTGAGTTTGCTTTTTGTTACCCCTTGACTATCGAGGTCCACAATAAAAATACTGAGGCCCTTATTACCGGCGGACGGGTCGGTCTTGGCGGCCAAAATGATATAATCACCATACACTCCATTGGTAATAAATGTTTTGGACCCATTGATGATGTAAACATCGCCTTTCTTGGTCGCTGTGGTGCGCATTCCCGCTACATCGCTCCCCCCGAAAGGTTCGGTCACGCCCAGACATCCTATTTTTTCACCTTTAACGCTCGGCGCCAGATAGGCTTTTTTCTGGGCATCGTTACCATTCTTTCTCAAATGCGTCATGGCTAGATAGGCGTGTGCCCAAATGGCCGCGGCAAATCCTCCGGAATTAATTTTTTGAAGTTCCTCTAGAAGGACAACGGTATAAAAAAGGTCGAGATCCAACCCCCCATAGGCCTCTGGTACGGCCAGGCCGAAGTAACCCATTTCGCCGAACTTTTTCCAAATGAAGGGTTCTATCTGACCAGTCTCTTCCCATTTCTCGATATGGGGCACCACTTCTTTCTGTAAAAAATTCTTTAAACTCTCCCTAAATAGATGATGTTCCTCGGTGAAAAACCTACTGTGCATAGCTCTTTTTTAAAGAGACAAATATAATGCTATTCTAGAGATTTTATCGGATGGGAAACCTTCAATAGTAGCCAATTCGTCTAACGAATGAATGCTTCCGCTGTCGTTTCGATAATCCACTATACGCTCGGCGATGTGTTTTTGAAAATATATCAATTTGGCAATTTCTTCCGCGGATGCCGTATTGATATTTATTTTTTGGATATCTGGGGGCTGCAGCACCTTAAAACTTCGGAGGGTTCTTTTTACGACTTCGGGTTCGAGACCGTACACATCATATAATTGCTCGTTGACGAGAAATCCGCCCAGTCTATTCCGGAACTTTACGATCCTCACGGATAGCTTTTCGCCTATGCCGTGTATAACCCGTAGCTCCTCGGCGGTGGCAGTGTTCAAATCTTTGATCGAAGCAGGAGAGGCCACCTCCGGCGCCACGCTTTTCTCTCGAATGCGGTTGTACCTGCTACCGCCCACTACCGACTTATTGCCTTTTTGCGTCCACTCCGGAAATTTGAAAAAAGGGGAAATCGCATCCAGCAAGGAATCGGATACATGGGTGACTTTTTGGAATTCTTCCGGCGAGTTCGCAAAATTATTCTGCCTACGGAAGGCATGCAGCCTATCTATTTCATCCAACGACATTCCTAAAGCATATCCTTTATAGTCGGTTATAAAATTGGGATTGAAGGGAAAAATCTTAACAGAATCCTGTTGCAAGGTAGATTCCTTTAAAGCATCGATTTGGCTTTGTAGGTCTTGATCTATGATGAGGGTATCCATGGGCCCATCCCCCGGAAACGTCCTAATGAAAAAATAGCCAATTTGAAGCAGTACTATAATAAGGAGCAAAAAGAAAATCCCGCTGCGTTCCTGTTTATCGAACCGAAAATGGGATTTCCATTTCATAACCGCAAAAATTAAGAGGCCGGTTTGGCACTTTTGCTATCATCGTCGATATCCGCGTTCATTTTGCCGATCTTAATAGCATTCAAATATGCCTTAAGCTCTTTCCGCACTTTGGGGGATAGCAATACCAAACCAATTATATTAGGAAACACCATGGCGAAGATCATGGCATCGGAGAAGGCTATGACCGCACCCAGACTGGAAGCGGCACCGACCACAATAAAAAATAGGAACAGAATTTTATAACTGATGTCCTGAAGTTTTCCCTTTCCGAAAAGGTATTTCCAGGATTGCAGCCCATAATAGCTCCAAGAAATCGCCGTGGAAATTGCGAACAGAACGACCGCTATAGTTAATACTATAGAAAAATAAGGTATGGCCGAATCGAAGGCGACCGAAGTGAGATCCACCCCATTGATCGGCTCGTTGGTCGCATTGAGCATTACGTTACTATTGGCGTCAAGATTGCCGTAACTAAATAGGTTGTGCTTGGCATTGGTAATAATGATAACGATCGCGGTCATCGTACAGATAATAACGGTATCGACGAACGGTCCCAAGGAGGCCGTCAGTCCCTCACTGGCAGGATACCGGGTTTTCACGGCAGAGTGGGCAATAGCCGCCGATCCCACACCGGCCTCGTTGGAAAAGGCGGCCCGCTGAAAGCCGACGATCATAACGCCGACCACCCCTCCAAAGGCAGCGTTCGGGTTCAACGCCCCTTCCCAAATCTGGTTGATGGCAAAACCCAACATATCATAATTGATACCTATGATAACAAAACCCGCCAGCACGTAGGTAATGGCCATAAAAGGCACCACTTTTTCCGTAAAAGATCCGATTCTTTTTATTCCGCCGATGATGACCAGCCCCACGATAACCGCCATAATCAGTCCCAGATAGAGGCCCGCATTGGGGTTATCCCAACCTGTGGTCTGAATCAATTGCGCCGAAGCTTGGTTGGATTGAAACATATTGCCACCGCCAAAAGAAGCACCGATACACATGACCGCAAAAAATACGGCCAGTACTTTTCCGAACCCGGTCATTTTCATTTCCTTCAGACCCTTGGAGAGATAATACATTGGACCCCCATAGGTCTTTCCGTTTTCATCGACCTCACGGTACTTCACCCCTAATGTACACTCCGTGAATTTAGAGGCCATGCCCAACAGACCCGCCAGAATCATCCAGACCGTTGCCCCGGGCCCCCCGATAGCGATGGCCACCGCTACCCCGGCAATGTTGCCGAGGCCGACCGTTGCCGACAGAGAGGCGGACAGGGCCTGAAAGTGGGTCACCTCGCCCTGGACCTCACCGGTCAATTGGACCGTGTTTTGAACTTCGCCGTCTTCTACCTTAATCTCTTTGTGCGCAGGAACATAGTGGTCAAGGTCATCGTACCTTCCGCCGGCTGTTTTAATACTGTCCTTGAAATATCTCAAATTGACGCCCTTGAAATAGAAGGTAAAGAAGGTAGCACCCAAGAGCAAGATCAAGATGACGATCGGTAGTTCTTTTCCTGCGATTACAACGGGATACATAATGGTATCAACGATCGGGGTGGTGTATTTCTCAAAGGCTTTATCGATCGTTTCCCCCAGGCTTTCCTTATGGTCTTGTGCAAAAGTCATTAAGGGCAGTATCAAGGAAAGACCGGACAGCAACAGTTTTTTCATAGTACAGTTGGATTCTTTAATGGTGGAAGGTCGCAATATGCGAAAAAAGTACCCTTATTCAAAGGGCTGCCCGTTAAAATGTAGATTTAAAGCAAAATCGTGGATCAAAAACACCTGTTGTCCGGCGGTCGTTACACCCCGTCAAGGGCCTCTTTTTTCAATCGTATGGCGGCCAAATACCGTTCGAGCTGTTTTTTAACCACGGGAAACAGAAAGAAGAGCCCGACCATATTGGGAAAGATCATGGCAAAGATCATGGCATCCGAAAAATCCCAGATGGATTTCATATTGGCGGCAGCACCGATGACCACAAAGGTCAGGAACAATATTTTATATACCAGGTCCACGGTCTTGCCCCTGCCAAAGATAAATTTCCAGGATTGAAGTCCGTAATACGACCACGAGATCATGGTGGAAACCGCAAAAAGTACCACGGCGATGGTCAGGAAAATGTTGGAATAGGGAATGTATTCCGCAAAGGCCTTGGAGGTTATGCCCGCGCCCTCATACGATATCCCATCCATAATAACGGCCCCCGAGCCATCTCCCCCGTATTCAAAAAAGCCGCCCATGTTGAAAATAATGATGACCAGTGCCGTCATGGTACAGATGACCACGGTATCTATAAAAGGTTCCAAAAGAGCCACCAGACCTTCGCTTGCCGAATATTTCGTGCGTACCGCGGAATGGGCGATCGATGCCGAACCGGCTCCCGCCTCGTTGGAGAAAGCGGCCCGCCTGAAGCCTACTAGAAGTACACCGATAACACTTCCCGCCCCTACTGCGGTAGGCTCGAAAGCCTCGGTCATAATGAGCGCGATAGCGTCATCGACAATAGTTAAATTCGAAAGGATAATATAGAGACAGGCCACCAAATAAAAAAGAGCCATGAAAGGCACCACTTTTTCGGTGACCGAGGCAATGCGTTTGATACCCCCGATGATAATGATGCCCACCAGTATGGCCAATACCACGCCTATCCAAAATCCCGCACCCGTACTTTGTAGCGCAAAAAGCTCCTTGAGTACAATGGTGGCCTGATTGGATTGGGCGGCATTACCGCCCCCGAAGGATCCCCCGATACAAAACAGGGCGAAAAGCACGGCGGTTACCTTGCCCAAGATACCAAAACCTTTTTCCTTAAGCCCCTTGGTCAAATAATACATCGGACCGCCGTATACGGTGCCGTCATCGCCTATGTCGCGGTATTGCACACCCAGGGTGCATTCCACAAATTTGGTGGACATGCCAAGAAGGCCACACAAAATCATCCAGAAGGTAGCTCCAGGCCCGCCAAGGGCTATCGCCAGCGCAACTCCCGCGATATTGCCGTTGCCGACCGTACCGGAAACTGCCGTGGCCAAGGCCTGAAAGTGGCTTACTTCGCCGGCGGAGCTTTCGATTCTTATCGTATCGGCAATATCACCGTCGACCGCCCTATTTTCATCGAGGCTTTCTACGTGCGCATCGATATCGATCACCGTATTCATGTCCGTTCCCTGTGCGATGCCTCCTTCTCCGTATAGCACCTTGGCCCCATGGTTTTCAATATCCTCGTACTTGCCCCGCACCGTCTGTATGGCACGCCAGAAATACCTGAAATTGGGAAAGCCAAAATACAAGGTAAAAAAGAAGGCGCTCACCACCAGCAAGATCAGCACAAAGGGCGTATCGAAGACTTCAAAAAAGATAAGTTTGGAGAAAAAATTGGAAATGGGGGCAAAGGCACGGTCGATCTGTTCATCAAGGCCGATTTCCTTACTGTTCTGGGCAAGGCCGAAAGCGGGTAGGGCACAAAAGACTATTAAAACAAGGCATAATTTTCTCACGGTCGGGATAGGTGTTGGTCGATAAAAAGTTGTCTTATTTAAAAATCCGAAAATTAATCTTTTAAAGGATACTCCCGACCGGTCGTTTCTAAAAAATTACTCGATATGGAACATGGCGTTCAGTTTTCGGATCTGTTCCGGCCTCCCCAGCACGATGACCTTGCCACTGGGTAATAGCTCGAGGTCGGCTTCGGGGTTGATGATGTAATTTCCGTCGGGTTCGATATATCCGATAATGGTACAGCCGGTTTTCTTCCGCAAATCCAGATCGCGAAGGGAATTGCAGTCCACCTGGTCCCTAAAATCTTCAATGGCTACTTCCTCTAAATTGGTGGTATGCTTACCTTCGGTACCCAGTTGGTCCATAAAGGTGATCAGGTCGGGCATTACCACCAGCGAAGCCATATGGTCGCCCCCTATCCGATCTGGCATAATGACCTTGTCCGCGCCCGCCAACTGTAATTTTTTATAGGAAGTGACCAAAGAGGCCCTACTGATAATAAAAAGGCCCTTGTTCAATTGCCGAGCGGAAAGCACCACAAAGAGATTGGCTGCATCGTCGGGCATGGCGGCTATCAGGTAATTGGCACGATCGATACCTGCCTCGTTCAGCACCTCGTCTTCGCTGGCATCCCCTTCTAAAAACAATACCCCCTCCCCATCGAATTTTTCGATGACCTCCCTATCCCTTTCTATGACCACAAAGGGTTTGTTATACGCCGTTAACCGGGCCGCGGCCTGCATGCCGTTCCGTCCGAAACCACATACGATTACGTGATCGGACAATTTGTTGATCTGGTCTTTCACTTTTTTCTTTTTTAGGAGTTGAAGGGAATTCCTGCTCAAGATATATTCCGTAATTACCGAAATGGCAAAGGCAAATATGAATACGCTCGAAATTATTAAAAATACCGTAAATATCTTGGCTTCGGGACCCAAAGGTTTCACTTCCGAAAAGCCGACGGTGGTAACGGTGATAACGGTCATGTAAATAGCATCAATCCATGAATAGTCCGAGATGAACCGGTACCCGAGCACCCCGGTTATCAGTACAATGGCGACCATGCTCTGGGCGAGATAAATTTTAGATCGAAAGAATTTTAGTAAATTCATAGGTCAAAAACGGAGGTGCGTTTGGTATAAACCAGATCTTTGATACGCAGCCAAAAGGCCAAGAACAGATATAGGGCGAAACCAAACCCCAGGGTCACGAACGTAAGATAGATAAAAGAGGTACGCACTACCCGGGCCCGAATTCCCAAACGTTCGGCGATGCGCCTGCAGACCTCGAAGCCGCGTTTTTGGAAAAAATAAAGGAGTTGGTAGAAAATATTCATACATCGTAAATTTAGCCATTTTCCTGTAATAAAATACTACCCACCGCACATTGGAGGCATCGATTCTGGGTACAATACTCGGTGTATAACTGGAGGATGGCCTGGCTATGCTCGGCATTTTTCACCTCGACCCCCTGTTTATTGAAATTGGTGATGATACTGTTTTCCTCCTTTTTTATTTGGGATATGATTGGGATGATTTCTTCTTCGGCCTCCTTGCCCAAATGTCTTGCATAGCAGAATTTCAGCGGGAGAATGGAATTGATGATCAAAAGATCTATAAATTTTTTGGTAAGCCTCTTGACGCTTTTTTTGGATGTTTTTCCGAACGTAAAATGCTCGTTCCAGTATGCGCTGGCGGAAACATCAAATATCGCATATAGTTCGGTCAGATCGGAGGCATAGATTACGGCACTGAATAGATTTTGCCGATTTGCGTACAGGTTCGCCAACTGCGATAGCCTTATAGTCGGGAAATTCGGTGGGCGTAGTTTGAAGAATTCCGGTTTTTGTACCCCCTCCGCCCTTAGATTGAACTTGTTGGATAAATGGGCATATTCATTTTTTAGTTTTAGGTAGTAATCGTCCCGAATGTTATCATGGTCAAGCAAATGGGCCATCCCGAAAAAAACACTTTCCAGATACAGCGGACTGGTTTGGAGTTTTCGTAGGGTAGAAAATTCCAGCGCCCGCGCTAAGCTCAAAAAGGAATCGCCATTGATCTTCAGGCCGAAATTCTTGAGCAGTAGGGCAAAAAGCACCTGTTCCCAATCGTTCTTGGATTTTCGCAACAGCTCAAGAACGAATTTGGACTTCCGCTCCAACCGCTCGAAATACAAGCGTTCCAACCAATTTTCAAAGAAAAAGGAATCGGTATGGGCGATACTCTTTTCGCAATTGATAAAAGAGGTACTTTTTTTATCGAAGAGGTTTTGATAGGCATCAAGCAAATTTTCGGGAATATAGTTTCGAAGCTCAAGGGTGGGGATTTCCGAACTATCACTGCGAAAAACAGCTCCGTCATCTTCCCAGACCACATGAAGAATTACATTGTTATAATTGGTATCCCTTTCGTGATTGTGCGCGTACCAATCTGAAGACTTAAGGTGTATTTCGACGTTGCCCGCCCAAAGCTGCCCATCTATACTGACTTGGGCATTGAAAAAATCGGGGCCAGCCAAATGGTTATGGGAGCCGGTATCGATTACAACAATAGGTTCGTTTTTTGAACCGAACAGATCCACCGACTTTACTTTTCTGTATTTCCAGATAAAATGGAGAAGGTCTTCTTTCAAGTAGTTTGGTGTTTGGTGTTTGGTGTTTAAAGTTCGATTATACCGGTTGGCAGGTCCAAGGTCGCCATAAGCAAACGTGAACCTTGAACAGCTACGAAGTAGTGATTAAACCCTGACCCACAGGCAGGGTTGAATGCGCTGAATTCGTATCTGATTTTATAAATTGCCTACTGTTCACTCCCCTTCAACCTGACCTTCCCAGTTCATGAACCCGCCTTCCAAATTATATGCGTTCTTGAAGCCTACGCTATTCATAATGGCACAGGCCTGGCCACTTCGGTTACCGCTGCGGCAATAGACATAATAGTTCTTGTTTTTATCGAGTTTTTCCAACTCGTTCAGAAAATCCTCCCCCAAATAGAAATCGATATTGCTTGCGTTGGGTATGTAGCCACCCTCTACTTCTTCCGGAGTGCGGACATCCAAAATAAATGCGTTATCATCGTTTTCCAATTGTTCTTCCCATTCCTGTTGTGATAGATCCATAAATGATTATGCTTTTTATCATTCCCATATTTCGGCTATGCTCAGAATAAACCAATGGGAATCTCTCTGTTGCAATCCAAAAATAAGACAATTAGCCGAAAGCGCATCCTTTTAATTTTTTAACAAACAATTGGCATCACCTTCGTCCATCCCCCAAAAAACTAATATATATTTGTATATACAATTGTTACAAGTGTATGAATGTAGAGGAAATTATTAAAACGGACAAAAAAATCCCGCTCAAAAGCAGGACAATTATCCATTTTATGCTGGTGGAGCACAAAATCAACGAAATCATTTCAGATGTATTCAAACCATATGGAGTGTCTCTGCAGCAATTTAACGTGTTGCGGATTTTAAGAGGTCAAAGAGGAACGCCGGCCAACCTCTCCACTCTCAACGACCGGATGGTCACCAAAATGAGCAACACCACCCGTTTAGTCGACAAATTATTATTAAAAGGATTCGTGAATCGCAAAACCTGTCCCTCGAACCGGCGTAAAATTGAAATAACAATTACCGATCAGGGAATGGCTGAATTGGAAAAAATGGATATGGCCATGAAAGCCGCCGAGGAGCGAATTCTCGGAAACCTCTCTGAAAAAGAACTTGAACAACTCAATTATTTATTCGATAAATTTTAAATCACTTCACTAATTAAATTTTGCAATCATGAGAAAAGGAATAGTAAGTCTTGCATTGACAATGGTTTTAGGATCAGCCACAGCTACCGAACCAGTGGTAGAAGAAAAGAAAGAAGTAAAAGCCGAAGAAAGTACGGTGACTTGGAAAGCCTACAAGGTTACCGGCTCGCACACGGGCACCGTAGATTTGGAGAAAGGCTTTTTGATGTTCGATGACGACAAACTGACCGGTGGGGAATTTACCGTCAACATGTCCTCTTTAGTTTCGACCGACCTTGAAGGCAATCCTGAAAACAAGGGGAAATTAGAGGGCCATCTGAATTCGGAAGATTTCTTCGATACCCAAAGCCACCCGACCGCCGATCTTGTCTTTACCGATGTAAAATCCACCGGAAAAAATTCTTACGAGGTGACTGGCGATCTGACGATTAAAGGTACTACCAAACCGGTTACCTTCGATGTATCGATCTACGGAAGCAAGGCCACGGCCAACGTAAAAGTCGATCGTACCGACTATGACATCAAATTCCGTTCAGGAAACTTTTTCGAAAACTTGGGCGATAAGACGATTTACGACGAGTTTGATCTGGTTGTTGATCTAGAATTTTAAAATAGACCAAGCTAAAGGCTGGAAATTTCCAGCCTCTACATTTTTTGGCACAATCCGTTTGCCATATTAAAAATGATGTCTATATTTGATGCCATGAAAAATGGCAACATAAATACGTGGTGGTGGAATAACTTTCGAAGAGCTTCGTGAGCTAAGCACCATTGTAGTAAAACTATATAAGGCTTGTCTTCGCGACAGGCCTTACTTTTTTTCAAACCAGTTGGGTTAAACATATCAGTCCCGCCCGTACTGATGAGATTTTTCAAGATGCTTAAGCCTATAATCGTTAACGACATATATTTTTTCACCTAACATTATTTTCAAAATGCTCACAACAAATCGTGGAAATAACTATTGAGATTACGCAAAAAAAGGTTCTCATCTACCCGATAATGATATTAAAAGTTTTTAGCTCATGAGATATTCGCTTAAAACACATTATAAAAAAATCCTAGCCGATACCATCACGCCGGTCAGCGTTTACCTCAAGATCCGCGACCGTTTTCCCAACAGCATTCTGTTGGAGAGCAGTGATTACCACGCCAATGACAACAGCTTTTCCTACATCTGCTGCAATCCGATCGCTTCGATAAAAATAGAGAACGAAACTATTATACAACAGTTTCCCGATGGGGTTTCCGAAGAAATTGCCATTGAAGCGGACACCGATATCGTAAAAATCGTACACGGATTCAGCCAAAGGTTCGAGACCGAAAAAAACGATTTCAAGTTCATCGACAATGGTCTTTTCGGGTATATGGCCTATGACGCGGTGCGTTATTTTGAAGACGTACATATCGAAAAAAAGGCCGGTACCGTTGCGATTCCCGATATCTTTTACGCCGTCTATCAAAACATTATCGCTATCGACCATTTTAAGAACGAGGCCTATATTTTTGCCCATTGTTTTGAAAAGGATGAAAATACCGCCGAAATTGAGCGAATCCTGAACGTTCGGAATTTTGCTTCCTATAATTTTTTTATGGAGAGCGAGCCTACCTCCAATTTAACGGATGAAGAGTATAAGGAACACGTTCGCCTCGCCAAAAAGCACTGCCAGCGGGGCGACGTTTTTCAATTGGTGCTGTCGCGACGGTTTTCTCAGGATTTCAAAGGGGATGAATTCAACGTGTATCGTGCCTTGCGCTCGGTCAATCCGTCACCGTACCTCTTTTATTTCGATTATGGCGACTTTAAAATTTTCGGAAGCTCCCCGGAGGCCCAGTTGGTCGTCAAAGACGGAAAGGCGGAAATTCATCCCATCGCCGGCACCTTCATACGTACGGGAAATGATGAAAAAGATGCCATTCTGGCCAAACAGCTCACCGAGGACGATAAGGAAAATAGCGAACATGTGATGCTTGTAGACCTGGCCCGTAACGACCTCAGCCGCAACGGCAATTTGGTCGAGGTCACCAATTATCGGGAAGTCCAATTTTTTTCGCATGTTATTCATCTGGTGTCGAAAGTAACGGGGCAAAAGAAAAAAGATATTCCGACCCTAAAAGTGGTTGCCGATACCTTTCCTGCCGGCACATTGAGCGGTGCTCCGAAACACAGGGCGATGCAACTGATAGAACAGTATGAAAAAACGAGCCGCGGCTACTACGGTGGTGCCATTGGTTTTATGGATTTTAACGGTAATTTCAATCATGCCATCATGATCCGTACCTTTCTCAGTAAAAACCATCAATTACACTTTCAAGCAGGAGCGGGACTGGTAGCCGCCTCGGATCCAGAAGACGAACTGCAGGAAACCTATAATAAACTGGGCGCCCTGAACAAGGCACTGGAGATTGCGGAGGGGATTTAGAAGTGACGGTAAGGTGTGGAAAGTTTCTGTGACCGACAGAAGAATTCAAACGTTAATCAGCGAAATGCAAAAAAGTAAAGATATATATAAACCGGCCAACGCTCCCGCAAAAGCCACCGAGGGTCGCAAGCAGGCTAAAGACAGGGTTCGAGCGGGTAACGTTCTTGTCATCGACAATTACGACAGCTTCACCTACAACCTGGTTCATTATCTCGAAGACTTGGGCTGCGCGGTCACTGTAAAACGCAACGACCGATTGAACCTTGAAGAGGTCGATGTGTTCGATAAGATTGTACTTTCACCTGGACCTGGAATTCCCGATGAAGCGGGCCTCCTGAAAGCAATCATAGCAAAATATGCCCCAACAAAAAGTATCTTTGGGGTATGCCTTGGGCAACAGGCCATCGGCGAGGTCTTCGGGGGATCGCTTATTAATTTGGACAAAGTCTATCACGGTACCGCTACCCGGATAAAAATCACCACAGAAGATATTATTTTTAAGGGGCTTCCGAAAGAAATCGAAGTGGGCCGCTATCATTCCTGGGTTGTTAATCCGTTCGATTTGCCCGACGTTTTAGAAGCCACTTCCACCGATGAAAACGGACAGATCATGTCTCTTCGTCACAAAGAATATGACGTGCGGGGGGTGCAGTTCCACCCCGAATCGGTATTGACTCCGGAAGGAAAAAAGATACTTGAAAACTGGTTGCAACAATGAAAGACACCCTAAATAGACTCATCAACCACGACATCCTCTCCAAAGCGGATGCCAAAAAAATATTGGTAAACATCGCCAAAGGGGACTACAATACGAGCCAGATTGCGGCTTTTTTGACCGTGTATATGATGCGTAGCATTACCATCGAAGAACTCGAAGGTTTCCGCGATGCGCTCCTGGAACTGTGCCACGCGGTAAATCTTTCCGAATACGACCCCATCGATCTCTGCGGTACCGGTGGCGATGGCAAAGATACCTTTAACATTTCTACGCTGGCTTCCTTTGTGACCGCAGGGGCCGGTGTCAAAGTGACCAAGCACGGCAATTATGGTGTTTCAAGCAAATGCGGAAGCAGCAACGTAATGGAATTCCTGGGAATCAAATTCAGTAATGAAGCGGACTTCCTAGAAAAATCAATTGATAAGGCGGGCATATGTGTGCTGCATGCGCCCCTGTTCCATCCGGCCATGAAAAACGTGGCCCCAATACGCCGAGAGCTCGCGGTAAAGACCTTTTTCAATATGTTGGGGCCGATGGTCAACCCCGCCTTTCCCAAAAACCAAATGGTCGGTGTCTTTAACCTTGAACTGGCCCGCATGTATGGATACCTCTATCAGAACACAGACAAAAAGTTTACCATTTTACACGCCCTCGATGGTTATGATGAAATTTCGCTGACCGGCAATACGAAAACCATATCAAACCGATCGGAAGGCGTGCTAAAACCAGAGGATTTTGGAGTTGAGCCCATCGCACAGTCCCAAATTACCGGTGGTAACAGTATCGAGGCCTCCGCCCGAATATTTATGGACATTTTGAAAGGCCAGGGCACCGAAGCACAGAATAATGTCGTCTGCGCCAATGCAGGGGTCGCGATTTCCACGGTTGAAAATTTGACGGTCAAGGAAGGATTTGAAAAGGCCAAAGAATCGCTTATAGCCGGAAAGGGGTTGCAGGCTCTGAGGAAGTTGCAAGAGTTGAGCAAAGCTTCATGAACAAGAAACTCATAAACCAAAGATGACTTCGCTGGAGAGCCGTTTAAAGAAAGTATCGATCAAATTCAACAGATTCCTTCGCTTTGCCACCTTCGGCGGAAGCTCGGAATAACTATAAAGAATGAACATTTTAGATAAAATAGTTTCCGATAAACGTAAAGAGGTCGACCTTAAAAAGTCGCTCATACCCGTTTCCCAACTGGAAAAATCGGTGCTGTTCGATCGCCAAGCTGTTTCTTTGGCCGAAGCGCTCCGCAGCAGTGAAACGGGAATTATCGCAGAACACAAACGGCGGTCGCCCTCCAAATCGGTAATCAACCAAAACCTCAACGTACAGGATGTAGCCCAAGGCTACGAAAAAGCTGGTGTTTGTGGCATGTCCGTTTTGACCGATGGCAAATATTTTGGTGGTTCCTTGGATGATTTGCTCTTGGCTCGGGCAGCCGTTAAATTACCGTTATTGCGCAAAGAGTTTATCATCGACGAATATCAGGTTCTAGAGGCCAAGGCCCATGGTGCCGATGTCATTCTTTTGATTGCGGCCATTTTGAGCCAGGAACAAATTAAATCTTTTTCCAAACTGGCAAAAAGCTTACATCTCGATGTGCTACTCGAAGTGCACAACCAAGAAGAACTGCGCAAATCTATTATGCCGACTATTGATATGTTGGGTGTCAACAACCGCAACTTAAAGACGTTCGAGGTCAGCTTGGATACCAGCAAATCGCTCTCAAAACTGATTCCCGATGATTTTGTAAAAGTATCGGAAAGCGGAATCGGCCATAGCGACGCCATAAAAGAATTAAGGCATTACGGCTATCAGGGATTTTTAATTGGAGAAAATTTCATGCGGATGGATAATCCGGGGGCTTCTGCGAAGGAATTTATTAATGCCCTGAAGGGATGAAGTAACCGCACACCGAATATTATCATTATAGAACTGTAAACTTGAATTAACTTATGGAAGCAAACACCTTACCCGAACGCCTCTATTCGCTCGACGCACTGCGAGGCTTTGACATGTTCTGGATCATCGGCGGCGAAGAAATATTTCACAACCTGGCCGAAATTACAGGCTCTCCGTTTTGGGAGACTATTTCTGGACAATTGCAACACCCCGCCTGGCACGGGTTCGCGGCCTACGACCTCATTTTTCCCCTGTTCCTGTTTCTGGCTGGTGTCGCCACACCCTACTCCATTGGGAAGCACTTGCAAAGGGGCACGGACCGAAAACAATTACTTGTGAAGGTGATCAAAAGAGGCCTGATCTTAGTGGTTTTGGGAATTATCTATAACAACGGACTGGAACTAAAACCCTTGGCGGAAATCCGTTTTGGCAGCGTGTTAGGACGCATAGGCCTGGCCTATATGTTCGCTAATATCATTTATTTGTACAGCAAACAGCGAACCCAGGTCGTTTGGTTCGTGGCGCTGCTCTTAGGATATTGGCTTATTCTTACCTTTGGCTCCGCTCCCGGTTTTCCGGCCGGGGACCTGAGCATGGAAGGTAATTTCACATCTTATGTCGATCGGTTGCTTATGCCAGGGAAGCTCTATCTGGGCATACATGACCCCGAAGGGCTTTTCAGCACAATACCCGCAATTTCCACCGCACTCTTGGGTATATTTACGGGAACTATGCTGCGAAGTACCTCCCCCGACACCAAAATTAAAGCCGTTTATAAAATGATAGGTGCCGGGGTGGTCTGCATCGTTCTGGCCCAAATCTGGAATCTATTCTTCCCCATCAATAAAAATTTATGGACCAGTTCTTTTGTATTGCAGTGTGGGGGGATAAGCCTATTGTTAATGTCCCTTTTCTATTATATCATTGACATTCTGGGTCATCGCCAATGGGCCTTCTTTTTCAAGGTCATCGGTATGAACTCCATCTTGATCTATATGTCAGGCCTGTTTATTAATTGGGGGTATTCCACCAACGCCTTTTTTGGATGGCTAGGGCAGCTTATGGGCGACCCTTGGAACGCGGTAGCCATGGCATTCGCCCTGATTGCGGTAAAATGGGTGTTTTTGTATATTTTATATAAACAGAGGCTATTTTTAAAGGTTTAAAAGGGGCCGGACTGAATTTTGAGAAAGACAACGACACATTTTTCTACTTAGACCGAAGTACAAAACTATGGAATTGAAAGTCTGCGGAATGAAATTGAATACCCGGGATGTCGCAAAGTTACATCCTGGCTACCTAGGCTTTATTTTCTGGAAGAATTCGCCCCGCTTTTTTGAGGGAGAGATTCCTTCGCTACCGCCCCAAATACAAAAAATAGGTGTTTTTGTGGATGCTTCAGTGGAGGAAATAGTAGAAAAAATAAAGAAATACGATTTGCAGGGCGTTCAATTACATGGAGCGGAAGACCCGGATTTTTGTAAGGAATTGCGGATCAAATGCACCAAAAGCCATATCGAGCGCAGCGAAGTTCGAGAAGGGTCGGGCCAGCTTGGCCGGCAGGCTGGCGGAGACCATGCCACGGGGAGTACCCCTAGTACGCTAGGTACCGGTGCAGTTGAGAATGCCGGGCCGGGCGCAGTCCAGAATGTTAGGTCGAGCGCAGTCGAGAATGACGGGACGGACGCAGTCGAGAATGACGGGACGGACGCAGTCGAGAATGTCAGGTCGAGCGCAGTCGGAATGTCAGGTCGAGCGCAGTCGAGAATGACGGGACGGACGCAGTCGAGAATGACGAGGATCGGAGCGCAGTTCGGAATGTCAGGTCGAGCGCAGTCGAGAATGTCAGGTCGAGCGCAGTCGAGAATGTCAGGTCGAGCGCAGTCGAGACCTCGGACCCCACCGCTGCAACCAAGGAAACTACCCTCAAAATTATCAAGGTATTCTCAATTAAAGACAGTTTCGATTTCAGCATCCTGGAAGCCTACGAAGATGTTTGCGATTACTATTTGTTCGATACCAAAGGCAAACTCCCTGGCGGTAACGGCTATGCCTTTGATTGGAAAGTTTTGGAAAACTATCCCTCGAACAAGCCTTACTTTCTAAGTGGAGGGATTGGTTTAGGGGATGTGGAATCCATCAAGGGTTTCCTACAAAGACCGGAAGCAAAATATTGTCATGCCATCGATGTGAACAGTCGGTTCGAGATCGAGCCGGGATTGAAGGATGTAGGTAATTTGAAAGAGTTTAGAGAGAAATTACAGTCGTAAGTGGAATATGATATCGAAGATATTCCTATTATGACATTAATCGAAGTGATTTTACACTTTCTGGTGGAACCGAAAATTTCGGCTTTCGTGCACAAATGAAGGCGTTTTTGAGCAGCATAGCCGACGGGACTGCATATGGACCAAGATTATTGAAATTGAAAATTGGGTAGGTAAGGCAATTTATTCACCTTGTGCTTCGGTAAATAAAATTTGAAAAAGGGGACCAATTAATCATTGCGGAAGATACTGTTTTTAATAGTCCAAGTGCCGCCTCTAATATGATATTAGGAAGGAATTCAAAGGGTTTTATCGAGTGGATAAATTAAAAAGGGTTGACATCTCAGGAAGTTCAGGAAAAACTAAATAACCAATGACAATAACACAGTGCATAGCAGTTACCCTTAGAAATATTTGTTACACAAAGGAATAAGGCTAAAATTTTTACTGAAGAACCGCACAACTTAAGACTTACTGCCTTTTAAAAGGCAGTTCACTGCAAAGACAAGAAGTATTATGACCTATCAAGCCAATAACAAAGGATACTACGGGGAATTTGGCGGGGCATTTATTCCCGAGATGCTCTATCCCAATTGTGAGGAACTGCGCCTGAACTACATCCGCATCATGGAGGAACCTTCGTTTAAAGAGGAGTTCGATCAATTGCTGCGGGATTATGTCGGTCGCCCCACCCCGCTTTATTTTGCGAAGCGCCTTTCCCAAAAATACGGCGTAAAAATCTATCTCAAACGGGAGGACCTTTGCCACACCGGGGCACACAAGGTAAACAATACGATCGGGCAGATCTTGATGGCGAAGAAGCTGGGCAAAAACCGGATCATCGCCGAAACCGGTGCGGGGCAACATGGGGTAGCAACTGCTACCGTCTGCGCCTTGATGGGCATCGAATGTATTGTCTACATGGGCGAAATCGATATCGCCCGCCAGGCCCCGAACGTTGCCCGTATGAAAATGTTGGGAGCCGAGGTACGGCCCGCAAAATCCGGGAGCCGCACGCTGAAAGATGCCACCAATGAGGCTATCCGCGATTGGATCAATAATCCCGTAGATACACATTACATCATCGGTTCCGTAGTAGGGCCCCACCCCTACCCCGATATGGTGGCTCGGTTTCAGTCCGTCATCTCCGAAGAGATCCAATGGCAGTTACAGGAAAAGGAAGGTCGTGAAAATCCCGATTATGTAGTGGCCTGCGTCGGCGGGGGAAGCAATGCCGCGGGCGCCTACTACCACTATCTCGATAATCCCGCCGTGGGGATCATCGCCGTGGAAGCGGCGGGAAAGGGAGTGAGTTCCGGGGAGAGTGCCGCTACCTCGGCCCTGGGGAAAGTGGGTATTATCCACGGCAGCAAAACCCTGTTGATGCAAACGGATGACGGGCAGATTACCGAACCCTATTCTATCTCAGCGGGACTCGATTATCCCGGCGTCGGCCCCATGCACGCCCATTTGTTCAAGTCGGGCCGCGGGGAGTTCATTTCCATCACCGACGATGAAGCCATGATCGCGGGACTCGAAATGGCGCAGCTGGAAGGTATCATTCCCGCCATCGAAACCTCACATGCCTTTGCGATTTTCAATCATCGGAAATTCGAGAAAGATGATGTGGTGGTGGTCAATTTGTCAGGGCGTGGGGATAAGGATCTGGATACGTATATCGAATATTTCAAGCTGTAAACTTTTTTCCTCATTTGCGCTAGCGGGAATCTCTTGAGGCCACGTAAAATGTTAATCCCAGACTCGACATATTACGTCCATATCTTGACCAAAAAATAATACAACCCCTTATGTAGGTTGTACAGATAATCCCAAAGAACGGTTGAAACCACACAAAACCAAGAGCAACATATGATTTACAAAAAAATATAAGTGGGGCAAATTGATTTATTTTGAAAAAACGCAATTTGTAAATAATGGTCTCAAAAGAGAAAAACAGATAAAGAAATGGAATCATAAATGGAAGGAAAATCTAAGCCACGTTTTGAACCCTGATTGGCATGACCTTTCTTGGAGGTTAGGTGACCAAGTGCCTAGAATTCCCGCTTTGTAATAAACCTTTTTCCTTAACCAAAAGATTCCCGCCTTCGCGGGAATGACAAACATCAAAGTCAATATGAATCGTATTATCAAAAAACTAAACTCCAGGGAGAAGCTCCTTTCGATTTACTTTACGGCGGGCTACCCCGCCCTGGGCGATACCGAAAAAATCATCAAAGAACTGGAGAAAAGCGGTGTCGATATGATCGAAGATCGGACTTCCCTTTAGTGATCCCTTGGCCGACGGGCCGACCATACAGGAAAGCTCTACCGCGGCCTTGAAAAACGGGATGACGACCGAAATCCTTTTTAAACAGCTAAAGGATATACGGAAATCCGTTTCAATCCCCCTGATTATTATGGGGTACTTCAACCCGATGTTACAATACGGCGTAGAGGCCTTCTGTAAAAAATGCCAGGAAATAGGGGTAGACGGACTCATCATTCCCGACCTTCCGGTGGATGTTTATCATGAAGAATATCAGGAAATTTTTGAAAAATACGGCCTTATCAATGTCTTTTTGATTACGCCGCAGACCTCCACAGAGCGTATCAGGTTTATCGACAAGGTATCCAAAGGCTTTATCTATATGGTCAGTTCCGCAAGCGTTACCGGTTCCGACAAAGGGTTTGGCGACATACAGGCCGACTATTTCGAGCGGATTGCGGCCATGCAACTTTCCAATCCGCAAATTGTAGGCTTCGGTATCAAAGATGCACAAACCTTTCAAACGGCGACCCAAAATGCCAAGGGGGCCATCGTTGGTTCGGCATTTATCAAGCATTTGACAGAAAGAGGCACCGATTCCATAGCTGAATTTATCGCATCTATTCGCTAAAGGGATTAAAGACCTGCCCCATGACCTATTCGCGAAAGCTTTGGCTTGGAATATGACCGAACATACTAAATGTACCCTCCGAACTTAACTTCAAAGCATAGGTAATTCCACTTTTCATCTGAGGTTAACCAGTCCATCGATTCGATATCTGCAAAATAGAATTTTTGGTGGATGCTTAGATCGAGACCCATCCGCCTAAAAAAATCTATCCGATAAAGATCCGAATTTTTTATATTAAACAAACGTTTAATTAAAACATTTGTTTAATTTTGCATGGTTTAAGAATTGCTGTTGGTCATGAACGAGAAACAAATCCATATTTTAGAAGTAGCCGAACAACTGTTTTCGAAGAACGGTTTTGACGGTACATCTATCCGGCAGATTTCGAAAGAGGCGGGCATCAATATTGCCATGATCTCTTATTATTTTGGCTCAAAGGAAAAAATGTTGGAGGCCCTATTGCTTTATCGGACGGCGGATTTTAAAATGCTGCTCGATACGGTTTTGTCGGGTGAAGGAAGCATTATCGAGATTCTCGACGACATCATTGCCTTGATAGTAAGCCGAATCCATAAAAATCGCCGGATGTACAAAATCGTACATTTTGAATACTCCAACGCCAACGAAAAGAGAAATATTGACTTTAAGGGATATTTGGACCAAAAAAGGGAAACGTATCTGAAAATCAATGATTTTGTCGAACAAGGCCAGCAAGCAGGCCTCTTTACCAAAACGGTTTACATTCCCCTTATTCTGCCTACCATATTGGGTACCTATTTTCATTTTTATTACAACAAAGATTTTTTTATGTCCCAAAAGACGCCTAGCCCTGTCTCATCCATGGACGCCTACGTGCAGCAGATCCTGACCCCGCATATCCAAAAAACGGTCAAGGCGCTTTTGACGTCGAAGGGTCCTTAGTTGTTTTATCAGATGCCCGTCTTCCTCCCTTGACAATTACCGTCCTTCTATTTTTTATACCGAACAACGCACGTTATAGATGAAATTCAAATCCCTATACCCCCCAGTAGTAATGTTCTTTTGTGTTGCCCATATCGGCCTGGCACAAGAACCAGACCCCCTGCCCTTGCGCGAGGCCGTTATACAAGCCCTGGAGAACAGCGATGCCTCCAAAATTTCGATAGACAAGGTCCGTACGGCCGAAAACGAACTAAAGGTCACCCAAAACCTGCGCTATCCCGACGTCAGTGTTTCGGGGCAGTACCAGTATCTGGGCAATGCCGATGCCAACCTGAAACTGGGCGTCGGCAGCAACGGGGACCAAGATGACGGGGCACCCACAGAAAATCCCCAAATACATCAACTGCTTTTGGGCCAAGCCAATGTTTCTCTCCCGATCTTTAGCGGTTTCAAAATAAAAAGTGCGGTGGCGGCCAGCGATAACGCCTATAACGCCGCCACCTTTACCGCCAAAAACGACCAGGAACAGATTGCGCTCCAGACCATCACCGATTACATAGCCCTTTACAAAGCGGACCAAGCACTTGCCCTGATCCGGGAAAACCTGAAAAGCGCCCAACAACGGGTAAAGGATTTTACGGCCATGGAAGAAAATGGACTGCTCGCCCGGAACGACCTGCTCAAGGCCAAGATCCAGGAATCTAGCATTCAGGTTTCATTAAAGGAAGCAAAAAAAGAAAAGGATATTCTAAACTACCGGTTGGCGGTCACACTAAAACTTCCGGAGAATTCCCAGATCAGCACGGTGGAAAGTGATTTGGCGCCGCCGCCCAATGTGATTACTGACAGCGTTAATCGAAACGACCTTGAGGCCCTGCGCTTTCAGGAAAAGGCCGCTCAAAACCGAATTAAAATGGCCAAGGCCAAATATTACCCGTCCCTTTCGCTGATGGGCGGCTACATCGCCCTTGATGTACAAAACGCCCTGACCATTACCAATGCAATAAACTTCGGTGTAGGCGTTTCATACAACCTGGCGGATATCTTTAAAGCCCAAAGCGACGTCAAAGTGGCCGAAAGCAAGGCGATGGAACTGCAACATACCTTAGATAGAGCCTCCGATCAAGTCAAAGTACAAATTGAAAATGCCCGCCAAGAATACCATCTGGCGCTTGACAAATATAATGTTTACCTCGGCTCGGAGGAACAGGCCCAAGAAAACTATCGCATCGTTAAAGACAAATACGACAACGGTCTGGTGGACACAAACGATCTTTTGGAGGCCGATGTTGACCGTCTGCAGGCCCAGATCAATACGGCCTACGCAAAGGCCGACATCGGTCAAAAATACTATGAACTTCTCACTGCAAAAGGCAATCTGATAGAAGCCATAACCGCTAATTAAGTTTTACCCAAAACCATGAACAAAAGAAAAAAACCCAGTAAAAAAATGGTGGCCATTATTGGCGCACTATTTACCATCGCCCTAGTTTATGGGGCCTATAAGATTATTCATTCTCTTTCGCACGAAACCACCGATGATGCCCAAGTACAGGCGAACATGAACCCTGTAATTCCCCATATCGGGGGCTATATCGATCAGGTATATGTGGTCGATAACCAACGGGTCGAAAAGGGCGATACCCTTTTTACGATCGACCCCCGCGATTATTTAGTGGAACTCGAAAAAGCCAAGGCCAATCTGGCCGCTGCGGAAAGCCAACTGAGCGTCGCCAAGACCAGTATCGGTTCGTACCGTGCCAACGTGTCGGTGTCGAATGCCCAGGTGAGTTCGGCCCAAGGCAGTATCGAGTCGGCCAAGATAAAGCTGTGGCGGGCGACCAAAGATTTCGAGCGCTACCAAAACCTGTACGACAACCATTCGATAACCGCCCAACAATATGAAGAGGCCTCCGCCGCCAAACAGGAAGCGGAACAACAACTCGAAATCTTACAGAGCCAACAAAAAGCCTCCTCCAGCCAGCGCAACGCCGCCGTTTCCCAGACCCAAATCTCGGAAAAGCAAGTGGGGGTGGCCGAGGCCAATGTCAAAAGTGCCCAGGCCATTTTGGATGCCGCACAACTTAACATGGACTATACATCGGTAACGGCCGCGGTAAGCGGACAACTTTCGAATGTAGACCTACAGGCGGGGCAGTTTGTGCAGCCGGGGCAATCACTGTTTTATCTCGTAAACAATTCCAACCAGTGGATCGTCGCCAATTTTAAGGAGACCCAACTGGAGAAAATGGAGGTCGGCCAAAAGGTGGACATCGAAATCGACGCCTATCCCGGCGAGGAACTGGAGGGACAGGTGACCGCTTTTTCTCCCGCTACCGGTGCAAGGTTCTCGCTACTGCCCCCCGACAACGCCACCGGAAACTTTGTCAAGACCGTTCAGCGCCTACCGGTAAAAATTGATTTTACGGCCAACAATGATAGCCTAAAACTTAAAAAACTGCGATCGGGCATGAACGCAGAAGTCGATGTGCACGTGGAGTAAAATTCCCACGCACACTGAAAACTTTTTAATCTTGCCCAATTTTCAAATTGAAATAACAGAAAGCAAAAAATGCGGCAGCCCCAAGAAAACGAATTAGTAGAATACGGATTTCGGCGTGCAATTATTACGATTACAGCGGTATTATGCGCGCTCTTGGAAATTATCGACACCACTATTGTCAATGTGGCCCTAAACGATATGCGGGGCAGCTTGGGGGCGACACTTACCGATATCGCCTGGGTCATTACGGCCTATGCTATTGCAAATGTCATTGTCATACCGATGACCGGTTGGCTCTCGAAACAATTCGGGAGGAGGAATTACTTTGCGGCCTCGATCGTCATCTTTACGATCGCCTCTTTTTTGTGCGGCAACGCCACGAACCTTTGGGAATTGGTAGCCTTCCGGTTTATTCAGGGCATGGGCGGCGGGGCGCTCTTGGTCACCGCACAGACTATTATCACCGAGAGCTATCCTATCGAAAAAAGGGGTATGGCCCAAGCCATTTATGGGATGGGCGTTATCGTGGGGCCTACATTGGGCCCGCCCCTCGGTGGCTATTTGGTGGATCACTTTTCGTGGCCCTATATCTTTTATATCAACATTCCCATCGGCATCATCGCGGCCTCGCTGACCATATTGTTCGTCAGAAGTCCCAAATACGGCGAGAAACTCAAGGCTTATCAGGTAGATTGGTGGGGCATCGCCCTTCTGGCGACATTCGTGGGATCGCTGCAGTTCGTGCTCGAACATGGGCAGCAGGACGATTGGTTTCAAAATTCCACCATTCTTTCATTGACCATCGCCGCAGTACTAGGCTTTCTCCTCTTTTTGTGGCGGGAGTTGACCTATAAGCACCCGATAGTCAATCTTAGGGTGTTTCGAGACGGCAACCTGCGCGTGGGCACTATCATGACCTTTATCCTGGGCTTTGGGGTATACGGTTCTACCTTTATTATCCCCATTTATACCCAGTCCATTTTGGGATGGACGGCGACCGATGCCGGTCTGCTGCTTATTCCCAGCTCGATCGCAACGGGACTTATGATGCCCATTATCGGGAAGCTCATTGAAAGGGGGGTTTCCCAAAAATATCTGGTCGCGGCCGGCTTTGTGATTTTCTTCGTCTATAGTTACTGGATGCACGTCTTGATCACCCCCGACACGGGATCTGAACCTTTGTTTTGGCCTTTGGTGGCCCGAGGTATCGGTCTCGGCCTACTTTTTGTGCCCATCACCACCTTGGCACTTTCGACCTTAAAGGGAAAGGATATCGGCGACGGGGCGGCCTTTACGGGCATGATGCGCCAATTGGGCGGCTCGTTCGGCATTGCGATCATCACCACCATGATAGCCCGTTGGACGCAGCAGCATCGGGTAGACCTCATTCCCCATATCACCCAAATAAGCACCACGGTACAGCAACGAATACACGGCCTGCAGCAGAACTTTATGGGTCAAGGCTTCAGTGGCAACGAGGCGCTGAGCAAGGCTTATCAAGTATTGGAAGGTACCGTGGCAAGACAGAGTACCCTGCTTTCGTATATGGACATCTTTCTCTACATGGGGCTTTTGTTCCTTCTATGTGTGCCCTTCGTACTTATGCTGAGAAAGGGTGCCGGTAAAATAGATGCTTCCAAGGTACACTAAGGGCGAACCCGCCATTTAAGCCGAATTCCTACTGGCATTGATATTACCGTAGAGCGAACGCGTTACGATTTTTTCATAGAGCTCTTTATGCTCCGCATTCTGCCCTATTTTCTGTAAGGCATATTGCTGGATGACTAGCAACGGCAAAACAATATTCTCCCTGATCTTGACCGATTCACGCGAAACGCCTTCGTTCTGCATCAGGATATCGTACCCGGAAATCAGCAACAACATTTCTTTAGACAGTTCATACTCGTCGTGCAATATCGTCCAAAAATCGCCGTATTCGGGATCCTCTTTCATATAACTGGTCAGCTCGAAATAGCACTTGGTCAATGACATCATACTATTGAGCATCAGGGCCTTGAAAAACGGCACCTCGTTGAAAAGGCTTTTGACCTCCTTGATCCGGCCCTCATCCTTCAGCTTCTTTATGGCCGTGCCAATACCGAAATAACCGGGTACGTTCTGTTTCAACTGGCTCCAGGATCCTACGAACGAAATGGCCCGAAGGTCAGACAGTTCCAATTTGGCCTTATTGCCCCTTTTACCGGGCCTGCTGCCTATGTTGGCCTTGGTGTAATACTTTAAGGTACTTTTGTTTTCCAGATAGGGAATGAACATGTCGTGCTTCTTAAGGGCATCGTATTTGGAAAAACTCAGTTCGGACAGCTCTTCCATCACTTTTCGGTCGGTCTTCGAAATAACGTTTTCTTTGCCGAAGAGGTTGTTCGACAATCCGGCCGTGAGCAATTGCTCAGAGTTATGCATAAACTGCTCTTTGGTGCCATAGGTACTGGTGATGGTCTGGCCTTGTATGGTCAACTGGATCTCGTGGTTGGCCACGTCCTTGGTCTGTGCAGCGTAGAATCGGTGTGTCTTTCCGCCACCCCGTGCCGGGGGGCCGCCACGACCGTCGAAAAATACAGCCTTGATTCCGTTCTTTTTGCAGACTTTCGACAGGGTTTCCTTGGTTTTTAAGATGGACCAGTTGGCCTTGAGATAGCCCCCATCCTTGGTGCCGTCGGAAAAGCCCAACATAATGGTCTGAACATTATTTCTACGTTCGAGATGGGCCTTGTATTCGGGCATATCGAATAGGGCCTGCATGGTAGCTTCCGCTGCGTCCATACCATCCATGGTCTCGAAAAGGGGTACGATATCGAAGGTAATATCTTCCGGTTTCCATCCGCACCATCGGAACAGGGCGTAGACAAAGAGAACGGAATAGATATCCTCGGAGTTACTGATGATATAGCGGTTACACCCTTCTTCGCCATTTTTCTTTTGGATGTCCTTTAGTTGGGCGATGTTGATCAGCGTGTCTTTAACCACATCCTCCGAAAAATCCTTGGGATCTGCTTTAAGGTCTTTGTGCAATAGTATGTCAACCAGTTCCTCTTCGGTAAGTTCATCCAGATTTTCTTTAATGATACCCTTCTGTTTTAATAACGTCTCTATAATCAGGATATGCTTGCTCTGGTCTTGACGGATATCCAAGGTAGCAAAATGCGTCTTGAAAATCTTGACCTTATCGATGAGGTGTTCGAGATCTTTCAGGTATAGCGCGTGATATTTGTCGATCAATGTCTCGCGAATGCTCTCCAATAATCCGATAATACTATGGTAATCTACCGATTTATCCGTATCGAACATGGCGACGTATAGGTTGTCCCTCAATTTGTTCAAGGGGCCTTGCACATCCTTGAAGGTCAATTTTTTCCGGAGTTCCTTCAGGTCGTTATAGTAGCATTTCATCAGGGTGATGCGGAGCTCGTCGGCCACAGCCTTGGTGATATCGGCATTTACAAAGGGGTTGCCATCGCGGTCACCGCCCGGCCAAAAACCGAGCTTCATGATGTTATGGTTCGCAAAATCGGAATTGGGAACATTGCCTTTGATGTAGGCATACAGGTCGCCGACCGCATCGTAATAGACATTCCGCAGAATATAAATTATATTTTTTGCCTCGTCGAGCGGTGTGGGCTTTTTGGCATTGATTAACGAGGTGAGTCCCAATTGTTGCAGGGTCAGGTCGATATCGTTGATCCGGTCGTCTAAAATAAGGGAGCGCAACTCGCCGATGATATCGAGCACCGCGGGGGTATAAAACTGTGTGGGGTGGGCCGTGAACACGATACGGGCACTAAAGGTGGAGAGCTGCTTGGCCAGCTTGTCCCAATTCTTGTTCTTGTCAACGAACTGAAAATAGTCCTTGATGGATTGCGAGCCGCTATGTTCGTGCAGTTTCGGAAAAGCCGCATCTTCGACACTGTCATAAAGCACGACCTGGCGCTCGACATACTGGATAATACGGAACATAAAATCGATCTGTTCCTTTTCATCTTCGATTTCAGCATAGTTTTTAAAAAAGGTGTCGAGAATTTCTTGAGGATGTTGGCCTGATCGCAATCCTTTTTCACATCGATCGAACATGACGGGAACGAGCATGCCGACATTCTCGATATTGCGGTAGGGCAGGTTCAGAAACAGGCTGTTATAGACATTGAACTTGTTGGTGACCGATTTCTTAAAGGTTTCGAGTCTTTCTGATTGTTGCATAGAGGTTATACCATTTTTATTAATAAGGATAAAAAGTGAGTTCCAATTAAAGGATAAATATCGGGATAAATCCCCTTTTGTCGGAACCATTTTGATACAGACAACAAAATAAGGCACCTACACCACAAAAACAACAGGGTTTACAACAATAATTTTAATTAAAGGGGATGCGGAAGTACTTTTACCCTGTAATTAATAGGAAGTACGATTTTTCATTTTCATATAGTGTTCTCGTAAAAGAGTCTTGCCCGAACCGGTAGGGCTCTTTTTAGTTTAAAAAAATGCCTTGTACTGCAACACCCGAAAATCGACTGTATTAAATTCTGGATTCCCTTCTTTCATTTTTTTATAGGATGCCAAACTGCCGACCGCCCTATTGGCGGCACCAGATGGGGCGATTAAGGAAACCGTCGTAATGGTCCTGTTCGACCCAGGCAGTAAAAATTGATGCCTGCGCGGTACCGTGTCCGATATTTTTTTTAATTGCAGTCCGTAATCTTTCAGATGGTTTCTAAAAAAGTATTCGGGACCGTTTTTACTGTTACCGCCCGTAAACAATAGGGTGTCGATATTGGGGTAAGTTTGTAGTATGCGCACCATATCCCTGAGCTCTACATTCCGCATGCCCAGATCGGAGGCGTCCACTTTTTCCCTTTCGGCCCCTTCTACCATATCGCAGATACCGATCCGTCGTTTGAACAAAAAATGTTTGCGCTGCTCTACCGCCGCTTGGGTGGTCTCATAGGAAAGTCCAAGATCAAAAATGCGGTCCAAAATCGGCCATAACTGTCCGTCTCGGCTTCCATAGCAGAAATCGACATCGCCTTCCCTCAGCTCACGGGTAGTGAAACGCGGCGGGGGCAAGGTTCCCACGATCAGTTTGGTCGCCTCTTCAAAAACAAACGGGGGGTATGGGTGCGTGTGAATAAACATGAAAGCCGCTAATTTACAAAATCCTGTCCATCAAAAATCGCCTCGTCCTGTTAAAGACCGGAGATGCCATTTTTCAAAATCTCCCCAAAACGGTACATATCTTCAAAGGAACAGTAAAAAGGGGCCGGAGCCAGACGGATAACATTGGGTTCGCGCCAATCGGCGACAACGCCGTTTTTCATGAGGTGGTCGAACAGCGATTTTCCATGTCCATGCAGGAAGACCGAAAGTTGACAACCCCTCTCCTGGGGGGTAATTATCTCGAAATAGCCCTCGGTTTCCCTATCGGTTTCCCGAAGGATGAATTCCAGATACGCTACGATTTTTTTCCGCTTTTCAATAAGGGGGGCCATCCCCGTTTCGGCAAACATCTCGAGGGAGGCCAAATAGGGCGCGACCGATAACACCGGGGGATTGCTCACTTGCCAGGCGTCGGCATTGGGCATGGGGTCGAATTCGGGTTCCATTAGAAAGCGGGTCTCCTTTTTTGTGCCCCACCAGCCCTCGAACCGGGGAATATCTTTGGTATCGAGATATTTCTTATGGATGTAGATTCCGGAGGCATTGCCCGGACCGCTGTTCATGTATTTGTAGCTGCACCACGCGGCAAAATCCACCTTCCAATCATGGAGTTCGAGGGCCACATTGCCCACGGCATGAGCCAGGTCCCACCCGACAAAGGCGCCGACGGACTTCCCGGCCCGGGTAATCGCTTCCATATCAAAAACCTGTCCGTTATAATAGTTGACCCCTCCGATCAAGACCAGGGCGAGTTCGTCGCCGACCTCTTTGATTTTTTCCACCACGTCTTCGGTGCGCCAATGATGTTCGCCCTTCCGCTTTTTGATCTCGACAATCGTATCCGCGGGATCGAGGCCACGGAACCGGACCTGGCTTTTCAGCATATACTGATCCGATGGGAAAGCCTTTTCTTCACAGAGGATCTTAAAACGTTTTATTGTAGGCCTATAAAAAGAAACCATCAGAAAATGCAGGTTGACGGTAAGCGTGTTCATCACAGAAACCTCTTCGCACTGGGCGCCAACGACCTTGGCCAAGGGCGCCGCCAGGCGTTCATGATAATCCCACCACGGCTTATTGGAAGAAAAATGTCCCTCTACGGCGAATTTCGCCCAATCCGCCATCACTTCATCAACGTATTTTTGGGTCCTTTTAGGCTGCAAGCCCAATGAGTTGCCTGCAAAATAAATGACCGGATTTCCATCTCTTTGCGGAAAATGGAATTCGTCGCGGTAGTGGCGAAGTGGGTCTTCAGCATCCAACTTTTGGGCGAAGGCCAAGGTGTTCTCGAAGGACATAGCGGTGTTTTTATTCAAAAATACGATTTCGAACAGGATTTGGGGCCCACAGGCAAGATTTCCAGCTAGCACCCCGTGTTGGTAGTGTTCCTCTGCATTCTATCCCAGACCGATGTAGCCTCCTAGGTCGGCATGGCCCCTCTGATATGGAACCACCTGCGACCGATCGGAATTTCCTATTTTTGTTCAAAAGAAACCCCATGCATTTCTTATCGCAGGACTTGGAAGACTACATCCAAAACCATTCCGAAGAAGAACCCGAATTGCTACGGGAGCTGACCCGGGAGACGCATCTTAAAGTGGTACGCCCAAGAATGCTGACGGGGCATTATCAGGGTAGGGTTCTGAGTATGCTCTCCAAAATCATCCATCCGAAGAACCTATTGGAAATCGGCACCTACACGGGCTACTCCGCCCTTTGTCTCGCCGAAGGCCTCTCAAAAGACGGGCAACTACATACTATCGACACCAACGAAGAACTATATGAAATGCAACGCAGGTATTTTGGCAGAAGTCGCTTTGGAAATCAAATAATTCAGCATACGGGCGATGCAAAGACCATCATTCCAACCTTGGATACGGTGTTCGACCTGATCTTCATCGATGCGGAAAAAAGGGAATATCCCGAATATTTTGAATTGGTGATGGACAAAACCCGGTCCGGCAGTGTCATTCTATCCGACAACTTGCTGTGGTCGGGCAAGGTCGTTGAACCTTTGGAGGCCAAGGATAAGACCACACGAATACTTATGGCCTATAATCAAATGCTAAAGGAAGACCCTCGCGTAGAGACGGTGCTGCTACCGATCAGGGACGGCCTAAGCCTAACGCGGGTGCGATAAGGCGCAGATAGAGCATATAAAAAAAGAAAGCGGAAAGCACACCTACCAACGAACCCATGATGATATCGATCGGGAAATGCACCCCGACGAATATGCGGCTGGCGGCAAACAATACCGGCCATATGTAAAAAAGCCAGCACCATCTGAAACGATGCCGTAAAAAAAGTACCATCCCGGTAGTTATCGAAAAGGAAGTGGACGAGTGCCCCGAAAAGAAACTGTAGGTCGAAGGAGCCTTCAAGATTCGTATCAGGGTGTTTATTTCTTCAGTGTTATTGGGGCGAAGCCGGGCGACCGCATGCTTGGTCAGGTCTGTTATCGTGTCTACGAACCAGATCATCATCAACAAGGTAAGTAGCACAAACACCGCCTCCCTTTTGGGATATTTCCAAATAATAAGGATGATAAATAAAAGAAATAAGGGAATCCAATTGTTAAAAGTGGTGACCGCTATCCAGAACCCATCGTATTGCTCAACCCCGAGATTATTTAGATAGATAAAGGTTTCCCGGTCCCATTCCAAGATTCTTTCGAGTAGTGAACTCATTTAGACTATTTGTTTGGAACCGATATGATAGGCTTCTGCGCCCTAACGAAGTCATTTTTCTGTTGAATAACCTCAGCTACGGAACTCAACAATGGAATGTAAGTGAAAATCGCAGGTAAGATAAAAAGTCTAATACGTTCAATATCTACTTTCTCCTGATGCTTCCGGTAACCTCGTCCACATTTTTTTTGACCTCATCGATTTCCTTCTTGATATCGGTGCCGATGCCCTTGCTGACATTCTTCTTTACATCCTCGATATCCTTTTTGATATCGTCAACAAAACTGGTATCGATACCCTGTTTGTTGGCACTTTTGGTGATTTCGCTCTTGATGTCGTCGGTAGCGTCCTTCAGTTGGCGCATACCTTTACCAAGTCCTCGAGCGATATCGGGAATCTTATCGGCGCCGAAAACCATGACCACGATAAACATGATAAAGAATATCTCGGCCCCACTGATAAAAAGAAAAGGCAATGCAAACATGCTGCAAATATAATGAAGTTTAAGTACTACTCTTAATTTTTTCTTTGATACCGATATTTTCGTCTTTTGCCCTCCAATGTAGGTTTTTTTGAGCAAAATAGCCTAGCCAGGAAACGCGAAAAATAAATTAGAACACGAAATTTAGCAAACGCAGTTAAAAGAAAAAGTCAAGATGAATTCTCTGATGTTTACGTAAAAAAGCAATGGTCGGTTTGGTTTGTAAAGACCTTATTTCCCTTTGATACTTTCCCTTTTCATCTTGTCAAAATCGGATTCTTCCTCTTTCTTAGGCCACGAATTATTGGTGGTATCGATATCTGCGGTTTCGGCCTTGGGATCAACGACCACCCCTATGAGTTCTTTATCCGAAGATATTACCACGCTGACCTGCTTGTCATTTTTACGCCATATTTCGGGCGGATAGGTGATGTTTTCCGTCGTTCCATCGGCATAAGTATATTCCACGATCAGGGGCATGGGCAGTCCGCCCGGTTTGTCATAGGTAACCTGATAGAAGTATTTAGGCTCTTTTATCTTGGCTCGCTCAACTTCGGTCAAATGATCCATCATAAATTCGTGAAGCGTTGGTGAAACGATTGACGGGGCCTTACCTTTTAGGTTCGGATCAAAATCCTCACTATCTTCCTCGGCCAAATAGACCAAGGGCGGCATATCGGCCTTCGTAAGGTTTCGAGTGGCCATATATTCCTGCATCCTTTTGTTGGGTTTGTCACTTACATAGTATTTTTTAATGTCTTTGACTCCAATGTCCACGTAGTCCGTGGTATAGAACCAACCCCTCCAGTACCAGTCCAGATCAACGGCCGAGGCATCTTCCATGGTGCGGAAGAAATCTTCGGGGGTAGGATGTTTGAACATCCAACGCTTGGCGTAGGTTTTAAAAGCATAGTCGAACAGTTCCCGACCCATTACGGTCTCCCGCAAAATATTCAGTGCCGTAGCCGGTTTTCCGTATGCATTAGGACCCAACTGATGGACATTTTCGGGATTTGACATAATCGGGGCGATCGTACTTTGGTCGCCCGCCATATAGGGAACAACCTTCGAGGGATCGCCACGTCGGGAGGGATAGTGGGTGTTCGGCGCAATGGCCTTCGGATATTTTTCGCCGAACTCCTGCTCCGCCATGTATTGCATAAAGGTATTTAGCCCTTCATCCATCCAGCCCCATTGCCGTTCGTCGGAATTGACAATCATGGGGAAAAAATTGTGCCCCACCTCATGGATAATTACACTGATCATGCCGTATTTTACCTGATCGGAATAGCTTCCGTCTTCGTTCGGCCGTCCATAGTTCCAACAGATCATGGGATATTCCATGCCCTGGTTTTTGGCGTGTACCGAAATCGCCTTTGGATAGGGATAATCAAAGGTATGTGAGGAATAGGATTTCAAGGTGTGCACTACGGTCTTGGTGGAATAGTCTTCCCACAGTGGATTGCCTTCTTTCGGATACATCGAGACCGCCATCACGTCTCGGTCGCCCATTTTTACGGCTTGCATTTCCCATATCCATTTCCGGGAAGTCGCAAAGGCAAAGTCCCGCACATTGTCGGCATGGAATTTCCAGGTTTTTTGCTTTTCCGAAAAATTCTTCTCGGCAGCCTCCGCTTCTTCTTGGGTCACGATGACCACGGGTTTATCGTAGGATTTTTTGGCCTTTTCATAGCGGGCCATCATTTCCTTCGAGAACACCTCTTTTCTGTTCTGCAACACCCCGGTTCCATCAAGCACGTGATCGGCAGGCACCGTAATGTTCACATCATAGTTGCCGAATGAAAGCGCAAACTCCCCACTGCCCCAAAACTGATGGTTCTGCCAGCCCTCGACATCGCTGTACACGGCCATCCGCGGAAAAAACTGCGCAATGACATAGGCGCGGTTGCCGTCTTCCGGGAAATATTCATAGCCCGAACGTGCCCGATCTACCGTATGATCGGGAATATTATAGTCCCATTTGATAGAAAACGATAATTGCTCCCCGCTCTTCAAGGGTTTGGGGATATCAATGCGCATCATGGTCTGGTTGATACTATAAGGTAAGGCCTCACCATTGGCATCCTTTACAAAACCCACCTTAAATCCGCCATCGAAAGGCTCTTTCAGAAATTGGTTGACAAAATCGCCAGGTTCCGCGGCAGGGGACACTTCCGCACCGTTGTGCAAGGGCGCTTTCGAGGTCCTAGCCCTTATATTCTGGTCCAGTTGCACCCAAAGATATTCCAGGTCATCGGGGGAATTATTGGTATAGGTAATGGTTTCCTCCCCGGCTATCTTGGCATGTTTATCGTCCAACTCAATATCCATTTTGTAATCGGCCTGTTGTTGGTAGTAATCGGGACCCGGTGCGCCCGAAGCGGATCGATAATTGTTGGGCGTCGCGAATTCCTGGTAAAGTTGCTTGAATTTGTTTTGATTATAATGGCCGGGTTCTTTTTCTTTTTGTTGGGGCTGATCTTGGGCGGTTACGGTGGCCGCAAAGATAAGTAGTAGGGAAGCTAGACAATATTTAAGTGGATTCATGTTTGAAATACGGTTTAAAATCAATCAGCGAAATGTAAAGTTTTCTACCGATTTATATATTTATTGTTACAAGTTTAACGTTCCTTTAGTATCCGATTTGTGCAGTACGAAACTTTTGCTTTTTCCATGGATTTTAAAATGGACAATATTCTGTTGTTCTTCAAAGAGATCGGTGAGCAATTTGTTCTCTATTTGGATGGATGTAGTCTTGGCCAGATCGATATTCGGGACTTCAATGTAGCAGATTAGCACATCGTTATCATACTTTGTTCCGATGAAATTGTAGGAGGCCTTTTCGCCATTGACCTCCACGACAAATTTCGCCCTAAGGTATTTCTCAATATATGCGCTCGCCTCTTTCGATTCATTCTTGGTGGCCAGTCGGGCCTCCAAATCGTACCGCTCTTGCAGCAGCATTTCGAAATCTTCGATAAAGATCCGCGATGTGATCTGAATGGCATGATCTTTTTCGGAATACCCGACCTTGGTAACGCTCACGTAGAATTTGTGAACCGCTGCAAAGGCGAACAGGGGCAGTATAAGGATTAGAAAATATTTTTTAAAGGATTTCATGTCGTTCTCATTGTCAGAATTAGCATTTATAGGATGCACAGGGTTCAGAATGAACAAACCTTGTGCCGAAGATTGAAACTAGTGAATTTTACCTCCTACTTCCGCCGAATCTCGTTCAATACAATCGCTGTGGCCATCGCAACATTCAAACTCTCGGCGGTCTTCTTCCCGAAATACGGAATGTTTATTTTTTGGGAAACTAAGGCTTCCACCCCCGAAGAAATGCCGCGGGCCTCATTGCCCATGACCAGTATCCCCTTTTCGGGCATCTCGGTCTTATAAATGGACTTCCCTTCCATAAACGTGCCAAAAACGGGAAGCCCTGTTCGCGGGACGGGCAGGTGCGATTTTCCTAAAAAATCCTCTAGATCGGTATACCAAACATGCACTCTGGCCATGGATCCCATTGTGGCCTGTAGGACTTTTGGATTGAAACAATCCACCGTATTCGAAGAACAGACTATATTCACAATACCGAACCAATCGCATATTCTTATAATTGTACCGAGGTTTCCCGGGTCTCGAACATCGTCGAGGGCGAGTATCCAATCCGAAAAATCCTGCCTGTCCGGCAGGCAGGCGACTTTTCCCGCTTTCGCGATTTCGAATATCCCGATAACCGTATTCGGCTTTCTCAGCCCGCTCATCTTCCGCAGTTCACCTTCGCCAACCAATTCGATTTCATGGTCGTATTCTTTTAACAAAGATACATCCGTGGTAAAAATTCTATACACCTTAAAATCGGATGCGAGCAGCTCCCGTACGAGTTTGACGCCTTCGACTACGAACAAACCATGTTGATTGCGGTATTTTTTTTGCTGTAGACTTTTTATCAGTTTTATCTGGCTTCTATCCACCATAAAAAAATGTATTTTTGATCCCCATAGGCATATTATTACGGTTTATGGCATCTGTAAGAACTCTTTTTGGAATGATGACGCAGGATTTTCTAGCAGATATGAGGTGCCAAAAACGGATTTTAGCAGGGCTAAATGAATATTTTGGCCACCTGCCTCACCGGCAGGCCGGCAAAAAAGCCTCTTTAGGAATGCCCCTTATAAAAAACACCGCTAAATTAAGCCTATTATTTCTAGTGGCGGTACTCGGATCCTGCAATCCGCTTAAAAAGGTCGGTGAAAATGAGCTTTTGCTCAAAAAGAACAGCATTTATGCCGATAGCGTCGAGGTCAAAGATCCGGCAATCGAAAGCCTCATCGTACAGGAACCGAATGGGACCATTCTAGGTTATCCGCTGCGATTGAATCTGTACAACCTGGCGAAACAGAATCCCGATTCGTCCTTTCAAAGCTGGCTGCACCGCAAGGAAAAGAGGGAGCAACGTCTTATCAATCTACTTTCGAAAAAACAGGTCGATCGCCTGGGGGAATCCTTTTTGGTCAGCGGACTGAGCGAATGGCTCAAAAAGACCGGCGAGGAACCGGTCATTCTCGACACCGCAAAAACCCGACGGACCTTGGAACGGCTCAAGGCCTATTATGGCAGTAAAGGTTATTTCAACAATAATACTACGTACGAAATCGATACGATGGCCAAAAAGCGACGGGCCACGGTGGACTATATGATCGATCTGGGCGAACCTTATATCATCGATACTGTATCGCACCAAATCGCTTCCAAAGCTGTAGATTCAATCTATAGATTGAACACCGAAGAATCCTTTGTCAAAAAAGGAAACCGGTTCGAGCTTTCGGATTTCGGCGCGGAAAGGGAACGTTTAAGTACCCTATTCCGTAACACGGGCGTCTATAATTTTCAGGAAAGTTCCATTTCATACGACATCGCCACCGATACCACCAAACTGGCCGATGACCAAAAGATGAACATCGAACTGAATATCGATAATTTCAAAAAACGCGGCGATTCCGCCATAACCACTACCGAATATAAGGTCTATCGCTTTGATAAAATTAACATCTATACCGATTATCTTTTCGACGAACGCGATCAACAGCAACGATTCATCCGGTACGGGGATTATACCATATTCTATAGAAATAAATTACGGTTCAACGCCAAGACCTTGGCCAACGCGGTATTTTTTGAAAAAGACAGCATCTATCGTGAAATCGATCGCACCCGCACTTATCGGCAGATTACCAACCTAGGGGTTTTTAAATATCCGACCATAACACCCGTGGCCGATGACGAGAATGCGACCTTGGACACTAATATCTATCTGGCACCCCGATCCCGGTATTCCCTTGGTATGTCGTTCGAACTTACGCGATCGAACATCCAACAGATCGGCCTGGCACTTAACCCGTCACTGCAGGCAAGAAATCTTTTCGGGGGCGCTGAAAACCTTAGTATTTCGGGGCGGTTAAGTATCGGAAATTCCAGCGATCAAAGTATCACCGATAACCGCTTTTTCAATATTCAGGAATTCGGGGCCGATGCCAATCTCGACATCCCCAGCATTTGGTTTCCCTTTTACGATACCAATAAGATAATCCCCAGCTATACCCTTCCCCGCACCCGGGTTTCGTTGGGTACGAGCTTCCAAAAAAATATCGGCCTCGACAAACAGGCCTTCAATACTATTTTGGGATATAATTGGGTCCCATCCGACTTTATAAAACACAACATCGAGCTGCTCAACATACAATTTGTGAGAAATGTCAACACCGATCGCTTCTTTAACGTTTACCGCAACTCCTATTCGCAATTGAACGATATCGCCGGTGACGATAGATATGTGAATAACGCCGCATTAGCCGAATTTTTCGAACCTAGGGACGAATTGGAAGACCCCCGCCTGATCATTCCCTCGGGCACCTCTGGTTTTACCGATGCCGTTCTCGACCGGCAAATAAGCAGCACCCCAAGTGATTTTCAAGCGGTGAGCCGGATAGAGGAAAGAAGACAGCGGCTCACGGAGAATAACCTGATCTTTGCCAGTAACTACACCCTGAACCTTACCAATCGCAACGGATTAACGGATAACAAATTCTATCAGTTCCGTTTTCGGTTGGAAAGCGCGGGCAATTTGCTTTCCGGTGTAGCGAACCTCATCCATTTTAATAAAAATGCGAACGGCAACCGACTGATTTTTGGGGTTCCTTACAGCCAATACCTCAAGAGCGAATTTGATTATGTGAAATATTGGAGTCTATCGCGGACCAATGTATTGGCGTTCCGGTCCTTTTTTGGTATCGCCATCCCCTACGGCAATTCGACCAGCATTCCCTTCGTTAGAAGTTATTTTGCAGGAGGCGCCAACGATATCAGGGCGTGGTCACCTTATTCGCTAGGCCCGGGCCGTACCGATGCCATCAACGATTTTAACGAGGCCAATCTAAAGCTCACCCTCAGTCTCGAATACCGTTTTCCCCTATTCGGCAATTTAAAGGGCGCCTTTTTCGCCGATGCCGGAAATATATGGAATGTTTTCGATAACGTAGAGGATCCGGCGGCCACCTTTACCGGCATCGGCTCGCTCGAAGACATCGCACTCGGCACCGGATTCGGAATCCGTTACGATTTTGCCTATTTCGTACTCCGCGCCGACTTGGGCTTCAAAACCTACAATCCCGCCAATAAAATTTCCGAACGCTGGCTTGGGGACTTCAATTTCAAAAATGCCGTTTTGCAGATTGGGATCAACTATCCTTTTTGAGGTTCAAGCGCATGCGGGCCTATCCACTCTTCACCTTTTATGAACTTGCTAACGAACTTGAACTTGCCCTTGTATTATTTTATTACTTTTGTGACATCCTAAGAATGAAACATTAATATATAATATAGCATATGGCCCATAACATAAAGCCCGGTGTTGCTACCGGCGACGAGGTACAGGAAATTTTTAAGTACGCCAAAGAAAAAGGTTTTGCCCTTCCGGCGGTAAACGTTATTGGATCCAATACCATCAACGGGGTTTTGGAAACCGCGGCGAGTCTCAACTCGCCGGTAATGATTCAATTCTCGAACGGGGGCGCTCAGTTCAATGCGGGCAAAGGCCTTTCGAACGAGGGACAGAAAGCGGCCGTTCTCGGCGCAGTGGCCGGTGCCAAGCATGTACATCAGTTGGCGGAGGCCTATGGCGCCACGGTCATTTTACATACCGACCACTGTGCCAAAAAATTACTGCCCTGGATCGACGGAATGCTCGATGCCAGTGAAAAGCATTTTGAGGAAACCGGAAAATCTCTCTTCAGCTCGCATATGATCGACCTGTCTGAAGAACCTATCGAGGAAAACATCGAAATCTGTAAGGACTATCTTAAACGGATGGCCAAGATGAACATGACCCTGGAAATCGAATTGGGTGTTACCGGCGGTGAAGAAGACGGGGTGGACAATACCGACGTGGACGACTCCAAGTTGTATACCCAACCTGAAGAGGTCGCCTACGCCTACGAAGAACTTTCAAAAGTGAGCCACCGCTTTACGATTGCCGCCGCATTTGGCAACGTACATGGCGTCTACAAACCGGGCAACGTAAAATTAACCCCGAAAATCCTGAAAAATTCGCAGGAATATGTCTCCGAAAAATTTGGCGTCGGACACAACCATATCGATTTTGTGTTCCATGGCGGGTCGGGTTCTACCGTTGAAGAAATTCGCGAGGGCATCAGTTATGGGGTCATCAAAATGAATATCGATACCGATCTGCAATATGCCTTTCTGGCGGGGGTTCGAGATTATATTCAGGATAAAAAGGATTTTCTACAATCGCAAATCGGCAACCCCAAGGGTCCTGACGAGCCTAACAAAAAAACCTATGATCCGAGGGTCTGGCTGCGCGAAGGGGAAAAGACGTTCATCGAACGATTGAAAAAAGCCTTCGAAGACCTGAACAACGTGAATACTTTGTAAACTTTTGCAACTACCAAACATCCCACTAACCCAAATATGGAAAATATGACGGCTTGGTTCAAAAGAAAGGAAAAAGGAATCCAAACGGCGACCGAGGAAAAAAAGGACACCCCGAAAGGACTATGGTACAAATCGCCCACGGGAAAGATAGTAGAATCCGAAGTGCTGGCGAAAAACTTTTATGTGAGTCCCGAAGACGACTACCACGTACAGATTGGGAGCAAGCATTATTTTGAGATTTTTTTCGACGACAATAAGTTCAAGGAACTCGATGCCAAACTGACCTCAAAGGACCCCCTCAAGTTCGAGGATACCAAAAAATACGCCGATCGCCTAAAGGCCGCCCAGAAAAAAACGGGACTTAAGGATGCCGTACGCACCGCCGTGGGCAAATCCATGGGCAAGGATGTGGTCGTGGCTTGTATGGATTTCAGTTTTATCGCGGGATCGATGGGCAGCGTGGTCGGCGAAAAAATTGCCCGGGCCATCGACTATTCCATCAAGAAAAAAATTCCCTTTGTCATGATCTCGAAATCCGGTGGCGCCCGTATGATGGAGGCCGCTCTGTCTTTGATGCAGTTGGCCAAAACCGCCGCCAAACTGGCCCAGTTGGCGGAAGCCAAGGTGCCTTACATCTCGCTTTGTACCGATCCCACAACAGGTGGCACCACAGCTTCCTATGCCATGCTGGGCGATATCAATATCTCCGAGCCGGGCGCACTCATCGGATTTGCGGGTCCACGGGTGGTCAAGGAAGCCACGGGAAAAGAGCTTCCCGAGGGTTTTCAGACCGCCGAATTCGTGCTTGAACACGGATTTTTGGATTTTATCGTTCACCGAAAAGACCTGAAAAAGAAAATCAACCTCTATATTGACCTTATCGGGAACAATCCGATCCGGGATTAGGCGTCTCCTATTTGCACCCTCTTTTAATGAAATATTTTCTCCTCTTCTTAATTCCCCTCATGCTCTACAGTTGTTCCACGGACAAGGAGAAAATGATGGCGGAAAACGATGCCAACGCCAATTTACAAGGTGTGGCAGGGGTTACAAAAATTGAAGTTTCCGGCGAGGGCAACGCCTATACCTTTAAGGTAACCATTGAAAGTCCCGATACTGGATGCGATCAATATGCCGATTGGTGGGAAGTGATCGATATGGATGGCCAGCTCATCCACAGAAGAATCTTAAATCACAGCCATGTTACCGAACAGCCGTTTACGCGTCCGGGAGAAAACATAGAACTCTCCTCGAACAAAGAAGTGTATGTCCGTATGCACATGAACAATTCCGGCTACGTTGCCCAAGCCCAGAAGGGCTCGGTCGAAAATGGCTTTGAGGCGACGGAACTGGATGTCTCCTTTGCCAAAGATTTGGAAAAGATGGCTCCCCTACCCGATGAATGTGGGTTTTGATTATTTTGGGGGACACCGGCTTGCAATAAAATGAACCGAAAAAGGAAAATAATCTTCTAAATAATATTATATTTGCGGCCTGATTGAAATACATTCAGGTACATAAAAATCATTAAACATAATATTGGCATGTATTTAACCAAGGAAGTAAAGGCCGACATTTTTAAAAAGCATGGCGGCAAAGCTGAAAACACGGGTTCTACCGAAGGGCAGATTGCCCTTTTCACCCACCGTATCAACCATCTTACGGGACACTTGAAGAACAATCAAAAAGATTATAATACCGAGCGTTCTTTGGTGCGACTGGTTGGGAAACGACGTAGTCTTCTCGATTATTTAAAGAAAAAGGATATCGTTCGCTATCGAGAACTTATCAAAGAACTAAACATAAGAAAGTAGGGGTTGAAAATTTTCGACCCATACGTTAGAAGGTAAGGGCTGAAACTTTTCAGCCCTTACGTTTTTACCCTATATTGTGTGGCGATGTATGGCACACGGTTTTTCATTGGTCAACACAACACAACAAGACCATTGTTTAACAGAACCCGATTTAAAATCGGAACAAAATCACAAGTATGATTCCAAAAGTATTTAGAGAGGTCATCGACCTCGGCGACGGTAGGGAAATCTCTATCGAGACCGGAAAATTGGCGAAGCAGGCCCATGGTTCCGTTGTCGTGCAATCCGGCAACTGTATGCTGTTGTGTACGGTCGTATCGAACTACGAACAAAAAGATCTTCCCTTTCTGCCCCTCACGGTGGATTATCGTGAAAAGTTTGCGGCTTCGGGCCGTTATCCCGGGGGATTTTTTAAAAGGGAGGCCCGACCCAGCGACGGCGAAATCTTGACCATGCGATTGGTTGACCGTGTACTGCGGCCCCTTTTTCCAAAGGATTATCACGCAGAGACCCAGGTTATGATCCAGTTGATGTCGCATGACGAGGAGGTTATGCCCGATGCCATGGCCGGATTGGCCGCATCGGCAGCGATTCAATTATCGGATTTCCCATTCGAATGTGCTATTTCCGAGGCTCGAGTAGGCCGTATTGACGGTGAATTTATCATCAATCCCAGCCGGGCGCAATTGTTGGAAAGCGATATTGATATGATTATCGGAGCCTCCGAGGATTCCGTGATGATGGTGGAAGGCGAAATGGGTGAGATTTCCGAAGAGGATATGGTCGAAGCCATCAAATTCGCCCATGAGGCCATCAAAAAACAGATCGACGCCCAGATGAAGCTGGCCGACGCCTTCGGAAGAAAAGAAGTTCGCGAATACGAACAGGCACCCGAAGACGCGGAACTGGAGAAGAAAATTCACGACCTGGCCTACGATAAAGTATATGCCGTAGCCAAAGCGGGTTCTGCCAAGCACGAGCGAAGCGAGGCCTTCACCTCCATCAAAGAGGAAATCAAGGCCACCTATTCAGAAGAAGAACTCGAAGAAAAAGGAGAGTTGATCTCCGATTACTACCGCAAAGCGGAAAAAGCAGCGGTTCGGGACTTGACCCTTAACGAAGGCTTGCGATTGGACGGTAGAAAGACCGACGAGATCCGCCCTATTTGGTGCGAGGTCGATTATTTGCCCTCCACCCACGGCTCCGCCGTTTTTACCAGGGGCGAAACACAGGCGTTGGCCACTGTAACCTTGGGTACTTCCCGAGAGGCCAACCAAATCGATATGCCTTCTTATGAAGGAGAGGAGACTTTCTATCTACATTATAACTTTCCCCCGTTCTGTACTGGCGAGGCAAGGCCCATTCGAGGGACTTCCCGAAGGGAAATCGGTCACGGTAACCTAGCGCAACGCGCCTTAAAGGGAATGATTCCCGAAGATTGTCCGTATACCGTACGGGTGGTTTCAGAGGTATTGGAAAGCAACGGATCTTCTTCCATGGCCACTGTCTGTTCGGGCACTATGGCCTTGATGGATGCCGGTGTACAATTGAAAAAACCGGTATCAGGTATCGCAATGGGCTTAATTTCCGATGGCGACTCCGGAAAATATGCCGTTTTGTCCGACATTCTTGGCGATGAGGATCACTTGGGCGATATGGACTTCAAAGTGACAGGTACTGCCGACGGTATCACCGCCTGCCAAATGGATATCAAAGTAAAGGGGCTTTCTTACGAAATCTTGGTCCAAGCCCTTAAACAGGCTCAGGCCGGTCGATTGCATATATTAGAAAAATTGACGGATGCCATTGCCGAACCACGAGAAGATGTGAAACCACATGCGCCGAAAATGGTGACTACGGTGATTCCAAATGAATTTATCGGCGCTTTGATCGGCCCCGGTGGAAAAGTAATCCAGGAACTACAGAAGGAAACTAAAACCACCATCGTCATCAACGAAGATCCGGTTACCGAAGAAGGTATCGTAGAAATTTTGGGTACCGATCAAAACGGTATCGATGCCGTATTGGCGAAAATCGATGCCCTGATGTTTAAGCCTGAAGAAGGTAGCGTTTACGAAGTGAAGGTCATTAAGATGTTAGATTTCGGTGCCGTTGTTGAATATCAAGACGCACCCGGAAACGAGATTTTATTGCACGTTTCCGAAATTGCCTGGGAGCGTACTGAAAATGTTTCCGATGTACTTAGTATGGGCGATGTGTTCGATGTCAAGTATATGGGCATCGATAAACGAACCCGAAAAGACCGAGTATCCCGCAAGGTGCTGATGCCCAAACCCGAAGGCTTCAAAGAACGTTCTCCCCGCAGCAACGACCGGGGTCGTGGCCGTGACGATCGCCGTGGTGGAAGGGACAATCGCGACCGCAAGCCGCGACGTGATAAGGATTAGCGTTTGGTGTTATGTAAATTTAAAAAAAGCCCCGTTCATCGAGTTGGACGGGGCTTTTACTTGGCATACAACGAACAAATGAAGATTTTTTGATCGATTTGTAACATTTTCATCTTTTTTACGTATAAGTATATGCAGCTTATGTGAAGCGAACTTAACTAGAAAAGGAAAATTAGGGATGAGACAGTTAAAGATTACCAAACAGGTCACCAACAGGGAGACCGCATCATTGGACAAGTATTTGCAGGAAATCGGAAAGGTCGATCTGATCACCGCCGACGAGGAAGTAGAATTGGCACAACGCATCAAGGCAGGCGACCAAATCGCCCTTGAAAAACTCACCAAGGCCAACCTTCGCTTCGTGGTATCGGTTGCCAAGCAGTACCAGAACCAAGGGCTTACCCTGCCCGATCTGATCAACGAGGGTAACCTAGGTCTGATAAAGGCGGCACAGCGTTTCGACGAGACCCGTGGGTTCAAGTTTATATCCTACGCGGTTTGGTGGATTCGCCAATCCATTTTGCAGGCCTTGGCCGAGCAATCGCGTATTGTGCGTTTGCCGTTAAACAAAATCGGTTCGATCAATAAGATCAACAAGACCTTCGCTTTCTTGGAGCAGGCACACGAGCGTATGCCCAGCGCCGAGGAAATCGCGAAGGAACTGGATATGACCGTCGAAGACGTTAAACAGTCATTGAAAAACTCCGGTCGTCACGTATCTATGGATGCCCCCTTGATCGATGGGGAGGATTCCAATCTTTACGACGTGCTCCGCAGTGGTGAATCGCCCAACCCAGATAAAGAACTTTTGCAGGAATCGCTAAGGGTAGAAATCGAACGTTCTTTGGAGACTTTGACTCCTAGGGAGGCCGATGTCATCCGTCTATACTTCGGTTTGGCGGGGCAGCACTCGATGACCTTGGAAGAAATCGGTGAGACTTTCGACCTGACCCGCGAACGGGTACGCCAGATCAAGGAAAAGGCGATACGACGCTTGAAGCATACCTCAAGAAGTAAGATATTAAAGACCTATTTGGGCTAAAGGTATCGACTTCGAGTCAAAAAACCATAGGTTAAATTTTCCATAAATTGGAAAGTTGGCATATTAGTTGTAACTTTAAGGTAACAACAGTTTATCATGACTGTTCGTTTTTTGATTGATGAATAAACTCCGGCTGATTACCGGAGTTTTTTTTGCCCCAAATTATGGACGAACCCCGACAAGACCAGCGCAATAATCCGTTACATGGTGTAAAACTGGCCGACATTCTCGAACACCTTACCCACATCTACACATGGGAGCAACTGGCCGACAGAATCGACATCAATTGCTTCAAGAGCAATCCTTCCATAAAATCATCATTAAAATTTTTACGTAGAACACCCTGGGCAAGGGAAAAAGTAGAACGCCTGTACTTGAAATCCATCCGAAAATAATGGCTTTTAATATTGTCCTCATTGAGCCCGAAATTCCCAACAATACCGGAAATATCGGGCGGTTGGCCCTGGCCACCGGTTCACATCTACATCTGGTGCGACCCTTCGGTTTCGAACTGAACGACAAACGCCTAAAACGCGCGGGCCTGGATTATTGGCAGCATCTACCCGTCTCGATATATGAAAATAGTGTAGATTTTTTTGCACGACATTCGAATAAAAAAATGGCTTATTTTTCCAGCCACGGACAGCAAAACCACTGGTCTATCGAGTACACCGATGAAATGTTTCTAATATTTGGAAAAGAATCGGAAGGACTATCCGAAGAAATCACGGAAAAAAATAGAGACCAAGTATATAAGATTCCCCTATATAGCGAGCATATCCGAAGCTTAAATCTGGCAAACGCTGTAGGGATCGTGGTCTATGAGGGATTGAGGCAGTCGGAACCTTGATTTCATCGACCTTTAACTTCCTCCACCACAAAAAAGCCATCATTTCCCTGGGCCTGATACAAGGGCATAAATATAAAGGCATCCCATTTACTTACAATTTTCTCTCCATTGTGGGTGGCCAGAAATTCTCCTTTTTCGATAGACTGAAAGTTTTCATAGCCCGGTTGCATTTCGAATCGATCATCATTTTCTATACTGTGCCGGTGAACAATTTCAAAAGTTTTTTGTTCTTGATTTTGTTGCAACACCTTTTCTACCGCTTTTGGATATTCATGAAGATTTTCCAGATCTAGTCGGCAGGCGTAGGAAAGGGCCAGCCAGATCATTCCTTCGTGATAGTCGATCGCGTCTTTACTCTCGTGCTGACCGCCTTCGAAAACAAAACCCGTTACGCCGATACGGCTCAGATAATGGTCGATACAGCCAAAAACGATATCGGAAAAACCACGAATAATATACACGGGAAATCGGTGGGCCCACACATCGTTGTCTCCGACCTCCTGCACCGAGATGTAGGGCAGACTATCCGAGGAAGTGGTATGGCAATCCAGGAAATATCTTTTGGAATATCGGCTTTCAGGATGTGCTTTTAGTACGTCGATTATGTCGAACATTTCTTGTTTTTCGTTGGTATCCCGAGCTCCATTGGCCACGTTTTCGACTGTCCAGGTCCGGTTTAGGTCCTCATCCATATAGCGTACCCCCTTTTCAAGGGCTGAACGGTTGCCATAGACACCGACCACCTTACCGGAAATCGAAGGTTTTTCGCGCTTCAATATCTCAAACACTTTTTTTAGCGCCGTAACGCCACTGGGTTCGTTGCCATGAATACCTGCCGACACAAACAAAAGTGGGCCCTGGTTTCCCGTTTCGTATTCTCCGATGCATCTCTTTTTTTCTTGATCCAATTTCTTTTTTTTACCTGATTCTTCTATTTGATGTACCCCCTTTATTCCATCACTCCATGGTCGCCAATTCTTTATTACTGAGCTCCCTTTTGTTGAGTTTTTTATACTCTATCTTACGTTCTATGGATTCGATGACAACATCGGTAAAATCCGGTAGGCCAATAGCTTCGGTATATGCCAGTCCACCGGGACTCATACAGTTGATTTCGATCAATTTATCGTCGACCACATCGAGGCCCACAAAAAAGAAGCCGTCGCGTATCAGTTTTGGGGCGGTCAGTTCTACGATACGTTCAATTTCGGGGGTCAATTTGGCCTTTTCGGCCTTTCCCCCTAATGCCAGGTTGCTCCTAAATTCATCCTTATCGGTATTGATACGGCGTATCAGGCCGAGTGCACCATCTTTCTCCAATATCTTACCGTTCATAAGCAGCACACGCACATCGCCTTTGCTCACCCCCGGGAGAAATTCTTGGGCGATAACATAGCCTTTATCCAGCAGTGAATTGGTAATCTGCTCAAAATTGTGCTTTTCCTTCCCTATTAGATAAATGCTTTGGCCGCCGGAGCCTTCTAAAGGTTTTAGCACGATCTTTTTGTTCGATGCCTTCCAAAAATCGAGGATGACCTGTTTGTCGCGGGTGATGACACTTTGGGGTTTTATATTCTCGGGCAGTTCCTCAAAGTACATCTTGTCGATAAAGGAATGCGCCATCGCATTGGCATCGTTCAAGACGAGTACGCCCTGCTGTTGTATCAGGCGGGCAAAGGCGAGGCCCGAATGCTCGGCCCAGTGTCTAGACATGGCTTCCTCGGTCGGGTTGTTGCGCACGAAAAGCACATCGAGTTTCTGTGAGGATATCGTTTCCCACTTAATTTTATCATCCTGTAGTTGTGCCAAAAAATCGATTGGAGATTTATAGTCCAATGATTTAGGCACTTTTTTACAGCGAATGTCCACCGGTTCCCCGTGCACAAAATTAAAACCGCCGACCTCCATCACATAAGTGTCATGTTTGCGTTCGAACGCTTTTTTGAGCAATACCACCGTTGTACCGACATATTCATTCTTCAGATTACTTATTACAAAGCCTATTTTCATATTGTTGCTGTATAAATATTAAAAGTCGCCGGTTCTAGTAAATTGGTAAACCTACAATCTATAAAGTGGCGGCCTAAAGGCAGACTCATACACTTTTATTTTTGTCTTTAATAAGATTTCCTTGTTTGTGACGTAAAAGAATCTGCCAATAGGTGCGGTTTCATGTCTAAAATCTGTCGGCAGGCGCGTCTTGGTCACATCAGACCATTTTGTAGAGCGGCAGCCCCTCCTTGAAGGCTTCCAGTTTTTTGTCACAGGTAGCGCTCAGCAAATAACGGGGCTTTATTTTCGGAGGATATAAAAGATTCCGTTCGGTCAAATCTTCCACGGTGGCCAAATGCCTTAGAGCGAATTTTCCGGCCAGCAAGGGTTCCAGGGAGCCGCCATCGGCCAAGTGTTGGCGTAATTCCAATAATCCCTTCAAATACACGATATCCTTTAAAAACCCACCTCCCTGAAACATCCGGGAGGTGATATTGAAAGCGCGGTCATCCGAGAAACCGTATTCGTGGTGCAATGTACCGAATATCTCATCGAAGTCCGCACCCTTGCGCAGCGCATCCCCTGCCACTACCCTACCGGCCAGTGTACGAAGCCGGTTCGCGCCCAAGGCATCGGCCAAGTATTCGGCCAGTACGGCAATACCTTCCTGTAGTGCGTCGTACCCGGCAAGTCCGCATGCCATTTGCCGTAGGGGTTGCCGCAGACCGTTGTAATAGGTAAGCGCATGGGTGCCTATTTCATGCTGTATAAGAGCCTGCGCCTCCATTTCGGTCAAGGTGTAATCCGCGGGCAAATAAAGCTCCCCCTGCGATACCATCATGATATTCACATCTTTGCGAATGTGCACCTGGCTTCGATAATCGGGGGCCGTTGTTCTGAAATATTCGAATTCTTTTTCTGCCAAGCTTTGAAAGTCCCTGGCGTTCATGACGGCATGACGTGACACTGCGGATTCTTCGGGCACCTTGTCCAAAATAGTTTTGGCCTCTTTCAGAAGATCTTCGGATACCGATCCGTACATCCGGATACCGCTATAGAAGAAATTTTGGGAGCCACGTTCTTTGAGCATGGTCAGTTCATGGTCGATTTCCTCCCTTTTTTCATCATAGATATAGGCCAGGGCGGGGTCGTCGATTTCGTGGATATCAAGATTATACAGTTTGCGCTTCAGAATGTCGGGATCTACGGGCAACAGCCGATAATGGTAGGTACCCACGTTTTTAAATCCGTTGTTGAAATAGCGTTCTTTAAGTTCGGATATGTTGATGGGGGCGACCAACAGTAAAAAGGAATAGCTATTCTGTATATCGGTAATCTTCCTATCGATCTTGAGTACCTCGTCGTGAATCTCCCTCTTGCCCAGCGCATGGTAGCTGGCCATTTTCGAAGTGGTCTGTACCCGGAGGAATTCGAAAAGGGCCTCTTGCACGGTTTCGGCGAATTGAGTCCGGAACTTTCTGAAATACACCGGAAATTCCGTTCCGTCACCATCTCGATAGGCCGGAGGCACTTCGAGTCCGATCCAGGTGCCGCCCAAGGCCCGCAGGCTTTTAGCATCAAAAAGCGGGTTGGCATTTTCTTGTATGGTATCGACAGCATCCGAAATCCGTGCCGATAGTTCGGCACCGTACCGGGCCTCTATTTTTCCTAGGCCATCGGCCAAGGCATCCAAGGTGGCGGGGAGTTTTTGATACGGACCGGAAACAACGAACTCTGTACTCTCCATGGCCCCTTCCTGAATCTCAAGTATCAAAAAAGATCGGAATCTTTGTGCCATCTTTTTGAGAAGATCCCCTAAAAATCTCTTAATTCCGGCTTCGGTATCGTTCCCCAGAATAAGATAAGACGCCGCGGTTTTCGCTAAACGCATGGTTTTCTTGTCCTTCTTACGCTTCCTATACACCATCAAATAGGGAACATCGTGTTCCAGGAAAAGGAATCCACCTTGTGGAAATTTGAATACGGTTCTTCCACCAGGGTGCAACTCTTTTAAATAGCCTTGCAGCTGATCTATTTCTAGGGTCTCCAGATTTTCCAAAGGGCTAGTGAATCGGTTAGTGATAATTTAAAGAAATAATATACAATTTCCGCAATGAGATCGCCAATGTTTAACATTGATTTAAGGTATATCCGAACGCCCACAATTGCTTACCTTTGCAATCATTCATAATGAACGGATCGAACCCATGAGCGACACGAAAATAGCCCCCTCCTTACTTGCTGCCGACTTCGGCAACCTACAGCGCGATATAGAACTCGTCAATAAAAGCGGGGCCGATTGGCAGCATGTGGATATTATGGACGGACTATTCGTACCCAATATATCCTACGGTATGCCCGTGGTCAAAACCATAGCCCAACATGCTACCAAGCCTTTGGACGTTCATTTGATGATCGTGGATCCAGATCGGTATATCAAGACTTTTGCCGAACTGGGCGCTACCCACCTAACCGTACATTACGAGGCCTGTACCCATTTGCACCGAACGCTTCAGGCCATCAAGGCCGAAGGTATGAAAGCTGGGGTGGCCTTGAATCCACATACGAATATCTTGCTTTTGGAAGATGTTATAAGGGATATCGACATCGTTTTGGTGATGAGCGTCAACCCGGGATTCGGTGGGCAATCGTTCATCGAAAACACTTATGAAAAAATCAGGGCCCTACGAGAACTGATTACGAACCGAAAATCGAAGGCTTTGATCGAAATCGATGGCGGGGTCACCTCGGCCAATGCCGAGGCCTTGGTCAAAGCGGGCGCCGACGTGCTGGTGGCGGGCAGTTTTATTTTTAAGAGCGACGACCCGACCGCCACCATAAAAGAACTTAAAGAAAGTGCGGACCAATGAGACAGTTTGATCTATTGATCGTGGGCGGTGGCCCTATAGGAATTGCTTGCGGCCTGGAGGCCCAAAAAAAAGGACTGAGTTACGTCATCCTCGAAAAGGGACCGATAGTGAATTCACTGTTCAACTATCCAGTGAACATGCAGTTTTTTTCCTCTTCGGAAAAACTGGAGATCGATGGCATCCCCTTTATCAGCAAAGAGGCCAAGCCGAAGCGCAACGAGGCCTTGGAATATTACCGGAGGATAGTCACCTCGAACGACTTAAATATCCATCTTTTCGAGAAAGTCGAGAAAGTGGAAAAAAAGGAGGACCGCTTTACAGTTATATCCAATAAGGATAGCTATTCCGCTTCGAATGTGATAGTCGCCACCGGCTTCTACGATTTGCCCAATAAGATGAACGTATCCGGCGAAGAGCTACCGAAAGTGTCTCATTATTACAACGACCCGCATTTTTACGCCAGCCAAAAATTGGCCGTAGTGGGCGCCAGTAATTCCGCCATCGACGCTGCCCTCGAATGCTGGCGGAAAGGATCTGAAGTTTCCCTGATTATCCGTGGCCCCGAGGTAGGCCAACGCGTAAAATATTGGGTACGGCCCGATATCATCAACCGAATTGAAGAGGGCAGTATTAAAGCTTACTACAATTCCACCATTCAAGAAATCAGGGAAACCGAGATAACCATCAATACCCCTGAAGGAGACATTACGCTGGAAAACGATTTTGTGCTCGCCCTTACGGGTTACCGACCCAATTTTGCCTTTCTTGAAAAACTGGGCATCGAACTCTCCGAAGATGGCAAGAAGTTACCACAGTACAATCCCGAGACCATGGAAACCAATGTCACCGGACTCTATCTGGCTGGCGTCATCTGTGGCGGTATGGAAACCCATAAGTGGTTTATCGAGAATTCGAGGATACATGCCAAAATCATTATGAACGCGATTTTGCATAAAAAACCCGAAACGGTAAAAACTTAATCCCTATGATGCAGCCTTTTTCTTTAGCCATTCATGGAGGAGCGGGTACTTTGGTCAAAGGTCAAATGACGCCTGAAAAGGAAACCGCTTACAAAACAGCGCTTGAATCGGCTCTCGACCAAGGATATGCCGTATTGAAAGACGGTGCATCGGCCGTAGATGCTGTGGAAAAAGCCGTAGCATCGCTCGAAGATTCCCCGCTATTCAATGCAGGCAAGGGTAGCGTATTCACCGCCGACGGCATCCACGAAATGGACGCGGCCATCATGAACGGCGAAACCTTGGCCGCCGGTGCGGTATCTCTGGTTCACGGTATTAAGAATCCCATTGCCTTGGCCCGTGACGTGATGGAAAAAAGCGATCATATCTTTTTGGCCGGGGAAGGCGCCATGCGTTTTGCAAAAAGTCTACATTACAAACTAGAAGAAGAGGCCTACTTCTACGACGAATTCCGCTACCGACAGTGGCAGGACATCAAAGGCACTGATCAGTTCCAATTAGATCATTCCGTTAAAAAAGACACCAAATTCGGGACGGTCGGTGCAGTGGCCTGCGATTCCCGAGGCAATCTGGCAGCCGCGACCTCAACGGGCGGTATGACCAACAAGCGCTTCGGGCGGGTGGGAGATAGCCCGATAATCGGGGTCGGCAACTATGCCAACAATAAAACCTGTGCCGTATCCTGCACCGGAAGCGGCGAATTCTTTATCCAGGGCGTTGTCGCATATGATGTTTCCTGTCTTATGGAATATAGAGGACTTTCGTTGATCGAGGCCGCTTCCGAAGTGGTCCATAAAAGGTTGTTGGCCATTGGCGGTGACGGTGGGATCATTGCGGCCGACGCTCATGGCAACATCGCCATGCCCTTCAACACCGAAGGCATGTATCGGGGTAGAAAAACATCCTTAGGAGAAAAAGAAATCGCTATTTATGGAGAGTAGATGTCAAGTGCCAGAATTACAATTTCCAGATTCCACATCCCACATTCCATTTTCTAAAGGGGTAACTACCACATAGTTTCTCATCCCCAAAAAAGTCCAGTTTACACTGGCAATGGGTTGACCTAGCCCTTGGTGGATGCTACGGAGTAATGGGATTTGGTACTTGAAATCTGAATTAGTCAACAATAAAGGCCTCATCCGACGGCACTACCGTCAACTTCCTCTTGCTGATATTAAAACGGTCGCCATTCGCCAGAATATGCGTCTTTAGGTTGGAGATGGACATGGGCATGCCCTTCTCCAGCAATTTCTCGTTGTTGTGCCGTATGTCACTGGGATCGAAGAGAATGACCATGCCCGAACCGATAACTTCGAAGGTATTGCAGTTTTTAATGACCAAACCGGTATCCTCAGCGAGGCCAATACCCAAAAGATCTGGAAATCGAGCTATTGCCTCTGCCAAGCGTCCGAAACGTCCTCGGGTAATAAAATGGGAATCAATGATAAGTTTGGGTATAAGGCCCATTCCCTTTTTCATCCGTACGGCACCTTTTTTAAAGGACTCCTTACTACTGCCCCCCGATATCATTTCGTGGGACATGCACATGGCGCCCGCACTGGTTCCCGCAATGACGAAACTTTCATTTTTATAGCGGTCCAGCAAAATATTATGGATGGTGCTCCCGCCTATTTTTTGAACGATTTTGGATTGGCTTCCGCCGGAGAACATCACACAGTCAGCCTGTTCTATAGTGGCAATATTTTGTGGGTCTTCGGCGTCTTTCTTCTCACGGATATCGACAATGTTTATATGGGTACATCCCAATCTGTCAAATGCATGTATGTAATTATCCGCTACTTCGTCAGGAATACTCGAGGCAGTGGGAATTACGGCTATGGATTTATTGCACCCCCCACACTCCTTCGCCACCCTTGCCAAAATACCTTCCTCTATAAATTCCAGATGGTATTTTTCCTTGGTTTGTATCCCCTTATCCTCGTTTCCCCCTATGGGAATTAATATGCCTTTTATTTGCATCTAAATTTTACCGCTTTGAACGCAAAAATACAGGTAATGTTGTAAAATTTAAGTTTATATTTATAAAATTCCAACATATGTGAACCCCTCATGAAAATAAAAGAAATTAACGCCATGCGCGGTCCGAACTATTGGTCCATTCGTCGGGAAAAACTGATTGTAATGGTCTTGGATCTTGAGGCTATGGAGGAGCATCCGACCGATCAAGTGCCTGGTTTCGGCAAACGGCTCAAAAAATTGTTTCCCGGCATGTACGAACATCGTTGTTCGGAGGGCTGCGCGGGCGGATTCTTTATGAGGGTCGAAGAGGGCACTTGGATGGGCCACGTCGTCGAACACATCGCTCTCGAAATACAGACCTTAGCCGGCATGGATACCGGTTTCGGCCGCACCCGGGACTATGGAGAAAAAGGAGTTTATCATGTGGTATTCTCCTATATCGAGGAAAATGCCGGTCGTTATGCCGCCAAAGCGGCCGTCGATATCTGCGAAGCCCTGATCAAAGGGAAGGAATATGACATCGATCCAGACCTGCAACATATGCGCGAACTGCGCGAGGCCGAACGGCTCGGGCCCAGTACGGGCTCCATCGTCGAAGAGGCCGAAAGAAGAGGTATTCCGTGGATACGCCTGAACAAATATTCCCTCTGTCAACTGGGTTACGGGGCCAACCAAAAACGCATCCAGGCCACGGTGACCAGCGAAACCAGCAGTATCGGGGTAGAGCTGGCCTGCGACAAGGAAGATACCAAACATCTTTTGGAACAGGCCGAGGTACAGGTGCCGCGTGGCGACATCATCACTCAAGAAAGCAGCCTCAGGGAATCCTGCGATTACATCGGCTACCCTTTGGTGGTCAAACCGATCGACGGAAACCATGGCCGCGGTATCTCCGTCGATATCAACTCGTATGAGCAAGCACTGACCGCCTTCCGTGCAGCAAAGGAAGTATCGCGAAGAGTCATCGTCGAGAACTATATTACCGGCGAAGATTATCGCCTATTGGTCATTAATAATCGTTTAGTGGCCGCAGCCCTTCGCTCACCCGCCCATGTGATAGGAGATGGCAAATCGAGCATAGAAGATCTGATAGCCGAAAAGAACAGGGATCCGCGACGCGGCTACGGCCATGAAAAGGAATTGACCATCATCAGCATTAACGAGCTGACGAAGACTATTATCGAAGATGCCGGGTATACATTGGATTCTCTGCTACCGGAAGGCGAAAAACTAATATTGAAAGATACGGCCAACCTGAGCACCGGTGGCACGGCAACTGATGTGACCGATATCGTGCATCCCGCCAATGTTGCAATGGCGGAGCGGATATCAAAAATTATCGATCTCGACATTGCGGGAATCGATATTATGACTACCGATATCAGTATGCCGCTTTCTGAAACCGGGGGTGCCGTGCTGGAAGTGAATGCCGGTCCCGGCTTTCGCATGCACCTCTCCCCTACCGAAGGTTTACCTAGAAATGTCGCTGCCCCGGTAGTGGACAAACTTTTTCCCCATCAGGGCGATAAGGGCCGGATTCCTATCGTTGCGATTACCGGCACCAATGGCAAGACGACCACCACCCGCCTGATTGCACATATGGCGAAAATGTCAGGCTATCGTGTCGGATATACTACAAGCGACGGGGTCTACATAAAGAACAGGTTGTTGATGAAAGGGGACTGCACAGGTCCTCAAAGCACCGAGTTCGTACTTAGGGATCCTACCGTAAACTTTGCGGTTTTGGAATGTGCCCGTGGGGGTATCCTACGGGCCGGACTCGCTTTTTCGAACTGCGATATCGGCATCGTTACTAATGTGGCCGGGGACCATTTGGGCCTGAAAGGCATTCATACTATCGAGCAATTGGCCCAGGTAAAAGGAGTGATACCCGAAACAGTGCTTCCTGACGGGTACGCCATTTTGAACGCTGATGACGACCTTGTCTATGAGATGAGAAAGGGACTCGATTGCCGTATTGCACTTTTTTCCATGGATGAGGATAACCCACGGATAAAGGCCCTGCAACGCAAAGGCGGCATTACTGCAGTCTATGAGAACGGCTACGTCACACTCTGTCGCGGAACGTGGAAAATGCGGATTATGAAGGCCGAGAATATTCCGTTGACCTTTGACGGAAAGGCTAAATTCATGATTCAAAACGTATTACCGGCCATAATTGCCTGTAACATCAAGAATATTAGCATTGAGGATATGAAGGCAGGGCTTGAAACCTTTCTACCCTCCTCGTCGCAGACACCGGGGCGGCTCAACCTTTTCAAATTCGAGAAATTCCAGATACTGCTCGATTACGCCCACAATCCATCCGGGATGCGTGCCCTTCAAAAATTTACCGATGAAATCGACGCCGTGCATAAACTGGGTATCGTAGCCGGAATCGGGGATCGGCGCGTCGAGGATAACAATGAAATGGGAAGCATTGCAGCCGAAATGTTCGACGAAATCATAATACGGCAGGACAAACACCTTAGGGGGAAATCGGAAGAGGAACTGATCAAGATGCTGAAGGACGGCATCGCGTCCAAAAATAAGGATATAAAAACTACGGTCATTCCCTCGGAAAAGGAAGCCATTTACCACGCCATGCGTAATGTACCCGATGGAGCGTTGATCGTTTTGTGCAGTGATGTGGTATCAGAGGCTTTGGAACTGGTGGAGAATCTAAAGGAACAGGAGCAAAAAGGAGCTTCGTTTTCTGAGGATGGTTAGATTCTTTTTTTGAGCCAGAGAGAATTATCTTCGCACACTAAGCGTATTCTATGTCCGCAACCGAACATTGGGCCATTTTTATCGATAACACCTCCGACAAGAGCCATTTTATCGATTTGCTTTTGGAAGCTAATCCCCCGGAACCATTTAAAACTTTTCAAGACAAAAATGGCGCTTTATTTTCCCCGTTGGCCTTGGAACGCTTTATGGACGAGGAAGATAGACACGGCATCAAAATATTGACGTCCGATCAGGGACAATTCCTCAAATCAATGTCCAGCGGGGAACGGAAAAAAGCTTTGCTACACTTTATTCTTACCAAAAATCCGGATTTTATCCTTTTGGACAATCCCTTCGACAATCTGGATCGTGAAACCCAAGCGCAGCTTCAGGTGCAATTGGGAAAAATTTCCAAAGAAATATCGATCGTACAGCTCATAAGCAGAAAGACCGATTTACTTCCTTTTATTGACCATTTTGTCCGGCTCGATGGAAAACAACTGATAGGTATCGAAGAGGAAATGATTCCAGCCGACCCTGGTAAAAAAGTGCGTTTTAAAGGAAAAATTCCCCCGCCCCTACGACCTATGGACGTAGAAGGCGAGATTCTTATCGATTTGCAAGGCATCAACGTATCGTACGGGGATAAACCTATTCTTAAAAATATCCACTGGACGATAAAAAAAGGGGAATTCTGGGAGCTCCGTGGAAACAATGGAAGCGGAAAAACCACTATTCTCTCCATGATTACCGGTGAAAATCCAAAAGGATATGGCCAGAAACTCTATATTTTCGGTCGCAAAAAAGGCAGCGGCGAAAGTGTTTGGGACATCAAAAAAAAGATAGGTTACTTTACGCCCGCATTGACGGACAAGTTTACTGGCTACCATTCCGTCGAACATATGATGATATCGGGCCTCAATGATTCCATCGGCCTCTACGTCAGGCCTACCGAAGTACAGCTGCGGCTGGCCAAAGAATGGCTACAGCTCATTTATCTATGGAAAATCAAGGATTGCCTTTTCCACGACCTATCCATGGGTCAAAAGCGTTTGGTAATGTGTGCTCGGGCTATGATCAAACATCCGCCCCTACTCATCCTCGATGAACCGACCGCCGGTCTCGATGATTCCAGTTCTACCCTATTCGTAGCCTTGGTCAACCAGTTCGCCAAGGAAAGCGGCACCACCATAATTTTCGTATCGCACCGTGACGAACCGGGTCTCGAACCGGATTACATCTATGAACTGAACATGACGAAATCGGGATCTTTAGGCAAACGATTGTAAGGGGTTTCTAATTTCTATGCTTTTACCGCTTTCTTCTCCTTGATCGGCTTCGCTTTCTTAGCGACTCCAGCTTTGGTTGACTTCTTCAACGTATCGTACATTATCGGCGTGGCAATAAACAGCGAAGAATAGGTACCCACTATGATACCGACGATCATCGCGAACATGAAACCCTGTAACGATTCACCGCCGAAAATGAATATGGCCAATAATACCACTAAGGTAGTCAGCGAGGTATTCAAGGTACGGCTCAAGGTGGTGTTCAAGGCCAGATTGGTGTTCTCACCCGCACGCCATCCTTTTTCGGCGATTATTTCACGGATACGGTCGAAGACGACCACCGTATCGTTCAAAGAATACCCGATGACAGTCAAGATGGCCGCAATAAACGCCTGATCGATTTCCATGTTGAAGGGCATAATCTTGCCGAAGAGCGAGAATATCCCCAGTACAATCATCACATCGTGAAAAACCGCCACAACGGCCCCCAAAGAGAATTGCCATTTTCTAAATCGAAACAGTATGTAGAGAAATACTACCGCCAAAGACCCGATAATCGCCAAAAATGCGTTGTTCTTAATATCGTCAGCAATAGTGGGACCGACCTTAATGGATTGTAGGATACCGATGGACTCGCCCCCGCTGCCTACCCGAAATTGTTCTTCGGTGGTGCCGTCTGGCAGATATTTTTGCAAGGCACTGAAAAGTTTTGTCTGTATTTCGTCATCCACCTCGGTACCCTCGACGTCAACTTTATAGGGGGTGGTAATCTTGATCTGATTGTCTTCGCCGAAGGTCTTGACATTCGTACCGCTTCCAAAGACATCATTGAGTTCGGAGGCAATCTCGGAGGGGTTAACAGCATGCTCAAAGCGCACTTGGTAAGATCGGCCCCCGATAAAATCTACCCCTTGCTGCAGTCCTGTGGTGAACAATGAAATCACGGAAACCAATACCAGAATACCGGACAGAGCGTAGGCTATTTTTCTTTTGCCCAAAAAGTCGAAGTTAATGTTCTGGAACAGGTTTTTGGTCAGCGCTGTGGTAAAATCCAAACGCCGTGTCTTGCCGCCGATGTACCAATCCACCAGCAAACGGGTGATGAAAATGGCCGTAAACAAAGAGGTCACGATACCGATAAGCAAGGTAGTCGCGAAACCTTTAATGGGTCCGGAACCGAAAACAAAAAGGATAATGGCGGTCAGTCCCGTAGTAATGTTCGCATCCAAAATAGAGGAAAGCGCATTTCCGAAGCCGTCTGCGACCGCTTGGGACTTTCCTTTACCCTTGGCAATCTCCTCCTTAATCCGTTCATAGATAAGTACATTGGCATCCACCGACATACCAATTGTCAATACGATACCGGCGATACCGGGAAGGGTAAGCACTGCACCCAAACTGGTCAGCACACCGAATATCAAGAGGATGTTAAACAGCAAGGCTATGTCGGCAAAGGCCCCTGCCTTTCCATAATAAAAGACCATCCACAGTAAAACGATGGCCATGGCGATAATGAACGACATCAGGCCGCTATCGATCGCTTCTTGCCCCAACGAAGGCCCTACGACCTCGGATTGTATAATATCTGCGGATGCCGGCAATTTACCCGCCCGCAGTACGTTGGCAATATCCTTGGTCTCGTTGACCGTGAAGTTACCGGTAATTTCGGTTCGACCCCCGGAAATAGGACCAGAGGAAACCCCCGGAGCGGTATATACCTTATTGTCCAAAACAATGGCAATTCCAGTTTGGTTGTTATAGACATCACCTGTAAGCTTTTCCCATTCTTTGGCCCCCCTGGTATTCATGGCCATTGTGACAATCGGCCTCCCATTTTGGAACTCGTTCCTGGCATCGCTCACCACATCGCCGCCCATACGTGGCATACCTTCCCTGTTGGATTTCAAGGCAAAGAGGGAGGCTACCTCGGAGTCTTCCGATGGCCTTTCCCAAAGAAATTTTACGAATTGGAGGTCTGGAGGTAGTAATCTACGGATTTCCTTTTTCCTTAAAAAAGCGCCCACCTTGGCGGTATCCTGCACGGCGGCCAGACCAACGGCATTGCTTCCGGTCTGCCCAAGCTGAAATATATCAAAAAGAGGATTGTTCCCTGTAGCGACGTCCAAGGAATCTTGTGAAACATCGGATAAGAGGGAGTCGATTTCCGATTCTTGCTTTACCGGCTGCTGCTGCTCGACTGCCGTGGTATCCACCAAAGATCTTAGCTTTTCGTTGGCTTGAAAGAAGAAGGCTTGCAGCTCTTGATTGTCAGGTCGGTAGGTTTCCCAAAACTCCAGTTCCGCAGTGCTGGACAAAAGATCTTGGGCACGTTGGATATCCCTTGCACCGGGCAGTTCGACCAAGATACGGCCGGAATTTCCCTCGCGCTGGATATTGGGCTGGGTAACGCCGAACCCGTCAATACGCTCCCGCAATACCTCAAAAGCTGAAACCACTGATTCGTCAATCTTTCTGCGGATAATGGGCTTTACCTCTTGATCACTCATCTGAAAATTAACCTCGTCGCTCAAGCCCTTGTTGGCAAAAATATCGGGCGAGGCCAATTTCGTATCTCCGCTAATATTGTCCCAAGCTTGAAAAAACAGCTCAAGATAGGTATCGTCACTACTTTTTGAAGCCGTATCGGCATCGGCCAGAGCCTTATTGAAGATGGGGTTTTTGGAGTTGTTGGCCAGTCCCTTTAAAATATCCTTTACCGAAATCTGCAGGGTCACGTTGATGCCCCCTTTAAGGTCAAGGCCCTTGTTCAGTTCTTTCTTCTTAGCTTCGTTATAGCTTGTAAATCCTAAAACGGTCTGGTCACCGATAGAATCCAGATACCGGGTCTCCAGTTGTCGACGTTTGGCCACATAGCCTTCCTCGCTTTCGGGAACATGGTTAACGGCGAAGGTTTCGGCATCGTTTTCAAACTTGCCTCCGATAAAAGTATAGGATAGTTGGTAGATGCTCACCAGCCCGAACAACAGGGCGAAGAGCTTGATAAGTCCTTTATTCTGCATTGATTGTGTAAATTTGTGGGTGCTTTTTCTTACAGCGTGCAAATATATGGATTTTCCAAACGGATTGGGCAATATTTTTAGGAGTAATTGCACGGAAAGAAAGTAGCCAAAGAGTCAAGACCCCCGAGTTGTAAGGGCTGCAAGAGCCTACACTAAGACATCGTGAAAAAGGCAGCCATGCTAACAAAAACATCCGCTAAAGATGAATCTCATTAGCGGATGTGGTTATTGGAAGGATTTTTGCGCACTACAGCTCTAACAGTGCATTGGTCTTTTTCACGCTCTCGGCACTTTCTTGCATTTTGGCCTTTTCGGCATCGCTTAGGGGGATATCGACAATCTTTTCGATACCGTTGCGGCCCAAGATTACGGGAACTCCGATACAGATATCGTCAAGTTCGTATTCGCCCTCCAGCAATGTGGAACAGGGAAACATTTTCTTTTGGTCGCAGGCAATGGCCTGTACCAATCCCGATACAGCCGCCCCTGGAGCGTACCAGGCACTCGTGCCCAAGAGTTTGGTCAGGGTGGCCCCGCCAACTTTCGTATCCTCGGCCACTTGTTGCAGCCGACTTTCCGATAAAAATTCCGATACCTTTATACTGTTTCTCGTTGCATGGGAGGTCAGGGGTACCATCCCCGTATCGCTATGCCCCCCGATGACCATGCCGTCAATATCGGAGATGGGAGCTTCCATGGCTTCGGCCAATCTGTACTTAAACCGCGCACTATCGAGGGCACCGCCCATACCGATAATCCGGTTTTTGGGTAGATCGGTCGTCTTATGCACCAGATAGGCCATGGTATCCATAGGATTGCTGACCACTATGAGGGTAATGTTGGGAGATTGTTCGACCAGATTGGATGCTACTGTCTTGACAATATCAGCATTAATACCTATCAGTTCCTCGCGGGTCATGCCCGGTTTTCTAGGAATCCCGGACGTGATCACGGCAATGTCGCTATCCGCGGTTTTAGAATAGTCGTTCGTGACTCCTGTTATCTTGGTATCGAAACCGTTCAACGATGCGGTCTGCATCAGGTCCATGGCCTTGCCTTCCGCATAGCCTTCCTTAATATCTAGCAAAACGACCTCGGCCGCAAAATTTTTAATGGCAATATACTCCGCACAACTTGCGCCGACGGCTCCTGCCCCTACTACGGTAACTTTCATGTGTATGATTTTTATTTAGTAATGAATTGAATTGATTTTCACCTGTTACCCCCAACTTAAAAAACATGGGCCCCACCCATTATTATCAAGGTGGGCCGTACCATGCTACCAAATTCGAGGTCTTCAAAAATAGACATTATCCTGTAAAAAGTCCGATGAAATGCCCATTAATACATTTTATGAAGGCGGGAAATATTCGACGAACTGCACCCATTGTTAAAAAAATATGCGGTTCACCGAAGAAAGGAAAAATTTGTGAACCCTTGGTCGAATTTTCGCAATAGCGGACGTTCGCTTTGCGTTCTTTTTTGTAGTAATACCCCAAATCAAACCTACGCGATGAAAAAGCTTTTTTCATTATTGGCTATTATAGGTATCATCCTGGCCAGTAACTGTTCCCGGATGCCCGAAAACAATAATCCCGTCATAGGAATCTGGTCGGATGTCAAAGTAAAAGCGGCCACGGAGACCCAGAAGAAACAGATTCTTCGTCAAGAATGGATTTTTAACGACGCCTATTTGGGAAGGTACCATGAAAAAACGAACGGAAGTATCACCTTCAAAACGGATTTTCGGTGGAGTTACGATAACGACATCTACACTATTACCTATCCCGGTACGGATATGGAAGAAAAATTGGTTTCAATGGTGCAGGACGAGGATGCCGAAATTTTGTCGGATGCCGGCGGTAACGTAATGGCCATAAGAGAGTAAACCAACTTTACACAAAACTCTAGTCAAGTCTATATTTCAAATACGCAAAAAGCCGCAGTCATCGGGACTGCGGCTTTTTAAATCGAAATACTGATGGTGAGCCTTATATCTACTAGGCGTCGATATTCGCATATTTGGCGTTTTTCTCGATAAAATCACGCCGTGGGGGTACCTCATCGCCCATCAACATACTGAAAACCCGATCGGTTTCGGTGGCATTGTCGATGGTGATTTGCCGCAAAATCCGGAACTCGGGATCCATGGTGGTGTCCCATAGCTGTTCAGCGTTCATCTCTCCTAGACCTTTATAGCGCTGTATGCTTACGCCGCCGCTGTAGCTGTCGGCGATTTCATCGCGTTCCTTATCGGACCAGGCGTATCGTTTTTTGCTTCCTTTTTTGACCAGGTATAAGGGCGGAGTGGCGATATATACGTGTCCGCTTTCGATCAGTTCGCGCATATAGCGGAAAAAGAAGGTCAGGATCAAGGTTTCGATATGGCTACCGTCAACATCGGCATCACACATTATGACTACTTTGTGATAGCGCAGCTTTTCTAGGTTGAGGGCCTTGCTGTCCTCTTCAGTGCCAATGGTAACTCCTAAAGCGGTGTATATATTCTTGATTTCCTCGTTTTCAAAAACCTTGTGGGTCATGGCCTTTTCGACGTTCAATATCTTACCCCGCAACGGAAGAATGGCCTGGAACCTTCGGTCCCGACCCATTTTGGCCGTACCTCCTGCGGAGTCTCCCTCCACCAGGAACACTTCGCATTGCTGCGGATCCTGTTCGGAGCAGTCGGACAGTTTTCCTGGCAGGCCGCCGATGCTCATCGGGTTCTTCCGCTGTACCATCTCACGGGCCTTGGTGGCCGCATGTCTGGCCTGTGCGGCGAGTTTAACTTTTTCGACAATGGCCTTGGCATCGTCGGGATGCTCTTCCAAATAATTGGTCAGCATTTCGGAAACCGCTTGGGAGACGGAGGCCGAAACCTCGCGATTGCCCAATTTGGTCTTGGTCTGGCCCTCGAACTGGGGTTCGGCGACCTTTACCGATACGATGGCAGTCAGACCTTCCCGAAAGTCATCGCCCTGTATCTCGAACTTTACCTTGTCCAACATGCCGGAGGCGTCAGCGTATTTTTTTAGAGTGGTGGTCAGCCCCCTTCTAAAACCGGACAGGTGGGTTCCGCCTTCGTGGGTATTGATATTGTTGACGTAAGAATGAAGGTTTTCGGTATAGCTGTCGTTATAGATCATGGCGACCTCCACGGGAATATCGTTCTTTTCGCCTTCCATGGAAATCACGTTCTGGATCAATGGGTCTCGGTTACCGTCCAAAAACCGCACAAATTCCTTTAGCCCCTCATCGGAATAAAAGATTTCGGAAACAAACTCGCCATCATCGTCCTTTTGGCGTCGGTCGGTTATCTTAATGGTGACCCCTTTGTTCAGAAATGAAAGTTCACGCATCCGGTTGGCCAGGGTTTCATAGCTGTATTCAATAGTCTGCGTAAAAATCTGGGCATCGGGATGAAAGGTGACTACGGTTCCCCGCTCGTGGGTCTCCCCCACGCTTTTAACAGGATATAGCGATTTTCCCCGTTCATACTCCTGTTCCCAAATCTTTCCGTCACGGTAAACCGTCGCTTTCAATGAATCGGAAAGTGCGTTAACCACAGATACTCCGACACCATGCAATCCGCCGGAGACTTTATAGGAATCCTTGTCGAACTTGCCACCGGCCCCGATTTTGGTCATCACCACCTCGAGAGCAGAAATGCCCTCCTTTTTATGCAAGTCCACGGGAATACCACGGCCGTTGTCCTTGGTCGTGATGGAATTGTCTTCGTTGATAATGACACTGATCGTATCACAATACCCGCCCATGGCCTCGTCGATGGAGTTGTCGACCACTTCGTAAACCAAGTGGTGCAAGCCTCTCGTGCCCACGTCGCCGATGTACATCGAGGGACGCATACGCACATGCTCCATACCTTCTAGGGCCTGGATACTATCCGCTGAATATAGTTTGGGTATTATAGGTTTATCTCTACCGGATGTTTCTTTCGGCGCTTGTCCTTCTCCGGTTTCCCCGTTCAATTCTTCTTCGTTATTCGGTTGTTCATTCATACAATTTCCTGGTTGTTTGTCAACTCAATCTCACAATCCTACAAATATACGCAAAACCCCATGGAATATGGGGTTTTGGGATAGTATTAACCTTGAAGTTATTAACAAAAAATGTGGAAAAATCGAGGTTTTCGAGCTGCTTTTTTTCTCGAACTATAATGATCGACAATCACCTATTTCTCATACGCATCGGCATGCACTTTGGCCACCGCCCTGCCGGACGGATCGTTCATATTCTTGAATGCCTCGTCCCATTCCAGGGCAATCTGTGTGCTACAGGCCACGGAAGCTTCCTGGGGTACGCACAAGGCGGCCGCATCGGAGGGGAAATGTGATTCGAAGATGGAGCGGTAGTAGAACTCCTCCTTTGAGGTGGGGGTCTGTAAGGGGAATCGGAATTTTGCGTTCGCCAGCTGCTCGTCGGACACCTCTTGATTGACAACTTCTTTCAAGGTATCGATCCAACTATAGCCTACCCCGTCGGAGAACTGTTCTTTTTGACGCCATACCACGCTATCGGGCAGCATATCCTCAAAGGCCTTTCGTACGACCCATTTTTCCATACGTTCGCCGTTGATCATTTTGTCTTCGGGATTGATGCGCATGGCGACATCCATAAACTCCTTGTCCAAGAACGGAACCCGGCCTTCTATGCCCCAAGCGGCGAGGGATTTGTTGGCGCGCAGGCAATCGTACATATGCAGTTTGCTCAATTTCCGCACGGTCTCTTCGTGAAATTCCTTGGCATTGGGAGCTTTATGAAAGTAGAGGTAGCCCCCGAAAAGTTCGTCGGCGCCTTCGCCGGACAGCACCATTTTGATACCCATGGACTTGATGACCCGTGCCATCAGGTACATGGGGGTAGATGCACGTATCGTAGTGATGTCATAGGTCTCCAGGTTGTACACCACATCTTTTATGGCGTCCAGACCCTCCTGTATGGTAAACTTGATCTCGTGGTGCACCGTACCGATATGATCGGCCACTTTCTGTGCGGCGGCGAGATCGGGCGATCCTTCGAGCCCTACGGAAAAGGAGTGGAGTTGGGGCCACCAAGCATCGGTAGTATCGCCGGATTCGATGCGTTTTTGGGCATATTTTTTGGCGATGGCCGAAGTGACCGAAGAATCCAATCCTCCCGAAAGCAAGACCCCATAAGGCACGTCGGACATCAATTGGCGGTGTACAGCGGCTTCCAAGGCCTCTTTTACTTTTTGGATGCTGGTTTCGTTATCCTTGACGGCATCATACTCCATCCAATCCCTTGCATACCATTTTTTCAGTTCGCCATCATTGCTATGCATATAATGTCCGGGAGGGAAAAGCTGGATTTTGGTGCAGGTGCCTTCCAAAGCCTTAAGCTCAGAGGCCACATAAAAGCTGCCATGCTTGTCCCATCCTATATATAAAGGAATGATGCCCATATGGTCGCGGGCAATAAAGTACTCGTCATTTTCGGCATCGTAAATGGCAAAACCGAAAATACCGTTCATCTCGTCTAAGAAATCCGCCCCTTTTTCTTGGTACAGGGCCAGAATGACCTCACAATCCGATTCCGTTTGAAAATCGTACTTGCCCTCGAACTGCTTGCGCAACTCCCTGTGGTTATAAATTTCACCGTTCGCGGCGAGGATCAGTTTTTTATCGGGACTGAACAACGGCTGTTTTCCAGAGGCCGGATCGACAATTGCCAAGCGCTCGTGGGCCATTACCGCTTTTTCATCGGCGTAGATACCGCTCCAATCCGGACCGCGGTGCCGTACTTTTTTGGACATTTCCAACAATTGCGGCCGTAAGACCTCACTGCTTTGCTTTATATCAAATGCACATACGATTCCACACATTACTTTAATATTTAGTATTAATTATTAGGCAAAGATGGTACTTTAGGTTCTAAAAAAAAATAAATAATAGATTATTGATTAATAATAATCAAATAAGTAGCACCTTTAGTTCGCAATCGTAATTTTTATCGGCTTGGTTTAGGGTATTTTGAAGTAATCCGTAAGTATTAAGAAATTTAACGACTTTTTAGTAGGGACTATCGGGAATTCAAATTAGATTTAGAGGAATAAATTAATCGATCCTGAAATGATTCAGGCTAAAAATTGGACACAATTATGAAAAAAGTATGTACTATCGCCTTTATGGCGTTTGCACTGGCCTTTTCGACTAAGGCGCTTGCACAGGAATTTAGTGGAATGGACAAAAGTCCCATGGACATCGCCAGTTACCCACCGATCAACCAAGGCTCCGACTTGGCCGTCCGCGTCATGTATAGCCGACCCCAACTAAAAGGGCGTGCGCTAACTGAATTGACGCCTAGCGGTAAGATTTGGCGTACCGGTGCCAATGAGGCTACTGAAATCATTTTTTATAAGGACGTAAATTTCGGTGGAAAGGATATCAAGGCGGGTACCTATTCTTTGTTTACTATTCCTGGAGAAGATGAATGGACCGTCGTTTTGAACAAAAACCTTAATCAATGGGGCGCTTATTCCTATGATGAAGGTGCAGATGTGGCGCGGGTAAAAGTTCCGAGCAGTTCGGATGGAAAATCGCTGGAAGAATTTTCTATCGCCTTCAAGGATACAGATCAGGGTGCTGATATGGTAATGGGATGGGACAAGACACGGGTCTCGGTACCGATCACGGTGAATATGTAATTTCGTGAAATCCCTATAAAAGAGAAAACCGAGGCTTTTGGCTTCGGTTTTTTTGTGTTTGGGGTTTTAGCTGGCGAATTGGCCATTACCCTATTGACCTTTTCCATGAAATTTTCACATCCCAAAAGAAAAAGCACGGGCGGAATTTTTTCATTTCATTCCATCGAAAGTGTTTTCTCACCATTGATGCTATACGAACCTTCTGAAGAGGTGCTACTGCCCGAAATTTGGTCTCCTTTGGCAGTCAGATTTACGGATACCCGTTCCCCTTCGACCATCACCTCGAAATCGATGGTGTTGCCCTTGACCTTTACGTTCTCGCCCATAAGTGTGCCGTCGCCGACCTGTAGCTGTACCTTATAGCTATCGCCATCCTTCACGATGACCAAAAGACCTTTTTCATATTTCGAAGGAGCACCTTCGACAGTATAACTCCAACCGCCGACGAGATTGTCCTTCGCAATTACGAGCGACACATAGGCATTATTTTTAAGACTTGTCGCGGTAGAAACAGTGCCGGCATGTGCCGAAAAACCGGCCAATAAGATTGCTACAATAGACAATCCAAAGTTTTTAACTACTTTTTTCATGGATTTTTTTTAGGATGAATGCCTAAATGTAAGCAAAAAATTGTACACCTGGATTATGGGAAAATCTTCGGAAACGGAGCGATGTCATTCGTGGGATGTATTTATTTTTTTTGTGATCGCGAACGCTGCTTTTCCTTGATCTTGACATAGACCAACTTTTTTCTTCCCTTGGCATCTTCGCGCCGTTCGATCTCAAAATTGGGAATGGAATTGATCAGCGGCGTCAGTTTTTGAAAACCGTAATTACGGGCGTCGAAATTAGGCTGTTTTTTTTGCAACAGGCTGCCGACATCGCCTAAAAAGGCCCAACCATCGTCATCGGCCACGTCATCAATGGTACCAGCGATAAAGCGTAAATCTTTCGAAGTGATCTTGTCAACGCCGCTCTTTGAAGTGGAGGTATCGTCCGAATCCTGGGATGACGAACTATCGGGCTTTTTCAATATCTCGATATAGATAAACCGGTCACAGGCCACGATGAACGGGTTGGGGGTCTTCTTTTCCCCGATGCCGAATACCTGCATTCCTGCTTCCCGGAGACGAGTTGCCAAACGGGTAAAATCGCTGTCGCTGCTCACGAGACAAAAACCGTTTACCTTTCCGGAATACAGAATATCCATAGCATCGATGATCATTGCCGAATCGGTAGCGTTCTTGCCTTGGGTGTAGCCGTATTGCTGAATGGGCGTAATGGCGTTTTCCAAGAGAATGTTCTTCCACCTGCCCAAGCGCGGATTGGTCCAATCCCCATATATGCGTTTGATGGTCGGGTTGCCGTATTTGGCGATCTCTTCCATCATTTCCTTAACATAGGCGGAGGGGATATTGTCGCCGTCGATGAGCACTGCTAGGTTTAGGTCCATTGGAATGTAAGGGGTTAGATGTTATCGATGATCCGCAATTTACGGGGAATTTGCCATGAATCATCCCTTTAAATAAAAAAATTTCCTTGTAAACCTGCTTATATGCGCGAACTTCGTTAAGTTTGGGACTTAACAAATGAAATCTTATGAAACACAAAACGCTTACATTATTTCTTACTATTATCTTAATGGCTGCCTTTACTGGGAAGGGATATTCCCAAGAGCAACAACGGCAATATTATCAGTTAAAAACCTATACGCTCCAAAACGAAAAACAGGATAGTCTGATGGACGCATACCTCAAAAATGCTTATCTGCCAGCGCTGAAAAGGGCCGGTATAGATAACGTGGGAGTTTTTAAATTACGGCCCAATAACTACCTGACGGCCAACAAGATTTTTGTTTTGATTCCCTTTACGTCGTTAGATCAGTTCGAAAATCTGGATGATATGCTGGCGCAGGACAAGGCCTATGCTTCCGCGGGAATGTCTTACATCAAGGCCAAATATGACGAGCCACCCTACGAACGTGTGAACTCCACCCTGATGAAAGCCTTTACGGAAATGCCTCATATGAAACCTTCGGAAGTGCAGGGGCCGAGAAAAGACCGCGTCTACGAACTCCGTAGTTACGAATCGCCTACCGAGGCTACCAACCGGAATAAAGTAAAGATGTTCAATAAGGGCGGGGAAGTCGAACTGTTCGAAAGTTTGGGTGCAAACGCCGTATTTTATGCGGAAGTGCTATCGGGAGACCGTATGCCAAACCTGATGTATATGACTACCTACCCGAATATGGAAAAGCGGGATGCCCTTTGGAAAGCGTTTTCCAGCTCGGAAAAGTGGGACAAACTGTCTAGCGACCCCCAGTACCAGAACAACGTGAGCAAGGCAGATAAAATGCTGCTATATCCAACGGAATATTCGGATTATTAAAAAGGGGCGTTTTAGCTGTTATAGGTCGAACTTATAAGTCAGCCCCCCCAACACCTGCAGCCCCTGCACTGGGTAGTTCGCCCAGTGCTGGTAGTTGTTGTTGGCGATATTGGCGGCTTTTACGAAAAAGGAGAGTTGCTTGTTCCACCGATAGCCGAGATGGGCGTTGGCATCGAAAAAAGAATCCAAAGTAAGGATTTCGGCCGCAAAATTCGAGGGAATTCCCGTTTGGTCCGCAATGGTGGCCACATCTTTTCGTGCGCCTACGTAGAACAGGTTGGCTCCCGCATACCATTTTTCGCCTATCTGATAGTCCATAAACAAAGAGCCCTTTAAATCGGGACGGTTCCAGGCCGGATTGTCCGTCTCGGTGGAATAGTTGTAGTACTCCGCATTAACGCCCAAGGTAAAGTTGCGGTTGACGTCAACGTTAAGCTCGCCGAATACTCCGATGGTCTTTATATCGTCATAGAACACCTCGAAAGAATTGCCATAGTAATACCCTTTTTCATCGTCGCGGAAGGTATTTTGGGGATTCAATTTGAAAAGGGGACTCCTATCTTCCGCCGTGTAGGAAGCTTTTAGGTTATAGCCCAAGGTCGGCAACAACTGGCCCTTCAACCCGACATATCCGTCGTACTTGGTATCGGTAGGCACTATATTCAAGGTCGGGGATACATAGGGATTGTCCTCCACAAAACCGTAGTATGAATTCTGCTGCAGCTCCCCTTCTATCCCACCGTACACAATGGCCAGTTCATCGGCCAAACGATAGGATGCCATTACCGCGGGATAAATATAGAAATTACCCTCTTTTTTTTCGGTGTCCAGTCCATAGACCAGGTTAATGCCCAGGTTCAGCGAAAAATCGTCGCGCGATAAGCGGAGACTCGGGTTAAGGCCCGCCTGCAGTTTACTATAGTTCATGGCAGGGGCGTTGGCTACATTATTCAGGTCGGCATTCTCGAAGTTGCCGTTGACATAATCGATATGAATATTTATGCCAAAGGATTCCTCGGCCACGGGAAACGTGAATCCCGTTTTGAACACGGCCCGGTTTTCTCCCGATTGTACGGCATCCCAAAAACGGCGGTACTGCAGTTCGGCATTTTCGAAATAGGAATTCTCAACCTTGATATGCGCATCGGCATCGGCCATAAAGTAGTTTTGGCGTTCTTCGATAGAATTGACCACCTCTTCGGTAAAGACGCCATCGGGAATGCCGTACCAGTTGTAGAGCTGATGTTGTGCGCCGATATCGAAGCCCCAATCGAAATCGCGATCCCTTTTGGTGTACGAGCCGTCGATTTCAGTATTGGAGTACACATTTTTTAAGGCCACCCCATCGATATCGCCGGCGGAGGAGTTGTGGTCCAGCCCCACCGTAAATCCCGATTCCCGGTCGAGGGTACGGCTGGTATAGAATTTGGCCATTAGGTTCGCCGGATTGCCACCACCGGCCGACGCGTAGGAATTGAACAGCTCCGGAGGCGGAATCTTCTTAACCGCTGTCGCCGTCCCCTTGGCGGGTGTAAAGGTCGAGGCCACTGGCACAGAAAAGATACTGTATTCAATATTTTTCTTTTGAAGGACAATGGAATCGTTTAAGGTAGGAACGGACTTGATTTTAAACGCATCGGAAATCGTTGGGGTGTAGGCTTTTGTTACGGTAACCGTTTCGGTACCGATGTCGTCGGTTTCTCCTTCGTTATCGTCTTCCTGGGCGAAAGTAATACGGGAAAATCCGAAGATTAGGAGTAGAATTAATTTTAGGTGTTGGTGCATGTTCAAATGTTCTTCTATTCGTTTGTGTTCAAAAATTTATTGGCCCCTCAGCTTCAACGAGCTATCAATTGCAAACCGCAACTGCCCACTGCTTATTTTCTACTGCTTACTGCGTACTGCCTACTGTTTACTGCTCACTTTTATTTCAATTCCCATCCGTTCGGATCGACGAATTGCTCTGCGCCTCTTTGGCTTTGATGAGCGCCAGCTCGGATTTCGCTTCTGAGACCAGTTCGGGATATTGGCTAAAATTGGTGGTTACATTGTCTAAGATATAGGTGGCCTGATAGGCATCGCCCAGCGCATAAAAATTTTTCGCCATGACGACCAGGCCTTTGCCACCCCATTCCTTGTAACTTGAATAATCTTTCGCCAGTTTTTGCACCGAGGCGTTCGATGCCTCGTAATCCTGCGACTTATTTTTAAAATAGGCGTCATAATAGAGTGCTTCGGCCGCAGTACGTCCGGTCGCGATTTTCAACACGTCTTGGTACGCCCTTTCCGCCTTGGCCTCGTCTCCGGTGGCAATGGCCGCGCGGGCAATCATGATCTGGGCGTCGCTCTTGATGCGATTGTCGATGGTCGGTACGGCCAATACCTTTTCCGCGTATGCCAAGGTCTTTTCATAGTTTTTCTGTCCGTAGTATCCTTTCATCAGATTAGACTGCGCAAAAATACGGTTCTGCTGGATGTCGGCCTGGTTTTCCAGACGTTCCAAGTAGGGTAACGCAGTCACATAATCTTCTTTTCCGATATAGATTTCACAGACCCTGGTGAGGGACTGCTCGGCGTATTCACCGCCTGATTTATCGGCAACATATTTGTAATGCGGCAGGGCCTGATCCTTTTGCCCGTTGCCAAAATACAGCTGGGCCAGGTTGAAGTGGGCCTTGACGGCATTCGCCCCATTGGGAAATTGCTCGATATACTTTTCGTACCCCTTGATGGCAGCGTCCGTTTTGCCCTCTAGATTCTGTTTGTCGGCCGATTCGAAGGTGGCGCTGTCAAGCTCGCGGTCAGTGACCTCCACGAAATCGAGATTTTTCGCCCAGGCGGCGTATTCGTCCACACGGCCCAGATCTACATAAATCAATTTTGCAGTGGCAACGGCCTGCACGGCTTCCTGGGTATTGGGAAAATCGCGGACTACGGATTTAAACTCCGCCAAGGCCTGTTCATTGCGGTTCGCGTTGTAATGTACCAGCGCTTGGCGCATCTTGGCCTGGGGCACCAGAGAACTGCCGCCGTATTCGCGGATCATACTATTGTAGGTCTGGAGGCCTTGCTGCTCTTGCCCGGCTGCAATGAGGGTATTCGCCAGTTCGAAAAGGGCGTCATCGCGCAGGCTAGAATTCGGGTAGGCCGATGCAAACGTACGCAGTTCCTCGATCTTGGTATCGCGGCGATCGACAAAACCGTAGCTGATCGCCTTTTGGTAGGCTGCGTAGGCCTTATCGGGGCCGGTCAGCGCCAAGGCCTTATTGTAGGTCTCGATGGCCGGCCAGTATTTGCTGGTCACAAAATAGCTATCGCCCAAACGCAAATAGCTATCGTACAGTTTTTGGGTATCGTTTACGCCCGAACTTGTAAAACGGTCGAAGTAGGAAATCGCATTTTGATAGTCCTTCAGCTTAAAATAAGTGTAGGCGAGGTTGTAATCGAGCTCCTTAAATTCCTCGGTGTTTTTTGCCATAGGATTTTGCTGAAACTGCAGGTAATCGGCAAGGGCATCATCAAAACGGTTCAAAAGGTATTCTGATTCCGCTTTCCAATAATTGGCTTTTGCCTTGAAAAGGGCATCCTCGGCACTATCCACAGATTTACCGAAATTCTCGGTCGCGGCGGCATAGTCTCCGTTCATGAACAGTTCGATGCCCCGGTAGTAGGCCACTTTTTGGTAGGTGGCCTTACTGGCGTAATTACGGTTCTTTTCCAAAAGTTGCATCGCACCCTCAAAATTTTTGGAAGTGATATACGAATCGACCAGCAGTTCCTGCATTTCTTGCGAGTTCTTACTGTTGGGATAGGCGGCCAGATAATCCGATATCACTTGCGGGACGGGTTCGTAGGGATTACCGATCTCGTAGCTCAACCGGGCGTAGTTCAGGTCGGCATCCCTTTTTATATCTGGTGAAAAATTCATTTGGGATGCATTCCGGAAGGCGTTGAGGGCTTCCTGTTTTTTATCCAACTTTAAATAACATTCCGCCAAGTGGTAATAGGCATTCTGTGAAACGCTATTTGAGCCATCGATAATCTTGTTGAACTGCTGGATGGCGTTGGCATAATCTCCCTGCTTATAAAAGGAATATCCCAATAAATAGTAATCCGTATTACTGAATTTTCCCCTTTTTCCACGATAGTCCTCCAAATAAGGTATCGCGTCCGCATACTGTCCCAGATTGAAATAGCTCTCACCTATGATCTTACTCAGCTCGGATTTTTCCTTCCGGTCATTTTTGGCCATCTGACTTTTAGCCAGCTTGATGGCCTCCTCGAACTTGCCCAGCTTAAAGTTCATATCGGCCTGGTAATAATCCATTTTCTCCTCTAGGATTTTAGGATCTTTGATCTCGTCAAAACGCCGGTTGGCCTCTTCGTAATCGTCTTGCTGGTAGGCGATATAGCCTTGGTAATATTTGGCCTGTGATCCGTAAACTTGGGAATTCTCGACCCTTCGCAGATAGCTTTCCGCCTCTTTTTGTTTTCCGGAAGAAAAAAGGGAATAGCCATAATTAAAATTGAACTTGTCCATTTCCCCCCGCGAAAGCGCTTTTTGGTCCACCTTATTATACCATTTCAGGGCGTAGGGATACTTTCCCGTTTGGAAATAGTATTCCGCCACATCGACAAAGGCGGAGTTGCGTTTGGTGGAGGTCGGATAATTTTCTACAAAACTTTCCATCAGGCGGTCCGCACCCAACTGGTTCAAGCGTACGGCGGCCGTGGCCTCGTAGTAGGCACTATTGGCCTTCGTCTCCAGGTTATCGGTTTCCTTTTTTACCTTCGAAAAAATGGATTGCGCCGCTTGGTACTGCTCGTTGTTATAGAGAGCGAGGGCATCTTGAAAGTCCTTTTGTTCGTGGGTGTAGATCTTGGTCTCTTGGGCGGTTCCCAAAAAGACCATCCCCAGAAAAACGGGGAGAAAAACAGTGATTTTTTGTAGCATAGTGTTCTTGCTGACGCGTTGTATATCCTATTTATTAATTTTAATAACGTCGAATATAGAGTGTAAGTATATTTAAGAGGATAAAATTGTTTCGGGTGCAAAGGAAAAAAGATTATTACTTTTGAAGGAGGAATTTTTGATTATTAATTATTGATCATTGATTTTGGGAAGGCAAACCGTAGTTTTGCATGAAACACTAATCCGTTAATTCACTAACCCCTAAACATGGCCGAAACCATCCTAGAATTAAAGGACGCAGCCATCTATCAAAAGGAAAGCCTGGTACTGAACGAGGTCAATCTCGAAGTGAGAAAGGGTGAATTCGTGTACCTCATCGGAAAAACGGGCAGCGGAAAGAGTAGTTTTATGAAGACGCTCTACGGTGATTTGCCCTTACGACAGGGATCCGGAAGTATCGTCGATTTCGACTTGACCCGGCTCCGCGAAAAAAATATTCCTTTTTTAAGACGCAAACTCGGCATCGTCTTTCAGGATTTTAAGCTCCTCCCCGACCGTAATATCAACAACAACCTGGCTTTTGTATTAAAAGCCACAGGCTGGAAAGATACCCAGAAAATGAATCTCAAGATCGAGGACGTGCTCGGCAAGGTGGGCATGAAGACCAAGGGTTTTAAATTCCCCCATGAGCTTTCGGGCGGCGAGCAACAGCGGGTTGCCATCGCACGCGCCCTGCTCAACGATCCCGAACTCATTTTGGCCGATGAGCCTACCGGAAACCTCGACCCCCAGACCAGCGTCGAGGTCATGAAAGTACTACAGGAAATCCATAAAAGTGGCCGTAGCATTCTGATGGCTACCCATGATTATGCCCTGATCCTAAAATATCCTTCGAAGACCTTGAAATGTGACGGGAACAAGATTTTTGAAGTAGTACAACGGGCGGTATGAAGTGGAATTTTACCGGCCTATTTTTGGATTTTTGGTGGCCGGCTTATGCTTCACGATCATAAAACCATTGTTCGGCACGGACGATGCCCTTTTCGATGGCGGTCGCTTCCGAAACATCATCGGCTTCCATTAGCCCCTTGGCAATTTCAATGGCCTTTTCCCTGATCCGGGGGTCCAAATTGGCCAATTGGGCATGAAAGCCTTTGAAAGTCCAATTCCCTTTTTTATTCATGGTAACAAGGTACTAATTTTTTAGATTTGATAGAAAGTGGCAGGTATGAAAGAAGATAATAGGAAAAAGATCCAGTATTCCATTTTGGAACTGGCCACCATGGGGGTCGGCTATAGCGCCTCCGAGGTGTTCAAGCATAGCCTAACCTTGGCACAAAATGCCGAAGAATGGGGATACACCCGATTCTGGTTGGCCGAACATCACAATATGATAAGTATTGCCAGTTCGGCCACTTCCGTACTCATCGGCCATATCGCAGGGGGTACCCAACGCATTCGGGTAGGTTCCGGAGGCATTATGTTGCCCAACCATTCTTCGCTATTGATAGCCGAACAATTCGGGACCCTGGCCTCGATTTATCCGGGTCGTATCGACCTAGGCCTCGGCAGGGCGCCCGGTACGGATCAAGCTACCGCAAAGGCCATTCGGCCCGATAGGATGCAGGCGGTATATCGCTTTCCCGAAGAAATGCGTAACATTCAACGCTATTTTTCGGAACAAAACCGTAATGCCGAAGTGCGTGTGCCCATAGCCGAAGGGCTGGAAGTGCCCATTTACATCCTCGGCTCCAGTACCGACAGTGCCCATTTGGCGGCCCAAGAGGGTCTCCCCTATGTATTTGCCAGCCATTTTGCCCCGACCCAGCTTTTCGAGGCCCTCCAAATTTATTATAACAACTTTCAACCTTCCCAATACTTGGAAAGGCCTTATACCATGGCTTGCATTAACGTAATCGCGGCCCAAACCGATGCGGAAGCGGAGAAACTATCTACCTCTCTGATCCGCATGGCCATAGGCGTGATGACGGGACAGATCGATTACATACAGCCCCCCATGGAAATGACCCCAGAACTACGGGAAATTTCCCAAAACCCGGCCTTTCAGCGCATGTTTAAATACGCTTTCGTCGGAAGCAAGGAAACCGTCAGTCAAAAAACAAGGCAGTTTTTAAAGGATACCGGCGTTGACGAGTTGATGGTGGCCTCCCATATCTTCGATCCGGAAACTCGCAGAAATTCATATCGGCTTTTTTCAGAAATTATGGTTGAAATCGGGAGCGAACCTTACCCACACCGATAATTTTTAATCCTAAAAATCCCAATTCGGACCACTTACATGATCAAAAAAAAACGCGTCTACAGGGCCGATAAAAAAGTCAATCCGTTTATCGGACTGTTGCTGTTCTTGATTTCTATCGTGCTATTGGCGGTTACGGGGCCCCTAGGGTTTGTATATGGACTATTCTACGCGCTTTTCACCAACGGCATCAAGGGCATCGGCGAATTTCTTCTCAAAATTGCCATTTCGATAGACCAATTGGGCAACGTTATGATGCAGCATCTGCTGAACATGCTGTGGGTCAAAAAAGGACGCTATAATTTCGGAAACCGTGACGAGACCATTTCAAGCGCTTTGGGACGGAACAAAAAGCTCGATACCTTGACCAGGATGGGAAATTGGATCGACACACTGCTTGACACCATCGACCCCAACCATTCGCTGAACTCCATTGACTACTACATCGAGCCCTCGGAACAGATTATTGATACTTTAGCGTGGGTACATATCGTGGACGGCCGCATTTTGGTCACCCGCACCGAGGGAAGGGAGAAATACTATATCCCTGGGGGCAAAAGAGAGAACGTCGAGAGCGATGCGGAGGCCCTTTTTCGTGAAATCAAGGAAGAACTAACGGTGGAACTGGATATTTCATCCCTATATTTTATCGGTATTTTCGAGGCTCAAGCCGACGGTTATAAACCCGGGGTCTTGGTACGGATGACTTGCTATACGGCAGACTACGAAGGCCAACTACTGCCCGATTCGGAGATTGCCGAGATGGTATGGTTGAATTATAAAGATAAACATATGGTCTCGGAAGTCGATATGCTCGTCTTTGATTTTTTATGGGATAAAGGACAATTGATGTGAGAAATCCCAAATCCCAAAATCCGATTTCCAAGAATCAGATCGGATCTGGCCATTTACAGCTATATCGACGCACAGATCGCAAAACTGCTGCACCAGCTCAAAATCCTGAACCTCGCAGAGAATGCCATTGGGAATGTACCCAGACTAGCTGACAATCGCAACAAATATTCGCCATCACCAAAAGATTTCGTAATTTCCCATCACAAATTTTAACACACTCAAATGGAAGTTCTTGGTATTGACGTCGGCGGTTCCGGCATGAAAGGAGGTATTGTCAATATAGAAACAGGTGAGATGATTTCGGAACGCCACCGCATCCCGACGCCCAAATCGCGAAAACCGGAGGAGATGGCGGACGTCATCGCCCAGATCGTCAAACATTTCGATTACAAGGGCAAGGTAGGTTGCGGCTTTCCGACCGTTATCAAAAAAGGGGTCTGCAAATCGCCGGGCAATCTGGACGAAAGCTGGCTGGGGGTAAATGTCGAAAAGTTGTTCGAAGAAAAAACGGGCCTCGACTTTACGGTGGTCAACGATGCCGATATCGCGGGCTATGCCACGATGGAATACGGTATCGGAAAAGGCAAAAAAGGCCTTGTAGTGATGATTACCATCGGTACGGGGCTCGGCAGTGGGGCTTTTTACGACGGGAAATTAATCCCTAATTTCGAACTGGGTCAGATTCCCTATAAAAAATACAAGAAAATTGAGCTCTGGGCAGCCGCTTCCGCCAAGGAACGAGAGGGCCTGTCCTATAAAAAATGGGGCAAGCGCTTCAATAAATTCCTAAGATATGTTGATCTGATCATCGCGCCCGACCTGATACTTCTTGGAGGGGGCACGTCAAAGGATTTCGATGATTTCAAAAAGTATATTACTATTGAAACCCCTGTGATGCCGGCGGAACTGCAGAACCACGCCGGGATTATTGGCGCGGCGGCGGCTGCTTGTCACAAGTTACCTTTAGATTGATGGGAGCTTATGCTATCTTGTTCCGCTTTCGATCGACTTCCTTTAAATAGATTTTCCGCAATCGCAGATGATGGGGGGTCACCTCCACGTATTCATCCTTCTGGATATACTCCAACGCCTCTTCCAAAGAGAATTTGATGGCGGGTACGATCTTGGCTTTGTCATCGGCCCCTGAAGAGCGTACGTTCGACAGTTTCTTGGTCTTGGTGATGTTGACCGTCATATCGTCACCACGGGAGTTCTCCCCGATGACCTGCCCTTCATAAATATCCTCGCCCGGATCGACGAAAAACTTGCCACGGTCCTGAAGTTTGTCGATGGAATAGGGAATCGCCTTCCCATTTTCCATACTGACCAACGACCCGTTCTGACGCTGGGGGATATCGCCTTTCATAGGTTGGTACTCCAAGAAACGGTGCGCCATGATGGCTTCTCCCGCCGTTGCGGTCAGTAACTGGTTACGCAGGCCGATAATGCCCCGCGAGGGAATCATAAATTCGCAGACCATCCGGTCGCCCTTCGCTTCCATTCGGGTCATTTCGCCCTTACGTATCGATACCATTTCAACGGCCTTTCCCGAAACCTCTTCCGGCAAATCGATGGTCAGCGATTCGATCGGTTCGCATTTGACGCCGTCGATTTCCTTGATGATAACCTGGGGCTGGCCGATCTGAAGTTCGTAGCCCTCGCGACGCATGGTCTCGATGAGAACGGACAAGTGCAGCACGCCCCGGCCGAATACCAGAAATTTATCGGCACTATCGGTCTCGTTGACCCGTAGGGCCAAGTTTTTTTCCAGCTCACGCTCCAATCGCTCCTTAATATGCCGGGAAGTGACGAATTTGCCATCCTGCCCGAAAAAGGGACTATCGTTAATGGTAAACAGCATGCTCATCGTCGGTTCGTCGATGGCGATGGTCTTAAGGCCTTCAGGATTTTCAAGGTCGGCGATGGTATCGCCGATGTCGAAACCTTCCAATCCAACGATGGCGCAGATATCGCCAGTGGTCACTTCCTCGACCTTCTTACGGCCCAAGCCCTCGAAAGTAAACAGTTCCTTGATTTTTGATTTGACGATTTTGCCATCCCGCTTTACCAAGGATATTTGTTGCCCTTCCTTCAAACTACCGCGTTGCAATCTTCCGATAGCAATACGGCCGGTAAACGAAGAATAGTCCAAAGAAGTAATCAGCATTTGGGTATTACCCTCCTTCGGTTTAAAAGTGGGGATATGCTCGATGACCATATCCAACAGCGGTTCAATATTCTCTGTTTCATTTTGCCAGTCCTCGCTCATCCAATTGTGTTTGGCGGAACCATATACTACGGGGAAATCCAGTTGCCATTCCTCAGCACCCAATTCGAACATCAGGTCGAACACTTTTTCGTGTACCTCCTCGGGCGTACAGTTTTCCTTGTCCACTTTATTGATGACCACACAGGGTTTAAGGCCCAGATCGATTGCTTTTTGGAGTACAAAACGGGTCTGCGGCATGGGGCCTTCAAAAGCATCCACCAGTAACAGCACGCCATCGGCCATGTTGAGCACCCGCTCGACCTCGCCCCCAAAATCGGCGTGACCCGGGGTATCGATGATATTGATCTTTGTATCCTTATAAACGACCGAAACGTTTTTTGAGGTAATGGTAATGCCCCGCTCGCGCTCAAGATCGTTATTGTCCAATATCAGGTCACCGGTATTTTCGTTGTCGCGAAAAAGCTGGCAATGGTACATGATTTTATCGACCAAGGTAGTCTTACCGTGGTCAACGTGGGCGATGATGGCGATATTCTTTGTTGTTGACATAAATGAATTTAGATGTATCAGGTCTCGTTTTCGAGCGCGCAAAGGTACGGCTAATTTTTGTTCGTTCAACAAAGCTCTCAAATTTTTATTTTGTTGATTTAGAGGGTATTTCGGGAGGCCTTATAGTCAAGGCTTTGCTTTGCCTTTACCGAATGGGACGGTCTTATAGGTATAGGGTTATAGACTTACAAAACTGTAACCAATAACGCGCCAATATCGTACCTTTATCAAAATGAAATTTTCAATGGATTTAAGTAAGATACCCCAACTGAAACATACCGAAAGCCGCAACTTTTTTCTACTCTCGGGCCCGTGTGCCATAGAGGGCGAAGAAATGGCCTTGCGGATAGCGGAACATATAGTCAAGGTGACGGACAAACTAAAGATTCCGTATGTATTCAAGGGAAGTTTTAAAAAAGCCAACCGCAGCCGGGTGGATTCCTTTACGGGTATTGGCGACAAAAAGGCCTTGAAAATCTTGCGTAAAGTTTCCGAAACTTTTCAGGTGCCGACTATCACCGATATCCATGAAACGGCCGATGCCGCCATGGCCGCCGAATATGTTGACGTACTGCAGATACCCGCCTTCTTGGTACGCCAGACCGACCTGGTGGTAGCCGCCGCGGAAACCGGAAAAGTCGTAAATCTTAAGAAAGGCCAATTTATGAGTCCCGAAAGCATGAAGCACGCCGTGACCAAGGTAACGGACTCCGGCAATGAACAGGTTTGGATTACCGACCGCGGTACCATGTTCGGCTATCAGGATATAATCGTTGATTTCCGGGGCATCCCCACCATGAAGCAATATGCACCGGTGGTATTGGACGTGACCCACTCCCTACAACAGCCCAACCAATCGTCGGGAGTGACAGGCGGCCGCCCCCAACTGATCAACACCATGGCCCGAGCGGGAATTGCCGCGGGCGTGGACGGCCTATTCATGGAGACGCATTTCGACCCCGCCAACGCCAAGAGCGATGGGGCGAATATGCTGCATCTCGATCATTTGGAGCAATTGTTGACGAATTTGACGGCTCTACGACGTACGGTTAACGAACTAGTTTGACCGCTTCCGCAAAAAATTCAAGCCTGCCTGCAAGGCAGGTTTAAGCATAAGGGTTTCCATTGATTTCGAGCCTCAAATACATCCTTTTTTCGAACCCCTGAATTTTTCATCCGGCGGTCCTGTATTCTTTTAATACCTTGAACCATCAAAAAAAGTTGTCCTAAAATGAAATCCAGTTTAACCATCCTATGTATATTTTTTCTCCTTCCCATTCTTTCCTGTACAGATGACAAATCCGATGACGGCCAGGCCAAACGCCCGAACATCGTTTTTATCATGTCCGATGACCACGGGTACCAGGCCATCAGTGCCTATAACGATAAATTGATCCACACACCCAATATCGACCGTATCGCCGATGAGGGGATGCTCTTTACCCATGCCAGCGTCACCAATTCGATCTGCGCCCCTTCCCGGGCGGTCATCCTTACGGGAAAACATAGCCACATCAACGGCAAAATCGATAACCTCTCCCCTTTTGATACCACCAATGTGACCTTTCCTCAAATTTTGCAGGATGCGGGCTACCAGACCGCCATGTTCGGCAAGCTGCATTTTGGGAACAACCCCAAAGGTTTTGACGAGTTCAAGATTCTTCCGGGACAAGGCGATTACTACAACCCTAAATTTATTACGCAAAAAGGCGATACCACCATCCAAGGCTATGTGACGGACATTATTACGGATCTGACCCTGGATTGGATGGAAAAGCGACGGGATACCGCGAAACCTTTCTTATTGATGTACCTTCACAAGGCGCCACACCGTTCATGGATTCCCGCAAAAAGGCATTATTCCCAATTTACCCAAAAAACCTTCCCCTTACCCAAAACTTTGTTCGACGATTACACCACCCGCGGCACAGCTGCCAAAACGGCCGAGATGAACATCCTAAAACACATGACCTACAACTACGACAATAAGGTATATCCCGAAATCATAGACGAGCTGAACATCGAAGACCGGGAACTCTACAACCCCATCGAACGGATGACTCCCGAACAAAGGGCTTCGTGGGATTCCGTTTACGGGCCGATCAACGACGATTTTAAAAGGCGCTATCCCCATATGAACGATTCTACCCTAATGGTCTGGAAATACCAGCGGTATATGCAGGATTACCTGGGCACTATAGCCGCCGTCGATGAAAATGTCGGACGCCTGTTGGACTATCTCGACGAAGAAGGTTTGACCGAAAATACCCTCGTGGTTTACACCTCCGACCAGGGCTTTTATCTCGGTGAGCACGGTTGGTTCGATAAACGTTTTATGTACGACGAATCATTTAAGACGCCTTTGCTGATACGGTGGCCCAACGTAATAACCCCGCATACCACCTCGGACGAACTGGTACAGAACCTCGACTTCGCCGAAACCTTTCTGGAAGCCGCCGCGATAGAGCCCCCCGATGATATGCAAGGTGAAAGCCTGTTGCCATTGCTCAAAGGGGAAACCGAAAAATGGGAGAGGGAGGCCGTGTACTACCACTACTATGAGTATCCGGCCGAACATGCCGTAAAAAGGCATTACGGTATGGCGACCGAGAATTTTAAACTTATCCATTTTTATTACGATGTGGATGAGTGGGAGCTTTACGATCGCAAGAAAGACCCGTTGGAAATCCACAATGTCTTCGACGATCCCGCCTACGCCGATACCGTGGCCCAAATGAAGGATAAACTGAGGGCCATCCGCAAGAAATATAAGGACTCCGATTCCCTAAGCCAGAAATACATACAGATTTATAGGGACAAGGGGCGGATTGATTAGAATGGATAGAGGTCACCCCCCTTTTGTGAGTACTGTATTTTCCCAAAGATTCTAACGCAGACTGTACTAATTGTAAGCTTACTCGCCTTTTAGATGGGTTTACAATCTAACAACCTTATATTCTTCGGATTACAAACCAAAATACAGAACATATTGAGACACAACTTAGACATTTGGCGAACACGTACTGGACTAGGTTCCGGGAATACATGGCAAGGGTACCGATACTAATCCTTAAATGGAAAACAGGAACAATGTATAGGAACCCCGCCGAGATTCTTGGTGGGGTTATCTTTTTAGCGTTAAGGTTTTGCTGAATTAGGCTTTAAGATAACGGGCTACAACTCGGGATTTCATGTGACCCGAATCGCACGAAAAAAAGCACAACATCTTAACTTTTAAAACCCCTACCCCTTATACCTTAAAAATTTAAAAAAGGTTTCCTTCATTTTATATCTACCTGATTTTATAATAATTAACTTCCAAGGTTGAACAAAATTATTTGTACCAAGGTAATACCCCCTATTTTTCACCTCCATTCCTTTAAGGTGACCTATTTCGCTAGGATCTTCGAAGCAAGCGGAATTTACAATTTGGTAACCGGATAGCCTTACCCGCTTTCCCATTATTTCTTATTTTTGAACAAATCATCCACCATGAAATATGCGATACTACTTTTTTCCATCCTTCTTTATACTGGGGGCCGCGCCCAGGACCATTCCCACTTAGGCGCCCGGCCTCTCACCTATCCCAATATCCCGGGATATAAAACCTTAAAAACCGACCTTCACCAGCATACCGTTTTTTCCGATGGAAACGTATGGCCAACGATTCGTGTACAAGAAGCCCTGCGCGAAAACCTGGATGCCATATCGCTTACCGAACATTTGGAATATCAACCCCATGCGAAGGATATTCCGCACCCCGATAGAAACCGGTCCTTTGAATTGGCAAAGGCCATGGAGGAAGCCGATGACCACGGCCTTCTGATCGTACCCGGATCTGAGATAACCCGCTCCGAACCCGTAGGGCATAGCAACGCCATTTTTATATCCGATGCGAACCAATTGTTATATGAAAAACCCGAGGACGCCTTCGCCGCCGCCAAAAAGCAGAATGCTTTTGTATTCTGGAACCATCCGGCCTGGTATGCGCAACGTCCGCAAGGCCTACCCGTTTTGAGCGATTTTCAAAAGGCTCGTATCACAAACGGGGAACTGCAAGGCATCGAAGTCATCAACTCAGGGGATTATGCCGAGGAATCGCTGGCCCTGGCCCTTGAAAATAATTTGACTATCATGGGCACCAGCGACATACATGGCCTAATCGATTGGGACTATACCGAAAAGGGAAACCACCGCCCCATTACCCTGGTCTTTGCCAAGGAAAAAAGTACAGAAAGCCTGCGGGAAGCCCTATTCGCCGGCCGCACCGTTGCGGTCTTTAACGACCTGCTAGTCGGCAAAGCAGAGTTTCTTAAACCCTTGCTGCTAGCCAGTATCGAAGTCGTCAAAGCGGAATACATATCCGATACCCAGGTCTTGGAAGTCGAACTGAAGAACATCTCCAGCAGCGACCTGTTGTTCGAAAACCAGATGGAGTTCACTTTTTACCATAGCTCCCCCGTTTTTGAAATTCCCGCCGGGGCGACCCAAATCTTGAAAATCAAGACCCTGGAAAAGAAGGATACCCTTACCTTAAGATTGAAGGCGCTTGGTTGTTTTACCGCCCCCAAACAGCAGCCGGTGATCGAGTGGAATGTTCAGGTGAAATAGGCCAAGGTTTTAAGGTTTTGTTGATTACCCGTGTGCTTTTTACTTCATTGGAGTTAAGCCTAATCCTTCCCGTCCACATAATCCTGCAAATACGAATATCGCTCGGTCAACTTTCCCTTATGGGTCATTCTGGCACGTTGCAGCACCCCATCTTTATCTCCATTAAAAAAAGCGGGAATCACATTTTTTACAAAGGCTTCGCCAAATCCCTCGCTCGCATCGCGCGGTAGCTCGCAGGGCAGGTTATCGACGGCCATGACCGCAATGGCGGACGGACTTGTATAGTCGGTTTCCTCTTCCGTTTTGGGGTCGTACCCGTACAGGGGGTTTTCGATGGTGGACGGGCGTATGGTACAGGCGATGGGTCCATCTATATCGCAGCTGACATCGGCCACCACCTTGATCTTAAAATCCGGCTGCTTGGCATCTTCGCGCGTGAACAAATAAGGGGTTCCCTGCCCGTAAAAATGACCGGCGATAAAAAAATCCGTCACCTTCGCAAAGCGGAAAAAATTCGATCGGTATGCCTCGGGGTTCTCGAAAAAATCCGATTTACTGCCCCGCGAGCCGTCTTTGCGCTTGTTATATTCGGCAGCATCGATTTGGCAGTAAACCGGCTCATTGAACGTATTATCGAGATATTCCGCCACATTGACGCGTCGCACCCCCATTCCATCCAGCATTTCTTTGGAACCGTTGCCGACCCTGCCCTTTCCCGTCAGTAGAATTTTAATGTTGGGCAGTTCGAGGGTGGACAGCACTTTGATCAGCGCCCTTTGATCGGGCAGTTCTTCCGCCTTGGGCAATTGGTATCGGTCGTATTTGAGTCCGTACGCCCGGAATCCGTTATAGGCACCCACAATGCCCGCATACCTTCCAAAGGCTACGAGCCGTTGTTCTTGTCGATTGGTGATGACCTCGTGGTCGTAGAGATCGATGTTCTTCTCCAGAATAGCTCGTAACAGCTCTCGGTTATACGGCTGTTTTTTGATGGTATGCGAAAAGAAGAAGTATTTTTTATCCGGAATCAAGGCGGAGATAGGCACCTCCTTGACCCCTAAGAGCACGTCACATGCGGCCATTTCCGGGGTGACCTCTATTCCCGCGGCCTGTACTCCGTATCCTCATAAATCCGGATGGGGGAAGGTTCGACCCTAATTTCCGCGTCTTTATGCTCGGAAAGTACTTTTTGACATGCTCTGGGCGAGAGGACCACCCGTCTGTCTGGCGGGGATTTACGTTCGCGGATGATTCCAAATTTCATTGAAGGGGGTTTAATAGTTAAAAGTTGCTGGTTACAGTGGTTGCCGTGATTGTAGCTTCCACCCTATGCGTTCCGCAGGCACATCTGTCTTTGGCATATTATTTGCCCTAAAAGTAGCAGGATTTGCGGCTATGGACAAGTTTTTCATTAACTTTGCCGTCCTTTTCGGATGAGAAGTTAATAGTTCATTGAAAAAAATCACTGGGTAGAAAGTGGACCTTCTTTGCTGAAGCAGGGAAGATTCCCTTCGATTACAGCAATCGGGGATTTTCTATCTCATTGAAGGGGCCGACTGGTTTTGACAGCGAGACCAATGGCAATGTAAGCATGCCGAGCGCTGGGGTACAGCTCGTAAATCACATACTTCACACTTTTAATTGGCGAATCTAATTACGCTCTTGCCGCGTAACCCGAATCATAGTACGGTTATGCCTCGTTCCGACAAGGTCGGAAAGCGAGATGTCCCTGAACAGCCCTTGTTGACGGCGGTTCATTCAGGGGCACCATAAAAGTCAACACAAGGGTAGCGTTCGCTTCGGCGCTGCCACCAAAACCTAAAGAAGCTAAGTGTATGTTAGGCCGTTTCCGGTCAGGCATGCATCGAAAAACAAACGGAAACTAAGCATGTAGAAAGCACTGTAATTGCTTGTTTGGACGAGGGTTCGAATCCCTCCGGCTCCACGATTAAGCGCAAAAGCCACACCTATCGGTGTGGTTTTGTTGTTTTATGGAGAAATTGAGCTTGCTCAAAATTTCGGAACAAAACGACAAAACTAGCGCGCAGCGCGTGGCTTTGCATTTACCGGACGGGAGCCACCAGGGAAAAACGAAGTTAATCCCTCCGGCTCCACGATTAAGCGCAAAAGCCACACCTATCGGTGTGGTTTTGTTGTTTTACGGAGAAATTGAGCTTGCTCAAAATTTCGGAACAAAACGACAAAACTAGCGCGCAGCGCGTGGCTTTGCATTTACCGGACGGGAGCCACTAGGGAAAAACGAAGTTAATCCCTCCGGCTCCACGATTAAGCGCAAAAGCCACACCTATCGGTGTGGTTTTGTTGTTTTACGGAGAAATTGAGCTTGCTCAAAATTTCGGAATAAAACGACAAAACTAGCGCGCAGCGCGTGGCTTTGCATTTACCGGACGGGAGCCACTAGGGAAAAACGAAGTTAATCCCTCCGGCCGACGCGCAACCTCGCTCCATCGTAAAAAAGGTCTACAAGACCTTTTTTTAACGCACGGCCGTCCTAATCATCAAGATTCACCACAAGCTTATAGAAAAGGAAGAACTGTGTGCGACCCAGATGTCAGGGGACATGTATTTGATGGAAGAAGTAAAGCGTAAAATATTGGTCCAACTCTTTGAAGAGCACAACCAACAAATGGAAAAGTTGGTCGGGGTTGAATTTGCCCTGGGCACCTGGAAACGATACCATACCACCAAAAGTCATGTGGCGGAATATGTAAAAGCTGAATATCGTAAAAATGATATCCCGGTGAAAGACGTGGATTTATAGTTTATCAAGGGTTTTGAATATTTTCTAAAAGTGACGAAAGCCTGTAACCACAACTCCGCCTTAAAGTAGGTCAACAACTTTAAAAAAATCGTTCGTATTGCCGTTGCCAATGACTGGATTGCGAAAGACCCTTTTTACAACTACAAAGTGCAATTCAAGACCGTGGAGCGGGAGTTTCTCTCCAAAGATGAACTACAACGCCTTATTGACAAAGACATCGAAGGAGAGCGCTTAGGCGTCGTCCGGGATATGTTTGTGCTTTGTTGTTTTACCGGTTTGGCTTATGTAGATGTTCAGACCCTAAAGCCAGAAGAAATTTACCAAAACGAAGATGGTAGTTTTTATATCAAATCGAAACGCTCTAAAACGGATACGGGCTTTACTATTCCCTTACTGCCTACTGCCGTAGGCATTATCGAAAAAGATAGTACTTGAGTCGGTCATTTTATTGATTGACAATGTTCAGTAGTCTTCTAAAAGCATAAATTGTAGGTCTGCGACCTGCTCCTTGTTGCACAATTTTGATAATGTCATTTTCAACCATGGTGCTTATTAATCTTGCCACACTAGATCTGGGAATACTGGAGTTTCGTTCAAAATTTCGGGACGAAAAAATGGGCTGCACAAAAAGGCAGTCCAAACATTGTATGGCAAATTGGGAATGTGTGCTATTTACAATTTCCAGTTTTACCTCTTCGTATAGATTAATGATTTTCCTGGTTTTGGCTATATTTTTTTCTGCCTGTACGATGATGGCATTTAAAAAGAACCGTATCCAATTCGTCCAGCTGTCACTATCGGTAATTTCTTTTAGGGCGTCATAATATTCTGAGCGATGGCTTTCTAAGTAATCGCTTAGATAAAAAACAGGTTCCTGTATAATTTCTTTATGATATAGGAATAACGGAATTAATATCCTTCCCATTCTGCCATTACCATCTAAAAAAGGATGTATAATTTCAAATTGGGCATGGACGATGGCCAATTGTACCAATACATCTTTGTCATCTATGTGCATGTATTTTTCCCAATCGCTCAGCGCTTCCAACATAACCGGAACCGTAGGAGGTACAAACCTTGCATTTTCAACTTTTGAACCCGGGGAACCTATAAAATTCTGTATTCTTCTAAAATTACCCGGATCTTTGCTATCGCCACGAACCCCACGCATCAATGTAGCATGCATTTGTTTAATAGTATTCAAGGATAAAGGACGCTTTTTCATCGTATCGCGACCCTGTTTTAAGGCAATTCGATAATTGAGCACCTCAAATATATCCCCTTTCAAATGATCATCTGCAACTTCATCGGCCTCAAACTCAAGCACCTCCTCCAATGTGGCCTGTGTTCCTTCAATTTTACTTGAGAGTACTGCTTCTTGGGTTCGCAGGGGTGCCAAAAGAACATCTGGGTTTATGACCGATTGTAAAAGCCCGTCATACCGGGCAATATATCGATTTGCCTTGCCCATCAAATCTATAAGCTGATCCCAGGCAATATCTTTTAACGGGAGTTCTTTAGGTTGATACGGATTCATGGTTGTGTCTTATGTATGCTACACAAATTATTTTGTGTCTCAAATATACTAAAATATGAGATATAAAATGGTTTGTGTCCTATGTATGGGATGGTACTGGGAATACGCCAATTTGTTTGAACGCCATTTTCATCATAAAGCCTGAAATTATATCAATTAATTCTTAAGGTGAACTTCTTATCCAATCTTATTACAATGTTCCAGTCTCTAACCAAAGACTTAAATTTCATATCCGACGTTAGCACTCTGGCTAAGTCACGGGCGACTGCGCTTCCTCCGATGTTGTTCTCAACTATTACACTTACAATTTCAAGACGAAAACTATAAGACTCTCTATCGCCAATAGCTTCAAAAGGCACTTTGCCAAAATGGATTTCCAAAGATCCATTCTACAACTACAAAGTCCAATTTAAAATCGTCGAGCGGGAGTTTCTCTCCAAAGAGGAACTGCAAGCCTTGGTAGAAAAGGCAATCGACGGTGATCGCTTGAATGTGGTCCGCGACATGTTCGTGTTCTGTTGCTATACCGGACTTTCCTATATCGATGTACAAAAATTGAATCAGGACAATACCGTTCGTCACATCGATGGCAGTCTTTGGCTACAGGCCGAACGTACCAAAACCAAATCCAAGCTGGGTATTCCCCTACTCCCAACTGCTGAAGCTATTTAAAAAAGTACCAAGACCATCCCAAAGTTACCAATGGGGAGTGTGTGCTGCCCATTTTGAGCAACCAGAAATCCAACGCATATCTAAAAGAAATCGCCAACCTCTGCGGTATTAAAAAGAACCTGATCACCCATTTGGCTCGGCATACGTTTGCGACAACAGTTACGCTATCCAAGGGCGTACCTATTGAAACCGTTGGCAAGATGCTGGGACACAAAAATCTGCGTACTACGCAGCATTACGCGAAGATTATCAATAAAAAAGTGGAGTATGATATGGCAGCTTTGAAGGAAAAGTTGGCTAAGGACATCATGAATAAAAAATCATCAGTTTAAATCATACTTGCAATTCAACCTTTTTTGATCATTTGATAGTAGCCGCTAAATCGAGTTCTCTTTGTTTAGTTTGCCCCTTACAACTGATGGATAACGCCGAATCTGCGCAACTAAAAAACGATTGACGATTAATAATCAAGTAATAGTTACACCCTTTCAGGTATAATTTATAATAAAATCGACATTTTATACCCAAAAAGGTATAATTTGAGTTATTTTGCCTATATTGTACCCGAAAAGGTATACTAATGGAAGAGTGGAACAGAAATAATACTATCGCTCAATTTACTCGAAAAAGAAGGAAAGAGCTTAACCTTACTCAAGTTGAGCTTTCAGACACAACCGGAGTCGGACTTCGATTTATACGTGAATTGGAGCAAGGAAAACCCAACTTGATGACGGACAAAATCAATCAAGTGTTATTGTTCTTTGGCCACGAATTAACCCCAACACCCATAAGCGATGCGACAAGGCGAGATTTGGGTAAATAAAGAATTAGCAGGCATCTTGACGGAAGATGAGGAAGGCTATCATTTTGCCTACTCCTCGGAATATCTAATGTTGGAAAAAGCAGTTCCAGTTTCCTTGACATTGCCGCTGCAAGAGGAGGTTTTTCATTCCGTTTTTTTATTTCCCTTTTTCGATGGACTGATTCCAGAAGGATGGTTATTGGATATTGCTCAAAAGAATTGGAAACTAAATGCTCGTGACCGTATGGGACTTCTACTGGCCACCTGTAAAGATTGTATCGGCAACATAAGTATAATACCACTTAGACCATAAAATGACCTATTCAAACGCATTCATTTTCCGTTCTATTTTCTTGTTCAAGATTTCCGTAGCACAGGCTATGCAAATCATTCACGGCGGCATAGAACAAAAAAGCAATTTTGTTTTCGGTAGGCAATTTTATGGTCAAACTGATATATTGGAAAAATGAGTAACTGCCTAGCATGTCATAAACTACTTTCTTCCGAAGAGGGGTTATATCATCAGGATTGTCTAAAGGCATTTTGGCAAGAAGACACACCTGTACTTGAATTGGATTACGAACTTTCACAAATCGAGGAACTGGCCAGAGAAAATGTAGCCCAACGTATCATTGTAACCGGAGTACAACCGAAACTTTCACTGGGCTTTACTCAAGAAAACAATTCCAGATTAACTATTGTTGGTGCATTAAACGGTAGGTACATTTTAAAACCACCTTTTTCCGAATATCCACAAATGCCGGAAACAGAGGCCTTATCTATGCTACTGGCGCAGGCATGTGGTATCGATACTGTACCTTTTTTGTTGATTCCCTTGAAGGATGGGCATTTGGCTTACCTGACCCGAAGAATAGACCGAGATGCAAAGGATAACAAATTTGCCATGGAAGATGCTTGCCAATTCACGGAACGCCTAACCGAACACAAGTACAGAGGCTCCTACGAGCAGATTGCCAAAGCCATTATCACCTATGCCCAAAACCCATTATTTGATGTAGTACGATTTTACGAACAAGTCATCGTTTCTTTTTTGATTGGGAATAACGACATGCACCTAAAAAATTTCTCATTGATTTCTTATAATGGAACAACACATGCACTTAGCCCTGCCTACGATATGATTTCGGCACAATTGTTACTGCCTGATGACCCCGAGGAATTGGCACTTACGCTGAATGGAAAAAAAAGAAAATTGACCCGAACCGATTTTGATACCGCCATGATCAAAGCGCATATCCCAAAAAAAGCGATTGAAAATCTTTGGAGACGAATTGCAGAAGGCACAGGCAAATGGACAACATTAATCCATACTAGTTTTTTAAAGGAAGGTAGCAAAGAGAATTTAGGTGTTTTAATACATACCAAAATGAAGCAGCTTGAGTTGCATTAGTAGTGACGCTTGAAATTAGTGGTCTAAGTATAAAGCCCACAGAACTCCTAACACCTCGTTCAAAATTTTTATGGGCAGGGTCAGGTTTACATTTTCACTTTCAATCTTATCCCTATTTCAATTTCGTTTAAAGATATAGGGATTAAAACGTTTTAGTGATAGCCTTCTAGTGTGCAACGGCATTCTTAATAGATATTATGGACCGATAAAAGAGAGGTTGGCGGGGATTAAGTCAGCAGATAAATAATCGAAGATCAATCGTCATTAATGGTTTCCATAATCTCCTTAAAGCTTGCTAAGCCTGCTTCAATATTTTCGATAATTTCGTTGGCCAAAATATCGGGGTCGGGCAAATTGTCGAGATCCGTAAGGCTCTTATCCCTTAGCCAGAAAATATCAAGATTGGTCTTATCCCTGGCAATAATTTCTTCATAGGTGTATTTGCGCCATCTTCCGTCAGGGTTGTCTTCGCTCCATGTTTCCTGTCTTTTGTAAATATTACTTGGATGGTACAATTCAACAAAGTCTGCCAAATCGGACATCAACATGGGTTTCTTTTTTAAGGTATGATGCACGTTGGTTCGATAATCATATATCCAGACTTCTTTGGTCCAGGCTTCTTTGCTGGCCGGTTTATTATTGAAAAACAGGACATTTGCCTTTACGCCATGGGCATAAAATACCCCGGTCGGGAGCCGTAAAATAGTATGGAGTTCCGCCGTTTTCATTAATTGTTTACGAACGGCCTCCCCTGCCCCACCTTCAAACAACACATTATCGGGTAAGACCACGGCCGCTTCCCCATTGATTTTTAGCATGGTCTTTATATGCTGTAAAAAGTTGAGCTGCTTGTTCGAAGTGGTTTCCCAGAAATCTTGCCGGTTATAGCTTAAATCTTCTTTTACGATTTCACCTTGCTCATTGGTGAAAGTCATACTGCTCTTTTTACCAAAAGGCGGATTGGCCAAAACATAATCGAAGCGATTGCCATCATCAGAGATTAGGGCATCATTGGGATTGATAAAGCTTTCACCATCGATTTCACCAATGTTGTGCAGATACATATTCATCAAGCACATTCTTCGGGTATTGGCTACAATCTCATTACCATGAAAAGTTTCATTTTTGAGAAACTCCTTTTCATCACGGTCTAGCTCATGGTTTTCTACAATCCAATCGTAGGAGGCCAAAAAGAAACCGCCCGTACCACAGGCCGGGTCGGAGATGGTTTTCATGGCTTTGGGCTGCACACATGCGACCATTGTTCGAATCAATGACCTGGGTGTAAAATACTGCCCCGCCCCACTTTTGGTATCCTCGGCATTTTTCTCTAACAGCCCTTCGTAAATTTTGCCCTTGATGTCTGCGCCCATCATTGACCAATTTTCTTTATCGATCAGGTCTATGACTTTAAGCAACTTGGCCGGGTCCTGTATCTTGTTTTGGCTTTTGGTAAAGATTTGGCCCAACATGCCTTTTTCTGTAGAAAGACTACGTAACATTTGGCTATAAAAAGATTCAAGTTCGGCACCCCGTTTACTGGAAAGGGTTTCCCAGTTACAGGTTTCACCGTCTTTAATTTCTTTGCCTTCAACATCTTTGAGTCTTGGAAACTTTAATCCCTTGCTATAAGGAGGCTTGTTCAGTTCATCCGCCATTTTTAGAAACAGCAAATACGTTATTTGCTCTAAATAATCGCCATAGCCAACGCCGTCATCACGTAATACATTTGCTAGGTTCCATATTTTGGAGATGATATTTGAGTCGGTCATTTTATTTGTTTCGATTTAATACGCTAATTACCAATTTTTTTACGGTTTCCATTTCTTCCGGTTTACTTGAAGCAATAAAAAGTGTTAAACTGGCTAATGTATCGTTACTGATTAGGGGTTGTTGCTTGTTAAACAGCATGTTGTTTTGTTGTAAAAACTTTAGAAAACAAGCCGCCGCTATTCGCTTATTGCCATCTACGAACGAATGGTTTTTTACAATTAAATAGAGAAGCATTGTTGCCTTTTCTTCAAGTGTTGGGTAAAAATCATCAGTACCGAACCCCTTTTCGATTTGGGCTACGGAACTTTGAAAACTTTTATCCTTTTCTTTACCAAATACGTCGGAATCAAATTGAGTCAGCATTTGATCAATGAGTTTTTGATAGTCTTCCAGACTTGGGTAATCTGCTTTTCTTTTTGTTAATCCTTTTGTATCGAGTTGTTCGTGGTCGTAATCGTCCAACAAGCTTAATCCTTTAGCAAAAACAGCAAGCCATTCGTTGTCTGCCGTTTTTTCTTCAATGGCTCTACCTAGAATTTGAATACCATCTTTTAATAGCAGTACTTCTTGTTCTTTTTGAGCCAAACGCTTTTCATTAATAGTATAGCCTTTAACTAAATAGTCTTTTAAAACACGATTTGCCCATATTCTAAATTGTGTCCCGCTTTGTGATTTAACCCTATAACCAACAGATATTATCACATCTAGGTTATAATGTTCTGTTTGATATGTTTTACCATCTAAAGCAGTTGTCGCAAATTTTGCGACAACTACATCTTTATTTAACTCTCCTTCGTTAAAGACATTATTTATGTGCTTTCCAATGGTTTTAATATCTCTATCAAAAAGAGAAGCAAGTTGACTACGGTTTAACCACACCGTTTCTTGCTCAAAATGAACCTCAATCTGAGTTGTGCCGTCTTTGGCTTGATAAATCTCTATTTGATTTTGCTTATTCATTCGCTATTTTGAATGGTAAGTGCAAAAATTGCACCTACTACTCTTTATCAATTTTACCTTTTTAAGTGGTTTTCAGGAAAACCAGACAAGCGACTTTTGAACTTGTGCAATTTTTGCACCAGTTGCTTTTTAATCTAATTCATTTTTCATTGGATTTATAAATGTTCTTAAATGACGACCGATAGAAGTTCTATCCGTATCAAAAAGATCTTGAAGTTGATATTGGTCTAATCAAACTGTTTCCCCATCTAGTTTTACATCTATTGTAATACCAGACTCTTCGTCTTGATAGATTACGATTTGGTTGTCTTTATTCATTTTTTCTTTCTGAACTTTCGCATTTTACGCCGGTTGCTAATTTCAACTGTCAAGGGTTCATGGAAAACTGAATTATGCATTTTTTGCATATTCCTTTTTTATCAATTTTCAACCATTCGGAAATTCCAGTCTGTTGTTATTTCTTATTTTTCTCAGCTTTTACCTTCTCCAACAAAACAATAGCAGGCTCATAATCTGCGGCTAGCTTGCACTTGGCCACCTCTTCATCGCTCAACAACTTACCCTCAAAGGCTTTTTTCAAAATACTTTGCCGTAAGGCTTTGGCTTTCTCCAGACTTTCTAGAATACTTTCTTCTACCTTATCACAAACCGATAACCGACTTTCGATTTCTTTGACGATTTGGTGTTGTTCCTGGGGAGAGCAAATCAGAAACACGGAATTGTTTAGTTTAATTAGGGTCAGTCTTGTAATAGCGACGCCAGCTATTCTACTTAGCATTCTATTTCGAGTGATTTGTGCATTAAGATAATATTCCAAGAATTTAGGAACTATCAAATGATGAGAAGTTCTAAATACACCGACGCTGGATAATAAAGAAAATTCTTCTTCGAAGTTGTTAATGGCAGCACGCCCCGTTGTAGCACCATCCTTTATGTAAAGTACATCTCCCTTTTTAACATCACATCTTGAATAAATTTCTTGGTGGTCCTCTTTAGATACATAAGAGATTTTGGTTAAATCAATCCTTCCTTCTTTAATATTTCTAGCTGAAATATATTTATAGTCCCCCTCATTGATGTTTTTCGGAGAAAAGTGTGTGCCATCCATTATTTTAAGGCATACATTTCCGAACTTTTGCCAAGACCAATTTAATGGGATTGATGGTAGGTTTTGAATTTCATCGGAGGAAAGGTCTTTAAATTCTTTAATCTTTTGAGGCCTATTTGATTTTTTTCCTTCCTTCCATTTCTCTAATTGCTGCTCATAAAAGTTTTGACGTTCCTTTTTTATCTGTTCCAATAATTCCCCGGCTGTCGGTAAATCAGTTTGTTGTTCGCGCCATTTCTTGGTCAACTCCCCCTCAAAAGCCTTTTTTAACACGGCTTGCCGGTACACCTTCAACTGCTCTTGGGCTTTGGTAAGGTCGGCGATACCGCTATCGAGACTGCTAAACAATTCTTCTATTTTGGCGACAATGGCACGTTGGATGGGGAGGGGCGGCAACTTGTACTGGTAATTTTCTAAATCTGGCATGCGTTAAATTCAGACCACTCTCGCTTCCACCAGTTTTCATTTTATCTATTGCAAACCAAGCTTCTGATGTCTGTAAATAATATGTCAAGAACTCGGTTGTCATGACGTTTGGATTTGGCCTAAATCTGTACATTTTACCGGAAAGTAGAAGTTTTGGACGTGTTTTAATTACAGTACAAGAAACTACCACATCGGTTTCTAGGTCCTGCACAAGTAAGTAAGACATCTCCCTTTTTAACTTCTAGATGTGGTCGGACTTTTTTATTTCTTGGAAGTTCTTTGTTTTCACCGTCCCAAAATTCGTTTTTTTGAATTGCCGTAGTCTTTAAAACACCCCATATATCATGAGAGGGTGATGGATGTTTTTCGCACTGTGAACTCACCTTTGATTTATATCCTTTCCATTCTCCAGCTTATCAAAAATTTCTTCAATATCCAGCTGCACCCAATCTTTATCTAATCATGCTGCCAATACTTCATTAAGTTCCTCAATAATCCCGTTCATATCCTTGCCAAACAATTGATGCATTTTGCCTTTTCCGCCCTGGGCATCAAAAGGGGTATAGTCCAGATCATCCACATCCATATGGTAACTGCTGACCACATGGTCTTTTATCATCCGTAGCCAATCCATCTGTTCTTGGTAAAGCGGTTGTGTTTGCCCGTATGCTGCTGAAAGACCCATTGGTTAAAATTCGCCTCGATAGTTTTATCAAATGGCTTTAGTTCTTGATCGATTCCACAAGCCCTTCGTATCAATGAAACCAAGGCCGTCAATTCATCTTTGGGCCGTTGGCTTTTTACCTCTTCCAAAGTCGCATAGGCATCCCAAACATGGTCAGGGGCCATCATCGGCTTTTCCAGTTTCAATTTATCCATCACTTCCTTGATCATTTTAAAAGTGATGTTTCTACGGTTAAAGGGCTGGTCATAGAAAATACTCAAGGCCTTTATTTCATCTTTATGCCGTTCTAGGTATTCCGAAAAATCTTGTACCAAGGCTTCGGCTTTGTCTCTTGAATCGGTATCCCACTCACTTTTGCTCACGGTATCGATATTGATATTGTCGATAATCTGTTCGTGCTGTTTGCGCACATTGTCCAGATACGTATTCAATTCGCCGTTAAAGGTAGTGGCCGCTTCCCGGATCAATGTCTCCTGGGCAACTTTCCTGGCATCTTCCAGTTCGGCGGGAGTTCTATCTTCAATGGGAACCGCTTCTATTTGCTTTTGGGCCAAGCCTTCGATTACATCGGGATCAAATGCGGTTATCAGTTCCTTGGTAACCTGCTTTAGATTTTTTCCCCCGGAGAATTCTAACAGCCGCTGCTTTTCGGGTTCGGATAATTGCTTTTCCAATCGGATCAATCGGTTTGCCAAGGACAAGAACAGGTCTTCATCGGCTACACCCATAGTTACCGCACCCAATAAATCTTTCATGGGCACCGATTTTTGGCGTTCCAAAGGTCGGCTATCGGTCTTTTTCGATTTGGTGGCGCCAACGGCATCTACAATAACAAAATGGGTCTTATGGTTCGCAGTTCGCGAAACCAATTGCAGCGAATCGCTATTGATGGTACGGGTACCCCGCCCTTTCATCTGTTCAAAATAGTTGATGCTTTTTACATCTCGCATAAAAAGTAAGACCTCCAAAGGTTTTACATCGGTACCTGTGGCAATCATATCTACAGTAACGGCAATCCTGGGATAATACGAATTTCGAAACCGGTTCAGGACCGATTTTGGGTCTTCCTCGATTTTATAAGTTACTTTTTTACAGAAATCGTTGCCTTCGTCAAATTCTTCCCGAATAATTTTGATGATATCATCGGCATGGCTGTCCGTTTTGGCAAACACCAAGGTTTTGGGTACTTCGTACTCCCCGTTTTGGTCAATCCGATTAGGATAGATACTGGTCTTTAAAGCGCGTTTTGTACGCCCTGATGATATTTCTGATCTGGCTGGGGTTTACTACTTTTTTATCCAGCTCGTTTCGGGTATAGGTGACATCTTCATCCAATTGTTCCCAACGTTTTCTTCGGGTAAGCTTGTCGCGCTTGTCAACAAATTCTTCCGCCTTTAGTTACTCCACCTTTTTGGGAAATATCCGTTTCAATGGTATACACATCATAAGGCACATTTACGCCATCTACCACCGATTCTTCATAGGTGTATTCGCTGACCACATTTTCATTGAAAAATCCAAAGGTGCGTTTATCCGGCGTAGCCGTTAATCCAATCAAAAAAGCATCGAAATAATCCAACACCTGTTTCCAAAGATTGTAGATGGAGCGGTGACACTCATCGATAACAATAAAATCGAACTGTTCTATGGGTACCTTAGGAGTGTATTCAACGGGAACGGCTTGTCTTTTGCTCACTTGTTTCTGCATCCACGAACTTTCGTTGGGGTTTTCTTCTTCGGCACTATCCTCCAATTCTTCCCCTTTTAATATGGAATACAATCGCTGAATCGTGGAAATACATACCTGACTGTCAGATGCGATGTAACTGGATGATAACCGTTGTACATTGTAGAGTTCGGTAAATTTTCGGTTATCGTCATTGGGTTGAAAGGTCATGAACTCTTGCTCCGCCTGTTCCCCCAGATTTTTGGTATCGACTAAAAAAAGGATGCGTTTGGCGTTGGCATGTTTCAACAGGCGATAAATAAAAGTAGCGGCGGTAAAGGTTTTACCGGCACCGGTAGCCATTTGAATCAAGGCCTTGGGCCTATTTCTCTTAAAGGAATCTTCGAGGTTTTCAATAGCAACAATCTGGGCAGGCCTAAGCCCGCTGCATCCAATGTCTGGAATGGATAAAAGACGTTCCCTGAGTGATTCTGCTTTTTTCAACCATTGTGCGATGCTATCCGGTTTATGAAAACTAAAGACATTCCGTCCCCGTGGTTTTGGGTCCCGATAATCAGTAAATCTGGTGATGGTTCCCGTACTTTCATAAACGAAAGACAGGGGATCATTATTCAGGTATTTTAATTTGGCGCTGGCATAGTTTGAAGATTGTTCTTCCACCACGGTCAATCGGTGGCCTTCCTCTTCGCGCTTGGCTTCGATGATACCTACCGGCTTTCTATCTACGAACAGCACATAATCCGCAGGGCCTATATCGGTCTGGTATTCACGGACGGCAACACCCTTGTTCGCCGATAAATCAACTGTATTCTTTGATTGTACCTCCCAACCGGATTGACGCAGCATTTCGTCAATTTGATCACGGGCGATTTGTTCCGGGTTTTGGTTGGGTTCGGTCATATCTGCTCACTAATTCTGCTCAAGCTTCTAGTATGCCACAAGAATTAGTCCATTTGTAAAGATTGGGGAATCTCGCTTTGGAGTCGGAAAATACAAAACATGGAAAGTATGGAAAGTTATTCTGTCTTTTTTTAGATTAGCGGATAGGTTATCTTATCTTGTTCTCTGCCTATAATTTTTCTTTGAAAGCAGTATAGAAGTGGCATTACCTATCGAAGTAAAGTTATTTTTTATCCCAAATCTTACCATAACTTGACCGCGCGTGGATCCTGTGGAATTTTTGTAGCGGTTCCGGCAGATTAGCGTCAAGCAAAAATTCCATAGGGCGCATCTGCTTATGCACAACGGAGGGTGGATTTATACCCTCCTTGTTAGTTCCTGCCGAATTTCGTCCAGTTCGGTTTCATTTATTTCCACTTTGAAATAGGGTTTTCCAAAGGTGGGCTCTACTTTGACAATACTATCTAGCACTTTCGAAAAAGTCCGTCGGTCATTGCCTCTAGCCATTATGAGATTATGGTACTTGTTGAAAGAAACTTTTCCTCCTCCATGTTCCATTCCTCCCTGGTCATTTGGAATAGAAGCCTTATCCAGAAGCAAGGCTTGCTGCTTTTCCTTTTTCAGTGCCGTCCCATCGAACAGGCTTTTGAGCATATCATGCATCGGCTTCAATTGTTCCCTTTCCATTCTGCGTAACAGTTCCTCTAAATAATCGAACCGCCCTATCATATAATTTTGGAACCTGATAAAACTGATCATCACCTCGCTTTTAGGGGTGATTTTCGCTTTTTCGAAAAAGTCGATCATCGTATCGATCGTTTCTGAATGCGATTTGGAAACGGTCTTGGAATAGGCCCGAAATCGCTCCGCGGTTATCCGGTTGATGCTTATGGCCGAAAAAGTACTTTTTCGTTTGTTTTCGTTTCCCATTACAGTACTATTTTACAATGTTTATAGGCCTTTCAAGGGGTTATTAGCCAAATTTGTCCTATCCGTGAAATCTTGAACCTTTTATGGTTTTATATAACCGATTGAATTACAGTGTTTTGTTTATTGGGCTCTTCTTTCCCTAAAATTGGTTACTGTAAATTTTTCCAGTGTTTTAAGCGGCTTTCGGGGCGTTTGACGAAAATTTAGCCTAAACCAATAACAAAAAGATTTTCAGTTAATTGAAAATCAATGGTTTGTATAACGTAACGCGGCCTTGGCCCGTTACCCTCTTGCTATTCTTTTCTTCGTTTCACTTCGCCAAGAATACCTTTCTTTCATTGCTTGAAAATCCTGAGTCTCTGTCGACGCTATAATTGGTTTCCCGGTCATTTCCTTCTACTCGGGCCATCCAACTTCAACAGATTGAACATCCTGATAAACCGGTCCGCCAGTTGTTTGCCGTACCGGTTTTCGATTTGGCCAAGGTCCAGGTTCGTTGTTAAATGGGTCTTGGTTCCTTGATCTTCAAAGTTCCGATACCGATTAAGTAAAATGCGAACGAACACTTCCTCTTTCCCGTATTGGTATATATTGTTTCCGGCCATTTCGGCTCCCAGATCATCGATAGCTTTAGGTTATTTGTTGCCGTGATGATGTTTTCTCAAGTGTGTGTTTGCCTTTTTCTGACATCTGACCCCGGTTAGCGAGGTATAGATCTTTCCTTCCCTGGGCTCTGGGGTGAGGGGGGAATAGGTATTGTAGAATCCCTTGTATACTTGCTTGTAATCGACATTGCTGGGGATACAGGTAAGTCCATCGTACTTCGGCATCTTGGCCAAATAGTCCTTGCCATGGTCGTGGCGGATGGTCTCGCTGTTCCAGTGCACCAGTATCTCGTTGAAATGTCCGGCGATGGTGGGCACATGTACCGATTTGTAGTAGGCGGTGACCACCCTTAGATAGGGTATCTTCTCCATAAAATTTGGGTTTATGCCGAGGACGTGCCCTCGGTTTAGGGTTTAGAAAGCAGTAGTTCTGTCAACGGAAATCTCTGCCTTGTCGTTTCGCGTAATCTTCGCCGAAGCTTCGGCCTGTATTTCCTGCGGGGAACGGCGCCGTTACGGAGCAACCAACGAACGATTTTCTTCTTTTCGAAAAAGATCGGTTTTCCGTTGGGTTTTGAGTGCGGGATATGCCCCGCGGCGGTAAGTTTATAGAGGTAGCTTCTTGAGATTCCCGTGTAATCCCAGGTCTCCTCGAAGGTCAGCACCTCCTTGTTGGCGGTAATCATCCTTTCCAGAAGGTCCAGTCGTTCAAGTATCAAAAAATTGTCCATTTTGTTTCTTTTTTAGGGTTACGAAATGAACAAAAGCGCTTTTGTTTTCCTTCAATAAGGTGTCGTGATAAATGTATCGAAATGGATGGATTGATGAAAGAATATATCCGTTTAGTCATCCACAAATACCTAACAAACAACAAATTAAACTAAAATAGGATAAATAAAATTTAGATTGCGGAATGGTGATTTTATTTGGCTCCATATGATAGCAAATGACACCAAAATAAATGGTGGCCAAAGAACGATTAAACTGGAAATTACGGAGTTATCAACAGTCGTAGTCTGAAATATATATTAATCCGTTTGACGACCGTACGAATAGGGGAATAAAAAAAATTAGACGGCCCACTATACGTCGGGAAAGTGACTAACTTGTGAAATTCTAGATAAAGGTGGGATTAATTATACTACTTACAGACCCCTAAAACCTGTGTTTTGACAACAATTCAATAAATCGTATGTTGATAATATGTTTTTTTGCGTATATTGTATGCAAACAAAGTTTTAAATTATGGCAACAATTAGAAAATCATTGACCATTACCACCGCTCAAGAGCAATGGATAAAGTTACAAATTGAAAAGGGTGGTTTCGCGAACGACAGCGAATATATGAGGCATCTAATACGTTTAGATGAGGAACGCAATAGGGAGTTTTTAACCACCAAAGCAGCTATACAAGAAGGCTATGATAGCGGTATAAGCGCTAAAAATAGGTCTGTTGAAGAAATTGTTGAGGCTGCCAAAAATCGTAAAAACAACGGAATTTAAAGCACGGGGAATGTCCAATTATAATTTATCGTCAAAGGCAGATAGCGATATCGACGATATAGTGGATTATACCTTAGAGACTTGGGGCGAATCACAGACGCATGATTATGTTACCGAATTATTACAGTTTTTACAAACGCTTGCCGACAGTCCCGAAATTGGGCGTAGCGCTTCTGAATATGCGCCTCCACTAAAAAGATATAATTTCAAGGCGCACACAATATTTTATGAACCGACCAAAAACGGCATATTCGTCGTTCGCATTTTAGGACAGCGGCAGGACTGTAAGAGACATCTCTAAACGCTGATTGACCGTTTTTCAAAGTCTAAATAATGGGGGGGGTTTTATTGCACCTGTGAAATTGAACAAAAAGGATGAGGGAGGGATTTTATTTAGTTTTATAAAACCCTGTTGACATTTAAGCAAATTCTCCGAACAGTTATATTTTATGGGACCAATATAAGACTTAGTTCCGTAAACCCTTAGTCGTAAAACGGCGGTATTATGTGACTATGTACAGATTAGTGTTGTAATTGTTCGGACAGTGCCATAGCATCCCCCCCTTAAAATATCAACAGGAATTTTAGAATAGTATTATCGGGCACGCTGGCCCGAACCGACCGCCCCGATGGCCCCCTCGATTCCTTCACAGAACCACAAGGGTAAGATATTCGTGCTGACGAAAGAGGGTCAGGGGACTTCCTTTCATGCGATACTGCCCGTGGCACTTGATGCTTCCCATGAAGGGCAATAGGGCACTGGCTAAAAGCATGAGCGGTTTGCGCACATCGGAGGGGGCGGGCTGCCGAACCGCCGTCAGAAATAAAATGTCCTGACATAATGATAATACCATTAATGATTAAATCAAAGTTGACTGCAAGTGCGTTCAACAAAAATGCGCTTGGGTCCACTAAGATTTCAACAGTTTGCTAATTTTAAAAAAAAACATGTCCGATCCCTTACGAATATTCGTCATCGGTGGTTCGGCCGGTGGCCGCACAGCGATAATCAAAGTCCTGGAATTCATACCGACAAATTTTGAAGGCGCTATTTTGGTTGTCCTGCACGGATCTTTGGAAGCACCATCCATATTTCCGAAGATTTTATCGAAAAAACTGGGCCGGGTCGTGTTGGAGGCGGAGAATGGGGCCCCGATCAGCAAGGGGGGCATATATATCGCCAAGCCGGACTATCACCTTTTTGTGCATGATGGGAGAACCTATCTGTCGCAAGGACCGCGGGAGAATCTGTTCCGGCCCTCCATTGACGTACTTTTCAGATCGGCCGCCGTGGCCTATGGGAACCGGTGCGTGGGGATTTTGCTGACCGGGTTCTTGCAGGATGGTACGGCAGGCCTTGAGGCCATCAAAAAATGTGGTGGACTGGCCATTATCGAGGACCCTACCACCGCCGAATTCGGTGATATGCCTGCGTACGCGATGGAACACGTGGCGATCGACCATGTAGTCGGAATTGGGGAGATGGGCGGCCTCATTGAAGACATGATGGATCGGGAACCGCCAAAAAAAATCGAACTGCCGGCTTCTGTGGTCCGTGAAAATTCCATAGCTACCAAGATCGGCAGTGAGATTTCATTGGAGGAAGATCTGGGCCATCAGGTACCCATCAGTTGTGCTTCCTGTGGCGGCCCCCTCTGGAAGATCGAGGACTCAAAAATAGACAGGTACCGCTGTCATCTTGGGCACGCGTTTTCGGAGGAGGCGCTGTTGAGGGGCCAGAACGATACCTTGGAAGAAGTTCTTTGGACAGCGTTGCGCACCCTGGAGGAGAAGAAAAGACTGTTGCAACGTGTTCACGGGGCACGGATTCAAAGTAACGATACGCCATGGATCAAGACCCAGGCGAACAAGATCGACGAAATCGAGACCCAAATAAAAAAGATGCGCGAAATACTTCGGATACCGGAGTGAGCGAAAATCAGGGCGAAGGGACTGCTTCCCGATACTTCGCCGTTGTAGAAAATTTCACGCTTCAAAAGCCTCCGTTATTCCAGGTTCTTTTCCAGGGGTACGTTCAAGCGAGAACAAAGGCCGATCGTTTAGATCGGTCAGAGGGGAAAGTTACGTCCGTAATGGTAACTATAGGATAATTCCCATCTCCTATTTACCCAAAGAACATTAAATTGTCATTTTACCTGATAAAGGACCCTTTAAAACTTCGATTAAATATTGACTGATTTAGTCTTAGGGGAAGGATAGCTATCACCGACCGCCATTCCGGTAAAAACGTATTCCTTTGCTTAAATGGCGCTGAACATCAAAATTCGATACGTTTAAATAAACGGCCCTTGATGGTAAACGAAACATAATTCTGTAAAGTCTAAATTAAGGTGGGATTGACTACCAAGCATAGTCAAAGTAACCAACTTGCACCCCAATTGGCCATGTCCCTGCGGAAGTCGAAATAAACTCCGGCATACGGAGAAACGGACTCCTACATTTTTTACCGACCCCCTCGGGACCGCTCGCAAAAGCAAAAAGTTTTCTCGTACCTCGAAAAATTATGCGCTTGCTCCTGCCTTTGCGCTTTTAGCTAAATACACTTAAACGGCCGTGGCTGTTGCAGAAGTGGTCTACTTAAAAGAGATTGATTCAAGACGGCTGTTTTACAGAGCCCTTAGGAAAGCCGGCCTTGGTCGGATTTGCCGGTAAAGGATTGTCAGATAACCTTGGAATGCCTGCATTATCGTCTTTAAAATGCGAATGGAGGGTTTCCCTCCCCCTTCCTAGAGGTACTTTTTAAGGTTGAAGGCGATCGCGGCCATGAGCATGACCTTATGTGCACCGGCCTTGCCCAGTGCGCCTATTTTCCTTTAGACCGTAGAACTGGGTCAGGCTGCCGAACACCGGTTCGACCGTACTTTGCCTGAGTTTTTTTATTTACCTGCCCTTTTCGCTATGCTGCCGGTCATAGGCCCTCAGGTACGGTTCGCCGTATATTGTTTTAGTGATATTTTGCATTTTCTATTTGGCGCACAGCTGGATTTCATAGGGCAGGCCTTGCAGTCCCTTGGTGCCGCCCAGTAGTTTTTGAAAACGGTACCGTCCTTGTTGGAACTGAATCCCTTGAAGGGCAGGGGCCTGCCCGTCGGGCAACTGTACTCGTCCTTTTCCTTATCGTATGGGAAGCCTTCTATCCAGGGTTTATATTTTCAGAAGACGGGTATCCACCCGGTGACCTTCCTTTGTTCCAGAAAATCATAGTTCGCCCCGTTGGAATACCCCGCGTCCGCAAGGATATCTGTCATCATCAGCTCGTTCTTCCCTAAACGTTCCTGCACCTTTTGGCCGATATCGGCCAGGTACTGGCTGTCCCTGCCGTCGGCAAAATCCGCCTGGATATGCGAGACGGCCCCTTCCGCGGTATCCACCGCCCTACTGCAATGGTAGTTGCGGCTTTACCGATATACGCCCATCCGGATTACGGGGGCTGTAGTACGTCTAGTTGCCGGGCAGCCTTGCTTCTTTATGGGCCGCGGCGGCGTGGCCGTACCGGCCTGTCCCGTAGATTTCGGTGGTGTTTCTCCGTGCGCTTCAGTCCGTGCGCGGGGGCAAAGACACGTGCGGGGGATACGGTTCCTGCAGGTTTTTTCGTGGTTTCCACGTTTTCTTCCGACACCTTTTTCAAGTGGTCGTCCATGGGGGTGGCCGGCATTTTTCGGCACTACGCTTTCCATGGACGCGTTCGCCTTTATCGGGTCCGAATCCACTGCTTGGGTGTGTCCGGCCACCATCCCGCTGTCGACACACAGGGCGAATACCTTGTTGAACAAGGTCACGAACAGGGATTCTGGGTAGAGTTGCCTCGTCCTGCTTATCGTCGAGTGCCATGGCAGATCCTTGTCGATGTTATTGCCCAGAAAGTAGAGCACGTCCATCCGCATACCGCAGTGCTCCACCAGTTTCCGGTCGGAGGTGTTGTCCTCAAGGTATTGATCAACAGCTTGAAAAAGACCACGGGTCGATCGAAGGGTTGCCGGTCCTGCCATAGAGTTCCTTCGTGTCCCTGTAGAGAAATTTCAGGTCAAGCGTTTCGCGGAGCCTTCTGTAAAGATTTTCCCTTGGGATCCGGTCCGACATCTGGAAGCTGAGGAAGAGTTGTTCGGTATTGTTCTGTTTGCCTTGCATACCCTTAATTTGCGGATTTACGCGCATCGGTGAAAGCAAAAATTGATGTTTATCGGAGTTGTGCAACAGCCACGTGGGTTTATTATACTTCAAGATTTGTCCTTTAGGACCAGTGGAAGGGAAGTAGTCACCAGGAGCCATGTTGGTATGGTCAAAGGGTTATTTTAAAAATTCTAATTTCCTAATGTTTGTTTTCGCTCCGATGGGTTTATATCCCAAGTCGAATGTAAGAGATTATCCCCTTTTCGATAAGACCTTTCCTCTCTCGTTCGCAATGGCACCAAGGAAATTGGCTCGCTTGTCGAAATCAATCGAGTTATAATTAAAATGTACTTTTTGAATTTCGCCAAGAGCATTATTTATCCGTGATGTGCATACACCTTTATAATCTTTTATTATTTTTGTTTTTCAATGGAATGTATGACGAAAAAACAGTTCCCTGGCCACCTTGCCATTCTCCTTCTATTAAACTCTTGCCTGATATGAATGAAAAAATTTTATTATTTTTTTCATTCATTTTAAAGGGTAATTAGCCATCTATCCAAATTATATAGAATTTTTTCAAAATGCTTTATTACTCTACAAGTTGTATTTTGTAGTACTAAAAACTATTAAAAATAGGGTTCTTATCGGTAAGATACCGACATAAATGATATTGACCAAGTGGAGCGGGTACATTTCGTAGGCTAAAGGATTGACAAGATCGGAGGTGCGCAGCCGGTGCTACAATGCGATGGGCATGCTCAAGTCCTAGACAGCATTCGTGAACCGGAGAGCGGTTTTCCTACCTACGATAGCTGCTTAAATGAAAGACCTCTGCTATGGGTGTATGACAAATTTCCGTTTAGGTCGCTTTTTGACAAATTTCCGTAATCCTGTCCTATTTTCCACTTATTGCTGACCCTCCATCGTCCCTATCCGGCCGGTTTTTGCGAGAGAGAAGAAAATCAAACAAATCAACTCAAATAGCAAAATATTTTCGCCTTCAACCTACTCCTCAGCCCACCTTAATATTTTCATGCTCCTTTGGAGGTCTTTTGTGCCAATAGGATGCCAAGATGGACCCCGTCACGTTCATCAAGGGTCCAAAGACTGCCGGGGCAAGGCCCATGGTGGCAATCTTCCCTAAAGAATTAGCGATACCCGAAGCGAGTCCGCCGTTTTGCATGCCTACCTCGATGGCGATGGTGCGGGCATCCTGTTCGGGCATTTTGAAAAGACGGGCGAACCAATACCCAAGGGTATAGCCGAATACATTATGTATCAGGACCAATAGCATCAAAAGCCCCCCAATTTCCAGTAGACTGTCCCTGCCGGCGGCCGTGATAATAGTAATTATGATACCGATGGCCAACATGGATACGACGGGCATGGCCCTGTCTAGCCATTTGGTCTTAAAGAGCCGGTTAAAAAACAATCCCGCCCCGATGGGAATGATGATCATCTTTGTTATGCTCCACATCATATCGAACACATCGATCTCCACGAATTCCCCGGCCAATAGTTTCATCAACAGGGGGGTCAGAAAGGGTGCCAATAGCGTGGCGATGGAGGTTATGGTAATGGAGAGCGCCAGATTCGCGTTAGCCAGATAGGCCATTACGTTCGAGGCTACCCCGCTGGGAGAACATCCGATCAATACGATGCCAGCGGCTATCTCGGGAGGAAAATTGCTTATCTTGGCCAACGCAAAACCGACCAAGGGCATGATCAACAACTGCGCGGCAACACCGATCACAACGCCCCTAGGGGTCTTGAAGACCGATGCGAAGTCCTTTAGGCCCATCTGGGTGCCCATGCCGAACATGATGATCTGAATGAGCGGAATGATCAAAATGGTCAGCTTGAAGTCCCCGATATAGGTAAAAAGCTGGGGATAGTACAGGGCAGCCGATACCCCGGCAAAGATCATAGTGGTAAATACCAGACTCTTCAAGGATCTGTATCCGCTAAAGCCCAAGGCCAATACGGCAAAAAACACCAAGATAAATGGCCCGGCACTAACAATATTTCCCGTAAAGACTATACCCAGTATAACGAACAACAATAAAATTGCGAGTCCGAGGCTCACGGAATATAGATTGATTTTTTTCATTGTATGTCTTGTTTGGTCCCGGTTGGAAAGGTTCATTGAACGCAAGCCTTTTAAAAAAAAGCCTTTGCAGCCACATTATAGTTTATACGTCAACTTGCCCAATATTTTATCAATGTGTTCCATAAATCTATCTACGGTTTCATAGGTAGAACAGGCAAAGGTCTTACGGATTATGCCCTGCATCCACCCAATACCCAATGCTCCTCTATTTAAGAAAATCATTTATCGGACTGGCATGTGTTAGTTGCCATCACGGCCCCTCTCCCCGTTTAAGCAAAACCAAGTCCCGTTAGTGTTGCTATTTATAAATAAGAAAGCGCACCAAATTAAGGGCACGCTTTCCCAACTAACTCAAACAACTCTATTTTAAAAAAACACTTTCACAATATACTTTTTGCTGTTAAAACCTTTTTAAGGCCGGATTATGGTGCCATCCTCATTGCGCACCTGCCAGTTAGACTTCAGGTCGAGGGGGTATTTGGCAGCCTCCTTTTCATTCACTTCGACCCCGAACCCGGGGGCCTCGTTCACGTGCATGTACCCGTTTTCCATGGTCGGGCAGCCGGGAAAAACGGCCCTTTCCTCCTCTGAGAATTCCCTGCCCTCCTGGATCCCGAAGTTCCAAATGGCCAGGTCGATATGGGCCTGGGCGGCATGCCCTACCGGCGAAACGTCGCCGGGCCCGTGCCAGGCGGTCCGGATACCGAACCACTCGCCCAAACGTGCGACCTTCATCGCAGGGGTTAGCCCCCCGATCTGGGAGACATGGCACCGGATAAAGTCGAAATAATGGTGGGCCATCGGCTCCAGGAACTCATTGATGTTGTTGAAGAGTTCGCCCATGGCGATCGGTACGTTCGTGCTTTGGCGCAGTTCTTTCCACCAGCCCTTGTTTTCAGGGGACAAAGGGTCTTCGATAAAGAACGGGTGGAACTCCTCCAACTGGTTGATCATGTTGATGGCCTCGGTAGGTTGTACGCGTTCGTGGATATCGTGCAGAAGCTCCACCTCTTCCCCGCATTGTTTGCGTACCATCCCGAACATTTTGGGCACCGACCTGAGATAGACCTGCGGATCCATGTAATTATCATCTTTATAGGCATATCCGGCCGCCTTGAAATCCGGGGGCTTTTGATCCGTGCCCACGGCGCCGTACCCGCCTTGCTGGATCCTGACATGCCGGTACCCTTTGTCAATATATTTTTGAACGTCCTCCGCAACAGCTTCCGGGGTCCTGCCCCCCGCGTGGGCGTAGCAGGGTATCGCAAAGCGTGACCTGCCCCCCAGCAACTGATAGACCGGCATGTTGGCCCGCTTTCCCTTGATGTCCCATAGCGCCTCGTCCAGGCCGCTCAGCGCATTGTTCAGCACCGGCCCGTTGCGCCAATAGGAGCTGACGTAGAACGATTGCCACATATCCTCGATATTATCGACATCCTTGCCGACGCAGAAGTCGTTCATATAACTGTCGATCGCGGTCACCACGGCCGCTGCACGCTGCGTGAAAGTCGCACAGCCCAGACCATAAAGTCCCGGCTCGCTGGTTTCCACCTTTACGACGATCAGGTTGCTGCCCCGTGGGGCGGTAGCAATGGTCTTGACGTTCTTTATGGTTACAGGGGCCATCCCTTTGGCATAGTTCGGGGTTTCATGAGTTTCCGCGTAGGCGGGGGTGCTTGAGAAGAGGCCCAGGGCCCCGGCCGTTGTCCCAAGGCCGAGGGTCTTTAATAGGTTTCGGCGGTTCAATCTGTTTTCTGTGTTTTTCATAAAAATCTGAATATTAGAGATTTCAGTGATTCAAACTTTTTCTTTTACCTGCGTTTTTCTTCTCAAAGCAAAATTGGGGCAAGCTGTTTCCCCTACTCCTTCTCCCTATCACCATCCGCAAACCGATCCATCCGAAGCAAATACCCTTGCCATTGGTACCGTACCCCCAAATGGATATTTTTTAAAGGCGTCTTCGCTCAGATCAAATCCCAGACCTGGTTTATCCGGCAAGGGGTACTTCCCGTTTACCATTCGAAGGGCCGGAAAACCGAGCCATTCTTCCCATGCTTTTTCCTTCATGCGCGGCTCTACACCACTACAGACTTCTTGTACAAGGAAGTTGGGCGTTGCCGCATCTACGTTAATAGCCGCCATTCCTCCAATAGGCCCTTCACAGTTATGAGGAGCAATGGTAATGCCTGATGCCGCTGCCATAGCTCCTGTTTTCCACAATGGTGTAATACCTCCCACATGGCTACAGTCTGGCTGGAGGATATCGACAAATCCCTTCTCGATCAATTCCCTGAAGTTATAGTGCGTAATTATCCGTTCACCGGTGGCGATTGGCGTGGTTGATCGTCTCGCTATTTTTCCCATGGCCTTAACATTTTCCGGCGGGCATAGTTCCTCAACGAACAAGAGGTTCAAAGGCTCGATTTCTTTTAATATAACAGAGGCGATGGTCGGACTGGTCTTGGCATGGAAGTCACAGGCGATATCGATATCTGGTCCCATTACCTCCCTGATCATTTGAAGGCGTTTGATGGCCATGTCAATTTTGGCATGAGTATCTATCCACTCGTAGGTCCTGGAGGGCAACCCAACCTTGAAAGCTGTTATTCCAAGCTCTTCGGCCGATTCGCGCAGTTTAACATAATCTTCGCGCGTTCTGGCCCCAGCGTGATAATAGCCTCTGACCCCTTCCGGATCATTGGGCCCCCCTAGTAGTTTGTATACAGGCTGACCCAGTATTTTGCCCCGTATATCCCAAAGCGCATGGTCTATTCCAGACATTGCCGAACCAATTACGGGACCACCCCTATAAAAGCTATGGACATACATAGATTGCCAAATATGCTCAACTTGCATGGGATCACTCCCTATTACAAAATCACGGAAATCCTCTACACATGACATGGCTGCCTTGGCCTTGCCTTCCAGGGTCGCCTCCCCCCAACCTTCCACGCCGACATTAGTTTCCAATTTTACAAAAACATAGGGCCTATCCGAATCCGGTGTCAAGGAGACGCCAAATACCTTCATATTCGTAACTCTTACATTCGATAGTACAGAATCATATTCCCCGTTTTGCCATGGGGTTGAGCGATCTTCTTGCGGTAGGTCGGATTCGCAAGCACAGTCCTCCGGATTGTCAAGATAAGACATGCCCTTAAGTGTATTGCCCGTCAAGAAGGCTCCTGCTGCACCGACTCCGTATATAAAGTTTCTTCTTTTCATAGTGTTGATTCTGAGTAAATTTTTAAATTGTTTTCGTTGACAGTTATTCCTAGTCCATGTCCCAAGGGCAGATTTGTATATCCATCCTTGATCTCTTCCATAGATTCCTTGACCAAACTTTCCCGCATCTCCAGATCACCATTCGCCCTGGTAGTCGGGATCTGAAGAATGAAAAAATTTGGGATGGCGGCGGCTAGGTGTTTACCCGCAGCGGTTGCAATGGGTCCACCATCGTTCAATACGCCCAAAGCCACATAATAGGTTTCTGCGATGGCTGCCATACGACGTATCTGGGAAATTCCGGTAAGGGCTATATCTGGCACTACGATATCCACTGCATTCTCGGCCAAAATGTTCTGCACTTGCGTCCCTTCCGTAAAATGATTGCCGAGTCCAATTGGCGTTACATTTTCTTCAGATAATTTGCTTATTGCGTCGATACTTGTCTGTCTACACGGTTCGTTGAACCACAGTACATGGAAATCTTCAATTTTCTCCGTAATCATCTGCGCGTCTCCCGGGGTGAGTTGGTTCTTTCCATCCAAAACAAAATCTGCCTCTTCGCCCCCGTTGGACCTAAGATTATCAAGCCGTTTTCTTACGGAAAGCACATAATCCTGACCTTGATTGGAATACTGTGGCTTGGGAATAGGAACTAAAAATGCTTTAAATCCCTTGGAAATAAGCTCTTTCATCGATTTTATCAAATCTTGGTCTGTTTCCCCGTCCAATTGAACCAATACTCGGGCCCTGTATCTGGTTGGCCCACCTAGCAGCCTGAATATAGGTGTCTTTGCCAATTTTCCAGAGACATCTAACATAGCCATATTAAGAGCGGCCCAAATTGTGGGAAGATCGGAAAAAGTAGGTGCGAGCACCTCAAAGGCATCAGCAGGTTTACCCATAGCCAGTTTTTTGGCCTTTGCAAACTCGGATTGGGTTATCTCGGCACACTCCCCATACCCGACTATTTTAGATCTCGTCATAATTTTTATTACCGTATACGCTTTTTTGGAATGTGGCTCCCGAACTATCCATCCTGATATATCGCTGATTGCATTAACCATTTCCTGATTGGAGTGGAATGACAATGACGGGTACTTTGTAGCAAGTCGCTGGCGTCTCTTTGCCGTAAGATCCCTAACTTTGGAATCTTGTTTGGCCACATGACTTTTAGATCTTTTCTTCATTTCAAAATAGTTTTCAAAATTAATTTATTAATAAAAGATTCATCACAATCGATTTCTTATATCTTGGATTGCCTAAATCCGTACAGGTAGCAATTATACTCTATTCAGCATCCCACCAAACTCTGGTATCCATGGTATCAGGACCTTGACGAGAATTTGCTTCTTCTACGTTTTCCAGGTTCACAACATATTCACTATCGGGATAAACAAAGCGGCGTATAAAGTCTCCGGAGAGTTCGGATCCCGGATAAGGATTTGGGGTTAGGGCAGGATACCCGCTCCGTCTAAAATTGGCCCAAACTTCCGGACCATCGAGAAACGAGGAAACCCAATATTGAGTGTTGATCTGTTCTAAGGCATTGTTCAAATCCAACGGATGGGCCGCGATATACTCGGCTATATCGGCCTCTGCAATGGCGGCATTATCGCCATACTCCGCCATTTTTTCCATATTTGCCCGTATCGCTCTTGAAAAAACAGCCGATGCGTCCCCAGGAACCCAATTGCGTATTATGGCCTCGGCCAAAAGCAACAGGGTCTGGGAATAGGTAACAAAATAATCCGGGGAAAGCGTGGTTCGAACCGTCGTCTTATTGGTTTGCGAGTAATCCCAAATACTTACAACGCCCTTTTCATCAAAAGTGGATTCTATGGAAACACCATCATAGCCTATAGGCATGCCAATCTGCATTTCAGGCTCGGAAGTGGCAATTGATTCTACTTGCTGGGTCCCGTTCAACGCCCCTACGTATCGAATTGAAAAAACGGGAAGTCGGGGATCATTGTTTTCCTTTAAAAATTCCACAAAGGGTTCCGCTATAAAAAACGTAGCTTTTTCACGTCCATTTAGCGTTTCTCCCATCCAGTTTATATAATCCGGGGAATGTCTCAATACCGCATTATCTTCGTTCGATTCCATTAATCCGCCCTCCACAGCTTTTACTACGTAATTTTCTGCCAGAGATGGATTGACTTTTGTAAGTCTCATGGCAGCCCTCAACATTAGTGAATACCCAAACTTTTTCCACTTATCAATATTTCCTCCATAGAGAATTTCATTCTGCTCTATTGGCAATGAGGAGTCCAAAGCTCCGGTCGCCTCTTCCAATTCTTTCAATATGTCTTTATATATTTCTTCCTGAGGATCATACTCAGGTTTTAAGGTGCTTTCCAAAAAGCCATTGCCGGCATCAAAATAGGGTATGTCACCATGGGCATCGGTGAGGACCATGAACACATATGCCTTCCATATGCGAGCGGAATTGTACAGATTGGATCGCCCCTCAACACCTTGGGTCTTGTTTAGTACATCCACCACATCCTTTACCACATTGGGGTAATATTGATCCCAATATTTAGTAATTTCGCCCCGATTCAATTGATTGAAGTTTGCACCCACCACCGAGCTTCCAAAAGGGGTAAGCATTTGTTGTACAATCGGATAATGATGGGTCAGCAATGTTTGTACGTCGCCGGTGGAATTAAAAACCGAATTGATAATGGAGTTGTTCAGTCCGAATGCTGCATTGAGTGATGTGGGATCCACTTTATTGGTATTTAGTTCAGTGAATCCCTTATCGCAACCTATAAGGAAAGTTGCCACTATAGACAATCCCGTAATGTAAATTTTTGCTTTTTTCATGATCATCAATTATTAAAATTTTACATTCACATTAAACCCTAAACTTCTGGTCAGAGGTAAGGTGGGCCAAAATTCCCCCCCGTTATCGTCGTAGCTGGAAGCTCCTTCCGGATCAACATTCTCCGTAGATTTTTTTAATACGGCAACATTATTGGAAACGAGGCTAAAGCGCAGTCCTTTTATAAAAGCGTCTTTAGGAAGATTCTCGCCAAAATTATAACTCAAAGTGACTTGGCGCAACTTCCAAAAACCTGCATTAAATAACCATGGCTCATATATTTGCTGGGAATGTGAGGATTCGTAAAAAGGCTGAATATCGGCCCTTGTCTCGTTTATTCCACCATCTGGGTTGACACCATCTCCGATAACGTAACCGACATCCCTGCCCGGAAGTGTTCCTTTATGCAAACCGTGTCTCCAGAAGTTCCTATTCGGTCCACTGGCAATTACAAAGTCTTTTCCCAACTTAAAATCGATCAAAGTGGACAACGTAAACCCTTTATAACGAAAGGTATTGGTTATCCCTCCAAAGTATTCGGGTAAATTTGTACCTACATCGACTTGTTCCGGAGTTCTCACCGGAAAACCACTATTCTCGTCAAAGACCTGTCTTCCTTGGTCGTCCCTCAGGTACATATAGGTATAGATTTGGTTGAGCGGTTTCCCTACAACCTGCCTAACACCTCCTACGGTAATTTGGTTGTCATCCTCCGTCAAACCAAGTTGCAGGACTTCGGAGGTCACGTAAGAAACGTTTGCATCTAGGTTCCAACTGAACGACTCGGTCTCAATCGGTGTTCCCCGAACGGCCAATTCAATACCTTTATTCAAACTTCTACCTACATTAATCAACTGACTGGTGTAAGAAGTTGTGTTGGATACTTGTGCCGATACGATTTGGTCGGTCGATACTTTCCGGTAAACCGTGGCGTCCAAGCCAAGTCTGTTGTTGAAAAATCGTAAATCGATTCCCGCTTCGTATTCGGAAACCCTTAAAGGCCTTAAATTCCCATTGGGAATAGTAGAGGCATCGATACCCCCTACCGGTGACTGTCCGCCGCCAGGGTTCGGGTAAAGACCGTTCTCTACTCTGTAGTAAAGTGCATCGGAATATGGAGCCACATTATCGTCGCCAACCTCCGCATAGCCTAATCTCAATTTCCCGAAAGTCAGCCATTTGGGCAGGTTGTTAAAAGCATCGGAAAATACAAAACTTCCCGTGGCGGATGGATAAAAAATACTTCTGTTCTCCGGTGCAAGTGTTGAAAACCAATCATTTCGTCCGGTCAGATTGAGGAAAAAATAATTCTTGAACGAGAATTCCACCGCTCCGTACAAGGAATTTACCTTGCGTTCAACTAGACCATGACTTGTATTTTTTATCCTTCCGTTCATAATAGTGTAAAGTCCACGCTCTATAAAATCCTGGGCCGAAGCATTCGTAAAATCATTACGGCGATACATTTGGTTTCCTCCCAACGTAACATCAATACCAAAGTCTTTTCCGAGTGTATGTGTAATCCCAAGTAAAAAATCATAATTCCGCTCCCTGAACTGTACTTGATTCCTAAAATAGGATCCATTTACATAACCCGGAGGTGCAGGTCCGATGGCAGCATACCCTGTCGGATAGTTATAATCTTGGTTTCTAACATAATGGTCTTGGGCAATCCTTCCCTGTAGGTATAACCAGTCGGTAAATTGGTATCTTAGGGATATATTTCCAAAATACCGATCCCTTTTGACATTCTCGAAATGCTGGTATGCGGAAAAGTAGGGGTTGGTTCGCGGAAAAAATCTAGCCCAAACAATTTCATTGCCTTCTTCATCTGTACTATATTTCTCCAGTAAATCGAATGGCATTGAATTTGCGGCCGTTAAAACAGCACTTGCGGTGGAAAATTCCTGACCGCCAACTTGAGCCGGGTTGTGGTTGTATTCATTTGAATAATTGATATTCCCTTGTGTGGAAAGCTTCTCGGTAATATTTTGGGAAAATCCGACGTTAATCGTTTTTCTATTAAAATCTGAATTAGGCACTATGCTTTCATTGTCGGTATTGGAAAGGGATAAATTAAAGCTTCCCTTTTCAGACCCATTTGAAACAGAAAGCGTGTTCGTTATATTGGTTCCTGTCCGGTAGAAATCCTTAACATGATGGCGCTGGGGAACATATGGGACTTCAACATTATCGAACAAAATTTGAGTCATCCCCGGTTCAAATTTTTCCCCAAAGCTCCATATTCCTGATGTGGGAAAAGGCTCGGTCGGTCGAATGCCCCTTTCCCCTTGCCCATATTCGTATTGAAAGTCCGTGGCGTCCAAAGGGGTATCGGTGGTGAGATTTGAATTGAACTCAACGTTAAACCCGGCCCCAACTTTACCTTGTTTGGTGGTTACCATCACCACTCCGTCTTTTGCCCTTGACCCGTACAATGCGGCCGCGGCCGCCCCCTTAAGAACCGTCATGGATGCGATATCGTCGGGGTTGATACTTGAAAGACCGTCACCGCCGTCCGCGTTACTTAGTCCCTGACCGTCGAATTGGGTATTGTCGAACGGAACACCGTTTATGACAATTAATGGGGTATTTGATCCGGTAAAGGAGGAGTTGCCCCTAATGCGGATTTTAGTGGACCCTTGAGGACCGGTTGAAAGGGATGATATATTTACTCCGCTTACCTTTCCCTGGAGAGTTCCCATAGTTGACGAGGTTCGGTTTTCCGTTAGTTCTTCGTTTCCTACCGTTACCGTTGAATAGCCAAGAGTCCGTTCTTCCCTTTTTATCCCTAGAGCCGTAACCACCACTTCATCTAGATTTTGGGCATCCTCCATCAGGGTTACGTTAATGGTCGATTTTTGTCCTACTACAATTTCCCGACTTGCAAAGCCAATGGAACTGAACACCAAGACTGCATCGTCGCCGGAGACCTCGATGGAATAGTTACCATCAAAATCCGCGGCCACGCCGTTGGCGGTATTTTTTTCTAAAACGGAAACACCAGGTATTGGTACGCCGTCGCTGTCCGTAATCGTGCCCGTCACCGTCGATTGTAAGGTGCCTGTAGGATTCGTGTGTAAAGTGGGAGCACTGCCCAACGATTTGTTGGGATCCGCTCTTAAAATAATTTGTTTATGCAATATTTCGTAAGTGATGGGCGTGTCCTGAAATATCTTTGTTAAGATATCGGAAACACTTTCATTCTTATAGTTTACGGATACTATGCGCTGGCAATTTACCTCACGGTTGTTGTAGAGGAACTTATATTCCGATTTTTTTTCGATTTCCTTTAGCACTTTTTCAATGCTGACATTTTGTAAATACAATGAAATATTCGCGCTTTCAGAAAAATCCTTTGCTTGGACCTGGAAAAGCATGTTGATAATGAGACAGGTCGCGAGTTTCATTTTAAGGTCGAGTTTGAAGCAAAAGAGGGTAGTATTCCCGGACTTCTTTAGGTTTTTCATATCTTTATGGTGCTTTTTGTGGTTTAAGAAAATATATTAAATCACTCTGAATAACGATCGGGGAATGTTCCAGCATTTCCCGGTTTTTAAGTTTTTTAGGTTGTATTACACATGGTTCAACGCTTGCTGTTGTAGGTTTAATCGATAATTATTTGATTGTGTTGTATTTTATAATTTATTGGATAACTTTTGTTAAAAGCGGCTAATATCTGTTCTATGGTTTCCGTATCAAAACTGGCCGTAAAAATCTCTTCATCCAGTTCCTTGTTGTTGTTGATTATCTCGACATCAAAATGTCTTTCCAACTTCTTAAGAATTTCCTTAAAAGGTATACGGTTAAAGATTATCTTTCCCTGCACCCACCCGACATAAATTTCCGTGTCCACTTGTTCAAAAAGAATTTCTTTTCGCGATTTCTCCAATGTGGCCTTATACCCCGGCTCTAGCAGGGAAGCGTCTTCCGGTCTATATTCTTCTCCGTTCTTAAAAAGGCTCACGGAGCCTTCTACCAGAACGGTACTGGTACGGTCATCATCGGAATAGGAAGAAACATTGAACCGGGTACCCAAGACTCGGATATTAAGTTCCGGGGAGTTGACAAGAAAAGGACATTCCCTATTCTTTGCCACATCGAAGAAGGCCTCCCCATCCAGGAAAACCTGCCTCTTCCTATTTTTCATGAAAGCGACGGGGTATCTGATTGAAGACCCCGAATTCAGATGAATTTTGGTTCCATCGGACAAAATTAGCTGGGATTTCTTCCCATATGGGACCTTCAAAGTATTGTAAACATATTTTTCGGAGGAGGCGACGGACTTGTTGTAGTCCAATATTCCATTTGACATTGTACCCATGTCTTCACCATCGGCGTCTACTAAGGGAGCACTCCCTTTCTCTATAACCTCTATTAGACTGCCGTCCTCCAACATTAGGGTTATGGTATTGTTGTCCGGAATGATTCGTTCCTCCTTATATGAAGAATCAAGAATGTCACTTTTAAACAAATATCCCAGGGTAAGGAACAAAATGGCAATTGCGGCGTATTTAAGAACGGACCGGATTTTGAGACGGAATACGGATCTTTGGTCCTCCTTTATTTTTTTGAGCAATTGTTCTTTTGCCTCCTCGGTATCGTAATTCCCCATAATGTATTGCGCGGCATAGTTAAGTTTAACAAAATCCCCGAACAGATGTCGATGTTCAGAATTTTTTAAGCAGGCAGACAAATCCTCCATCTCGGGCCCCGTAATGACCGGGTTCAAGTACCTTGCAATCAATTTTTCTACCTTGTCCAGCTTCATTTGAATCGAGGTCTCTACTAATAATCACGAATGAAATTTGCAATACCCTAACTTTTTGTTAACTTTTTTGCGACATTTGCTTTATTACGATATCATTTTGCTTATATGTCTATTTCAATCAAGTTTCTAATACTGTGAATTATGGAAAACGACACCGACCTCATTCAATCTCTAAAAAATGGTGAGAAAAAAGCCTATTCCCTTTTAGTGGAACAATATCACCATCAGCTATGTGCATATGCACATAGCCTAGGCCGGGACAGGGAAATGGCGCGGGACATCGTACAGAATGTTTTTTTCAGGATTTGGAAAAAACGTCATAAGCTAAGTACCGATCAATCCTTCAAAAGCTTTTTGTACAGATCGGTCTACAATGAATTTATAGATCAGTACCGTAAAAAAAGACCGGTACTAAGCTTGGAAAAGAAACACATAGAGGTAGTGGAGGATTTTATCGAAAAGGATGAAGCTACGATTCAAAAGCTTTTTAAGCTGGTGCAAAAAGAAATTCATAGTCTGCCCCCTAAAAGCAAAAGGGTCTTTGTGCTGAGCAAACAGGAAGGGCTCACCAATATGGAAATCGCTGAGCACCTGAACATATCGCTGAAAACTGTTGAAGCACACATCACCAAGTCCTTTTCTTTGATACGAACCAAGATAAACGGAAAAGTCGATATGGAAGTTTTTCTATTTTTATGGTTTCATAAAAAGTTCTCCTACCATTTTCAAAATTGGAAATAAATTATAGTATGCCCCTTGATTGGCATGACACTTCATCACCCAAATGATACGGCATTCAAGTGTTGGTGGACAAAAGGATGATTATGTCTCATCGTACATTTCTTCTCTTCTTGAAAAATATTTAAGGGTTTTATTTAGCCATTCCCCGTTTTTTTCTTCAGCTTTAAATTCCGTTGCCGGGGACCGGATGGGGGACCGTATTTGCTATCTTCCATCTAGTTCTTACCGGAATTAGCAGTATCGAAACCACCTCGCTAATCTTGTATAAGATGAAGTTGACCGGGTGCCGCGGGCACGTGCTTGTTCAGGTAATTGTATTCTGCATCGAGCAACAGGTCGATATGCTTAGACTGTATTTACCAGTAAATATGTATACAGCCTTTGTAAGGACCGGCCAGCACGTACTGCAGTCCGGCAAAGATCCTAATCGGTATATCCACCAGCCCATATTCCTGCTTGACGTGTTATAGGTTTTATATTACCCTGTTCATTTAAACGGCTAATTCCGCACACAGGTGGTTATATTCCTGAGCGGGTGAAGAAAAATCCACGTTTCGAAGAAGAATCGCACGTCTGCATTTTTCCAGACCACCTAATAAGCGTCGGCAAGGTAATTTTTTTGTTTCTCCAGATTTACACACTTGTCCTTGAATCGTGTTATATACTAAAGGACATTTAAACTGCCCTTGAAAGTAAACGATATCCGGATTTTTGAAAGTCTAATTAAACGTGGGTTAAATTGCATGTCGCAAATCAGCAAACCAAATATTTTTTCGTAAAGCCCGAGCGGTACTATAGGCAATTTCCTGAAATATTAAGTTTTCTCGGAACTTTAAAGGATTCTGTTCCCCAAAGTCGCAGTTCTGTAAAATTATCAATTTAAATTGGGGGTATGAACCCCATCGGTGCGAAAACTTACCCTATCTATAGAAATGTAACAAAAACTCGGATAATATTTCTACGAATCATCAAGATGAGATATGTTACAAGCCGGTGATTTATGGTTTACATGGCCTTGGTGACGGGTACCCTTTCGTTGCGCTTTCGAAGACGCCACATGAGTAGCAATGGTACCTGTACCCTGCCTTAAGACATGCCTAGTTATGGGCACATTTGGGACAAATGAAACCAGTGTCCCATTTTATTTGCGCCAAATATGCCTTGCTGGAATCGTAATCGGGGAATCCTTTTGCAAAGGCCAACATATTTTCTCCTTTGCATACGTCCATAATACCTATATTTATTGACATAATATGCGGAACTTAAGTTAATGACCCAACAAGTTTAAATCACTTCTCCATGAAAAACCAAAACAGATCGGTATCGCGACGAAAATTCTTGGGCTCGATTACGGCAGCGGCGTTCGCGGCCCCTTTTGTAGCAAATTCCTCCGTGGGTTTTGCATCGCCAAAGAGCAAATTGAAACATGCCTGTATAGGGGTCGGGGGAATGGGATGGCACGACCTTCAGAACTTTAAGGAACATCCCGATGTAGAGATCGTAGCACTTTGTGATGTGGACGCGAACAACTTGCAAAAGGCAGCGGAAGTCCTTCCCGATGCCCGAACGTATACCGATTGGCGTGAGCTCCTTGAACAGCAGCGCGATATAATTGACTCGGTCAATGTGACGGTGCCGGACCATAACCATTTCGCCATTGCCTATCGGGCCATACAGGACGGAAAGCACGTGTACTGTCAAAAACCTATGTGCCATGATGTGGCGGAGGTGCGAAAGCTGACCGAAGCATCGATAAGGGCAGGGGTAATAACACAACTTGGCACACAGCATGCCTCGGGCAAAGGTGATCGCTCGGCGGTACAAATGATCAAGGACGGCGCGATAGGAAAGGTCAAGCATGCATACCTCTGCTCTAATCGTCCGGCAGCGATAGAGACCTACAGGCTGCCCGGCCCGCGCCCGCGTCAAGGACAGAACGTCCCCTCCCATTTGAACTGGGACCTTTGGATAGGGACCGCACCGATGCGCCCCTATGCCCCCGATATCTATCATCCAGCCATATGGAGGGCGTGGCAGGATTTCGGAACGGGATGGTCCGGAGACATCGGATGTCATATATTTGACGCCGTATGGAAAGGCCTCGGTTTGAAAGCGCCCAAGTCCGTCGTGGCCGAGGTGCAGGAGTCTTGGCAAGAATCTTCTGAACGAAACGGCGATACCTGGCCGCAGGGAGACCATATCACTTGGATGTTCCCCGGCAACGAGCTTACCGAATCGGATGTGCTGCCAGTGGAATGGTTCGACGGGGAGTTTTACCCACCATGGGAGATACAGGCCTTGTTTCCCGGGCAACCGTATCCGGCGGAATCGGCCATGCTCATCGGAACCGAAGGGGCCCTTCTTATACCGCATACCGAAATGCCGGTGCTGTTACCGGAGAATAAATATATGGATTACAAAACCCCAAAATTGGATGACCGAAATCACTACCACCATTTCGTGGATGCCTGTCTGGGCGGTGAAAAAACAGAATCACATTTTGCCCGGTCCGGTCCCATGACAGAAGCCATCCTATTAGGTACGGTGGCGATACGGGTGCCCGACACGGTCCTGGAATGGGATGCGGTCAATATGCGGTTTCCCCATCATCGTGAGGCCAATAAATACCTTAGCCGCGATTATCGCAAAAACTGGGGCGTGGCCGGGTTTTAATTGACCGGTGGTCTTAAAAAGAACGAATGGTTGAAATGGGCCTGTGACATTGTTACTGGCCAAGATTTCCAACCGCAAAAAATAGATTAAGGCTATTCAAATATGCCTAGTGGAAAGGTAGGTGTCACCAGAGGCCATCTGACATTATTTGGAAGAACAATCAAGTACTTTAAAAGACGGTTGAAGTGAAAAGATTTGGGATAATTGGAAAGTCTAAACTAAGGTGGGATTAATTGTAATACGAAAGCATACTTCAACAATTCAGTGTTTTAAATAAAAAGCAATATTTTCATTAAATCATTATGATTTTATTTTACATAACTCCAATGAGAAGCTCACAATCCTTCCATATTGAAATTAACCTTTTGTCTAATTCTATTTAGTCATATTTTTAGCGAGGATTACACAGGACTGTATTAAATGAAATCTATCAGTATAAAGTTCAATAATCCGATGGAAGACATTAAATATTTAGAGTGGTTTACTAAGGAACTAGAAAGACAATATGAGGCATACTCTATTGCTCTTGGAAACGAAAAAGAAGGTAGAAAATCGGGTATTAAAAACTTTTTTATTTCCCAGATGAAATTGATAAAGTTATAACAATAGAAGAATTTAGTGATTCATCTGGAACTCCTTTATCTTGGGCAAATTTAACTAATCCTTAATTTTTGATTCTGATATTCTGGCATTTATCCGGCAACTAAAGTCTAAATGAACGATGACCAAACTAGAAATGGTAAAGATACATATTGATTTGCCAAATCGTTGGCGATTTGAATGCGTCTATTATAATTCATGGGAACAATGGTAAAGTTCAAATAATCGATTAAAAATTTGCCAAAAAAACGTACTAAACATATTATTTATAATGATGAAGTTGAAATAGGACCGTTACAACTTCAGTCGATGTTCGGCTCCTCTTGGGAAGAGGATATTGCGATTGCTGTAAGTTCTTTTTTCTGTGACTGTGGTGCTGAGCGCAAAAAATTAATCCACTACAAAAGCTATATCAACCACCTAAATGATGCCATTCTAAAAGGTCGGTGTAGTTCATGTAAAACCCTTGCAGCTCGCTATATTGAAACCGGCGAGCGGACAGACATTGCAAAAATCGCAAACAAGATTAGAAATTTGAATCGAAAATAGTTCAATTAAACCATAATTTCGAAGGCCGATGAACCGCGCGACTTCAAAAAGATAATAGTATGGAAATGACGACCTTAAATGACAGCAATACCATGCCCAAGTTGGGTTTCGGCACCTATAAGTGCACCGAGCAAGAAGGGATCGAAGCGGTGAAAACGGCATTAAAGGCGGGTTACCGACTGATCGATACTGCGGCCAAATATGAAAACGAAGAAGCCGTGGGCAATGGCATCAGGGCAAGCGGTGTGGCCAGGGAGGAGATTTTTGTCACCACGAAATTATGGCGTGAAAACCTGGGGTATGAAGAGACCAGGGCCGAACTCGATAGGTCATTGTCCAAATTGGGCCTTGACTATATCGACCTCTATCTGATACACTGGCCCGCAAACAATAAAAACTATGCGGATTGGCAAAAGACGAACGCGGATACTTGGCGGGCAATGGAGGAGCTGCAGGCCGAACGGAAGATCAGGTCCATAGGGGTGAGCAATTTTTGGCCGGAGCATCTCAACGCCCTTTTCCGAACGGCCAAGGTCGTACCTGCCGTCAATCAGATCGAGTACCACCCGGGCTATTGGCAAGCGGAACTGACCGAATTCTGTAAGGAGAGCGGGATCGCGGTCGAGTCCTGGTCACCCCTGGCCAGGGGAAAGGTCTTTGACAACACGGTTTTGAACGAAATTTCAAAAAAACATAACAAATCCGTTGCTCAGGTCTGCCTGCGCTGGATCTTACAAAATGATGTCATCGTAATCCCAAAATCCTCGACGCCGGAAAGGATCAGGGACAATATCGATGTGTTCGATTTTGAACTGACACAGGAAGAAATTAAACGTATAGACGCCCTTGCGACCTTTGGTTTTAGTGGCGAATTGCCGAATATCTGGCCGGATAGGGTCTACTAGCATCCCTGCAGAACTTGGTGCAAAAAGATGAAACCGTTCTATGTACTTATCGCAGTTTCCGTACTGGCGCTCTGCATCATCAAATGGGGTGGCGGCGCATGGGACCTTCCCATTTCGGCCCAAATCGCAATCTTATCAATGCCGGTCTTTACGGCAGTCGGCCATGTTGTGTTCGCCGAAGGGATGGCCATGATGGTCCCCGATTTTATACCCATCAGACAACATAGGTAGGGTCATTATGTGAACCGTTCAAACGGAGAAGGAATTTTTAAAGACTACTGGAAATTGCCATAGGAGATAGTTGGATGCCTTGGTATTGGGGAAAATTTTATACCTTATAATGTGAAAGATTTGCCCTGACTATTGAATAAATATAAAGTGTACCACAATTGTAACCCTGTGCATAAGTCCATCATCGATGGTATCCAATTGTTGACGGCCAAATTAAAAAAACCGGACGGAAATTAAATATTTAGCAAAATGACAAAAATTGTTTCAGGTCCCAATTGTGGCAATTCACCGAAGATGGAGTTTCTAAAGGAGTTTAATATTGCCTTTGCAAAAGGGAACTTGAAATTTCTTACCGAAAGTGTAACGAATGATATTAATTGGAAAATCATTGGTGACAAAAAGATTGAGGGAAAAGACAAGTTTACGGAGGAATTGGAAAAAATGAAATCTAAAAAGGTTTTGGAATTAATACTTGACCAGATCCTTACACACGGTAAAGAAGGAGCTGCAAACGGAACGATGAAAATGCATAATGGCAGAAAATATGCGTTTTCAGACTTTTACGTATTTAATGGAGCAAAAGGTGCCAAAATAAAATCCATAACCTCATACATAATCGAAATGTAGACCCAGCGGAACAAGCCGTGATCAGTTCTTTAAAGTTCAAATAAAGGATTTTTTAAATTATTTAGAGTAAATTACAAATAAGCGCAAAAAATATTGGTTAGGCTCGGCTACCAAGGAGAATAACATACAAAAGTTAGCTCTGGCTTGGACCTAGATTTAGATTCAAATAATAACAGAAAATAATATTATGTTCGATAATGCAACTTGGTTGGAAACATTAGGGGTTTTCTTGGCGTTAGCTGTGTTTTGGATAGTAGGCCTCTTGGTTACAGGTAAGATTTTTAATGGACGTAGGAGAAAATAATCAAGCATTTACCCTAAGGAGAAGTAATTCTGCCACTTTTCGGACCTTATCTAAACAAACACGGTCTAGCTTTTCCGTATTTCGCTAGGGGCTACCCATCCTTTGATGGTTTTACAATTTCAGTATACTTTAGAAAAAAATCTGATTCGCGTTTTTTTTTAGTTCTCACGCTGTGTGGAAGAGTGGTTAAGAATAAAAGTCCAAATAAACGATGGCTTAAAAACCGAGTTGCTGCTATCAGAGTATTTAAGATGTTAATAGATACCCCAAATGAAAATCGCTGTAATTTCCGATATCCACGATAACATCTGGAACCTGCAAAAGGCCTTGGCCATGCCGGAGCTGCAGGCGACAGAAGCCATGCTGTGTTGTGGCGACCTTTGTTCACCGTTTGTCATACATTTATTGGGGCGGGCGTATTCCGGTCCAGTCCATATTGTATTTGGCAATAACGATGGGGATGTTGCGGCTATCATAGGGAATGCAAAGAAATATTCGAATATTAACATTCATGGAGAATATTTTAGAAGTCTCTTAGGCGGGAGTACATTGGCCATGAACCACTACCCTGATAAAGCCAGGGCAATCGCAGAGAACGGAGGGTTCGACATCGTGTGCTATGGACATAATCATACTGTGGTAAGCGATGAAATGGTCGGCGATACCTTGCTGATCAATCCAGGGGCTATCATGGGCTATCATGGAGGAGGGCTAAGAGATATCCCCGCAACTTATGTGGTATTGGATACCGACCTGCCAATAGCAGAAGTTTATCAAATTTGAACGGCGCATTACATAGCAATCTGTTGCCAAAGTCTAAATAAACGATTATTTTAAAAATGCGCTAATTACTTGAAAATGTATATTTATCGAAATCGTTCAACACACGAGTGTTGTTAAACTTTTTAATAGAAAAATTTAACTCAACGGAAATCGACAAATCAAAAGCAGCTCAAGTTGAAACAAGCCCAAGCAAAGGTTATGGGATTTGCAGTTTAAAGATTGGAGCAGATGGAAAAGTTAAAGAGGTTGATTTTTATCGGATTTCCTTCTCAACTAGAAGAATTCGATGATGAATTATAAAAACGTTTAAAAATTTACCAACATTTGAGCCTGCAAAGCAAAGAGGAAAAAATGTTTGTGTCATTCTCACAGGAAAAAATATGGTGTTTGGGAGCTTAAAATAAAAAGATCTAACAATGAGGATTTAAATAAACAAAAGTAAGCCGCAATTAAATTACAGACAAAAACATGGCACGAGTTAATTGTAAAAGATGTAACGGTACTGGTTATTCATACGATTTCGTCCATAGTAGAAATGAAATGTGTATTGGATGTGCTGGTTCTGGAAAAGTATATGGCCCCGACCCACCAACGCCTGAGAATGGGAATAAAAGTGGTTGTCTCAAGAATCTTGTCTATGTTGCGTTTGGTCTTGCAGCCCTGGTTATAGCTGGGGCGTTGTTTGGCGAGAACGATGAAGATGTGACCACGCCCAACAGCAAAAAAATGCCGCAACAAGAAATCCGTATTAAGAAAACGCCGCCTTCTGTGATTAAGGAACAAAATGAGCGCACCTACACCCTGCCGTCTAATCACAGCCGTTCATCTACGGAGCGCGAGGAATCAATTCAATTCGGTACAGGCAAGGAGGGGTTTGCAACGACCCGACAGGAAAAAGAGAATACGTATCCGACCTATAATGGATACCCGGTCATCCTTGAAAACGCCATTGGTGACTACACAGGTCGCGCTATGTGCAAATATGACAACGGCTATATTTATACAGGCGAATTTAAAAATGGGTCGTGGCATGGTGAGGGAACACTCCGCTATACTAACGGTGATGTTTATGTGGGTGATTGGAAAAATAGTCAACGACATGGGCAAGGCAAATTCACGTACGCTGACGGGGACTACTATGAGGGGAACTGGAAAAATAACCTTGAGCATGGGCGAGGTATCTTAAGTCAAGACGGGATAATTACTCAAGGGCGATGGTCCAAGGGTGAATTAAAGCGTGAATTTGACCCCAAGTTAAATGGGCCGTGAACGTAAGTTCGTAAACCAAGGGTGAAAATCCGTTCATCTTTACTAAGTCTCGTTTTTATTATGCATGCTGTCTGGTAGCAGTTACTTATAACCATGTGCGCTTTATCAATTTCTTTAAGCTTAAAAGTCCGTATCGGGAGTGTAATTTAAAGTTCAAATAAACGATAAAATCCTTGTGATTTCATTTTGTTCCTTGTATTTAATTCATTAATTTTATGGCATTAGTGTTTTCCTCCCCCGAAGTTCCCCAAACTTTCATTTAGGTATTTTATTAGCAATTACTTTTAAAGCTAAATACGCTATGGACTCAATCACCCTTGCCACAAAAAAAGTCAATAAAATAGACCTGACGCCGATCAACAAAGTTCTTCAATACGAGAATCCTTCTTTTTGGACTAATGAAATTCTTGCCGAGACCGAGGCCAACTACCGCCGATTGTTGATATTGAATTTACTTTATCCGGAGGAGACAATTGTCGTAAACCAAATACTTGATGACTATTGGCATCAACACATACTGGATACCGAAAAATATGCCGCCGATTGTCAAGAAGTCTTTGGCTATTTCTTACATCACTATCCCTATTTTGGTATCAATGGCGAGGAAGATCGTCAGGACAACCGTGAAAAATTTATCGTTACCCAGCATTTATGGAACGCTACATTTAGTTCCCCCATGGTCGGGGAGACGAAATTAACATTGGACAAAGTCCTTGGGATGTACGATCCGAATCCAAAAGATATAGAGAGTAATCGGGTCTACGCCTTTCCAAAGACGTGCAAATGCGGCCAGCATTGTAGTAAGTCCATTGTCCCCAATGAACGGATAAATCCTCAGATCAACCCACAGATTAACCCGCAGATAAATCCTCAGATCCGGGCACCTAAAAACCCCGAAAATTTACCCCAAACCTAGTATAAATGCTTGAATGGCAACAAAGCATGCTTCAGAAAAACAAGTAGGTCATGGGCCAATCGTCTTTATTGGACCTTCTCTTCCAATCGATGTTGCCAAACGTACCCTGCCCAATGCCGATTACCGTCCGCCAATTAAACGCGGGGACCTGGCAAATTTGGGACCGGGAAATATTGTTGGAATCATCGACGGTGTTTTTGGTGAGACCCTGGCCATTAGCCCAGGCGAAATTCGGGACGCCATAGGTCGGGGAGTAGAAATCTATGGAGCTGCCAGTATGGGAGCACTTCGCGCTGTGGAAATCCCGAAAGTCAAGGGGGTCGGAAGGATTTACGAAATGTACAGTACCGGTGCGATTGATCGAGACGATGAGGTGGCACTCCTATTCGCTCCCGAAACATACCAACCTTTAACGGTGCCGTTGATAAATTTTCGCTACGCGGTAGAGAGACTTGTCAGATCGGCTTCCTTAGGTCGAGAGGATGGAAATGCCCTTATCGAAGCATGCACCAAACTTCATTACAAGGAGAGAACCTACCAAAAAATATTTGATAATTCGAAACTTGCACATAATAAGGATGTAAAGGACATAATAAAGCTTTTGCGGAATTTTGACCTTAAGCGTGATGATGCACAGTTCTTACTTGAAACCCTGGCAGATTTAAAGGAGTACCCTGATAAAATTTCGGTTTCCGATACTAAAATCGAGGAAACCCCAATCGCGCATTCAAGGGTCAACACTATTGAAGATACCGATGCGCCCATTATGATTTGGGAATCGGGCGACGTTGCCAAGTTGACCGAACTGATCTCATTTTTAAAAGTGACCGGGGCTTATGAAGATTTTGCGCTCAAAGCTATCGGGCGTTTTGCTATGGCAGGCACACCACTGAGGTCGGGCATGACCAAATCCCCTTATGATTCGGAGGATGAATTGAATCGAACCCAAGGAATGTTGGACGCTACCCGACTGGTTTGGGGATGGGAATCGCCAGAAGAGGCTCATACCACCATGAGGGATTTAGGTCTTGGATTGCTCGATGTTGCATCCACTCTAGAAGCGGAAGTGTCCGCCAAGCGGGTCTTAGCTATGTTCTCGAAAAAACAACCCAATATATTCCTAAAAGCACTCCGTAGTGAGCTGTGGTTGAATAATGTTTCTCTCAAACACGAAGTAATGCGGCTTGGTGCCCTTGAGTATTATGCGAAAAAAGGCCGCGCCGAAGGACCTTTGACGGAATCGGAGTTGGATGATGCCAAACGTACAATATGTCGTTTGCGAATGGCCATGCAATGGTCCATGGTAAAAAAAGATTTGGGCAATCTGGGGATGACGGATTCCGAACAGGACGAAATCATCCGGAAAGTGGCATTGGCGCGACGTGCCGTAAAACCTACGTTACATGTGGTACACAGGCCTTTGCAATCTATGGAACCTGCTGCCTCAAGGGTTCCCGATTGGTCCGCTCTTGGTCTAAATTTTAAAACCAGTGTAAAGGCCGAGGATTCGAATAGGTTTAGTTTGTCAACTGCCGAAGCCATTCTTACGGGGGAAAAGATTGCCCAAAAAATAGGAATCGTCAGGATCGGAATGGTCGGGGAGCTTGATACGCTGGGCATCCATGTAGCCCAGGCATTCGGCGAGCGAAGTGGTTGGTCGGCAAGTTTTAGCAGCGGGAAGTCCGAAAGTCGGGAAGGCGCCCGGGTCGGCAGTATCATGGAAGAAGTTGAAATTTACGCCCAGGATGCGTCCGTAATCCCGAGAGAAGTGCAAGCTTCCTACGGCAATTCACCTAAAAAGTCGCTTATGGTAGATCCCGTAATGTTGGGTCTGCCCTATGACTCACGTTACCATGAAAACCTTCAGATCGAGTGGTCGTATTGTACCGACCTGCTCAACTGTAAAAAAGTTCTTGTCCCTACTGCTTCCCTAATCAGTGCCCGTATTGCGAACGATATCTTTTATTCTCCCCGTCTGGGAGGAAAAATATTCTCCTCGAGCGGGCTAGGTGCCGGTTTTTCCTTGGCCGAAGCAACGGTACATGCGGCTTCCGAATGCATCGAGAGACATGCAGTAAGACTTGCAGAAATAGAATTGGACAACCTGAATACCAGCCAGCATCACTTCTGGTTCGTCGATATTGAGTCATTGCCCGAAATACCGCTTAGGATTGTAAATAAATATCGGAAAGCCGGAATGTGTATCCGTATCTTGGACGTGACTTCCGAAATTGCGGTTCCCACCTTTTATGTTCGGGTCTTTGAAGATCCCTTTGCCGCGATAACCAGCACTGCCTCGGACGGGTTTGCCTGTCACCCCGATCCCGAAGTTGCGATTACCATGGCCTTGTTGGAAGCGGCTCAAACAAAGGCCGGGGTCATTGCCGGAGGACGCGAAGATTATTCCCTTCAGGCTCGAAGTCTCGGGCGTCATGAACGGCCCAGGACCATGGTTCCATCCGCTCAGATATTTTGGTTTTCCAACGACAGGCCAGTTCGTTTGTTCCAGGAATCAAAAGGGCTGGTCTCGCGTGACATACTGGAAGAGCTGGAATGGATCGTGGAACGTGTCAGGGCTGCTTCCTATGAGCAGTTTCTCGTGACAGAACTAACGGTAGAGAACATTCGGCCTGCCTGTGCAGTCCGGGTGACTATTCCAGAGATCGAGACCACTAATCCCCTTTTTACCGGCTCTCGTGCCAGGGCGAAACTGATAAGTGATCTTCTTCCGAGATGAACATCATCCCAAAATGATCAAATGGTGTTTGCTCATTGGGAAAAGGATTATAAAATTTTGTTGGGAATGAAGAAGTTGATAGACCTGTATCCGACACCGCGTTTCATCGTCTGGGATATAACCTATGCATGTCCACTTCGGTGCTCTCATTGCTATTCGGAATCTGGCCGACGGGCATCAAGACAACTAAGAAAGGAAGACCTTCTTCGTGTGACCGATGCGATGATCGCCGTGAACCCTGAAGCCATTGTGCTCGCCGGTGGTGAGCCGCTTGTGGTAAAGGATATCCTTGCCGTAATGGAGAGATTCGTGGATGCCGGTGTGGATATTGTACTATATACCAGCGGTTGGCATCTAAGGGCGGACATGCTTCCCATGCTTATGGATTTTTGCACGACGGTGGTGGTTAGTATCGATGGGGCCACGGCGCGGGTGCATAATCGTATTCGGGGACGGGCCGCATCCTTTGAGCGGGCATTGAACAGCTTGGCACTACTGAACCAAGAAGTGGCCAAAAGGAAACAAAAAGATAAAAAATGTCCCCAACTAGCTATCGACTTCGTGGTAATGCAGAGCAATATTCACCAACTAAGACAGTTCTGTACGGAAGTGGTACCCCGGTTTTCAGAACTTTCGGCTATTTCGTTCGGTGCAGTGATTCCGACCGGGCTTGCATCGCGGCCTACCTTCGTAGCCCAAGAGGTGCTTAGCGATGAACAGGTTCATTTCCTCCGCCAATATGAGGGAGAATTACAGTCCTTAGTGCCCCCTTCGGTGGTGATTTGCACTACTGACAACCTAAATTTTCAGCTGCATCCCGGACTTCTGGCACAGGGAATGGATATTCCCCCTATCCAGGTCGAACCGGACGGCGAGGTCAGGGCCATGCCAATTTACGAAGGCACCGTAGGTAGCCTTTTAACAGAATCCTTGTCCGTTTTATGGAAAAGAGCGATCACACGATGGAGCCATCCCTATGTGGTGGAAAAATTGACCCCGGCGACCAATGGGGAGTTGTGGGCCGAAGCGACCCGAAGTATCGATTTAAAGTTTGGCTCGGAGGCGGACCGCGAACGTATTGTCCGTCGTCCAAGCTATTCAACTGATTCCTTGTTATATAAATAGCTGATGATGGAATGGACTATTTCAAACTTTACCGTGGTCACATTCCATAATGGTCAGGTCGTAATTGAATCCCTAACTTCAGGCACAATAATATCTACGCCCGATATCGGGCTACTTCAGTTAACGAATGCGTTTGCTCAACCACGAACCATAGAGAATGTGATGCGTGATTTCAATGATTCCGATGAAAAAGTGCGGAGGGATATTGAAAGCTTGATCAAGGCCCAAGTATTGATCCCCGTGGCCAAGGGCATGGTAGAAGCGAATCACCCCTGGGATTGGAGAGCGCTTGCCTATCATCGGGAATCTCGCAGACCAGGTTTTCAAAAGACGGCTGTAAAAACAGCTTCCATTTCCCCCGAACGTGAGCAAACAAAGTGGATTTCGCTACAGTCCGGTTATGCCAAAAAGGGACGGGAATTTACGGATGTACTTGAAGCCAGACGATCGGAACGGACCTGGTCGAATCGTTCTATTTCCATGGAGACTTTTTCCGGTTTTCTTTGGATAAGTGCAAAGAACCGAGGCACTTTGAAACGCAACGTCCCAAATAACACAATATCCAGACGATATCCAAGTGGGGGAGGAATATATTCGTTGGAGCTCTTTGTCGTAATTGCCAAAAATGCGGTGGAAGGACTTGCTGCAGGCCTGTACAAATACATACCGGATTTTCACATGCTGCATCCGATAACTGAAAATTATGCCGACTTTCAACCCTTTTTTGAGGCCGCAGGACACAGCGGTGGTTCTGAGAATCCCCCCATGGTATTGTTGATAACCAGCCGTTTTGCAGATCAGAGTGCTGCCTACGGTAATCTCGCCTACAGCTTGGTCCTAAAAGAAGTCGGTGGTCTGTTTCAGACCTTTTATCTGGCAGCTGAGTATTTTGATCTACATTGTTGCGCTCTTGGCGGAGGGGCATCCAATACACTCCTCGCCCGACTGTGCAATACAAATGACCAGGACAATCCCCTGATAGGGGAATTTATGCTTGGTCCGTCCTAATATTCTTAGCAGGCATGAAGTTGTTCGCGGCCGAAGAACTAGGCCAAATCCAATTCAGCCGGAAAGGATATTTCACAACTTGTCTGTACAGGAAATTTGTCTCCCGTGGGTGTACGTTTAAAAGAATCAGGATCGACATGGAAAGTTTCTTGCTGATATTTCACCACCAAGCGGCCCTCTTCGACAGCGTATTGATATTTCCCATCGGTCGCAATGGGAACAAATTTCCCTTCGGCCGACATTTCATCGGCATAACCCACGTGCTTCTCCTCAACGTGCAATTTCCCATCCCTCAATTTCAATTGAACTAAAAAAATAGTCCCTGCGAACGGGTCCGGTTCATCATTGGTGGAGGATATAAAACGGGCATGCCCCACCAGATTACCGGAGCTTAGCCGCTGCGTAATCTCATAACGTATGACCCTAACCGCGTTCATGGTCCCTTCCGCCAATAATCTTTTACCCTTCAAATAGCGGGTACCCCTGGCCAGGGTCGTCAAGTCAAAGGAAAAGCCTTGCGCAGTTTCCTTTAGGTTACTGTAAACTACATCCTCTTCGTAAGCGGCAACTATGCGACCGTTATCGATTTGGGTAGTCACTGGGTCTGCAATTACATTTTTGCCTATAACATTGCGTCTAAGAAACTCTAGGACATGTTCTTTTTCGGAAGAATTTTTCATAATTTAGAAATTATGTGATTAATTCAGTAATCTAACCCAGAAGAGTGGATTTGGATTTAGATGAGGGAAGTTCTAAATGAACAGGTAAGATAGGAAATTTCTGGATTTAAAACAACATAAATTTGCCCTTTTTAAACCTGCGAAATTCTCTTGGAGAGTTTATATCAGTCGAACCGATTTGCCATAAATTTGGACTCTATTGACTATAATAAAAATCGGCTAAAGTTCAAATGAACGATTATAGCTTTGGAAAGATGCAGTCAACCACGGCGAGAGAAAATACGTAAATGGAATAAAGGTAATGTCATTGGAACACCTTTGAAGTTTTCTGATTTCTAAAATCCGAGATTTCAAATTGAATAAACTTCTAGGAAAAATGGAAAATAAAAAAAAAGCCTTCCAGTAATTTTCAACAATTTCGGACATCACTAAATCCAATTTTATTAACTTCTTAAAAAAAACCGATTGACCAACTTTAAAACATTAAAGCGTGTTGAAAAAATTGAGTAAAGGTTCTTATCTCCCCATAGGCGTTGCAATAGGCACGATATTAACTACTATAATTGGGAACTTTATTTCTACATATATAAATGATTCTTTAGGTAAGGAGAATACCCAATTGGTACGCATTGAACAACTTAACCAAGAACAGGTGCAAATACTCAAAAAATTAAGGGAAAAGGGGTTAAAAAGGAGCTTAAAAATTGAGAGGGCCTAACGGAATTGGAGAAAAGGCTATTAAATATTTACGAAGAGATTATAAAAGAAAGCTTTAAGATTTCATATAACTCGGAGGATGCAATCCAGCTAGCAAAAAGGTATGTATCAGAGAATAAAAATGCTGTTGGCTCCGGAGATAAATTGTAAGGAGATCGGATAAATTGTTGAATTTGGCACACATCATGGTGCGGCCGTACACAAAGACGAAGGAATAAAAAATGGTCTTAAAGTCACATTAGCTATAAACGATTCCTTTTATACGTATAAGTACCCACTTTTTAGCGTGACAGAAAATAATACAAGGCGAAAATGCAAAAATGGCTTATACGGGCTATAACCCTGACACCAAAAAATATTGTTTTAAGGCCGTGTTTCTGAATTAGTCCTGCCAAAGAACGTGCTATAAGCTCTCAGTAACTGTACCGTTTCAAAACCCATGCAATGCTCTGGCCCAATGTTCTAAAGTTCAAAACTTTATTTCTAAATTGCATCATTATTAATAATATTGGTTCATTATGGCGGTAATTAGGAAATCTATCACATTTACGGAACAACAGGAGGCTTATGTAAAAAGCCTCATTGAACAGGGTTTTTACACTAACGACAGCGAATATGTCCGAGATATTATTCGAAAAGACCAAGAGCGAAGAAAGCGTATAGTGGATTTAAACGAGGCGTTAATCGAAGGAATGGAGAGCGGACCAACCGACGCTACTATAGATAGTATTTGGGAAGAAGCAATAAAAGAGCACAATGCCCAAAACTAGGTATGTAATCAGTGCAAGGGCAAAGAGCGATATTAAGTCCATCGCCAAGTACACCATCAAAGAATTGGGAGAACGCCAATCTTTAAAATATGCTCATGGCTTAAAGCAAGCATTGGAAGAACTGGCCGATAATCCAGAGTTAGGTAGAAGATATGTTGCCGTCAAAAATCAAATGCTACTGCGGTATAGATACAAATCACATGTAATCTTCTACTATATCGACCAAAAAGAAATATTCATGGTTAGAGTCCTCGGAGGCATGATGGACTTTCCCAAACACCTAAAGTAAAGTCCAAATAAAGCATAAACTCTTTACAAAATGCACTATTCATAGAGAGTTCTTCACATTCGTATTTAATTTTTTAGAGATCAGTAGTTAACTGCATATAATTTGTTTCTGGTATACTTTGTCCGAACCGACCATTTTGGTAATCAGGTTGTTGAATATGGTCGCCTTGCCTTGGGAACGGTTTATCCTAAAGCAGAACTCGTTGAAATATCTGTTTATGTTAAAGTCGCTTACCCAGGAGTAGGTCGTCCGGATCCACGACTTGATCTGGTGTATCATTGTGTGCAAGGCCTTGAAGTTCGCCCCGTTCTTGCTTTCTACCTGGTCTATATCATAGGCTTTCGCTATGGGGCGGTAACCTTTCCATCCATCGGTGGTGACCTTCGCCTCACGGCTGATATTGTTGATGAAGATATACTGTAGCGACCTTGCCGAGAAGTCCTCTATGCGCATGGCGTACATGCGCCTGACCTTGCCCTCAGGGGTAAGCTGTACCGCCGTGACAGCCTTCTTTTTCTTGGCATCGTAGCTGCGCCCGATCTTTCCCTTTTCATGTCCGCCCAGCACGAACTCGTCCACGTGCACCGTGCCGTCCATCGGGTGGCTCCCGCCGGACTCCATCGCCTCCCTGACCTTTAGCATGAACAGACGGGCGGTCTTTTCGGTCACCCCATAGCGCACGCCCATGTAACTGGCCGAAAGGCTCTTGGTACTGGTGGCCATCTCGAAACAGATGAAAAAAGCCTTGCGCACCCCGAACTTGACCTTGTGGAACAGAGTATTGGCCGTGGCCGATTCCGTATGCCCACAGACATTGCAGGTCCTGGAAAAATCCTTTCGTACCTGGGACGCGCCGTGGTCGCATTTGACACATTCGAAACCACCCTTCCACTTGATGCCCGAGAGATATTCCTTGCAATCCAGGTCCGTTTTGAACCGATCGGAGAACTCTAGAAGGTTTTGACCTTTAAAAATATCCATGGATTTCCTATTTTTATTGACTTTAAAGATATGAACTTATCTACTGACCTCTATAATTTTTAATACATCACAAATACTTATTAAACTAAAAGGGAAACACAATGAAAAAAATAATCTTATCAATGGCAAGCCTCCTGGTATTGGCCTGCAGCAGCGAGGAAGTAGAAAAGAATTTTTCGGAATCGGTAGTAGGACCGGAAACCATGCCAACCGAGGAAACCGCAGCACCCGGAATAGTGGAGGAGACTTCTAGCGACAGTATCGCGCCTATCGAGGAAATACCTGATATTGAATTGGGGGCTTTCAATTTTTCGGGGCAGATACCAGGAGAAACAAATAAAATCCCTACTTGTAAGCAAGGAACGCCAGCATTGATTCACTTCGATCTTATAAATTCACAAGGGCAACATTTTACAAGAGAAAGCCCGGTAACAGAAGTTAATGGATACTATGTTTCAGAACCCGATTCACTTCCAATTGGAAATTATGAATTGAGATATACATACCTTATGTCCGCTCAACTAGATACATTGTACGCCATACCTACACAGGAAGATAATGAAGTCCGCGACTACGTGGAAGGCGATATACCTGATAGCGGGCAGACTCAAATAGCCGAATGGGCAGACCTTATTCTTCCTGTTTCACTAGCTATTACTGACACCGAGACAACTATAGAGGGTACGGCGTTCTGTAACATTCCCGAAAATCTGCCAATACCCGGTGAATTGGGGTCTGGAATTAACACGGGGCGACTACAGACCATACCCATCTACATTACAGGGGAAGAGGACAAAGGGGGATATACAGAAGATAACGGTGTTTATTATCCCGATATGGACCTATGCGTGGATTATTTTACCGTTACTGTGGACGGTTATAGAACGGTTGAGCGATACACTTGGAGTCAGTTTAACCAGTACCACATAACGGTACCTGTGGATTACAGTTATTTTGCAGTACATACTTATGACCTTGACAGTGACAATCCAAACTCAATAGAATCAAGGCAATTCGGTCCCAATGCCGGTTCCCCGGTGTACGACGCGAATGTACATGGGGCCTTAATATTTGATAAATGCGATGAATAATAATATTTTCCATCAAAATAGAATATCGCTAAAAGACCTGTAGCCTTCCCTAAAAATGTAGCCTTACCCGTTAAAGGCAATGGCACTTTTACACGTGCATATCGTTTATTTAAATGTGGAGCTACGGGACAAATATGGCTATGAGGGTGCATTTTTTTTCTCGTGCTTCGGATTGGGGTATTAATTATTTAGACAATTAAGCTATGCTTTCATTTTAAATAGCGTGAAAGGAGTAAAGTCACCTATTCGGTGAGCATAAAATTTCGAAGAAGCTCTGGAAGCCCCTATATATAGGCGTTTTGAGAGATAGGTTCTAGTCCCTCCGGCTCCACAGTTGAGCGCAGAAGCCACACCTACAGGTGTGGTTTGGGTTTACGGGATTTAAATTACCGGTATACAAAAGTAGGAGAACTGCTGAACGTAATGAAAGCTGCTGGGCAGCATTCATTGGCGTTGCCCCTAATGAAGTAGAACCTTGGAAAGATTGTTGGTGCATAAGCATTTGCCCACTTCCGCACCTTTTTGCCAAGATTATTGCTTTGAAGATGGAGGAGAATAGGGCGATTTTAATGGCAGATTTAGCGGGAATGAAATCCAAGCAGAAAGCAAGTCCCATTCTTCTAAAATCGTTAGGATTCAAACTCCGTATCCGGAATTTTCTGAATATCCAGCCCCAGGGCGCCTTTAAAAAGGGCATGGACCAAAACATAATCAGAACGAGGTTCTATTTTTGTAATGGTTATGTCTGCCAGGTTTCCGTAGAGCATCATACCTTCTGTCATAGGCATGCCCGGTTCTATCCTGTCATTTAGCCGACGGATATGCGGACCGATGAGCTCGATTAAATTGAAGCGGGCCTTATCCAGAACTCTGCGGTAATAAATCCGATTGGCGAGTATTTCCAAGGCTTTGGCCAACAAAAAGTTCTTGCTTTTGGCATCTATTTTAAAAGTACTCACCGAAAGTATTCCCGTATCGGGTTCGTAGGTTAGGGAGACGTGTATAAATAATTCTACTTCTTTGGTTACTAAAATTTTTCGTATAATACGCATCTTAAGACCCAGCACCACATCATATTCCGGCAAAAAACTTCCTTTTAGACTTGTGCCCGTTATCCTGCCCTGTTTGCGCTTACCTGTACCGATTTCCTTTCCGATAAGCTTGCTATCCATAAGTTGTCGCATGACCTCGTACGAAATTTTTATGGGCAAGGTCAGGTGTATTGTTTCGCTTTCCATCTTTAACCTATTTCAATTTCAGGTAATGATATAGGGATTTAATCCAAAGATAGGAATGGATTTTAACTTAAGACCACTCCGATGGTATTTCAGGTTAATCCGTCGATGCTCGGGAATGCTCATTGGGGCCTCAAAATATTGAAATTAAGAACTAATTTTACGCCTATGCGAAAGAATATTCTTATCCTGTTTTCCATCGTAACCTTATTGATGAACTCATGCGGTTCAACGAAAAGTAACCCAAGCAAACAGCTATATGGCCCCGTTTGGGAATTGGATTACATGTCGGGGCCACGGATCGCTTTTGAGGGTCTTTTTCCCGATAGGAAACCTGAAATTTCGTTCGATAAAGGAACAAATCAGGTCTCGGGAAACGCCGGTTGTAATGGATATGCGGCCCCTTACACACTTACTGCGAACCACATCTCCTTTGGGGAGCCGGCACCGACCACCACGATGTTCTGTGGCGAAGGGGAAGGACAATTTTTGAACATGATGCAAAAAGTGGACGGGTACCGCTTTGACGCCAATGGGAAACTCCAGCTTTTGTTCGGCGACGTACCCGTGTTGCGGTTTAAAAAAATGGATTGATCTAACTACGATGCTTATGAGAAAGTGGATTCTTATCGCGATGGTCACTACCCTTCTCTGGAATTGCAAGGAGAAAAAATCGGAATCCCAGAATCAAATAGAGGTAATGCAAACCCAAATTGAAGCTCCAAAACTAGAAAAGGGATGTTACCGATATGACAAAAACAACAATATCATTTTGTTCCAGGTTGAAAAAACCACCGACCCGGTTTCCGGAAATTTGATGTATCAATTGGATGGAAAGGACAAAAACACCGGTACTTTCGAAGGAACAGTAACGGAGGAAAGGCTAATTGGCACCTATACCTTTAGGTCGGAGGGCAAGGAAAGTACCAGGGAAGTGGCCTTTCAGATCAAGGAAGGAAAACTCATCGAGGGGTATGGGGCACTAAACGAAGAAGGCACCGCCTTTAAGAGCTATGATTCCATACAATTTTCGTCCACTATGCCCCTGACCAAGACGAAATGTGACTTTTGAAGTTGGAAATGTCTCTTCCAGTACATAAAATGCCAGTGCCGGAGCTAATTTTCCCTCTGCTTCATGCGAAAATGAAAAGCTTGAACGCCTTGTCCCTAAGTTCAAGAAAGCCAAGTTCTGGGTTCCAGGAATTATCTTACCTATATCCTATGTTAATGAAACATTTTAAAACTATGGAAAAACCGGCCATCAACATTTTAATTAAAGGCCGAAGGTTGGGGAACTTTTAAAAATTACGCAAAAATGGTTCAAAAAATAAAGAGGAAATTTAGCTGACACATGACCTATATACGACCTACCATAGCAGTGAAAACGTTGCATAATAAACCCATAGATTTAATTCCCGTGGGGAAGCGTCTAAAATTAGATTAGGGCCTCTTCCCTACGCCAATATCGAGTGGTTCGCCATTTTTCAGTTTTTTATCCCTGGAGTTTACCTACGTAGCTCGCAAGGTTTACCAAAAATTGCCTGGAAATCAGAAAAAATCATCAACAAACCCAGGATTTCCGTTTTAGGTTAACCGCCCTCGTTATTTTCTCTCGTTCGTAGCTATAAGCTGATCAAAAGCCAGCCCGCTATGCCCTTCTCCCCTACCGGTCTGTTTTCTGGCCCCGAACCAGTTTACTACTTTTCCATGGTACCATCTTGTTCTTTGAAAGCTTTGATAGGCCCGGATACCGGCCCTAGGAATTTCCTCTTCATAAATAAAATAGGCCGCTACGGGACTTTCATCCAATCCTTCTCGGACCAATTGCGTCCGTGGTTTTATCTTTTGGGCACTGCCCGGGGCGTCGTTCTCCAAAATTCGCGGCATGGAAGCCCGCTGTAGTTGAATTTCCCGGGTGCTGCCGGGTACATGGACCGGAATGAAGGGAATCCAATTCTCCGGCACCGTATTCATAATTTGATATCGGATATTGGCCTTGAATTCGATATCCTCGGGAATTATAACCCCGTCCCCAATCTCTTGGTCCAATATTTTCTGGTAAAATTTGTGGAGTTCGTAGGCGGCTTCCCCCCCTTGCTTTCCTGTACCCGATGCCAAGGGAATCTTCTTTTCGATGGCCCATACCATATTGGCAATTTCATCCCGGATAAACAAAATTTCTTCCATGGGTTTCCCTTCCATGATTTTTTCCACCGTCGGAAGAATCAACAGGCTGTTATCCGCCGGTTCCCGCTGTTTCCCTTTAGTATTTAGCGAATACATATTCCATCGTTGCCAAGCATCGTCCAATCCCTTTCCGGCCGGCTCGACCCAAGTCTTCTCGCCAAAGACGTTGGTTACCGACAGGCCCTTTACCTCGGCAATACTGCCCGCGGGAAGGGTAAAGGGCACCAAAAACCAATCGTTGGCATAGATAAGGCCAAATTCAATAAATAACAGCTTGTTGAGATCGGTGGTATCCGGATTAATATCCCCAAAATTGGTCTGCCCGTCTTCAAAGCGCCACCATCTGGTATGGGGCATCCCATCAAAGGCAATGGTAACCGGGAAAAACGAGTTGGTCTCCCGGGTTCTCGGATCGGGAGGGAGCACTACCTCAGGAGGGGTTTCCAAGGTCTCTTTTTGCCGGTCGATATCTAAATTATACCAATCCAAATGGCCCTGATAGTATTCATCACCGACCATAACCTTTTCCCCGTTTTCATCAGGGGCCGACACGGCGAACTGATATTCCAGACGTGGTGGTAACCAGGCGTTGTCATTTTCATCCTCCGGCTGAAGAAAGAAATTCGCGAACCAGGCCGTAAACTTGTCCCCCACCGCATCCAAATCGGTATCGCCGGCCCTCGTAGTCCCTTCGGAGGCTGTGTTGCCTTCCTTAAGATGCGTATATAACGCATAACCGTCCATACTCCGTTCCGCTACTGCGGCAAACTGTTGCCAGGCTTCCCTATGGGCGGTGATAAGGGCCGAATTTTTATCCTCCGGATCGGGAAGCGAAAAAGAATATAACCCAATGTACTCCCCGCGAAGGCCTGCAGGGAAATCCGCTTTGATCAACTTCAGCCAATGCCTGCCCATGATGAGGCGGATATCCAAGGAAATATCCTGGGTTCCGAGCTTGAAGGGTACTTTCTTCTGTTCAACCTTGGCCTCCAAGGGTACTTCCTCCTCATAAGCCTGTACCGGCATGCTGTCGGCCTGGTACTTGGTCAACCTTGTGGTGGCCATCTGTATTTTGGCAAAGGCGGGAGAGCCGGCATCATCGCCCCTGAACTCGCCCAACTGCCATTGTTTGGTCAGCATCCATAGGGGATCGCGTACCTCGGCCTTTAAGGCCCTGTCAAAATCATCGGCGCGGGGCCTCGCTTCCAACCTGTTCCAAAGGCTAATCGTCGGCAACAATTTTTGTTGCATCACCTGGGTAATATTATTTACGGCTACGTAGTTATTCATTATCGTTTGGGTCTAGAGCGTTATATATCAAATTATTAAAGGAATAATTGAGCGATGCCGTGATAGGATGCACCGTAGTGGCCGATACCGTGGCCGGTAAAAACCGGGCATAGGCCGTTCGGTCTATCTGTTCAGGTTCCAGGGCCCGTTTTTTGGCTAGGTCCAAAGTTTCATTTACGATATCCATCAAATCGTTCCACTGCCATTCGCCCGTAAATTGGGGCGTCATGGCCATCAACATGACCTGTGGCGGCTCGGAATTGGGCCGATCGTAATGAAAGGTGACGCCCACATCCTCCGTCTTCGACGGAATGACCTCGGTCCACTCATCCAACAACAGCCCACACTGCCTTTGGGTCTTATCAAATGGGGTGGCATAATGGGCGGTGTACAGTATCTTATCGTTTAGGATCTCATGGGTTTCGGGATAGTCCAAGGCCAACCAATGGTCGTTTTCCGTATAGGGAAGCTGCACCGGGTGTATTTCCAGGCTGTTGGTGGTAAAAGCTTCCCGCAGGGCGACCACATTTTCCCAATGCTGCACTTTTTCGCGTACCCGGGCTACGCCATACCGCCATTCGTCTACCGGAAAGTCCACATTTTTGGTGTGCTGCAGATAATCTAACAATTGATCGGTATCGTCAAAGGAATTGCCCCATTCATCGGCCTGTTTTTGCGGAAGTTCAAATTCGGGCAGCATTTTAAAATCCTCCCCGAACAATTGTTTTCCGGCGGTCTGCAGCAGCTCTACCTTTTTCTTACTTGCGACAAGGGCGGCCGCCTCGTCTACGAGAGCCTGTGCTTTTTCGGTTCTTTTGTCCAAGTCGGCATCTACCAGTTCCGCATAGGTTTTTAGCTCTCCGGCGAACAATAAAATCCGGTCTTCTTGATCGGACAGGCTCAAGGGATCCACATCAAAATCGTCGGTTGGTAATTCTCCCGTAACCGCGTTAAGCAAATCGGCCAATTGGGCATGATTGGCGTTCAGGATGGCCGTAAACGCGAGTTTTTTAGCTTCAAAATCATCTCCTTTATCCTGCACTTGGTTCCGAAACAGCACCAAATCAGTGGGTCGTGGTGATTCCGGAACGGTGGTCACGAGACGTTCCGCACTATACAATAGTTCCAAACGTTTTTCATCCGGGGTGGTCGGATCTAAATTATCGTAGTCCGTTAAAGCGGTTCCAAAATCCGTCAACTTTTGCTCCCAACGGGTGATCATGTCTTCTATCTTTTCAACCACCGCCTTGTACAATACCCGCCTTCTATCATAGGCAAAGCCGATACCTGTTTGGGGCAGGCCGTACCTACTCAATCGGAAAAGAATATCCGTTAGGTCCGAGATGAAGGTATCGATATCGGATAAGATCTGGGGTCGGTTGGCCTCCGGATCCGCTACCAAGGGCGATAGGCTTCCAAGGTAAGTACCTATATCGGTTCTTATCGTCTCTATATCCTGCTTGGCCACGCTGATCCTTGTATCGTCAAGGAAGAAGGTCTCATTGTCGGCCGACTTGGATTCCGTGGGCAAAGAGACGTCCATAGGTTCCAGGGGACGGCTGCGCAGTAGTAAACTGCGAAGACTTTGCAGCTGTGCGGCCAGTTCAAAGAAGCTGATGGTATCCGTGCCTCCGGGAATACGTTCGGTGTATTTGATTTTTATTTCCGCATCGGGCCTCGGGCTAAAAGTATCCTGTATATGCTTTACGATATGGTCATCCAAAGCGGTCATGGCCTGATCGTTATCGGTATTGACCAGATACAGCATGTCAATAGGTTGCAAATTGAGGTTTTTTTGGGAGACCTTCACCTCCTTTTCCGTATCCGAAGAATGATCAAAGTAACTGACCAAGGCCACCACCTTGTCCTCAGCCGGCAGTACGGAATTCAGCCAACTATTGATAGCGGGTTCGCCTTTGGATCGGGGTGTTACGGGCATAGTATTGGGTGAAACCTCGGGGTCGATCCCAATTTCCAATTGAAGTCCAAAACGGTGGGTAAGATTGATTCCGCTACGCGGGGTCTGAACTACCTCCGGGATAGGGGGAAAATTACCCTTGCTATAGGTCTCCATGGTAGCGGCGGCCCGGTCATAGTTGCCCAATACCACCTGATGTACACTTTCTGCCATGGCAACGTCCGCCACCGCATCGTTTAAATTGGTGATATTTTGCACCTGTTCATTTATTGCCTCTATAATACCTTGGGAAGGGGCGTCGGGGCCCGTCGTCTTTAAAATATTTTCTTTTCCGAAAGGATAGGTGGCTTCGCCCGTCTCCTTGATATGGTTGATCAGATCAAGGCCGTCTACCACATTGCTGGCCTCGATGGCCTCAATGGCATCGGTATCCTCAGTTTTGGTATCCTTGAGTTTATCCGCCGTGAACGGAAAGGCTTTTCGTAGTTTGTGGATATGGAAATCGATCAGGGTGAGGCTTGCATTTTGGTCGTGCAGTTCCCGTTCCAAATAATATCCCAGCAAAGCCGATAAACTTTGCCCCGCCCTGATGCCTTCGATCAGTGACAATGCTTTTCGAACCCTTTCCGAAGACAGATTAATTTCAAAGGTCTCGGGGTGGTCATCCGACATATAGGCGTTTCTTAGGATAGCGGCGGTAACCGCATGGTTGAGTGACGGGGCCGTAATGAACCCACCATTGGTGGCATCGGTCATTAACTGCGGTTCTTCAGGATTGTTGAAATGTTCTTGCAGCTCGGGATCTTCCAGATTCTTGGGTTCAAAAACCTTGTTTTCGGGCCGCACCTGTTCCAACCAGCCATACGCTCCCAAATACGTCCCTTTCTGGAACGGGGTTTCGGAATCAATATCCTCCTTGAATCGCATGGCGGCCAACTGATAGTTCATCAATCCGTTCTTCCAAGCGTCCAGACGATAGGTACAGAGATCGATGTGCTCCGTAAAGACACGCTCCAACTTGGCCGTCGGTGACTGGGCGAGGTGTTCCAAAGCAATTAATTGTTCCCTGAGATAGGCCGTTTTCAGTTCGGTATCGAGCACGGTGGGAATGTAATCTCCCAAGGTGAGGTTCTGGGTACCGGTAATGACCTCATCGGTCTGGTAAAGGTATTTCCATTTGCTCTCTGTTTGCTCAACCTCGGTCTGTACATGCAAAAATGGTGGGTCTATTTTTGCGGCCCTGAATTCCGATGGGGAAATCCGGTTCGCCTTTAGGCTCAAGTCAAGGCTTAAGTTGATATACCCCATGTCAAGGGAATGCTTCAGCATTAGGTACAGCAGGGCGGACGGAATCTTATCGTCCAAAAAGCCTTGCTGCTTCCGCAGCGTATCATGGGAGGTATTCGCCGCTTCTATGAGCCATTCGATATAATTTTTGGCATCGGGGCTTGGCGTATATTTCCTGATGGGTTCGGTTTCGGATAATTTTCGGTCATCGATAAGGTCCCGATACAGCTTATTTTCACTTTTTAGGAAAAATTTCTTCAGGATGTCCGGCGTTTCATCGCCCTGATAGCCAAAATCCTTCAGTAAATCCATTCCGGTTTTTACATAACCGCCCGCCACTATAAGCCCGATGAGAAAAGCTAATCCGCCCGAAAGCTTAAATCGGTTGATGAGCGCCTCGTAGCTTTCGGCATAGCGCTGGTAGTATTCCACCGAATTGGGATGGAGTCCGACAATATCCAAAAGCAACTGATGGGGATCCTCGCCATCTTTTCCGACGTAAGCAACCCTATCCATTAAAGTGGACCAGTCGGAATCCATCTTTTGAAGGATCTGATACATTTTGCGCAGAAACGCCTCATTGTCTTTTTCCCAAGGCACCCCTTCGGGTCTTATAAAACGTCTATCTTTTAACCAACCCAGACGGGAAAAAGTGGTTGCGGGAAGGATACCATACGGCTGGTTCCCGATTTTAATGGCGGGGATAGGTCCTCTTCCGCTCACAAAATTATTCATGAACCAACGGGTCTTCTCCATATCGTCTGCGCTGAACACCTCTTGCATCATGGTCTCCATCATATAACCCATCGTTGCCGGAAACAAGGCTATGTTCATGGCCTTGGCGTCGCCCTGGTCGGTAAGCGCGGCATTGTAGGTCTTTTGGAAGGTACTATAGTCCACCCCAAGCCATTCCGAAAGCCATTGCCCATCTTTCTTTTTGAGCCAGTCGTGCTCGATCGAAAATTGTTCTTCCTGCTTCAGGTGATCGAAACTTACATCGGCGTCATCGATAAAATTGTGGGCCGATCCCTCGTCCTCGGTATTGTTGGTGGGAGTCCCTTGTGGGAGGATGCCCAAACCTTTTTTGCTGTTCCCATGATTTTGGAAGAGGGTTTCCAACAACTCCGTTCCTGCTTTCTCATCTGCACTCAGCTTGACCCCAAGGGCAATAATACGATCAAACCCCCGACTGGCCTGTGTCTGGTTCAGGTCGATCCTAAACCCCAGACCCTTGGCAACGGCCTCGTCAAAATCTACCATCCATTTGAGGTCGTCGTTCACTTTTAGATTGCCATTTTCCTGCTGGATCTGCCCATCCCCTTCCAGGGAGGGATCGGGCCCCATGATCAAGGGAGAGGGTATGGGATTGCCGATCACCTGAAAAGCAATATCATTGTTGGTATGGCTGGCCACGTTGTAACCGGTAACCACAAACCTGTCAGGCATTACATTGGTTCTTGGTGCCTGCGACCATGATTGTTCCTTGGTCTCCACATCTTCCTCCTTGGGAAATTGGATAAAGATTACCGAGACATTGATTCCCTCTTCCGATAGCCGGGCGGTGTCCTCAAGATTAATGGGCTTTTGACGGGTAAGGATGTCGGATGCTTTCTCTTCGCCGACCTCGTTTTCCAAAACCTGGTAGGCCGTTTCTTGATCCTCTTTACTCGTTCCCGCTAACCAATAAGCCGTCCAAAAGTTGGTTAGGATGGCCTGCTCGTTGGTCGGTGGAAGTTCCTCCACGGAAATACTTAGGAAAAAATCGGCTTCCCCTACATTCTGTGGCCGATCTGCTGCATTAATGGGAAAATATTGCTCTGTAATGTAGCGTGCCCGCCCCGATCCGTAAGTGGCTACCAAGGCCCTCCATGCCGTGCGTTCCATTGCCTCCCTCCCGCCTGCCCGCCAAATGCCATGCCAGTATTTCTGTGCGCTTTTTACCTCGCTTTCCGATAACACGGCTTCAAAGGAATCAATGGCGCAATCGTCGGGATAAATGCGGAGCCATAGCTGGTCGATTTCCAAATCGCCATCGGACGACTTTTTAAAACGGGTTTCCATACGAACCGGCATCAGTAGAAACGGATAATCGTCGCTAAGACGGTCGATAAATTCCCGCGGATCCGAAAAAGGTCGGTATTGGGCAAGGATATCATCGGCCGCCAAACGCTGTTCTTCCCATGTATTCTGCCATTCCCTGGCTTCTTCCTTCGCCTTTTTCTCCTGGCGTTCCAAAAGTTGTTTTGCCTGGTTGTCGTTGGTACGACCCGAATCAAAGCCGCGTTGCAGCCGCTGCTTTTCCCTTTGGATCTTTTTTAGTCCTTCCTTTTTGAGGAATAGCTGCTGTTTGGCCTCGTCACGGGCTTTTTGGGCTGCGTTCAACTGCTCTCTTATATCGTTAAAATCTGGCATCTTTACAGCTTTAGGTTGTTGTTTGTTTCGGTAGCATTTCCGAGGCGTGCACGGCTACCATTACCGGTACTTGGTAGAGGATATACGCCAACTCGGCGGCGTTCATGTCCTTACTCCAAACGATATTTTTATCCTCGGGATTCTGTGCTGCCTTTTCCTCTTCACTCGCGGGATCAATGTCAGCTATCGGAATGGTCTCCGTGGTGTTCGTAATTTCAAGAAAGTTGCCGGCAGGCTGCACCCGTTCCCATGAAAGGTCGTTCCAGACATCGATGGGCTCCTCATCCGCAGGCTCCAAATCAAGCCCAAAACGGGGTTCCCCTGGCCGCTCCTTGATGACAAAGAACCATCCCGGATCGTCGTCGGGATCATCACCATTTTCTCCACGGGCCTCCTCTACCTTCAAGTCGAAACCGAAAAAAGTAATATCCGGATCTACCTTGGCCTCGTACAGGGGCGTTTTAACCTTGTCTTTGGGCGGATTGCCCTCCTCCCCGGCGCTTAGTTCCGTCAAAACGCGTTCTACCTTGGAATTTATGTTGCCCTCATCGTCCAATTGCCATTCCGCCCTATGGGCATAGATAATGGCATTCGGATACTTTTTTAAAAGCTCCCCCCGAATGACCAATACCAATTCTTCCTCTTTGTCACCCGCTTCCTCTCTGTAGTCATGATCGCCTAGATCGGAAAATTTAGACCATCGGTGCAAGGGCGGTATGTCGCGCATTTTCTCCTTGAGTTCTTCTTCGGTCAAGCCCGTATCCTCCGGCATACATCCGGAGACGTCCCAAAACTGCCTGAAATAGCTCCCCCGCTGATCGGTAGGATACTCCCTCCATAGCAGCTCCCTTGCGAATTCATGGTTCAGCCCCACCATGTAGGCTTCAATAAACTTCTGATTGGTCTCCAAGAGGGAAATACTGTTTTGGGAGATAAAATTGATATTGGGTAGGAACAATTCCGCAGAGATATTTTTCAATGGCTCGTACATAGGAATATCAAACTCGGGATAGGCCATGGCCTCCACAAATTTTTCGACCAGTTGCAACCGGATCCGTGCCGGGATCAACACCGCATTAAAAATCATTTTGGGGATGGTAAGTTCCGGATTGATAATCGAAAAGGTGGTATTGACCAGCATGGGCAAATCCAGGGCAGGTTGGGTTACTACCTGGCCTATATTCCTACTTTTATCGACCAGGTTAAAGGAATCTTTAAGTGCGGTCTTAAAATTGACCGCTTCCAAACTGTCCGTTCCGCCAAAGCTAGGGGTGAAACCGGAATCTATCGGGGTAATCTTGAAGTCGGGACTATTAGGTAAATCATCGACCGCCTCCGGCTTTATATTTTCTTCCTTAATAGCTTCGGCGCTATCGAGTTGTTTTTCCCATCGACCAAACTGATAGAACAGATAGGCCAAAACCACCAAGGCCATGCCTCCGATGGCCATGAGGATTCCTGCCGGGGGAAAAATAAGGAGAAGCAGTAAGATCAGTACGGCCAAAAGAAGGAAGACCCATTTTAGCCACGGATAGTTCTGGATGGCATTTTCCACAAAAGGAGGGATATTGTCGGGCTTTGCATCTTCCGCTACATCTTCGATGGTGGGCAGGTCGGCCGGTGCCGTTTTGGGAGGGGCGGGGAACACCTCCCCTTTATTGATCCGCTCCACAAGCTGGTAAGGGGTAAGGGCCCCGTCGAAAGGAAGCAATTTCATCAGCCTACTTCCGGGACGCATCACCCTGCGCAGGGCGGTAGAGGTTATTACCAGGGGCACCTTGCTCTGCTTTAAAGTGTGTTGTACCGTTATTCCGTTGGCGATGACCCTTTTCTGTACGGGGCGGGTAATGAAGAAGGCCTTTTCGGGGTTGGCCGTCACCATCGGCCTGAGGTGCTTGTCGTACCAGATCCATGAGGTTTCCTTGGCCAGCTGCGCCAGGCGGATTTTTCTATTGGCTTCCAAAATATCCCCCACCTGTTTCCAGGCGGCCATCATATAATTTTCCTGGTTTTCCTGTACCACATGGGTGCCAAAACCCGCTGCTACCCGATATCGTGGATCCAGGTTCAGTTCGTGTACCCAATTGTCGTTCGGGGAGATATTATCGCCATCCCTCTCTTTCAGCAAGCGTTGTACCAGAGCATGCCAACGGCCATATAAGGGGGCGGTTATCAAGGGATCTTTATCATCTGGGTTGTTTTGGGGATCAAGGCCCAGACCGGAGTCCTCGTTCGCCTGCTCGGCCGATTGGGCATCGTAATCATCGGCCAAGTTGATAAAACTTGCCAAGTCTTGCTGGAAGGGATGAGGGTAGGGATGCTGGTCCCACTCCTCATATTTGTCCACATCCTCTTTGTCATCTTCCCCCAATGTTTCGTACGGAATTTTCAAGGCCCCTCCCAGTTTCAGAATGCCCCCCAGGTCGGGGTCGGTAATGCCGCTCACGTTCACCCCGGGTTTCTGAACATCCATAGGCCGCCTACCCACGCGACTATCCACAGGCTTCGGCTCCAAAAGCCTTACCAAATATTCAAAATCGCCGACCGTACCTGTCCTGAAATACCATCTGTGGTAATAGGGGTACAAGCTAGCATCTGCCCTTCCAGCGTAAGCCTCCCATGCCGAAGCTTCTACATTCGGGGTCTGCTGTGGATCCAATCCCAGTCCCGCCAAACGGCCACTTTCGAAAGAAGGTACCAAAAATGCATGATAGGGTGTATTGGGTTGCAGCTTTCTGGGACATACGATCCTGGAATAGGCCAGATCCGGATTTTGGTTCAATAGGCTTTTCAGGTCGGCTATCACCCCATCGATCTCGGAACCGCTGGCGACTATATTATCCTCTCCGGCTATCAATGATTCGTTGGCATGTACATGTGCCCACGCCCATAACTGATCTGCAGGGGGAAAAGTAGCTGCGGCATCGGTCGCCTCGAAAAAATTCAAAGGTCTATTGATCATGTTGGTGCCGTCCTTAAATTCGTCCTCCTGCAATACCACGAGGGCCATCCACGGGGTTAACCTGTCATGGGCCTGCACTACCGATGGACTGTAGCGCCATGGGAAATCCTCATCATAGAATTCCACATAGGGCATATAGTTGGATTCGAAATTGGTAATCCAATCCCGGGGTTCGTTCCGCACGATTGCCTTTTTATCGATCCCGATGATATCTCCCGGACCATAAAGTTCAACATGGCGGAGTATTTCTTGTTCAAGGTCCGCCCCTTCCAAGGCCGTCCCCGTAACCTTTAGCTTAACCGGGATGGTAGCGCGGGAGGAGGTAGCATTTGCGGGATCAATTTTATTAGAGATCCCCTGCCGCAGCCAGGGTAAAAACGTATATGTAGCTATCGTATCGCTCATGCCGCCGTATTTATTTCATGATTGGGAACCACATGTAAGGCACCCTCTAATTCAGGATTGGCACTCACCTGGTTTTTGACAAATTCCATGGCCTGTGCCTGACTGCCAAAACTTTTACCGCCGAACTGGGTATTGTCTACCATACTGGCCGCCGAATATCCGGGATCCTGAACTTTTACCTTGCTATCAAAGGGCTGTACCTTTTTAAGATTGGCATACGAACCCGCTGACCGTGCCACCGCATTGCCCCTTAGGAAGGTGTTAAATATGGAGGTGATAAACTTAAAGAAAAGCGTGGCCCCCCTTTTATAATTACTATCGATGGTAATCAACTCATATCTGATGTGCCGTTTCACGGATTTCCCCGTGGCCAGCTGTTCGCCTGCCACGGATAGCTCTATGCCCCCTTCAATAGGTTGATAGGAAGGACTGGATAGCTTTTCGGCATCCTTCAGGTCCACAAATTGCGCTATGGCAAACTTTTCCTTGACGTCGTTGATCTTGGAAAGCTCATTGTCCGCAGGGGCCAAGGTAAAATGATTGGCGTCATCGGGTTTCTGGGTACCCAGCTTGTTGAGGGTGAGTTCCAGGGGAATGGCCCGTTGCGTGACCTGCAGGGTACCCACGGGGTGTAGTACCAATTCTGCCAGGTCATCGATTTCCCTTAGGGAAACGAAGAGGGAATTATGGGAAGGCACCAGCGCTTTCCAGTTCTCCTGTTTTTCATATTCGGCCACCAACAGCGGCATTACGGAAATCGGTGGTAGTTCGGTATCTTTTTCTTCACCCCAGGTAAAGTCGAAATCTACATCGATATCGAAGAACAACAGCGATATGGAGCCCGTTCCCTTGGCATGCCATGGCGTTGGGCCTTCGAGGGACATCTTAATTTTTACGCTGAACAGTCCGACTCCGAATACCTTGACAGACAGGGATGCGGAAAGTTGTATGATCATGTAGAAGGGCGAGAATTGGAACAGGGCATCGAATCCAACATGGCCTTCAACTTTAAGGGCGCTCATTCCAAAATACAGTTCCGCACTTGCGCCGAACTGTGCGGTGTTCGAGGTAACGGCAAAGTAGCCCATGACCCGAATCCTTCCCCAAGACTCGTTTAGAATGTTGATAGAGATCCGCACCGGGTTCGGGAAGGGTAAGGGAGGCGGATTGAACGCCGGGTGGAAGCCCCCGACAGCGGATACAAAATTGGAATCGCTTCCCCAGCCGACCAGCAGTCCCATCTCCCCTTCCAAGGTGATAAACAGTACGCGCGAATCGTACATACTGGCAAAAAACCACAAGCGGTCCTTGTCAAATTCTATGGCCCCGATAAAGTTCACCTGTAAAACGATCAAGGCGGCTTCCTCTGTAGGCAAGGCAATTTTTATTATCCCCAAAATGGCAATGTTGCCGGGGATTTCTATGATAATTCCTAAGGATATGCTGATCAGTGTAGGGGTTCCCCAACCCAGTTTGGCCATGGGTCCGATAAGAAACTTCCCTACCTCAACGGGGAAGAAATTCCGGAGGTCGCTGATAATTTTTGGGGCGTTCTCGACCACATTGGTCGGGAACATTATACTTTCGGTAGCCCCGGTACGCACCCCTTCCGCCAAAGCATCCAGCCGCATCGTACGGTTAAGGCCCAACAGGCCGCCGACGCCCAGCAGGGTAAATCCAAAGCCCAATTGGATTCCCGTTCCGAACTCGGCCGTAATGATAATGATCAATGAAAAGCCGTCCGAGCCGTCGGGCATTTTGGTAGTAATGAGCCCTATGGCCTTAAGGGAAACGATTTCGCTAAAGGTAAGCTCAAGCGCCCCGGCGTATTCGCCCTTGTCAAAATCAAAAAACAGGTAGCCTCCGCCCTTTACGACCCCCGCATCTACGGAGAGGCCCACCCCGTTGGGGGGTTTGAAGCCTATATCCAAATCGAGGGGGCCTAGGTTACCTGGTTTAAATTTGGTATATACCCCGAGGCCAAATTCTTCTACCACTACTTTTAGTGGTCCTAAATTTCCATTGACATTTATACTTGCCTCAATCTCAATTTGGGGTTCGGGATCACTTTGGGAAACCCCCGCGGATAATTGAAATTGAGGTATTTCAATAAGGCCTAATGATAAGTGCGGATGCAATGCAATCTCAAAATTCATAGATCCACGAAATCCAAATCCGGTCTTACTGGACCAATCAATTCCTAATGGGATATCTACCTTTATATCACTATCTCCCAAAATAGTACTTAAAAATCCGTCTCCATTGCCGGCGGAAAGAACCAGTGCAAGTTCTTTGACCTCGCTTAATGCCTTAATCTCAAATTCTCCGGATTGGCTAAATATCTCCAAGCCCATGTTCGCCCCCTTCATTTCCAGTCTGATACCATCCGGTGATCCTATAAGCACCCTTGGTTCGGGAGGATGATAGTCTATGGTAAAGCCAAAGCCTGCAGAAGGAAAATTGGTACCTCCCTGAAAAGGATACTTGGCCTCTATACCATCGGGTCGGATAAGCACCCCGAATCTTGTGCCGAGATCGGTACCTGCCTTGATCAATAGGTCTACTTCATCGCCAAACTTGAACGTAAATGGAATCTCGGAGGGTATCCGTGGTTGTATCACCAGACCGGGAAGCGTACCGCCAACGGCAGGTAGTTCTAAAATATCAATGGCCAATTCTACCGGGATGTCACCAATAATATTGTAATAAAATGGGAATTTCAAACCGTATGGGTCCCGTGAAAAGTTCAGTTCCTCGGCACCGTTATATTCGAGGATCAGTTCTTCATCGGGTCTTACTAAATCTACTGAAAACCCTAGTCCATATAAAAAGCCCGATACATGGGCAAAGATATTCTTCGTATCGAGTTCGGCCGTACCCCATCCGTAGACTTGCTTTACCACCGATAGGGGATCAGAGAAAATGTTCGGTATCTCCGACCATTTAAACTTGGTCCTTGTATAGGCATGCTTATTGGCAGTTGGCCCAATATTCTCAATTTCTATAATATCCAGGGAGGAAAAGAAGTTATAGATGACGTTGAGATTTTTCGACAAATACTCCGTAAGCAAGAGTTCGAAAAGGCGTTCGCCGATTTCACCCAGAAATTCTCCCGCATCAACTCCTGGGGGCGCGGTAGATATGCCTTGAATTCTTTCATACAAATCCTTGCTTGTCGATACAAGGGAAGAAATATCCGAGGCCCCGATCTCCCCGTCCGTTAAATTCTCCAGCGTACCAATGGCGTTCGAGACGGAGACCGATAAATCCAAATATTCCTGTGGCATTCCATTGGCATCCCATCCCAGCCTATATAAAAATCCCTTAAACCGCTCTTCATCCGAAAATGCCTCACGCAAGGGGGCCACCACCAAAATCAGATGGCTTGCGAGTGTGGTCAATATGTCTCTTTGTTCTTCCATTTATTTCTTCCGGCTCATTCCTGGGGATATATCTTGCCATATTCCCGATCCATCTCAAAATGTTTCTGGGGATCGATTATATCTACCAATATATAGCGGCATACCGCACAAATTTCCTTACCATCTGTGTGGCTATCGCGCATCAGGCAATTACCGGTAGGATGAAAAACACCTTTATGATAGGCTTTCCCCCCCGAATACAACCCAACTATCCTCGTCCGCTGGCGATTATAACAATCTGGGAGAGACACCCCCGGGATAATGGGTTGTTGCACATCGTCATCGTCTACCACGCTAGGAAATACCGTTAAGGGCTTTTTATTGGAAGTGATATAATCCTTGATATTTTTGGCCACTATTTCCGCATAGGGATAGTCGTTTTCGTCTCTTACGGATTCCGGTGCCGGAGTTGGAATATAGACTATGGATCCCGGGATAAATTCCGCCGCAAATTGGTCGGCGCCGATCAGGTTGGGATAATTAAAAACCGCACCTGCCTTTAATTTTACATGAATGCTATCGGGGGTCGGATCCGGACTTACAATTTCAAGGGGGGCGCTTAGTTTAGGGGTTTTGGGCAAGGCCTTTGGATATTCTCGGAACCTTAAATGCAAGGTATCCCCGATGGCAAATTTATAGCCATGTCCAAGAATTAGGGGTATCTTATACTTACCACCGCCTTTGTCTTCAATGGTTTCAGCGATAACGGCCGCTTTTTTGATTCGGTGCCAGTTCCATTTGATCTCATCCCCGTCTATTTCATTACTGCTATTCTCGGCTTCATTTTCAAGTGTTAAGTTCCCGTATTTATCCAGGTCAACTCCATCCGGGGGCCCTGTTTTCTCGCCGTACTCATCCCCTATGGCAAATGAATGCGTAAGCTCATGTGCAAATGTCCTGCTAACGTCGTTATCGGCAAGGTTCGGTACATCGGAATTATCGTACTCCAGATGATAACCTGAATTGGTGGGGTTCTTGGCAATTTTAAGGTTGTCGAAAATATCGACAAAAAAATACCCGTCACTATTTTTGGCCCGTCCCTTACCTGCGACAAGTATGCAAACCAGGTCATAATTAGCGGGCCTAACCTCGTCGGGAGGAGGAGTTTTGGCCCATAGACCACTTACTGAAATGCCCCGCGGATCGCGAAGTGAGCTTAGAAACAAATCCAATGGGTCAAAGTGTTTATCGTTCCGGGTAATGCGCGATTCGTTCAAATCGATATCCTTAATATCGCCCGGATCGGATATGGTGTCGCCGGCCCTCACCCCAAAAAAAGAATCCCTCTCATCGATCAGGCTCCTTTTGGCCAGCTTGCGCCATGAATTGATCAGGTCATCATCTACGTGCGGTGTCGGGTCTATATCAACGAGTTGTTGCCACTCCGTTTTTATCGTATTGTTAGAACGGCCGGCATTTGATCTATCATCGGTCGATATAGGCAATCCTACCATATATATCAGTTGGGCCAGATTATAATTTCCGGTATGTCCGGCAGGCGGTTTTTTTGGTCCTCTTATGTAACGTGCATGCAAATCGCCGCTATCGGAATCTACGACGGGATATATCTCGGCACCGACAGAAATGCCGATATCTTGGGACGGCGTAAATGCCGTCCAAAAGTTTATGGAAGTGGATAAGACATCATAAGGTTTGTTAAGCGGGTTTACTTTTAGAAATTGGATCAAAGAATTCACGTACTGTTCGAACGCCGCCCTGTTGGCATTGGTAAATCCATCCCCGAGCAGCAGTACGTTGGGTACTTTTTCAGGATTGATCGTTCCAGGCCATCCGCCACCCACGACGATAGAAACATCTATGGGATTTGCTGGGTCCCAGGCATCCCCTACAAGCATCGTGGCCGAAGTGCTGGCTCCACCTATGGCCGCGGGCAAAGTCACGCTAATGGTTATCGTATCGCCGGGATCATCCCCTGCCTTTAAAATAAGCTCCCCGTCGGAGCCGTCGACATTGGCGGCGGGCGACCAGCTCAGATTCGGCATGTTTGTTATGTTTCCTACCGTGTGATCATCAAACTCGGCCCGTAATGAGAATTTATAATCCGTATGTTCCGGCCTGCTCGTTTTAAAGGGCCTTACGGTCAAGGTATCCGGGGTGAGCCAAACTTTTGTAATGGCTTGATGCACATGTATTCGAATGGAGGTGGAATCGATTTGGTCGCCAGTGGCACTGTCATTGGCTTCGACCTCCAGCATAAAGTTGTTCTTTCTGGGGGAAGGTAAAGTCGCATCAAGTGTAAGCACCCCGTTCAGGGTATCCACGGAGATTCCATGACCTTTATGGGTATGGGCCGGTTGCGCACCCTGAGTTTTGAACAAGGGTTTAAAGTCCAGAACCACATCATTGTGGTTGGTTAGGTAATCATCGGCATATTCCCAGTCCTTATCGCCATTGGCTTTGGTGAAATCAATAATAAGTTGGTGGGACAAATCCTGGGGCTGTCCGGGGACCAGATGGATGTCTTGTCCCCTACTTCTTACATTAGACCACCTAATACCAGTGACGGGCATACATACAGTTTTAGTGGTTGATTTCCAGGGTACCTATCCAATATTCCGGAAACTCTGGAGGGAAGTTTATGGTTGGCCACAGAAGCCGGTCCTGATAAACCATTGGTTCTATTCTGTAACATTGGGGCCTAGGGTTATTTTCCTAAAGATAAAAGGACCAACCTGTGAATGACTGTAATCTTGTGTATTTGGTAAGTTTAAGTGTATAAATAGCAAAATTTAGAGATCGTATAGATTTTTTTGGGATGACAAATATTTCCGTGATCAACTTTGGGAAGAACGGAGGCAAAAAGGTTCAATCGGATTAAGATGGGTATAGCAAACAAAAAAAGCGGCAAAGCATCCGCTTTACCGCTATATCCTTATAAAGTATTTGACCGGCTTTTATATAAAGCATTTTCCCAAGCCTTTATCGCTAAGTGGTTGTTGGGTTTAAAAGCTACCCCGAAAATTAAAATTCCTTAACTTTCCGATTATAAGTCCCGCGAAGGGTAGGATAGCTTTCACAATGACCTCAGGACTAGGGAGTCTGCAAAACGCCCTACACCAGACTGGTGAACTTTAATTCGGAAGTATGATAAAAAGAAGCAGTGTTATTATTATCGTGATGCTTATTATTGTTGGTTTTGGTATTGGTATTTACCTACAGGATTTAAAACATCGAGAAAGCACGACCGCGTACTGGCAAGCGAACAGGCACAATGTTCACAGATTGAAAGCCATTGAAAAATTCAACCGCCAGATGAATGCCAGTAACTGGCGGGCCATGCAAGACAGTATTTATAAGCAATTGGATACCCTGGTCATTCTGCGCTTTAGAAAAGAGATGGATAGCCTGAACGAACGTCGAAACAAACCTTGATTAAAGAGGGTAAGGCTTTAGAGGTCTTGATTGCGGAATGTAGCAGATATCCTAAATAGAGTATGGCCCAAATATGAGAGAGTTATAAATTTCACCGAGAAGGGCATCCAATTCCCCACGAAAATTTCTTTCTACACATTTCAGAAGGGTCTTTTACCCTGTTGCAACTTCTAAGAAATGGGGAATAATAGAAGCGGATACATTTTTAATCTTTCCAAAAGATTCCCCATCAATTTGAAAAGCGACCTCTCTTTCTGATGTTACGCGGGCTTCGGTTGTTTCTATTACCTCCACGAAATCGGTATCCATTTCAATATCGCCTCGGAGCGTTTTGAGTATTTCGATAACATTCAGCTCTTTAAAGATCAAAATCTCGAATTTGCCATCGTCAATCTTAGCGTTCGGATTTACCAATGCCCCGGTACCGAATTTTTGGCTGTTGGCGAAAGCGATCATAACCGCTTCGACCTCCATTTTCTCCCCGTTCGCCGAGATGGAAAACCGATAGGGACTTTCTGATTCCCACAGCGTGGGAATACTATTGAGAAAATAGCCGAAATGCCCTCTTACGGCACCTTCTGAATAATTTTTTATCAATTCAGCGTTAATGCCCATATCGCTGATGTGCAGGCCGATCGAGTCATTGATACGAAGGGCATCCATTTTCTGGGTTCTATCGCCCATCGCTACTTTAAGGGCTCCTTTGGAATCTGTTGGAAGTTCGAGATCGGTAGCCAGACCATTGGCGGAACCCGCTGGAATAATACCGATAATACGATGATCGCCACCACAGGCCTGGGCAGTCATTTTGATTGTTCCATCGCCACCTACGACCAAAATGCGCTCAGGCCCAAAATCCTTTATCTTTTTTTGCAGTTTGGCCACATCCTCCTTTCCTGTAGTCCTGTAAATCGTAAGTTTGGACTCCGGTGGCATAAATTCCTGGGCCATATCGATGATGGGCTGTTTATCGGTATTTCCTGAAATAGGATTGATCACCATCAAAACTTTCTTTAATTTGGTTTCCATAATTTTGGAACGAATGCTTGGTAAATTCAAATCAAAAGTACATCAAATGTTCGGTGAATATGAAGAATAGAATAAAGATATACCGAGGGTATGCTAACGAGCAAGAAATAATTCTTTTTGGCCACGTTTTGACAAAAAATGTTCCGGATACCTATAATTTAGAAGGAAAACGCTTACGACATGCTTATGCCGTGATACGGATGTTTACCATTGAAACCATGGGCAATGTGGAGGTAAGAATGAAATTCGGGGAAATGGAGTTGACTACAAAAACCTTGAAAGACGGCTATTTCCAGTTTGCCTTCCCCCACCCGAGACCCTTGAAAAGCGGATGGCATACTTTTACCGTATCCGCAACTATAAACGGTTCCTACGTTGAGGAAAAAGGAGAGTTCATCAAACCCTATGCCGGCGAGTACGGCCTGATATCGGATATCGACGACACCTTTTTGGTATCGCATTCCGATAATTTTTTTATAAAACTATATGTGCTCCTGACACGCAATGTGAACAAACGCAAGATTTTTGAGGGGGTGGTAAAACATTATCGCCTGCTGAGCTCGGCCGGAAGGAAAACAGCAAACGGTACCAACGCCTTTTTTTACGTTTCGAGCAGCGAATGGAACTTGTACCATTTTATCGAACGTTTTGCGCAGCTACACGATTTTCCGAAAGCGGTATTGAAGTTGAAAAAAATCAAGACCGGGCTGGGAGATTTTCTGTTCACCGGAGGCGGTAGCCACGACCATAAATTTTACAAAATAAAGCACCTTCTTGAATTTTATCCCGAACTGAAATTCATATTATTGGGAGACGATAGTCAAAAAGACCCCTTCATTTACGAGCGAATCGTAAAAATGTTTCCATCGAGCGTGAAGGCAATTTATATTCGGAGTACTAAAAACAAGCGTAAGCAAAGCGTCACTAAGGTCTTGGAGAATGTGCAATCCCTGAACGTTGAAACCTGTTATTTTCAGGATAGTGCTACGGCAATACGCCACTCAAAAGAAATCGGTCTTATCTCGGAAAATCAAATGGGATAAGGGTAGGCGAGGCGGTAGAAACCCGAAGAACGATTTTAAAAAGAGATACTAGCGGCAAGGGCATATCTAAACTCTCTTAAACAGACGGCTGAAGGCATTTCGAAAGCGAGCCCGGTAGATGTATTCTTGTCCATTTTTAAGTTTTTAGAACGAGCGCCCCCCTTGACGGCTTCCAAGGCAATTTTACCCCAAACGAATGAATAGTTGCCCTGAAAGCAAATGCAGCATAATTTTCTGAATAAAATGTAGAAATTTGGAAGAAGTTGAAGTAAACATGCCCAAAAAAATTCAGCTTCGTCCATGAAAACTAGACTATGATAAGCCCTTACCATCCCGATTACGAAATTATTGGCAAAGGCAAGAAGGCCATCGTCTTCGTACACTATTTCGGCGGTGATTCGGGTAGCTGGCGCTGGATGGCGAAGCGATTGCGAAAAAAGCATACCTGTATCTTGCTGAACCTACCGGGTTTTGGGAATACCCCACCTCTATCGGAACCCTCGATATATGGCTTTGCCCAGTACATCAATGCCTGTATTGATCAGCTCGAACTGGAGGATTACATTTTATGCGGCCACTCAATGGGGGCGAAGCTGGCCTTGTATGCCTCAAAAATTAGGTTGGAAAACAAGCCGGAAAGAATGATTCTGATCGCCCCTTCGCCCCCCACTGTCGAGAATATGCCGCAGCAAGAACGCGACCGGATGCTGAATCATCCCAATGCCGATGAAGCGGAGAAGACCGTAATAGGAGCAACCCAAAAGAAACTGCGAAAGAAGAGGTTGGCCTATGCGGTTGAATCGCAATTGAAAATCGATGAAAAAACGTGGGACTGGTGGTTGAAGAAAGGCACTAAAAATTCGATTGCCGATAGGATCAACGGACAGGAAATTCCCACGCATGTGATCTATTCCCACCACGATCCCGTCATCGAACCGGATGTGATCCAAAACGAAGTGTTGCCCTATCTTGAACAGGTATCGGTCGTCGCATTGGGAAAAATAGGCCACTTGATTCCATTGGAAGCGCCTAGAAAACTAGCCCGCCAAATCAAACGTATCGCTAAATTATAACCACCGAAACCTACTGGCGTTTAGGGGTATTTTCTTACCTGGGTCTATCGCTCTTTCTTTCCCCTTAGCCGTAAAGCCCTATTGTTTATTACCATCTTTAAAAAATCTGGCTATCATGGATTAAAACATTTTGGATTAATGTTAGCTTTTACATTAATTGCATGGAAGTTATTTCATTATAAAAATTTATTGGGATGGATTATCCTGAAATAATTGTTCTTTCGTTGAACCTTCTATTTTGCGTTCCCAGTGCCGCGTCGCTTACGAAATTCGATTATTGGTGGGTCAGGGGCTTCGATTTTCCAAGGGTGCAAATCTCGGTTCTAATCTGTGCTAATATTGTTTTGGCAATATGGTTTTACCCTTTCGATGCCTTTTGGAACTATTTGGTACTGGGAATTCTTTTTCTCAGCCTCGTTTATCAATTAATAATGATATTTCCCTATACCAAGCTGGCGAGCAAAGAGGTGATACGGTATGGGGGGAGCGAAAATGACGATAACATTTCTATTCTGATTAGCAACGTACTAATGACGAACAGGGAATATTACAAACTTATCGACCTCGTACTTTCAAGAAATCCGGATGTTCTTTTGACCTTAGAGACCGACAAACGCTGGGAAGAAGCTCTCCTCTCCCTCGAGGCCAGATACCCTCATAGCATAAAAGTTCCATTGGACAACCTTTATGGAATGCACCTCTATTCTAAACTGCCCCTACAGGATATCGAGGTAAAATATTTGGTCAAGGACGACATTCCCTCGATACATGGATTCCTGATGTTGCCTAACGGAAAGAAGGCCCATATCCACTGCCTACATCCCAGGCCGCCTAGCCCCAGTGAGAGCAAGACCTCTACCAATAGGGATGCCGAGCTGCTTCTTATAGGTAAAGAGATTAATAATGACGCAGTGTTGACTTTGGTCTTCGGCGATCTGAACGATGTGGCTTGGTCCCGAACGACCAAACTGTTCCGAAAAATGAGCGGACTTCTGGATCCTCGGAGGGGAAGGGGTTTTTTTAATACCTATCACGTAAACCATCCGCTTTGGAGATGGCCGTTGGACCATGTGTTCCATAGCGATGATTTTACGTTGATCGAAATTCGTAGGGAAAGGGACATCGGTTCCGATCATTTCCCCATGTTCGCAAAACTCAACTACACCCCTAGGGCCGAATGGCAACAGAAAAGTCCAAAGGCAGACGCTGACGAGGAACAATGGGCCGAGGAAAAAATCGAAAAGGCCAATGCCAATTAGTAGTGCATACGCCTGGGTGATTATAAAGAATTAAAGATAGCTACTTGACACTAAAATTTCCTCCTAAATAGATTCGCATTGGCTAGGAAAATAGGACCGGAAAGGGCATATGCAAAAGAATGGTCCAATCGATTATTGTTCCGATAAGGTTAAAAATCCATCGTAAAAGAGCCAAGCGATTGCACGGGTCTGCTTAGCTTTATCCAAACTTAAAAACATACTATCATGAGTAAAGAAAGAGATGAGATATTGGACGAAATCGAAGAAATTCTCGAAAAGAACGAAGATGCCCGAAAAGGCTACGAGAAGGCGGCCGATAATGCGGATAGCAGAGAGCTAAGCACGTACTTTCGTGAGAAAGCCTCGAAAAGAAAGAATTTCAACACTAAGTTGAGATCTGAAATCAAAGGGGCCTATCCCGACTTCGACGAAGACGGTTCATTTACCGGAAGCTTGCACAGAGCATGGATGGACATTAAGGACCTTTTTTCCGCCGATAGCGACGAATCAATGTTGGAGGAATCCATTAAAGGAGATAAAGCCGCCATCGATGAGTACAATGACGTGATTGACTATCAAAACCTCCCGCTCGGGCTTAGAAACTTACTAGTCTCCCAACGGGACGAGATACAACAGGACATTAGAAAGCATGATTCCCTCGAAAGCTTGCATTAAGTGTTGGGAAGTGTAAGAAAGGCGCCGTCTTTGGCGCCTTCTTATATTTCCTCCCCCGATGGCCCCCATATCGTGGTAGAGGCACGGTTAATTCCTAATTGAGTTCGATTCGATACCTGGTGCGAATGGAACTACCCATTTGCCTCATGCGTCATTTAGCCTGCTTCTCGAACAACCATGCTCACCGGCGTAACAACCACTGGAGACGACACGCTAACCACCTAACAAAAAACGAATGGAAGAACTTTTCGATATCACTTGGAATACAATGGGTCAGATAGCCTTAAGTGCTTTCGGTATCTACCTTTCGGTAATTGTAATGACCCGAATATGTGGTAAACGGAGCTTTTCCAAGATGTCCAGTTTCGATTTCGCCATGACCGTGGCGGTAGGCTCCATTATTGCGACGACAGTGCTATCCTCATCGGTAAATTTATTAGAGGGTATCGTGGGACTGGTTGCCGTTTACCTGCTACAGATTTGTGCCGCCTTTGCACGCAGAAACAAAGCCATTAGGAATCTAATGGACAATTCGCCGCTACTGCTGATGGATGGCGAAACCATTATCGAAGATAATCTCCGAAAGGCGCGGGTTACCAAAGGCGACCTACGTTCGAAATTGCGCGAGGCCAATGTAACGGAACTATCTCAAATTAAAGCGGTAGTGTTTGAAACCACTGGCGACATTTCCGTTCTGCATAAGAACGACGAAAGCCCTCTCAATCTTTGGTTGATGAAGGACGTACAGAGAACCTGAAGTATGTAAGTTCCTACTGTCCCAGTTTGACCCTATGGTTAATGGTAAAACTAATTACCTTCAGGAATAGGGATAGTGCAACTTATTTTACCTAAAAGCAAATAGAGAAATGGGAAAACTAAAAATTCATCCGGTATGGGCCGCAACGCTCACGGGAAGTTTGATTGGGGCAGCGGCAGCTATTCTCTATGCCCCGAAGAGCGGCGAAGAGACAAGGGCAAATTTGAAAATAAAAGCCTCCAGGGCGTCGAACATATTGGAACAGGCATTCGATAATAGCGGTGATACCCTCGGATATCTTCTCGGTTCCATAATGGCCGAAACCGCCTCTACTGCCCAGGAAGTTATCCACGCCTTGGTAAATGAACTTAAGGAACGGAAAATAAATAAATGATACGGACGTACTCGTCGTTCTAACCCATTAGACCTGAAAGCTAGCCTTTTTTTAATAATGCTGTCTCAAATGATCGTGAATCCACATCCCAAAGGCTGGGAAATCATCTCACATTACACTCATGGCCTCTTAGCGGGCAAGATCGCTATGCAATTGCGGCCTGAACTGCGGCCGGACCATTGGGAAGACGTACTGACCGCCATAATCGAACATGATGACCATCTGATGGATTTTGACGAAAAAAACTATCTTACCGATGCGGGAGGCCCGTTAGATTTTACTTTGGATCACAAATCGGACGACGACGCCCTTGAACGAGCGAAACGGATCTACCGAAATGCCTTACAAAAATCCCAGTTGGTCGCATTGCTCATTGGTCGTCATTTGGAGTTTCTATATGAGGAAAAGTCCACAAATCATTCCAGTTACAAGAAATTCTTTAAGGATGTTAAAGACGATCGCAAGGAACAGGTAAACCTGTACGGTTGGAAAAAAACAACCTTGGAAAAGACCTACCAGCTCATGCGGTTCTGCGATAGGTGTTCCCTTATTCTTTGTCAAGACCTGATACCTTCCCCGGGAAGAAAGTTAGAAATAAACCAAAGTATTAAAGAGGAAACTTATTTTATTTTAAATACCGATAAGGGTACTCATATAACGCCCTGGCCTTTTGCGGCGGAGGGCTTTCAGTTAGCGTTCGAGGTCAGGGTGGTTAAGAAATTGCACTTTGAATCAAATCAGGAACTAAAGGATGCCATTAGGTGTACCCGACCGGAATTGAAGGTATTACACCTCACCAAAAATTCTTCCGACAACCATTAAAATTTACTGAAGCTATGTCTTTTACTATTTATACGAAAAGAGCTGTCTTTGGCGGTGTCCTCTCGCTCGGGGTGATCGGCCTTGGCACTTTCATGCTGGGGCATTTGAGCGGGTACGAAGCCAAAGAACTCATCAAGGCCAGTATCGGCGGGCTGAACACCTTGTGCAACACCATCGTACTGGCATCCGCTACGATATTGGCCCTCATGTTGACCCTCTTGGGTGTGAGTACCGGTACCTCTTCCCGACTAAAAAAAGATCATTACAACCATATTATGCGCATCGCGAAAATCGATACCGTAATATTCGTAGCGGCCTTGCTGTCGTTCTTATTACTCAACCTTCCGGTGACCGAAAGCGAGAATATACCTCCCAACTGGTTCAAAGTGATTTATTACGTAACTCTCGGTATCAGCACAGTACTGAGCTCAACATTAATTGTGGTCGTACTGATGCTCTACAGCACCATCGTGAACATTATAAAGATAGTGGGCCTGGGCATACAGGATCATCCGTTGGTAAGTAGCGAAGAAGAGGAAAAAGATAAGGAAGCCGATGAATAGATCAATGCATAAAATACCTGTTGAAAATAGGAAGTCCCAAGACGCCATACCCGAATGCTATACGACCGACACCGAAAATTTTCCTATGGAGGGCATCGGGTTGTTGGGATCATTGGACCTGATGGGACTGAACATACCTACTGAATATGGGGGACGGGGCCTTGGTGGAAATCACGGGAACGTAGAACTTCTTCAGACCCTTAAAAGAATCGGAGCCTACGACCTTTCTTTAGGAAGGGTGTATGAGGGACATCTCAACGCCTTGGCGCTTATTGGAAAGTTTGGAACCTTGGCGCAAAGGGAAACTTATTTCCTAGAGGCGTTATCAGGAAAGCTTTTTGGGATATGGAATTCCGAACTGCCCTCGGAACGTCTCATGTTCAAATCTTCCGGGGATAGATTTATTATGGAAGGCGCAAAGGTTTTTTGTTCGGGGGCTTCCCATGTCCATAGACCCATTGTTACGGCGGAAGGAACGGAGGGAAGTCAAATGGTAATCCTCCATTTGGACGAATACGATTTACAGGAGGACTTTAGTTATTGGCGACCACTCGGGATGAAATCCTCCGTGAGCTGCCGTTTCGATTTTTCCGGTTTGTTGTTTCCTCAAGAACAGCTTCTAGGAGGTACTTACGATTATGTAAGCGAACCTGATTTTACGGGAGGTGCCGTCAGGTTCGCCGCCGTGCAGCTGGGAGGTGCCGAAGCGGCGATAAGGGCTACGGTGCGCCATTTGAAGAAAACGGGTAGGTCGCAGGCACCGGAACAGGCAAGGCGACTGGGCCAACTGGCGGTACTCGGGGAATCGGGCAACTTGTGGCTGAAAGGTGCCGCAAAAGCCATGGACGCACGCGATGAAAATCCTTCCGACTGTATGTATTATGCCAATATGTTCCGTACCGTGGCCAGGGATATCTGCGAGGAGGTTCTTCAGCTCTGCGAAATGTCGGTGGGCTTGCAAGGCATGATGCAGCCTCATCCTTTGGAGCGCATACACCGAGACCTGAGCGTTTACTTGAAACAACCGGGGCCTGATAGGGCCCTAAGCTCGGTGGGCAAGGCCTTTGCCCAATCCTATCCCACAAAATAATGGAGCGTATTACCGAATCCCAAATTTTAAAGGCGCCCCATCTAAACGGGGCACGTCTCTCCGCGGATATCGGCAATCTGATGGTACTTGCCCCCCACCCCGACGATGAGAGCCTCGGCTGCGGGGGTCTGATTTCTATGTTAAGGCAAAAGGGTTCGCAAGTAGCTGTGATTTTTATCACTAGCGGTTCTGCATCCCATCCTAATTCTAAAACACATCCGCCGGATGTACTTTCCGAAATCAGGGAATCCGAGGCCATAGGCGCCTGTACTGAACTTGGAGTGACCCCGGATAATATACATTTTGTGAGGGCCAGGGATTCCACATTGGAGCAGCTCGACAGAGAAGCGCTTTCTGAAATGAGCCAAGATATCGTCGCTAGGTTCGAAAACAGACCATTTTCTGCGCTGGCCGTACCTTGGCGGCGAGATCCGCATCCGGATCATCGGGTAGTCCATACTTTAGGCGATATGATACTCGAAAAAATCTCCAAGAAAGCTATCAAGATAGAATATCCGATATGGCTATGGAAGAACGGGAAGGAGGATGATTGGCCCACAATAGGAGAGACAGTTCCTTACCGGCTGGATATCTCTAAGGTCTTCCCCCAAAAATGGAAGGCTGTCAAAAAACACAGATCCCAACTGGGTGAAATTATTAAGGACGATGAATACGGGTTCGTGCTGACCGAGGAACTTTTGGAACCTTTTAACAAGAATACGGAATTCTTTTTTGTGACAGCCCTTCGGGACCTGAAGACCCTGGATGCCGCATATTTTGAGCGGCTATATTCGGATCAAGAAGATCCGTGGGACTTTCGCAACAGCGAATATGAGCGAAAAAAGTACCAAAGATCACTGGAGGTTTTGGAAAAGGAAACCTTCTCGTTAGGCCTAGAGTTAGGCTGCTCCATAGGTATTCAGACCCAAATGCTTTCTAAGGTATGCCAACATCTGATGGCAGTAGATATCAGCGAAGCAGCCGTTAAAACAGCATCTGACTATTGTTACGGCACTACTAATATCGAATTTAGGGCAGTAGATATCACCAAAAATTTCCCGCACGGATTCTATGACCTGATTACCTGCTGTGAGATCGGCTACTATCTCGAGGTCGAAGATTTGGAACAATTGTTCCGGAATATAAAAGAAAGCCTTTTCCCTAACGGTAAGCTCTTGATGGTGCATTGGACTGCCTTTGTGCCCGACTACCCCCAGAGCGGTGATGCGGTACATGACCGGTTCGAACGCTTCGCCGAAGAAACCGAGGTTTTTACTGAATTGGTCCATGAACGGCATGAAAACTACCGGCTTCAGGTTTGGAGAAGATCGGCCGGAGATGGCCACAGATAATTTTTCAACTCGTCGCAAGCCAGCGAAACCAGCTTTTTAGGATACCGTTCTCTCCAACTTTTACATTGGTCAAGATCCTTCTCCAACTTATGGACCAGGGCTCTGTGCGTACCAAACTTTTCCAAATAGCCGAGCAGTACCTGCCTTTCGATACCGCTTCGATCGACGATTTCCTCAAAAGTCGTTGTAGCGGGAGAAGCGAGATACTTGCCCGCAAGTGCGTATAGGGCGAATCTTTCCAAAAGTGCGTCGAGGCCTTCCACTTCAAAGGTAACAGTGTTTGACTCTCCCCACACCCGGAGTTCCGCACCGAAGCCCCATGGCACCCTGGTTTCCACACGGCCCGAGGTGGTCACCAAGGTCCATGGGCAGTGCCGTATCCTATGACCGCCCCACACCACCTCGTCGTAAAATGCGACGTCTTCACAAAATGCTATCGGCGGCATGCCGCCTACGCTATGGTACACATCTGCCCTGACCGCCATATTGGGTCCGGAATTGTGGGAATGGCGGGGCACTGGATCCCATGTATAGGAAACAAATCGGTCTTCCAAACAGAGACGCCAACGATCATATTTGGTCTTCAGGGCCAAAACTCTCTTGGCGCTTCCGAAAACTTCTTGGGTATCTATCCCGATACGACCACCGATAAGCCCGTAACCGCTTCCGACGTACCCTAAAAGATTAGCCATCCAATAGGGGTGGATTACCGTATCCGCATCGGTGGTGGCTATATATCCCAAGGGAGAAAAAATTCGCGAGAGGGCCACCTGCATCAGTATGCGGCGAACTGCGCCCACATTGTTCACCTCCGGCCTGTCCGTTTCGAGAACAAAAAGATTAAGCTCTGGATGTTCAGATTTAATTTTATGGCAGGAATTCGCTGTACCGTCTGTACACTTATGACAGAGTACGATGATTTCAAACTCCCTCGTATCAATGGGAGCCCCTAAAACCGTACGTTGCATGGCCAAAGAGGTAAGGCATTTCTCAATATAGCCTTCTTCGTTCTGCGCCGGTATCGTAACGACCACTTTCGGACGGGCAGCATTGGGAGATAGTTCCAAAGCCATTCTATCGGCGATATCGTCCAACACGGAGGGATCGCTATAAACATCGTAGCCGGTAGTCTTCAGCTGGGGGGTACCCTGGCCCATACTCTTTATTTTTTGAGTTTGGAAATTTCATCTAAGCGGGAAAGCAAACCATCTCCGCCTAAAAGAGCGTCAGGTAGGATTTTTTTTCTTTCCCGCTTCCTTCGGAACTCCGATGGCTGTACGCCATAGGCCTCACGAAACATCTTCGAAAGATAGCTCTGGCTTTTATAACCTACTTCCGAGGCTATAATGGAAAGCGTATAGTCGGTGTTCAACAATAAGGTTCGCGCGGTCTCCAAGCGTTTCTCCCGAATATAGAGGTTAACCGTTTTTCCGTACAGTTCCTTAAAGCCCTGTTGAAGCTTGTTGGCATTCATTCCTATCTCGGCGGCAATGGCATCGATATTAGGCAAATCTTCCAGTCGGTCTTCTATGAACTTGATGGCCTTTACCATTTGATTGAGTTCCGATTTACGCAATACTGTCTTTTTTCCTTCGGACTTGATATCATCTTGAAATTGCGTAATCTGCAACACTAGAATCTGAAGTGCCATTCCCTCTAAATACAGTTTATTTAGAAAACCGGTGCCCTCATAGCGGTCCCATTGCTCGAAAATATCGGAAAGCATTAAACTGTAGAAGCCGTCGTGATAAAAGGTGTTTTTTGCCGAAATGTCGTTGAGCATGTCCTGCCAGGATTCGGCCACCGTGTCGGGCTCACAGCTTATCTTTCCCTGAAAACTTCTTCGTTCGATCTCGAGGCTGGTAAAAACCGCCCGTTCCCCTGCACGAAACCGTATCCTATGTCCATAATGGGCTGAGCTGGCAACTATGGCGTTCTTATGCTGTTGGATCTCATGCCACTCCAGTTCATTCATAAAATTGTGGCTGATCTCGCCGTGTAAGCAGAAAAGAAACTTTACGGGATGAATCCTGTCCAAGGAATATTCGATTACGATGTCTTCCTCGAAAAGACAATCGTACCGAATAAGGCCCATTCCTCCTTCAAAATCGGTACCGGTGATCGTTCCCTGGCCGTAGCGTTCGGGAATGTTAACTTGAAATATGCCGCAACGCTTGGTAAACTGTGCACCGAGTTCGTCCGCTATGTCCGATATCACTTCCCGCAACGGCAATGAACTTACCTTGAATTTTTCCATCTCAATTATTTTCAGCTTCAATATGAGCTAGTTCTGTCCCGTAGAATGACCCGGATGCGTTTTTAATTGACCCATAAGGTATTGTTGCAATTTATGGAGCTATTGGGATACACCCAACTGAAGGGGGATGGCTATTTTGCACCGCAAAGACTTCGAAAATGAAACAGTTACTCAATTTTGCCCATACCCCAAGGCCTATCGTTGTATGTATCATTTTCCTCATCCCAGTCATTCTTTATGTTCCGGCAATATTAAAAATAATCTTGATAGTTTTGGTGGTGGGCATGTGCCTTTTGGAAGGCATGAAACTAAAGTTATGGATGGGATTTCGCGAAAGAACGGGTATGGAAAGGCATCCTGCGGAACCCATGGTCTCCGTGCATCTGGCAGTTTGCAACGAACCTGTTGACATGGTCATCGAAACGATAGGGGGCATTCTTGCACAAGACTATGGCAATTTTGAACTTATTGTGGTTGACAATAACACCTCTGACGAAAACCTTTGGAAGCCGGTACGGGATTTCTGCAAGCCGTTGGATAAGGTGCGCTTTTTTCATCTCGAGCATTGGCCTTTCTATAAGTCCGGTGCGCTGAACTTCGCACGGAAGCTTACTCATACCAACGCCGAATTCATTTTTGTCGTCGATGCCGATTATGTGCTTACCACGGATGCCCTGCATCTGGCCGTCTCTCATTTGGAAAGCGAATCCATCGCCCTCGTACAGTTCCCTCAGGCCTACCGTTGCCAAAATGTTCGGCATGTACCGCTGCTGGAGGAGTTTGACCATTTCTTTGACTACTATTGTTTTAAGGCCGATTCGTGTTACGGGGCGCTGGCAACAGGTACTTTGAGCCTTATACGGATAAGTGCGCTGGACGGTGTGGGGGGATGGCCCGTAAATTCCATTACCGAGGATGCGGAACTGGGGGCGCGCCTTCAGGCAGAGGGCCATGACATAAAATACGTGCACCGTATTATCGGAAAGGGCATTGCCCCGATATATCAGGAGGATTTTCTCAAACAGCGCAAGCGGTGGATATTCGGTAACGTGCAGACACTGACCAACTATTCGACGGATCCGCTGTGCCACTTCAACAAATGGGTTTCGGGGGTCTCGCAGCTTACCGCATGGGTCAATATGTTGGGACTTCCGATACTCTGCCTTCTTATGAGTCTGGTGCTATACCCCTGGTCGGACAGCGAAACCTTTGGCCAGCTTGCCGGCCTTTGCTATCTGACCTATTGGATATTCATCCTATCCAAAATGTTGCAGTTGCAATTGGTGCACAGACCGCCATCCTATGACGCTGTCCGAATTTTTCTAATCCACTTCAACAGTATGGATATCGGGGCCTTTCACTGGTGGCCGGTTCTAACGGGAAGTCGGCGGCCGTTTGTTAAGACGGATAAAGCCGGTACGAAATCGGGATACCGCTTCAACCTGTTGTATCCCATTTTGCATGTGGGTATATTTCTATGCGCCCTGCAGTACGGCTTCCCATTCATCGCATTCAGTGCGCTGTTTATCTCGCTGCTCCACAGCCTGGCCATGAATATGGACTATCGGTGTCGTACCGACGGAAATTCCAGTATTATGTTCAATTTAAAACTACAGCTATGAAAATCGCTCTGATAGCCCACTGTTTGCATCCTATTAAAGAACCTTTCGAAGGCGGACTGGAAATGGTCACCTTCCTTTTATGCCGTTCGCTAGTAGAGCGCGGCCATGAGGTACATCTCTACGGCCATAGGGAATCCGACCCAAGCTTCGATATTCGGCCCATTCCCGTTGATCGGTTGTACCCGAGCGAACTACTTTCCGCTATGGCTCACATGGGACAAGATGCGACGGCGGTTCGGGAAATACTCGCATATTCCAGCGTAATGAACGAAATAGCCGCCGGAGACTATGATATTGTACACAACCATTCGTTGCACTATATTCCCATACTTATAGGCAACTCGCTCGGCATACCCATGCTTACCTCGATACATACCCCTGCCTTTCCTTATCTGCAACTTGGCGCCCATGGTATAAAGAAAAACACCCAGCAGACGTTTACCATGGTCAGCAAAAGCCTGGCGAATACCTGGGAAAAAATAATTCCCGTTGCTACTGTAGTCCACAACGGAATAGACCTTTCAAAATGGAAAGTTTGCGGAAGTCCGACCGGGAAATATCTGTTCTGGTATGGCAGGATATGCCCGGAAAAGGGAACCGATCTGGCCATTAAAGTGGCAGTACGATCGGATAGGGAAATTGTATTGGCCGGCCCGATAAGCAACCGCGATTACTTCGACCAACAGGTAGCGCCACTTTTGGAAGCTAAGGGGGTGCGATATATAGGACATCGCTCCCAAAAAGAAATAATGCCTATTTTAGGAAATGCTGCCCTGACACTGTTCACCAGTACTTGGGAGGAACCCTACGGCCTTACCTTGGCCGAGTCATTGGCCTGTGGAACTCCTGTCTTGGCCTTTGATGGTGGTGCGACGCATGAAATACTCACAGAAAGTACGGGTGTGATAGTGCCTAAATACGACCTCGAAGCGATGGCCGCAGCCATCGGGCAGGCTGAAAAATTGGAACGTAGTGCATGTAGAGAGCGCGCCGAGAAATTCTGTTCGCACGAAATAATGGTAGCGAACTATTTGGAAATCTACGATAGACTTTTGGAACATAAGGAATATAAAATAAAGTGTGTGCCATGATAGGGTACTATGCACATAGCCATGGCTCGGGCCACTGCAATTATGCCCATATTTTCTCTAAAGTATTCGGCAAATCGCTTACGATTTTCACAGACAGGAGCCATAGCTTCGATACGGAAACGGAGGTTGTAATGCTCGAAAACGAAGACCCGGATGGTACGGAATTCGAGAGGAACCTATTTCCAGAGCCCCGTGCACTTCATTATGCCCCCGTCAACCTTTCAAAAATAACAAGGCGTAACCGGCTGTTGTTGGATACCATAACCAGAAAGAATATCGGTTTACTTATTATAGACGTCAGTGTGGAAATTGCCATGCTGGCGAGGGTCAGTTCTATACCCTATGCTTACGTAAGGCTGCACGGCGACCGGAACGACCTGCCCCATCTGAACGCCTACGAGGGCGCTAGTATGCTTCTGGCCTACTATCCGCGGGAAATGGAATCGAGGGATACCGCGTCCTGGATCAGGAAAAAGACCGTTTACCTAGGGTTTCTCTCGCGTTATATGTTGGGGAGCGGGGCAAGCGAAACTCCTTCCCCATACCCGAACGCTAAAAAACCCGTTCTGGTATATATTACCGGTTTCGGTGGCAGCCGATTGGTGGACTTCGGTACACTTTCCACTTTCTATGATATATATAGCCTTGGTCCGGGTAGTGGACGTCTCAAGACCTCCCGTATTCGGCATATCGGTACGGTAGATTGCACCCGTGCCTATATCGAACATGCCGATGTCATCGTGGCGGCCTGTGGCTCCAATACTACTTCGGAGATACTGTCGCTCGGTAAACGGTTCGTAGCCGTTCCCGAAAGAAGGCATTTTCGGGAACAGGAACGACTGGCCGAGAATCTGGATAGCATGGGCTGGGCCGTCGATCTTTCCAAACAAAAACAACTTATGGACGCGGTAACTAACCTGGAAAAGATTAAAAATCGAGATCTTCCAGCTGTTTCGCTTAAGCCTCTTATCGCCTTCCACCATAAGCTGGATTTCTTTGGGTGCAGGGCGGACAGGTTTATGGAATGGTATAAAAAGGAGTGGGCCGAATTTGAAACCCAAACTCGACCAACAGTTTCACCGACGGAATCGAAACTAACCGAAGTATGAAGGATGCCAGTGTAATCATACCCCACTATCAACGGGAAGGAAATTTAAGAAATACGCTCAGGGGTATAGGTCGGCAGACGGTTCCACCCAAAGAGGTTATCGTAATCGACATGGGAGACGGTATCGAGGCGCAAGGCAATTTTCCCTTTCCGCTTAAAATAGTGCCTCTCAAACAAAAAAGGCACCCTTTACCTCTGGCGGCGGCAAGGAACCTCGGAGCGCAGCTCAGTCTTACCGAGCATCTAGTGTTTCTCGATGTGGACTGTATCCCCGGCGGGAATTTCTGTGAAAAAATGGTGGAAGCTTGTTCACAAAACGAGGCGCTGGTAATGGGATCTCCCAGATACCTGCTCAGCAAATGGGAAACCGATGCGTCTCCGCAGCGGCTCCGGCAGCAAAGTATAGTGCATCCATCCCGGCCATCGGTTTGCGGAGTTGAAAAAGAGAATTGTTACGAAATGTTTTGGAGCCTCTGCTTTTCAATGCCAAAAAGACTTTTCTTGGATATGGGCGGATTCGATGAGGGCTTCATAGGCTATGGGGCCGAGGATACCGACTTTGCCCTTCAAGTTAAAAAGGCGGGAATTGGCTTTTTTCTTTCCGATGCGGAAGTATACCACCAACAGCACCCCATATACATCCCCCCCCTAAACCATTTGGAACCTATAGTGAACAACTGCAACCGGTTCCATTCGAAATGGGGATACTGGCCGATGACAGACTGTCTGAGCGAGTTTACGGAAATGGGCTTTATCGATTGGGTACCTGAGGCGAAAGCACCGATCACCGTAAAACGACGACCTTCATGGCAGCAGATTCGGGAACGTCTGGTGAGGAATGTTCCTTACCGATAGGCACATGCGTTTCTCCAGACACTGGGGATAGTTTTGTAATAAAGGCAATATTTAAGGCATTTGGGCTACCCGAATTATTAAAACGACAATAGCTTTACTTTTCCCAATCGTATTATTCACAGAACTATCAAATATACAGATCATGGACAAAAAAAAAGAGCAGACTGCTAAGACCGAAAGTATTAAACCCTTTGAAATGGATGGCGAAGGCAAACCCTTGACCACCCGCCAAGGCGTAAAGGTCAATGACACCAACAACTCCCTCAAAGCCGGTTCGCGGGGCTCGACCTTATTAGAAGATTTTATACTTCGGGAAAAGATTACCAGCTTCGACCACGAGCGCATTCCCGAACGTATCGTGCATGCCCGGGGCAGCGGAGCGCACGGCTATTTTGAACTGTATGAGGATATCTCCGAATACTCCAAGGCGGGCATCTTTACCGATATGGACCGCAAGACGCCAGTATTTGTGCGTTTTTCGACCGTAGCGGGATTTAAAGGTTCTACCGATCTGGCCCGCGATGTACGGGGGTTTGCCGTAAAGTTCTATACCGAGGAGGGTACTTGGGACCTGGTGGGAAATAATATGCCCATTTTCTTCATCCAGGACGCCATGAAATTTCCAGATCTTATTCACGCCGTAAAGCCGGAACCCAACCGGGAAATTCCCCAAGCGGCTTCGGCACATGATACTTTTTACGATTTTGTTTCCCTTTCGCCAGAAACCCTGCACAACCAAATCTGGTTGATGAGCGACCGAGCCATTCCCCGAAGTTTCCGGATGATGGAAGGTTTTGGCATTCACTCCTACCGATTGGTCAACGATAAAGGCGAGGCGCATTTTGTAAAGTTCCATTGGAAACCAGTATTGGGCGTACATTCCGTTACTTGGGACGAAGCCGTGAAGATCAGTGGCGCGGATTCCGATTTCCATCGGCGTGATTTATGGGATGCCATTGAGGCGGGACAGTTCCCAGAATGGGAGCTTGGGCTTCAGATTATTCCCGAAGCGGACGAGCACAAGTTTGATTTTGACCTATTGGATGCCACCAAACTGGTACCAGAGGAGATGGTGCCCGTCAAGATCGTTGGGAAAATGACCTTGAACCGAAACCCTGAAAACTTCTTTGCGGAGACCGAGCAGGTGGCGTTCCTTCCGGGCAATGTGGTGCCAGGAATCGACTTCACGAACGACCCCTTGCTTCAGGGCCGGTTATTTTCTTATCGTGATACTCAGCTTTCGCGATTGGGCAGTCCCAATTTCCATCAGATTCCCATTAACCGCCCCTTGGCCGATTCTCAGCACAACCAACGCGACGGCCACATGCAGATGAACGTTCCCAAAGGGCAGACCGCCTATTTTCCGAACACATTGGGAGGCGGTTGCCCGCACCTTTCTAAAATTTCAGAAGGCGCGTTTTCATCCTATGAGGAAAAAATAGATGCCAAAAAAATCCGTAACAGAAGCGAAAGCTTTACCGATTATTTTTCGCAGCCCGCCCTTTTCTATCGAAGTCTGGCCGATTGGGAAAAAGATCACGTGGCTGGCGCCTATTCCTTCGAACTGGGTAAGTGCACCCATGAGCACATACAAAAACGGATGCTTTGGATGATTGCACAGATCGATGAAGATCTGGCGGAGAAGGTTGCCAGCAACCTCGGACTGGAAGTACCGGACGATATCGAGCGGCCGATTAACCAGGCCATCGGTGCCGACGCGGATGTGGATAGTTTACAGCCCGGCCCCAAAAAGAACTATTTAGACGAATCTCCGGCTTTGAGTCAGGCCAAGACCAAATTCGAAAGTATCGCCACCCGCCAAATCGCCGTCTCTGGCCGCCGATGGCTTTAGCATGGATGATCTAAAGGCTGTGAAATCCGCTTTGGAGGAGAAAGCGGCTATGGTAAAAATTGTTTCTCCCCACGGTGGTACCATTACATGCGATTCGAATAAGGAACATAAAGTAGATGCCGCCATCGACACCACCGAGAGTGTACTTTTCGATGCCGTTTATATTCCCGGCGGGCAGGCTTCGGTAGATAAGCTTTTGAAGCACCCCAAGTTTATCAAGTTTATCAACGAGGCCCTGAAACATTGTAAGGCCATTGCCACTGATAATGAGGGCGAACAGCTTTTGGATAAGACCTATGCCGCCGATTATAAAGACGACGAGGCCGTCTTCATCAATTCCGATGTCGCAGATTTCGCCAAGGCCATTGCCCAACACCGCAACTGGAAGCGTATGGATAAGGTAGCCTCGATTCCGGTTTGATAAAATGGAATAACATCATTTGGAAATAAACGAACCGATCACTACTTTTCAGGACGGACGGGTTTGCTATGGCTCGACCTTCATGAATGCCTAGGGGTATGGCGGATATGCTCATGCCCCTAATTTGGGTTAAAATAAATAGGAAATGGATTTAGGGATACAAGGCAAAACAGCATTAGTAACGGGTGGGGATTCAGGTATCGGAATGGAAACCGCAAAATTTCTGGCACGAGCGGGGGTCAATATCGTTTTATCGGACCAAAAAAACGGTAAAGTATTAAGGGATGCCGTAAAACAGGTGGAAAAGCATGCTGAGGCGGGTACCAAAATAATCGGCATCGCCGCCGATATTTCTAGCAACAAAGAAGTTTTACACTTGGCCGAGCAGATAGATACGAAACTGGGTGGCGCGCATATCATCTTCCACGCTGCCGGTGCGCGCGGGGCGGCAGGCGATTTTCTGGAACTGACGGATGATGATTGGATGAAGACTATAGATGTTGACCTAATGGGTGCCGTCAGAATAGCCCGTGCCTTTGTTCCCCAAATGCAAAAACATAAATGGGGGCGGATGATTATGGTGGCTTCCGAAAACGCTTTTCAGCCGTATGAGGAAGAAAGCCCATATAATGCGTGTAAAGCGGCGATCATCAACTTGTCAAAATGCCTTTCCCGCTCATACTCTCAAGATAACATCCTTTTTAACTGCATCTCCCCTGCTTACATCGAGACGCCGATGACCGATGCCATGATGGAAGAATTGGCCAAGGAAAAAGATACTACGGTCGACAAGGCCGTGCAGTGGTTCTTGAAAAACAAGCGCCCACACATCGCCATGCAGCGCCGGGGAAAACCCGAAGAAGTCGGTTCCGTGGTCGCCTTTCTATGTTCGGAACATGCCAGCTATATAAACGGTAGTAATATACGAATCGATGGGGGCGCGGTGGAATCCGCTTTTGGATAACAGAAGAAAGAATGGGCAACCAGGAGGCGGTATCACCGCCGTTGCTTATTGGCCTATACGGCTAATCTGAACAAAAACTTGCGTCTGCTTATTGATCTTATGATTGACTTTCTCCCGAAGTTGTATGACCCTTGTTTCGGCCTCCGATAGGTCCATGTTCCTTTGAAACTCTATTTCGACCAATATCAAAATGTTATCGGGACCGAAATGCATGGTTTTGGGAAGGGCAAATTGCTTGACTTTTTCGTCTGCGATAAGAATTTCCTTGATTTCCTGCAGAATTTCGGGTTTGGCGCTCTCGCCCAATAACAGACCTTTCGTTTCCCGGGCAAGAAAGGTGGCAACACCTAAGAGAAGGGTGCCAATAAGCAAAGAAGCGATACCATCAAGATAAGGGTATTGCAGTTGTCTGGAAAGGAATACTCCCAAAAGGGCGATCAAAAGACCCATAACGGCTGCAGAATCTTCTATAATTACCGCAAAATTAGCCGGATCTTTGCTCTTGACGATATTGGAAACCAAACTGCCGGAAGGATTTGCCTTCCGGAACTGGCGAATAGCGATTACCAAAGAAGCTCCTTCAAAGAGCATGGCGGCAATCAGTACGCCATAGTTCCATGCCGGATTTTCGATTGCTTCTGGATCGCCGAGGGAATGAATGCCCTCATAAATCGCAAATCCCCCGCCCAGTGAAAAGATTAGAATACTGACCACAAAGCTCCAAAAATAAATTTCCTTACCGTGACCAAAGGGATGGCCCTCATCGGCGGCCCGCTGGGAGCGCTTGATGCCCAACAGTAGTAACAATCCGTTACCTGTATCGATTACGGAATGGATTCCTTCGGCTAGCATGGCCGAACTGCCGGTGAAAAAAGAGGCCAGAAATTTACTTATAGCAATTAGGCTATTGGCCGCAATGGCACCATAAATAGAAATCTTGGATTTGCCCGCCATAAATTTTTTGAGAATCTAATTATATAACTTCCTATTCCCCTGCGCCCTCGAAGAAAGTGGTTCCCGAAGCGACCAAGCCTATGATAAGAAGTATAAGAAATGCAATTACTATAATAACGGCCACTTTGGTGATGGTACTTTTTTGAAAAATGAACTTGTTAGTGGACTCGTGTTCCTCTTTCACGAATTTCGTGTCATTTTCATTTTCTTTTTTATCGGGTTTGCCCATAACATAACATATAGTTGATTTCGGAGTGTGGCTAATTATTTCAAGATAGCCGATTCACTTGACCAAACGGGTAATAAAAGTAATCTTTTCAATGGCTTTCCCTAGCTGTGGTCGCCATTAAATTTCTTTACATCGCCCAAGGTCGTACGTCCGCATATAGAAATGAATCCTGCCGGTTCTGCTGGTAAAACAGGAAACAAAAAACAAAACCACTTATCCATTAACTATAAACGCATGAATGATACCCGGCAACCAAGCCAGTATAGTCAAAATGATACTGACAAGCAAGGTCGTTCCCAAACCGTGGTTCATATAGACGGCCAATGGCGGTAAAAGAATGTTTAGAATAACGGTTACTAAAGACATATTTCGATAAATTAAAGTTAAATGTTGTTTTTGGAATATTTTATTTTTCGGATGACCTAGAAGTTTTTCCCCGCTTTTTCCGGTCTTCTTCGACCAAGATTGTATAATCCGGTGAACCGGTAACCCCTCCAAAGAAAGCGGCACCCGCACCTAGTAAAAGAATGAGAAAGGCGACAATACTTGCGGTACCTGCGGCATCGGCGGCCTTATCACTGTATTTTACCACTTTCTGCTTGGCCTTTGCATAAAATTTTTCCGCTTTGTCTACGGCGTTCTGCATTCTGGTTTCCCATTTTTCGATGACCCCGTTGATTTCCTCTTCACTGAGTTCTGTATTTTCAGTAAGGGATTCCTTTATGGCTTCCTTGTCAATGAAATTATCCGATCCTTCTACGCTGATATCCAAGTCCCCATTTTCATCCAAATCAAAAGAGAGGTCATTCACATAGGTTTGAATATCGTTTTTAAGGTTCATCTGTTTGAGTTCCCTTTTGGAGTCCTGTAGAAACGCACTGGTTTCCTCAGAGGAGTCCTCTGGCAAAATATTATATTTCTCACCGGTATTGATCAGGTCGAACATTTGTTGTTTTATACTTTCGGAAGTATTCTCAGCTTGGTCCTTTCCCGATTTAAGGGCATTTTCGACCTGAACGGTAATATCTTTGGAATTATCACCACCCACTACGCCTGATACCATATTGCCCAGGCCGTTGATTGCGCCGCCTATGGCCGAGGTAAGCATCCACAAACCGATGATCAGGTAGAGGGCCCAAACCAAAAAGCCGTGCAGGGCACCATCTACATTGGAAGTATATCCAGACATACGCGCTGCAACCAGACCACCAACAAAAAGTGAGGCCACATTGGAGAGTATCCACCAAATGGCCGTACCCGTTCCGATACCTTCAAAAGGATCGGACTCGGTAAGGGGATCGATCGAGGTTAGGCCAATGCCGAGACCCAAAATATTCAACAGAAACATCAGGGCCAAGGCAGTAAGCGTCCCGGCCAGAATAGCGCCCCAGGAAATGCGGGAAATCCGCTTGGGGGATTCATTGATCTGTGCAACGGTAGTATCTTTCATATGTTAAGTTCTTTAGGCTTTTAACAAAATATTTTGACAATTGCTAAACTACCTATATAGCCACAGAAAGGTTAGGCCTATTACAAAAACTTTTAGCACATATGAAACTCACGGCCGCATTAAGCTATTCAGTACCACTAATTTAACTTGTTACTTTTTCGAGCGTCTCGCCCCTCTTTTCCATAACCATATTGGTACGAAAAAGGCCATACCCAATCGAAGTCCATTTTCGATTATTTGCATTAAGGATAAAAATTATTGCAATAGAGCGATCGGAAATTGCATTTCATGACTACATTTTGTGTCTCAATAAAATATATATTAATGGAACAACTTAAAGAATCGCATTGGATAATGAAAAGTATAGCGGATACTGCCGAATCGGGGTGTTCCAAATCCTTAACTTTATTAAAAACGACTGAGGAAGCCGACTTTGAAAAAGCGGTACCTAAAATTAGGAGCAACTATAAAAACATAAGAGCCGCATTCCGTTTAATACGGGACGATACAAAAAAATACCAAAAGGAAAACAAGTTTTATAGAGACGAGGCCAGAAAAATTCTAGGGGTGCAACAGGCCATAGCAATGGTCGAGGCTATAGACCTCATCAACCAACAATATAGCGACCGTCTTTACAAAAACGCCTTTACGGATTTGCGGGAAAAATTAAATGATCATAAGAAAAAGCAGATTGTACGTGCATTAAACGAGGAGCATATTTTTCAGGAGATGCATCAAAATCTCGAAGGCAGGTGTAAAGAGTTGAAGGACGGCCTTGCCAGACCGGTCTCCTATGATACTATTGAATCTGGGCTGAAACGGGTCTATAAAAGAGGTAGAAAAGCGAACAGCAAACTGTCGGATTCACCAACCCACGAAGACTTCCATGAACTGCAAAAAAGGGTGAATTACCTCCAAATCCAAACTGGAATTCTGTATGAGATTTGGCCTCAAATGATGGAGGTGTGGAAGGGCCAGCTCGAAAAACTGTCTCACTTATTGGTAACCTCCGAAAGTTTGTATCAACTTTCCGAATTTTTGAAAGCCGATAAAAACACCGATGCGAAAGAAAACGGAGCCTATTTGATGAACACTTTAATAGAGGGCCATCGCGAACAGATACAAAAACACGCCCAATTGTTGGGCCAGAAAATCTATAGCTTAAAACCGAAACATTTTATACGATTCGTTAGGGCAGCCTTTGAAGCCCATGAGATGGAAGGTTCACAACAAATCTTGCCCTCCAAAAAGTTGAAACTGTCGTGACAGCGCCTTATAAAAAATCGATGAAACTCGTTAACCTTTTTTTAAACACTATATAATGACTTCAAAATTAATCGGTCTCACAGCCGCTCTCGTAAAAAGCCGCAGATTTACCTTGGCACTAGTTGGTGCTCAATTCGTCTATTTGGGCTACAAATACCTGAAAGAAAAAAACGAAAAGAAATCTAAACATTGAAGTGATTTATACCTTCGCTTTCTTCCGAAAATTAGACATTTTTTAGCGATGGAAAGAGATCAGATCACCCTGTTGTAAAATCGACAAGCTTCCAATAAGTTAGGGAAAAATATAAAGACCATAGAGATATCGAAGGATCAGTCATTGAATTTTCGGTACCTCGCCATGATAAACATATACGCCCCGAAACATACCAAACCCAAAGCGACCGAACCCATTAACCAGGGACCTTCCGAATTCCGCAAAAATGAAAAGGCCTCCGAAGTTCCTTTGATATCGCCCGTACTGGCCGTATCCGCCGCCCGAAAGAAAAAATAGGAAATTATCCCGATTACGATGGCACGTGAGACCATACCGGCATACCCCAGCCACTTAATCGTTTTTCTCGTATTGATGTTGGACATGCTATTCAAATGAAACTTTTTGAGGAAATCGCCTTTATAGGCCTTTACAATCTGAAAAATCGCCTTGACAGCCAATCCGATGGCCACGGCATAAAAGATATAATCTAAATATTCAGTAGGCAACATCGAGCTCCCTCCGGATTTTCCCCCACCGGGTTCCCTGAATATTTGGTAAATCGAATAGATTCCCAACCCAAGATAGATTAGTCCGCTTACAAAAAATCCGATTCTTTTTCCCATTGCCTTTCCATCAGATCCGATATCTTCCGGATCTTCTATACTTTGGTAGAATCGCCAGGCCGCATAACAGAGAAGACCGAGACCCACGATGCCTAGCAATACGCTTCCGAAAGGTTGTTCCTCCAGAAACTTCAATACGCCCAACTTTCCCTTTGAGCTGCTGCCCAAACCGAAAGCCGCCCCAAAGGCTAAAATTCCCGTTAAGGCATACACCGTTCCTTTTGATCCATAGCCAGCTCGGGCCATATCCTTAATTTTATCGTCCATTTTTTCAAATTTGTTACAATATATGTTACAGCTGCGTTTTTTATTGACGCAATAACCAAAATAATGTCCTATATCGTTCAAATTCTTTATCGCCGTTCACCACCACCTTCAATTTTTTATGGAACAAAATAGATAGCGTTCGGACTAATTTTCTGTGATGGAATAGAATAACTTTAACGAACCAAAAATTATTAAAAAATGGCAGAAAAAACGAATTTACCGGTAGATGAACTGAACAAAATTCTGACTAATACGCTGAATTATGAACGGGTTCTAAGGAAGCTTTCCAACTCCATAAAGCATACCTCAACGAGGGAAAAATTAAAGGAATTTGCCGATGTAAAAGAAAAAGAGGCGCAAACCCTGATGAAAGTTATTAAAAACATGGGCGGACAAATAGAAACCAACGAGCGCGTGACCGACCAAGAATCAATCTATTGGGTTTCGAAGCCCCTGCCCGATCCCAATGACATGGATGCCGTACTGGCTAAACTGATCAACGCAGAGCAGAATGTCATAAAAGATTACAAAGACCTTTTGTCCCAGAAGGAAATCGAGGAAGAGCATCGAAAAATGCTGGAGAAACATAAAAAAGAAGCAGAGGCCAATCTTGACTATTTTCAGAACGCCCGCGAATCGGGATAAAAACAAGCCTACATAATCAATAAAATACTGTAATGGGTTATTTTTTCAACGAATAATAACAACACCCCCTCATTTTTCCTTCTAATTTTGGTATTTCCCCAACCACTTACCAAATAACTACCCAACTACTTACCCAATAACTAGTAGATGAACTTAAACGAAGCGGACTATGGAAAGTGGAACGACGATGCGATTCCAAACGAGAATCTCCCCTGAAAAACAACAGAAAACACGGCAACACCTGCCCCGGTTAGCCCCCGATCCTTCGGTAATCCATTCGGAACCAGAAAGGAAAAGACTTACGAAGATTGTTTGCCTGACCTCATACCCACCGAGGGCATGCGGTATCGCGACCTATTCCGAAGATTTACAACAGGCACTAAGTAAAAAGTTCGGTGATACCTTTAAGATGACCACTTATGCGTTGGAATCCGGCAATTCGAGACACTCTTATTCCGTTCCCATAGAAGGCACCTTGAACACCGACTCCGCCCTTGACTTTTTGCAGGCGGCCTATTACCTTAACTCGGATCCCGATGTAGGAGTGATTTTAGTACAACATGAATTCGGACTCTTCAACAACAGTGGGCCATCCTTTTATGAATTTTTGGAATATTTGGATAAACCAGTGGTAGTTGCTTTGCATACCGTTCTGCCCGATCCGTCCGTTGATATGAGACAAAAAGTCTCTACCATCGCTTCCCTTTCGGAAGGTCTTATCGTAATGACCCGGACCTCGGCTAAAATCCTCACCGAATCGTATGGCATACCCTCTTCAAAGATACACGTGATTCCGCACGGTACCCATCTGGTCGAATACAAGGATAAAAAGAAACTAAAGATAAAATACAAGCTCCAGGGAAAGTCCGTACTCTCCACCTTTGGCCTTTTAGGGCCCGGAAAAAGTATAGAAACCACCCTAGATGCATTACCGAAAATAGTCGCCGAACATCCCGAAACGGTTTTTCTTATCATAGGGCGTACACACCCTAACTTGGTAAAGATAAAGGGCGAAGCCTATCGCGAATTCCTGTTGAAGAAGGTCGATTCCCTGAACATTCAGGACCATGTCAGGTTTATCGACGAATTCGTTCCTTTAGGTGATTTACTGGAATACCTGCAATTGACGGACATCTATCTGTTCACATCAAAAGATCCCAACCAGGCGGTAAGCGGCACGTTCGTCTATGCCTTGAGCTGCGGATGCCCGATTATCTCCACACCCATTCCCCATGCGCTTGAAGTGCTACAGAACGGGGCAGGGAAAATCATCGATTTTGAGGACTCCGCCGAGATGGGGCAGGCCGTCAACGAACTAATGGAAAATCCGGAAGAACGACACCACATGCGTTTGAACGGTTTACAAAGCACTGCGGCATCCGCATGGGAAAATTCAGCCATAGCCCATGCGAACCTTTTTCTAAAAGTAGCGGACAAGCCTATTGACCTCACCTATACTAAGCCCCCTATAGAACTGAAACACGTTAAAAAAATGACCACCCCCATGGGCATTATACAGTTTGCAAAAATCAATCGACCGAATATCGAAAGTGGCTACACCCTAGACGATAACGCACGGGCAATTGTCGCCCTCTGCCAGCACTTCCAATTGACGCAAGATGAGTCGGACCTAAAGTACATTAAAAGGTATTTCGATTTTGTGTCCCGCTGTTTTCGTCACGACTGCAAATTCTTGAACTATGTAGATAAAGAATGCCGGTTCACCGACCAAAACCAGAGCGTAAACCTCGATGATGCCTGCGGGCGCGCTATATGGGCACTGGGTTATCTACTCTCCATATCACAGAACCTGCCATCGAAATATGCCTACATGGCAGAGAGGGCAAAGTTTATTTTCGAACAGGCCGTCGATGCGATGGCCGATGTCAGGTCACCGCGCGCGATAGCCTTTCTTATCAAAGGGCTGTACTATTACAACCAGCTCGAAGAAAGGCAATGTATGGATTCCATCATCCGGAAACATGCCAAACGCTTGGTATCCTATTACAACGTAGAATCCGAAGAAAATTGGCACTGGTTCGAAGGCTATCTGACCTATGGCAATAGTGTTATGCCCGAAGCCCTATTGATGGCTTATGTTCTGACGCTCGACCACGAATTCGGAAAGGTGGCCAAGGACTCCCTTGACTTCTTAGTGTCCCACATCTTTAAAGACGGAATGATCCGTGTCGTTTCGAACCAGAATTGGGCCCAACGAGGCGAAAGTTTCAACTCGGAATTTAAGGGCGGAGAGCAGCCGATTGACGTGGCCTATACGGTTATGGCGCTACGCTTATTCCATAAGATATATCCGCAATCGGGCTACGGAACCCTTATGCAAAATGCATTCGATTGGTTTTTGGGGAAGAACCCATTGCATCAGAGCCTCTATAACCCTTGCACAGGCGGTTGTTATGATGGACTTGAACGCTACAACGTCAACTTGAACCAAGGGGCCGAATCGACGATCAGTTATCTATTGGCCCGCTTGGCCATGGAAAATTTCGAACCGTCATGAAAATCGCCGTTCTCTCGCCAATCGCCTGGCGCACGCCCCCAAGACAATATGGACCGTGGGAGACCATTGCTTCTATTATCGCCGAAGGTCTCGTGGAGAGGGGCCACGAGGTAACCCTTTTCGCGACGGGTGATTCTTTAACTTCGGGAAAATTGGATGCCGTTTGCGCCACGCCTTATGAAGAAGAGCGCAATGTCGATGCAAAAGTTTGGGAGAGCCTTCACATCAGCAACCTTATGGAAAAGGCCGATTCTTTTGACCTCATCCACAACCATTACGATTTTCTTCCGTTGACCTACTCCCGACTGATTCATACGCCCATGATTACGACGATTCATGGCTTTTCTTCGGATAAGATTATTCCTGTTTATAAAAAATATAACGCCACATCGACCTATATTTCTATTTCCGAGGCGGATAGACATCCCGATCTTGACTACCACCGTACCATATACCACGGCATTGATTCGAAAAAATTCCAGTTCCATGAAATGAAGGGGGATTATCTGCTGTTTTACGGAAGGATCCATCCCGACAAGGGCACTTTAGAAGCCATTGAAATTGCGAAACGGGCAAATATTCCCCTTAAAATAGCCGGATTGATTCAAGACCAAGAGTACTATACCGGGCAGATTGCACCACGGATTGACGGAAAGCAGGTGGAGTACGTGGGCCATGTCGCCCAAGCGGAAGGTAACCGGATTCTGGGAAGGGCCAAGGCACTGTTGCATCCTATTTTATTCGACGAACCCTTCGGTCTGAGCGTGGCCGAGTCCATGATGTGCGGCACGCCGGTAATCGCTTTTCAAAAAGGAAGTATGGCCGAATTGATCGAACACGGCAAAACTGGATTCTTGACCCGATCGGTCGATGGGGCCGCAAAGGCGGTTCGGGACTTGCATAGAATAGACCCCTACTATTGTCGTGCCCATGCTATGGACTGCTTTAGTATTAGGCGTATGATCGATTCGTATTTAGAGGTGTATGAAGAAGTTCAAGCCAACAAAAACATATTGCAACCGAAATCCCATTACTTCAACCACTAAAAGTACTTAAGGGTAACGCGGCATAAACCCATACCGCCGATCAGCTCTTTAAAGCCTGCATAAGTTCCGCCATTTCAACCGTAGCGTAAGAAGACGAATAATCCGATACGGCGTAGGGCAATACCAGATGATGGTTGTGAATCATGGAACCGCACGAATACACCACGTTAGGTACGTAGCCTTCCCGTTCTTCCTCCAAAGGGGAAAGCAAGGGCTGTGACAGCCTTCCGATTTCTTTGGTTGGGTCGTCAAGGTCAAACAGCGACGCCCCAATGCAGTAACGGCGCATCGGCCCGACTCCGTGCGTGACCACCAACCATCCTTCTTCCGTCCACAATGGTGCACCGCAGTTGCCGATCTGGGTAAATTCCCAAGGGTATTTAGGTTCCTGTATCTTGATGGGATCGTTCCAAAGCGTATTCCGATCTGAATACATAAGATAATTGTTGACCCCATCGACCCGGGCGAGTACCGCATATTTTCCATTGACCTTTTTGGGGAAAAGGGCAAAATTCTTGTTCTGCGCAGCCTTGCCGTGCATGGGCATAATTCGAAAGGTGGTAAAATCTTCGGTTGACAATAATTTCGGAAGAATGGTATGGCCGTCGTAGGCGGTATAGGTCGCATAAACTTTTTCGGTGCCGTCGTCTTCCGAGAAACGAACGAAACGCGCATCTTCGATGCCCCGGCTTTCCGATGGCGATATCGGAAAAATGACCCGCTCGGAAATATCGGAATCCAGACTAAATTCCACGTCATAGTACGAATCTACCAACCAGGTCATTTCTTCCAAGGCCAGTTGCTTGTTCAGGCTCATACCATTGGACAAAACCTTTTCCACCGATTTTTTAAGCTCATAGTATCCGAAATGTTCGGGCAGGTTGTCCATGATGGTCGATGAATATTCTCTAGAAATATTCATTTCATCTATTTTTTGGAGGAAACGGCCTTTATCATAGGATTTTTTTTGCGCAATCTTCGCCATATCGATATGGTTGCGCGTTTTCATCATTTTGAGGTCGTTGTTCGCGTCCAGGATGCCCCGGCGAAAAACAAGGGAAGAAAGATGGCCCTCGCCCGTAGCGCGAAAGGAAAGAATGACCCTTTTCTCCCCCTTCGCCAGAAAGGATTGATCAAAATCTTCTATAATCGAGGGATTGAAGATAGCTGCGGATTCAATGGAGTATTCCATTGTGGCGTAAGAGCCCAAAAGCAGTTTCCGCTCCTTGGACAATTCCGATTCATCGAATTTCATACTATCAAGAAGGTTCCGATGGTTTTCATAATGGCTCATGAAAATCGATGAAATATTGCGATGTCGGCCCACGAATTCACGTAGCGTGTGGTCGAGTTCGCGGTTTACGCCAACATCGTCCAACGCCATAACGCGATGGACCAGATTGCGGGTACGGTTTTCCCCATTGTCGAAAAATCGGGCAACCACGCGACTAGAATCCGGCAGAAACGTTAACTCCCTTCGTTGGACGGCAACTTGCATATGTATAAAGTTTGAGTTGGTTCAGTATACTTCATGGGCACTATGATAGTCCAATTTGAAAACGTAACTTAGAGACTATTTTTGAAAGCAAATTTACGGTTCAAATCGACAAATAGAACCAAAATCGTTCTAATTCTTGTTTTATACGGAATCCGATAGACGCAGACCATAAAACGCTTCCACAAAATTAATATTTTAGTGCAGGGCCTCAATCCGTGCCTATTCTTAAAAAAGCAGACCATAAAAGAACACGGTATGCCCGAAAAGAAATAAAACATATGAGAAACTTGATCTTATTCACTAGCCTCTGCATCTGCACTGCGATGGCAAATTTTGGCCAGTCCATTCCCCAACAAAGTTCGAGGCCGAATATTGTTATCGTCCTGGCCGATGATATGGGCTTTTCGGATTTGGGAGCGACGGGCTCCGAAATCTCCACTCCCCATCTGGATCGGTTGGCCCAAAATGGAATTCTTTTTACCGACATGCAAAATGCTAGCAAATGTTTTCCTTCCCGGGCCATGTTGCTCACCGGTCTATATGCCCAGAGAAACAATATGTCTCAACGGCCACAGGATATACATAATGCGGTCACCTTCGGAAAAGTGCTAAAGGATGTAGGATATCGGACCTTGTTCATAGGTAAACATCATGGAACGGACAATCCGTATTACTGGGGATTCGATCATTATTGGGGACTGCGGGACGGTGCGGCCAATTATTTTAATCCCGGTCTGCAACGCGTCAGCGATAAAGGTCCGCCGGCGCAAAAAGAAGGGATGTTTCCCAGAACCTTCGCTTTTGATGGCAAACTTGTAGCACCGTTTACCCCGCCGGAAGATTATTACTCCACGGATACGTGGACGGACTGGGCGATTCAATTATTGGATAGGTACAAGGATGAAGAAAAACCCTTTTGTCTGTACATTGCCTATCAGGCACCGCATGACCCGTTACAGGCTCCGGAGGAAACTATTAAAAAGTACGAGGGAAAGTATGACGTAGGGTATGAGGTTATTGCAAAAAATCGCTACGAAAAACAAAGGAAAAAAGGCTTGCTTGATGATCGTTATCCCCGATCCAGACCAACCTATCCCTCATGGGAAAGTCTCAGCGATTCCACCAGAACCGATCAAATTAGGCGGATGCAGGTCTATGCCGCAATGATCGACCGGTTGGATCAGAACATCGGAAGAGTTATCGGGAAAATAAAGGACGAAGGAAAATGGGAGAATACCCTGTTTCTATTTATGTCGGATAACGGCGCTTCCGCAGAAGTAGTACAAATTGGCGAGGGACCTATCGGTTCGTTGACCCGGTGGTCTTCCTTAAAAAAGGACTGGGCCAATGTGGCCAACACCCCCTTTCGTTATTATAAAAACTATTCCTACGCAGGCGGCACGAACACCCCATTAATCGTACATTGGCCCAATCAAATCAAACAAGGAGGTCAAATAGACCATACTCCATTACATTTTGTGGATTTGATGCCTACCCTAATCGATATTACCGGGGCCCGTTATCCTGCGGAATACAAAAACGAACAGGTACATCCGATGGATGGGGTAAGCCTACTGCCGCTTTTACAGGGGGACAAGTTGGAAAGGAAAAAACCCCTTTATTTCAATTGGGGCAGCGGCAGTGCCATTCGCACCGACGATTGGAAACTGGTAAGGAACGACACTACCTGGCAACTGTTCGATATGCGGAGAGATCGTACCGAGACCCATGATTTGGCCGAAGAAAGACCCGATATATTTGAGATGTTGCGTCTAAACTGGGAAAAATGGGCTAGAAGCGTTGGTGTAAAGGGGTATTGATTATCATGATGAATCACCGAAGAAAAGTCTGCCCATACCAACTAAAAACAAGCTGATATCCATTTAAGGGCTTGCTGCCCACCCACTCACCGCAGTAGATTTCCATTTCATTTATATCTGACCGATCATTGACCATTTAAATTTTTATGTATATTTAAACACTGCCCCGGTATATATTTTTTCAAATTCCAACCACCAAGCTTATGTTGCACAAATGGTTTAATCAGGGGATAAATTTTCTTATCGCTGTATGGATCTTTATCACGTTTCTGATTCTTGTTTGCAACGGATTCTTTTGGATCAATGATTACATTTCTTCTCCTCAGCATGGCCTTTTCGATAATTTTGATGAAGTCTCAAAAGTCATTCAGTCAAAACACCTCATTTGGTATCGCCTGTATTTTTTACTCGATTTCTTTTGGGGCCTTTACCTGCTTATCATAATTGGCGGGGTAGTGAAGGATGATAAGGGAGCGAGACTATTGAATTATAAAGAATACAGCGCAAAGGCATCCAAGCCGTATATCTTTTTCGCCTGTCTGGCCTTTCTTTTCGATTGTATAGAAGGCATGTGCTATCTGTTCTATTGGGGCAGGTTTCTCGAGACTATATGGAAAATCAAGATGATCGCTTATGCGATTTGTCTGTCCTTTTTGCTGTATTGGTTGTTGAAAAAGTACCTCCTGCCCAATTTTAAGATCTTTCTACGATTTGTTTGGACCTCGCTGTTCAGTATTCTATTTCTGGCCATCATCTACCTTTTATTAACCATAATGCCACAAGGAGGCACTATCATTGTCGATTTGTTCTATAACCCTTGGAACGTTCTTATCTTGTTTTTCTTACTTGCCTTTCTGGCCATTATGATTTCGCATTACCCCATTTACGCCGATATCTGGATGAACGGAGACAACACGTGTGTAAACCTGGAAATGGATAAAAAAATCCGATTCTTCGGATTCGGGATAATCTACTATAAAAGAATCAGAGCCTCCAATGCCGTCGGTCGTTCCTTTGAAAATTCTAGAGTAAATAGTATGAGAAGAAGCTTGGGCATCATTCTCTACATTGCCATGTTCAATATTCTATTCGGGGTAATATCACAGTTTTTCGAAGTTCAGTTCGATGTCTTGACACTGACTATTTTCATTTTAGTGGCGACTTTATTTATCTATTACCTAGAGGGAAAGAAATATGATGATTGGAAGGAAAAGTTAGCTAAAAAAGATCTTCCGGAGAAAATTAAAGAGCAAACGGTCAAAAAAATTGTGTGCTATGTCACCTGGTTTCCCAAGTATTTTCTCATTTGCACATTTCTTGTTGTGCTTACCACCTTATGTAGTTTTCTCTTGAAGTGGAACCGATGGACCTTGGTTCTTTTTCTCATTGCATTGGGTTGCCAGATGTTCCTCTATATCATGTTCAAAATTGCCAGAACATTTTTTAAATATGTTTACCGATCCAAATCCCTGATACGCAATCATAAACAGATATATAATACAAACACCCTTACTCTTTTTAAAACCTACGATACCAATGCGGTTCGGGGGGAAAGTATGATGGGTAAATTTCTCGGAAAATTTAGCCACAATGTCAGGTATTTAAGGCTCATGCAAATAAGCGGGCTACTTTCATTCATAGCCCTGGTCTTGGCGAATACAATTTTTGTGGTTGCCACTTTTTTTAACCCCCTGGTCATCATACTACTCTATATCATTTTTATCTATTCCTTTTTCGTTATTATCTTTAAGCACCTACTTTATTACCACCGCCACCCGAAAAGCAGCTTCCGATATCGCAACTTTTTTAAATATGGCATACCTATGGTCTTCTTTTTTCTTTTAGGGTGGATGGTTTTTACTTCTCTATTTTCTAATGATCTACACCAACTCCGCCTAGTAGATCGCGAGACGCCCGAACCGCTTTCCTACGAATCTTTTTTTAATTCGATGACCAAACGGAATACGAACGGAAAGGCCGATAATTACTTTCTGATAGGTTCCTATGGTGGAGGACTGAAAGCGAACCTTTGGAATCTATTGTTAATCAACCGCTTACAAAAGGCCTCCGAAAATGAATTTCTAAATCGGACGCTGGTAATGTCAGGGGTTTCCGGGGGTGCTGTGGGTATAGGCAATTATGCATCACTTCTTTATGAGCAGAAGGACAGTGTTGGCATTGAAAGGCAAATTGAGAAAATAGGTAAATCCAATGTACTATCGAACGAACTGACCTACCTGCTGGGTCGGGATTTGGTTCGGGAATACTTTCCTTTTCCACATTACGAAGGCAGAGATCGCTCGTACAAGAGTATGCAGCAGCATGCTAAATATACGGGGATGAAAACCTACAACGCCATTGCCTTTGATGATTATTGGAAAAAAATATATGACAGTAGGGGAAGTACCTTTCCCGCGTTAATCATCAACACCACGGCGGTCGGTGGCCAACAAGGGGTAGCTACCACGGTAAAATTTCCGAAAAACACATTTGCAGGTGCAAAGATCATCAATGAATTCAATGGAGATTTGAGTAGAAAGACACTTACCTATTTTGGTGCTATCTCGACTACCAATCGCTTTCCTTTTTTTAGTCCTACAGCAAAAATTTTGACCAAAGGCAGTTATTTAGATGGGGGCTACTTTGATAACTCCGGTATGTTGAGTACCCTAGAAGTTTTTGATGCCGCTACTAGAGATTCAACGAAGCCCTATGCATCCAAAATCAATCCCGTTTTTATCAATATTATTAATTCCGAGGATTTTTATATAGCGCAAAAAATAAAGGAATATGGTCTGAAACCCAAGAGTATAAATGATGTCAGTGAAATCGGATCTATTCTTGGAACTGTAGCATCAATCGATAAATTCCCAAAGTTCGTGCTTGAAAAAATACGTGCACGGGGCTACGCTGTAGAACTAATAATGATGCCCCATAAACTAAGCTATGAAAAAGTCAAACAATCGTTAAAAGGTGAAGTATCCGACCCTTTGGAGTTGATGAAGAAAATTAAATGGCACAATGATTCAATCGATAGGGCACTTGACGACTATGAACGTTACGATTTGGCAAAATGGGGCGTGATACAGCCCCCGTTAGCACGTATTCTTAGTCTCCCGGCCGTTCGATATGAAGAGGCGATGATAAACAAACATCCTTCGGTACGAAATACGCTACAAAGAATTTTGAATGACTATTTAAACACCCACGAAGTTATAGATACTGTTTTCCAAAATAAGGTCAAAAGGAGAGCGGTTTCTAAATATGTGAAAGAACGGGAAGAAGTCCACCCTTGATGGATGCTGTAATCCCTTATTTCCATAATCTTCTATCATAACCAATAGAATTAAAAGTTGCGAAAAGATTTGAAGGTAATAGTCATTTTTCTTACATTTATAAGAATTGTTTGCCCTACGGGCCAATGCCAACTTTCTTCCCCCATTTGTTAATACTAATTACCTCCCCCCTTTTTAGTTCCTATACATATCTCCGTTTCCCAACATAAGCGGATAAGGAACCTAATAAGATTATAAAGCCTACTAGATGAAGGTACTTACATAAATACAAACGAGCGGAAAGCACACCGATTTTGGGAATGAAACCTGAAATGCCCCCTGGGAAGTTGGGGACATACCTTGGTGTACCAACAGCCCCTATAACATACATACTCAAATTCATAGATCATGGGAAAACAAACCAAATCAAAAAAATCAGATTCCAAGACTAAATCGATGTTCGCGCTGAGAACCGAGGAGGAATTAGTAAAAGACAAAACTTTGGAGATACACAGGTACGGAAACAAAGTTTCGTTTATTTGTGCCACGGATGCTACGGGACATGCTACTCCCGGAGATAGGTCTCCCCTAGAAATTGTAGTAGATGCCAGTGAAGGCTTTATTCCGCTATGGGCACAGTACCAGGTACTACGGTGGACTTTTGACGAGGTTTCCCTTTCCTATTATAAGAACCCTGAAGGGATAAAAACATACATTCGGGCATTACTGGGGGAGGCACTTATGAATTGGGGCACTGCGGTACCTATCAAGTTCAGTGAGAATGCGGATAACTCCGACTTTCAAATCGAAGTAAGGTCATCGGATAACTGCAATGCTGTTGGATGCGTTCTTGCCAGTGCCTTTTTTCCGGATGCCGGGAGACATCGATTGGTCATGTATCCGAAAATGTTCGAACAGGATAAACAGGAACAACTTGAGACCCTGATACATGAACTAGGGCATGTTTTTGGGTTAAGGCATTTTTTTGCCAAAATCAGCGAAAAAGCCTGGCCCTCCGAAATTTTTGGAGAACACAAGCCCTTTTCCATTATGAACTATGGTAAGGATAGTGTGCTCACCGATGCGGACAGAAGAGATCTGGAAAATCTTTATCACCAGGTCTGGTGCGGAAATCTGATAGCAATCAACGGCACACCTATTCATTTGGTCACCCCATTCCACACTACGGGCATTGTCTTGGAGGGGGCTTATGTACGATAGATTCCCGAATCCATCGACTCGGAAACAGCCAAACCATGCGATATAAAAATTTGCGGAACCTTGGTCTGGAAAATTGGTCAAACCTTTGATAGAGTGGGTATACAAGCATTTTTGATGCCATCTACACATGTTACATTCCCATCCACACAAAAATTGCAAGGGGAATTTTGTAAAATAATTACTTTCAGTTTTTTCCTATGCCTTGAATAGGTAAATACAGATGGCATTTTGGTTCCCCCAAAAAAAAGAAACTAGTCTCCAAACTTTTTTTCCGGAACTATGTCTACCACTTCTTCGATAAGCAGTAGTACTCGAAAGCCCTTTACCGCCCACAAAAGGCTGTTGGGCTTACTTACGGTTGCCCTAATTATTATAGGACTTTTCTTCGCAGGATATTACTCCCATATAAAAAATAACCAGCAGCATTTCCGCGAATCAAAGCTTCAAAGTCTGGATTCGGATTTCGATATTATTTCAAGGCAATTAGACAATGATATTCAATCTTACAATTCCCAGAAAAATATTCGACCAAAAAACGCTCAGAATAAATACTTGCAGAACCAAGTCATTCCGATAAAAAAGCGCCTAGATTCTATCTGGAAAAAGCCTACCAAATCCTTACAACTAGATCAGGCATTTGACGAGTACATGGTTACTATAACCGATCCTTTGAATTCAATAGAACGCATTTATAAAAGTTCACTCAAAGGGGCGATAAAACCACCCGACACTTTACTAAAACCCAATCTACTCAATATCGGTATTTCATTGGCTATACCCGAAAAAGGAACTATATATCAGCTCTTTGGCCGAGAATATAATTACGAAACACCCCTAAATCCCCATGTAAAGTTTAAAATTGAAATAATTGGTTTAATCAAGGCCGACCGTTACAATGAAACTATCCGAAAAATCGACCCTTGGATTATTGCCTTACTCACTACTTTTTTACTGCTATCCCTATTCGGCCTTCCTTATTTTAAAATGCTTTTTATAGCGGAAGACGAACGTCTCTCCAGTAACGATGTCATCTTGTCGGGCATATCGGTGGTCGTCGGCGCCCCTATTATTATAATCGTATTTCTCGCTTTAATGAACCACTATTTTGATTATTATCATAAAGTTCCTGAACAGTTGAATGCATTGAGTAAAAAAATCGGAGAGCGTTTTGAGGATGAGAATAAGGATAACGTGACCAAGCTCTACGCCTATAACCTACTAAAGCAAGATTCGGAAAATATTCCCGACTCTATTCAATATTCTAAAATCTCAACTTCGACCGCCTCATTTCTAGGGAATTTTAAGTTCGTTACTAAAATCGACACCGTAGGTGAAGTCCTTTATCATATAGGACTCATTAAAAATTACGATATAAAAAACACCAAAAATCTTAGTAGCAGGCCTTATTTTAAGGATTTCGCCGACTCTACCAACCTTTGGCTATCCCCCGATAAAAGGAATTATGTTATGCGACCGGTGGTTTCCATTGAAGACCAAACCGAGGAAGCGGTTTATATTATAAAAAACGAATCGGATAGTCTTCCGGGATATCGGGTCGGTGCTTCTCAACTGAAATCGATACATGACCCCGTTTTGCCCTTTGGTTACCAGTTCGTCATTGTCGATGATAAGGGCGAAGTATGGTTTCATTCGGTAGAAGGAAGGGCTACGTTGGAAAACTTTTTCGAGGTAAGCAGACAGGTAAACGATGTAAGGGCAGCGGTCCTCGGGAGAATCAATGCCCATGGTCTCGTAAATTATCGGGACGAAAGCAAACTGTTCAATGTTAGGCCCATAGAAGGTACCCATTTGAATATTATAGCCCTGTATGACTTAGGCCTTCTGCGCACCCGGGTGTCAGAGATATTGACCCTTGCTTGTATCGCCGTAGTACTGGCGATTATGCTTATGCTCTTGATCACGGTCCTATCCTTGATTATACGAAATCCCAAGCTTGGTCTTTATAGGTACGATAAATTTCTATTCGAATTCCTAACCCCGAAAAAAAGGGATAGGGATATCTATATTCTTTTGTCAAGTCTCTTTATAAGTATATTACTGATAGCCATAAGCTTTCAAAACCTTGAACCGATAAAGGTATATATCATTTGTCTTCTTTTGGCCATGTGGGCCTATCTGATCGTCTTCTACACCCTACATCCGTATAGAAATAAGCCGGACATAAAATTCAGGGTGCGCGATTTTTTGTTGCTTTCGGTCATCGTTATGTTGAACATAATAATGATCAAACTAAATCTCGATAATAAAGCATTCCCCATAGTGGCCATCCTATTACAGTTGGGATGTATGTTTAGTTATTATTCGAGGGCAGTTTTTTGCTTTACCCGAAAAAATAAAGAAGATTTGTAAGTACAATAAATGGAACATCCATATAGCCTATCGGTATTGGTATTCCATATTCCTATTCAGTTGGTTGGTATTGGTTGCCATTTTTCCCGCTTACTTGATTTTCGAAAAGGCCGAATACTTAGTGGATAGGATTTGGTTAAAAACCGATCAAATATATATGGCGCAAAAGTACATGGCAAAAGAGAAAGCGCTTGAGAAAAATTTACCCCAATTTAATAATTGGGAAGGGGTGTTTAAGGCCCTATATCGAGACCATTTAAGAAACGGACTATACCCTGTCTATGCCGACTCCCTTTCAATAGTACACAAGAAAGACCCAGGTTCAGGCCCCAAGGCCAACGACAGCATTTTTCGAGAATTTCTTTGGAATACACGACCCATTTACGATGAGAGGGTGAGCAGGTTCAAGGCACTGGTTTACCAAGAAGCCCAAGATGCTTCTTGGATCAGCGCGAAGGATTCGGATAGGCTGACTTTAAAATACTTGGATAAAAAAGGTGCTATACAATTGACTATGAATGCGCCTAAAGAAACTACAAAAGGAGCTTTGGGCTTTCTCACGTTGAAGGTTAGCGGGATTGTACTGATATTGGCCATTCTATTTTCTTTGATCTTATTTTTTGTCGATCGCTTCTTCGCCTTCCGTTTTCGGCATTTAAAACCTAACGATTTTGATACGAATGCAAAAGAAGACTACGTCAAAAAGTTTGGACGGATGCTGCTAGATGATAAATCGAACTCTGGTCTATTACTGATCGGTCTGCCCTTTTCCGGGAAACGGGATTTCACCATGGAAATACTGAAATCCGCAGGATATATAAGATACGTAACGCTCTCTATGCTGAGGTTGGACACTATTGATATGAATGCCAATATAACGGACATTTTAAGTTTACTCGGCGGATTCACCGTAACAGACCGAAAGAAATTCAACTGGGAGGCGCATGAAGTTTTTATTATCGAACATTTAGAACATAAGATAAAATCCTTTGATGCCAATCATATCAAACTTAAGATTATTTCTTTCTTGATCTCAAAGCAAAAAAGAGTAGTTCTGATATCTGAAGTGTATCCGAGCCAGATTTTCGCTTTATACGAAAAGTCACCGGAAGAATCCGGTGTGCCAAGGGGCAGCATTGAAGACGAGTTTAATTCATGGCGAAATATTCTGAGTGCCTTTCCGCAAGTGCTCATCGGAATCACTGAAAATAAGGAGAAGGTTTACCGGGTACTAGAAATTAGACCTGATAAAATTTCCACACAATATAAAGAGACCATATCCCCTTTGATCGAAGAATTGGGTCATAGTGAATTTTTACCCACATTGGCGTCGGTCATATTGTCGAAAACCCTGTATAAAACAGAAAACCCGAACGAAAAATTCGAGCGTTTGGATAGGCAACGCCTGGTGATGCATGCCCAAAACATGGGTCATGGCTATTATAATGACATCTGGAACGCGCTGCCCACTCGGGAACACTATTTGCTTTATGATCTGGCCAAAGACGGATTTCTAAATATCAAAAATAGAAATTCACTTTTTTCATTAATGAAAAAAGGTTTGGTGGTCTGGAGAGATCGCCCCGCCATTTTCAACTACAGTTTTAAAAATTTTATCGTCACATCCGTTTCGATGAACGAGGCCCTACGTCTTGAGAACAAGAACCGAGGCAAAGGTACTTGGAGCAATGCCCGGATAATTCTCTATCTCATCATTATTACGACCATTATTTTTATCGCTTTGGGCAAACCGGAGCTAATAAAAGATTTTGAGGCGCTTATAGGTACATTGGGCGGTTTAGGAGTGGTTATTCCGTTGGTCAGTAAATTTCTGGCTTCGGGAGGGCAGAAATAACGGCGTCGGTGTCCCTATTTTCGGGAGGCTATACATCTTTTAATTCCGGGTACATACTTCTTGCGCTCTTGGCAATACTGGCCATGGAAGCTGGTTTCGACACCATTCCTTCCAAAGCGGCATTTTCGGGGGTCATAGATGCCGTGGTTTTTTCTTCTTGTATGACCATTGTTCCAAGAATTAGAGCCTTTTTTCGTTCTTCTACGGCTTGCTTTTCGGCCTCCTGTTTTTGTTTATCGGCCCATTTCTTTTCTTCTTCAGCATTCTCGGCGCGTTTTCTGTTTACCTCCCTGCCGAATAAAAATCCTGCCGCGGCAAAAACTATGGCTTCAACACCGGAAAATAAATATATGAGCCGGCTCCAGTCCAGTTCCTTGGCATCGGCCTTTCCTATTAAGAAATAGATAAAAAAGCCGTAAGCGATCAGAACCCCGATGGCAATTATGTAGGGTATCAGCCCCAAACTATCTTTATCGGTATTTTCCTTTTTTCCGATATTTACATTTTTGTCAGTAGATTTTTCTTCCATAATAAATGAGGTGACTTAGACTTTTTCATTGGCTCTTCCAGAAACAAATTCCGTGGTTATAAATTCCCTGCCATTCTCGTACAAGATGGCTTCAACCACCTTTTTTAAATTCTCTTTTTTCTTGGCGAAATCGAACAAATCGGCGGTACCGCCATTTTCCTTTTGATATCTTTTGGTAGCTACCGGCAGCCATTTCAATAAATTGGATTCGAGATCTTTCATGTGCCGACTATCACTACAGACTTTAAGGGGTTCGATAAAACCATCAAAATCGCTACCGATGCAAATATATTTCTCCGCTGGCAAGGTAGGCTTTGCCTTAAGGCCGATAACCGCCAGTAGATGAACGATATTGAAACAAAAACTGAGCGGATGCATTTCTTTTTGGACCGGTGTCAACCAAGCCTCTTCCGATCGTATTTCTTGGGTATCGGCGAATTGCAGGGATTGTAAACTCGTATATGGAAAATGGGTCATAAAATCGGAGCTGGTTATAAATTCAGAAGTATCCATTTTTAGCTTCGAACTCGATTCATACCCCAGAATCCGTACATTGAGACTTACCCCGATAATACCTTCACTATTCACCACCTCGACGATGTCTTCATCCATCAAATTTATGGTGTTCGGGTTAAAAGTGAACTCCTCTTTGATACTTGATCCCCAATGACCGGCCACTTTGGGCTTGGTATAAATCTTGACCGTTTTAATACCTTGATCTATATGGTTCGCACATTTTTGGATGTCGAGGTTGTCTTTCCAGTCGTTGATCGAGTAGCCCGTCACCCCTACGTGACTGGCAATTAATGGGATATCTCCATAGCCTTTGTCCTTGCGATATTGGTATAAATCTAAACGCGATTTTAGGCTCATGTGCGTAATATCGATAAGTACAGGTCTAAGTACCTTTTCTTTATCTTTCCCACTAGTATTCCTATCTTTGGAAGAGACCTTATTGCCAAGGGAATAGGCTTTGTCAATGACTTCTAATCCCATTTCGCTGAGACCATTGCCAAAAGGATAAAATGAAGGATGCTTTAACATTTTGCTGGCAAAGGCATGTGTCGCCAGATGTTGCTCAGGAATATGCGTCAAATGGGTCAGGGTAAGATAAAGGATATCCAAATCTTTTTCCCGAAATTTGAGCACAAGTTCCTGCAACACGTGGGCAGGATTTTTAGAAACTACTGTCTTTGGGTCGAAAACTTTGCTTTTCTCAAAATCCTTGAATCCGTCATACTTCAGGGCATTCCCGATTTTTTTCATACAGAGATTATGCCCCCCCTCGATCGCAAAGCTTAACGTAAGGGATTTTTCAAGGTATCCACTGGTATTTTTAGGATTCAATACCTCTATAATCGTGCCTTCTTTAAGGGTTATATATTGCTCGGCTTCCCTTAAAAACAAATTGAGATAGGAGACTTCGCCTTCTTGCACAACATCGAAATATCTTTTGCTAAACGGCCTCGTCAAATTATTCTTTAAAATATCCGAAAAAAAACCCTTGCTAGAAGCCACACCGAACTCAAGGGCCGCAATAGCAGCAACTCCTAAACTCACCTTACCGTCTTTCAAGTAATCTATACAGCACTGACTCTCTAATTTTCGTAATATGGTCTCGTCGGTGAGGTCCTTAAACCCTTTTGACATTTCAATCGCTTTAGTCAATTCCCCAATATCTCTTTTATCGGACATTTGTTCATGGTACCGGGAAAGAAAGTTTTTAGCTACCGGATGAAAATGAAGATCGAAGTAATTATCCATGGTGTTAATTTTTAGGCTTGCCCCTTTAGAAACCTAAAACCTTATGTCAGACGGAGGACGAAATCTAAATATCATCCAGGTAAATACCGATTTGGTTATCATCGATTCGGTTATAGGTATTATGGTCTTAGGTTCTTTTTTTAGGTCTTTAAGCGGACAATCGCTTCTTTAATTAAAGCTTTCAAAATATACTTTTAAAAGGCTTTCGGTTTGATCGTCATCAAACTGGGCGTAGCTTTCAAGCACCTTGTTTACGGGTCTTCCCGTCATTGCGGCGACGCTTATTCTGGCCCTTTCGGTCAACGAATCTTGTGTTAATGCGCTCTCAAAGCCCGGTGTCAGTTTCTTTCTTGCCGTATTCCACAGAAAATGTATGGTCTCTCGAACACCGAGGTCCCATGGTTCGGGTTTTTCCTTGCCTTTATACGCGTTCTCAAGCCCGTTCATTAGCTCTTCGACTTTCTCAAGGTCGTTTATGTCGGGCAGTTGTTGCTTTAATAAATTGTCAACATCCAGAATACCTGCGCCAAATCGATCTTTATCCCACTCCCTTCCATTAGGCCTGGTATTGGCCGATGCCTTTAAATGTTTTCTGAACAATTCTACGATTTGCCATGGTTCTTTTACATGTGTTTTAAGAAAATTCAAATGTTTGGCTTTCCACATGGCCGCAGCTGAGGCCACATGGGGAGTGGCATAGCTTGTGCCTGATCCGAAAACCATAATATCTTCCTGTTTTCTGCTTTTAAAAGGCACATAAACATCTTCTCCGGGGGCGGTAATATCAACGGACTTTCCATAGGATGAATATTCCCAAATCTCGTTGTTGGGGTTCGATGCCGCCACGGCAATTGTACCGGGATAGACTGCTGGTGCTATTACCGACTCTACTTTGTTGCCAGCGGCACAGACCCAGATAATTCCCCTTTCATAAGCCGTTTTGGCTATGCTGTATATCATCGGCCTTGGATAGCTGCCCATGCACATAAAGATGATATCGGCATTGGCATTAATGGCTTGTGAGACGGCATCGAACAGGTTGCGTCCGCGGCCGATCAAGATGACCGATTTTGCTATGCGGTAGGGTATCACTTTTACCAATGCTTTTCCTGATCTGTCCACAGAAAGCCCGGTATTGCCATCGTTTTTGATGCTTCCGTTGGCATGTTGACCCACAATGATACTGGCGGTTCGGGTGCCATGGCCTGGATGTCTCATTATACCAATGCTCATTTCGTCGCGCGCATCTTCCCCGTCGATGAAATCTTCATCCTGTAACAGGTCGAACCCTCCCAAAACTTTTTGGTGATCCGTATAACCCGTATCCAATTGAACAAGGCGGATTTTTTCGATGTTATTTTGAAAATCCTTGAAGGGCTCCTTTTTTGGGTCATTCTCCAATATATTTACCGCTCTTCTATTCCAAGCCCGGTAACTTTGATTCTTATCATTTTTGATATAATCTTTGACCAACTTTGCATTGGCCCATCTAATTTTAAAATTCTTTTCGCTCTGTGCCCAATCGGCCGTTCCGTCTTCCAGCGATTCAAGGCTTTCGTTATTGGACCATCTATCATAATGGCCCGGTCTAATGTCGGTTGACATCTCAAGATCAGGGGTACAGGTGTCAATTTGTGGAAGACCTTCAAGGTCGGCCGCTATCTCCCAAGGGCTTTTATCCGATTGTACCTGTATGTAGTAGAAATTACAATGTGAAGCTTCTGTTGACATGGGATAGAGCGGCTCACTTAGCAACAAGCCCGGAACTAGTCTAGCCGCGTTTTCCTTCCAATCGTTTTGCATTTCTTTGACCCCTGACAATTGGATCTCAAAATATTGGGTTCCCGAATTCCTGCTTTCGGAACGGTTCATGGAATAGTAATTGGGTGCGGCCACAGTTTGTTCCGTAGCGGGTGCCGACTTTTCCGTCGGCCGAGCATTACCGAGCAAATCGATCTTATTCTCTTCCATTGATTTTGCGACAGGCATTCTTTCGATCATATTCAGAATACTGCTGACACGAATGCCTTCATTGCCCATCCAATCTATGACATTATCGGGGTCGCCGGGCTGTACCACCGACCCATCTTTTCGGAGCCATTGCCCCTGTCTATTTTTTCGGGGTACACCACTGTGATGCAGGGCTACGACTTCACCGGTACCTAACCCAAGTACCATACTGCCAGAAGAGCCTGGCAAGGTATCGGATTCGTAAATGAGGAAATCATCCTTAAGCACCAACATGCGAATATCCCGCATGACTATTTTTTTATAATCTCCTTTCGGATGTTGCACAATGACGCAATTTTCGCCATCGATTATCTTCCCTAATTTTTTATCCAACCGCGCTACGGGAAATTCGGAGATAGGGGTGCCTACATTGGAAATTTTCGATACGGCCACCACCGTAAAATCCAAACCACTGTGAGGATTATTAGAATCCTTTTTATAGCTTGAAGTAACAAAAAACTCCTGCGGCAACAAGTTGAAACTTTCCGACTTGCCAGGGTTACCGTGCTGGTCTAGTTCATAGTTGAACTGTATGGTAGAATTACCCGCGATTTCAGGGTCGGAAAGTACATGATTGTTGGTAAGTATCAGGTTGGGGGCAATCAAAAATCCGGTACCATAGCCTGTGTTTCCCAATCTAGAATTGGTCGTAATTCTTCCCACCGCTTTAGACAGTTCTACTATTCTTTGAATAATACGGATATCTTGAAAATTGGCTTCGCCATTAATTCGCTCTAAGGCTTGTAATTCGGCGGTTCCTTCGCGCGAAATTCTGTTGGACAGTCTTTTTTGGTCTGTCTGAATTGCCGATAAATCGACTTTTCCTTGCCTAACATGGGATATATCCGTTTTTATTCGGTCTATGTCATTTAAGGCACTTGAATAATTTGAATGTGCCTGTTCGGCCAATTCCCTGATTATATCTTCCATAATTACCGATTTAAAAGTGAATGACCGGTTTAGCTTAAACCAACGTTCTTCTGCTATTATTCGTTTTCTTTTGGGATAGGGCCCTATACAACAATCTATCTGATATCATCGGTGGTTTTCTGTACCAGAATATGCAATACAGATATGCGTTAGCTAATAATGAAGGGATTTAAACCTTTTGCTCTCCACCGAAAATTCGACATTTTTGAGTCATTTAAAGGCTTTTTTGAGACACATAGCATCGCTACGGAAGGAAAAAAGACAATAACTGAGTAATAAAAAGCCACTTTTTAGCGAATTTCAAAAAGCTTGAATCACTTGAATAAAAATTTCTAAATTCTTGGAGGGGGAAGATATTTATACTTCTGCCGCTGGGGAATTCGGATGTTCTTTTTCCTATTCTCACATTCCTAAGCGTCATGAATATAGATTACAAAATACAACTTATTTCTGATTTTAAGGTAAGTGGAACCAACTAATTGTAAGAATGGCATAAAAACCATTATGCCTGTCAAAAGTAATAGCAGCGTCCAAAATTTGACTCAGCTAACAAAACCTTTAGTTTCGCCGATATACCCACTTTGTAGGCTCTTGACCATATCCCTTTATGGCTAAAAAACACCATCGGCTACTTTTGATGATATAACTCATATAGACTTTTTCTTTACCTACAGTTCCTAATAATCAGTCTACATGTGTTCATTGATCCCGATGTACTTTGCAAACAGGATATTTAAAAATATTCCAACCAACCCGCAACCCATGCCAACTATACACCTCCCACCTTCATCCATACAATTTTTAAGGTAATAAGGCCTGCAACTCCATATCTTTAAAAAGCTCCCCCTATTTATAGAATTTGTAGAAATAGCTCCCCGGGTAAGAAACGACCTGATGGTGCTCCATAAAAAAGGGTTTGTCCCCTATTCAAATCCAAAGAAGCCCGTGTTTACTAAAACCGACATCAAATGAAATTGCACCCCATTAAGTTCATGGCGTTCGCGCTAGCTGTGACGTTTATCCCCTCTTCTTGCGTCAGTACCCGGGTCGAGGCCAGCCCTTATCAGGATAGTGTCGAAAACCTGGAATGCCGAAAGGAATCGAGTTGGAGCTATTATTGGGGACTGAAACAGAAACGGGTCGATGCCAATCCCGAAGTGGCCGGTAACGAATGTCCGTGCCGCGAAGGGGCACTTTCTTGGGTGGTGGTCAAGTCGTCTTTTTCCGATTTTCTGCTGAGCGCTGCAACTTTGGGCATTGTGAACCACAGAACTGCTACTTATGGTTGCGCCAGGCCTTCCATGGGGGAAGGGGAAGGGGAGTTGGACAATTGACCATATGAGTGGTGGTAAACCAAAATGATACATTAAATTTAATAATCATGACACCAACTGGTATAGACCCGTTACCCATTCGACAATGGACGAACAAGCACCAAAATTTTACCCACTCCCTGGTGGCCGATGCTTCGTTTAAACTCTGGAACCCGCCGGCTGCCCAGTATCGGGACCGCTATTTGGCCACAACCAAAAATTTTCAGTGGCTGATCGAGCATGCCATTACCCATAATCTTAAGCTTCGGGCCATCGGCAGTGGGTGGTCCTTCACCAAGGTAGGCGTGACTGAGGGGGGATTGATAGATACCGCCGGACTGAACTTTTCTTTCCCCGTTTCACCGACCTATGTGAGTCCGCACTATGCCCAAAAAGCCGAAGATCTTTATTTCGTACAGTGCGGGACTATTATCCATGAAATCAACACCCGATTGGCAGCGAAAGATCCCCAGCGTTCTATTAAGGCCTCAGGGGCGAGCAACGGCCAAACTATTGCGGGCGCATTATCCACGGGAACCCACGGCGCCGCTATCCACTTCGGGGCGATTCCCGATTTTACGGTAGGTCTGCACCTGATTACCGGTGCCGACCGGCATATTTGGTTAGAAAGGGCTTCCTATCCCGTAGCATCCCCCGAATTTGTCACTTGGCTAGATGCGGACCTAGTACGGGACGATGCACTGTTCAATGCGGCCCTGGTGAGTTTCGGCAGCTTTGGCTTTATTCATGGAGTGATGATCGAGACCGAGCCTCAGTTTTTGCTTACCGAACATCGCCTGGGCAAGGTGCCCTATGACGACACCCTGAAATCCGCAATGCGGACTTTGGATTTTTCTCCCCTCAATTTGCCCGGCACGGGACAAAACGGGGACATGTACCATTTTGAAGTACTTTTTAACATCCATGATTTTGAGCCTGGCAACCCGGAGAAAGGAGCGTTCTTAAAATATATTTTCAAGAAACCGTTTCAATTGCCCCACACGCCCCTGCAACGCCGCAACGATTTTACCTATGGCGACGATCTGTTGGGCATAATCTCCACGCTTTTGGACAAACAACCCGCTTCGGGCTTGGGAATCCCTGCCATGGTAAACCTAATGTTCGGCCTCGCCTTCAAGCCTGAACCGCCTCGTACAGGCACCATAAGGGAGATGTTCAGCTATACCAAGTTCAGGGGCAAAGTGGCGAGTGCCGCCATAGCGATCGATAGCACGGATGCACCCCGTACCGTCGAGCTCCTGATCGAGGTCAACAAGCAGCATCCCTTTCCAGGCGGACTCGCCCTGCGCTATGTAAAGGGTACCCAAGCGACCTTGGGATTTACCCGGTTTCCTAAAACCTGTGTGCTAGAAATGGACGGAGTTGACAGCCTACCGGCCCGACGGTTTTTCGCGGCGGTGTGGGACCGTCTTGAGCAAGAGCACATTTCTTATTCACTGCACTGGGGTAAAATCAATTTCAATCTGAACGAGGCCCGCCTTGGACAAATGTACGGAGCAGCTTCCGTGAAAGCTTGGATCGATGCCCGCAACACCTTGCTCGACACGCCCGCTTTGGCCGTATTCGACAGTTCGTTTTTAAAACAGTGCGGGCTGAACAAGGTTCATGGGGCTATTGTATAGGTAAGGCAAGATCTTAAGAAATTCGCTATGTTTAAGCGTTAAGCACTACTATTTATTCCGAATGCACTATCGGAGACCTCCTAAATCCCCTATCTTTTAAGCATTAAATCATAATCCATCTCAAAAAAATGACAAAAGAAGACCTATTGGGCAAAGAGCTCAGCAACCTGTACGCCATCGCCAAGCAGGTTAACCACTATTTTAACGACAGCGATATCAGTTTTCTATCCGAAGGGGCGCAGCAACTTTTGATGCGCTATGTCAAGTTCAGCTGCTCCAACGAGGAGCAGACTTCGGCGAATCTTAGGGATTTGCACGTGAATCCAGGGAATACTACCGATTCCATCGCCAACGAAATTACCGAGAACCTGCAGGAAATCGCTACTGAAAAGGAAATGAGTAAAAAGGTGAAGGAACTCTGCTACATGATGTCGTTAAACCGCTTGGTAAGCTACCACGCCTCAAATATCGAGAATGTCAGGTATCTTCTGGAGGACTAAGGTCTCGACTGCGCTCGACCGGACAGTTTTGATTAGACCTCTGCCGTGCTAAAACCTGTTCTCTGTCGCTAAAGCGCAATCAGATATCCTAAGGAAAAGTAACCCTGAAGTTTCGTAGCATTGACCAAAAAATCTTCTGGCAAAACGGTGTTACCTTTCAGGTCATAAGCCTTACTTATGGTATCGTAATACATATGAATGGCCCCGACATCGACGAATAACTTATTATTACCGCCCCAGGCTAGACCGGTACCGGCCATTAGCCGAGGCTTGAACTTTTGGTCGATGCTCAGGCCCGCCCCGAAGCCGAAGTGCCAAAAGGTAGGGGTGTCGAGAACCTCGCCCAAACGCCGTCCGTAACGGATTAGGGTGTTAATACCAAGTTCTGCCTTGGCGGTATCCTCTCTCAAAAAATCGTAAAAAGTCTGTCCGTTTTCGACCCGTTCGACCAATGAATAGGCACGTTCGGGATTACCCGTGACGTAAAAGCCGCTACTTACCCCCCAAAAAGATTTCTCGATATCCGGCATGCGCAGTACGGTAGAATAACCGGACAACTTCGCATTTTTATCCCTTGGTTTTAGGGTAATCACGAGTTCGGTGGCATCCCCGTACCTTTGTATGGGCAATGTAGTATAGCTAAAATCGAGGTTGTTGAGAATACCGATAAGCACCGCCGAAAATTGTGCGTAGTTCTTGCTGGAAAGCTGCGCCATCAGATCGTCCGAAGCTTTGACCAAGCTTTCATGTACTTTTTTGATCTCGGCGGCGGATGCCTTTAATTCCTTGTTTTTGGAGAGCGCTTCTTTGTTCGTCTCGATAACGGTTAAAAACTGGATGTTCTTTTGTACGAGTTCGGCTTTGATATCGAGGATTTCGGACTTCGTTTCTTCAAACGAATCCAATAGCGCCTTGATATCGTCTTTGGAAGGTGTAGGGCCCAACAGGTCGCGGTGAACGCTCGTCATAGTGTTCTGAAAGTCTTCCGCCCGAACGAACAGCGCATCAATTTGAATATACCGCTTTTCAATCTCATGAGACGCCAATTTGTAGTCGCTCCCCATAACTGCGAAATATTCCTTCAAGTCGTCAATACTTTGGTCTTCAGTGTTAAAACGCTGCACATTCGTATTGGATTCGAGTGCTACAAATTTTTTCACGATACCGCTTGGCGAATTCAAGTTGCCCAATGAAGATTTGAGTCCCCCGAAATTGACAAGATCCAAAAGACTTTCCGGCAGTGGTACGGTTCGGTCGACATCTTCAGTGGACACATTGATCTCATAGAGATAGGTATTGACGTTATCTATCCGAAGCCTAAAAAAGTCGCCTCTTTTGAGTGCATTGTATTTCTCGATCTCTGCAGGGGCCACTCCCTGTTCATCGTTCAAGTCGATAACGATTTCGGTAATCGGGTCTTTGGCAGGGCTTAGTGTTTCTTGTTGCCCAAAAGTTACTTCCCAAAAAATCAGGGCGATAATAAGCAAGGTGGTCGGGTCGGTTTTCATTGAAGTTGGAGGTTAGGTCTCGTTTCTAACGCTTCAAGCATCGATTTAGTATTTTTTTATGCGAGGGTTCAAGCTGAATGGTGCATAGGGCAATCGTGAATTTTGGGGCAGATCTTTGCAAAAAATTATAACATAGCCGTGGGGTTGTAGGTTACGGCCGTTCGGTCTATTTCTCAAAAAGTTTAAAGATACGTTTCCTGTCGGTTTCGTTGTCGACGCTTTTTTCGATATCGGTACGCAACGCCTCGAGTTCGGTCTCTATCGCTTGCCGATTATCGTTTGACAGACCCGGTACCCCTTTAGTAAACTGTAGGGCCTGGATCAGCTCGTACATAACGGCACTGTCATGTTTGGCATACAGACGAATGGGCTGTACCAGGATTCGCATCACTTCTTCGGTGGGTACATTATTTTTAATTATAATCAGTTTTCCGTGATTGAATGCGGTCGAGACCATATGAGGAAAGCGTAAAAATTTTGCGAGCAGGCTTCCCAATTTGGTAACGGCATCAATGGCCGTTCCCGGATCGTTGATGCCGGGAGACATGGCCTTGACGGCGATTTCCATTAGTTTGATCATGCCGCCGATGCCCTTGTCATCTTCGTGCCTGTCGGAAGAAATATCCATACAGAACAACAGGTTTTCATATTCTTCGTCCGAAATATCGTTCTTTACCCTGATGGCGGCATCGCCTTTCCAGATATGCTGGTTGAGGTAGGGCATGATTTGAATCTGGTTGGCCTCTTCTTTATTGGTGCCTGACATCAGTGTGCGATCGAACCCCCTAAAATACCCCGTTTTATGGGCTACTATCTCTTTCCATCCTTCCGTATCGATAAATTGCAGCGCGACGCTGGCCTCGTCACGATCCTGCAACTCCTGCTCGAAATAGCTATGGCAACTTTGGTAAATTTCATTGATGATATGATGTATCTGAATGGCGCCCGATATGCTATTGATAAAATAGATGAACAGCCCCATACAGAGTACGGCCATTAGGGCCCCTAACATCGCGGAAAGTCCCAAAGCGCTGGAATCGCTTCCATAGGCACCCAGAGAAAGCAAGATCAGCGTGCAGTAGAGCAGCGTACCCACATAAATGCCCAAAATGATCTGGTGCCTTTTGTTCGAAATGAGCCCGGGCAGCAACCGGGGTGAAAAGTCGCTAGAGGCCTGGCCCAAGACGACCATGACCATTGAAAAACTGAACACGGTAAGCGAAATGATGCCGCCGATAAAAGTAGAAAGCATGGCACGAACCGTCTCGTAATCTTGGATGAAAAGATAGGGTACTTGTTCCTTTACCTGCGCGACCAGTTCCGAGTTATCTATTTTTAGGGCGATAACGGCGGCAAGAACGTAGAGCAGACTGATAACCACGGGATAAAAAGCAATGCTCTGCAGGACTTTACGATAGCTATGTTTAAAAAATTTTATTAGGGTCTTCATATAAGGAACTCAATTAATTTACCTACGAATATCGGCTCGAATTATCAAACCGCTACGTCGTTTATTATAAGTTCAAAATTACCAAATCACTCCGCATTACGTATATTTATTGTTACCAGCTGGTTTATAGTTTATTTTCATCCTTCTCTAACGTGCTCCATATATCAATAAATTCCTTAATCCCTTCTTTATCAAGATCGGTATTTGCAATAAGAATTTTGCCCATTTTAGTTTTGGTATTAAAAAACATATGGGTTACTACGCCAGGATCTCCACCTGTATGACCCATTTGTCCCTGGGCTGAAATCCCCATAAAATGCCCATGTTATATTCATCATTGTAGACACCCTCATTTCTTTCTTTATAATTTTTCGCTGCCAAATTCGGTTTAAACAGCGTTTCATAACTTTTGGAATGGAGGATTTTACCATTTCCATAATAACCCTGAATGAGTTCAGTCAGATAATTCGCTAAATCCCGTGATGATGTAATTAAAGCCCCGTCGGGAAAATTAACTAATTGATAACCGGCTAATTCTTTTCCTTGATCAGTATATAGTTTTGAATGCATTGAAAGATCAACTTCATTTCCGAACCATCCTGTTTGTGACATTTCCAAGGGTTCAAAATGTACCTTTTGGTAAATTCATCGAAGGTTTGGTCTGTTGCGTTTTCTAAAGCCAGTGCGGCCAAACCAGCGGCTACATTTGAATAATTGAAAATTTCTCCCGGCTTGTTATTTAAATAATTCCTTTTCTTATACCATTCTCCATTTGTACTAAAAAGATTTTCCAAAAAAGAATGCAGCGTCATAATATCATCGAGAGGTCGAAAATTACTCTTTACTTTAGCCTCGCCATGATCTTTTTCTATTAAGACGTATCCATTTTTTTCATATCTCGAAGGGTCTTTAATACTAGATGTATGTGTGGCTAATTGTCGGATGGTAATTGGTTCTTCCGGGAAATATGGATTTTTCACTTCGAAAGGTAAATATTTATTGATTGAATCATCAAGTTCAAGTTTTCCCATTTCCTGGGCCTTAAGTAAGGCCACACCTATAAACGTTTTTGAAATGGACGCTATATTCTGAATGGTATTTTCTGTGTACTTCTTATTTTCGTTCTTATCAGCATATCCAACCCCTTATTGAATAAGATTCCTTCCTGGTTCACGATAGCCACAGAGAAGCCGACAATAGGTCCTTGTGAATAGATCTCTTCCAAATCTTTAGTTAGTCTATTCGTAATTGCATCACCTGTTTGAGCGTAGTTTTGGTAGAATAGACCATTAAGTATTATTAGAACAATTATTTTCTTCATTTGATTTTTCAAAATTTACGTTGTATTTGCTTGCTGGGTAACACCCTTTAAGGCCATATTTCCTCATACTTGAATATCGAAGCCCTGCTATGCCTTTAAAAAATACCTGCTATGCCTTTAAAAAATAGTTTCATAAAGCCTCAAAAGCCATATTCACGGTTCCAACGAGAAATCTAAATGAGTTGGTTAAAAAATTGGGGTCGCGCTCACAACGAAAAAATTATTTTACAGTCAAACTAAATAGCGATACAGCAACACGGGTTTGAGCAATGCAGCTACTTTTGTGATGTACACTTACGCTAAAGATAATTAGCACATGTTTTAAAATATTCCTGAAAGGTTCTTGTATCGTTCAGTAAAAATAGTTTGGTTGGTTGTTAGAAAATGGTTCCGGCATACTTCAAAGCCGGGGCCATTTTTATTTTTGGACACGTTGCACTTCACTCTCGCTCTTTAACACATAATTTCCGTTATCCTGTTTGATATACAGGGCCTTATCACCTTCTTCGCCATTTCTGGTAACCAAGTTTCCCTTAATCGTTTTGGTCGTTTTAGAAATATAGGTCTCCACCACCTCTCCTTCGGCCGTGCCATTGCCCCAATTCCATTTAACCCTCGTTCCTTTGCGAATCATATCTTTGAACTTTTAGAGGTTCCCTTCATGTTCATGATGAATTTACTTTTTGATTAGTTTCAGCTTCCTTTTTCTGGATTTAAATCTCCCGTGAAAAACCCTGTAATATGTGCTTCGTTGCTAGGAATAGTGACGCAATCAATAAAATTCGCAAAAAAGTCAATTTTAATTTTTATTACAGCATCAACAATCAGCAAATCAATCTATCTTGTAATGATAATGGGATGTATAGCGGCACCCATCCTTCCTTAAAAGAAGTGCCCTTCACGTAAAACTAGTATCATGAGTACATATACTGAAAAGATAGGAAAAAAGTTAAACGAATTATTAGAAAAAACCTATGATGCCGAAAAAGGTTTTAAGAAAGCGGCGGAAAATGTCGATAACGCTCAGCTAAAACGTTATTTTACACGCAAAGCTGAGCAGCGATACGATTTTGGCCATGCTTTGAAGGTCGAGATAAAGCAATTCGGCCAAAAGGTGGACAAGGGCGATAGTTTCACGGGCAAGGCACACCGATCTTGGATGGATATTAAAAATCTCTTTTCTTCCGATAAAGAGGAAGCCATGCTGGAAGAAGCCCAAAAAGGGGAGAAAGCTGCCGTAGAGGATTACAACGATGTTTTGGATGAAACCAATTTACCCGCTAGTACTGAAAGCATATTGAAACAACAGAGAGATCAAATACGAAGTGGCCTGGATAGGATTAAATCCTTGGAGGATATCGCATAATTACGGGGGTTAAAATCGAATTATTCTAAATAATTTCTCTTGTTGTAGGACAACATGACGGAGTTTTAGACCAAATTCTTGCACAATTTTATGGTTATAGCGGTTTTTGTTGTTATATTGACAAAATACGCCTTTCGGATGCATCAATTTTTAAATCGATACGGTTAAATGCCAATATGGATAATCCGCACCTTTACAAAAATAATATTAACCTAAACTATAAGTTATGTTGAAGTGGACAGTTATTTTCGTTATTTTAGCCATCGTTGCCGCAGTCTTTGGCTTTGGTGGTATTGCAGAAGGCGCAGCAAGCATTGCCAAAATTTTATTTTTTATCTTTTTGGTACTGTTCGTAATTTCCCTATTCATGGGAAAAAAAAGTATTTGAGAACCAATTACAACTAAGTATAACCCTTAAATTACACAGAAAATGAAGAAGTCAGTATATTTCTTATTAATGATTTTCGCCCTGTCGTTCTCCGCGAGCACATTGAACAGCTGTAGGGACAAGTCCAATAGTGAAAAGGTAGAGGATAGCATGGATGAAGCCGGTGATGATATTGAAGATGCCGCCGATGATGTCGGAGACGAAGTCGAGGATGCCGTTGACGATAACTAATTATCGTATCACCCTATATTTTAATGTAAGACGGACTTTTTCCTAGGAAATTGTCCGTTTTTTAATAGCACCTATTTAAGCTTTTGGTTTGGAACCGATAATTTTGTCTTTTGTGCCCCAATGACAGTGTAGTAGGCTTGCAATACCCAAACAGGAAGGACGAGGGTACCAAAAGTAAAATTTGAAGTGCAGTGGTTTGGAGTTTTTGATTTCCAGCGAAAATTAGAAATTTTTAGGCCATTTGAATGCTTTTTTGAGTTGTTTGGCATCGCTACGGAAGAATAAAAATTATAAATTAGTAAAAAAGGGCAAATTTTTTAGCGAATGGGAAAAGTATAGCCCGCCTCGGTAAAAGAAAAAGTTTAATAAGCTTTTAAAAAGATATAAAATGAAAGAATACGCAAAGCACGAAAAGGACTTGATCAGAAAATATGAGGAAAAAGGATATGATCATGATTTTAGACACGAAAAAGGAAAGCTGATCGATCTAAAAACGAAAGAGGGCTATACGCCCGATGATATCGAAGCGATCGAAGAACACCGCTACGAAGGCATGAGCAATCCGTCGGACCTTTCAATTCTATACGCCTTAAAAATGAGCGACGGTACCCGAGGAACTTTTTTAATGGCGTACGGCCCCAATGCAGATTTAGAAACTGCGGCATTTTTTAAGGAAGTCCCCAAAGAAAAATTTGTTAAAGGATGAACTGACGAGTACCTGTACCCTAATAGAAAATTTCACTATCTTGCGCAGGAAATACGATCGGGCCGATGCCGATTGTATTTTTATGAATTTTCCAATTACGAATAACAACCTGAGAACGCGTACAGTGATGGGTACAAAACCGATGAGAGTAATATTGGTAGACGATGACGAAGACGACCGCATGTTTTTTGCGGACGCCTTACAGGAAATCGAAGTGGATACCGAACTAAAGGAATTCGAAAACGGTAAAGAATTTCTTTCGTTTTTGGAACAAGAGGATACTGAAAGACCGCATCTGATTTTTCTTGATCTGAATATGCCGGTAATGAATGGCTTTGAATGCCTCAAAGCCTTGCGTAACAATTCCGATTTTAAAGATTTAGTAGTGGCCATCTACTCCACATCCTCCTCCGAAAGGGATATAGAGGAGACGTTCGAGCAAGGGGCCAACATATATATCAATAAGCCCAATCGGTTCGATGAACTTAAAAAAACCTTGTCGCAAGTGGTAAAGCGCAATTGGCAATATCATAAGAATGCCCTTGAAAAGGCGAATTTTCTGTTCCGCATCTAACTAACCACTGAAGCATGGCTCTTTTCGCTAATCTGGGCAAGAAGAAAAGAGGGGTGCTGCCCTATATACTGCTTTTGATCTTAGCGGTAATCGTACTATTTTATATTGCCTATACTTCTTTTCGCCAGAACAGGGCGCTCAACGAATCGACCGAATTGGTGACGCACACTCAAGAGGTCATTAACGAAATCAATATACTCTTCGGAAATTATATGGGTTCGGAATCGGCGGGCATAAAATACCTGGTTTCCAATGACAGTACCTATCTTTCGCCCATTCAAGGCTTTAAGTACAAAACCGCCCTCTCCTCAAAGCGTCTGGGAAAACTGTTTGCCGATAATCCAGAACAACTAGCAAGGCTGGAACGCGTACCTAAGTTCAGCGAACAACTTTTCAAGGAATTAAAGTTTTTCGATCCTAAAACCGCCCAAAGAATTCTGCAGTCCCGAACCTTAAGGAATCGGATTTCGAAAATCGAAGGCTATCTCGACAGTCTTGAAAGCATCAAAATCAAGATGATAGCTACCGAGTATGCCCTGCTCAAAGAACGCCGAAAAGACTACGAATCAGTGGTTACCGTGACACCGATCAATATCTTGTATTCGTCACTGTTCGCTTTGGCCATCTTGATGTTCGCGTTTTCCAAAATCAATTCCGACCGGAAGCAAATGGGGGCGACACGTTCATTTTTGCGTAATATCCTATCGACCCTGCAATCGAATATCAGTTATTTAGAAGCTGTATACAACAACGACGGCGATATCGTCGATTTCAAGATTTCCTATATCAATGAAAAGATTGCAGAATCGATGGGCAAACCGTCCGCTGAAATCGAAGGAAAACTGATTTCGGAAGAATTGCCTTTTTTCTTCGAAAACGGGGATTTCGAAATCTTTTGCGAGGTTGTAAACACTGGAAAGGCAGAAGAATACGAAAGGCAATACAATCTACCGGAAGGCCATTTCGTTTTTTGCAACGAAATCGCCAAACTAGAAGATGGCATAACCCTGGTCGCACAAGATATAACGCTGCGTAAACGGGCCGAGGAAGATCTCAGGCAAATGAACGAAAATCTGGAAGTACAGAACGCCATATTAAACGATGCCGAAATTTTAGCAGGTATCGGCAGCTATAATTGGGAGGTTACCTCCGAAACCATCCATTATTCCGACAACCTGTACCGGCTATTCGGCTATGCGCCCGGCGAGTTTGAACCCACTTACAAAAAATTCATGTCGTTCGTTCATCCCGAAGACCTCAAAAAAATGGAAGACGGCAACCGTGAAATTCTTGGACAGAAGAAGCGAACCGAGCGCCTGTTCCGCATTAAGACCAAGAACGGAAAGACAAAGCAGGTACAATCAATGGGACACTTTATCGAAAAGAAGGGCGAAACTTTTATGGTCGGGGTCTTACGGGATATTTCCTCGCAATTGGAAAACGAACGGGAACTTAAGGCCAAAAACCGCGAACTGCTGCAATCCAACTCCGAGCTCGAATCTTTCAACCGAGTGGCAAGCCACGACCTGCAAGAACCTTTGCGCAAGATACAAATGTTCATTAGCAGGCTTACCAATTTTGACAAACAGAACCTTTCGGAAAAAGGGGCCGCTTACCTCGAAAAAATCGAAAGCTCTGCCAACCGTATGCAATATCTGATACACCACCTGCTCGACTACTCCCGCGTAGCGGACGAGAGTGGCACTCAGACCAAAGTAGACCTCAACTTAGTTTTCAAAAAGGCTCGGGAAGACCTTTCTGAAAAAATCAGGGAGACAAAGGCCCAAATCACCGTGCCCCATCTGCCGATAATCTACGGCACCGAATTCCAGCTCGAACAACTGTTTACCAATCTGCTATCAAACTCCCTAAAATATAAAAAGCCCGACCGAGCGCCCCAAATAATTATCTCCTCCGAAATATTGTCGCATGACAAAATCGATTCGGACCTTAACCTGCCGCGTTCCCGCTATTTACGGTTGACCATTGCCGACAACGGTATAGGTTTCGATCAAGAACATAGCGACAAGATTTTTAAACTTTTTCAACGCCTACATGCCAAAAATGCCTTTTCGGGCACCGGCCTCGGCCTGGCCATCTGCAAGAAGATCGTAGAAAACCATCATGGCCATATTGTCGCCTTCGGCAAACATAACCAAGGCACCCGTATGGAGATTTATCTACCCTATCGGCAGAATCCAACCACTTAGAAAACCCGCGATTCGCAGAAAGTAGAAATATACTACCTTTTTCGGAATGCATCTGGTGCGAAAAACCGAATTTTAATCAGTATATTTATGCCCTTAATCTATAAAATAGTGTCGTTAAACCTTACAGAACATGACAAAACGAAGATTTATCGGACTAGGCAGAAAAGGGAGGCTAGAAAAAAAGAAAGAAGGGAGACTGGAATTGCCCGAAAACTTTATCTTTGGTTTCACCAACCAACATTCCGAAAAGAAGCAAAACAAACCAAAAAAGAAGGTCAATTCGGAGGAGTAGATTCCTCAGTAAATATCTATCAATGAGAACACTAAGATTAAAATCTTTATCCATAGAAAAAAATAGTAACGCCATCAACCTTTTTCTTGGGGGCTCCATCACAAGCTACGAAAATGAACGCATATTAGAGTTCGACAACGATTATGGAAACGGAACCATTACAGGTATCCCCCTGGATAGCGGTATTTCCTTCATGCAATACCACGTGTGTTTTCAAGAGCAGCTTACCATACAGCTGGATCCTACCCCCTCGAATCCGATTTATTTCATGTATTGCCTAAAGGGAAATGTAAACCAGAATTTCAAGGGTACCAGTGAAACGGCCGTATTGAACGAATTTCAGACAGCCATCGTTGGGGGTACCGGCGAGATCAATGAAGTTACTTTTCCGGCCCGTCAAAAGGTAAAACTGTTTGTTATTCGGGTTCCCGACGATTCTAAAGCCATACAAGAGGAGTCTTTAAAAAAGCAGCTCTACACTCTCTTTTCGGAAGGAAAGGAACAACCGCTGCGTTATTTCGGCACTTATAATCTGCGCATCGGCGAACAATTGGCCCAAATCGGAAAGATCAAACAAACAGGGGTCGTAAAAAAACTTTTGGTCGAAGGTATTCTCAATCTGACCCTGGCCATGGAAGTACAGCACCTGAGATCTGACCTGTACAACGACCGGAATCCTACAGGATCTCTGACCCAGTACGAATTGAACAGTATCAAAAATATATCGCGTAAAATTGAAAAGCATCCCGAACAACAATATTCGATAAAATCGATCTGTTCGGAGTGCGGCCTATCGGCCAGCAAGTTGCAGGAAGGTTTTAAGCTCTTACACGACAAAACGGTTTCCGATTTTATACGCAACGAACGCTTGAACACCGCAGAGCGTTTAATTTCTACCACGGATATGAACATCTCCGAAATTGTATATACGGTAGGGCTTTCAAGCCGAAGTTATTTCTCTAAAATCTTTAAGCGCCGATACAAGTGTAGTCCAAAAATGTATCAGGACAATAAGAAGGCGGTTACTGCCTAAGTCAACCCCATAACATTCTCAAAAAAGCCGGTTCCTGTAAAAAGGATCCGGCTTTGGTAATACGTCTTCCCCTTAATTTTTCTTTTTATCGGCTTTATTCTTTGCGGCCTTACCTTTTTTTTTCGGCATCCCTACAGGTTACTTCATTGTCTACCATACCTTGGAAAGCCTTGATCTAAGCATTTTTACAAATAACGATTTCACTATCAATTTTTCCCTTGAAAAGGGATTTTCATTCCCCTGAAATATCAGTTTTTCTAAAGTTGAGAAAAGGTAGTTCCGAATCGCCGTTTTCGGTATTCAAGTAGAGACTGTCGCTAACATAGGAACCCCGGATCACCGTTATGTCTATATCCGTGACCTGCCCATAATATCCGCGAATATCGGCCAATACGCCGTTCACCTACTTCTTGACGATGAACGGCAACAGCAACCGAAAAATTAGGAGTGCCGCAACAATGACGATCGGAATAATATACCGCTTCCTTTTGTAACGCCTCCCTTTCTTGGTTATTGGGAATTATCCTTATTCGGGTTGCTATAGGGCTTTTCGATACCGGCACTATCGGCTTCAATAAATTTGGCGAAATCGGATGGATTTTTAATGGCCAAAAACCTTTTCCCTTGTATGGCTACGGGAAAGGCTAAGACCGAAGGCGTCTTTTCCAACACCCTTAACCAATCGTGCTCGTCAAGATCGACCTGTTCGGAACCATAGGCCTCTCGAAAATCAGGATGTTCTTGATCGACAAGTTTACTGATAGGCAGTTTCACACCCTCGGCCAGTTCAGTCCATTGGGTGCCGGTAACCTTGGTCTTTGAAATATCGACGGTCTGTATGTCCCGCTCCGAAGAATCGACATAGCCAAGCGTCTGTTTTCCTATCGAGGTCTCGGAATTATAGAATAAGGTGATCTGATCGTCGTCTTTTGCAATTACGCCCATAGCTGTGGAGATTAAAAAATTATTGGTACATTGTTGATTGATTGCTTAGTGGTTGTTTGGGTGGGTCTCATTCGTGAACACATTTAGAGACCTACGACCCTATCATTCCTCCTTTTCACCATCTCCGGTCAGAGTACTTAGTGTTCCGTCACGTACGTTGAGCCAAAGATAATTGAAAAAAGATTTGGTCGGGTCCCGTTCGGCCTTTATACTTCCGTAACGAAATCCCCCTGAATCCGTATCCGAGCCGCTATCGACGAACAGATTGCCCAATGCGGTCAGAAACTTATTGATTCCCGATCTGTCTTTTTTAAGCACCTGAAACCTGAAATCTTCATATTTTATTTTCATATCCCCCGCCGAAGAAATGGCATCTCCGCTTACGGTAAAATACAATTGGTCGATGGTGCCACTGGCCGTGGCCCGTAAATTGGACTTCAAAAAAGGATTGATACTCTCGGTATTGAAATTGGAAACCGTGCCAGCGGCCAAAAAAGCATCATTGGTCCTGTTGACGTCGAAGGACCAATCCAACGTCATGTCAGCATGGCCCATGAATTCAGTCTTTGCTTTTACCGATGTCTTTTCCCCCGGCGGATACATATTGGAAATGTTCGAGATAGTAGCGTTTAACCCTTTGAAGTAGAGCTTACCGGGATCCGAATCATCGGCGACACGCTCGCTGTACACCAACTGACCGTTCACAATTTCAATTTTGGGCACGTCGATATGAATGGGCAACTGTCTTATAGAACGACTGTACAGTTTCTTGGTCGTTTTATCGTCGTCAACCAGTTTGTCCCGGTACATTTCAAGATTGGGCTTTTGTATGGTGCCCGCGCCCGTGACCAGAAAAAAGGTATCTTTCTCGAAACCGAACCTGATGGAATCCAAATCTATTTTAGGAATACTCAAATCGATATAATCACGTTCGGTGGTCAAATGCCTTGAAAGTTCCGCCTTATCGTATTTGGAACGGAGCTGCAGGTCGGTAACCTTGGCCTGGGCCTGGTTCCAAAGTAGTGTCGAGGCTTCTAGTTCTTCGTACGGACCCAAATCTAAGTAGAGCGAATCGGCATTTAATTCGTAGTTATCATAATCGAGAGGTATTTTTTTGGTAATTAGCTCCGGCCCGGTGCGGGCATGGGTAACGGAGAAATTGACATCCCTTACCCTTAGGGCGATACTATCCTCGGCCTGCTGAAGCAGGTTCAGCCCTCCGTGTTGCACCGATAGCTTTTCGATTTCAATGGACTTTATAAGATCTACCACCCCAGTTGGTTTGCTATCCTTGTTCGGCAATATCCGATACGGATAATACCGTACTTCGGGCCGTTCCAAAAGTAGCAGGCGGACAGTAACTTTTTTATGGAAGAGAAAATCCAGATAGCCTAGTCCTTCGAGCGAAATAGCATCCATTCTAACTCTCATATTCAATAACATCGAATCACGATCGTAAAAATCAAGGGCAATATCCCTCAAGCCTATCGTACCGGTCAGAACGTTGACATCCATATCGGCATATTCCAATTGAACGGAATGCGGCAGTTTCCGGGTCAAAAAGTCCGATACCGCATCTTTTGCCATCAATTGGGCAATGCCTATCCCTATAACGACTAGAGCCAAGAGCACGATAAAAATTAAAATTACCGGACTTTTGATACGTTTTATGGACATCTATAAAAGGTTTTGTGGAAAATGGCGTTAGTTCTTGTAACGATTAACTTAATTACGTAAAGGTAACAAGCTGATTCGTGCCGGGAGTAAAAGATAGGTCGTTTTTGAATTTTAATTTGAGCGAATCGATAATTTCCAGTTACAAACCTATTGATTTTAGTATATTGAACTTTTCGTATTCATACGTGGCCCCAATTTTCGGACATCCCATAACTGGCCTCATTTTTGTACTATTTTCAAATATAAAATGTCCCAAATTTAGTAGATGTACCGCATAACCTTACTTTTGTTTATGGCACAGATTGCTTTGAATGCCCAACATGTTGTTCCCGATTCGATTAAAGAAGAGGCTCGTATTGCACTTTCGTATTATCCGAGGTTAAAGGACACTCCTATTACCTTTAAGTTCAAAAAGAACATTAAAAAATCGACAATGCAGGCGCAACCAGTTTTCTGGAGTTTTTTTAAATCGCGCAAAAAACGGAAGTACGTGGTTCTGATCAGTGAAAAAATAAAAATCTCGGGAAGGGAATTTTTGACCAAGGATGTGCCTAAAGACATCATGATCGGATGGCTGGGCCATGAACTCGGCCATATCATGGACTATCACGAACGAAGCAGCCTTAATCTGGCCTGGTTCGGTATTAAATACACCTTCTCCGGATCCTACCTCAAGGAAGCCGAGCGCGCCGCGGACACCTATGCCGTCTCACACGGTATGGCCCCCTTTATTTTGGAGACCAAAAGCTTTATTCTCGACAACGCCAAAATTCAGGAAAAATATAAAGAGCGGATCAAAAAATTTTACCTCTCTCCAGAGGAAATCATGGCGATGGTGCATGAAAAAGGAGCGTCGTCAAAGTCTTCGGAGTAGGAAGAAGTAGCGGTTGTAGTATTCCACAATGTCTACTGCAACTGCTACTGCCCGGTTTCCAAAAAAGCCTCCCATTCCTGAAACCTCTCCTCCCCCATCACCCGCTCCATTTTCACTTGACCGCCTTTCTTTTTGTTGCGGCCGTTCCAATCGTAGAAAACCTGAGGGTCTACGGTCGTGACCTTAACGCCTTTGAGGGCTTTTGATCGCGCTACCTTATAATTATTATTGGCACTTTTTAGATACTCGTCAAGGGCATCGGCCAGTTCGGTTCCGCTTTTTTGATTTTCCGTACCCAAGTACCAACAATGGTAAAATTCGCCGTCGATCCTATGGGCGCATAAAGTGTATTCGGGAATTTTTATGGCAAACTCCGCTTCCAAATGCTGTACGGCATCGTTCAATTTGTTGACGGACAACTGCGAACCTACGGTGTTCAAAAAGAATTTGGTGCGGCCGGTAATCTTGATCTCCGCCCTCGCAATATCGGTGAAGGTGATGGTATCACCGATCAGATACCGCCACGCCCCGGAAACCGTACTGATGATAAGTGCGTAATCTTGCCCCGCCTCCACCTCCGAAAGCGGTAAAGACGGCGCATTAGAGGTCAAGGAGCCATCCTGTTGGATGTAATCGGGATCAAACGGAACAAACTCGAAATAGATACCGCCGTCGGTCACCAATTGCATAGCATCGGTATCGGGACGCGCCTGAAATGCAATAAACCCTTCCGAGGCCAGATAGGTGTCTATAACGGTTACGGGTTTACCCAACAAGGCCTTAAAACTCTTTTCATAGGGACCAAAGGCTACGCCACCGGAAGTATATACCCTAAGGTTGGGCCAAATCTCATGGATGTCGTTCAGCCCATTGTGGTCAATGACCTTTTGCAACATCAGTTCCATCCAAGAGGGAATACCGCTCAACCCACCGATATCCCAATTAGGAGCTTCTTCGGCAATTTTCTGTACCTTTTCGTCCCAATCGTCCATCGCCGATATTTCCCTTCCAGGTTTGTAATAGCCCCTGAACCAAGTGGGAATGTTACTGGCACTGATACCGCTGATCTCCCCTTCTTCATGGCCTTCCACTTTCTTTAATTCCGTAGAACTTCCCAGCATTAATATGCCCTTTTCAAAAAAATCGGAAGGCAGATCAAAATTGCTCAACGCGTACACTTGTTGGATGCCCGCGTCGCGAATGGAAGATATCATGGCATCCGTTACAGGAATACGCTTACTGGTCGTACCCGTAGTGCCCGAGCTCAATGCAAAATAATCAGGCGTTCCCGGCCAGGTGACATCTTCTTTGCCTTCATGGATTTTTTGCCACCATTCCTTGTCAATTTTATTATAATCGTGATAGGGTATGGATGCAGCGAAAGAGGCGGCCTGATTCTGCGAATCCAGAATTTTGTCAAATTGGTAGTGTTGGCCGAAAGCGGTGTGCTTGGCGGTTTTCAGCAAACGCTGCAAGACTTCTTTTTGAGCTTCTACGGGATCATGGTCATCGGCGAGCTTGTCACGCACGTCAATAAATCCTTTAATAATATTACCTATGATGGGCATGGATATACTTTTTTTGTAAAAATAAAGGTATAGAAAAATGCATTTGCGCTTTAAAACAAAAGAGATTGATTCATTTTCATAGAGAACTCTTGTACACTTTTTCTTTTTCTGCGAATACTATATTGTGAGGTTATATTTCCTCATTTGTGAATATCGCATTCCTGCCATTCTTTTAAAATATGCCTTCATCTAGCCTTAAAAGCTGATATTCCCGGTTCCAGACCCTAAATCTAATGAGTTCAGAGTCCATACGTATTTTAATCGGATACCATTCCTTCAAACATGTATTGGACATATTCTTTATTACCTTCCTAGAGCTTGTAAAAGTTCTATCCATCCTCTAAAAATCCCGTAACTTTATCCCTCTTTAACACCTAGCTATTTGTATTGCATTGTTGACATAGAAACCACCGGGAATAGTATTCGTGGAAGCAAGATTACCGAAATTTCCATCTTCAGATACGACGGCGATAAAATCGTCGATGAATTTACCTCCTTGGTAAATCCCGAATGTGAAATCCCCTATTTTATCACCCGGTTGACCGGCATCGATAACGAAACGGTCCGTCATGCACCTACTATCGATAAGATTGCGAATACCATCCTAAAAATCACGGAAGGGGCAATCTTTGTCGCCCACAGCGTAAATTTCGACTATAATATTATCAAGAACGAGCTCCGGGAGGTGGGCCATGATTTTATCCGGAAAAAGCTCTGTACGGTAAGGTTATCCCGCAAACTGATTCCCGGTTACCATTCCTATAGCTTGGGCAAACTCTGCTCCGCCCTGGGCATTCCCTTGACAGACAGGCACCGGGCCCGCGGCGATGCCCATGCCACCACTCTATTGTTCGGTAAGTTATTACGGAAGGATGGTGCCGACAAAGTGTTCAAGACCCATTTGAACGCACGCTCGCAAGAAGCCACCTTGCCGGCTACCTTGCCAAAGGAAGCTTTTGAAAGGATTCCTACCCAACCGGGAATCTATTATTTTAAGGATGTTAAGGGAAAAATCATTTATGTGGGCAAGGCCATAAACCTGAAAAAGCGGGTACTCGGCCATTTTTACAACAAATCGAACAAGGAAGTCCGCCTCTGCACAGAAACGGCGGATATTGATTTCGAACTCTCCGGCAGTGATCTGGTGGCTCTTTTAATGGAATCGGCCGCTATCAAACATCATTTCCCCCCCTATAACCAGGCCCAAAAAAAGAGGGTAAACCCGTATGGCATATTCGTTTACGAGGATCGTCGCGGAATTAGGCACCTGGCTTTCAACAAACTCAAAATGGCTCCCAATGCCCCGATGATATTTTACAGCCCAACGGACTGTCGGCTTTACCTCGAACAAATTTGCAACACATTCGGTCTTTGCCCTAAATATTGTCATTTGCAGGAAAATGTCAAAACCTGTTCCCATTTTAGGATCAGCAGTTGCGACGGTATTTGTAGGGATACGGAAACGGTTATGGACTATAACGCCAAGGTAGCTGCGGCCCTAGAGCATATGGTGTCGGAAAAAGAGGATTTTATCATCAAGGAAAAAGGAAGGCACCCCACCGAAGATGCCTTTGTCCTAGTACGCAAAAGCATATATTATGGCTATGGTTTTATAGAAAAGGAAGCTGGCCTAAGCTCCTTTCCGGATCTGGAAGCTTTCTTGATTCCCCAAAAAAACACGGTGGAAACGGAGACTATTATCAAGTCGTACCTCAACAGGAATCCCGACAAGAAACTTATGGCCCCAAAAGAACGGGTATGGGAAGAGTAATTGCTGTCGCGAACCGGCACCTAGGCTAGAATCGCCCCGAGCAGGCTGTGGTGCCATCCGTCCTCTAAGCAGGGCTACTTCTTCAATTTCTTGTACATCCGAACCACAAAGAACAACCATACCATCAAGATAACGGCGACAAGACCAGTATAAATCCATAAAAATTCCATAGCCATCATTAAAAGAGGTCAAGCAATCTTTGGGGAGAAAATCGTCGGACTTTATTAGGAGGGGAGAACTGCTAAAATCCCTCAAATATGTTTTAGTAATGCAATTCTTGTTAAAGATAGTTAAATTACTACAATCTACCACCTTAAGGTGGGTGTTTTCTTAACATTTTTAAAATTCGTAAAGAAAACTTAAAAACAATGACGCATTTGCAAAAAAAACGAGCCGGATTAGGTTTTGTGTATCGGAAATCTATCATGTATCGCGTCCATTATCCCCATTATGCTTAGTCTCGTGTGCCACCTTGGCCCCTACCCGCGTCAGGGAGTCGGGATTGTCGAAGTAGTCAACGGCCTCTTTGGTGCGACCGAAAAGGTGTTCGCTAGGCAGTACATCGATGATTCGGCTATTAAAAATAATATCTCTTGTCGGCCCTATCGCACTGGCGATGTAAAACTTGATTCCGCGTTCATGTATTTCACGGATGGCCTTGGCCAGCATTTCGACCGCGGTGGAATCGATGTAGTTAATCGGTTCGGCATTGAGAATAATTCCTTTCAGGCCATCTCCTTTGTCATTGATGAAACGAAATAGTTGTTTTTTAAAATAGTCTTTGTTCCCGAAATACAATTGGGAATCAAAACGTAGTATCAATAAATCAGGCCTAAATTCGATATCGCCCCCGAACCTGTCCACATTTTTGTAATAATCCGAACCTTTGATATGGCCTAAAACTACGAAATGGGGTTTGGAGCTTCGATACACCATCAATAGCAACGAGAACAGCACACCTAACAAAATACCTTCGGTAAGGCCAACGGACAACGTGAACAAAAAAGTGACCAGGAGCACGGCAAATTCTCCCCTGCGGTATTTCCATAGAATTTTTGGGTATTCGATATCGATTAGTCCCATGACTGACACCATGATAATGCTGGCCAAGGCCGCATTGGGCAGATAGTAGAACAAATGGGTAAAAAACAACAAGGTCAGACCCACAAGCCCCATGCTTACCAAAGATGCGACGGGAGTCTTGGCGCCCGCGGTATGGTTAATGGCCGATCGTGAAAAACTGGCGGAGGCAAGATACGATTGAAAAAACGAGCCCAAGATATTGGCCGACCCCAAGGCCAAGAGTTCTTTGTTGGGATTGATAGTTTCCGTATCTTTCTTTTCCTCAATGAGCTTACCGATACTAATGGCCTCGGTATAGCCGATGAAGGCGATTGTGATTGCCGTGGAAAAAAGACCTTTCACCTTGGGCCAGCTGAATTCAGGAAGCGAAAAGGAAGGCAACCCGCCCGGAATATCGCCCACGATTTTTACTCCGCCCCTCTCGAGTCCCAATACATAGACCGCCAAAATACCCAGCACCACCACCACCAGAATTCCGGGAATTTTTTCGTTCCAGCGTTTTAACAACAGTATCAATGCAATACCTAATACACCGATCGCAAAGGCATACCCATTGGTCTCCGGTACGGCTTGAACGACGTTGATCACCGACTTGTGAAATTGGTTGCTCGGTGGTATGTTTACCCCGAAAAAATGTTTTAACTGGCTGATGATAATGATAACCGCCGCCGCCGAAGTAAAACCACTGATTACCGGCCGTGACAAAAAATTAGTCAGAAATCCCATCCGCAACAGTCCAAGGCTAACCTGTATTACCCCGACCATAAAAGCCAGCAAAAGGGCCATGGAAATATAATTTTCGACCCCAGTAAGCACCAATGTACCCAGGCCGGCAGCGACTAGGAGAGAATCCATGGCTACGGGCCCAACGGCCAACTGCATTGAAGTACCCAAAACGGCATAAACCAAAATGGGAATTAAGGCCGCATACAACCCATAGACCGGAGGCATCCCTGCAATCATGGCATAGGCCATGCCCTGTGGGATCAGCAAGATACCTACGGACAGGCCGGCCACGATATCCTTGGTGACCCATCGCTTATTATAGTGCGGCAACCATTGCAGAAACGGGAAAATGCGTTGCATGGGGGCAAAGGTAAGGGAAAGTTGGTATTCGCGTTCAATAACATGGCTTACTCCCTACCGCAGATGGTCTACTGCTACTCGATATACCGCCGACTGGAGTCCACTTGACACTTTTCGAGGGAGGCGGAATGGTCCGATGGGCGATTTGGCCCAGATTTTAAAACTTGAACCAAACCTTAAAGGTCTTCGCCCCGTCATCTAGATACTGAAATCCCTCATTTAGATTCCGCTGTTCGACGGCGTAAGGGTAAAAGGAAATCGGTTCGATGCAGAGCATGTTGGGTTCGGGCGTCCATAGCATGAAATTTCCAAAACCTTCCGTTTTGACCCGGAGTTCTTTTTCATCCTTTAATAGAAGTTCCTCACAATCGGCAATTTCATAGGCCCGGTCGCCAACGGCCAAAATCTCCTCCAGGGAAATCGTTTTATTCCCCGCAGACGATTACCGGATTTTTGGAATGTAACTTAAAGGCCGGATGATAGCCCAGCATAAAAGGCATATCGAGTTCACCGGAAACGGTAAAGGTAATTTCAAGCCCCTCGTCCGTCAGCAGAAACTGTTTCTGAAAAAGGAAATCGTAGGTCCAGAACAAATATTCCTTGTTCGATTTTTTTGGGAATTTGGAATTATTGACCTGCGCATGGGCTTTATACTTTTTTTGAAAAACGGCCTCCATCTCCTTTTGCAAAACCAGTTCATATTCCAATTCCCGTAACAGGCCATGTTGATCCTGAATGGCAATATCCCTCGGCGTCTGCACGTGAAAGTCGGCCTTGGCGGTCGGACCGATGATGGGGAACATTTCGGTATCGGAATGGCCCCAACCGGCACTTCCCTTTTGATGGATGTACTCGTAATCATCGACCGCATAACCGACCAGTTCGCCAGCGTCGATTTTTACGATATTGTTCTGTAATTTCAGGTGTATCATTGTTTTTGAGTTTAGCTATTAATCAACAAATCCCTTTTCACGCATCCATTCATCGTTGAACATCTTGCCGACATAGCGGCTGCCGTGATCGTGGAACAAGACCACCACCACATCGTCTTTGGTAAAATGTTCCTTCAGCTGCAGCACCCCTTTGATGGCCGCCCCTGCGGAGTTACCCAAAAAGAAGCCCTCTTCTCGGGCCAGGCGCTGGGTATAAACCGCAGCATCTTTATCAGTCACCTTGGTAAAACCGTCGATAATATCGAAGTTGACGTTTTTCGGGAGGATGTCTTCCCCTATGCCCTCCGTGATATACGGATAAATTTCATCTTTATCAAAAATGCCGGTTTCGTGGTATTTTTTAAAAACCGAACCATAGGTATCCACCCCCCATATCTTGATATCCGGATTTTTTGATTTCAAAAATTTCCCAACGCCCGAAATGGTTCCACCGGTGCCGACGCCCACCACAAACTGGGTAATCTTACCGTCGGTCTGCTCCCAAATCTCGGGACCCGTACTTAAAAAATGGGCCTTGGTATTCGATAGGTTGTCGTATTGATTTACATACCAAGCTCCTGGAGTTTCTTCCGCCAGCCGCTTGGCCGTGGAATAATAGCTCTCCGGATCATCGGGCGCTACGTCACTGGGACAGATATGCACCTCACTGCCCATGGCCTTAAGGATATCGATTTTTTCTTTGGATTGTTTGTCGCTGATGACGCAGATCAATCGGTAGCCTTTAACGATTGCGGCAAGGGCCAGGCCCATGCCCGTATTGCCGGAGGTGCCTTCGACAATCGTTCCGCCCGGTTGTAAGAGGCCCGCTTCCTCGGCGTCCTCCACAATTTGGAGGGCCATTCTATCCTTAACCGAATTTCCGGGATTAAAGGTTTCGTATTTCGCCAAAACCAGACACGGCAAATCAGATACCAGCTTGTTCATTTTAACCAAAGGCGTGTGGCCGATGGTTTCCAGGATGTTATTTGCGTATTCCATATTCCTTCATTCAAATTTGATCGCCTTTACCGGCGTAATTTTCGTGATGATATACGAGGGCAGCAAAAGCATCAAAAGACAGAGTACCAAAACTCCGACATTTAGAAGCAAAATGGTAACTCCATCGATATGAACCGGAACGTAATCGATATAATATTCTTGGGGATTCGGGAACTTGAGGACCTTGAATTTGTCCTGTAGCCATATCGCTCCCAAGCCAATGACATTACCCCACAACAGTCCGATGCTTATGAGATAGGCGGCGTTGTACAAAAACACCTTCCGCACACTCCAGTTGGTAGATCCGAGCGCTTTTAGGATACCGATCATTTGGGTGCGCTCTAAAATAAGCACCAGCAGGGCGGTAATCATATTAAAGCCACTGACGATAATTACAATACCTATTATAAGGATGATGTTGAAATCGAACAAACCGATCCATTCGAAAATCTTGTAGTATTTATCGATGATAGTCTGGGTATCCAAGGAGGAAAGGGTCTTCCCATAGATTTCCTTGCTTTTGGCATCGATATCATCGAAATCGTTCAAAAAGACCTCGAAATTCCCCACTTGATCGGCATCCCACTGGTTCATACGTTGAATATGGCGGATATCGGTGAAAATATACAGCCCGTCAAATTCCTCGAAACCGCTATCGTACAATCCTGTTATTGTAAATTTTCGTTGGTTGGGCATTTTTGAAACATCTCCATCCTTTAGAAAGAAGGCAAAGAAAGAATCACCTGTCTCAAGATGCAACCGATTTGCCATTAAGCGAGACATCAACACCCCATTGTTTAATTTTCCGCTATAATCGGGAAGTTGGCCGTTGACCAGATATTCCTCAAAAACGGACCAATTATAGTCTTTGCCGACCCCTTTGGCAATGATGCCTTCAAAGGTTTCCGCGGTACGGATGATGCCTCCCTTACTGGCTACGGCCTGCACGTGCGAAACACCGTCAACGGATTTAAATTCCGGATAAAAATCCTGGTCTAACGACACCGGCACTACGGAAACGTCCGAAGCATTGTTGTCGTAGTTCGATATTTGGATATGGCCATTAAACGCGGCCACCTTTTCGCGGATTTTATACTTCAGTCCCACGCCCGTAGCAATGGCAATCAGCATCATAATAACGCCCAAGGCAATAGCGACTATCGCTATTTTTATTATTGGTGCGGAAATACTAATTTTATGCGCCGCGCCCTTGATGAGCCGCTTGGCCAAGAAATATTCAAAATTCAATCTATGGCATTTTTTGTATTATGAACATAATCCCATTCAAAAGTACATTTTTCATTTTGTTTTTAGCGTTCTGCACCTGTGGAAACCCAGCTAAGATCAAGAAGGACCAATCGGAAATTGCGTTAATGGCCACGGATTCCGTACTCACGGATCCGGTTATCGTCGCAGCCAATAGAACGGGGGAATATCTACCGCTGCTTAAGGGGAAAAAAGTAGGGGTAGTGGCAAATCAGACGAGCGTAATCTTTAAAAATACGGGGTACGAGGTCGGAGGCACAAAAGGGAAAGTACAAAATACAGAAGAGAGAAGGATCGATAATAATGATGGTGGAGCAGAGGTGACGAATGACGCCACGCATGTTGCCGATACCCACAAAACCATCACCCCTAGCGCGGTCGAGGGTCAATACACCCATTTGATTGATTCCCTTCTCTCCCTGGATATCCATATCAAAACAGTCTTTGCCCCGGAACACGGTTTTCGCGGGGAGGCAGATGCGGGAGAAAAAGTAAAGGACGGCTTGGATACCCAAACGGGACTGCCCTTGATATCCCTCTACGGAAAAAACCGGAAACCCTCCGCAGAACAATTAAAGAATCTGGATGTAGTACTTTTCGACATCCAGGATGTGGGCGTCCGCTTTTACACCTATATCGCCACCTTGCAACTGGTCATGGAAGCCTGTGCCGAAAACAATCTACCAATTATTGTTCTGGACCGCCCCAATCCCAATGCCCATTATATCGACGGTCCGACGATGGAAGGGACCAATACGGGTTTTTTGGGAATGACCGAAATCCCCCTTGTTTACGGTATGAGCATCGGCGAATACGCGAAAATGATCAACGAAGAAGGATGGCTAGAAGGCAAAAATCAGGTGGATCTAACGGTTATTCCCCTGAAAAATTGGACCCACGACACCGAATACCACTTACCGATAAGGCCATCCCCCAACCTGCCGAATGATACTTCGATCAGCCTCTACCCCAGTTTGGGACTTTTCGAAGGCACGAACGTCAACGCCGGACGGGGCACGGAATTTCAGTTCCAGCGCTACGGCGCCTCCTTTTTGGATAGTACCCAGTACAGTTTCACCTATACGCCCATGCCGAATTTCGGATCGAAACATCCGAAGGAAGAGGGCAAAAAATGTTTTGGCAAAGACCTTTCGGAGATGCCCAGAATGCAGGAGGTTTCGTTGCAGTGGCTCATCGACGCCTATACTAATTCGATGGACAAATCGAAGGTTTTTAACACCAACGGCTTCACGAAACACGCCGGCACCTCCACACTGCAGCAACAAATCGAGGCCGGTAAGACCGAGGAAGAAATCAAGGAAACCTGGCAGGTCGATCTGCAGAAATTCAGGAAGTTGCGGGAGAAGTATTTGTTATATAAAGATTAATAGCCAGCCTCTTAGTCCACCTACTTTTACCCACTGAACCTAACCGCATGTTCCAACCGCATTTAGGTTCCTTCTCATTGTAGCAATCCGTACCACCCCTCCCGAGCCCCCGAAAGAAAAAACGGCAAGGATAGTAGCGAAGAATGAAATGAGTGTGGAAGGAATCCCGTTAAAATTTAAGGTTGGAAAAACTTTATAATCCCCAATTAACAGATACGGGACGTGAGGCAGTGGTTTCCGATTAATCTTCGAATTACTCCTTATTTGCTGTAGTAGCTGGGCCTGTCGGCTTCCGATATTTACTAAACGGCTGTTTTAGCAGACCCCTAATACTAGCGTTCTCAACGGCATCTGGAAAGGTGTCCACCCCGTAAACTATATCCTCCCGATCATATTCCATATAGGTTCCGAACAGTCGGTCCCAGATCGAAAAGATATTACCATAGTTTGAATCGGTATAGGGAAGTACGTAATGATGGTGCACCTTGTGCATATCGGGCGAGACAATGAGCCAGCTCAGGGCGTGGTCCCATTTTTGGGGCAATTTGATATTGGCATGGCTGAACTGGGTGGCCACCAAGGAAAGGGACTGGTAGAGAAATACAATACCGATAGGCGTTCCGATAATTAGTACGCCCGCTAGTGTAAATACAAACCGGATCACACTTTCCAACGGATGGTGACGGTTGGCGGTGGTCGTGTCAACATTGGGGTCGGTGTGGTGTACGAGATGGATCATCCAAAGCGGCTTGACCTTGTGCTCGACAAAGTGGGGAAGGTAGGCTCCGACGAAGTCCAGCAACAGGGTTCCTAAAACGACATACAGCCAAAGGGGCATTTCGGGCAGCCAGTTGATGATTCCAAAATCGTGAGTGGCTGTCCAATCCGCTGTTTGTAGCAACAGGAAGGCCAAGGCAAAATTCACGATGATGGTCGTAAGCGTAAAGAAAAGGTTGGGCAGGGCATGGCGCCATTTTTTATACCCGAACCTGAACAGCGGTACAGCTCCTTCCAATACCCAGAAAAAGGTGATGCCACCCACCAAAATCAACGAGCGGTGCAGCGATGGTATGGTCTCGAAATAGTTGATGATGGTCTGCATTGTTCAGTGTTCAGGGTTCAGCGTGCACTCAGTGTCCAGTGTCCAGTGTCCAGTGTCCAGTGTCCAGTGTTTTAAAGATAAGAATTCGGTTGCAAAGGCAAATTGGGTTCAAAATGCTGGCTTGGGTTGCGGGTACTTAAAATTAAAGAAATTCCCAACCGAACTCATCATTTTTTTACCGCCAAATGTTACTGCCCGCTCTATACTTTTCACCTTTTACTTTTTACGTTCTACTTCTTACTTTTTACCCCCACCCGCTTCTTCATCGCCTCGACAATATTGAACGCCGCCGGGCAAATGGCAACGTTTTTTAAAGTAAGATGGGCAATCTGCTGGAACTTCCTCCGGTCGGTATGGGGAAATTCGCTACAGGCTTTGGGGCGTACGTCGTAGATAGAGCAATAATTGTCCGCTCCCAAAAAAGCACAGGGCACTTCTTGCAGCACATAATCCTTGTCTTCGTCGATACGCAGGTATTGCTCGATAAATCCCTGCGGTTTTTGCCGTAAATGTTTGGCTATGCGTTGAATATCGGCATTTGTAAACAAGGGGCCCGTGGTCTTACAGCAATTGGCACATTGCAGACAGTCGGTACGTTTAAACTCCGCTTCATGGAGTTCCTGCATTATATAATCCAGATTCTTGGGGGGCTTTTTTTTTAGTCTTTTAAAAAAGGTATTGCTTTCGCTCTGCTTTTCCCTCGCTTTCTGTGGAAGTTGTTCTAGTAGTTCGTCCATCCTTATAAAAATCCATTCAAAACTAAACAAGAAATCCGAGATACGAAATATGCATTTAGGAGGTAAGATATAAGATGGGGGTGCAAAGATCAAGAAATCGAAATTTGCGAGTTAGGAGATGGGATTATCGATTTTCTTACATGCTATAAAAAGACGACTTTTGTTCCCGCTATGAAGGATCTTCTTGGAAAGGCGATGTTGGAGTATCAAAAGGGAATCTATGACGAGGATATTGAAACGCTTTCTTCCTTGGATGAGATCGACACCCTGCCCCTTCCCTACCTCTTCCGGAGTTTTAACGACATGCCTCCGATCGAGCAAAGGGCGTTGGAACTTTGCCACGGAAGCATTCTCGACATCGGTTGCGGGGCCGGAAGCCACAGCCTTTACCTGCAACAAAAGGGATTCGAGGTGACTGCCTTGGACACCTCAAAGGGGGCCATCGAGACCTGTCGGCTACGGGGGGTCGAAAATCGGGTCCTTTCCGATATAACCGAATATAAAAACCGCAAATTCGACACCATCCTGATGCTTATGAACGGCATCGGCATGGCCGGACATCTTAAAAATCTGAGCGTTTTTCTCCAATCTTTGAAAAGTCTTTTGAATTCAGGCGGTCAGATTCTGCTAGATTCCAGCGACATCATCTATATGTTCGACGAAGACGATGACGGCGGGCGATGGGTTCCCGGTTCCGGAAACTATTACGGCGAAGTGGAGTTCACCATGCGGTACAAAGACCTGAAAAGCGAACCATTTTTTTGGTTGTACTTAGATTATCGTACATTGGAAGACGAAGCAAAAGTTTACGGATTACATTGTGAAATGGTACAAAAAGGGCAACATTATGATTATTTGGCACGATTGTCGTAATCCTAACCTTTCTATGCTACGTACATAATGTGGTTCCCATTTTTACGTTACCCCTATTGAAAACATAAAATGATGAAAAAAAATTGCTTTCCCCTTCTAATGCTACTATTTCTGAGCCTGCTTCTTGGATGCTCAAAGGATTCCAATGATAACGGCCCGGACATTCCCAAAGCCGTTGACAAAACCGCCAATCTGCAAGGCACCGGCGACTCGGCGCATGATCTGCTTTCGAACGATACCTTCTCCAAATTGCTGCTCGAGATTGCCTATGTGAAAGGATTTCGCCCCACCCAAGCCGCTATGGACGGATTTGTCTCCTATTTAAAACAAAGGACTTTTAAAGAGGATGTTGAAGTTACTTATAATGAACTCGAATCTCCAGACGAGGAAAAATTGACCTTGGAAGAAATTGCCGACCTCGAAGAGAAAAACAGAACGCGCTATAACGACGGCCAAACCTTGACGGTCTATATCTATTTTTCCGATGCCCCTGCCGAAGAGGACAATGAAGAGAAAGATTTGGTCACACTGGGGGCCGTTTACCGCAACACCTCGATGATCATTCATGAGGCGACGGTACGCAAATTGGCCGATCAAAATATCTTTATATCATATGCGGATGTCGAGAGCTCGACCATGAATCACGAATTCGGGCATCTGTTCGGACTGGTAAACCTTGGTACCGATCCAGTCCACGACCATGAGGACATACAAACCGATGATAACGGGGATCCTATTTTGGACGACCAAAACAACCCGACGGGCAACAGCCATTGTACCGTATATGGATGCCTGATGAACGCTGAACTCCAGTTCGGGGGAGCTTCGGCAAAAGGGACGTTCACATCCGCAAAAAGTCATAATGGACTGACAGCAGGATGCCGATTGAGCGGCAAGAGTGTACTCAAAATGCTTTCCACCCAAACAGCGAAAGGGGCATATTGGCCCCCGGTCTGGACAGCGAGTGTATTTTGACCTACGATCGAACGGGGGTAGATAGCCGAAGCAGGTGGTTGCAGTGCAGTAGGTCAAGGTATATTAAGATACTTATGCGTCTGCAACGACACCTTCCACTTAGGATGTTGCATCACATAATCGACGATCAGAGGCGTTACCTTGTTCCGGACGCTCCATTCAGGCTGTAGGTACAGAATGCAGTTTTCGTTCACTTTGGCGGCCTGCTCCTCCGCAAATACCAAATCATGTTTATTGTAAACGATGACTTTTAGCTCATGTGCCCTATCATAGATCGGGGCCTGGGGCAGCTTTATTTTTTTTGGGGGATAGGCAGATCCAGTCCCAGATACCCGTTAAGGGGTAAGCGCCGGAAGTCTCAATATGGATGCTCAGGTTTTTGGCCTTCAGGGCTTCGGTCAAGGGCTGCATATTCCATGTCAAAGGCTCACCTCCCGTGATTACGATAGTGTCGGAATATTTCGCGGCGTTCTCAACGATACTCCTTATATCGGTCGGGGGGTGGGTGTCGGCGTTCCAGCTTTCCTTGACATCACACCAATGGCAGCCTACATCACAGCCTCCTATTCGAATAAAATAGGCGGCGGTGCCTTTATGGAAACCCTCGCCCTGTATGGTGTAGAATTCTTCCATTAGGGGCAGCATTACGCCCCGATCTACCCCAGATGATATGTCATCCGCCGATACCTTATTTTCTACCATGCTGCAAAGATACGGGATGTAAATTCCAAATCACAAATTCCAAATTCCAAATTCAAGTTCAAGGTCGAACTTGGAAAAGTTTATACGCTTATAGGTTTATAATTGTTGTGAACTTCTTTGGGCCGCTGAAGCGGTGACCTTTATTCAAGGTTCCTCTGTAACATTTCAAAACTTCTAGACTCATAAACCCATACACCCAAATAAACTCCAAATAAACTCAAAAACCCTTATTTTTGAGACAAAATATATCTCCATGCCATCCCAAGAAGAATTCCGGAAACATATTGATGAGGGCTACGCCATTAAGGGCGATTTTATTACCATGGGTGCCGCCATACTTGATGGAAAGGCCCTCACCGATTCCTTGGTGAAAATTCCCCTAAAGACCATGAACCGACACGGACTCATCGCCGGGGCAACAGGTACCGGGAAAGACGAAAACCTTGCAGGTACTGGCCGAAAACCTATCCGAAAAAGGGGTTCCCGTATTATTGATGGATTTAAAAGGCGATTTGAGCGGATTGGCCCAACCTAGTGCCGGGCATGCCAAAATCGATGAGCGCCATGCCCAGATCGGTATCCCGTTCGAATCCAAAAGTTTTCCCGTTGAAATCCTTTCGCTTTCGGAACAGGATGGTGTCAAATTGCGGGCTACGGTACTCGGAATTCGGGCCCGTTCTCCTGTCCCGAATCCTAGACCTAAGTGACACTCAAGAAGGTATCGTGGCCGTAGTCTTCAAATATTGCGACGATAACAAAATGCCTTTGTTAGATCTCAAGGATTTCAAAAAGGTACTGCAATACGCCACCGGTGAAGGAAAAGAGGAATTTGCCAAGGAATACGGACGCATCTCCACGAAGTCCTACAGGTACAATCCTCAGAAAAATCATCGAACTCGAACAGCAAGGGGCGGAACTTTTCTTCGGTGAAAAATCCTTCGAGGTCAATGACCTTACCCGAATCGACGACAAAGGCAGAGGGTATATCAACATCATACGGCTGACCGATATTCAGGATCGACCCAAATTATTTTCCACCTTTATGCTCAGCCTATTGGCGGAAATCTATGGCGCTTTTCCCGAACAGGGCGATAAGCGATAGACCTGAACTAATCCTATTTATCGATGAAGCGCATCTTATTTTTAACGAAGCCTCCAAAGCCTTGTTGGATCAAATAGAAAGTATCGTAAAATTGATCCGTTCCAAGGGAATCGGAGTGTATTTCGTAACCCAAAATCCCACGGATGTTCCCTATGGGGTATTATCACAACTGGGTCTAAAAGTACAACATGCCCTCCGCGCCTTTACAGCAAGGGATCGGAAAGCCATAAAGCTTACTGCTGAAAACTATCCCGAATCCGAATTATTACGATACTAAAGAAGTATTGACATCGTTAGGAATCGGCGAGGCCCTTATCTCCGCATTGGATGAAAAGGGAAGGCCCACCCCCCTTGCCGCTACCCTTCTGCGCGCCCCAATGAGCCGTATGGATGTGTTGAACGAGAGAGAACTGCAATCCCTAATCGACAATTCGAAGCTAGTCGATAAATACAACGAGACCATTGACCGCGAAAGTGCCTACGAAATGCTGAACGAAAAGATAGAAAAGGCCGAAGCCGCAGCGGAAAAGAAAAAGGAGGAACCTATACCAAGCAGCCGCAGAAGGACCAGTACCCGCCAAAATCCCGTCATGAAAGTTTTGACAAGCGCTACCTTTATCCGCGGGGTCTTGGGGGTTTTGAAGAAGGTCATCCAAGATAAGACAAAAAAATAGAATAGTAATAACACGCTTATTCAAATCCCATGAAAACCTTACTACTGTACTTATTTTTCATCCTGTTGATCGTAGGCTGCGAAAGGGAGATCGATAAAACCTTTTTAATCACCAAAGAATCCATCGGCAAACTTAATAGGAACAGTTTGGCCCGGGATCTCGAAATTATTTATGGAAACGACTCCATTGTCAAGGATTCGACCTATATCAACACGGCCAACAACAGTAAAAAAGTGAAGGTTTTTGAAAAAGGGGGAAACACCTATTGACGCTGACCCCCAACTCCGATAGCATCCCCACGATCGAAAACATCCGTATCGAAGATCCACGCTTTGTCACCGAGCAGGGTGTCGGACTGAAAAGCACTTTTAAGGATATTAAGGACCATTATACCATCCGTAAAGTAATCACCTCGATGAACAATGTGGTCATACTGCTAAGTGATAGCGATATGTATTTTACCATTAGTAAAGAACAATTGCCCTCAAGTTTGAGATATAGTTCTAGCGTGAACATCGAGGCGGTTCAGATTCCCGATGATGCCAAGATCAAATACATGATGGTGGCATGGGACTGATCAAGAGTCGAGGACAAAGCTTAAATTTAAAAACGATTATAGAATACTTAACCCCATAAATCTGAGCGGTAAGATGAACCCCATTTTACAGTACATTTTGGTGCAGCGTGCCAAGAAGAGGCTTAAGGACAAGGAAGTTCCGCATAAAATTCGCAAGCGGCAACTGGTGAGGGAAATACGTTCAGGGCAGGTAGAGCTAGTACATGCTGCCAAGGAGATACTTTTCATTGCCATCGGGGTAGGTGCCGCGGGGTTCGGCCTTAAGGGCTTTCTACTCCCCAATCAGTTTATCGATGGTGGAGCTACCGGCGTTTCGCTTTTGATACAGGTAAAATCGAATATATCCCTGGGCATTCTTTTGGTCATCGTCAACTTGCCTTTCCTTCTGTTAGGCGCACGGACCATCAACAAAACATTCGCCCTTAAAAGTATACTGGCCATCACGGCTCTTGCAGCGGTCGTGCATTTTGTACCCTATCCTATCATTACTGACGATAAGCTGTTGATAGCGGTCTTTGGAGGCTTCTTTCTCGGCCTGGGAATCGGTATGGCCATGCGGGGCGGCAGTGTGATAGACGGCACCGAGGTACTGGCCATCTACCTTAGTAGAAAATGGCATCTGACCATCGGCGATGTGCTGCTCTTGATCAACATTGTCATTTTTTCGGCGGGGGCCTACCTGTTATCCATCGAAATCGCCCTATACGCCATTCTAACCTATCTGGTAGCCGCCAAGACCGTAAATTATGTGGTCGACGGGGTAGAGGAATATATAGGTGTCACCATAGTTTCGTCCAAAAATGAGGAAATACGCGTGATGCTGACCGAAAAAATGGGAAGGGCCTGCACCATTTTCCAAGGAAAACAAGGCTATAGCAAAGAAGGCGGCCCTCGATCGGCGACCGAAATCGTTTACACGGTTATGACCCGTTTGGAGCTGGCCAAACTAAGCACCGAAATCGATAAAATCGATAAGAATGCCTTTATTGTGATGGGGGTCGTCAAAGATATCAAAGGGGGTATGATTAAGAAAAAACCCTTGAAAGGATGAGAGGATGAAAAAAGCGTTTTCGAAATTTATCCGCCTAGGGTACGGCCGATACTTTAATTTCCTTTCGTTATTTTCTCCAGAAGTAACGGCTCAAAAGGCCTTCAACATCTTTGCTACCGTTCGAAAGGGCAGCGTATTGCCCCACCAAAAAGAATATTTAAACGGTGCCAAAAAAGAACGGTTGCGAATCGCCGAGCACGACATTCAGACCTACCGTTGGCCTGGAGCGGGAGATACCGTATTATTGGTTCACGGATGGGAAAGCAACAGCTTTCGCTGGCGCAACCTAATCGCAAAACTAAAAGTAGCCGATTTCCATATCATCGCCTTCGACGCCCCGGGACATGGATATTCCTCGGGAAAAAAATTACACGTACCCCTATACGCGGAAATTTTACGCTTGATCATAAAGGAATTTCGTCCGAAGCATTTGGTAGGCCATTCCGTCGGCGGTATGACGGCACTTTACAACGAGTACTATCATCCGGATCCCCATATCGAAAAAATAGTTACCGTTGCTTCGCCATCGGAATTTTATGGGATTATGGATCATTTTCAGAATTTACTGAAGTTCAATGGACGCGTCATGCAGGCATTGGATGATTATCTTTTCGCCCGGTTCGGTTTCCGCATCGAAGAGGTCTCGACCTCGGAATTCGTACGCAGCAACCAAAAAAAAGGATTACTTTTTCATGATAGATGGGATAAGATTACGCCGTATCTCGCCTCACAAAGAGTAAGCGCGAATTGGAGGGGAAGCCGGTTGATCTCTACGGAAGGTTTGGGGCATTCCATGCATCAGGATGAGGTCAACGATGTCATTGTCGATTTTTTGAAATCTTAGGAAAGGCTTATTTTTGACTGTATGTCATAACAAATTCGCTTCAGGTAACATCATAATACGAAAAAATGCAACAAGTACCTCCCTTTCATATCGCCATTCCCGTCCATAATTTAATGGAATGCCGCGCCTTTTACCGAGAAACCCTTAACTGCGAAGAAGGCCGTAGTAGTGATCATTGGGTGGACTTCAACCTGTTCGGACACCAGTTGGTCATCCATTACAAGCCCAAAGCGGAAAACACCAAAGCCCACACCAATCCTGTGGACGGGCATGACGTTCCCGTACCGCATTATGGGGTGGTGCTGCCTTGGGAGACCTTTCATTCCTTCGCCGAAGAGCTCAAATCGAAAGGGGTAGAGTTCGTCATCAAACCCTATGTACGTTTTAAGGGAAAGGTCGGCGAACAGGCCACGATGTTCTTTCGAGATCCAGCAAGGAACGCGTTGGAGTTCAAAGCATTTAAGGATATTGAACAGCTTTTTGCGAAGTGACATAGGGAGCGAAGCGCGGCAATCTGTTCAACATTCCATCCCGTTATAACAGATTGCCGCGTCCCCCTTGGCTTCCCTACGTTTTTCAATAGTGGTGGCTTCGCACCATTACCCCCTACTGAGACCATTCGGTAGGCTCCCGGTCCCAACGATGCTTTTTCAATTCTTCGTACAGCTCCGTTGAGAGTCCCTTCCCGTCACTGACAGCCGTATTGGCCTTCACATGATGCGGTTTACGCATGCCGGGAATTAGGGTGCCTACGGTTTTGTTCATGGTAATAAAACGCAGCGCCATTTCGGCCATGGTCATCCCTTGGGGAACTAACGGTCGTAAAGCATCGGCATGCTCAACGCTGGAATTCAGGTTTTCGGGTACGAAATAGGTACCCCGCCAATCGCCTTCGGGAAAGGTGGTCTCTTTCGTAATCTTTCCGGTCAAAGTACCTTCGTCAAAAGGAACGCGGGCAATTACCGCGATATTCTTTTCGTTGCACAACGGGAAAAGTTCGTCCTCAGGATTTTGATCGAAAATATTATAGATGACCTGTACGGCGTCTAGCATCCCTGTTTTTAAGGCCTTGATGCCGTTTTCGGGTTCCCAGCGGTTGAGGCTGATACCCATAGCGGCAATTTTTCCGGCCTTTTTCAGGTCTTCGATAGCCCGCTGCCATTCCTCCCGGTGCGACCAACCATCGTCCCACGTGTGGAATTGCATCAGGTCGATACGCTCCATTCCAAGATTTTTAAGGGTCTTTTCGGTATATTCGATGATATGGTTGGTGGGATAGGATTCTTCAAACGTATATTCCGGCTTGGCGGGCCATTCCATATTTTTAGGAGGAATTTTACTGGCCGTAAATAGTTTCGTGTTGGGATGCCGCCTTACCAGTTCGCCCAGCAGTTCTTCGCTATGGCCCTCTCCATACCCCCAGGCCGTATCGAAAAAGTTCACCCCATTTTCGACGGCCAAATCGAGGGAGTGGGCAGATTGTTCGTCGTCGGACTGCGTCCACCCGCCCATGCCCCACATGCCGTAGCCTATTTCACTTACTTGCCAATCGGTTCTGCCGAATCTTCTGTATTGCATATTGATTATTGATTTTGTGGTTAATATTGATGAAAGGCATCCGAAACAAATTCCAGCACCTGGGGTAGCGATGCACGCCAATACGTCCAGCTATGGTGGCCGTCACGTACCCGGTATTCGTGGGGGATTTCCTTTTTCCGCATGGCGATGTGCATCAGGCTGTTGCCCTCGTAGAGAAAATCATCATCGCCACAATCTATATACCAGCGAACGGATTTAACATCCTCCAAGGGAACCGTTTTGATCAGTTCCAAGGCGCTGTGCTGTTTGAAATATTCCTTCATTTCCGAATCGGAATACTTGACGTCACTGTCCTTCAAGCGCTCCTTGAAATCTTCGATCGTCAATGGTCCGACATATGCGCTTAGGGGACAGGATGAGGAAAACAGTTCCGGATGGTGCAAAGCATACATGAAGGATCCGCCACCGCCCATGGAGAGTCCCGCTACCGCGCGAAAACGTTTTTCTCCCTTAATCCTATATTTCTTTTCGATTTGTGGCATAAATTCCTCAAAAAAGAAATCCTCATATCGCCAGTCATCCCCTTGGTTGAAATAGCCACGCTTACCGGTATTGGCATCGGGCATCACGATGACCATCGGCGTGGCAGTGCCGTCTTTTATGGCATTGTCGGTTATACGTAGTACCTCCCCGAACTGTACCCAGCCGGTTTGGTCGTCGCCCGCTCCGTGCAACAGATACAGCACGGGATAACTACGCTCGGAAGTTTCATAATCGGGGGGAAGGTAAACGGCGTATTTTCGATCGCCGTTCATTATTTCGCTGTGTAGGGTCAGGTTGTCCATAACCTTTCCGGTCTGAGCGCGAATCGATAGCGAGATGAAAAAGAGGGTCACTATGGCAAGTGTTGGATGTTTCATATACTTTCCATTTGATGTTATGCGAAAGATTAAAATTTCCTATACTCCGCATCCAAATATTTATTGGCCTCCCCTTCGGCGAATTTGGCGTTTTTGGCGTCCCAATGTAGAGTTTGGTCTGGGAAACGGCCCGCTATGGTACCCAAGAGAATCGTTTCAGTCAACCGTGCTGCATAGGAAAACGGGGCACTGGTCTTGTCCTGACCCAAACAGGCATCGACGAACTGGTGGTAGTGTTTCTTTCCCTCGGATTCGTAGTCCCGAACCGGTTCTCCCAATCCGTACTTCTCGACATCGACATCTTGATATTCCCCATCGACGATGAGTCGGGGCAAGAGCTGAAAATGCGGCAGATACAAGCGGCCTTTCTCCCCGATGAACATCGCCCCTTGGTCATGCAGGGTTTCGCCCCCGGGCAGCATGAGATCTTCCCTTTGCTTATCGGCGCCCTCGCCATCGTACCAGACCCACTTCAAGGTGTCTGTGGTGTATTGCGTACCCGGAAACTCATAGGTCACCATATTCAGTTCGGGATAGCTGAAGTCGTTCGGCTTCCTACAATTAGTGGTAATCGTTCTGGGTACATCCAGCTCAAGTGCGTTATATGGCGTATCGAAAATATGTACGCCCATATCGCCCAGGGTTCCACAGCCGAAATCGACCAATTTGCGCCAGTTCATCGGATGATAAATTCCTTCCTTGTAGGGTCGTTCCTCCGCGGTGCCCAGCCAAAGGTTCCAATTCAAAGTCTCGGGTACCGGGTCGCTGCCCTGGGGTATAGGACCGGTATAGCCCCAGTCTTTCGGAGACCAGGCCCTTACCGTATGTACCTTTCCGACGATACCGTCCTGAATCATCAGGGTGGCCAGTTTATAATCGTAAAACGAATGCACCTGAATGCCCATCTGGGTCACCAAATTCTTTTCCGCCGCCATTTTCTTCATGGCACGGGCCTCGGTGACATGATGGGTCAAAGGTTTTTGGCAATATACCGGCTTGTCCATTTCCATGGCCATCATGGAGGCGGGGGCGTGGGTATGGTCGGGGGTAGAGACGATGACCGCATCTATTTTCTTGCCCATTTTCTTGAACAGCTCACGATAATCTGAAAAGGTCTCCGCCCCAGGATGCAACTTTTTGGCTGCGGCCAAAAAATTGGCATCGACATCGCAAAGTGCGACGACCTCTACCTGTGCATGCGAGGAAATGGCCTCTAGGTCGTTCGCTCCCATGTCGCCCACCCCGATATGTGCCGTGCGCAAACGTTTTTCTTTGAATGTTTTCCCAGAAAGTGCCCAGGCTTCCGAGGGTATGAAGGCTATTGAGGATACGGCCGCGGCCCCTTTTAAAAATTCCCTTTTGTTCATTTTTATATGGTTTAGATTATAAGCTTTTGATTTTAATGTTCTTTAGCCAAAGCGGACTATCGTGATCTTGGAAGCCGATGTAGCCGGATTTGAAAGTCCCGTATTTTGGAGAATCTTTCCATTTGCCTTCGCTTTTGCGTTTTTCCCAGTCTTTTGACCATGGCACGAAAGATAGTATCTTTTTACCGTTGAGCCAATGTTCTACTTTTTCAGGGGTAAAAATGACACGGGATGTATTCCATTCCCCCGCCGGCTTGGCTGTTTTTTGGTCCTTATCAGGCACGTGCATCGCATAGTCGGCCCCCGTTTTTTGCCATTCCTCCAGTTTGGCGTTATTGATTTCTTCCCATTTGAAATCGTCGAGCATTTGGTATTCAGGGGATATTTCGGGAATGCTCCAATCACCTTCCTTGATATGGTAGAGCATACCGCTATTGCCGCCCTCAGGAATTTTCCATTCCCAGGCCAGTTCGAAATTGTCGAACTCTTCGGCCGCATAAATAATATCGTGCCCTCCCTTTCGGTTGGCCTCGGTGCGTTTTTCCGTATCAAATGTAAGGATGCTGTCTTCGATGACCCATTGCGGCGGTAACGAATCGCCGTTGTAGGCACGCCAGCCTTCCAAAGAGGTGCCGTCGAAGAGATAGGTCCAATTGTCGTCTTGGGCGGCGATATTGGTTTCTACGGCTTCCGGTTCTTTTTCTTCGGACTTTTTTTCGGTTTTGCAGGAAAATAATGTAAATGAAAGTGCAAAAAGTATAAGACCTTTTTTCATAGGATTGTGGTGTTGGATTGCTAGAAGTGTTTGCAGGGTGGTCGTTTTTATGGAATGACAAAAAGAGCGTTAAAGCTAGCAACATTCAATGAGGAATCAAAATATAAGTGAACAAGTTTGCCCTTACCTCAATGGGTTCGTCAATCTTTATGCCGATAGGTCGGTGAGCGATCGGGAAAGGGAAACATAATGGCTGTCGTGGCTAAGCCTGCTGCGGATTATTGGCGCGTACCGATGAAAGGGCCAAAAACAGCAAAAAGACCATCCCTAGATAGCCCAACAACCGATAGGATCCGAAAGTGGTAAAGCAAAGGCTAAAAATCGGGGGCGCCAGAGCACTGGCGGAAATCATAAATGACATGGCCCTGCCTGTAATCGCGCCCAAGTGGTTTCGCCCGTAGAACCGCGGCCAAGCGATGGCATTCAGCACCGCATAAAATCCGCCCATGATACCAAAACCTCCTATCAAAAGGAGAATGCCTATGGCAGAGGATAAATATAAAAATCCCACCGATGCCATAACGCCTCCCAGAATCATCAGGTACAGATATAATTTCAGGGGCAGATAATCGCTCAGATAATTAAAAATCAAGGATATGCTAACCGCTACAACCGAGGTAGGAAGAAAAATGGCGATGGCGTCTGCTTTGGGAAAACCTTCGCTGGCAAAAACCGATACGACGTGAAAGGTAAGTCCCGTTATAAAAAAACTGTTGAAGGCGAAAATAAGGCCATACATCCAAAAAGATCTGGTGCCTTGGGCTTCCTTCAGAGTAAATTGCTTTGCCAATGGAACGAGCTCGATATCCTTTCCTTTCGAGATTCTCCCCATCGGGCAAGAGACCATGTTCTTCGGGCCGATTTTTAAAAAATTGAAGGATAAAGAAACTAAAAACAAAAAGTCCCAGGGCTAAAATTTGCCAAGTAATTTGCCAACTATAGCCTTCAATCAGGGCGTTTACCCATAATGGGGACGACGAGAAGCCAAAGGAGATCGCAACGCTGCTGATGGCGTTCACCTTACCGCGATTCTTATCGAACCAGATCATGATGACGTTACGCGAGGCCATGGTCAATACGCCCTGCCCGGAGAACCGCAGTATGAAGAAAAGAACGGTCATAAGAACAAAAGGAATGGCCCATGAAGTGGAATCCAACACCTTCTTGGCAAACTCGCTCATCTGTACCGACCAGGAGCATAGCATCAGTACGCCCCCTAAAACGAGAGCCGCAAAAAAGGCCACGAGCCGCGCGCCATATTTATCGAACCAGACCCCTGCCCTGCCGATGACCAGAGAGCTACAGATCGTACCAATCATGTAGGCGTTGCTAAACTGGTTGCGCGACAGCCCCAAGGCATCCTTAACAGGATCGGTAAACACCGAAACGCCAATCGTCTGCCCCGGAATACTACAATAAATGCCAAGGGTACCGACGACCAAAATCACATAGCCATAAAAAACTGGACTTTTGGCAGGATCGATCAGCGAGAGATGGGTTTTAGCGGACATGGGCGTTTTGAAAGCCGCAAAAATAAGGGTTTAATGGAAGAACAGAAACATCGATTAAACTATAAGACGGTTACAGGCTGCCGACTGTTTCAGTTGATACCTTCCTAACTGCTTTTATGACAAGGCATGTTGGATGCTAATGATTCTCACAACGTTTGTCTGCTTCGGCAGCTGGCAGCCTTGACAATAGCAACGATATCGAGATCAGTAAGCTAGGTAAGCTAGGGGATGTGGTAATCTAAGGAATACTGGTCACAAAAAAGCTGCTTTACCCATTCTCAAAGAAGCTCATCTTTTGAAATTGATAGTAAAAGTACTCCCTTCGTTAACTTTACTTTCAACCTTGATACGTCCGCCAAGACTGGTTATATGACTATGTACCAAATATAGGCCGACCCCTTTACTGTCTTCGTTATCATGGAATTTTTGATTCAAAGTAAAAATCCGATGTCCGACTTTATCCATATCGAAGCCCAAGCCATTGTCGGAATAGATGACTGTTTTTTGTCCATTCCGCTCACTCGCAGTAATTGAAATAACAGGAGCTACACCCGGCCTGGCATATTTAATGGAATTGGTGATGAGATTCAGGAAGATGCTCTCCATATAAGCAGCGTTGTACTCCATACTTTCCAAGCCCGAAAAATTCAAGTGAAATTCTACATTCGACTTTTGTATCAGCGAACTTATGGATTTTTGGGTTTTTTGGAAGATTTCATTGAATGAGACTTCCTCCAAGCTTTCGTTTTGGGCATCATTGCGTTTCAGGGCATCAATATAGGCGTTTAAGGAGGTATTCAGACCTTCAGCGGATAATCTAATAAAACGTAACACTTCTAAAGTATCATCATCATCGATTTTACTTACATCGAGCAAATCGATCATCGAAATCAAATTATTGACAGGAGATCGTAGATCATGGGAGGTGGTGTAGTTTAGTTGCCTAAGCTCGTCGTTCACTTTGGAAAGACGGCTCAAGTGTGAGATCCGTTCATTTTCCAATCCCTTCTTATGGGTTATATCTTTCGCAATGGCGTATATCAGTTGCTCGTTTTCTACAGGAATGGAAGTCCAATGGAGCCATACAAGTTCTCCGGATTTGCAAACATACCGGTTCTCAAAATTAACCAAGGGCCTATTATTCTTGAGGTGTTGTCTGTAACTAGCAGTAAGCGCCCTGTCTTCTTCATGGATAAATTCCGAGATTAATCTAGAGCGGAGTTCCTCTTCGGTATAGCCTAGCAACCTCACAAAGGCCGGATTGATTTTTTTAAAGTATCCATCATAATCGGCAATACAAAGGCAATCCATGGACAGCTCAAAGAAAGGTGCTAGTTGGAAGTTCATTGGTTTCGGCTATTTTTAGCGGTTCTGTTCGTGGTCATCAATGCATTTTATTTCTGTCTTATGATAAAAAGGTCAAATCGTTTTACCAACAGCTAACGTCCAAAAACGTAAAATTAGTCTTTTCCGGAACTTGTTATTTGAGTCAGAATGGTTTTAAACTTTCTGATGGGAACCGAAAATAGGAGATTTTGGGCACTAATGAAGCCATTTTTGAGTACCATAGCCGTAGCTACGGTACCACAAGGGAGAAAAATCAAAATTAGGGGTATAAAATGGGAGATATGCAGGTAAAACGAAAAGTTTACATCACTGCTTGTTGTAGAAAAAGTAATCCAAAATGTAAGCCTCCACTCAGGGTCTCGCTCTATGACGCTCCCGCGCCAACAAGGTATTCTTTAGCAACATGGCAATTGTCATGGGACCCACCCCGCCGGGAACGGGAGTGATATAGGAGGCCTTTTTGCTGACCTTCTCAAAATCGACATCACCGGCCAGGTAATACCCCCGTTTCTTGGTCTCATCAGGAACACGGGTGATGCCCACATCGATGATGACCGCACCCTCCTTGACCATATCAGCCTTTAGAAAATGGGGCACGCCCAGGGCGGAAACAATAATATCCGCTTGCAAAGTCAGCTCCTTCATATTTTTGGTACGGCTATGGGTGAGGGTCACCGTACAGTTCGCCGCTTCCCCCTTTTGGCTCAGCAGAATACTCATCGGTCTTCCGACGATATGGCTTCGACCGATGACCACCGCATGTTTGCCCTCGGTATCGACCTGGTAGCGCCGCAAAAGTTCCATAATACCGAAGGGCGTGGCCGAAATAAAGGTTTCCATCTCCAAGGCCATTTTTCCAAAATTGACGGGATGAAATCCATCAACATCCTTATCGGGATCTACGGCCATCAACACTTTTTGCTCGTCGATATGTTTGGGTAGGGGAAGTTGCACAATATAGCCGTCGATGGCGTCATTATTGTTCAGCTCGTGAACTTTTTGCAGTAGTTCTTTTTCAGTGGTCTCTTCGGGCAAGTGGAGCAAAGTGGACTCAAAGCCGATTTTTTCACAAGTCCGGACCTTGCTGCCCACATACGTGAGGCTGGCGCCGTCGTTGCCGACCAAGACCGCGGCCAGGTGAGGTACTTTTTCACCGTGTTCCTTCATCTGGCTCACCTCGGCAGTGATTTCTTCCTTTATTTCATTGGAAATTTTCTTCCCGTCCAATAGTTTCATGTACTCCTAATTTTAGATTCAAAAGTCCAACCACAAGCCCCTACCGCTTAGTGAATCACCGCATATTCTGCATCATCTGCATCATTTTCTTACCGCCGCCGCCTTGCATCATTTTCATCATCTTGCTCATTTGATCGAACTGTTTTAACAGCTGGTTCACTTCTTTCATATCGCGGCCGCTGCCTTTGGCGATACGTTTTTTACGGCTACGTTCAATTTAGATGGATTCGAACGCTCATCGGGAGTCATGGAATGATATCATAGCCTCAATATGTTTAAAGGCATCGTCATCAATATCAACCCTTTCAGGGCTTTTCCGGCACCAGGAATCATGCCCATCAGGTCTTTCATGTTCCCCATTTTCTTGATTTGCTGAATTTGTGTTAAGAAATCATCAAACCCAAATTGGTTTTTGGCTATTTTCTTTTGAAGTTTTCTGGCTTCCACTTCATCAAACTGTTCTTGGGCACGCTCAACCAACGACATAACATCTCCCATTCCCAAAATACGGTCGGCCATACGCGACGGATGAAACACATCAATGGCTTCCATCTTTTCACCCGTACCAATAAATTTGATGGGCTTATCAACCACCGATTTAATGGAAATAGCCGCACCACCTCGGGTATCACCATCTAATTTGGTAAGGATAACCCCATCAAAATTCAGAACATCATTAAAGGCTTTTGCCGTATTGACAGCATCTTGACCGGTCATGGAATCAACAACAAACAAGGTTTCCTGTGGTTGAATGGCTTTATGGATGTTTGATATTTCGGTCATCATGACTTCATCAACAGCCAAACGACCTGCGGTATCAATAATGACCACATTAAATCCGTTGGCTTTGGCATGGGCAATACCTGCTTTCGCAATGGCTACAGGATCTTTATTACCTTTATCACTAATAGACCTCAACATCAATCTGGTCACCAACGACATGCAATTGGTCTATTGCCGCAGGACGATACACATCACAGGCTACCAATAATGGCTTTTTTGTTTTTTTGTTTTTTAGATAGTTGGCCAGTTTACCGGAAAATGTGGTTTTACCAGAACCTTGTAGACCAGACATCAAAATAACTAGGTGTACCAGACAGATTGATTCCTTCTGCATCACCCGCCCATGAGTTGGGTCAATTCGTCCTTGACAATCTTGACCATTAACTGACCTGGTTGTAACGTTGGTTAATACGTTTTGGCCCAAAGCCTTTTCCTTGACTCGATTGGTAAACTCTTTGGCTATTTTAAAATTGACATCGGCATCCAACAAGGCACTTCTGACTTCCTTCAAGGTTTCCGCAACATTGATCTCGGTAATACTTCCATGCCCTACGAAGGTGTAAGGCTTTATCCAATTTCTCGCTTAAATTATCAAACATTGATTTTTCTATTTTGATCAAAGACAAATTTAATGAACTCATTTAAACTTTTTGTTCGGAACAGAGAATATCTGCCTTTGTGCCGTGATGAAGCGAATTTTTAACAGCATAACAGGGCTATGGCATACAAAAAAGGGGAACTATTGGTTTAAAGTGGGATTCACGTGCGTAAAGGAAAAGGTTTTAGAGGGGTTGAGCCATAAAAAAGCACCTATTAGGGGATGGGGGCTCACCATACAAGGGGTGTCGCATTCCTAATCTATCAGAAACCTTAACCGTTTGGTTTGTACCCACATTGCTGTTCCAGAATAATTTCATCGAATTCGCCACCATCCATTTTAATAGTCCCTTCCCCTATTTCATAAGTATATAAGGTGCCGTTGAAAGCATCGGTATCCTTAAATTCCAAGGTCAGGAAAACCTTGAAATCGGAAACGGTGATGGCCCATGACCCTTGGTTTAGCAGTCCCAAACCATCATCCAAAATTACCTGTCCGTTCTGCTCAAAAGTCAACAAATCATCCTGATATTGTTCAAGACCGTTCGAATCTATTCTTTCTAATCCTTGAACCGACCACGGGCAGAGCACCAAAAGACTATCGAGACTTTCTTCGGTAAAATCGTCGTCGTTGTAGTCTTCGTCGTCATCCTCGTCGCATATGTTGATGGCGCTTTCCATCACGGCGGCCAGCTCGGTATTGTTTCTTACGGTCACCCCTATGCCGTCGAACATCTCAAAGGACAGGGGAAATTCAATACTGATCAGTTCGGTTTCTGCCAATCCGGCCAAGAAACGTCGCAGTTCTTTATCATGGTTGACGACAAGGCTACCGGTTTCCTGCAAGTTCGTATCGAAAGTGAAAAGAATGACGGGATAGGCCACATCGATACATTCAATATCACTATCATCGCCTCCCTCAATACACTGTGCGAGGTAATCATGGAGTACTTCTTCACTGTTAACGGTCACTTCAGAATAATCGGCCCTGGTCAGGGTGATGGGAAAGGCAATTTCTACCATGTGCTCTCCCTTATCGGCCGCATCGAATAGGTCCTCGATTTTCTGCAAATCTTCCATAGCTTCGATGCTCACATCCACTCCGTTTACGGCTACGGAATATGGAAATTGGATACTCAAGCAGCTGGCGCCGTCAACGATATTGTCGTACGATCCATCGCTCGAGGTAACGCGCTTCATCATTTCGATGACTGTGGAACCGCTGGCAAGGGTCAGCTCTGGATCAATGTCGGCCTTGAAAGGCTCTTCGTTTTGGCACGAGGCAAAGGCAATCACCGCCGCCAATAGAAAAGGGAAGGATGATAATTTAATAAATTGTGGCATAATGGCTTTGAGGTACGAACCCTTCTCGAGTTGATGTTAACAACCAATAATATGGTTTCTGTGGCCTAATGAAGGCTTTTGGGTAGCATAGCGGTAGCTACGATACGAAAAAAAGCAAAATTAGGGCGCAAAATGTAAAAATTGCAGGTAAAATTTCAACTTAAGACTAGTTCTCCATGTAAAATATCTGTAAAACAACCGATTAGAAGAATACCCTACTTATTTTAAAAAATCCAAATTCCAAATTCCAAATTCCAAATCCCTAACCCCTAATCCCAATCCCTAATCCCTAATCCCTAATCCCTAATCCCTAATCCCTAATTTAAAAAACAAGGGAATGGAGAAAATTGAATTTTAGAACCCATTTTTGGATTTTTAAAATACCTTTGATAAAAATCGTCCCCATTGAGTTTAAATAGTCCCAACAAGAAAACAACCGATGTTTGCGACGAGCAAGTCTTCGGCACCCTATTCCAATCGAATTCAAAGACGGTTTTCAACTACATTTTTTATAAGTTCGGCAATGAGGAAAAGGCCTATGATGCCGTTCAGGAAGCATTTTTGAAACTCTGGGAAAATTGTGCCAAGGTCGCCCCAGAAAAGGCCAAATCATATGTCTATACCGTTGCCAAAAATCTATACCTCAACGTGATAAAAGCAGAAAAAGTACGATTGAAGTACGCGGACAAGACCTTGCAAACCACTCATGAGAACCCTGAATTTCTAATGGAGGAGCAGGAATTCAAGGAAAAACTGGATAAGGCCCTGAACGCCTTGCCCGAAAACCAGCGTGTCACCTTTTTGTTGCATAGAATAGACGGGAAAAAGTATGCCGAAATAGCAGAAATGGAAGAGGTAAGTGTAAAAGCGATAGAAAAAAGGATGCATCTGGCCCTGAAAGCGCTGCGGGAGGAAATCGATGGGATTTGAAGGCAGTGGGCAGTAAGAAGTAAGAAGTAAAAAGTAAAAAGTAAATAGTGAGGAGTAAGCAAGGGCAGTGGGTAAAAGTTATTATTTCTTACCTCCCCAACCCATACATCTGGCTGCCGGCGAAATAGGCTTATAATTTTTCCCTTAAAACAGCTTCTCCGCTATCGCCTTAATATTATCCGATTTTCCCATGGAGTAATAATGCAGCACGGGAACACCCGCCGCTTTAAGCTCTTTGGATTGCTCAATGCACCACTCCACCCCTACTTGGCGTACGGCCTTGTTATCTTTACAATCATCGACAGCGTCGATCAGGTCTTGTGGAATATCGATTCGGAATACTTGGGGCAAGAATTGCAAATGCCGTTTTACGGCGATAGGTTTGATACCGGGAATAATCGGTACATCGATACCCATATTTTTGGCGGCATCGACGAACTCGAAATATTTTTGATTATCGAAAAACATTTGGGTTACTACATAATGGCCCCAGCATCGACTTTTTCCTTTAAGCGTTTTAAGTCCGATTGTAAGGAGGGAGCTTCCAGATGCTTTCTCAGGATAGCCCGCCACCCCGATACAGAAATCGGCACAATTGTCGGTTTCGACCGTGTCGTGCAAATAGTTACCGCAGTTCAATTGGTTCAACTGCTTTACCAGACCCATGGCGTAGTGATGTCCACCTTCGGTCGGCCTGAAATATTTTTCATCCTTCATGGCATCGCCCCGCAAGGCCATCACGTTGTCGATGCCTAGATAATGGCAGTCGACCAGTACATATTCGGTTTCCTCTTTTGAAAAGCCACCGCAGAATAAGTGGGGTACGGTATCGACATCATATTTATGTTTGTATAGAGGCGCAAATACCGACCGTTCCGGGCCGCATTCGGGTCAACTTTTTATCCAGAAGTCCATCTTTCTCGATATAAACATACTCCTCTCGGGAAGTGGTCACATCGATAAATGGCGGTTTGAACTCCATTAAGGGATCAATATTATCGTAGAGTTCCTGGATTCTTGGCCTTTTAACGGCGGAATGATCTCGAAGGAAAATAAGGTCTCTCCTTTAGCGTTTTTTATATGTTCGGTTACTTTCATGTTTGCTGCCCGTTCCTCGATTTCAATTTTGTGGTCATTACTGTATGGGGTCGGGCTTTCCGCTATATTTTTTTTCCAATAAATGCTTTAAAAAAGATGTCGCTTCGATCCCTACGCAAAATTTAATCCTCGGCGATATTGGGCGCCAGCCATTTTGTCGCTTTTCCAATGATATCCCTTTTCGTTCGGCAAAATCCGCTACTTGGTCTTCCTTTATTTTTCCGAGTCCAAAATATTTGGCTTCGGGATTGGCAAAATAATAGCCGCTAACCGATGATGCGGGCCACATGGCCAAACTGTCGGTGAGCTTTACGCCAATGTGTTCTTCCACTTGCAAAATATCCCAAATCGTCAGTTTTTCCAAATGATCGGGACAGGCGGGATAGCCCGGTGCGGGACGAATGCCTTTATAGTTTTCATTGATCAGGCTTCATTGTCCAAGTCTTCTTTTGCTGCGTACCCCCAATGTTTCGTTCGGACTTTCTCAGTGTAAATATTCGGCAAAAGCTTCGGCCAACCGATCCGACAGGGCTTTTATCATAATCGAATTGTAATCATCCAGATTTTTTCGGTATTTCTCAGATAGTTCATCGGTCCCAAAACCTGTGGTCACGCAAAAACAGCCAATATAATCTTGTTTTCCCGTTTCTTTTGGGGCGATAAAATCGGCCAGGGCGTAATCGGGTACGCCTTCGCGGCGTTGTAATTGTTGGCGGAGGGTTCTAAAAGTATAATTCCTATTTTCATCTCCGTTCTCGACTGCGTTCGAACTGACAGTGTCCTCGGCAGCGCCTCGACCGCCTGATTCGTCCGGCAGCCGGGCGCTCGTGATGATATACGACTTCGATATCATCGTGATTGTCCAAGGTATTTGCGGGGAAAAGTCCGAAAATGCCTTTGCCCTTTTAGTTTTTTGTTCTCTAGACATCCTTTAACATCGCTTGGGCATCCGCAAATAGTTCGGTGGCCTGTTTGCCTACGACCTCATCCTCTAAAATATCGGGATATTTTCCGTGTAGTTCCCAACTTCTAAAAAAGGGTGTCCAATCTATAAAAGGCACCAGTTTTTCCAAATCCACATCTTCGATGACCTGAATTCCGAGTTCATTGGGCTTCACGATATCCGAAGTATCCCAATCGATTTTGAATCTGTTGGTCCTAGCCTCTTCCAAAGATTTGTATTCCTTGTGTTACGAACGGTTCTTGAACTTTTCCCGAAACACTTCATAATCGTCCTTAATGGATTTTTTATAGGCTTCGGAGGTCTTCTTTTTGCAACAGATCGCCCACGACGGTCACCGCCCGGGATGCATCGTTGACATGGACGACGGATTGGCTATACTGCGGATCGATCTTGACCGCCGTATGGGCCTTGCTGGTTGTTGCGCCCCCAATCAGCAAAGGGATCTTAAAGTTTTTTCGTTGCATTTCCTTGGCGAGATGATACCATTTCATCCAAGGAGGGCGTAATCAATCCGCTCAGTCCAATGGCATCTACATTTTGTTTAATGGCCTCGTCCAATATTTTTTCCGGGAGGTACCATGACCCCAAGATCGATGATTTCATAATTGTTACAGGCCAAAACCACGCCAACGATATTCTTGCCGATATCGTGAACATCGCCCTTTACCGGTAGCCATCAAAATTTTTCCGTTGCCCTTCGAGTCACCTTCTTGGGGATTTTACAGCTTTTCTTCTTCGATAAAGGGAAGCAAGTAGGCCACCGCCTTTTTCATGACCCGTGCGGATTTCACCACTTGGGGCAAGAACATTTTTCCACTTCCGAATAGATCCCCGACCACGTTCATCCCGGTCATTAAATGACCTTCGATGACCTCTATGGGCTTGTCGGAAGCTTGCCGGGCTTCTTCGACATCTTCGATAATATAATTGATCGATACCTTTGACCAAGGCCCTGGTAATTCTATCTTGCAATGGTTCATCGCGCCATGACAGATCGACTTTGCTTTCCTTGGCCTTTCCGACGACGGATTCGGCAAAATCCAACAGGCGCTCGGTGGCGTCGTCCCTTCGATTTAGGATGACGTCTTCCACGCGCTCCAATAAATCTTTGGGAATATCATCATACACCTCCAACATCGTGGGGTTCACAATGCCCATGTTCATTCCTGCCTTGATAGCATGGTATAAAAAGACGGAATGCATGGCCTCGCGAACCGGATTATTACCCCGAAAGCTAAAGGATACATTACTGACCCCGCCACTGACATGACAATACGGCAAATTTTCCTTGACCCATTTCGTGGCTTTGATAAAGTCAAGGGCATTGAGCTTATGCTCATCCATTCCGGTCGCTACCGGAAAAATATTAAGGTCGAAAATGATATCCTCGGGCGGAAAACCGACCTGGTCTGACCAAAATATCATAGGAACGTTTAGCAATCTCTATGCGGCGGTCGTAATTATCGGCCTGACCTATTTCGTCAAAGGCCATTACGATGACGGCTGCCCCATATCGTTTTATGAGTTTGGCATGATGGATAAATTCTTCTTCGCCTTCCTTGAGACTGATGGAATTGACCACGCACTTCCCTTGCACCACCTGTAATCCCGCTTCGATAATTTCCCATTTTGAGCTATCGATCATAATCGGCACTCGGGCAGATATCGGGTTCGGCAATGACCAGGTTGAGGAACTTGACCATGGCTTCCTTACCATCGATAAGACCATCATCCATATTGATATCGATGATCTGGGCCCCGCCTTCTACCTGTTCGCGGGCCACATCTAGAGCCTCTTCGAATTTTTCCTCCTTGATTAGCCGTAGGAACTTTTTGGAACCGGCCACATTGGTACGCTCCCCAACATTCACGAAATTACTTTCCGGGGTAACGATGAGCGGTTCAAGTCCACTTAATTTTAAATATTTTGGTCCGGCTGCTTTCCATTTATACACTTTCTACCAGCGATAGGTCTTGGTCGTATTTTTTCACCAAGTTGGCAATCGCCGTAATATGCTCGGGCGTCGTTCCACAACAACCCCCAACGATATTGATCAATCCTTTCTCCAAATATTCCTTTATCTGCTCGGCCATTTGTTCCGGCGTTTCGTCATATTCTCCAAAGGCATTGGGAAGGCCGGCATTGGGATATGCGGAAACAAAATGCTCGGATTTGTTGGCCAATACTTCCAAATGTGGCACTAATTGATCGGCCCCCAAGGCACAATTGAAGCCAACGGACAATAGGGGAATATGCGAAATGGAAATCAAAAAGGCTTCCGCGGTTTGTCCGGACAAGGTTCTGCCCGAAGCATCGGTAATGGTGCCGCTCACCATCATCGGAGGGTCGATATGGCGTTCTTCCTTAACTTCCTCAATGGCAAATAGTGCGGCCTTGGCGTTGAGTGTATCAAAAATGGTCTCGACCAAAAGTAGATCGGCACCCCCATCCAATAAAGCTTCCACCTGTTGTTTGTAGGCGATACGCAATTCATCAAAGGAAATGGCGCGAAATCCCGGGTCATTGACATCGGGGGACATACTGGCCGTTTTGTTGGTCGGGCCGATACTCCCGCCACGAATCTCGGTTTGTCGGGCTCTTTTGCAGTAAATTCATCGGCTACTTTTTTAGCGATACGGGCGGACTCGTAGTTGAGTTCATAGACCAGTTCTTCCATATGGTAATCGGCCATGGCAATCGTGGTTCCTGAAAAGGTATTGGTTTCCACGATATCGGCCCCGGCGGCAAAATATTTACGGTGTATCTCGGCAATGGCCTCTGGCTGGGTGAGCGATAAGAGATCGTTATTGCCTTGCAAGGGATGTTCCCAAGTGGCTGAACCGTTCGCCTCGAAAATCGTCCTCGGTAAACTTATAACGTTGCAACATGGTGCCCATGGCGCCGTCGAGAATTAAAATCCGCTCTTGTAGTAAGTCTTTGATCATTTGGTTATACAATTTTTTCACCCATTCAACCGTGTATATCCGAGACTAGTCTATGAATTGTTACTTACTATGCGAATTATCGCATTATGTATCCTAATTTTGCCGTACTTTCAAGCTCATAAGCTAGCCCAAATGCAACCGCCAAAAGGTAATTCAGTATTAAGAAACAAGCAATCTCAGGATAGACAACATATCAATCTACGACGAGTTTCTTCACGAAATTGGTATCAAGCAAGGATTATAAGATAAAGGGATGCTAAGTCTTCTAGTGGTTATCTGTCGCGCCGATGACTTGATAGAACGTAGCAATTTCTTAAGGATTCACGAGAGTTGACGGGATACACCAAAGGGATTGCTAAGGCTTCATAGGGTCTGGTCCCTCCGCCTTTCTTGATGAAGATTTCAATGGTCTTAATGAACGAAATACAAAGTAACGGTACAGGTGGGCATCTACTGCAAAGCTAACGGAAAGTTAATGATTTTTCACCATTAGGCGATACTCTGCACCACCTCTTTTTTGGCCTCTTTTTTAGAGCCATCAAATCCGGTAACCCCGCCTACCGTGGTATATTTCATCACATAGCGTTTTCCAGGATTAATAATTTGATAGGCGAACTGGCACATGACTGCAGCCTCGTGAAATCCGGATAAAATCAATTTCAGTTTGCCTTCATAGGTATTGACATCACCGATAGCAAAAACCCCGGGAATATTGGTCTGATAATCTTTGGCATTGTTGACCTTGATGGCATTGCGTTCGATTTCGAGTCCCCAATCACCAATAGGGCCCAGTTTGGGGGAAAGGCCGAACAAGGGGAATGAAAGTTGATCGACCTCAACATAGGTCTCCCCTTTTTCCGGATCGTTATGTTTGACGACCACGGCCTCTAGATGCTCGTCTCCATAAAGTTTTTTGACTTCCGCCTCAGTGAAAAGTTTTATTTTTCCCAGTTTGGCCAGCTCGGCTGCTTTTTCGACGGAATCCAAAGCCCCTCGAAACTCCTTTCTCCGGTGTACCAATGATACTTCTGAAGCTACATCGGCCAAAAATATGGCCCAGTCCAAAGCGGAATCCCCTCCACCGGCGATCAATACCTTTTTGTTGCGATAGACCTCGGGATCTTTGACCATGTAGGCACTCCCTTATCCTCGAAATCCATAATATTCTCAATGGGAGGCTTACGGGGTTCAAAAGAGCCCAATCCACCGGCAATAACCACAACGGGGCATGGTGTTTGGTACCTTTATTGGTCGTTACGATATAGGAACCATCTTCTTGCTTATCCAAGGTTTCGGCGCGTTCGCCCAGGGTAAATCCGGGTTCAAAAGGCTTTATTTGTTCCATGAGATTATCGACCAAATCGCCCGCCAAGATTTCCGGAAATGCCGGAATGTCGTATATGGGTTTCTTGGGATAGATTTCAGAGCATTGTCCACCGGGTTGGGGCAACGCATCGATCAGATGGCATTTCAATTTCAACAATCCGGCTTCGAATACGGTGAAAAGTCCGGTTGGGCCGGCGCCTATAATGATTAAATCTGTCTGTATCATTTGAAAAAAATATTTAAAACAAAACTAAAGATAGTGGATATCGATGGATGCTTAAAGCCTTAGGAATCCATCTTCACTACGTTGTACGCATGGTATTCTTGTTGAATTTCGAGGATTTGCTCCCTATGTCGTACTACCTCCCCAATGACGATTATCGCAGGATTGGTCAATTGTTGCTTTTGGATCACTTTTTCTATGGAGGCTATCGTGCCGATCCCTACTTTTTCATCTTTTCGGGTGCCGTTTTGAATGATGGCGATGGGCGTTTCCGATTTTCCTTCTTTTTTGAACAGTTCGACAATTTGAGACAGTTTTGACATACCCATCAAGATGACCACAGTAGCATTGCTTTGGGCGGCCAAACGCACATCGTTCGAAAGTTTATGTTCTTTGGTGGTTCCCGTGATGACCCAAAAACTTTCCGCAGCACCCCTTTTGGTGACTGGAATGTGCTGCATGGCAGGTACCGATAAACACGAAGATATCCCCGGCACCATGGCCACTTCAAGTCCATGTTCGGAGGCATAGTCCATTTCTTCGGCCCCCCGGCCAAAGACAAAAGGATCTCCCCCTTTGAGACGAACAACATGACCTTGGGATTTTGCCCGGTTCACGATCAGTTCGTTGATCTGTTCTTGCTGGTACGAATAACAGCCTTTTCTTTTGCCGACAAAAATATGTTCGGCATTCGGGGCATATTCCAAAAGTTCCGGATTTACCAAGGCATCGTAAAGCACCACATAGGCGCTTCTAAGGGCCTTAACGGCTTTTAGGGTAATAAGTTCCAAATCGCCCGGACCTGCACCGATGACAGTCACAAGACCTTTGGCCTTCGCTATGACTGTTATACTATTTTCTATATGTCTATTTGCTATTCTTCATGAGTATACTTCTGCCAATTCTTGTTCCCTAATTGTACGGATTTCAAAAATCCTTTCGCATCCTTTAAATAATTTTTGGCAAAGGCTTCGGTAGGTTCATTGTTTTTAAGCTGTAGGGCCAAGGTTTGCAAATCCATCGTTAAGCGGGATTCTTCCGTCTTCAACGAATTTTTCGTCAAAATCCTTGATGATACTGGCATGGGTATTGACCTTTACTTTTTCGGAGGTCAACAAGGCCTTTGCGGAATTGACCATCGAGGAATAGGAATGGTAGATACTCGCCGCCCATTTTCCGTCATCGTAGACTTTCTTGCGCATTTTGAGATTTTCTCTTCGCTTTCGAACAACAAGGTTGCGATCAGATCGATGACCACGCCGGCACATTCGCCTACACCAATAGCTTTTTTGTATCGTTCCGTGTTGCCCCAATCGATAAAATCATCAGGGGTCAGGTCATCGGTCGCAGATAAGATGCGTCAGCAAATCATAAAAGTACATTTGGCCCTTTTCGGCATAATAATCGGCATAGGATTTTCCGTTTCCGTTTCGGTCGAAATCGTCCAAAATCAATCGTAAAGCTTCCGGTCCCCGTTTGCTGGGCACCTTTACCACTTTATCGGCGAAGCGGCCTTCCCCGTTGCCGATATTTCCACCGCCCAATAATACCTGTAAGGCCGGGGCGACCAATTTGTCCTTGGTCCTTACGGACATTCCCTGAAAACCAATATTCGCCATATTGTGTTGTCCACAGGCGTTCATACAGCCACTGATCTTGATGACTACATCGGGATTACCGATGTATTGCGGATATTCGGCCTTGATAATCCGCTCCAGTTCTTCGGCGATGCCGGTACTGCTGGCAATACCCAGGTTACAGGTATCCGTACCCGGGCAGGCAGTAATATCCAAGGCCGTATTATAGCCGATTTCGGCAAATCCAAGTTTCTGCAGTTCGGTATAAAAGAAAGCAAGTGATTCTTCCTTTACATAGGGAATCAAAATATTTTGACGCAAGGATCAACCGAATTTCCCCTGCGGCATATTTGTCGACCAAATCGGCCAACAAACGCGCTTTATCCGTATAAAAATCACCCAATAAAACCTTGATGCCGATGGCCACATAGCCTTCCTGTTTTTGGGGAACGAGGTTGGTGGATTTCCATTTTTCAAAAGCTTCCGGATCTGAAATGTTTGTTTGAGGGACTTTCAATTCGGCATATTTTTACCGGTGGATAGGCTTCCGCATCAATGGGAAAGGTCTGGTGCGGAACCGCCTTTTGCTCTTCCTCCAATAATTCCTTAAATCCGTCAAGACCGACATCCTTAATTAAAAATTTCATTCGTGCCTTGGCCCTGCTCTTGCGTTCGCCATACCGATCGAAAACACGAATAACACCATCCATAAGGGGGATGATTTTATCCGAGGGAAGGAAATTCGAAAAAGCACATCGGCATGACGGGGCTGTGAACCCAATCCACCGCCAAGCATCACTTTAAAACCTCTCTCACACTGTCTTTAATTTTGCAATAAATCCTAAATCGTGCATATAGGATAATCCCGTATCGGCATCACTGGACGAAAAGGAAACCTTAAACTTTCGGCCCATTTCTTGACTGATGGGGTTCCTGAAGAAAATATTGAAAAAGGGCATGCGCATAGGGAGAAACATCGAAAGGCTCATCGATATCGATACCCGCCGTTTCACTGGCCGTAACATTTCGTACCGTATTGCCACAGGCCTCACGAAGGGTCACATCATCTTTTTCCAATTGCGCCCAAAGTTCAGGCGTACGGTCAAGGTCGACATAATGGATCTGGATATCTTGACGTGTAGTAATATGCAGACGACCTCGTGGAATATTCATCGGAAACATCGCAAATTCTCTGCAATTGATTCGAGGTCACCTTTCCGTAGGGAATTTGATACGGATCATCTGCACGCCTTGTTGCCGTTGACCATAAATACCACGCGCCAAACGAAGGCTGCGGAATTTCTCCTCATCCAAGTTTCCCTCCTTGAACTGGTGAATTTTTTTCTCCAGTTCCAAAATGTCCTTTTCGACGACCGGGTTTTCTATTTCTGTTCTGAAGCTTTGCATTTTTAATTCTAGATTCTAGATGTTAGACCTCGATGCTTGGGCAAGCATACTTAGACCTGAAAGAATTATCATCGCTGATACTGTTAATATAAATCCCGCCCCGACCGTATGGTTCGATTGCGTATCGATCAAGATAAACGAGCCGTTCGTACGGTGGTTCTTGAAACGGTCGTAAAAAATCGGTTTGTTCAATTTAAAGCTGACCTCGGCGATATCGTTCATACCCAGACTATCGGCTTGTTCATCGACACCGGAATAATCGGGATGTATTTTATGGTGAATGTTATGCACTTTGGCCAAGACTTTATTGACGCCATGTTGAACTACGATATTTTTTACCAGGAATCAAATTTTCGGAATCCATCCAAGATATCGTTGCGGTAAACTGCTTATCGATGGTGGGCAGATCGCCCGCCTTGACCAACATATCGCCTCGGCTCAAATTGATTTCGTCTTCCAAGGTTATCGTTACCGATGAGCGTCTTGAAGCGGTATCGTATTTTTTATCATAGAAATAGATTTCCTTGATCTTGGATCGTGTTTGTGATGGAAGCGCCACCACTTCATCGCCCACGCTCAATTCGCCCCCGTAAACTTTTCCGGCAAATCCCCTGAAATCATGGTGCTCCTCAGTTTTCGGACGGATGACATATTGCACCGGAAAACGTGGTGTTCCCACATTGGAAACTGCTGCCAGATCCAAACCCTCTAAATGTTCAAGCAAGGTTTCGCCCTTGTACCACGGTCATATTTTTGGATCGGTTCACCACATTGTCACCTTTCAGGGCACTGACGGGAATAAAGGTGATTTTTTGATCTTCATAATCCCGTTTTGCCATCAATTGTTCAAAATCGGCCTTGATTTCGTTGTATCTTTCCTCGGAAAAATCGACCAAGATCCATTTTATTGATCGCTACGACAACCTCTTTTACCCGCAAGCAGGTTATTAATGAAAAAATGACGGTTGGTCTGTTCAATAACTCCCTTTCGGGCATCGATCAAAATGATGGCGGCCTGCGAAGTAGAGGCCCCCGTGACCATGTTTCGGGTATATTCCACATGACCGGGCGTATCGGCGATGATGTAGCTTTTTTTCTTGGTCGAAAAATAGATATGCGCCACATCAATGGTAATGCCTTGTTCGCGTTCGGCCACTAGACCGTCGGTCGCCAAGGAAAAATCAAGATAATCATACCCGTTTTTCTTGCTTCTTTTTTCGATGGCCTCCAATTTATCGGTGGTCAAGGATTTTGTATCGTACAGCAACCTACCGATCAAGGTACTCTTGCCGTCGTCTACACTTCCTGCCGTTGCTATTTTTAAAACTTCCATTTTCAGTTTTAGTGTATTAGTGGAGTTAGTTGCATTTCTAGGCATTACAATTATTGATACTTCTATCCCTTATTTACCACATTACTTTATCATTAAAAATACCCTTGTTGTTTCCGTTTTTCCATCGCGGCTTCAGAGCGTTTATCGTCGATACGTGCGCCACGTTCGGAAATGGTGGAATCGCGGATTTCGGCCACGACGGATTCGATATCTGATGCTTCCGAAAACACGGCCGCAGTACAGCTCATATCCCCTACCGTTCGAAAACGTACCATTCTTTCAAGCACCTCTTCATCTTCTTCTTGATACACATAATCGGAATGCGACCAGATCAAGTCCGTCCCTTAAAAACACCTTTCGCTTGTGCGCGAAATAGATGGAAGGAATTTCCATATTCTTCCTCCTTTATATAAGACCAAACATCGAGTTCCGTCCAGTTTGAAATGGGAAATACCCGCACATTCTGTCCCAATTCGATCTGCCCGTTCAGCATATCGAAAAGTTCGGGGCGTTGGTTGCGCTCGTCCCATTGGCCGAAATCGTCGCGGACGGAAAAAATACGTTCCTTGGCGCGGGCTTTTTCCTCATCGCGTCTGGCACCACCGATACAGGCATCGAACTTGAATTCTTCAATAGCATCCAAAAGCGTGGTGGTCTGTAGGGAATTCCGGCTGGAATACCTTCCGGATTCTTCCTTTACTTTTCCCTGGTCGATAGAATCCTGAACATTTCTTACAATCAGCTCCAATCCCAGTTCCTCGACCAATCGGTCACGGAACTCAATGGTTTCCGGAAAATTATGGCCCGTATCGATATGCATCAGTGGAAAGGGAATCTTCGCCGGCCAAAAGGCTTTTTGCGCCAAACGCACCAAGGTTATCGAATCTTTTCCGCCGGAAAACAATAGCACAGGGCGTTCAAATTGCGCGGCTACCTCGCGGAAAATATAGATGGCCTCGTTTTCTAGGGCATTGATATGGGAAGTATCTTTCATAAAGTACAAGTGTCAAATTCAAGTATCAAGAACAAGTTTAAGAGTTTGCTATGTGTCTATTGATCTGTATGTCTAATTTCTATTTTACTTTAAGTGTGCAACCCACATTCCCGGTTCTCCAAAACCTTGGTCGGGTCAAAATATTTATGTTCGTTGGGCAAATCGCGTTCCTTTAAATAGGCATCCAATTGGGTATCGCTCCAATAGTAAAACGGACTTACCTTTAAAACGCCGTCCTTACTAAGACTCAAAATATCCAGGGAATCGCGAAGGGCGGTCTGCCCTTTTCTCAGATTGGTAAACCAGACATCCGGTCGATGTGCGGCCATGGCCCTTCGGAAAGGCTCCAGCTTGACCTGCTCGGTAAACTCGGCATGTTTCGGGTCGTCGATTTGGGGAATTCCCATTACACTGTCGCGATGTGCCGTGGTTTGTTGGGGTACGTACAAATCGATATTTAGGTTCAACCTTTTTATAAGTTCCTCGGCATGCTTATAGGTATTGCGGCGTATTATAGCCCGTATCGCACCAAATCACCGGAATATCAGTCTTCACCTCGGAAACAGCATATAAAATCGCTACCTCATAAGGACGAAAATTGGTAGTTACCACAGGCTTGTCAGCATGCTTGACCGCCCAGGAAATAATTTCTTCCGGCGGAATACCTTTGAACTGTCGCGTTCAGTCTTTTAATCGATTCTTGTGAAAATCCCATAGTCTAAAATTTTATCTGCCCCATCCGATTTTGTTCCAAATACGTTCGTGAAAAAAATAGAGGAACATTTTTGTGACAAAATCAATGGATGCTATTGATGCCGCGATGGCTACTTCTCCGGTAAGCAAATAGGAAATCAACAAGTGTATCTAAAGTACCTATCACCCGCCAACTTACCGCCTTTGCGATACTGCGCACCGGCCGCTCCGATTTCTTGTCTTCGGCATATTTTTTTTTGGATGCGCCCTTTATCTAAAATCAATTGGTCAACAATCATCGGTTAACAAATCTAATTACCCCATCAACTTAATAGAGTAAACAAAAATAGAAGAATAATTATGGTATTAGACGCAAAAAATCCAAAGAAATTACTTTTACCCTATAGATTTAGTAGATTAATAATAAAATTTAGGTTTTAAATTATTGAATTTTCAGTATGGAGGGTATTCAGTATTATGATAAAATGCGGAACTATGGGAACAATTACTGCTAAGGTCGAAGAAATACATACTCATCGTACCGAATACTGAAAATAGACTAGAATAGCTTTCCGATTAGACCTGATCTCAGTCGCAAGGGAGTATGACAAAAAACTAAACAATTAAGTCCGCCAAGGTATTATTGCGATACACCTCTAGGTTGGCATCCCTGACCTTGAGCATCAGTTTGTTGACCGAACAGGTGGCCTCATCAGGGACAGTCGGAGCATTTTTCATAGAAATTGAGGCTAACGCAGGGCACCATGGCAATAGGTCCCTCAAGGATGCGCATGACATCGGTCATAAAAATTTCTTTGGGGTTTTTGATCAGATAATAGCCCCCACCTTTTCCTTTTTTGGAGCCTAGAAATCCGGTTTTGCGAAGGGAAAGAAGGATACTTTCCAAGAATTTTTGGGAGATATTTTCATGTTCCGCGATTTCAGCGATCTGTACCGGGGTTTTTTCCTTTTGGGCGGCCAAATAGGTCAATGCTTTTAGGCCATATTTTGTCTTTTTGGAGAGCATGTCGCTAAGATAGGGAAAAAGAGTTAGCAGTAGATGCCGGCGGTGCGCAATAGCTTATTGAAAAATCTCTATGGAAAATCTTGAAAAAGGATGCCCCGCCCCGACCGTAACTTGGAACTGTTAATTTTCTAAATGATCCTATATCTAATCTTTTCGGTAGTGATGGTGACAAATTTTCCAAAGAGCGATGAACCCTTTTCCTGAATAAGATGTATCAAGATTTCGGTAATTTCCGTTTGATCGGGATAAGCGTACCTTAATAATACAACACTTATTGAATCGGTACCATGTGCAAAGACCCATTCTCCAAAATCTTTGTCCTCGGTCAATATAATACGCCGGGGATTTCTAGAAATTCTAATGATGACTTCGTCCGTAATACCCCTATCCGTTTCTCAGATGGCATGCACATCGATATCCTACTCCCTAAGCGCATCAATAATTTTTGACGGAATGTTCTCGTCGGCGAGTATCATTTTTTGACTACCAGTTCTTCCCGGTCGGCAAGACGTGCAGAAGCGTAATCAAGCGCCGCAAAAATAGCTTCGGGCGTGAGCTTATGTTGTTCGGCCAAATCCCTTACCGTTGCACCCTCGGAAAGTTTTTTCAATACGAACTCCACAGAAATTCGGGTTCCTTTGATAATAGGTTTACCGAGTAACACCCTGAAGTCGGATACGATATGTTCCTGATAGTTCGCCGTACGTCAAAGATACGATTTTTGATCAATCGAGCTATTGGGATAAAAACAGTTTAATGGCAATCCTATCCTTTTCAATGAGTGAACTTATTTAGCCCTACCCTAACGCCTGCTCGATATCTCCAATAATGTCATCGATATGCTCCAAGCCCACCGAAACCCGAACGGTACCATCGCTAATGCCTGTTTCCGCACGCTCTTCGGCAGTAAGTTTGCTATGCGTTGTCGATGCGGGATGGGTCACGATACTTCGGGAGTCGCCCAAGTTAGCGGACAAAGACAATAGCTTGATAGAGTCGAAAAATTTTTGTCCCGCTGCCAAACCTCCTTTCACCTCAAACGCGACCACACAACCGCCGGCCTTCATCTGCTTTTTCGCGATTTCATATTGGGGGTGGGATTTTAAAAAGGGATATTTCACCCAATTTATCATTCTGTGGCCTTCCAAATACTCCGCCAGTTTCTGTGCATTTTCGCAATGCCGGTCCACCCGAACGGCCAAGGTTTCCAAACTTTTTGAAAGTATCCAGGCATTGAAGGGCGAAAGTGCGGGGCCGGTGATTCTCGAGAAGCGGTAGATTTTGTCGATCAACTTACTTTTTCCGACCGTAATTCCGGCCATGACCCGGCCCTGCCCGTCCATTAACTTGGTACCGGAATGAATGACCAGGTCCGCCCCAAATTGTATAGGCTGTTGCAAATAGGGCGAGGCAAAACAATTATCGATTATCAAGATCAGATTATGTTTCTTGGCGATGTCGCCCAATGCTTCCATATCCAAAACTTCAACTCCGGGATTGGTGGGGGTTTCGGCATAGAGGATTTTGGTTTCCGGTCGGATCAGTTTTTCGATTTTATCGACTTCGTCCACCTTAAAATAGGAATGTTCGATATTCCATTTCGGAAAAAATTTGGTGAACAATGAATGGGTGGATCCGAAAACGCTGCGGGAAGAAACGATATGGTCGCCACTGTCCAACAGGGCCGCAAAGGTCGAAAATACGGCTGCCATACCGGATGCAAAAGCAAAGCCCGCCTCTGCACCTTCCATTTGGCAGACCTTTTCTATAAATTCAGAGGTATTGGGATTGGAATACCGGGAATAGATGTTGCGCTGCTTTTCCTCCGCAAATGAGGCCCGCATATCTTCGGCATCCTCGAAGACGAAGCTCGAGGTCAGGTATAGGGGTACGGAATGCTCGAGATTTTCCGTACGGTTCAATTGGGTACGGATGGCGTTGGTTTCAAATTTTTTATCCATAAATTATTTTTATCCTTTCTCCGCAATCCGTAAAATATCCCCAAACACACCCCTCGCCGTTACGGCCGCTCCGGCTCCGGCACCTTGTATGACCAAGGGATGTTCACCGTAGGATTCCGTATAGATCTCAATGATGGAATCGGAGTTTTTTACCTGGCCAAGGGCACTTTCTTTGGGTACGGAAATCAGTTTTACCTCTAGAATTCCCTTTTCCTTTTGCAGGTCGCCGTGCAGGTCGCCTACATAGCGGAGTACATGTTGTGGCTTTTGTTCGTTTTTGATTTCCTTGAATTTTTGGTCCAGTATATCGAGCTGAGTTAAAAAATGATCGGCCTTACCTTTTCTCAAGCTTTCAGGAATCAGGTTTTGTATAGAAATATCCGCAAATTCGTTGCTCAGATCAAGTTCCCTGGCTAAGATGAGCAGCTTACGGCCTACATCGTTGCCAGAAAGGTCTTCCCGGGGGTCGGGCTCGGTAAATCCGCTGTCCATAGCCTGCTTTAAAATACCGGAAAATGATAGGTCGGATTCCGAAAAGGTATTGAATATATAGCTCAGCGAACCTGAAAAAACGCCTTTTATTCGGGTAATATTCTCGCCCGAAAGGTGCAACAGCTTGATAGTATCGATGAGCGGCAGCCCGGCGCCGACATTGGTCTCATACAGATATTGTTTTTGGTGCTTTGTCAAGGCCGACCGCAACTGGCGATACTGATCAAAGTCTAAAGTATTGGCGATTTTGTTGGAAGATACCAGATCGAAGCCGTTTTCGACAAACTCGGAATAATGGGCCACAAAATCTTGGCTGGCGGTATTGTCCACCACAATCAGGTTTTCGAGATGGTGATCCCGTGCAAACGAAATAACCTCTTCGATTTCGTAAGGAATGCCTTTTTCAACGATGGCTTTTTTCCAGTTTTTGGAAATTCCCTTTTTCGCCAAAAGTACTTTTCGTGAGTTGGCGATGGCGAAAATATTGACATCAATGCCCTTGCGTTCTTCAATGGTCTTTGCCGATTTCAATATCTGGTCAATCAGGGTGCCGCCCACGTTGCCGTGACCGAATATGGCTAAGTTCACCTTTTTGCAGAAACCGAAAATTTGTCCGTGCATCACATTGAGCGCCTTACTGAGGTCTCCCTTTTTGACGACAAGGCTCACGTTCTTTCCCGACACCGTATTGTTGAACAGTAGTGGTACGACCTGGTTTTTGATTAGAGCATTATAAGGTCTGTGAAACGTACTTAGGTCTTCGCCCACGATGGAGATGACCGTTACTTCTTCGAGTACCGTTATCCTGTTAATATCCTGGCTCGCATAATCTCCCTCAAATTCATCATCCAGGGCCTTCTTCGCCCGGTGGGCTTTATCGGAATCGACCACCAATCCGATTCCCCGTTCCGAAGAACCTTGTGAAATGATGCTGACGCTGATGTTGTTCCTTTCCAGGGTCTTAAAAATTCGGGCATCAATGCCAACTTTTCCCAGCAGCCCCCTACCCTCTAGATTGATCAAGGAAACATTTTCGATTACCGATAGCGATTTGATTCCCTCCTTTTCGGTTTTGGCACTGATTAAAGTACCTTCATTATCGTTATTGAAAGTATTGAGGATGCGCAGCGGGATGTTCTTTTCAATCAGGGGGATGATGGTTTTCGCATGCAAGATGGTCGCCCCGAAATTGGCCAGCTCGTTGGCCTCACCGTAGGAGAGGTTCGCGATGCGCTTGGCATCGGAGACCAAATCGGGATTGGCCGTAAAGATTCCGTCAACATGGGTAAAGTTCTGCAACTCCGCCGCATTGAGGAAGTTGGCGAACAGGGCGGCGGAATAGTTACTACCGTTTCTGCCCAAGGTGGTAGTATTTCCATGTTCATCGGAAGCGATATACCCGGTTATGACCGGTACGGTACCGTCTTCGAATTGCTCGAATCTTCTTAGGATATTTTCTTTGGATTCTGCCTCTAAAACCGACGCATCGCCGAAATTGGAATCGGTTTTTACCAGTTGCCTGGCATCGAGCATTTCGGCTGGGATTCCTCTTTCTACCAACAGGTTACTTACCAACTTGACGGACATCAATTCGCCCAAGGCCAATACCTGATCCTTTATCTTGGGGCTATAATCGCCCAGTAATGCAACTCCTTCGAGAAGTTTTGTCAATTCTTTGAACTCCTCGGTAAGGTTGACGCCCTTGAAGGAGTGTTTTTGATATTTCTTGAACGCATCAAGATCAACTTGATAGTCCTTTCCTGCTGCGGCCTGGTCCAGCAGTGCTTCCAATTGATCGGTGGCCTTTGCCCTTGCCGACAGTACGACCGCAATATGCTCTCCCGCTTTCACCTTGGTCGCTACGATTTCCAGTACCCTAGCTATACCTTCACCATTGGCCAGGGATTTTCCCCCGAACTTTAAGATTTTGATAGGCTGGGCAGACCCGTTCTTGCCGAAAATCGGTTTCAATAATTGCTCCATCTGTTCGAACTCGATCAAGAAGGCATCGTGGCCGTGAAGGGAATTCACCTCCCCGTACGTCACATTACTGTTCGCCTGGGCCAATCGTTTATAGGTATCCTTATTCTCCTGGGCCGTAAAAAAGAGGTCGGAATCGACCCCTATAATATGTATGTTCGTGTCGCTGTTTTGAAGGTCGTCAAAATTTTGCTGCCCATTTCTCGTAACGTCGATGGTCTTTAGCAATTGGTTCATCAATTTGTAGGCGGACAACTGAAAACGCTCCTGCAACTTATCGCCGTGGTGCATCAACCAACTCTCTACGTTGAATATTTGCAGCTCTTCGTTGGTACTCCGCTTGAAACGTTCCTTAAATGATTCTGGTGTCCGGTAGCACAACATGGCATGCATGCGGGCATCGTGTACGGGCTGCTTCGAATTGATAAGAAACTGTTCCTGGATCTGGCAATTCGCTATCAACCAGTCGGTTGACTTCCAATCGGATGCCACAGGAATGAGGTGCTCGGTAATCCTGGAATTCAGTGCGGCCATTTCCCAGGCAATACCCCCACCCAACGAACCGCCGATGATAGCAAATAATTTTTTGATCTTTAGCTGTTCCAATCCCCATAAAAAAATACGCGCTATGTCGCCGGCGACGAAGTCCTTATAATTTTCTATAATGAACTTGTCGTGTCCGTTACCCGGCACGTTGAAGGACAGTATCGTATATTTACCCGTATCGATACGTTTTCCCTCTCCTATCAGGGCAGACCACCACCCCCCGTCGCCTGTAACATTGGAATTACCCGTCAGTGCGTGGTTCACCAACACAATGGGTGCGGAATGCAGTTCAAGACCGAACAGTTCGTAAGAAAGTTCTATGTCTTGCGTGACCCCGCTCAGGGTGGTATAAGCCTGTAACTTCAAATGATGCATCAAACCTATTTATCTATGGTTGCAAAGGCATTTTCAAGATCGGACTTTAAATCCTCGAGATCCTCGAGACCGACGGACAGACGGATCAGGTCTTTCGTCACTCCCGTAGCTTCCTGTGCGGCATCATCTAGCTGTTGGTGGGTTGTGCTCGCCGGATGGATAATCAACGATTTGCTGTCCCCAATATTCGCCAATAGCGAAAACAGTTGGGTGTTATCAGTCACTTTTTTAGCCGATTCGAAGCCACCTTTTACCCCGAAGGTTATGAGTCCGCTTTGCCCCTTTGACAAATACTTTTTGGCCAAGTCGAAATATTCGCTGGTCTCCAATCCCGGATAGTTGACCCAGGTTACCTCATCCCTATCCTGGAGCCATTCTGCCAAGAGCAGGGCGTTTTCACTGATATGCTTCATGCGTACATGGAGCGTCTCCAAACCTTGAATGATCTGCCAAGAATTGAACGGACTGGCAGCTCCGCCAAAATCCCTTAGCCCCTCGATCCTAGCCTTGGCTATAAATGCCGCCGGGCCCAGCGCTTCGTGGTAAACGAGGCCATGATAGCCGGGAGAAGGTTCGGTGAATTCCGGAAACTTACCGTTGCTATAATCAAAGGTACCCGCATCGATGATGGCTCCACCCAGCGCGGTACCGTTGCCGTTGATATATTTGGTCAGGGCGTGGATCACGATATTTGCACCGTATTTGATAGGATTCAATAAAGCAGGGGTTGCGACGGTGTTATCCACTATAAACGGAACCTTCGCCTTTTGGGCCTCCTCTGAAATCGCCTTCAGATCCAACACGTCTAGTTTGGGATTTCCCAAGGATTCCACAAAAATGGCCCTGGTATTTTCCTGCACGGCCTTTCCGAAATTGGTTGGGTCGGAAGGGTCTACAAAAGTGGTGGTAATGCCCAACCTAGGCAAGGTTACGCTTAAAAGGTTATAGGTACCCCCGTACAAACTGTTACAGGCGACGATATGGTCTCCGGCTTTTAGAAGCGTCAAGATGGCAGTGGAGATGGCGGACATTCCTGAGGCCGTAACGACAGCCGCGATACCGCCCTCTAATGCCGCCAATCGCTGCTCAAGAATATCATTGGTGGGGTTGTTTAAGCGGGTGTAGATAAATCCCGTTTCCGATAGGTTGAAAAGATTGGCCGCATGGTCGGAATTGTTAAACACGTAAGACGTATTCTGATAGAGGGGCACTGCACGGGTACCGCCATGCGCCTTGACATCATGTCCGGCATGTAAGGCGTTTGTAGAAAATTTTGGATCACTCATGATTTTGGGTTTTAAGTGTTAATGGTTTCATTTAAAGCATTCAAACCTTACTGCCAATAAGCAGACATTTATCCGTCGTACGAATGGCCAAAATCAATAAGCTATGAAGAAAGAAAATTACGGGAAGTAATTTGTTTTTGTTATCTGTCAAGCCAACGGCGTGATAGAACGTAGCACCTTCTCCGCACAATTCCGATAGTTATCGGCAGGCAAAAGGGTTGCTAAGGTTTCAAAGGGTCTATTCCCTCCACCTTTCTTGATAACCGATCAATACGAGTTTGAACTTTTTAACCCCGAATTTCTAAATAACAGGATTATTTAAAAGCAAATATAAGGATGGCGGACTGGATTTTCCTAATATATAGGAATAAAATTTAAAGGGAATTCAAGAGCTATTAGGATTAATGAATAGAATATCTTCATTTGAGGTGGTTAGAGGGTTTAAAGGCCAACCCTATTCATTTTTTTTCGGGATACAGTTCCTCTGCAATTCAAATGAGCAACTACCGATTCACGTCTACGTTAGAAAGGGGATGGTGAAGCAAAATTTGAAGTAGAAAACATTCGGATGATTTCTAGTAAAAGGAATGAAAACAAGAATATAAAATTAGCGGAGGCCATAGCGTGGGAAAATCAGGATATTACTATCACTAAATGGAACGATTATCATGGTAAATGACAATATGAAGATAGGGAAAATTGGTTTTGAATATGATCAAATTTATATTCTTACCAAAGATGAACGGAAGGCAAGCCATACGTTAAAATGGTTTCCACGTCTTGAAAATGCCCCTGAAAAACAGCGCAACCATTTTGAACTATCCCTTTTTGGCAGCCACTGGCCGGATATCGATGAGGACTTGAGCTATGAAGGTTTTTGATTATAGACCATCCTCAATGGCATCGGAATAAGACTACAACTTAAAAGCCTCTTTAACCTGCTCGATCCTATCCAATTTCTCCCAGGTAAACAGCTCCACTTCCTTCTCGGCCCTACCGCTGTATGAGGATTCATAAACCTTCTTGACCTTAACAGGTTCCTTTCCCATATGGCCATAAGCCGCCGTCTCCAAATAAATTGGGTTTCGCAATTTCAAACGTTCCTCAATGGCAAAGGGACGCATATCGAACAATTCCCGAATCTTTTTCGCAATCTCCCCATCGCTTAATCGTACTTTTGAGGTACCATAAGTGTCCACGAATATCGAGGTAGGCTCAACGACCCCGATGGCGTAACTAATCTGTACCAAAATCTCGTCGCAAACCCCGGCAGCTACTAGATTTTTGGCGGCGTGCCGAGCGGCATACGCAGCGCTCCGGTCAACCTTGCTCGGGTCTTTCCCACTAAAGGCTCCTCCACCGTGGGCCCCTTTTCCACCGTAGGTGTCAACGACAATTTTTCTTCCGGTAAGGCCCGCATCACCATGTGGACCGCCGATAACGAATTTTCCGGTGGGGTTGATATGGTAGGTAATCTGATCGTCGAACAATTTTTGGATATTTTCTGGCAACTGGGCCTTAACGCGGGGAATCAAAATCGATATGATGTCCTTTTTAATGGTGGCCAACATCTTTTCATCATCGGCATCGAAGGCATCGTGCTGGGTAGAGACTACAATGGTATCAATGCGTTGGGGTATGTTATCATCTGCATATTCGATAGTGACCTGGGCCTTGGCATCGGGCCGCAGATATTGTATTTCTTGGTTCTCCCGGCGAAGATCGGCCAAATTTTGCAGTATTTTATGGGATATATCGAGGGCCAACGGCATGTAATTCTCCGTTTCCCGGGTAGCATAGCCGAACATCATGCCCTGATCGCCCGCGCCCTGTTCTTCCTTGGTGCCGCGATCGACTCCTTGATTGATATCTTGCGACTGCTCGTGGATCAAAGAAATTACGCCACACGAATCACCGCTGAACTGGTATTCCCCTTTCGTGTATCCTATTCTATTGATTACCTCCCGGGCGATGTTCTGCACGTCCAAGTAGGTATTGCTTTTTACCTCGCCCGCCAGCACGACCTGGCCGGTAGTGACAAGGGTTTCGCAGGCCACTTTGCTCTCGGGGTCGAAGGCTAAAAAATAATCCAACAGGGCATCACTGATCTGATCGGCAATTTTATCGGGATGTCCTTCACTAACTGATTCGGATGTAAATAGATACGACATAACTTTCAGTTTTTATAAAAGAATGGGATTTGAAAGTACTGCCCGAAGAAGATGATAGAAAGCAAGTTTCCGATCAACTGCTTTAGCATTTTTAACCCTAAATTCAACACAGGGTATAGAGGTTGCAATCAGTCAAATCCTTCCTCTTTCGTTACGGGTACAAAAATACATAAAGGGAAAGGAAATAAAAACTTTGTCATCCATCGATCCTAAAAAATAACCCCTTGATTTTCATTCAGCGTTTCACCTTCCCCGAGATACTTTGTATATTGTACGTTCGTTCCTATTTATGTTAACTACAACAAACCTATAATCCATAAACGATATGCACATCGCGGTAGCCGGTAACATCGGTGCAGGAAAAACCACTTTAACCCGCCTATTGGCCAAACATTATAAATGGGAAGCCAATTTCGAGGAAGTCGTCGATAATCCGTATCTCGACGATTTCTATAACCAAATGGAACGATGGAGCTTCAATCTGCAGATCTATTTTCTCAATCAGCGGTATCGCCAAATTCTAAAGATACGGGAAAGCGGCAAAAACACCATCCAAGACCGTACGATTTACGAGGATGCCTATATCTTTGCCCCGAACCTGCATGCGATGGGCCTTATGACCAATCGCGATTTCACCAATTATGAAAGTCTGTTCGAACTGATGGAAACTTTAGTGCAGCCCCCCGACCTGCTCATTTATTTGCGAAGTTCAATCCCCAATCTTGTCGACCAAATTCATAAAAGAGGTCGGGATTACGAAAATAGCATCTCCATTGACTACCTCAGCCGCCTGAATGAAAGGTACGAGGCGTGGGTACACGGTTACGAAAAGGGAAATCTATTGATTATCAATGTTGACGAGGTCAATTTTGTGGACGACCCGGAGGATTTGGGAACCGTGATCAATAAAATCGATGCGGAGATTCATGGATTGTTTTAAATAAACCCGTTTTCCCTCGCATGTACCTCGGCTTGCTTGCTACTTTCGACCAACAAAACCGGGGTTACCTTATAATCTTCGAACAGCCCTTTTACCCGCTCCATCTTCCTATGGTGGTTCACGCTTCTCAGGTAGATGGCCAAAATGTTATCGGGATATCGTTCCGCAATTTCCTTGTAGATATCGGCGTCATGTTCTCCGCTATCGCCGATCAGAATAAATTTTAGACCGGGGTAGGTTTTTAGAATGTTGACAATCTCTTTCTGCTTTTGGAATTTCTCTTTATCTGCTCCGATGCCGCCCCACTTCGGGAAGTTTCGCAGCAGAACGGGTCCTTTCGGGAAATCATTTTGGGTCAGGAACATCTCAAGATATCGGTACAGGTTCCACGGGCTATGGCTTACGTAAAAGATGGGATTTACCGCCTTGCCCGATCGGCCACGGTGCAGCCGGCCATAGAACTCGGCCGCACCTTCCAAGGGTGTACGTTGCCCCGGTCGTTTGAATAAGGTGTTGAAAACCACCTTCCACTTAAGTGAAGATACCACACCGGTATGCAGTATGGTATCGTCAATATCACTGATTATCCCGAAATCGGACTTTGTAGAAGGTATCAAAAGCTTCGCCGGAAAGCGGTTTTGATGGAGGATTTCCCTTTTTAACGACATATCGGAATAGGATATTTCGTAGTTCAACCATCCTTCTTCATTGGCCAACTGGCTTAGGTCTTTAAATGAGGCATCGATGCGGTAATAGCCCCGCATATCTGTATTTCCTTTGACCGTTCTTCCATCGGGTAGTTGCAAGGTAATACCCGTATTCCGGATCTCGTCCGTCTCAAAACGCTTAAAAGAATTCAGTAATAGGTTTAAAAAACCTTTTTTCGAAAGGTCTATTTCTTCGTCTTCCAATGCCCTTCCGTGGGCATAAAAATGCGAATCGGTGCCATAGCTCTCAAAGGCGATGATCTGTAGTTTATCTCTTTTTCCGAACCATCCCATAGGGGTCAAATATAGGAAAAGCGAGGGAGGTTTAAGCTGTAATTCGTTCTGACGACAGGTTCAAGGGCTGTTCGATTTTAAAAATTCGGTTTGCTCTTCAAATGATTCTTAGCATCATAAGCCCTGTCTTAATACAGCCAGCACCGAGCACTACCCCCAAAAAAAGGAGAAGCCATCATAAAACGATGGCTTCTCCTTTTATTATATCCCGATTTTAGGTTACTTTCGAATATCGATACTTTCAATGGTCATCTCCATCTCGGAGCCTTTTGATCTTACGGTAGTATTCTCAAACTCTTTCAACTGTCTTTTTACGTCGGCTTGCGTTCCTGAAAAGGTTTTCTCCTCGCGGACCTTCTCCCCGTTTACCACAGTAGTGTAGGCGATGGTCGCTTCGGACAAACCCCCTTGGGCGGTATTCATTTCAACCTGAATTTCCTTGGTGTTTTCGGTGGCGGCCATTCCCGTTTCGCTCAGGGCGATACTGGGCGCGATGACCAGGGCTACGACGGACATCAATTTTAAAAGGATGTTCAGTGAAGGCCCGGACGTATCCTTGAACGGATCGCCAACCGTATCACCGACTACGGCCGCTTTGTGTGCGTCGGTACCTTTACGCCCATCGGATTCGATCATTTTTTTAGCATTGTCCCAAGCGCCACCGGCATTGGACTGGAAAATCGCCATTAAGACCCCGGCCGAAGTAACCCCGGCCAATAGTCCGCCCAACATTTCGGCACCGCCTATAAAACCGACAGCTACCGGCACGGCGATAGCTAGGAGACCGGGCAAGACCATTTCCTTAATGGAGGCCGTAGTAGAAATCTCGACACATTTGTCATATTGGGCTACGCCGTCGGCCGAATCGAAAATCTTTCGGTCCGCTACGGTAGCCTTCGACATATCGGAATCGTATTTTCTCATCACCGCCAAGGCAGCCTTCAATTCGGGAATATCCCTAAACTGTCGGCGCACTTCTTCTATCATAGACATAGCCGCACGCCCTACGGCGTTCATCGACAATGCGGAGAACACAAAGGGGAGCATCGCCCCTACCAAGAGCCCGGCCATGATATTCGGTTTACTCACATCGATCGCGGTTACGTTGGCGACCTTCATAAAGGCGGCGAACAAGGCCAAGGCCGTCAAGGCCGCCGAAGCGATCGCAAATCCTTTACCGATGGCGGCCGTGGTATTTCCGACGGCATCCAATTTATCGGTACGATCTCGGACTTCATGCGGCAGTTCGGCCATTTCGGCAATTCCACCCGCATTATCGGAAATTGGTCCGTAGGCGTCCACGGCCAACTGAATGCCCGTATTCGCCAACATCCCAACTGCGGCGATAGCGATCCCATACAATCCAGCAAAATAGTGCGAGATCAAAATGGCCGCCGCGATCAAGAGTATGGGAACCATGGTAGACATCATACCCACGCCAAGCCCGGCAATAATATTGGTGGCGGCCCCGGTTTCGGATTGCCTGACGATTCCCTTGACCGGTTTGGTACCTGTTCCCGTATAGTATTCAGTAATCTTACCTACACCAAGGCCGGCGACAAGACCGGCGATAGTGGCCCAAAAGATTCCCATGGCCCCGCTCGGCAAACCTTCTACGGAATCGGGAATCATGGCATGGATGATAAAATAGGAAGCTATGACCATCAACCCCGCCGACAAAAATTCCCCTATGTTCAAAGCCGTCTGCGGATTTCCGCCATCCTTGACCTTCACAAAAAAGGTTCCTATGATGGACATGATGATGCCGACCGCGGCCAGTACCAAGGGCAGGTAAACGGCGCCCAATCCCCCGAAATCGGGAGTGATGATAAAGGCTCCCAAAACCATGGTGCCGATGATGGAACCAACATAAGATTCAAAAAGGTCGGCACCCATACCGGCCACATCACCCACGTTGTCACCAACGTTATCGGCAATCGTAGCAGGGTTCAAGGGGTGGTCTTCCGGAATACCGGCTTCGACCTTACCCACCAAGTCGGCTCCGACATCGGCCGCTTTCGTGTAGATACCTCCACCCACACGGGCAAAAAGTGCGATGGACGATGCGCCCAGGGAAAAGCCGGAAAGAACGTTCAGCACTAACTGTAAATTTTCTTCACCTGGCCAAATATTCTGATAGATCATGAAGAGCCCGCTTAATCCAAAAACCCCGAGCCCCACCACACCGAGACCCATAACGGAACCCCCGGCAAAAGCGACTTCAAGGGCCTTCCCCAAAGAAGTACGAGCGGCCTGTGTAGTCCTCACGTTAGCCTTGGTGGCCACACGCATTCCGATGAATCCCGCCAGGCCCGAACAAATGGCACCTACGACAAAGGATACAGCAACAGTACCGTGGGATCCTGTTTCGCCACTCCCTTTAAAATAAAGGAGTACGGCCACGGCTACTACAAAAATCGAAAGTATTTTATACTCCGCCTTTAGAAAAGACATCGCCCCATCGGCAATGTTCTTGGCAATACGGGCCATCTTGGCATCGCCGACCTCTTGTTTGGCTACCCATGAATTTTTGATAAAAACGAACAAAAGGGCCACTAATCCGAAGGCAGGCAATAATTGAATTACTAAATCCATTTTATATGGTTTTATAGGTTTTTTTTAAACGGGGGCTAAAGTAGTAAAATGGGTAGAATAAAAAAAGCCATTCTTTCTTATAAGAATAGCTTTTATCAATAGATATTTTCTGCTATTGAACTTGTTAGGAATTTTTCTATTGCCTAAGAATATCACATTTTGAGGCTCTATTTCCTCATTTTTGAATAGTGAAGCCCTGCAATGCTTTTATTTAATGACTTTATCTAGTATTAAAGGCGATATTTCCGGTTCCAACCAATAAGTCTAAAGGGGTTCATTCGTAAAATGGGTTTACCGTGGATACCACCTTAGAAAAGAGAGTAAGAGGCAACTTATCATCAAATTTAACCACCTAAATCATAAAAGTGCGTCGGTCTTTGTGGTCGCTTTCTACATACCTTTGTACGCATTCACGATAAATTTCAACGGCTTTTTCGGCATTGCTCCATCCTCCGGTATCGACTTTTTTCTTTTCAAGGTCTTTGTAAACCTGAAAAAAATGTTCGATTTCCTTTAGGCGATGCGGATTTAAATCGGAGATATCGTCACGTGTACTCCAAACGGGGTCGGAAATCGGCACACAGATAATTTTTTCATCAGGACCTTTTTCGTCGGTCATATGAAAAACCCCTATGGGCTTCACTTCCATCACGACCATGGGATAGGTCGGTTCAATTCCTAATACGAGCACGTCCAAGGGATCTTGGTCCAAGGCCAAAGTCTCGGGAATAAAGCCATAATCGCCCGGGTACATCATCGATGAAAACAAGGTGCGATCAAAACGGATTTTGTTCAGCGTAAAATCATATTCATACTTGTTTCTGCTCCCCTTGGGTATTTCAATCAATACGTCGAAGGTGATATTGGCTTTTTTTGACATCTTTCCGGGATTTTTAACACTGCGAAGGTACGAATTAGAAACTAAACCCGAACGACCCGGTGACACTAAAGGGCCTCGCATTGGGTGCATCCAGATAATTGCCCCTGAAGTTGAAATCGATACGGAAAATCTTTAAAATGTTGCCTATTCCGAAGGAATATTCATAGTAAATCTTGTCGTTCGGCGCTTGAAGAGCAATGTTTGTAGGGGCGCTCAGGGCGATGTTTTCGTCGGAAAGTTCGCCCCATACTCCACGTAACCCGACAATTTCACGCAGGTCGAGCCTTCGCAAAAGGGGAATCCTCGAAAACAACCGGCCGTTGAAGTTGTGTTCGAGATGCACGGAGGCGTACGTGTCGGTCACAAATTCGTAGAAATCCAGGTTGGGGAAGGTATTGTATAACGAAAAGAGCGTTTGGTTGCCGGGGATAACGTTTAGCAGGCCGAGCGGGACGGCTCCAAAGGTCTTGCCCACCTCCACCGTGCTCAACAACCTTCCCAAACCGCCCAATTGCCAGGGCTGGCTGTAAGAAAACTGAAGTTTGCTATAGTTAAAATCGCTTTCCATAAATCCCTCGACCCCTCTGGTATAGTTCAGTAATATGGTACTATAATCATCATTGATATCGCTGCGCTCGACCCCGAAACCGATGGTGCGCTTACCCGGCGTGTAAATCAGCATGGTGTTGACGTCGAATTGTTTTATTTCGGAGGATATTCCGGTTGGCGAAGCGGCATCCACATATTCAAGACTGAAGGCATCGGGCAGGGCAGAGCTTAGCGTACGGAACGAATTGCCGATGCGTATCCGGAAATTGGTCACCGGTTCTATCTCGACATTAAAGGTACTGAGGTTGATATTGGTCAATCTGTCGTTTGCGCCTACCGTAAGGATCGAGGAAGAGGCGATACTCCGGCCCAGAACATCGTTGGTCGCGGTCAGGTTGAGTCCCAACTGCTCTATATCACGGCGGTTGCCCCCGGAAATAATCAACCGGGTCTTTTTATCGACGAGCCACTTCCCGGAAATACCGTATTTGCCCTTGTTGTCTTTAAAACCATAGGCCATATAACCTTCCAGCCGCCATAGGTCGTTCTGCCCGAAATACGTACGTGCGCCGCCCCGTAGGCGGATTCCCTCGGCATCGTTGTAGCCAAACACGCTATAAACGTCACCGATATCCATGTTCCATTTATCGATTTCTATATAGCCGGAACCCAATATGCTGACCAGATTGTAATAGGATTTGAACTTGGGTACCGTCTTTAAGGTGTCCAAAAGGGAATAGACCCCTTTTTCATCCTTATTTAGGGACTCCAAACGGTTGTTTTCCCAAAAAGTGGTGTCGCGGGTCATCACGATAGGGTCGAAGGGATTGCTCTCGGATTTATAAAAATCCCTCCCCCGCTCCCTGTCGAATTCGTGGCGGTCGTAAACCGTAGTCCGTTTTCCGTAGATGCCGCGGGACTTTTCCTTTTTACTATAACTGAAATCCGTGAGCATATAATCCCTTTTCAACAGAAAAACGCTATCGTTGAGCACGTCAAAATCTTGCTCGATATACACATCCTTCACCCAGTTCAGGTTGGCACTCTTGGTTACCTGCAGGTTGATATTCTTGATGGCATAGGTAGTATCGTTGACCCAAAAATCGCCCTTGAAGGTCAGTTCGTTCTTGCGCCGTGGATAATATACAATGTTATAGCACCATTTGTTGTCTATAAAGGCACTGTCACGTAAGGCGTAGTTGTAAACGTCGATCCCGGTCTTTGAGAGGGGACTCGTAAAGCTCTTGTCAAAAAATTTGATGTAATTGTTGTACACGTTGTATTCGGCGTACATATCTTGAATAAAGGCCGTAATGGATTGATTGTTCTCAAAACCGGAGTTTTTACTGCCCAGCACATCTTCTTTTTCGACCCCCATGATATTATCTCCGTACACCTTGGAGAATTTTTCATTGAGGAATACGGGCAAATAGGTTTTTCCGGTAATTCGCGAAGTATCTAGGTCTTTGAACATGAATTCGAGACCTTTGAAGACCCGGCTGTTGATGATCGAACTGTCGATGGTATTGAGGTCGAACTCCACCTTCTCGTACTTGTCGTAACTGTACTGGTCGAACATACGCAACCCGTTTTGGCGTTTCTTTTCCCAGATTTTTCTTAGGATGTCGATAGCGGGATTATTTTTTTTAGGCTGCTTTCCCCCAATAAGCACCACCTCATCCAACTGCTCGCTCGCCTCCGCCAAGGTGATTTTCATATCATAGTTTACCTTCTGGGTCAAGGGAATTTCCTGGGTCTCATAGCCGATAAAGGATACGATCAGTGTGGGGTAGGTGTTGTCCGATTCCATATAGAAACGGCCGTCGTCATTGGTGATGGTACCTTCTTGCGAATCCTTAAAAAGTACATTGGCAAAGGGGACGGTTTCTCCCGATTCGTCTACCACGATACCGCCCACCTTAGTCTGGGCCCGGGCAAACGCTACCATAAGCAAGAAAATCAGTAGTAAGAGTTTTCTCATAAAATTCTTTGGATGACCCCTCGCAAGGAGCAAATAGCTAACCAAGGCCTAAGGCATACCATAAAAAATGCTCCGCCGAAATCCCTTCAGCGAAGCAAATGTACCTTTAGTATTAGGTTACTATTATTTATATAACACTTTCTTAACAGCCTTGATGACATCTTCGTGGTTCGGAAGCCACTCCGCCAACAATACGGACGAATAGGGCGCGGGGGTATCGGCCGTGTTGATCTTTTGGATGGGCGCATCCAGGTAATCAAAAGCATGGGCTTGAATATGGAAGGTAATTTCAGTGGCCACATTGCCAAAAGGCCAAGCTTCCTCGAGGATTACCAGTCGGTTGGTTTTCTTGACGGATTTGATGACCGCGTCATAATCTAAGGGATATACCGTGCGTAAGTCGATGATCTCGCAACTGATATCCTCCTTTTCGAGTTCCTCGGCTGCCTTGTAGGCTTCCTTTATTATTTTTCCGAAGGATACTATGGTTACATCGGAACCTTCCCTTTTGATATCGGCCTCCCCTATCGGGATGGTGTACTCCCCTTCGGGCACCTCCCCTTTATCACCGTACATCTGTTCCGATTCCATAAAAATGACGGGGTCATCGTCGCGAATGGCAGATTTCAACAATCCCTTGGCATCCGCAGGATTGGAGGGTACGACCACTTTAAGTCCGGGACAGTTCGCATACCAACTCTCGAAGGCTTGTGAATGGGTGGCGCCCAATTGCCCTGCAGAGCCGGTCGGGCCCCGAAACACAATGGGACAAGGAAATTGCCCGCCCGACATCTGACGGATCTTGGCAGCATTGTTGATGATCTGGTCAATGCCCACCAAGGCAAAATTAAAGGTCATAAATTCGATAATGGGCCGACAGCCCGTCATGGTGGAGCCCACGCCGACACCGGCAAATCCCAGCTCTGCAATCGGGGTATCGATGATGCGCTTGGCACCGAACTCGTCCAACATCCCTTTCGAAGCCTTATAGGCCCCATTGTATTCGGCGACTTCCTCGCCCATGAGATAGATGGACTCGTCGTTTCGCATCTCTTCTGACATCGCCTCTACGATGGCTTCCCTGAATTGTAAGGTTTTCATATAATAGTAGGTCTTTTTCGGTAAGCGTTTAAAACGCAAGCAAAAATAGGAAAATATCTAGCAACTCCCCGACCCATCCCACCAAAAAAAGGGATAAAATTTATTATGCATGCATAGCTTTTTTAGGAATTTATACCTATATTCGTGCAGTCATATTTAAAGAATATTTCTAGATGAAAATATTAGTTTGTATAAGTAATGTACCGGACACGACATCCAAAATAAATTTTACGGATGGCGACACAGAATTCGACCCCAACGGGGTACAATTTGTAATCAATCCCAACGACGAATTTGGACTCACCCGTGCCATGTGGTTCAAGGAAAAACAGGATGCCACCGTTCATATTGCCACGGTCGGGGAGGCTTCCGTAGAACCCACCATGCGCAAGGCCCTTGCCATTGGTGCCGATGAGGGAATCCGCGTAAATGCCAAGCCTACCGATGGCTATTATGTCGCCGAACAACTGGCCGAAGTGGTCAAAAAGGGGGACTACGACCTGATCATTGCCGGAAGGGAATCTATCGATTACAACGGCGGGATGGTGCCGGGTATTCTGGCCACTTTGCTGGGTATAAACTTTGTCAACACCTGTATCGGTCTCGAAATCGACGGCGACAAAGCCACTGCCATCCGTGAAATCGACGGCGGAAAGGAAAAGATTGAAACCTCCTTGCCCTTGGTCATTGGCGGCCAAAAGGGATTGGTCGAGGAGAGCGACCTCAAAATCCCCAATATGCGCGGTATCATGACGGCTCGGAAAAAATCATTGAACGTGGTCGAACCCGTAGATGCCACCCAGGCTACGAAAGATATCAAATTTGATAAACCCGCTCCGAAAGGGCAGGTTAAATTGGTAGATTCCGTGGATGAACTTGTGGATATGTTGCATAATGAAGCCAAGGTCATCTAAAGTTCCAAGTGCCAAATTTCGTGGAGCAGGCAGTAAGCAGTAAGCAGTAAGCATATAAGCAGTAAGCAGTAAGCAGTAAGCAGTAAGCAGTAAGCAGTAAGCAAAACTACAAAGCCGCATACTATATAAGCCATACACCCATAATCTTATAAACTGATTTTGCTAAACTCATAAACTCCTAAACTCGCCGCTGAAAAACGGAAGCTCGAACATAATTTAAAAGCGTAATACACACAAATATGTCAGTATTAGTATATACAGAATCCGAAAACGGAAAATTCAAAAAAAATGCCTTTGAAGTGGCCTCATACGCCAAGGCCGTGGCCGATCAAATGGGGACTTCGGTCACCGGGATTTCCTTTAATGCCTCCGAAAACGAGAGCTTAGGCGAATATGGTGTCTCCAAGGTGTTGAACGTCACCGACGACAAAATGAACCCCTTCAATGCCGAGGCCTACGCAAAGGCCATTGCGCAAGCGGCGGAAAAAGAAGGCACCCAGGTGGTGGTGGTCGGTTCCAGTGCCAACAGTAAATTTCTGGCCCCCATTTTGGCTGCGAAATTGAAAGCGGGTTATGTGCCGAACGTGGTGGGGGCACCTGATAGTACTGAACCCTTCAGGGTAAAACGTACCGCTTTCAGTAACAAGGGTTTCGCACATACCGAAATCAGTACCGAAATAAAGATCGTTGGCGTCTCGAACAATGCCTTCGGACTCAGGGAAAACCAAACCGATGCCAAGGTTGAGGATTTTAGTCCCGAATTGGGCGATGGAGACTTCTCGGTCAAATCCGTGAACATTGACAAGGTAGCGGGAAAAGTTACTATCGCCGATGCCGAAATCGTAGTGTCCGGCGGACGCGGGTTAAAAGGTCCCGAAAACTGGGAGATGATCGAAGAATTGGCCGATGTGCTCGGAGCGGCGACGGCATGTTCGAAGCCCGTATCCGATATGGGATGGCGGCCACACGGCGAACATGTAGGCCAAACCGGGAAACCGGTAGCCGCCAATCTGTACATCGCCGTCGGTATTTCCGGTGCCATCCAGCATTTAGCCGGAGTCAGTGCCTCAAAGACCAAAGTGGTCATCAATAACGACCCCGAAGCCCCCTTCTTCAAGGCGGCGGACTACGGAATCGTAGGAGATGCCTTTGAAGTAGTGCCCAAACTCATCGAAAAATTAAAGGAATTTAAGGCCGAAAACGCATAATATTTTTTAATTTGCGCTCTCAACGGAGCTACTTAAATGGCTGGCAAGTCCGATATTTAATACTCTCGCCATATACGAATTCGGAAATGTGGGGAATTTTATTTTTTTCTTTCCCAAGACGAAATCATCAAGCATAGCCGTAGCTATGGTTAATTGTCTTAACGACAGGAACAAAGGAAGACACAAAAACCTGAATTTACATAAGGCACGAGTATTGGTAGCCTTTTTGTACTTTTATCATCTATGAGCTTAGTACGGTTAAAAATAAAAGGGATTTCTTATAGTCAAACGCAAAATGGGGCCTACGCCTTGATTTTAAACGAAGAAAAGGGCGACCGCAAATTGCCCATCGTCATCGGTGCCTTCGAGGCACAGTCCATTGCCATAGCCCTCGAAAAGGAAATCAAACCGCCGCGGCCCTTGACCCACGACCTTTTTAAAAATTTTGCCGACCGGTTCGAGATTGTCATAAAGCAGGTCATCATCCACAAATTGGTCGATGGGGTCTTCTATTCCAGTATCATCTGCGAGCGTGATAAGATCGAGGAAATCATAGACGCCCGTACGAGCGATGCCATTGCCTTGGCCCTTCGCTTCAATGCCCCTATATTTACCTACAAGACCATTTTGGACAAGGCAGGCATTTTTCTGAAATTTTCTTCGAAGGACACCAAAAAAGAAGGTAGCGAAGAAAGCATCGTAGTAGATGAAATTTTACAGGAAGGCGAGACCGTCGAAATCGAATCCGGGACCTCCGAAGGCTACGCCGAACTATCCATAGACGAACTCAACAAAGAATTGGACAAAGCCGTCGCCAGTGAAGACTACGAAAAGGCGGCCAAGCTTCGGGACGAGATTTCCAAACGCAACTAATCAAGAAGCGACATTCATGAAAAAGAGGCAATGGATTTTTCTGCTGTTATGTTGCTTGATATCCATCCCCTCTTTTTCACAAATCAGTGAACTCCCCGACACCCTGTCCACTATAGTTCACAGCACCTCGGGTATTGATACCGCTGCCTCCGCCCAGATGTCGCAAGCGGTACCAAATCAAGGTTTTTCCATCAACAGCCTTTGGCGAGGTATTTTGGGCATGGCAACCCTTATTCTGATTTCTTTTTTGTTTAGTGCCCATCGAAAGGCCATCAACTGGAAAACCGTAGGAATCGGACTTGGCATACAATTACTATTGGCCGTCGGCATCCTCAAAGTGCCGTTTATTCAAAAGATATTTGAGGTTTTGGGAAGGATATTTAATGAACTTCTCAACTTTACGCTGGCAGGTAGCCAATTCCTCCTGGGAAATCTGATGGATTTGGACAATCCGAATATCGGTTACATCTTCGCCTTTCAGATATTGCCGACCATTATTTTCTTTTCCGCCCTGACCTCGCTCCTATTTTATTTGGGTATCATCCAAAAAGTGGTCAGGGGGCTGGCATGGCTATTAACCAAATCTCTTGGCATATCCGGGGCGGAAAGTCTATCGGTGGCCGGCAATATTTTCTTGGGCCAGACCGAGGCCCCCTTGTTGATTAAAGCATATTTGGAACGCATGAGCAGGTCCGAAATTTTATTGGTGATGATCGGTGGCATGTCAACCGTAGCAGGAGGCGTATTAGCGGCCTATATTGGATTTTTAGGCGGCTCGGACGAACAACTACGGTTGGAGTTTGCCCGGCATCTGATCGCCGCCTCCGTAATGGCGGCTCCGGGGGCAATAGTAGTATCCAAAATATTGTATCCACAGACCGAAGCCATAGATACCAACGTACACGTCTCCCACGAAAAAATCGGCACCAATGTACTCGATGCCATTTCCAACGGCACCACTGAGGGTTTGAAACTGGCGGTAAACGTGGGGGCCATGCTCTTGGTCTTCGTTGCCTTTATTGCCATGCTCAACGGCATTTTCGGACTTATTGGAGATTGGACGCACCTCAACCCTTGGATTGCCGCGCACTCCGACTATGAAAATTTATCGCTCGAAGCGATATTGGGAACCGTCTTTGCCCCTTTAATGTGGCTTATCGGGGTCGCCAAGGAAGACCTCATGCAGATGGGGCAACTTCTGGGCGTCAAACTGGCCTCCAGCGAATTTGTGGGCTATAAACAACTTGCAGAACTGAAAGACCCGGCCAACCCCATCAACCTCAACTACACGAAATCGATCATCATGGCCACCTACATGCTCTGCGGCTTCGCCAACTTCGCCTCCATCGGCATTCAGATCGGGGGTATCGGTTCCCTGGCCCCCGGCCAACGCAAAACGCTGTCAGAGTTTGGGTTGAAGGCTGTTTTAGGCGGATCGATTGCTTCGCTGCTTTCGGCTACGATTGCCGGAATGATATTGGGGTAGCGTCCCCCCCCCTGGATTTTGCTTTAGGGAGTGGCCGCTCGAGGCTGCCTCGCCGGCATCGGGAAATGTTGATATAACTAAGTATGCTAGAAAAAATACCTACTTATAACAAAAACCAATAAGTGATGCGGGGCTTGTGCCCGGTCAGAAGGTCTGCGTATATTTACGCGGGCGCAAAATATTTTGGATTTTGCTCTTGTAGCAATATTAAGAACCAAACGAAAAGCCTTTGCTTTCTGCGTGGCGCAAAAACATTCGCGCTCCTGCCCCCGCACTGCGCCAAGCCAACCCGTTCAAGCTGACTATTGGGCAACGGTTGTAGCTGTTCTTTACTTAAAAATAGGAGATGAACCTCCTAAATTTGAAAAAAATGAAAAAAATTCTACTCGTCATTCTTTATGTTATTGCAGCTGCTGCGGCACTTGGCTCAATATTTTCTTTATTCAGAAATGCGGAAATTCGTTATATAAAGATGCTTGACTTTCCGCGCATTCAGCTCTTTATCGTTTCATTGGTTTGTCTGTTAACACTTTTGATTATAAATAGGAAGTGGAAATGGTACGATACTCTGTTTATTTTTGCACTGTTAGGCGGATTGGTTATCAATAGTATTTTCTTAATCAATTATACCATCGTAGTGCCCGTAGAAGTACCATGGACAAATGATTCAAAATCCTCTGCTGAGCCATTCGGCATTTTATTGGCTAATGTAAAAATGACCAATAGAAACATAAAACCCTTAATCGAATTAATCGAACAGAAAAAACCCGATTTGATTTTGACCATGGAGGTAGATGATTGGTGGAATAAAAAACTGAAAGTTCTGGAAAAAGATTATCCCTATTCGCAACATAACCCTAACGAGGTCACCTACGGTTTAGTGTTGTACAGTAAATTTCCGTTGAAAAAAGTAGAAGTGGAATATTTAAATAATGAAAAAGTGCCTTCGTTTGAGAGTACTATTTCGCTGGCTGACGATCAAAAAATTAGCTTTCATTCCATCCATCCAGTGCCTCCTAAACATTTTGAGGACTTGCCCGACAATGCCCATCAGGAAGCAACTGCCCTGGAAAAGTTGGGAAAAGAAATTGAGGACCGGGAATTTCCGACCATAGTAGCTGGGGATCTAAACGATGTAGTGTGGTCTTACGTTGATGAATTGACCGAAACAGAAAACATTCTTTATGATGTAAGAGTGGGAAGAGGTTTCTATAACAGCTATGATGCAAAGAACATCCTTTTAAGATGGCCATTAGATCACATATTTGTCACCGAAGAATTCAAATTAAAAAAACTGGAACGCTTAGCAAAAATTGGTTCAGACCATTTCCCCATTTTTGCTGAGTTAGAACTTTAAAAAATAGAATATTTTAACCAATTTTGTAAAAAAGCAACAACAATTAACGTATTGAGGATAAAGGATTTTCGCGACGGATTCACTGGATTTTTGGTAAAAGATGGTTTTGGTCCGGATAAAAACATCGGTTTTCAAACTTTCCTCTAAAATTTTAGGCAAACCTCGGGGAATTAAACCCCATCCAGATTAAGAGACTGCAAAATGAAACAATACCACACCCTACTAAAACACGTATTAGAAACAGGCCACCAAAAAGGCGACCGCACCGGAACGGGTACGCTTAGCGTTTTCGGCTATCAAATGCGGTTCGACCTCAGCGAGGGCTTTCCGATGGTGACGACCAAAAAACTGCATTTGAAGTCCATCGTATACGAATTACTCTGGTTTTTAAAAGGGGATACCAACATCGGCTACCTGCAGGAAAACGGCGTTCGCATATGGAACGAATGGGCCGATGAAAACGGAGATCTGGGGCCGGTGTACGGCCATCAATGGCGCAACTGGAACGGCGATGAGATCGATCAGATCAAGGAGGTGGTCCATTCCCTAAAAAACAATCCGAACAGCCGTCGGATGCTGGTTTCGGCTTGGAATCCCAGTGTTTTGCCGGACACCTCGAAATCGTTCTCGGAGAATGTGGCCAACGGCAAAGCGGCCCTGCCGCCCTGCCATGCCTTTTTCCAATTTTATGTGGCCGACGGAAAGCTGTCTTGCCAACTCTATCAAAGAAGTGCGGATATCTTCTTGGGAGTACCTTTTAACATTGCTTCCTATGCCCTGTTTACGATGATGATGGCGCAGGTCTGCGGTTATGAGGCGGGGGAGTTTATCCACACTTTCGGCGATGCGCATATTTATAACAACCATCTCGAGCAGGTGGAACTACAACTGAGCCGCGAGCCGCGGGCCTTGCCGAAAATGCACATCAATCCCGAAGTAAAGGATATCTTTGGTTTTACCTTCAATGATTTTAGGTTAACGGATTATAATCCGTATCCGCATATTAAAGGGGTTGTTGCTGTTTGATCAAAATGGTAATACGCATGAAGAAACTAACTATTATGGTTGGGCTGTTATATTTGACAGGTCTCACTGGTCTAACCGCCCAGGAGGCGGAAGTCATAGAAGCCGAAATAATAGAGGATGAAGAAGTGGTCAACGTCCCTTTCGCCATCATTAACGAAGTACCGATTTTTCCAGGTTGTGAGAATAACGAAACGGTGGATAGGCGGAGCTGCTTTAGCCAACAGTTGCAAAAACATATTTCCACCCATTTCAGGTATCCGGAAGAGGCAAAAAAACAAGATATTCAAGGGCGGGTGTCGGTAATGTTCACTATCGACGCTAAAGGCAATATCATCTCGATAAAAACTCGTGGAAATCCAATTTTAGAGGAAGAGGCGCGACGAATTATTGAACTATTACCTAAAATGGAGCCGGGTAAACATCATAATCGACCCGTGAGTGTTCCCTTTTCCATCCCGATAAGCTTCAGTATGTAACACGTGCAGTATGTAACACGTGACCTCAAGTTCAGCAAACATTCCGAATGCATCATTCTAAAAATGTATAGAGCCCAGGGCATCCTTTTGGTATTAATTATCTTTAAGGCAAAATAAATAGGCTATGATCCTTACCGATTCCCTCCTGGATTTCTTCCTCGAGACCCGAAAACACACTGAAAATATTTGCAAGCCCTTGGAAATCGAAGACTATGTAGTGCAACCCATCGAAGATGTCTCGCCCCCAAAGTGGCATTTAGGACACTCCACTTGGTTTTTTGAGGAGTTTATATTAAAACCGCATGCATCGGATTATAAAATATTCAACGACGATTTCTCGTTCGTTTTCAACAGCTATTACGAATCGGTCGGTAAGCGGGTGGTGCGTTCGGATCGCGGTAACCTGTCACGCCCGTCCGTAGAAAAAGTCTATGCCTATCGGGACCATGTTACCAAGGCCATAAAGAATCTTTTTAAAGAGAACCAAGGCAAAAAGCTGAACGATTTGCTGGAAATCGGTATCCACCATGAAAAACAGCATCAGGAGCTATTGCTTACGGATATCAAATTTATTTTAGGAAACAATCCCTTGCTTCCGGTGTATTCGGATGGGTGGAACGAGCATCCCATAGAAACCCATGAACGGGAATGGATTTCTGTCGATGAGGGCATCTACGAAATCGGCCATCATTCCGACGATTTCTGTTATGACAATGAATTGGGAAGGCATAAAGTGTACCTATCGCCCTACGAAATAGCGAACAAGCTCGTCACCAACTCCGAGTATATGGCGTTTATGGTTGCCGGAGGCTATAAAAAGTTCGACCTATGGCATGCCGAGGGATGGGATTGGGTCGACCAAAACAACATTTCCGCACCGCTATACTGGCATAACATCGATGGGGAATGGTACCATTACACGCTCAGCGGACTCCAAAAAATAGAGGGTGACGCTCCCGTGACCCACATTTCATACTACGAGGCCTTCGCCTTTGCCCAATGGAAAGAAAGTCGCTTGCCTACGGAGTTCGAATGGGAAGCGGCCCAAGAATTCTTTCCGTGGGGAAAACGATGGGAATGGACCGAAAGTGCCTACCTCCCCTACCCCGGGTACCAAAAAGCAGATGGTGCCCTGGGCGAATATAACGGCAAGTTTATGGTCAATCAAAAGGTACTTCGTGGCAGTTCGGTGGCCACCCCGAAAAAGCATACGCGGCCCACCTACCGCAATTTTTTCCAGACCGGCCTGCGCTGGCAGTTCACTGGCCTGCGATTGGCCAAATAGCTAAAAGCCGGTCTGCTAATTCATCTTACAACAAATTTGACGAGCTATAGAATACATCCTGATAATCTTCCTTTTTTATGCCAGAACAGATAGTTTTAGAAACGCAGTTCGAGAAAGATGTTCGCAAGGGCCTGACGGATTTTCCGAAACACTTGTCTTCGCAATACTTTTATGACGAAAAGGGTGACAAGCTGTTTCAGGATATCATGGCCATGCCCGAATATTATCTTACGGATAGGGAATTTGAAATACTATCCGAAAACACGGCAGAAATCGCAGAACTCTTTGCTAAGGGAAACCCTAAATTTAAATTGATTGAATTGGGCGCGGGCGACGGCAAAAAAACCAAAGTGCTTTTAAAGTATCTTTCGGAAAAGAATTTCAAGTTCAAATACCAACCGATCGACATCAGCCGCAACGCGCTCAACGGCCTTGAAAAATCGCTGCTGGAAGAGCTACCCGATGTTTCGGTGGAAACCCGACAAGGCACCTATTTCGAAAACCTATCCGCCATCAACGCGGAGAACGGCACCAAAAAAGTCATTCTCTTTTTGGGCTCGAACATCGGTAACCTGCTACATCTGCAGGCCATTGAATTTTTAAAAAGGGTTCAGGAATTGATGCAAGGGGATGATCTCTTGTTCGTCGGCTTCGATATGAAGAAAGATCCACAGATTATTTTGGATGCCTATAACGATCCGAAGGGAATCACGGCCGCGTTCAATAAGAATGTTTTGACCCGAATCAATCGCGAACTCGGAGGGAACTTCGATGTCGATAAATTCCGTCATTGGGAAGTCTACGATCCGGAAATGGGCACCGCCAAAAGTTACTTGGTAGCCAAAGAGGCGCATAAGGTCAGCCTAAAAAAACTGGAGTTGCAAGTTGATTTCAAGGCTTGGGAAACCATTCACACCGAAATATCCCAAAAATACGACAAACCAACTATTGAATGGCTGGCCGATAAATCGGGACTTGAAATCGTGACCCTGTTCAGCGATGCGAACGAACACTATAAGAACTATGTGTTCCGGAAGAAATAGGCAGTGGTAGTGGGTAGAAACCCATACCTAAAATTGAACAAATAGCAGCATTTATATACTCTTTTACTTTTTATAAACCCCTACACTTATTTCAATGAAGGCAATCTGGAACAACACCGTAATCGCCGAAAGCGATAATACCGTGGTCGTGGAGAACAATCATTACTTTCCGGCGGAGAGTATCAAAAAAGAATACTTTAAAACCAGTGACAAGCATACGTCTTGTCCCTGGAAAGGAAAGGCATCCTATTACACTTTGGAGGTCGATGGAGAAAAAAACGAGGATGCGGCCTGGTACTATCCCGAACCTAAAGAAGCGGCCAAAAATATAAAAGATAAGGTCGCATTTTGGAAAGGGGTCACCGTAGTATCCCATAACTGATTGAGGCTTTTTGCTTTCTACCGAAAATCAGTCGATTTTGCCCGTATGATGGCTTTTCTGAGTTTTATGACAGAGCTACGGAAGGAGAAAAAGACCAAAAGCGGGTGGAAAAGGGGAATTCTTTGTGAATGGAAAAAGCCTGGATGGGTTCAATAAAAAAGCCGGAACGTTCGAAATGCCCCGGCCCCTGATTATTTCACGCTAGAAGCATTATACCTCCAAAACGGCATTTTCCGCTCCAGCGTAGTCGTTCCATTTGTAAGCGTCCGCTTCGGGCTCGTTCACATAATTGCCGTCAATGATGTACTTGAACTCGAAAGAACTTTCTTTCGGAAGTTCGAGGGTACCCTTGAAATTTCCGTTCTTCAATTTTTTCAATGCACTGGCCTTGTTGGCTTTCCAGTTATTGAAGTCGCCTACTACGGCTACTTTTTTAGCTTCTTCGGCAGCTACGGTAAAGGTTACTTTACACACCGGTTTTGTCTTAAGATACTGTTTTGAAATGGACATGATAGAATTATTTTTGGATTATTAATATTGACTTGTTAATCTTTTATTTTGGACTGGTTTCAAATTCCGCGCAAAAATAGTAGATTAAAACACTCATAGCCAAGGATTAGGATATTTTTATCATTTTCGTAGTATTTCCGGTCCAATTTGACGTTCTCTTGCCAAACTCCCTCTCTATTTTGACGTTAATGAAAGTCTATAATACTGTCTTCAAGATTTTTAGAATGCAATCAATATCCTTTTCGGTGTTATAAAAGTGAAAACTTAGACGTATACCACCGCCCCGTTGTGAACAGATTATATCGTTCTGTCGCAATTTCTCAAACACCCGGTCATCCCCCTTAATATTAAATATAGTACTATGCGCTTTCCGGGCGACTACGGCAGCATCTAATAGCCGGAATTCCGTCAATTCCTTTTTTGCCTTTTTGGAAAGCTTGGCCAATTCTGCTTCAATATTTTCTTTACCCAGGGACGCCAAATAGTTCAGTGCGAATTTAAGACTTCCGAAGTTCAGGGTATCCAAATGGCCCGGTTCGAAATGTTTGGCAAAGCGGATTTGGTCATGCCCGTTCAAATCGCCGTCTGCCGCATTGAAACCGGTGCTTTTGGGCGAAAAGCTATCTTTAACCCCATCCTTAAAAAGAAAGAATCCGTTGCCATAGCCGCTCAATAGCCATTTATATCCGCTGGCGCCAAGTATGTCGATACCAGAATCCTCAAAATTGAAATCTGTGGTGCCACAAAATTGGGTGCCGTCGGCGATTATTATCAAATCGGGAAAATCCTTTTTTAGGGATTTGAGAAAATCCATCTCGATTATGATGCCACTGACCCACTGTACCAGACTTAACGCAAGTACCGAAATGTGGTCGGACTTTATTTTTCGGTGGATGTTTTCCTCCAAATTTTCATCTAGTTTGGCATAGGAAACCTTGTAATCGCGATATTCAAACGGCCAATTGACCGACGGATAGTCGTTCTGCACCAACAGGATATTATGTTTCCGGTCCAACCCCTCGAGAAGTAGGTTCAGGCCGAGCGAAAAGTTGGGTGTCAAGGCCGTATTTTCTATTTTTGCACCGAAGAAATGGGCGACTGCTTTTCTCGTTTCGGGAATATCGTTGCGCATGGCTTTCGTCTTCATATTGCTGCCTCCAATAAGATAATCAAGGTCGTGCTCTTGGCGCCACTCCATCAAATTATCGTTGAGCAATCCGGCGGACGCCGTATTGGCGTAGATATATTGGCTAAGGACAGGAAAGCGTTTTCTAGTATTTTCCATAGAATCAATTGGGTGTTCGACAATTGCCGTATCTTTGTATGGCAACAGTGCTTTGTCACCAGCCCGGTGCAACACGGGTATTTTTTAAAGGTACTACTTAACATGTTCTCGAATAACAAAAATAAAAAGGAACCCGTTATTTAAAAGGTATGTTTTGAAAATACGACCAGATTATGTTCACGAAAAATAAAAATGACAAGGAATTAAACCTCGAACAGCACGAACTGCTCGAAAACGCCCAGACGCGTATCAGGCAGAAAAAACGGCTATACGTCCATTTTGTGATTTTTTTGATCGGTAGTGTCTTTATGGTATTTATAAACAAAATACTGGACTACTGGGATACCTACAATTGGTTTATTTGGGTTATCACCTTCTGGGGCTTCCTCTTCATCATACACGCATTCAATGTTTTCGTTACCCAAAAATTTATGGGTCAGGCCTGGGAACGACGTCAACGAGAAAAGCTGGTCAAAAAACAAAAACAACGTATCGCCGAAATGCAAAAAGAAATCGAGACAGATTTCCCCATTTCACGGATCAACAAAAAAATAGAACAGTGAACACTATTTGTATGATAGCGGCGGCTGGAAAAAACAATGCGCTTGCCAAAGATGGAGACCTGCCTTGGCACCTACCTGACGATTTCCAACGTTTTAAAAAATTAACTTCGGGCCACGCCATTATCATGGGCCGAAAGACCTTCGACGGTTTCGATAAACCTTTGCCTAACCGGAGACACATTATCGTTACCCGGGACGAGGACTATATAGCAGATTGCGAAGTCTGCACAGTCGTGCATTCCTTGGAAGAAGCCATCGAAATGGTGAAATCGGATGCGCTTGCTTTTATCATCGGGGGCGGTGAAATCTACGCACAAGGCGAAAAATTTGCCAGCAAAATCGAACTGACCCGTATCCATCATACTTTTGATGGAGCGGACACTTTTTTTCCGGAAATCGATGAAACGAACTGGGAGTTGGTGTCCGAGGAATTCCATTCAAAGGATGAAAAGCATGCGTTCGATTTTACGTATTTAACCTATCTAAGGAAATAGTCCGGAACTCATTCAAACTTTTCGTTTCCTCATTATGCATGCCTTTCAATGCATTTTAGCTGTCGTTCGTTGTAATATCGTTGACTTTATCTTTCTTTTTCTTCAAGGAAAAATCTAGAAATCCAACTGCTTGACAGACAAGGATACGCCATGGTACTCAGTTAGGAAATCCTCAAGAACATGAGGGTCAACATTGGTAAAGAATCGATGCTTTCCTGATTTTTCAGAAGGATTTAACCACTCCTTTTTCGTCAAAACCGCCTGGGTCTGTCTGGCAACGGCTTCCCCTGAATCGATAATCTGAAGGTTATCTGGGAGTAATTCTTTTAGTACAGGCAATAAATACGGGTAATGCGTACAGCCTAAGACCAGGTAATCGATACCTTCATCGAGCATAGGAGCCAGATACTTCCGTAACAGATGTCGGGTCTCCTGCGAATCGGCTTGACCAGCCTCGATTAAAGGAACGAGGCCCAGACCTTCGCGTTCGATGATACGTATTCCCTTGGCATGCATTTCGGCGGTACTGTGGAAAAGATGGCTTGAAAGGGTACCCCTGGTGGCCAGAATGCCAATGACCCTGGATTTTGACCGTAGGGCGGCCGGCTTAATGGCCGGTTCGATGCCAATGAAAGGAACACCATAATTAGCCCGAAGATAATCAATGGCATTTGTCGTAGCGGTATTGCAGGCCACTACAATAATTTTGCATCCCTTTTCCAATAGAAATTCAGTGTTCTTGATGCTCAATTGGACAATACCGTACGGAGACCTTTCGCCATAGGGCGCATTTTTACTGTCCGCTAAATAAATAGTATCCTCATTCGGCAGGAGTGTTTGTATTTCTTTCCAAATGGAAGTCCCCCCAACACCGGAATCGAAAATACCAATGGGATTATTTTTCATTGATTTGTTAGATGCTTAATGTACCCCGGAGTCTTACCTATTTTGCTTTAACACCTCGACTATAGGCTTTCCGGTGGCACCGCTCGGGAAGGCAATACCCAGCAAAGAAGCTATGGTGGGGGCGATATCCGGAATTTCGGTCCGCGCTACCGTGCTACCCTTAGGTATTCCCTTGCCGTAAAACAAAAGGGGGGTATGGGTATCGTAGGTATATGGAGACCCATGGGTGGAACCGGTACTGGAGTAGGAGACATAGTCCGGCTTGAGGACTACGATCACATCACCCGAGCGTTTTTGGTTATATCCGTTCTGGATCAGGTGGGGAATGCCCTGGGTATATTCATTCTGCCACATTTGGTAGGCGGTATAAACGTGCTCTACCCCATCGTAGGTCAACACTTCACGGGCAATGGCCTCCTGCACCTCCCTTTCGGACATATCCAAGTTCTGGATAACGCCAGGATCCAAAAAGAACTGATAGTTCGAGAATTCCTTGACAACATCGGTAGTTCCGAAGGTGTTCCGCAGAAACTTCTCAAATTTCTCCTTGCTGTCGTTCCAACTGCTATTTCCGGCGGGGATGTTTAAGGCCTTCAGATACGCGGCATTGTCCATACCGGCGTGGTCGGCGGTCAGGAAAACGGTATAATCGCCCACACCCACCCTTTTATCCAGGGCCTTGAACAATCGGGCGAGATCTTCGTCCAATCGCAAATAAACATCCTCTACCTCTTTGGAATTAACGCCGTATTTGTGCCCCACATAATCGGTGCTCGAAAAGCTAACGGCCAGAAAATCGGTGGTGCTATCGGTACCCAATTGCTCCCCCTCCAGGGCCGCAATGGCAAAGTCGGCGGTCAAACTATTGCCATAGGGTGTTTCCTTTATCATATCGAACTGGCCATTGGCATCCCATAGTTTAGGTAGGTCATGCGGAAATTCAGCGGATGTCTCGCCATCGAACAGACCCTCGTAGTTGTTTTTATCGGTCCCGCTTTCCAGATAAGAATCTACAGGTTTTAAGGTTGTCCAAGACTTTTTATATTGCTCCGCGGCATCGGAGGAATTAAAGTCATCGACCCATTTCGGTAGTTTGTCCATATAGAAGGAGCTGGTAATAAATCGGCCTTCATCCTGTCCATGAAACCAATAGGCGGCGTTGGCCGTATGCCCTCCGGGAAGTACTGCTCCCCTATCCTTCATGGCCATGGCAATGGTCTTTCCCCGCATTTCCGTGGCCAGGCGCAACTGATCGGTAATGGTGGTGACGTTGTTCCTATGAGGCGACATTTGGCCGGCGTTCGAATCGGTTCCTACGGATTTGTAACGATCATCACCGGCACAATACACCTCTTCGCCGGAAACCTTGTCGTACCAGTTATTGGCGATAATACCATGGGTCGCCGGGGTGGTGCCCGTGTACACCGAGGTGTGTCCGGGCCCCGTGGTTGTCGGTGCATAATTATAGTGGTTGTTCTTACAGTTGAACCCCTGGTCGACCAGGCGTTTAAAACCATCATTGCCGAACCGGTCGTAAAAGCGGGTGAGATAATCGTAGCGCATCTGATCGACGATAATGCCAACTACCAATTTGGGCGTTGTTCTTAAATAATCGGCGTCCTCATTCTTTTTTTGTCCAAAACCTTCCCGAATGGAAAAAACAATCGTAACAACAGTGAAAACAAGGGAAAGTACTCTTTTTGACATAGTGGAATTTTTAAAGGAATGGTGTATTAAGGTAAGAAACAAAAGTAAATAAATTCTTCTTTAAAAGTTGACCTACAATCCATCAAATCGATTGCTTATTCCTATTTTTACGCCACGAAACCTATTTACATGAGCTATCTATCATCGGTCGGCAGCTATGCCATTATGATAAAGGAGGTGTTTAAAAAACCGGTCAAGTGGCGGATAATGAGGTCCTTAATTCTAAAAGAAATCGATGAGCTTATTTTCGGTTCGCTCGGCATCATTATTTTTATTTCGTTTTTTATCGGGGCGGTGGTTACGATACAGACCGCCTTGAACCTGACCAACCCGATCATTCCCAAAAATCTTATTGGCTTTACCACCCGCCAGTCACTGATTTTAGAATTTTCCCCAACCTTTGTATCAATTATCATGGCCGGTAAAGTAGGTTCATATATTACCTCGAGCATCGGTACCATGCGGGTGACCGAGCAGATAGATGCCCTGGAGGTCATGGGCGTCAATGCGCTCAACTATCTCGTATTTCCCAAGATCGTCGCCATGCTTTTCTACCCGTTCGCCATAGCCATCTCCATGTATGTGGGGATTTTGGGCGGCTGGATCGCGGGCGTTTTCGGCGGCTTTCTCACCAGTGCCGAATTTACCGAGGGGCTGCAGATCGATTTCATCCCCTTTCAAGTGGCCTACGCGTTCATAAAGACCCTGGTATTCGCATGGATCTTGGCCACGATACCCTCATTCCATGGCTTTTACATGAAAGGAGGGGCATTGGAAGTGGGCAAGGCCAGCACGACTGCCTTTGTCTGGACGAGCGTAGTCATCATTATTATGAATTATATACTCACACAACTTTTATTGGGCTAATGATCGAGGTAAACGACATACACAAATCCTTTGGCGATACCCAGGTACTTAAAGGAATCAGCACCCAGTTCAGCAAGGGCAAGACCAACTTGATCATCGGACAAAGTGGATCGGGCAAGACCGTTTTCCTAAAATGCCTTTTAGGCCTTTTTAGTCCCGAGAAAGGCAGCATCGCATATGATGGCAGGGATTACTCAAATCTTTCAGGGGATGAGCGTCGTGACCTGCGGCAGGAAATGGGCATGGTATTTCAGGGCAGTGCGCTGTTCGATTCGATGACGGTGGAAGGAAACGTTAGGTTTCCCCTGGAAATGTTCACCAAACAATCAAAATCCGAAAAACAGGATAGGGTCGATTTCGTACTGAAACGGGTAAACCTTACCGAAGCCCATGATAGGTTCCCCTCCGAGATATCCGGAGGGATGCAAAAAAGGGTCGCGATCGCCAGGGCCATCGTAATGAACCCGAAATATCTGTTTTGCGACGAGCCGAATTCGGGCCTAGATCCCAAGACCGCCACCCTGATCGATAACCTGATCCAGGAAATTACCAAGGAGTACGATATTACTACGGTCATCAATACCCATGACATGAATTCGGTCATGGAAATCGGGGAAAAAATAATTTTTCTAAAGGATGGCGTCAAGGAATGGGAAGGCACTAAAGACGAAATTTTCAAGACGGATAACGAAGCGGTGACCAACTTCGTTTATTCCTCCGAACTTTTCGAAAAAGTAAGGCAAATGTATATCGAAGAGCGCAATTAGACATATCCCTCCCCAAAAGTGTCCCTTACCTTGTTCAACACCTTTTTGATATCTTGTTCCTTCGCTTTGGGATAGATCAACAGCACATCATCATTATCAACGATAATATAGTCTCTCAGCCCATCGATGACCACTATTTTATCCTTGGGCGAACGGATCATGTTGCCGGATGCATCTTCAGAAATTACCTTGGCATTTACTATGGCGTGATGGCTTTCGTCCTTTTCCAACTTATCGTACAAAGAACCCCAAGTGCCCAGATCGTTCCAATCGAAGGTCGCTGGAAGAACATAAATCGATTTCGAGTTTTCCAAAATGGCATAGTCGATTGAAATATTTTCGGCTTGAGCGTAATGCTCTTGAATAAATGCAGGTTCTTTGGAAGTATTGTAAAAAGGTATTCCCGATTCAAACAGGGCATACTGAACAGGCTGATACTTTTGAAAGGCATTGACAATCGTGTTAACACCCCATATAAAGATACCCGCGTTCCATAAGAAATTACCCTGGGCCAAGAACTCCTTGGCGGTCTCATAGTCCGGCTTTTCTCGAAATTGGCGGACTTTCTTGAATCCCGAACGTTTTGGATCACCATCTTTCTCGAACTCGACGTATCCGAAACCCGTATTGGGAAAGGAAGGTGTAATTCCTAAAGTGCAAAGCACCTCTTCATTTTCGCATTTTTCGAAGCAGGCCGTTACGTCTTGGGCAAAGGCAGCTTCATCCTCGATCCAATGATCGCTCGGGGCAACAACCATCACCCCGTCAGGATTCATTTTCCGAATTTTTAACGCGGCATATAGAATACTGGGCGCCGTATTGCGCATAGCCGGCTCCAAAACCACCTGATTTTGCTTTACCGCAGGCAATTGTTCGTGTACAATATGATTGTAACGTTCATTGGTCAAGATGAGAATATTCTCGGAAGGCACGAATTGGTTCAGGCGTTTAAAGGTCTTTTGTAGCAAGGTATCCCCGGTACCCAACATGTCGTGAAACTGCTTGGGGTAGGAAGACCTGCTCACCGGCCAGAATCGAGATCCGACCCCTCCGGCCATTAAGACGGCATAATAATTCTTTTTCATGTTATCCAGATTTTCGATCGCAGCGAAGCTATCGGTTAGCGCTGACGCAAGTTTTGTTAACTATGGGACGCCCCATTTCGCATTGCTACATTAGTCGATCAATTCGATTTCCGCATTGGGCTGAAACAGGTACATTTTGCCGGTCGCCATTTCAACGCACTCATAGCGTTTCACCCGTTGGTTGCCCTTTTTAAAAACCTTTCCGTTATAAATACGGAAAATACTGCCCAAGGGTATCTCATACATATAGGTTCGATCTGTCTGTTCTTGGTCGAACGCCTTTAAAGCTATAGATAATTTCGCATCGGTACTGCTACTTGCCTTCGGATTTCGAAAATGGTTCGCTAAGAGGGGTAAAAGGGAGGTCGGAAATACTTCGGGACGGATAAAAGGGAGCATCATGTATTGAAAGATTTTTTTCCACTCCCTTCCGTGAGGCTTTATACGGCGCCCAAACTTTTCGAAGGCCACCAAATGGGCGATTTCATGGACCAAAGTTATTAAAAACCGGTATTTATTCAGCGTAGCATTGACGGTAATTTGATGATTACCGTTAGGCATCCGGCGGTAATCGCCATGCCGGGTAAGCCTTTCATTTACTATTTTTAGATGGACATGGTTTTGTTCGATGAGTTCCGCACAGGAGGCTACCGCTCTTTCGGGAAGGTATTTTTGTAAGGTTTTGTGCATCGCCGCAAAATTAGGACTTTATGCGATGCGGAACAATTAGGGGCAATTATTTTAACGGGCTTCAACTAAAGCGCTTTATCACGGCGTACTACAGCTCACCTGCAACAATTTCCCGTTATAGAACCGCTGCCCTGTTAAGGCAAAATCCTTAATATATTCCGCCATTTCCAAGGCCGTATTAGGCGCTTTATAACCGGGGAAAGCCTCTTCGAGCATTTCGGTCTGTACAGCCCCTAGGGCCAATACGTTGAAAGAAGGCCCGGTTTCCTTGAATTCCTCCGCCCACAGCTCGGTCAGCGTAATGACGGCAGCTTTGCTTGAACTGTAGGCAGAAAGGCCGGGGAATTTCATACTACCCTGTACGCCTCCCATGGAACTAATGGTAAGCACGTGTCCGCTTTTAGTCATTTTCGGGAGTAAGGCCTTGGTGATTTCGGCTACCCCGAAAACATTTACTTTATATACTACTTCGAACTCTTCTGCGGTAGTTTCCAAAAAAGGCTTGTTCAAAAGCTTTCCAGCATTATTGATGAGGATGTCAACGGATTTCCAGTTTTCATCCACGAAATCGCACATTCTTTTTATATCCGTCGGGCTTGAAATATTGAACGGGAAGGACGAAATATTCCGATGGCCCAATTCCTGAATGGGAGAATCGTTCCTAGAAATGGCCAAGACCTTGTGCCCGGCATCCGCAAAAAGCTGGGCCAGTTCAAAGCCGATGCCCCTACTGGTACCTGTAATGATTACGTTTGCCATCAGTTGTACTTGATTTCTTTTGAAGGCGCATTGGCAATACCCTCGATGATGGGAATACTTTTGTTGACCACCTTCGCCATATGACCGTAGTCCATTTCCGAGGTCTCGTCACCTACCTTGTGATATTGTCCGAAATTGGTAAAATCAAAGCTGCTGAAGGTTTGGGAAGGTACTCCAAAAATTTTATGAAAGGGATAGTTGTCCGAACGCTCGAAGAGATTGAATTCATTGGCCTTGGGTAAATAGCCGGCATAGGTTACATCGGAATAACGGTTGGCGACATCCGCCAGATTAGACATTTCGTACCCGGTCAGGTACATGAGATAATCTTTGTCGACCAACGGTACCCCATCCATTTCGTAGTTGAGTACCGCATACAGATCTATATCTTCCTGCTTGAGTTTTTGGGCCAGATGTTTGGAACCTACAAGTCCCTTTTCCTCCGCACTGAACAGGGCGAAGATGATGCTTCTTTTGTTGGACCTCGAATTGCCGAAATATCGGGCCAGTTCCAAGACCGTTGTGGTCCCCGAGGCGTTATCGTTGGCACCGTTGGCGATTTCATCGCCATTTTCTGCCTGGATGTGGCCTAAATGATCGTAGTGCGCACCGACAATAATATATTCTTTTTTAAGGACGGAATCCTTCCCTTCGACTACACCTACCATATTATAGGCTGGGGTATTATAGTCGGAAATCGTATCTCGATAATCCTCGAAATAAGGCCTGACGCCATTTTTAACAAAATTCGCCTCGATAAAATCCGCGGCCTTTTGAATACCCTCGCTACCTGTATCCCGACCTTGAAGTTCGTCGGAAGCTAAAAAATTCATAATAAAACCAATTTTCACACCGCTGGTAAACCGGCCCTCCTTTTCTCTAACGATATCATCAATTCCCTCGATATCGCTGGGCGTTTTATAGATTTTACCAGGCTTATAATTGGAACCTATCGGTTCTTTATATTTATAAGTTACCGTTTCTTCTATTTTCGCTGACCCACAGCCGTAGGCCACCGCCATCAGCAGGATCAATGAAAGAAATCTATTTCGCATTTCTGGATTGTTTATAGGGTTTGATTGAATTCGCAATAAAGTACATATAAATAAAGGCATCCCAAAATTAAAGGACCATCTTAAAGTGTCCATTAGTTTTGGGATGCCTTTGTATGGGGGCCAATTGCCCAATTATGCCAGCATTGTTACGGGATTCTCCAAATAGGTTCGCAGGGTCAACAAGAATTGCGACCCCGTGGCCCCGTCAACCGTACGGTGGTCGCAGGCCAAGGTAATCTTCATCGTATGGCCGACTACTATTTCCCCGTTTCTGACCACCGGTTTTTCCACGATGGCCCCTACGGATAAAATCGCGGAATTGGGCTGGTTGATAATGGAAGTGAATTCCACGATACCGAACATACCCAAATTGGAAACCGTAAAGGTACTACCTTCCATTTCTTCGGGCTTCAATTTCTTGTTCCGCGCTCGACCCGCTAAATCCTTTACCGAGGACCCGATTTCGGTCAGGCTCATCTGTTCGGTAAATTTCAAAACGGGCACGACCAGACCTTCGTCTACGGCAACGGCCACGCCAACATGAACGTGATGGTTGAATTTGGTGGTATCCTCTTGCCAAGTGGTATTTACTTGAGGGTGCTTTTTAAGGGCCATGGCACAGGCCTTGACCACCATATCGTTGAAGGATACCTTGATATCCGGCATTTCATTAATCTGCTTTCTAGAAGCTATGGCATTGTCCATATTGACTTCAACGGTAAGATAATAATGGGGAGCTTTAAATTTCGATTCGGAAAGACGCTTCGCAATGGTTTTCCGCATTTGCGAATTCTTGACTTCTTCGAAACCCTCCTCTCCCACGGGCAGGTTGACCGGAGCGGCCGCTTTTTTCGAAGCCATTTCTTGAGCAGGTTCTTTGGCTTTTCCCTGGGGTTGCGATTTCGCCGCAGGCTTAAAGTTCTCGATATCCTTTTTAACAATCCGTCCGTTATCGCCCGATCCGGAGACATTTGCCAGATCAATACCTTTATCCTCGGCCATCTTTTTGGCTAGGGGCGATGCGAATATCCGCTCGCCGTCATTAACGGAATTCGAACCGGCACCGGCCGTGTCTGATCCAGATGATAAGCCTGCATCCTGCTTAGTTTCTTCCGATTTTGCTTCTCCCCTATTATCCTCAGAAGAAGTATCCTCTTTTTTACCGGAGGAAGGTTTGGCGTTCAGTATGGCATCGACATCGGTACCTTCCGGACCTATGACCGCCAACACGGCATCGACAGGGGAAGACTCCCCTTCTTGGACACCAATATACAATAGGGTACCCGAGTAGAAGGACTCAAATTCCATCGTGGCTTTGTCCGTTTCGATTTCGGCCAGAATATCGCCTTCCTCCACCTGGTCACCCACATGTTTCAGCCAGGAAGCAACCGTACCTTCTTCCATCGTATCGCTGAGCCGTGGCATCTTGACCACTTCTACACCTTCTGGAATTTCGGCCGGTCCGCCACCCGAATCTCCGTCACCGGATCTGGATGCTTCTTCTAATTCGGTGCTGGACTCATCCTTAGTTTCTCCCGTATCCCCATCGGTCTTTGCAGCATCCTCACCGGTAGTATCGTTCGAAGCACTCTTTTTATCGCCAGAACCACTTTGGCTACCATTCAACAATCCGGAAATATCCTCACCTTCCTCCCCGATGATCGCCAAAAGGGAATCGACGGGTGCGCCATCGCCCTCCTGGATACCGATATGCAATAAGGTACCCTCGTAAAAGGATTCGAATTCCATCGTGGCCTTGTCGGTCTCGATCTCGGCTAAAATATCGCCTTCTTCGACCTTGTCACCGACCTCTTTCAGCCATTTGGCTACGGTACCCTCTTCCATGGTATCGCTCAACCGGGGCATGTTTATCACTTCTGCCATGTATCCTATAATTTATGTTGTACAAACGGAAAATCTTCTTGCTCGAAGACCATGTCGTATAATTGTTCTACCGGCGGATAGTCGGATTCATCGGCGAATTTTTCGCACTCCGATACCCGTTCCTTCACCTTTTCATCTATGGCCTTGATCTCCTCTTCAGTCGCATAATCGTTCTCTTTAATGATATCGAGCACCTGTGTTATCGGGTCAATCTTTTGATATTCCTTCACCTCGTCCTTGGTACGGTAATGCTGGGCATCTGACATGGAGTGGCCCCGATAGCGATAGGTCTTCATTTCCAGGAAGGTCGGCCCTCCTCCGCTGCGGGCCCGCTCTATCGCCTTACTTACCTCTTGTGCGACGGTTTCGGCGTTCATTCCGTCTACCGGGCCGCAGGGCATTTCATAACCAAGGCCCAATTTCCATATTTCTGTGGAACGCGAGGTCCTGGCCACCGAGGTACCCATCGCATAGCCGTTGTTCTCGCAGATAAATACGACGGGCAGTTGCCAAAGCATGGCCAGGTTGAGAGCCTCGTGAAAGGATCCTTGTCGTACCGCGCCATCGCCCATATAGCAAAGGGTAACATTGTCCCTCCCATTATATTTATCGCCAAAGGCCATTCCTGCCCCAAGGGGAATCTGTCCGCCTACAATACCATGGCCCCCGTGAAAACGGTGTTCCTTTGAAAAGATATGCATAGACCCGCCCATACCTTTTGAGGTACCGGTGACCTTGCCGTAGAGTTCCGCCATGACCCTTTTGGGATCCACGCCCATACCAATGGGCTGTACATGGTTTCTGTAGGCGGTGATCATACGGTCTTTGCTCAGATCCATCGCATGCAGCGAACCGGCCAAGACCGCTTCCTGACCGTTGTATAAATGCAGGAAGCCCCTTACCTTTTGTTGGATATATACTTGGGCCAACTTGTCTTCAAACTTCCGCCAGAAGTACATGTCTTCATACCATTTTAGATAGGTTTCCTTTGTAATTTTTTCCATTGGGATGGTTTATTGTAATATTTGACTCGAATGCGTTCCCCTAGAACTCCGAACGGACCAAGAAGAACAAAAATACATATTAAATCATTAGTTGGAAAAAAAAAGGACGGAAGACGGAAGAGGGAAGACGGTTACCGTATTTTGTGGAATTCTCAAATTAAGAAATCTTCAAATCATCACCCTACTTTAAAAACGAACTATTGAAGCCCAATGGTAGAATATCGGCCACGGAACCGCATTGGTAAACCGGCCCGGACTCGCCCATCAATAGCAGTTTAATGGACCTTTTTTGTTTTATCTCATATTCTAAGATTGATTGTCTGCAGTTGCCGCAGGGGGCGACGGGGGTATCTAAAACATAATTTTTAGAGGTCGCCGAAATGGCAACCGCTTTAATTGGTATTCCGGGATACAAGGCTCCCGCCTGAAATACCGCCACCCGCTCGGCACATAGTCCCGATGGGTACGAAGCGTTTTCTTGATTGTTGCCGATAACCGTTTCGCCGTTTTCCATAAGCACCGCGGCCCCGACTTGAAAGTGGGAATAGGGGGCGTAAGCGTTCTTTCTCGCCGCCACCGCTGTGGAAAGCAAGACCTGGTCTTCTTTCGATAGTTCGGTCAACGTACTAAAAATTGTCAGCTCAAAGCTTATTTTTTGTTTTTGCATGGTTTGAAATAGTTAAAAAGCAAAGTGGGCCATAGGGCCTTCGTTAAAAAGTAAGCAAAAGCTATTTTTATACCCCCCCTTTTATCTATAACAATAAAACCCGCACTAAGCAGGTTTCATCGGGATATTGGTATAATTCATTCCATTAATCGTTCAGAAACTCCTCCCCTAAATTAAAAGTCAACGAGAAGCGTAACGAATTTTCGATCGGGTTGGTAATCTTCGAGGTCGAGAACAGGTAAGACAAATCAATCTGTGCTGAACGGTATCGAAATCCGGCGCCTAATGTAAAGAACTTACGGAAGCCTTTGACATCGCTTTCGTTGAAATAGCCTGTACGGAACATAAAGGCTTCCTGATATCTATATTCGGCGCCCAGAGCCCAGGTCATTTCCTGTAATTCCTCGCTGAAACCGTCGGGAGCGTCGCCAAAAGACTTAAAGACCCCGCTTAAAAAGCCGATGTTTTGATATTCGTCATTGTCCGCTGCATCCAATTGGCCGTCCCCGTTAAAATCTTGGGGGGTCGGCACAAGCAGTTTGTTGAATTCACTGGTAAAGCCCAGTATATTGTCTTGATCCAAAATAAAATCGAACCCGACCCCGAACTTCAGGTTGGCGGGAATAAAATTGTACTGCCCGTTTTCGTCATAGGCAATCTTGCCCCCCAGGTTCGAGATATTGAAACCCGCTCTCCAGCGACCGTCGAAACTGTTATAGGCAATTTCTTGCGATCGGTAAAAACCGGCCACATCGACCGCAAAGGTGCTGCCCGGCTTTGTATCGATACTGGCTTCGGTCGGGAATTTCAGGTTGGAACGGATGTAGCGTCCTCCCACGGCCATGGAAAAAGTGGGACTCAGCTTTAATGAGTACGAACCGTCAAGCGCCAGTTCGTTCGGTTTGGCGATTGTGGGCTCGTCCTGAAAGGTCTGTCTCAACTCTATTTCGCCCAGTGTAAAATAGCGGAGACTGAACGCAAAGGCACTTTGATCATTGAGTTTGTTGAAGTAACTCGCCTGCAAAAGACCTATGTCGGAGACCACGCTGCTCAAATAGGGCGTATAGCCGATACCGACACCCATTCCGCGTTCGGCAAAGGCGAATTTGGCGGGGTTCCATTGTTGGGAATAGGCATCGGTAGAGGTCGCCACCCCGACATCACCCATACCGGCGGCCCTGGCATCGGCGGTAATGTTCAAAAAGGGAACGGCAGTAGTAATGACACGGTCCCGTGCTTCAATGGGATTTTCCTGCGCCGAAAGTTGGCATACGGAGGCAAGCAAAAATAAAAGTGAGAATTTTTTCATTATACCAAGTTCAAGTTTAATCGGTCGAATATTCAAAATCGTATGCCAATTCCCAAATATAATAGTTGTACTACATGCAAAACGGGCTTTTTGGCAATATCTTATATTAGAGATATATTATTTCTTTATATTTCTTAAAAGAAGTATCGTGGGCCATACTATAATCTTATTTATACCGTTATCCCTTTAAGGACCGCCCTGCGTTTTCAACAGCTGCACCGGCATCCGTTGTCTAAATATTTTTTGGCGAATAAAATATTATGTATGTTTCAACGTTTTATATGCCGAAAGTGAGATTTAAATTAACCAAAATACAAATTCCGACCGCTAGCTTATAGGTAGTCGAGCCATTTGAACTCAAGTCCTAATTATGAAGAATCATTTTATCAAAGTTGTAATTTCTTGCGCAGTGTTGGCGGGAGGTTTTACGGTTACCAGCTGTAAGAATTCCGGCAGCAAGGATGTGTCTAGGGCCACAGGTTGGAAAATTAATTCCAAGGATGGAGGTTTTCAATACAACACGGATTTCAAGGAACAGGAGACCGCTCCCGGCCTTGTGTTCGTCGAAGGGGGTACGTTCACCAAAGGTAAGGTGCAGGACGATGTGATGCATGACTGGAACAACACGCCCTCCTCGCAGCACGTTCAGTCCTTTTATATGGACGAGACCGAGGTGACCAACGTCATGTACCTCGAATACCTCGATTATCTGAAAAGTGTCTATCCTCCCGAAAATCCCATGTACGCTAATATTTACAAAGGGGCACTGCCGGATACCCTGGTCTGGAGAAACCGATTGGGCTTTAACGAGACCATGACCAACAATTACCTTAGGCACCCTGCCTATGCGGAGTATCCCGTAGTAGGGGTAAATTGGGTGCAGGCCACGCAGTTCGCCGAATGGCGTACCGATCGGGTCAACGAAATCATGTTGGAAAGGGAAGGCTATTTGGCCGAAGATGCCAAATATCAGGCGGCAACAGGCGAAGTTGCGGGTACTTTCAGCACCGAAGCCTATTTAAATAGGCCCGAGTCGGTGTACAACGGCCAAATCGATTCCCTTCAGGGAAAAAAGAAAAAAGACAGTATCAGCGTATACGCATCAAGAAGTAGCGGCGTCATCATGCCCGAATACCGCTTGCCTACCGAAACCGAGTGGGAATATGCCGCACAGGCCAACCAGGGCACGCGGGAATACAACAACTACCGAGGAAGAAAAAAATACCCTTGGGATGGGGAGTATACCCGGAACGGACAACGTGTCGGCCGTGGCGATCAGTTGGCGAACTTCAAGCAAGGAAAAGGAGATTACGGCGGAATCGCAGGATGGTCCGATGACGGTGCAGATATTACTGCCGAGGTAATGTCTTACAAGCCGAACGATCTGGGTCTATACGATATGGCCGGTAACGTAGCCGAGTGGGTAGCCGATGTTTATCGACCGATAGTCGACGACGAAATCAGTGATTTCAACTACTACCGTGGCAACATCTATATGAAAACGGCCATTGGCGAAGACGGAAAGGTCAACATACTCCGTGACTCCATTGTTTACGATACCTTGCCCAACGGAAAGATTGTAGCCGTAAACCTGCCTGGGGAAATCAAGATGGAGCCTGTCGGCGAAGAGGAAACCTTTCTGAGAACGAACTTCTCCTCAAGTGATAACCGGGGGTATAGGGATGGGGATCCGAACTCTTCAAGGTTTTTCGATCAGTTCGCGGGTACCGAAGAGGGCGATGATAGCGGTAAAATGTACAATGCACCGAAAAACAAGATCGAGGTGGACTCCGCAGGCAACCTGGTTCGCGAATATGACCAATCCAATAATAGAACTACCTTGATAAACAACGAAGTCAGGGTTTACAAAGGTGGCTCATGGAAAGACAGGGCCTACTGGCTCGACCCCGCACAGCGACGCTATATGCCCCAATATATGGCAACGGATTACATCGGGTTTCGATGTGCCATGTCTAGGGTCGGATCCAAATCAAAAACAAAGAACAAGACCCCTCGCGGCAAAAAAGTGAGATAAATAGTGACAACATAATAACTGCATCAAGCCCTGACCATTCGTTGGGGCTTTTTTTATCTTAGTTGTATGGAAATTGAACAACTGCACCAACGCTTTTTGGAACATCCACAAGCATGTACCGACACCCGAAAAATTAAGGAGGACTGTACCTTTTTTGCGCTCAGGGGCGATACTTTCAACGGGAACGCCTATGCCTCCGATGCCTTGCTCAAAGGGGCGGCCTATGCCGTGGTGGACGAAAAGAAATATGCGGTTTCCGATAGGTACATCTTGGTGGAAGATGTGCTACAGGCCCTTCAAGAATTAAGTTCTTTCCATAGAGATTTCTGTGGTGCCAAGGTCATTGCCCTGACCGGAAGCAACGGCAAGACCACCACCAAGGAACTCATCAATGCCGTACTTTCCAAAAAGTACCGTACCGTTGCGACCCAAGGCAATTTCAACAACCACATCGGCGTGCCACTGACACTGCTATCCATTAAAAAAGAGACTGAGATCGCACTGGTTGAAATGGGTGCCAACCATCAAAAAGAAATCGAATTTCTATGCAGTATCGCACGACCCGATTTCGGGTATATCACCAACTTCGGAAAGGCCCATCTTGAAGGTTTCGGAGGAGAACAGGGAGTCATAAAAGGAAAGAGTGAACTGTACACGTATCTGAAGGAGAACGGAAAATCGATATTTATGAATGCCGATGATCCCGTTCAATTCGAAAAGCTGAGTGACCATGTTAAAAAATTTGGTTTTAGTACGGATAAAAAAGGATATTATCGAATTTCGTTCTTAAGTGCCGATCCCTTTGTAAAAATTAAGGTAGAAGACCGGACGATAAAATCGCAATTAATAGGAAGCTACAATTTCACCAATTGCGCCGCCGCCATCATGATGGGCAAATATTTTAATGTTCTCTTAGAGGATATCCACAAAGCCATTGAAGACTATTCTCCGAAGAACAACCGTTCCCAGATTTTGAATAAAAACGGTCACAAAATTATCCTAGATGCCTACAATGCCAACCCCACCAGCATGGCGGCCGCGCTGGAAAACTTCAAGATGATGGCAGACCATCCCAAAATTGCATTTCTGGGGGATATGTTCGAATTGGGCAAAGCCGCGGCTACGGAACATCAGTCCGTTGCCGACCTAGCTTCGCAAATGAAGTTCGAAGAAGTTTATTTAATCGGGGAAAATTTCTCTAAAACAAATACCGCATTAAAGAAGTTCGATTCTTTTGAAACCCTCACCGGGTATCTGAAAGAAAATCCAATCGATAATAAAAGTACGGTTCTAATCAAAGGCTCAAGGGGCATGGCCTTGGAGCGAGTTGTGGAGTTGCTTTAGCAAGAAAGGTAAGAATGTGGGTCATACTGGATTCGAACCAGTGACCTCTGCCCTGTCAAGGCAGCGCTCTAAACCAACTGAGCTAATGACCCTAAATATCGTGCGCCAAAGATAAAGCTAATTTTGAATTCCAAAAACTTAAATTTAAATACGTAATTTTATTCCTAAGTCATTTAGAATTTAGAAAATTTAATTGAAAGGTATGAAACCCAAGAACAATACGCGTAGGGATTTTATCAAAAAATCGGCGTTGGCCACTGGGGCAGGCCTTGTTGCACCTTCCATTACTTTCGGCATAACCCATTCAAAGAAAACGATGAAGGAAACCGTAGGCCATGGCAATTTCAAATATACCGTAGATAAGGAATGGGGTGTACAAGATCCGGCCAAAATTCCAGTCAATGACTGCCATGAAATGGTGCTCGACAGCCAAGGCCGTATCTTCATGACCACAACCGGTGAGAACAATAATAATGTGCTGATCTACGACCGATCCGGAAAGGTGTTGAAATCTTGGGGCACCGAATTTCCAGGGGCACACGGACTCTCTATTATGGGCGAGGGCAACGATCAGTTCCTGTTCATCACCGATCCCGAAACGCATCAAGTGCACAAGACCACATTGGACGGTAAAATACTGATGACCCTCGGGCGACCTAAAGAAGTCGATGGGTATACCGCTGACGAACAGTTCAAGCCCACCGAGACCGCCATTATGCCCAATGGGGATTTCTACGTGGCCGATGGCTATGGTGAAAACTATATCATCCAGTACGATGCCAAGGGCAATTATATCCATCATTTTGGAGGTAAGGGCGAAAGCGACGGTACATTTAATTGCTGCCATGGTATCACTTTGGACAGCCGGGATGAAGAAAATTCTACCCTCTTGATTACTTCACGTGCCAGTCAGGAATTTAAACGTTTTACGGTGGATGGCGAACATGTGGAGACTATCCCCCTACCGGGATGCTCAATTTGCCGACCTGTAATCCACAACGGTCATATTTATTTTGCGGTAATTGTAACCAAAACCTGGGACAGCTACGACGGCATGCTCGCCGTCTTGGATGCAGACAACAAGATCGTCTCCTTCCCGGGAGGCAGTGCCCCGGATTACAGCACGGGTAAACTGTCCGAACCAGAATACGACGGCAAGACTTTTCGCAATCCTCACGATGTTTTGGTGGATAATGATGAAAACCTTTACGTGCCCCAATGGGCTTCGGGGAAGACCTATCCTATTAAACTCACCAGGGTATAAGGCAGAATACAAAATAGGTTAGGGATGTCTAAACCTACCAGTATGCATGTTACGAAAGGTGGATGGTACGCCAATTTTAAACGGATGGAAGGAAAGAATCGGTGGCCTCTTTATTTCAAGTGCAGACCACCTTTTGGGTCTGTTTTCAGGTAGCGTATTTTTTGCGGTTTTTTCTTTTAGGATATTTAAAAGAATTCTATATTTGCACACCTTTTGGGGCAATTAGCTCAGTTGGTTCAGAGCACCTCGTTTACACCGAGGGGGTCGGGGGTTCGAATCCCTCATTGCCCACTAGAAGGATTGTCAATTTAATCCAAAACCCTGCTAATCTTATGATTGGCAGGGTTTTTTGGTTAATGGATTTTCATATCAAATCATATCATTTGATATTAAAGGTTCACAAATCGTCAACGTTTTTTTTTAATCGTCAACAGTTGCATATCTTGACGTAACTTTCGTAGAACACCCTTTTACTTCGGATTTGACTTTCGTCTCACTTATTGTTGAATTAAATAGACGAAACCATGAGAACTTCACTATCATTTTCCATCCTGATATGGGCATATTCCAAAAGAGCAATAAACAATCAGGCCAGCCTTTATGCCCGAATCACTATTAATGGCAAAAGAGTAAATAACTCGAGTTTCCTATTATAATACTGTTTTTTCAAACTGAAATGCCATCACGAACAGGATAAGTTTGATGATGAATCCCTCCGCCGTCACCGCGTTTACATGTCTTGGCATCAACGCACAGATCTGGCTTATCGAGGTCTCTATCCTTTTTCTCATGTGTTCCTTTATAAAGGCCACCGCCGGGATGTCCTTCCGTTTTGAATTGGATTTCCTGCTGATTGCCAGGTCCACCTGTTCGACCTCCCTGAACATATCCTCGATCTCATAGTTGGTGTACGCGCTGTCCCCGTACAAGGAGCTTTCGGGCGGCAGGTCGTGGTACATCCTTTTGAGGATCTGCGAGTCGTGCTCGGCACCTTGGACAAGGTACATCTCCACGGGGATGCCGTCGGCGGTGGTCACCAACTGTATCTTGACGCCGTAGAAATGTTCCCGTTTGGAGGCGTTGTAGCCCCTGTACTTTTCCTCCCTGAAGAGTTTGCAACGGCCTATCCGAATATTGTGGCAAGCCTTCACGGGGAAAGGAATCGATGATGTATTCCATCTCGCAGCACATGTACTTGAATATCCTGCCTATGCGCAAAAGGATGAACATCAGGATTTCCTTTAACTTGTGCAGGCGTTTGGTGAAACCGCTCTTTTTCAGCACATGGTCGAAAATATGGCTGTCCATATAGTCGAGCGACATCGTCTGGTTGCCGCGGAAATGGAGGGCCGATACCAATGCGGTGGTAATTATCTGGCCGTCGGTGAATTTCCTGTTGTTGTGTTCGCTGTGGTTCATTTCTTTCAATAGGTCGTCGACCAAACAATAAATTGCTATAACTTTGTCCTGGAGCATTTTGAGATGTTTTTAAAGTTCACACCTTAAAATTACAAACTCATTGTGCTCCTTCTTTTTAGGAAACTCGGGTTATTTAGGATCCCCCGGGGTATGTAAGTAACCGAATCCGCCTCACGAGGTAGGGATTACTCTCTTTTTCTTTGAAAGGATTTTCTCTTGCCGAAACCGGCTCCGGCCGTTTTTTTTTGTCCGCAAAGTGTCCCCATCGCTGTCAACGGTATCGACCGGTGTCCCCGCGGAGCTCTGGGCGTCTTCCTTTTTATCGGAGTTTTGAAGGGCATAGATTGCCAGGGCCGCCAAAAGCACAGTTAAAAACAAAAGGGATTTTTTTAGGTATATCATCGTTTCCTCCTTTAGTTAGTGTTCACAATCAAGGGTACTTTAACGGGATTCCCCATCCCCGAAAGGGAATCCTGGCCTGTGGGATATGATGTTGATCCGTGATTATACATATATATTTATGGACCCACAGTGTGGGGTTGGAAACCCTTATGAAAACCGTTTTCGCCCCTCCCCTCGGTAAGGCACGTTGGATTTCTCTCGGCCGATACCTTGGTTAAAATTCTCTACCCGGCTAAATCCGGTTGATCCTATCCCTATGGTGAATCTGCCGGCTGGCCCAAGGTTTGTAGATGGTTTCGGATGTTGACATGTGTGGTAGCCCATATAGCAATCATATCATAGGGGAACTTCCATGTTCAGAACCTTGATGATGAACGATATGATCAGACAAGCTATCCCGGCAAATATGTTACGGATCCTAGAGCGGTTCCTTAACCTTGCATAAATCGTTTCCATAGAACATTGTTTTTCACAAAGTTCATTTTGATTTATCTGACGTTTAAGGAAAATCGACGAACGAAAGAAATTCTGGACAATCGGCGGCTAGATTTGAATGGGCGGATAATTCCTACCTAACATCGATCATGATATTTACGCCCCCCGCCCTTGAATACGGGGAACAAAGCTACGATTCATAGGGGGATCCATGAAGCGTGAGCGAGGGATCGCTGTAGGTTTTAGAACTGGCCACAATGTTATCTTACCGCAGTACCGATGGTTAAAGGATCTGTTTTCCATTCACCTAGTTCCGAGAGGCCGACGATTTTTCGGATTGCACGGTATACCCGATAGTGACCGACGACGGTCAACTCCCATAAAGTATGACATCTTACATTCGCCGGACGGCTTTGTCCATGACAATACATCGGTGGTAAGGGGCGGTTTGCCGAACAGCGTCAAATCGATACAACTGTAATCCTATTAATTTACGTTTTGGCGAAAATTCGTGTATTTTGATAATGCCCGTTGCAACTTTGCACCGAACAAAAAAACAATATTTATGAAAACAGCTTTACTTATCAAGGAAATCTATACCGCGGGATTTCGGAACTTGGGCCATTTCATCGTGAGAGAGTATTTCAAGGTATTCGCATGGTTCTGCTTTGCGATGTTCGCTATCGTACTGTACGCTTTTGTTTTCCGGTTGGCCACGGGATTTGCCTTTGACTAGGCTTATGGCCCTGTTCATGTCCAAGGCAAGATCGTTGCGGCGTTACCTGACCGTTAACCTCTATTTGGTTATCGCTTGGCTCTGTTTTGTGGTTTCCCTGACCGTCCTTTGCCTGGTTCTTTGGCCTAGGGCAAAATAGCTTCAAGATCCGCGGCCCGGAGCGTTGATTGGACCATGAGGTGGTCAATTTTGACTCCGGGCAGTCCGAACGGCGGAAGACGGCCGTGACGGATGGGCTGATGCGAGCACGGAAAATTTAAAAAGTTGGCATGCCGGGGCAAATGGGGTGTCGCGCACGGATCTTGCCGGAAGCCACGCTATTCCATGACGATAGATGGAGGCTTAAGGTAATCGAATAGCCTCGATGTTCGTTTGGCAGTGTCAAGACAAGTACTTACCAAGGTAAATCGGGAGTTTCGACCGATTTACCGTCGATATCCTTTTTCGTCCTTACATCGAATTTTTTTTGCCCCGTGTTTAACAATATTTTCACCTCTTACCAAGACCGCCATGATCGAAAATATCAAACGTCTGTTCAAACAGATGGACCGCCCTACCAAGCAACAGGCTCTGGCCTACCTGAAGGAGGAGTTCGATGTCAAGAATAAAAAATGGATCAGGAAAAAATGGATTATCGGTGGCCGGATCCCGGAACCCTTTCAGGAAAAAACGGTGGGGCTGTTTCAGGCCCTATTAAGGAAACAAGCGATAACCAACGATGGACCGTAGCCTGCTACGTTCATTCACTATCAAGTTTCCGCCCGCTCGAAATGGACTGCCAACAAAAATCATCTATTTGAATCTTTGCCCATCCCACATTTTGGCCCCGTTCTATTTACTGTTCATACCTTGAGACAGTCCACGAAAAGAGGAAAAGGAAAAAGGAGTTCAACTAACGAAACCAAATCGTTGGTAGGTTTGGGCATGCCAAGCGGGCTAAGCCTGCAGACATCAAAGCGAAGCTCAGCGGGACATCGCATTCATGGATAGGTGCGACACTGTTCGTCACCAACCCGGGCAAGTTCCCGCAATTACAAGCTTTCAATTCTGATTTTCTGAGGAAACCCTGTCTATGACTTGCTAGGCATTGCTACTGATCTGCCGGTCTTATTCTTCCCGAAAATTAAAACATACCTAGGAATTTTCGTACCTTAATAACGGATAAGACTGATTTATTAAATTTCCATACTTATTGGCTATGAGGCAGGCAACTACACGCGACAAAAGTACAGTAATAAAAATTCTATCCGAATCCTTCGAGGAGAACAAGTCCGTTCTGTCCGTAGTTGGCTACGAGAAAAGCAAAATACCCAAACTTATTGCCTACAGTTTTGAGAAGGGAATAAAGGACGGAGAGGTCTGGCTTAACGACAAACGTACTGCCACTCTAATAGTACTCTATCCGCACCGGGCACGGTATTCTTTCCAAGACATAATGCTAGGTACAAAGCTTCTGTTTTCCGTCATCGGTCCCTCCAGATTATTTAAAATTCTGAAACGGGAAAAAACTATTAAAGCGAAACAGCCCAAATCCGATTTTATCCATTTATGGTATATCGGTGTTCTGAATAAATACCAAAATAAAGGCGAGGGCTCACAAATCCTAAAGGAATTTTTAGAACTGAAAAAGAGAGAGAATACACCCATTTACTTGGAGACTACCTCTATAAGAAAGGAGATCGGATAAGGTTTTTACGCTTGCGCTCGGGTTTCTTCCAGTCATGCCCAATACAGTACCGTAATCGGTTTCGCAACCATTCGTCCGGCTGCTTTGGCTTTGCTTGGATGCTCGCTGGTTCAAAGCAGTTTGTCCAGCCACGTATCAACCTATTTATGCGCTGTATACGCTCATCAAAACTGGCAGGAACCGTCTTCTTGGTCAGGTACTTTAACTTTTGTTTCAGCACTTGCCATTTCGACTTTTCTACCACAAATTGATACCTGCCCCGTTCTCCTTTCTTATAGGTAGGAACGAACCCGTAGCCTAATGAATTGAAGTTGTAAGCGGTGCGTAATCCGCTCTTTTCCCGGTTGATGGATAAGTCCTGCTTATCTCGTAAAAACTTGAAAATGCTATTCCCTACCCTTTTGGCGGCTGGCTTACTGCGCAGGTAAATACTGAAATCATCGGCGTAGCGTACAGACTCGTGCCCACGCTTTTCCAGCTCTTTATCTAGCTCATCGAGCAAGATATTCGACACTAGTGGGCTCAAGGGCGAACCTTGCGCTACCCCTCTACTGCGTTTGTGCAAGCTGCCATTGATTTCAATGGATGCGCGTAAGAATTTGCGCAGCAACTTTAGTGTTAGTGGACACCTTACTTTGTCATGTACCAAGTTGAGAAGCACATCATGTCTTACCTCGTCAAAGAAGCCCTTTAAGCCGATGTCTACAATATACTTTCTGCCCGAGTTGATTTCCGATAGGCTCTTCGCTAACGCTTGATGCGTGTTACGCTGAGGACGAAAACCAAAACTATAAGCATGAAAATCTTTCTCGAACAAAGGTTCTAACACTTGATGTAGTGCTTGTTGAAATACCCTGTCTACTACGGTAGGTACGCCTAAAAGGCGCGTCTTTCCGTTTAATCTCGGTATCTATATGCCCTTTATCGCTGAGGGATAATACGTGCCGCTTGCTATTTGCAGGGCGTACCGTTCGCCATAGTGTGCAAAGTGGCGAAACAGTTCATGGACTTCCATGCCATCTACGCCGCTTGCTCCACGGTTTCGGTTGACCTTTAAATAGGCGCGGTTCAGGTTTTCTTTGCTGATCAATTCCTAGATTATGGGTACTATAAAATTGTTTAGGCCTCCCGCTTGATCTAAGGCTATCTAACTGCTGGAAAACTATCCGTGACACAGCTAAACTCCTTAGTTTATTAAAGACCATTAACGTTCAGTCCTTCATCCGGTATCACAGCCGGACTACTATAACCTCTGCCGACTCCTCCATATAGCTACTCGTAGGTTGGGAGACCTCCCCAGGTAGGGGCATCTTCTTTCCTCTGATCGCTGCCCGATCTACTACTTTCGTCTGCTTCCGATTGCTCGGGGATTGGGGCGTCACGGTTATGTGCCTGCTTACCCGACCTTATAGCCTCATATCAGGTTCCTATTCGTCGGTACCGGAGTCTGTAGGCTCGCTTCCTTCAGTCCTAGCTTCGCAACTAGCAACCTTGCGACTTACCAATGGTTCAGGGCGTTGCCCCTGTCCATAAGGGACTTTCACCATCTAGATTAATTACTTAACTTTAAATCAAGGAAAAGATGCCCATGCTGGGCACACACAATGAATAACACAAATTGCGGAATACCTCTCAAAAATCGCATTTTTGACTACCTTTCAAAGACAGTGTTTAACTGATAACTCTGTGTCTCTTTAACCGCAACTTGCGTTATTCGGGACGTTATGCGGCAGCTTAGAAAATGACGTCAATTTCAGAAAGTTCCTTAAATTTTTTTCGTTAACCAAAAAATCTTAGAATGATGAAATTATTTAAAGCAATCGGCAGGCAAATGCAATATCCAAAAGGTTTTTTCGGTAAGGTCTTATTTGCATGGATGACACCAAAGACAATTGCTCATGCTCGATGGACTGCAGACCTTCTGGAGATTCAGCCGGAAGACCATATCATCGAAATAGGTTTCGGAAACGGTGCAAACATTAAATTACTCTTACAACGAGCAGTCAGAGGTTCCGTTACGGGAGCCGAAATATCAGACACTGCAGTCGAAATGGCATCTAAGAAAAATGCCAAAGCCATCTCTGAAGGCAGGGTGAGATTACATCTGGCTCAAGGCAATGCACTTCCTTCTGAAAATAACGTATTCGACAAAGCATGTAGTGTAGCCACCGCGTATGTGATTGAAGATCCGGGAGCGGTTTTTAAAGAAATGTTCCGTGTTCTCAAACCCAAAGGACGAGCAGCCATTACCTTTCCTGTTCGGGAAAATTTTATGCGCTTTAAACCGGTAGCAACAGAAGGTTTTTATCTCCATGAGCTTGCAGATCTCGAAGCGGCATTCCGCAATGCGGGCTTTGTCGATTGCCGAACCGAACGCAATGACCGAGTAAAATTTGGTGCTCACTGTATGCTTGGAGAGAAACCGACTATCAACTAAAGAGGATTTCTCATGGATGTCATTAATCAAATACCTTTTAATTTCGATCCGCGAATCGGCATGATTGTCGGTGTCATGGTTGGCTTCCTGGTCTTTGCAGTATCTTTGGATTTGACGTGGGAGAAACTGCTGAGAGTCATCAAAAGGCCAAAAGCCCCCGCAATCGGGCTTGTTGCTCAATTTGGAATCCTGCCTGCCGTTGCCTTCCTGATCGGCCTGTACTTGATCGATGAACCCAGTATCGCACTCGGACTTTTGTTAGTCACTTGTTGTCCGGGCGGAGCTCTTTCGAACTATCTCACCGGTGTTGCAAAAGGGGATGTGGCAACTTCCATAAGTATGACTACAATCTCTACACTTTTCAGTATCGTACTTACACCGGTATTGTTCGCTTTTTGGGCATCCATGAACACTTCCACGCGTATAGTACTTCAGAATATCCGCATGGATCCACAACAAGTGATTATGACATTGCTAATCATGTTGGTTATCCCGGTTACTGCCGGTATGCTCCTGCGCGCCAAGCGCCCAAACACTTCCAATCGCATCCGCGGTGCGGTGCGTCTAATCGCAGGGATCATATTTGCAGTGATTGTTGCAATGATAATCGGAAGCAACTTTAAGTCCCTTGCTCTTTTAGCTCAAACTGCACTATTTCCTGTTCTTTTCACTTTCGTAATTGCAGTTGGCTTAGGTTGGGGAATTGGAAGGCTGGCGGGTCTTATGGCAGCAGAACGTAGAGCAGTGGCAATTGAGGTTGCATTCCAAAACGTTGCCCTAGCCATTGGGCTGGGGATTACATTTTTCCCCTCTCTTGGAGGCATCGTAGCCGTCTCGATATTATGGGGCATTGTGCATTTGACATTGGGATTCGGCCTAGTCATAGTCTGGAATCGTATCAAAATTAAATAATGGCTGATCTAAAAAAAGAAAGCCGACCGCATAACAATGGTAACCGTTGCACAAGCCTATAATCGGTCAAAAAACGGATCTGTATAAGCCCATTTACAGGGCTTTTTTATGCACTATTAATATTGAGCGTTAAACCTTGGATGCTTGCCGTGAGCTCCAAGGAGGAACCCAAGGATGCTTTTCAACAAAATGGACAAAGCAAGTTGGCCCGCCCCGCTCTTTACCCGTTTTTGTTCGAATTTCAGGTACTTTTTCAGGTTGTAGGCAATGGCCGAGAGGTGCATTACCTTGTTCGCCTGTCCGAGTCCGATGGTATTTATCTTTCTGAGACCCATGAATTGGGTCAAGGTGCCGAATACCGGTTCTACCGTACTTTGGCGTTTGCCCTTCATATACCTGCCCTCCCTGCTGTTGACCCGTTCGATGTTCCTTTCATATTCCTCCCTGTAGTAGGTCACTGAGAACTGTTTTTCTTTCACCTTGCCCAAACAGGTCGCCCGAAGCGGGCAGCCCTTGCAGATCTTGCCCGATGCACGGTACGCTTTCTTCTTGGTCCCGGTTCGGCCGTCTAGGAACACTTTTTTGAAAGGGATCACCTTTCCCCGGGGGCATAGGTAGTGGTCGTGTTCACTCACGTAGGCCATATCCGATGGCCCTCCCCTATAGGTGCCATGCGGCGGAATGAAGCTCCGTAGGTTCCTGTCCTCAAGGAACGCGTAGTTCTCGCCGCTGCTATATCCCGTGTCGGCAACACAGTTCTCCCACATAAGGCCTTGATTCCACAATCGTTTCTTCAGCCTCTTGACGGATATCGGGCAACTGTTGGTTGTCCTTTCCATCGGCATGGTACGCCCTGATATCGGTTATCACGTGGTGCGCCGTATCCACGCCCCGTGGGAGAGGTAGTTCAGCTTCCGGGCCTTGCCCGGCTTTACGCTGATACGTGCATCCGGGTCGGTGGGGCTGTAATGGGTCTTGTTACTGGTATACTTGCTTCCCTTGTTACCGGCACCGGGCCTTTGGTCCTGGTCCTTCGCCCACTTTTTGTTACGGCTTTTTATCGCATCGAGCTCCTTGTTGCCCGCCGTGACGCTCCGCTGCCCTTTGTCGGACCTGTCCCCCTTGCTCTTGCGGCGGGGCTCCTCTTTATCCATCGAACTTAGTGCACGAACTTTCCTTAAATGTCCGTCAAGGTCTTCTTCGGGCACCTTCAGCTCCAAGGTGTCCATCGAGGCGTTCGCCTTGACCGGGGCCGAGTCGATGGCCTGGGTATGGCCGGAGACCATGCCCTTTTCCACGCACAGGCTTAGGACCTTCGTGAACACTTCCTCGAAAACCGATTCGGGAAAGAGTTGGCGCGTACGGCTTATCGTGCTGTGCCAGGGCAGTTCCTTGTCGATATCGTAACCGATGAAGTAGAGGAAGTCCGCATCGAGCAATGGTCGATCAGCTTGCGGTCGCTGATCAGGTTTTCCAGATATCCCGTTAGGCACAGCTTGAAAAATACAACGGGGCCGATGCTCTTCTGGCCGCTTTCCCCGTAATATCCCTTTGTCAGGGGATAGAGAAAGTCAAGGTCCAATGCACCTTTTAACCTCCTATAAAAATTATGTTCCGGCACTCGCTCGCTCAACCGGAAATCGTTGAAGAGCTTTTCCTGGTACTGCTTTTTTCCTTGCAAACCTAAAGGTACAATCCCTTTCCCTATCGGCAAGATCGAGAACGCCTTTTTTTGACTAACTTGTGCAACAGGCATCGAGTAGACGGCTCTCCCCATAAATGAAGAGAGTGCGCCTCTCACACCACCGTACGTACGGGTCTCGTATACGGCGGTTCGTAAACTGATGGGTTTAGTTCCATATAAAGTTCCAACATGGCTTTGTAACCTCTTTGTTTTAGCCTTTTGAGGGTAATGGTAGATTTCAGGATCGGACTTTGAGCAACCGCCCAACCTCCCATTCTTGTTCTACTCCACGCATAGGAATGTTTTTGGTCCACACCTAAACGAAGCAGGTTTTTCCTTTTCCGCTCGGGTTTCTTCCAATCTGTCCAAATACAATAGCGTAGTCGATTCCGAAGCCATCCGTGCATCTCTTTCAACTTGCCTTGAATGTTCGTACCTCGAAAATAGTCAAGCCATCCTCGTTGTACTTCGTTTATCTTGGCAATGCGTTGGTCAAAGGTCATGGACTTGGTTTTTCGGGTCATCGCTTTTACACTCCTTTTCAACCGTTGCCAAGCTTTCCCGCTTACTACCAATTGGTATTTACCTTTCTTCCCTTTGATGTACGTCGGTACGAATCCGAACCCTAAAAGGGTGAACTGCACTGGCTTCCTTACTCCACTTTTATCACGGTTGACCGTGAGTTTAAGTTTTGTGTTCAGGAATTTTTCGATGGATCGCATCGTTGCATTCGCCGTACCCCTATTTTTGGTGTAGATACTGAAATCGTCTGCATAGCGTACAAAACGAAGGTTTCGTCCGGTCAGTTCCTTATCGAGCTCGTGGAGCAGAATATTGGATAGTAACGGACTTATCGGACTTCCTTGCGGAACTCCTTTTCTCCTCTTTTGAAGCTTGCCGTCGATCTGTACCGGGGCTCGTAACCACTTACGTATCAGTCCAAGGGTTGTCGGGCATTTTACCTTTTGGTACAATAGGTTAAGAAGTAGGCAATGGTCTACCTCGTCGAAGAATGCCCTTAGGTCAATATCTACAATGTAGTCGTAACCCTCATGGATATGTTCCAAAGCTTTGCCAACTGCTTGGCGTGCACTTTTATTGGGGCGAAAACCGTAGCTATGAACGCTAAATTCAGGCTCGTACTTGGGCATCAGCACTTGTGATACCGCTTGTTGGAGTAACCTGTCGGTTACTGTTGCAATACCTAAAAGGCGTGTTTTACCATTGCCTTTCGGAATTCCGACGCCAAGAATGGCTTGAGGTCTATAGGTTCCCTGTTGTACCGATAGCAGTAGTTGCGGTTTATGCGCACGGAAGTATTCCGTGAGGCCTGTCGTTTTCTTGCCGTCGATTCCCGCGCTGCCCTTGTTGACGATAACTCGTTTCAGGGCTTTTTGTAGGTTGTAAGGGTGTACTACTTGTTCAATCATTCTTGGTTTACTTGGTGTTTACCCGTTTCCGTTTCGGGTGGCTATGCAAAAACGCATTCCATCCCGAATTGAAAACCAATTTACGTTCGGTCCTTCCTTATTTGTGAGACCTCTGTGGTATCTATTCACAGCTCGTTGCAATAAGTACTAGTCGAGTAGATAAGGGCATTTCAGCCCGAACCTCTCACACAACCGTGCGTAAAGATCTCCCTTTACACGGCTGTTATTATTCAACCAGCGGCTTGACTCCATAACGCCAATGCTCAAACAGATTTGGATTTCTTTTTGAGATCTCCGCCAACCATCTTATTGCTTTGACTTTTTGTCTTCGTAGCCGTTTGTATTTCCGAGTGGCCCATCTTACCAGTAGCGTATTCATATGACGCAACACTTTGTAGAGCTCAGATTTGTAATAAGCTCCATAGTAATTGATCCAGCCCCTAAGGACTGGGTTGAGAATGGAAGCTAGTCTTTTCAAATCACTGCCTCCTTTTCTGTGAAGCTTCCACGAACGCATTTTATTGCGTATCGCCACTTTGGCCTTATTGCTTATAGCCGGCTGAAAGCTGGTAAAGTAACCTCCTTCCTTTCTTCTGGCTTTTCGTCTTCTGAACGTATACCCCAGAAAATCAAATGCAATAATTGGATAGAATTGATTTCTACGCTCCTTGCCACAGTAAACGATCTTCGTTTTCTCCGGATGGAGTTCTAGTCCGCAGGCCTTCAATCTTTCTTCCAGACTCTCCCTTAATTCCCGCGCCTGTGCTTCTGTTTTGCAGTGTACCACACCATCATCGGCATATCTCTCGAACGGACAGTCCGGATATTTTATCCGTAACCATTCATCCATACAGTAATGTAAGAAAAGGTTGGCCAGCAATGGGCTGACAACAGCTCCTTGCGGGGTACCTTTTGTTCTTTCTGCCAGAGTACCATCGGATTTCTTTACAGGTGTTTTAAGCCACCTTTCAATGTAAAGCAAGATCCATTTGCAATTAGTGTGTTTTCGCACTGCTTTCATCAGCAGCTCATGTGGAATATTGTCAAAGAATCCCTTGATATCAAGATCTAAAACCCAGTCGTACTTCCAACATCTTTGCCTCGTTACCCCCACTGCTTCCTTTGCACTCTTGTTGGGACGGTATCCATAGGAATCCTTATGAAATATGCGGTCCAACTTCGGCTCCAGACTCAGAGTGACCACCATTTGCGCAATACGGTCGGTTACGGTGGGTATGCCAAGCGGCCGCACACCTCCTCCTTTCTTTGGTATTCCTACCTCTAATACAGGGGAAGGCATATAACTGCCAGAGCTCATCCTATTCCATAATCGGTATAGGTGGTTCCTGCGATCCTCTTCGAAATCTTCCAAGCTCAAGCCGTCCACTCCGGCACTACCACGGTTTTGTTTTACCCGCTCGTAGGCTTTCTGTACGACAAGCTTTGAAATACTAAATGGTTTTGTTTTGATCATTTCAGTACCTCCTATGGATCAACCATAGTTTTCTTTGTGATAAAACTGAATAATACATCCCCTTTGCTCCACCTCCATTACAGAGACTTCATCGCTACTACGAGATGTTCCGCCCGCGTGCCCCGCATCGGTACTTTTGCTCTTGTGGGTCTTCCACTTGAGGGTTTCCCTTAACATCGGAACGACACGTTCTCACGTTCCGTTTAAATGCCTGTAGTAGATTCACGCTATCTTTACGCCGGACGCCACGGAAGCAGTAATCAGGTTTCCCTTCCATTTATCCCAAAGCAAAGTCAAGACCTTGGTTTCGACATCATCTAATCAGCTTTCGACGCTTCTTCAATAGTTCACTTTCGTTCGTCTCTCTATTACGTACCTGACATCTTTATGGATGCCTTTTCCTTTATCGCTTCTCACCGAACCTTTTAAGTCCAGCAACATAAAGGTGGTTTGGGGCCTGCGCCTGAACGCCGACTCCGAGGGGCCTACCCTCATCATTTAAACAGTTCCAAAGTATTTCCATACTTTGTTCGTGACACACTGACCTCTGCTGACTTCTCCATAGAGCTACACGTAGCTTGGGAGACCTCCCCAGGTAATGGCATCTTCTTTCTTCTGATCCCTGCCGGATCTACTGTTTCGGTTTCTCCCTTATAAAAAAGGAGTTTTGGACGTCGCAATGATGTGCTTGCTTATCCAACCTAACAGCCTCATATACAGTTCGTGTTCCTCAGTACCAGAATTTGTAGTCTCGCTTCCTTCACTGCATATCTCACGATAAACCAGCTTGCGACTTACTAATGGTTCGAAGCGTTACCCCCGCCCATAAGGGACTTGCACCCTCTAGATGAATTATTTATCTTTCGATAAATAAAAGATGCCCATGCTGGGCGCACACACCGTATATAAGCTATGGCTTGGTCAGTCCACACTTGGAAAATCCTGCGGATTTTCCAAAGTCAGTTTTTATCAGGAAAGGGCTGTGCCGAAACGCGCCACAGCTCATATACAAACACGTTGGCAACAATCTTCCTACCAGAAAAACCAGTTGAGTTTTTGAGCTAACGGGCGTACCTTTAGGCTATGCTCCTTGTCAAGGCCGGTTTCAGCAGTGGTGCGGAAAAAGCCCGAGCGCAATCAAGGTCCGGATGCAAAAAGTAAGGGATACATACCTCCCTTACTTGGGTTCGAGTTGAATGGCGATGCCCCCTGTGGCAATCCCGATTGGAATAATTTCAAAATACGTAGTTGCATCCCTTGGGGCTTTTTATCAACCTAAAAAGTTCATATCATGGGCAAAAAGAAAATTTCGTTGGAAGTGGCCAATCCCAATGCCGCCGGGATCGACATCGGAAGCAAGAGCCATTGGGCGGCGGTGGGCCAAAATGCGCAGGACGTAAAGGAGTTCGGGGTCTATAGCGATGACAATTACGGACTGTGCCTCTGGCTGGAGAAACACCGTGTGGAGACAGTTGCCATGGAAAGTACCGGAACCTATTGGCAGAACCTGTTCTCTTCGTTGACGGCATTCGGCTTCGAGGTCATACTGGTCAATGGACAGCAGACCAAGAATATCAAGGGAAAGAAGACCGATATCAAGGATTGCCAATGGATCCAGAAGCTCCATACCCTGGGTCTGCTCACCGGCAGTTTCCTGCCGGATCCCGTAACCGACATTGTCAGGACCTATTCGAGGCACCGCCAGGGCATCCTTGAACAATCCGCCAGGACGGTACTCAAGGTACAGAAGCACCTACGGCTGATGAACATGAGGCTGGACGTCGTGGTCAGAGACATCACGGGGCTCACGGGCACCAAGATCATCACGGACCTCATAGGCGGACAGACCAGCGGAAAGGAACTGGCCGGACACAGGCACTACAACTGCCGGAAACCGGAGTCGGAAATAGCGAAGGCCCTCCAGTACAATGGCAGGGACGACCATTTTTTCGCCCTAAGGCAAGAATGGGCGACCTACCTCCACCTACAGGACCAGATCGCCCAAGTGGACGAACAGATCAAAAAACACTTGGAGGAAGTCATAGATAATGACGGTGACAAAAAGCAGCACATCCCCAGTGAAAAACCCCATAAAAGAAAGAACAAGAACACGGTAAGGGGAGTGGACATGAACCAGGTTTCCTATCAATACTTCGAGGGCGTGGACCTGATGGCAATAGAAGGGGTCAACGATGCCACCATAATGGCGATCATAAGCGAGATAGGGCCGGAAGGAATCAAAAAGTTCGGCAGTGCCAAACAGTTCACATCTTGGCTCAGACTGGCGCCCAACAACAGAATATCGGGCGGGAAGGTTCTCGGGCACCACCTGCCCAAGGGCAGCGGCAGACTGAAGATAGCCTTTCGCCTTGCGGCGAACTCAATAGGCAATCTTAAGGAAGGGCACCTGAGCGATTTCTTCAAAAGGATCAACTACAAAAAGGGCAGGGCGACCGCGGTAAGCGCCACGGCAAGAAAACTGGCCGTGATCATCTGGAACATGCTGGTCAAGGGAATCCCCTACCGCCCACCAACGGAATATCTCTTCCTGGACCAAAAGAGAAAATTGAAGCTCGTAAACAGGATCAAAAAGAATATAGCTAAATTCGAGCTCAGACCGGAAGACGTCGGATTTGGTAATGCCTTGAATACCAGTAATTAAAATATGACGTTAGTTGGAAGCTGAAAATACGAACACCACAATGAAATTAGACAGAAAGAAACATTGGGAAACAGTTTATGAGACTAAAAACCCAAACCAAGTAAGTTGGACTCAAGAATTGCCGAAAACTTCGCTTGAATTTATACATTCATTCGGACTAAATAAAACTGCGAAAATAATAGATATTGGCGGTGGAGACAGTAAACTTGTGGATTACTTGCTTGACGAAGGATTTGAAAATATTACTGTACTTGACATTTCTTCTAAATCACTTGAAAAAGCAAAAAACCGACTTGGAGAAAAAGCAAATAAAGTAAATTGGATTGTAAGCGACATTACAGAATTTGAACCAAATATGACTTTTGATGTTTGGCACGACAGAGCAACGTTTCATTTTCTGACAACGACTGACCAAATAAAAAAATATATGGAAACTGCAAGAAATTCTGTAAACGGATTCTTGACAATCGGAACCTTTTCAAAAAATGGGCCTGAAAAATGTAGTGGTCTAGAAATAAAACAATACAACGAAGAAGAATTAACGACTGAATTAAAAAACGGATTTGACAAAATAAAGTGTATTACAGAAGACCATTTAACACCTTTTGACACAATGCAGAACTTCTTGTTTTGTAGTTTCAAAAGACAATTGAACTGAATGAAAAGCCAGTTGCCAATAACTAAGCGTTCGTGCGGTCGGTACGACCCAACATGAACGCGGTGTTGAACTACACCGGCTGATCTGCCGTTGCTATGCACTTTGATATGGGTTTATTGAGTGGTTTTGAGTGGCACCTCGATGGGTGCTTTTGCAATTACCGTGTTTTTGATTCCGTTCGGATGCTTTTTGTTATCCGGAGCCTTGAATTTCTATTGCCGGTAGGCACTTTTTATCAAAAACGGTCACTTTGGGCCATAGGTTTCCTCTACGGCCATTACGCCGTTGCGATTTGGGAGTTTCTATCTTGTCGTTCCACTTTATTGGCCCAATGTTCGGGCGGTCCTCTGCTATCGAACGTAAACACCGTTACCAAAATGCCTTTTTTGCACCTAGGGCACCTTCGGTGTAAGATCGGCGGTGATTCTTGTTTTGGTGGTGGTTGCCCCATTTCTGCCATGAGCAGAGGCAGTATCGTTCCCTTCCTGCTACTGCTCAGGATACCATAGTGGCGTATACGCACAAAACCCTTGGGCAGAACGTGCAGACTGAAACGCCTGATGAACTCCTCATCACTTAAACTTGGTGCCCGCCTTGCACCGCCTTTTCTGTAATCCTTGGCGGTAAAAGTTACCCGGCCATCGGCAAGGGATCGTATCCTGTGATCGCTGATCGCTATCTTATGGGTATAGCGCCCTAAGTATTCCACGACATATTTAGGGTTTGCAAACGGGCGTTTGGCATACACGACCCAATCCTTGGCGAAGAGTTTGTCATAGAATGACCGTGGTCGGTCGAACCCCTTCCTGAGACTTTCCACGAAGCGTGCCCTGAAGGCCTTGCCCATTGCCTTTACCGGGAATAGGTACTTGCCCTTGCTTTTTCCATACTTCCATTTTCCGTTGGCGGTAATACCTCCGCCGGGAACGATGCAGTGCAGATGTGGGTGCAGGCTCAGGTTCTGCCCCCAAGTGTGCAGTATGGCGACCATGCCCATACCGGCCCCGAGGAACTTTGGGTTGGCACCAAAACCTTGTAAAACGCTCCATGCGGTCTTGAACAATATAGTGTACAACTGCGTATAGGCAGAGCCGGTTCAGCGTGTCCGGTAGGGTGAACACCACATGGAAATAGGGTACGTCGAGCAGTTCCCTTTCCCGTGCCCGTATCCACTCTTCGCGCTTATGTCCTTGGCATTTTGGACAATGACGGTTGCGGCAGCTGTTGTAGCTCGGGTGCAGCTGCCTACACTCCGGTTTGTTGCAACGGTCCATATGACCGCCTAGCGCCGGGGTCCTGCATTTGCGAAGTGCGTGCAGGGTACGCAGTTGCCAGGTATTGACGGTATACTCCGATAACGAGCCTACATTACGTTCCAATACATCCGCCACCTGATATAAGGGGCGTGCCATTACTGTGCGTACAGCTTTTCCAAGGGACTGAAAACAGCTCTTTCGCAGCGCTGTGATACGTGCAGGTACACCATCGTTGTCTGGATGTCCACATGGCCCAGAAGGTCCTTCAGGCCCATGATGTCCATACCCATTTCCAATAGATGCGTGGCATAGGTATGGCGAAGGCTGTGGGTGGTCACCTGTTTTAGGATACCGCTATGTTGCCCGGCCTGTTTCACTACCCATTGCACCCCATTGGGCGACAGGCCGACGGGCGTGCCCGATTTGTCATTGCCATTAAAAAGCCATTGTACCGGACGCTCCGCCGACAGGTAGATCCGTATACCGCGTACGAGCAGATCGCAAAGCGGAACATAGCGGTCCTTGCGGCCCTTGCCCTGACGGATATGGAGCTGTTTCCTGTCCATGTCCACATCCTTGGTATGCAGGTTGCGCAGCTCCGCATTGCGAAGTCCACAGCCGTAGAGCAGCGCCAATAGCAAACGGTGCTTCTGTAGCTTGGGTGTTTTCAAAAGCAGCCTTACTTCTTCCCTGCTCAGTACTACCGGTAGTTTCTTCGGCCGTTCTATCGAGGGCAGTGCTACCCGGTGCTCGGGCAGATCATAGATGCGGTACAGATAGCGGAGGCCATAAACGGTATGCTTGAAAAAACTGTCCGATGGAGTTTTGTGCCGCCTTTTTTGGTAGTGCAGATAGTCCAGTACCTGCTCCCTGTCCAACTCCAAAGGACTACGGCCAAAATGCAGGACCATATGGGAAAGACAGCGCGCATAATTGGAAAGGGTACTTTGGCTCTTGCCGGACAGTTCGACCGAACGCTCCAGCTTACGGTAGTCGATAGCGAACTCCGGGACCATTTTACACGCCCGTTCGATCAGGGTACTACTTTTTTTTCATAATTTACATCTTGAGGATTGAACAATACTTAAAGGTAGTGAAGGGTTTTTTCTTGAAGCTACCTTTAGGTTTAGTTCAACACCGTGTATAAGCCATTGCTTCGTCTGTTCTCATCTGGAAAATTCCTGCGGAATTTTCCAGCGCAGTTTTATACTTTTAATGGTCCGTGCCGAGACACGCAACGGCTCACTTACAAAAACACGACAGGCTGTCTCAAAACCTCACCTTACGGGAAACGTATTCGTGTAGTTGTATTTGAATATTTTCAAAATATAGAGAAACTAACGACTGTTAAATGAGTTTTTGAGACAGAATGATAGTTCAAATTATATATCTTTGTCTTTATTCGAGAGCATTTACTGAATAGTTATATCGTAAGTAGTTCACAAATCGTCAACATGAGGAGTGAACAATAGCAGAAGTTACGCTATGTTTGGGATTGTGAGATAAGGTTCGAATCCCTCATTGCCCACTAAAATCCCCTATCATTAAATGTTCGGGGATTTTTTACTTTTGATAACCTTCTACTTTCCTGTTGATATTCCTAAATATTTGAACCCTTTCTACGTAGGTTCAACCAAAGATAAAGTGGAAAATATGGGGTAGCGTACCCGGAGACATACCAGCTTTTCTTCAAAAGCCCCCATCGAGTGATCGAATATCTTGATCCATATCACACTACGGCCGAAGCGATCTAAGGCGAGAACCCCCTAAAGAAATGGCACAGTAAGCCATCAAAGCTTTACAAAAGCCTAAGGACTGTGTCCTCATAATCAGCCAATTAAGGGCAACCAACCTCTCTCGACTTCTGGATTTAAAGGGTTATTCTACCCTTTATGCTTTAATTCCCGTTAGATATACGGGATTTTCTGCCAACATTCCATTTCTACCTCCTCTCGGTAAATATTTCTTTTAGTTTTAGGTGAGGATAATGGTGAACTCACATAAATTTTTTTGCCCTAGAAAGTGATGTGATTAAACTTTTCCTTTGTAGCGAAAATTAGCACCTTTTTGGCATTTGAAGGCTTTTTAGAGTTGCATAGCTACCACACCGATGACGACCCCCAAACTCATGGGGTACACATAGAATACGAGGCATCAGCAAACACAGGAAATGAAAACGGGATGTTGCAAATGAACGTTTACGTCTGGGATTCGGATTGCTATTATTCCCATGAATCCGGAGATTATTTGGTAGAAAGCTGGTCCGTGAACCTTGAGGCCGACGTAGCTTTGCAAATATCCATTGCGATTGCTTCCGGATCGCGCCTAACCCCTAGTAGGGCATGGGATCATGTAGATGAAATGTGCCCCCAAGTTGCTAATGAAACGATGAAATCCCGCATAAAGGAAAAAATGACAAAAATAGCAACCGACTCCTTGAACCGGACTTCCCAGGAGGAGGGTTCATCGAAATCACTCACTGTCCCATCAAAATCAGGGGAGATGACAGATCCGCAACCCGATTTGCCCAACTAAAATATGCACATGTATATGGAGCTGGTTTCCTTTAAGGTTAATGATAATGGGGAGTTTCAGAGAGTCGTCTTTACCCATGATGAGCCTATAAATAACCCAAACATCCAAAGAAGAAATTTGCAGAAGCTAGGCAAGGATAGAGATCAGTTTCCTTAAATTCGGAACAAAACAGGTATAAACGGAATCTTAAACTACTTCGGCAACGGTAAACGTACTTCCGCCAATAAAAATAAAGTCAGCGATATGGGCATTTTTCAAGGCTGCTTCATAAGCCTTTGAAACCGATGCAAAGGTTTTTCCAAGTAATCCGTGTGTTATTGCTTTTTCCTGTAGCACCTGAAAATTCAAGCCTCTTGGAATATCGGGCTTACAAAAATAGTAGTCGGCCTTCTTCGGAAACAACGGCAAAATCACGTCTAGATTTTTGCCTTTAACAAAACCCAGAACAATATGGAGTTTTTGGAAATTCTGCTGCCGTATTTGCTGAAGAACCAAAGCCAGACCTTCGCTATTGTGCGCGGTATCGCATATTACGGTAGGTTCTTTTCGCAATAGTTGCCACCTTCCCATCAACCCTGTGTTTTGGGTTACGTTTTGGAGTCCCCGTACTACATGTTCTTCCTTGATTTCAAAATTCTTAAGCTGCCTCAAAACGGCGACTACCCCTTTGACATTTTTCACTTGATAGTCCCCCAAAAGAGAGGTTCTGTAGGCTTTTTGCACTTGCCCGATCGGTTGCATTGGCGGGTCTGCATAAATCAAAGGCGCGTTTTTGGACTGGGCAACAGTCTCGAAAGTTTCGGCGGTCTCTTTCTGGTATTCACTGATAACAATGGGAACATTTTGCTTAATGATCCCCGCTTTTTCAAAGGCTATTTTCTCCAAGGTATCGCCTAGCATCTCGACATGGTCGTATCCGATGTTGGTAATGAGGGATACTTCGGGAACAATGATATTGGTGGAATCCAATCTTCCGCCCAATCCGACTTCGACGACCGCTATATCGACCTTTTCACGGGCGAAATAGTCGAAAGCCATTCCCACGCTCATTTCAAAGAAGGAGAGCTTTCGTTGCTCGAAGAAGGATTGATTCGTTTGGATGAAATCGACGACAAAATCAGTATCTACCATCCGGCCGTCGATCCGGATGCGTTCCCGGAAATCCTTTAGGTGCGGGGAAGTATAGAGTCCCGTTTTATAGCCTGCTTCCTGCAGGACGGATGCCAGCATATGGCTACTTGAGCCCTTTCCGTTGGTGCCCCCCACATGGATGCTCTTGAATTTATTTTCGGGATGGTCCAGATAAGCGGCGAAGGCAATGGTATTGTCCAATTTAGCTTTATAGGCAGATGCTCCCTTTTGCTGGTACATCGGAAGTTGGGCGAACATCCAATCCAAGGTCTGCCGGTAGGTCACTCTCCTAATTTGAAATTAACCACAACGAACCCGACCTGCTGGCTGGGCGCATTGCTATCTGAGTTCCATTTGTGCTTGAATGCGGTCTTTTTAGCGGGATCTAAAAGGCAGGGACTGTTATTGGTCGTGCCTTTCACCCCTGGCTGTGCACTGACGACGTTGCCGCTTCTATCGACCACGATCTTGACCACTACGCGGCCCTCTTCGTTGCAATCTTGCTTGACTTTGCCCTTGCTGGCCAAAGAGCGGCCGTTCAGTCCGTAACCCCCCGTACCGCTTCCGGAACCGGGACTACCGTAGTAACTCGTGGCATAGGGGTCACCATCGGGCGAACCCTTATCACCTGCCCTATCGTCATCGCCCTCGGAACCTGACGCCGTTCCGTCGGATTTGTTGAGGCCACCCATCAATTCGTCCAATTTTTTCTTTTTGGCCTCCTGTTCTTGTCTGGCCTTTTCTTCCGCCTCCCTCTTTTGTTGGGCTATCCGCGCCGCTTCCACTTTTTTCTTTTGTGCTTCCGCCTCGGCCTTTTTCTGGGCCGCCCTTTTGGCATCTTCGACCTTCTTTTTGGCTTCTTCCGCTTTTTTGATCTTGATGGCTTCCTCCTTTTCTTGGGTAAGGACTTTTTCGGCAGGAACTTCCTCGGCCACGTTTTCTTCGGGCACTTCCTCTTCGACAACCTCCTCTTCGACTACTTCCTCTACCACTTCTTCCTCTTGTTTCACCGGTTCAACCGGAGGAGTCTTCATCGGTTCGGAACGTATCTTTTCCTTAGGCTGTACATTTCCAGCACCAAAATCTGTGCTCCCGAAATTAACGGTAATTCCGTTTTCGATGGGAGGGTCCATATAGGTCATGCCGATATAGAACAATATCAGCAGCAGCGCACTTAAAAGAAAAGTGGTCAGCGTGAAGGATTTCTTTTTGTGTCTCGTGTCAAGATATGGCATGCTGCCTATTCGATTTAAGAGGGTCTCTTTAATAATTGGGGATTGCTATAAAAACTTTGGTCCGTCGGCCTGACGTTTCCTGTACATCGCGAATATAAAGGCGTTAATTTGGTCGCACGGCCAGGATTACTTTATAATTGTTCCGGTTGGCGATATCCATTACGTTAACCGCTTCTTTGATGGCCACGCTTTCCTCCGCCCTTAAAATAATGGTCGGTTTATCTTTCCCTTCCAGCGCCTTTTTCAGTTCCGTTTCTATATAAGCTCCGTTAATCTGTTCGTTATTCACAAAATAGTTCAGGTTTTTATCGATACTTACCGATACGTTCTGGGTGTTCGTGGATTTTCCTTTCGCCTTGGGCAACAACAGATCCAACGCATTGGGAGAGTTCGCCGTTAGCATAAAAAATATCAATAACAGAAAAACGATATCCGTCATCGAAGACATGCTAAAATCGGGACTCACCTTATTTCTTCCTTTTAATTTCACCGTCTATCTAATTTTTTAAGAGCTTAGTTTTCTTCCGAAGCGTTCTCATAGTATTCCACCTTGGGTTTTAGAACAGAGAAAGAAGACCCTATTGGTATGATATTAAAAAATTATCAGTCAAAGTCTCCGTTGCACAGTCTTTTCTCTTTCTTCCTTTCTATAGAGGTTCGTTCAACAGATCTAGAAACTCAACGGCATTGGCCTCCATCTTATGTACGACCTTATCGGTTCGGTTGACGATATGGTTATAGCCGATGTAGGCGATGATGCCTACTATAAGCCCGGCCACCGTAGTGGTCATGGCCGTGTAGATACCGGATGCCAAAGAGCCCATTTCGGCCTGACCACCGCTTGACGCCATTTCGTGGAAGGCGATTATCATACCGATTACCGTTCCGAGGAATCCGATCATGGGTGCGGCCCCGGCGACAGTCGCCAGAATACTTACGTTTTTTTCAAGCTTGTAGACCTCCAGGGTACCCGCATTCTCTATGGCCGTGTTGATATCATCAAGCGGTTTTCCGATGCGGGAAACTCCTTTTTCCGTTAACCGGGCCACGGGAGAATCGGTCTGGGCGCATAGCATTTTGGCCGCTTCCAGCTTCCCGCTGGTCACATAATCGCGAATTTGGTTCATGAAATTGCTATCTATTTTCGAAGCCGCCTTGATTGCGAACAGCCGTTCGAAATAAATGTACAACGCCACAAAAAGCAAAATAAACAGCACAGTGATAATAAGTACACTTCCCGTTCCGCCGTCAAAAATAAGATCGATTACAGAAAGGGTCTTTTCTTCCGACATAACATCCCCCATCTGAGGGTTTTGTGCCGCATCTTGAAATAGCATCATAGAATTCTTTGATTATATAAACGAGTTCGGTGTTGCCTCTATAACGGTAGTTTGTCGATAAAATTATGCGTTTAACATGAAATTTCTAATTAATGCAAAAGAGGCCGCACCGGCAATGAATCCGAGAAAAGCCAACCAAGCTATCTTCCTTAAGTACCAAAAGAAATCGATTTTTTCCATGCCCATAGCGACAACACCTGCCGCAGAGCCGATAATCAGCATACTTCCGCCCGTTCCGGCAGAATAGGCGATAAAATGCCAAACCGGATCATCTATCGGTACCGAGAACATCCCCATACTGGCCGCCACTAAAGGAACATTATCGATTACCGCAGAACCAATGCCCAAAATAAGAACTACAAGATCCGATACCAGCTCCCCATGCGATTCGGTACCGAGCATGGGCAAATTTTCCTCAAGACTTTCTGCAAAGTGAAAGAGCATCCCTAAAGATTCCAGTGCAGCCACCGCAAGCAGTATGCCTAAGAAAAATAGAATACTGGGCATTTCTATCTTGGATAGGGAAGCATGTACGGGACTATGGTGCCCCACGGTATCGTCCCCTTCCCCCTCCACATTGGAAATACTGAACTTTGAACTGCTATAGATCTCGGCAAAAGTGGCGACAAGGGCCAAAGAAAGCATCATACCGACATAGGGAGGCAAATGTGTGATCGTTTTGAAGAAAGGTACAAAAACGATGGCGCCGAGGCCGAGATATAACATGGTAGAACCGAATTCCGTCTTCGGAATATCAACTTCATCCACATCGCTAACGATATTCCCTTGGAAGGCACTATTCCTGCTGGCCACAAAAGCGGGTACCACCATGCAGACTATTGAAGGTATCAAGACATGCTCTATAAGCACTGGGGCCGTAACCTTGTTGCCTATCCAAAGCATGGTGGTGGTCACATCGCCTATAGGAGACCAGGCGCCCCCTGCGTTGGCGGCTATGATGATAAGCCCAGCGAACCAGAGGCGGGTTTCCCGTTCGTTTACCACCTTTTGTAGTATGGTTACCAACACGATGGTAGCAGTCAGGTTATCGATAATCGCGGAAAGCACAAAGGCCAAAATGGAAAAAAGCCATAACAACTTGCGTTTGCTCTTTGTTTTAATATATCCCTTAATTGTGGCAAAACCATCAAAATAGTCGATAATCTCTACAATGGTCATCGCGCCTAGAAGGAACACCAATATTTCGGCGGTCTTACCCATGTGATGCAAGAGTATATCATCAATATTGGTCGGTTCTAACTCTTTGAGATCCGTATTAACTTCGAATACCGGCATGTTCGCAAGTGCGATAATAGCCCAAAGAAGAGCCATCATGGCCAGTGCCGGAATGAGCTTATCAATTTTCAGGTTATGCTCCATGGTTATCGCCAGATAGCCCACAACAAATACAATGATAATAATGGTCTCCATACTCGATCGGTTTTTATTTACCCCCTTTGGGTCTTAAATTAATTGTTTTAGTGCAATCTCAAATCCGGTTCGGCTGATATTCCGTTTTGATGTATTTTGTTTAAAGATATTCAAAATTGCCATTCTTATAGTATCGGACGTATCATTAAATATCAATTCATCGTCCATGCCTACCTTTTTTTCCATAAAATAGGCGAACACCCGGGCCATTCCGCAGTTAGAAATAAAATCGGGGATCAAACTGATCCTTTCGTCGGTGTACTCCATAATCGGACCGAAAAAAATCTCCTGGTCCGCAAAGGGCACGTTCGCCCCGCAAGATACAACCTCCAATCCATTGTCGATCATACGACTGATCTGTTCCTTGGCGACCAACCTCGAGGCCGCACAGGGGGCGAATATATCGGTGTGCAGATTCCAGATGCGTTGGTTGATTTCATTATAAGGTATCATTTCATCGGCAAGGGCCATGAGCGTATTTCCTTTTCGGTTTAAAAAGTAAGACCGTATTTCTTCCAAAGTAAAGCCATCTTCATGGATTACCCCGCCTACCCGATCTATAATGCCCACAATCTTCGCGCCCATTCGAGATAGGTAGAAGGCCGCCGCGCCACCAACATTCCCGAAGCCCTGTACTACCGCCCGTTTCCCCATCACGTTGCCCCCAAAAATATCATAATAGTGCCGTACGGCCTCGGCCACACCAAAACCGGTTATCATATCGGCCACCGTATATTTTCGGGAAGTATCGGGCGAATAGCTAGGGCTTTCCAGGGCTTTGACCACGCCCAATCTCAGTTGGCCGATTCGGTTTATTTTATCGGCCTCGGTAGGCTTGAAGTGTCCGTTAAAAACGCCTTCCTGCGGATGCCATACCCCCGCATCCTCGGTTATGGGAATCACTTCGAAGATTTCGTCGACGTTGAGATCGCCCCCGGTACCATAATAACTTTTCAACAACGGCGATACGGCATGGTACCACCGTTCCAGCACCCCTTTCTTTCTGGGATCATGAGGGTCGAAATTGATACCCGATTTAGCCCCGCCGATCGGGGGGCCCGAGACGGTAAATTTCACCTCCATGGTCTTGGCCAACGACAGTACCTCGTTCATATCCAACCCCTTGCGCATTCGAGTTCCCCCTCCGGCGGCTCCGCCACGGAGGGAATTGATGACCGCCCAGCCCTCGGCCTCCGTTTCGGGATCCCTCCAGTTAAAGACGATTTCCGGGGGTTTTTTCTCGTAGGCGTTGAGTAGCTCTTTCATGGACGGATTAGGTTCGGACAAATATAAAAATTTGATATAGGATAAAAAGCATTCTGTTACATAACCTTATCTTTGCAGGAAGCCAAAAAACACAAATTATGGATTTCTCACTATCGGAAGAACATCTCATGATACAACAGGCGGCCCGGGATTTTGCCCAGAACGAATTGTTACCCGGCGTCATCGAAAGGGACGATGCACAAAAATTCCCCACCGAACAGATCAAGAAATTAGGGGAATTGGGATTTATGGGGATGATGACCGATACAAAATATAATGGCAGCGGTATGGACACCCTATCCTATGTTATTGCCATGGAAGAACTTTCCAAGATCGATGCCTCGGCCTCTGTGGTGGTGTCGGTAAACAATTCCCTCGTATGTTGGGGTATTGAAACATTCGGTACCGAGGAACAAAAACAGAAATACCTCACCCGCTTGGCCTCTGGGGAAATCATAGGCGCCTTCGGCCTGTCCGAACCCGAGGCGGGCAGTGATGCTACTTCCCAGAAGACTACGGCCATCGATAAGGGAGACCATTACATTCTGAACGGAACGAAGAATTGGATTACCAACGGCAGTTCCGCCGAAGTATATCTGGTCATTGCGCAGACGGACAAGGAAAAGGGCTACAAGGGCATCAACGCCCTGATTGTGGAAAAAGAGATGAAAGGTTTCGAAATCGGACCCAAAGAAAACAAAATGGGCATCCGCGCCAGCGACACCCATTCACTGATATTTAACGATGTCAAGGTACCCAAGGAGAACCGTATCGGCGAGGATGGCTTCGGCTTTAAGTTCGCCATGAAAACCTTGGCCGGCGGACGGATAGGAATTGCCGCCCAGGCATTGGGTATCGCCGCCGGCGCCTATGAGCTCGCCCTACGATATTCGAAGGAGCGGAAAGCCTTTGGCACAGAAATTGCTAACCATCAGGCCATTGCCTTTAAGTTGGCGGATATGCACACCCAAATCGAGGCGGCCCGCTATCTGGTCTACAAAGCGGCCTGGGAAAAGGACCATGGCAAGAATTACGACCTATCGGGAGCCATGGCCAAATTATATGCCTCCCAAGTTGCTATGGATATAACCGTTGAGGCCGTACAAATCCATGGCGGTAACGGTTATGTTAAGGATTACCATGTCGAACGCCTGATGCGCGATGCCAAAATCACCCAAATTTATGAAGGCACTTCAGAGATTCAGAAGATTGTAATCTCACGGAGCATTTTGAGCAATTAAGAGGGAAGACGCTTCGACTCAGCTCCGAATAAATACACGAAGTGGGTGCCAATGCTTAACTACCTATGAACTTCCATTTTAACACAACCCTGATAATTATGGGGGTATCTTGGGTAAAGAATAGTCCAGTTTTGACGAACCGCTCATAAAACAAGGGTTATAACCAAAAAAAACAAGTATTCATTTCATTTACCCCCTGTAAAAACTTTATGAACTCCCGAAAATAGGGTAAATTTATCAATCTGATAAATTTACCATGGTGAAAATCCATAATTGGATATAATTTAACGTTCAATTCCAAACGTTGGATTTATATTCAATTCAATGGAAATCACTGCTAAAAATTTATCAAAATCGTTATTTTTGAAGAAATACCATATCCAATGACATTACAAAAACAAGGGCTTTACCTACCGGAATTCGAACACGACAACTGTGGCGCAGGATTTATCTGTAGCTTAAAAGGAAAGAAATCGAATGACATCATCCACAAGGCGTTGGAGATATTGCATAAACTTGAACATCGCGGTGCCGTCAGTGCCGACGGAAAGACCGGTGACGGGGCGGGGATACTTATCGATATTCCGCATGATTTCTTTCAGGCCGTATGCGACTTTGAACTACCGGAACCTGGACAATATGCGGTTAGCAACGTGTTTCTTCCCCAAAAGGAAAACCAGCGGAATTTTTGTATCGACTTATTTGAGACCAATATAAAAAAACAAGGGCTACGCCTTTTAGGATGGCGCGAGGTTCCAGTAAACCGCTCTATCCCCGGCCGTATCGCTATGGAGACCGAACCCTTCGTGATGCAGCTCTTCATCGCCAAGGAAAACGAAGAACAAAAGGAGTTCGATTTCAACCTGAAACTATTTATTGCCCGAAAGGTCACCGAACATGCCATCATCGATTCCAAGCTTTCGGAGAGCCAATATTTCTATGTACCGAGTTTATCTACCGAGATCATCATCTTCAAGGGGCTTTTGATGCCTAAGGATATCAGCCTGTACTACGAAGACCTGATGGATCCACGTGTGGTTACCCGTCTCGCGTTGGTACACCAGCGATTCTCGACGAACACCTTCCCGACTTGGGATTTGGCCCAGCCTTTCCGGTATATGTGCCACAACGGGGAAATAAACACCCTACGGGGCAATGTATCCCGCATGCGTTCGCGCGAGGAACTGATGAAGAGCGACTGGTTCGGCGATGAAATCAAGAATATACTGCCAATTATCCTCCCTGGAAAATCGGATTCCGCCACAATGGATATGGTGGTCGAACTCCTTTTAATGACCGGCCGTTCCTTGCCCGAGGTAATGATGATTTTGGTGCCGGAAGCTTGGGAGAAAAATCCCGATATGTCCGAGGCAAAAAGAGCGTTCTACGAATACCATTCCTGTATGATGGAACCTTGGGACGGCCCAGCCTCCATCCCTTTTACCGACGGGAATTATATCGGTGCGCTTTTGGACCGGAACGGACTCCGCCCTTCACGATATTCAGTCACCAAAGACGGGTACGTAATCATGTCTTCGGAGACCGGGGTGATGGAAATCGCGCCGGAGAACGTTGAATTCCACGGCCGGTTGGAACCGGGCAAAATGTTCTTGGTCAATATGGAAGAGGGCCGGATTGTGAATGACGAGGAAATTAAGGAGGAAATTGCCCAACGCCATCCCTATAAAAAATGGTTGGACGATAATCTCGTCCATCTAAAGAACATCCCCTATAACGATTGTCCACTTTTCTTGGGGGAAGCCACACTGGAAAAACGCAAATCCGTCTTCGGCTATACTTTGGAGGATATTGACACCATCATCCTCCCTATGGGGAAAAACGCCAAGGAACCTATCGGATCTATGGGTTCGGATACCCCGATTGCCGTGCTATCGGAACGGCCGCAACTGATTTACAACTACTTTAAACAACTATTTGCGCAGGTGACCAATCCGCCTTTAGATGGTATCCGCGAAGAGCTTATTACAGATATTAGCCTGACCTTGGGCAGCGACCATAATATCTTCGATTTCTCGGAACTGCACTGCCGAAAACTGAAGATACAGAACCCGGTCATTTCCAAGGAAGATTTGGACAAAATCAAAAATTACGATGCGAGTCCCGACTACAAAGTGGTATCCATCCCTACCTTATATGAGGTCGAAAAAGGACATAACGGTCTCGAGGATGCGCTCGAAGCGATTTTAAACCAGGCATCGAACGAGGCAGACCAAGGAGCCAATATCATTATCCTTTCGGATAGGGGCGTTGACAAGCACCAGGCCCCCATTCCCGCACTTCTGGCCTGTTCCTACGTAAACAGCGGCCTACAAAGGTTGGGCAAAAGAAACGCACTCAGTATTATCGTAGAATCCGCAGAGCCTAGGGAGGTACACCATTTTTGTCTTTTGTTTGGCTTTGGGGCCAGTGCCATCAATCCGTACTTGGTCAACGAGATCATCGGCGAACAGATCGAGGAGCACGATATTACGGAGTTCACTTTTGAGGAGGCGGTAAAAAACTACAACATGGCCATCGGCAAGGGTATTTTAAAAGTGATGAACAAAATCGGAATCTCTACCTTGAATTCTTACCGTGGGTCACAACTGTTCGAGTGTGTCGGTATCAATACCAAGGTCGTTGAGAAGTATTTTCCATCCACTCCTACCCGAATTCAAGGTATCGGCCTTTACCAGATCGAAAAAGAAATTGCTAAACGGCATAGCAATGCCTTTTCTAAAAAAGAGGTCGCGGCGACACTTGATCTCGAAATCGGGGGTGAATACCGTTGGAGAAGGAATGGCGAAAAGCATATGTTCAACCCCCTTTCGGTTGCGAAATTACAGAAAGCGGTGCGGGGCAATGAGCCCAATACCTACAAGGAATATGCCGCCATGGTCAACGAACAGTCAAAAAACCTGATGACCATCCGAGGACTCTTCGAGTTTTCGAACTACGATCCGATACCTTTGGAAGAGGTCGAATCGTGGACCGAAATTGTCAAACGCTTTAAAACGGGCGCAATGTCTTACGGCTCCATCAGCAAGGAAGCCCATGAAAATCTGGCCATTGCCATGAACCGTATCGGCGGTAAGAGCAACTCCGGCGAAGGGGGTGAGGATGCCGAACGATTTTATAGAAATGCGACCGGTGACTGGCGAAACTCTGCCATCAAACAAGTGGCATCCGGCCGTTTCGGTGTAACTTCCGATTATTTGACCAACGCCCAGGAGATACAGATTAAGATGGCCCAAGGCGCCAAACCCGGCGAAGGGGGGCAACTGCCAGGTCCGAAGGTGAACCCCGCCATTGCGAAGACACGGAATTCTACCCCGTACGTTGGGCTAATCTCCCCTCCCCCGCATCACGATATATACTCCATCGAAGACCTGTCACAATTGATCTACGACCTGAAATCGGCCAACCGAAAAGCTCGGATCAATGTGAAATTGGTGTCTGAAGTGGGGGTAGGAACCGTTGCCGCGGGGGTCTCGAAGGCCAAGGCCGATGTGGTACTGATTTCCGGATTCGACGGGGGTACCGGTGCCTCTCCGTTGACTTCTTTAAAACATGCGGGACTCCCATGGGAACTCGGTGTCGCCGAGGCCCAACAGACCTTGGTACTGAATGACCTTCGCAATCGAATTGTTTTGGAGTGCGACGGACAACTGAAGACCGGCCGAGATGTGGCGGTTGCATGTTTGCTGGGGGCGGAGGAATTCGGTTTCTCGACCGCCCCTTTGGTGGCTTCAGGTTGTATCATGATGCGGGTTTGCCATTTGAATACCTGCCCTGTGGGTATCGCAACGCAAAACCCGGAACTTCGCAAGAAGTTCGAGGGAAAACCCGAACATGTGGTCAATTACATGTATTTTATAGCCCAGGAACTTCGCGAAATCATGGCGCAGCTCGGTTTCAGAACCGTCAACGAAATGGTAGGCCAAGTCCAAAAACTCGACCGGAGAAAAGCCATCGAACATTATAAGGCCAAGGGCATCGACCTGAGCCCTATTCTTTATCAAGTGGATGTACCTGCGGGCACGAAATTTTATAATACCCAAAAACAAAAGCACAACATCGATCAATCAATCGAATTCGATATCATAGCGAAAGCCAATCCGTCGTTGTTCCGAAAAGAAAAGTTGACCCTTGACATTCCAATAAAGAATACGGACCGGGCAGTAGGCGCCATCATCAGTAACGAAATTTCTAAAGTGTACGGGGCGCAGGGTTTACCTATCAATACCCTAAAACTGAACTTTACCGGCTCTGCCGGGCAAAGTTTCGGGGCCTTTGCCACGAGAGGTTTGACCATGATCGTAAATGGTAACACCAACGATTATTTAGGCAAGGGTCTTTCAGGCGCCAAATTGGTGGTCAAGGTACCCGAAGGCTCGACCCTTGTACCCGAGGACAATGTGATTACCGGTAATGTCACCCTTTATGGCGCGACCGCCGGTAGGGCCTACATCAACGGTAAGGCCGGAGAGCGTTTTTGTGTAAGGAACTCAGGGGCCAAGGCCGTCGTCGAGGGTATCGGAGACCACGGGTGTGAATACATGACCGGGGGTGTGGCCGTTATACTCGGCGAAGTAGGCCGAAATTTCGGTGCGGGAATGAGCGGCGGAATTGCTTACGTCTTCGACGAGAAAAAGACCTTTATGAAGAATTGCAATACCGAGGCCTTAAACTTGCTGGACGTCACAGAGGATAAAGACATCAAACAGCTTAAAGATCTAATCGAAAGCCATTACAATGCAACCTTAAGTCCGCTAGCACAGCGAATTCTGGAAAATTGGGAAGATTGTCTGCCAAAGTTCGTAAAAGTTTTTCCGGAGGAATATAGAAAGGCCTTGATACGATTGGAAGAAGAGAAGTTGCAAACCACATAAAGACACTTGACCGTTACGCTCAAGAACCTAAATCCACAAATCACCGTAAATGTCATAATTTTCAAAATCTATAGGTGCTTTGTGATATTTTAAAATTTAAAAAATACCAATTCAGAATAGAATAATTTAGAATCGAACAATGGGAAAGATAACAGGATTTTTGGAATTCGATAGAAAAGTAGAGGCATACGACCCTGTAGAGGAGCGCGTAAAAAACTATAAGGAATTTAAACAACCCCTGAATGAAAATGAACTTCAAAACCAAGGGGCACGCTGTATGGATTGCGGTATTCCGTTTTGCCATAGCGGATGCCCCTTGGGCAATTTGATCCCCGATTTTAACGATGCCGTTTACCGGGGGAAGTGGGACAAAGCTTCCGAAATTTTGCACTCCACGAACAATTTTCCGGAATTTACGGGAAGATTGTGTCCCGCACCCTGTGAGGAATCCTGTGTGCTGGGGATAAACGAAGATCCCGTCACTATCGAGAACATCGAAAAGAATATCGCCGAGACCGCCTTTAAAAAGGGATGGATAAAACCCGAGCCGCCCGAAACCAGGACCGGCAAAAAAGTGGCGGTAGTAGGCTCCGGCCCTGCAGGATTGGCCGCGGCACAACAACTGAACCGCGCCGGCCATTTGGTGACCGTCTTCGAGCGGGACGAAAAACTAGGCGGCCTATTACGATACGGCATCCCCGATTTCAAGATGGAAAAACATGTTATCGACCGTAGGACCCAAATTATGGAAGCGGAAGGCATCCTGTTCCAATGCGACGTACATGTCGGGAAAGATATCAAGGCCGAGGAACTGAAAAACGACTTCGATGCCATAGTATTATGCGGTGGCGCAACCGTTCGCAGAAACCTGCCTATTGAAGGTGCTGATCTGAAAGGCGTTGTACAGGCGATGGATTTCCTCCCGCAAAACAACCGAAGGGTCGATGGTACCACTACATTCGAAAACGAAATCTTGGCCACCGATAAAGATGTGATCGTTATCGGCGGCGGCGATACCGGTTCGGACTGTATCGGTACCTCGTTTCGGCAGGGTGCCAAATCAGTATCTAATTTCGAAATCATGCCTATGGCCAGTACCGAACGTCCCGAGGGCCAGCCTTGGCCGTTCTGGCCCATGCGTTTGCGTACGAGTTCGTCGCATGAAGAAGGTGCGGAACGTTTTTTTAGTATTTCGACCAAACGCTTCGTGGGGGATAATGACGGTAATTTAACCGGATTAATCACCTCGGAAGTCGAATGGATCAAGGATTCTGAAAAAGGAATGACCTTAAAAGAAGTAAAAGGCACCGAAAAGGAATGGAAGTGTGAACTGGCCCTATTGGCCTTAGGATTTACCGGCTCGGAAACAAGCATCGCCGAGCAATTAGGCCTTGAAGCCGATAATAGAACAAATATTAAGGCTACCGAAGATAACTACATGACCAATGTACCCGGCGTATTCGCAGCGGGGGACCAAAGGCGAGGCCAATCCCTCATCGTGTGGGCGATATCGGAAGGTCGGCAAGCCGCTTACCACGTCGACACCTTTTTGATGGGGAAATCGGAACTGCCGTTGAAGGGCGAAGGAGATTTGCCCAGGGTGTAATAAGAAACGGTACAAGAACTTAAAAGGCATCCCTAGGTCCGGATGACAAATCTATTAATAATCTATCGGCTTTAGCTGATGAGGGCGCCTGCCATACAGAGAGGTTTATTGTTTTATAGGTTTTTCGTACCTAAATACGCTTTAAAATGATCGAAAAGAAAATCAACAAACACCTCTCCATTGCCCGTATCCGATTAAACCAAAAAAAAGAACTCGAGAAAATATCCCAGTACAAGAACAGTACGTTACATAAGGTCGTAACAGCCTTGAATACGGTCAAAAACGGTGATTTCGAAGATGAAGATCGTCGGGCGTTCCAGAATTGCGAAAAATATAGGACTAAGCTGCTTCAGGACGAAACTTTAATTTCCTACGAAATTTTCGGTTCCGACAAAACTGCTATGGTCAAAGATATTTGTAAGAACGCTGCGTCAAGTAAAAAATGGTGCGAGTTCCTTTATTTTCTTTCCAAAAAAACCGAACCCTCTCTCCTTCTTGAAATTGGCACCAACCTGGGTATATCAGGGTGTTATGTACTGGAAAGTCTTCAAAACAATGCCAAAGCCCAATTCATTACCATGGAAGGGCTTTCACAGCTCTGTGAAATGTCTGCCAAACAGTTTGCTACAATTGCACCCCCCTCAAAATATGATATCAGGGAAGGATTATTCGATTCCACTTTTCCACAACTTCTAAAAGAGGAGGTTCTCTTCGACCTTCTATTTATCGACGGGAACCATAAAAAAGAGCCGACCATAGCTTATTTTAAAGCCTTGAAGGAGAAAATCAATTCCCCTGCAATTTTCGTTTTCGATGATATCAATTGGAGCCGCGAGATGAAGGAAGCCTGGAGGCTGATCAGAAACGACAGCGATGTCAATTTCGCCATAGACCTTTATAAACAGGGAATTGCAATCATCGATAAAAAGGAATCGGAAAAGAACCTGCAGTTCAAACTCCATTTAGCCTATTAGGGCTGGCTCACCTTAAGAAGCCGACCCTCGCTATTTCTAATACTAGCTTACCCGTTCTATCAAAATTGGAAACATGGCTCTAATGGTGTTTATTTGAATGTTTAGATTCTGATTGTATTCAGAGACTGTTTAGAATGACACCCAAACCGACAAAAATCCGTTATCGATAACAATGGCAAAAGCAAGCTCCTGTATCTTCATATATAATTTAGCACTACTATAGCCATTACAATAATTGCGCTTCCAAGACCACTTCGGTAATTCCTACCACACGTACTGACTGGATGAATTGCGGAGGTATCACAAGGGATGTCAAGCTTGCACCCTCATTCTACTAAACTAGAAACTACCATTAAGAACAAATCACCCGAAACAAATGCAGCAAAAAGAAATCACCCAGAACCTATATATACAAGAACGGATAGTGGTGGTCAGGGCGAAAGCGTAATTGGGTACAGCAGACAAAATAACCTTAGTATCTTTACATTCTGAAGATATAGGGTATGATTCGGAAAATAGTCTTTCTATTATTAATAATGGGTTCCGTTTTGCTCGGCCCGTCGGCTTTTTCACAGGTTTCTGTAAGCGGTAAAGTAACCGAAGCAGACGGCACACCATTAACGGGGGCACAGGTTTCACTAAACCCCACGAACAAGTTTGGCGTAACCGACCTTCAGGGCGATTTTAAGTTAGATGATGTACCTTCGGGAAGTTACTTGCTGACCATTACCTATATCGGCGCAAAAACTTATAGTGATACCTTGGAGGTCAAAGAAAAGGATATTTCACTTTCCACAACCTTGCGGGAAGACCCGTTGGCACTGCAAGCCGTTGTAGTAACGGGCAGCTTTGAGCCCCAAATGCGGCTTGAATCAAGTACTGCGGTAAATGTATTGAAATCAAAGGAGATACAAAACACCCTGCCACGAGGAACTGCCGACCTCTTACAGGCCATACCCGGCACTTTTACAGATCCTTCCGCCGGAGAAGTTTTTACAAAAGTTTACACACGGGGAATTTCGGCCGCCGCCGAGGACGATATCGGCTGGTACTATGTTTCTTTGCAAGAAGACGGGCTGCCGGTCAGCCTGGTACAACATTCCTACTATACCCCCGATCTTTTTCAACGTGTGGACCTGTTTACCGAAAAAGTAGAGGCCATCCGAGGAGGCAGTGCCTCCATTACTGCATTGAACGCTCCCGGGGGTATCTACAATTTCATTTCCCAAGGCCCGAGGAACACTTTCGGTGGAGAACTGCAGTTGAGCGGTGGAATACAGGGCGAAGGTAATGCATTGTTCAAGATCGACGGGGTAATGGGGGGGCCGTTAGGCCACAACTGGTTTTTTAACGCCGGTGGCCATTATCGGCGCGATGACGGGGCCCGCAATGTCGATTTTGTATTTAGTAAGGGCGGTCAGTTCCGATTTAACCTTATTAAAAAACATCATACCGGCTATCTAAAATTCTCTGGGAAATTGCTGGACGATTTTACGAACCGGTGGACGGGAGTGGCGGCGACGGATTGGAATGATCCCAAGGCGGCTTTCGGACAGCATTTCCGATCGACCGCCCAATTGTTGCCAGCGACAAAAACCGAAATTCCCGATCCACGTAGACTTTCGGAAGGCGGCACCAACACCTTTGACCCTTCAAGAGGAGTACATGCCCAGGATTTGGCGGTCGGTGTCGATATTCTACAGGATTTGGGCAGCGAATGGACCCTTCGTATTAACTCGAAATTTTCGGACAAGAAAGCCGATTGGCAGACCTCGATCAGCAATGCCCTTGTATCCTTGGCCGATCCGACCGCCTATTTTCTAGCCGGCACCAATCCGCCGCCCATAGGGCAGGTGGTGTTTCGAGCTGCCCAAACCGGTACCGAATTGGCTAGGGTGGACAACTCCGCCCTGTTTTCGGAAACCCCGGGCTTTACCTATTTAGATGATGGAAGTCTACCCTATGACGCCGTGTTAGGCACAGCTGCCTGGGACAAGCAGAATGAGGCCGATGAAGTAATCGGGCAACTGACACTGAACAAAAAATTGAAAAACCATGCTATTACCATTGGAATGGCCTCAGGCTTCTCTGACAACTCCCTTTTCACCCAGGCCAGTTTCAACTATTTGACCTACGAGCCGAATCCACGCATGATGCAGGTAACTCTTGAAAATCCCGATCAACCGATGGTTGCCCTATCCGATGCCAATGGAGTCAGCAATTACGGGGGGCTACCCCTATTTATCAACGCCAATGCCGCTGTGACCCAAATAGCGGCCTTCGCCAACGACCGTTGGGAAATTTTGGAAAACCTGCATCTCGACGGAGGATTCCGGTATGAGACCATAAAACATACAGGCTCTAAAGATCGCTTCGGCCCTCTGGAAAAGGAAGGCGGAGTCGATGGAAATATTACCACCTTATACGACAACGGTCTTTTGGTACCGACAGGCGTGCAG
>CAVTJB010000001.1:577500-844687 GCA_963734985.1 uncultured Flavobacteriaceae bacterium
CCCAGGGCGTAAGGGCCGTGATGATTTGACGTCGTCCCCACCTTCCTCGCGGTTTGCACCGGCAGTCCCGCTAGAGTCCCCGACTTTACTCGCTGGCAACTAACGGCAGGGGTTGCGCTCGTTATAGGACTTAACCTGACACCTCACGGCACGAGCTGACGACAACCATGCAGCACCTCGCAAAACGCCCGAAGGAGGGCGCGTCTCCGCGCCTGTCGTAATGCGTTCAAGCCCTGGTAAGGTTCCTCGCGTATCATCGAATTAAACCACATGCTCCACCGCTTGTGCGGGCCCCCGTCAATTCCTTTGAGTTTCATTCTTGCGAACGTACTCCCCAGGTGGGATACTTATCACTTTCGCTGGGCCGCCCGGGACACAAGGCCCCGGACAGCTAGTATCCATCGTTTACGGCGTGGACTACCAGGGTATCTAATCCTGTTCGCTCCCCACGCTTTCGTCCCTCAGCGTCAATGTACAGTTAGTGAGCTGCCTTCGCGATCGGTGTTCTATGTAATATCTATGCATTTCACCGCTACACTACATATTCCGCCCACTCCACTGTAATTCAAGACCGCCAGTATCAAGGGCAGTCCCGCGGTTGAGCCGCGGGCTTTCACCCCTGACTTAACGGCCCGCCTACGGACCCTTTAAACCCAATGATTCCGGATAACGCTCGGACCCTCCGTATTACCGCGGCTGCTGGCACGGAGTTAGCCGGTCCTTATTCTTACGGTACCGTCACAGGGGTACGCGTACCCCTCGTTCTTCCCGTACAAAAGCGGTTTACGACCCGTAGGGCCTTCTTCCCGCACGCGGCATGGCTGGATCAGGCTCCCGCCCATTGTCCAATATTCCTCACTGCTGCCTCCCGTAGGAGTCTGGTCCGTGTCTCAGTACCAGTGTGGGGGGCCCCCCTCTCAGGGCCCCTAACCATCGGTGCCATGGTGGGCCGTTACCCCGCCATCGAGCTAATGGTACGCATGGCCATCCGTTACCGGCCCGAGGGCCTTTGGACCCCCCGCGATGCCGCGAAAGGTCAACATGGGGCATTAATCCGGGTTTCCCCGGGCTATTCCCCCGTAACGGGCAGGTTCCATACGCGTTGCGCACCCGTGCGCCGGTCGCCGACTCTGTGCAAGCACAGATCGCTGCCCCTCGACTTGCATGTGTTAGGCCTGCCGCTAGCGTTCATCCTGAGCCAGGATCAAACTCTTCATCGTTGTGCGTTATATATAATCAACGCGCCCCGCGAAGGTCCGCCCCCGGCCCCGTCACTTCCTGTCCTAATAGAAAGTTCCCCGGGCCGCCGGCCTTGGAGGCGGGCGGCCCGTAATATAAATTGTATGGCCCCCCCGGCCGTTCCGCCGGGGGGAATTCTTGTTGTCTCCACAGTATGTCAATGAACTTCCAAAACTACGCCCCCAGGGAACACAACATCTGCCTACTGTCCCTCAAAGCGGGTGCAAATATAAGGGGGTTTTTTAAATAAAAAATACTAATCCAAGGTTTTTTTCGATTTTTTGAAAAATTTATGAATCCCGTACGAATTACCTGGTTTCAGGATAGATGGGAACAACTTGAAAACTAGAATTTTATAGTTCTAAGCGCATAAACAAACATCTTAAGAGACTGTTTTGAAATCTATCAATTATTTTTTCCTGCTCGTCCGGCAGGCAGATATAACCTACTTTTTGGCCGATGCGTCAGCTGGCTCCATGTTCAAATGCCAAATCGATGGGCTTTTCACCGGCTGCTGCGTTAAATCGATTACCTGGCGGGGGCTATACTAGAAAATTTTGTCTAAGAGCATATAAGATGAATTTTAAAAATCCTAATCCATGCTTTCAAAATAGTCTCTACGAAAAGAAATTCCAAACCAGGCCGAACCTGATCACGAAATCCCGATACGGATAGTTCGGGGCTGAATAATAATTGGTTTTGCCGAAACCGGCATTGAAATGCTCGGCCTTTAGATATATCCGAGTTTGCTGGACTTTGGCATTGATGAAAAAATCCAACATGGGAAATCCTCCCAACTCTTCATTATTTTGTATATAAAACTCGCCCAAAAGTGGGTCGTAGGCATCCATAGTATACGGGGTAAAGTATTTTAGGGTGACGCCCGTTTGCAGAAACATGGCTTTTTTAAATACATCCGAAGAAAAATATAAGGTATTTCGAGTCACTAACTGCGGCACGTTGAGCACGTCATTGGCCTGGGAGACATGCTGGTACATCACCGTATTGTTCAGCGCAAAACCGCCCAATCGGAACTCCTTATTATAAGTTATTTTGGTATGGCTCAGCACGTTGTTTTCCTGAAACGGTTTGATGTTCGCATTGGTATCCGCCGGGCCGAGCCTGATTTCCGTACCTTCCGTCACGGGTATATTAGGGTCCGGTGCGAAATAGCTGAAGTTGTCGACCGTGGTATAATCCACCCTCAGACCGCCCCATATATCGGAATCGAAGTTGAACCGCAGTCCCAACACCTGTTCCTTTTCAAAAACGGACAGGTTCAGCCAATTGTAGTTCGCATAGTCGCTCTGGTATAGCAAAAAATTGAAGTCCGGCATACGGGCCGAGGCATGGGCGGAGGCACTTATGGTATGCCGGTCGTTCAACCGATACCCTACCGATGCATAAAGCAGGTTGCCCCCTAAATCACCAGAAAGATTGTATTTAACGGCGCCCTCTAGCTCTAAAACCCCGATTTCTTTTTCATAGTTCGCTCCCAAAGCAATTTCGTCGCCATTTAAACGACTGGGAATCTGACGGCCGTCTTCGGTAATCAAGATACTGTTGAAAAAGTAATCGTAGTTATATAAGGATAGATTGCCCTGCAACCTTCCCAGCACGGTATTGTAGAATTCGGCGTTGATCTGGTTGTACATGGTCTTCAGTTGCGCCTTATCTTCGATGACCGGCACCAGGGCCTCACCAAAGTAAGGATTCTGCTGGCTCTGGCCGAAGGCATAATATTTGGTCTCATAATTGAACTGGTGGCCGATAGAGAGGGATGTTTTTTCCATCCTGCTCGAATCTTTCTCCGTTCGCAGCAATTTGAATAGGTGTTCGAGATAATAGCGTTTCCCCAAAATTTTATTGTTCGCATCACTAAATCGCACATCGATTTTGACCCGGTTGTTAAATTCGGAATCACCCGATTCGAACTGCTCCACTTTATTGATGATCCCCCCATTGACCTCAGTCTCGATATCCTGTGCGGCAATGTGCGCCCTTAGCCGGTACCTGCCGTTCTTGTTGACATAGTTTGCGGTGGTACGGAAATTGCCCGACTCGGCCTGGTTGAATTGATATTTTCCCAAGGAACGGAAGCCTTTATAAGCTATGGAGAAGTTCAATCGTGGGGAGGTGTTAAAAGTCAGCAGGGCATCTAATAACTGCCCCTCTTCAAAAGTGGTCTTGAAAAAAAGATCGGTCATGGGGGTGGCCACATTATAATAGTCGATATCCCGCACTTCCATATAATTATAGTTCAAGGCGGTCGCACCCAGCATCGGATAAAAGGAATCGGCCGTTAGGTTTACACCCAACTTATTGTAAGGCTGCCCTACATTGGCAAAAGGCATCAGTTCAAAATCGTCGCGCCTTAAATAATTATATTTGTATTCTTTTTGGATAGTAAGCGTGGTGTCCAAATAGGTAGTATCCCTTTTATAAGATATAATCTTGTAGTCCTTTATAGTAATTTGTTGGGATGTCGGAGGACGCTCCCTCGCATCGAGCCTTCTCTTTTTTTTCTGTACTAAGGATGTATCGACCGGTCGCTCCGGAGGGAGGGAATCTTCTTGGGCAAGGAGTGGAAAGCTTATCAAAAGAAAAAGGATGGGGAGGAAGTACTTCCAGAAACATCCGGTTAGGATGTATGTAGAGGTATTACTTCGTAAATTCCAATTTCCAATTTCCAAATTCCAAAAATTCAATGTGGTAAGCTCCGATAAAACTGATACCCCGTCTGAGCGAACGGGATACGAAACGTTGCGGGCAAAGTTAATTTTTTTGTCGGGAATTATACCCGTGCCAAAAACAAAAACGGGTTTATTGGGACAATTTTGTATTTTTCCGAACTTTAAAAACAATGTCTATTCTTAAGTCCTATTATCAATTTTTGGAAAGCGAAGCCGGTACCGACGAAGCCGGTCGAGGTTGTTTAGCGGGCCCGGTCACCGCTGCGGCCGTCATCTTGCCCGAGGGCTTTGCACACGAACTGCTCAACGATTCAAAACTGCTCTCCCACGCGAAACGGAACCTTCTACGACCGCTTATCGAATCGGGCTGCGCAAGTTTTGGGGTCGCCCATGTACCTCCTGAAAAAATCGACGAAATAAATATTTTAAACGCTTCTATACTGGCGATGCAAAGCGCCCTTGACCAATTGAGATCAAGACCGCAATTTATCATCGTGGACGGCAACCGTTTTAAGCCTTATGGAGAAATTCCCTTCGAATGCATTATCAAAGGAGACAGCAAGTATATGAGCATAGCGGCGGCCTCGGTGCTGGCCAAGACTTATCGGGATGCCTATATGGAAAAACTTCACGAAGAATACCCGATGTACAACTGGAAAAGAAACAAGGGATATCCGACCAAGGAACACCGGAAGGCCATTCGCAAATACGGACTTACCACATACCACAGACGGAGTTTTCGGCAGTTGCCCGAACAGTTGACGTTAAAGTTTTAAGGCTATTCCAAGTATTTAATTCCTGGTTCCAAAACTCATAATTCCCGCTGAATAAATGGGCCTTTCTTCCTACAAGCAACTCATCTCAATTTCTTCCAGTTGTAAAGGTATCCTAGCCATCCATACATTTTACCATACCGAATACAGCATTTTATGTATGTGATAGGCTTAGCTTTTTTATTTTGTGGCCCTTAAAGATTATGTAGTGAGCTTTAGGTTCTTACTATTTTACTATTTTTTAAAACATAAAATATCTAAATGAGTTCTATGAAAAAATCAATCGTAGTTATCCTTATCGTAATCATTTTTGCGGAAAGTGCCTTTTCCCAGAACAATTGCAGCAAATTCTATCCTCTGGAAGAAGGTAGTTCGTTTCAATATACCATGTATGATAAAAAAGGAAAGCCCGATGGTACGACGGACTACAAAATTACGAAAGTATCGAACAGCGGAGACGAGACGACGGCGACCATGCAGATGCAGTTCATCGACAAAAAGGGTAAGGAGGTATTCAATTCCGATTATTCATTTACGTGTACCGGCGACGGAATTAAAATCGACTATAATAGTATATTGCCCAAAGCGATGTTCGAGCAGTTCAAGGATATGGAATATGAAATCACGGGTACGGATATCGAGATACCCAACGACCTAAGCGTTGGTCAAGAATTGGACGATGCCAATGTAAACATGTCCATCAGTATGGCGGGCATGAACATGGATGTTTCGGTCAATATGATCAACCGAAAGGTCGAGAAAAGGGAAAGTGTGACCACCCCTGCCGGTACTTTCGACTGTTATGTGATCTATTCCGATAACGAATCGAAGACCATGGGAACGAGCCAGATCTTTCCGTCGCGATTGTGGTTGGCCGAAGGGGTAGGGATGGTAAAACAGGAGACCTATAAAAAGGATGGAGATTTAATGAGCAGTATGGCTTTGACGGAGTTCCAGCACTAATTATTAGAAGAATGGAACAATACTACAGGAAGTTCGGGTGCGGCAAGCTTAAGCTCCGAACATAAGTCAAAAGGTATCGATACCGATGTTTACTAAATAGGGATGGTATTTACGGGTATCCCATGCACCTTGGATGGGGATGTTGGGCCTGTAGGGCCAAAAGGGGATGCTAATTGTGTTGACATCCACAATACGGTTCTAAGGATGAAAAAAATTCGTCACCATGAAAAGCAGGGCCCTAAACAGGGGTTTGTTGTTTTATTATTTCCGCCTCAAATAGAATGGAAAAATTTTTCACCAGTTTTTCTTTTACCTCTTTCATATCAACAGTTGCTTTTCCCAACTCCACATTTAAAGAAGTAACCGCTTTATCCTTTATGCCACAGGGTACCATCAAATCAAAATACCCCAGATCGGTATTCACGTTCAGGGCAAACCCGTGCATGGTCACCCAACGCGAGGCCCGAACGCCCATAGCACATATTTTCCGGGCGAAGGGGGTACCGACATCCAACCACACCCCGGTCTCGCCTTTGGAACGTTCTGCTTTCAGTCCGTATTCTGCCAAGGTCAAGATGACCGTTTCTTCCAAAAAACGGAGGTATTTATGGATATCGGTAAAGAAATTGTCCAAGTCGAGGATCGGGTAGCCTACGATTTGTCCCGGACCATGGTAGGTAATGTCGCCGCCACGGTTTATTTTGTAAAATTTGGCATCTTTTTCTTCCAACTGTCTCTCGTCGATAAGCAAATTGCCGATATCGCCGCTTTTGCCCAAAGTAAAGACATGGGGGTGTTCGACGAACAGAAAATGGTTAGGGGTTTCTTCATTCGTTTCCTTACTTCGTTTCTTTATTTTCAGATCGACTGTTTTTTGGAAAAGCGTTTCCTGAAGGTCCCAGGTTTCCTTATAATCCTTCCGCCCTAAATCTTGTAAAAGTACCTTCTTATTCATCTTGGCAAAGGTACGATGTTTCAATTTGGATTTAAATGGTCGTACAGCCCAGAATCGATTCACTATTCTAATCCATCCAATGCGCGTAGCGAGAGGAATGGGCGGGATAGGAAGGAGGCTTAATTCGGATTATTCAGAATAACCAAGGCCGCAATGACCCCCGGCACCCAGCCGCATAGCGTCAAAAGGAAGACGATCAGAAAAGAACCGCAACCTTTTCCGAGAACGGCCAAGGGCGGAAACAGGATGGCGAGCAATACGCGTATAAAACTCATTGTGACTTGATTTTATCGATTGATGATGTACTTATAAGACGCCAACGATCATCGATTGTTACAAAATAAATGTAGATTTTGGATACTCTGTGCATATTGGAATGGGATTTCTGGGATGAAAGGATTGTTATGATTACGTAGGGAAGGTATCAAAAAAGGAATACTTCGAAAAAAGTATGCGGCGTCCGATTATTTTCAAATCGGCATATCTCCAAATCTTCCCATCGATACCTTATATTTGCAGGCCTAACAAAGAAGATATATGCAACTCTCGGAACAGGAAACCATCAGAAGGGAAAAATTGAAGAAACTGCGCGAATCGGGCATCGACCCTTATCCCGCCGCTTTATATCCTGTAAATGCCACTTCCAAAAGTATTAAGGAGGATTATGAGGAAGGCAAGAAAGTGAACATTTCTGGCCGTTTGATGTCCCGTCGCATCCAAGGGAAGGCTTCTTTTGCTGAGTTGCAGGATAGTGCCGGCCGTATTCAGGTCTATTTCAACCGGGATGAAATCTGCCCCGGGGAGGATAAATCGCGGTATAACGACATTTATAAAAAACTGTTGGATATCGGCGATATTATTGGTATCGAGGGCGAACTTTTCACCACACAGGTCGGTGAAAAGACTGTAATGGTCAAGAATTTTAGCATGTTGAGCAAATCGTTGCGACCGCTTCCCTTACCGAAAAAGGATGCGGAAGGCCATGTTTTTGACGAATTCAACGATCCCGAACAGCGCTACCGCCAGCGTTACGTCGATCTGGTGGTCAATCCGAAAGTAAAGGAAACGTTTATCAAGCGTACGAAAATCACGAACACGATACGCCAGTTCTATAACGATATGGGCTATCTCGAGGTCGAGACCCCGATTCTTCAGCCCATTCCCGGGGGAGCGGCGGCACGGCCTTTTTTGACCCATCACAACGCCTTGAATATTCCGTTGTACCTGCGAATTGCTAACGAGCTGTATTTAAAACGATTGATCGTGGGCGGATTTGAAGGGGTGTACGAATTTTCAAAGGATTTTAGGAACGAGGGCATGGATCGTACCCACAACCCCGAATTCACGGTAATGGAGCTCTACGTAGCCTATAAGGACTATAATTGGATGATGGACACTACCGAAAAGCTCTTGGAAAAAGTGGCCACCGAGGTGAACGGCAGTTCCAAGATCACCGTAGGCAAAAACGAAATCGAATTTCAGGCGCCCTACCCTCGGATTCCCATTTTAGAGGCCATTAAAATCCATACAGGGGTCGATGTGGCCGGTATGGATGAAGATGAATTGCGCGAAACCGCCCAAAAGCTCCATATAGAGGTGAACGAGACTATGGGCGTTGGAAAACTCATCGACGAGATTTTCAGCGAGAAATGCGAGCATCATTACATACAGCCCACTTTTATTACAGACTATCCGAAAGAGATGAGTCCGCTAACCAAGCAACACCGCAGTAACCCGGCCCTCACCGAACGTTTCGAACTCTTCGCCAACGGCAAGGAAATCGCCAATGCCTATTCCGAGCTCAACGATCCCATCGACCAGCGCGAACGCTTTGAAGAACAATTGAAACTCTCCGAAAAAGGCGACGACGAGGCTATGTTCATCGATCAGGATTTTCTCCGCGCCCTCGAATATGGTATGCCTCCCACTTCGGGAATAGGTATCGGTATCGACCGTCTCATCATGTTGTTGACCAATAATTCGTCGATTCAGGAGGTTCTTTTCTTTCCGCAGATGCGACCGGAGAAAAAGCCATTGGATCTTACCGAGGAGGAGAAAGCCATTCTAGGATTTTTAAAGCCCACCGGAAGCATGGACCTCGACGAACTCAAGGCACAAGCAGGACTCAGCAACAAAAAATGGGACAAATCGATGAAGGGGCTGGCGAAGCAGGGGTTGACCCAGGTGGTGGTCGAAGGAGATAAAAAGACGGTGGAGCTTAAAAGTTGAACCCCCGACCTAATTACGAGGAGCGGAGCAGCTAGGTGCCACGAGGAAGCAATCTGTTGATCATTCTACGAAGTTGAACAAATTAGCCCCGCCCACAGAATCCGTTGAACCGTGTAGGCGAGGCGACGCTCCTCGCAATAACTGTATTTAACATCCTTCTTATCCAATGATTGGTTAGAGATTCCATACGATTGTCCATTTAACCCTGCTTATAACTTCTTAACTTTAAACAATCTATAGCGAATAGCATTTTAGCCTATTAAAAAAATGCATATCTTGGTAGTGATGGACAAAAAGATGTACAGGGGTTTACTGGGTTTTTGGGGGATTCTGTCGCTTGTCGCCACAGGCTTGCTGCATTCGTGCGGCGAGTCGAATCAGGTCGATTTCAGCACCCAGGTCAAGCCCATTTTCAACAATAAATGCATTACCTGCCACGGCGGGGTCAAAAAAAACTCGGGGTTTAGCCTTTTGTTCGAGAAAGAGGCCTTCGCGGTCAATAAGTCCGGAAAGCCGGCTATTATTCCGGGGGACGCCTCGGGCAGCGAGCTGATCAAACGGGTTCACGAGACCGACCCCGAGCTGCGCATGCCCTACGAAAAACCCCCGCTATCCGAAGAAGAAATCGATCTGTTGACCCGCTGGATCGACCAGGGGGCGAAATGGGGTCAACATTGGGCGTACTCGCTTCCCGAGAAAGTTGAAGTTCCTGTCGTATCCCAAGAAGCCGGATTTGCATCGGACGGTACCTCCAACTTTATCCAAAACGGCATCGACAATTTTGTATTCGCCCGTCTCGAGAGCGAGGCACTGACACCGAATCCTGCTGCGGAAAGGAATATCATCGCCCGAAGATTGGCCTTCGATATTACGGGGTTGCCACCAGACCGATCCCTTTTCGACGCGTTTACCGAAGGCGGCCTATCTTATGAAAATATGGTAGACACTCTTCTTGCCCGCAAGGATTATGGCGAAAAATGGGCCAGTTGGTGGCTCGATCTGGCCCGGTATGCCGACACGAAAGGCTATGAAAAAGATACGGGTCGAAGCATGTGGCGCTACCGTGATTGGGTTATTAGGGCTTTCAACCAAAATATGCCCTATGACCAATTTACTGTGGAACAATTAGCGGGAGATCTGTTACCGGACCCTACGACGGACCAATTGATCGCCACGGCCTTCCATAGGAATACCATGAACAATGATGAGGGCGGTACCGAAGATGAGGAGTTTAGGGTGGCCAGCGTCATCGATCGTGTGAATACCACCTTCTCGGTCTGGCAGAGTACGACCATGGAATGTGTGCAGTGCCACAGTCACCCCTACGATCCTTTTACCCATGAGGAATATTACAAGGCCATGGCATTTTTCAACAATTCGAGGGACGAGGATACACCAGATGAAAGTCCGAATATCCGTTTTTACGATGAGAAGCAAAGACAAGAAGTGGATCGGGTAAATGCGTGGGTTCAAAAATACGGTTCGGAAGAAGTTGCCGAACTCTATGACGACTTTTTAACCTTTAAGGAGCCAAAATACCTTGCCCACAATGCCGTGGATTTTACCAACGGAGAATTGGCCGATACCAAATATCTCGCCTTATGGGACGATGGCTCCTGTACCTTGAAAAACGTCAATACCCGAGGGGCCAGCTTAATGTACATGAACTATCGATCCGATATCGATGGTACAAAAATGACCATCCGAAAAAATAATGCGGAAGGTGAGATACTGGCACAGTTCACTATTAATAAGACCGATGGCAATAGGGTTAGAAAAATACCTTTTAAAGGTTCCGATGAGATAATCGACCTCTATTTCGAAACGAACAACGACCGAATCGAAAAGCAGGTCTCCACCAGCTTTATTACCTGGTTCGCCTTTCTGGAGGATATTCCAGGAAAATCGCAAGCGGGATACCATGCTATCAACGAAATGTTTTTGGAACTGTTGAACGCGAATACCCCCCTACTTCCCATAATGGCCGAAAACCATAGCGATATGGCGCGTGCGACCCAAGTCTTTGAGCGAGGCAATTGGTTGATGAAAAAGGATACGGTAGAACCCGACGTGCCGAAAAGCTTGAACGACTGGGATGCCGATTGGCAGAGAAACCGTTTAGGCCTCTCGCAATGGATCGTCAGCAAAAAGAATCCGCTGACGGCCCGCACCATGGTCAACAGGGTCTGGCATCAGCTTTTCGGCCGGGGTATTGTGGCCTCGGTGGAAGATATGGGTACGCAATCAGACCCCCCAAGCCACCCCGAACTTTTAGATTGGCTATCGCTCCGCTTTATGAACGAACACGATTGGAATATCAAGGCCCTCATCAAGGACATCGTCATGTCGGGCACTTATCGGCAGAGTTCGGAAAACAATCCCGAACTGTACCAAAAAGACCCCAACAACGAACTGTACGCCCGTGGCCCTCGCAGAAGATTGTCCGCGGAACAGATCCGAGATCAGGCCCTGGCGGTTTCCGGCCTGTTAAGCGATAAAATGTACGGCCCGGGGGTGATGCCGCCGCAGCCCGACGGAGTATGGCAATCGGTCTACAGTAATGAGTCATGGGTAGAAAGCGAAGGAGAAGACAGGTACCGCAGGGCCGTATACACCTACTTGAAACGGACCAGCCCCTACCCTTCTTTTGTCACCTTCGATGCGGGTAGCCGCGAGGTTTGTACGATCCGTCGTACCGTGACCAATACGCCTTTACAGGCCCTGGTGACCCTGAACGATCCGGTCTATCTCGAAGCCTCTTACACCTTGGCAAAATTCATGGACGGAACGGAGGTTGACAAAGGGATATCAAAAGGCTATGAAAAAGCGACCTTTTCCCCCATAACCCCCGAAAAATTGGAGGCACTAAAAGATCTCTATGAAGCATCCTTATCGGAATTCGATAGTAAAGAAGCTATAAGCAGTAATTTTTTTACGCTTAAAGAACCGCCTACGCCAAAACAGGCCGCCCTCACCGTAGTAGCGAACGCTATAATGAATTTGGATGAGTTTTTGAGCAAAGCTTAAAAAATTAAATTGAGAGTGGACAGCGAGCAGTATGCAGTATGCAGTGGTCAGTAAGCAGTGGTCAGTAAGCAGTATGCAGTATTCAGTGGTCGGTAAGCAGTAAGCAGTATGCAGTATGCAGTATGCAGTGGTCAGTAAGCATTGGTCAGTAAGCAGTATGCAGTATGCAGTAAGCAGTAAGCAGTTAGCAGTTAGCAGTAAAAATTACAAAAACGCAAACTTGATAAACCCATAAACCATTAAACCTACTTACCGGCAAGGAAGGCTAATAAACTTTTTGCCAGCAATAAAGGTATTAAATAAGAAAGCAGTGAAAGACGAGGTAGAACGGCTGATACAGGAAAGATTTCAACGAGAGGCGGAAGCCAAGACCCGACGGCATTTTATCAAACAATGCGCGATGGGTACGGGTGGATTGGCGCTGGGTTCTATTTTTGCGGGATGTGGAGATTCTTTAAAGGATGACAAGTCCATTCCAAAATCAGGGTTTTCAGATCGGGATCTGAACCCATTGGCAACCTTGGCACCTCCCTTTGCACCCAAGGTGAAAAATGTCATTTATCTTCATATGGCCGGTGCACCCTCCCAATTGGAAATGTTCGATTTCAAGCCAGAGCTCCAAAAACTGAACAATCAAGAATGTCCTCAATCCCTTTTAGCAGGCAAGAAATTTGCCTTTATCCGCGGAACTCCAAAACTATTGGGGCCTCAGGCTAATTTCAAGCAAGAGGGAGAGTCGGGAAATTGGGTCTCCGACAATCTTCCCCATTTCAAGAAAGTGGTTGACGAAGTTGCCTTTCTGAAAGCGGTGCATACCGACCAGTTCAACCACGGGCCTGCCCAGATGTTCATGCATACCGGCAGTCCACGTCTAGGGCGCCCTAGCATAGGTGCCTGGGTCACGTATGGACTAGGCTCCGAAAACCAGAATTTACCTGGTTTCGTGGTACTCACTTCGGGTGGCAAGGCCCCCAGTGCCGGAAAAAGCGTTTGGGGCAGCGGTTTTTTGCCCTCGGTATATCAGGGCGTTCAATGCCGTTCGAAAGGCGATCCCGTACTGTACATCGACGATCCGGATGGTATTTCGAGGAACCTGAAAAAACGTACTATCGATGCCATCAACAAAATTAATAAAGAGGAGTACGCCAAATACGCCGATCCCGAGATTTTGGCCCGTATCAACCAATACGAAATGGCCTATCGGATGCAGATTGCGGTGCCGGACGTTATGAACATCAACAACGAGCCAGAAAATATTAAACAGATGTACGGGGTCGAACCCGGCAAGGAATCCTTTGCCAACAACTGTCTTTTGGCCCGAAAGCTGGTCGAGGACGGTGTGCGATTCGTGCAGCTTTTCGACTGGGGATGGGACACGCACGGCACAGGCAGGGATACTGCCGTAGATATAGGCTTGCGCAACAAATGCCGCGAAGTCGACCGTCCCATGACCGCCCTATTGCTCGATTTAAAGCAAAGAGGATTATTGGACGAGACCCTGGTCGTATGGGGCGGCGAATTCGGCCGGACCCCTATGCAGGAGAACAGGGAAGGCAAGGAAATGGGCTTTAAGGGCCGCGACCATCACGGCGATGCCTTTACCATCTGGATGGCCGGGGGGGGCATAAAAAAAGGCGCGGTGCATGGCCAAACGGACGATATCGGATTTTCCGGTGTCGAGGGGCGCGTATCGGTACATGATGTACATGCCACCATATTGCATCTCTTAGGCTTCGACCACGAAAAGTTTACCTTTGATTTTCAAGGAAGGCCATTCCGGTTAACGGATGTAGAGGGGGAAGTCATTAGGGAGATTTTAGCCTAAGGCTATAGAAATGAACCACCCCGAGCCTACTTAACAAATCAATTACGACTATCATGAGAATATCGTTCCTGGTAATTATACTCCTCACTGCCTTTACCTCCCGTTCACAACAAGAACACAAACTCCAGTTCTTCCAGACCGACTGGGGAAGGAGCGTTTCTTGGGATGCGTTCTGCGAAAGGACCAAGGCTTCCGGTTACGACGGTATCGAGACTTGGTATCCTAAGGAATTGCAGAGTCAATTGGCCTTGCACAAAGCCCTAGAAAAATACGATCTGAAGGTCATCTTTCTGGCCGGAACGGACAAGACCCTCGATTTTGAAACCAGTTTAAGACGATACACCGAAAATTTAATGTCGATTGCCTCCTTTGCACCAGTTGCCATCAACTGCCATACCGGAAGCGACTTCTTCACTTTCGAACAGAATAAGGCCTTTATCGACGCAGCGAATAAAATCGCCAAAGAAAATGGCATCCCCGTCTATCATGAAACCCATCGGGGGCGGTTCAGTTTTAACCTGCCGGATACGCAAACATACCTAAAGGCGATTCCCGATCTGCAACTGAACCTCGATATCAGCCATTGGATGGTAGTACACGAATCACTCTTGGAAAATCAGGACAAAAATTTAGAGCTGGTCATCGACCGAACCCACCACATTCACGCGCGCATTGGCCATGCCGAAGGGCCCCAGGTCAACGACCCCGAAGCCCCGGAATGGCAAATAGCACTAGACCGGCATTTGGATATTTGGGAAAAAGTCATCCGAAAGAGATGGGCCGAAAATGACCGGCCGTTTACTATTACTACCGAATTCGGTCCGCCCGCCTATATGCCGACCTTGCCCTATACCCAAGTTCCGGTAGCGGACCAATGGAAGGCGAATGTCTTTATTATGCAGGCTTTGAAGGAAAGGATGGGTGTACAATGATGGATATCCTTAAACAACTTCTAGGCCGCTTGCACCCTTTGATCGTGCACCTACCCATCGGCTTTATCGTACTAGGGCTGCTTTTGCAGTGGTACGACAGAAAAAACGGGCAATACGGGAAGCTAATCGCCATTATTTATCTTTGGGGAGGAATCAGTGCGGTTTTGGCTTGCATAACGGGATACTTACAATACTTGGGTGAAGGCTACGGCTTCAATACCGTGAAATGGCATTTATGGGCGGGAATCGCAACCGCCCTTTTTTCATTTGTCATGTACGCCCGTTTGCGCCCTTGGAAACCGATGGACTTCCTTTCCAAGATTCCCATCGCCGCATTTTCAATTTTCTTTTTTGTATTGATATCTTTCACAGGCCACCAGGGAGGGAACATCACCCATGGCTCCGACTATCTGGTGGAACCCTTACCCAACTCCATAAAATCGGCTTTGGGCTATGAAACTTTCGAGAAAAAGAAAATCGTACTGAGCGAAAAAAATTGGAAAGATGCACGGGTTTATGCTGACGTTGTCGCCCCGATTTTGAACAATAATTGCCTAAGCTGTCACAATCCTACAAAGAAGAAGGGCGAATTGCTGCTAAATTCCGAGGAAGGTATTATGACCGGCGGCGAAAACGGTGAGGTTGTCGTGGCCCACCATGCTGCCGATAGTGAAATGTTCGTACGCATGAACCTGCCCGAAGACAATGATGACCACATGCCACCGGAAGGCAAGACACAGCCTTCCAAGGAAGAAATCGCCCTAATCGGAGCGTGGGTAGACGCCGGGCATCCGTTCGGTGGATCGATTGCGGAAAGTGGACTGAAAAAAGAGCTTTTCCAGTCGTTTTTCCCCAAAAAATTGGATAATGATTATCCCGATGTAGACATTGTAGCGGCATCACAAGACAGTATCGAGGCCCTTAAGGAGAAAGGTATCCATATCGACCCCATTAGCAAGGCCACCCATTTCCTGAAAGTATCCTGCCTTAATAAACCTTCCTTTTCCGATTCTGATTTTGAACTTTTACATCCCCTGCAAAAACAGATAGCCATATTGGACCTTGGCGGAACCCGCGTATCCGACGCCATCTTTGAAAAATTGGCCACACTACCTAATTTGACCCTTTTAAAACTGGACCATACCGATGTGACTGGAAAAGGTATCGACAAACTAGCTTCCGCATCCCTACATCTTAAATCCATTAATCTTACCGACACGCAATTTCAGGAACCCTATCTGCAAAAACTGGCCGATTTCAAGAAATTGAAAAAAGTTTATGTTTTTAATACGCGATTAATGGCCGATGGTATCAAAGGTCTCAAAGGCGGACAAATCATAGTAGATTTTGGCAATTACGAGCTGCCCGCGATTGCTTCGGACTCGATTGTTTATTGAAAATAAAAAACATAGCTTAGACGGCGTTAACCACTGACCATGAACCTTAGTAAAAAATTGGGGCTGTTTCTAGCCCCTGTCCTCTACCTTATTTTGATCAACCTTCCCTTCGAGATGGTCTCCGAAAAAGGCGATGCCGTCATCGCGGTCGCCGTTTGGATGGTCGTTTGGTGGATAACCGAAGCGGTCTCCATTTCGGTCACCGCGCTGTTGCCCCTATTGCTGTTTCCGATACTTAACATTATGGATATTGGTGATGTCGGGGCCAATTATGGCAGTCCCATCATCTTTCTGTTCTTCGGCGGATTCGTACTTGCCCTCGCCTTGGAAAAAGTAAACCTGCACAAACGCATTGCCCTCAACATCATAAAAATCACGGGCACTACCCCGAACAAGGTCGTTCTTGGTTTTATGATCGCTACGGCCGCCCTGAGCATGTGGATCAGTAATACAGCGACCGCAGTGGTCATGCTGCCCATCGCTATGTCGGTCATCGGCCTGCTTGTCAACGATGCCGACGGTTTTACCCCAAGCGACAAAAACTTTGCCCTTAGCGTGATGCTGGGTATCGCTTTCGCCGCCAATGCGGGCGGAATAGCCACTGTTATCGGTACGCCGCCGAATTCAATTTTGATCGGCCTGCTGGAAAACGAATATAATATCGAAATTTCATTTGTAAAGTGGATGCTCATCGGAGTACCTTTTTCGGGCATTCTGATCGGACTCATTTATTGGGTACTAGTAAAATGGATGTATCCCTGCGGAAAACTAAAATTTACGGCGTCGAAAGATGTTATACAAGACGAACTCGAAAAACTGGGCCCCATGGCCGGTAAGGAAAAAATGGTGCTCTCGATTTTTGGCGTCACCGTCTTCCTTTGGATCTTTAGAACGGTCATCAACGAAATATTTCCCGAGCTTCAGCTGAACGATACCATCATCAGTATGATGGCCGCCGTCGCCATGTTTTCCATACCTTACAATCTCAGAAAAGGGGACTTTATCATCAACTGGGAAGACACCCGTAAACTGGCGTGGGGGATTTTGTTGCTATTCGGCGGCGGACTGGCCTTGGCGGAAGGCATGTCGGTCAGCGGTATTGTGGATATGGTTTCTACGGCCATCGCCGATAGCGAGATCAGCGTTTTGTTTACCGCCGTGCTGTTGATCACCCTAATGCTGTTCATGACCGAACTGATGAGCAACGTAGCTTTGACCGCCCTTCTCATACCGGTAGTGGCGGGGATTGCCATTGGGCTCGATATTCCAATTCTTTATCTGTTAATCCCCGTTACTATGGCCAGTAGTTGCGCTTTTATGCTGCCCATGGCGACTCCGCCGAACGCTATCGTATTTGCGAGTGGCCATATTAAGGTATACCAGATGGCCAGGGCGGGCATCGTCTTAAACCTCATTGCCGTTGGATTGCTGGTACTAATGTTCGAGTTTGTGATACCAGTGATTTTTTAAACCATAGCCCTAATAACAAAACCCCCATTTCGAATGGAGGTATGGGTCGGCTAAACTTAAATAAGACAGATTTTACCTCGTACTCTGATCCTCGTACCTCACACTTTGTGAATAGGGATCAAAACCTTTTGGAAGATACTCGTGGATATCAAAATCCAGCTCTACCGCATCGTTTTCATCGATGTAGTTGATACTTTGTACATCTGCGGGATAGGCGTAGGCGTCGAAGTGGGCCGGTAGATATTTTTTGAAATCAAAATCATCCATCACCTCCTCTTCAAGAAAGATTACGGCATCAAGATCGACATAGATTTCGTAAGGGTCGAAACCTTCCGGTAAATAATCGGCCGTGTCGAAACCCAGATCAAAGTCCACATCCTCCTTGATATAGGTAGTCGAGGAGATGACGGTTTCATCGTTTTTCTCCCGGTCGTTCGGGTTGGGGTCGCCTGCAAAAACTGCGTTTGCAATTAAAAGACCGGTGGTCATACTAAGTATAAAGTTTTTTTTGTTCATGACGTAAATTCGTTAAATACTGTTCGTTAGAGTGTATATAACGCCAGATCGTTTAAATATTGTTTGGTACATATTGTGGGGGCTTTCCTAATAAACGTATAATTACTTATTTCGTGTTCTACTGGTTAAAAAATTGTGAATATGAAATTTTTGTGGGGTGTGAATCTATATTCTTGACCGTACGAATCGCGAATTTTTATGACGGTAGAACGATGGATTTTTAGATGATTTTGCAGGGATACAATTCAGGTCGAACCGATTATCGATTACATATGGCGTGGCTCCCAATATAATATCCCGCGTGCCGAACCTGCTCTAACAAATAATCAGTGGGCGCCATGGAATATCCGTAAAACCTCGACCAACGGTGTAAATGACCCCTTAAAAACACTAAACAACAACTTTAGGAGATTTGACAACAGTAAGCGGCCCGTTCACAACAAGAAGTTTTTGTAGGGCCCATCATGTACTACCTTAGCATCAGAATTAAAAAACATACCCCCATGTCCCAAAGAATAAAAAGTTCCCTGTACTTAGCCGCTTTTGTAGTTGCATCATTAATATACTATAACGAAACCAACGTCGACCAAACTCCCCAAATGGTCGACATGGTGCACGCTGATGTCGAACAAGTTTCGCTCATCGACGTCGAAGATTAAAAAATACCGGATTCCCTTGGGATCCGGACGAACCACACCTACTTATTGATCGAAGGCACGGATTGTATTCCGTGCCTTTTTTTATAGACCTACCTCTCTATGTGCCTAGTTAAAATAATGACAAAAACCATCTTTTAAATAAACCAAGTGGCCATTGGGGAGTCCAACTTCCGAATCCTTAAACTATTTACCATGAAAAAAGTAATCTTAATACTGTTGTGTATGGTGGGCATGACCGCCCTGGCACAAAAGGGGGAAAGACATCAACGAAGTGCCATGCACGACATGACCCCGGAAGAGATGGCAACCCTTCAGACCAAAAAAATGACCTTGGCGTTGGACCTGACCGATGCCCAGCAAAAACAAATGCAGGCCTTGAATTTGGAAAACGCCAAAAAGCGGAAAGCGGCGATGGAAGAACGAAAAGCCCGAAAAGAAAAGGGGGATGCCAAAAAACCTAGCTCGCAAGAACGATATGCGATGAAGACCGAACGATTGGACAATATGATCGCCCATAAGGCCGAAATGAAGGAGATACTATCGCAAGAGCAATACGAAAAATGGGAGAAGATGGGGCAGCGAAAAGCAAAGCACTGGAAACATATGGATCAAAAATATAAAAGGCAAAAACACCACACACGAAAATAGAAAATAATTTCACTATAAAAAGCCGTACCCGCAGTACGGCTTTTTTTATGGCTTGTATCCACAAAAATTTCTTCCCCTGTATCCGATTCAGAAAAGCAAAGCCTGAGTAAATGTGACGAAACCACTGTAAAAATTTGCATCGCTCTTTGCTGCTGCTACTACGAGAGTAGAGTCATGATAGGGGATTTTTTACGATATTGCATTTATAACCTCGTTGACGGTCATTGGGAACGTTAAAGGGACATCCTTTACGAATATTAGAACTCGATCATACATACCGCTTGACAGAAGTAAATCAAAGGCAGAAAAAAGAAGGAAATATGGAAAATTCTGATAACACCACGCATTTTGCACCTGAACTGTTCATCAACAATGGAGTTAAGGACATTTCCTTTTATGAGAAAGCGTTCGAGGCAACCGAACGAAAGCGTTTTTCTAACGATGACGGCAGTATTCATATTGTTGAGCTTTCTATTGATGGAGCTGTATTTCATATACACGAAATAACAGCGAATCAATATTTCTTCTCGCCCCACAAAAACAATGGTACTACAATTTGTATTGGCTTGTTTGTTCCTGATGTGGACATTGTAATGGCTAAGGCAATAACAGCTGGAGCCACTGAAATATCACCTGCAAAAGATTACGAATACGGTTACAGGCAAGGAAAAATCAAAGACCCGTTCGGGCATTATTGGCAAATACAAAAGAAAATTTAACAAGGGCAGGTAATGAAAGGATATCCCATTTCCGTACTCATTGTTGCGATCGTGTTTATCGTTACCGGTGGCATTGGCCATGTATATCATGCCAACGAATATAATGAACAAGGTTCTATGAATGAGGGGGTTGCTTCAATTCTCCCTATACAAGTTCTTGCTATTGTTTGTGGAATACTGCTGCTAAAACGAATCAATTGGGCGCGATGGCTTTTGATTGCTTGGCTTCCCTCCCATATTGTGCTAAGTGTTTTCCATTCAGTATCCGATACAATTATACATTCGATTCTCACAGTAATAGTTGCTGTTCTACTTTTCGTTCCGAAATCCTCAGCTTATTTTAAACATTCAAAAACATCCAAAAAATGACAATATGAAAAAGGTAATTGCAGCCTTAAATATGACCCTTGACGGGTTTTGCGATCATACTGCTGGAATACCGGATGAAGAAATACATCAACATTACACGGAACTATTAGGTCAGGGAGATGCCATTCTATATGGCAGGACTACCTATCAACTTATGGAATTTTGGCGAACGCTGTTGGAAAATCCTTCCGAAGAAAAATCAATGAATGACTTTGCTACCGCCATAGACAAAATTCCGAAAATAGTTTTCTCCCGCACGATTAAAAATGTAGAATGGGAAAGTGCAACAATAGCAAAACGTGACTTAAAAGATGAAGTTTTAGATCTCAAGCAACAATCAGGTAGGAATATTTTTATTGGTAGTCGCAGTTTAATTATACAGCTGATAAAACTTGAGTTGATCGATGAATTACAACTTTGCATTTATCCTGTTGTTGCAGGAAAAGGTTTGCCACTATTTGAAGACATAAACGGCAGGATTCTTTTTAAACTCGTTAACAATTATACCTTTACTGGTGGGGCTGTAATTCTGTATTATCGACCAACAAACGAATAACAAAGAAAAAACAACAAACCGCCAACTATGGCACTTAGGAAAAGCAGTGGGGCAAAAGTGATATAATGAAAGTACAACCATCATACAAAGGTCGGTGCAAAACTGAAAGGTTAGAGCATAAAATCCCCAACTGCGCTCGTAGCGGAGAACGTTGTGCAGACAGGAATTAACTAATCTAACTTTAAAAACGGAATTAGGATTATTCTAGCCGATTCTGAAAATAGGGACAAAAAACATTCCTGAATAAACTAAAAAAAAATGTCAGAATTTTAGGAGTCAAGCTTTAAAGAAAAGCAAACCATGTGGGGGTTTAAACCTGCAGATTCTGCCATTGAAACTGTGGACCTATTTCTCAAAAAAGAACTCCATAAAATTCTGATACCCGGATTTGGATATGCCAGAAATGCAAAAATTTTTTCGGATAAAGGATTTAAGGTAACAGGAATTGAAATTTCAGAAACCGCCATTACTCTGGCCAAAAAAAACTATGGCGATAATGTAATGTAAAAGTCTATTACGGCCCGGTGGGTAATATGCCGTTCGATAAAGAGGTATATGAAGGTATTTATTGTTACGCCCTCATCCAATGTCGGAGAAAGACGAAAGATCGAGGCTCATTAGTGATTGTTACCAGCAACTAAAAGCTGGAGGACATATGGTTTACGTCGCCCTTTCAAAAAACACGAAAACCTACGGCGAAGGAAAAATAGTAGGCGAAGATCAATTTTTACTGAGACACGGCGTCAAACTGTTCTATTGTGATGCCGATTCAGTAAAAAAGGAATTTGAAAAGTACGGGTTGGTGGAGGCAATAGAAATCAATGCGCCTGCAAAAAATTCGGCCCCCGGACCTTCACAAAAATTTTGGAAAATAATTTGTAAAAAAATCCTCTGAATGGCTATGCAATGCCGGTGGGGTCAGTAAAGGGGAAGCAAAGGCCGGGAAATAGGGAAAACGCTCACTATTTCCCTATTCAACCAAAGCCAAATCGGCCTTATTTTTCAAGGTGATCATCGGCGCTTCTTTTCCATAAATGTCCTTTACAATATTATATAGATCGGGTATCACCGTCTGCGCCAATCTCGAATTGCTGTTCAAAAGCACACAGATGCCCAGATCGGCCTCGGGGTAGAGGGCAATCTCGTTTCGAAAATGGTTTACGCTACCACCGTGGTGCCACATGGTTTTTTCTTCTTTTGAATCACTCTCCGAAAATTTATGGATACGCCATCCAAAGCCATAATACGAGCGTAAATGGCCGGGCCAACGCTGGTAGTATTTGTTGTTTTCATGGAGGGCAATAAAAGGTTTGAAAACTTCGCCCAGTGCGGCCTTGTCCATGATTTCGGGGTTGTGGCCCAGCAAAAACCGCATCCATTTGGCCATGTCACCGGCACTGGCGTCGATACCCCCAGCGGCAACAGCATTGTCATAGCTGTTGGTAAGCGGCGCACTTCTCCATCCGTTTCGTGTCCGCACATGGGGTTGGGCCACATTTTTTCGGTGTGACAGGGTTTCATAGTCCATCGTAGTACTACACATTTCCAAAGGATTAAAAATACGCTTCTGCAACAGGTCGGTAATATCCTCTCCGGTGGCTTTGTGCATCATTTCCCCGCAAAGAGCGAACATAGCGTTTTGATAGCTGTACATGGTACCTGGTGTACTGATCGGCTTAATTTCCTTAAAATGCTTTACAATTTCCTTAAGCGATATTCCGGCATCGACCAGATTGGTAAAGCTGTGATAGGGCGTACCAGAAGTGTGCGAAAGGATGGTGGCCAAGGTGATTTTGCGGGTATTAATGTCATCGCCCAGTTGAAAACCCGGTATAAAATCCCGGACCTTGTCTCCCCAATGTAGCTTTCCCTCCTGCTTTAGCTCGGCGGCTAAGACGCCCGCAAATCCCTTGGATAGGGAACCCAGTCTAAAAACGGTCTGCCCGTTAACTTGAGAATTTCCATTGATTTTTCGTTGACCAAATCCGTCAGAAACTACGACCGAATCACCTTTTACGATGCTTACCCCCGCACCGACTATATCCCCGGAGGCGATTGCCTTGCTGAAATAGGTTTCAAGCGCCGCCTTCAACTCTCGCCGATTCCTATTGTATCGCAATATCTCCTGGGCATCGGCCCCGGTTTTAATCGGTTTGGGGGTTTCGACCAATGCTTTAGGTTCTGTTGGAGCTGCGGATGTGTTGCCACAGAACACTATCAACATAAAAAATAACAGAATGGCAATTAGGGTACCTATAAAAATTTTAAAGCTCCGCATGGATAAGTGAATAATGAATTTTATCTTGAATTGGATGAAATTAAGATTAAATATGCTGATAACAAATTCAACGCATAATTTTCTTTAATATTTCAGGGCCTCGAGGATTCAATACCTTGCGGATACGAAATATTCTAAAGATCCAAACCATCCAACGCAGCTATGGTCTCATCCAAATCTTCATAGCTGAGGGCATCGTTTAAGAAATAGCTCTCGAAAGCACTTGGGGGCAGGTAGATTCCCTTGTCCAGCATACCGTGGAAATATTTTTTAAAGGTTTCGTTATTGGCCTTGGCGGAAGTCGCAAAATCGATTACCGGGGTATCGGTAAAATGTACCGAAAGCATACTCCCGAAACGATTGATTTGGTAAGGAGCATTCTTATCCCTTAAAACGGATTCAAAACCTTTATGAAGATATTCCGTTTTTTTCGCCAAGCTCTCAAAAATCCCTGGACGTTCATGCAGCTGGGTAAGCATGGCCAAGCCGGCTGCCATCGCCAAGGGATTTCCGCTTAAGGTGCCCGCTTGGTATACCGGACCTTCCGGTGCCAAATGGGCCATGATTTCTGAGCTGGCGGCAAAGGCGCCGACGGGCAATCCGCCCCCGATGACCTTTCCGAAGCAAACAATATCAGCATCCACCCCCAAAGCCTCCTGTGCGCCACCCGGCGCCAATCGGAACCCGGTCATGACCTCATCGAACAAAAGCAAAATATTTTTTTGGGTACAAATTTCCCGCAGGCCTTTGATGAATGCGTCCGTAGGTACGATACACCCCATATTACCGGCGACCGGTTCGATGATGATGGTCGCGATTTCGCCGTGGTTCGCCTCGACCAGTTCGCGTACGCTTTCCAAATCATTATATTTCGCCAATAAGGTATCCTTGGCCGTACCCTGCGTGACCCCGGGACTATTGGGACTCCCAAAAGTGACCGCCCCGCTGCCCGCCTGGATCAAAAACGAATCGGAGTGTCCGTGGTAGCAGCCGGCAAACTTGATGATCTTATCCTTTCCAGTATACCCCCGGGCCAGGCGTACCGCACTCATACAGGCTTCGGTGCCGCTATTGACAAAACGAATCTTATCGATGTTCGGCACCATTGACACTGCCAATTTCGCGATTTGTGTCTCGATTTCCGTGGGCATTCCGAACGAGGTACCGCTTTTGGCCTTATCGATCACGGCATCAATTACCGGTTCATAGGCATGGCCCAAAATCAGGGGGCCCCACGACGCGATATAATCGATCAATCGATTTCCGTCTTCATCATAGAGATACGCTCCTTCGGCCCTTTTTACAAAAATAGGATCTCCCCCCACCGCCTTAAAGGCACGGACGGGCGAGTTGACACCTCCGGGAATATAGTTGCGGGCCTCGGCAAAGAGGGCACTACTTCGTTTATAAATCATAGATTTTCTATTTGTTGAAACTTTGGGTCTTCACGGTAAGTTCCTGTCCCACCGCCAAATGATCGTCGTACATATAGTTCCAGCGTTTTAGATCGTTGACGGAAACGGAGTACCGTCTTGAAATGGAGTACAGCGTGTCACCGGCCTGAACGACATGGGTATCGTATTGTGGTTTTCCCACGGCCTGCGATTGGGCGACGGCGACCGGTTCTTGCCTATTTTTTCTATATTCCGCACGGGCCACTGCAGTATCGTAATCGTGAAGGCCATAGCGTTCGATAAGGGCTATCAATTTCTGCGGATAATGCCGGTCGGTGGCATAACCTGCCTGCCGTAATCCTCGGGCCCATCGCTTATAGTCGTCATTGGGCAGATCGAACAAAAAAGCATAGCGCGAACGGCTGGACAAAAATATGCTATGATCGCGGTAGGAATACATGGGATGGTTGTACTTGCGGAAGCATTCCCCCTTTTTGTCGTCGTCATGATGGTCGAAATCTCCCTGCCATCCGGTATGGCACTTTATGCCGAAGTGGTTATTGGTCTTCAGGGCGAGTTCCCCTTTTCCCAGTCCGCTTTCCAGCAGTCCTTGAGCTAAGGTAATACTGGCGGGAATACCGTAGGCCTTCATTTCAAGCTGTGCGATTTCAGAAAAGGTATCCACATATTCCTCCGGCGAATCGATTTCGAAACGGATAAACTCGCCGCTATCCTCTGGCATTACGTAGAGCCCATTGTCCATTTTTTTCACTGTATGGACCACAGTGGCTTCCTTTGGTGCTTCGGGACGATGATTCCCCGTTGAGGTCACCGTCTTTTTGGCCTTACAGCCCATAAAAAATATCCCTAGCAATAAAAGAAATACAATTTTTCGCATCATAGGCTTAACGCAACAGTAAATTTTTCTTTTTCAAGAGGATGTTCATCCCGGCTATACCTTGAAGCCCTCCCGTATGAATGGCCAACACCTTGGTGCCCCGGGGGAATTTATCCCTTTCGATCATATCTAGGATTCCGTAAATCATCTTACCCGTATAAATCGGATCAAGGGGAATGCGGCTCTGTTCCTTAAAATCGTTTACGAAATCAATGAGTTCCGCCGTCACTTTGGCGTAGCCCCCGAAATGATAATCGGTAATCAGCTCCCAGTTATCTCTTAGGGCAAATCTACGAATATCTTCTTTTAAAAAATCGCCCTTCAATGCGGGAAAACCTAAAACACGCTGTTTTCCAAGAGCGACATTACTAATTCCGGCCAGAGTTCCTCCCGTACCGACTGGGCAACAGATCACGTCAAAATGGGCATCCTGTGGACCTAGAATTTCTTCGCATCCCTGTACTGCCAGGGCATTCGTGCCGCCTTCGGGCAAGGTGTAAAAGGAACCGAATTCTTGCCGTAGTTGTTTTAAAAAAGATGGATTTTGCTTGTTGCGATACGCATCCCTACTAATGAATTTAAAACGCATTCCCTCTTCGGATGCCATTTGTAAGGTAGGATTGGCATCCCATGTGGAAGACAGTTCTTCCCCCCGGATGACCCCGATGGACCTCAAACCCTGTTTCTTTGCGGCATAGGCCGTTGCAACGATATGGTTTGAATAGGCCCCGCCAAAGGTAAGTAGGGTGTCAAAATTCCGTTTTTTGGCCTCGAGAAGGTTGTATTTCAGCTTTCGGAATTTGTTCCCGGAAATTAAGGGATGGATGAGATCTTCCCTTTTTAGGCTTAGGGATACTTGCTTTTTGGATAAAATCGGGAGCGAAACTTCTTGGTTATGCAATCCTATTGGCCCCTCCCAAAAAGGGGGATGGTTTTCTTCACTGATTTTATCAAGTGCCATTGGCTAAACTTCAAAACCCTTAAACCGGGCGGCAGACCCCCTAAACGTTGTACCCCCATAGCGATGGGTACCTAAATCTTATTTAATCCCTAGAAATACCTTAAAAACCCAAAAACCTTTCGGACATCCGGATAATCGAGATTCTTTTCATTGGCATAGGCCTCCCGCTCGAAAGAGATGTTCTGGTAGGCTTTGTAGCTATCCAAATAAAACAGGGTCCGTATAAGCCATTCCGATAGATAGATGAGGTAAAAGAAGACAATCAAGAGTTCTTGCTGCTGTTTGAGATGTATTTTTTCATGATTGATGAGCACCCTATCCTCTTTCAGTCCATGGTGCTTCAAGATGATAAAAGGCCAAAGGGAAAGACCCACATAGTTCTTATAGAAAAAATGTTTAGATACCAAGATCATAGTCAAAGAATTAAACGGCGTCCCCCGAAGTTAATTGTTAAGGGGTTGCGCTATTCGATAATCGGATTATCTTTTCAACCATTGTACCGGATCGGTGAAAACACCTTATATACGCATTAAATGTACGTATTTAGGATGGCTTTTGGTCTTTTATCAACAAAAATGACTTAACTTTAAAAACTCAAAACCCTATGGAGTGAAGCCCCTGATTCCGATAGAGGAAGGTGATTTTTACCTATCTGAAGAAGGCTATAAGGTCTTTACCGAAAAATACCACCTAAAAAGGGGATTTTGCTGTGAAAGTGGCTGTAGGCATTGCCCTTTTGGATATGACCCAAAAACGAATCGCCCCTAGCCAATATCCATATTCGGCATGATTTTTGACTTTTAAAATTAAAACTAAAAAAGATAATTATGAAAACAATGCAACTACTAGCGGTACCGATGCTGATCGTGTTCTTTCTAAGTTCCTGCAGTTCGGTACACGTACTTTCCGATTATGATAAAGAAGCCAACTTCAACGAGTACAAGTCGTATGCCTTTTACAAAACGGGCATAGATAAGGTACAGATTTCCGATTTGGACAAAAAACGCATACTGAGGGCCATTGAGGCCGAGATGTCCAAAAGGGGCTTTACAAAATCGGAGAACCCCGATTTATTGGTCAGTATCTTTACAAAGGAAAAGGAGCAGGTCGATATCTATAACAATTACTGGGGCGGTTACGGATATTATGGTTGGGGATGGAGCCCGTACTATTGGGGCCCCGGCTACGGCGGCAACTACGTCAGCAGCCGAACCGAAGGCTCCCTGTATATCGACTTGATCGATGCCAATAGTAAAGAACTGGTCTGGCAAGGCAAAGGCGTGGGCAACCTCGGCAACATTGAAAATATGGCCAAGAAAGAGGAACGCATCCGCGAGTTCGTTTCGGAGATATTGATGCAGTATCCACCGAATCAAGTAGCGGCGAGATAAGGCTCCGGACTTGCCTAGTAACACTATTTCACCGAAAGAATCAACCCGTCATTTCTAAATGACGGGCTTTTTTTTGAACTCATTTAGACCTTGTCCATGCACCCATAAAAGTGACCAAAGTCACCCATTTTTCGGTCTTTTGCCCTTCCGTAGCTCTGGTATGCTCCTCAAAAAGCCTACAAATGGTCGAAGAATGTCTCATGTTCGATCGAAAGCAAAAAGTTGCCATCCGTTTACCTGCTCCTCCCTCTTTTTTGATGCTATCCTCTTCCTTTTTTCGTAACTTTATTTGAGCCAATAAGCTGTTATGCACTACAAAAGTAATCCCGTACTCGATAAACTGCCCGAACACCTTCGCCAGTACATCAAGCCCCAGAATTATGGGGACTACTCGGCCATAGACCAGGCCGTATGGCGGTATGTGATGCGTAAAAATGTGGACTATCTGAGCAAGGTCGCCCATGAATCCTACTTGGGCGGACTGGAAAAAACGGGAATTTCCATTGACCATATTCCCAATATGTACGGTATGAACCGTATTCTCAAAGAAATCGGTTGGGCCGCCGTAGCCGTTGACGGTTTTATTCCCCCTTCCGCCTTTATGGAATTCCAGGCCTACAATGTGCTGGTCATTGCGTCGGATATTCGCCAACTGGATCATATCGAATATACGCCCGCCCCCGATATTATCCACGAAGGTGCCGGTCATGCGCCGATCATCGCCAATCCTGAATATGCGGAATACCTGCGCCGGTTCGGGGAAATCGGTTGCAAGGCCATTTCCAATGCCAAGGATTTCGAACTGTACGAAGCGGTGCGGCACCTCTCCATCATCAAAGAGGCCGCCGGAACACCGCAGGATGAAATCGATGCCGCGCAGGACCATATCGGGCAACTTCAGCAGAATATGGGCGAACCCAGCGAAATCGCCTTGATCCGCAACCTTCATTGGTGGACCGTGGAATACGGGCTCATAGGTACCCCCGAAAATCCGAAAATATATGGGGCGGGACTGCTTTCCTCGATCGGTGAGAGTGCCTGGTGCATGAAAGAAAAGGTCAAAAAAATTCCCTATTCCATCGACGCGGCCTATACCTCCTTCGATATTACCCAACCCCAACCGCAACTTTTTGTAACGCCCGACTTTGCATTTTTGAGCCAGGTACTGGAGGATTTTGCCAATACCATGGCCCTTCGTACCGGGGGACTGGCAGGAATTCAAAAACTCATCGACTCCAAAGAACTCGGTAGCATAGAATTGAGTACAGGCCTGCAGGTATCAGGAAATTTCGAGAATGTTATCGCGCACAAAGGCAAGCCCGTTTATTTTCAAACCAAGGGAAAAACGGCCCTCTCGTATCGCGAAAAAGAACTGGTAGGCCATAGTATAAAACAGCACGCTACCGGTTTTGGATCTCCCGTCGGGAGATTGAAAGGAATCAATTTGGCCATAGAAGACATGAGCCCGCGCGATTTAAAGGCGTATAAGATTTATGAAGGACAGACCGTTTCCCTGGAATTCGAGGGCGATATCAAAGTGTACGGCGAGATTATCACCGGAACCCGTAACCTCAGCGGAGAAATTATTTTGATCACCTTTAAAAACTGTAAGGTGTACCATAAAGACAAAATACTTTATGAAGCGAAAGACGGACCATATAACATGGCCGTGGGCGAAAAAATTATATCCGCCTTTAATGGTCCCGCCGATGTCACTAGCTTCGACCTGGCAACCCATGCCATTTCGTCTAAGACGTTAAAAAACGAAGTCTCGGAGCAGCAGACCCAACTGGAAAAATACTACGAACAGATACGTCACTTTCGGGAAGATAAGAACACCACCATTTCAAGACACAAAGTTTTCGAAGCCTTAAAAAATGAATACCCGAACGACTGGCTATTGCCCGTTGAACTGTACGAACTGGCCAAGACCAACGGCGACAGCGATTTTGCAGAAGAAATCGCTGCCCATTTGGAGGTTGTCAAACGAAAAAATCCCAATGTCGGGCACTTGATCGATGACGGTTTGGCATTGGTCGAGGGGAGTTTGGTGGGTTAGCCATCTATAATGACATCCGTTCTTTTGACCTTTTTCCTTATCTTTCATCCATGAAAAAAATAATATTCTGTATCCTCCTTGTTCATCCCATCTTTATGGCCACCGCACAATTCGAACCCAATTACAATGAAAACAATGTCCCTGATTTTCAGGTACCGGATCCATTGACCACGTTTGACGGCAAAAAAATTACAGAAATCTCGGAATGGGAAAATCTACGTCGACCCGAACTTTACGATTTTTTTAAAGAGAAGGTTTATGGGAAAGTACCCGCAAAACTGGATAGCCTATCCTTCCAATTGGTCGAGGAGTCCGCCAATGCCCTCGATGGCAAAGCCGTACGCAAACAGGTGAAGGCCACTCTATTCAAAAACGGGAAGTCCCTCCCCATCAACATACTCCTCTATCTACCCAAAATCGAAAGGCCCGCGCCTGTTTTTCTCGGCTATAATTTTTATGGGAACCATACCATCACGGATGACAAAAACGTAATCGTTCCAAGGGCATGGACGATGGACAATGAGGAATTTGGAATTACCGACCACAGGCCTACCGAGGCATCCCGCGGCGTGCGTACTAACCGATGGGCCATCGAAAAAATGATAGATGCTGGTTTTGGACTCGCTTCCATGTACTACGGGGAGGTCGATCCCGACAAGGACGATTTCTCCGACGGCCTACACAGCCTGTTCTATAAGGGCGACCAAGAAAGACCGGAGAATAATGAATGGGGCAGTATCGCCGCATGGGCCTTTGCCATGGGCCGGGCACTCGATTATCTTGAAACGGATGCCGACGTCGATGCCGACCGTGTTATCGCGTTCGGCCATTCGCGCCTAGGAAAAGCCGCACTTTGGGCAGGGGCCGGCGATACCCGTTTTGCAGGAGTGATCAGCAACGAATCGGGATGCGGCGGGGCGGCACTCTCCAAACGAAAATTCGGCGAGACCATCGCCCGTATCAACGAAAACTTTCCCCATTGGTTCTGCGACAACTTTAACGAATATAACGAGAACGAAGAAGCCTTGCCGGTCGATCAACATGAATTGCTTGCCTTGATAGCGCCTCGGCCATTGTATGTCGCCAGTGCAGAAGGAGACCGATGGTCAGATCCGAAAGGAGAATTCCTGGGGGCCTATTATGCCACTCCCGTTTACGGATTATATGGAAAGGAGGGCATTACCGACGACACTATACCCGAAATAAATGCTCCCACCCAACATACGGTAGCCTACCACGTGCGTACCGGAAAACACGATGTTACCGATTACGATTGGGAGCGCTATATTGAGTGGGCGAAAAAAAACATTGAATAGGGTTCCGTGGGCAGAAGCTTGACAAGATTTCTACAAATTCAATATTTCGAATCAATCATCTGGCGCCCTAGAACATAGAACCGCAAACCGAAATTCCGGGCCGGCTTTTAAAATAAAGCACGTAAAATTGGTCAAAGTGGGTCACGATCCGCAACGTGCTAGTCCTTTATAAAAAAGTCCTGCACGCTCCCTACATCCCCTTCGACGGTCTGACCGTCATACTCCAACCCCCACCCCATCGAATGGGTCAAGATATAAAACTTCTGAAGTTCGCTGATCAGGCGGTTTTGGGCATTTTTAACCAGAGAGGATTTGTTGACTTTCTTCATCAATGAGGCATTCACATTTTTCTTGATTTTATTGTAATCGGAAGCATCGAATAGATTCAGGTAATCGGAGGTCACGTCATAATATTCAAAATCGGGACTGATCTTAATCTCGGGCTCGGGAATGCTTTTGATCCGTAGAAGCTTGGCCTCCCGATCGACCTCAAAATCGATCTTCGACAGATCATAGGCCACCGAAACATCTGCATTTACCACGACGAGTGCTTTTTTATTGGCGGAGACCAAAGGTCCGAAAACGGCTTTGGAATCCTTATAATTATAGACCTCTGCAAAATGACCTTCCGTCACGATCAGCTTGGAGACGTTCTCGATCTGCTCCTGAATCAGCATGGAGTTTTCCTGAAGGATGGATTTCTCTTCCTTAGCATGGGAACACGAACGGTAAATGAGCACCGCCGCGAGGGTAATAAGTACGCCGATAAGGATTTTTTTCATGCTATCATGTTATGTTATATCCTTTTATATTCTTTGTAGTTCATGTACGTAAAAGAGATACTTCGGTCTCCCGGATTTGATCTTGCTGGCTATATAATGTTCAAAGGACAGAACACGCCAGCTCAGATGGGGCTCTTTATCCCTACCTGCGATCTTGGCCTCTTAATAACTATTGCCCACAGAAAAATTGGTTACCGATTGCCAGATTTACGTCCAAAGGTGCCAATTTCACCGATATGTTCTGCTTGCCTTGCTTTACCTGCTCCGGAAAATGTTCGATTTCGTCATCCATCGTCTTAAATACCGATACCCATTTTCCAAAATTATAGGTAGTGGCATTCAACCAAAAATCAAGCCCGAATACCTTTACTACCCGTGAAAGTTCGTATAATTCGTCCTGCCAATCCTTCATTTTCTTTTTGAAACTATCTCCATGTAAAAATTATCCTGTTTTTTAGAAATAGCCTGATTGGCAAAATATCAGGTATAAAGGATAAAGTATATGAACGGAGGAATTCTCTCAATGGGAGAAAGTCGCAAAAATGCCGTTTCCTCTTCTAGTTTACTTTCCTTATTGGTGCCAAAGGTTACCCTCATCGTTTCGGACCTGTATCGTTAAAAATACGATTTTCTGACGCAATAATTCCCTCGTTCCCCTAATCCGCGGAAGTGGATTCCTACCATGTATCGAACTCCATAAAAGGATATTCTTTTTGGATGGTTTCGATTTTGGCTTCCAGCGATTTCCTGAATTTTCGGTGCTGCTCCGAGCCGGGGTTGAATGGGCGATGCTGTAATCCCTTTTGCACTTCATCGACTTTCTCCGTGGTGGTATATGCTTCTTGCGAAATATAAGCGTATTTGAATTTTTCCCAGATATAATCGATGGCCAGGGAGTTGGGATGGATCATATCCCGCTCATAAAAGCGGTAGTCGCGGAGTTCGTCCATCATAAGCTCGTAGGAAGGAAAGTACGAAGCGCAAGGGCTGGTCGTAGGCCTGGGCGACCTCAAGGTGCTACCATCCGTTACAACATTATGCACCGCCGATATGAGATGCGCCTTGCTACGCTGATTTTCAATAAATCCATCCTTTAAATGACGAACTGGCGAAACCGTAAAAATAAATTGGATGTTCCGATTAATCGATTGTACGAGTTCAATGGTCTTCTTCAAACTCGTTGTGATGTCATCTGCGGAAAGTAAATCCTTCGAAAATTCCTTTTGCGGCATTTTATGGCAATTGGCCACGATATTCCCGGATGCCAAGTGACGGTAGGCCCATGCGGTGCCCAGCGTAATGATGATATGGGAGGCGGTACCGAGCTGTTTTCGGGTGGTTTCGAGCCCGTCGTTCAGCTTTTTGATCAGGTTTTTCTTGGATGTGCCACTCAATTCAGAATGCGCGTCGAAACAGTGCCAGCGTTCGTTGTAAAAGAAAATATCGGTTTGGGAATAGGAGTCTTTTATAATGGCCTTTGCAACCAATTTTTCGATCGCCAATGGATGAAAAAGGATGCCAAACGGATTTTGAAGCTGTCGAAACTTAAAATAATCGAGCTTTTTGCCCATATTTTCGACAAAGCAAGACCCTAACAGTAGTAATTGGCTGTTGTAGTCAATTTGATGATCGGCTTTTTTCAGCGGGATTTGGGTGTGGAGTTTCATTTTCTATTGGGGATTATGCCTTAACCGCTTTTTAAAATCCAAGGGGCATCATTTTCGGCTCTCCGGTCCGCTACTCTACATAGGCCCTTGCCTTCCCCAAAGCCTCCTCGATCCCTCCGGGGTTTTTGCCACCGGCCGTAGCAAAAAACGGCTGCCCGCCACCGCCGCCTTGAATACATTTACCGAGTTCGCGGACAATTTTACCGGCATTCAGGTCCTTTTCGGCGACCAGCTCTTTGGAGATGTAGCAAGATAGTAGGGCCTTGCCGTTCTGTTCGGTTCCGAACAGTAGAAAAAGCTTATCCCGGTGTTTCCCCATTTCGAAACACAGGTCTTTGAGGCCCCCGGCGTCCAGATCGACCTTTTTGGCGAGGAATTGGATGCCGTTGATATCCTCAAGTTCGTTCTGCAACTCCCCTTTTAGATTTTTGGCCTTGTCCTTTAACAGGTTTTCCACCTCCTTTTTTAGTCTGGCGTTCTCTTCCTGCAACGATTCCACCGCTTTGATCGGGTCTTGGGGATGGTTCAGCTTTTGTTTGATTTCGGAGAGCTTGCGGTCGTTATCCTCATAAAACTCCCTTACCGCATCGGAAGTAATCGCTTCGATACGTCGGATGCCCGCTGCTACGGCACCCTCGGAACGGATCTTAAAATACCAGATATCACCGGTATTCTTCACATGGGTTCCACCGCAGAGCTCGATGGACTTCCCGAAACGGACGGTGCGTACCGCATCGCCGTATTTTTCCCCGAAAAGGGCCATGGCCCCCTGCTCCAAGGCCTTTTCCATGGGTAGGTTCCTGTTTTCCTCTAAAGGGAGCTGCCCCGCGATACGGGCATTGACAAAATGCTCGACCGCTTGCAATTCGGTATCGGTCAACTTGGCAAAGTGCGAAAAATCGAAACGCAGGGATTTGGCGTGTACCGCGGAGCCTTTTTGCTCGACATGGGTACCCAAAACTTCCCGCAGGGCCTGATGCAGCAAATGCGTCGCGGTATGGTTGGCTTCAGTAAGCCGGCGTTGATTTTTATCGACCACAGCTTTCAAGGTTTCCCTGGGGTTTTTGGGAAGGCTGGTAGTAAAATGGACGATTTCGTTGTTCTCTTTTTTTGTATCCACAATAGAGATAGCATCTCCATTGGGGGCCTCCAAATACCCCTTATCCCCAACTTGCCCGCCACCTTCGGGGTAAAAGGGGGTCAAATTGAAAACCAGTTGGTACTGCTCGCCTTCTTTTTTAGAGGTTATTTTTCGGTATTTGACCAGATTGACATTGGCTTCCAAGGCATCGTAGCCGACGAATTCCTGCCTCGGGTCGTCAGAAAGTACCGTCCAGTCTTCCTTGGTGGTCTTTGAGGCTGACTTCGAACGGTTTTTCTGTTCTTGCATCGCCCTTTCGAAGCCTTTTTCATCCAAGGTATATCCTTTTTCTTCCAAAATCAGGGCGGTAAGGTCTACGGGAAAGCCGTAGGTATCATAGAGTTCAAAGGCCTTTCTGCCATCTACTTTTTTTCCTTTGGTATCTGCGACTACCTGATCGAGCAAGACCAGGCCCTGTTCCAAAGTGTTCAAAAAGGAATGCTCTTCCTCTTTGATAACGTTCTCGATCAACTGCCGCTGCTCTTTCAACTCGGGAAAGGCATCGCCCATGGTATCGGTCAATACCTTGACCAGATGGAACATAAACGGCCCCTTGGTATCCAAAAACGTAAAGCCGTAGCGCACGGCACGACGCAAAATTCTGCGAATAACATATCCCGCACCGGTATTACTAGGCAACTGCCCATCGGCAATCGAAAAGGATACGGCACGTATGTGATCCGAGATGACCCGAATGGCGATGTCCGTTTCTTCCCGTTTTCCGTATTGGGTATGGGTTATCTGTTCGATCTCGCGTATAATCGGCGTAAACAAATCGGTATCATAGTTCGACTTTTTACCCTGCAAGACCATGCATAGTCGCTCGAAACCCATACCGGTATCGACATGTTTGGAAGGTAGGGATTCCAGCTTGCCATCGGCCTTACGGTTGTACTGCATAAAAACCAGGTTCCAGATCTCGACCACCTGCGGATGGTCTTGATTGACCAAGGATGCCCCGGAAACTTTGACCTTATCCGTATCCGAACGGAGGTCCACATGTATTTCGGAACAGGGGCCACAGGGACCTTGATCGCCCATTTCCCAAAAATTATCCTTTTTATTGCCCAGAAGGATCCGATCTTCGGGTACGATGGCCTTCCATAGGTCAAAGGCTTCCTTGTCCATCTCCAGACCATCGGCCGCGCTTCCCTCGAAAACGGAAACATAGAGACTATCCTTATCTACCTTGAAAACCTCGGTCAGAAGTTGCCAGGCCCAATGTATGGCCTCTTCCTTAAAGTAATCGCCAAAGCTCCAATTCCCCAGCATCTCGAACATCGTGTGGTGGTAGGTATCCTTACCGACTTCCTCGAGGTCGTTATGCTTACCGCTGACACGAAGGCACTTTTGGGTGTCGGTAATGCGGGGATTCTGGGCCACACTGTTCCCCAAAAAGAACTCCTTGAACGGGTTCATACCGGCATTGACAAAAAGCAAGGTGGGATCGTCTTTCATGACCATAGGGGCCGAGGCTACAATTTTGTGGCCGTTTTCCTTAAAAAAGTTCAGGAATTGTGTCCGTATTTCCTTTGAAGTCATAGAATGGTATAAGCTTTTATAAATTTCAGCGTTTTAAGGGAAACAATTTTTATATTTGTTCCACACCGCAAACACCACAAAAATAGGATATACTCATGCGATTTGGAAATAAGGGAGTTTCGGAAATTTCATTTTTTTCTTTAGCAGGCAAAATATTTAAGCACTGCGATAGGTAGTGTTTAAATTTATCACGCCGGCCACATGAAAAGGAAGTATTCTAAAACGTAAATTTCCGGATGGCAAAAGTTCAAAAATAATGTCAAAGGTAAAGTACTATTACGATCCCGATACGCTTTCGTACCGGAAAATAGAGCCGAAAAAATCCCGGCGCTATCGTAATATTGCCCTGTTTATTTTGGGCTCTTTTCTATTTGGCCTGCTGGCACTCGTTCTTTTAATGAACACCAATCTTATCAATACGCCCCAGGAACTTTCGTTACAGCGCGAAGTGAACAATTACGAGCTGCAGTTCGACCTTTTGAACCGTAAAATGAGCCAGATGGAGGAGGTTCTGGCCAATATCGAGGACCGCGACAACAATATTTACCGGCTGTACTTCGAGGCCAACCCCATACCCGAAGAGCAGCGACGGGCCGGTTTTGGAGGAGTCAACCGCTATAAATCGCTGGAAGGCTTCAACAATTCCGAAATGGTAATCGCCACTACCAAACGGCTCGATATCATCAAAAAACAGATGGCGATCCAGTCCAAATCCCTTGACGAAATCACCGATCTGGCCGAGGAAAAGGAAAAACTCTTGATGGCCATACCCGCCATACAGCCCGTGCGTAATGAAGACCTCAAACACATGGCCTCTGGCTATGGCTGGCGTACTGACCCTTTTACCAAAGCCCGAAAAATGCACCGGGGCATGGATTTCTCGGCCGCCAAAGGCACACCCATTTATGCCACCGGGGACGGAAAAGTGACTCGTGCGGACAATAATTCGTCCGGTTATGGCAAACACATCCGTATCGATCACGGATACGGATACATGACCCTTTACGGCCATATGAGCGAATACAACGTGAAAAGGGGCCAAAAGGTCAAACGCGGAGATTTGATCGGGTTTGTCGGCAGTACCGGAAGATCGGAAGGGCCGCATGTACACTATGAGGTTTGGAAGGACGAAGAGCGCATCAACCCCATCAATTTCTATTACGGAAGTTTGAGCGCCAAAGAATTCGAGAATATGCTGAAACATGCCCAACAAGAAAACCAATCCCTGGATTAAGGAACCCTTGTGAAGTATGGCGATTATTTTAATGGCCTTTTTCGCCCCGTGCGCCAACTGGCGTCTATGGTAAAGTACCGGACTTTTCCTCGGCCTGGTAAAGATTGTTTAGCATAGCCAAGGCAATCCTATAGAATTTTGCTTTAAATGGCATAAAAAATGACCCTAAAAAATCCGAACCACATCATCCAAAACAGCCTTTGAAATGCAGATAGAACTTCCCGAAAAACGTTATTACGGCATCGGCGAGGTCGCCCGGGCCTTCGATGTCAATACCTCGCTGATCCGGTTTTGGGAAAAGGAGTTCGACGCCCTGAAACCCAAAAAAAACGCCAAGGGAAACCGGAAGTTTACCCCTGAGGATATCGATAACCTCAAACTCATATTCCACCTGGTCAAGGAGCGTGGTTTTACCCTTGATGGTGCCAAGACCCATTTAAAGGAAAACCGACAAAAAACGCTCGATAATTTTGAAATCATCGACAAATTGGAGCGGGTGAAGGCAGAATTGGTAAAAATCAAGGAACAACTCTGAGAAGAGGGTGCCAGATGGCGGACCATCTGTGAAAGCCTTTATGATGTAACGCTGCCAAATATTCTGACCGGGAGTATTATTTCGCACCGATCCTATTAACTTTGAACCACATAACAAACAACCTTGTAATCCAATAACACACATCATGAAAAAAGGACTAATTGCACTCATTGTCATCGCCGTCATCGCTTTTGGCCTCTATCGTTGGGCCGTTGGCTTTAACAACACCGCCGTCGAACTGCAGGCCGATGCCAAAACGGCCTGGTCGAACGTAGAAAGTGCCTATCAACGGAGAAACGATCTAATCGGGAACCTTGTAAAGACCGTACAGGGCGCTGCCGATTTCGAGCGTGGTACCTTGACCGACGTAATCGAAGCAAGGGCCAAGGCCACTTCGACGAACATCGACGCAGACAATCTGACACCGGAAAACATGGAGGCCTTTCAACAGGCCCAAAGCGGCCTAACGGGCGCATTGAGCAGATTGATGGTCGTGGTTGAACGCTATCCCGAACTGAAGGCGAACCAGAATTTTTTGGAACTGCAATCGCAATTGGAAGGTACCGAAAACCGAATTAACGTAGCCCGCGACCGCTTCAACGAAAAGGTCAACGAATACGACATCCACACGACCAAATTCCCCGGTAAGCTCTTGGCCGATATGTTCGGCTTCGAAGAAATGGCCCGCTACAAGGCGGATCCCGGTTCCGAAAACGCACCGGATGTGGATTTCGATTTTGAATAATTTTTTAAACCCGTTTTATGTCCAGAACTGAGGACTTTTTGTCGACTGAGGAAGAGCAAGATATTATCGAGGCCATCCTCGAAGCCGAAAAAAACACTTCGGGAGAAATCCGTGTACATATAGAAGCCCATACAGAAATTGCCCCTATCGATCGGGCCAAAGAGGTGTTCCAAGCCTTGAAAATGGGCAACACCAAAGAAGAAAACGGCGTGCTCATATATGTGGCGGTCAACGACAGAAAATTCGCTATTTACGGCGACCGCGGCATCGACAAAGCAGTACCCGATGATTTTTGGGATTCCACCCGCGATGCCATTCAGTCACAGTTCAAGAAAAATGATTTCAAACAAGGTATCATCGACGGCATATTAAAGGCCGGAAAAGAACTACAGACCCATTTTCCTTATCAACAGGGCGATGTAAACGAATTGAGCGATGAGATTTCTAAAGGCTAGTTTTTTTGCGGCATTCCTTTTGGTCTGCGGATGTGTTTTGGCCCAGTACCAGATTCCCGACAAACCCAAAGAAGAGACCAGCGTTTACGACTATGTCGATTTGCTGCCCGAGGGACAGGAAAAGGCTTTGGAACAAAAGCTGATCCGCTATTCGGATAGTACCTCGACACAAATTGTGGTGGCCATCATCAGCTCTACGGAAGGCGAGGACATCAATTACCTTGGGGCACAATGGGGCCAAAAATGGGGTATCGGCCAAGCGGATAAAGACAATGGGGTCTTAGTGATATTGGCCCGGGACGACCGGCGTATCGCCATCAATACTGGGTACGGAACGGAAGGCAACCTGACCGATGCGATGTCAAAACGGATTATCGAGAACATTATTCTTCCCCAGTTCAAACAGGATAACTACTACGGCGGCTTAAACGACGGTGCCGATGCGATATTTCAAGTATTGACCGGACAATTCGACGAAGACCGGACGTTCGACAACGGCGGGGGCAGTTTTCCTTTCAAATCCATTCTGCCCGTAATCATTTTCTTTATTATCCTCATCATTCTATCTCGAAAAAACCGTAGGGGCGGCGGCAGAAACGGTGGAAGACGCTCCGGCGGATTCAATATTTGGGACATGATCATTCTCAGCAATATGGGTCGCAGTGGTGGTTCCGGCGGCTTTGGTAGTGGTGGTGGTGGCGGCTTCGGCGGGGGCGGCGGTTTCAGTGGTGGCTTCGGTGGTGGTGGCTTCGGCGGAGGTGGTGCTTCTGGAGGGTGGTAGGTTCAGCGGTCAGTTTATATTCTAATCGAACCGGCTCCTTTTATTCTTTTTCCCCCCGAACTGATCGAACTTGTAGGTGAAGCTTCCCATAAAATAACGTTGAAGTACGGTACCTTGAAAATCCTGAATAAAATCCTCGCCTGTGGTCCTTCGCGTATTGGTATTCTGGTTCAACAGGTCGTAGGCCGAAAATTTTATAGTGGCCTTTTTCTTTAGGATATCTAGCCCTAGACTCATGTTCCAAAAGAGGGCATCCTTTCTAAAACCCGGCCCCACATTGCCGTTGTAGGTATATCGGATATCGTTGCCGAAAACGAGGTTTTCGGGCCAGTAAGTAGTCAATCTTAAGTTGAGGTTTTGGGAAGTGTACTTGACATCCTCGATAGTTGTAAGATTGTATTTAGTGCTGTTAAAGGAAATTCCATAACCAGGTTCAAATTCAACCCATTCCCTATAATTGAGAGTGGTGGAAAAATTGGGGGATACGTCGAAACTTTTGGCCTTCAGCTCTACGCCATTGGTAAAGCTAACTTGTCGCCCAAAATTGAGTCCGGGCCGCAGGTTGAACTTGGCCGAGAGCACGCTGTCCTTTTTTATTTCTTTGGAATACCCAAAACCGGCATATCCGCTGTAATTGCCGTCAACGTTGGTAAACCGGGTCGTTCTTAAAAAATTCTCATCGGTGGTCGATACGGCCGAGACCCGGTTTCTTTCTATATCGATATTGGAATATACGTATATCCCGGTACGTTCCTTCCAATTATAATCATTGTAATTAAAATTGAAACCATGTTCAACCGCAGGAGACAGATCGGGATTGCCGATAACAATGTTCAAAGGGTCGTTAACATTCGGCACCGGTTGCAATTGATTGACGGAAGGCAAATCGAGTCTTTTGCTATACCGTATATAAAATCGCTTGTTTTTAGCGAGGGTATAGCGTAATCGGCCCCTGAAAAGCATGTTTTTATAGGATTTTGAAAATGAGGTGTTCTGTAAAAAATCATGGTTGTTCAGATGGGTAAATGTATAATAAGCTCCAAAACGTACACTCAGTTTTTCCCCTCTTCTGCGGATACCTATGGAGGGTGTGTGCTGTAGGCTCTTGAAATTAAAATCGGAACTCAATGCCTTGTTGAAAGAAGTGTATCCGTTGTCTGCCATATCAAAATCCATTACAGCTTTTGTGTTGTCCCTATCATCGTTGGTATATTCATATCCCAGATCCAAGAACCATTTCTCCATCAGGGGCTGTCTATAGTCCACTTCCAATTCATAGGAATTCCTTTTATTGCTTATGTCGGATAGCTGGTCTAAAAGCTGCTCATCGGGATTGTCGCCGAAAACTTCCCTAAGGGAATTTAGGTTGGATGTAGTATTATTCTCGGTATTGGTATTGGAAAATGTAAAGCTTACGAATCTGCCCAGAGTGTCGAATTTCTTGAGTAGATTGAAGCGGTTGGAAAAATTCCGTTGAAAGCCGTCCTCTGTTCGTGTTCTGTCGTTCCGGTTGATCAGTTCGCCCTCCTCGCTGGTCGTGGAGGATGTGTTACTGCGCCGAGAATCGGTACGGTTGACGCTCATGGAAGGCTCTACGGAAATTCTAAGAGTCGTGTCGATATCAAATTCCAAGTTGGCAGCGCCCCGGTTGGAATTGGTAGAACCCGTAAAATTACTCTCGTTATCCGAAAAGTACCTTCGATCGGGCAGAATGTTCTCCCTGCTGGTCTTTTGGTCGTTAAAGGAATCGCTGTAGCCGAAAAAGTAATTGCCATCGATTTCATACTCGCCCTTTTCGGCGTTGGCATAGCTGGCCCCGAGATTCGAGGAAGTGGTAATTCCGTTCCCGAAGTTATTGATCAGGCCGGCCTCCCTCGCACCATCATAGCCACCCCGCGTGTTACCGACCATATCATAGATTTCGTCAAAGGAAAAGCCGGAATTATTAATGTTGTTCGAACTGGCAATCAAACTGAAGCGTTCTTTGTCGTTAAAGTAATTCAACAATCCGTTCACTTGATACCTATCATCGGTGCCGTATCCGGCCGCCATTCTACCGATATAGCCCTTGTTCTTATCCTTTTTGATTGTCAAGTTGATGGTCTTGTTCTCCCCGTCACCTTCCTCGCCGGTAAACTCTTGGGCCTTGGTCTTGGTATCAGTGATCTGTATCTTATCTATAACTTCTTTGGGAAGGCTTTTGGTAGCCACCTTCGGATCGTTGCTAAAAAAAACCTGTCCGTTGACCAAGACTTTGTTGACTTCCTTGCCGTTTACCGTTATCTTGCCATCGCTATCGACCTGCACCCCGGGCAGTTTTTTCAGCACCTCCTCGACCGTGGCATCGGGTCTAGTCTTAAAGGAATCCGCATTGAATTCCATGGTATCCTTTTTTATCGTAATCGGTACCCGCTCGCCTACCACATTGACCCCTTGCAGCTCTTGTGCCTGTTCTTCCATTTGCACCGTCCCCAGTATTATGAGCGGTTTTAAATCTACTTTCAGCCGTAAGGTCTTGTAACCGTTAAAAGAAAAGAAAAGGTTCAGTCGTTCTAGGTTCGTACGGTCTTCCAGTTCAAAAAAACCGTCCCCACCGGAAATCGTGTAGGCGATCAAGGAACTATCCCGTGGAGATTCGGCATAGATGGTGGTAGCATCCAATGGCTTTTTGGAAAGGGAATCGACTACGGTACCGGTTATTTTAAAGTCTTGTGCGCTAGCAATGGAACATAGAAAAATGCAGAGAAGGAAACTCGATAAGACTTGGGACATGGAGGAGGTTTGGTAATCGGGTTAGTAGATATGGCAAGACTAAAATACAATAACAACTAAAGAGTTAGTTGTTCGTTAACAAAAGATTATACATCAACTACCCTCCTATAAACTATTGTGAAAGCGGCTACCAAGGGGCAAAGAAGGTTATTCTACGTTAAGCTTGGGAAAGCACTTTTTGTATTATCGGATTTTGCAGGCTTCCCCCGTATGCCACATCGGTTCCGAACATATCCGGTCGGTCGTTGCCTTCTATAATGGTGGGTCCTGCAGGAGTGATTGCAATATCCCAACCTATAAAACCATCCGGAATGCGATTTGTCGCACTTACGGCCATTTCACAAGCCTCCTGATAAAATGGAATCTGAAAACCCTCAAATCGAAAGCCACTGTCAGGATGCTTAAGAATTATTCCACCTCCAAACTTCATGCTACGGTAAGCCTGTGGTTTCAGGGTGCCTGTATCTTGGTTTATTCCTATAAATATACCCCCGGAGGCAGCATTGTCGACCACACTTTCACCGATACCCACCCTTAGGAAGACAGGAAGGACGTGAATTTTTTCATCGTCTCTCAACGTTAGAATTCTTAGGGTGTTTATCGATTTGGTATGTATGGCATTGAGCAAATCATGTTGCGTAACGACCTCGGTGTGGGTGTAACCACCTTCAATCATATGCCCATATTCACTATCTATCTTTTGTTCTAAATCGTCACGGTCCAATCTGAAACACCCCCTTCCGCCGTTCAGGGCAAATGGCCTCATAAAGAGGGATTTCGAACCAGTAGCCTCAAAAACTTCCTTAAAAAAATCTATCATGTCCCTTTTATAGGAGATTTTCACAAAATCTTCATTAAAAAAGAAATGTCTACCAAAGTTGTGACTGATCAATTTGGGTGTGGCGATTCCATTTTTTTCACAGTAAAGAGCAAAATTGAGCTTATTGCGAAGAAGGCAAACAAATTCTGGCCGGTGCAGTTTCTTGCTCGAATGTATTTTGGCCGCCTCCTCGGTACCCAAATAATCCTTATAATTTTTATTTTCCTTTCTGTAGAGATGTTTGAAATAGTACATGGGTAACTCCTTCTTGGTCAACCATAGCACAAGCACTTCATAACCTATTCTAAAAAGATTCTTTTTTTCAGGATCTTTTAAGAACACCTTTATCCGTTCCGGGCTGTTTAAATGCATACTTTATTAATTAGACAAAGTTTTAAATTAAATTTGGAGCGTTTTATGAACTTTGAGAATCAAAATTTGCCGCCAGCCTATCTCCCGAAATGATCTTATGGTCAAAGGTACAAACTAATCCTCCTAATCGGATGGGCCAAAACATCGGTCATATCAACACGCGGATGTATCGATTTATAAGTATCTTGCCGCCTGAGTGCCGGATTTTATAATAAATTTAAAACTTCGGGCCCGGTCCTCGGGAAGTTATAGGAATAAAAAGCAGTTCCTGATTTAAAATATTCGGATATGCCGTCAACCTTGAGAAGTAAAATATTTTGGTCCTTAGATGGATTACGGGGCTCCGAAGTGGGCCGCCATTTTAATGATATACAAGCAATTAACGAGAATCCTAAATCTGACAGATCAGAAAAGCGCAATAAAAAACACTTGAACGACCTTCTGGTGCATGCGCTGGATACGGTTGGTTTCTATAAAAAGGCCGACATCCGTGAACCGGATTTACAGCAATTTCCGGTTGTGAATAAACATATAATCCGAGAGGATCTTGAAGATTTCCAATCCCAAAAATTCGCTGATGAAAAGAAGTTCAAGGTAACCACCAGTGGCTCGACCGGAACTCCCTTTTCGGTTTTCCAAAATAGCGACAAGCGAAAACGAAACAGGGCAGATTCGCTGTATTTTACAAAAAAAGTGGGGTATAAAATAGGTACCCGGCTTTTTTTTATGCGCATATGGGGGGATATGGGCTTTAAGAAAAAAATCGGGAATTTCATCCAAAATATTGCGGCCATCGATGTATTGAGGTTGAACGAAGAAGAAATTCCCGATCTGGTAAGGGCAATATCTCAAAGCGGGGGAGAGAAATCATTACTTGGCTATGCTTCGGCCTACGAGCGTATCGTCAATTATCTCGACAGTAGAAAAGAAACAGCTGATTTTGGGAAGGTCAATTCTATAGTGGCCATTGCAGAAGCTTTGGAAGATGCCACTGCCGAGGCAGTGCAACGCCATTTCAAATGCCCCATATATTCCCGCTATTCCAACAACGAAAACGGAATACTCGCCCAGCAAACGCCCCTTTCCGGGAAAAATTTTCTCATAAACACGGCGAGTTATGTTTTTGAAATCCTTGATATGGAAAAAGACGTGGCGGTAGAAGACGGAACGCTGGGCAGAATCGTTGTAACCGATCTCTTCAACCATGCCATGCCTTTGATACGCTATGATACCGGCGATTTGGGTATTCAAGATAATTTAGTTCGTGGCGAACTATCGTACCCGGTTTTATCAAGGATCGAGGGACGGAAAATGGATATGGTCTTCGATTCGGAAGGCAGGGCGATATCTTCTTTTTTGTTCACTAACAAGATGAAGGAATTTACGGGTATCAAACAATTCCAATTTATTCAGCACGGGCCGCAAATCTATGAGTTCAAGCTAAACGTGGAGCCGAGTTTTGATGGTGAACGGAAGTTGATAGAAGAATTTAAGATTCCGTTGGGGCCGGAAGCACAAATAGACGTTCACTATGTCGATGACATTCCACTTCTGTCCTCCGGGAAACGTAAAAAAGTGGTGAACGCTTCCGATAAAAAATTTCTAAAAGTCTTGAATTCCCCTATTTCTTCCGCATAAAAATCGTCACCGGCACGCCCGTAAAATCAAAGTTCTCGCGCAGTTTGTTCTCTAAAAACCGCTTGTAGGGATCTCGTACATACTGCGGCAAGTTGCAGAAGAAGGCGAATTGGGGATACGGCGTCGGTAATTGGGTGATATACTTGATCTTTACGTATTTGTCTTTATAAGCCGGCGGCGGGGTGTGCTGGATTATGGGTAGCATCACATCGTTAAGCTTACGGGTCTTTACTTTCTTGGCGCGGTTTTCATGGACCGCAACGGCCGTTTCCAAGGCTTTAAAAATACGCTGCTTGGTCAAGGCGGAAATAAAGATAATGGGCACGTCCACAAAAGGTTCGATGATTTCTTTGATGCCCTGGGTGTACCGTTTCATCGTATTGGTTTCCTTATCCTCGACCAGGTCCCATTTGTTGACCAAGATGACAATTCCCTTGTTATTGCGCTGGGCCAGCCAAAAAATATTCGCCACTTGTCCGTCGAAACCTCGGGTAGCATCGAACAATAAAAAACAAACATCGCTATGCTCAATGGCCCGTACGGAGCGCATTACGGAATAGAACTCAAGATCGTCCTTTACCTTCGCTTTTCTACGGATACCAGCGGTATCGACCAGATTGAAATCGAACCCGAAACGGTTGTATTTCGTGTCCATACTATCCCGGGTAGTGCCTGCGATATCGGTAACGATATAGCGTTCCTTGCCGAGCAGGGCGTTAATAAAGGAGGATTTTCCGGCATTTGGCCTTCCGACCACGGCGAATCGAGGCAGTTCACTGTCAAGCTTTTCTTTTTCTGGCAGCACTTCTACAAGGGCGTCCAAGAGCTCGCCCGTACCGCTGCCGTTGATACTGGAAAGGGTATAATATTCTCCCAACCCCAAAGCATAAAATTCCACGGCATCCGCATCACGCTGAGCGTTATCGACCTTGTTGATGACTAAAAACACCGGTTTGTCCACCCTGCGCAGCAGCTTGGCGACATCTTCGTCCATACCGGTCACCCCCGTTTCGACATCCACCATAAAAATAATGGCATCGGATTCTTCAATGGCCAGTTCTACCTGTTTGTCGATTTCCTGTTCGAAAACGTCGTCGCTGCCCAGTACATAGCCGCCGGTGTCGATCAGGGAAAATTCCCGACCGTTCCAGTCGCTCTTTCCGTAGTGTCGGTCACGGGTTACCCCGCTCGTGGCGTCGACAATGGCCTCCCGACGCTGGATCAATCGGTTAAAAAAAGTGGATTTCCCCACGTTCGGCCTTCCCACAATGGCAACGATAGCACTCATGTCTTTGGATTTTTTGGAGGGACAAAAGTAGGTTTTATTTTGGTTTTGAAAAGGAGAAGTTTAATTGTGGGGGATTGACAGAATACGGATGACCAGTGACCGATGTTGAAAAGGGAAAAACGGAGAACGGAAGCTCAGTTGCAGGTTTCAGTTTAAATTGCAACCGCAGGCTTTGCTTCTCGTGAAGCCGGAAGTCCACGGTCATTAACCATTGTAACCAAAACGTCGTAATTGCTTGGCATCGCTGCGCCAGTTTTTGTTCACCTTTACGAAAAGTTCAATATGCACCTGTTTACCGAAAAATTTTTCTAGATCTTTTCTCGCCTCTACCCCTACCCTTTTCAGGGCACTGCCCTTGTGGCCGATAAGGATTCCCTTTTGGGAGTCGCGTTCAACCATGATGACCGAACGCATTCGAATGATATCCTCATCTTCCAAAAATTCTTCGGTATCGATCTCTACGGCATAGGGGATTTCCTTTTTATAATGGATAAGGATTTTTTCTCGGATGGTCTCATTGACGAAAAACCGCTCCGGCCGATCGGTCAACTGGTCCTTCGGATAGTAGGCAGGGGCTTCGGGAAGCAGTTCGATAATCCTTTGAAAAACATTCTTGACGTTGAAATCGGTCAGTGCGGAAATGGGATGCAGTTCGACCTTGGGAAGCAGTTGTTGCCAGTACTCCACCTGATTTTCCAGAAGTTCTTGGTCGGCGGTATCGATTTTGTTGAGCAAAAGGAGCACGGGAATGCTGCTATTTTTTATTTTTTCGAAAAATCGCTCATCCTTTAGGACCTTTTCCCCGATCTCGACCATATAGAGCAAGATATCGGCATCCTCGAAGGCGGACTTCACAAAATCCATCATACTCGTCTGCAGTTCGTACGCCGGTTTGATTATACCGGGCGTATCCGAAAGTATCAACTGAAAATCATCCCCATTGACAATTCCCAAAATCCGATGTCGGGTCGTCTGTGCTTTTGAGGTAATAATCGAAAGTTTTTCGCCTACAAAGGCGTTCATCAAGGTGGATTTGCCGACGTTAGGATTTCCGATGATATTAACGAAGCCTGCTTTATGCTTTGACATTTTTCATATTTTTAAAATATTCCCTGGCCGCCGCGTTCACTTTCGGCGCCAACAAAAGTACGGCAATCATATTGGGGATTACCATCAGGGCATACGAAAGATCGATCAGGTTCTTTACAAGTTCCAAGGAGGCCACCGCTGCAAAAACAATCATAATAACGAAATACCAATTATAGAATTTTCCGATTTTCGGAGTGGTCAAAAAGGAAAGGCATTTGACCCCGTAATACGAATACGTAAAAAGCGTGGACAGTGCGAAGGCGGACACAATTAACATCAAGAGGTCGTCACCATAGCCAAAAAGTGTGGTCTCAAAAGCGGATAGGGTCATCACGATCCCACTTGAATCTTCAAGATAGGCCCCGCTCAAAATGATGACGATGGCCGTAAAGGAACAGACCAGAATCGTATCGATAAAGGGGCCCAGCATAGCAACTAAGCCTTCCTTAATGGGATTATCCGTTTTAGACTGGCCATGGTACATCGGGGCGCTGCCCAAACCGGCCTCGTTCGAGAACATGGCCCGGCGGATACCGATGATGACCAACCCCCAAAATCCACCGGTGACCAGCGATCTGAAATTCCAGGCTTCGGTCAAAATCAGTTTTAGGGAAGGCAGTATCTGCGAAGCGTTCAGAACCATAACTATTACTACCGCAATCAGATACACCCCTACCATAAACGGAACCAAGGCCGAGGCCACTTTGGCGATTTTGGTGAGGCCGCCAAAAATGACAAAGGAGGTAATTAGGGCCAATCCGATACCTACGCTCCACTTCCAGTTCGTTTCGCTCATCTCGAACAGGGTACGGGACGGCTCTACCACGCTCATAAAAGTTTCCGTAAACTGGTTGGCCGTAAAAACACCTAAAAAGCCAAACAGTCCACATACCGCAAAGAAAATGGCCAATGGTTTTGCTTTCGGTCCCAGGCCTTTCGTAATGTAAAACATGGGACCGCCCTGCAATTTTCCGTCCCGGTCGGTAGTGCGGAACATGATGGCCAAGCTACAGGAATAAAACTTGATGCACATGCCGATAATGGCGGTGGCCCAAATCCAAAACACCACCCCCGGCCCTCCATCATGAATCGCAATGGCAACACCGGAGATATTACCCAGGCCCACTGTAGCGGCCACTGCGGCCGACAGCGCTTGAAACGAACTCACGTCTCCCTTAGCATTCTTATCGTCGTACTTTCCCGCCGTGATGGCAATGGCGTGTCCAAAAAAACGATAAGGTAAAAATTTGGAGTACAGGACCAGAAAAATTCCACCTCCGATTAGCAGCAGAAACATGGGCCACTCGGTAAGCGGCAATAGCGAGGCAATAAAGTCGTTAATGGTCTTCAATTGAGTGGATTGGTTTTAGAGACTGTTTTGAAAATCAAGATCGTGCATTATCGGTTAGAACGGACGAATTTACTGATTTGGGTTACACGAGATTCGGAGATATACGTCCGAAGCGCCGAAGATATGGAATTTGATGTTTTTGAGTGACTGACGGCAAGAAATAATCTTTACCATCAAATTTGATTAAACTAAAAAACCGTTGTATCTTTGCTGTCCGCTTTTCAGTGAGATAAGCAGAATATATAATCTCGTCGGGATCATAACCCGAAGGTCGAAAAACCAAAGTGAGATAAGTTACATCGCGGGGTAGAGCAGTAGGTAGCTCGTCGGGCTCATAACCCGAAGGTCGCTGGTTCGAGTCCAGTCCCCGCTACTAGCGAACAAAGGGCCTCCGAGAGATCGGGGGCCTTTTTTTTGTTAAATGGGTAAAACAATTATCGGAGTCAAAAGCCTATTTAATATATTTGGTTGATAATCGAACCCGCCATCTCCTCACCCATTCCCCCACATCTTTCCATACCTTACCTGCGCGCGGATTGGGGGCAGTTTCTTTAGCGTTCCGGCCGATAAGCGTAAAGAAGAAACTTTGTACGGCGCAAACCGACCATGGCCCTGTCTACCATGCCTTTTCTATCGCTATCCACAAGAAGCACCCCTAAGGGTGCTAGATTCTCTGGTAAAGTTCAATTTGATTTTTCGGGATAATCCTAGTCCCTTAATAGGGAAATAAAAGAAACTTCTAAAAGGAGACCATACATGGGACATTCTGGGAAAAAGAAACGCGCTTATGGAAAAGTAAACCGCAAAACGGCCGTTTTATTGGAATGATAGCCTTTCAAATGTATTAGGAAAATGATTTTTATACTGAAAAATTCTCGGTTCTGCCCTATACACCAGAACGACGTAATCTATTGACTAAACTTAGTTTTACATTTCCAAAATTTCACCTCCCCCGTTTGACCAAGAAGCTTTTGGAGCATATTGCACACCCTTTAATACCATCCATACATTTTTGTGCTGTGAGGGTGGAAATATCCTACCTTTAGTATGATTTTCGGGCATAGCCGCCGAAAGGTTTTGAGGATGGTATGCATCCTGCAAAAATAGATATGTTTCAGTTGGCCCTATCTCAAAACAGGCCATTTCCCGAAAAACTTTTATCATAAGGTGCCTTATCGGGAATAGACTCTTGAGCAATCAACTTTTTGGCGTTAGACTTCGGAAGTGTTTTACTGATAATGGGTAATTCTAAATTGCCTATATGACCGGAAATATAATTACCACTTCGGAAATTGCTCCTTCACCCATTTTGGCCCCTTTCCTCCGTTGCTACAACTATAGGGAGTTCGATACAAAAGGGCTTGACATGGAAAAACCCTGGCACGCACCAAAGGAAATGACAATGGTGTTTTTCTTTAAGGCCAAACCCATTAAATTGGTCGACCAGCAAACCAATCAAATAATAAAGAAGGGGACCTACTGTGATATTACAGGATTAGCTACACGTTATTTAGGAATGGCCACCTTCAATGGCCCGTATTCCTTTTTTGAAATATGTTTCAGGCCCAATGGGTTCAGTACAATTTTCGGGCTTCCCTTACACGCGATTACGGACCATATAATTGCGGCCGAGGATATTTTGGATCTGACCTTTAAAGATCTATATGAACAGTTATGCGAGGCCAAGGACCTGGCGGCCATGGGGATTTTGGCGGACGCTTACCTAGTGGCCACTTTAAAAGAACGGAAATCCGTTGACCTGAAGAACGGCATAACATGGATCTCCAATTTGATAATCAAGAATCCGGGACTTCTAAACGTTACCCAGCTGGCCTATAGTGCCAATATGTGCGTACGGAATTTCGAGCGCCATTTTTCGGAACAGGTGGGTATGTCCCCCAAACTCTTTTGTTCAGTAGTACGTTTTAACCATGCACTGGATCTTAAGCTACGGTCACCGGGAAAAGATTGGACCTCCATAGCTTTCGAATGTGGTTATTTTGACCAAATGCACCTTATCAAGGATTTTAAAAGGTTTTCCGGAAGCGCACCATCGGTCTTTGTAAAACAGACTCCCTTAACTGAACAAGAATACAGCGACCAGGTGGTATCGTAGCCACAAAATTGTCGTGTTTTTACTATTTCTTGATGGCGGTTATCACTTCCTTTATAATATCGTTTGTAAACCAACAGGCCGCAAATGGTATAAATTGATTTTTTTATCAAATAAGACTTAATCAATCGTAATAACCTTGAAATTTATAGATATGACCAACCATTCCAAAGGTATTTGCCAAAAAAAAGAAGGTTCCATCCAGTTAAGGACTGTCCTTTCCTCATTATTTCTGATGATGGCAATTCTAACAGCAATTCCTTTACGGTCACAGTCGGAGAAGGATTCTACTACATCCGTTTATTCGGCTGATAATAATACATATGCCAAAATGCTCGATTATTCCCGACCAAATAAGAATCATCAATTATTGGCAGATTTGGTAGGATCTTGGACGTTTAAGGGCCGCCATTTTGATTGGACCGATTCGATTACAAATACGGTTTCATTGGAGTACAGCGGAAAATTGGAAAGAAAATCGTTTGCGAACGGTCGTTTCTTTATTTCGGATGTGATTTCTGACGGTACTTTGGAAATGCCGATTCAGGACGGGAAAATGATAGAATCAAAATTCCATGGCCTTGAATTGGAGGGCTATGACAATGTAAAACAGAAATTCGTCAGAACTACGATAGGCAATCATCTCAACAGTGGTATGATACTATATGAAGGCATATATGACCCCGGTAATAAAACGATCACTTTTGACAGTTCATTCGAAACTATCCCGGGCATGGTTACCAAGGATCATTTTCTGTTCATATTTGTTGATAAGGATAATTATAAATGGGAATATTATCAGGACGATCATGGGAAATACAGGTTGGGATCTGAAATAAGTTTTACGAGAGTAAAAGGATCATAAAATCAAATAGTGCAGTATAGCTTTTGAATTGTTGCATTCATAGCATTTTTTGAGTGTCGCCATTCAGAATTTAGGCTGATCTAGATTTGAGAATTTCTAGGAATTCACCATTTGACAACTTTTTAAAATTTAACCACTATATGATAGATAGTAAATGGCTGGATTCCGATACTAAGAGATTGCCCCACCGCACTTGGGGATGGGCAGCAATAGGTAGTGGCATCATGGGAATATTGGCGATCGTCTCATTGATTGCTTATCTGATAGCACGTGAGTCGAATCCTGATACGGGTATTCTTATGAACAGATTGCACGATATGGGTGTTATTTTACAATTTTTACTCTTGATCCCGATCGCCATTGGACTTCAAAGGCTATTACAAACACAAAATCATACTGGAAGTATGGGTAGTCCTTTATTTGTTGTGCTAATCCTATGTCTAGTTATTGTTTCTCTTTTGCTCATATTTCCAAAAATTGTGTCCGACATTCTTTATATGGTTCCTCAGGGTATATTCGGGGGATGGCTCATTTTCATTAACCTACGCCTGAAGGGAATAATTTCAAAGGGGATACGATGGTTTGGTATACTTGTCGGATCGGGTCTTTTACTCGTGGGTCTGTTCCCGTTGGGATTTGCCCTATTTGTAGATTCTAACCCCCTGCAAATTCCCGCTGCACCTCCAGAGGATTTTCCAATTAACGGTGCGAACCTCATCTTGCACCAAGTACTTAATGCAGGTACCCTTTTGGGCGTATTAATGCTTCCATTCTGGACTATACTATTGGGTATTGGGTTTCTGCGAAAGAAAATGATTGTGGCGGTATAGTTGGTAAAAATAATATATAGGTAGGAAGGAATTATGACCTGATATTAAAATCGATTTAAATAAACAAAAGAATAATGGGATTCATAAACAAATGGGGTTTGATTTCAATGATCAAGTTTGCGTTTTTAGCGCTGATCATCAATCCAATTTTTGCCCAAAACCAAGAGGATAATACTGATATCGGTTTTCAGGATGACCTTCTCGATCATCTTGTAGGCAAATGGGAGGTCACATCCATAGCACATGGAGATAAGTCAACTGCGGTACTGGAAGCTGAGTGGGTACTAAATCATCAATTCCTACATTACAAATTTACTGGCAATGAGACAATTCCAAGGATTGGGGCGCCTATGGAAATTGAATGTTATATCGGATACAACCATATTGAAAACAGATATGTAATTCTGGGCATGAGCATTTTTGGGGTCGATTATTTCGAAGGCTTCAGCTACGGGTCCCGTAATGGGAACGAAATCAAGGTTGTTCAAAAAGCTAATGATCAAGCTGAGCCAACCAATATTCAGCGGTATCTCTGGGAACCAAGCTCCAATTCATGGACGATTCAGTCCCGGCAAGAAAAAGGGGGAAAGGAGGGAGAAGTATTTCTAGATATGGAATTGGTGTCCGCGACCACAACACCTAAATAAAAATTTCAAGGGTAAGTAACAGGATAAAAAAGCTTCTTATGATAATTCAGGAATTTATCCTATGCCCTTAGAAATCGCAATCAGATAAACTTCTTGACCAGGCAGGTTTATTCGCTTCTTTCGAAAACCGTATCCTTGGAATAATTCGTTTATCCATCCTTCATAAACCCTAATCCCTTAATATCAACCCATGAAAAAATACGTATTTATTTACTTATACCTAATAGTTTGTACTTCCTTAAATGCACAGCAATTGGCAGCTAGGGAAGAACAGCTTATAGACAGCATGATGAATGCAAACTATAAACCTGACGAACCTGGTGCTGTTTTGCTGATAGCAAAGGATGGGCAGCCCATCTTTAAAAAGGGGTACGGATTGGCCAATCTGGAATTTAACGTGCCAAATAGAACTGAGTTTATTTTCCCGATTGCGTCGATGTCAAAACAGTTTACCGCCGTTTGTATTCTAAAATTGGCCCAAGAAGGAAAAGTGGATCTACAGGATAACATTACGATGTATTTACCCGATTATAATACCCACGGAAAATCCATAACCATTGAAAATATATTGAATCACACCAGTGGAATCAATGATTTTGCGGCAAAGACGGATTACCCTGGTCTAGCTATCCAAGAGTTGTCCCATGAGGATTTGATCAATACTTTTATGAACGACTCTCTTGTTTTTGAACCGGGCACCCATTTTGGATACAGTAATTCTGGATATGCCTTAGCGGGGATGATCGTTGAAAAAGTTTCCGGGATGTCCTTGAACCAATTCAGGCAACAGCACATTTTCGATCCGCTGGAGATGGATCATACTTCATTTGGTACCTATGATAGCCTGGTAAAAAATGCAGTCTACGGTTATAATATAGGATCGAACGGTAAATATAAGCCGATAGAATATCGAAGCTGGAGTTCCCTTTTTGGTGCGGGAGAAATACTTACCAATCTGGATGACCTATTAAAATGGGATAATTCACTATACACTGAACAAGTACTTACTAAGAAATCCCTGGAAAAGGCGTGGAAAGCATTTATATTACCAAACGGTCAATCTACCAATTACGGTTTAGGGTGGACCAGTAGTAACTTTCGCGGCCTCCAAATAATCGAACATGCCGGCGGGATGAATGGTTTTGCATCTGATGGCATACGTATTCCGAGCAAACATTTATTTATTGCCATTCTTTCCAATAAACCCTCCTCTTGGCAAGCTCCTCTTCTATCCTATCTTATAAAAGTATTATTACATTTTGATCAGCCCTTGGTAAAAAATAGCCAGATAGATACGAAAACACTTATAGACTATTCCGGGGTTTACGCAGTCAATTCCAACTTGTTCGCTACACAGGCACATGAACCAGTTTACCAATACTTTACGGTAAGCGGCGATACTTTATATACACAATCGGCAGGTTATAAAAAAGGTCCGATTTTTAATGTTGGGAAGGATCTTTTTGTTCCCGCTTGGTGGGACGATCAGTACTACCAGTTCAATCGTAATGACAAGGGAGATATAATTTCTGTCGAACTCTTTAACGATCCACTTCCATATGGCCCCCATGAGGTCCAAATCAAAACCGATCTTCCCTTGCCGAAGGAAAAACAAGTAATGAAAATCACGGCGGATAAACTTGCCCTGTTAAAGGGAAGATACGATTTCACCGGTGGTCTTGTTTTACCGGTTATCGTTGAAGGTTCCAAGTTTTATTTCTCTTTGCCCGGTCAGGAGAAGGAGGAATATTTTGCTGAAAATGAAACTCATTTTTTTTCTAAAAATACGGATGTAACTCTTGAATTTACGCTTGATGGTCTGGCAGTGTCCGAAATGAAGATTAAAAGTCAGGGCATGGAGTATGTAGGGAGAAAAATCGAATAATTGCCAATGGAATCAGCAGTGAAGAAGAAATACATAAATCCCGATCTCTTGCCCGATTGGAGTGACATGTTTTCCCAAGTGGTAAAAAGTGAAAATAATGGATTAAACTTTGTACATATTTCAGGTCAAGTTGGAGTGGGCCCTGACAAGCAGTTAGTGGGTAATGGCAGTTTTCAAGAGTAGACCCGTCAGGCACTTGCAAATCTTGAAACGGCTTTGATGAGCGCGGGAGCAACCGCTGGGGATGTGGTGAAACTGGTCATCTATGTAGTGAATTATCAGTACGGACAGGCCACTATAATTCAGGAGGAGTTGCTAAAGGTTTTTTCCAAGGATAAGTTACCCGCTTTATCACTTATCGGTGTGGCGGCCCTGGCCGAAGAGCGGTTTTTGATTGAAATTGATGCCGAAGCCATTGCCAATATCAATTAATCTATAAATTGATTTTTAAAACAATATCATGGTATTGATACCGATTAAAGAAACCATTGAAGAAAATCGGGAATTTCTCGATAATCCTGACTGTAGGGATATCAACATGACGCTGGCCTTCTATAAAAAAGTCGGTTTCAACCCACCTTATATCAGCTACTATGTGTCGCACGGTGAGCAGCTCATTGCCATGGCCGCCTTTAAGGGAAAACCTGTAAATGGAAAGGTAGAAATTGCCTACGGCACCATGGAAAGGTTCAGAATAAAGGGTATTGGTACGAGGGTATGTAAAATGCTGGTAGAACTGGCCTTAAAAACGGATCCTTCGGTCATCATTACGGCCAGGACCTTACCAGAAAAAAAATACTCCACTAGGATTCTAGAAAGTACGATGGTCCATCCTCATCAAATCATAGAACCCAAATTGTCGCATTTTTACTATTTATTGGTAAATGCAGTACCTACCTTTAAACAGCAAAGTACAAAGAGCGGCTCTGGCTTTTACTTCGATTGAAATTGAAAATCGATGTAATCGGATGATCACTTTCTGCATAACTTGTCTTAAACCGTCATTTTTTTTGCCATACCGTCCATTGCAATTTTGATGTAATAACGGTCGCACGGGGAGTTAACCTACTTAAACAACTGCTATAAAAATGTAAATTTTAATCCTAAAAAAATCAGGAAATGGAAGTATTAAATCCAGTATATGAGGTTGATGCCAGCGCGTTGACTGCCCTAGAGCTTCGGCCCAAACACGATAAAGAGGTTGCACAGACCGCAACGAATATTGATCAAGTTTTAGATCAAGGGAAAACCTTCGGCCAATTATCGGAAACGATAGATCTACATAGGCAGGAAGGCCTGGCAAGTTTATTCAAACATCATGCCTCCGAGGTTTTCAACCCGGATAAATTCAGATGGCCAGAATCCCTATTTATTCCTACCGGGGCAAATGCCCGGGATTATTGGATAACCGCTGCGCCGGATGACCATAGGTACGCCCTGGCATGGAAATCGCCAACGGACAGTGCCAACACGGCATCGGCTGAAACCGGCAATTTATTTGCGTTCGCCCAACTTCACAATGAAGCCCCGGACGACACGCAATCGACTGCTGCTGCCATCGGCCTATTTTATGAACCTTCTATGACTTTGGGCGTAGTGGACTTTCAGCCCCAAGTCCATTTTAAAGCTGCATTTCGCACCGCTCTTGAATATTATCCTTCATTATCGGCGGGGGGTGTACAAATTTATGCAGAACTATTGCTGGCATGCTGGCAAAAAATACCCGGACCACAGGAATTTGATCTGATCGGTTCAAAACACTTTGATATAGCTACATCGGGACGGCGCGACCAGTCATTCGGCACGGAACTTCAGCAATTTGATAAGACACTCGACGGAGCCGAACTTTCAGCTTCCTTCGTGGTCGAGCGGGGCCGCCAATATCTGTTCGCGGTAACGGGAAGGATCACTATAGCATCAAACTTGATTTCATCCGACGGCAAGCCATTGCCCGTTTTTAACAGCTCACAACTTAAGGTATGGGGCTCGTTAAACTGTCTTATACCTCAAATGAATATTTATACAAAGCGGGTGGACATACCCTAAGCATGTGTCTTCAGAGGGGACCCAGAACAGTATAATATTTACATAAGTTATGAAACGAGGTAATTTTATATGGACAGGATTATCAATTTTTCCATTGGCTCTTTTCGCCAACTTAAAATTCAAGTTGCCAATGAGAGCGGATAAAGGATTTAAGATCAGTGCCGGCGAAGGTAGGTTGCATGGGCATATGAAATTGCAAGGTGTAAATTCTAATGTTCTCGATGTTAAAATATCTGGCGATGACACGGATGGTGATTTGGCTATTTTTGAGCAAACTTCGCTTTCCCAAGGAAAAGGAACTCCCTTACATTTCCATAATTCACAGGACGAGATTTTCCATGTTTTAGAAGGGGCTTATTATTTCCAAGTGGGCGAAGAAAAATATAAGCTATCCAAGGGAGACAGCATTTTCCTTCCGAGAAAAGTCCCCCATGCATGGACTCAGGTATCCGAAAGAGGAAAAATGACGGTAATTGTCCAACCAGCGGGAAAGCTCGAGAATTTTTTTGTGACCATGTCCACATTAGAACATGAGCCCACTCCAAAGGAAATTGCCAAGATTTTTTTGGACAATGATATGCGGGTGGTGGGGCCACCTTTGAAAGTTGGGTAGAGCCCTAGACGACTCCTTCTTACTACGGGAATTATTCTGTCGGGGTTATGAATTGGGGGTTTGGGATGGTCTATTTTCGTCGAACCTCCCCGGTAGCGCAAAGATTGTTCTGCCCATGTCGGGTATGTGTGAATAGCTGCAAAATAATCAAAGTTAATCGCTCCACATATATTGATTGAAGAATATTTAATTATTGATATCCATTAGCGATAAAGTTACTTTTTTTTTCACGAATTTTATTTGTGACTTAATAGTGTAAAGACGGTCTAATGTCTCCAAGTTGGAGCGTTTGTTTTTGTCGATGTGCACATTGTCTCACGTCGCTTTCTTCCCCCGCGTTTAACTTTCTTTTGTTTGAAATTTATGCCGTAAAGTATAGATTTCTATGTAGTGTAGGATGTGAACCAGGTTCTCCTTGCTACAAGTGGAATTCATTCCACTACGGGATCAAATATTCCGTTTAGTATTGCTTCTCCATAATTGTATGGAATAAACAACGCAATAAGTACACTAACAATTTACAATCGGGAACTCATGAACAAAAATGGATTAATCATATGCTTGGTGGGTGCAATACTTTGTGCCTGCAATCCTCCCAAATCAAAAGATGTGGAGAATATGCAGCCAATTAAAAACGATGTAGCCGACAATACCGAATTGGTCGCTAAAGGAAATCATCTTGTTGCCATTATGGGGTGCAACGACTGTCATTCCCCAAAAAAGATGACCCCGGCAGGTCCTGTTTTCGATACGGAAAGGCTGCTCTCCGGACATCCCTCAGATGAAGTTTTAGGAAAGTACGATCCCGAGACTCCAAAAAATTATGTTCTTTTTACCATGGGCCTTACCGCCGCCATCGGGCCTTGGGGAACGACCTATGCGGCCAACCTCACCCCGGACGAAACCGGAATTGGGAACTGGACCGAAGAACAGTTTTCAAAAGCGGTCAAGGAAGGAAAATGGAGAGGCTTGGACGGTACACGACAATTATTGCCCCCAATGCCGTGGCAAACGTTTGCGAATCTATCGGATGATGACATCAAGGCCATCTACGCCTATTTGAGGACCTTAAAGCCGGTAAAGAATGCAGTGCCATTAGCTAAAATAGCAATGGCCCAGTAAGAAATGCTAGACGCTTGCACTAATCAAAACAAACATAGTTGATTCTGGTTTATCTCTTAATACTTGGACTGTCCTTGGGTATGGGTATTACTTAATGACCTCCTAATTGGCACATGGCCCGACCGCATTAACATAAATACCCACTAGTGCAAATTGTGCCGACCCAACGCAATTTTTTTACTTCTGGATGAAGCCTGAAAATTTCCTTCGCCTCAATGCGCTTGAAAGCTCCGATTATTTTTTTTGAAGCATTCAAAGGAACCCTCTGACTCAAAAAATGAAAATGGCCCGCATCAAGACCACTCTTCACAAAATGAATATCGGAATGTTCCTCTATACTAAAGCCAAATCTACTTGAACATTGCGGAAATTGATTCATCAAGAACATTTCTCCTATATTTGATAGGACAAAAAAATGATAAAACGACAAACTCTGGTTATGAAGCTTGTGATAATGTTCACTCATCATCACAAAAATACATATCGGTGCGCTACCCCGAGGCAGAGCCTGGAGGAATTCTAATGATTAAAATAAAAACGCCAATGGAAAGTAAGACTGTTATCAATACCCAATCAAGCACAAGGCAACCCTCCCTATATCAATTCCTCTTCGCGATAACCGGTTTTACAAAGTGTCTTATAAGCTTCTTTATGCTAGGTACCGTTTCGCTAGGATTTCCACAGTCATCCGCTAAACAGGAACGAACGGCTCCCTGGAACGCCGAATGGATTACCGGACCAGGTATTCCCATCAATCGATGGACGGCCTCCAGTGATAATAGTTTAAAGGAATATGGTGTATTTAGGTTCAGGAAAAAACTGCAATTGCAGAACAAGCCATCATCCTATGTCGTTCATGTTTCGGGGGATAATCGGTACAAGCTTTATGTAAACGGGAACTTGGCTTCACAAGGCCCGGCAAGGGGCGATCTTTACTTTTGGAATTATGAAACTGTAGATCTGGCACCCTATCTAAAGGCAGGTGAAAATTTAATCGCAGCCGTAATATGGAACGATGGCGCGCTTAAACCGGAGGCACAGATTACTTATTTAACGGGCTTTATTTTACAAGGGGATACGGAGACTGAGGAAGCACTGAACACCAACGATTCTTGGAAAACCATCAAAGATGATAGTTACCGACCTTTGCCCGTACGGGTAGGCGGGTACTATGTCGCAGGTCCCGGGGAATTCGTCGATATGAACCGTTACGTTCAAGGATGGGAACAATTGAATTTTGACGATAGTGACTGGGTTTCTGCCCGTGCCATGGGCACTGGAAACCTTAAAACCCAAGCGGTAAACGCAACCGGTTGGATGTTGGTGCCCTCCCCATTGCCACAAATGGAAATGACCAAGGAGCGCCTTGCAGAAACCCGTAGGGCGATAAACGTGAACGTTCCAAAATCCTTTCCATCTCAAACAACTGATGTTACCGTACCAGCCAATACAGAGGCAACCCTTTTATTGGATCAGGGTAACTTGACCAACGCCTACCCTACATTAGTTTTCAGTGGCGGTAAAAATGCCCAAATCAGCATGGCCTATGCTGAGGGTCTTTACATTCATAATGGCGAAGATTTAAGCGGTTTTAGGATACCCTCCCTCCCCAAAGGGAATCGGGATGTGATAGAGGACAAAATATTTATCGGTAAAAAAGATAGTATCCTATCGAACGGATCTCCCAACCAAACCTATTCTCCTTTGTGGTGGCGTACCTATCGCTATCTGCAATTGAGGGTTAAGACCGAAAACGAAGCTCTGGTCATCAAAGATATCTACGGTACGTTTACAGGCTATCCCTTTTCTCAAAATGCGAGCCTCCAGGTAAAAAACTCTGAAATGCACGACATTCTGGATATAGGTTGGCGCACTGCGAGACTCTGTGCCTTTGAAACGTATATGGACTGTCCGTACTACGAACAACTACAATATATCGGGGATGCACGTATACAGGCCTTGGTATCTTACTTTAATGCCGGTGACGACCGTTTGGCGCGCTCCGCACTTACCCTGATGGACCATTCACGGATACCGGAAGGAATTACAATGAGCCGTTACCCCACGGATTTGGACCAACAGATTCCTACCTTTTCGCTTTGGTGGATTGCGATGTTGCACGATTATTATACCTATAGGCCCGATCAAGAATTCATAAAAGCGAAATTGCCCGGCACGCGCGAGGTGCTGTCTTTTTTCGCAAGTTACCAACAAGCGGACGGTTCGTTGAAAAATGTGCCTTACTGGGTCTTTACTGATTGGGCAGAAGGTGATGGATGGAATTTTGGAATGGCTCCAAAAGGAAAAAATGGGGAATCGGCCATTCTAGATCTACAATTACTTTGGGTGTACAGGCAGGCGGCAGAATTAGAGGGAAGCTTAGGCCTGAAAGACTTTCAAAAACTGTATAACGAACGTGCCGATCAATTAAAGAAAACGATCAAAAGGAAATATTGGAACCCTGCCAAACAACTATACGCCGATACGGAGGCCAAGGACTTTTATTCACAGCATGTGAATTCACTTGCAATCCTATCGGAAGTTAGTACGGGTGAACAGGCCAAGACCGTTGCCAACAACATGTTGACAGACACCAGTCTAGTGCAGGCATCTATTTATTTTAAATTTTATTTACATCAAGCTCTTGTAAAAGCAGGTCTTGGTGATGACTATATGGACTGGCTGGATAAATGGCGTGAGAATATCGCCATGGGCCTTACGACTTGGGCCGAGGATTCGGATGTTAGTAGTGCCCGATCGGATTCACATGCTTGGGGATCTAGCCCTAATATAGAATTTTACAGGACCATTTTAGGAATAGACAGTGCTGCCCCTGGTTTTGCTGAGGTCAAAATAGAACCCCATTTAGGCGATATTACCGAAATTGGAGGCAAAATGCCACATCCACAAGGAGAAATCTCCGTACACTACAAAAAGAAAAAGAACAAACTTGAAGCAGAGATTGTTTTGCCCGATAGGGTAAATGGAATATTTGTCTGGGAGGGCAATCAGTACGAACTAAAGCAGGGTACCAATAAAATTACACCATAATATTCATCATAATGTAAATAAGCAATAAACCATTATAGCAATGCAACGAAGAACATTCAATACATGGGCAGCTTTGGCCATTCGGCACTGACCCCCCGGAAATATGTGGCGTGGCGATTATGGATGAGAGTCCACCCTTACCCTTGACAAGCTTATCCATTCTTATCTCTCAAATTTCCCTAGCTATTGTTTGAAATCTTTAATGGCCCGGACTCGAAATTTTCGAAACGTACCAGCGCTGTTGAAATGATACGAGGCATTACCATCACTGAATCTTAAAAGCCGGGCTTGGTAATCATCAAATGGCGTTGCGCTCCAATATAGTTCATCAGCAAATTCACCCTTATTATCTGCCCCCTGTCCAATATTTTTGTAAATAAGCCGTAATTCATCCAAAGTGGGCAATCGCCATCCTTCCCCTAATTTCTCATGAATAGTCATGGCGTTTTTCCAGGTCATTGGACCTTCGTCATCCATAGAAGCGATTTTTCCGGTTTTATTCGATGGGTCAATGGCAAAAATAATACCCCCCTTATAAATATCTCCAATATCCAGTTTGGAGACAGCTGCTTCCTGATTCTCCGGATTAGTTGTAGTATTGATACCAGTACCGGAATCTACTTCTGCTTCCTCAATTCCCGATAGCGTAGTTGATTGCTTTTCAGAATCTCCTGTAAATACGTAGATCAATATTCCAAAAATCACAAGGGCCGCGATAAACAATACAGAACGACCTCTTCTTTTTTTGTTTGTGCTTACGTTCTTTTTTGCTTCTTTAAAAAATTGATTGATGGCTGTAGCATTTTTGACCTGAAAATTATGTAATAAGGAGCGATTTTTTTTCATGACTCTTTTCAGCGCCGCAACTATTTCTCCCACTCCTTTTTCCCGTGCCGTCCCTCCTCGGGGTTTTGTTTGTTCGCCGCGTCGTTTCTCCCCTACTGCTATTTTGGCTTTCGCTTCTTTTAAAAATCGATTGATTGCTGCAGCGTTTTTGACCTGAAAATTTTGTACTGCGGAGCGATTTTTTTTCATGACTCTTTTCAGCGGCGCGACCATTTCTCCCACTCCTTTTTCCCGTGCCGTCCCTCCTCGGGGTTTTGTTAGTTCGCCGCGTCGTTTCTCCCCTACTGCTATTTTGGCTTTCGCTTCTTTTAAAAATCGATTGATTGCTGCAGCGTTTTTGACTTGAAAATTTTGTACTGCGGAGCGATTTTTTTTCATCACTCTTTTCAGCACCGCAACTATTTCTCCCCATTTTTTTTCTCGTGCCGCTCTTTTTTGGGTTTTGGTTATTTCGCCATGTCGTTTGTCCCCCACTGCCGCTTTGGCTTTTGCTTCTTCATTGCCCCTCTTTTCTTTTTCAACTACTGCTTTGGCCTCGACCACTGTTGGGGTGTTAAAGCGATAGTTATATCTTGCAAGGCCAATTTTTTTCGTGACTCTTTTCGGTGACCCAGTTGTTTCCCCCAGGCTTATTTCCCGTTCCGTCTCTCTAAAAGCATCTGTTATTTCGCCGCGTCTTTTCTCCCTTACTGCCTTTTTGGCTTTTGCTTCTTCATTGCCCCGCCTTTTTTCTGCGACTACACTTTTGGCCTCGACCACTGTGGCGGTGTTGAATTGATAGTTATACCTTGCAAGACCATTTTTGTTCGTGACTCTTTTCTGTGAGGCAGTTATTTGTTCTAGGCTTTTTTCTCGTTGGGTCTCTCTTTCAACTTCTTCTAATTCGCCGCGTCTTTTCTCCTCCACTGCCATTCGAGCTTTTACTAGTTCATGGTCCCGCATTTGTTCTTGGACTACTCTCTTGGCATCGACCTCTTTTTCAATTCTTTTTTGGATTTCGGCTTTCTGCCTTAGCCTTTTCTCCTTTATCATTACTTCTTTGACTTCAGCCTCTTCATTAAGTTTATTATTTTGTTCTATTCTCTTTCTTGCTTCAGGTTTTTTGGTATGTTTTCCCTCCCTCTCGGCTTCATTGTCGACTTCTCTTTCTTCTAAAAAATCAATCGCCATTTGTCCTTCTTTCTTTGCATTCAGTATCGTCTCTTCACCTTCATTTGCAGATTCTTCTAGAACTCCCTTTTGGGTCGATGAAGTAAGTAAACCCCTGACATAATAGGCGACATGCTTAAAAATTTCGTCTTTTGGGTTCCATTCGACTATTGGCTTTTCATCTTTGCGGAAGACCTGTAGTTCCCTAAAATTAAATTTATAGTCGTTAAAGGTAAATTCTACATCCCATGGGCAATCATCGAGAAGTATAGGTATAACGAAAGCCCTGCCCTCTTTAAGGCGGTCTATGACCATTTTAAATTCATCTTGCTTGATAAATTCAGAATACATAAAAGCATTGCTTAGTAAAAGCAGGAATATATCTGCATGGTCTAAACGTGATACATCTCGAGGTTTCCATCGCTGCTCCGGATTAATGGCATCGTCACTCCAAATAGCTACACTATGGTCCTTTTCAAGGGGTTGTAAGTGAAGCAAAAGATACTGTAGCACCTCTTTATCTTGTTTGGCATAAATTGCATATATATTTTTCGTAGAACTCATTTTTTATATTGTAACTGTAAGTAAAATCTTGGTATGAATTAAGGATAAAACTACTTGAAGTTTCTAATCCGAGGAATTCCCTCCTTCCTCTTAAAAATAGAGAATAAAAGTCTTAAGAGTGGTACTATTAGTGAATTATTTTTCGTTTTGAGCAGGCATCCAAATTGCACCATAAATACCCCTCTTATGAAAGTTCTGGTCTATAGAAGCTTTTACTTTTCTGGAACAACTATTTTCTACCCATAATTGACACTCCTTTTGCTTAGTATGGTACCAGCAGTAAAGTGGAAATAGCTAGATGGATTATTACTATAATTGTAAGTCGGAGTGGTAATATCTACATCCGTTTTTAGATAGTCTCGGGAGTCATGGGTCCCCCAGGGTCAGGGAGGAGCTATTGAAGCAAAGTTATCAGGTATCAAGGCCATGAGCGGCCCTGATCATGGGTATATTTGCCAGAAGAGGGCTTAAGTGCAGGATCCCAACGTACAGCAGGCACGACTATCCCCTAGCCCCCACCACCAAACCCAGACTTTACGGTCTCGGGAAGGAACCCGGCATAGATCTCGGACATCACCTATATAAAGACTGGTGAGGCCGGGATGTACCTGACCGTGATCATAGATGTGTTCCACCGAAAGGCCGTCGGATGGTCAATGGGCCTAACCATGGGCACCGGCGACACCAAACTGCTTGGAACATGGCCGAAAGGTCAAACGACATCGGAAAAAGGCTCATATATCTTCGGACAGGCGCTCGCAATATGGGGCCATAATTTTACCGAGATCCTTAACGGTTACAATGGTCAGTTAAGGCGGTCCATGAGCAGAAAGGGGAACTGTTGGGACAATGCAGTGGCGTAATCCTTCTTTAAGAGCCTAAAGGCCGAATGGGCATATAAGCGGGATTATCGACTGCCATCGGAAGCCGAAGCCTCGATTTCCCCATAGATAAAGACCTGGTATAACAGAAGAAGGTAACATTCAAAATTGGGCCATGAAACGACATAAGAATTTGAAAAGGAAATGTATAACCAAAAAGCGGCGGCATGACCTTATCTAATTGTCCACTTTTGTTGCAAGTCCGAAATGCTTCGGTGATGTCTTTAAAGTTGAGCGAGGTATCTTGGCTGAATTCGGTATTTACATGTTCCAAGAAATGATATCCAAACTTTCTGGACTGCTCTGCTCGATTTCGTCGCTGTTCTTTGATTCCATGGTGGTTGACAGATTGCCAGCTAAGCCCTACATCGGCGAAAAGCGAACCTGCCGGTAAATACGCCCGTTGTACGCCTGTCGTGAGCTTGAAGAGTATGGGGTTCACGATCTCGTGAAAAGCGTCCCTCGGGGGGACTCCTCTATTTGTTACCGGGATATATACCGTGATTTCCTTTTCTATCATATCTTTATCAAGTACTTTGTAAATAAAGGGTTGTTTTGTAGATTTTTATGCTTTGCAACATACATATCCGCAACCCTTTCTTTCAATCCAGAAAAATTTAAATCACTTCACATAAGATGTAACACTAATTTTTATCTTTTAAATATCTGTAAAAAGTAAAGACATGGGCCAAAACAAAAGAAGGAATTTTATAAAGAACACTATCAAGGCAGGCATGGGCGCCTCATTACTCCACAGCGACTATGGCCAGGCCAATGTGCAAAAAATCCTTGGGCTCCATAAACGCAAAATAACGGCAAACCCAAAAAAGATTATTATAGGAGGTGCCGGAATAGCCGGTCTCTGCTGTGGTTACGAATTGATGAAACTCGGCCACGATGTAACAGTGCTAGAAGCTTCTGGAAGGCATGGTGGCCATGTTTTTACGGTACACGATGGACTTTCCGACGGTCTTTACGGCGATGGCGGCCAAGAACACATTGTACGCCCAGGCTATGAAAGATATTGGCAGTATATAGAGGAATTCGGGCTAACGGCACTTCCGTATGAGCGCAGAAAAAAGTTATTAAGGAGTATAAAGGGCACTTTTTATACAGATGAAAAATTAAGGGAAACCGCTACATTGAAAAAAATGGGGTACAATAAAGCGGAGATCGAATTTTTATCGACCCATCCGTGGGGAGAGTTAAAATCATTATATACGGCTCCCTATTTGGATAAATTCGAGGATGAGTATCAGCCTTTTGGAGTGGGATATGATGATTGGGACAATATCCCCATGTCCGACCTCTACAAAAAAGCAGGTGCGTCAAAAACGGCACTTGAACGTTTAGGGGGAAATAATTCTTCGGCCCTATTCGAACTTTGGTACTCCGCAATACTAAAATTTCGCGGGGTTGCCGAATTCCCCTTGGATATTTACCGTTTAAAGGGGGGCAACCAAATGCTACCCAACGCCTTCGCCGAGCGATTAGGGCAGAAGGTATGGTTGAACCACAAGATTACAGCAATTGAAAATGGAGAAAATCGTGTAAGTGTAACCTATACCAGAAACAAGGAGACCAACAGAATGGAGGGCGATTATTTTGTAAACTGTATTCCGCCACCGGCATTCAGTAAAATTCCGGTTCAACCGGCCATTTCGCCTGAAAAGCAACATGTGCTTAACAACCTGGCCTACGATTCGTACCAACGTTTTATCTTTCAGGCAAGCTCGAAGTTTTGGCTCGAAGATGGCCTAAGCATCAATATGACATTCGAGCATCCCGACCTTTGGGCCACATGGCAATCGGCCGAGGAGGTAGATACACACCGGGTAATTATTCTTGGTACAGGCCCTGGTGGCATATCTCCTCAACGGGCCTTGGCAGCTTTTCGCCAGGTATATCCCGGCAAAAATGACACCATTGAATTGGCCCTTGGAAGGGACTGGACCAGACAGGAGTTCGCACCGACCTGTGAGCGAATTCCGTTCCCGATTGGGGAACTTAAAAAATTCTGGCCGAACCTTATGAAGGCAGAAGGACGTATTCATTTTGCGGGGGCTTATGCCGATAACTTGAACTGGGGGACCGAAGCGGCGACTCGTTCGGCGAACAGGGTAGCGAAACAGATAGACCAGGCGTAACCATATCGGAAATGATGAACAAGTTCCCTTTTGCAGCACTCTTGTTAGGTGTTTCCATTGCTGGTTCCCTTTCCTATCTCCAAGAGAATTCAGCTCCAATTGTTAGGATAACTTCTCCGGCCAAAAACATCAAATTTGGATGGAATACCCTTATCCCCTATGTTATTTCGGTAACCGATAATGAGGACGGAAATTCGGAATATGATGAAATTCAGGATAGCGAGGTGATTTTAACCGTAAAAATCCTACAAGATTCTTTACAGGTCGAAAGCTATTTGGAGCGTTCAAAGGAAAATTTTGAGGTGCTCTCGTGGATGGGCCAATCTACTTGCTTTACCTGCCACGCGGCCAAAAGTAAATTGATTGGCCCGTCTTTCAAAAGCATTGCCGAACGTTATAGCGGAAAACCGAATGCTGTACATTATTTGGCAAAGAAAATTACGGAGGGAACTACGGGCTCTTGGGGAAATCAAATAATGCCTGCACAGACCGATTTGGAGGTGAAAAAGATTGTTAAGGCTTTAGATTGGATTCTTAAGCATGGTCAGAAAACCGACTACACCTATTTGTCTGGAACGGAGGGCGTAATTGGCACTCAAGAAAAACCCATTGGAGTAAATGGAAAATCGGTTTACGTGCTAAGTGCTCACTACACCGACCATGGAATTGACGGAAAACGGGCAAGTGCAAAAACAGGATTTCAATATATGGTTTTAAAAAGTGAGTAATCGTTCCACTGGAATGGCTACAAACGGACCTTAAACCCCAAAAATCAATGAGCTTTTTGTGCTAGAAAGTAATCCATCTATTGATATGGATGAGCAGTAGTTTTCAGTTGGTTATGTTGTTTTTGGGCGTCTGTGGGGGTTATAAATTATTAAACTTGAATCTCCATCCTGATTCCCCTACAAAATGGGAACTATATGAAGAGCTGTAAAAGTGTAAACTATTTACTTACTTTTCTATGATGTTAGTTTATCTTAATTTTAAAAAAGAAAAAAAAGGAAAAAAAACATTAAGTAAATGTTGTGTAATATTTGATGTATTCATAGATTTGGTAAAGAAGTGTTAATTTGATAGAATACTTTATAATTTCAAGCATTTTTTTTAAAAATAAATGGAATCCTGATGAAGGCAGTTTATCACCAATGAATGGAGTATTTTGATGATAAAGCTATGATTGAGGAACACGCTTTTCTTTCTATAAATACAAAAAACAATATTTAGTGTAATAATTTATTTTTAAAGCGGAACTGGACACAGAGGAACTAACTTTAACCAAATTTATTATGAAAAAAACACCCTTTAAATGCAATAAGCAGAACTTGTTTATAATAGCAGTTGTCGCTCTTATGTCATTGGGGACCTCGAACGCCTTTGCGCAGACGTCTGTCACGGGTAAGGTTTCGGATGCCTCAGGCGTACTCCCTGGGGTCAATGTAGTTGTGCAGGGCACAACTATCGGGGCGGTAACCGATTTTGACGGCAATTATTCCATTACGGTCCCTGAAGGGGAAAATGTTTTAGTGTTTTCATATATTGGTTATACTAGGCAAACAGTATCTATCGATGGCAGGAGCACAGTAGATGTTACTATGGCAGAAGATGCGGAGGCTTTATCTGAAGTGGTTGTGGTGGGGTATGGTACCCAACGAAAAGCGGATTTGACGGGTTCAATAGCCTCTATAGGAGCTGCAGAGATTGTAACAAAACCAATTACAAGTCCAGACCAAGCTTTAGCGGGAACAATGGCGGGTGTAAATATAACTAACCGTAGTGGTGATCCGGGATCGCCGATAAGTGTACGTATCCGTGGGGTTGGAACACCGGGAGTTAATGATCCTTTATGGATTATAGATGGTGTTCCAATTGTGCAAACAACTAATATCACCGTAAATACCTCTTCAACAACGGACTCTAATCCACTAGCAGGACTGAATGCGAATGATATTGAATCTATTGATGTTTTGAAAGATGCTGCTTCAACGGCTATATATGGAGCAAGAGCGGCCAACGGGGTTATTATTGTTACGACTAAAAGAGGAAGCAGAGGTGATGCTAGGGTAACATATGACGGTTATACCTCTTTTGCAAGTATAAGAAATACAATAGATGTTCTAAATGTTGAGCAATACATTGATGTACAAGGTCAGCTTGGTACTGATCTTTCCCAATTTCGAGGACAGCCATTTGTTGATTGGCAAAACCTTATTTTTAGAACGGGATTCGTTCAAAATCACAATGTTTCTGTAAGTGGTGGGAATGAAAAGGCAACCTACTTTATCTCTGGAGGTTATTTGGATCAAGATGGTATTGAACGAGCACAAGCCTTTAGCAGGTATTCATTTAAAGCTAATTCGGATATCAATGTTGGCGATCGGCTTAAATTTGGAGAATCAATTTCAATAAGCCAAACAGACAGACAGGTCCAAAGTGAACCAGGCATATTTGCTGGCTTTAATTCTGCTAGTAACGCACCTTATTACCAGCCTTATGGAGATGGTCCTTTAGGTTATAATTTAATAAATCAAGAGACCGTTGGCAATGGTTCTGCTACAAATTATTTATTTAACACTGATGATAGGTATACTAAAACTACAGTCCAGACGCGTAAAGTCTTGGGTAATTTTTATGGTGAACTGAATATAATCGATGGCTTAAAGGCAAGAACATCACTAGGTTTAGACTATAATGTTGGTGCTGGTGAATATTTAACAACCAACCTTCCAGGATTAGGTGGGGGTAGTCCAGCATCACGTTTGATCCAAGGAAAGCCTACAGAATTGACCTTAACTACTTCGGCAACGCTTCAATATGATAAAACTTTCGGTGACGGAGACCATAATGTAGGTGCAGTCTTTGGCTTTGAGCAGACTAAATTTCGTTTTGATAAGTTACGAATTCAAGGTAATGATCTTTTCAATTTAAATTTTGCTTCTACCGGAAGATCGGTTACTGGCACCAATGAAGCAGATTTATGGACACTACAAGGCTGGTTAGGACGTGCAACATATAATTATAAAGGAAAATACCTCGCAACAGCTAACGTACGTAGGGACGCAACTTCGAGATTTGCCCCTGGAAATAGAGAACAGATATTTCCTTCTGTTTCTTTAGGATGGAGAATTACCGATGAAAACTTCTTCCCAGAAGATACCGCTATCAATGACCTGAAAATTAGAGCGGGTTGGGGGCAATCTGGAAACCAGTTTACAGGTCTCAATTTCGCATATCTTAATGCTATTGATAGTAATGTTCGTTATGCTTTAGGTAATGGAACTGTTTTAGCTCCCGCTCCGACAACGTTTGCAAATTCTGAACTTAAATGGGAGACTAGTACCCAATTTGACATTGGGGTCGACGGAAGTTTTTTTGATGGCAAATTGACCGGAACTTTTGATTATTACAATAAAACTACGGACGATGTGCTCTTAGGTTTCCCGTTGCCCTATGTTTCCGGGTTTTTCCTGCCAGCTGATGCAAATATTGGGCAAATTAAAAACTCTGGTATCGAGCTTTCTTTCAATTATGCAAATGCAGTGGGTGATTTTAACTATAGCTTTGGTGGCAACCTCACTACGGTTAAAAATGAAGTAACGGACTTAGGTCCGATCCCACAAATAATTAGCGGTATTGGGGGGGCGTCTACACATAGGACTATTGTAGGTGAAAGTCTCGGTCATTTCTACGGCTACAAAACAGATGGACTTTATCAGAACGAGGCTGAGGTTGCTGCTGCTGTGCCTGATGTTAATGGAACACCTTCTCCAGGCGATATACGTTTTGTGGATGTCAATGGAGATGGGGTTGTAGATGCTGATGATAGGACAATATTGGGGAGTCCATTTCCAGGATTTTTCTATGGCTTTACTTTTAATGCAGAATACAAGGGATGGGATTTTTCTCTACTCCTGAGAGGAGTAGGTGATAAGCAGGTGTATTATTCTGCAAGAGTTGGCTTGGAGGGTATGACTGGTCAAGGAAATTTTAGCACTCAAATTTTGGATAGATGGACTGGCGAAGGAACTACAAATTCGAGCTCTCATCCTAGGTTAGCAATCAATGATCCTAATGGTAACAATCGTTTTTCTGACAGATGGGTCGAGGACTCGGGATATTTACGTATTCAGAATATCTCTGTGGGATATAACCTGTCTTCAGAAAAATTGAAAAGCTGGACAAACGACTTTGTTTCCAAAACAAGATTTTACATTGGAGTTCAAAACTTGGCTACTTTTACTAAATATTCCGGATATGATCCAGAGGTCGGTCGTACTCAAAGTTTTCAAAAAGGGGATTTCACCTTGGCAACTGGTCAAGATGGAGGAGCCTCGCCATTACCTAGAATCATACAATTAGGATGGACAGTAAACTTTAATTAATTATAAGAAATTAAAACAATCATGAAAAAAATAAACCAATTTATAGTTGCAGTTTGCTTTTTGGGTCCTTTATTCTCATGTAGCGACCAATTAGATTTACAGCCTCTGGATAGGCTGACCACAGAAAGTTTTTATAAAACAAGGGAGGATTTTGATGGCGCCGTCTTTGCGGCTTACTCGTCAATTCAAGATCTATGGGGGTCGAGTAGCGAAACTTTAGGTGAAAGCGGTGAGTTTTGGAAGCTTTCGGTGGTAATCACAGATGATGTTGCAGCCGATGCCGTTCAGTCCGATCAGAGATCTAGGGATATAGATGTATTACAGGTCAGGGCTGCTGATGTTCCTTATGCTGCAGCCTATACTCAGATTTATGAAGGTATTTATCGGGCTAATTTGGTGATTGATCGTTTAGACGGCGACAATGAATTAACAGCGGAGGACAAAACTGAATTGGCTGCAGAGGCAAAATTTCTTCGTGCATGGTTCCATTTTCAAGCACTAAAAATGTATGGTACTCCTCCACTGGCAATGAAAATTGTTGAAGGCTTAAATAATCAAGCATTGCCCAATGCCACCAAAGAAGAACTTTATACGGCAATATTAGCTGATTTTACAGATGCCGCAGCTGGTTTGCCTGATGCTTGGGAAAGTGGAAATACTGGAAGAGTCACTTCGTGGACTGCCAAGTCTTATATTGGAAAGGTGAACGTTTGGAAAGAAGATTGGTCTGCCGCTATTACTGCTTTCGCTGATGTGGTAAATAATGGGCCATATATGTTAATGCCTAATTATGAGGATAATTTCAAGTTTAACACGGAAAACAATGCGGAATCAATTTTTGAAATTCAATTTGGAGGCCCTTTTGCAGATGATAACATATGGGTTTTTGATGACACCCATTCGGAAGATTTCAAAGCCTCACAAGGTATCGCTAGAGGGAATTATTGGGATGCCGGTGGAAATGGTGTACCTGGAGGAAAGAATGGTTGGTGGGCTCCAACACAAGATTTAGTAGATACGTTTGAAGCTGGGGATCCGAGGTTGAACATAGCAATATATCAAGATGGGGATATTTACTATACTATTGATTCGGGTGGTCAAATTGTATTACCTTATGATAACACCTGGTCCTCAACAGGTTACACCATGAGGAAATATAGGGGGCCTGAAAATACAGTACCCGCAAATAGTTCATCAAACGGAGCCTCAGAGTTTAATAATGAGCGTTGGTTTCGTTTTGCCGAGCTTAAGTTGTTATATGCTGAGGCCCTAATTGAAGGCGGGGGTGATTTAGGAATTGCCGAACAACAAATTAACGATATTAGGAATAGGGTAGGATTACCTGATTTAGCACCAGGAACAGATTTGTTAACGGCTATGAGGCAAGAAAAAAGAGTGGAATTGGCATTTGAACCTCACCGATGGTTTGATATTACCAGATGGGGAATTGGCTCCCAAATCTTTGGTGCAAACTGGGATGAGAGACTAAACGTATTTCCTTTTCCATTATCAGAAATTGAACGTTCAAAGGGTTTATTAAATCAAAATCCAGGATATTAGGTAAAAATGGTGTGAGTAGATGGCCGATGATCTCCTGATGAAGTATGTAAATATGTAGGTTGATTTGTATGCAATGTATTAGTAATTTAGGTTCCCAGTCTTAAACTGCAAGCAAATTTATCATCAAATATCAGGATAGAGTGCTTTTTAGTACGGATACGCTCCCAGATGCAGAAACTTACGAAGTCCCTCCCGGGCGAGAAGGCCTCGTACTTGCTCTTCTCGCCGTCCTAAGAAAAGGTTTTTCTTGGGGCCAGCTCAAGCCTGTACCGCCCGTTGCGCCCGTCGGTGCTTCTTTTGAGTTTCCTACCAATCGTTGACCTGTGCCTTCCGAGCGACCTGCCAATCTCGGTAATGGAGCGACCCTGTTTGTTTAAAATTGAAATCTCGTACCTGTGGGCCAACCTTAGATAGGTCATAATGTTCAAGTTTTGCAACCCAAAAATTCAAAATTTTCCCCACCCTCCCACGAGAGGGCTTTCAAGTAATATCAAGCTTTAGGGTTTATTACTTGAATGTAAGAATCTATAAGCATGATAAATATCATTGACAGTTCATAGGGATAAGGAGAGCAGCTAATAATAACCAACCCGGATCTACGGCAACCTTTTATATTTATAACCTAATAGTATGGACCAAATTGAAAGAAGAGATTTTATCAAGAAAGCAGTTGTTGGAGGCATAGGAACCCTTATACCATGTACTTCATACGGCCAAGGTCTTACTACAGAGTTTCCTTCGGAAAAAGCAAAGAAAACTTACGGAAGCCCAGAAAGAAAAAAGAAAATAATTGTTGGCGGGGCTGGCATCAGTGGGCTTTGCTGTGCATATGAACTGATGAAAATGGGGCATGAGGTAGTTGTAATGGAAGCATCAGGACGTTATGGAGGGGCTGTTCTCTCGGTCCACGACGGTCTTTCCGATGGCCTTTATGCAGATTTTGGGGCAGAAAACTTCACAAAACCAGGATATGAAAATTACTGGAAGTACATTGAAGAATTTGATCTCCCGGTCCTCAACTATTTGCATCGCGAAAATAGGCTCACCAGAATTGACGGCAGGTGGTATACCGATGAGATGCAAAAAGAAAAATATAAGCAAAGGATTAAGGAATTGGGCGGGTTCAACAAAAGCGAATCGAGGTATCTTGCGGCATATCCTTCATCTAATTTGGAGATGTTTTATTTACAACCCTATTTTAAAAAGTTTACCGATGAATATCAGCCTTTCGGGATTGGCTATGACCATTTGGAAAAAATTCCAGTTTCCGAAATTTATAAAAAAGAAGGAGCGTCAAAGGCGGCGATCACCATTTTAGACGGCAGCCAGACTTCTGCTCTGTACGCTATATGGCAAGCCTATGTGAGGCATAAACGTGGCTATGATGGCGCATTTGAACTTTTTCACGTCCAAGGAGGGAATCAGAGACTTACCAATGAACTGGGTCGCCGCTTAGGAACAAGGGTGAAGTTAGGGTGCCAAATTTTAGAGGTTGAAAATGGAGAAACAGCAGTAAAGGTAAAATATAGGGAGTTTGGTGAAGAAAAGGAAATGTCAGCTGATTTTCTTGCCTGTTGTCTTCGAACAACTGCCCTTAAAAAAATTCCATTTACACCACAGTTACCGCCCCAAAAACAATTCATTTTTGACAATCTAGCATATGATATGACGACAAGAATTATCTTTCAAGCGAGGTCTAAATTCTGGTTGAAAGATGACTTAAGTATAAATTTAACTTTTAACCATGCTGCTTTAAGAACTATATGGCAAGTTGCAGGAGAAGTTAATACAGAACGGGTGGCATTAATGGCTAAAGCACCTGGAGGAACTAATCCATTACGTGCATTAGCGGCTTTTAAGGAACTCTATCCCGGTAATAAATCTAATATTGATATAGAACAGATTCTAGTGAAAGATTGGTCAGCGGATGAATTTGTGCACGGTTGTGAACGTCATGGTTTTTCGGGTTTGGGAGAGTTATCAAAATTTTGGCCGCATATAATGACGCCCCACGGCAGAATCCATTTTGGAGGAGCCCATACTGATAATAGGAGTTGGGGAATGGAGGCAGCTACGAATTCGGGCCATAGAGTGGCACGGGAAATAGACAATGCTTAATAGGACAAATGCCAACGATTACGAAAAATAAATTTATCCTACTTTTCATTTCGACTAGTGCGATTATCTGGCTGATCACTTTAGAAAGTTTCACCACAAAAGCATCTTATGGTAATTTCAGTTTACTAAACCCTATGCCAGGGACGCCAAGCTTATTCAATCATGGACCCATCCTATCAGATGAAAAACAAGATGTTCCAGAGGTAGAACTAATTTTGTCCGAGAACAGAGATTTTTATTCCTGGGGCAGCCAAGTACGTTATACCATCAACGTGTCCGATATAAGAGATGGCCAATCAAAGTATGGTGAAATTGATGGTAATGAAGTTATAATGGAAATTGAATATCTGCCGATAACCAGTGGTGAAGATATAAAAGAAAAAATGAAACGATTCGAAAAGAAGCCAGAACCCCCAGGACTTTCATTGATGAAGAAATCTACCTGTTTCGGTTGCCATGCTGATAAAACAAGGCTTGCCGGCCCTTCCTTTTTACAGATAGCGGAGAGATATGAAAAAAACCTTAGTACTATTAAATCTCTTGCAGGTAGTATCTCCAGAGGATCTTCAGGGGTATGGGGTAGCTCAATAATGCCCGCACATCCAGATTTTACAGAAAAAGAAAGGGAACAAATCGCAGAATACATCCTTGAACAAGGCGGGAGGAAAAACAAGTGGATTTTACCTGGTCTAGAGGGAACTTTCGATATCGTTAAAAAGCCCGATAATTATGCAAAAGGAATGTATATCTTAACAGCGAGTTATTCATCAAAATCAGGGGTGAAAGGACAGAAATCTATCATAATTCAAATTAAGTAACTCATGTTATGCAGAAAAAGTAGCCCCATCGGCCCGATGATACTATAATCGTCCGTTGTCACCTGCCTGCCCTGATGGACCCCAGTCTCTATCTTCTTCTTCTTTATCTTCTCCGAACTGCGGTTCTAAATCACTTTCATCTTAAGAAACTTCACCTTTTTGTCCGGCCTGTTCTTGTTTGTGTTCTTGTCATCGTATCGGGATTCCATCATGACCAGCAAGGTACTCTATTTCTGTTAGGGGAACCCGCAAGGCGCGCCCGCGGCCAGGTTTAGAATGATAAGGCGCTCTCTCTCATCATTACTATCTTTGTCAATTACATAGTATATTGGGTTGTAGCATTCCGTTTAGCGACACCAATGTCCGCAGCCCTGTTTATCGATTCAAAAAAACTATAAACGACTTTCCTTACAAAAGGAATCTGCTTAGGTTTTTTAAGGGTGCCTTTTTTTCTATTATGTCATAATGGTATACCTTCGGAAAATGAATTAAGCTAATTTCCAACGGTCCATGGAAGCACCCTACCTCCTTGTCATGAACTTTGGTCGTTTATATCGTCCGGTGGTTCTGGCAGGCCAGAATTCTGGTCCTTTACAAACATACACGTATGAAACCGACGCCGAGGCCATATCCGTAGAGCCGAATGTCTCCCATGCACCCATCCATCTAAAGGACGTCTCCGTGTATAAACACGAATTTCCCTGCGGAGGTTCCTATTTGAGCCAATCTTCCAGAAAATTGATGATGAGGTCGTATCCTCCGGATTTGATGCGGTTTTTCTCCTAGACCGGGCAACGAAAACAGATAGCTTTAGAACATGCAAAGTAAAGTTTACATCGGAATTTTTATATTGGTAGTGCAAATAGTTTCCTGTGGGCGAAATGCAGATACCCTCTTCATTTCGTTGCCTTCAGCCCATACCGGAATCAATTTTTCCAACGACATCGAGGAAGACAGTATCGACAACATCTACAATTTTATGAATATTTATACCGGCGCCGGGGTGGGCGTGGGTGATATCGACAATGATGGCCTGACCGATATCTTCATGGCCGGCAACAGAGTCTCCAGCAAACTGTACCGGAATAATGGCGGCCTTACTTTTGAGGATATCACCAAAAAATCCGGACTTTCCTCCGATCGTTGGGCCACGGGCGTGAGTATGGTAGATATTGACCAAGACGGCTGGTTGGATATCTACGTCTGCGTTTCCGGTGGGGGGGCCGTTGCCGAAAGGGCCAACCAACTCTACATTAACCAAAAGGACGGTACCTTTAAAGAGGAAGCGGAGGCATACGGACTTGCGGACACGGCCCAAGCCACTCAAGCGGCTTTTTTCGATTACGATAAAGACGGTGATCTCGATATGTTCTTGATCATTAATCCTGTGGACTACGCCCTATCCTCCGTCAACACGATCAGGCCAAAAAAAAAGGAAGGTGAATCGAACAGCACCGATAAACTGTACCGGAACAACAGCAACGGCACCTTTACAGACGTATCGGCCAAAGCAGGTATCCTTATAGAAGGATACAGCCTGGGCTTGGGCATTGCGGACGTGAACAACGATGGCTGGCCCGATGTCTATATTTCCAATGATTTTATGACGAACGATGTCCTCTACCTGAACCAAGGCGATGGTACCTTCAAGGATGCCGCCCATACTCTTTTCAAACATACCAGTTTCGCGGGCATGGGAAACGACATTGCAGATTTCAACAACGATGGGCTTATGGATATTATGGTGCTCGATATGCTTCCTGAAGACAACCACCGCCAAAAGACCATAGTGCCGGCCGGTAGTTTTGACAAGCTACAGATGCTGGCGGATAGGGGCTACACGCCGCAGTATACCAGAAATACCCTACAATTGAACAACGGCAACGGTTCCTTTAGCGAAATAGGTCAATTTTCGGGTATCGACCAGACGGACTGGAGCTGGAGCGTGCTGCTGGCAGACTATGACAACGACGGCTACAAAGATGCCTTCGTGACCAACGGGTTCCGTCGGGATCTGGGCGATCTTGATTATATCAACTACCAACAACAGGAACTATCCAGTCCCTTTGGTTCGAAAGAGAACCGGAAACAAAAAAAACTGGAGGCCATTAAAAACCTGCCGAGCGCAGCGGTAAAAAACTATTTTTTCCGGAACAAAGGAGACCTTTCCTTTGATAAAGTATCCGAGGAATGGGGCATCCGTGAAAAAAGCCTGTCCAATGGTTCGGCCTTTGCGGATTTGGACAATGATGGCGACCTTGATTTGATTGTCAACAACATCAACGAAAAGGCCAGCATCCTGGAAAATAAAAGCGAAACAAACCCAAGCAATACGTTTCTAACCATCCGGTTGGAAGGAAAACAGGGCAACCTGCAGGGCATAGGTACCTCCCTCAGCTTGGAAACCCACGGGATGCGACAATACTATCAGCACTACCTTTCGAGGGGCTATGAATCGAGCGTGGACCCACAAATACACTTTGGGCTAGGAAATGCAAAAAAGGTCGATAGCCTTTCCGTGTTATGGCCAGATGGCAAAAGACAGGTACTAACGGACATAAGCCCGGGCCAAACCATTACCCTCCGATACGCCAATGCCAAAAAAGCTACGGAAAAGCCCACTAAAAAAAACGAAAAAGTGCTCTTCAGAGAGGTATCCCAAGAACTCGGCACGATCTATCGGCATCAAGAGAACAAGTTCAACGATTTTAACGTACAGCCGCTAATACCCCATATGCAATCCAAAAATGGTCCCCACATAGCTACGGGCGATATCAATGGCAACGGACTCGATGATTTTTACGTAGGGGGCAGCGCTGGGTATAGTGGCAGTTTTTTTTTACAGGACCAAAAAGGGGGTTTCGTGGAACGGCCCCTAGACCAGGACATAAACTCGGAGGATATAGGCGCTTTGTTTTTCGATGCAGATGCCGACGGGGATAATGATCTGTACGTAGTAAGTGGGGGCAGCGAATTCCAAAAAGGGGGTAAAGAATATCAGGATAGGCTATACCTCAATGACGGCAAAGGTTATTTTACTCGCGATAGCACCGCCCTGCCCGAAATGAAAACCTCGGGTTCGATCGTATCGTCTTTCGATTTCGACCAAGACGGAGACCTCGATCTTTTCGTAGGCGGAAGAGTGGTACCCGGTGAATATCCCCTACCTCCCAAAAGTTACCTACTGCGAAATGATTCGGGAAAATTTACCGATGTTACAGCGGAATTATGCAGTGAACTTTCCGATTTGGGTATGGTAACCGCAGCCCTTTGGACGGATTATGATGGGGATGGCAGTACCGATCTGATGTTGGCCGGCGAGTTTATGCCCATTACGATTTTTAAAAATGACGGAACCAAATTTACGGAGGTTACCCGTGAAGCGGGACTGTCAAAAACCAACGGTTGGTGGAACAGCCTTGCATGTGGGGATTTTGACCATGATGGCGATAAAGACTACCTGGCCGGAAACTTGGGTACCAACAGCCGCTACAGGGCTTCTATCGAAGAACCCCTCTGCATCTACGCCAAAGATTATGACAACAACGGTAGTATAGACCCCGTGATGTGCTATTACAACGACGGAAAGAATTACCTGGCACATACCCGTGACGAGATTATCAAACAGATCAGTGCTATGCGCCTCCGGTTCAAGACCTATGAATCGTATGCTGATATTACCTTTAGCGAGGCTTTTTTACCCCAAGAATTGGAAAATGCCTACGTAGTACATGCTGAAATTTTTGAAAGTTCTTTTATCGAAAACTTGGGCGATGGCACTTTTGCCGTACTTCCTTTACCGAATCGGGCACAACTGGCGCCTATAAACGGTATAGAAACGATGGATGTGAATCAAGACGGTAATCTTGATGTACTATTGGTCGGTAACAACTATTCGGGCGAGGCCTCTATTGGCAACCATGATGCGGGAATAGGGCTTTGTTTATTGGGTGACGGAAAGGGTGATTTCAGATCGGTTACTACTGCTAAAAGCGGATTTTTCGTCGATGGCGATGCGAAAGATATAAAGACGGTTTCCCGTAAAAATGGGGAATCTTTGATTCTAGTAGGCATCAACTCGTCTTTTATGAAAACTTTTGAACTCAGCAAAGGGAAGTAGATACCGTACTATTAGCACCGACAGGATTTAGTACCCTCGTTGGTTCTATTTTAATAGGTATCCTTCATCCAATCCTAAGGTTTACGTTTGATCGAATTCCCCAGGTAAAATCGGGGAAATCCTGGGGCCCGCCATTGTTGGCGATGGAGGCTTGCGACAGGGTGGTAACGGCACTCAAGGCCGCGGCGTCATAGGCATCCATCGGCGGGCCGACGTTATTCTTCGCGGATCCTACAAAGGCGTTGTCCACAAAAAAGTCCATTCCCCCATGTCACGCGCCCAGGGCATGTTCACCTTATTTTTGCCATAAATGGTGTTCGTATTCCTCCAGCCATTCATCGGCAGCGTCCCATTCGTGGGGCTCCGACCTTCCCTCGATGTAGATACGGCTGCCGTCGGCTTCCCATAGCCCGTTCGTGCCCTCTAGGCCTTAATAGGGTTTAGGGCGTAGCCCTAGCCGAACCTGCCCTCGATACAGTTCCTTTGGTTGAACTCCTTTTTCCTTTTCCTTTTTTCGTATCCGGTTACCTTGGACCTTTTCCCTCTGGGGCGCAGGCCGTCTTTCTACCGTTTTCTCCGCACCGGTTGCGGTTGGCGTTGGTGCCAAGACCAGGCGAAATCAGGACTCCACCAAATGGACCTAAGTTTATACCTTGAAAAATATCTTCTTCCTGTATAGCCAATAACAAAGATACCATTCAACCGCAAAAATCGTCATGGCCGCAAAAATCAGAATTACATCTTGTGCCATTCCCGTTGGCGATAAAACCCCAGTCACGATTACTTCGATATATTCCCCCAGCCATCGGCTCACCACAATCTCAAAGAACAGGTAAATAAAAATGGAGTTCATCCCAACGATGGTAAAAAAACGCAGGAATCTCTTGTGCTGCAGAACGTCGATCCAATAGTAAAGAAGCGCCAGTGCCAACAAGCACCAACCACCCGAGACGAGGGTAAAAGACGTGGTGGCGATCCGTTTTATTATGGGGACGATGTTCAAGAGGTCCAGGGCGTAACCCGCCGCAAGGGCAACTATACCCATCATTGCGATAGGGCGGATTTTTCCCTTTATAGTCGCCCGGTCTATCAGCCATTTGCCTGCCACCGCTCCCCAGATAGTGTGTGCAGCGGTCGGGATGCAATTTATGGCGACCCAGCCACCGGAATTAATCTTGTTCATCAACAGCAGGTCAACATAATTCCCGAAATTGTGCTGATCCGTAAAGGGCTGGTCGAACCCGGGAACATGGGCGAAGCGATAAAGACATTCGGTCAGGGCCAGAAGAGCCAGGCTAAAAAGCAGTTGATAACCGATTTTCCACCGAAAGATAAGAAAGGCGAGAAGAAGGGTAAAGGAAAGTTGGGTAAGAACGTCCCATAACTCAAAGGACAAATGGTCTCCCCGGACGGCATAGTCCAATACTCCCCAGAAGAACAGCCACCAACTCCGCTTTACGGCATGGACCGCCAATTCTTTCCAAGGACGCCCCAAGGCGGTGCGTTTTGTAAGGGAAAATGCCATAGCGGTACCGGCGATGAACATAAATGCAGGCTGAATCAAATCCCAGAAATGCAATCCGTGCCACGGTTTGTGGGTAAATTGTATGGCTAGGGAGTGCAGAAAGGAGCCTGACCCCGACATGTTCAGCCAGTGCTCGTACATACCGGTGGATTCAACCATTAGGAGCACCATCACCAGCCCCCTGTAAAAATCCAGGGAGAGTAGCCTGGCGCCTTTTTTAATGACTTCTCGGGCCTTATCCTTGTGCAGAAGGTCCATAGGGCCAGACAGTACCCTTTCTTTTCGTGAAGGCTTCTCTAGTTTGCCGGCTTGTGAATTTTCCATAAAAAAACAGTGTGTGATTAAAAAAATCCCATCAATAATTCGGTTCCTATAGCTAGAATATTTGCAATTTCGGAAGTAAGGTTTTCATCTAAAATAAGCTATCTGCCGCTTATAAAATGTCGGATTCGTTTAAACTAGTTATCATTGCTTTCCAATTCTTATTGCATTGTCCCGATAGATTTTCTTCAGCACAGAATCAGTTAATCCAAGACCATACAATGGCCATTTATAACCGAGTAGATCAGTGGAGTAAAAATGTTCATCCTGAGTTTCAAGAACCCTGAAAGTCATACGGTACATATCGTCTAAAGTGGTATTGTTGCCGTAATCACCTTCTTTGTCCCAAACTTCCCAACCATAGTCGGTTCCGTATACGATACGGTCTTGGTATTTGTTAAAAAACGCCGCTGTATTTCTGGGGATAGTAGAAAATTCGGAGAAACGTGCTGAAATATCGGCATACAAATTTGGGAATTCGTCGAACATTCTTCCGAGAATAGTCAAATCGAAAGTGCAATTGGCCAAATGAGCGGCTACGAATTTTGTGTTCGGATGACGTTTTAGGGTATTCGCATAGGTTGACATCAGTTTCATATGATCAAACTCTGGGTTCTTTACCCTCCATGTATAGGATCGCATCAAACCATCATTGGTAGCATCCATGGTTTCGTACATCCATTTCGGATCGGACATGTGCAAATTTACAGGAATATTCAGTTCAGAACAGGCTTCAAATAAGGATCCATCCGAGGATTATCAGGGTGCAGTCCCTCAACCAATCCCCCGCCTTTATCATGAAGTTCCCCAACTCCTACGGCACCTTCCTTGACACAACGTCGTAGTTCCTTTACAGCTTTTTCTGACCAGCCGGTTTCCTGATATCCGGAAAGATCAAAACCGCAATAAACATCAAAACGATCGGGGTATTCGGAATACATAGAATACACCGAATCAAATTTCTCTCCCGTAGCATTCGTGAAAATAACGGATTTCTGAATACCCACTTTATCCATAACCAGCACTCGTTCCGCGATATCTTCCGCTGTCGCTGTATAATCATGGGCATGCATATCTATTACCGGGAATCTCGCTTTCCCAATATGGGTAATAGGCACCTCGTAAATCGACTTGGGCATCCAATCTTTAAGAAGAAGATTTTCGGGACTTATTTTATGGGCTTTCGCGTTAAGAGCATCAGAATTACTATTATTCTGGCAGCCAAGGATACTGAGGAGCATCAGACAAATTGTGGCGATTGTCTTGGATTTATTCATTGATTATTTGTTTAATGTTATGTATTACCATCGGCAAGATATCACGTAATGGATCTAACCAATGGTGAGAGGGAGTCTCGTGTTCCATTTTCCCTTTGTAAAATCGGGAACATCGACAGATTTGCTCTTATTTGCTACAGAAATATTTGTAAGCGGAAAAACAATACTACTGGTAACCGAATCGTACACATCAAAATAGGGCATTTTCTTTTCTCGCAAGGCCTTGACCAACAAATGCCAGGTCAAGGGAGTGGTATTGCCGCTGCCACCGTGGCCCCGTAACGCCGACTTCCGAGGACTGGGAGTATAATTTTTAATTACAGGATGCTGGTATTTTTCAAGATACTTTTCGGCCGGTTCCCATTGGTGTTCCTCGGGGCTTAGTCCCTCAAGATAAATTTTGGGACCTTCTAAGGCACTTCCGCCTAAATATACTCCCTTCGTACCCTGTAATCGAAATAATTCCCTTGGATGTGGGGTATTGGTATCGTAATTTAAAGTTATCAATTTCCCATTAGTAGTCCGGATTAAGGTTACATTGACATCACCTTGTTGAAATTTGATTTTACTTTGTTCGGAGTTTCTACCATAGTTCAATTCCGCATAATGATGGAGCATCTCCGATTTTGAACTCATGGAAATCAAATGGTCCAGCCTGTCACCATGGTTTATGTTTTCATAGGCCATAATCCTGTTCATCGGATGGTCTGGATATAAATTACCATTATGGGTTACATCGTAGGCTAAACGCCAAGGTTCTTCTGCAGGATTATTTTTCACAAATCTTAAGTCGTGCACATAGCCACCCTCTGTGTGCAATATTTCTCCAAAAAGGCCTTGTTGAACCATGTTTAGCAAGGCTAGCCCATCAGAACTTTCTAACATCGCTTGCTCCAGGGCAAGAGTCGCCCATTTACCGGTTTTTTCGGATGTTTCTACCAATTCCCAAGCCTCATCGACCGTAAGAATAATAGGAACCTCTGATACGGCGTGCTTATCATTTTTCATGGCAGCAAGACAAACCGGGGCGTGCCATTCCCATGATGTAGAGCAAATTACAGCATCCAAAGTTTCTTCTTCACACAGCCGTTTAAAATCCGTCAGACCCTTATCGTAGAGCCGAGGACTCGGCTGGCCCGATTCTTCGACCCACCTTTTCGCCCGATACAAGCGTTCGGGCTTAATTTCACAAATGGCCGGAACCAAGACACCTTCCATTCCCAAGGCGACGTCAAGATGGTAGGAACCCCTCCCCCCTATTCCGACAAAGCCCAACTTTATGGGCTCTGCGTTATTGCGGTTCTGAGCAAAAATTTTTAGAGGTGAACTTATTTCGGTTACTGCCAAACCACCCATGGCTACAGAAGACTGTTTGATAAATCTTCTACGGTTATAATTGGTATTTCCCATTATTCTGTGGTTTTAGAGTAAGACTTTTCGTGATATTTTGTTTGTGACCGAATGCCGAATGGTCGAGACATTTTTTGATACAAAGTCCTTTTTTTGGTTTACAACCCGACCTAAGAAGCCCAAAAAGGATGAAATTATGGAAGTACCTTGCCATTCAGTTTAAGCTCGAATGTGAAAGTAAATTAGTATCATCGGTCCAAGAGGCATCTTTATTTCTGCAATCGTTAATCAGTTCAGATCCGGCAGGCTCAGTAACCCTATGTGGGTGTTTTACAAATCAATAATTACATAGGAGCCATCTCCAGGGATAGTAGAAACAGTAGAATACCCCTCAGTAAGCTCTACAAAGCCAAGACCCAAATAATCTCCTGTAAGCCCCAGAGTTGATTTATCTAAAGTGAACTCAACTGCTTTCGCACCTTCACCCGGGGCATCACCTATGGCCGATACATTTAAAGTTGAGGCGTCGGCCACGCTGTTGTTAAAGGACCATCCGGACTCCCCTGCGTCCTGGGCAAAAAATTCTCCCCAACTATCGTTCTCAAGAGGACCCTCGAACAGAAGTTCTGCACCTGAAAAATCAGGAAAATCACCATCATCTAAAAACCCGGTAGTTGCATCCGCATCGGTGTTCATATATATTTGGCAAATTTCTAAAAGCATCTCGTCGTTACCTTCTAAATAAAAGCTTATTTTTTCGCCTACTGTCCAAACTTTCATCAATTGAATGGCACTGTCTCCACTAGTGTTTTCCGCAATTACTTCAACATCTTTCCAGTCATCGAAGTCGCCATCAATTTCAATATCAATAATTACTATTTCAGGAGCTGTTATCGTTTTGGTAACAAAGCCCTCATTGCCATTCTCGTCAGTAATTGTCAGGGAAACCAATAGCTCTCCGCCGATAGGGTAGGTATGCACAGGATTTTCTTCTTCCGATATAAATCCCAGATCGCCAAAATCCCATCTATAGTTGTAGCCACTTCCCGACTGATTTGTAAAGTCAAAGGTGCTCCCGTCATTCGTAAAGGTAAAATCGGCTTCAAGTTCGTTGCCACCGGTAACGGTGTCCGCTTCTTCGTCTTTTGAACATCCTGTCAAAAGAGAAATCACCACAAAATAATTTAGTAATAGCTTTATTCTTTTCATATTTAAATTTTTAAAGAGGGAACTCCTGTAATGGAGACCCATACGTGGTAACGTTTTTTTGAACACCGAACTATATATTAATATCGAAAGTAAAAGACCGGTTGATAATTAATTTGTATAACCGGGATTTTGTAAAAACTTTCCTTTGCCCTCGTTTATTCTTTCGAACGAAAAGGGAAAAACTTCCTTGTTTTTGTTGCTTTCACTTAAGGGTCCTACTAAATCCTTGTTATACTCCGTAAATTTTCCATGTCTTATCAAGTCTGAACGATATTGCCCGTTTTCGGCCCAATATTCATGCGACCTTTCTAAAAGAATCAGGGTATTAAAACGCTCGAGATCGGCATAGTCCGCGAGGGTCACAGGTGGAATTTGAGCCCTGTTTCTTATTTGGTTAACCAGATCAATGGCTTCTTGGTTTGGAGCCCCATTCATATTTGCGATCGCCTCTGCTTTTGATAATAGAACATCGGCATATCTGTAAAGAATAATATCCACCGTAGTAAATTCTCCTTCTCTGTCAGAGTCAGGATTAATTTTTAGCGGAAGAGGGCCTAATTGAATAAAATCACCGGGATTATCTCTATTATAGGTTATCCCATCCGTACCTGTATATTCGGCGATCAGATTCGTTTTCCTCACATCGGTAGGTTCAAATGAATCGTAAAAAGCCCAAGAGCTTTGTACGGTCCCCCATCCAGCACCCTCTGGATAATTGCTAGGTAGAACCATGAGCTGCCATTGGTTTTCACTAGTACCGGCATAGTCGGAAGGAATTGCAAAGATTACCTCCTTACTATCCGTAGCCCCGTTCAGATCCCATAGGCCTACATAATCCTCTTCCAATTCGTAATACCCCATTGCCATAATGGCATTGGCTTGTTCTTCTACTTCCGCCCATCTTTTCTCATGTAAGTAGAGTCTTATCAAAATCATTCTGGCCATTCCTTGGCTAAACCTGCCATAAGGGGTTTCTGAAGGAGGTTTTAAATCCTTTGCGGCAGCTAAAAGGTCCTGTTCGATAAAATCCACCATTTCATCATAGGGAAGCCGAGCCAGAGGTTCTTCCTGTAAAGGGTTTAGGAGAACTTCCAAGGGGGCGATTACAATCGGGCCGTACATGTCAAAAAGCTCATAGGCCAGAAAACCACGGGCACATCTTATTTCTGCAATGGCCGTAGTTTTCACCGATTCAATGGCGTCAGACTTTTCAATCCTATCTATACTCAAGGTCATGCTGCTCAACTTATTATAAAACATGTCATACGGACGCGTAGCCCCTTCGTCATCAGGAGTCCACGAGTGATAGGTGCCGGCTTCCTGAACGCCATATTCGCCCATGAGAATTTCGGTGGATGAATCTAGGATGAAAGCGAGCCCATTTTCCGATGTTGTATGAATCCCGTCCCACCAAGATCCTCGTAGAGGGTAATATGCGGCAGCTACAAGGGCTTCCACATCACTTTCAGAAGTAGGGAAGATACTCGGGTTGATTTCGTCATAACTAACCGGCTCGAGATCGGGATTGCAGCCCGAGGATAGCATCAACAGTAGCGCTATCAAGCCAAACTGTACATTTTTCATAGTTTTCTTTTTTTCATTAAAATTTAAGGTCAATACCTACAGTGTAGGTACTTACATTAGGGTACGCTGCTACCAGGTTATCCGTCTCGGGATCAACCCCATCATACGGCGTTATAATAAAAAGGTTATTGGCATCCAATCTTATGGCACCACCTCTCAAAACTCCTCCAAACCATTTTGTAGGCAGCTTATAAGAAAGAGAAGCGTATTGAAGGCGGATAAACCACGCATCCTGTAGCCAGAAGTCTCCGGCACCGTCTTCCCCGCCGCCGGCAGAGGAGGGTCTAGTCGTAGAGGGATTTGTGGGGGTCCATCTGTCATATACACTACGCAATACGTTAGTACCATTTGTTGCCACCCCCCCGATGCCCACGCCATAGGTAAGATCGGTTTGGTTCTGGATCCTTCGACCGAACATGCCATTAAAATGAAAATTCAGTTCTAAATCTTTATAACTGATTATATTGCTGAAACCTGCCAAAAAATCAGGGTCTGATGATCCAAGTAGCACAATATCGGCTTGGTCAATAATCCCATCCGGTGCGCCCGCTTTAACAAATCTACTATTTTCGTCGGTAATCGGATTGCCCTCTGCATCCTTGGCAAAACCATCTACATCTTTTATCTTGACACCTCCCGGGATAAGCAGTGGTTGCGCTGGGACGCTTTCCCCAATTTGCATAATTCCATCGGATAAGTAGCTAAATTGTGGACGAATAGGATCTTCGACACTTTCGAAAATGGAAGGTTTCCAATCGGGCGCCCTTTCCTTCCATCTATCTTCGTATTTTGAATAGGTAAGGATGCTTCTCCATTTGAAGTTTTCCGAATCGACATTATAGGTGTTCAGCGTCACCTCAACCCCTCTGCTCTGTGTGGCTCCAATATTGGCCCACACTACATTTATTTCATTATAGGAATTGATGGGCTTTAAGCTCAATAGATCGGTCACATCCTTATTATAGACCTCTACGGATCCCGACACTCTTCCTCTATACAATTCAAAATCCAGCCCAAAATTTCGTTCGGTCGTAGTCTCCCATTTTAAATCAGGGTTAGCCAAGCGATTGGCAAAAACACCTATCAATAGCGATTCATCAGGGTTTAAATAAGCTGGTTGCGCATAAAATGCGGCAAATGCGTTTCCTCCAATATCCGCATTTCCGGTTGATCCGTATCCAAACCTAAATTTCAATTGGGAAATCTTATCCTTCACATTCTCCATAAATGGTTCTTCTGCAATATCCCAACCAATAGCAAAAGAGGGAAATAAAGCATATTTGTTGTTTTCGGCAAAAACACTGGCACCATCACGACGAACCGTCGAGGTCAATATGTATCTATCCTTATAAACATAATTCAATCTACTGAAATAAGAAACGAATTTATTTTGGGACTTAAAGGATCCTACCACCTTGGTTCCTGCACCTGAGTTTATATTATTCCACAGAAACGCATCGGTAAGAAAGCCGTTATTACCTAAATTGGAGCCCTGTGATTCAAATTTTTGCTGAGAATATCCTGCCAATAGCGTAAGATCGTGATCTTCATTTAAAGTAGCAGTGTAATTTAGGGTGATATCGAGGAGTTTATCGTTTTTGCGTTCGTTGGCTATGGAGGCCTGCCCGTTCTTTATGGCCCCTTCCAGAACAGATTTCGGTATATAGGTATTTCTGCTGGTGTGTCCTTGATCGATACCCGCCTGCACCCTTGCTTTTAAACCTTTTAGAGGCTTTAATTCCAGATAGAAATTGGTGAGCGTTCGATCGATAACCCCTTCATCGGCAATATTTAAAAGTGAAAAAGGATTCGGTTCCTTACCGGCTTTTGGATTTATCGGATAGTTTCCGAATTCATCAATGGCCTCAACATAGGGCGATTGCTGAATTGAAGCTCTAATTATACCGGACTTTTCGAAGCCTTCATCCCCTATGGAGGTGTTTTGGTTGTTAATCCTGCTCTTGGTCAGATTAAGACCAAAACTGATATAATCATTAATTTTTTGATCAAGATTAAACCGTAAGGAAGACCTATCCATTTCAGAATTCCGGATTACCCCTTTATGGGTAAATAAGTTACCCGACAAAAAATATCTTGTGGATTCATTACCGCCCCTTACCGAAAGATTATGCTGCTGAATCATTCCATCGCGTGTTGTTAGACTTAACCAGTCTGTACCGGGGAATCGCGGGTTCCTAATTTCATTATCGGAAAACACCCTTCTGAATGGAACCCCGTTGACCGGATCCGCGATTGCTTCTTCAAGGGTTCTTTCGCCATAGGGAACAATTCGATTGGCAGAGCTCCAGTTTTCCCAGGCAGATTCATTGCTTATCTCCATCCATTCTTTAAGCTCGAGGACATCAAATTCGTCGTTATAGTCTTGTAAGGATAAGGAAGACGAATAATCAATTTGTATTTTTCCTGCCACCCCTTTCTTTGTGGTAATTAAAATTACACCATTGGCAGCCCTAGCTCCATATATTGAGGTGGCGCTGGCGTCCTTTAGTACCTGTATATCAGCAATATCATTAGGGTTGAAGGAATTTAAAATATTTTGGGTGCCTCCCTCATATTGATTACCGCTTTCAGGCTGTTGAAAATCGGTAATGGGAAAACCGTCAACTACTATTAAAGGTTGATTGCTCGCATTTATTGAAGCTGCTCCTCGAATCAGAAAATCCAAACCTCCTCCCGGTTGGGCACTATTCTGAACAACTTGGAGGCCAGCCACTTTACCTTGAAGTACCTGACCTACAGAGGCACTAGATGAGAGTACGAGCTCTTCGGTTTTCACTGAGGAAATAGCGCCTACTACGTCCCTTTTCTTTTGGGTTCCATAACCTACTACTACGACTTCATCCAAGGCACTATTGCTTTCTTCCATACTAACGTCGATAGTTGTACGGTTGCCGATGGGGATTTCTTGGGTTTCGAAACCCAAATAAGAAAATACTAAAACTGCATTCGGATTTCTGATATCAATAACATAGTTGCCGTCAAAATCCGTGGATACGCCATTTCTCGTTCCTTTTTCCACAACGTTAACTCCAGGTAACAGTTCTCCTTTATTTGTTACTTGTCCTGATACTGTTCGTTGTTGTGCATACCCGTAAGATACAAAGGCTAAAAAAAGGAGGAGAGGCGCGATGAAGGTTTTCGACGTCATAATGATTGAATTAGGTTGAAACTGATTGAGGTAGGTTATACAAAATCGTTAAAACGAAGTTAATAAATATTTGCTAACTTTCAAAACCTTATTTATATATTTCAAATACTTTTTTATCTGAAGTCACCCTCTCCTGTTGGTGGTTGATCTATCTATATTTTCGGGACTTATTTATTTAGAAAAAGTCATTTAAAATATCAATTTTTACATTCTAGTCATAAAAAGGGCAGTAGTTGGTGTGAAGTAGTAGAATTTGGCATTCTCATTACCTTCGCTGATATAGCTTGTACTTTCCACTTAAAAATAATTTTCGGTAGATTACCCATGACATTAGGGACTGAGTTGCTAGTCAAAGTAAAAATTGCTTTAAAATAGGTCGGGCTTAGAGGTAAAATCGCATTTAATTTTGCAGAACTATTCTTCTAACCAGACCACTCCTCCCTTGGTGAGGGTTGGTAGCTCACATATAATCTGCCCGTTTTTAGACACGGCAGACAATTCTTGCTTTTTTCCCAAAAAGGGCAGATAAAATACTTTAGCATTCGTATGTCCATAAAAACGGATTTGTATGCCGGTTTGGGATGTTTGGTTCATTACCTCGTCACTTTTTAATCCGGAGAAATTAGCCAGAAAAACATGTGGCTTTCCATTGACCTGTGCAATTTGGGTTGAGATAAAGGGAGGTGCCTCTATTTCAACGTTTTGCTTCCAATTGAAATTGGCGATAAGATCCGCCGTGAATTTTTGAAGATGCGAAAAGTATCTTGTGTCTCTGTAATTCCCGGACCAGGCGGACTCGTTAAATTCCCTATTTAAGTCATCTGTGTACATCTTACCCGGACAATGTTCGTAATACGTATATTTTTTATTGGCGGCCTCTGGTTCCTTGTTTCCTTTCAAGGTATCGTAAAGCCTCTCGATGATATTTTGCCCATACGCGTTCATACTATTGTCATATTTTCCGGTCTCTCCGGTTAAGACCAATTTCATGCTATTGTCGATTAAATCCTTGAGCTGTACTATTTCAGTATTAGAGATATATTTTACATTGGGAAGGATCAAAACTTCACCTTTAAACGCTTTCAACGTCCTCGGGGTAACCACTTGGAATTCGATATGACCTTGCAGCATTAGGTTCATCATACCTTGATATGATTCGACAAAATTCTCCGGGTCATAGTTTCTGGTCTTAGGTGAAAAATAGATGCCTATCGGAGAAATTGGGGTTCTAGGGTCATATAAGGTACTCTCATTGGCGGCAATCCAATCGTAGATGACCTTTCTTGTTTCTATGTCATTGGACCCTGACATGACATGCCCTCTGGCATCCCAATGGTTGGTTCCCGCCATTACGTTGGAAAGGGCCAGATTTTTCATGGGTTCCATGGGCTCTACCTTATTATCGCTATCCCAGGAATAGCTAAGCATCAATGAAGCTTTGCCCTCTGCAAAGGCTCTGAAAGTGTACATGCCGACCATTCTATCAAACCAGTTCTTGGGATTCTTACTGGCCGCATTACCGCCACCGCCGCTGTATTCGTGGGCAATTACGTCGACCACTTGGTACATCTCATACACATCTGCACCCACACGTACGGCTTCCTCGCCGAGGCCGGGATAAATCTCGGCTATGGTTTTACAGTGAGGGTTAACCGATTTCGCATTTTTGTTCACGTCAGCCATAAAATTTGTTAGTGTCTCTATTCGAAAATCGATCCACTTCCTAAAGTTCGGGTCATTATCATCGCCTAGCTTGATTTCAGCTTTGGCATCAATTCCGGTCTTTGATTTAAAAGCCGCTACGGTATATTTGTCAAAGCTTGCCCAAGTATCTTGCCAGCCATCAAAATGGGTCATCCAATAGGGAATGTCCACGAAAATACCATCAATCCCCGTACCCGCTATTTGACGGACATGTTCCATATATCTTTCCCGCCATGCCGTAGCATAAGGAGAAATCCAGACATCTTCATCACCCTCGCTGATCCAAAATGCGTCGCCACCGCCAAACATAGCCGGTCGGCCATTAATATCCCGCTGGACCCAGTCGGGGTGGTCCTTAAAAAAAGAGTGCGCTTCACTATCAGCGTTGGCAGTAATGCACTCCAAGCCGGCTATATAGACAAAAGCATAATTTTCAATTTCATGGGCGCGACCGGCCACTAATTTGAGTGCCTCCAATTTTTTTGTAGGGTCAACAAAACTTTCATAGCGACCAGGAATATCATTATCCACTTCTATCCCAAAAAGATTGGTTTCCAAAGCGTCCTTTATTGTTGCATCTACATTATCCTTACTCAAACCGTGGCCTGCAGTGCGAATATAATTTGTCCAATCTCCTGGCTTATCTTGCTCCACTGTCTTCGGTGGTCTAGAATCAGGATCGGCACAGCCTGTTATTAAGATAAGCACATATAATAGAACCTTTTTTAAAACAGAGGGCTTTTTCATTTTGTACTGCTTGGGTATCGTATAATCGATCTTTTGATTTCGCCTTTACTAAATCTATGGGGTAACTTTAGTTGAACCAATGAAGTTTGCACTAAGGGAAGCATTCCAAATATCATGATTGGCAAACTGTATACAACGCTTGTCAGCGATAGTTTCCTTAGGATTATTGATTTTCAAGTAAATATCATAGTCTCCAACAGGTATTTTACCCAATGTTCCCATTTCAATTGAGAAACTCAAATCACGCCAGGCAGCGGTATTGTCCGCCCTGCTGTCCACATCGGGCCGCCAATTTCTTGCATCAAGGTCCGTAAGTGCCGTGTAAGTGTGGGATCCCTCTTTAGCTTTCAAGATTACAGACACGTTTTTCTTGTTCACGACATTGCCAAAACCAACATTTTGGATTTTTCCTACGAACCTCAGCGTGCCATTCTGATCCACAGATTGACTTACATTAGCCTCACGCAAAACTAATCGGTAGCCTAGTCTGTCACGCATATATTCCATTCCGTTTCTTCCGTCATATAAAGGGTCGAAGATTGCAGTTCGAGTCACTCCATCGTGTGGAGGCGTAAACGGTGCGGTGACATTTTCTTCATTATAAACAAAATCGCTCCAAAGTTTATAAGTACGTGGGTTATAACTCGTATTCAAATGGGTTGTTTGGGCATAAGCGGCTTCATATAGAACATTAGGAAATCTGGGATAGATATTCTCGTCTGAACCGGGCCCAACTGTTTCACCGCCATAGAAGTTATTTTGATTTCTTATCCAGGTTAAAGCAGCATTACGATCAAAATCATCTTGATCTCCAGTTCCAATAAATTGATACCCTTCGGAAAGCGAGCCGTTGTCATTATACGATTCGCCGCTCGAACCCGCTGAATAACTATCGTTAAACATACCGAAACGTTGGGCCGGTGTTCCACGTGCCGGGGCCGGCATCAAATTGGTAAAGCTATAATCAGTACCATGCTCGACGTTATGCCATGCCATGACTCCGCCCGCATGTACCAAAATGGAACGTGAAGCGGGAACATAGCCCAGTAAAGCTTCCAGAAGCCAGTGGTAACCTTCCGCAGTTCTGGCATATGATGAGGAGTGCATTTCGCCCCATGGACCAAAAAAACCCCCTTTAACGGCCATTATGCAATCTTCGAATTCGCCAAAAACATTTCCAAGCTGCCAAAGATGGTATTGTACCCAATTTTTTTTCTCATGGCCGGGTATACCGCACAAATCAGATTTTTCAATAGCTCCGGTCTCGTACCAAACCCGACCTCTTGGTGCCCCAGGTTCACAATCATGAATAATCTGGTCATAACTTCCATTATCAACATACGTATGGCCGCGGCCATCATAATTAAATTTCACAATGGCAACAGCCTCACTGTTTCTTACTCTTTGAAGTGCTGCCCTTACATAATCAAGCGCCCCGGGTGTCAGAGGTTGAGTTGTTCCATATTTTGGTGGAAGATTAGCATCATGGCTCCAGGGTCCTAAGGGTTTTCCGTCAAGGGGCGCATTGGACGAAAAGTTTCTCAGGTCAAATTCCATATAAACGATGCGAGCATCAACAGAGACCGAAGTACCACTTATGATAGCTCGTAAGTCAGGAAAACTTGGAGTTCCACCGTCCACAGGAATTACATAGGATTCTGGTCTGTAGAAACCCCTGTCCGGATTTGGAATATCAATGGGATTCTCCGTAAAGTTGATCTTCTGTGGCACAAGATTGTCCTGAGCGTTTGCAGCACAGAACACCCAACAAAGAATAAGGACTGTAATTTTCATAGGTTAGTTATCATTTGATAATGCTATGTAAGCTTTTGTTCGAAAAATACCTTCTAAGGATTTAAATACCATCTGGGATTTGCATTAGTGTAAGCCTGTAAAGCAGTCCAGTTAGCAGCGGAGGAGGTTGCTCTACTTACGTTGTCTAAATACACTCCATCAAATCCCATATCGACAATACGGTCTATGGAAGATCTGCCCTCCGCAAACTGGGAGTGATTAAAGCTGGGATTTATATACCGGCTGCCGCCTCTTACAATAATGTCCCTCCACTCGGGATGCCACCAAATTGGGGTGGCTTCGTCAGCGTATTGTCCTGAGTAAGCCGACCAGAGCATCCAATTTGGGATGTCATCATCCCCAAATCTTTTGCGGGCAGGTATAAATGTGCCATCCTCAACAGTGCCGTGGAGGAAAGACCCTGTGCTAGGATTAACCATGACGGGATCCGCATACCACCGGTACAATTCCGTCGTACCGATACTTAAATACGCGATAACTTGCCGCCTGCCTCCCTGGGGCTTACGAGTAAGCACTTCAACCTCTTCCTGCGTAAGAGAACTCATGTTGAAATGCGCGTCAATATAAAAAGCATCCCACTCTGAGGCCGCGAGTTCCTCAATGTACGCCTTCCTACCTTCATTTTTAGCATAGCCTTTCGCCACCCAAAAAAAGTCCCATTCTGTCCCATGATCTGAAATCGCTTGAGCAACCACATCCGCAGGACCGGTAGGTTGAAATCGTCCGCCGGCGTAAGGAACCAGATAACCTGCATTGGTGGCAATATTGAGACGATCGCCAGGATCAGTTTCCCAGTTCGGCCAATTAGAATATTTACCGGTGCTGAGCATGTACAGATAATTTTTCGCCTCCGACATACTATTAACATTATCGCTGTTTAGTGTGCTCGCCACTCCGGCAGGTATTGGATCATGGATTATATCGTAACTATTAGAGGAAGGCGAATATATGGGCGTATAACCGGGATTTCCTATCCCGGGAGACTGATATACTTCTGCACTTAAACGCGGGTGCCAGAGTATATTATTATCGGCAGCAATTTTCTGGTTATCAGTAACTTCTTGTACGGTACTTCCATTGGTGTTCGCTGTACCCTTTATGCCAACCTTAGTTAGGTTTGCCAACCTGGTTACAGTAGTAGTGCTGAAATCTTCAATCCCCCAGCCATCGAGCAAGTTAAGAACATTCCAATCATAAGAATTATTTGCGTTTCCATTTATATGGGCATATTGTAAAGTGTCTTGCGGAACGACCTGAAAGTTCGGATTTCGAGTCTTCGCCTTGATGGCAATCTCCATAATTAATGCCTGCATCTTACGGGCGCGTCCGATATCGCTGATGTCATCGGGATTGCCATAATACTTTGCAACTTTCGCATTTAGCTCTGCTATTGTGAAACCTCCCTTGGGACTCCAAGGGGGATTTTGTTTAAACCCACTAATATAGTGGGGAGTCAAGGACATCAGAGAATGACCGGTTCCCATTGCGGTGGCTGCAAGTATACCGGTTTTTAAAAATTTTTTTCTGTTCATAATGTTCCCCCTGGGGTATTCATCATTGTTATTTTATGTTTGACCGATATAAGAGCTAACCAATTATAAAACTGGTATCGAGCCGAATATATTAGCGTCAAGGTCGGCCTTCCAAGCTTTTCTCTTATTCGCAAACCGTATACAGCGCTTATCAGTACTAATTTTTTAGGATCATACCCTAATTCTGTCCCTGAAATGATCAAGCCCGGTTCTGCCTTCCTATTCCGGGTCATAGATTGCGCTGTTAATTTTTCCACTGCAAGAAAAAATCCTTCTGTACAATGGGTTGCAAATACATCGGGAACCTCATCATTTAAACATAAACTTACAAAACCTTTCTTTAAAATTACATTTTCTTTCGAAATCTTTCATATATTTATAGACACGTATTAAAAAATTTCCTATGTAAACCAGAGATACTAGTATGTATGGAAGATTTTGATTTTGTAGCCCTTGTTCATGAATAGTTTGGGAGCGTGCCCTAAAGGGATTCAAGATGCATTCACGATAAAAACCCAGCCTCTTTGCCGATAACCCTGTCAGCGAAGGAAGCTGGAGAACACTTGGTGAATTTAAGAAGGATAAGGTACCTACACCTGTACCACCGTCCCTTCTATAACAATCCGGCTGAGATTCGTGAAGAATAAAATCTCCATCTAACTGTCGAGACCGATCTTAACTAACACATACATTGCAATTCAGTGAAAATTCACTATTAAAATAGTAACGAATAAGTAAGTGATTTTAAATTTCGTTTCTAAATAGAAAAAACAAAAACGCACGTATTAAACCGAATCAGTAACTAAAGCCATTTAACATGAAGCGCAGGGAAATTATCAAGCAGCTTGGCGTCGTTCCGATCGCTAGTAGCTTTCTGGCCACCGAATCTATGTTCGGCAAGGCTTTCGAAGAAACCTCGCCGGCCGGTTCCGGTACCTTGTTGGGTGACAAGTCCATTTACGAGGCCATCGGCGTCGAAACGATCATCAACTGTAGGGGCACGTTCACCATCCTCGGGGGCTCCACGGAACGGCCCGAAGTAATCGAGGCTATCGAGGCGGCCTCAGGGTATTTCGTGCAGTACGACGAACTGGCCTTCGGTATCGGCAAGCGTCTGGCGGAAATCACCAAGGCCCCCTGGGGCATAATTTCTGCCGGTTGCGCCGCGGGTCTAAAACTTGTGACGGCGGCCTGCGTAACCGGCGGAAACCCAGAAAAGCTCGTCAGGATCCCGGACCTGTCGGGACTGGGGAAGACCGAGGTGATAGCGCCGAGGTATTCCCGAAACGTTTACGACCATGCCATTCGCAATATCGGGGTTACCATGATCGACGTGGATTCCCCCGAAGAGCTCGAACAGGCCATAAATCCGCGTACGGCAATGATCTATGTCAACTCCGACCGGGATTCCGCTACCGGACAGCCCCTTTCCCTCGAAACCATAGTTAAAATAGCAAAACCCTTTAACGTACCGGTTCTGGTGGATGCCGCCGCGGAGGACCTTACCATTCCCTGCGTACATCTCGAGCGCGGCGCCACCGTCGTGGCGTACAGTGGCGGAAAGGCCATCTGCGGCCCCCAATGTGCCGGCGTGCTGTTGGGCGACAAAGACCTGCTCATGGCCGCATGGCAGGCCAGCTCGCCACATCACGGCCCCGGACGCGACAACAAGGTGGGCAAGGAGGAAATGCTGGGCATGCTCGCCGCCGTCGAAGCCTGGACGACCCGGGACCATCAAGCGGAATGGAATACTTGGCTCTCATGGCTCGACGAGATAGCCACCAAGGTAAAGAAGATAGAAGGGATAACCACCGAAGTGATGCAACCCGAGGGGCTCTCCAACCGCGCCCCCGTACTGCACATCAAATGGAATCCCGACGCACTGCATATTACCGGGGAGGAAGTGGCGGAGGAAACGGCGCGCAACAAACCCAGGATTGCCATAGGGGCGCGGACCGAAGAAAACGAAACATCCATTAATATCACGCCCAGCCAAATGCGGCCAGGAAACGCCAAGGTCGTAGCGGACCGGCTTTTCGGCATCCTTTCGAAGGAGCGCAGTGCCCGCTCCGATGAAATGGCCCCGGCCCAAGGGAATGTAAGCGGCCGTTGGGACGTCGAAATGGACTTTTTTACCAGCAAGAGCGAACACAAGTTCTTTTTGGAGCAGGACGGCAATTGGATCAAGGGCAGTCACCAAAGCGATTTTTCAGTTCAGGAAATCGCCGGTATGGCGGAAGGTGACGAGGTAAAGCTCAGGAGCCGGTACAGGGCCCCCGGCGATGGCATCACCTATTGGTTTTCCGGAACGCTATCCGGTGATACAATGTCCGGTTCCGTGTTCTTGGGGGAATACCTTACCGCCAAGTTCACCGCCGAAAGGTCGGCATATAGCGAAGGACATGATCGGATCGTGGTGCCGGGAGGCCCTCCGTTGGCCACTTGATCATCCCTGAACAAGCTCTAAAAAAAAAGATATCATGTTCCACTTGAACGAATTTTTGCGGACCCGTTTTGCCATAGTATGGTTCTTACTGCTTTCTTTGATCGATCTGCAGGCCCAAAAACTGGATGTATTGATCAAGGGAGGGCATCTGATCGACCCGAAAAACAACATCGACAGACCAATGGATGTCGGTATTTTGGACGGTAAGATAGCCGAGGTGGCGGAAAATATTCCCGGGGAAAGGGCCGATAGGGTCATCGACGTTTCGGGCCTGTACGTCACCCCCGGCCTTATCGATATGCACGTTCATGTGTTTATGGGAAATGACCCGGGCGCCTATATCGCGAACGGGGCCACGAGCGTAATGCCCGACGGCTTTACGTTCCGCTGCGGGGTGACCACCGTGGTGGACGCGGGCTCTTCCGGATGGCGCAACTTCCCGCTTTTCAAGGAGCAGACCATCGACAGGGCCAAGACCAGGGTGCTGGCCTTGTTGAACATCGTGGGCAAGGGCATGCACAGCCGGTACGAGGAACAGGACGTAACGGACATGAACCCTTTGATGACTGCCAATATGATCACCAAATTGTATCCCGATATCCTTGTGGGCATAAAGGCTGCCCATTATTGGGGCGATTTCACCCAGGTCGACCGTGCCGTGGAAGCGGGCAAGATGGCCAAAGTGCCTGTAATGGTGGATTTCGGCGAGCACGACCCGCCGAATTCCATCGAGTCCCTTTTTATGGAGCACCTCCGCCCGGGCGATATGTTCACCCATACCTATTCGTACGGGCCCGACGAGCGCGAAACCATCGTCGACGAAAACGGAAGGGTAAAGCCCTTCGTGTTCAAGGCACAGGAAAGGGGCATCGTGTTCGATACGGGCCACGGAGGAGGCGCCTTTTCATGGCGGCAGGCCGTACCGGCGACCGAGCAGGGGTTCAAGGCCAATGTCATCAGCACCGACCTGCATACCCAGAGCATGAACGGTGGTATGAAGGACCTTGACAACGTGCTGTCGAAATTCATGGCCATGGGCTTTACGCTGAACGAAGTCGTTTCACGGGCTACATGGGCGCCGGCCCAGGTAATCGGCAGACCGGAACTGGGGCATTTGAGCGTAGGAACGGAGGCCGATGTGGCGGTCTTCGGAATTCGGGAAGGCGATTTCGGTTTTCTCGACGTCCGCGGCAAAAGGCTCCCGGGAAGCAGGAAATTGGAGGCCGAACTTACCATCCGTGCGGGAAAGGTGGTCTGGGACCTGAACGGAATGGCAGCGGAGAACTTTAAATAAAGTATGGAACGTGTCAAGTCTTGGTTTAGGACCGGGCCTGTCGGCCTTCGTGAAAAAAACATAGGGAGTAAATATCCAAAACGGGTTCCCTGCCAAAGCATAAGTTTAATGATTCGTAAGATGAAAAAGAGAAGTATAGCCGGAATTTTCTTGATATTCCTAACTTTTTTTGCGAACGGCCAGGAAATCGATATCCTGATCAAGAACGGGCAGGTGTTCGACCCCAAAAACAAAATCGACGGGATCATGGACGTGGCCATAGCCGACGGTAAAATAGCCGCAGTAGGAAAGGATATAGCGGAAGAAAACGTAAAAACAACAATTGACGCCACGGGTCTTTACGTATGCCCGGGCCTGATCGACATCCATACCCATGTATTCGTGGGCCCCCGGCCCGGTAAATTTGCGAACGGTTTCAACAGTGTTTCCCCCGATGACTTCAGCTTTAAGGCAGGTGTCACGACGGTAGTGGACGCCGGGACCTCCGGCTGGCGGAATTTCCCCCTCTTCAAGGAACAGGTAATCGATCAGTCAAAGACCAGGGTCCTGGCATTTTTGAATATAGCCGCCGACGGCATCAGCGGAACGGAAAGCACGCTATCCAAAATCGAGGCGGCCCAACACGACCTCGATGAGATGGACGTTCAAAAAACGGATGAAATAATCGAGAAATATCCCGATATTATCGTCGGCGTTAAGATCGGCCATTTCGACGGGAAATCGTGGGCCGCGTTCGATAGGGCCATAGAGGCCGCATCGGAAACGGACAGGCCGCTCTTTGTGGAATGCCACCTGCCGCAATACTCCCTTGAAGACCAGCTGGACCATATGCGGCCGGGGGATATCATCACGCATTCCTATGAGGATATCGACGAACGAATGCCTGTAGTGGACGAAAACGGGAAGCTGCGCCCTTTTGTACTCAAGGCGAAAGAAAGGGGTATTCTTTTCGATGTGGGGCACGGCGGGGCCGGATTCTGGTTCGATCAGGCGGTGCCCGCTTTCGAACAAGGGCTCTGGCCGAATTCCTTCGGTACCGACCTGCACCGTTTCAGTATGAATGCCGGTATGAAGGACATGCTCAACGTGATGTCGAAATTCCTGAACATGGGCATGCCCTTGAAGGAAGTGCTCCTACGGGGAAGCTGGAAGCCCGCCCAATCCATCAAACGGGAAGACCTGGGCAATCTTGATGTTGGTTCCATAGCGGATATCGCCGTATTGAACCTGGAGACCGGCGACTTCGGTTTCGTGGATGCGGGCGGAAACCGCATTCCGGGGAACCGGAAATTGGAGGCCGCCCTCACCGTCCGGGCCGGCAAGATCGTGTGGGACCTGAACGGGCTGGCGGCAGAAGCATTTCTAAAGGAATAAAGCCTAAAGGATTTTTGGATATGAAACAAAGATATCGGGATGGGATCGGGTCGGGCCTTGGAAGATCTTGGTGCAATTGTACTTACTTTCCTGTATGCACAACACTTTTTTTGTTTCTTCTGTCTTTGTGCAGCTGTGATCCCAACCTAAAACTCCCGCCTAGCGATCCTGGTGACGGGGGGCTTTTCCTTCCCGCCGGTTTCGGGGCACTGACGGTGGTGGACAGCCTGGGGGAGACCCGGCATATTACGGTGAACGCCAACGGCGATATCTATGCGCAACTTATGTTCGCCGAGGACGGAGAGGGAACGGTCGCCCTCCGCGATAGGAACGGCGACGGCAAGGCCGACAGCATAGTCCGTTTTGGGAACTATCCCGACAAGGCCAGAAGCGCAACGGGAATAACCATACATGACGGCTATCTCTACGTAAGTTCCAGAAAGATGATCTATAGGAACGCACTGAAAAAAGGCGAATTGGTTCCTACCAGTGAGACGGAAATCGTACTTACCGACAGGGACCCCAAAGTCGATACGAATTGGCACACCACCAAACCCGTCGCGTTCGATGACCGCGGAAACATGTACGTTCCCTTCGGTGCGCCCTCGGATGCCTGCCAGGATATGGAAAAATACGGTCCCGTCGGGATCCCCAACGGTCGCGGACTGGATCCCTGCCCCGAACTGGAGAACCATGCTGGAATATGGAGGTTTCCGGCCGATAGAATCGGACTGACCCAAGAGGATGGGCAAAAGTTTGCCACGGGCATTCGAAGTATCGTCGGAATGGAATGGAACCCCAAGGACGAAAGTCTCTATGCCGTAGGGAACGGGATAGATAACTTCCATACTATTTTTCCAGATCGGTATACCCAGTGGCAGGCGGCCGTGCTTCCTTCGGAGACCTTAATGCGAGTGACCGAAGGTACGGACTACGGTTGGCCGTACGCCTATTACGATCAGATACAGGGGAAAAATGTGTTGCAGCCCGGGTACGGCGGCGACGGGAAAAAGGTGGGCAGGGCAAAAGAATTCGACACTCCCGTTATCGGCTTTCCCGGCCATTGGGCACCTATGGACGTGATGTTCTACCATGCCGATCAATTCCCCGAGAGGTATAAGAACGGCGCCTTCGTCGCTTTTCACGGCTCCACTGACCGCGCACCCTATCCCATGGCGGGATTTATCGTCTGTTTCGTTCCGTTTGACGCTAACGGCAAGGCCACCGGGGAATATGAGGTCTTCGCCGACGGTTTTGCCAGGGTCGATACCGTGGCCAACACCAGCGACGCCGTTTACCGGCCGATGGGACTGTCCACCGGTCCGGATGGTTCCTTGTATATCAGCGAATCGAACCAGGGAAGAATCTGGCGGGTCATGTACAAGGGCGACAAGGCGGATTTCGGCAAGGACCAACTCGCCGCTATGGAGAAGAGAAAAACTACACAGAGTTATATCAAGACCCCCGATCCGGAAAAGGATATTCTCCAGGCCGGGGATACCTACAGCGGCAGGATCTATTACAACACCTATTGTGCCGCCTGCCACCAACGTGACGGGAAGGGCGACAACAACCGGTTCCCCCCGCTGTATGGCTCGGAATGGGTGGCCGGGGATGAAGAACGCCTGATCGATATCGTTCTGAACGGACGTCAGGGCGACATTAGCGTTCAAGGTAGGACATACAACGGCCTGATGCCCCGGAACGATCATCTGGACGACCATGCCATCGCCTCTATATTGACCTATATCCGCAAACGTTTCGGCGATGAGGCCGCCCCCGTAAAGGCTTCGACGGTCGCCGAAGTGCGAACAAATACCCCCGATGAAAAATAATGGATGTACAATTTTAATTTATTAAAAATGAAACTTTTCTGCTATGCGCTTATTTTGTCGGTATCGTTCAATCTCGCTTTCGGACAATCCTTGGAAGGCCCGGAAAAGGACCTGGCCCACACCATTGCAAAAGACCTGGGGCAAAATGAACCCTTACCGGTGGAAAGATGCGATGACTTCGAAATTACAGGTAATGGAAGCAATGAATTTTGGAATAGGGCCGAATGGAACCCTCTTACCAAAATTGACAAGGGAGATAGGGACTATGAGACCAGGTTTAAGGTGTTGGCCTCTCCGTCGGGAATCTATATACTGTTTTATGGGGAGGACGACAGAATAACTACAGAAAACTATAATGATATGGATAAAATTTGGAACGGCGACGTATTCGAGGTCTTCTTCCATCCAGATCCCAAGGAAAAGGTATATTACGAATACGAGGTAAACCAGTTCGAAAAACAGCTTGTTCTCACTATATCCGGTTCGGACGGGGGACTGGCCTGGGTACCCTTTAACGAATATGGTACGGACCGGTACGGGATAATGAACAAGGTCGAAATAACGGGAGGCGCAAGGGAACTGGACGGGAAGATCGAATCATGGAGCGCCGAGGTATTTCTGTCGTACAAATCCCTTGGCCTCTTGCCCGACGTCCCCCCAAAAAGCGGTACGGTATGGAACGCCAATTTTTGCAGGCTGGACCATGATTCGGGGAAAACGGCAAAATGGTCGTGGACGCCGACCATTGAAAGCTCGTTTCACGAACTGGACAAGTTCCGCTCCATTATATTCAAATAAAATGGCAGACATGAAATAGGGTATAGTTTTATTAGGGGCATTGATTACCTATGATCGCAACCGATTAAAGAGAGAGGACTACTGATGCCCACCGGAAAAAGGGTGAAGATAAGGGGCCGGAATACCTGAAATTCGTGACAACAAAATAACGGGCATTGAACTTTTACCCTTTAACCTAATAATACAGTGACCTAAAATATGCTAAAGCTAGAAGTAGAACTATAAATTCGTTAGGAGTTTTCCTTTTACCTGGGATTTTCACATTTTGCATCCTATAGGGCTTTTTTATCGCAACGTAGCAATGGGTATGCTTCGCTAAAAAAACCCTCACTAGGCCACGAAGCCGAAAAAACCGGTTCCTAATTAAAACTCTAGACGGGTTCAATACAATAGATTATTAACTTAAAAAAAGTACAAAATGAAAAACAGTAGAAGGGAATCCTTTAAAAAAATAGGAATGGGCCTTGCCGGACTTTTCGGTGTGGGAACCATGAGTGCGATGAAACGGGATAATAGCCCTCAGAAAAAAGTGGTGGGCGAAATCATTACCGATCAAGAAATTCCCATGTTCTCAAGTTCGGTCAAGCACGGCGATACTTTGTATGTTTCGGGAAAGGGCGCCCAATTCGAGGGTGATATAAAGACCCATACCGAACATGTGCTAAAGGAGCTCGAAACGGAACTGACCAAGAACGGCTCTTCCATGGAAAAGGTATTAAAAGTAAATGTTTATTTGGCCGATATGGCAGATTTCAAGGCCATGAACGAAGTGTATCGGGGCCGGTTCGGTAAAAACCCCCCGGTACGAACTACTGTAGCGGTGTATGGGGGGGTGCCCGGCATATCATTGGTGGAAATGGACTGTATAGCCGCTTTAGATTAAATACCAACAAACGAAATTAGCAGGTGTTGATCGGTTCCGGTAGTCGAAAAATCAACCTATCACAGTGTACTAAAGCTCCTATTCGCCGTGAAACAGACCATAATTTTCAGGAGTTGGGCATTTGGATATCGGGAGTTGCGACAGTTTCCAAGGCAGGGAAAAATAAAATGCCCTTATATCACCCGACCCATTGCTCTTCATAAGTTGCAAAAAAACTATCCAAAATTCATAATCTATGATACTTTGTGTTTGCCCGAACCCTTCAATAGACACCTTTGCTTGGTCAGGCCCTTTCAAAAACGGCGGGGTTAACCGCATCGAAAAACTTAAGGAATTCCCTGGAGGTAAGGGTACCCACGTAGCACTTGCCCTCAAAGAATTGAATAGTGAAGTATCCCTGTTCGGAAACTGGGCGGGCCCTAACGGGCAATGGATCAAAAACAACTGCAGGAAGAAAGGAATCCGCCCGATTGGGATCCCATTAAAAGGAAACAACAGAAAATGCTACACCTTTCGATCGAACGACAAAACCTTCGATAATAGTGAACTCTTGGAACCCGGTCCAGAAATGACCGGAAAGGATTGGGAGAAGTTCCTGAAGAAGTTCAATTCATGCGTAAAACAGCATAATTTGGTTTGTATGTCGGGCTCTTGGCCAAAGGGAGCCCCTGACGATGCCTACCTACAGTTACTTGAGATTTGCACTAAACACGATACCCGAGCTATTTTGGACTGTTCGGGTTTTCAGTTGAAAAATGCCCTAAAAACTACACTTTTCGGGTTGCATATCAACGAACACGAGGCCTATGAGGCCTTTGGCACCAAAGACGCCACCGAGGTATTCGAGTTTTTAAAGGACAAGGTTTTTCTAGTGGCGTTCACGAAAGGAAAAGAAGGGCTCTATCTAGGTTCGAAAAATGACCGGGTACATGCCCATGTCGCCATCGATAGGGTAGTCAGTACGGTAGGCAGCGGGGATTGCCTGACGGCGGGAATCGCCTATGGTATAGTAAGCGGACTGTCATGGGATGATACCGCCAAATATGGGGTCGCCTGTGGGGCGGCCAACTGCCTGAACGAAGATCTGGGGATGCTGAAAGCTTCTGATGTGCGGCGTCTGTTGCATAGGGCCTCTTTGCGGTAAGGGTGTGAACTGCATTTAAGATAGCAATTTGTGCCGATTACAGCCTTTACTTTTTTCGAGCTTTTGGGGAAACTTCGATCAGCAGGAAATTTTTAAAGGCTACATCGACTTGGGGGTCTTTTCCGGAAACACTACCCAGATCAACGTTGTTGAAATAATCCGTCACGGTATACCGGCTCCCTTGTTGTAGCCCCCTAAGGGGTATCGGCCCCTTCCAGTCATCGGCATAAAAGGCATAGTAGAGATTTCCTTCTTTTTCGATGACATGGGTTTCGGGCTTGTCGTAGCCGATATCGTAGAGAGAACCCAAGTATCTTTCTTTGGAAAGCATTTTTTTGTCGTAAAGGGAAAACCATTTTTTCCACACTTTTTCCTTCTCCGGGGTCAATAAGAACGAATGCGATGCATCGGGATTGTCTTGTGGCCATGTGAACTTCGTGCCCAAAACGGCCCCGACCCCGAAGGAGCTGGCAAAATCGTTGCCATTATCGCTCAGCTCGACATGGTCACCATAATAGGCGGTATGGGGCACCAGTGCCTTGTAGGTCTTCCCTTTATGGCGTATCTGCCAACTGGACAGTGGATCCGAGGAAACCGCCTGGTTCATAGAGGCCATATTGAAAAAGGACATACAGGTACCACAGGGACAGTTTTCGATGACGGCGTGCGGTTTGATCTTCCGGGACTCGTCATAGATCATCCGGAAAAAATTCGGTAGCTCTTCTACGGACTTCTCCGGATAGGCCAAATCGAGATGATAATTGTAATCGGGCAACACCCCGTTCATATGCTGGCCGTCCATCTTAAAGGCATCGAAACCGTATTCGTTCATGAACAGGTCGATTACCTCTTTGGTATAGGCCGTAGTTTCCGGGTTGGCGGGCGACAAATAATAGGCATCCCACCAAGTTATGAATTCCGGTGCGCCATCTTCCTGAAAAATGCGCATATTAGGATGTTCTTCCAAGGCCTTGCTGCCCGGATCTGCGGCCATCGGCGTCCACCATACTTTGGCTTTTAGACCATAGTCGTGGATTTTATCGACCAATTCCTTAATCTCGATATTGCCTTTGGGGAATTTTTCGGGATTTGCATTCCAATTGCCCTCCGCCACTTGAAAACCGTCATCTAGCACCGCCCACTTGATACCCAGTTCCTTGACTTTGGGCAAGGTGCCGATAACTTCGTCGGCGGTAAAGTTCCGCTCGTAGCCCCATGCGCACCAGATGGATTCAAAAGCTGCATCCTCGGGTTCGGGCATTTTGATACCTTTGGCCTGCATTAGGTTTGAATATTGCGTCAGGGCGTTGTAGTAATCTCCTTCGTGGACCATCACAAAAGTTTCCAGCGTTTCCAAGGTCGTACCGGCTTCCAAAACGGTTCGGTCGGCGAAATTCCTTTCCACGCCAATGCTACCATGGGTACCCGAAGAATCGACCTCCGTAGGCAACGAGACCAGCTTCGGCACCATCGCTAAATGGCCGACAGCGATTCCGACATCCGGTCGCCAGATATCGGTTACGGGAATCCCGCCGCCGTAATCCGTGGCGTTCATCCCCATATAATTCTCCCGATAATAGGCCTTCTCAAGCGGTCTTATCCAATCGTCCCTGGTATCTGTAGAACTGCCCTGAAAAGCCCAAAAAAGAGGCTCGTCTCGTTGGGAAAGGATGTTGTACCCGTTGTTGACCCATTTTTCTATGAAAATTCCCTTATCGTCTTTGTTGGTATAGGATACTTGCGTGGAAAGCAGATCGGGAAACCGGTCATATTTTTTTATGGTCAGTTGCTTTTCAATAGAGATTCCGTTCTTTTTATGGCTGCCGGTGATTTTCCAGAGCTTGCCACTCAGTTCGCCTTTTATTGCTTCCTCGGATACATCCGCTACCTCGAAATCGGTGATTTCGGATAGGGGCATTACCAATTTTTCGGAAGCCGTAAATCCATCCATAAGCGGTTTGGCGTTCTTGAACGTGGACGAAATCCGTACTTTCATCATCCCATCGATCTCCATCGAAAGATATCCGTTTTCAATGGTAGTCGTTTGGGAAAAGCCCTGAAAGAAACACGAAACCAGGGACAGTACCGTAAAAAACCTACTTGTGGGCATCCAATATTTTTCTTGCATTATCATGGTATATTTTTTTTAGAGTGGCATCGCTTAATCCCAGTCCGTTCAGGGCCCAATGATATCCAAAACGGTTTTTTTCGTAGAAATGTTCGTCATTTGATTCTAGGATACGAAAAGTAGTTTCGTACATGGAGGGTTCATACCCCATATCGGTTCCATATACCAGTTTGTCTTGGTGAGTTTCGTAAAAGGCCTTGGTATATCGAGGCACCGTTGCCGTTTCCGCATAACGGGCCGCGATGTCCGCATACAGATTGGGATAGGCGTCTAGAAGCTTTCCGACTATGCTAAGATCGTAACTGCAGTTGGCAAAGTGGCAGGCGATAAAAGTCGTATTCGGATTTTCCTTGACCGCATTTTCAAGGGTCTCCACCAACTCTTGATGCTGCAAAAGGCCCTTTTTTGAAGTGTCAACCTGCCATTCGGCGGCGTTCATCATTCCATCGTTATGGATATCCATGGGCAAGTACATCCAAATCGGTTCCGCCACGTGTATGCTGATGGGCATTCCGAGCTCGCCACATTTTTGTATCAGGGGTTTCATACGCTTATCGTCTATGTGCATGCCATAGGCCGGGGTCGGTTTTGAATAGAGCAGTCCTTCCCCTTTATCGCCAAGCTCTCCTACTCCCTTTGCCCCGACCTTAAAACAACGTTCCAGTTCCTTGACCGCTCTTTTAGGCCATCCCTTTTCGTTGTATCCAGTGTAATCAAAGCCGCACCAGAGCTCAAAACGGTCGCCGTACTGGGAATAAAGGGCATAGATACTATCAAAGGCTTTCCCTGTCCGGTAGGTCATGATTACAGTTTTTTGGATACCGTGGCTGTCCATGGTCCTGACCCATTCCTCGATTGCGGCGGGAGTAGTCGGATCTGGATGCGCGTGCATGTCCGTTACCGGATACCTTGCCCGACTTACCTCGGTTTTTGGTGTTTTGTAGCTTGAAACCGGATCATAGTCCTTTAGCAGGATATCTTCTTGGGCCGCACCGATCAAGACGACGCAGAAGAAGCTTAAAAAAAGGGATAGGCTCTTTTGCATATCATTTAAAATTAATGGTATTCAATTTTTCGATGACGAGTTCGGTCGCTTTTACAGTCGCTTTTGGAAAGACTTCCCGCAAATCGATGTTATCCGTCTCCCGGAGCGCCTTTTGCAGGTTCTTCATAAAACAGTTCTTTATTTCGGTCGCCAAATTGATTTTAGTAATTCCGTTTCTGACGGATGCCCGAAGCTGGTCATCGGGTATACCTGAACTGCCATGAAGCACAAGGGCCGCAGGCACCGCCGCGTTGATTTCCCGGATCAGGTCCAATTGCAGTTCGGGCTTTTTTTTATAAAAACCATGTGCCGATCCGACCGCTACGGCCAAAGCGTTAATGCCCGTGGCCTCTACAAATTGCTGGGCTTCTTGGGGCTGCGTATATATCATTTTCTGGTCCTGGCCCAGTTTTGAGATATAACCTAATTCTGCTTCGACGTTGATATCGTAGCTTTCCGCATAACGGACGATCTCCTTCGTAATCTTTATGTTTTCCTCAATAGGTTTTTCACTGGCATCGATCATCACAGAATCATAACCTGCGTCGATGCATGCTTTTACGATATCGACATCTTGGCCGTGATCCAAATGCAACCATGCGGTAACCCCATACTGCCGGATGGCACTTTTCGCCATTCCTATGGCAACTTCCAGGCCCAAATAGTTAATGGAGCTTTCGGAAGTCTGTAATATAAGGGAGCTTCCCGTTTTTTGGGCAGCTTTTAAGACAGCGGAGAGAGTTTCAAAATTATAGAAGTTCGTCGCCAACAAGGCTCGACCCTCAACTTTATTTTTAGCGAGTTGTTCGTGTAGTTTAATCATTACTCGATGTCGTATGAAAATTGGTTCTTTGCAATGGTGCTAATGTGCTCCCGATTCTTGAATGCGGCCGTTCCTCCGGAAGCAGTGGTATTGATCGCCCCCGTAATATTACCGAATTCGAGGCATTCCTGTAAAGGCTTTCCCTGAAGGAATTTGTGGATGAAACCCGCATCGAAGCTATCGCCGGCCCCGATACAGTCCGTTACGGTATGGTTGAGAAAAGCAGGCTTGGAAACCAATTTTCCGTTGTTCCACAGATGGGCACCGTTTTCTCCATCCTTTATAACTATGCAATTTGCAATCGGCGCTACTTTTTTTAAACCTGATTTGATGTCTTCGCTATTCGTCAAAAACTGAAACTCCAACACATTGGGCAAAAAAATATCTACGACGGGTAGTAGCTGCTGCAAATTCAATTCCCAAGTCTCGTCAGGGTCCCATTGTGGGTCCATAGAGGTCGTTAAACCAAATGATTTGGCCCGTTTGAACAGGCGAACTATATCCTTTTTTAACGCCGACTGCAAAAATACGGAGCTAAGATGAAGGTGTTTCGCACATTTTAGTATATCATCCGAAATCTCCGATTCCCTTAGATGCTCCATCGCACCAGGGAAGGTGATATTCGCACGGTCCATGTCATAGTTCATGACAATAGTAGCACCGGTCTTATAATCCTTGGATTTCAGGATGAAATCCGTATTTACATTTTTCTGTTTGAGGGAACTTTCTACGGTAACGGCAAAATCATCTTTGCCTATCTTCCCCATAAATGCGACCTTACTCCCCAAAGAACTCAGATTGCATGAAAAGATCGCGGAACTGCTGCCCAGGGTCAAATGGAAGGTATTGGCTACTATTTCTTTTCCGATTTTTGGAAAACCTTGGATATCATCCAATATAATATCCACGTTGAGCTCTCCCACGACCAAAACATCGAACATTTTCATAAAGTTGGTTTCTGAAGTATCCAAAGATACATATATTTACAAACTTATGAAACCTTTCTTTTTAGAGACGTATCTTTTTTAATCTTATAATCTAAGCGTAGGAACTCCTTTCGTTACCAGTAATTCCAGGCATATACAATGAACTATCGTCTCCTCAAAAACAAGTGCAAGCATTTGTTATGCGGGTGGTAGTGCAGGATCCTGCGGCAGGATTTTCGCTCGGGCCACCGAAGGCAAGTTTTTGGGGAACGGACCCTGAGCCAAGATATCACTTCCGAAGAAGTAAGATACCTGCTTTGGATTCTGATGGGAACCAGGTAAGGATGGGTAGGGGGTTATCGAGGACTATTGATCCGTTTTTTTAACATGCCGGTGAACGGAGACAACGAACCTTGTGCCGGAAATCTCGGTGCCATCAGCAGATGTAATGTATCCGCTAAAGAACCTCTCTGCCTGTATGCTAATGTCACGCGAAAAACCGCAGTATACTCGACAATGTTCTACTACAACGTAGCGGAAAATTATTTAACACCTATTCTCGATGAGCTCATTCAACATATCAATCCCTTTTGTTCGATACCCAACTGGCAAGTGTTAACAGGGGTTGGATAATTTTTATCTCTGTCGATACCCTATTAAAACTTTCAAATCATTATCAAGACATTTAAAATAGAAGGTTCTGAAAGATAATTTTTATTATATTTGTTAGCCTCCTAAACGTAAAGACATGAAACGAAGGTCCTTTATCGGTAGAAGTGTCGTGACCGGTCTTTTTGCAGGCACGGCCTGGTCATTTACCGGAAACAGGGTTCCGCCCCACAACTGGGAGGGTTATGATTTTGGTCCTTCACCTAAGATTACCGATAGATTGGATCAAGGCCCTTTTTACAATTATGGCCCAGATGCCAACGCGCCCGGAGCGGAAGTCGTAATGACGACGACCCCGGCATCCGGTACGGTACGAAATTTTGGAATGGGTCTGGTCACTTATATCTGTGATGAGGTAGGCCCGCCAAAGGTAGCGGGCGAAATTCTGGAGACCTCCATTGAAAAGCTTTGTAATCTACCTTTGGGCGATGTGCTTTACCTTCGGGTCGACTGGAGGGACATCCAAAAGGAGAAAGGGAAACTGGATTTTCCGGAACATTGGAACATCACTTTTAAAATGGCCAAAAAGTATGGGAAAAGGGTCGCTTTTCGGATACAGCTGATGAGTCCCGTTATCGAAGGGCACTCCGTTCCGGATTTTTTGGTGGATAAGATTCCCTTCGTGAAATTAGGTACTACCAATGAAATAGGCATCCCTGGAAAAGTACATTATGCCCCGAGATATGACCATCCAGAATTCATGAAAGCCTTCAAGGAGCTTGATGATCTGCTATCGGAAAAATACAATGGCCATGAACTTGTGGAATATGTAGACACTTATATGTACGGCTTTTGGGGCGAGGGCCATACCTGGCCTTTTGAAGGCAATCCTTTTCCTGACTACCGTACTGCCGAAGAAACATCGATTGCCCTATTTGAGCACCAGGCCAAAAATTGGACCAAAACCCCTTTGGCCACTAATACCCAACCCGACTATAGCAATGTCGGCAATTCCGAAGTGCTAGACAGAACGGTACGCACGTACAATTGGCTACGTACCGATACCATCTTTATCGAAACTTCTCAAATAGACGCCTTAAGCAATCGACCACCTTGGATCGGTGCGACCATAGAACAAGGTCTGGCCATGGGCAGGATAAATCAGGAAACGGATTACGAGGGTGTTTCGAAGAACCAAAATATCATAGCCCACGTGAAGGACGTTTCGCCCAACTATTTTTCATTATGGAACTGGCATAGGATTTCAGCAGAAAATTTCTTAAGCTACTACGATAATAATCCAGAACCCTTGAACCGCTTGGCCGCTACAATTGGGTATAGAATAAGACCAAGTTGGATCTGGTATTTTGTAAAGGACGGTTACCCGGGCTTAGTGCTAGGGATGGTCAACGACGGTATTTCCGGCGTTCCCGGTGCATTAAGAATATCCCTTACCGATTCGGGTAAAACGTTTCAAATGGAAGGCAGTCTTGATCCCGGATATCCGTTAGCGGGCAGGGTAAGACAGGCTTTGTTCCAATTGCCCAAGAATATGTCCTGGGAAGGCCTTCGGTTAAAAGCATCTTTGGAGGTAAAGGGAGTCAGACATCCCATTCGATGGGCCTGCCACCAAGCCTTGGAAAAGGATGGCTCATTGGTTTTAAAGAAAAACTTGTAAAAAACAGCACGTCAACCAACAACGAACTAAAATACGTCACATGAAGCTTAAACCTTGGCTGCTATATGCCTTTATAACCACGATTTTTTGGGGAATTTGGGGTGCCTTTACGGGAGTTCCGGCCGAAAACGGATTCCCCGACACTTTAATTTATTGCGTTTGGGCCCTTACCATGATTCCCCCGGCCCTTTTCGTTATGAAGCGTGTCGGATGGCAATTGCAACGGGATAAAAAATCCATCTTTTATGGATGCTTGATCGGTCTTTTGGGCGCAGGGGGGCAAATGGTACTTTTCAAGGCGGTAACCGTTGGGCCGACTTATCTTATTTTTCCTATTATCTCGCTGTCGCCAATTATCACTGTAGTGCTTTCCTACTTATTTTTAAAAGAACGTACGGGCAAATTGGGAACAATGGGTATTATATTAGCCATAGTAGCTCTGCCTTTATTCGAATATTCAAAAGGTTCCCCGGAGGAAGATTATGGCATATTGTGGTTTATACTGGCCATTTTGGTACTTGCGGCCTGGGGAATACAGGCCTATTTTATGAAGCTGGCCAATGAGACGATGAACGCCGAAAGTATTTTTTTCTATATGATGCTGACCGGACTGTTGATTATTCCTGTGGCTTTGTCTATGACGGATTTTTCACAGGAAATCAATTGGGGTGCCGATGGGCCTTTGCTGGCCGCGGGTATCCAAATCTTAAATGCCGTGGGAGCGCTCTGTTTAGTATATGCCTTTCGGTTCGGAAAAGCAATGGTAGTTTCTCCTTTGACCAATGCCGGGGCCCCTTTGATCACTGCCATAATTTCGATGGCCGTTCTTGGATTTTTGCCCCACTCCGTGAAAATTGCCGGTATCGTTTTAGCAATAATAGCGGCCTTTTTACTTGCAGTAGATCCTGAAGAAGGGGCCGACCCCCCAGAAGTCAAGTGAACGGAACGCACCTGAGCTCGAGACGAATTTTTTACACGGTAACCTACTATTTTAAAACTCCTACCCTATGAAAACGATGGACAGTTTACTTCTGATGGTAGTCTCATTGATTTGGTGCTGCAGCACCGACAAGAACGCGGAAGATGCGATATCAGGCGGCAAAAATGAAATTTCAAAGGAGGTTATCGTTGAATATACGGAGGACAGCACCGATTTTCCTAATCCCGAGCGTGGGTTCTACCGTTATTCCGAAACTAGGGCCAGTGAATATGCACGCTTGGACGAGGAGCAACTGAAATCATTTCGATATCCCACTTCCACCGAGGGAGCGACCTACAGCACGGTCAGTACGTTGATCTTCCGGTATTTTATATTGGACGAATTTACCGACAAACCTATTTCTCAGGAATTTCTCGATAACATTGCCTCAGATTTTGAAATTGCACGAAGGGCCGGGGTAAAATTGATCCCGCGATTTACATACACCGTTACCGCAACCGGTGGTGATTGCCCCGAAGAATTTATTTGCCCCCCTTATGGCGATGCCCCAAAAAACATTGTATTGCAACATATCGCGCAGTTAGGGCCGGTACTTACCGAAAACGCTGATGTCATCAATTGTCTTCAATTGGGCTTTATCGGTACGTGGGGCGAAAATTACTACACCGACTATTTTGGTGACTCCTCTTCAAACGAAGACCAAGGCAGATTATTGGACGAAAGCTGGCAAGACAGGATTGATATCTTGAGGGCCTTGCTTGATGCCACACCGGATAACATTATGGTTCAGGTACGCTATCCGCAGATGAAACAACGTTTTGTGTATGGTATTGATGCAGGGACGGAAGCAGATCCTATCTCCGAATCCGAGGCATTTACGGGTACGGATAAGGCCCGAATAGCTTTTCACAATGATTGCCTGTTCGCTAGTGCCGCAGATTTTGGAACCTATGAAGATTACGGAAATTCATCATCTCCGAGGGAAACTAACATCGAGGACCTGAAATCCTATTTTGCACAAGATAGCAAATATGTAATCGTAGGGGGCGAAACCTGTAGTGATGGATATAGTCCGGAAAATGATTGTTCCCCCGCCGGTGTTGCGGATAAAGAGCTACGTCAACTGCACTATACTTTTCTCAATGCCGATTATAATAATGAGGTGAACAATGATTGGGTAGATGGTGGCTGTATGGAAGACATCAAAAAGAATTTGGGTTACCGATTTGTTTTGAATAAGGGTACGTATCCTTCCAAGGTTTCCAAAGGGAAAACCTTACAGGTTAAACTTGAACTGCGGAATAATGGGTATGCTTCCCCTGTTAAGGAAAAATCGGTAAATCTATTACTCAGAAACCAATCCACTGGAGATATGACGACCTTAACATTCAATACTGATATTAGAAGGTGGTTTTCGGAGGTTGTTCTTTCAGAATCTTTTGAGATTCCCGCAGCGCTATCCGGAGGGATATATGACTTACTTTTGCATATAGCCGATACCAATGCCGCCCTTGAAAATAGGCCTGAATACAGTATACGATTGGCCAATTCGGATACTTGGGACGAGGCCACCGGATACAATGACCTTAACCATACCATAACTATCGAATAGGCGATAATTCATTCGCAGAAATCGCTCCGGGGGATTACGTAATAATAACCTTGACCCCCGAGTCTTGAAGTTGTTTTAGGTCATCCTGGCTGATTTTATCATCGGTAACCACTGTATCGATTTGGTTTATCGGACATATAAACGCCAAGCTTCGTCTATTGAACTTGCTCGAATCCACGACCAATATGACTTCTTTCGCAATATTGATCATAATTTGATTCAGTGAGGCTTCTTCAATATTCGGTGTATAGATACCGACTCGGGTATCAAAGGCATCAACACCGATAAAAGCTTTATCCACATAAAAATTCTTCAGGTTCTTTTCGGCAAGCGGACCAACAAGGGAATGGGAGTTTTTACGTAGTGAGCCACCGGGAACAATGATATTGATGTTCTGGTTAGAGATCAATTGACCAACAATGTTGAAGGCGTTGGTAATAACACTTAAAGTTTTAATATTGCCCATATTCTTGGCCACTTCCATAGTAGTCGTTCCAGAATCGAGAATAATCGTTTCGGATTCCCCAATTAAGGCCGCTGCTTTTTTGCCGATTTTTTGCTTTTCACTATAGTTGATTTTGTCCTTTTCCGCAAGCCCATAGTCGATACCCACATTATTCTCGTATTTTATGGCACCACCTCTCGCCCTTATCAGCAAATTTTTGTTTTCGAATAGATCCAGATCGTTTCTGATAGTCACTTCGCTAACGTTAAACCTTTCACTGAGTTCGTGAACGAATACCTGCCCGTTTTCGGTAAGCATATTTAAAATGTTCTTACGTCTTTCTACAGTAGAACGCTTCGATTTGTTTTTTTTGGCCATAACGCTAGGGAATTGATGAAAGAACCAATGTAATTATTATCCCATTGGCTTGCAAAATTTAAGTTTAAAATATGAAATATGAGGATAAATAAAATACCAGCCTTTGCAACTTAAAATAAGTTTATTACTTTTGTTAAGTAATATTATGAAAGGTTATCGCAACTATACAGCTTGGGAAATATGGAATATCTGGGTATTGATGAGACCGACCTCAAAAAGAGCGGTGGTATTTATACCGCCAAGGAAATATCCGGACAACCAAGTTTATGGTCGGCCGTTAGGGAAAAGATTATAAAAGAAAAATCCCGAATATCCGAGTTTTTACGAGAGACCCTTCCAGAGATAGATACGATAATATTGACCGGGGCTGGTACCAGCGCTTTTATAGGTCATTCCGTATCCGGCGAGATACAAAGGAAAACAGGCGTTACCACCCTTTCGATTGCCACTACCCAATTGGTATCCCATCCGCAGGATTATTTCATGCCCGGCGCCACTATACTGCTTATTTCTTTTGCCCGATCGGGTAATAGCCCCGAAAGTGTGCAATCTATGCGCCTTGCGGACCAGCACTGTAAAAGTTGCTATCATTTGACCATTACATGTAACGAAGATGGCAATCTTGCAAAATACAAGGTCAAGAATAGGGGCTACTCTTTTTTACTTCCCTCGGAAGCCAACGATAAAAGTCTGGCCATGACCGGTAGTTATTCAGGAATGTTATTATCCGCTTTATTGATATTTGCTATAGACGAATTGGATTCCTCCAAACTAATGGTCGATACGGTCATTGCATATGGCAAAACAATTCTTGGCGAATATCGCGACCCTTTGAAAAAAATAGCTGACCTGCCTTTTAAAAGAGCTATTTTTCTTGGATCCGGCCCGCAGTACGGTACCGCAATGGAATCACATTTAAAACTTCAGGAACTGACGGACGGCCAAGTAGTCTGCAAATTTGATTCCTATTTGGGTTTCAGGCATGGGCCTAAAGCCGTGGTAGACGAGGATACTTTAATGATATACTATTTTTCAAACAATCCGGATGTTCTCCAATATGAGAAAGATTTGGTAAAAGGGATGGACAAGGGTAAAAAACCCTTGTACCAATTAGGTATTTCAGACAGCAACTTAGACCATTTGGGCTTAAACTCCCACTTTTTACTTCCACAGATTGGCACAGAAATCAGCGAATCCTTTTTATCGGTCTCTACTATACTATTAGGCCAATTGTTGGCATTTTATAAATCGGTTCAACTTGGTCTGTCACCGGACTCTCCGTCTTCGAGCAAGGCTATTTCCAGAGTAGTAGAAGGGGTCACTATTTATTGAACAGGGTTTTTTGATACCTATCAGAATGGCAACATCTTCAGGTGATGCATTATTCACTTAGGCAAAGCCAAGGGTGGATTATAAAATACGAAAAATAGACCATGAACAAACCCCTCAACGGATTGGGCACCCACGGGAGCGTTTACGATAAGGTTTGGCATAAGGTTACGCATTGCAAAAATAGGAATGCCTGCAGGTATGCACTGCTACGATCTTTAAAAGCTTAGGTGAATTCCTGGACCAAAGGAGCTATAGAAAAGGCTTGACTTTCTAGTAGTGCGTAGATTTTGTTCCATACTCGATTTTGTAAGCCTAATTACCACCTTACCAATTAATTAAAACGTGAAATTACAGTACGATAAGACTTTCCCTTAACTGATTTGATGAAGTTTTTAGGTAAAGCGCGATTATCAATAGGCTACCCTTAGTATGACTTTTGGCTTACCACTTAATATCCAAGAATCCACGACATGAAAAAGATAAAATTACTCATCCTTCTGCCACTTCTATTCCTCACCCTTGCATTCATTCAAGTATTCAAGGATGCAGAGAAAGTGGTCAATACCAAAGAAAAGCAATATTACGGCGTTGAAGATTTCGAATCCGTTAAAAAGTTTGACGTTCATATTCATATCAACACAGAAGAGACTTTTTTTATAGAGCAGGCGCAAGCAGATAATTTTCACTTTTTGGATATTATCGATGACCGTCCATTTGGATTACCCATGGATGAGCAGCAAAAAATTGCCATGCTTCATTTGAAGAATTTTTCTAAAGATATGGCCATTGCCACCACCTTTTCAGTCAAAGACTGGGGAAAGGATGACTGGGGCGAAAAAACAATAACAGGTTTGAAAAAATCTTTTTCGGATGGTGCGATAGCAGTTAAAATTTGGAAAAACATCGGGATGGATCTGAGGGACGAAAACGGAAAATTTGTCATGGTCGATGATATTCGTCTTGATCCCATCTTGGATTACCTCGTAGCGAATAATATCCCTTTATTAGGTCACAACGGTGAACCCAGAGATTGCTGGTTGCCCCTTGATGAGATGACCTTCAGCCAAGGTTATTATGGTGCCCATCCAGAATATCACATGTATCTGCATCCGGAGTACCCTTCTTATCAGGATCAAATAGATGCTAGAGACCATATGCTTGAGAAGCATCCCAATTTAATTTTTATGGGTGCACACTTGGGTAGTCTGGAATGGAGCCTTGACGAGTTGGCTAAACGCCTGGATAAGTTTCCGAACATGTATGTAGATTTAACACGTATGTCGAATTTGAAACTTCATACATTTAATAACCGAAAAAAGACTCGGGAGTTTTTTATTAAATATCAGGATAGACTTATCTATGGTACGGATAGTTCTATCAATTCATCAACCAATCCTTCACAATTCAAAAAAAACATCCATGACCGATGGGTAAATGAATGGAAATTCTATGTAACGGATGAGAAAATCAATTTAGAAAATTTTGGAGATTTAAGGGGACTAAAACTACCAATCGCTGTAGTTGATAAAATATATGCAAAAAATGCATTGGGTATGTTAGGAGTCCAAAATTGGTAATCACGAATTAAAAGAAATTGGGATGGAGAATATGACTAGACGTGAATTCACAAGAAAATCTGCATTAGTAGGTGCCGGATTTGTAGCTTCAGATTTTGTTGCAATTGCTGGAAAGAGGTCCGTTCACTATGCTGAATTGAGTGTAGCTATACCTAAACCAATCCAGATTGTTATTGATGATGTGGGCTGGTGGTCTGGAGAAGACGGCCATGAGCGTCAGCAGCCGTACCGTACTGGCATAAGTAGAAATCATGTTCCAGCGGATTATCAGGCAATCGTAGATTTGGGAAGAAAATTGGGGGTACGACCACAGGCAGCTACTATTCTTTGTCAGTGGGACCGAGAAAATATTTTGCGGAATGTTCCGACGAGTACCTGGATGCGTGAGAAATGGGATAACAGTAAATGGGTGGGACCTTGGCTGGATGAGGCAGCAGATATTATACGAAATAATCAAAATCACTATGAGCTAACCATGCATGGCGTAGGCCACGAGTATTGGAAAGATGAAAATATGACCAGGGCAGAATGGGCGGACAGCTCAGGAACAATGCGACCTCTTGACCAGGTTGAACTTCATCTTGATTGTTTTGAAAAATTGTTGCATCAAAATCAATTAGGTGCCTTTCCGACTTCTTTTGTGCCCACCGCTTTTTTACATGGGTTTGGTTTGACAGGTAATCATCAAATCAGTATGGCAGAAGTAGTAAAGAAAAGGGGCATTCATTACATCAATACCCCTTTTAGCAATATGTATAACGCTGGGGATGTTCAGTTCGGAGTGTTCGGGGTTGATTCTGGAGTTATTACTGTTGATCGGGGAGAAGACTTGCTTCATTGGGATGATTTTGGTAAAAAACCTAGTGGGGTACTAACCGGCGCCACTTGCGGTTTACATTGGCCAAACCTGCTACATCCAGACCCGAATCGCAATTCAGAAATTGTAGAGGCTTGGGTGAAACTTCTTAGGCCGTATAATGATCAACTCGACACATTATTAGCCAAGAATTCTTTGTCATTTAGAAATCAGCTGGTACATCAGGTTTGCACAAAAGCACAGATTCGTGAAGATAAAATTAACATAGATTTCGTGGAAACCAATAAACTGAAGGATCAACTTACTACTAATCAACTAATCGTCAAAATCGAATCCGAAAAAAAGCTAAGGTTCAATTCAGATGATTTAAAGATTACTCCCTCAAAAATAGCTCAAGAGAAAGATAGGTATTTATACACTCTGGAATTAGAAAGAACAAAGAATCTGGAAAAAGCTGTTGTGAAATTTGAGGTTTCATAAAATCGTATTATTACCCTGCTTCCTCTTAAGAATAGAGAATAAAAGCCTTAAGAGTGGTACTATTGATGAATTATTTTTCGTTATGAGCAGGCATCCAAATTGCACCATAAATACTTCTCTTATGAAAGTTCTGGTCTATAGAAGCTTTTGCTTTTCTGGCATAGCTATTTTTTACCTGTTATTGCCCCAACTTTTGCTTCATATGGTAACAGTAACGACGCTGAACTATCCACCGCCGATCAGACCCAAACCATAATTCTTTTTGTCTCTCGGGATGACTATTCGGGAGAACTGCGGCGATTGACCAGAAGTGAAGATCCAAAAGTAAATATCAGAATGCTGCAACGTGCCCAAGCATTCAGCGATAGGCTTTCAGGTACTTATAGGAAAGCAATGGAAGATGCATTCAAACAAGACTTTTAAGGACCTACGCACCACGTAGTACCCTAAAGTACCGAGAACGGCCCTGTAGAAGCGACCTGCCCAAAACTGCTCAGCGAACACTTACCTTATAACTTCTCATCCTTCCCGGAATAGAATTCTGTTCGATGCTCCAGGGCCATTTTGAGCAGGGCCTCTGCCTTTTCGGGATACCCATCCATTACGTTGCCCTTTTCATAGGGGTCGTGCAGAAGATCGTACAAGGTCGTGTCCAATTTCTGTTGAATATAGGTGCCAGCATCCCCGCCCTTGCCTGCTTTTGAAAGTGTACGATAGGAATGTGGCAAATGCAGTTTCCACCTCCCATCGCTGCTCATCACTCCTTGAAAATCCGAATTGTTCGAAAAGGGATAATATGAATGCGGGTTTTTGGCACCAGATCTATTTACGATAAGATCCCAAACATCCATACCGTCTATTTCATTTTGGGGGAACGGGGTTTCCGTGAGCCCACAAAGGGTGGGCAGAATATCAACGGAACAGAAAGTTTCCCTGGAAATTGACCCAGCCTTCAATTCCTTTGGGTATTTAATAATCAGGGAGTTGCGCACCCCCCCATCAAAGATGGTCCCCTTGCCCTCCCGGAAACGGGTTATTCCGGCGTGATCGCCGTAGGATAGCCAGGGACCATTATCGGAACCGATGAAAATAAAAATCGTGTTATCATCCAGCCCATTTTTTTTAAGGGCTTTGTTGACCTGTCCCACGGACCAATCCAGCTCCATGATCACATCACCGTAAAGCCCGGTAGCGGACTTCCCCCGGAATTTATCGCTGGCAAAGATAGGCACATGGGGCATGGAGTGGGGCAGGTATAGGAAAAATGGCTTGTCTTTGTTTCGGTCTATAAAATCAACGGCATCTTCAGTGTACCATGTCGTCAGCTCTTTTTGGTCTTCCGCTGTTAGGCTATCGATTACCACCTTTCCGTTTTTCCAATATCGCAGGGGCCATTGTCCCCAATATTCCGGGTTTTCCGGATGGCCCGACCACATATCATTGGAGTACATCAGGCCAGAAGATTCATTGAACCCGCGGTCTTGGGGTCTGCGTCCGGACTGATCGCCCAGGTGCCATTTACCAAAAATAGCGGTCGTATATCCATTTTTTTGAAGTACCTCGCCCATGGTTGCAAATCGCGGTTCCAGGCCAGGGTCCTGAGGCCCGATAGCCCCAAAAATCTTGGTGCGGCCCGGATAGCATCCGGTCATCAGTACTGCCCTGGAAGCTGAACAGATAGCTTGCGGTACATAAAAATTATAGAAACTGCGGCCTTCTTCGGCCAGCGTCTGAACATTGGGGGTCGCATAACGTGGTTCGCCAAAAGGAGCAAAATCGTCGAAGGCCGCATCGTCCAAAAAAACCAATACCACATTGGGCTTTGATGGTTTTGGCGTATAGGCCGTATTTCCCAAAAGGAGTAAGGGCAGTGCGATCGACCAGATCCATTTTAAAGCAAGATTGAACTTCTCCATTTCTTTTTTCATTTCCTGTCCAAATTTAACAAAATAACGCTGCTCATTAGCTATTTTGGAGGTTTTCAATATCGACATCAGCGCGGGCGGCATAAATCGACTGTTGGACCGTTTCGCCGACAGGGCCGGCATTGGTGCAGGCGGCATTTAGGTCGAAAAAGTCGTTACCGAGATAGCCTTGGTTAGCAGCGGTAAAAAAGCTATTGCAAAAATTTTCGTCACTGCTTCCCTATTAATTTCTTTGGATAAAAGGGGGAATGATTGGCAGCGGCCTCCCATGGCCAACTGTTGCGACCCTAGGATACAGGACCGGTAAGGAGCACATTTGGCTTTGGGCGAATAGGCATGGGCAAAAAGTATTCATCCTTGGCAACACGGTTAAAATGGGAATATCAGCCATTGCCCCGAAAGGCTTCTATGACATTGTACCCCGGCCTGATCTTATCCTGTCGCCTCATATAGGCATGTAAAATTTCCTTATCGTATTGGTCCATCAGGGATCGAAACAAAGCCCCTAGGTCCCTTCATTTGATCTCATCTTCCATTAATATATTCTCCATGTTTTATCGCTCTTCGCCTTCAGCCGCCTTTCTCCTTTCATCACGTTCCTTCATATAGTTTTCCAGTTCCTGTTTGGGCATTGGTAAGTTTGGGTAATTTCCCAACCATTCCTTAAAATCTTTTTCAAAAACGTCTTCATCAACTTCAAATCTCTCGTTGATGTATTTGTATTTATTGGTTTCCATGGCAAATCGATTATATTCGTCGCGTAGTGCCGTAAATTCACCGGCTAGAACAACCTTTTGTACCAGGTGCGGAGGAATGAAGGCCACACCGGTAGGTTTGGCAAGGACCACATCACCCGGTAGAACGGAAACACGGCCTATGCGGATCGGTGCATTGACACTGGCAATCATCATCTGCTTGATCGCCGAAGGGTCCGACCCCCTTATCCAGCCATTGAACCCTTCGATTTCCGATAAACCCTCGACATCACGAACGGAACCATTGAATATAATTCCTCTTTTTCCCGCTTTATAAATAGCGTTTCCAAGATTGTCCCCGATCAACGTGCCATCTACCATTTTTCCATAACTATCGGCTACATAGACATCGCCGTCCAGTAATTCCGTGATCGGCGCGTAATTGGTGACCGGTGTATGGGTGCCCTCTTCTTCTGCCCGCTTTTGGACATAGTTGTTAAAATCTTCCCTTAAAGGCATAAATTGGGCCGTTAGGGCCCTTCCTGTCATGACCTGGTCCGGATGAAGAATCTCCCACCCATTTTCATAGGTACTGGCAAAGTTTTCGAACTGGTTCTCATAGCCATTTCTGCGCAACGTACCCCAAACTTCTTCCATAGATAGTGCCTTTAACCGCTCAAGAAGCCCATCGGACACCTTGGGCCTTCCATCCGGTGTACGTTCCCCTGTCCATTCGGAAGTTAACGCCTTTACGGTTTCCGGCTGCCAAACCACATCTTGGGAATATGAGTAAAAACCTACGCAGCCAATGGCAAAAAGTGATAAAATTGCTTTGTTCATAATTTTAAATTTGAGCATCTATTTATTATTGATGTTTACAGGGCCGTTCTTTTTAAAAACAGCGTGCCAAATAAATGGCACGCTTTCTTAACTAACTCAAACTAACAAAAAATTGGAATCTTTAATGCCTTATCCGAAAAGGTTACTAAACAAAAGACATTGGGTATTGGTCCTTGATTTTGTCCTATACGTCCGTGGCCATTTAAAAATCATACCTATTTATGTATGCCGATTAACTATATGTTCTATCGTGTGAACGCAGTTCGTTCCATTGATCCGTAGATTCGAAATAACTCTTGTCCCTAGGGTCGATATGTTTTTTCAACACCTCTTCGTTCAGTTCGATGCCGAGTCCCGGTGCGGTGAGCGGCACGGTGGCAAAGCCCTTGTCGATCATTTTAAAGCCGCCGACCGTGGTAACGAGGTCTTCCCACCACGGCAGATCTACGGAATGGTGTTCCAATGCCAAAAAGTTCTGGGTCGCCGCGGCACAGTGCACGTTCGACATGAACGAAACCGGGGTGCCGGCCTGGTGCATGGCCATCGCCACGCCATACTCCTCCGCATAGTCGCCGATCCGCTTGGTTTCCAGGAGCCCCCCTGAAGAGGCCAGATCGGGATGGATGATATCGACCGCCCTTTCTTCGATAAGCGGCCTGAAATCCTTAAGCAGATAGATATCCTCTCCCGTGGTGGTAGGGGTCTCGATGGCGTTCGTGATGGCCTTCCACTGTTCGGTGTACTGCCAGGGGATCATATCCTCGAACCAGGCCAAACGGTATTTCTCAAGGGCATGGGCCAGGCGGATGTTGTTGTTCATATCGAAATGGCCGTAATGGTCCGTGGAAAGGGGAATCTCATACCCCACCATGTTCCGGACGTTTTCCACTATTTGCTGCAGTTCCTCCAACCCCTTTTCCGTAATCTGGATCTGGGTGAACGGATGCATGGTATTGTTGTAGCCCATGTACTTATCCATGCCTTTCCCCTGCCCTAGGTTTCCGTTACCGTCTTTCCAGAAATCTCCGTTCACCAAGGCACCCGGTATGCCTTTGAGCTCCTTAATGGAAACATCCATCTTCAACCAAGTGTAGCCCTGCTCGTTGACCCGGAAATCGATGAGTTTCCGCTGTTCTTCCGGGGATCCGGCCTCGGGGGTATCGGCGTACATCCGTACCTTGTCCCGATATCTGCCACCGAGCAACTGCCAGGCCGGGACATTGTAGGCCTTTCCACAGAGGTCCCACAGGGCCATTTCGACCCCGCATACGCCCCCGGCCTGACGGGAAGGCCCTCCGAACTGTTTGATGCTCTTGAATATCTTCTCGACGTTACAGGGATTCTTGCCCAGGATGCGGCTCTTGAGCATCAAGGCGTATCGCACGTCGGCGGCATCCCTGACCTCCCCCAGGCCATAGATCCCCTGGTTGGTGTCTATCCGGATGATAGCCGTGCCGCCCATTACCGCGGTAAGCACATAGCGCATGTCGGTGATCTTAAGTTCGGAAGGCGCCGAGGCCCGGTTGACCTTTGAGGTGGTGTGCGACACGGTATCCTCAAAGGAATAGCCCATAAGACCGGACAGTCCCAGGCCGCCCAGAGCGGTCATTTTTAAAAAGTTCCGGCGGGCGTCACCTGTTTTGGGATCGTCAATCTCGGCTTGGCGGGAAGCGGTGTAGGATTGTTCCTCTTTCTTGTGGTTAGCAATGATTTGCTTCAGGTTGTTTTTCATGTGAACTGTTTTATAGTATCGATTCTTAATCTTCCAATCTTTCTTTTGTTCTATTTATCCCACCAAACCTTCGTATCCAAATTATCGGGACCCATGCGGGCTACCGCCGCGCTCAGGTTTTCATTGTTGGTCGCAATTTCATCAGTCGGATAGGTAAGCCTATTAATAAAATCGCTACTAATATCTTGACTAGGATAGGGGTTAGGCGGCAAATCCGGAAATTCGGACCTTCTAAAATTGGCAAAGGCCTCAGGGCCGTTCAAAAAAGAAGCCACCCAGTATTGGTTGTTGATCTGTTCTAGTGCATTGGTGGCGTTAAAAGGATGGGCAGCGAGGTAGGCATCGATCTCTGCAGGGGGAATAATAGCACTTTCGTCGTAGGCGGCCATCTGCTGCATGTGGGCGCGTACCCCTTCTGCATAATAATCGGCCGCATTACCGCTTACCCAGCCCCTAATAGCTGCCTCGGCGAGCAGTAATTGTGTTTGACCATGGGTAATAATAAACATGGGCGCGGCCTGTGTCACTATCGTAAAACGGTTGATCTGTGTAAAAGCATAAAAACTGGCAAGACCCAGCTCCGCCGCTTTGGGCACAACGGTCGAATTATCAACACCCACAGGCATCCCGATTTGAACGTCGGGGTCGGTGGAACCGATTTCAATGACCTGCTCAGGCCCTGATTTAGCGCCCAAATACCGGATGGCAATGGCACCCAGCCTTGGGTCATTGTCCTCAGAAAGAAAATTCACGAAAAAATCCGTCAGATAGTAATTGTTGGCCTCTGTACCGTTCAAAATCGATCCGGCCGTATTGGTATAATTGCTGTCGTGCCGTACTACATAGTTGTCATCGTTCGATTCGATTACCCCTCCGGCAAAGGCATCGGCGACGGTCTGTTGGGCCAATGCCGGATCCACCTCGGAAAGGCGCATTCCCATACGCAACAAAAGCGAGTACCCCATCCTTCTCCATTTTTCAATGTCGCCGGAATACATTACTTCACCGGTTTCAATATTGCCGGATGCATTTAAGGCCGCCGTCGCCTCTTTCACTGTTGCGATCAAGTCTTGATAGATTTCCTCTTGAGGATCGTAGGCTGGCAGAACAATCTGTTCCGATATACCCTTACCGGCCTCAAAATAGGGAATGTCGCCATACTCGTCGGTAAGCACCATAAATGCCTGTGCCTGAACGAGAAGGGTAATATTACGCAGATTGCTACGTTCGGGATTATCGGCCAATTGGGCTATTATATCACCCGTATTCTTGATAACGTTCTCGTAATACCGGTCCCAGTGCTGTTGGGTGACATCTCTATTATCTTGATTATAATTGGCACCGGTAAGGACACCTGAATTGGGAGTGACCAACTGCTGCACAATGCCCATATCGTATACGAGTTGGGCGTTCGAGAAAGATGCGTTGATGATGGCGTTGTTCAAGAGGAATACAGGGTCGATACTCTCGCTGGTCGGGTCGACCTCGTTCGTATTGATTTCCTCAAAGTTCTTATCACACGAGAAGGTCAACACCAAAGCTGCGAAGACCATATATTTGATGATGCAATTTTTCATAGTTTTTATTTTAAAATTTGCAGTTTAAGTTAAAACCGATACTTCGCGTGGTCGGAACGCCCGTTGATTCAAGTCCAGAGACATTGTCGGAACTATACCCAAAGGAATCGGGATCGATGTTAGGCACCCATTTTTTAATGATAAACAAATTATTGGCGAACAAACTAAGGGTAACGCCTTTTACCAAAGCATTCTCGGAGAGCAGCCCCCCAAAGTCGTATCCAAGGTTCAGCTGTCGCAGTTTCCAAAAACCGCTATCGTATACTATGGGTTCGATTAGCTGTTGCGACCGTACCACCTCCCAATAGGTTTGCGATTCAGTGGCTACCTGATTGACTTCGCCGGCCTGGTTTACTCCATCGCCCACTACTCCCGTATCTCTTCCGGGCAGGGTCTGTTTGTGCAGTCCGTGGCGGGTAGCGTTAAAGTTGGTACCGGAAATCATTTGTCCTCCTAACTTAAAATCGACCAGGAAAGAGGCATTGAAGTTCTTGTACCTGAAACTGTTGGTGATACCCCCGACCCAGTTGGGCAAAGCACTACCAAAAAAGACGATATCGTCCGAACGCAGCGGCCTTCCGTCATCGGCAAAAACCTGGCGGCCCTGATCGTCGAACTTATATCCGAACCCGGCCAACTGCCCGATTTCTTCCCCAACAACTTGATAGAGGAAACCATTGAAGGCATGGGAACCCACCACGATGCTTTCCCCGGGTTCATCGGTCAAAAGACTTATTACCTTGGTCTTATTATAGGAAGCGTTGACAGTAAAGTCCCATCGAAAATCTTCGTTTCTGATCGGCACCAATGTCAATAAGCCTTCTACACCATCGCTCCGGCTCTCACCGCTATTGATGAGCGTACTTACAAATCCTGAGGTATTCGAAATTTGTGCCGAAATGATCTGATCCAAGGTAGTCTTTCGGTACACGCTCAAGTCTAGGTTTACCCGCGAATCGAACATCCGAAGGTCAATACCTATCTCTGCCTCGGTAACACGTGCAGGCTTGAGATTGGGGTTGGGCAAGGTATTGGTGTTGGCCCCGGCAACCGGTTGCAACCGTCCGTCGGAATTGGCAAAGAGATTAGCATTTATGTTGTAGAACAACACGTCGGAATAAGGAGGAACGTCTGTATCGCTGCCCACTTCGGCATAGGCGGCACGTAACTTGCCAAAGGTCAACCAATTTGAATCTTTTAAATTATTGGAGAATACGTAGCTCCCGGATACCGAGGGATAAAGAATGCTTCGGTTTTCCGGTGATAAGGTGGTGAACCAGTCATTGCGGAGTGTTCCGTTCAAATAGAGGGTCTCTTTAAAGGATAAGTCCAACGTACCGTACAAGGAATTTACCCCTCTTTCGGCCAGATTATAAAAGGGGTCTTTCACCCTGCCGTTCTGTACTGTGTACAAATCCCTGATGATAAAGTCGGTGACGTTCACCCGGTTAAGCTGCGATACCCGCTTCATTTTGTTTCCGCCAATGGTCAGGCCGAATCCGAAATCTTCTCCAAAATCTTTTGTTGCGGATAATAGGAAGTCAACGTTCGTCTCCCTAAACCTCCGTACTTCCTGAGTGTATGTACCATTTACGAACCCCTCCGGTGCGGGCGGCCTAGAGGCCTGTCCTGTGGGAAATCCGTTATAATCTTGATCCCTGGACCAATAATCTTGGCCGGCCCTTACCTGCCCGAAGAGCCAAGGAAAGAAATTGTATTTGAGGGATGCGTTTCCGAATACACGGTCTCTTGTGATATTGTTGAATTGTTTGGCAAGCACAAAATAGGGGTTGGTCCTATTTCGGAAACGGGAATATACGATTTCATCGCCATTGGCATCGAAGGCGTTTTCCCTCCAAATATCGAAAGGCATTGAATTGGCCACGTTAAAGAGAGAGACCGGTATCGTATTGTCTTGCTGGCCAACGTTCGGCGGATTGATGTTCTTTTCGTTGGAATAATTGATGTTCGTGCTAAAAGATAGCTTATCCGTTAAATTGTACGTGGCGCCTAAGCTAGCAGTAATCCGCTTGAACTCGTTATTAGGGGTTATACCCTTACTGTCGAGGTTGGACATGGAAAGGTTGAATCCTCCTTTTTCCCCACCGCCGGACAGTGAAATGGAGTTGGTGATGTCCAAACCGTGGCGATAGAATCTTTTGATCCTATCAAATACCGGTTCGTAGGGCACTACCAGCCCATCATACAGCACTTGTGTCATTCCCGGCTGGAATCGTTCACCAAAAGACCACTGGCCCGAAGTTGGGTTTGCCGAAGTGGGCCGTACCCCATTTTCTCCCTGCCCGTATTCATATTGGTAATCTGTGAAATCCAAGGGATTTTGATCGGCGACGCTAAGGGTATAGGCCACTCCGATACCTTGACCGCTACCGCGGGTCTTTGTAGTAATCATAATAACCCCGTCTTTCGCGCGGGAACCATAAAGGGCAGCACCGGTCGCACCTTTCAAAACCGTCATGCTTTCGATGTCGTCGGGGTTGATACTGGAAAAACCGTCACCACCGTCCGAGGTTACTCCTCCACTACTAGTACCTAGTTCGCCGCTACTGCCGCTACTGCCAATATTGGTACCGAAACTGGTATTGTCTATAGGCACGCCGTTTACTACGATCAAAGGGTTATTCGTTCCCGAAATGGAAGATTGTCCCCGGATACGGACTTTCGAGGATCCGCCGGGACCGGTTCCCAAAGCTGAAACGTTTACGCCGGCCACCTTGCCCTGTAAGCTGTTCATAAAATTCGATGACCGGTTAACGTTCACTTCATCGGCATCGACCTGCGCCACCGCATAGCCTAATTTTCGAGTTTCTTGTTTGATACCCAGGGCAGTAACCACTACTTCATCCAGGGCTTGGGAATCTTCTTGCAAGGTAACATTGACCGTCACCTGCTGGTTAATGGGAATGGCCTGGGTAGCAAAACCCAATGCGCTAAATATCAATGTTGCATTCGGCCCCGTCGTTATAGCGTAGTTGCCGTCAAAATCTGTGGCGGTTCCATTGGTGGTATTCTTTTCTACGACAGATACTCCAGGAATAGGGCTTCCGTTGCTATCGGTAACCGTTCCGGAAATTTCTTGCTGCGCCGGCACCTGTTGTGATAGTAAGCTTTTCTTTGGGGACAAAGGTTCATAGCGTGTCAAAATAATCTGTGAACCCATAAACTCGAACCTCACCGGAGTACCGCTAAAAAGATCCGACATTACATCGGCAACCGCTACGTCAACGTAATTTACGGTAACCTGTCTTTTATAATCCAGCTGATTATCATTATACATGATTTTAAACTCCGTCTTCGATTCGATTTCCTTCAGTACCTTTTCAACGGAGACGTTTTGCAGATTTAAGGTGATTCTTGTGTCGGCGGAACTTGTGCTTCCCTGCGCCTCATAGAATAGAATCGTGAAGAGGCAGAACGCGAGTTTGATTTTTAGATGGAACTTCAAGGGATAAAGGACAAAGCTCCTTATCTTCTTATTCGGGTTTTTCATAGTTGTATTTTTAATTTAGATAGTTAACATGTATTGGTGATTACTCTCAAGCTGTTTTTTATTGCATGCCTCGTTTTTTATAATCTTTATCGATAGAACTCACAGACTTTTTCTTTTACCTATGAATGTCGCATTTTGAAGCTATACCTCCCCGACCGGCAGACGGGTTCCCATTTTTGAACACCGTAGCCCTGCTATACTTGTAAAAAAAGACTTCATCTAGCCTCAAATGCCAATAATCTAGGTTTTAAACCATACTTCTAAAGGAGTTCATATTCTAGGTTCAGCGTTTTGAGGTCTTTCGATCCGGATTATATTTTTTTCTATGGTAACCTGCATTGGATAATTTTTACTGAATGCCCTTAGGACCTGTTCTATCGTTTCGGTATCAAAGCTGGCGGTGAATTGTATTTCTTCCAATTCACTGTAATCGTTGGAAATAGTCACGGCATAATTTCTTTCCAATTTTTTACGGATGTCCCTGAACGGCATATGGCTAAAAATCAACTGCCCGTTCATCCACCCGGTATAGAGATCGGTATCCGTTTTTCCGATTTTAATTCCCCTATTTCCATTCTTCCAGTTGGCAATGTGACCAGGCTTTAGCCGTCGATTCTTTATGGAATCGTATGGATCGTCCTTTTCCAAAAGCTCTAAGGAACCTTCGACCAATACCGTGCTGCCATTTTCATCATCGGGATAAGCCGACACATTAAACTCTGTTCCCAAGACCCGGATGTTCACAGCTTCCGTGCTTACTATAAATGGATGCGCCCGGTCTTCTTCAACATCAAAATACCCTTCTCCCTGTAAGAAGACCTTGCGATTTTTCCCCTTCTTAAATTGCGCGGGGTATTTTAACTTTGTGCCCGAATTGAGATGTGCTTTGGTGCCATCGGCCATAATCAGCATAAATCGCTTTCCGTAGGGCACGCTAATGGTATTGTAAGCCAAATCATCGGTCGTTGTCGTCCGAGGGTATATCAATAGATTCCCTTTTTGAATTCCAACCCGATACCCATCCTTATTTACTATCGCAGTATTTTTTTCTTCCACAATAGTTCTTATGCTACCGTCGGACAATTGTAGGGTAATCGCTTTTTGGGAGTTACCTATTCGCACGACGGCATCACTTAGGGCCATAGTTTGAAAGAATCCATATCCCAAACCAAAAAAAATAAGTCCGACAAGGGCATATAGAAAGATTTTCCGGGAAAATTTCTTCCGTGTGTTGCGTTTGTCCTGCCGGATTCTTTGCAACAATTTTTCCTTTGCCTTTTCGGAATTGTATTCGCTCATTATATATGGTGTAGGGAAATCTATTCTTGATATAGAACTGAAAACCGGTTTGCCTCCTTATCTCTCCGTTCCAAGGCTAAGATATACAGCTGCTTGGGAGGCAATCAATTTGAAATGTGTTTTTCAATACAACCCTCAAAAACGGAACCCTTCATATAATGATTTCTATGGGTATTACGGAGCAAATTGGCACAACCCTAAATTTTTTATGATTTTTTTAGTAAATTTAATTTTCTAAAATAAAATCATTATCAAATTCGCATCTATGGCACTCGAATTTAATGACAACTCCTACCTGATCAATCAATTAAAAAAAGGGAACGATAAAGCATATGCCTACTTGGTGGACACCTATCACCATCGTCTGTGCGTCTATGCTAACAGCTTGGTGAAGGACAAGGACCAAGCGGAGGATATTGTACAAAATGTCTTTGTTCGAATTTGGGAGCGACGTGATATGCTAAAAACGGACTTCACCATTAAAAGTTTTTTGTACCGCGCCGTGCACAACGAGTTTATAGACCAATACCGCAAACGAAAGTCCGCTACAGCCCTGGAAAGAAAATATACTGAAGAAATGCAGAAAGTTGCACCAAGGGATGATGCCTTTTTGGAACGCCTGCTCTCCTTTGTGCAAGATGAAATTCATAACCTGCCCCCAAAATGCAGAAAAATCTTTTTAATGAGCAAACAAGAGGGGCGTACCAACCTCGAAATCGCCCAACACCTCGAGGTATCGAAAAAGACTATTGAATACCATATGACCCAGGCCTTTACCAAATTGCGTCAAAAGGCGAATATCGATTTGGGGCGATTTACTTCGTAGCGTTCCTGTTTAGCGGACTCTACGAAGTTAACGTTCACTAAGGATAAACGCAGAATTTACTTTGTTGGCCTTAGTTTTTGAAGGGGTCACTTAATATCGGATCTATTTTCACCTTGTTATTAAAGAATCTATAAGAGACGGCAAAGTTGATTACATAGTCCGCAAAAGCGGCATCCCCGTTCCGGGGTTCACCGGTAAGTACCTCGGTTTGCAAATCCGTTACACTTTGCGGCCTATCTCTACGGATGGCAATAGGAACGTTCAGGTTAAACGAAACGTTCCCGGTCATGAAAGCAATACCCGGATCAATGGAAAGAACATTCCCGGGCCTTCTAAAACCCTCATTGCCTCCAATTAAATCTTTTACGGGAACGCAGTCGAAACGAGAGCCTAATGAGGTGGATATCGTCGGCGATATGCTATAGCTAAATCCCGCCCGTACCGAATACTGATCAGGTACCGCCATAATCGCCTCATTTTGAAGAACGGGGCTAAGGGTTTCCCTAAACGTACGTACACCGTTAGTCTCCCTGGGGTTTACAAGGTAAAACCCGCTGGCATAAGCAAAAATGTCCGGCACAATCCTATGATAAAACTGAAAATCTAGGGTCATGCCGAATCCGCCATCGCCTATTTGAATAGATTGATCTACGGGGCGTACCTGTGGTTCCCCATTCGGGCCAACATGGTAAAAAATATCGGAAGCATTGTAATTGCCCGTGGGTAATTTTATGCCCAAACCTACTGCTAAATTTCCATTTAAATTGCTCTTTGGATCAAATATCCAAGTACCGATACCCAAACGAATATCTCCCAAACCCCTCGAAAAAGTAGTATTTCGCTCCTCCCTACCATGTTCATAAAGCGAAGACCTCGAATTGATTACGGTAGGTAGAGTTATACTTGCATACCATCTTTCGGATAGTCCATACGTAAGAAAAAAATCCCAGGCATGTGCGTGGTTCACCACTTCGGTGTTCGTTGTAACCCTATCGGGTTCTTCTTCGGTGCCCCTGAAGTGCCGAAAAGATTTAAAATACCTGTAGCTCATACCAATCTGAATATCACCCGTATTCAATAGATTGCTTTCCAAACTGCTACCCACACATGAAGAAAAATGCCGAATGGCCACGCAGCCTTGGGCAGTTAGCCCATAAATCGCACATATAAAAAATAGTACACAAAATAATACAGGTTTGTTGGTCGTTTTCATCCGTGGGTTATTGAACTCATTTCGATTTCTTCTTTTACCTATATATCCCATTTTGAGGATATATTTGGTCATTTTTGAATATAGTAGCCCTGCTATGCTTTTTGTAAATGACTGCATCTCGCCTCAAAAGCCGATATTCTCGGTTCCAAACAGAAAGTTTACATCACTTCAGTGCAAAAATTTTATTTTAGAATTCAAACTCTATGGATTTTCAGCCCATAGGTCATAATCAGCAATGAAATAGCTAAGGATTAGTCGGTTACTAAATTATCCGGTTATATGACAGCAGCGCCAAAATAAACTAAATATCAATAACTTTATAATCATTGCCTCTAAAATGTTTAAGAAAATTAAGGTAGTTCAATGAAATGGCAGGTTTTTACCCCTGAATCTGGCATTTAAATAAATAAGTTAATGAAACCTAATGTTTTAGGGACAAATCATATCCCTTTTGGTTCCTACAGCCCCCACCCGTGGTTTTCCCGGACTTGGGCAAGGCTAACAATTGGTCAAAAAGTGCTTTGGCACTATTCCCGGAACGGCTCTATCATGGGGACAATTCCTGTGATTGATGACAAATACCGATTAAACGAAAAACGGGGCATGACCTTACAATTACTACATTTAAACAGCCTGAACGGTAGAAATACAAGTCATAGAGCCCTAAAATAAACCGAAGAAACTTCGTACACACTGCTGCTATAGGAGCTGGAGTGACCCTCCTTGTGGGGTTGATTTCATGTACCTAGACATCCACCACCCAAAATTCAGAGGCGGACAAAGAAAGTGTCGCCCCTGTGGTCAAAGATATTTCGCCCCTTTCCCTTGACGGAATAAAGAATAGGATTGTCAAAGCCAAATTTTCTAGGGCGAACAATCGAATATTTCACCCCCATTATCCTCAAGAATCTACTGCCTCCCTGGATACCCTTCATCCAGGCCCACATATTTCTTCAGCTCTTTGACCATTGCCGATTTCATTCGGGTGATAAATTCAATGCTGCAGGGCCCACCGTTGTCTCTTTACTAGAATCCGCTTTCCGGAGAGGACTATGATTCCGGCGATTACGACTCCCGAACCTGCCAGAGCGGCCCCGACCAGGTCGGCAGAGGTAAAACCATAGCCCATCGCAATAGGCAGCCCCGCCAAAAATGCTCCCAAGGCGTTGCCCATATTAAAGGCGCTTTGGTTCATGGAGGAGCCCAACATTTCCGAACCCTTGGAGGCCCTGATAATTGCCATTTGCAAGGGAGTGGAGATACTGAAACCTACAACCCCGATGATAAAGGTCATGACCAGTACTGCGATTTTGTCCGAGGCCAAAAAGGTATTGGCCAGTAATACGGTAACCATAAGGGTCAGCGCGATTATGATGGCGTTCATAGTCGCGAACCTTTCGGTCAGCATGGCACCTAAAAAATTTCCGATGACCATACCCAATCCCGTCAGGATCATGGCATAGCCCACCATACTTTCAGGATGGCCGGCCACCTCGGTAATCAAGGGGGCGATATAGCTGTACCATGCGAAAAATCCGCCCGTTCCGATGGTAGTCAACAGAATTAGGCTCCAAAGACGGGGCTTTTTGAGTACTTTCACGTCCTTTGTAAATCCTTGTGTGGAGGATTGGGCCAGACGGGGCATCCAAAAATAAACGCTCAGTAAAGCCAGCAATCCGACGAGGCCTACGATCAAAAAGGCGATACTCCAATGGTATTCATGTCCGAAGTAGGTGCCCAAAGGCACGCCGATCACGTTCGCAACCGTCAAACCCGCCATCATGGTGGCTATGGCCTGTGCCGCTTTACCTTTTTTGGCCAGCTTTCCGGCTACCACGGCACCGATACCGAAAAACGCCCCGTGCGGAAGGCCCGATAAAAAGCGGACCGCAAGCAAACTTTCGTAGCTTCCAGCAAATGCGGAAAGCGTATTGAAGACCGTAAACCACAACATTAAAAATAGTAGTACCTTATTTGCGGGCCACTTGCCGGCGATACTGGTCAAAAGCGGTGCACCGACGACCACGCCCAACGCATAGGCCGCAATAAAATGGCCGGCCTGCGGGATGCTTATTTGTAAAGCATTTGCGACATCGGGCAGAATGCCCATGATTACGAATTCCGTCATTCCTATTCCAAATCCTCCTATCGCCAGTGCAATCAATGCTTTTTTATTCGATGTTCCCAATAACTTCTTCATACCTAAATGGATTTCGGGGTTAGATCTGAACAATTGCAATCGGTTACCTTGTTATAATCGTAATTGTTTTCGATACAAAATTAGGATGGATCAACGGGGCAGCGATGACCTCTTTTATCAAGTTTCTATGCTGTATTACCCGGAATTTCGGTTATTTACGGCCAACAAGAATATATGTAGCACAAGAAGGTAAACAGCAAGGCCATCAGTCATCGTGAACATTTACAGACCGTACGTAAGCCGGACACCAAGAGAAGGGACAGGGGGCCCCGGGAAGTGTTTTTTTTTGTTCGCGGGCCAGCGTACCCCGATGCGGCAATTGTCAGGGATAAGGATTCAGAATACCTTTTTATCGCGGAGGGAACGCAGGTCGAATCTTCCGGTGAAGAAACGATGACCTTTAAAAAACAAAGGTGTTGACGGGGTAAAAGAAGATGGCTTCACCCAAATAACCAATGCCCATAATCTGCGCGATACCGATATAAGGGTACTTTCAGGCGCTTATTACCTAAAAGCGGAACACACTAAGGGCGAGGGCGATGATGATTGATTTAGTAGGATGATCTGAAAATTTCATTGGTATGAAAAAGTTAGAGGAGTGGGCAAGAAAACTAAAACAGCAATTATTGATGCTTCATTTAGCCTATAAGCACGAGCGAACCCCTTGGTATGCGAAAGTTTTAATTTTTGTCATCGTAGCTTATGCACTAAGCCCCATCGACCTGATTCCGGACTTTATCCCGATAATCGGCTATCTCGACGACCTAATTCTATTGCCGATCGGTATTTATTTTGCTGTTAAGCTTATCCCTGAAGATGTGAAAGCGGAGTGTTCGGTAAAAGCAATGGACTATAAATGGAACAAAAAGAACAACTGGGCATTAGGTGCGATTATCCTCTTATTTTGGTTAATATTCTTCCTTTGGCTAATAATCAAAATTAGCAGTTGAAAAAATAGATGGGGGGATCGGTTGTTTCTCTGTACATGGCGGTAGAATATTCAAAACAGTTTCCCCTAAAATATTTTGGCGCCGATGGATATCAAAAAAGATCGCCCGTCGGAAGGTAAGATTCCCGGTCCTGGATACCCTGTTGCCCTACGGGTAAAATATTTTTCATCGGTAAGGTTATTTAGCGAAAACTTGATGTTATAGTGATCGTTGAACTGGTACGAAAAGTTAAAATCTACCAAAAAATAAGAGGGAACCCTCCCATTTACTCCCGTAGAAGATGAAATAGTGTTCAGAGCGTCCGAAAAAGATTCAGATACATAACTGAACTGAAAGGCTGACGAAACTGACTTATAATGACAATTAATTCCATTCCTCGAAATCCATGCAGGAACATTCTCTACATCGTTACCCGTGATATCCATATTTTGCCCTCCCGAGGAAACCGATCCTTGCTTGTAACGCGCCGAATTAAAGGCGGTAGAGGTAAAAATACCTATGTCGGGATAATCAGATCCTGTATTCAGCAATTCAAATGGATGAAATTCTATATAGGCTTCTATACCCTGATTTAGCGTATTCCCTATATTGGTCTTATAAAAATTTGTTTGCGTTCCCTGATTTTGGATCAGTGTGCCTATACGATTGTTATATCTCAGCAAAAAATAGTTCACATCCCAATGAAAAACGTTCTTCCAGCTGCCCCGGATCCCAAATTCTGAATTGTCGCCCCTGGCATCCTCAAGGTTGGGGTCGGTACGGTCCAATGGTGAGGAAGGGAGTATATCGGAATGTAAGACGGGACGATAGGCCTGGGTGAAATTAGCATACGCATTTATATTGGAACTGAAATCGTATTCCGCCCCAATCCCAAAAAGAGGGAAGTTCCGCTTTAAATCAAAAGGTACCGAAGGGGTGTCAAAAGCGGTGATCTCACCGGTCAAATCGGTACTGATATAATCAAACCGAAATCCCGGGGTAACGGAAAAATTATCCGTAATATTAAAAACGTTCTCGGCAAATACGGCATAGTTTATAGTACGAAATGTAAGATCCACTTTGTAATCGGAGGTTAGTGAAAGATCAAAATCGGTGGTGGTAGTCCCTTCCCCCTTTTGCCTTCTAAAGGTTTTGCTGTTTCCGTAACCTACCCCCGCTACAAGATGACTCTTACGGTTGAACAATTCATAATCATGGCGTATTCTGGCTTCTGAGGAATAACTATGATAGTAATCCCTGTCCACTTGCCGGGGATTGTATTGATTGGTTTCGGGGTCGATGGTATCATTTAGTGTAGGTAAATTTATAAACTGAACGCTATTGCGCTGTCCCAAGATTGCCGAAGTCGATGCCGTAATTAGCGTATTCTCGCTGGCCTTAATATTAAGATGAACCGCTGGAAGATAAATCGTGGGGTTGAAATAATTTCTGGGGCGGTTGGATTGTCTGGGATTTTCCTGAAACATAGCGTCGGTAAGACCTGCAGCAAAATGGTTTATATACACCATATGCGAAATTTCTGCGGATAAATCCACTTTCGGGTTAAATTGATATTTAAAACCAGCGTGCCAGGCATTAAAGTGGTAATCGCTGTTGTCACGCCAACCGTCCGACCGTCTAAAATTATAATAACCGTAATACGTAAGTTTTCCCACCTTGCCGCCAAGTGCATTGAACGAACTGGACAACCCGAACGATCCAGCGGACTGTTGGGTTTCAAAAGTTATGTTTTTGGTGGTATCGGGCTGCTTTATTACATAATTGAGCATCCCTCCGAATTGCGGCCCGTATTGTAAAGCGCCAGATCCACGTACCAACTCTATCCTATCAACGGCTTCAGCTGGCGGATTGTAATGGGCTTCAGGATAACCGAACAGATCGGAATTGACGACATTTCCATTTTGTCGCACATTGAGTTCCCACGAGCGGTGAGGATTTAACCCTCTGGTCGCTACACCCACCTGGTTGCCCGTACCGTTCATTTCCCAGACAGAGATTCCCGGAATCCTTGCGAACATTTGCCGGGGATTATTTTCCGCAAGGTCCGCATCAACATTTTGTAAATGAATTACTTCGTTCTTTTTTCCAGAATAAATAGAAGTCCCATTTATTCCCGTGCGAAAAGATGTTTCTTTTTCTCCAAAAACAGCTACCTCCTGTAAAGACCTATTGTTCTCTATCAAAACAATGGTTTTTTCCAATATCCCTCCGCTTTCAAAGGAGATTTCCTCGCTTAATTTGCGATAAGAAATATGAGACACGGTTAATGCGTATGTACCCACTGGAATTTCTGAAATTTGAAAATCCCCTGCCTCATCAGAAGTAGTTCCTTTATTGCCCGGTGAAAGAAAGATATTTGCATCCGGAACTACCTCACCTTGTTTATTGATGACTTTTCCTCTTAAGCTGAAAAAATTACTTTGGGAATAGGCATTGCGAAAGTTCAGAAAGAGTAAAATAAATAAAGTTAAAATTAATTTTGTTTTAGGAAAGGTTTGCAACATACCAGTCATAAATCAAGATTATTTTGGTGTTGTTTTTGGAAAAAAATGGACTTTTCGGGAAATAGTCTTCAAAAATTACCGATTGTAGAAAGTTCCGCAATTAAATTTTTCCCGGTAACTGTTAAGTGTAAAAAGGGGCGTCGGGAAAAATTAGGTAGGGATACCATAGGTACAAATGTAACAACAATATGGATTAGGTTAAGGGAAATTATCAATAAAATTATCGCTTTTTCGATACAGAATAAGCTGATCGTGGGGCGAGGTCTTGTCCCTTGTGGGCACCGGACACTGTTGGATGTCAACCATTAACCTAGGGGCTCAGCCCGATATCACCAATAATCAGGTACAGGTAATCACGCAATCCCCCAATCTCGCCACCGAAGATATCGAGCAATTTGTGACCGATCCGGTCGAGCTGGCAATGGCCAACCTGCCGAGCGTTACCGACTTCGCTCCATATCACCGTTCGGCCTTTCGGTGGTGAGCGTTGCTAAAAAAGGCTATGAAGATAAATATTCGCCAACAGTACTGCGAACTATTCATGACTGGATCGTCAAGCGTCAATTGGCCCTTACCGAAGGGGTTGTGCAAGTCAATGCCTTCGGGGGAAAGATCAAGCAATACGAATAGCCATTGATCCCGCCAAGTTGAACGCGATGGAATTTACGATGGCCGGGGTTGTCGATGCCCTTCAACAGAACAATGTGAATACCGGGGGTGCTTATTGGAAAAAAACAAGATGGCCAATTTTATCCGTGGGGAAGGTTTGGCACGTTCCCTAGATGATATTCGCCAAATAGTAATCGAAAATTAGGCCTGCCTACTTTGGTCAAAGATGTGGCAGAACAAGTGCACTTCGGAAACCAAGTGGGTTACGGGTCGTTCTCCCAAGATGGAACACGACGATTACGTTTCCTAAACCCCAGATTACTATAAATTTATATTCCGGGCTTATTGATTCTGTTTGTTAATTTGTTAGTAAACATTTTGACATGCCCAGTTTTAAAACACTGAATAGTTTAACCGATAGAATCAGAAAAAATGAAAGAGATAAAAGAATTTATTAAGCCCAATAGGGTACAAACGGTGATCGAGGCATTGAGCGATGCCAAATTTAAAAGTATGACCCTCTCACAAGACGGAAGTACCGGTAATTTTAAAGCTAAATGATCATCGCCATCCCTCTATTTTCACATTTCCCACAGTCCTGTAGTCAAGCTGGAGAGGCTGTGTCAAATGAAGATGCATAATCGGCAATCGCCATCATTTGGAAAATGGGAAAACCCCGACCCCTGGTGACGGTATTATTTCTTTATCCATTGTAGGGGACGCTTTTCAAATCAAATCCGGAAAATCGATAAAGCAACCCTAGAAGTATGATCCATTTAACCATGGGCGATATCGAAAATTTTTGGATGGCCACTACGGGCGCCCGACGGCAATGCGTATCTTGATATACAGGTTTAAGGCCAAAAAAGAAGGGGCCGTAGCAATGACGGAGATTGAAAAGGCCTTCGTTAGATCTGACCGGACAACCTTGTCCCGGACATAAAATATCCCATATTAACCTGCCCGAAGGATAAGTGGCAGAAAATGTCAATCTTGTGGTAAAAGGAGTTTGTGAAAAATGCAGTGCCGTTCAATTCTTTAAAAGATGAATAAAGACGAAAAAATTCGTGTTGGTAAAGGGATCAGCCCTACCGAAATGAGCTTGACTCTTTACAACCACCTCAATACCAACCAGCTCATAAAATTTGCTGGGTGGGCACTTCCAGTGCATCCCGGTAACCCTTAATTTTATAATATTATAACAAATCAGCAAGATTTATCTAAGGTATGACACACGATCATTCACACGGTTCACAGAACTACGGAAAAGCTTTTGGAATAGGCATAGCTTTAAATACCATCTATGTTGTGGTAGAGCTCTATTACGGATTTTTTGCGAATTCTTCCGCGCTCTTGGCGGATGCGGGACACAACGCAAGCGATGTTTTCAGTCTAATACTTGCCTGGGCGGCAATCAAAATAGCCACAAAAAGGCCTTCCAAACGCTATACCTATGGCTTACGAAAAACGACGATTTTGGCCTCAATGATCAATGGGTTTATAATCATTGCGGCCGCAGGGCTGATCGCTTGGGATGCTGTTCAAAAATTTCAGAGCCCGGCGGAGATTTCCGGCAATCTCGTAATGATTGTAGCCGCCATCGGTTTAGTGGTAAACGCGGGAACGGCTTTCCTATTTTGGAAAGGTTCAAAAGGTGATTTGAACATTCGAGGCGCATTCTTGCATATGGCCGCCGATGCGGGGGTAACTTTAGGAGTGCTCCTAGGCGGATTGGCAATTAAATACACGGGCTTGACGTGGATAGATCCCGCGTTGAGTCTGGTCATTGTACTGGTTATTTTATATAGTGCCTGGGGCCTTCTGAGTGATTCCCTAAAAATAGCCGTAGATGCCGTTCCCAAAAACATTGACATCGATGAAGTGGAATCATTCTTAAGGAATATCGAAGGGGTCGAAGAAGTCCACGATTTACATATCTGGGCGATGAGCACCACCGAAACCGCGCTATCTACGCATCTGGTCGTTCCCAAGGGTCACAAGGATCAGTTTTTATATGATATCCGGGAACAACTGCACGATAAATTTGAAATAACCCATACCACCCTGCAAATAGAAAAAGAATTCGGGGATAAAGATTATAAACCTTATCAAGGCCTTGATGAACAAGATTAAAACAAAATAATGGTATGAAGAAAAAACAGAACCTACGGGAGATGGAGATCTAAAAACATGCTGGGGAACATAGCCACGCCGACCGGCCGAGGTTGGATGAGGGCGAGAACCACACCAGGCCCGAAAAAGAATCAAAATTTAGAACCTACTTGCCATTTTCAGCTTTGTAATGCTGATGGTGGGTATAGCTTTGGATTATTTCGATACCTTCCCACATTTTTCAGGTGGTATTCGTCTTCTTTGGTAGATGGTCGCCTACATTCCGGTAGGGCTTCCGGTCATCAAAGAGGGATGGAAAAGTATATTGAACGTTGATTTCTTTACCGAATTCCTGTTGATGTCCATCTCCACTTTGGGGGAGTTTGCCATAGGCGAATATCCCGAGGGAGCGGCCGTAATGCCCTTTTGCGCTGTCGTTGAACTTTTTCAAAGTGCCGCGGTCAAAAAAGCCAAGGGCAACATAAAAGCCCTTTTGGATGTGCGCCCTAATAAAGCCTTGGTACATCGTGATAAAGATTATGTTTCCGTTCATCCCGAAACGGTAGAGATAGGCGAAAAGGTTCAGGTTCGTGTGAATGAGTAAATCCCGTTAGACGGAAAGCTTTTATCGGAAAAGGCCTCCTTTAATACAGCAGCGATTACTGGCGAAAGCAATTGGGCAAAAGGTCGAATGTTGCCCGAAGATAAACTTAATGAAGTCGAAGAACTTCAGGGATTCCCCGACTCCATGGTAGCGCTTATAGGCGATGGCATCAATGATGCACCAGTATTGGCCACAGGTTATGAAGGTATTGCAATGGGCCTAGGTAGCGATGTGGCCATCGAGACCGCGGATGTTATCATCCCGACCGATAAGCCCAGCAAGATTGCAAGGGCGATTTAAATAGGCCGTTCTACACGCCGAATTGTTTGGCAGAAAATGGGGTTGGCATTCGGAGTCAAAATTGTGGTCTTAATTTTGGGTGCTGGCGGTATGGCCACGATGTGGGAGGCCGTATTTGCCGATGTGGGGGTCGCGATGCTCGCTATAAAGAATGCGATATGGTTGCAGAAGATGAAGTGGTAGCAGGGTAAAGCGCTAGGAAAGTTCGTACACGGCACGGGCTTCAAATAGGGAACAATGGCACGGTCTTGCGCTGGAAACGTCCCGGTTCGCCCGAGCACCCTGGAACCTTTTCCTGAAGATACGCCTATAGATGCATTCCTAGGCGCAATAGACAAGGTTTATATCAAAAAACCTACAGGTCCGGCACTATAGGACAGATGCCGATACCCCTTGATCTCTTCTTGTGCCGGTACGATGTAATTTTTAACGCTAAAAAACTTAGGTTCTTCTTAGGCCGGAACTTTTGGTATCTTAGGTATTGAAACTCACTGAATAATAATTGTTTTCAAAATTAAAAATATGAAAATTGAAGATAACGAAGAAAAGAAGCAATTGGCAGAAAATCAGGGCAAGGCTTATTCTGATGCTTTGGACTACATGAAAAGTATTGACAATCATGCCGAAAAGGAGGTGGATGATTACATCATAAGTTTGGCTTCCGAAGAAGCTGAGGGCACTTACCAGCTTCAAGGCGGAGAACTTAAATGGAAAACTCCTAAAGAAGGATACAACACCCATCTCGAAATAGTGGTGCGGGATAAAAAAGATAAGCGTTTCATTCCTGAACTAAAGATAAAGGGCAAAGTATATGACGAAGACAGAAATTTAATTATAGATACCGACTTCCCATTCTTATGGCATCCTTTTCTACTCCATTATGGGGCCTTTTTCCACATTCCGAAAGATGGAAAGTATTCTGTGGAAATAGAGATTCCTGCGCCTCGCTTCCATAGGCATGATGAGATTAAAGGAAAAAGATATGAGAAGGATGTTAAGCTGAGCATAGAAATAACAATGGAAAAAGGAAGAGAGCCGCACGGTCCTGAGTAAAAGTTCTATAGCCCAATTATAATTCCCGTGGTCGATGAGATTTACCGAATGAACGAAAAACGGGGGATGACATTAAAATTACTACATTTAAACAGCCTGAACGGTAGAAATAAAAGTCATAAAACCCTAAAATGAATCGAAGAAACTTCGTCAACACTTCTGCTATAGGAGCTGGAGTGACCCTCCTTGCGGGGTTGAATTCATGTACCCAGACATCCCCCACCCAAAATTCAGAGGCGGAGAAAGAAGGTGTCGCCCCTATGGTCAAAGATATTTCGCCCATTTCCCTTGACGAAATTAATAATAGGATTGGCAAAGCCCAACGATTGATGCAAGAAGGGGAGATAGGCGCCCTGTTATTGGATGCGGGTACATCTTTGAAGTATTTTACGAATCTATCCTGGTGGCCGAGCGAACGGCCCTTGGTTACCGTCATTCCCGCTACAGGCGAGATCAGTTATATCTGCCCCGCTTTTGAGGAGCCCCGTCTTAAGGAGATTATCGAGGTAGGTTCCAAAATTTATAAGTGGGAGGAAGATGAAAATCCATATGCCCTAGTTGCATTGGCAATTAAGGAGGCCGGAATTTCCTCGGGCAAGGTCGGCGTTGAGGAAACAATGCGCTTCTTTATCTTCAACGGGATAAAAAAAGTGGCACCTGATCTGGAATTGGTCAGCGGCGACTCGATTACCATTCCTTGCAGGATCATAAAATCGCCTGCCGAAATCGCCCTTATGCAAAGGGCCACGGACATAACAATGCGTGCCATACAAATCGGACTGGGTGTGCTGGAAGTGGGTTCAAGTCCGTCCGATTTCAGCCGGGCGGTTGCAAAGGCGCATGGTGACATGGGGGCATACCACGAATTCGCTTTGGCCAATTTTGGGGAGGCATCCGCTTTTCCTCATGGCAGTACCCAGCCCCAGACGCTCAAAAAAGGAGATGTTGTGTTAGTGGATTGTGGCTGCGCCGTAGAAGGATATCAATCCGACATAAGCCGAACCATTGTCTTTGGAGCCGCACCGACGGGACGTCAAAGGGAAATCTGGAACCTGGAGAAAAAGGCCCAAGAGGCCGGGTATGCTGCGGCCCAAATCGGCGCCCCGCTCGGTAATGTGGATGCCGCCGCCCGAAAGGTGATCACCGATGCCGGGTTCGGACCGGGTTACCAACTGCCAGGATTGCCGCATAGAACCGGCCATGGAATCGGAATGGACGGTCATGAATGGGGCAACGCCTTAAGAGGAAACGAGCGGCTACTGAAGCCGGGCATGTGTTTTAGCATAGAACCCACTATTTCAATCGTGGGGGAGTTTGGGGTACGTCTTGAAGATTGTGTACATATGACGGCCGAAGGGGCCGAATGGTTCTCGCAGCCCAGCCCCTCAATAGAGAAACCCTTTGTGGCATGATGCCGCTTTACATTCCCTTACTTTTATAGGTTTTTCCCACTTAAACCTGAATTCTTATAGGCGGCCGCGGTTATTTTGAGCGGAACGGGTCTGATTGAAAAATCATAACGGCTTACGTAAGGATATTGACTAGGGAACTTAATCAATACTGTTACTCAACTTACCTCGTCCGAAAAACTAAACTCCGGTAGTTTAATGATTTCCCCGCCTTTCAAAGCCGATTCATGGGCCAATATCCCCACGCAGGTAATGTTGGCGGATTGTCTCGCATTCGGATAGGGGGAACGCTTGTTGACAAGGGCATCGACAAATTCATGCACCAGATGCGGATGCGATCCGCCGTGGCCCGCCCCTTGTGTAAAGGAAAGGTGCTGGTGCTCGTCTTCATCATAAACTCCCTGGGTGGTAAAATGCTGTATCTCTTCGGGAAGCAGTTTGGCGAAATCGGGACACTCGACTTCTTCGGGAATCTCCGGTTCGGGTTTTTTGGCAGTGTGCATTACCAAGGGCTTCCCCTCGATCAACGGCCATTCCACCGATTTTTTCGATCCGTACACCTCGAAACTCTCCCGATACTGTCTGGCGACATCGAAAAGGGAGCGGTATACCTGGGCGCTCAGGTCAGAATGTCGGAACTTGATATGGGTCGTCTCCACGGCATAAGGGGAGTTGTATTCCTTGATTAGTTCTTCGCGGATGGTTCCCGACCCGAAACAGGAAACATATTCAGCCTCTCCCCGGGTCAATGCCAGTACAGGGCCCACGCAGTGGGTGGCGTAGTGCATGGGGGGCAGGCCGGGCCAGTAGTTGGGCCACCCGTCCATATCCTGTTGGTGGCTAGCCTTTAAAAACTGGATCTTGCCAAGTTCGCCGTTTTCGTAAAGTTCTTTCATATAGAGGAACTCCCGCGCATAGACCACGGTCTCCATCATCATGTAGGTGAGTCCCGTTTCCTCCGTCAGGCGGACAATCTCTTCGCATTCCTCAACAGTCGTCGCCATGGGCACGGTACAGGCCACATGCTTCCCCGCCTTAAGGGCCTTTATCGATTGCTCGCCATGAGCGGGAATGGGGGTATTGATGTGTACCGCATCAATGTCGGTATCCTTCAGGAGGTCGTCGTAAGATGTATATCGCTTTTCGATTCCGAAGGCCTCCCCCAGCTCGTTGAGCTTTGTTTCGTTGCGCTGACATATGGCTACCAGATCGGCATTGGGGTGTTTTTGGTAGATGGGGATGAACTCGGCACCGAAGCCGAGACCTACAATGGCAATTTTTATTTTTGGTTTCATAATTTAGAATTTAGTTGTTAACGTTTTGCCGCCTGAAAACATTTAAGGCTCAATTCTGCCCTCGGCAGGTTTAAGGTTCAATGAAAAACTTCTTTGAATTTTGAACAGCTGCAAAGCAGCGATTGAACCACAAATTTTTGCTGCTGCCTGCGACTGCCAACTGCTACTATTCAAAGGCTTCCCTCAAAAACTTCAGCCCCTCGGAAGCGAATCTGTCCTGGCTCTCCGCAAAGCGTTTCCAAATACAGACGGCGCCGGCGAGTTCCTCGATCTCAGGGGTGAAGCTTTCTATGGATATCGTTCCTTCGTAATTTATTTCTTGTAGGCCGGCTTTGAAATCCTTCCAAGGGGTGAGTCCCGTTCCGGGTATGCCGCGGTGGTTTTCGGAGACCTGAACATGTATTAGCCTGTCGCCGACAGCCTTTATGGCCTCACGGATATTCTTTTCCTCGATGGTCATGTGGAAACCGTCTAACAGTACCCTAGCACTTTCGTGGTCGATATCGTGGATGAGACGCATCATGTCCTCCGCGGTATTGATGAGGTCGGACTCAAAGCGGTTCAGGGGCTCTAGTGCTATGGACAGTCCTTGTTTTTCTGCCATCGTACAGACTTTCCGCAAGTTGGTCACTGCCCTCCCCCACTCCGTTCTCCGTTGTTCATCGGGTACCATTCTAGCTTTCCCGACTGCGGAATACATGGGTCCGGCTAAAAATTTGGCATCCCATTCGTTACATAAGTCAAAACAGCGTTGCACATATCGGAAGCAATTCTCGTGCAGGGAAGCATCGTCCGCGGTCAGATCCTTGGTAGGACCGAACGCACCGCAGACCAATCCCTTCAGGCCATTGTCGTCCAAAGCCATTTTTACCGAAGGGCCATCGATCAGGGAGGGATCTTCTACGGGAATTTCCACCGCATCGAATCCCATATCCTTAATCTTGGGGAAGAGGACGATCGATTCGGTGGTGAAGGGTGACTGCCAGAGCCAAGTGCTGACGCCATACTGAATATTCGTTGCCATAAGAAAATCTCATTTATCTAGTGATGCATTTGCCCTAAAAAGAGCTTAAGTTGAAAAAAATCCAAATAATCCAAAATCCAAAATCCAAATTCCAAATTCAAAAAAAGAATTTCTGCTGTTATTTTCCGTTTGAATCAGACTGTTTTTTTTAATCACGACCCTGGACTCATACCTCATTGCCTATTTCTCCACGACCTTCATCACCCCCTGCATGATGCGCCAATGCCCGGGGAAGGTACAGATAAAGGGATAAGATCCCGGTTCGGTGGGGGCGGTAAACCGTAAGACCGCCTTTTGTTGCGGATCGACCAGGGCGGTCGCATGAAGTACCTCGCCCATTCTCGGTACGTAGTTCTGTTCGGCGCCGTTGGGGTCGGCGGCCAGTTTATCTGCGGCGGCACCTACTGTTTCCTTGGCTCCCATTTGTACGATGACCAGGTTGTGCTGCATAAAATCAACGTTCTCCAAAACGAGCTCCACCGGTTTTCCGGCCTGGACCACAAACTTCGTCACGTCGTATTTCATTTCGTTCTTGACGGTCTTGATCAGCACGACCTGTGGCTTTTCCCCCTCCCCGACCCCGGAGGTACCGGCCGTATCAGCCATGCCGGGTTTGTCTTTGTACGTATCATAAAAAACTTCGGCTATCGACGACTTTTCGAAAGCCGTGGATCCGCTCGAAAAATCGGTTTCCACGTCGTATTTCCAGTTTCCGTTCAGGCTTATGGCCCTGTTGCCTATTTTTAGGAATAGCTGGTCCTTTTTGCCGACCAGTCCGCCCTCCCCGGCGGTATCCTCCACCCGGATTGCTATGGTATTTTTGCCGGCCTTGAGAACCCCTTGGGGAACGGTATAGACCCTGCCCTTCTGATAATCGTCCTTGGTTTCCCCTATTTTTTGGCCGTTGACATAGGTGATGTCACCGTCGTCAATGGGCCCGAGAGAAAGTGTGGCGGAGTTTCCGGCCTCCGATGCGGATAAATCTACACTTTTCCGGAACCAGACGACACCGTCCATATCAAGGCCCGCGCTTTCTATAGATGTTGGCAGGTCCATCGTTTCCCATTCCGTATCGTCATAGGCCGTCATCTGGCGTTCTTCGTTCGCCATGGATGGTTGCCCTACCGTGGGATCGTCTTTTTTGTAGGCGGTCATAAATCCGTTCCGGTGCTTGCCCGCCGCTGCGTATAGCGCCTTGGACAGCCAAAGGTCATTAACAATGGCCTTTTCCTTGCTTAAATCGTAAAGTCTTTTACCCATATCCTCCGAGGCGGGGCGTTCCGCAAAATACAGCAGGGCGGCGAGCCGTACCCCCGGATTCTTGTCATACAGCACCTTGGATCGTTGCAGAGCGGCATCGGTAGCGCCGTTCTTCGGAAGGATCTGGATCGCCGCTTTGCGTACTGCGCTCGAGGGGTGGTACAGGGCCCCGCCAACCACGTTCCCGGCCTCCGGGTCGGATTCCAATGCACCCAGGCCCTCGATGGTCCAAAGCGCGTGCAGAGCGGCAGGATTAAGTCCCATTCCGTCAACCCTATCATCGTTCACCAGTTTATACAGCTCGGGGAGGATATCGGTCTTGCCGCGCTCGACCAACAGGCGCTGACCGGTCATACGCCAGAACATATTATCGTCGGAAAGGGCGTCCACTAGTTCGTCAGGCTTTTCCTTGTCCAGTGTCTTCGCTTCGTAATCTTGCCGTATTTTGGGGACGATGCGCCAAATGCGTCCGTGCGATTTGTCCCGTAGGGGGTTGACATAGGCGTTGCCCTCGCCCTTCTCGGCATCGTATCCGCCGCGTTCACTGTTCGGGGTGGGGTTGTGCTGTACGATAAAGTTGTACCAGTCCGCTACCCAAACATTGCCATCTGGGCCCACCTTGGCCTCGACGGGTGAGACCCATTCGTCCGCCCCGGCGAAGATGTTGCCGCCATCCTTTTCGACATAACCGGCCCCGTCCTTCTCGATTTTAGCGATGTGTACCAGGCCGCCCGTGGGTTCGCAGACAAAGGCATACCTGTTCCAATATTCGCTCGGATAATCGCGGGCGGTGTAAAAATGGTGTCCAGCGGCCGCGGTAAAGCCCCCGAACACATCCACTTGGCGGTAGTTCCGGGTAATCGGCCGCATGTCGTAATGGCCGTCGATCTTCTGGCTTCCCTGGGCGGCAATGCCCTCTACGCCGGTCAGGTCTTTATTAGGTATGCCAAAAAAGACACTATGCGTGTTGTTCGCCGTGGAACCGAAAATGGAATTGTCCTCCGTTATCCCCAGTCCCCAAGTATTGTTGCTGGTACTGGTCAGGAACTCGAAGGTCTCCAGCCCCGGATCGAAGCGGTACAGCCCTTGCGAAAACTGTTGGTCCTTTCCGAAAATACTGCCTTCGAACCCTGAATACCCGACGGTTCCGTAAATCTGGTTGTCGATGCCGCGCTGCAGGTTCGACGGTCCGGCGTGGGTGTCGAAGGTACCCCAGCCCTCGATGAGGGTCTCCCGTACGTCGGCCCTATCGTCGCCATCGGTATCCTTCAGAAACAAAAACCGCGGGGCCTGCGAGACCACGATACCCCCGTCATAGAAGGTAAAGCCGGTGGGGATGTTCAGGTTCTCGGCAAAAACGGTCACTTTGTCCGCCTTGCCGTCGTTATCGGTATCCTCCAAGATCTTTATTTTATCGTCGCCGACGCCCTTGTCGTTCCGGACCGTGTTCGGGTAGTCGACCGTTTCGATGACCCAGAGCCGGCCCCGCTCGTCCCAGTCCATGGAGATGGGATTGATAATGTCCGGCTCCGAGGCGAAGAGCTCCAGGTCGAAACCTACCGGTACCTGTATCAGCTTTGCGGATTCCTCTGGGGATAGGGGCAACTGGTATTTGGGTGCGGGATTGCGTTTCTCGTAATTCGGGATGTTTTCCTTCTGCTCGTAGGCCAGTGTCGGGATATCCCCGGAAAAATCTTTCCAGTTCTTCCTAGCCCTGTCGCTTACCGCCCATAAAATGCCCTCTTTCATTAACTTTTGGAAGCCAGGTTGGTTCCAAGTGCGCTCATCATGGCCGTAAGCGGTATAAAACACCTTCCCGTCGCCATAATCCTTTACCCACGTCCAGGGTTCTCGGTGGTCGCCCTCCGTTCTTTCCATCAGTACCGTGATGTCGTCGGCCACCTTGTCGTGTACATAGGTTTCGTCCCAAGTGGAAAATTCCTGTAGGTCTTCTGTGATGGGATGCTGCTTGTTCACAATGTCCGCCGTGAAGGTGCCCGTGCCGTGACTGCTGAACCGGCCGCCGACCATATCGATAAATTCTTCGGATTCGTGAAAACAGAAACTGGCGCAATGGACGGGGATAAAGGCGTGGCCTTCCTTCACATAATTCTCGAGGGCCTTTTCCTGTGCAGGATGCCGGTCTTCGTAATTGGCATAGAGCAGTACCCCGTCGTACTTCTCAAGGTTTTCGGCATTCAGGTCGGCCAGGTCCTCGGTATAGGTAAAGTTGATACCGTCCTTGGCCAATGCCGAGGCCAGAATGGGCTCATAAGCCCTCGAGTTGTGGTGCTCCTGGTCATGGCCCAGAAAGAGGATCTCGATCTTGCGGGGCTTGTCATCGGCGGCGGTTTCCTTTTTTGTTTCGGACTTACATCCCATCATAAACAACATCGGTAGCAAAAATGGAAGTATTCTTAAGAAAATAAATCGCATAGTTAGATAGTATAAAATGTTCCCAATTTTAAGAATAAATCTGCTAAGAAAACGAATTTATTGGGTTCTAAATCACAAAATTCATCTTTTATACCTAGTTTTAGGGCTGGTTTTTAAATATTCAGTGCTACCCTTAACACATTATGGTATGAAAAATATAGAAAAATACGTGTTGGCCGTAATCCTCAGCCTGTCATTTTTGAATCAGGGGGTGGCCCAAAAAAAAGGGGGATGGATTCCGCTTTTTAACGGTAAGAATCTCGACGGGTGGAAAGTGGGGAATAATGCAGATACTTTTTCCGTGGAGGACGGTGCCATTAAAGTGGCGGGGCCTACGGCGCATTTATTCTATCAGGGGGATGTGGAAAACCACGATTTCAAGAATTTCGAGTTCAAGGCACAGGTCATGACCAAGCCAGGGGCCAATTCGGGAATTTATATCCACACCCGATACCAAGAAGGAGGATGGCCCAACTACGGCTACGAAATACAGGTCAACAATTCGCAAGAGGACTGGAAACGCACCGGAAGCCTTTACAATATAGTGGACGTGAAGGAGAACTATGCGACCGATAACGAATGGTACACCGAATACATCAAGGTAGATGGCGACCGCATCATCGTCAAGATAAATGATGTCGTTACGGTGGACTATACCGAGCCCGACAACCCCAAACGGGGAGACGGGGAGAAAAACAGGGTATTAGATCACGGCACTTTCGCTCTCCAAGGTCATGACCCCGGAAGTGTGGTTTACTATAAGGATATTATGGTCAAGCCGATCCGTTGAGGGTTTTCTTATTGATGTTCCATCTCATAATGCCGCTTTAATATATCTCCGCCATAGTCATTGGTAAGGTCGCGAACGACGGTATGCACGTGGTTGGCATCGTTCTGGGTATTATCGAACTCTATCAATAGCATGGGACCATGAATGCGGTAGTAGTGCGGCGTTCCCTCCTTTAGACCGCCCGCCCATGCAAAAAGCAAGTTTTCAATGCCCGCCTTTTCGATCTTCGCCATCAGGGTTTCCGAGAATTCGAAAATGTAATTGCCGACATATACCTGTAGCAGCTCATCGAATATCTTTTTTTGTGCTTCGCTTAAGTCCGCATAGGCAATTCCCTGTTTTTCTATTTCACCGACCTCACGATGGTTGGCCGTTATGACTTCTTGGGGTGCCTTTTCCGAAAACTTGGCGGTTTTCAACTGGTCTTCACTCAGGGAATTGACTAGGGCGAACCCGAGTTGCGATTCTTTTTTCAACACTTGTTTCCCACGATGCTCCCCTGTTTTAACGATAGCGGGATTCGAACCTAAAAAGGTAGGGGTGGCCGAGACGATCTTTCCTTCATCGGAGGTGAAGTTTAGTGAAACGTGGTGCCCTTCGAACCGCCATCCCCAGTTTTCGGTGGGAGAAGGGTTTCCGAAAATACAAAAGTGGTAATTTAAAGGGTCACGCCTAGGGCGGCCGTCGGGCATTTTGTCGGTGTCATCGTTTTCGATAGAACGAAGCACTTTTTCAAGTTGTCTGATTTCCATGGTCTTTTCATAGCCCTCTTGGCTCATGCAGGCTTTTAACAGCTCAAGCGCGGCCTCTTTTTGGGTTTCATCGAAATCGTGAAAAGTGGGCCCCATTCTGGGCATGGGCACATAGTTCATGTTGTACCGTTCGTCATCTTCATACGTAAAAAGAGCCTTTTCCCGTATTTCCTCCGAAAGGGTACCCAAAAAGGTATTTGCTTTTTCGGAGAGATCCTGGGCATTCACCTTTCCGAATACCACGAGACATAATAGAGCCAATGCCATATTTTTGATTCCACACCCATTTATTTTTGCTTTCATAGTACACTTTTTAGACTTTATAATTTATTTCAACCGATAACTTACAAATGCTACACGTTGGCTATCGGGAGACCATGAGGGAACGTTTATCGTACCCTGGCCGCCGAACAATTTGGCCATAACCTTGATTTCCTTGGTCTCCAGATCCATCAGCCGAAGCATCACATCTTTGTTGGGCGGATGCGAACCGGGGGGCACATCGGTGCCGAAAGTAATGTACACTATCCATTTGCCGTCTGGGGACGGGTGGGCGAACCAGTCGTTATATTCGTCCGTTGTCAACTGTTCTTGGTCGCTGCCGTCGGGTTTCATCCGCCAGATCTGCATGGTGCCGGTACGGGCCGAATTAAAATAAATGTACTCTCCGTCGGGGGAATAATCGGGACCGTCATCGAGAAGTTCGGCATCGGTCAACCGGGTTTCTTTGCCCCCTTCTACAGGAATGGTATAAATATCATAGTTGCCGTTGCGTTCCGCACAATAGGCCAAGGTCTTGCCGTCAGGTGACCAACCGTGCCAATACGACGGGCCAACAGGTGTAATCTTTTCGGGAGTGCCACCTTCAAAAGGCAACTTATATATCAATGAACCCGAACCTTCGGAACCGTCGCTGATAGCCATTTGGGTACCATCGGGCGAAATGCCATGGTCGTTGTTAATCCCGTCGGCGAAGCCCGTATCCATTTTTTCCGGAGTACCGCCCTCGACCGGAATCTTATAAAGCGATCCCTCGCTGTTGTAGATCAAGGTCTCGCCGTCGGGGGTCCAGTTGGGCGCCTCGATATGGTCATCGGTATGGTAAACTATCTTGCGATCGAAGGTGGTAACGGAAATCGTCTCCAAAGTACTTTCTACCTCCTCCGACGAATCGGAACTTTTTTCGGATTGCTCAATATCGACATTCGTGAACTGAGCGGTCTCGACCACATCCGCATTGTGCGAGCAAACGCCCAGGCCTACATAGAAAGGTTCGCTAAAAGGGAGCCTGACGGAACCCCCTGCGGAGGTAAGCTCCCCAGCATCATCAGCGACCGACATCGATATATAATCACCTTCCTTTTCGATACGTACCCGTTTCGGGGCGGTAACCTTGCCCTGTACCTCATGGGTCGTTCCGCCCTTTGTTTCCCGAAACTGTAGGGAGGTCAGTCCGTCGCCATGAACGGCCACATCGGCATAGACCGATTTCGGATCCAGATCTTGACGGATGACCAGACAGGCCTTCCGGTGGGGATCGGTGCCCTCGCCCTCCCATTCGATATCGGCGGCAAGGGAAACATCGCCGGACATCTTTTTCCATACGAAATGGAATTCGTCGGTCTCGCCCCACATATTGGTGCCGCTGCCGGATACTGTATAGGTTCCCGTGGATCCTTCGAATTCCGCCGAACCTGCATTCTTTACCGGACCAATATCTCCATTTTCCTCGAAGACCCCAAGACTCGGTTGTTGTCCACAGGATGCCATAATCAAGACGAGGGCAAAATAGTAAAGGGGGGGAAGTTGCAATTTCATTTCAATGTGTTTTACGGAAATGCTTTAGGGTATATTTGTGAAAATTAAGAAAAATAGGAGGACTTTTAACGGAATTAATATAAAAAACATTCCATGTCCATTTTACTGTTATTTTGGCCCACAGCGATAAAAAGCGCGAAAAACCCTATTTTTAGCCCTATTATTATCATATCCCGGTACAGTGAGGATTCCCTTTTTGATTTTATTTATAAAATTTATCTCAAAATTTTAAACGACCTATATCAACGACTGAAATTTAAAAACAATTAAATTATGGAAAATACCGAAAACAGATTGAACCGCCGAAACCTATTAAAGACCCTCGGCCTTGGGACAACGGCCGGGGCCCTGGGCCTCTTCTCAAGCACCCCCGCCTACGCGGAAACTTATGAAACCCCGAACTATGCCAAAGGGATGGCCCCTGTAACCATAAAGAACGTCAAGACCATTGCTACCGCCCCACGGGGCAGCAACCTGATCGTCGTAAAGGTGGAAACCAGCGAGCCGGGACTTTATGGTCTGGGCTGTGCGACTTTCACGCAGCGTGCAGCGGCCGTGGTGACCGCGATCGACAGTTATATGAACGACTTCTGCGTCGGCAAGGATGTCGATAATATCGAGGATATGTGGCAATCGTTCTACGTCAGCTCCTATTGGCGCAACGGGCCGGTGCTGAACAATGCGCTGAGCGGCCTGGACGAGGCGCTATGGGACATCAAGGGAAAGCGGGCCAACATGCCGGTCTATCAGTTGCTGGGGGGCAGGTCACGCTTTGCGATACCCTGCTACGCCCACGCGGGGGGCAGGACCCCGGAAGCTGTTGCGGAGGACGTTCAAAAATATATTGACAAAGGGTACCGGCATGTCAGGATCCAGCAAGGCGGGTACGGCGCCGTGGGCACGGATCAAAAGCCCCCGGATTTCAAGGCGGCCGGATATGCCTATAAAGATGATAATTACATGGATCCGCAGGTCTATCTCAGGTCGGTGCCCAAAATGTTCGGGATGGTACGCAAACAATGCGGGGAAGAGGTGGAGCTTCTGCACGATATCCACGAACGCGTACAACCTACCGAGGCCATCAACATGATCAACCAGTTGGAGGAGTTCCGACCGTTCTTTATCGAAGACCCTTTGTCCCCTGAAAACAAGGGCTGGTGGAAAGAACTGCGCCAAAGCACGAACGTACCGATCGCCATGGGCGAACTCTTCAACAACATCAATGAGTTCCTGGAGCCGATGGCCCACCATTATTTCGACTTTATCCGGTGCCATGTCTCCCAGATCGGGGGGCTAACCCCTGCGATGAAGGTCGCACGTTTGGGCGAGTGGTTCGGTATCCGGACCGCCTGGCACGGGCCCGGCGACGTTTCGCCGGTAGGGCATGCCGCCCAGGCCCATATCGACCTGGCCATTTGGAACTTCGGGATCCAGGAGGGCAGGGAATTCTCAGAGGAGGAAAGGGCCGTTTTTCCCGGCTGCCCGACCATGGAAAACGGGTACATGCACGTGAACGAGGCCCCCGGGTTCGGGGTCGAAGTGAATGAAAAGGAGGCTGCCAAATACCCCCTCGACCTGAAGTCTAACTGGCAGGTGCGCAATGAGGATGGCACCATAATCCGGCCTTAAAAACCGCTTAACATGCTAATTGAATGGGATAAATATCTTCTCTGAGCAGAGTGGGTTTGGGGAAGTCGAAAAAGCATGCCCTTTATTCCGGCGCACTTTCTTGCTGGTACACAGCCCTTTTTGACATATAGTAGAATAGGCCTGATTGAGAGCCAGCCAATTTTTGACCTAAAAATTTAATATCGGATTTCTCATGAAGTTTTCTCATAAATACCTTTTGACAGCAGCAATAATTGGCATTACCGTAATGACAGGTTGTTCGCAAGAAGTGCCCAAAACGCATATTTCCAACGGAAATATATCTTGTGAAATATATCTGCCCGATGCGGAAAATGGGTACTACCGGGGCACGAGATTTGATTGGGCCGGGGTCGTGCCCAGTTTGGAATACAAAGGCCATACCTATTTCGGAAAGTGGTTCGAACACTATGAACCTACCATCCATGATGCGATAATGGGCCCTGTCGAGGCATTTGATCCTATTGGATATGATCGTGCCCAACCCGGGGAAAGCTTCGTAAAGGTCGGAGTGGGAATCTTGGAGCGGCCCGATACCACCGAATATCACTTTTCCAAGTCCTATGAAATTCTGGAGCATGGCATATGGGATGTCGAAACTAGAAATGACGAGGTTCGCTTTTCCCATCAAATAACCAAAGGGAAATATCCATACACCTACGATAAATCGATAAAATTAAGAGACAACAAGTTAATTATCGAACATGCCCTGGTAAACAAGGGAAACAGCAACATCGAGACCCGTGTTTTTGATCATAATTTTTTTGTTATCGATCAACAGAATGTCGGTCCGGGGTTTACCATCAAATTTCCGTTTACCATTGAAGGGGACGAAACCCGCTTAGGTGGTTTTGCGGAAGTGGTAAATGGAACCGAAATTAAATTTGTAAAGGAACTAGGGAAAAAGGACCATCCGATGATCGTTAACCTTTCGGGTTTCGGCGCGACCCAGGACGATTACAATATAAGGGTCGAAAATACCAATACCGGTGCCGGGGTACTGATTACCTGTGACCGGCCATTATCACATGCTGTGTTTTGGTCCGCGATCAAAACCTTGTCGCCCGAACCTTATATTGATGTTAACGTCAAACCTGGGGATTCGTTTTCTTGGACGATTACCTATGAATTCTATACTTTGTAATCTATGTTTAATAACTTGACCAAATATACCCTTCTTTTTCTAGCTGTTGGGGGGCTGTTTTCATGCGGTGGCCCTACTAGCAAATCCGATCAACCATCCTATAAGACAGGTAAAAATTATCCGGTATATGGGGGCAATAAGGCCGGCAACCGCTATTCCCCCCTGGACCAGATCAATAAAGGCAACGTTAAGAACCTAGAGGTGGCATGGATGTATAATGCCACGAAACCCATTGATCCGAACGGTTCAGGCTCTGGATGGAACAGGCAGATCCAATGCCAGCCTATCGTGGTTGACGAAGTGCTGTATGGAACCACTCCCGAACTCTACCTTTTCGCCCTCAAAGCCGGTACGGGGGAAGAACTTTGGAAATTCGACGCCCTGAACGACGATGTAAACGTAAGCCGGGGGATTGCCTACTGGGAAGATGATGAAGAACGACGCATTCTCTATACGGTCGGTTCCAAACTGTACGCCGTAAACGCGGATAATGGCAAACAGATCTCCGCCTTTGGTGAACACGGAAAGGTGGATCTGCATGAAGGCCTTTCGACCAACCGCAAAGGCGATACGGATTCCTTGAGCGTCAGGGCCACGAGTCCCGGTATCATCTACAAAAATACGTTCATCATCGGTTCCAGCGTATCCGAATCCGGCGATGCCGCCCCCGGCCATATCCGTGCCTTTGATGTAATTTCGGGAAAACTGAAATGGGTGTTCCATACCGTTCCCCACCCCGGTGAACCGGGGTACGAAACCTGGCCTAAAGATGCCTATAAAGAAGTCGGCGGTGCGAATAGTTGGGCAGGCATGGTACTCGACGAGAAACGCGGGGAGGTTTATTTCGGCACCGGATCGCCCGCATCCGATTTCTATGGCGGCAACCGTGAGGGCCGGAACTTGTTCGGCAATTGCATCATCGCCCTAAATGCAGAAACCGGAGAGTTAAAATGGTACTACCAGACCGTTTACCACGATGTTTGGGACCGGGACCTTCCCATTCCGCCGAATCTCACGACCATCGAACACAACGGAAAGCGGTTGGATGTCGTTGTGCAGACGACCAAGGACGGACTTGTGTATGTTCTGGATCGGGATACGGGTGAATCCGTTTATCCCCGTCGAGGAACGGCCGGTGCCGGAGCAAGGGTCTGCCGGGGGAGGAATTGTGGCCGGTACAGAAATTCCCATTAAAACCCGCCCCGTTCTCCCGGCAAATCTACACCGAGGACGATATCAGCGATATATCTCCCGAATCAACCGCCTACACAAAGGAAGCATTTCTAAAATACGACACCGACAACAAATTCACCCCGCCCAGCGAAGAAGGCTCGCTGCTTTTCGGATATAGCGGGGGTGCGGAATGGGGCGGCAATGCCATCGACCCAGAGGGAATCTTGTACCAGAACGCCAACGACAATCCATGGATACTTCAAATGATAGATAGTACGAGCCGCAAAGAACAGCTCGCTTCGCTTTCCTACGGAAATGCGCTCTATACGAAAAACTGCGCCTCTTGCCACGGCCCCGACCGGAAAGGCAGCGGAACGGAATTTCCAGATATAACGAGAATCGGGGAACGCTTCACCAAGGAGCAGGTCGACGATATCCTAGAAATGGGAAACGGCCGTATGCCCTCTTTCCGACAGCTGTCACAAAAGGAGCGGGACGGCATCGTAAATTTCCTCTTTGACCCTCGTTCGGCCCGGAATAAAAGAAAAATCGTCGGTGAACACGGCGATGAGATTCTTAAAGAAACCCACAAAAACTTTGGTTTCGAACCTGCGTATCTGATTAAGGTGTGGCAGAAATTCAGCGACCAAGACGGATATCCCGGGCTAAAACCACCATGGGGCACCCTCAATGCCATAGACCTCAACACGGGCGAATACCTTTGGCGGGTACGCTTGGGAGAATATCCCGAACTTACGGCAAAAGGAATACCGATCACAGGCACTGAAAGCTATGGCGGCCCCTTGGTCACTGCCGGCGGCCTGGTCTTCATCGCCGGAACCAAGGACGAACGCATTCGGGCATTTGACAAAAAGACGGGGAAAGTTATTTGGGAATACCAGCTTCCCGCGGGCGGTTTTGCAACCCCGATCACCTACGAGGTCGATGGCAGGCAATTCATTGCGATAGCGGCGGGTGGCGAACGGGGACAAAAGCCGGGGGGCAACTATATCGCCTTCGCCCTACCGAAGTGAACAAAGATAGAGAACACCGAAATGCCGCTGGCAAGGTATATAAAATTGAATTTTATTACGGCTCAGGTTATTTAAGCCAAGGGCCCAGGAATACAATTCTATCTTCCAATTTTAAAAAAGTAACTATATTTAAGGGAACATCAGAAAGCCGGGTAATCCGGAATTATCCCACAACACTTTGAACTACTATGAAGACAAGTTTTTTCCTTTGCCTGATCCTAGGTTTCCATACCCTCGCCGAAGGGCAGGCCCCGACCGACGACCCTATGTATAACCTTTTGGTCGGCACCTATACCGAACCCGGCAAAAGCGAGGGCATCTATGTGTACCGGTTCAACAGTGCTACGGGGGAATTCAAGTATAGCGGAGAAGCTACGGGAATCATAAACCCCTCGTACCTGTGTGTTTCGAAAGATGGCAATTTCGTCTATTCCGTCAACGAGGTCGGTGACGGAAACGGCGGGGTATCCGCATTTTCTTTCAATCCTTCTAGCGGCCGGCTGGACTTTATCAATAGCGCAAGCTCCGGAGGTGATGCTCCTTGCTATATTTCGGTCGATGATAAGAGCAATTTTGTTTTTGTAGGTAACTATAGCGGGGGAAACCTGTCCGCCGTACCGATTAAAGCCGATGGTTCGTTGGGTTCCGACCTGCAAATGATCCAGCATGAGGGAAAAAGTATCGGAACAGGGCAAAATAAACCTCACGTACACGCGACGGTCCTGTCGCCGGATGGCCGTTATCTGTTCGCCCCCGACCTAGGGACGGATAAAGTGACTATCTACACCGTCGATACCGGTAAATCGAATCCATTGGCTCCGGCCGATCCGGCTTTCATTAAGGTCAAAGCCGGAAGCGGGCCACGGCATTTCATCTTTCATCCCAATGGCAAATACGCCTACCTCATACAGGAAATTACCGGTGATGTGACTGTTTTCGATTACAGTAACGGGAAATTGACTATAAAACAAACCATTACCTTGGGCTCCGATGACTATAAGGAAAAAGGCGATTCCGCGGCCGCGGCCGACATCCATATTTCTCCCGATGGAAAATTCCTGTATGGGTCCCTGCGCGGCAACAGCAACGAGCTGGTAATCTATGCTGTAGACAAGAAGGGTAAATTGAAGATGGTGGGGCGGCAGTCCACCTTGGGAAAAACTCCCCGGAATTTCGCCATGGACCCGACGGGGAACTTTCTATTGGTGGGCAACAGCGGTGATGACGAGATCGTGATTTTCAAACGGGACAAAAAAACGGGATTGCTTACCCCCACGGGCGAGAAAATACAGGTTGGGGCACCGGTGTGTTTGAAATTCGTCGCCTCAAAATAGTGAGGTGGTTCATTCGTTTATCACCAAAGAAATTTTTTTTTCATTCAAGCCCATGTCGGCCAATGAATATCCCAGCCGTTTCCTATATTTGTTAGACGTCATTTGTTAGACATCAGGGATTATAAGCACTATCGGAGTTTTAATTCTTTTAATTTTAACCATTAATCCTACTGTTATGAAAAATTTTGTTTCAAGAAATGGTTTACTTCTTTGTCTGTCGATTTTCTGTTTATCCTTTAACGCATCAGTTTTCGGCCAAGCTGTAAGTTTAAAGGAAAAGTGGGAAACCCCTACCACCCTGAAAGAACCGGAATCCGTACTCTTCGATGCGAAGGCCAATGTGCTGTATGTTTCGAATATCAACGACCCACAGGCCGGCAAGGACGGTAACGGATCCATTGGCCGGATCTCGCTTGACGGGAAAGTTCTGGAAGTGGAATGGGCCATCGGAGGAATGGATTCCCCTAAGGGCTTGGGGCTGCTGGATGATCAATTATATATTGCCGATCTGAAAAAAGTGGTAGTGGTCGATACGAAAACGGGGAAAGTGGTCAATACCATCGAAGTAGCGGACGCTGGGATGCTCAATGACATTACCGTTGACTCGGACGGGATGGTGTATGTTTCCGACTCCGACAACAAAAGGATCTACCGGATTAAAGACGGTAAGGCCAGTGTTTGGTTGGAAAACGACGGATTCCAAAAACCCAACGGCCTATTGGCCCATCAAAATAAGATGTATATGGTCGATATGGGCAAGGGTATTTTTTACGAAATAGATAAAAAAACAAAGGCGTTGCGGAAGATTGCCGATGGCCTGGAAGGAGGCGATGGAATAGTACCGTATGACGACGATTTTATTATCTCGAACTGGAACGGGGAAATCTATTATGTACGGGCGAACGGGGAAACCAAAAAGTTGATCGATACCAAGGCCGATAAACTGAACGCGGCGGACCTCGTGTACCTACCCGAGCAAAATCTTTTGGTCGTGCCTACTTTTTTCGGCAACAAGGCGGTCGCCTATGAAGTAATCAAGGAGTAAAACCTTTTTATAACTGCCGGCATGGGCCAGCATCACTGGGCTCCATGGAGGAAACGTTGCATCCGAATACATTTTCTGCCTACCACTCCAAACGCAGCAAAGAAATAGCCTGTCTGGGCAATTGCATTTTGAAACTGAATTTCCCGTCTTTTATCTCGACCCATTCCGGAGAAGCGTATAATGCCAGTTGCCCGGCCTCCTCAAGGCTTTGGATCTGTTCGGGAGACGGATTTTGCGGCGAACCCATTTCTTTCCACAGCGCATAGGAATTGCTGTGTTGTTGATCTACACGATAGTGGTTTACCAACACCTTTTCCGCAGGTACATTCTCTATCATCAAATTTACGGGCGAATCGGGCACTTCCAAATCGTTTTTGTCATGGTAGTTCCAGACCATAACGGCCAATGAACGCTGCGATTTTGCCGCCAGGGCATTTACATCTGCAGCGTCGCGAACGCTCGCTTCCCTAATTTCCGAATAGGTATAGGCAAGATCGTTTTGTTCGACCTGTAGGCGCTCGCCCGTCATCATGCCGAACATACGGAATACATTGAGCACGGGCTTATCGACGCCGTTCGTGGCCATATCGCGAAATCCGGCGAACCAAGGCTGGTTTTCGAACTCGAAACCCCAGGTGACCGCCCCCAATAGGTTGACCCCGAAATGATCCGCCAGTTCGTATTTTCGGGCGAAGGCCGCCGCGGTATAGCTCGCATAGAGCGTTCCGTTTCTATAGGCATTCTGGGGATAATCGGCCTCGGAACAGGCAGCACAGCCTTCGGGATCGGACTCGCCGATGATTATGGGCAAATCCTTAAACTCCGGGTAAGAGGCCACGATTTCAAAACCCTTGCTGATATCCCTGAGCTGCGTTCCCATATCCATGACGACCGTACCGTCGATGACCTTGGGGTTGCCCTTGGCGTGAAAGGTAATAAAGTCCAATGGGGTATCGCCGACTTTCCCGGATACATGGTTCTTGCCGCCCTTTACATGGTCTAGAAAAGCCCGTAAAAATTCGGCGGACTTCTCCCATCCCGGTCCCGTAACTTCCGGACCTCCTATTTTAGCGGTCGGCAAAGCGCGTTTTACGGCATCGGCGGAATAATCGTACAGCTTGATATACTCCTGGGTGCTGCCCCGCCAGTATTCGATATTGGGTTCGTTCCACAGCTCCCAGTACCAGCTTTCTACCTCTTCCCTACCGTACCGGTCCACCGAATGCAGCACCCATTGATAGACCAGTTCGGCCCATTTTTTATAATCCTTCGGGGGATAGGCCCAGCCGGTAAAAATTTCCTCATAGTCGATTCCCGGCTTCCAATAATGACGATAGGGCTCGGGCTTGACGGAGAGTGCTTCGGGCATAAACCCGATTTGTGCGAACGGCTTCATTCCCCTTTCCATATAAGTATCGAAAATTTTATCGACGATGGTCCAATCATAAACGGGATTTCCTTCTGCGTCTTCGGTATAGGCGTTGGTAGAGCCCCATTTTAGGGCGTGGGTACCTTCACCGGTTACCAACAGACTGTGCGCCCGTACATACACCGGCACCGGACTTAAGGCTGAAATTTCGGAAAGCAGCTTCTTGCCGTCCTTCATATAGGTATAGTTCGGCTCGTCATAGCCCCACCAGGCCCAGATTGGTTCCATGGGACCTATTCTCTCGTTAGCATCGATCTTTATTTTTACGGTATCGGATTGTGAAGAACTTACTACTGGGAAATGACATATTCCCATAATGAGTATGACGTGGCAACAAGTCTTTATGTAGTTCACCACACGGTTTTTCACTTTAGAATTGACATTCATTTTACCTAGACAAAGATGCAATTATTACAACAGGATGGATTATCAAAAAAGGCGATAATTTTCCTCGAACGTCCTATTGTTTTAGACACTCTATAGCGCTACGCAGAGGCTCGCAGAGATTAACGGAAACAACCTATAAACTATTGAACCGAAAATTTGTACTCCGTAACCGTATGATAGGTATCGTCTGGCTTTAACTCGATGGACGGAAAATCGGGTTGGTTCGGGGCATCGGGAAAATGTTGCGTTTCCAGACAAAAAGCAGTTCGCAAATCATCTTTTGCACCGGATTTCAACGTGTTTTTGGAATCCATAAAATTACCGGTGTAAAATTGCACTCCCGGCTCTTCAGTATATACATCCATCACGATGCCCGATTGGTCGCCTATTACTTTGGCGGCATGGTTCATTCCGTTTTGCCTTTGACCGCCCAACACGTAGTTATGATCGTAGCCGCCACCGAATTTTAGCTGTTCATTATCCGCTTCGATACGTTCGCCGATGGTATGCGGACTGGTAAAATCAAAGGGTGTACCCTTGACATCCCTTAATTCGCCGATCGGGATAAGACCTTCGTCAACGGGTGTGAACTTGTCGGCATAGATCTGCAATTTATGGTTCAGGATAGTGCCGCTGCCTTCTCCATTGAGATTAAAATAGGAGTGATTGGTCAGGTTGACTACCGTGGTTTCGTCCGTTGTGGCCTCATATTCTATTTTCAAGGTATGGTCATCGATGAGGGAATAGGTGACTTTCGCATCAAGTTCCCCTGGGAATCCCTCCTCGCCATCGGGAGAAGTATATTCCAGTACTAAGGTATAATCGTTCGGCTGGTCAGCTTCCCAGACCTTGTCCTGAAACCCGTGTTCTCCGCCGTGCAGGGCGTTGGCGTTGTTGTTGGGCACAATGGAATATTCCTTCCCCTCGACCTTAAACTTGCCTTTGGCGATCCGGTTGCCTACCCGGCCGATGGTGGCGCCGAAATAAGACTCGGGGCCGTCAACATAGGCTTTGGCACTGCCCCTACCGATGATGACATCGGTCATTTTTCCGTTCTCGTCCGGAGCCCAAAGCCCCACTATCCGCGCCCCGTAGTTGGTCATTGCCATTTGCAAATCTCCGTTTTTGAGCCAATATAGTTTGACGGGCTTCCCATCGATTTCAGTATCGAAATCGGATTCTTTTAGGTCGGTCTCGACCATTTTTTTCGGAGGGGGTATCTTCATTCATCTCTTCCTTTTTTTTAGTATCCTTGCAGGCTGTGAATGCCATCATTAGGGTCAAGCCGACCATCCCGCACCATTTACTTTTTTTCATTGTTTTCCTTATTGGGTTCTGAATTCAGTTTTTTTATCAGGTCCACCTCATCCTGTCGATAGGGGGTTCCGTCTTTCCGGAAAACCTCATGAAACCATTCCGCCGGCTCTCCTCCGTCTTTGATCGGGGTATTCCACGCGTATTTAGTATTGGATTTTCCGGCGACCAGGCCCCAATTGATGGCCCCGATATTTTCATTTTTCAAGATAGGAAGAATATTTGAAAAACGGCTATTATTCGTACGCGCCATGTATTCGGTGCAGACCATGGGGCGGCCATGGGTTTTTAATAGGTTGATGATCAACTGGTGCTGTTCGGGGCCTTCATAGTCGTGGTAGGTAAGGATATCGGAATTCAGGGCCTGAAAGGTGTTCAGTTCCTGGAAATCCCATGCCCACAGTCCCGCTGTCAATGGCTGGCTGGGATTGACCTCCCGTCCCCAAATGAAAATGTTCTTGAGCAAGGGCATCGAACTGGTGCCCTTACCGGTGTTGCCCGGTTCGTTATACAGGTCCCACATCAGTACCCGTTGGTCGTTGGCAAAGGTTTTTAGGATGTCTTTGACATAGGTTTCCAGAGCGGGAAAATTCTCCTCGTTTTTCGATGCGGGATCTCCCGGATCTTGTACCCAACCGGAGTTGTGGGTGCCGGGGATGGGATCTGGTTGTTTCCCCATATGGGGCGTTTTACCCCAAACATCGTCAAAAAAAAGTAGAATGGTCTTGATGCCATGTTTATCGGCAATGCCCAAGTAGGTGTCCACCCGTTTCTTAAAGCCTTCGGGATCTGCCTTATAGGCCAGACTGTGCAGGTACACCCGCATGGTATTAAAGCCGATACCTTCCGCGTAGCCCAGTTCACGGTCTATGGTTTCGGGGTCGAAAGTAGCTTCCTGCCACATTTCCAATTGGTTGATGGCCGTACTGGGATTAAAATTGGCACCGGTCATCCAGTCGTGTTGGGCGTACCATTCATGGGCTTTTTCGCGGGACCATTTATTTTTTTCGAGAAGTTCTTCCTGGCCGGTCGCAGCCATGGTGATCATTAATAGAAGAATACTAAATAGTGTCTTTTTCATCGGTATATAGTTTATGGGTTCTAGAGATAAAAGCGTTAAAAAATTAGACGAGAAACGCAGTAGCGCAGCTTCCTGGAATTTTTAGGCATTGCCATGATAAACTTGCCCCTTGTTCTTCCAATTCACAAGATCGGTAGAATCGTTGTTCTGACCGGTGCATACTGGCAAAAAGAGCCAAGGGCATTACAATAAAAATCAAGAGTTTTTGCAGGGTTTTCATATCCATTTTTTTCTGTGGTTTGTGGGACTCGTTTTTGGTTACTCCGAAGGAATCTTCATTTCCTCCTTTTCCGATACGGGCTTGCCTAAAACGGGATATCCCTTTTCGTTCCATTCGATCTTTTGCATTCTCGGCGAGCGTGAGGCTCCACAGCCTTGCCCCGGTTTCGAATTGGCATGGTAGAGAATCCAATCTTCCGTACCATCGGGTGATGTAAAGAAGGAGTTATGACCGGGGCCGTACACCCCGTTTTCGGGGGATTGGGTAAATAGGGGTTCTTCGGATTTTATCCAGTTCCCCGGATCCAGTAAATTGTCCGTACCGGTAAAGGTTAGCAGTCCCAGACTGTAAAAATCCGTCCAGCAGCCACTTGCGGAGAACACAATGAAAATCTTATCGTCATGGGATAAAAATTGGGGCCCTTCGTTGACGAATACCTCGGGAGGGTTTTTGAGGGATGTACCGGTATCCCAATGCCTTTCCCAATCATAGGTGGGCGAAGAAATTTTTACCCGATTGCCCTCGATTTCGAGGGGATTTTTCATTTTGGCAATAAAGATATCCTGTTGTCCGTTATCATCGCCCTCCCAACCCGACCATATCATATACAATTGGCCTTTATATCGAAAGACGTTGCCGTCGATGGCCCATTTATCGGTTGCGGCCGCTATTTTTCCCTTAAACTCAAAGGTGCCCTGAAAAGGATTCTCAGAGGTGTTTTCCACGGCGTACATTCGGTGGGTCTTGTTATCTCCATCGTCCGCAGCAAAATATACGTACCATTTACCGTCGATAAAGTGCACTTCGGGCGCCCAAATGTCACGGGAATATGGGGTTCCTTCGGGCGGTGTCCAGATAGTTTTGACCTCGGCATCTTCGAGATTGGCCAGGTTTTTTACCCTTTTTAGCACCAGTTTATTGCCTTCCGTGCTGGTGTAGTGATAGAATCCGTTATGATAGGTGCTATAGGGATCGGGACCTGATGGCAACAGTGGATTGGTGAAGGTTTTTACTTGGCCTTTTGGGTTATCTGCGGAACTATCGGACTTTTTCTCCTTTTCGCCGGAGCAGCCATACAAACCGAGTACGAGGCTGATGCAGGCAACCAGTATTGATTTCATTTTTTTTCTTTTTGCGGGTTCTTCCTTGACCGTTCTAAATGTATCGACCTGATCGGAACATGGGGCGGCCCTTGGAGATAGACCCATTTCCCTTGGCAGTAAAGCCAAGGCACGGACACCCATAACAGACCGGGGACTAAAAAATATTTCATGGGAAACTATTTTTTCCAAAAGTAGGCATAGGAGAAGGGTTCCAGTATCCGATATCTTTCAATTGTTCAACGATTTGTTGCAGAACCCGTTTTAAGGATTGAAAATGGGGCGGATATGCTTTCATTAAACAGATGTTCGCCGAGCGTTCGTCGAAGGCTTTCCCATTCTTAAAGATGTAAGTCGGTGTTTTGAAATTTGTAATTAGAATTTTCATGCTCGTCCGCCAGGAAAAATAAAGGATAGATTTCACAACCGTGTCTAAGTTAGGGAACCTCTATAACCGGAAAAGCACTGATCCGCAACCGCGCCGCACCCATGGGAATGAGTTCGATAGCTTCTACAGGTTGCCCCGATTTTACGGGACTATTTCGCAATTCGCCCGCCAGGCCGTATTTATCAATAGTCCAGCTCGGAATGCGTTTGCCCTTTGCCTTAAGAACCATCGGGGCGCTTTCCGGGGTAAAGGGGAAATCATCCTTTGGCCAGGGTCTAGTCTCTATCTTAAAAGAACTGCTGGGATCGGATTCGTTTAACACCAGCCCGTAGTTCCAAGGGGTGGTCGAATGTATCTCAAAGGAGGGCCATTGGCTGACATCGGCATCCTCTTGCCACTTAGAGTCCCACACGGCGGTCTTGTCGCTTGCCCCTTCGACATACTCCTCCCCTATTTTCAGGGAAAAGGTCAAAGGGCCGTAATCGACGCTGGCACTGTTGTGGTTATGTGTCCATCGGCGGACTTTCAATTTTTTGGGAAGGGACAATACAACCACATCGCCGTCGGTCCAGGGCCGTTCTATGCGTACATATTGGCCGGCTTCGACGTTTACTTCCATCTTTTCCTTGTTCAGGGTCAAGGCGGGGGAGCTACACCAAGCGGGTATCCGGAAATACAGCGGAAAGGTGTCGGTCGTATCACTACTAATAGTAAAGGTGAGATCATCCTCAAAGGGATAATCGGATTTCAACGTAATATCGACCATGGCACCCTCGCCTACCTGAGCGGATACCGTATTCGCGGCATAGATGACCGCAGCTAACCCATTATCGGGCGTTGCCATCCAGAGGTTCTCGGTCAGGTAGGGCCATCCCTGCCCGTGGTTGTGCTGACAGCAACGGGAACTGAAGGGGTTCATCATCAAAAAGGGACCGTCGTTCTGAATGCCCGGACGGTGGTTCTTATCGTCGTTCAAGACCATATTCGGACTCGTAATATATCGCAAGCTTCTGAAATCGGGCATCAAAGCGGCAGGCAGGGTGTTGAAGGCTACCTCCTCGGCATGGTCCGCCCAAAAGATATCGCCGGTGATGCGCAGCAGGTGTTCGTCGGAATTCATCTGTTCCACCATGCCACAGGTCTCAATACCCTGCCTGGGGTCTGCATAGCCGGGACGGGCGTTCTCGTCGGCCCCGAACATGCCGCCGGGCACCTGGCCGAAATGCTCCCGAACAATATCGAAATTGTCATAAGTGGCCTTTACGTCCTTTTTCTTATGGCTTACCAGATAGTATTGTGCCGGTTCGCGAAAGGCCTGCGCGATGTTTACATTGTGCCAATCGACCAAATTGCCGTACCAGTCGGGCCATTCAGTGCCTTCGCGTTTTTCCTTCCAGTTGCCGATTTCCTCCAGGGTATTGTCCCTTTTCTCCCAAGGCGCCGTATTGCGATGGATTTTCTCCGCTAGGTCTAGCAGCCATTTATCCCCCGTACGGTTGTAGAGCCATAAAACACTATGCAGGTTATCACCGGCCCGGATGCGCTGCCAGTATTGGGTCTTTGACAGGAGTTTTTCATCGGGCAGGCTCAGTTGATACTTAAAATATTTCGTCATCAAATCAATGACCCGTTCATCCTTGGTATATTCATAATAAGATTGCAGGCAATAGAGCATGATCATATTGCTCCAAAAGTCTTGTGTGCCATCCTTGTCCGAAACCATGATGGGCCCGAAATTACCATCGGGACGTTGGCTGGCAATGGCGGCATCGATCCACACCTGGGCTTCCTTTTTCATCGCTGCGTCGTCCAGAATATAAGCGGTATTCAGGTAGCCCTTCAGCCAATAGGGCACTTCCTCCCAGCCCCAGGAACCCTTTCCATCTTCGGAAAGCCAGGCATTGTCTTCCTTTTGTAGCCAGGCACTGATCTCGCCCAAGTGCCCCATCAGGCCGTCGGCCTGGCGTTGCAGGCATTCCCGGAGCCAATTGTCGGGCTTTATGGCGCCCAAGGGAAGTTTGATCAAGGCGCTCGGGGCCAAGGGGGCGCGGTTGCCGAGATAATGGGTATTTGTTGCCGTTGAACCGGGGACTTGCACGACCTGGGTCTCCATCATTGCGTGCTCCGCACGGTATTCCTTGCAGGAAACCATAATAAATAGCAAGGATATGGCCCACAAAATACTTTTCTTGTCCATTTTCGCCTTTTTTTTCCTATTTATCCCCTTTTTCCGGTTCTTTATTAAAGGGATGTCCGAAGTTGGAATGTGCTACTTCAGCAAATCGAACATCCTTGTATATTTTATGAGAAAGCTATTGTTCAACGGGCCACCGTCCAGTAGGTTATGGTTATAGACGACAAACAGGCCGGTATTGGCCCGCTGCAACCAACCGAAACGGAAATTGAAGGACCAAAGCTTGTCCACCGTATTGTTCTGTACCAGGCCTTGTAGGTAGATATTGGGCTTAAAGGAATACGAGATCTGGCTGCGGAACACATTGGCGGAAAAATTGCCTACGGGCAGGTCGAAACGGTTGTACAGATAGGTAAATGCCGCGTTGAACTTGTCGCCGGCCCTGAGGTACAACGTACCGCTATTGATGGAGCGGGTACCCCCGAATGAGCCCCCGTTGACCGATCGTATATTCACGGATACCGGTTTGCTCGGATTGGTAAAAAAAACAAGTGCGCCCTCCGCATGCCTATAGGTTCCGGGGGCTACGATTACCCCTGGGGAAATTTCAAAGGGGTCGATCACCCCTTCGGTCGTAACGTTAACGCCCGTATGGATTTCCATTCCGTTTTTGAACTCCCAATGATTGTCGATATGCAGGAAACCGGTTTCCAGAAAACCGTCGAAATTCCAATAGCCCTGGTACGAGACGTGGGGCCGGTACTCCAATATCTTGGCATCCTCTTTTTTGGGCCTTAAATGGTACATCAAAAAACCTTCGGGCTTGCGAAAGGCCGGCCGGAGCAAAAAGCCTACTTCGGGGTTAAAGCCCTCCCCTACCTCGGTGTAGGCGGCTTTCATTTCCCAGTTGTTCCATTTGTAATCGGACTGTAAAAGAAAAGCATGTCCGTCGCGGGAATCCTCGGCATCGGCCGATCGGGCATAGAAACCCGAGAGCCTGGCCTTGCGGCCCAATCCCCATTTGCCATCTATAGCGATGGTACGGTTAAAATTGTCATCGGTTTGGAGTCCCTTTTTAGAAACCCACATCGCCCCAAGGGCCGACCTCCCCTTAAATTCGTGGTTGACCCGCCCCACGCTAAAGTTGTTTTGTTGAATACCGGCTTCCGCAACTTCTTCGGTAAACATGGTCAGCAGCCCCACGTTGGTACGATTTAGCTTTCCGGACAATCGGGCGCCGCCTATTATCGGTACGATGGTGCCGTCTTCGCCGATTCCGATACGGCGACTGAAGAACAGGTCGACCTCTCCCGGGTTACCGACGCTGAAAAGCCCGGCATTCTCAAGGAAAAACGGCCGCTTTTCCGGAAAGAAGAGATTGAAACGATCTAAATTTACTTGCTGATCATCGACCTCGACCTGTGCAAAATCGGTGTTGTAGGTCAGGTCCAACGTCAAGCTCGGGGTAATACTGTACTTGATATCGCCCCCGGCCTCCCACCTGACATCGGCTTTGGAGTCGGCGGTCGTAAAATCCCTTGAAAGTTGGCCCAGCACATAGGGGATAAGTTTTAGGTTGCCCGGACTGCGCAGGTCGAGCCCGGTCAAGGTGCCCGCCAAGGATAGCCGGTTCAGGTCAAAACTGACCGGGAGGGGCGACCAATAAACAATTTCATTGGACTTGCGGATATTCCTACGAAAATTAACGCCCCAATCCTTGCCCGTCTGAAAGCGTAAGGTACTCAGGGGGATGGCAAATTCGGCACTCCAGCCATAATCCCCTACTTCCGTTTTTACCTCCCATGCGCCGTCCCAGTTGAGGTTAAAGCCTCCGATCGTACCTACCTGTTGACGGTTTACGTTGGTATTACCCTGCCCTTCGTTATCGACCTGCGCGTCGTATTCTACCCCGATAGGATTGGTCCCAAAAATAAAACCGTTCTGGCCGTCCTTATAGGTATCCAGAATAAATACGAACGCATCTGTATTGTCAAGGTTGGCATCGCGCCGGGCATCGGATACGACCAGGTTTTCGGGCTGCGCATCGTAGCAGACCACCGCTAGGTAGAAGGTTTCGGGGGTATAGCCCACCCGGATCTCGGTCTTCTCGGTGGCCGGCCTCCCAAAGTTGGGCTGGGCCTGGGTCAGGTCGCCAAAGGGGGTGAGCCCCTGCCAAATTTCGTCGTTCAGGACGTTGCCGTCGATAACGGGACTATCCTCTAGCACCGTAGCGGCCATTACGGGGCGTTTACTTAAGCCAGTGCTGGCGGACGAATCTTGGGCATCGGCACCCAAGAAGCTTAGCGAGACCACTAAGCATAAAATTGCGATTTTGGGGAATGGCATGGTGTTGAAATAGGTTATTTTGATCCTAAAAATAAGCTATTTTGTTCTGTCGCCATGAAAATGCATGATCAGAAGGTAAAAAACCTTGATTACATTACAGTAATCGGCGGATTTTGATTCCGGAGCGGTTCTGTCATCGTCGCTCATCGCTTCGTCAATGCCCTACTCCGGTGCCGGCAGCGCATGATATTCCTTCGCCAAACCTTGCCATTGCTCTTTCAGTTCCTTTACTTTCTGGGGATGTGCGTCCGCCAGGTTGTTCGTTTCGGTGCGGTCTTGGGAAAGATCGTAAAGCTCCCACTCGCTGTTATGATTTATAGTTTGACAAGTTTCCAGTCTCATTTCCGGATGGCGTTGGAACCGAAATGTTCCCAGAAATAGAGATCTTGGGTACCGGTTTTCTGGATGCCCCACAGGATGGGCAGAATACTGGAACCGACGGTGGGAGTAATGTTCTGTGGGAAATAAGCCGGTGGTAATGGCCGGGCGGGAGGGCGAACAAACCGGGGATGCGGAATAGTAAATGTTGAATTAAACTCCTTCGGCCGCCAATTTATCTATATTCCGTGTTTGCACCCAGCCACTATTATAACATGACAGATCGCCAATACCCCTATCGTCGGTATAGAGAATGATAATATGGGGCTTTTCCGCTGTGGGCGCCACTTTCTTGTTCGAAGCGACAGAAAGTAGCGCCAACATCACAAATAGCATGGAGATTTTGAGTACAGATTGCATATTCCTTACCTTAATTTTGAGCAGATCGCTTACTCCTGTTATCGGGATTTCAATTGAACCCCCTCAAAAGTCATCTTGACCGGCTTTATGGTACCATCATCGTTGAATTCCATTTTATCGAGGGCCACTACACGGTGATCTCGGTCTTCGTTAGGGATGGGTCTTCGGTGGTATACTATGATGTATTCGTCCGTACCTGGTTTTTTTATGACGGAATGGTGGCCGGCGCCGGTGGCGATATCACCTTCCTTGGATTCCAAAATAGTCCCGATGCGCTCGAAGGGACCTGTCGCTTTATCGGCCATAGCGTAGGCCACTTTATAACTACCGTTGGTCCATCCGCCTTCCGACCACATAAAATAATAGATGCCATTTCTTAGAAACATAAACGGACCTTCCACATAGCCTTCGGGAGTGATTTCCTTGAATTTCTCCCCGTTTTCCCAAGGAACGAATCCCGTAAAATCGTCGTTCAGTACCCCAAGGTTGCAATGGCCCCATCCGCCATAGAAAAAATAATAGGTACCATCGGTGTCCTTAAACACAAACTGGTCGATGGGCTGGGCGTCGTTGTAAAAATCGGATATCAGGGGTTTGCCCAAGTAATCTTGGTAAGGTCCGCCGGGATGGTCGGCGACCGCTACCCCGATGCCACCATAGTGGTTGATATCGTTATTGGGGTCATAGGAATCCCTCCCCGGCCTTTGAATATCGTTGGCCCCGAAAAAGAGGTAGTATCGATCGTCTTTTTCAATGATGGCGGGCGCCCATAGGGCCTGTCGCAACCACTTGATCTGGGTGGTATCCAATATGCTCGCATGTTTTTGCCAATGGACCAAATCTTTAGAGGAAAAGGCATCGAAATGCAACTGCTTGTCGTAGTCGTCGGAATACGTGGGAAACACCCAAACTGTGTCGTCGAAGACCACCCCCTCCGGATCGGCGTACCATCCCTCGAAGATGGGGTTGTTGGCTTTTTGTTTCTTTTCTTGTGCGTTGGCCGTGCAGCTTATAACGACACAGACGAGGCTGAGGATGATTTTTTGTTTCATAGGATAGTTTCTTGCAGGCTATAACTCAATCCGCTTCCCCGTTTCAGCCGACTTTTTGGCGGCTTCCAAAATCTCTACCACGATCAGGTTGTTCGATAGCGACGATAGGTCGTTTTCCGGGTTTATCTTTCCCGAGAGTACCGCTTCAAGATACGCAATATGATCTTGGTAATAGTCTTGCTGTAAGGCTATGTTCTCCCCTTCTACGGGATTCGTGTTCTTGATCAGCGTCTTTCCGTTTGGGGCGTGGTAAGAACTTTCGGCCCCATAGACCTGAAGACTTTTGATGCCGTACGACCAGTCCCACGAAGCTTCGATAATCCCCACGGCATCCTCATATTCCACCGTAATCGTAGCATCGTCGTCCACTTTGGGATACACATCGGGTTTTAGATGTTTCAAAACCGCAGTGACCGCTATGGGGCGCTTTCCGTTCTGCAGCCAGGTCATCAAGTTGGCACCGTAGCAGCCGAAATCCATGACCGCTCCCCCGCCGTTTTTTACCGGGTCGGTGAGCCACGCGAGGAATTCCTTGCTGCAACCGATTTCCTTGGGGCCCTCATGGCCATCTTTGGCAATCATTTTCGTGATATTTCCGAAATCGGATTCCCCGACCAAGGATTTAAGTTTTTGGTTACTGGCGTACCAGGTGGTCTCGAAATTGACCAACAGATGGGTGTCATTGTCCCGGGCGAGTTTTGCCATCTTTTGGGCATCGGCTACGGTGGTGGCCAAAGGCTTTTCGACCATCAGGGGTATCTTCATGGGCAGACATATCTCGGCGACGTCCACATGCTCGTTAATGGGGTTGTAAGCCATGACTACTTGCGGGCTCACCTCGTTCAACATGGTCTTCGTATCCGGAAAAAAGAGGTTGTCGGGCACTTGGTAGTCCTTTTTATAGCGGGCGATAAGATCGGGATTGGTTTCCGCTATGCCCAACAACTGTATCCGGTCGTTTCGAAAGGCGTTCATGATTCCATGGGCATGGTCGTGGTTGAGGCCGACCACGGCGACCTTCAGTTTTTCTTGGGCGTAGTTTTGTTGAAAGCCCAAGATTAGAATGGCAATTAGATAGGTCAATTTTGTTTTCATGTCCCGTTTTTTAAATTCTGTTATTTCTGAAGCTCATTAATAATATCTTGGTTCACTTTTTTTACCTCCGGAATGTTCATCTTATCGACCTTTCGGTCGTAGGTCATAAAACCGTTTACCTCGCCTTCGACATCGGTGGTCTGCGTATAGATCGCCCCGGAAAAACCGGCCTTCACCAGCTTTTTAAGTTCGTTCGCGTATTCGACATACTGATCCGTGGTTTCCTTGGAATTCTTGAATTTCACGTAGCCCCAGTTCTCGTCGGGGCGCCATAGGTGGCCTTCCAAAGCCAGTCCGATGCCGCCATATTCGCCGAGCACGTTGGCGCGCTGGGCATCGTAGAGGTACATGGCGGGACCGGGATAGTTGTGCAGGTCCAAAATATCGCCGGTACGGTAAAAGTTGCCGCCGCTGGCGGAATTAATCAATCGGCTGGGGTCGTAGGCCTCCGTCCATTCCGTGATTTCCTCGGTCTTGAACTGGCCCCAGGCCTCGTTAAAGGGTACCCAGACTACGATGCTGGGGTAGGAAAACAGATAGTCCATAATCTCTTTCCACTCTTTTCGGTATATCGCTTCCGATCGGGCGCTTCTTTTGAGTTCGGAGCCGTCAAAATAGCTGTGGTTCTGCCATTGCGGCCCGTGGCCCATGTCGCCACTGGGCATATCCTGCCAGACCAGGATGCCCATACGGTCGCAATGGGTGTACCAACGGGCGGGCTCGACCTTTACATGCTTGCGGATCAGGTTAAAACCGAGTTCCTTGGTCTTTTCGATATCGTATTTCAGGGCCTCGTCGGTGGGGGCGGTGTAGAGACCATCCGGCCACCAGCCTTGGTCCAGCGGACCGAACTGAAAGTAATTCTTGTTGTTCAGTTGAAGCCGCATGATACCGTAATCGTCTTTTTCCATGGAGATCTTACGCATCCCGAAATAACTTTTGACCTCATCTTGAAGACTATATTCGCCTGTCGAAGGGTCTCTGCCCATCAGTTTTATCTGCATATCATATAAGAAAGGCGTTTCGGGCGACCAAAGTTTGGCGTTGTCGATACCCAGCACCACCGATTCGCCGGCGGCGGATTTTGCGGTCGCCAAGGTCTTTCCATCACCGGAAACCTTGACCTCGACAATATCGCCATAAGTACCGCCTACGATTTCCGCATCGATCTTGACGGTGCCGTTATCGATATCGGGAACGGTCTTTAGGCCTGCGATACTTTTCTGGGCTACCGGTTCCAACCAAACCGTCTGCCAGATACCCGTAACGGGAGTGTACCAGATGCCCTCGGGGTCCTTGACCTGTTTGCCCCTGGGCTGGGGACCCTCATCGGTAGGATCCCATACCTTTACGATCAGTTGTTGTGCCCCTTCGGTGAGAAAGGGGGTGATATTAAAGGTAAAGGGGGTATAGCCGCCTTCGTGCGAACCTACTTTTACGTCGTTCACCCAGATATCCGTCTTCCAATCCACCGCACCAAAATGCAGCAGGACGTTTTTTCCGTTCCAATCGGCGGGTACCTCGAAATCGGTGCGGTACCAGAGCTCGTTTTGGGCACCCACTTCCTTCATCACACCCGATAAACTGGACTCCGCCGGAAAGGGGACCAGAATCTTGCCGTCGAACTTTTGGGGCAGGGCCTGCCCTCGGGCCTGTATGGCATACTCCCACAATCCGTTCAGGTTTTTCCAGTCCGGTCGCTCCATGATCGGGCGGGGGTACTCGGGCCATACGTTTTCGGGATCGATTTTTTGCGCCCACTCGGTCTTTATCTTGTCTCCGGCAGGCTTCCATTGGGCCATAATGGGCATAGAAAATACTAGTAAGGTCAGGACTATTAAAAACTTTTTTGGGTTCATTAAGAGGGATTTTAACGGTTTGGATTTATCTGTTGGTAATTATGACCGAGGGATGACATTCCCTTTAGATCATCCAAATTACTATAGAAAGACCTGAAAATAAAAATTATCTACCTGAAAACGGCAGAAACCCTATTCTTTTGGTGGAGGACAACGAGGAGCCCCTGAATTTTGTCGTCACGGAACTTGAAGAGATATAGAAGGTACATAAGCCACGACCAGGGCGGAGGCCATGCAAATTTTTGGGATGGCTATTTCGGAGTAATGACGCCCTCGGAGTATATGCGAGCGAGGAGAGGGTGTAGGGCTTTTTTCATCTAAAACCCAGCTGGGTTTGATGTAAACATATTGGGTTAATTACTGTCAAAATCACGAATAGTCGAAACTGTATTCTCAATGTTTCGTTTCGAAGAAGCGCCAAAAAGAATGGATTGGACATTGGGTAAATTACAAACATAGGCCAATGCCTCTTTGGGCGGGATAGCCCCTCCTCCCAAAACCTGCATGGCGATTATGCGGACTTTTTTGGTACGCAGCGTTTTTTCGTACAGTTTCTTACCGCTCGACATCCTAAAGTTTAAGCTGTTTATGGAAGGACAGATTATAGGGTTTTCAATACCCAAAGATTCTAAAGTCTCTATAAGTTTGGGAAGGTTCATGGTGATAAATCCCGGTTCCGCGTCGTATTTTTTAAGTATGTATTCGTGGAAACCTTTTAAGACCTCGTTCATGCCCAATCCCAAGAGCAAATCGGTAATCACGTTTTGGAGAAAAATGACCGGTGTTTTTATACCTTTGAACATCTTCATTTCTGCATCGATCAACAATTCCATACTGGCAAGGTAGTCTTGGGAAACCAGTGCTTTGCCTCCTTCAAAAATTAATCCAAAGAAATTTCCCGGAACGTATTGTTTAATCGTGCCCTGTATACCCAATTCCGTTACCGCATTGGCATATTTATGGGCTTACGGCCTACATGGATAAATTTTAAAATTTTTATATTTTTCAGGATTGGCACGTACTGTGTCACACACAAATGCGATACGGTCGGGTGTAGTGCACATAAACGTATAGATTCCAGCTTCAATGGCCTGGTCCAAAGTGGCCACTATTGCTTCGTTCTCCTTAAATTTTATTAATTGTGCCATTGATTTGGCATCAGAAATATGGTTGACCGCAAAAAATTGGTTGTCTCCGTATAGAATCCTTTCCATCACAGTATTTTTTTTGAATTGTTCTTAATCAGGGCTATGGCTTTGTCGGTAAGTACGGCACTTGCAAAGGTATTGATCTCACTGGGTCCTGTGCCCTTGATCGCATCGATGAAATAGTCGATCTGGGCGGAATATTCCTCTCCACGCAGGTAAAAGTCCACCGGATCGGTACGGTCGGTCACATATTTGACGTTCCAGCCCTTGGTATAGCCTTCCAGCTCCACGTCTTTTTTAAAATAGACTTTGAGTTCACTAGCATCGGAAACGATTTTACCTGCTGTACCCATGATGCTGACCGAGGTTGACCACTTACGGTAGGTGTCATCGCTCCAGTTGACCGAAAGCAGCCCGCTCACCCCGTCGCTTAGTTTTAAGAAGGAATACACTGCATCATCCACGTTTTGAGAATAAATCGATTTGAGAAGGGTTCCTTCCACTTCCTTAACAGGAGCAACTAGATGGTTGATTAAATCGATTACGTGAGAGGCATAGTCCATCAGGCAGCCCCCACCCTCTTCTGGGTTTGAGCGCCAAGTACCTTCCTTTTTTTTTGGTGACCACTGGTCCGTAGGCCTCGCCGGTAAAATGATAGATTTCGCCCAACGCCCCAACGTTAAATATCCTTTTGACCTCTTGAAATGTTCCGATGAACTTATTATGGTAGCCTACTTGATTGATCAGATTGTTCTCTTGAACCAGATGGGCCAATTCTTCCCCTTGCGCAGGATTAATTCACTTGGGGCAGGCCTTGGAAAACGGTGATTGGGAAAGCATTCGCAAAGATATGAATCGAGTGCCCGTCGAAGGCATCGATGGCGAGGCGGACCAAGAAAAAATCACTGGGGTTTTAAACAAATATGGTATCCAAAAGCAAGGCGATACCGTACAGATAGAGATTTGGGGAAGCGGAAAACCCATGCGAGAGTTTTTATGGAGCGAAGACATGGCCGATGCCTGTGTCTTTTTAATGGAAAACAGAGATTTTAAGGACTGTTACGATCCAACATCCAAAGAAATACGGAACACCCATATCAACATAGGTGCCGGGGTCGATTTGTTCATAAAAGAGCTGGCGGAAACGATTAAAAAAACGCTGGGTTTTAAAGGCGGACTCTATTTCAATACCGACAAACCCGAAGGCGCCCCCAAAAAATTGACCGATGTCTCCAAACTTCACGGATTGGGGTGGCGGCATACCGTCGAATTGGAAGATGGGATAGGGAAAATCTACAACTGGTACCGCAACCGGAACTAAAGTACTTTAGTGTACCTTTAGAGATTTAATATTTCAAGGATTGCCAGATAGAAGTTCCGTAAATTAGTGGAAATGGAAAAGAACCTATTCGGCGAATTCCGCCCAATTTCCGCAAAAGCCTGAAACAGAAAATACAATATGTAATTTGCCACCCAAAATAAAGCAAATCCAAGCATACCTAAATCATCCCAAAGAATAACCTTTGACAAAATAATCGATATATCTAGTTATTTGTGTGCCCAAATAATAAGGTAAGTTCATTAGCAAAAATGGGGTTCCGGCCACGGTAATCGTGTTTTCTATTTTGAAGGGCCCCGCATAAATTCTTATGGCATAGGGGTGGTCGACCTTGTCCATAAACTGGTGAAGCGACCGTAACGTACCTTTGGCACCCGATTTTATTTCAATGGGAATAATCTTATCACTGAAAGGATATACCAAATCTACTTCCGCCGAGGACTGTCTTTTTTCACGGATCCAAAAGTTAGGCTTCGTACTGGTTATCGTATTTAGCGACATTACTTCCTGGGTAATCAGATGGGGTATTATCGCCCCCTTAAAAGCGTTGTCCAAATCTTCCAATCCTAACAATTGGGCCTGTATATTCAAGGTATAGTTTACCAGACCGGTATCCAAAAACTGTAACCGGGGCGATTTTCTGATATTTGGCTTTATCGGTGGTTCAAGATCCGCCGTAGGATATATTAGTTGTATAATCTTTGCCGCATCAAGATTGCGCATGGCTTCCCCGACCTCCCTGGACTTATAATTGGAGTTCCCAAAATTCTGGAACTTGATTCGTTGATCGATAAAGAGGGGGGCTGTATCCATAATATGTTTGATTATCCTTCTTTCATTACTGCCCTCGGCATACTTTTCAACGTCATTTTTATAGGTACCCCAAATACTTTCATATACTTTGGGCAATGCTGCCAGATTGTTATTTCCTATATCGGTTTTTATTATTTCTGGCATTCCCCCGATAATGGCATATCTATGGAATAGACTCAACAATATGCTATGTGCTACAGGTTTGAGGGGGATAACATTTAATTGGGCCAAGGCCGTGGTATGTTGAATGGCCTCAAGATACTCCTGGAAGTTTAAGGGGTATAAATATAGAAATTCGATACGCCCTACCGGGAAACTCTTTACCTCCTTCATGGCGAATTCCAACAGCGATCCTGCAGCTATGACGTTCAATTCAGGGACTTCTTCGTAAAAATATCGCAAGGATTGAATGGCTTTCGGCAATTCTTGAATTTCGTCGATAAAGAGTAAGGTAGCCTTCTGTTCGTTCGGAGCGATATTATTGGTTAAAAATAACGCTTCAACAATCTTATCGACCTCATCGTACATTTCAAAGACCGCTCTATCAGACCGTTTTTCGAGATTCAGATATATATAGTTTTTGTAATTCTCCGCAAACCCGTTGACAAATGTAGTTTTACCCACTTGTCTTGCCCCTCTTAATATAAGCGGTTTCCTTTGTTTACCGGCTTTCCATTTTTCTAAATGGGAAATAGCCTGTCTCTTAAATTTCATTCCTCAAACGTATTTGTAACAAAGTAAGGGCAATTTTTTCGAAATCATGTAACAAAGTAAGGGTCATTTTGACGATCTTGTGTAACAAAGTAAGGGCAATTTTTTGACTAACAGAGAATCTGCTGTTCATTTATGACAGAAATCCGTAAATTAGTGGAAATGGAAAAGAACCTATTCGGCGAATTCGATACGGTTTCCGCAAAAGCCTGGAAACAGCAAATACAGTACGACCTCAAGGGAAAAGACTATAACGAAAATCTGGTCTGGGAATCGCCCGAGGGCATCCATATAAAACCATTTTACCATAGCGATGACCTTCGGAACAAAGACTGGATTTCATCCCAAGAATCCACTTTCTTGGCAAATCGCGCAGGAAATCTATGTCGCCGATGCCGCACGAGCCAATAAAAAAGCACTAGATATCCTGCAACGCGGGGCTGAAAGCTTGATTTTTACGGTGCCGTCCGAAACTATTGACATGAGGTGGTTACTGGCCGGAATCGATCTGGAAACGGTACCGGTACATTTTAACTTCCGCTTTTTATCCTCCAACTACATCAAAAAATTTCGGGATGTTTCAAGAAATACGACAGGCAACATCCATCTTAATATTGACCCCATCGCTAATCTGGCCCAAACCGGAAATTGGTTTTTTAATGAAAAAAAGGACTTTGGGAGGCTCGGTGAAATTTTGACCGCAAATCCCGAAAGGAAAATAGAGCGCGTAATCGGTATCGATGCTTCCCTATACCAAAATGCAGGGGCGAACATCGTGCAGCAATTGGCCTACGCCCTGGCCCATGCTAACGAATACCTCAACCGCTTCGATTCCGAGTCCATCGGCAAGCTCACCTTCAAAATAGCGGTCGGTAGCCACTATTTTTTTGAAATCGCCAAAATTAGGGCATTGCGCAGGCTTTGGGAAAGCTTGGCCCCGGAATATGGCCTGCCGACCGAATGCCATATTTTGGCCCTTCCCTCCCAACGCAACAAAACCATATATGATTATAATGTGAATATGCTGCGGACTACCACCGAATGCATGTCCGCCATCTTGGGCGGGGCGGATACGATCTGCAACCTTCCTTACGATGCCATGTTCCGTAAAGACAACGAATTTGCGGAACGGATCGCCAGAAACCAACTGCTGATCTTAAAGGAAGAGGGCTATTTCGATGCCATCGAAAATCCGGCCTCCGGTTCGTATTATATCGAATCCCTTACCCAACAGCTGGCGGAAAAAGCCTTGGTCCTTTTTAAGGATATCGAACAAAACGGGGGCTTTCTGAAACAACTGAAAAGCCATACCATCCAAAGAAAAATAAAGGAGAGCGCTAACAAAGAACAGCATCTTTTTGATACGGGAAAGGAAATTTTGGTGGGTACCAACGCCTATCAAAATACTGCGGATACCATGAAGGATACTCTGGAAATTTATCCTTTTGTGACAACAGAATCAAAAAAGACTTTGATCGAACCTATTATTGAAAAACGCCTGGCGCAGAAGGTCGAGAAAGTGCGGTTAAAGGAAGAAGGATGGAGTCAGTTGTCGGTAGTCAGTAGTCAGTAGTCAGTAGTCAGTAGTCAGTAGTCAGTAGTCAGTAGTCAGTAGTCAGTAGTCAGTAGTCAGTAAAATGCAAAGAAAAAATATACAACATATCAAATTACCTTCAGCTCGGAACTCGGAATCCGACATCCGGAATTTTGAACACCTTCACTTCGCCGCCGGCATCCCCCCTTTTCTCCGTGGTCCCTACCCCACCATGTACGTACAGCGGCCTTGGACCATCCGCCAATATGCCGGGTTTTCGACCGCTGAAGAAAGTAACGCCTTTTACCGACGGAACTTGAAGGCGGGGCAAAAGGGACTCTCCATAGCCTTCGACCTACCGACCCATCGGGGGTACGATAGCGATCATGAAAGGGTGACCGGCGACGTGGGCAAGGCCGGGGTGGCCATCGATTCCGTGGAGGACATGAAACTACTGTTCGAGGGTATTCCCTTGGATAAAATGTCCGTTTCCATGACCATGAACGGAGCGGTGCTGCCCATTATGGCCTTCTATATCGTGGCCGCCGAAGAGCAGGGCGTTCCTTTGGAAAGACTTACGGGCACCATCCAAAATGATATCTTGAAGGAATTTATGGTGCGCAACACCTACATCTATCCCCCTGCCCCGTCGATGCAAATCGTTTCCGATATTTTTCGGTACTCCAGCCAGCACATGCCCCTTTTTAACAGCATCAGTATTTCGGGATACCACATGCACGAAGCGGGCGCTACCGCCGAACTCGAACTGGCCTATACCCTGGCAGATGGGTTGGAATATATCCGCACGGGATTAAAGGCGGGATTGGATATCGACGATTTTGCCCCCCGATTATCCTTTTTTTGGGGTATCGGGATGGACCACTTTACGGAAATCGCCAAACTGCGTGCCGGAAGGATGCTCTGGGCCAAACTGGTAAAAGGATTTCATCCCAAAAATGAGAAATCCATGTCCCTCCGCACCCATTCCCAGACCAGTGGATGGAGCCTGACCGCCCAAGATCCATTTAACAACGTGGCGCGAACGACCATCGAGGCCGCCGCCGCGGTCTTTGGCGGCACCCAAAGCCTGCACACCAATGCCCTGGACGAGGCCATGGCCCTACCCACTGATTTTTCGGCACGTATCGCACGAAATACCCAGCTATTTCTAAAGGAGGAGACCAAAATCACCAAAACGGTGGACCCTTGGGCCGGAAGCCATTTTGTAGAGCGGTTGACGCATGATCTGGCACACAAGGCTTGGGAGCTTATTCAAGAGGTGGAGGATCTGGGAGGAATGACCGAAGCTATCGAAGCAGGCATCCCCAAGATGCGTATCGAAGAAGCGGCGGCAAAAAAACAGGCGCGTATAGACAGCGGACAGGAGGCCATTATCGGGGTAAACCGATACCCCCTTGAAAACGAAGATCCGCTACAAATCTTGGAAGTGGACAATAACGAAGTGAGAAGACAGCAGATCGAACGTTTGACATCCGTTAAAAAACATCGCAATGCCCTTACGGTCAAGTCCGCCTTGGAGAATCTGGCCCAAGCCGCAAAAGAAAAAATGGAGGCCGCTGGAAAGAAAAACGGTTCTGACCGGCGTGAAGAACCCACTCGACCGGATGAAACGGACCCCGGCAAGCACCGGGAGAGCCAAAATTTATTAGCTTTAGCCGTTGAAGCCGCCAGGGCCAGGGCGACCCTGGGGGAAATCAGTTCTGCCCTCGAAACCGCTTTCGGTAGGCATAGGGCAAAAATCCAATCCATAACCGGCGTGTATTCCAAAGAAATCCAAGAGGACGAAAGTTTTAAAAAAGCACGGGAACTCTCCGACCGTTTTGCGGAACAGGACGGTCGCAGACCGCGCATCCTCATCGCAAAAATGGGGCAGGACGGCCATGACCGCGGTGCCAAAGTTGTGGCTACAGGCTACGCCGACCTAGGATTTGATGTCGATATCGGCCCGCTTTTTCAGACGCCCGCCGAAGCGGCCAAACAGGCCGTAGAAAATGATGTCCATATATTGGGGGTTTCCTCATTGGCCGCCGGGCACAAGACCTTGGTGCCACAGGTCATCTCTGAACTGAAAAAGTATGGCAGGGAAGATATTCGGGTCATCGTTGGGGGTGTTATCCCCCAACAAGATTATCCATTTCTGCTGGATAGCGGCGTTACGGCCATTTTTGGCCCGGGTTCGAAGATTACCGATGCGGCCGTTAGCATTTTGGAGGTTTTACTCGGTGAGGAATGACCTTTCCCATTTCCCCGTCCCGAAATCAATCTTTTTTAGAATAACTTTGCTTCTTTTACAGCTTACAAAATCCATAATTTTAGTAAGTTTGCACCCAGATTTTTACATCGGGTCGCGTAGCTCAGCTGGATAGAGCATCTGCCTTCTAAGCAGACGGTCACAGGTTCGAATCCTGTCGCGATCACATCCTAGACCTCTAGTAAATACTAGGGGTTTTCTTTTTTTTATCAAAAACTCAAAAATAAAACTTATCAAATGTGCATAGTTTGTGCATCGTTTTCATTTAAGACCTTTTTAAATAAATTTTGTTACTATTCCTACTGTTTTGGCTACAAAAGATAAAATTGGTATCTAAGATGACGTAAATTTTATTGCTTTTCTTTTGCCTTAGTAGGAAAATTATAGACTATTTTTTTCATTATAGTCAATTTACTTGATTTGCGGGAAGCCTTCCCTGGTTTTTGTGTACCAAAATCGGTCAAAAAAAGAAACTATTAAAAAAGACCAGAAATGTAACACCTCTACAGTGGGCTATACACCTACAGGGAGATTACCCTTAAAACGGCCCTTGAATAGGTAATTAAATTTTGGGAATTGGTCGATGTCAATATACTTTAACCTGACCAAGGTGAACTTATCCCACCCCTAACCAACAGTAAAATTAAAACGTGGAAAATATTTTATTTTTACTCCAATCGATTTCTATACTGGGTTGGCGTAGTACCCAAAACCTTTTTCACATATCGCGTGAAAAAAGACCGACTTGAAAACATCATTCTATCGGCAATTTCTGAAATGTTCAGATTTTTGTTCTGCAAAAAAAGGATGATACGTTCCTTGGTGTATCGTTGAATCCAATCAGACGCTGTAACCCCAGAGTTTTGTTTGCAAACAAAATTTAAATATTTAGGGGTAACGTTAAGTGAATTGGCATAATACCGTACCTCCCTTTCGGTCATACAGTGCTCTTGGACCAAATAAACAAACCGCTCGTACAATGAGCCACTTTGCAAGGTGCGTTTTCTGCGTTCGTATTCGTTCGCAAAGGTGTGCCACATTTCAAGAATGAACAACCGCATTTGCAGTTTCAGTGCTTCTTCATAAAAGCGATGTTCCCTATCTTGAAATCGATTATACAACCATTTGAAATTTGATAGAACCCTTTCCCTGTCATTCTTTTCGTTCAACTGTTTTATGGGATATTGACGGGAATGAAGGATGGCATCGATACTCCAGCTTTGATCAGGGATATTATCGTATAAAAAATGATTCTCCACTAGCAAGACAGTTGCCTTGCAGGCTTTGGAAACTACCAAATCTTTCAATTTGCTTTCAGCGAACCAAAACAAAAATTCGCCCCCTTTACATTTCATTTTTTTGTCGTTGAACAAAAAGGAAATGCTTCCTTGGTGACAAAAAAAGTGGGTGTGGTAATAGGCATTGAAATCTATTGGAAACCCTGTTTCCTTAGACAATTCCAGAAGCACAATGCGTGGCTTATTTTGATCTAACTCCTTCAATTTAACTCTTGTTTTAACTAAAATAAGTAATATTTGACATTATAGGCGTATTTCGTGTAACAAATGTGAATAACGGATTTTTATTTTTGTGGTATCAAAACCCCATTAATCAAAATGAATAATCGGACCATAAAAAATCTATTTGTGCTACTGATCGTTTTGATAGACGGTGTTAACGCAAGGGCGCAAGAAGAAACAGAACCGTTTCTAGATGATTTCACGGGAACGGCGAGCGTTACCCATAATGGAATTTCGTTGGTACCCTCTTTCTCCTTGGGAGATCCTGCACTATTATTTGATTTAAAATTCACCAAGGGAAAATTAAGCTTTGAACCCGATATGCGCTTTGCGTTGGAAGGCAAGCCTTGGTCTTTTCTTTTCTGGTTACGGTACAAGGCGATAGAAAATAAACGATTTTCGTTGCGTCTCGGGGTGCACCCCGCCCTGAACTTTAGAACGGTCAATGTTGTTAGGGAAGGTCAGCCCGAAGAGCTTTTGGAGTCGCGGCGGTATATTGCCGCCGAGATGGCACCCACCTATAAGATTTCGGATAAAATGGGTTTTGGGGTTTATTATCTATATGGCCGTGGATTTGATGAAGGGGTAAAAAACACCCACTTTATGGTATTGAATTCATCCTTCAACAACCTGTATATTTCCGAAAAACTGTATTTTAATGTATCCCCCCAAGCCTATTATTTGCTTACGGACGATTTAAAAGGATTTTACATTGTGGGCTTTGTTTCCTTGATAAAAAAAGATTTCCCCATTTCGGTTTCGGCCATCCTCAATAATGCCATCGATACAGAGATAGTACCGGAAGATGATTTTACATGGAATATTTCCCTAGTGTACAGCTTTGGCGGTGCCAATAGGCGAATGTCGAAACTAAAAACATAAAGTCCGTTGTAAATACTATAACTTGTGAAAATGGATACAGAAGACGAAAATAAAATTTGCTCCAGATCAGTGGATAAGGACATCTTTGAGCGGTTAAAGAAAGGAGAAACCATCTCTCCCAGCGACCCACAAGCCTATAGGATGCGTGAGGCTTCTTTCAACACGAAAAAACTGGTGGTGCGGATGAACAACGCTTCAGACCCTAAGGAAATCCGGGATTTGCTGAGCCAAATTACAGGGAGTGAAATTGACGAAAGCGTTGCCGTTTTTACCCCCTTGTACATCAATTACGGTAAGCATACCAAAATTGGCAAGAACGTATTCATCAACTTCGATTGTATTTTTTTGGACCTCGGAGGAATTAAAATCGAAGATAATGTACTAATAGCACCCAGGGTCAGCTTGCTGTCCGAAGGACACCCTCTTTCTCCCGATAAAAGGCATTCGCTGGTTCCGAAACCCATCCACATAAAGAAGAACGCTTGGATCAGTGCGAATGCCACTATTTTGCACGGCGTAACCATTGGCGAAAACTCTGTAGTTGCCGCCGGTTCAGTAGTATCAAAAGATGTTCCAGACAATGTTGTTGTAGGAGGAACTCCTGCAAAAATCATCAAGAAAATTTAAAACAGATAAAATGAGAACAAAAATCACACTTGCAGTTGCCCTACTCCTATTAATAGGACAGGCCTGCAACACAAAAGTTGAAAACCAAGAAAACAAGGAATCGAATCTTTCTGAAGAAGCAATTTTCCCTAAGGGCGAACTTGGACCTACTACAAATTTCACAGGCAACGCCTACAATTATGGCTTAGTCGCCAATGATTCTATCTACAACACACTCGTGGGTAATGTATATTTTGAAAAAAGTGCAAGATCAAATTGGCACTTACATCCGAGCGGACAAATTCTAATTGTACTTGATGGTGAAGGATATCATCAACTGGAGGGACAGCCAAGGCAAACGATGAGAAAGGGGGATGTCATAAAGGTTCCGGCAAATACAAGGCACTGGCATGGCGCAACTGAAAATAACAGTCTCACACAACTATATATTCTGCCAAAAACAGAAAATGGATTTGTTGAATGGATGGAGCCAGTAACAGATGAGCAGTATAAATCAAAAAATTAAAACAAATGGACATTATAAGATTAGGTTCTCAACCATCAGTTAAAGGGCCTGACGATTGGTTCACAGGATCAGTTCGCATCAACTATTTATTTCAACCGAACGGACACAGACGTGCTGGTGCGGCCGAAGTAACGTTTGAGCCAGGTGCAAGAACAGCTTGGCACACACATCCTCTTGGGCAAACCTTAATCGTATTGTCCGGAATAGGATTAGTGCAGCGTGAGGGTGGTGCTATTGAAGAAATCAGACCGGGTGATATCGTCTGGTTTGCTCCAGGGGAAAAGCATTGGCATGGGGCATCGGCAACAATCGCAATGACACATATCGCCACGCAAGAGGAACTTAACGGAAAAGTGGTCGACTGGATGGAGAAGGTAACGGACGAAATCTATCACGCTAAATAACAAGCTACTAAGGATATCATTTTTATGAGCTAGCGGTATTCTTTAAAGAGTGTTTGACATAACAATAGGCTTATGAAATCTTTATTTTTAATTGTTTTAGTATACACTTACGTTTTTATGGACAGTACGTCCTATTGCAACAACCAAGACAACACTAGCAACACCGAAAACATAAGCACTATGCCAAACGAAACAATAAAAATCACGGTAAATTCACAAGCCTTTACCATCACGCTTTTGGACAATAATTCTGCTAAAGCATTCAAGGAACTATTGCCAATGACCATACAGATGATCGAGCTGAACGGCAACGAGAAATACTATGATTTGCCAAACAGTCTCCCTACAAATTCGTCCAATCTTAGGTCGATAAAAAATGGAGATTTAATGCTATATGGTTCAAATACTTTGGTGTTGTTCTACAAATCGTTTTCAACCCCTTACAGCTATACGAGAATAGGGAGTATCGATGACCCCGTCGGACTTGAAGAAGCCTTGGGCACTGGTAATGTTAGTGTTACGTTTGATAACGATTAGAATAAGTAGGCGGAAATGAAAAGACTAGACCATAATTTCTCAATTAAATTTAACTAACCGAAAAATTACATAAAAATGAAGTTCATTCAACTGTTAATTCTCGTATTGGCCTTGCAGGTATCCCAAACTTCTTTGGGCCAAACCTCCAATCCGGTCATTTGACTTTTCCCAGAGGGTACAATTTTACATGGTAATATAACTATGCCAACGATACCTTACAAAAGCATTTGTTGGATATTTATTTACCTCCAAATGTAAACGGCAAAGTTCCTTTGATCGTTTTTGTTCATGGCGGTGGGTGGATTGGTCAACGATAAATACGCGGATATCGGTTATATGAAAAAAACGGTGGCAGAAATCATTAACAATGGGTATGCCTTAGCTTCCATAGATTACCGATTTGCAACACAGGCCATTTTTCCCGCCCAGATTCAGGACTGTAATAGCGCGGTTTCCTTCTTATATGATAACGCCGAAAAGTATGGGTTTGATACAGAACGATTCGCTTTAATGGGTTTTTCCGCAGGAGGACATTTGGCTTCGTTTCAAGGCCTATCGAACAATGACCAAGTTGATGACTTCTTTATGCCCGGCACCTCTCGTGATTTCTCCTTTACCGCCGTTGTAGATTTTTACGGACCTTCGGAACTCATTCTATTTCCTGGCGCCATTGACCCAAAATCACCAGAAGCGTTATTAATAGGTGCCGCACCGCTTGACCGACCAGACCTTGCAAAGGCCGCTAGCCCTACCACTTATGTTGATGAGAACGACCCTCCTTTTTTAATTATACACGGTGAAAAAGACGATTTAGTTTCCCCGAGACAGTCCCAATTATTAAGTTCTTGGTTAACGGTAAAAGGTGTGGAAAACGAATTGATAATCGTCCCAGACGCGCCGCATTTCGGAGAAATGTTCGATGTAGAAAACATTCGTACTAAAGTTATGGCGTTTCTAGAAAAGCATTTGAAATGAAAATAGGAACTATTTTAATTCTTTTGATTTCAGATTGTTCTAATATACAATACATTGTATGAATTACATATTTTTCGTAATTTGAATCTATTCATCCACTTACACTAAAATCATGGCAAAATTCAATATAAAAATTAACGGGCAAAACCAAGAAGTCGATGTTGACCCTGCAACGCCTCTGCTTTGGGTTCTGAGAGACCATGTAAAACTGGTAGGCACCAAATACGGTTGCGGTATCGCCCAATGTGGGGCCTGTACGGTACATTTAGGAGATAACGCCGTGCGTTCTTGTCAACTTCCGGTTTCAGCGGTTGGTGAGCAAGAAATTACCACTATTGAAGGTTTATCCGAGAACGGCGATCATCCCGTTCAAAAAGCTTGGTTAGAAATTGATGTGCCTCAATGTGGGTATTGCCAGGCAGGACAGATTATGTCAGCCTCGGCCTTATTGAAAAGCAACCCAAATCCCTCAGATGAAGAAATCGAGTCTGCAATGAACGGTAACATCTGTCGCTGCGGCACCTATATTCGAATAAAAAAGGCCATTAAGACAGCCGCAAATGCCGAAAGCGTTTAATTAGAAAAAAATAGAAGATGACAAAGATGAACACACATATAGGACGTAGGGCTTTTATTAAGAATACAAGTTTGGCAAGTGGGGGATTGGTACTCGGATTCAGTTTTTTAAATTCTTGTAAGCCAGAACAGGCAAAAGAAATGGCCGGCAGGGAAATGCCCAACGAATGGTTCGAGATGAATTCATATCTGAAAATTGGCGATAACGGGGTGGTGACCATTTATACGCCCAATCCCGAATTCGGTCAGAATATTAGAACATCAATGCCCATGTTGGTAGCAGAAGAGTTGGATGTAGACTGGAAAAATGTGTTGGTAGAGCAAGCGCCCTATCATGCGGAAAAATATGGCTTTCAACTCACAGGGGGCAGTACGGGAATAAAAGCTAGATGGATACCCCTTCGAATGGCCGGTGCAACCGCAAAACAGATGTTGATGGCCGCGGCTGCACAAACATGGCAGGTTCCTGTCTCAGAAATTACCGCCGAAGCAGGAGTAGTGCAACACGCAGCTACCGAAAAATCGGCAGGGTATGGGGAAATGGCTTCGGTTGCGGCAACCCTTGACGTGCCAGTAGAAGTGCAACTTAAAGAAGTACAAGATTTTAAGCTGATCAGTCGCTCCCATAAAAATGTAGATGCAAAAAAAATTGTAACCGGTAAGCCCATGTTTGGCATGGATTACCATAAGGAAGGGATGCTGATCGCCATGATCGAACATCCGCCGGCTTTTGGCATGACCTTAAAATCGGTGGATGGCGAAGCGGCCAAAGCCATGCCGGGCATCAAGGATGTGATAACCATCAAAAGTTTTAAGGAGGGATTTCAGAAACACGGTTTTGACACCAACGCTTTTCCTGAATTGGTGGCGATAGTCGGTAACTCCACCTGGGAGGTCATGCAGGCTAAAAAGAAATTAAATGTTGAATGGAAGCCCATCACTGCAACTACTGAAATTGTCAACGGGTTTTTTGGAAAGGAAACAAGAAATACCCCTGCGGGACTGGAATCTACACAGGGCCACAAGGCACAGATGGAAGCCCTTGCGGCCATACCAGGAAATACTGTTCGAAAGGACGGAAATCCTGAGGCAGCCTTCAAAAAAGCAGCAAAGATTTTGGAAAGAAGCTATTCGGCCCCTTTTCTTGCCCATAATAGTATGGAGCCTATAAATGCTTTTGCTCATGTAGAAGGCGATAAGGTGAAAATTGCGGCGCCCATTCAGATTCCATCCTTTATAGTTCCTACGATTGAAAGCAGTTTGGGAATACCGAAGGAAAATATTGAAATGGAAATGCCAAGAATGGGTGGGGGTTTTGGTAGAAAGGGCTATGCCCACTTTGTGGTCGAAGCCGCCCTAATATCCCAAAAAGTTAATGCCCCTATAAAATTGGTGTATAGTCGCGAGGATGACATGACGACCGGCATTTATCGCCCGGCGTATCACGCAACCTATAGAGCGGCTTTTGACGAAAATAATAATTTGACGGCCTTGCATATAAAGGCTGGCGGTATTCCTGAAAGTCCCTTGTTCGCCAATCGTTTTCCGGCCGGTGCCATTGCTAATTACTGGGCTGAAGAATGGTCCATTGATTCCAATATTACGGTTGGTGCTTTTCGCGCACCCCGTTCCAATTTTATGGCTGGTGCCGAACAGGCATTTTTGGACGAAGTGGCGGAAGCCATGGGCAAAGATGCTATTCAATTTCGATTGGATCTTCTAAAACGAGCTAAGGAAAACCCCGTAGGAGAAAAAAATGAATATGATGCGGAGCGCTACGCAGGAGTTTTGGAATTGGTGCGGGAAAAATCGGCCTGGAACGATAATAATGAAACGAAACATCGTGGAGTCGCGGCTTATTTTTGTCATAATTCCTATGCAGCGCATGTGCTGGATTTAACGATGGAAAATGGTAAACCTGTAGTTGAAAAAGTAGTTTGTGCCATCGATTGCGGGGTGGTGGTAAATCCTGATGCGGCTACAAACATGGCAGAAGGCGCTATAACCGATGGTGTCGGCAATGCCCTTTTTGGGGAATTGACCTTTAAGGACGGAGTGCCCCAGAAGAATAATTTCCACCAATATCAAATGATACGTATGAGTGAAGCCCCGAAAGAAATAGACGTGCATTTTGTGCAGAATGAAATCGATCCAACAGGTATGGGTGAACCCCCTTTTCCACCCGTTTTCGGTGCCGTGGCCAATGCCTTGTACAAAGCTACTGGCCAACGGCATTATGAGCAACCATTTGTTACTGGAAAGCAAATAGTAGGATAACCGATTTTATCTAACTTAACCGTTGACTTTAATAAACACCTATTCACAGACGTTCATTTATTGCCGGATTCATTTTTCGAAAGATACTGTTAAGGATTGATCGATTTAACCTATCACAGCAATAAAATTCATCCTGCTCGTAAGCAGGATTAAAAAGAAGATCGCTAAGTTCGAGCTTAGACCGGAAGATGTCGGGTTTGGTATCACATGAATTTGACGTTAATCTGAAGCTGAAAAAAATTAGTAAAACAGAAAATTTAGGGGGCAGAAGTAGTTAAGGGTTAATGTTTGGTATGTTTATACCATGATTTTAATTGTTTTAGGAGTTCTGCATGATTTCCTCCATTGAAGCGCCGTTCACATTCCTTTAACAACCAATAAAAGTGATCCGATTTGATGCCATTAAATTTGCGCATGTACTCGCTACTTAAATCTTCTCTACAAGATTATATAATCCTGTATAAATCACTCTACATCAATAAATATAGGATTAGAGTAGAACCATAATTCATCCCACGGACTTTCGCCTCTTTCATCTTCTTGAGGTTCCAGTTCATTACTATTGGTGCCTCTAATACGGATATAACTTTCTTTATCCAGCTCCGAAATCGTGTATGTTATCTCCCTATACGCACCATTGACAGTCCAGTCAGACTCGGTAAAACGTGCAATAACCTGTGTGGTAGGATTGTTGTCGCTATTTCGATTGGTAACCGGCCCTCTTACTTCTCCCATTATCAAATCAACACGGCTAACTTCAGGGTTTTGTTTCCATGAATTCAGGGTGTCAGGGTCTTTAAAGCGAATCGTAACCGTTACATCTTCGCCAGGGGCAATATGAATTGCACCTCCGATATCAGCAGTATGATGGCCTCCTTCTACCCGAACATTAAGCTCTGAGATTAAATCGCCCAGGGTTACAAAAACGCGGCCATTCCGGATTCCGTCCATGATATCGTCGTGATTTTTTTGGGCAAGGACATAGGTTTTGGAATATTCGCCGGGCCAGAAATCGCTTCCACCTTCCCGCCAATGAACATGTGAGTCGGAGTTTGCAGTTATCCACCAACGGCGACCTTCGCCCAACATTGAATCCCAAAATCCGCCCAGTTTGGCAGTCATCTGATCAAAACCTCCCATAGTAGGAAATTGTCCATATCCACCCCGGGGGCGTTCCGTTAAAGTACTGTCTGGATACAGGGCAGCAGCTTGGTGACCCGGTGCTCCCGCCATACCTACGGCAATTTCTGGCGCGGTATCGTTCCAGTCCCTAAGTTCGGCAGGATCATCTTTTCCATACACGCCCAAATCTGATGCAGATCGGGAGGGGTGATTGGCAATAACCACAGGTTTTGTGGCCATTTTATTCATGAATACCAATGCTTCAAGCATTCTTGGTCCGGTATCCCAACTTGGATCAGATGGGTGAGGTTCCCTTTTATTGAATTGAGATTCTATGCTGTGTAAGTGGGTAGATTCATCGTGCGAATGCGGGATAATTAAACTGGAGTGATCGGCGCCGGGAGTATCGAATTCCATCCCATAAAACTGGACCACTTCGGGTACCGCTTTTCTAGAATACACCAATTCTGGATACGCCATTTCCAGATTTACTTTACTGTGATTGGGGCCGCCATGATCAGTGGTTACCATCCACGAAAGTCCATAATACTTAGCCATCAAGGCATTCATGGGAGTTGGATAAATGGCATCGCCTCCTTTTATGGGGGTAGGAGGATCCACTTCACGATCCCAGCCCACACTATATCTGGAATGAATATGATGATCTCCTGCCAGCCATGTTCGGTCGGGTTTATCCTGTGCTAAAACTGGATTCTGAAATCCAAGCATTAGAAACAGGATTAATAGATAAAAAGAAGGCGATAGGAATGTAGTTGAGAAAAGGAAACGCATAAGATGGGTAGACTACCTTGAATTTAAATTGAACAGTAAAGATAGTATTTTGTTACGAGAGATACTTTACCATACAATTAACCTTTTGAAATCTTTACATTACCTGAGACTGATAAAATTAAAACACAGTGTTTACTTCTTGTCTTCTGGAATTATCCACTGATCTGATTTCTCATCGAGACGAGCATCGCAGTCATTAATCACGTCATGATCAGTTGCGAACCTACAATACGAAATGCTTAACATCAACCCATACGAGTTCACTTCAGATGATGTTTTGTCTTCTGTATCTGCGACTAAAGAGATTATTTTAAAAATGCGTGTTTATTTTAATTTGAGAATTAATTACTATTTACATCAGAAAATCATCTATTTAGTTTCCCCAAAAGGCGTCTTCTGCTTCTTGGTCATCCGAAAACAACCAAACCTCTGTTATTTTTCCTTCCTTAACATCAAACAAATCAATTCCTGTCATATCAACCTTTCGTTCATCAATAGTACCACTTAAATGAACTGGCATCGCAACAAAATTACCGTTGTACATCATATTTCCGTTTGGTTGTAAAACAAATGTTCCTTTGGTAGCTTCCATCATACCGCCCAACATTTCACCAATTTCATCAATTCCATTCTTTATTCCCGAAAATTGGTTATTTCCCGGCTGATGCCGTACTGAAAAATGAAAACGCTATAGAAATATCCCCTTTTCCTAATACTTCCGCATAGGCTCCAATTACTTCTTTCGGTGTCATAATACTATCTTTTTTAATTATTTATAGCGCGGGCAAACTTCAGTATGGATTGTAAGGTAGATCTACTTGCACCTTCCATATTTTTAATTTTTTATCAATAAAAAAGCACGGGAAACAACCCCCCGTGCCTTTACAAAAAAACTAACTCAACTAACTCAGATCACTGAATTACTCTTCAAAAAAGATATCTAATATCCGGGGTTTTGGACATATAATCCACCTGTAAAGTCGATTTCTCGCTGTGGTATGGGGTAGTATTCGTCCCTGCCAGCGGTAAATTGAGCATTGGCCAAGAAATCCCGTTTGGTTTTTTCCTCGGTCAAATAGGCATTCAATGTTTCGGCCGCTATGCCCCAACGGACCAAATCATACCAACGTTGACCTTCCATGGCAAACTCCAATCTGCGTTCAAACATTAAGGCATTCCAGGCAAATTCCTTGGTTGGGAAAGAGGTATAGGTTCCGATATTATAGATATCCGTAGCACCTGCGTTAATAGGGCGCTGTGTGCTTGCGGCAGCGCGACTACGGATCTGGTTAATAATAGGCAACGCCTCGTCCCATCGGTCTAGTTGGATCAATGCTTCGGCCTTCCACAATAGAACATCGGCATAACGTATGAACCGAACATTTACCGAAGTGCCGACGAACGGGCCTTCCTTTAAGTAGCAGGAACAGTCGGGCGCCTGTTGCTCTTTCATATTTCCAAAATAACCATATACTCCCGGATCTCTGGCCCAACTAAAGTTATACACCATATCCCCGGCTTCGTTGACCGTATTCCGATATTTAAAGGGACGGCCAGGTACCCCAACGGTATGGTCCAATCTGGGATCCACGGTAAGCCCGGCATCGGGAGGGGTCGCACCATTAGCGTCCACGTTTGTAAAAATATCGGCATCATTAAAAGTATCCAATAAGGGAAGTCCGCTGGTATCGGTCCTAAAGGCATTTACCATATTCTGGCTCGCCAAATGGAAACCGCAACAACCATACAATCCGGTGCCATGAGGGGAATTTAATCCTGTCACAAAACTTACCCGACCTACGTTCGTACCATCATTGATCGAGAATTGTGCCGCCCAAATCGATTCTGGGCCATTATCGAATCCGTCCAAAAAGTTGTTCCCAAAATCGGGTTCCAAGCTTCCTGTGACCTCATCGGCAAAATCGATGGCTTCTTGCAGACGCACAGGGTTGATGGCGGTTACCTGATGTTGGTCATTTTGTTCGTATGCCTGATAAAGGCGAAGTTTGGCCAAATAGGCAGCAGCGGCGTTCCTGTCGGCCCGACCCACCTGTTCCTGTGATTGCGGCAGGTTATTGTAGGCGAAAAGAAAATCCTCGGCAATGGTGTTCCAGAGAGCATCGTTATCGACATCATTGGAAACTTGCGCTATTTCCTCCTGGGTCAATTCTTCCGTGATATAGGGAATCTTGTTGAAAATCAATTTCAGCATAAAATGTGAATGGGCCCTTAAAAAACGAAGTTCCGCTTGCCTTAACGTTTTTTCGGGATAGTCCGCATCCGGTATTTCGTTTATTACCGATAGCGCAAAATTGGCCCTTGATATTGCCTTGTAAAAATCGGTCCAAGTGCGTGGTGCCATCACATCTCCTTGATCCGGAATGGTGAGATTGTACTGTTCATATCTGTCGATTTCGCCAACGTCGCCTCGACCACCTCCGCCCTTATAGGCGTCATCGGAACGTACACTGCCATAAACCCATTGGTGGGTCAAAGGCCCTATCATTTCATCGTTGGCAATGCCCGCATAAGCGGCAATGACCAAAGATTCCGCATTTTCGGCCGTCGCCACATTTTCGCTGGACAGCACTCCTTCCGGTTCATATTCCAAGTATTCATCCGAACAGGAAGCAAAAAGCAGTCCCGCCCAAATTCCCAATGCTATTATTCCATTATATTTCATGATGTCAGTTTTTTTGTTAAAAGTTTACATTAAGTCCTATAGAATATACCGTCGGTACCGGTATCCTGTTCACGTCTATCCGTTCCGGATCGGAACCTATATATCCGTCAGGGGTGAACCAAAACAGGTTCTCGCCTTGCAGGTAGATTCGCAGTCCGGTCATACCACCCAATTTTCCTATGATATCCGTGGGCAATGAATAACCCACTTGCAAATTCCGAATCTTGAAATAGGAGTTCTTCCGAAACAAATAATCGGAATTGTCGGTGAAATTATTGACCAAAGAAAGTGATGGGATATTCGAACCGGTATTCTGGGGGGTCCAAGCATTGAGAACACCCAGACCTGCATTATCCCGACCTTGTACAAAATTGTTCCAGAATATATAGGAATCGACCCCGATTCTTCCTGCCACACCGGACCCGAATGCCGAAAAATCAAAGTTTTTATAGCCAAGGTCCAAACGCACGCCATACTCGAGGTCCGGTAGTGTATTTCCTATAAAATCGCGATCATCACTATCGATTACGCCATCACTGTTAATATCGACTATTTTAATCCCGCCTGGTCTGGCATTCCCGGTTTGCACCCCCCCGGTCGGGTGCGCATCAACTTCAGACTGACTCTGGAATAGCCCCTCGGTCCGATAGCCGAATACGGCAGATTGTGATTGCCCCAAAATTGAATTCTGGGCCGTTCCGGGGAAAGCTGCCCTAACTTCTTCCGGTAAGAAAGTAATCTCATCCTTAAAGGCCCCGAAGTTCGTTGAAATACCAAAGGTCAATCCGCTGTCCCAAGATTTGGAATAGCCCAAAGCAAGTTCCCAACCTTTAGTAGCAGTAGCGGCCCCGTTCAATACCCGTTGCTGCCCTTCTCCGATGACGGAAGCAATAGGCGGGGTAGTCAATATGTCGGTCGTCTCCCTTGTAAAATAATCAAAGGATCCGCTGATCGCGTTATTGAAAAAGCCGAAATCCACACCATAGTTCCATTCCTTTGTGGTTTCCCATTTTAGATCAGGATTAGGTGCCTGAGTGGAGACAAATCCCGAGGGTAGTGTTCCCGTATTGTTGCCATTAATGTCATAGGCCGTGCCAATATTATAGTATATCTCAAAAAAACCTCCTGTCAATTGGGCCTGGGTGGTGCCATACCTCGCTTCATAGAGACCGAATCGGGCAACGTTGCCTATCTCCTGATTCCCCACTTCGCCGTAACCTGCCCGAAGCTTTAACTCGGAAAGTATCTCGTTATCCCTTAAAAAATCTTCCTGGCTGATTCTCCAACCCAAAGTGGCGGCCGGAAAAATACCATATCGGTTGTTCGCACCGAACCTTGAGGAACCGTCTCTACGTACCGTTAACGACGCCAGGTATTTATCGGCATAGGAGTAATTCAATTTCCCAAATTGCGATAGAAGACTGTACTGGGTTGAGATTCCGTTTGTCGTCCGTGCACCCGTAGCTGCGGAAAGTACAAAATAGGATTCCTGTTCCACGGCAAAATCGTCCGCTTGGGCCAAAATGGTATCGAAATCCTCGCGAATCGATTCGACTCCCAACAAAGCCCCAAAACGATGATCTCCCAAAACCAAATTATAGTTCAGCGTGTTGGAAAACGTCAAAGTGGTCAATTTATTAGTGTCATATATAAGCCTGTTGTTACTTCGGGTTACAAAACCGTTGTTGACCCTAGGCTCGATATTCTTACTCTTAAAATCGCTAAAGTCGATCCCCAGACTTGATCGAAAGGTCAAGTTGTCAACAATTTGAAGTTCGGCAAAGACGTTTCCGAAGAAATTGTTCTTGGTGGCGTTGTCCCATCGGTTCAAATACTGCATCAACAAGGGGTTGTTCCGGTCGGAATATCCGGCACCGAAGGGCCCGCCAAAGTCACCGTTGTTATCATACACCGGAATGGTCGGCGCCAGGGTTATCGCAAGACCGGTAGTAGGAGCACCCCCGACATCGCTGGCCACCAAGGTTTCATTGGATGTGGAAAACTGGGTGTTGACCCCAAACTTCAGTTTGTCGTTGAACAGGTTCGTACTGCCGTTAATCTTTGCGGTATAGCGGTCATAGCCCGTATATTTGAGCATGCCGGTATTCTTCAGGTATCCCAGATTGACCAGGAGCGATGACTTTTCGGAACTTGCAGAAACCGTTACCTCGTTGTTGAATACATAGCCCGTTTCATAGACCTCGTCCTGCCAATCGGTATCCCCGGCGGGCACATTGGGATTTCCACCTACAAAGGGCTGTACGGAAACATTATTAAGAATAGGATTGGCAAAATCACCGTTCCAGTCAAAATCATAGATTTCACCATAACCACCCGTGGGATCCGCTCCATCATTAACGGAAGCACGCCAAAGCGCCCGACCTCTCTGAAGCGAGTTCAACATATCATAGCGTTGTTTTCTTTCTGATTGTACTGACAGGTTGGAATTGATGCTGACCGTCAGGCGTTCGCCCTTGGCCCCGCTCTTCGTTGAGACCACGATTACGCCGTTTGCAGCCCTTGATCCGTAAATAGAAGAGGCAGATGCATCCTTCAACACCTGTATGGATTCTATCGTCTCAGGGTTCAAGCTGGCAAAGACCTCTTGGCGTTTGGTGGGCACCCCATCTATTACATAAAGCGGATCGTTATTGCCTAATGTGGTGATACCCCGAATTAGGATTCTACTGTTCAGGCCTGTAGGGTCTCCCGATTTTTCGATAAAAAGACCTGGAACGCGACCTTGCAAGGCCTGCATGGCATTGCCAGAGCTAAGGCTTTGGCCTTCGATGGGTGCTGTGTCCACTACGGTAACCGCACCGGTAAGATCTATTTTTCGTTCCGTAGAATAGCCCGTCAAAACGACCTCATCGAGTTGCTGTGCATTTTCCTGCATGGCCAGATCGATCGTCGATTGCCCATCGACGGGCATTTCAACACTTGAAAAGCCAATATAACTAAACACCAAAATCGCATCGGCAGCAACATCCTCAAGGATATAATTACCGTCAAAATCGGTCGTTGTCCCTATGGTCGTTCCCTTTATAATTACGGAAGCACCGGGCAAGGGCATACCATCACCGGCGGATGTGACCGTACCGGTTATCGGTCCCTGGGCCCATAGACCCATCGGGGCAGAAATCAATAGAAAAAATAAAATTTTTAATTTCATAATAGTTGAGTTTTAGTTAAAGTTCAATTCGTATACTTCTATAGAGTCCAAAAGGAATTCGCCGTTTTCAGAAGCAATGGACAGGGTTTCAAAAGGTGCGTTGGGAAAGAATATTTCGGTCATTACCGTTTCGCCATCATCATAGAAAAGTTCAATGGAAGTTTTATCCAATAGTATTTTTCCCGATAGATTTAATGCATTGGACGTTCTAGGGGCCGTGGAAATTTTATTGGCAAAATTTTCGGAAAACCCTGTTTTTCCTGATTTTGTCCGATCTATATAAAAACTCTTATCGTGATGGTCGTAACCAAAGGACAGTTCGTCCCCCTCTTTATTGGAAAGCCTGAAAGTGTAAATGTTACTCCTTAGGTCGGAAATGGAAAAGTTGATTTCAGTATGTGATAAATCGGCAGTTTCCGAACCGATCAACTTTACTTCATCCGTTACGGCGATGTTTTCCTTTTTGTACTTGGAGCTTCGATAACCGGACAGTTCTTCCACCGGTATGGAAATTAGGCGATATGCATCACCGCTCTTTATCAATTCTATTTCCCTGGCGACCGTTGTAGCACTTCTCCAGGTTTCCGTTGGAACTTCGTTGGCATATTGCCAATTGGACATCCATCCTATAAATAGTTTTCCTCCCTTGGAAGTGGCTACGTTTGACCAAGTTACCCCTGCATAGTTATCCTTCCCGAAATCCACCCAAAAATCGTGTTCATTGGCCATAGCTTTCTTGAAACCGGGATCTAACGTAAATTGATTTCCCTCAAAATCCCCCACGAAATATTGCGTCGCACTGCCCCCATTCGGTCCCCCGGGATTGATACTCACCAAAAGAACCCATTTTTCTTCATCGGAATCCTTTACCTTGAGTGGGAACAGGTCGGGGCATTCCCATACCCCCTTATGGTTGCCCACACCCTCGCCGAAATCGGAAAGCAGCTTCCAGTCCTTAAGGTTCTGGGAACCATAAAACATGGTTTTTTGCCCTGCGGCCAATACCATGACCCATTGTTCGCTGAGGTTGTTCCATGAAACCTTGGGATCCCTAAAATCCCTTTCGCCGGGATTTTTGATGACTGGGTTGCCATCGTACTTTGTCCACGTTAATCCTTCATCCAAGGAATAGGCTATCCCTTGGGTCTCCACATCGGTACCCCCATCATTTTCTTTTTTTGGATCGTGGTACGTGAAGATGGCTACTATTGGAATTTTTCCGTCTTTCCCAAAACCGGAGGTATTGTCATGGTCCACTACGGCACTGCCCGAAAAAATGTACCCCAATTCATCGGGATATAAAGCTATCGGCTGTTCCTTCCAGGTCACCATATCGGTACTGGTGGCATGGCCCCAGTGCATGGGCCCCCATTTACTGCTGTCCGGATAATGTTGGAAATACAGATGATAATAGTCATTGTAAAAGAACATACCGTTGGGGTCGTTCATCCATCCCTTTTTTGGGGAAAAATGGAAATTGGGGCGGTATAGTTCTTCCTCGGACATTAATCCCTTTTCCCTACTTGTCGAATCTGTTAAATCCTTTTTCGTATTGGTATTTTTGCATCCGAGAACTATGGTCAGAAGGAGTATCGGTGTTACTTTCAAAAGTGCTTTTTTCATTGTATTCTGGTTCTATATTTTATCTTTTAGTATGACCTTTTTGGGCCGGGTCAGTGATTTGCTCAATGCTTCCAGGCTTACCCCCTTGGTTTCCGGCATGACAAAGGCCACGAACAGCAACTGCAATACCATCATAAAAGCAAAAAATGAAAACACGACTCCGGGACCTATGGTCGTAAAAAGTATGGGTATCAATGACGGGACCACGGCCGCCAATATCCAGTGGACGGAACTTCCGAAACTCTGTCCGTAGCCCCTTAAATGGTTCGGGAATATTTCGGAGATAAATACCCATATTACCGTACCCTGACCTACGGCATGGGCAGCGATAAACAAGAATAGGAAAACGGCCACCGACATCCCTTCCCAATTAAAGAAGAAAGCACAGGCTACCAATGAAAGGGATATGATATAACCCACAGACCCGATGTACATGAGCTGTTTTCTGCCCATTCGGTCTATTAGAAATATCCCTAAAAGGGTAAAGAGCATATTGGTCACGCCGATACCGATACTGCTTAAAAGGGCAGTGCTAGCACCTAGACCGGCCTCTTCCAAAATTCTTGGAGCATAGTACAGAAAGGCGTTGATCCCGGACAATTGGTTAAAAAAAGCGATACAAAAGGCCAGGATTATAACGAATCTATATTTTTTCATAAAAATGTTTTCACCGGTTACGGTATTTTCATTTTCGGTATTGATTTCCAACATCAGTTGCTCCACATCTTGACCGGGATTGATAATTCCCAATACATTCCGAGCCTCATCTACTTTTAACTTGGACAACAACCATCTTGGACTTTTCGGTATCGTGAAGGCGAACACGGTATAGATAGTCGCCGGAATCGCCTCGACACCGAGCATCCACCGCCAGGAGTTTTCGCCTATATTGTTTAAGAGATAGTTGGAGAAAAAAGCGATGAGAATACCGAATACAATGTTAAACTGGTATAGGCCGACCAACTTGCCCCTATCCTTTGCAGGAGCGATCTCTGATATATAGGCGGGTGCCGCAATGGTAGATGCCCCAACGCCAAGGCCTCCAATAAATCGGAATATTGCAAATGTGAGGGGGTCATTGGATAGTGCGGAGCCCAGCGCGGAAATCGTATAGAACACCCCAATCCAAATCAAAGTTTTCTTTCGGCCAAGCTTATTTGTGGGTATGCCCCCGAGGAGCGCCCCGACCACTGTACCCCATAGGGCCATTCCTATAACGATGGCCCCGTGAAATACATCGGATGAGCCCCAAAGAATCTGGAGTTTTCTATCCACACCGGAGATGACTACGGTATCAAATCCAAAAAGAAATCCAGCCAGCGCAGCAGTAATGGACCAAACCAATATTTTTTTCATAATCGAAATTCTCTAGGGTTTCGGCTAAAGTATTCGTAAAATAGGGTTTGGTATTTTGATGATGTTCCAATTTGTTACGTTTTCGTTAAGAAATCGTAAAAAGCATATATTATTCTGTGTATCAACCGATTACAAAAAACAATTAACATATGCCAAAAACGTAAAAGTATACTCGTGTTACCTGTTGTTTGAATGTGATACGTGCCATTGGTAGAAATAAAATGGAACCGGACAAGAAATGACCTAAACCAACTTGCGAAATGATCCTGGAGGCATGCCGTATGTATTTTTAAAGGCGGTGGAGAAATAGTTGGGTGAGGAAAATCCTGTGGAGTAAGCAATTTCGGCGACAGTCAACGAAGTATTTTCCAACATGGATTTTGCTTTTTCCAAACGTATGTTACCAATATAATCGCTAATGCTAATACCCATTAAAGCTTTTACCTTTCGATATAATTGGACCCTTGAAATATTCAGATGTTCCGCCAAGTTTTCTACCGAAAAGTCCGGCTTACTTAAATTATCCTTGATCAGTTCATTTAATTGCTTTACGAACCGCTGTTCCAAGTTGCCGAAAGTGTCGGAATCTTCAATTTTATGAATATTACTGGTATAGTAGAACCGGAGTTTCTCCCTATTATACAGTAGCGATTTGATCGACTGTACCAATATGGAATAGCTAAAAGGCTTCGTGAGATACAGGTCGGCCCCTGATTCAAGACCTTTTAAATACGATTCCTTATCGCCCATGGCGGTAAGTATTATAGTCGGTATATGGGATGTGCGCAAATCTCCTTTCAAGATTTCACAGATTTCGAACCCATTCTTGTCCGGAAGACTGATATCGCATAAAATAATATCGGGAACAATTTCAAAAGCTTTTTCAATGGCGTCCGTACCGTCCGAGAGATGGATATCGTACCCCGATTTCAACTTGTTCTTAAGAAACCGTAGCAGATCCCGATTGTCTTCTATGATAAGAACCGAATATTTTTCTTGGTCCCTCTCAGGTGCCTGTACCAGATAATTTTTTTCTACCAAATGTTCTGACGAGAAATCGATTATGTTGGTATCCACTATATCTTGATCGGCAATGATCTGGCTCTCATCAAAATGCTCCTTACCTTTTTTCAAGGTGATAATAAATTCCGTTCCATGAAAAGATCTGACTTCAATAGTTCCCGCGTGCATTTCAATAAATTCCTTGCTCAAATGCAACCCGATGCCCGAACTGTTTTTTCTATTGTTCGAACCCCTAAAAAAGGCCTGAAAAACACTGCCCAATTCCTTTTCCGGAATACCGATCCCCGAGTCCTTAAAACGGATAGAAACTGTATCTTCACTTGCATGGTCTCGTATTTCTATCGTGATCTTACCATTTTCCTGGGTAAACTTGAAAGCGTTGGAGAGTAGATTGAAATACACTTTGTCCATCAGGTTTCTATCAATGAACAATTCTATATCTTCATTATTTGAACTTAGTTTGAACCTAATGTTCCTTTTTTTCGCCTCTCGCTCAAATTCCTTGAAAATATTTTTGGAAAAGGTGAACATATTTGTTTTTGATGCCCGTAGGGTAAATTTTTGATCTTCGCTTTTTCTGAAATCCAATAGTTGATTGATGAGCCGCAATAAACGGTTCGAATTTTTGTAGATCAATTCCACTTCGTTCATAAGCCTCAAACCTTTTTCCCTGGCGACATCGTTTATTGATTCGATAGAGCTTAAAATCAACGTAATCGGAGTCTTGAATTCGTGTGACAGCCCAGTAAAGAAATTCAGTTTTGCTTCGTTGCTCCGCTTTACTTCTTCCGCGATTTTTTGGATTTGATTTCGTTGTACAGTAACCTTTTTGTTCGTAAGCTCTAATTGCCTGTTCTTTTTTGTAATGGCAAAAATGGAGTATATGACATAAGCCGTAAGGCTCAAAATGATGGCCAAAAGTGCCATGGTAATCTTTAAAAGATTGTTTTGGGCGTAATAACGTTCTTCCTGATATTTTATGGCAGCTATCTGGTGTTCAAGATCGGTCTGTTGGTCGTTGATCCTATCGAACTGGTTTTTCATGATGTCCGCATTTCTATCGTCAATCACTGTCGTACTTAAGGTATTTACTTTTGGGACCTTTTTTCCATCGATAACATCCATGGCAAGCTCAATGGCCTCGGCCCCACCTGTTGGATATAAAATAGTGGCCTCAAGAACTCCATTCCTTACCATTTCAATACCCTCGTTGGCGCCATTTAAGCCGTCGACACCAATAAATTTTATCTGTTTTTCAAGTCCTTTCTGCCGTGCCACCTGCCATGCCTGCAGCGCCATATCGTCATTGAAAGCGTAGATATAGTCGATAGTTCTATCTTTCAATGAATCCAAAATGGAGGCAAAATATTCCGTCGGTATACCTGTCTCAACACCTTCGACATCAGCCAAAATATTGATGCCGGGGACTTTATCTATTACCTGTCGGAATCCTTTATCACGTTCCAGCACAGGGGTAGAAACATCAGCCCCCCGTAGTTCAATAACATTGACAGTGTCTGTACGCTGTGAGGCAATATAGTTCCCTACATCCCTACCCACCTCTAAATTATCGCCACCAACATAGGCGGTGAAGTTTGGAGAGTTAATTTTACGATCGATTAAAATTACCGGTATCCCCTTGTTATATGCCTTATTAATAACGTTCACGATGGTATCGGGCTCTATGGGTGATATAATAATTACATCCGTCCCGTCCTGTATCATTCTTTCAACGTGGTCTATCTGATGCTTGATATCATTGTGGGCTTCGTAAATGGTAAGGTCAATTTTTGGATATAGAGAGGCTTGAATTCGCATTGAGCGGTTCATCGCATCGCGCCACGGATGGTCGCTGAGACATTGTGAAAATCCGATCCGCACCATATCCTCAGGTACGTTTTTCTGGCAAGAGAAAAAAGTTAAGAAGACGGATAGAACAAGCGATAAAAGAATCCTGTTTCTGGAAATCATTTGGTATTTATTGCTTAACGTAAATTTAATCAAAATTGAACTTAGCCGACTCAAGCATTAGGAAGTCCACTTTTCTACGTAAAAAATAGACTTTGGAACCGTTCGGTAAAACAAACGTGGCTGTTGCAGAACTCCGATAAATATTAATTTTTGCTTTTGCCAATGTTCGGAAATCGGTAAATGGAAGGTCTGCAAGGCAGAAAGAACTATACCGAAAAACTGTTCCTCAGCTTCCGGTTATCGGACCGAATCCCAAAGGACAATTTTTACGGCACGCGCCGCGAAACGCTTGACAGGGACTTTCTTTACAAGGTTACGAAGGAACTCTATGGCAAGACCGGCAATCCCACGATCGACCCCGTCGTCTTCTTTAAGCTGTTGATTACGGTTTACTTATAGAACATCACTTCCGACCGAAAATTAGTGGAACACTGCGGTATGCGAATGGACGTGCTTTAATTTCTGGCCAATGACCTGGACGAGGAGCTGCCATGGCACTCGACAATAAGCATGACGAGGGAACTCTCGTCGGCATCCTTTTTCGAAACATGGTTCAACAAGGATCAGCGTCATCTTTTAAAGTAAAATAATGCTAGAGCCATCAAAGAGTAAATTGCGACCAACGCGGTTTTTGCTTTACGCTAATCTACCTGAACGCTATAAAAACCGCACAGGATCCATACGCAGTTAGATTATGGTCAGTATCTGGGCAAACCAGTCGTTGTAAATACTTTGACATACAAAATATCCGTGATGGATTTCAAATTACAAACCTAATTATGTTTTGGGCATGAAAATGGATTATGCCGCTTGTATTTTGAATCTGGCTGGATAAGATGTAAATGCAAAAATTGTCTGGTAGCTGGGGCAGTCATCATTATCGGTCTGATCGTGCCAAGCTTAAGGTTTCCTCCTTCCTACTTTCTGCAGGTGCCTTTTTTGAATGGAAAGAAATTGCGGGGCTGCAACTGTGAACCTGACCACGATTTGCACCTGCATTTCCATTGCAGCAACTCTGATGAAACCGTCTGTTTGACAGCGCATAAAACACCACATATCAATCTGCCAGACGGGGCTATTTAGCCGAGGAGGCAAACTTGTTTTTGAAAGGCATGTGGGAGAAGTGCAGCGGACAATAAATGCACTTCCATTGCACTTGTTTTTCCAGTATATTGGGGTTGAAATTTACAACAGAAAGGTAATGGTACAGCTACTAAAATCAGAAAGGAAGAATTTGATTTCCGCAAAACTAAGCGGAAAAATTTCAGAAAGCGATGTGGAAAAAAATACATCCGTTCATCCGCACGATTATCGAAAAAGGCAAGAGGCATATCTCTATTTTGAAATGGTAGCTTTTGAAAGCTATCCCTTATATTTGGATCCGTACGTACTATGAAAAAGAAAAAAACAAACCTACGGGATTTAAATACCAAAGATCATTCGGGCGAACATAGTCACGACCATGGCCATACCCATAGCGGTTCAGGGGAAGTTTACAAATTTAGAACCTATCTACCGGCGATTTTCAGCTTTCTAATGCTGATTGCCGGTATCGCCTTCGATTATTTTAATACGTTTCCCTTTTTTAAGGATTGGGCAAGAATAGTTTGGTATGTCGTCGCCTATTTGCCAGTGGGTTTTCCCGTAATAAAAGAAGGCTGGAAAAGCATAAAGGATGGCGATTTTTTTACCGAGTTCCTTTTAATGTCCATTGCGACCTTAGGCGCATTCGCCATTGGTGAATATCCCGAAGGTGTGGCCGTGATGCTTTTCTATGCCGTGGGCGAACTTTTCCAGAATGCTGCGGTAAACCGTGCCAGAGGAAATATTAAGGCATTGCTCGATGTACGGCCTAACGAGGCTTTGGTCTATCGGGATGGCGATTTTATTGCCGTCGATCCCGAAACGGTACAGATTGGCGACAAGATTCAGGTACGTGTGGGCGAGAAAATACCTTTGGATGGAAAACTCTTGTCTGAAAGAGCATCGGTAAATACCGCCGCCATTACGGGCGAAAGTAAACCCGATACTATAGCCAAAGGCGATAAAGTTTTCGCTGGAAGTATTAATCTTGATGGGGTAATCGAAATCGAGACTACGAAAGAATTCAAGGACAGTTCCATTGCGCGTATTCTTGATTTGGTTCAGAATGCCACCGCCCGAAAGTCAAAAACCGAATTGTTCATCAGAAAGTTTGCAAGAATTTATACCCCTATCGTTGTTTTCCTCGCTATCGGGCTGACGTTCCTACCCTACTTTTTCGTAGATGATTACATATTTCGCAACTGGCTTTACCGTGCTTTAATCTTCTTGGTCATTTCTTGCCCCTGTGCCTTGGTCATCTCAATTCCCTTGGGCTATTTTGGCGGATTAGGGGCCGCGTCACGCTTTGGTATCCTGTTCAAGGGCGCATCTTTTTTGGATGCACTGACCAAAGTGAATACTGTGGTAATGGACAAAACGGGAACGGTTACAAAAGGGGTCTTCAGAATTAAGCAAGTGGTAAGCAGTTCTGCTTTGGCGGAAGCGGAATTTATGCAATACCTGATGGCTATGGAAGAGCAATCTACCCATCCCATTGCAAAGGCAATTTTGGAATATAAGGCAGATGGTGCCGATTTTGAAGCTACCGAGGTTTCGGAAGTGGCCGGAAAAGGATTGAAGGGAATGGTCAATGCCAAAACCGTTTTGGTCGGAAACAAAGCCTTGATGACCTCAAATGGCATTGAAGTCCCCTCTGAAACCAATAGCATCGTAGAATCTATCGTTATGGTCGCTATTGATAAAAAATTTGCAGGCTACGTGACAATCGCCGATGAACTGAAAGAAGATGCGCATCAAGCCATTAAACAAATCCGGGATACGGGAATTTCCCAAATAATTATGCTTTCTGGCGATAAGGATTCCATTACCCAAAAGGTTTCCCAGGAATTGAATATTGAAAGGGCAAAAGGTGGAATGTTGCCCGAAGATAAGCTCAACGAAGTCGAAGAACTCAAAAGACGGCCTGACACCAAAGTAGCCTTCATCGGTGACGGTATCAATGATGCACCGGTTCTTGCTGCAAGTGATGTGGGTATCGCAATGGGTGGTTTAGGTAGTGATGTAGCCATCGAGACCGCGGATGTCATTATCCAGACCGACCAACCGAGCAAGATTGCGAGAGCGATTAAAATAGGGCGTTCTACCCGTCGGATCGTTTGGCAGAATATTGGCCTGGCCTTTGGGGTAAAAATTGTGGTACTCATTTTAGGTGCTGGTGGAATGGCTACCATGTGGGAAGCCGTTTTTGCCGATGTGGGGGTGGCATTGCTCGCCATTTTCAATGCCGTACGACTACAGAAGATGAAATGGGAGTAAACAGTCCCGCAAAATGTCCTTTTTTTTGGGAATAACTCTAGCACTGCGAAACATATGCCCCCCTAGATTGATCCAAAGGTGCCTTTGTCTTTTTAACCTATGGCACCCCGTATTTTCAAGGCAGTTATAAAATTAATACTAGCTTTCATCCTCCTGGTTCTGTCTTTGATCTTCTCCCGTTAAACCGGAAGATTACAACTTCAGGGAATATTTTTATTTTTCCTGAATTATCTCCAAAATCCAGTTAGATATTTCTCCTAATGCAATTGGAGACATCGTTTGCTCTATCTCTTTATATTCATCAATTTTACCTGTTTTACATTCTTGAAACAGGTGGTTGACATTTTTTAACTCAAGAACCTTAAAATTTTGATTGTTTCCTTTAATTAAAGCATGGCGTATAGCATTTTGATTAATGCGTGCATCCACCTGTGTATCTTTGCTTCCATTTAAGGACAGTACTGGAATACGTAGTTTTTCAAATTCATCAGCTGGATTATAGTTCATAAAATAACTTGTCCAGGGTGTTAGGCTATTTTCTGTTTCATTTGAAATAAATTTGGAAATATTTTCATCTGTAGCCCCTAGCGATCTTAAAATCGGAGTTAGATACTGCTTATTATGCATCGTTAATTCTTTTCTTTTTTCTGAAGTGTCCTTATTAGAAGATGCTATTTTAATTGCTTTCCTTACATCTTCTTCAAAAGCTTTTTCATCAGGAACAGGAAAGGACCTTAGTGATTTTGAGTGCAACACAGATACCTCACTGCCTAAAATTCCGGTTGCTGCTAAAGCTACAATAAATGAAATATCGGTACTCTGATTGGCTGCCAGTGGGGCTATTATGCCTCCTTCACTATGTCCGACCAAGCCTATTTTTTTCGTATTAATATCTTTTCTGGTTTTTAAATAACTGACGGCACTTAATACATCCTGTGCAAAATCGGCTGTCGTGGCTTTATTAAAATCACCAGTAGATTTTTTAAAGCCCCTATCATCATAACGCAAAACAGCGATTCCTTTACTTGTAAGATAATCTGAAAGCACTAAAAATGGTCTGTGTGTCACCATACTTCCATCCCTGTCGTGTCGGCCACTTCCACTTATTAAAACAACCACTGGAAACTTTCCTTTTTTTGCCGGTCTTGTAAAAGTTCCAGAAAGTGAAATGACTGCTTCAGCATTATTAAAACTTACTTCTTCCTCATAATAAGGATAAGGTTTCTTAGGCTCCTGAGGTCTATGAAGCTTTTCCATTTTAGGATTTCCTTTTTTTAGTACTAAGGGAAGTACAGTTGCACCTTCAGTATAAGAGCCCTCAATCTGCTGAGTTGTTCCATTTACTTTTCCCTGGTATTTCATACCCACATTTGAACCGTCTATACTTAATATTCCGTTCTTAAAAGTGGTTGTTTTTGGTTTGATGTCAGAAACATCAAAAGTGGGGACAGCCATAGTAGAAGTAAGGCCCTCCTGAGTATTTTCAAAAAGAAAAACAAAAAGCAATTCTTTATTATCAGGATTTGTTGCCACACCGTGCCATACTCCGGAAATATCTTGTGAAAGTACATTAATAACGGAGAATGCTATTAAAACTATTGTTATTATTGCTTTCATGTTCTTTAAATTTTGAATAGTAGCGCCCGAGCTAAATTTCATTTAGCTGTCTTTTAGGGGAATATATGTTAATAATTGGGTAGTAGAAGTTGTTTGCCGCGGTATTGGCTAAAGCATTTTTCCTGCGGCTTTAGCTTGAGAATCCAGATAGCGACCTACAAATAAACCGATTAGCAATCCAAAACTGACTCCTAAGGAAATCCCTAAAGATCTTTCGAAGCGCTCGCCCATGAGAATTCCTAAAACAGCTCCAAAGGAGGATCCTAAACCTATACCCAGAGTGGTGAAATATCCCTCAGGGGTCAAAGAAAAATTATTCTTTAAATACTTTTGAAATTCACCCAGTGCTTTCTTAAAATATTTTTTTTTGTTCTCCGGCTTGGCGTTTAATTTTAATCTTTCCAGTTCAGTTTCTATAATTTGAATCTCTTCTTTTGAAAATCCCCTGTTTTCCAAACTGGTAAGAAGATCAAGGAATTTATTGTAAACCGTAATTTCAGATTTTTTTGTTGTTTCCTTTTTTAGGTTTTCGAAAAGGTCATAAGCTTTTTGTATTGTCATGATAATGAGTGTTTTCTTGTTTAGTGACAGAAAACAGAAAATATTACACCTGAAAGAATATTTTTTGATGTGCATGGTGATGTTTTGAATGCAAAACCGATGTTTACATCTGAGGAAGGTGGTAAATTTTCTCCTAATGGGTAGTCTTAAGGGAAACACGTATTTTTTTATTCATTATTACACGTGTTGGTGGTTATTAAAGCCTTGAACTCGGAGTTGAAGGATTTTGAAGGTGCCCTTCAAAACTTTTCGGCGGTCGAGAACAGGAAAATCGAAATTATCCTGACCAGGAACATAAGGGATTCTAAAAACAGTGATCTGGCGGTCCTAACACCCGAGCCATACTTGAGGGGCAGAAAAGCAAGTGGCTAACAAAGATGCTATATGAAATGCGGGCTTAGGTGCCAATCCGGGGCTGGTCGCGTTTTCGACCACCCCAAAATGGCCCACCAATATTATGATACGTGTTTCGCATATTTTGATATTAGTGCCCTGAGACCTTTTTCAGTCGAATCGGTCCCTTATTTAAAAGAAAGGATACCTGGGCTGTGTATGTGTACCAGACAGTATTATATCTCATCAAGTAGACAGCGTGATTTTTATTTTCTTCAGAACTAGTTGTATTCCTGAAATTCAAAAAATATGTATAGCCTGTGCTTTGACCAGTACCTATCGGGCACGTTTTTTCGTGTAACTACAAGACATACAGAGTTTTTGTCTATCTATACAGTTTATTTTCTATAGAGAGGTCAAGATTTGTACATTCGAAATATAAGGACTAGGGAAGCCGAAAACTATTCAGAGTAGGCGTAAATTAAAATCTAAATTATTATGAAAGATGCAAAAGATGTTGCCAAAAGGGTGATGAAAGCGGAGGTGATCAACTATGAGGCTTTAGGAAAAACAGTCGCCCAATTGGGCCCCGAATTAGCTTTAATGGATGATCCCTGGGAAAATTTCTGTGGTACTATGCGGTACTATATTCGAATTTTCAGATTACCACCCATTGGACCTGGCATACCAGAGTTGGATAGGCTTGAACGATTGGAAGGCCTAGATCAGGAACTTTAATGGAAAATACCGGAGGAAAGGTCGAATCGAAAGAATCGAAGATGATTAAAATACCAGAAAAACAACTGTTCATTGAAAGAGTGGTCTCTTCGTTGGAATTTGCCAAGCGAACGGTTCAACATCTTATCATAGAGGGTTATGCGGCACCAAAAGATGCGCCCTGGTATGTTAGGTCCGAAAAAATTATTGCTGAATCGGCCTTTCTTATGGTATTTGCTAATTCAGTTAAAATCTATGAACCGGTCGCCAAGGCTTTATCGGCCTTAGCAGAAGTGCTAGAACCTTTGGCTAGAAGCGAAGCTATGCTTTTGAATATTTGTCTTAAACCTGATTTGGCTCTGGATTATGGACATTCACATATTTGTCTAAGTTATTTGGGATATCCAAATCAAAAGTTTGACCTAGCCTTAGCGGATTCGTTAGCTTCCGAGGCGGCCGGTGGAATAGAAAGAACTCCCTATCGGATGTTGGAACGCGAATGGTTAGGCAGTATTTGGAAAAACGCGTACAACCAAAAGGGTCTTAATTCCTGGATTTCTAAAAGTTGTTTGAATCATCCCGTTGAATTATTCAGCGAAAGTTCTGACGGCGTATATGCCCTAACCCATGCCATTATGTATGTGACCTTTGAGGGCAAAAAAGTCAAAGAATTCAATGCCGACCAAATTATAGATTTAGTGGAAGCTTTGTTAGTCCGCTATATGGATAAGCAGGACTATGATGTAGCAGGAGAATTATTGATGGCATGGCCGTTACTGGGAAAGCAGTTGAGTTCAACGGCATCATTTGCACTAAACTGCCTATTGAAAATAGAGGCACGGGTTGGATTTTTACCTGCCCCTGGTCTTGATCGCTCCATGGTGGAAGACAAGGGACAAACTGAAAGAAGAACCTATATTTATAGCATCAACTACCACACTGCTTTTGTGATGGGCTTGCTTTGTTGTACCCTGCTAAAGAATTACAATATGTTGGATGTGGACGACACTACTAATTTTCTAAACCCCCCGAATCTTGTCAGTTCGCTCAATAGCCAATTAAGAAATGGAAAGCGAACTCATTGGTACGAATATTATACAAAGCTCGACCGAAAACAGCAGCAGAGATTGGTTCCTTTTGTTTATCAGGCTTGCTTGGTTAGAAATATTCAGAATAGAAAATATGCTAAAGTGGCGCAGATGTTGCAACTAAGCAACGACAATGGATTAGGAACCCTAGCTATGGCTAAGCAGGCACAAGCACTTCTTGACCGTCTCGGTCGGAATATTGCCACAAAGAAACTCACCCGCGTAGGTTAGGTGTCGTCAATAGGAGAACAATGGCTTATACTGGTTGATAAATCCGCCTAACAACAAAACAGCAAGGATAAATGGATCGCCAAGTTGTTCGGATGCCAAAATTTCAGGGGGCAAATAGGCCTCCCCGGCACTCCGGATCCCGAAATCCGCGAAAGTTGAAGGCAACTTTGGGATTGCTTTCCACCATGTATTCAACATATAACGGGATGCCAAAAAACCACCGATAACGGCACCGACCACTACCACTAGGTTCCAGCGTTACTTATTCCAGTCGAACCTGATAAAGTCCGCAACCTTTCCGGCACCGCCCATAGAACCGATGCTGCGTAAATTTCACGACATGCTAACCTGTTTTTCCACAAACAACAGGATAGAAAGGCTCAGTGCCATCACGGGCCCGGCAATCTACCACGGCCTAGCTTTATACCTAAATTCCATTTAGACGCAATAAGAAGGCTCTGCCGTGAAGACATTGAAGTCCTTACTAAAAAATCAAGGCCATTATTTCTAAAAATCGCTATACATTTTCCGGAATTTCATAGCCCTCCCTGTAATCACGAGTCAAATAGGAATCGGCCTCGGAATCGTTCACAAATTTCTCAGTGTTAGGGTCGAATTCCAGTACCCTTCCGGTTCTGTAGGCGATGTTGCCAAGATGTGCCAAGCCCGAGGCAAGGTGCGCCGTTTCGACGGGGGCGTTGAGGATGCTCTTGTCGTGTTTGCGCACTGCTTCGATAAAGTTGGCGAAATGCCCGGTGGTACCCCCGGCGCCACGGTCCATGCCTGTGCCGGATTCCCCGCCGTCGTCGCCGGACTTCCCAGGTGTACGTTCTTGGCCCATATAGGTCTGGTACTTGTCGTAGCCATCGACCACTAGAATGCCCTTGTCGCCGTAGAAGATGTTCCCGACCGTTACGCCTTGTTCGGTGTTGGTGCACCAGGGCCGTACCTCGAACTGGATGATTTTGTTCTCCTCAGGATAGTTATAAGTGGAGGTCAGCGTCTCGGGGGTCTCCTTGGCATCGTCCCACAGGTACTTGCCGCCCATGGAGGTTATCTTGGTGGGGAACCCGACGTCGAGTCCCCACATGCACAGGTCCGTCTCGTGGATACCCTGGTTGCCCACGTCGCCGTTACCGTAGGGCCAGTGCCAGTGCCAGTTATAGTGCACTAGGTTTCGGGAGAAGGGCCGCTTTTGGGCCGGGCCGGTCCAGATATCGTAATCAATGCCCTCGGGAACGGGCGAAGTGCCCGCGTCGCCTATGCTCGGCCTCCACCGGAACACCAGGCCGCGCGACATGTAAACCCGCCCGATATATCCGTCTCGCAACAGCCCGACGGCCTCGTTGACGGCGGGGGAGCTCCTAAGCTGCACCCCGTGCTGTACAATCCGGTCATGCTTTTCGGCGGCCTCGATCATTTTTCTGCCTTCCCAAATATTGTGCGAGCCCGGTTTCTCTACATAGACGTCCTTGCCGGCCTGGCAGGCCCATATCATGGCAAGGGCGTGCCAGTGGTTGGGCGTGGCGATGGTAACCACGTCGATGTCTTTGTCGTCATAAACCCGGCGAAGGTCTTGTTCGAGCTTCACCTTCTTATCGTATTTTTCCTTGAACTCCTTTTTTTGTTCCTCCAACAGGTTCATGTCCGGGTCGCAAAGGGTGGCCACGCGTACATTGTCAAGTTCCATGAGACTTTTGATATGGCTCTTGCCCCGTCCGTGCACGCCCAGTACGGCGGCGTTGATGCGGTCGTTCGCGCCGAAGACGTTTGAGGAGACTATGGTAGGCGCCGCGATGATACCTGAACCGGCCACTGCGGTCTTCTTGATGAAGGATCTTCTTGATGATTTCATGTGCTATGAATTGAATTTATTATAATGTGTGTTCTTTTCAGCCATTAAAATAGGAATAAATTTTGTTTTTATGCCTATTTAATAGAATTTGGCAAAAATAAGTTTTGTAGGAGACCTGGCATACCCTACTAAGAGACTGTTTTCAAATCTATCGATTTTTTTGCCGTTTCGATTCGTTTTTCAGTGGATTTTATTAGATTTTTGTAAGTGAACCCATTGAGACTTTTTCTTTTACCTACGAAGATCACATTTTGAGGCTATATTTCCTCATTTTTGAATACCGTAGCCCTGCTATGCTTTTAGAAAATGACTTCATCTAGCCTCAAAAGCCGATATTCTCGGTTCCAAACAATACGTCTCAATGAGTTCTGTAATTACGATGTAAACCAGGCCATAATGATTTGCCTAATATTGAAAATATAGAGTTATGGAAAACAGAACGCATCACAACCGACCTCAGCATAAAGGTAGCGGGACCGTTTTTAAAAATCCCATCCTGGAAAAACTGACAAAAACGCACATAGCAGTGCCCTTGGTGCTCTATACCATTCTTTCCGCCGGCTTTATCTACTACGGAATCGCCGAGAAAGGGTTTACGGCCTCCCAAACCGTACTCCTTTTTCTGACGGGAGTCATTTCCTATACCTTGGTGGAATATCTGATGCACCGCTACCTATATCATATCGAACCGTACACCAAGGCACTCGAAAATTTCAGCTATAAGGTGCACGGGGTGCACCACGAATACCCAAAGGACAAGAAACGCTTGGCCATGCCCCCAATTCTGGCCCTGGTCTTGGTCGCTTTCTTCTTTCTTCTTTTCGGTATTTTAATGGGAAACAATGTCTTCGGCTTTTTACCCGGTTTTCTCATGGGCTATACCCTTTATCTGGGCATCCATTATAGTGTTCACGCCTTTAAGGTACCCGATAATTTCTTAAGAATTCTTTGGCACCACCATGCCATTCACCACTATCGGCAGCCCGACAGGGCATTCGGTATATCATCGCCACTGTGGGACCATATTTTCGGAACAATGCCGAAGTTGCGCAAGGATAATGCGGGCAAAGGAGAATATATCGACGCGGCCGACTAAGAATACGATATCCGAAATTCAATCTCCGTTCAAACGGATGAACCCGCCGTCGATCGGGAAATCGGTTCCCGTAATGAAGGAAGCCTCGTCCGAGCACAGGTACAACGCCAAATCGGCCACTTCCTGCGGCTTGCCCATGCGGCCTATAGGCTGGGTCTTGGAAAGTTCCTGGAACTTTTCTTCCTGGTTGTCCGGAAAATTTTTCTTTAGATATCCATCCACAAAAGGGGTATGTATCCGTGCCGGCGAAATACTATTACAGCGGATGTTGAACGCCAAATAATCTTTGGCTACGGAATACATCATGCTCAGCGCCGCCCCCTTTGACATGGAGTAGGCAAAGCGGTCGTTGATACCGACCGACCCGCTAATGGAGGCCATATTCAAGATGACGCCCCCCTGTTTTTTCATAAATGGGATGACGGCATTTATACAGTTGTACACTCCCTTGATGTTGACGCTGTAGATCCTATCCATATCGGCAGGCAGGGTGTTTTCGGCATTTCCGATATGGGCGATGCCCGCATTATTAATCAAAATATCAATAGGACTTTTATCTCCGATCGCACGAATGGTTTTCTTCACCTCGTCATGCAATGACACATCACAGGGATGGACAAACGCTTGGCCGCCACCGGATTCGATCTCCTGTACGGTTTCTCGGGCCGATTCGGCTTTCAGTTCCAAAATATGTACTTGCGAACCCTGTGCGGCCAAGGTTTTTGAAATGGCCTCGCCTATACCACTGCCGCCACCGGTGACGATGGCCGTTTTTCCTTGTAAATCGAATTTCATTGCTTCTTAAATTATTGATTATTGATTATGGAATCCGCCGCCACAAAAAACGCTTCGGTCGGGGGGTCGATTCCGTTATTGATCAAGAGATCGGGCCTTTCCTTTTTTAGGGATGCCACTGCGTTTTCGGTCACCCCGGTATCCCAAAGATACAGGCTTTTCAGGTTGGGCAAATCTTTAAAGGTAGAAATGCTCTCGTCGGTGATCGCCGTGCCGTAGATCTTCAACAGCTGCAGGTTCTTCAGGGAGGATAGTTTCCGCACCTCTGTATCGCCCACCGGGGTCCTGTCCAGCTCGAGCCTTTCCAGGTTGGCAAATGTCGCTATCGCATCGATCTCGTTCCCGCCGACCGGGATCCCGCTCAGGTCGAGTTCCACGATGTTGTCGGCCACCCGCCCGAGATCGGCAAGGGTCTTGGGGTCATATTCGGGGGGCGGGAAGAATACGGCCCCCAACGCGTCGGAGTTGCCCGCGATACGCGTTATGCTCAAATAGTCGGAAGCCAGGTTCCGTAGCGTACTGTCCGCCACCTGGGGCAACCTCGCCCATTTTTCCGCAGGGTCGGGCGCCATCATGTCCTTTATAAGACCTGCCAGGGGCTCTCCATCGGCCAGCCCGTCGAGCCGCAGCGTATCGGAGGCGCCCGTGGCGATCCACCGTTCCAGGATGGCGATCTCGTTCTCTTCGAGTTGCCTCTTGTCCTCCGGCGGCATATGGTCCTCGTTGTCCAAAGGCAAATGCACCCTTTTGATCATCTCGCTTTCCTGCGGGCTTCCCGCTACCCATATAGGCCCGTTTTCCCCGCCCTGCGACAATCCGTCAAAACCGGTCATTACCAGTTCGCCCTTCTGTTTGTTCGGGTTGTGGCACGATACGCACTTGTCGTCCAAGATCCGGAAGACCACGTCCTTATAAATAATCGGGTTTTCGGGGATCTTATCGTCGGGCCCCTGCGTAGGAAGTGCGAGAAATTCCTCGCCGTGGGTGACCATTCCCCCGTAATGCCCCGTAAGGCCGATCGTTCCGATCAACAGAACCTGCAATGCCTTGGTGTACATCGCCCTTTCCAGTCCCATGGAGTCCAGGGCGTACCATAGGGCCGCGATCAGGGCCGTTGCCCCGCCCAACCATTGGTGCCAAAAGAGCAGGTCGCCCTTTATCGGCACCTCCTTGCCCAAAAAGAATCCCAGGATGGCCGTTACCAGGGCGGACAGAACGGCGACCGTCAGCAGGGGTCCCGGGACCGACCTTCCCGTCAGGCCCAGAAAAATGGCGATCAACAGACAGTACGATGGGAAAGTGCAGTACGAAGGGATGCCATCTCCCCAGCCAGGCCACCAGGTCCGGGAGCTCGATATAGGGCTCGAACAACAGGCAGAAGATCAGGAATACGGAGAGCCCGAGGACGGTGTAGTCGGCCCGGCGATGTTCAGTGGCTGTGGTCATATATTCGGTATGGGGGGTTTGTTCGTCATCACAAAGTTTTTGGTAGGCGAAGGGCGGTGGGGGGGCGATGGACCGTACGTCATGGGCCGGTACGGTCGGTCCGGTACGGTTTTTATGCCTTTCTCATTGGGCGCCGACTACCGGTTCCCCCTCCAAATATTCCTCCCGCACGACCCTGGCGGTCCTATGGTCACCGGTATGGCTCCAACCGGGCGGCATTACGATATACAGCAATTTGTTCTTGAGGCCCGGGGCGTTCCAGACGTCCTTGGCCAAGATCACGAATTCCCCGAAATACACATCCAAAAAGTTTCCCGAATCCACCGGGCGGGTGATACCGTATTCTACCTTTTCCCCTTTTTTCTCCTCTTGATAGGTGCCGAAAACACGGTCCCATACATTTAAGAGATTGCAAAAGTTGGTATCGATATACAATGGATTTCTGGCGTGGTGTACCCGATGGTGCGATGGGGTAAGGATAAATTTGCCCACGGCACCGAACCGGGCGTCCCTGACCATATTTTCCCCGACATGTATGAAGGCGCCATAGGTACCGTCAATGAACATTATGGCGAACAGCATGGCCGGTTCGACCCCCGCCAAAATGCACACGGTCGTCCTAATGGTGTCGGCATAGGGCGCCTCGAGAAAGAAATGGGCATAGGTCACCGAAAGGTTCATGTTCTCGGGGGCGTGGTGCGTGGAGTGCAGGCACCAGAACAGCCGTACCTTGTGGCCCCAATAGTGGTACAAAAAATGTCCGAACTCCCAAACGATATATCCATAGATGAACCAGTACCAGGTAGGGGAGGTCCGTAAAAGCGCATAGGGCTGCAGCCAACCGATAATCAATACGACCATGGCGATGGCGATAAAACGGCCTACGAACCGGTTGAATATATAGATAAGGAAGGTGACCTTATAGACCTTGGTCTGGGGCTTTTTGTAGACCAGGCCCAAAATAAACTCCAATAGCACCAATAAGGGGATAATCGGTAGAATAAAGGCGGTAAAGCCATCATACGTGAGGAGTACGCTGTAATCACCTTCCCGTAGAATTTCCCAGGCATTTTCGATGCCCAGAAAACCGATGATCTCGTCGTATAGGGTTTTAAGGATGTCCATAGGGGCGTTGCTATTTATCGGATGAAAGTAATTTCACTGTTAAAAGGCCTCAGCCCTGATAAGCGGGCGGTATGCGGTCGGTAGAGTTTGATTTTTTGATATCTTTTCACTAAATACTTATTGCCCATTACTCCCTCATGCCAACAGGTCATCGACTACGTTGCCCGCTACATCGGTCAGGCGAAAGCGCCGGCCCTGGTACTTGTAGGTCAGCTGCTCGTGGTCGAGCCCCATGGCGTACAGCAGGGTGGCGTGGAAATCGTTGATATGTACGGGGTTTTCGACTACGTTGTACCCGAACTCGTCGGTCAGGCCGTAATTGAGTCCACGTTTGATGCCGCCGCCGGCCATCCAGATGCTGAAGGCCCGCGGGTGGTGGTCGCGGCCGTAATTGGTCGGGTCGAAATTGCCCTGGCAGTAGTTGGTACGGCCGAACTCGCCGCCCCAGACGACCAGGGTATCGTCGAGCATCCCGCGCTGTTTAAGGTCGAGCACCAGGGCGGCGGAGGCCTGGTCGACGTCCCTGGCCTGCCCCGCCATCTCGTTGGGCAGGTTGCCGTGCTGGTCCCAGCCCTGGTGGTAGAGCTGTACAAAGCGCACGCCGTTCTCGGCCAGGCGCCTTGCCTGCAGGGCATTGGCCGCATAGGTGCCGGGTACCTGGCAGTCCTCGCCGTAGAGCCTGATGATGGATTCCGGTTCCTTGGAGATGTCCATCACGTCCGGGACGGACATCTGCATCCGGTAGGCCATCTCGTACTGTGCGATGCGCGATTCGATCTCGTCGTCGCCGGTCTCCACATGGTGCAGTCTGTTCAGGGACGATACCTCGTCCAACAGGTGCCTTTTGTCGGAGCGCGATATGCCGTCGGGGTCGTTCAGGTAGAGTACCGGGTCCTTGCCGGAGCGCAGCAGCACGCCCTGGTGCTTGGAGTCCAAAAACCCGCTGGACCAGAGTTTGGAGTACAGCCCCTGGCTGTTGCCCTTGCCCCTTGAGGTCAGCACCACGAAGGAGGGCAGGTTCTTGTTCTCGCTGCCCAGCCCGTAGCTCATCCACGATCCCATGCTCGGGCGGCCGGACTGCTGGCTGCCGGTCTGGAAAAAGGTGATGGCCGGGTCGTGGTTGATGGCCTCGGTGTGCATGCTGCGCACCACGGTGATCTCGTCGGCGATCTTCCCGATATGCGGAAAGTAGTCGCTGACCCAGGTACCGCTCTGCCCGTACTGTTTGAAATCCACGGCGGGCGGCATCAGGGGGAACCTGTCCTGATCGGCGGTCATACCGGTCAGGCGCTGGCCGTCACGGACCGATGCGGGCAGGTCCTCGCCCATACGCTTGCGCAGGACGGGCTTATGGTCGAAGGTCTCGAACTGCGAGGGGGCACCGGCCTGGAACAGGTAGATGACCCGTTTCGCCCTGGGCGCAAAATGCGGGATGCCCAGCGGCCGGGAAGCCATTTCTTCCGCACCCGCCCCCTTGAACAGGTCGGGGATCAGGAGCGAACCCAGGGCCAGCGAGCCGATGCCCACGCTCAGCTGCCCGAAGAAATGGCGGCGGTTGACCTTTAGGGGGTTTTCGTCCTTGTTCTTGCTTTCTTCCATATTTTTATCCGTTTATCCTCTCATTCCGCTTTGGGAAACTAGGCCGTTCCGACCGCCTTCCCTACAGGCTACAAGAGCCAAGGATCAAGAATACATCGACCTGTAAACTGTTAGTACGGGAAGTCCGGACCGGTCTATCTTTTCCCATTGCTCCTTGCTCCTCTCGCCTCCTGTCTTCTGCCTCTTTCTCCTGTCCCCATTCTTAAACTACTCTTTCGTTATGGTCTCGTCCAGGTTATAGATGACCTGGGCCGTCAGCATGAGCGCGGCGGTCCGGGCCGGATCGGTACCGCGCTGTCGGTACTCCCCTACCGCGACCAGCTTTTCGGCGTCCGCGATATCGTCGCGGTACAGTTCCAGCGCATCGTGGTAATAGTTTTCGAGCGTCAGGAGCTCTTCCTTTTTGGGCGTCCGGATCAGGATGCGCCGGAACACCTCCCCGACCAGATCCGTATTCTCGGATCCATTGGCCAAGATGTCCTGTGCCATGACCCGGGCGGCCTCCAGTACCTGTACGTCGTTCTGCAGCACCAGGGCCTGCAGGGGCGTGTTCGTCTTCTGGCGGCGTACCTCCGAGAAATCCCTGGTCGGGGCGTCGAAAATGGTCATGTTCGGCGGGGGCAGGGTACGTTTCCAGAAGGTGTACAGCGAACGGCGGTACAGGTCGTCGCCACTATCGGGTATGTATTGCGTCAAAATGCCCCGATCGGCACCCGCATTGGTCTCTTCCCACAGTCCCGCCGGCTGGTAGGGCTTTACGCTGGGGCCCCCGATTTCGTCATTGAGCAGGCCGCTGGTGGCAAGGATGTAGTCGCGTATCATTTCCCCGCTCATCCTAAAGCGCGGTGCACGGGCCAATAACCTATTTTCGGGATCGGCCCTTTCCAGTTCCGGGCGCATCTCGGAGCGCTGTTGGTAGGTGGCCGAGAGCATTATCTTTTTGAGCAGGTACTTGGTGTCCCACCCGTGTTCCATAAAGTCCACCGCCAGCCAGTCGAGAAGCTCCGGATGGGTGGGCAGGCTGCCCTGCACCCCGAAGTCCTCCGAGGTCTCCACGATGCCCCTGCCGAACAGCATGGCCCAGAGCCGGTTCACATAGACCCGGGCGGTCAGGGGGTTTCTGGTATCGGTCAGCCATCGGGCGAGCCCTAGCCTATTTTTTGGCAGGGTGTCCGAAAAGGCGAAGATGGCGGCCGGCGTACCCGGGCGCACCGAGTCCGTCGGCCGGTCGTATTCGCCCCGGTCCAGGACATAGGTGGTCCTGGGGGCGGAATCGTTCATGACCATCACGTTGATCTTTTCTTTCCCCTCCAGGTTGACAAAGGAGAGCACGCCTTCCGTTTCTTCCCTCGAAATGGTCATAAAGGGCGGATCGGCGTAGAACTTCTGGTTCTTGGCCTGCACGGCGTCCATCTGCAGGCCCTTCTCGTCGACCTGGTCGAAGAACGCGAACATCCCGTAATAGTCCCTCTGCGTAATGGCATCGTACTTATGGTCGTGGCAGCGGGCGCATTCCAGGGTGATCCCCAAAATGCCCTTTCCCAGGGTATTGGTACGGTCCATCACGTAATTCGTGCGATATTCCTCCTGTATCACCCCGCCCTCCTGCGTGATCGGATGGTTGCGGTTGAACCCGGTCGCCAGGAGCTGTTCCCTGTTGGCATCGGGCAACAGGTCGCCGGCCAGTTGCCAGGTCAGGAACTTGTCGTAGGGCAGGTTCTCGTTGAAGGCGTGGATGACCCAGTCGCGCCAGGGCCACATGGTACGGTAGCTGTCGTCTTGGTAGCCATGGGAATCGGCATAGCGCGCCACGTCGAGCCATGCCTGTGTCATGCGCTCACCGTAGGCGGGGGAGGCCAGGAATCCGTCGATGACCTTGGCAATGTCCGCTTCGGATCCGTCCCCCAAAAATTCCTTGACCTTTTCTGGACCGGGGGGCAGTCCGGTCAGGTCGAGGCTTATCCGGCGGATCAGGGTCTCGTTGGAGGCCCTTTCGGAAGGGTGCAGACCGTTCTCCACCAGTTTCGCCAAAATAAAGGCATCGATCTCGTTCTCGCCCCACTCCCTATCCTCCGCATCCGATGTTCCGGTCTTGGGGACCTCGGCCTTTTCGGGGGCCAGGAAGGCCCAATGCTTTTCGAACCGGGCGCCCTGCTCGATCCATTTCCTGATCAGTTTCTTCTCATAGGAATTCAGGGCCAATTTGGAACCCGGCGGGGGCATCATCCGGTCGGCCTCCTCCGAAATGATATGTTGGTAGGCACTGCTTGCCCGCAGGTCTCCGGGAACTATCGCAAACTCCCCGGGCGTTTCGGGAAGTTCCCCGAAGGCGGCTTCCTCAAGGTCCAGTCTCAGCTTTGCCTTGCGCTTGTTGGCGTCCGGCCCGTGGCAGGTATAGCAGTTGTCGGAAAGGATGGGCTTGATATGGAAGTTGTAGTCCACCGTCTCGGGCAGTTTCAGCTCGGCATAGCCGTCGTCCCTGAGATCGAACATCCCCTTTTTGTAGGTCAAGAGCAGTCCCACAAGCAAGGCCAGTACGGCGACTATGGCAATTCTGTACTTCATTGATCCTTTTTATAGCAATCCCTTGATAAACGGTCGCTAAAGTTAAGGATTTTTCGGGAAAGGCATCCAATAGTATTTTTGCCGACGAGTGGCCATTTTTTGCCGAATTTACCGCACAACCCTACTTCGCAAACATCAGGTCGAACTTTACGCTAACCTCATCCCCCACTACAATAGAACCAAACATAGCGGTAGGTGGTTCTATATCATATTCTTTTAGGACCACCTTTTGCTCGCCGGTGATTACTAGTTTTCCATCGGTCTCGGAAATGGTAACGGGTATGGTCACCTCGTTTGCAACCCCTGCAATGTTCAAGGTCCCTTTTATGTCTTGCTTACCTTTCATGGAGACATCGACCCCTTCGGCCGTGAACAACACCTTGGGATGCTCCTCCATTTTTAAGGCGTCGTGCATTTTTTTATCCATGGCGGCCGCCCGGTCGCTGACTATATCGGCTACCGCAACGGAAAAATCGACCGAGTTCACGGCATCGGCTTTCGCTTGCAGGGTTCCTTCCATGCTGTTGGCCGTAACCGTCCAGTCGTGAACCGTAGAGGTGCCGTCGATGGTCAAGGTACTTTCTTCGTTGAGGGTATAGGTTTCTTGCGAAAAGCCTGCTTCGGCCACGCTGATCAAAAGAAGAACCAGAAGTACTTTTTTCATTTCAAGAATTCGTTTGTTTTCGCTTGCTCTTTTTAATAATTACCAGACAGGCAGACACGATTGAACCTTATTCGTCTAACACAGTTGCCCAGAATGTTGCCTGTTCCTCCGGCGTGGGCTGTTCTTTGGGACTTACCAGCCGAAACCCAACATAGTTTGAATCGGTAAACCACCAGAAACTTTTGGGAATCTGCGGATCTCGCTTCTGCTGCTTCAAACTGGATGCCGTTCGGGCTGCCGAGCGCAGTTTATCGGCATCATCGTCCCAAGAACCGCCCCGGATTACCCGGGGATGGATAACCGTCGGGGTCACCCAGGGGTTTTCGCTATCGGTGGTGGCGTAGGCATCGGCGGCATACTCATCCAACGTCCACTCGGCCACATTGCCGTGCATGTCGTACAGACCCCACGGGTTGGGTTTTTTAGTACCTACTTTTTTATAGGCATTGTCTGAATTTTTATAATACACCGCATAGGCATCCAAATCTTCGACACTATCGCCAAAACTATAGGCGGTCTCCGTTCCGGCTCGGGCGGCATACTCCCATTCCGCTTCGGTGGGCAACCGGTAGAACCTACCGGTAACGGTACTCAACCATTTGCAAAAGACTAAAGCCGAGTAGGCGGACATACTGACCGCCGGAAACCCGTCTTTTCCCATGCCGTAGGAAGGATCCTCATAAGGGGGGCTGGGCCGAGTTATGGCATCGATTTTCATCACCCTATCATCGTCCAACTTGACGAAAATATCTTTGTTCTGTTTGAAAAAAAGCTCGAACACATCCCAGGTTAGTTCATATTTCCCCATATAAAAGGCATCCAAGGAGACTTCCTTTTGGGGGCCTTCATCAGTTTTGCGGTCGGTTTCCGATTCGGGACTCCCCATGGTAAAACTTCCACCGGGCAACAAGACCATGTCGAATTTGACATCGGTTTCGGGTATTTCTTCAGTGTATCCTTCGGATGGCATAATGCCCCCATTATCCGAGACGGACTCTTCCCGGGACGCCTCCTCGGCGGTTCCTTGGTTGGCAATGGGTTGCTTGGTCTTACAGGAAGCCACCAACAAAACCAAAAGGCAAGATAATAGTAGCGTTTTGATCATTCCAATATTCATTCTGTGAATTTTGGATAAAAATAATATATAATTTCAACTGGAGGGGGAATGGGTCGGCAAAAATGCCTGTAATTTCTCATATTTCGTTCCTAGATGTAGGTCAATGGCTTATTGTTCGATACTATCGGCCCCAAAACCAACCAGTTCATTGTTCTGAAATTCCGCGGTCACCTCGATGGGGTTGCAGCAGATTTCACAATCTTCGATATAGGTCTGTTTTCTGACGGATGGATCCATCAACATGGATATTTCTTCCCAGCAGTAGGGGCATTGAAAGAAGTGTTCGTACATTCCAATAGTTCAAGTTTACAGAAACACCAATTCTTCCTTTTTCGAAGATTCGTAGATGGCGGTTATGACGGCTACCGCTTTTCGGGCTTCGGCACCGTTTACCATCGGGGGGCGGTCGTGCTGTATCGCTTCAATCATATCGACCAGTACTTTTTTATGGTTTTGATGGCCGATGGCGGTGGGATCGGTGGCTCCGCTTCCCCCATTGTGGTCGGAGGTGGCTTTTAGGGCAGGGCCACCTTTGATGTTCCAGGCTTTTAGACGCCCGCCTTCCATAAGAATGCTTCCCTTCTCCCCAAAGACTTCGATACGTTCGGGATATCCCGGATATAGGGCCGTACCGGCGGTAATGTTTCCGATGGCGCCGTTTTCAAAGTTCAGTAGGGCCCCACCTACATCCTCTCCCTCGATTTTGTGCACGAGCGTGTCCACCCTACCGAAAACGGAACGCACCGGCCCCATCACGTGCAACAGCAGATCAATGGTATGGATGCCCTGATTGATAAACGCTGCTCCGCCATCGATGCTTATCGTTCCTTTCCAGTCGCTGTCTGCATAGTAACTCTCGGGCCGGTACCAATTAATATGGGCGTTTCCCATGACCAGTCTGCCCAGCTTACCAGATTGTACGGCATCCGCAAGACGTTGATAATCCTTACTGCACCGATTTTGCAAGGTGCAACCCAGCTTAACTTTTTGCTGTTTACAAACCGCTATGACCTCATCTATTTTTTCGGGTGTCACCTCTAAGGGCTTTTCGCATAGAACATGCTTTCCTGCCCGGGCAGCGGTCTTTATAGCTTCCCCGTGCCTACCGCTTTCATTGCATACACACACCAGATTGATTTTGCTTCCGAGGAATTCGTCCATAGAACTAAAAACGGGGATCCCGAATTCCTTTTCCGCCTCCTTGGTCCGCTTTGACGATTTCGTGTATAGGGCGAGCAGTTGGGCATCTTCTAACTCATCGATGCATTTCTTGTAGGTATGTACGATAGATCCCGTACCTATTATTCCGATACCGATTTTTGACATTCGTGTAGCTTTAATATGGAACTCATTTTCGGTATAATGTAAGAAAAAAAGGGACACCAAATGGAGTCCCTTAAAAACCGATTTCAAAAAGCGTTCCTAGTCCACATCGGTCTGACCGTTCTCCTCGAATTTGGTATCGGCCATTCTGGTACGGCTAAAATCGATGTCCTTAAAGCTTGTCTTGGTGTTGCCCTTGTCAAAATCGAGCACTAAAAACTGATCCTTGTTCACGTAGCGCAGATTGCTGAAAGATTCCAGTTGGTTGTTCTGTATTTGCAATATCTGAAGATGGGCCAGCTGGGCCACCTCGAAAGGCAATTCGCCGCCCAACCGGTTATTGGCCAAGACCAGTTCCTTGAGCTGGGCCAAGTTTCCAATTTCTGCTGGAATCGCGCCTTCTATCGTATTTTCGAAAAGACCCAGCACCTCTAGTGCGGTAAGGCTTCCCAATGATTTAGGAATACTCCCGTTCAGGCTGTTGCTGCTTAAGTTCAGGATCTTAAGTTTTTTAATGTCGCCGATACTTTCGGGGATACTACCCGTCAAAAAATTATTGAAAGCGGTCAGCTCCTCCAAATTCTCAAGCTGGCCGATATTGTCGGGAAGTGTTCCCTTGATTCGGTTCATCTCTATTTTTAATACTTTTAAACGGGAGAGTTCTGCAATTTCTTCGGGCAGTTCACCGGTAAGGGAATTGAAAGCTAAGTTTAGGGAAACCAGATGCTTGAGATTGGAGATGCTTTCTGGGATGGTGCCCGCAAGATTGTTTCGAAACAGGTTGATTTCAGTTACATGACCGTTCTGGACCTTGACACCGTGCCAAGTGGCCACATCGTTATGAATGTTCCATGTCTTTACCCAATGCTCCCCATGGGTGGTTTTATAGAAATCGAGCAGGGCTTCCTTTTCCTGGTGGGGCACCCCTAACGACCAGGGGGCTGCAATTACTGAACTTAGGGAGCTGGATATCAGGATGAGGGAACAAAATAAGTTTTTCATAGACTCAGGTTTTATATGTAATGCTAAGATTTGGGGCGAATTCTCGAAAATCCTAAAAAAGCTCTAAGAATTACCCTACAAATTAACAACCGGAAAGGATAAAAGCCAAATTTTCTCGATAACGGGCCGGAGATTGTTGTGAAAAGCCGATAATATGTGGTGATTACGTGATAATAGTAGGGTCAAGATTCGGCTTTTTCAACATGTAATGTAAGATTTTCCCACTTTTGCATTAGGTTTTCCAGCTCTTTTTTCTTGTTATGGTATTTGTCGAAAAAGTCGGGACGGGCAATGGTGGCATCATAGTCCATGAGTAAATCGTGGTCTATTTCCGCTATTTCCTTTTCCAATTTAGAGACCTTGCTCTCTACGTTGCTGAGCTTGTTTTTAAGGGATTTTATCCTTTTCTGTTCTTCGTAGTCGTTCGAACCGCTCTTTTTTACCAGTTTCTTTTGCGATTTTTCCTGCTTTTTTTCTATTGCCCTAAAATCGGCCGCCTTTCGTTGGTCGAGGTAGTAGTTGATGTCGCCGAGGTATTCCTTGATATGTTTGTCCTTGAACTCATAGACCTTGTTGGTCAGGCCCTGAAGGAAATCCCTATCGTGGGACACCACGATCAGGGTGCCGTCGAAATTGCGCAAGGCCTGTTTGAGGACGTTTTTGGACTGGATGTCCAAATGGTTCGTAGGTTCGTCCATGACCAGTACGTTGAAAGGCTGCAATAGCATCTTGGCCAGGGCCAAGCGGTTGCGCTCCCCGCCTGACAGCACCTTGACATACTTTTCGACATCATCGCCGCTGAACAGAAAAGATCCCAGAATATCCCGGACCTTACTACGGTTCTTTTCGTTGGCGGCATCAATCATCGTGTCAAGAATCGTTTTATTGCCGTCAAGGTACTCCGCTTGGTTCTGTGCAAAATAGCCCACCTGCACGTTGTGGCCCAACTTCATTTTTCCGGTATGCTCAAGCTCGCCTACCATAATTTTCGCCAAAGTGGACTTCCCCTGTCCGTTTTGGCCCACGAAGGCCGTTTTACTGTCGCGTTCGAGCAGTAGGTTGATATCGTCTAGCACCTCGTTTTTCCCATAACTTTTGGAAAGATGTTCCATTTCGGCCACCACCTTGCCGGGCGTTACCGACACGGGAAACCGTAGGTTCATCACGGCGTTGTCGTCTTGATCTACCTCGATGCGCTCCATCTTGTCCAGTTTCTTGATCAGCGACTGCGCCATGGAGGCCTTGGTCGATTTGGCCCTAAATTTTTCGATCAGACGTTCGGCCTGCTGAATTTCCTTTTCCTGGTTCTTTTGCGCATTCAGCTGTTGCTCTTTGATTTCGCCGCGAAGTTGCAAGAACTTCGAATAGGGTTTGTTGTAATCATAAATCCTTCCCAGGGATATTTCTATGGTGCGGTTGGTAACGTTGTCCAAGAACATCTTATCGTGCGACACAATGACCACGGCACCGGAATAATTGTTCAAAAATTGCTCAAGCCAAAGTATAGACTCGATGTCCAAGTGGTTAGTAGGCTCATCGAGCAAGAGCACATCGTTGTTCTGCAAAAGCAGTTTAGCCAATTCGATACGCATACGCCATCCCCCGGAAAAGGTATCCGTCTTTTTATCGAAATCGGAGCGTTTGAAACCCAGTCCTAATAGAATCTTTTCGGTCTCGCCCTGATAATTGTAGCCACCCAGAATCTCATAACGATGGGTGATGTCGCCGAGGTCGATCATCAATTGGTTGTAGCCTTCGCTTTCATAATCGGTGCGTTCCGCAAGCTGGTGGTTGATATCTTCCAATTGGGCTTCCAATAACTTGATTTCCTCAAAGGCCTGATAGGATTCTTCCAATACCGTCCTTCCCTGCTCGAAATCGATATCTTGTTGCAGAAAGCCGATCTTGATCCCTTTTTCCATGGCGATGGTTCCGGTATCCAGTGGCATATCCTTGACCAACAGCTTCAATAAGGTCGATTTGCCCGCACCGTTCTTTCCGATCAAGCCCACCCGGTCTCCCCCGTTCAGACGGAAAGATATTTCCTCAAAAAGATATTCACCGCCGAAAGAGACGGATAGATTGTGGACGTTTAGCATAGCGTTATAAGTTCAAGCCTGCCCATGCCGCTCAGTACGGCGCGAGCTCAATTTTCAGTTGGCAAAGGTAAGTTTTCCTTTTGAATCTGTGCAAAACCTTATCTTTGCCAGAAAGTAACCGAATGTTTAATAAAGGAAAGAAACTTTATTCCATTATAACGGGAAGTTGCCCCAGGTGCCATCAAGAGAGCATGTATTTGGACAACAACCCGTACCATCTGGGCAACTTGTTCAAAATGCACGAACGCTGCTCGCATTGCGGATTGAAATACAAGATGGAGCCTTCTTTTTTCTACGGTGCCATGTACGTGAGCTATGGGGTCGGAATCGCCTTTGCGGTAGCGGCTTTCGTTATTACATTTCTCTTCATCGGTACCGCACTACTCACTACCTTTATCGCCATCGTGGCCACCCTGATAGTTTTTATGCCGATCATCATCCGCCTGTCGCGCAATATTTGGATCAATCTTTTTGTGAAGTATGATCCAAAGGCGGCGGAGATCAATCCTTAGAAATGGTTTTAAAATACTTTTTGGTAAAACGGTCGATGTTCAGTTCCTCATCCAAAGAAACATTTTCTGATATACTCCTGTAAAGCTGCCGCGAGGCATAGGGCCCGATCATGACCCCCCTAGATCCGAATCCGTTCAGTACATACAGGTTTCCATGTTGCGGATGTTGCCCAACCAACGGCCTTCTATCGCTTATGGTAGGGCGAACACCCGCTATTTGGTCGACCACTTGGTAATCGCAATGCACCAATTTCTCCCATTTTTCGAGCAGTTCGTTTTTAGCGGTTTCGGTAGGGGCGTTGGTCCTATCGGTATGCGCATAGTTCGCCCCTACCCTATAGATATCATGGCCTTCGGGGATAACGAAAATCGAGGATTTGAGGGCATTTTCTTCCTCTAGGCCAGGCGCCTTTATTAAAAGATACTCTCCCTTACTGCCTTGCAATGGCAAATAGTTGAAAAACGGATTGTTCCTCAAACCGAAGCCTTCCGCAAAGACGATTTGTCGGACTTTATGGGATTTGTATCGGATAGCCTCTTTTTCTATTTGCAATGCACTGTAGTCAAAATGCTCCGCTACTAATAATCCCTTTTTTTGCAGGTATTTTGAATAGGATGAAACCAGTAGTTCCGTATTGATCCTTCCCGTGCCCAATACTTCCCCATACCCAAAAGGGGCATCGATTCGTTGATTGGTATTCGAATGGATTTCAGGGGATAAAAACTCCGATAATCCCTTTTTATCGGATGCCTCGAACCAAAGATTCTGTTCCTCAATAGAGGCGAAACGGCGATGGACGGGAAGTCGATGATTCAATTTTACTCCCAGTTTTTTTTCTAGATGGGTATAAAATGGGATGGCGAGTTCAAGTTGTTCCTCCGCTTTCCAAGCCAGGGTAAAGCGTTTTAGGATGACGGGGTTGTAGAGGCCCCCGGCCACGAGTGAAGCCGTTTGTGAATCGTCACTGATGACTTGGTAGGATTTACCGTGGTTCTCCAGTTGTTCGCAGAAAGAGATTCCGGCGAGGCCGAGGCCTATTATCAGGTAATCTTGCATGGAAACAAAGGTATAAAACTGGAAGTCATTGCGAGTCTTCTGCCGAAGACAAAGAAGGCGCGGCAATCTGTTCAACACTCCAGAAGGTTGAAAAGATGGCCACACTCCGCACGCCTGGGGCGGGCCGCTTCGATAGGCCTTCGGTACCACCTCAACGGATTGCCACGCTCCTCGCGCCATCGGCGAGCGCAGCTCGCAATTACCAAACAAAACGCCCCGACATTTCTGCCAGGGCGTTTCAATGCTATTGAATTGGAATAAAATTTTGAGACTTAATACGCCCACATATCCTGCTCACGATCTCTGATGGTCTCTTGGATCCGTTTGGCCTCCAAGAGCTGGAAAAGGGCGTTATCAGTAATATAATCGTTGACTTTACGGTCACCGTACACGTTGTCTTCACGGTAGATTACACCATTGAACCGGCGGGAGTTCAGCAACATATCGAAAGATATGGGCTGTGCGGAGTTGCGCTGGTTGAACACCTTGGCGTCATGCAAGAGTTGCCGGGCATCGGGGTAAAATACCCAGAACAGTTCCACCTTTGCGTCTGCGGGATCCATGGATTCGTCGTCGATAAAGTTGACGTCGGGCGCCACTGGCGCGATGCCCAATAACCGATACTTGAGTTCTCCCTGGCGCTTGTCGAAATACCACATTCCTTTAATCCGGTATTCTTCGATATCGGCCGCAGTAAGGTTTCTTCGGATGACATATTCGGGAGAAAGCGCCTCGCCAGCGTTTATCTGCTCATAACCATAATCGGTCGTATCGACTTTTTGCAGGGTAGCTTGAAGATCGCTCAACCTCCGCTTATCCTTAAAGTAGGAGTCCGCATACACATTTTTTAACCTACCGCTCTTAATTCCCTTCATCAGTACATCGTATAAAGAGCGTCTATTCGAACCGATATCGATGGTATCGGTAGGATAGTACAGCGGGAAATTAATGCGTTCGTCCAGATCGATGACTTCCCAGACGGTCTTGGACCATAGCATGTCGCGATCGTCAACATAACCATACTCCAAGGGAGCGTCATTGTCCATTGCCTTTTGGGCTTCGGTCTTCTTACCGATATCCTCGGGCCTCTTGGCGTTCAGGATGTTCGCCTGGGCCATTAAGGAAGCGGGCAACAAGGTCACGGCTCCGATCAATAAAGCATTTTTCCAATTCATGTCTCTACTATTTTAAAAATACCGGGCGGCTTTGGACCACCCGGGTTTCTACTTGTTATTAGTTCGTAATCTCCACAACAACAGGAGACACCTTCTTCAATTTATAACTTTTGTTGTTAGTAATATAAGCTTCGATATCGAAAAACTGAACGACATCTCCCCTTTTTGCCCTTTTTAAGGCGGTTTGGGCCATTCCGTTCAACTTGTTGCCGTTGACACTGACCGTAGGCTGGCCCGGCACCTTGAACTTAAAGCCGCTTACGGCCAGGTTCAGGTCGAAATCAAAGTCTTCAAGCATGGCACCGATAGTGGCGATTTCTACGTTCTGTCTCGGAAGCTTGACCGTGCCGTCTTGTTTACTCACCGTACCCGCGGGGCGTGGGATATCCTTGATACGGAATTCTGATTTGGAGGATACCGATTGACCGTCGGGCAATGTACCCGATGCGGTAATGGTGACCGTTCTACCCTGAGCCGGATTCATCACGTACTTGCTCCCGTTGACCGCCTTAAGACCTGGTGCTGATGCCCGCACCTTATTATTGGGGATACCGGGAATGGAGATCGACATCGGGTTGGCAACCCCACGGTAAACGACGTTCATCTTGTCAGCGGCAATCAAAGCGGAGTTCGGCTTGCTGATAACAGCAAAGCTATTGTTAACGGGCACTTCGATCTCATTGCCATCTTGCTGAAAGTACAAAGTACCTTTCACCTCATGGTCCCCCGGATTGCCGGTTCCGATCAACATCTTAACCCCTCCTTCTTCCAATTTGTAATCAGATCCCTCGGAAAGCTTTCTACCATCCAAGGTCAGATCGGCCTTTACGGGCTTGGAACTTTTATCGGTCTTGCTGATGATAATCTTGCCATCGTACTTCTCGCCAGCGTAGTATGCGGACTTACTGCCCATCAGGGACGTAGCAAAGTTCTTCAGGGATACCTGGCTGCTCAATTCGCCTTCCAACATCGCTTTCAAAGCGGACTCTTCGGTGGCTTTGACATCGGCCTGCAAAGCGGTCAGCTTGGCCAATGAGGCTACCTGTGGGAAGCCTTCATAGTGGTAGTTGATCCAATCTTGCTTGGTACCATCGCGCTTTTCGACCTTGCCATTGGCATCACCGGTGGCAAACCGTACCTGCACGGCCGACTTGATCCCTTCGGGAACGATAGCCGATACTTGGGTACGGTAATCCCTGATACGCTTCATGAATTCCTCTCCCCCTTCGGCCAGGTTATCGCCCTGAAAGAATTTCTGGTCCAGATAATCTGACTTGTCCATTACCGCATAGTCTTTCGGGTCTTCGGTTTCTGCCATCAAATCTGATTTAAGATCTGCCAGATAGTTGTAGTACTCTGTGGACAACTCCTTTATCCGTTGGGCATCTTTATAGAGATCCTCGTATTTTGCCGGATCTTCCGTTGCCTTAATGTCGAGATTGGCCAAGTAATTTTCATTACTATCTACCATCTTTGCGTTCGAAGCCTCCAGCTTTTCGTTCATTATGCCGAACGCCGCTAGAACTTCCTTACTCATATTGAGTGCCAACATCGCGATGAAGATCAAATACATAAGGTTGATCATCTTCTGACGTGGTGTTTGTTTTCCTCCTGCCATGTTTTCTAATTAGATTAGATTAATTATTCGATTTGGGGTTAACTAATATCTAATTAGTTTCGGTTCATTGCGGTCAACATTCCACCGTACACGCCGTTCAGGGAAGAAAGGTTGGTGGCCAACGATTCCATTTGGTCTTTAAGTGCAGATGCGTTTTGAACGACCTCCTCATTGACGGAAGCTTGTTTGCTCGCACTCTCCAATTGTACTTTATAAAGACTGTTTAGGGATTCCATCTGGGCCGCGGCCTGAACCATTTCGTCGGAATACTTCCGAGTAGACTCCATTGCATCTACGGTAGGGGCGATACCTTTGGCGGCCCCTTCAAAGTTACGGATGCTGGATCCAAGGCTTTCCATCAAGTTGGCATCGACCCCGGCCTCTTTCAACAGGTTGTCCAATTTAGCGGACAAAGAAGCTTCCGCTTCCTTCATTTCTGCTGCTTCGTTAGTTCTATCGACCGCTGCACCACCGGATAATTCAGGATATACCAAAGACCAATCGAATTCATCGTCAACAGGTTCGAACGCACTGATCGCGAATATTAATGCTTCGGTAATAAGACCAACCGCAAGTAATAGTCCGCCGGTTAGCGGGCCGAATTCCCAGTGAAGGATCTTGAACAGGGCACCGATGATTACTACCGATGCGCCAAGGCCATAGGCCATGTTAAATAGTTTCTTTGTTGATTTAGACTGTGCCATAATTTAAGGTTTAATTTAAAAATTTTAGGTTAAAAAAAGATTGGGTTAAAAGGGTTAATTGGTCCCGATAGCCACCCGGGGGCGTATTTGAAACTGGCCGAAAATTTATTATTGATTACTAAATTAATAGCTTCTTTCCAATATTAACTACTTCGTACTTCTTACCGATTACTTTTTACTAATTACTTTTTACTCTTCACTCCCAACTATCTACTGCACACTGCCTACTAACAACTGCACACTACCACTGCACACTGCCTACTGAGTAGAATCTTCCTCGCCCATATAATCCTGCACGGTACGGAAACCGATATAGCTTCGTGCGGAGTCGGCATATTCATAGTCGCGGGTACTGACCTGTAAAAAGTAAGCTACATCTTTCCAAGAACCCCCTCGGATCACCTTTCTCATATTAAAGGCATCGCCACCGTTGGGGTTCATCGTGGACACGAACTCGTAGGAAGCAGGGTCGTAGCTGGAGTTTGTCCACTCCGATACGTTACCGGCCATGTTGTACAGGTTAAAATCGTTGGGCTCGTAAGATTTTGCCTCTACGGTGTAGAGTGCCGCATCGGCCGCATAATCACCGCGTTGCGGTTTGAAATTGGCCATAAAACAACCCGTGTCGCTGATGACGTAGGGACCGCCCCAAGGGTAGGTTCCGCTTTCGATTCCACCTCGCGCCGCATATTCCCATTCGGCCTCGGTAGGCAAACGGAACTGGTTCACGAACTGCTTGCCCCGACTTTTCTGGTCATCGTTCTTGAATTTCGTCCGCCAGTTACAGAAAGCCCTGGCCTGCGCCCAAGAGACACCGACAACGGGATATTCGCTATAGGCATCGTGCCAAAAATAATCGTTGTGCATCGGCTCGTTATACGAATATTGGAAATCGCGTATCCAGACGGTGGTATCGGGATAGATCTCCAGTTCTTCATGGCGGATAAAATCTTTTCTGCTTCCCGTTTTGGCACGAGCTGCGGCATCGATGTCCATCCAGCTGTATTTGTATTTTAACTTGGTAACATCGATGCTGCGCTGACCGTTATAGGATTCTTCCTCCGATATGTACATGGTATCCATTACCTCGGTGTAATATTCGTCAGGATATTCAGAAATGTCCCAGACCAAATCTTGATCTTTGTTCAGGGCCCTACCTTCGTAGAAGTTGTCTCCCATACCGGCATAGTTGTCCAACATATACTTGTCATAGGCGGAAAGCTTTGTCGTATCGGCATCTTTAAAGGCGTAATCTCCGATGCCCCCTTCCTCGGGCCCTATACCCAACTCGTCGGCAAGAATGGCCAGTTTGGTGCGGGTAATGGAATCTTTTACCCATTCCACGAACTGGCGGTATTCGCTGTTCGTGATCTCTGTATCATCCATATAGAACGATCGTACCGTAACAGTCTTGGTAGGCGCATTCAGGAGCTTGGCCTGATCTTCTTCGGACTTACCCATGATATAGGCCCCCCGAGGAATAAGTTCCATACCGTAGGGTTTTTCGGGGTACCATTTCTTTCCTTCGACCCCTACTAGTTCTCCTTTTGTCCTTGATCCGCAGCTGCTGAGCAAAAAGACAAACGCTATAGATGATAACAATAGCTTTTTCATACTTTAGGTTAAATTTCGATTCTTGTTATTGACTGCAAAAAAAAGGCTTATTCTACACTCTAAAACTGTGATTTGATGGAATTATTGTATTGAACTCGTCTCGAGTTGATCTTTTACCTGCGATTTTCACTTTTTGCACCCATACTTCGTCTTTTCCTCGGCCGTAGCTGATACCATGCTACTCAGAAAAGCCCTCGGTAGGTCACAAAAGCCGAAAATTTCGGTTCCTAACATCTACTCGAGACGAGTTCATGGCCGGCAATTACACTTTGATTTTTTGGACTTTAGTTAAAGCCTTTTTTATAGGCTTTGTACCATCGCTCTGGAATGTTCTGGTCGCAAGCTTCCAGATAATCCTTTCTGGTGCAAGGTAATAACGCCGGTGAATCCGTTTTAGTATGCGGGGCTAGGATAGAAGGCACCTCGACCCACCACCGGTCGGTAAGATGACTGTTGTAGAAGGTTAATTGCTCGATATCAGTAGGTACGTTGTATTTGGTGAAGTCCTCCGCCCTATCAAAAGGAGATTCCGAAATACGAAAATTAAAGCCTTCGATAAAATACCAAATAATCTGTGCCATCAATTGAGCAGACTGTACCGTGTTTTCCATTTCGTAAAGGCCAAAAACGCTTACCTTCTCACTAATACCGGCATATCGGGCAATGGCGCAGATTTCCCGGCCCGTAAAGCCGTTGGGCGAAAAGTTGTCGGACAGTCCGATTTCGCTGGCTCTTACAGCGCGGGCGTCCATACTGATCATATGGGCGTTGCGCAAGACCGGTTCGGCCAACGAAATATCGGCCCCTAGGTCGCCCAATCGGTAGGCATCGAAGAAAAGCCGCTCCATGAGGTCGATTTCCTCTTGGGCATTGAAGTAGCTCTGATAGCCAATGTTGGAAAAATTAAAAAGATTGCTAGGCTTTTCGGTGATGATCTTGCTCATGTAAGAGTGAGAGGAAATAAGCTCATCATCCATCCCAAAATCGAAGCGGCTGTCCACCGCCACCAGATTTACCAGTTCTTTGATGCCGTCGAAGGCGCGGTAGGCGGGATAGGTAATATCCTGCGTCGCTCCGATAATAATGGGTACGATACCTTTCTGCAACAATCCGGCCACCGTATCTTTTACGACAAAATAGGTGTCCTCGACCGTTTCGCCCTCCTCGATATCGCCCATATCGGCTAGGTGTGAATTCCAATTGCCCCGAAGGAGTTTGTATAGCTGGATACGGATAGCGGATACATCCAGCTTTTCGGGCTTCTTCTCGAAGGCGTTACGGGATTCGCGTACGCCGATGATGGCGATGGAAATGGATTCCAGATCGGGAATCCCGTCCTTTTCGGTGTGAACTTTCAGATGCTTGCCTAGTGCCTGGGCCGGAAGCAGTTCGCTATGGGCCATTACCTTGCCTGAAACAGGGGAGAGGAAATCGAATGCCATGGGCCTACTTTTTCTTTTTGGCGGCCTTTTTCTTCTTAGGTGCCACTTTCTTTTTTGCTGCCTTTTTCTTTTTAGGGGCTTTCTTTTCGAGCAGGGCCTTCGCTTCCTCCAAGCTCATCTTGGCGGCATCTACCGATTTCGCTAGCTCTACCTTGGTCTTTCCCTTTATGATATTGTGACGGCCCCAGCGTGCCTTTTCGATACGGATACCCTCATCTTCCCAATTTTGAACGATTTTGTCGATTTCCTTTTGCTTTTTGGCCTCGATCAGTTCGATCAAATCGTCTTCCGACAGATTGTCGAAATCGTATTTTTTGTTTACGTTGATGAACATGCCGTCCCATTTGATATAAGGGCCGAAACGGCCTTTTCCCTTGGTAACGTCCTTATCCTCATAATTAAAAATAGGGGCATCGGCCTTTTGCTTTTCTTTGATCAGCTCCACCGCCCTCTCAAAATCGACATCGAAGGCACTTTCGTCCTTTTCGAGGGAGACGAACTTTTTGCCAAAGCGCACATATGGACCGTAGCGGCCCACATTGGCCTCGACCTCTTCGCCTTCAAAAACGCCTAGCTTTCGGGGAAGCTTGAACAGCTCCATCGCCTCGTCGTAGGTAATCGTGTTCAGGGACTGGTCGGGCAATAAACTGGCGAACTTGGGTTTTTCCTCGTCGTCTACCGTACCAATCTGTACCATCGGTCCAAAACGGCCTAGGCGCACTGCCACCTGCCGGCCCGATTTAGGATCTTTGCCCAGCACCCGCTCCCCACTCGCACGGTCGGCGTTTTCCTCGACATCGAGCACGTTGGGATGGAAATCGGAATAAAAATTCTTCATTACCTTTTGCCAGTCTTCGTCGCCCTCGGCGATCTCGTCAAAATCTTCCTCTACCTTGGCCGTGAAATTATAATCCAGAATATTGCCAAAGTGGCTCACCAAAAAGTCGTTGACGATCATACCTATATCGGTCGGTACCATCTTGCCCTTGTCGGAACCCACGGTCTCGGTGAGCTTTTTCTCCTTGACCGCGCCAGATTCCATTATCAGTTGCATATAATTTCTTTCGGCCCCTTCAATCGTCCCTTTCTCGATATAGCCCCGGTTCTGTATGGTAGAAATAGTCGGGGCATAGGTAGAAGGCCTTCCGATGCCCAGTTCCTCTAACTTTTTTACTAAGGATGCCTCGGTAAAGCGATAGGGCGGTCTCGTAAAACGCTCGGTGGCGGTAATATACTGGTTGAGCAAGGTATCGCCCACCTTCATGGCAGGCAACATGCCGTCTTGCTCTTCGGGGGTGTCCTCTTCGTCGGAACCTTCCAAATATACTTTGAGGAAACCGTCGAACTTGATGACCTCACCATTGGCAGTGAACTCCTCCTCATGGGTATCGGCCTTAATCTTTACGTTCGTACGTTCCAATTGCGCATCGCTCATCTGCGAGGCGATGGTACGCTTCCAGATCAGCTCGTAGAGTTTTGATTGGTCGCGCTCCAACGAGGGGGAATCCTGGGTCATATCCGTTGGGCGAATAGCCTCGTGGGCCTCTTGCGCGCCTTTCGATTTTCCTTTGTAATTGCGGACATTACTGTATTTCTCTCCATAGTTGTCAATAATGGCGTCTTTGGCGGCGGCAATCGCTTCGCCGGACAGGTTGACGCTGTCGGTTCGCATATAGGTAATCAATCCCGCTTCGTACAAACGTTGGGCTACCTGCATGGTGCGACCTACCGAAAAATAGAGCTTTCTGGAAGCTTCCTGTTGCAATGTGGATGTGGTAAAGGGAGCCGAAGGGGATTTTTTGGCGGGTTTCTTGTCGAGACTTCCCACGGAAAAATCGGCCCCGATATTCTGTTCGAGAAATTTCTGGGCCTCCTGCTGGGTCGGAAAGGTCTTATATAGTTTTGCGGAAAATATACTGCCCTCCTCTGTCTTGAATTCCGCGGATATCCGAAACGAGGCTTCGGGCGAAAAGGCCTCAATATCCCTTTCGCGCTCAACGATCAGACGAACGGCGACGGACTGTACCCGACCGGCGGAAAGGCCCGGTTTAATCTTTTTCCACAATACCGGAGAGAGTTCGTATCCCACCAATCGATCTAGCACGCGGCGCGCCTGTTGGGCATTGACCAGATTGTAGTTGATTTCCCGAGGGTTCTCTATCGCTTTTTGAATGGCCGATTTGGTAATCGAGTTGAACACGATACGCCGAGTCTTTTTCTTGTCGAGCTTCAGCTCCTCGGCCAGATGCCACGATATGGCTTCCCCCTCCCGGTCTTCATCACTGGCCAACCAAATGGTTTCCGCCTTATCGGCGAGACCCTTCAGTTTCATTACGAGCGCCTTCTTGTCTTTATCAACGATGTACTTGGGTTCGAAGTTCTTCTCGACATCCACTCCCAATTCCTTGGAGGGCAGATCGGCGATATGCCCAAAACTGGACTCTACCTTATAGTCCTTTCCTAAAAACTTCTCTATCGTCTTTGCCTTTGCGGGCGACTCGACTATCACTAAATTTTTGGCCATATATCGGTTTTTCGAGCCACAAAAGTAACTGAAATTTTTAATTTCGGGCTATACCTTAATATATAGTGATACTCCTACTACTGGGAAATTCGGGTTTTGCACCTTTCTTTTCCCCTTTCCCAAGGCAAAGAAAAAACTAAATTTCTCAAAAATCCCGGCTTTCAGGTGGTATGGGTATAAAAAAAACGCCCCCTTTGAGGAAGCGTTCCCATCTTAAACCAATGCATTTTAATCGAGCCTTAAGGTGCTCAACAACCTGATGTTATCGTCGAAATACTTGTACTGGTAAATTACATCCTTACCGGTCATCAATAAGGTGTCATCCAAAGGAATCACATCAAAGGTGTTGATATCCTTAAAATGGTTTAGTTGCACCAACTCATTGACATCGGTTTTGTCATATACCTTTAGACCGGAATTGCCGTCGCAAATAAATAGTTTTTCATCCTTTATCCCCAGCCCGTAGGGTTCGTCCATAGGGTATTCTTTCGCCAGTACGGGATTTTCAATGGTAGAAATATCGATAATGAAAAGTCCGCTTTCCGTTGCCCCGCAAGCGTTACCCCCACGAAGGGTTACATAGGCATAATCGCCATCGACCACAACGGGGTCACAGGCGGTACCATGTTGAAATTCGCTTACGTATCGGGGTGAGGCGGGCGAAGATATATCATAAATGTACATGCCGCTCCTACTTCCCAAGAACAGATGGTTATTTTGGTTGAAGATGGTCTCGATATCAAAACCTGCGGAAACGGGAGCCAGAATTTTCGGGTCGCCGAGATCGGTGATGTTAAAGATATTTATATTGTGAAAATCAACGGCGTACAAATAGTCGTCAACGATTTTGAAACGTGCCAGCGAACCCCCTTGGCCGGTTACGGATGCAGCAGAAGCGGAAGTGTTCGCAAGTGCGGCCATATCAGCCTCCCAAAATCCGCCGTTCACGTTTTCAACTTCCGATTTGAGCCTTCTTTCGGTAACGACTTCCCAACCGACCAATATCTCCTTGTCATAATCGATATCGGTATATTCGAAAATATCGGCATCCGCAGGCCAAAACACATTGGTCTGCAGCACACCTTCCAAGCGGTTTACTTGTTGAATATGGGTCATATCGGAAATGTCAAGCACAACGAGATCGGAAAGGCTATCCGCAAATAGAAAATCACCCTTAACCGAAATATCGACGTTACCGGGAATTTCAATAAAGGAAATCTTTCTGGGATTCGAAGGGTCGGTGTTATCGACTACATGCACCCCTTTGTTCTTGTCATTGATAAAAATATAATTCTTATAGGCGTAAATCTTGCCCGATTCCAATATAGGCACAGGAGCGATGACATCTACCCCGCTCCTAAATTCGGCCATACTCATTTTTAGCGGTTTGGCCACTTGATACTCCGCATAGAGACTATCGTCTTGATTATCTTCGCATGAAACGAAAGATATTGCCGCGGCGAAAAACAGTAACAAAAGGGTCTTTTTCATTATATGGAATTTAAAGCGGTTGCCTATGCATAAGATACACAGGATACTAAAGAGTTGCGTCGCATTTTAAAATAAATTTATAACTGTCAATTTGTCATAAAAATGGAATTAATGGTATATTTGCCGTTCGCTAGTTCTATTCGGATTTAGAGGAATAAAAGGATATGGAAAGGACAATTGACGAAGCGGTACAAGGCACTACCCTATCGCGGGAAACGAAAAATACCAACGGCCGGAAACTGTATATCGAAAGCTATGGCTGCCAGATGAACTTTTCCGATAGCGAGATCGTAGCCTCGATCTTGGCCGGCGAGGGATTTGATACTACCCAGGAATTGGGCGAGGCCGACCTCGTCTTGGTCAACACCTGCTCCATTCGGGAAAAGGCGGAACTTACCGTGCGCAAGCGGCTTGAAAAGTTCAATGCCGTCAAACAAGAACGCCCGCACATGAAGGTCGGCGTTTTAGGATGCATGGCGGAACGTTTGAAACATCAGTTTCTGGAGGAAGAGAAAATAGTGGACATGGTGGTCGGCCCCGATGCCTACAAAGACCTGCCCCATCTTATACAGGAAATCGACGAAGGCCGGAATGCCGTGAACGTTATTCTTTCGAAAGACGAGACTTATGGCGATGTGGCACCCGTTCGGCTAAATTCCAACGGCGTGACCGCTTTTGTATCCATCACTCGGGGATGCGACAATATGTGTACATTCTGTGTGGTGCCATTTACGAGAGGACGGGAGCGTAGTCGCGACCCCCAATCCATTATAAACGAGGTAAACGACCTGTGGGACCAAGGTTTTAGGGAAATTACCCTACTCGGCCAGAATGTGGACAGTTACCTGTGGTATGGCGGGGGACTCAAAAAGGGGTACGCAAAAGCTTCGGACATGCAAAAAGCGATGGCCGTGGACTTCGCCCAATTGTTGGAAAAAGTCGCCCTGGCCCAGCCCCGGATGCGTATCCGATTTTCGACCTCCAATCCACAGGATATGACCTTGGATGTCATTCGAACCATGGCAAAATATAAGAATATCTGTAATTACATTCATCTGCCCGTGCAAAGTGGGAGCGACCGGATCTTGAAGGCCATGAACCGGCTGCACACCCGGCAGGAGTATTTTGAACTGATCGACAACATCCGTAAACTCATTCCCGATGTGGCCATTTCGCAGGATATGATCACCGGTTTTCCCACCGAAACGGAAGAAGACCATCACGATACCTTATCCTTAATGGAATATGTCAGGTACGATTACGGCTTTATGTTCGCCTATTCCGAACGGCCCGGCACGCTGGCAGAGCGCAAATTGGAAGACGACGTACCCCAGGAAACCAAAAAACGCCGCTTGGCCGAAATCATCGCTCTGCAGCGTGAACATTGCCAAGAACGCACCGAACAGCACCTAGGCAAAATCCAGGAAGTGTTGATCGAGGGCCCTTCCAAAAAGTCTGATGAACATTGGATGGGGCGTAATTCGCAGAACACCGTGGCCGTGTTTCCCAAGGAAGACTATAAGGTCGGGGAATTTGTGATGGTACGGATGGATAGCTGTACTTCGGCGACCTTGATCGGGGAGGCTGTTGCCAGTGCTCAGTAGGCAGTGTGCAGTGTTAAGGGTTAAGTGTTCAGGTGGGTATTGTAAGAAGTAATCAATAATCAGTAGTTCCAGTTTTTATAGGAATTATCAAAACACGATATAGATTCCCATCTATTTGGGAGCCACAATAATGGAAAACGTTCAATCCATAAAACAGCGCTTTGAGCTTATCGGTAACGATCCGAAGTTGAATCGTGCCTTGGAGAAGGCCGTGCAGGTCGCACCGACGGATATTTCCGTTTTGGTGACCGGGGAAAGCGGGGTCGGTAAAGAGGCCATTCCGAAAATCATCCATTCGCTTTCACACCGCAAACATGCCAAGTATATTGCGGTCAACTGCGGGGCGATTCCCGAGGGCACCATCGACAGCGAGCTCTTTGGACACGAAAAAGGGGCCTTTACCGGTGCCACCCAGACCCGTAGCGGATATTTCGAAGTAGCCGATGGCGGCACCATATTTCTGGACGAGGTCGGCGAACTGCCCTTGACCACCCAAGTGCGCCTTTTGCGGGTCTTGGAAAACGGGGAATTCCTCAAGGTAGGGTCTTCCCAGGTGCAAAAGACCGATGTACGTATTGTCGCGGCCACCAACATCAACATGTTAGAGGCGATCAAGAAAGAAAAATTCCGGGAGGATCTTTATTATCGTCTGAGCACGGTAGAAATCCACATTCCTCCCTTGCGGGAGCGACAGGATGATATCCATCTATTGTTCCGCAAATTCGCTTCCGATTTCGGTACCAAATATAAGATGCCGACCATCCGTTTAGAGGATGAAGCGGTACAGCTCTTGCTAAGATATCGTTGGCCGGGCAACATCCGTCAGCTCCGAAACATTGCCGAACAGATATCGGTGCTCGAACAGAGCCGAACTGTTTCTTGGGACACCCTAAAAGGATACCTACCCGCTTCAAGCGGTTCGAACCTGCCGGCCGTCATCGGACAGAAAAAATCCGACGGCGATTTTAGCAACGAAAGGGAAATATTGTACAAGGTACTTTTTGACATGAAGGGCGACCTCAACGACCTGAAAAAACTGACCTTGGCCCTTATGAAGAACAACGACGGCAACAAGGTACAAGAGGAAAATGAGCGACTTATCGAAAAAATTTATGGGGATAACGGAGAGGATATACTAGAGGATGACGGCCGCGATCCGCTTGAAGTGTTGCACCTGCCCGAACACGAATTGCAAAAGCCTGTACAGAAACCGCCCCAGGATGACAAGTACCATTTTGCCGAAGAAATAGAGGAAGAAGAAACCCTATCTTTACAGGAAAAAGAGGTAGAGCTTATCAAAAAATCGCTAGAGCGCAACCGCGGCAAACGAAAGGCCGCCGCCGCCGAGCTTGGCATTTCCGAAAGAACGCTTTATCGGAAGATCAAGCAGTATGATCTTTAGTAAAGAGAAAAGAACAATGACTATTAATACTAAAATTGGCAGGTGCATCTAAACCCACGGGGTCAAAAGTCTCTTCTCTGCTTTTTCTGCTCTTTTTTCTTAAAAATTTGTTCTTAAGTGAAAAAACCACAAAATATATTTGTAATCTTAATTTTGACAATAAGCCTCAATGCCTGTGGAATATACAATTTCACCGGCGGCGATGTGGGTACGGCGACGACCTTTACCGTGCCGCGGTTTCAGAACTATGCCACCCAAAGTCCCGGTTCCGTGTTTGAACCGGGACTGGAACGGGATTTTACCCAGGCCCTTCAGGATCGCATACTGAACCAGACCAGCCTCGACCTGACGAGTTCCGGTGGCGACCTGCTGTACGAAGGCGAAATCGTGGAATACCGTATCTCCCCCATGAGCGCTACCGCCCAGCAGACGGCCGCCCAAAACCGGTTGTCGATGGCAGTAAACGTACGCTTTTACAATAAGACCAAGGAAGATGTGGATTTCGAGAAACGTTTTTCGTTTTTTTACGATTTTCCCGCCGCGACCCAACCTTCCGCTATAAAAACCGAAGCGCTGGAGGTTATTTTCGAAAGGATAACCCAGGATATTTTTAACGCCTCGCTAGCCGACTGGTAGTTAAAAAGATAAAACTCTTTTCTTTTTTGATATGAACGCAAAAGACTTCACCGCACTTCTACAAAATCCTGACAAGGTGGTCTCACCGATGCAGACCCACCAATTGGAAGAGGTACTGGAAGAATATCCGTATTTTCAAGCGGCCCACGCGCTCCATTTAAAAGCACTCAAAAATGGCAACAGCTTCAAATACAACAAGGCCTTAAAGGTAACCGCGGCCTATACCGCCGACCGCGAAATACTTTTTGATTTTATTACCTCTAAAGACTTCCTGCAGAACCGCATTGCCGATAGCCTAACGGGCAAGACCACGGCCCTGGCCGACATAGAAATCATTTCGGAAGAGGAGGTACCTCGAAAATCCGACGAAGCCGAATCCGAAACTTCGGAAGTAACATCCCTTCCCATTTCAAAAGCCGAAGCGGACGTATTATTAGACCCTAAACTTTTTACATCCAAAGACCCAAATATTGACAAGGTGCTCTCCGAAGCCAATAAGAAGGCATCCGAGGAGCTTGAAATAGGCGAACCCCTGCCCTTTACCAAAAAAGAAAAATATTCTTTCGGCGAGTGGTTGCAATTGACCTCATTCAAACCGGTCAAAAGAATCAAAAAGCCATCCGGGCCCGAGGAAAGGGAAATGGAAAACATCGATTTTCCCTTGGAAGAAGAAAATCAGAAAAAGAAAAAATTCGATCTTATCGACAAATTCATTGCCGATAATCCGAAGATAAAACCCCAGAAAGACGTGCCGAAAATAGCAATTGGCGATTCGGTAAAATTCGATCAAAAAGAGCTGATGACCGAGACCCTGGCCAAGGTCTATCTCGAGCAAAAAAAGTATAAAAAGGCCATACAGGCCTATAAAATTTTAAGTTTGAAATATCCGGAAAAAAGTGGTTTCTTTGCAGATCGAATCAAGGCGGTCGAGCGCTTGAAGGAAGATAGCCCCTAGTGACTTATTGACCGTTTGCAACGATAGTCCACCTTGGTTGGTTTTAGTAATAACGGCCCATCGATCGACCTTTAACTTGTAACCTTTAACTTTTTTCAATGAGTACGTTTACCATCTTCCTGATCCTTATTATCATAGTCTGCTTTTTGTTGGTATTGGTCATCATGGTCCAAAACCCTAAAGGCGGCGGCCTATCGTCCTCTTTTGGTGGGGGGGGCAGCCAAGTGGTCGGCGGCGTCAAAAAGACCGGCGATTTTCTGGACAAAAGCACCTGGACCTTGGCCATATTGCTTGTGGTATTGATCTTAGCTTCGAATGTGGCCTTGAGGGGAAATTTCGGCGAAGGCGATTCCAAGCTCCTTAACGGCGACGACATAGAGACCACCGTTCCCGAAACGGTACCGGAAACGCTTCCCGACAACCCATCCTCACCCGCTACGAACGATTCCAATTCGACCACGGACAGCCTATAAGACCTGTCGGACCAGGTATTCATTCATTACCTACAAGTCGTAGGTACTATTTATATCCTCCCAACCGACGAACTCTTTTACACGTATTGTGTAGAACCGAGAATATCCGCTTTTGAGGCTAGATGAACTCATTTTGAGTTCGACATTACAAATCTTCGGGACAATTCCGCGCGGCATCTAGCGGCATAGTCTCATTTCCCGAGGTGAGCCGGTGAATTCAGGCTTATAGAGATTAATAGGTCCGCTTATTGATGGTTTGGACTTATGTTATGGGAATCTTTACCAATGATTTTCTGGGGCAGTTCGAGATAAAATTTTAGGAGAAGAAAGCTGTTGTGCAAAATTTTAGCGACGAAATGCGCAAAAAGGGACTGAAAAAACCCTTGACAAAAATACAAACCCTCTCTTTAATGACAAGCTGGCATTTTTGATTCAACAAAGTGTCAGTTTAAACGACGTGGCATAATTTCTGCCTTACTTGACGCAGAATTTCATTATTTCTAACTAAAAACTTTTAATATGGCAAAAGTCAACATTAAACCATTGGCCGATCGAGTACTTATCGAACCTATGGAAGCCGAGACCAAAACAGCGTCCGGTATTTACATTCCTGACACGGCGAAAGAAAAACCGCAACAAGGTAAAGTCGTGGCCGTCGGTCCCGGTACCAAAGATGACAAAGTAACTGTTAAAGTCGGCGATAAGGTACTTTATGGCAAATATGCGGGCACCGAACTTAAGCTCGAAGGTAATGATTACCTGATGATGCGAGAGAGCGATGTTTTAGCGATCATATAACATATTCCAATCAACAAATCCCAAATTCCAAAAGCAAATTCAAACTCCATTTATCTATATAATGGGAAATTGGATTTAGAACATTGGAGTTTTAAAAATTAAAATTTATTATGGCAAAAGATATAAAATTCAATTTAGAAGCACGCGACGGCCTCAAAAGAGGTGTCGATGCTTTGGCAAATGCAGTAAAGGTGACCTTGGGACCCAAGGGAAGAAACGTTATTATCAGTAAATCTTTCGGCGCCCCACAGGTGACCAAAGATGGGGTTACAGTGGCCAAAGAGATAGAATTAAAGGATGCCCTTGAAAACATGGGCGCCCAAATGGTGAAGGAAGTCGCCTCGAAAACCAACGACCTAGCTGGTGACGGTACGACCACTGCCACCGTATTGGCACAATCCATCGTTAAAGAAGGTTTGAAGAACGTAGCCGCCGGTGCCAACCCGATGGACCTTAAAAGGGGAATCGACAAAGCGGTAGAAGCTATTGTGGCAAATTTGGCAAAACAATCGAAAAAAGTAGGCGATTCTTCGGATAAAATCAAGCAAGTCGCTTCTATTTCCGCAAATAATGACGACACCATCGGCGAACTTATAGCCGAGGCCTTCGGAAAAGTAGGTAAGGAAGGGGTCATCACTGTTGAGGAAGCCAAAGGAACCGAAACCTATGTTGACGTTGTTGAGGGAATGCAGTTCGATAGAGGATATCTTTCTCCCTATTTCGTGACTAATTCCGAAAAGATGGTCTCTGAACTGGAAAGTCCCTATATTTTACTGTTCGACAAGAAGATTTCTTCCATGAAAGACTTGCTTCCCGTATTGGAGCCCGTGGCACAATCCGGAAAGCCTTTGTTGATCATCGCCGAAGATGTGGATGGTGAGGCACTAGCCACACTGGTCGTAAACAAACTGAGAGGTTCGTTGAAAATCGCCGCCGTTAAGGCGCCGGGCTTTGGCGACCGTAGAAAAGCGATGTTAGAAGATATAGCTATTTTGACCGGCGGTACCGTAATTTCCGAAGAGCGAGGTTTTTCTTTGGACAATACGACTATCGACATGTTGGGTACCTGCGAAAAAGTATCCATCGATAAAGACAACACCACTATTGTGAATGGTGGAGGCGTTCAAAAGGATATCAAGACCCGCGTCAACCAGATCAAATCGCAAATCGAGACCACCACATCCGATTATGATAAGGAAAAACTTCAAGAGCGTCTGGCCAAATTGGCCGGCGGGGTTGCCGTACTCTATGTGGGTGCAGCCTCTGAAGTGGAAATGAAGGAGAAAAAAGATCGTGTTGACGATGCCTTGCACTCCACCCGTGCGGCGGTCGAAGAAGGAATCGTTGCCGGTGGTGGCGTTGCCCTGATCCGTACTAAGTCACTACTCTCCAAAATTCAAACGGAGAACGCCGATGAGGAAACCGGAGTTCAGATAGTCGCTAGGGCCATCGAAACACCTTTGCGTATCATTGTGGAAAACGCAGGTGGCGAAGGTTCGGTAATTGCTGCCAAGGTATTGGAAGGCAAGAACGACTTCGGCTATGACGCCAAATCCGAGAAATACGTTGAAATGTTCAAGGCCGGTATCATCGACCCGACCAAAGTGACCCGTATCGCTTTGGAAAATGCCGCATCGGTCGCCGGAATGATCTTGACCACCGAAGCTGCGTTGACCGAGATCAAAGAGGAATCCGGACCTTCAGGCCCCCCAATGGGTGGTGGCGGAATGCCCGGTATGATGTAATGGCATAGGCCATAGACATAATATACATCCTAAAGACCGTTTCGATGATTTCATCGGGACGGTTTTTTTATTGGTGGCAAAGAACGAACCCTCACAGCAACTATTTCCTACGCGGAAAAATGGTAGGGATAGGCCGAAATCATGTTGTAGCCTTACCTGTCAGGTCCGAACTTTGCCTCACTTTCGATACCTTTGTACAAATCCTGAAAAATGTTCGATCGACTACGTAAAGAAACATCCGTTTTACTAAACCGTTCCGACCTGAAAACTGACATCCGCCTTCAACAGGTATGTGAGCTTTTAAAAAATTCGGTACCCTATTACGACTGGGTAGGATTTTACTTCAAGAACGGCGATAAGGAAGAACTGAAACTCGGCCCCTATGCCGGTGCCCCCACCGACCACACCATTATCCCCTTTGGGAAAGGTATTTGCGGACAAGTAGCCGTCAGCAACCAAACTTTCGTGGTGCCGGATGTGAAGGCGCAGGATAACTATATCGCCTGCAGTATTGCGGTAAAAGCGGAAATCGTCGTACCCCTCTTTGTCCATGGGGAAAATATCGGGCAGATCGATATCGATTCGAACACGCCAGATCCCTTTACCGAAGAGGATGAACGGTTTTTGGAGTATGTAAACGCGGAGGTTTCCAAAATATTGGTTTAAAACTTCCCTTGAAAAATTGTTGATAAACAAGCTACGGTTTTCCTCACAAATAAAGTACTTTTGCGTGTCCTTAAAACAGCAGGGGGCAGACTTTGCTGTCGAAACGAAAATCCACTATAAAATGAGCACCAAAAAAGCGGCTTCGGCCTTGATATCGGTATTCCATAAGGATGGGTTGGAGCCTATCGTCAAAAAATTCCAGGAACTTGGTATTACCATCTATTCCACGGGAGGAACGGAAAAATTTATCAGGGACCTGGGGGTCGAGGTGGTGCCGGTCGAGGAGGTGACCAGTTATCCCTCCATTTTAGGAGGACGCGTAAAAACCTTGCATCCCAAGGTCTTCGGTGGTATTTTAAACCGACAGGACAATAAAAGTGATGTGGCCCAATTGGTCGAATACGATATCCCACAGTTGGATATTGTTATCGTAGACCTATATCCCTTTGAAAAAACAGTGGCCAGTGGCGCTTCCGAGCAGGATATTATCGAAAAAATAGATATCGGGGGCATCTCATTAATCCGGGCCGCCGCCAAAAACTATAATGATGTGCTCTGTGTGTCTTCCAGGGAAGATTATGACGATTTTCTGGAGCTCATTTCGGAAGGCAACGGAACCACCTCCTTGGAAAATCGCAAAAATTACGCCGCCAAAGCCTTTCATGTTTCATCGCATTACGACACGGCCATTTTCAACTATTTCAACAAAGATCGCGAACTTACCTCCTTAAAAATCAGCGAAAGCAAGGGCCAGGTCTTGCGTTATGGAGAAAATCCGCATCAAAAGGGCATCTTTTTCGGCGATTTTGAGGCGATGTTCACCAAACTACATGGCAAGGAACTTTCGTACAATAACTTATTGGATGTCGATGCCGCGGTCAACCTGATGAACGAGTTCAAAGGCGATATTCCTACCTTTGCCATTCTAAAGCACAACAACGCCTGTGGACTGGCACAGCGTGAAACCATCCATGAGGCCTATGTCGATGCTTTGGCGGGCGACCCTGTTTCCGCTTTCGGGGGCATTCTGATCAGTAATGTCGAGATAGACCATCCCACTGCGGAAGAAATCCATAAACTTTTTTGTGAGGTGGTTATTGCGCCCAGCTATTCCGACGAGGCGCTGGAAGCGCTCAAAGGAAAGAAGAACCGGATTATACTTATACAGAACGAGGTCGATATGCCGGCAACAATCGTGCGTACCTGCCTCAACGGTATTCTGGTACAGGATAAAGACTATAAAACGGACAGCGTTGAAGATTTGCAATACGCAACCGAAAAAAGACCGTCCAATAGAGAACTCGAAGATTTGATTTTCGCTTCCAAACTGTGTAAGCATACGAAATCGAATACCATAGTACTCGCGAAAAACAAACAATTGTGCGCCAGCGGTACGGGGCAGACCAGCCGGGTCGATGCCCTGAACCAGGCCATCCATAAGGCAAAATCGTTTAAATTCGACCTGGAGGGGGCCGTTATGGCGAGCGATGCGTTCTTTCCTTTTCCAGATTGTGTCGAAATTGCGCATAAAAACGGCATTTCTAGCGTTATACAGCCGGGCGGGTCCATTAAGGACCAATTGAGTATCGACTACTGTAACGAAAACGGGGTAGCTATGGTAATGACCGGTACCCGACATTTCAAGCATTAAGGATAAATTTTTTCAAGCCTAGCCTTCAAGACTTTATATTTTGACCATCATTAAAAGCGAATTCACAACATTAACCCTTGTCCAGTAGCTTATTTTGCTACTTTTGTCGATAAAATGCATACCCTTATCGAGCTAGGAACATAACCAAACAATATTAAAATGGGATTTTTTGATTTCTTGACGGAGGAAATCGCCATCGACCTGGGAACGGCGAACACCCTCATCATACATATGGACAAGGTTGTTGTTGACAGCCCGTCAATCGTTGCCCGCGACCGTATTTCGGGCAAAATTATCGCCGTTGGCAAAGAGGCCAATTTGATGCAGGGCAAGACCCACGAAAACATAAAGACCATCCGGCCCCTGAAAGATGGGGTAATCGCGGATTTCGACGCTTCCGAAAAGATGATCAACATGTTCATCAAGAACATTCCCGCCCTCAAGAAAAAATGGTTTCCGCCGGCCTTGCGGATGGTCATCTGTATTCCGTCGGGCATTACCGAGGTGGAAATGCGCGCGGTCAAAGAATCCGCAGAACGTGTTAATGGCAAGGAGGTTTACCTTATTCACGAACCCATGGCCGCCGCTATCGGCATCGGCCTGGATATTATGCAACCCAAAGGTAACATGATAGTCGATATCGGCGGGGGTACTACCGAGATTGCGGTAATCGCTTTGGGGGGAATCGTTTGTGACAAATCCGTTAAAATTGCGGGGGATGTCTTCACCAACGACATTATCTACTATATGCGTACTCAGCACAACCTCTATGTCGGGGAGGCTACCGCTGAAAACATAAAGATTGAAATCGGTTCGGCCACGGAGGATTTACAGAGTCCGCCCGAGGATAAATCGGTACAGGGCCGCGACCTTTTGACAGGAAAACCAAAACAGGTACAAATATCCTTTCGGGAAATCGCCAAGGCCTTGGACAAATCTATTCTACGTGTCGAGGATGCCGTAATGGAAACTCTTTCACAAACACCGCCAGAACTGGCCGCGGATATCTACAACACCGGAATCTATCTGGCCGGTGGCGGTTCGATGTTGCGAGGGCTGGACCGAAGATTGTCACAAAAAACCGACCTTCCCGTTTATATCGCCGAAGATCCACTACGTGCGGTTGTGCGGGGTACCGGCATTGCTTTGAAGAACTTGGAGCGGTATAAGAGTATCCTTATTAAATAAATGCACGGAAGACAGATGACCCATGAGTGATCGGAGTAAATGATAGTTCAATCCCTCCCATCATCAGACAAATTTAGAGGCTACTAGATGGATGGACAAACATCCTTACAAACCAAAAAAACTAACTACGCCAAACCCATTTTTTCCAAAGAAAACCTATCCGGAAGAAATTTTTTAAACAGCTCGGGGCATGCAGCAGATCATCAACTTTATCATAGGATATAAGAATTTTCTTCTTTATATCTTTCTGATGATCATTTCTTTGGGGTTAACGATCCAATCGCATTCCTACCATCAATCCCAATTTTTCAATTCTTCGAGTTGGATTACTGGCAATGTTCTCGAAGCCTCGAACAAGGTATCCACCTATTTTGGCCTGGATCAGGAGAACCAAAAATTGATGGATGAGAACAAACGCTTACGCGAGCTACTCTTCAACCAGGGCGAGAGCGATTCCATTCTACTGGATTCATTGCAACGCACCTATACCATCACCACAGGAAGAGTCATCAAAAACAGCTTTTCCAATCCCCGGAACTATATTACCATTGATAAGGGAAAAATAGACAGTGTAAACGAAGATATGGGTGTAATCACCAGCAAGGGTGTGTTGGGCATCGTCGAAAACACCTCTAAGCATTTCGCTACCGTGCAGAGTATACTGAACGAAAAATCGAACATCAATGCCAAGATCAAGAATACCGATCATTTCGGTTCGCTGGTGTGGAACACGAAAAGGTACGACGTGGTACAGTTGGTTGACGTTCCTCGACTGGTAACTCTTAACGTGGGCGACACCATTGTAACCGGGGGTATGAGCAGTATCTTTCCCGAAGGCCTGCCCATCGGAACCATTCTTAAATTCGACCTGAACACTTCACAAAGTTTCTATAGTATCGATGTGGCCCTTTTTAACGACATGACCGATATCAAAAACGTGTATGTCGTCAACAACCGATACCGTGAAGAAATAGAGGCCTTGGAAAAACAATCGGAAAGCGATGGTCAGTAATTCCTACTTTTTGAACGTCTTTCGTTTCATACTGCTAGTGTTGGTGCAGGTGCTGGTCTTCAACCGCCTTAACTTTTTCGGGTTTATCAACCCGATGGTTTATATTCTCTTCTTATATTGGTACCCCATCAAGGAAAACCGGGCCGCCTTTATCGGACTGGGCTTCCTCTTGGGGATTTCGATAGACTTCTTTTCGGATACCATGGCCTTACACGCCGCCGCGACTATAACCATCGCCTACATGAGGCCCGCTATTATGCGGTTTGTCTTCGGTGTCAATTTCGAATTCCAAAGTTTCAAATTAAGTAACACTACTCGTATACAACAAATTACCTTTTTGGCGTTATTAATTGTAGTACACCATTTGGTCTTCTTTACCCTGGAAATTTTTAATTTGACGAATTTCCTGTTAATTTTGAAAAAAATGCTGGCTACCGGGGCGGTTACTTTGGTACTTTGCCTGCTGTTCGGATCGCTTTTTAGTATCCGAAAAGCATAAAATGGGTACCAGTTAGGGGGGCAAACATCGAGTGACGATCGGCACCCTTCGATAAACTACCATTCAATTTTTTTTGAACTTCGGTCATAATTTAAAAAACTTCATCCCTAGATGAAAAAACTTTTGCTTTCCTCAATCATCGTAATCATCGGGATTACGTTTCTCGGCCGGCTGTCATATCTGCAGATTTTCAGTTTTTCGCCGGACCAGGTTTTGGAAGATCCGGCGATAAAACGGGTATATAACTATCCCGAACGCGGATATATCTATGACCGCGACGGTGAGCTTTTGGTGGGCAACGACCCCGCATACGACGTCATGGTAATACCGCGAGAGGTACGGAAGCTCGATACGTTGGAGTTCTGTGGACTGCTGGGCATAGAAAAGAAAAAATTTAAAAAAGAGCTGCACAAGGCCCGCGTCTATTCCCCTAGATTGCCTTCTGTATTCGTTCCGCAGCTATCGAAGGAAGACTACGCCAAGCTGCAGGAAAAAATGCGGCACTATCAAGGCTTTTACATTCAAAAACGTTCGTTACGGTACTACGCCACGAACTCAGCGGCCAACGTTCTCGGGTATATCAGTGAGGTAAACGAACGCGACTTGGCCAAAAATCCGTATTACGTTCAGGGCGAACTAACTGGGCGTACGGGTGTGGAAAAGCAATACGAAGATATTCTCCGAGGAAGAAAAGGCGTAGAGTACATTCAAAAAGACCGCTATAACCGTGATATCGGGAAGTATAAGAACGGTATTCTCGATACGCTTCCCCAACAAGGGCTGGAAATCAATATCACCATCGACAAGACACTACAGGAATACGGTGAGCGGCTGATGCATGGCAAACATGGCGGCATTGTGGCCATCGAACCCGCAACGGGCGAGATACTTTCCATGATATCGGGGCCGACCTATGACCCTTCGCTCTTAGTGGGACGCGAACGATCCAAAAATTATAGCAAACTGCACTATGATAGTATATCCAAGCCACTTTTCGATCGGTCGATTTTGGCGGAGGGGTCGCCCGGATCTCCGTTTAAAATCCTGAATGCCCTAGTGGCCCTACAAGAGGGTGTCATAACGCCCAGCACCACCATTCAATGTTACCATGGTTTTTATGTAGGAAAAAAGAAAAGGGGATGTCATTGCGGGGGAGGCTTGCGTAACCTGAACAGCGGTATCTATAAATCGTGCAATGCTTATTTCGCCGGAGTTTTCCGCAAAATTTATGATAAATACGAAACCACAGACCAGGCCATGGACGTTTGGGAAGAAGATATGAAGAGTTTCGGTTTGGGGCAATACTTGGGCTACGACTTACCTACCGGACGAAAAGGAAGGATACCCAGTAAGGAATACTATGACAAGTGGTACGGCGACAACCGGTGGTCTTCATCCTATATCATTTCAAATTCCATAGGACAGGGCGAAATAGCGGCCACACCCATTCAATTGGCCAATATGACGGCCGCCATTGCCAACAGGGGCCATTATTTCACCCCACATATTCTGAAAAAGGTGGATGGGAAAGATATCAGCATTCCCGACTTTGTAGAGCCCAAACACACGGCGATAGACAAAAAATATTTTGAACCCGTCATCCAAGGAATGGCCGATGTCTATAAAGAAGGAACCGCAAAATGGTTGCAAATACCGGATATCGAAATTGCCGGGAAAACAGGTACCGTAGAAAACTATACCGTCATCGATAGCGTTCGCACCCAGCTCACCGATAACTCGGTCTTTGTTGCATTCGCACCGGTGGACAACCCCAAGATTGCCATTGCCGTCTATATCGAGAACGGTTACTTCGGATCAAGGTATGCCGGTCACATTGCCTCATTGATGATCGAAAAGTACTTAAAGGGTGAGATTACCCGTACCGATCTCGAGAAGCGGATGCTCCAACGCACCCTTGAACGTGAATACGCCAAGCCCTATAGTGGCGAGGACTTCAAGATAAACGAGTACGACTGGAGTCAAGATGCTATAGAACCAAAAGAAGAAGACTCATCCATATAACAGGTTATGTACGGTAAAAGCGTTCTGAAACGTATCGATTGGCTTACCGTTCTGTTCTACTTGCTTCTGGTCACCATTGGATGGGTAAATATCTATTCGAGCACCTTTACCGAAGCTGATTCCTCGATATTCGATTTTGGCACCCTGCACGGTAAACAATTGGTCTTCATTCTGGTCAGTCTGGCCTCTATCGTTATTCTGCTCGCCTTGGAGGCCAGTTTCTACGAGCGTTTTTCCAGTGTTTTCTACATCATCTCAATGCTGTCGCTGCTCGGGCTGTTCTTTTTCGGAAAGACCATTTCGGGAGCTACCTCATGGTACAATCTAGGTTTTTTTAATCTACAACCGGCCGAATTCGCAAAGGTGGCCACGGCATTGGCCCTCGCCAAATACCTCAGCGATATTCAGACCGATATCAAACGCACCAAACACCAATTTTACGCCTTTTTAATTCTGTTGACACCCGCCGTATTGATAATACCACAACCCGATCCGGGCAGTGCCCTAGTTTTTTTTTCCCTATCATTCGTTATTTTTAGGGAGGGGCTTCCCGTCTATTATCTGGGCATCGCCCTTTTCACCGTTATAATATTTATAACCACCTTGATGTTCGGCACCATTTGGATCGCTATTGCCCTGACCCTGATCATACTCATTTTTTTGTTATTGAAAAAGAAAAAATTCAGGGTGCCGATATTCCCACTGACCATAGCCTTCATAGTTACCATTCTCTTTTCGCTTTCCGTAAATTTCGTTTTCGAGAACGTTTTCGAACAGCGGCACCGTGACAGGTTCTCCCTATGGCTACGGTTGGAAAAAGACCCCGAGAAACTGGCACAGATTCAAAAGACCATCGGATACAACTCGTACCAATCGGAGAAAGCCATCGAATCCGGCGGATTTTTCGGGAAAGGTTTTTTGGAAGGTACCCGCACCAAGGGGAATTTTGTGCCAGAGCAGCATTCCGATTACATCTTTACTACCGTGGGCGAAGAATGGGGCTTTATCGGTACGGCAACGGTGGTACTATTGTTTACGCTCATGCTCCTGCGGTTGATCTATTTGGCGGAAAGGCAAAAAAATGCCTTCAGTAGAATGTACGGATATGGGGTGATCTCCATCTTATTGGTGCATTATTTTATCAATATCGGCATGGTCATCGGCATATTACCCACCATAGGCATCCCCCTGCCCCTGTTCAGTTACGGGGGATCGGGCATGCTATTTTTTACCATGCTGATTTTCATCTTTTTGAAGTTGGATGCCAATCGGTTGAAGGAAGGTATCTGAAAAGCCAAAATTCCAATAAACAAATTCCAAATTCCAGAACCTGGCGGGCGCCAGGTATTTTAAGAGTAGTAAAATAGAAGTTTTAGAACCAACTTTAAAAAAAGCATTGGAAATTGGTGCTTGATATGTGGAATTTTACTTAGAACTAATTCCCTTAATCAGGATATAAAGGTAAGCGTTCCGTTCTATGCAATACCACTAAGCCTAAAAGGGCCTCTTCAGGTGTTATCGTGGCCTCGAAGATTACTTCTCCACTAGGATAGAGTACTTCGATGGATTTTCCGTATGTGACGCCGTTGCCACTACTTGCCCCTGGTGATACGAGTACATGGCTTTCGTCCAGCAAAAAATCGACATCGGAAACGATTCTCGAATACATTTCGGCACCCCTCTCTTTCCCGTACTGCCAGATTTGTTTGACCGTCATATTGTCTTCATCTACTTCATATTCAACTGCACGACTATATTTTTCAGCGCTCGAGAAATTGCGGTTGTCACCATTGTCAAAGAGTGCGATATGGCCGTTGGGCAATAGTTTCGCCGCATGCTGGTACCAGTTCCATTCAAAGTCCGGATGGTTTTGGGTGCCTTCCAATACCGCGGTATCGTTAATAGGATCTCCGTTGGCATCAACGGGCTGCAATAGATATTTATTCAGATTTTGGCCGCCACCAGAGATGTCCCACTCTTTATGCGGCCCCATGATCCAGACGACCTTGTTGTCGGCGGTCAGCTTGATCAAGCCCTGAGTACGTCCCGATACGATAATAGTATCATCTGATTCGTCATAGGCCAGGTCGTTGACGTGGATCCAATCAATAGCATCACTGATTAATGTGGTACGTGAATTGTCCAACGAAAAATTTAGGTCCCACGTATTGATAATGGCTTTGCTATCCCTTTCGATCTCGATGATATAATCTTCGACCGTCGGTGCGCCCAGTTTGGTCACGGTCACTAAAAAATTGCCGTTCGGTTTTTCTACAAAATCGTGGTGAAACGCATAACCGGGCATTTCCCACGTATTCAAGATCGTACCGAAAAGATCGACCTCGTAAAGGGTATTACTGCCCCCGCCCCCAAAGTCGGCACCTTCACCAAAGAAAAAGTTACCGTTCTTCAAACGTTTCGGACCAACATCATAGAAAAGATTGTTGAGTACCGGGCTTTCGGTATAGTCAAGATACCAACGGATATCGCCGTACGAATCGAAGATAAAGGGTTTCAGCGGAAACTGCTGCTCCGAATGCCCAAAGTAGTTGACCAAGGTCATACCTTCGGCCATTTCGGCACGATTCGCCTTGTCTATGGTTATTTCCGGTAGATCAGCACTCAGCGGTTGCGTTTGTATTTCATAGGTTTTGCTATCCAATGAATCGCCCGCCGTATTATAAAAGCTAAGTATAACCTCATTGTTGTAATCTGCGTAAAGTCCGTGCACCGGGATATCCATTTCGGAGGAAGGTTCCGAGAATTCCTGTACAACATCGGAATCGGGACCGTTCTTGCCGGCAACGCGCAAAGTAACGCTTACATCTTCGGAAGTCTGTAATGCTATTTTTGCCGACAAGGGGGCATAGCCCGAGGGGTCAAGGGTAACGGCATCGGTAACGGTAAAAGGCACTTCAGGTTCCTCGGGCTCCTCGGGGACAGGGGTCGGGCTTACCGGCACTACCGTATTATCGTCGTTGGAACAGGACCAAAAACCGATTATTAAAAAAGCCAAAAAGCAGAATTTCGCAATTTTGTACATGGTGATAATTTTGGCCCAAGATATTGAAATTTTTTGATTTCGCTATTAATTATCGTTTAACGGCAGGTAAGGCTTTGTTAAAAATACTTAATATTTTCACTTAATTATAAGAAAGGATTGGTAGCGAATAACGACCAAAGCATTATCTTATAGACACTAAATTGAGATAAGTATGCTTACATGGAAAGATATTATACGGTTCAGCACCAAGGGTAATCCCGAGCCTGACCAAAGGGTCGAAAAAACCGAAGGGGAATGGCGGGAAATCCTGACCCCCGAACAGTTTCAAATTACCCGTAAAAAGGGTACCGAGCCTGCCCATTCGGGCGCCTACTGCGAAGCGCACGAGGCCGGGAAGTACAACTGTATTTGTTGCGATACCCCCCTGTTTGATTCGACGATCAAGTTCGAATCGGGCACCGGATGGCCCAGTTTTCACCAACCGATCAAGGAGAATGCGGTAAAATATGAAAAGGATAGCTCGTTCGGCATGGTACGGGTCGAGGCAATGTGCAACACCTGCGACGCCCATTTGGGACACGTCTTTCCCGACGGACCGCCCCCCAGCGGATTGCGGTACTGCATGAATTCGGAATCGTTGCAATTGCAGAAGGACCAGGTGGGGAGTGAGCAGTAGTAAATTTTCTTTTTATAACTCATAAACTTTCTTGGAACTGAGCTTAACAAAAGAGATTACTGCCTTCGAGGTATGACAAATAAAACAGAATTTTATGAACGATAAAAAATTAGAAACGGCAACGATTGGCGGCGGATGTTTTTGGTGCGTAGAAGCCGTGATACAGAAATTAAAAGGTGTTGAGAAGGTAGTATCGGGCTATACCGGCGGCAAGGCACCCGGCAAACCAACCTACCGCGAAGTATGTTCGGGATTGACCGGGCATGCCGAGGTGGTACAGGTAACCTTCCATCCGGAAACTATTTCCTATAAAGATCTTTTAAGCGTTTTTATGACCACACACGACCCCACGACCCTTAATCGCCAAGGTGCCGATCGGGGTACTCAATACCGTTCGGTCATCTACTATCATGATGAAGCGCAGAAAGAAACTGCCGAAGCGGTCATCAAAGAGATGGAAAGTTATTATGACGACCCGATCGTTACGGAGATAAGTCCGGCCGAAACTTTTTACGAAGCAGAGGACTACCATCAGGACTATTACCGAAACAACTCGTCGCAAGGCTATTGCAGTGCAGTGATTACGCCCAAGCTGGCCAAGCTGCGGAAAATGCATACGGATAAATTGAAAGAGGTGTCCGTAAAATAATGGGCATGTGATGGGGAAAATCGCATTTGGAGGGGGCTGCCACTGGTGCACAGAGGCAGTTTTTCAATCGTTGAAAGGGGTTGAAAAGGTCGAACAGGGCTTCGTAGCCTCAACAGGCCAAAATAATTCTTTTTCAGAAGCGGTTATTGTACATTTTGAAGTAGCATTCGTTGGATTGAAGGATCTTATCGAAATCCATCTATATTCACATCGGAGTACGTCTGATCATTCCATGCGCCAAAAGTACCGCTCGGCGGTCTATACGTTTTCGGAAGAGCAACGGCAAGAGGCGAATGTGATATTAATTGCGTTGCAATCTGAATTTGAACGGCCGTTGATTACAAAGGTTTTAGCTTTTGACTCCTTTAGGCCCTCCGACCCTCAGTATACCGACTACTACCATAAAAATCCACAGAAACCGTTCTGCAGGAGTTATATACGGCCTAAACTCAAGATGTTGTCGGAGAAATTTTCCAGGGCCGTAGATGGCCAGAAGGGCGCTTTTAACTCCGAGTAGGTAAGAGTATGTTTAATATGTAGGTTCTAAGGTTCCAATGTAGTCGATTTAGGAAGGTTTAAAATAAAGGGTTTACATGCTTAACGGGTAGGTCTGGATTGTTAACCAGAGCATCCGATGCGAAATGGGTAAAACCGGCCAAAGGGCAAGAAACGATTAGCCCCGGACCGATTTGATAATAACTTCAACCTCGGCTAATTCTGCTTTCGAATGAATTTTTTTTTACAATTCTAATTTCGCGAAGGTTCAATTCAAGGGCAAGGTACTTCATATCGTACTTCTATTCATTTGCCTTATTGATTCCCGTTAAACCGAACTTGCCTAGAACTATACGCAGCTCTAACTGGGACTCGGGAGTAGCGATTTGATTGTCTTTTTCGGTTTGGAAGATAGTATTGAAGAAGTTAGAATTGTTCGTTGATAGCTACATATGATCATGAGATTTACCCTTTATATTTCCGAGCATTTTTCGATTTAACCATGTAAAACGTACATCCAATATGCGATATTCTTGGTACAAACTTAGAAAAAAGAAGTTTTTACCGACAATTTTGCACCCGGAGATTCGGTTAACCAAGGCATTACCTTATCGGCTACTTCCTCATCATAGGTATGAGATGTCAAATTTCTGGTTTGTAACGCTTCGAGCCATGTATGGCCGTCACCTACCAAATCGGTCTCAAAGGCCGTCTTGATGATTTCCCTAGGATAGCGAAGGTGCGGAAACCTTGTTCCTGCAAATAGTCATTCATTAGCTTCCCAGAAAGCTCAAAGCTCATTTCGAAAAATTGAATCAATCCCGCCTTTTGGACGATATCGGGGTTTTCAATTTTTAAGGCACCCTACAAAAATTTTAAAGCCCTTGCGAAGTTTGAAAACCGTTGTTTCCACTTAATATCATCTTCTTCCATGGTACGTTGCTTGTCTCATGGGTTATCCCGACCGTTTCAAATCCTACTAGGAGCTCTCTCGCTGTAACACAATCAATACTCCTAAATGCAGGAAAATTGGATTTGTCTTCCATGGAACTCATTGAAGTGATTTAGATTTCTGTTTGGAACCGAAAATTTCGGCTTTTGTGCCCTCATGAAGGCATTTTTGAGCAGCATAGCCGTCGCTACGGTGGGAAAAAATGTCGAAATTAGGGTGCAAGATGTGAAATTTGCAGGTAAAAGAGAAAGTTTAAATCATTTCATTAGGAACTTCCCACCATTAAAAACCCCCGACACTTTTTGTATCGGGGGTTTTAGGTTTTTTCAATGCCAATTCGGTATCCGGTTTTATCCCTTCACCGCCAACTTGCCATGCTCGATACTATTGGTCTTCAAGTCTTGCAATACGTTTACGGCTTCTTCTATATAGACATCCTTGGCCAGATTTTGATGCCAGCGGTCGCGCTTCTCCCGCAGTATGGAATCTTTTGTAAAAAGCTCCTCTTCATATTTCAGGGATTCAAAAGACAACTTCGAATCATAGTCAGTGATGGTCTTGAAATATTCCGATTTTTTCTTGGCCTGCTCCTCGTCTTTTCGGTAGGTGTCATAATTCAACGAGATGACCGTTTCGTCCTGTTTCGATTTTAACCATTTGGCATTCTCCTCGATCAATTTGATCTGGGGATTATTAGCCATTCTCTTTTTACTGTTGGTAATGGTCTGCTCGTAATCGATATAACCGTCCCATGGCTTATAGTTCGCAGGTGAGATTTTATCCCATTTAAGGGGATTCGCCTGATCGCGCTCACCCAGATCAATATAACTATACTTGTCAGGCACTACGACATCGCTCTTTACACCTTCTAATTGGGTCGA
>CAVTJB010000002.1:0-953498 GCA_963734985.1 uncultured Flavobacteriaceae bacterium
AAAGGTTCATTTGGTCATCGTTTAGATATATCTTTTCGTACTCCTTTACGGTGGCACAGGAAGTGAAAGAGATAAAGATTGCACTACAGATTATAATTCTTTTCATTCAGATCAATTTGAAGTGAGTTGAATGTGATTTGAAGTAAAAATTTTATTTTGATCATCCACAATGATGCATTCTACACCTTTGATCTGGTTAATAATATCCAGTCCGGCTTCTGACCCGGTAACAAAAACAGAGGTTGCTAGGGCATCGCACAATTCGGAACTTTTAGCGAAAATAGTTACACTCACAAGGCCAGAGGATGGATAGCCTGTTCTAGGATTGATGATATGGCTATATTTTATACCGTTAAACTCAACAAATTTTTCATAATTACCCGATGTGGCTACGGCCGCATCAACAACGGGAAACCATGAAAACACCTTTTTCTTGTTCAAGGGATTGGTAATGCCCACTGTCCAATCCGAGCCATCGGGCTGTTTACCCCAAGTTGTCAGATCGCCGGAGGCATTGATAATTCCGGCCTTGACACCCTTGGCTTTCAGCATGGCACGCACTTTGTCTGCCGCATATCCTTTGCCCAAGGCCCCAAATCCTATTTTCATACCCTTCAATTTCAAAAAAACTGTCTGGTTTTCCTTGTCAAGAATGATATTCTGATATCCGATTTTGGAAACCGATCTTTCAATTTCTTCCTCGCTCGGTTTTTTGGTCATAGTTCCATCAAAACGCCAGACCTTATCGATGGAGGCATAGGAAATATCAAAGGCACCATCTGTAATTTTTGAGATTTCATTTGCTCTTTGGATCAATTGAAACAATTCCAGATCGACCTTAACAGGTTTTATTGCAGCATTTCTGTTGATTTCGGAACATTGTGATTTGGAATCCCATGAAGATATTAATCTTTCAATTCTAATGATTTCCAAAATAGCATCGTCAATATAGGAATTGGCAGTAGCGGAATCTTGGGCCACTATAGTTAGATCAAACCTGCTTCCCATTAGCTTTACTGCACGCCGCTGCATTACTTCCTGCGAAAAGAGTTCGGAACTTGTATTAAGGATGATTAAGGCAACAATGATCTTTCTCAACTTTCCAAACCCTTTAATATTTGTATGTAATCGTCTGCCGACACATTTTTATATCCTGTTGTACCTAAGACTTTGCCATGACAATTCAAGATTACCACTAATGGGAAATAGCCGTTCTGATTATATTTCTCGGCCAGTTTCGCGTTTTGGGCAGTTTGCTCTGCAGAGAGTTTGTTAGCCTTTTTACGAGGAAAATCCGCTCGTAACAATATCCAATGCGTCTCGGCGTATTTTTGGAATTCCGGGGACTGCCATATGTTTTGGTCCAACTTAATGCAAGGCCCGCACCAATCGGAACCAGAAAAGACCAAAACTATATTGTGATCGGTCTTTGTTGCTTTGGCGGAAGCCTCTTTCCAACTGGTTTCCCAATGCTGAGCGCATGAAACGGAGGAAGTAATAAATGCAATACCTAAAAACAGATTTTTCATTTTTTATCCAAATAATTAAACTGAAACAGTTAACATGTTGCCGGCAAGGGACGTCTTATAAACTGTTAGCCCCCTGCTTCCATAACTATTTAATCCTTTTCCGGTAAGGGAAAACCTCGCACCATGCGCCCTACAGTAGAATTCATCATTTCTGTAAATCACGTCCGGCCTAAATTCATGGCTACATACCACGGTGGCCGCGACATAGTCGCCGTTTAAATCCTTGGCCACCACAACATTGTTTTTTATTATATATCCGCCTTTGTTTGCCAATGCACTATACGATGGTGCCGTAAGGTCAATGGTAAAAATTTCCCCGGTTTGAGGGTCAGCAACAACCGGGGTATTCACAGTGGGATCACTTTTGGTACAACCGCCAAGGCAGGAAAATGTAATCGCCAAGGCAGCACCAGATCCAAGGGATTTTAAAAATTCCTTACGTTTCATACAATCAATTAATTGTTTGGTTATAGAGATGAATTGCTTAATAACTACTACAACAATGAAGGTTTTAGCCCTAAAGGAAAATGTATTTTTATAACATGTTTAACACTTTGGAAGTATTTTCCGATTGCGCCCTGTCGAAATTTTTGGGAACAAAGCGACTGTTATTTTCGTCAGGTTTTTTAATTCCGATAGGTAAGGGTTGACTTGTAGTTAAATAGTATTTCGTTGTAGGGTCTACTACGATCCATTGAATTTCATTCCTGCCAAGAACCATTTATTTTTATAGCTTTGGTTTTTTCTAACCATTAGCTATATGGTCGATTCGGAAAACGATGATTCTGAAGACATTTGTAAGCCCAAAGTTTTTGAAAACGTTTTTACAACCTACGCCAGGGATCTGAGAAAATTCGTCTTTTTTAAGACCAGAAATTTGGAGGAGGCGGAAGATATAGTACAAGAAGTTTTTGTGAAGTTGTGGGAAGATTGTGCCAAGGTCTATTATGGTACGGTCAAAAGTCTATTGTATACTATGGCCAACAATCTTTTCCTGAATGTTCTAAAACACAAGAATGTGGTATTAAAGCACCGGCACTTAAATAAAAAGGACCGGACGAATGAATCCCCGGAGTTTATAATGCTGGAGCAGGAGTTTTTCGAGCTACTTGAAAGAGCAATCTCCGATTTGCCCGAAAAAGAACGCAAAGTTTTTTTATTAAGTAGGATAGAGCGAAAAAAATATAAGGAAATTTCTGTTCTTTTGGGAATATCAGTCAAAGCCGTAGAAAAGAGAATGCACAATGCGCTTTTGAACCTGAAGAAAAAAGTCGGAAAAGTATGATCGATAAATGGTATACTTTGCCCATCATGTAAAAAAAGTAGGTGTTTGTTTAATAGAGTTGTATTATAATTATGGAACTTTAATTGGATGAAGTGGAAATGAAAACTACTAAAAATGATGAGCCCGACTTTCTGGCCAAATGGATCATCGGAGAAATAACGGATGAGGGTCTTAAAAAAATGGTTTCTGAGGATGATTATGCAATGCTCGTCAAACTTCGATCAGGAACGGACCTCTATAGGTATTTGGAGACTCCAATGGACCCATTGTTCAATAGAATTAAAAATGAGGTTTCTAATAATAAAAAACAGTCCACTAACTTCAAAGCTATCCCACTTTTTGCGAAAATTACATTGGCCGTGGCAGCTACTGTACTCGTATTTCTGGGTCTAAACCATATTTTTAATGGGAAAACGGTAACTGAGCAAACCGGATTCGGGCAGCAACGCACAATTTTATTATTAGATGGATCAAAGGCGGTAATTAATGCCAAATCAGAACTTACCTATAACAAGAAGGGCTGGGATAAAAAAAGGAATCTCTATTTAAAAGGGGAAGCTTTTTTTAAGGTAAAAAAGGGAAAGACCTTCACCGTAAAGACAAATAATGGAAGCGTTACCGTGCTAGGAACTCATTTTAATGTAAATTCGTTCAATGATTTTTTTGAAGTGGTATGTTTCGAGGGCAGGGTAAAAGTCATTGACAATAATTATGAAAATGAAGTCGTGCTGTTGCCCGGTCAGGTAGTGAGATATATTGGGGGTAAAGTTCGTACGGAAAACTTAGCTTTGGACAAAGACGCTCCTTCCTGGGTTTTGGGGGAGAGCAGTTTTAGGAAGGTTCCTTTAAAAAATGTAATACATGCGCTGGAAAACCAGTATAATGTACAAGTAGACCTTAATGGGATTGATGGCTCCATAATTTATACAGGCAGTTTTAGCAATGATAATCTAAAGGTGGCCTTAGCTTCGGTTTTTAAGACGGTCGATATTGAATATACTGTTCGGAATAATAGGATCGTTTTGCACAAATAGGCTATTACATTGGGTTATAATTATATGTATAGCTCTAATTCCATTAGACGCTCTTTCCCAGAATAAACCATCCCACACACTTTCTTTTGATTCAATTTCATTATCGGAAGCCATTCTGACTATTGAAAAAAGATATGATGTTAAAATATCATATGCCAACGCGTTTGTCGACAATAAAGTAATTTCATTAAAAAAGAAATCGCGGAGCCTGACGGAAGTGTTAGATGAAATTTCTAACGAATGCAATGTTACCTTCCAGTTTATCACTAATCGTTACATTGTACTAGAAGCGATCAAGAAACCGCTCAAGGTCCACAATCTTGACGAAGTTGTAATTACCGGTTACCTTACCCATGGAATTTCGAAAAATTGGAACGGTTCGTTTACATTAAAACCCAAGGAACTTGAAATTCTACCCGGACTGACCGAAGCGGACATATTGACAAGTATTCAAGAACTTCCGGGAGTAATCAGTCCAAATGAAACTGCCACAGAATTGGATGTTCGGGGAGGTACACCAGATCAAAACCAGATTATCTGGGACGGAATTACTATTTATCACAGGGGAAATCTATTTGGAATGATATCCCCTTTTAACCCCAACATAGCCCAAAATGTTATTTTCTACGACAAAGGAACAAATCCGCGTTATGGGGAAAGAATTTCTAGCGTTATAGATATTAGGACGAACAACGATATTCCAGCAAAAAAAAGTATAGGTTTTGGTTTGAATGGAACTAACGCGGACGCATATTTTGAAACACCTTTTATTAAAAACAAATTAAGCCTATCGATGTCCTACAGAAGATCGTATCAAGGATTATTTGAAACGGGCACCTTTCAAAAAATAGAGCAAAAAGTATTTCAGAATTCCGCCATCTTGGACAATGGTACGTCGGAAGAAAAATTTTCCTTTCAGGATTATAATATTAAAATCAATTATAAATTGAATGAAAACAACACCCTATTGGCCAGCTTTATCCATATTGATAATGACCTAAACCACGTTTACAACTTTATTGAAAGCAATACGGAATCACGGGATTTAATGGACTCTGAAAATGAAGGGTATAGTATTCACTGGAACAAAAAATGGGACAATAAAATAAACCAGGTCACCAAATTAAGTTATTCTTCCTATTGGTTAAATTATCATTTTACACATAACGGGATAGAAAATAAAATTTCGGAATTTGATAAAAAAAATCAAATTAAGGAATACGATTTTTCAACGGAAGTTTCGATTCCCGCAATTAATAACAAATTAAATTTGGGCTATCAAACCACTTTTAAAAATGTTAATTATGCATTTCTAGAAGTAAAGGATTCCAATAGTTCGCCCGACAAAAACGATTCCAGAATCGATTCACAAGCGTTATATTTAAATTACTCGGACAGAAACGCAAAACAATGGGATTTCGATTTTGGAATTAGGGCAAATTACTATGGTAAATTAAATAGTTTTAGGCTGGAGCCTAGAATAGTGCTTGTAAAAAATGTGGACAATAATTTAAAGATACAGGCCACGGGGGAAATAAGAAATCAAATTATTTATCAAATAGAGAAATCCACTCCAGGCGACCTATCCTTTGAAAATAAACTGTGGCGATTGGCCAATGGTAGGGAAGCCCCGATAATTAATAGTCACCATGTTTCCCTGGGTACGTTATATCATCAAGATGGCTGGAGTTTTGATTTTGATTCGTATTATAAAAAAAATAAGGGAATTAGCTTCCCCTCATTGCCTCTTTTAGATGGAACAAGCATCAGGTACTTAACGGGTGAACAACGGATATATGGAATCGACTTTTATGTAAAGAAGGATTTTCATAGAATTAAAACATGGGTAAGTTATACCATTAACGAAACGGATGATAAGATTGATGGTCTGAACAATGGTAATTATTTTACTGACAGCAATGAAATCAATCACGCCATTTCAACTTCAATTGCCTATAAACTAAGACAATTTCAAATTGCTTTGAGCTGGAAATGGCATACCGGCAAGCCCTACACTTCGTACAAAACAGACCCAAATGACAATACAGTGAACTTTTTAGGATTAAATACAGAAAGACCTCCTGACTACCACAGTCTGGATGTATCTTCTGTTTATAGTTTTTCTTTTTCAAAAAGATCTAGCGTAAATGGAAAGGTAGGATTATCAATCAGGAATTTATACAATCGGGAAAACATTTTAGTTAGGGAATACACAGGGAACAGTATACCCGGCGATCATATTCTAATTGCAGACTATTATTCATTACAGATCACACCTAATGTTCTGTTTAGGGTATATTGGTGAAGTGCATTTAGAATACTTAAAATTCAAGTGTTTATTCGGTGAAGGTACATTACCTTCCCCATCAGCATAAAAAGAGAAGTAAATGAACTAGAGGCCATCGGGCAAGAGGTGTACTCCAAAGACGGCTATATTTCCAACATGGATAGCGGTTTAATGGTTTATGTGGTTAGACTGATATGAGTAGCTCAAAAGGTCATTCGGGAGAATTGAAAAGAGTCATGGGCCTCCGCTCATTATTTCCAATGACCGTGGGGGTTGTGGTCGCACAAGTGTCATTCGTAAAGTATTCTACAGGGAGTCGGTCTTGGATGAGGTGACCTTTTTGTCGCAATCATTATTGCATTTATTCTTACCCTTTGCTATGTACCTACTTTTTCAGAACTGGTACTCATGATGCCCACATCTGGGAGTACTAATGCTTCCACAGAAGTAGCGATTGGCACGTGCTACCCATTGTAGCCACAATGGCGGGGTATTTGGCGCCAGCAATTTTTGTATTATCGACCTGTGGAAGTATCTATTCGACCGTTTGTATAAAATCCACAGCTATCCACACAATTTTTCGTACCATCGATTATGAAAGGTCATACCTTTAACATCATCGATTTGTGTTACCGAAACATATCGTTTGAATAGTAAATATTGAAAGGAAAATGCACTCCCCGATTAGCTGATCTCATTCGTTGATCAGGGAGACAAACCCGACTTATTCCATGCAAAAAGTAAGTCCCTTCAATCCAAATGAACAGATTGAATGTTAAAAATCACTATAACTAGTGATTGCAGGATTTTTGCTACCAACATACATTGAGACTATAAATCGGCGATATCCATTTGTCATTTTTAATCTACCCCCCCATTAGCAAAAAATGCCTTAGTCCCGTCGACTACAACTAAAATATACGGCATGGAAACGGAGCAGCTTCAAGCAGCCCTTAATAGGCTGGTAGGGCATTTAATCATTGACACCACCGAAGACAACCACAAATTTGATCGGCTCGGTGAGCTACTTGCCAAAACATCATTCGCTACGGATAGTTGTGCGCCAATAAAGCAAACCTTTTCTTTTGAGAAATCGGACCTATTTTTTGAGGATAAAATCTCGAAAAAGACACAAAAGAGTATAGCGCTAGTTGCTAAAAGTAGAAAACAAGCCCAAGAAGAACCCCAATTTAGGGTCTTTAAAAGAGAGGTCCCGGCACAGAACCATTTGATTTATGGTTCGGTGCCAACCTGGGCGGTAGGCGCAAAAGTGGAGAGTACGGTAGGCCCCTTCCTACAGGCCGACGGGCGCAAATTTTGGTTCGACTTCTACAGGATTCAAAAATTTTCAGAACTCTATATTCAGGGCCTCAACTCTCCAGTGCTGCTCTTTAAAGGCTCCCAAAGCCAAATATTCGAGGTGGACGGAACCGTATCCCTGGGCAGAAGGGGCAATAATACCTTCACTCTCGCAAAAGGTAGTTTATGGATTACCTCCAGTTTTTTGGCGGCCAACGCTCCGGCCGGTTCTTATACCGGGTTGACTGTTCTCGGCGGTAAAATAATACTGAACAATGATGCCCAGGTGGTCAACGGGAAACTAACCGTAGCCGCAAACACTGCGATAAGCCTAAAATTAGAGCTCGACCAACCGGAAGTTTCCAATGCAAATCCGGAAAGTGCTTTTGGTATCGATGCCAGAACTATGCAACTGGCACTCCCAAAGAACCTTTCCTTTCATTTTGCAACCCAAGAAAGAAAGATCGATGAGGTCAGTGAATCGAAATGGCAACTCTACGGTCAGGGAATGGATTTTACCTGGAACGAACAAAGCCAGGCAGAGTATCTGGCACAGCTAGCCCAAATACATATACCGCTGCAAGCTTCATCTCAACAACTAGAGATAATGGATGTAAAATCCCCCTTCAATACCTGGGCCCATGGTGCGGATATTCAAAAAACCGGATGGCTATTGCCCGTGGCGGCCATTGATATTACCCAACCGGGGAATGCGGCAGGCATTGGTGCTTTGTGGGCACAGGGAAAAAAGGGGATCACCGCAAAATGGCAGGGACTTCAGAATGCGGCACTATCGTTAAAAAACCCCTCTTTCATTGTGGCGCCAGGGCTAATCCTGATTACCGATACCGATGCCGGCAACCCCCACGCCACCCAATCCCTCGACCTCTGGCAGGATGAAACCAATCCATTTGGCGCCAAGGTTGAATTGACTTTTGCAGCGTCCAAACCTTTCCTTTATTTGAATAATGCTGACGGCCATGAGCTTATTATGTATTCCGCCAACGCTGAATTTTTAATAGACCGTCCGGTTAAAGTCGACGGCACCCCACCCGAAATCCGCTCGCTCGATTCATTGTTGCTGATTGCCGTCAGCGATACTCACAAACTTATATACCTGTTCGACGATAACATTATACAAGACGAGACAAGCCTTTCGGGTACAGACGCTTTTGGTATTCAGCAATTTGCGCTGGCCCTCGAAAATGCCCTTTTCAAAACGAGCGGAGTTAACGGCTGCCTATTGTTCGGGGCGTTGACAGATGATTATGCCAAGGTACACGACGGGGCGTTGTTCCTGACCTTTGGCCTTTTTAGGTATGTGCCAACGCTTCCCGATCCCTATGCCGCAAATCTGGGTATCCTTAGAGGGCAGGTTCGCCCGGGCTTTAGGGATTCGGTCTCCAGGATAGGAGGCACGGCCATAGGTCAGGGCGTAAATTCCTGGCTGGTCTGTAGGGTAAAATGGGAGGTGCCGGAAGGGGGCGACCAAAACAACGCAGTAGAAGTATCCTTTCATTTTGCACCTTTGGACCACCAGTTCGGCGGAATTTCATTAAACGATTTAAAAGGCGGCGAACCAGTTGAGAAACCGGTCGCAGACGCTCCGATAGAAGGAACCACTGGCTTTTTGGCGGTTAATAATCCTATTAAACACGCTACAGGTAGTGAGATTTCTACGGTACGGGAGGGCATTTCTTTCGCAAACGCTACTACAGCCGCATCGTTCTCCTTTACCCGTAGTGCCGTAAACAATGCGGCAACGGCCGCTGTGTCGAACAGGGAAAATCTGAAGCCTCTTGCCGATTTGGAAGAAATCTGGGACGGTCAAACCAGCCGGTTGCGTGAGGATTGGTTTTCATTGCTTGACGTAAGTTCCAATGCTGACCTGTTCGGAATCAGTTTCAACCTGTTTCCGCAGAGGGACGGCGTGAGGTTCACCCCAAAATCCAATGCCCAGGCAACGGATCAATTCCCCTTTCAAGCGGAGGGGATGAAGGTCGTGAGCCAAGGAATTAACGTAAAGACGTTTACCGTTCCGCAGATTTCATGGGAGCCGCTCATAAATATTACGGCACCTGAAATTTCGGGAGATCATCCGGGCGGGTTCAATTACTACCCTAACGATGGCGGTCCGATGCACATCATCAATACAGGGGAGGACAGCGTGGCACTTGCCCCGATACCCTTGACGGACTATCTACTTAAAAATTTTAAGGACGATACCCAGGATTTTAAGGCATTGTCTTTCTTGACACTGCCCTTTGGAATGAGGGCCCTGGCCCTACTGGAAAATAAACATAAAGCGACCTTGCCGGACGGAACGGTAGATACCCGGACGGGATCAAAGTTTACTTTTAATTCGGAAGAATTTGAAAACGATATAACGGGAGGAAGGCAAATACGGCTCGATGCAGGCGAGGCGTTTATCACCGGCGAATCCAATATGTTCGTGGGCAGCACCGTACAGATCAATAATGTGCTTGACTTTCAAGGAAACCCCACAGGGGACAGTACCCTGGGCAGGACGGTCACCGATATCTTCAACAATGAGTTCTTACTACAGCCCTTTGAAATTATACGCCAAAGAGGGGTGCCACTGACCCGAATAGACTTGAGCGGTTATGGTGCAACTACTTTTAGCAACTGGCTCAACCCAAGCGCAGCATTTGCCGCGACCAGCCAGGCCAAATTCGATGTGGTAGTGGGCCGTTGTGCACACGAGATCATTCAGGTGGTAAGTATGATCTATCCTTGGGCTATAAAGGTAGTACGTACCATTACCATCTACAGGGTGGGTACGGGATATGTTTACAGGCACGATTCCGGTTGGCGGGCTGAGAGCGAAGGCAGGTTCGATTTCCGATATTTTGTCAATGAAAACCCCGTGGATAAAATCGAAAAGGAATCCCCTTATGAGATACATCCCGGAATTGTCAAAGGCTTGCTCAACGTTCAGAACATCATCGAGACCGATGCCATAAAAGTCGAGGAAGGCCAAATGATCTCGGCAAAATTTGTCGATTCGGATGGGTTGTACAAGGATAATCCTGCTACGGCAGATATGTTGGATTTTAAACTACAGCCCGTTTATTTTGATGCCGATATTGAAGTGGAAAACCTTACCACGGGTTTTGTGGAAAAAACGGTCAAAGGCGAAAAGAAAAAAGTGGTTCCCTCCAAAAAAATTGTGGGATATGTACAGTCGGCTCCCCGTGGCATCCCCATCACCAAGGAAACATTGCGAAACCTTGTCACGGTTCAGCTGGGGGCCATTGGTGGTCCTTTGGACTGCGAGGTCAATTTGGCGAACAGCGATCAAAAAATGCGCCTGAACCGTTTTGACTTCAACAATTCGTTTGGCGATAACGGTAGCGATATCACCTATGCCCTTACCGGCCGGGGCAGCGTCCTATTGCCCAAGGACGGTTCCTGGAGTATGGTAAAGCACGAGCGGAGCAATGGCGAGGTAAGTCCGGTACCGGCTGATTTGAGCATTCCCGTAATCAGGAAAGGCAAAGTGCTAACCCCCAAAAAACAGCCGGCCACCATCGAGATTACTCCTGATAATGCGTTACTGCGCATTGCGGATCCGGCCGACCTGTTGCGCCAGCCGACAAATAGTACCGTAAACTTCGGTTTTTTGCAAAGTACCGATACCCAAAAGGCGTTGTTCCTCGCTCCCTCCTTTGAATGGGGCTCAAAAAAACTGAACAGTAAGATTCCCCCTCTATTTGTGGATGCCTTTAGAATCGTGAACTCCAAAGGCATTTTTCCCAATATCGGCGATGCCACCACCAATTTCGGAAAAGCGGTGCCATTGTTGGCGGGAGGTGTTAATCCCTTTCCTAAAGGAACCTTGCAGGATTTGGGTCAGGATATCCAGCAACTTATGGATATTACCGATACCATCGATAACGTAAAACAACAGGGATACCAACTTATTAAGGAGGGCATCAACAAGTTCGACCTGCCTAATACTGAATTCGATCTGATCGACCTAGGCGACGGTAATTTCAGAATCTATATTGAGTACAAAGGTAAAAACGATGCAGGCACCGAAACCAAGGGCGATCTTGATTTCAACATCAACTCCCTTGCCCAGGGCGCCGCGGAAACCTGGAAGAGCAAAATGGAAAATGTAGGGATTGTAGTAGATTTGGCGGGTATAGACCGGCTGATGCGCATAAGCGGCAGCTGGGATTCTAAAAAAGGACAGGAGGCTTCCTACCCTGGTCCGAAATTGGAATTTTCGCCTGTACTGCAGCCCGTTATAGATATTCTTGAAATACTGCAACAAATACAAGGGGAAGATTATGCAGGGGCGGTGGCGAGCGGCCTGAAACTCGCCATGAGCAACAAGGCAGGCAGTTGGGAATATAAATTCGAGGCCTCCAAGGAAATCCCCGTCCTGCGTTTTCCCGTCCCGGACTTTTTGTACAACGATCCCAATGCCCCCTTCAAACTGGAGGCGGGATTAAAGCTTGGGGCGTATTTTAATGCGGCACTACAGGTGACCACACAGACAAACGAATTACTGCCAAGCGCAGGGGGCACACTCGGTTTCTATGGCAGACTATCGGTGATGTGCGTTTCTCTGTCGGCAGCTACGGTCTATGCGATCGGCCAAGTAAACCTAGACATAGGGGCGGATACTAAGGGAGGTCCCACCTTGCATATGAAATTCGGTTTTGGGGCGCAGATTGTCGTGGGGCTACCGGTCGCTGGAAACGTAAGCGTAGTCTACATGGTAGGGGTTGAAATATTTACCGCCGAGGGCGATTTGCAAGTCTCCGCCTTTTTGTTATTTGAAGGGCATGCCGAAATTCTCGCAGGCCTTGTTTCCATTACTATACGCATTGAGGCCAAGGGAACCGTTTCCCGCAAAGCCTTGCCTGACGGTAATAGTAGGGCGGATATGGCCGCCCAAGTGACCTTTGGTCTCGACATCAGCATTGCCTTTATCATCAACATCAGTTTTACCGAATCATGGCAGGAACAACGCCAGATCGCTTAATAAAATAGGATTATGGAACCTTTTCAAAGATTTTCGATACTCACGTTCCCACAAGCGTTTACCGGGGATACATTGACATTCAATATTGTGGTATTGCCAAGGGACCAAAACCCCCTCGTACCCGCCATTGTAGCATCGCCTCCCATGCCCAATTCCGAAATCGCTTTTGCCGATGCGAAATTCGAGTTTACCGCAAAAGTGCTTTCTGGCTTTGATAGTAGTCCATTGCCACAGCCCACGGCAGATCCCGGGATTTTGCTGAATGTAGAAACCCCGGAAAATGCCCGTGCCATTTATGAAGCTCTGGCACAGCATATGAACATTGCCGATGTTGGGATGACCAACTCGAATTTTACATTGGACAACATTCCTTCGGATAGAAAACCAGAGGCTCCGCGCTCTAGGGAGAATTCCGTAAAAAAGCACATCCCAAAAAGCTTTTTCGACGCATCGGGCATCAAAATCATATCCAACAAAAATGCGGTAACAGACGATAGTTACCATTGCGCCCTCAAAGCGGGGAAATTTGATCCCGATTTCGAGCAAAGTACTGATAGCGTAAGTTGGGGAAAAGTGTTCGCGTACCTACTGCGGCAGCCCCTACTGGCAAGACAGGCGGGAATGATCTTTTCCGCCAGTATCCCTATCGAAGCCAACACCTTCCCGGATGGGGGCTATCTCTATGTCGATATAACGGAGAATAGCAGCTATATTGACCAGCAGACTAGAGACCATACCTTTATTAAACGCTACGCTGCCCGCATTCCTACCTTAAATACGGGGGATGAACCGCGGTCGGTTTTCGCTCCAGTGTTGTTCCCCGTGTTGCAGGTTCATCAGGGCAATTATGACAAATTGTTTATCGAGGCCGCGGAATATGACGATGGCTTTGCAAAAATTGTGCACACTTTCCAGCCCCGAAATAGGGACTTGGTCATAGAGGAAAGCGATGGACACTATCCCGTGAAGGACATGGGTATACAATTCGGTTTTGATGATATACAGATTTTGGAAAGATACATGCGACAGCTAATGGAAGATCTTTCCGTAGGTGTTGGAAAACGCTTGGATGCGCCTATGGGAGTGTATGGCTTTAACTTGGATGTCAGGGAAAAAGCGGCGCAGGAAAATCAATGGGAATCTTTGAACCGGGTAATAAGCAAGCAACCTTTGGTACTTTCGCGACAGCCAGGAAATGTGGATGACCCGATACTACTAGGAGATTTTGACGGCGAACTCCCGTTTCAGGTATATCCCGTACAGATAAATGCCCGTAAAGACCTTAATTTCTGGTTGCCCATGTACTATGGTACCTGGAACGGCCATAGTATCGTTCTGCCCGATGGAGATGCCGCCGCCATTTACCAAAACACCAACGACACGCTCGCCCCCGATGAGCAAAAGCAGGTGTTGGATGCTGGAGGGAATCCTGTCTTGGACGATAATGGCAAACCTATTACCACCGGTACCGGGGTTAAAGCTGGGGGTGCTGCCAACCAATTGAATCAAATGTACGATCCCGGCCCTCTGCAAACGCAGTTGCGTTACGGTCGTAATTATGAGTTCAGGGTGCGCATGCAAGATATCAGCGGCGGTTCACCCTCCATTGAAAACGGGCCGGTTACCAAAACCCCTTCGGACACCGCTACTACACGGTTCAAAAGATATATTTCCCCTAACCAGCCCCGGATTCTGGAATTGCAACCTACTGGCAACGATGATGATCCCATCGCGAATAAAGACACTGTAAGTGTAATTTCGGAACTGAACATCAAACGTCCCAAATTAGGGTATCCGGCGGTCGTATTTACGGATAAATACCAGCCAGGCGAAGCCATTGATAGGCTCATCGCACAATCCCAATTGGGAATCGATGTCGATGAAAATGACCATACCGTAAATGCCGAGCACCGGGTAGGATTGGGCATCGCCGATCCCGATGTAAACAGGATCGAAGTTATCGTAGAAGTCGCTTCCCTCAAAATGGACAAGCTGGCGGGTATTTCGGGCCAGGAAGATTATGTGCATTTATATACCACCCACCGCAATTTTCCCACCATAAATAACGATGATGATTTTGAAGCTACGCTCAACATCCCCATAGAATATGTTGATGTGGCCGTGCTGCACACCGGTGATGAAGTGGATATTGCCACCGATCTCAACCTGCCGGGCGATATCGATGAGCTATCCCCAATTATTTTGCCCTCCGGAAGAACGGTACGGTTGACCTTGCGCGCCGTCTGTGAGGAAAAGGAGGACAACAGCAATTACTATGGGGTTATCGATAACGGAAACAAACAAATGGACAACCGCTACGGCGAAATAATCCAAGTGGCCACGTTCAAACCTTCCGAAGTGGAAAACGACCTGTTTGAAAACACGGCCGGCGTCCCCGCACTTCAAGGCATTTTTATGCAACCTGACGTAAAAACGACTTTTGACGGTAGGTCTGAGTCCTTTCTTTTGGGCAAGGAAGCAGATTTGCAACCCGATTCCGTTCAATTGTTGGCCGGACAACTTAAAGTCAACAGCAGCAAATTAACCCTTAGTGCTCCCAAGGGCGAGCGTTTCGTTTTCGGTTGTTCTAGCCGCATTCGCCATACCTTGGCACCGGATAACTCGTCCCTTACTTTCGCCTCCAAGGGCGATCTGGCCAACCATTGGCTTTGCTGTATTAGTCTGGAAATCAATAGGGATTGGATGTGGGACGAACTAAAAACCACGAGTTTCCGAATTAAGCGCACAAAAAAGTATACCAATGATGCTTCCGCGGAATCGACCGATGCGCTGGTAGGGGACGTAGAGATGATTCGCACTGCACCCTATGATGCACTACAGCATCCTAACCGTAATGCTACCCGGATTATCTTCATCGATGCCGTGGAGCCTACTAAGGATCTTGCCGAGGGCCAAGACCAACCCGATTTTCCCGATACCATAGAGCTCGCCTATACCGTTGATACACAGTTTAAGAACGAAGCCCACGAAGCCGTTCGAGAATTGGAGCTGGTATTGCCCATTACCACAACACCCGAACAAGTTCCCAAAATCGTTTCGGCAGGGTATGCGCTTTCCCCATATTCCAGGAACGAGACCTATTCCTCCTCGGAAATAAGGCAGCGATACCTCTGGATAGAACTGGCAGAACCAATCAAAGACCCCCAGGATATTTATTTTGCCCGTGTGCTGCACATCGCACCGGACCAGTTGATAAGCAACAACAATATGGGGCTGTTGAAGGCGGAAAAAGATTCGCCGCTCCCGATAGATCCAGAGTTTATGCGCGTGGTCATCCCGGAAAGCAGCAACGATCAGGCCGGTCTTACCGCCATGCAGCCTATGGAAAAGAGCACATCGAGCGATGTGCACTACCTGTTGCCCATTCCCGAGGGCTTACATCCCAATGCCGATGAACTGTTCGGGTTCTTTACCTACGAACTCCGGGTAGGCCATTACCGCAATCCCAAGAACGACGAGCTGGTCTGGACCACGGCGCAGGGGCGTTTTGGCAGAAGGCTAAAGGCCACCGGTATCCAGCATCCTGCACCAACATTGACCTGTATGACCAATCGGGACAAGGATAAAATGTGGGTGACCGCCCCGTATGCCGTTGCCGTGAACGATGGTAAAAATGTTACCGCGGACCCTCCAAGAACCGAACTTTGGGCATTGCTCTATGCACAGGTAAAACAGGCCGACAACCTTGACTACCGCAATATCCTACTCGACGACAAGTATCTGGATCATCGGGTTCAAATAGTCCCCAAGAAGGAAGTGGATATCTTTCAGAAGTACAATACTGAAGAAATCAACCTGCTGAACACCATTACCTTTTCACAGTTCAACAATAGCCTGAATTATGCAGGCCATAAGAATGTGCTGCAGCTAGTGGATTTCAGCAATAAAAATGAGAATGCCACGAAATACGGCACCACGGCGTGGACGAACAATGAGATCGGTCAGTTATTGGATATGATGGGACTTCCCGATGATGCGTCTTTAAGTGTAATCGTGGTAGAAATACTGCCTCAAATAACGAACATAAGGGAGCACATTACCAAAATAAAATCACCCACCGTTATGCGGGAGGCAGAGAACTTGGTGCCGGAGGACAATATCGGTGCTTACCGTAGTTATATGAAAAGTGATATACCAAGGTTTCAAAATTTAAGGGGCCGTGTAAGCCCGGTGGATGAGGATTTAGGAAACAAGCGAATTTACAGGACATCTAACCTGACCCCCGTGCCGGAGGTTTGTTGTACGGAGTGTTAAGCGGATAAGATAACGGTAAATAGAATCAAAAACAGAAAATGGGAATTCCCGGCAAAACCAAGGAAGCGCCCAACGTAAACCTGCCCTCCAGCAAACGAAAAACGGACAAAGGCTTGCCAGAGTAGTACCTAGATGCCGTGGATTGGGCCACATTTTATTTTGGGAAGCCGAAGATTTAGTGGCTGCATTCAAGAAAAAAAATGATGGCAGTTAGGTTTTGGACCCACTGGGCGATTACATTATCCATGAAAAAGATGCCCCGACAATTTATATACTATCAAATATTACATACTCCGCCGTTTCAAAGGGCTTTTTACAAGATTGGAACGCTGGAGGCATAAAATTTCGGGAGGGATCAAATGGCGGGTCACTACCAAGGAGAAGTATAACGCCCTCTTCGGATGGTCGTCAAACGCCAGAGTAGCAAATCCCGAGGATGAAAACAGAATTTTTGAATGGCTACTTGAATTTGGGCCGGGCTTTTTTCAGCTGGATGTAGCTAGATAATATCGCATGAAAATCTGTTTTCAGCCTTTTGGGCGGCGACTTCCGCATTCGGTAAAGACAGAATAAAAACTGTTCCTTTTCCTTTTCCCTCGGATTCGACGCTTATGGTTCCACCATGGGAAAGTACAATTTGCTTTATCATATAAAGTCCTAGTCCAGTCCCTTTTACGTTCGAGTGGAATCTTTCAAAGGGCGTGAACAGTTTTTTTAGAGCACGTTCGTCCAATCCTGAACCGTTATCCTTCACCCAAAACCTATTGATGGGGCCATCCTTCTCGAATCCAATGGAAATTAAAGGATTGGATTGATTTCCCATATACTTGATGGCATTGTCCAAGAAGTTGCCAAATACCTGAATCATCCTGTTCCGGTCACCGTAGATGGCGGGTAGATTATCGGCTATCTCCAACTGTACCTTTTCCATACAGAGTTTTCCGCTTATCAGGGTTTTGGCCAACTTCATTATTTCATTGGTGTCAAGAACCTCATTCCTATTTTCGATTTTGCCCAAGCGTGCGATTTGGGTAATATCTGAGATCAACTCGCTCATCGTATCGCATGAAACATCTATCAGCCCCAAATACTCCTGTAGATTTGGAAAGTCTTTCATTACCAGTTCCAAGGGAATAAGACTTGCAATACCTTTTATGTTGCTCAAAGGACTTTTAAGGTCGTGGGAAACGGCAAATGTGAACCGCTGTATCTCCTCGTTCTTCGCGGATAGCTCGTCCGCTACTGCCATAAGTTTGTCTTTCTGCTGCTGCAGTTGTTGGGTACGTTCTTCAATTCTTCGTTCTAGTTGGGCCTGATATTTTTTAATGTTTCTTACCTTAATTGCATACAGGATATACAGGCATACCAGCACAAAAAAGATTACCGATATGCGGAACCACCAGGTTTTCCAGAAAGGCGGATCAACGGTGATATGAAGCCTTCGTTCGTTGTCGGCCCATACGCCATCGGAATTGGTAGATTTAATCCTCAGTGTATAATTACCCGGATCGAGGTTGGTGTAGGTCGCATGGTGGGCGTTGCCAACATTGTTCCACTCGGTTTCAAAACCTTCCAGAAAATAGGCGTAGTTCACCTTTTCGGGATGTCTATAAGTGAGCGCCTTAAAGGCGAAGTCCACTACGGAGTTATTATAACTCAAATGTATGGAATCGACTTGACCAATATCCTTATTTAAAATACCGGATCCGTCATTGGGGGTAACGGACCTATTGAATATTTTCATCCCGGAAATGAATACCATGGGTCGGTCGTCTCTTTTTCCAACTTTCTCCGGGGTAAATATGTTGAACCCATTGGTTCCACCGAAAATTAATTCCCCTTTACCTGTGGTGAGAAAGGAACCCGCATTGAATTCGTTCGACTGCAAGCCATCTCCCATATCATAGTCCATGGTTTTGCCGGTATTGACACTGTATTTTGTGATACCGTCTTCGGTACTCAGCCACAGGTTATTTTCGTTATCCGCTATGATGCCTTTAATCGCATCATCTTTCAACCCATCTAACTTTGTTTGGGCAAGAAAGGTATCCCTTTCGGGTAGATAACGGTTGAGACCTCCTTGTGTGCCTATCCAAACCCTACCTTCGGTATCCTGTACCATCGAATTCACGAAATCATTGCTCAAAGTCTTTTCATCATCCAGGTTATGGTAATGAACGCTCGTCCAGGTATCGTGTTTCTCTATCAATCGAAACACCCCTGAGGTTTGTGAACCGATCCAAATCTGTCCATTATCCTCCTCCAATATCGAATATACGGAGGTTATTTCCGAGCCATCAGGTTCAGATACGAGGGTGATATCTGTATGTTTACCACTCTCCGGATAATATACCTGCACACCTCCGAAAAGGTTTATAATCCAAATACGTCCCCTTTTATCCTGGTGCAGGTCCGTAATGTGATTTGATCTTAGAAATGAATTCTCGGTATTCCACTGCTCAAATTGTTTACTCTTAATATTGAATATGGTGATACCGTTCGTCCAAGAACCAGCCCACAGCCGATCGTCTTGGGTTTGAAGTAATGAAAGCACCACATCGGTGCCGAAATTATTGTCCTTCAAGGAATAATGTTCGAAGGTGTTGGTGGACCTGTTCCAGTAATTCAGTCCCCCGCCATCGGTTCCGATCCAAATATTACCCTCACCATCCTCGCTGAAACAATTGACCAGATTATGGTTCAATGATCGGGAATCAAAAGGATCAGGGGCGATGTGTTCGAATTTATAGAATTCCGGGTCATAAAAACTCAGTCCGTTTTTAAAGGGTGCCATCCAAATCACCCCATTTCTTGCACTTAAAAGCGACCAAATAGAGTTGCTGGCGATGGAATGCGGACGGGTCATACTATAAACCATGTGCTCGATATCACCTGTGGCTTTTGAATAGACGAATAGACCGTTATTTTCCGTGCCTATCCAGATGGTCTCCTTATTTTGTATTGCTAGGGATAGCACAGCGAAGCCTGGACTAATATTCATTTTTTTGGTTTGTATATGTGAATTTGGATTGACTTCCAATTCCACCACTGACCCGTTAGCTGTTCCCACTAGAAATTTGTTTCTATCCCATTGCGTAACACTGGTTATGTTCTCTGGTTCCGGAATCTGTTTTAGAATTTGTAAATCTTCATCGATAACCAGGACATTGGAACTGGATATGACCAACAGCCGTCCATTTTCCAAGGGAGCCACTTTCAAAATATGGTTATGGTTATGGTTCCCTTCCCTGATCTCGTGTTGCACAAGGAAATGCTTAAGTGCCCCCGTTTCTATATGGTATCCGTACAGTCCGTCCGCATAAGTGCCCAACCAGAGTGTACTTTTGGTCTTTGCAATCGATTTGATACTTTTCGATTCAATCTTCTTTCCCTCGTTCTTGAATTCGAAAGGTCTTACCCGATCTAGGGTACGGTCGTATAGACTCAACCCTTGGTTAGTGCCGATGTAAAGATTTTTATTATCCTCATATAATGCGCCGATATACTCATGGGTCAGACCTGTTCTACCATCCAGGCTTTTCTCGAATATTTCAAAATCCGTTCCATCATATTTGTTAAGGCCGTTGCGCGTTCCTATCCAAATGAACCCATCGCTATCTTCGAAAAGCACGGTTGCCGAACTTTGTGACAAACCTTGTCGGATATGCTGAAAGGTAATGGGGCTGGCAAGTTGCGCTTGTAGGGTAAAGGAGCAAATAGAAATGAGCGCCATGCTAAGAAACCTAAAAAAATTCTGTGGCATCATCACAAGTCTTTATGGTACGGATTTAATATCAACGTTTTGGAAAGTAAGAAATTGCTTTCACTAAAAATGAATGTTAAAGAAAGGAGGAAAAACTTGCTCAGAAGGTCAAGAATTTCAAAAAATCTTTCAGCTATAGGATGTATAGATGTATAGCATATAGATTGCACTGGTGCTCTGGTTTGGTATCCTGTGCAAGCCTTCAGGGGTAATACCCAATAGAGATTTATTTTCGGAAGCGCTCATGTTATTTTTCATTTTGCTCGGTGGTATGGACGATTTTTCTGATGATTTCATCAAATTCAATGGCCGAATGGAATACGTCCTTTAGAAGTTGTTCCTTTTCCTTTTCATCAACTTCGAAAGAATTGTCCTTTAGCAGCTCTATCAATCCCATTATACGTGCGAGAGGTGCGCGCACAACATGCGATTGCGTCCATGCGATTTTTTTTAGCTTTTTGTTTTGCAGTTCGATGGCATGTATATATTTACTGCGTTCTGTAATATCGGTTGCCAATACTACTTTTGCCTCTTTTCCGTTATAAGACAAAATTTCACTTCGAATCTCAACTATTATTTCCTCACCATTTTTCTTTTTATGAACATACTCAATGGGTAAAGGGCACTTTCCACTTTGGTTCAGTTGTTGGAGGGTCGCTTCTAATTTTGGAATTTCAGATTCGGGTCTTATTTTTCTTATGGTCATATTCTTAAACTCCTCGGAAGAATACCCATAGTGTTTTATGGCGGCTTCGTTAACGTCCAGAAATTTCAAAGTATGTATATCATAAACCCACATAGGCTGTGGGCTCAGGTGAAAGAGATCGGAATAGCGTTGTTCGGATTCTTTAAGGGCTTTCTCGGATTTAATACGGGCTGTAATATCCAGGCCTATACATTGTAGTTCAGAAGGTTTTCCTTCAGCATCTACAATACAAATGAAATCCCACAGGGTAGTGACGGTTTTCCCATCGCTGGTGGGTTTGTCAATTTCAACTTTAATGACCTTCCCAGGTTCGGCAATACATTGGCCAACTTTTTCTTGTACTTTCTGATGATGGTAATCCATAGTGGACGGCATAGCGTTTTTACCCCATATTTTTCCCTCTGGGTAAAGCCAACCAAATTCCTCGACAAATTTTTTATTTACATACGTGTAGTTTCCATTCAAATCGGTCCGAAGCACATAATTGGTTTGTGAGTTGTATAAACATCGATAGTAGGCTTCACTCTTTTTTAATTTCTCTTCGGCAAGCATTCGCTCGGTTACATCTCTCGAATTGGCCACCAATCCTTCAATAGCGGGGTTCTCCAGCAGGTTAGTAATTATGGTTTCTATCCATCGCCACTCACCATCGCCATTTTTAAATCTAAAGGGTTTAATAGTGATCTGTTTTTCATTTTCCACGCGCTTGAAGGTTCGCATAAACCACTTCCTGATCCTCAGGATGAATGAATTTAAAAGCATTTTCACCCATGAATTCTTCTGGGGAGATACCGAGGACGTTGGCAGAAGTGGGACTAACATATCGGTAGTTGGCCTCGGAATCGAGGATGGCTATTAAATCAGCGCCATTTTGAACCAGGCCCTTGAATCTCTTTTCGCTTTGCTCGATTTCAATACGTTTTTTGCGAAGCTCAAAAAGATGTACCACCTGATTTGCTAGGGATTTCAAGGCCTCCAGTTTTTTTTGCTCTAGTTTTCGTGGCTTATTGTCTATAACGCAAAGCGTGCCTAATGCATTCCCTTTACTACTTATCAAAGGGATGCCTAAGTAAAACGCAACATGCGGCGGACCCATTACGAAGGGGTTATCCTTAAAACGTGTATCTTTTCGTGCATCTTCCACAATGAAGGGCTTCTGGGGAACTTTGATGGCATGCGCACAAAATGAAAGCTCGATGGGGGTTTCGGTTATTTCTACCCCCCGGCGCGATTTGAAGAACTGCCGGGTGTCGGTAACAAGGGAGACCAGAGAGATGGGGGTGTTACAGATAAAACCCGCCAAACTGGTTATATCATCGTATTCTTTTTCGGGAAGGGTATCCAATAGCTGCAAGGATTGAAGTTCTTGAAGCCTTTTCTTTTCAAAGATGTCAGTCATTATATATAATTTGTTGACAATATTATCTTACAAACTTAAAAAAATACAAGATTATTGTAAAGATTTTGACGTACAGACAGAAGTGATGTAATCTTTCTGATTAGAACCGAGAATTTAAATCACTTCACATATAAAACAGCACAAAAAGGAGTTGGTGGTAGGCTTGCATTTTGAGATAGGGCAAGCACGGCAAAGTCTTCATACGACCCTTTTCTTGTCCAGTCGCTCCCTACCATGTTACACACAAGGTTTTTCGCTGGTGAAATGAACATATAAAAAAGCATCTCCATTTGTTAACTATTTTAATCCGGTCAAATAGGGTCAGCCTATCAATTTATAGGGGTTTACAGCTATGCCAAAATTTTTGTAATATTTTCAACCTTCAAGGGCTTGGTCAAGAAATCCCTTAGGAACAGGGGATGCCGTTCCGCCAAAATCCTGTCCCTTTCGCAAATGGATGAGGTCACCACGATGACATCGACGTTCAAGGGGAAATCCCCGAGCTCCATGCGCTTCCAAAAATTCGAACCCGCTCATCTCCGGCATGTTGATGTCCAGAAGCACCAATACCCTCTTCCCGGAGCAGGCAAGCTCTGCATGCATATCCGCCAAAGCCTGCCTGGGATTCGTAAAGGACCGTACTTCGTTCGCGATACCGCTCTTTCCGATAATCTTTTGGTGTAGGAGATGGATGATAGGGTCATCGTCCACTATAAAGACGGTATCGTAAGCTTGATCTTGATAAGGCATTTGGTGTCGGTTGAAGGAAGACTAAGAGCCCCCTCTGCTTTATGATATATCCGATTTCTTAGTTCTATCTGCCGATTGTATGAGGTCCCCTAGTTTTTCAAGTTTCAAAGGCTTGGAGACAAAATCCCTCACGAACCGGGGATACTCCTTCGCTAGGATCTTGTCGGAATCCGAAACCGAGGAGGTCACTACGATAACATCGATATGGTGTGAAAATAAATCCGTCATCATATGGTCTAGAAACTCAAAGCCGCTCATCTCCGGCATATTGATGTCCAACAGCACTAATATTCGGAAATCTTCCTCGCTACAGGCACGAAGGTCGCTCAAAGCCTTTTCGGGGTTCGTAAAGTCCTTTACCTTCTCCTCCAGGCCCAATCGTCTGAACAAGAGACGATGCAGGAGGTTTACCATATCGAAATCGTCCACCAAATAAATCAAGTCGTACATCATAGATTAAAACATTTAAATCCCTTTTTCTTCTTACATCAGCTGTTTTTCAGCTGAACTATCGAAAATCCGTTACAGCAGGTAGGAACTTTCCTGATAACTAACGTATGCCTCGGATGAAAAGTATAGCGTGATTTATGACGCCCGCTTTTTAACATTTTTCTAAGGTTAAGCCACCTGTACACATATGGTTACGTTGAAATCTTTTTAAGGGCATAAATCTTGTACCTTACCGAACTGAATATTACAAATGGGCAGAGGTCATTTCCCTTTACGTCGATAACTCGTACCCACTTGCCCATTGGCTAAAGTGGTTTATAGATAGTAGGGTGATATATCATAGAAGGTTGAACATGCAACGCATTTATCACCAGCATTTTTGAATATTGAGATGACGCTGACCGCCTAAAAATATTCCTTCGACCGTTTATACAAAATTCAATACCATACCTACAATTTTTCGTACATCTGTTTAAGATTTTTTTATTTTGTTATCATTTAAGCTTAGTGTTTGAAACCGAGAATATCGGCTATTGAGGCTATATGAAGTCCTTTTTTTAAAAGCATAGTAGGGCTGCGTTATTTAAAAATGAGAAAATATGGCCTCAAAATGTGAGATTCATAGGTAAACGAAAAAGTCTAAAGGAGTTCTTTATCTAACCGACATTCAGGCTGAAACGCTTGATTGTTTTGAGGATAGAGTAAGTGTGGATGATGATAATAGCATATTTTGTGTGGGGGTTTTGCAAAGAGGAAAAACTAGACATGGCTTTTAAATACAGTAAGTTAAGGAATAAAGGCAATCCGGATGGTACCATAGCACATGACTCACCCGGTCGATATAATATAAATTCTTAAATCTACAGGATGAATAAAATCAGGATTCTTTCACTCGATGGGGGCGGTATACGTGGCATAATACCGGGAACGATTCTGGGCTATCTGGAAAAAAAATTACAGTCTCTGGACAACAGCCAGTTAAAGATCGGCGATTATTTTGACTTTATTGCCGGAACCAGTACAGGAGGCATACTGGCCTGTACCTATCTTTTACCGGGCGGTTCGGGTACTGCAAAAATGTCCGCAGAGGAAGCCTTGGACATTTATTTGAAAGAAGGGGGCGCTATTTTTCATTCCGATCTTCTTTCAAGTTTCCGAAGCGGATTTGGGCTTTTCGATGAAAAATATGGGGCCGCCTCCCTTGAGGAAAACCTTCAGAGGGTATTTCAAGACAGACTTCTAAGTCATTTCATTAAGCCCTGCCTTATAACAGCCTATGAAATAACGGCACGCAATGCCTATTTTTTCAATAGTGCGAATGCCCGTTCGGATCCTATGTATAATTTTAGGGTGACCGATGTGGCAAGGTCCACCTCCGCGGCACCCACTTATTTTGAGCCGGCCAAAATTAAATCCCGGTCCGGTCAACGGTTCCATTTCATAGATGGTGGCGTATTTGCCAACAATCCGACATTGTGCGCCTATGCGGAGGCCCGTAAATTAAAATTTTCTGAATTGCTGAAGCGTGACGATAAACCCGATCTGCCCAGTGCAAAAAATATGCTCATCGTATCCATAGGCACGGGTACGGTAAAGAAACCGTATCACTTTTCGGAACTAAAAGATGTGGGTCAATTGGGATGGATCCAACCCGTAATCGACATCTTGATGTCCGGTAATTCGGAAACGGTGGACTATCAGCTCAAACAGATATACAGTACCCTCTCCGGTTCCAACAAGAAGGACTATTACAGATTAGAGCCGCCTTTGCGGGAGGCCTTGTCCGAAATGGACGTTGCCTCGTCCATTAATCTGGAAAACCTCAGACAAGCGGGTCTTTGGTTCGTCAACAAGAACAAGGAAACCTTGGATGAGATTGCCGAAAAACTTCTCGAAAGTAACTAATGGTGTAATGGTCTTGGACCAGCTTAAAACGCCCTTACCCAAACATATCGTTTTCTAATAATCAAAATCTCAAAATCCGGAGTTAAGATGGTTATGAAGCAATCGAATTCTTGATTGCAAAAAAGCAAAGTTACTTTTGGTATAGGATTGGCAATGCTCCGATGTCAAGACAATAGCCGTCTCCAATGGAAATAAGGCCGATCATACAACAAATGCCGTAAACCGTACATTATATTATAAACAGATGGTCGGTAATAGGTAAATTGGTTTGTGGGTATCCTATTGGTTACAATGGATGCCCCCTTGAAGGCCATGAAAACGAGAAAATCCAAGTCGCCCATCTGCTTTTTGGTTCTGTTGGCATTCCTCTCCTTACAGGGCCAGGGCAATCCGAAAATCGATAGCCTACTTTCCCTTTTGAACCAAAATCCAAATGATACAGTAAAAGTGGACACCTATCTAAGTCTTGAAATATCCTTGCTCGATTCGCATGAAGAAAAGGCCATGGATTATCTTCACAAGGCCGTTACACTAAGCGAAGAAATGAAAGACGCGAGAAGAATAAGTCTTTCCTACCTACAATGGGCTCGCTTTTATGACAAAAAGGGTAATCTTCAGGAAGCGCAAAAGGCATTGTCAAAGGTAGAAGATCAACTTGAACATTTTCAGGATACCCGTATTGAAGCCACCTTTTTTATGCTAAGGGGCATAATTTATTATTTTGAAGGAACTTACGCCAAGGCAGTTGCCGATCTGTTCCAAGCGATTCCACGTTATGAAGCCTTAGGGGATCCGACCACAGTGGGGTCGTGTTATCTTAATATCGGAGCAAACTATGTGGAATTGAATAACCTTGACCAGGCATTAAATTACTATCAAAAGGGATTGGACGTTTATAAAAAAATGGAGTATGAGAAGGGAATTGCCATGGCAACGGGAAATATGGGCCAAATATTCGGTCTTAAGAATGAATTTGACAAAGCCCTGGAATATTACAACCTATCGCTTCAGGTGAACGAAAAATATGATTATAAAGAAGAGGCTAGAGAGGATTTGAACAACATCGGGGTACTCTATGAAAAAAAAGGTGAGTTTAAAAAAGCATTAGAGTACCATAGGAATTCACTAAACCTTGCAGAATTGTTAGATTCGGATTGGGGCATTGCAAATTCAAAATATAATCTTGCGCAGATTGAATACAAGTTGGGCAATTATAACGATGCCATACAAGCCTTAAATGAAGTAATTCATGCTTCGCTGCCACACGATTATAAGGAAATAGTCAAAGATGCCTATCACTCGTTATCCCAAGTTTATAAAGACAAAGGCGAACTTCGGCTGTCCTTGGAGTATATGGACAAATATGTAATATGGAAGGATAGCTTGCTGAACGAAAACCATCTGAAGCAAGTGGCAGAACTGCAGACCAAATACGAAACCGAAAAAAAGGATCAACAAATCACCCTTTTGGCCCAAGAAAAAGAAGTGCAGCAAAAAGAAGTGCTGCGCCAGGCAACCTTAAAAAATGCATTTATTGTAGGAGCAGTTTTGATTGCCCTGTTGTCAGGCCTGTTATTTTACACCTATCAACAGCGCCTAAAAAACCAAAAGGCCCTGGCCTCAAAAAATAAGGAGATCCAGGAGGTGAACTTCAAACGACAACTGACCGAACTCGAAATGAAGGCCTTGCAGGCACAGATCAACCCGCATTTTATTTTTAACTGCATGAACTCCATCAACCAGATGATCTTGGACGGCGAAAATAAAAACGCCTCCAAATACCTGACCAAGTTTGGCAAGCTGATCCGGATGGTACTGGAGAATGCGGAGTCTACCGAAGTTTCCTTAAAGGATGAACTGAGCTTATTGGAAGCTTATATCCAACTGGAAGGCCTCCGTTTTGATGGGGAAATACGGCATAAGATCGAGATCAAGGGCACTATCGACCTTGAAAACACCTATCTGCCTTCCATGGTCTTACAGCCCTTTGTGGAAAATGCGGTCTGGCACGGGCTGATGCACAGAAAGGATACTGGCAACGGAAAGATCGGCATTTCTATAGAACAAGAGGGCGAACAACTGGTCTGCACTATAGAGGATAACGGCGTGGGCCGCCAAAAAGCATTTGAGCTCCAACAACGATCCGTATATAAAACCAAATCCCTGGGACTCAAAATCACTGAGGAACGGCTAAAACTGCTCAGCAAGGAGCTGCATAGGCAACTGATCCAGATTACGGATTTGACGAACCAGGCGGGCGAAGCTTTGGGGACCCGCGTTACAGTGAATATTCCGATTTCATAAAATGATAAAGGCCATAATCATAGACGACGAGCACTACGGTCGGCAATCGCTGCAGCAGGCACTGGAACAGTATTGCCCAGATGTGGAAATATTACAAAGCTGCGAAAGTCCCGAAGTCGGCATAACCACCATTAGGGAACTAAAACCCGATCTGGTTTTTTTGGACGTGCAGATGCCCAACCTATCCGGTTTTGATGTGCTGCAAAAATTGTCCCCCATCGATTTTGAGGTCATTTTCGTTACTTCCTACGATCAATATGCCATCAAGGCCATCAAGTTCAGTGCCATCGATTATCTGCTAAAGCCTTTGGATGTTGACGACTTGATCCACGCCGTGCAAAGGACCAGGGAAAACCTGCAAAAAAACGGGAAGCAACAGCGTTACCAGTCCGTACTGCACAATATCAACTACGCCTCCGGAAAGATCGAAAAACTGGCCGTCCCCACTTTGGAGGGCATCGACTTTTTTAGGACCGACGACATCATCTACTGCGAGGCCGACGGCAGTTACACGACACTTTATCTGGCCGGCCATCAAAAACAAGTCATCTCCAAAAACCTTAAGGATTTTGAAAACCTCCTAACCGGATCCGGGTTTTGCCGGGTGCACAATTCCCATCTTATCAACATGGGGCACATCCAAAAATACATCAAGGGCGATGGGGGCTATGTCATCCTCACCGATAATCACCACGTCGATATTTCCCGCCGAAGAAAGGATGCTTTTTTGGGGTTGTTGAATAGGGTTTAGGCTATACTCCTGCAGTCTCCTGATAAAAAAATCCTTCCATATAACTTCTGCCTTTGGGGCCATCAGGCGGCCTAGCTTTCCACCTAACCATCCATACCCGCCACTTACAAGCCCGGACCTGCCATCTATTGATCTTGAATAGTCGTGCCGAAGGATACTTAGTAGGTTTACACCAAAAATTCCCCCCACCAAGATTTCCTCCGAGAATATCCAAAGTTTTAATTTAAAATGGAAAGCTATGTCTTATTTCGGATTATGTAAAGGAAGTTTGGGGAAGGCGGTAATTGCGATAGTATTGACCTTGACTTGTTCCCCTCTAACATCACAAGTCGATATTCAGGCCTGGTACAAAAAGGGACAGGTATGGATCGTATGGGAGGACACTTCGCCCACCCCGGAGATCTATGAAGTATATCAAAGTGAAACGGCCGTAACCTCTACGAATGATGCCGTTCTTATCGGAAAGTTGACCTATTGGGATTGGACTGCCGAAGCGATCAGGGATCAATTGAAAAAACGGGATTTTAATTGGAACATCCCCCATCCGACAAGAGACCGCAGCATTCAACTGGATACCATGAAAGGCCTCTTCGTTTACACCCCCCATGCCGCGGGAAGTAGTTTCTTTGCAGTGGTAAAACAGGGGGATACCTTGATAACCTCCAATGTAAACGCAACGGCTACCGCCGTAAACTATGAATACGACCCCATCAACGACCCGGTCGTTTGTCATCTTCAAAGCAGCAAAGTTCTGCCCGCCGGGCACCACAGTAAGTTTTGGGCGATGTGGGCAGACGGCCAAGAGGAACACTGGAACGGCCGCCCCGATTTTCCCGTTATGGCCAATGCATTTAAAAATGGCATGCCCAGTATATTTTTGATAAGCGAGGCCGTGGGCATGGATACCACTAACGGAAAAAAAATACCCGCAGCGCTATGGTTGCACGGCGGGCGGGGCAAGGCTATGCAATCCCTCCCGAACAGCAGGCCAGAAGTCAATATAGAACCTGAAGAGGGGATATTGGTAGCCCACAACGATGATTTCGCACAGTTTCTACCAACTACCAACGAGTACGTTGATCAGCCCAGCAATACCCAATTTTTTGGATGGGCCAAAAATAAGGATCCCTATGACCCGGTCCACAATTTGGTACTGGAGAATGATACCATTGTTAATTATACCCAACGCAGGTTGGATTGGATCAATGATTGGCTCATTACCAACTATAAGGTCGATCCCGAACGCATACATATCAACGGCCATAGCATGGGCTCCGGAGGGGTTATAGCCTTAATGAAGGCCTATCCCGATCGCTATGCGACCGCGACCATATTCAATAACGGGTTGGACGGCTTTAGCGACACCGGACAGGGATTCAGTCTGTTCGGGGAGACAGCTTGGAACAACCCCACCAACCTGTACAGGCGCGACGGTACGAACGTACATGTCATAGAGGCCTTTAACCTTACGGATAGAAATTCCGAAAAACGCGATCTTCCACTCGTACGGATGTTCCATGGCAAGAACGATGATTCATGGAGCGATTTTGTCGTTGAGCAATATAAAGCCGCGGATTCCCTGGGTTTCGGTATGCAACTGTATTGGAGTGAAAGGGGACATGGCCTGGAGACCTGGTGGCAATACAACGACCATTGGACCTATGGCCTAGCGGACGATATGCAGACCCTTCGGGACAATGTAGCCTACGAAGAAACCAAATACCGGAATACGTCGTTCCCGGCCTTTTTTGACCATCGCTTCGACGTGCAGGTGCGGGATCCCGGAGATGGTACCGTTGGCACCAGTACCTCGGGTGGCGGCAGCGGGGACGATTGGGGCACCTATGGCGGGTACCATGACTGGAATACGGAGACCTTGGTGGACGAGCCCTGCCTATGGCGAACAACCGCATGGCTGATTGACGGAGCCGTATTTGCCAATGACAACACGCCCCAAGATTCATTGATGGCCTCGGTGGCCATTCGAAAGCCGCGGCAATTTTTGCCACAACCCGGTGCCACGGTGTATTGGACAGAAATCGATTCCCTCACGAATACCTTGATCAACTCGGGCGAGGTCATCACGGATCCGGATGGCTTGGTGGCGGCGGACAGTATCGTCCTGTATCGATACCCCCAAAAATCCATCCTTACGTTTAGCCAAGTGCCCATGGTGACGGTTGCTTCCGTCCGAAGAGCGAAGGAATAACAGGAAGTGTTCCCAAAATAAAACATTCCGATCTATACACTTTAAAAAGAACAAAATGGAACTCATATCGATTGCGCAACTAAAATCCGTGAACTCCCTTGAAAAAATCCAGGCATTGAACACGGTAGGCATATTCAGTATCCGCGACATGGCCGAATACGATGGCTGCCGACACGCCGAACTAATCATTGCCTATGCGGAACAGGAAAATCTGGAAGAATTGGCCCTCGAACAATATATCGATGTCCCTATCGACGATGCCTATTTGCTGACCATCGCGCAGGCATCCTTTAAAGATCTTACGGTGATCACGGATGAGGATTATGATACCCTATTTAACACCTTCTCCATAGAGACGCTAGGAAATCTTGCCGACTTTGCGCCCTACCGGGAAGCCATGGAAATCGTCCGTACCAATATCCTCGGCGAGTTTTACGAAAAACCCTCGGCGCCGGATGCCTTGATGCCCAAGATGATCGGCAGCACCCATACCCAGGTGGGCTTTAGCAACTATGTAAAGGAGGTAGAGAAGGTGTTCAAAAGTTACGAACTTAACTATTATCCCGATACCGACGAGCCGGATCCGGCCAATAGCCTACTTGAAATCTTTTACCAGACCACGGCCAAATTCCATTTGGGCTATTTGGGGGCGATTCATCAGAAATGGATCAATATGGGCACCCATTTGGGAGAACCTATCCACAGTATCGCCTTGGCCCCGGGAGAGTCAAGGAATATTGCGGTGATCGACTGGTACCGGCGGCAGGAAAGTTCGCGGGACGAGGACACTACGGCCACCGAAAACCTAAGAAGCGAGTTTATCCAGACCCGGGCCTTGAACGAAGTGGTACAGAGCACCGCCAATGAGCACCTGGTCGGGGGAACGGAAATCGATGCCAAGACCAAGACCACCGGATATGGCTTGGTAGGAGGGATGGGTGGAGGCAACTCAGCGGGAGGTTCCAGCGCCGCCTCGGGATCTGCCGGGGTTTCGGTGCCTTTGGAGTATCTGACCGCCGAAGGCGCATTGGGCGGAATGCTCGGTATGGGCGCGAACTCCTCCATGGCCGGTTCCTTGGGCGGTAGTTTGGTCCATTCCAACGGAACAGTGCAGGGCACCCTAAAATCAGAGACCGCCGGGGAACGCGAGGTAATGGGCGAGGTCGTACAGAACATCGCCGATGCCACCGTACAGAATTCCTCCAGCGTACGCTCCGTGATGAGCACCGTAGTGGTTGAGGACCGCCAATCGGGCCGGCAGCGCGCCCAGACCCGTAATATCGCGAACTACAACCACAGCCATGCCCTGAATATGCAATATTACGAGGTGTTGCAGACTTATCGAATCAAGACCGGAGTGGACTCGCTGACCCCAATGCTGTTCCTGCCGTTTCGGCCCATAGCCTTTGATATTGCAATCGTTCAGCAGTACTGGTATCTTTTCGGAAAGGCCATCAAAAAAACGAACCCTAAAAAGTTCGATGAATACAGTCAGGTGGTCAAGGACTATGACCCCGACAATACCAACTTTGACGCTACGGGCAATATAAGGATCACAAACATAAAGGCAACCTATACCAACGCCTTCACTTCCGATATCAGGGTAGAGTTCAACGATAAGGATGTGGTGCTTGCAATTCCGGGACTGGCACTTTTTAAGGTGCTACAACTGACGATTGATGGGGCCGCCACCTATGTGGACGACAATGATATTATAATCGCCCTCATGCGAACATATGTACGCAACTATACCGATTTTAGGGGGGTGGACTCCTTTGAGATCGACGAGAACATTGTCATGCACCTCACATCGACCTTTCGTTCTTCCTTGGAGCTGGAGATGAAAAATTATGTAGCAGATTCTGTCAAAACGCCTGTAAATAAGGTGGGGAGTAACCTGAAAGATAACGAATTGCCCACGGGATCTAACCAAAAAACACGGACGAAACTCCGCGAAGATGTTGATCAGGGCAAATACAACATCATAGACAGGAACAGCAATGAGCTTGAACTTGCCTTCGACTTTGAATATACCTTGGAGGATACCAACGGGCAAGAACAAATTCTCAAACAGTCTATCGCACTATCCTATACCATTGGCACCCTAGATGGCGGATTTACGGCCGAGGTGACCAACATCACCGACTTCGTCAACACGCAGTTGACAACGGTTACCGATCTCAATCCCACAGATATTATTGAGGATATCGAAAACCATTTCCGGTTCCATAAATACGGATATACCAAATACCTGCTCGCCCATCTTGAAAAAGAGCAGCTGATCGATATTGTGGAGCATCTCGGACTATCCGGCGGATCGAACATCATCCCGTTAACCGCCCTGATAGACCCCAATCCATTGGGTATCACCGAAAACCTGCTTATTTTTAAATTAAAACATGTAGGGGAAGGCGGCATAGCCCCGTTGGGTGAGGGCTACAGCACGATGGTTACTTCCGACCTGTTCGAAGGAATCACTATGGGAGGCAGCGGGTTTCAAAAAGAGGCTCTCAAAGACGGCCGGAATACCCAAATGTACCAATTGACCACCACAGAGGTACGGCAATCCCGTACCAATGTTAACCGCCCGTTGCAAAGCAGCGACATAATCCTTTACGTCGATAAAAAGGCAGGGGCGCAAGGAAAATATCCCGTTGTTGGCAATGTCGAGATACGTACCCTGGAAAGGGGGATCACTCGCAAACAACCTCTAACCCTCTCCGGCACCGCCACCCTATCCGACAACAACGTCCTTAGCGTAGCCTATACCATCGACAGCATGTACGGTGAAGAACTGCCCGAAGATATGATGGGCGAATTGGATATATCCATTCATGGTAATCCCATAGAACTTGTCAATATTCCGGCCATCATCGACAACTATCGCGATACCGTGGCGCAATATGAGGAACAAATGCGTGCGCGTTCTGTTTGGAGCAAAGTATTCCTGCCTACTTCGGGGGTATTTGGGGAAGCGATCTTAGGCATTTCCAATGCATCCGAATACCTGAACATTCGCAGGTTCTATAACTGGATCGATTCCCCGATCCCCAATGCGGCGCCGGGCATCCTCGATATTAACGTCAACCAGGACTATACACAGCCGGTCAGCACCAGTTTAAACCCTACCGTACCGGTAAGTGTATTGAACCAGATTAGCCCGCAGGCCATGCCAACGACTTCTTTGGATGCCGCCCTGCAAGCCATCCAAAACGGCAGTATGTTCACCGATATGTCTAAATCCGAACAGTTATCGGCCACCTTGGCCACACTGGCCGAACTGGCAAACAATACCGCCCAGCAGGCAGGGAATCTAGCCGGGGATGCCGGTGCCAACTCTCTAAATGCCGCTGTAGAACTAGGGAAGCAGGTAGCCGGTATGGTGAATACGGCCATGCAAAGTGCCGTAGCCTCGCCGCCCAAGACCCAGACCGAAAAGGGCGCCGCAGGCGAAGAAATCGATAAAATGAAAGCGGATAGCAGCGGCAAGGTTTCACCAAAAGACGAAGCCATCGCCAAAGGTCTTGGTACTCCGGTAAATCCCCCAATCATTTTTTCGCAGGAAATTCCTGACGGCGCTTCGGCCGAACCCATGACCTACAATGAGGTAGAAATGCAGATTGAATCGATGGACATTATTGGGGGCGAGAGGTTTTCGGATAATATCCTAGAACTATTGAATACCTTTGTCGGTCTTATAGCCGGGGATCTTCCCAGTTGGTTCTTTCCGGAAATGGTGGAATTGTTTAGGCCTTATTCTACCCTTGAAATAAAGGGAACTATGAGCTTAAAAATCCCCAACGGAATGGTCGCCGAAAAGAAAAATTTCAGCATCCGTTCCACCGATTCCCTGGTCTTGATCAACAACGGGGATAGCAGTCCGCCTGTGGATTTCAATCCCTACACTATCTCCCTGCTCAATCCCGTACAAACCCTCAGTGAGCTGGAAGGCGTAGAAACCTTTGCCGTTTTTTCCAATATAGACCCGGTTTCGGTGGTCGACCTTATAGCCGGCCTAGGAATTTGGGGCGCCACCCTCGGAATGTTTACAGGAATAGACGAAATACCCGTATTTGGAACGGTTTTTACCTTGGCGGAATACGCCGCAGTAATCTCCAATGGTGTTTTCGGGAGCAATATATACTCCCAGGACATTGAGTATTTAACGAATCTTAGGACCAACTGGACGCAAAGCGGACTTGGTCTATACGTTAACAATAAGAGTACAGGATTTGATTATATCAGCCCAATAGGCACATTGCCAGATATTTGTATTGCCATACCTTCATCAATCCCGCATCTGATCATCGAATAAAAGTGAGGGTATCTATTTGCCACTTAAATAAGGGCGGCGGCCACTTACCAATATAAACCTACTAAGGGTAAACCGCTGCTCGAAAAGCGTTCCGTTATCCATAGCTTTATAACATTGAACCCAATTCGGGTTTATAATCTCCCCCACGACCTTTTATCAAAAAATTAATCTAAAATGAAATGCCATGTTTATTATTGAAAAAAAAACTAAAATCGTAAGTGTATTCGGGAGATGCCTTCGCATGCTCCTAATTCTTGGATTAATCCTCATCTGCATCGAGGCATGCAGTAAGGACGACGAGGAAATCAAAAAGGATCCCCCACCTAAAGAGAATCCCCCCGGGGAGGGCAATCAGGGTGGCGGGCAGGATACCGTCGTCGCCCCTGCCGACTCTCTCGATGCCGATGTGGTTTCGCAGTACCTGAAACTGGTCAACGCCACCAAGATTCCCGGGCAGCCGCCCGTTGGAGGAGACGGCGCTATCTGGAACGACGTAAAGGATACCCTTTACTTGATGCGCGGCCTTCCTATAGGCAAAAGGGTAAGCTTTCTTCACGATCCTGCGATCAACATTACGGGCTTTTATGTTTACGTGCCCGGGGCCTCCTATTATTACGATGTACCAAATGTACCGGAGGAAGCCAAAGATTCTACCGATGTGGTCTACGTGGATGCGGAATTTCCCGTGGCCGATTTTATTGACTATCCCATATCTTTCCCCGTATATTTAATGCCCTATGTAGATGGTATCCCTTTTAGCACCTTTATTGAACCGGTCAAAATAGAAGATCCCAAAGATCCCGATGAGGCCGATGTCTGTAGTAGTATACTAGTAGCACCTGGGTCGTCAGGTCCAGTTTGGCAATGGGAATCTACTATTCGGCAATATAACGGGAACATCCTGAATTTTTGGGCCCCCGGTGTCACTGTCGGTCCCAACGTGCTTTTGGGGGGATGTTGTAGAGACGATGGTGTAAGTAGATTGGCCGGCGACATAGGCTGTAGTAAAATTGACTCGCTCCGCAGCCTTACACAAACTTGGGTCGAGTTTCCGGCGAATGAAGGCCTGACCAGTCTCTTTGAACTTTTAGTATTCAATGACAATGGGACAGTTGTATTGCGGGGAGACCTAGATGAGGCCAAAATAATACCGGACACACGAAACTTTTGCAATAGAACCGTTGAATTGGCCTATAATTTATATCAGCGTGTACATAATGGCAATCATGATCTAACGCCCGGTGGGAATACTGTAAACCTACAGTTGCCGCCTTCACCAGAGCCGCCTGTTAGTTTTCTTAGCCAGAACACCTATGAGTTGGTATATACATGCCATACTCTGGTCTTGACCCGCGGCGGTAGTGAAGGGGAAGAGTGGGGCTTTGTTTATAGAAGATACTTTAAGGGAGACGTTGACATATTCGATTTTCACCTTGATTGGTACGACAATAAAAATAATCCTTTCCTATATTGGCTGCCTTAGTATCGGTCTATTTTTGACGCTAATCTATTACTTTTCTGCCCTTGACGAACACTTTGGGTACGCTTGATTGAAGTAGGCTGAGAGCATGATACTGAAAAATTCGGTGCGGGCTTCTCGCTCTGGTAAAGGGAGAAAGACAGTTTAAAACAAAAAAAACTTTAAAATCCAAAAAAATGAAAACATATAAACACAACCGTTTAAATACCATCTGTAGCATGTTAATCCTTTTCCTTTTGGTTGGCCTAAACATCAACTGCAAAGGGGCCTGAATCGAAGAAGGGAAAGAATACGCAAATCTTGGCCCTACGGAAGAACAGGGCCAAGTAGCCGCGCTAGCATGCTTCAAGCAGTGCCCTGACAATAATTTTACAGGTCAAGTAGAATGCCAACATAAAACACAGGAAGCATGTTTGGGCCAGTGTGGTAAACAGTTGCCAAGGTGCTTGTACAAAGAGCAATAGTTTAGTTGTTAAGTAAGGCGAAAACCCTCCGATTTTGACGTTCGGAGGGTTTTATTTTTAGTTTAAGAAAAACACGATTGAATTTGGGCGTGTTTCCGCATTAGGCGCAGTATCCTCTTATAAGAGCAAGTTACCGGCATAAGATAAACTTACAGTACCATCTGTTCGGTATGGCCCGAATCGGTGGAGGATGGACCGTTGGCCCACCAGTTCGGGCAAGACCAAAATAGGTACCTCGCTATTGAATGTTACTTTCTTTCACCACATTTTCTTGGGTGATTTTTTGCAGAAAATTGTACCGATGGTTGACCAATGAAATCATATCGCCTTCCATCTTCTTGACATACTCGTTGATAGCGGCCGTTTCCGAGGTTTTTACCTTGATCTTTACAAAAGAATGTTCCAATCCGTCAAAGATATCCGTCAGGTATTCCTTGTTGAGCTTTTGGAACTCGTCCAGACGGCTATCGTTCATGATCTGGACTACCTTTATCTTGCAATGCAACGATTTGGCCAGTACCACCATGGTGTCGAGTTCCTTTCTGTTGAAAGCCCTTTTAAAGTTGGTGGAAAATACGATTTGGGCAGGCTTTTTGGCGGTAAAGGCTTTTGGGAACCACAATGATCGGCACATTTTTAATGCTTTTGATTGCGCTTACGGCGTCGTTCCCCAAAAAGTTTTCCCTGGCTCCCCTGGGTCCTTTGGTCGGTAACAGAATGACATCAATAATATTCTTGGTCATCACTTCCCTAACGGCATCGGCGAATGGCAAAGGTTTAATGTTGGCACTAAAGGAATGCTTGGGATTATTATTGTCACGCTTGACCTCTTTCAGCGATATTCCCCGATGATTCATTACTTGTCCCGTCCATTGATTCAAGTCTTCCCCCTCATATTCGCTATCCGCGGGCCTTTCACACACATTTAGCAAATAGAAAGTGGTCGGGATCCGTTCAAAAAGTACACTTCCGTAATCCAGGGCATTCCGGGCGCTTTTAAAAAAATCCGTAAGGAGCAGAACACGTTTCATAAGTATTTCAAAAGAATTACTACGTGCTGCAAATGTATTCTAAGCGAGTGAATCAATGGATTCTAAACTAAAATTTTATTACTTTTTCTAGTTAAAATTATCTGTAAATTAGAAATCCGTCTCAACTAAATATTAAGCATTCGTATAAGAGTTGTGCCGTATCTGGGCAAGAAACAATCCAAACACGGACCAATTGCGCAAAAAACGTAAGCTTTTCCAAGCGCGAACAGATCAGGCCCTGGCTCGAACGGGGTTGGCCTCTAGCTTTATGACATTTAAATTTAAATCTGGTTTCTTTCCCTTCAGCAAGGCATAAACTGCCATGGGATCACCATATTCAAATTCAAAGTCTTCTTTGAGCCCACGCATAATATGGGTCGCTTTTAAGCCATCGTTTATTTTTCCGTTTGGGTACATCCCTTCCTTTGCAAGTTCGGTCTGTAAAGCAAATGCAGGATGGGTATGCGCAATAAGTCCGTTTGCACCTCACTTGAAAGTTCCCGGTTTAAAATCATTGAACCAACCCGACCATTTGGTACCATCAAAGACATTGCGCCACATGCTTTGGTCGTCGCCGACGGCATAAAGGTCAATACGTCCCGGAACTTGCGAGATGGAGATGGGTCCTGACAAGAACGTACCGCTTTTATCGACTTCGTTGCTCCAATTTGACCATCCGGAGCTTTCATCATAGGAGGCATGGTAAATTTTTCGGTCCTCGCCTCTTCCAAAAACATGCAACCGATTCTTGTCCCAGCTACACATGCTGGGTGCCGAGGTAAAGGTTCCGATGCCGATAGCACTCCAATCCGACCATTTGCCCCGGCCCTCTTTCCAAGAGCTTAAATAAATTCTACGATCATCGCCCAAAGCAATAACATCTAAACGATCTGCACTTCTTGATGCCACCGCCGGCGCTGACAAAAAAGTTCCCATAGGCAAGTCTGTCCTAAGACTGGACCAAGATTGCCCGTTCCAAATGAAATTATAGATCCGCCTGTCCATACCTACCGCAAAGAGATCCACATAATTTGGCTTGCGCGAAACGGTGGCCAGGCTATATTGAAATAGAAAGTCTTTCCAGTACGGATTGCCCCAGCCGGACCAGTCCATATTGTTCAATGAATTTTGGTAGATTTTGTTGTCTTCCCCCAGCGCAAAAAGTTCCAATCGTCCATTTTTCCAAGAGGTAACCGCAGGAGCCGATTTAAAGGTGGCATCGTTATTCGGGAAGGTGCCCCAATTGCTCCATGCGTTATCGTACCGAAACGATCTATAGATTTTCCTGTCCAGCCCTCGCATAAAAACTTCCTCCCTTCTTTCTCTACTGCTTGAAGTAGGATGCCAGCTAATGGCTCCCGGGGTGGGTATTACCGTTTGTAACAGCTCGCTATCCCCGTGATAATCCGCAGGATCGATCAAATCGCCTTTAAGGCGCCAATCGAAGTTCAGCTTGTATTCCCCCTCATGCCATCCAATCCATTTTGTATGGCCCGAACTATGTGTTTTTGTACCTACCGGTTCGGGGAGATAGGGGGTGTTAATCGTAACTGATAAGCTTCTTACGGGAAAAAGGTCGTCCTCGTACCATTCCTTAATAAGGGAGATCAATTCTACAATAACCCAGTCCAGGATTTTACTTACAACGTAACCGACGGCCGAACCGATGGCCGTTCCCATTGGGCCGCCAATGACTCCACCAATGGCGCCGGCAACTGCGGACTCGATTTCAGGTTTGATAGAATCTTTGATTTGATTTACAATTTTCGCAACCTCGTCGGGGAAATCGCCGGCTAAATCTTCCTCTACCATAATTATCAGAACCATAAAAGCTCTTGGCCATTCAATGGGGTATGTCTTGCCCTGGTATGTTACCGTATCCTCATCCTCAAATTTGAAATTGGCAAATACCTTGGGAGGGTCGAAGGTTTTCGTTTCCCCGGTTTCAAATGGGTATTCATTAAGAAGCGCGGGCAACGTAATCGTTTTTCCGTTGGCGAAAATCGCGGCACCGCCAATGGAGATATCATCATCTCCCCAACCTTTTGTGTCATCAATACATTCTACGGATCTTACCCTAAACTGTAGTTCATTGTACAACGTACTTTTCACCTTTGCTTTTTTTGCCGCATAATCGACAACGCCACCCTTTCCAAAACTGGGGAGTTCACCCATAAGCGTATCAAAATCGATTGTAACCCTTGATGTGGATCTGTTCAGGGCCTTTAAAGTAGAAATCTCCGGCTGCGAAAGAAGCTGTTTTGTCACTTCATTTGAGGCGGGCATAGTTCTACTGGTGGATTGTGCCATCACCTGCTGTCTTCTTTCCGGTTTAAGGGTTTGCCATCTTTTGAAGAAAATGGCCTCTAGGCAATCCTTATCCACCGGCAACTTGTTCTTTTCGGGATCTTCCGCATGGTTGATGGCCCGTTGCACTGCCAGCATGGCCGCTGAGAGTACGTTCGTGGCAATTTCTTTTGTTTCTTTTGTTTGTAAGATCGGTGAAGCAGAAGTTTTTACTTCTGGATCTGTTTTTACTGTTGTTCTCATAACGATATAATTTATTAGGATTAATACTCTTATCACGGGGGGAATTTGGATAATGATAGGCTCGGGGCCGCGACAGTACAAGACTGCCCTGTTACCTATTTGAATCGGGAGATCAAATCAACGTTCCAAAACTATGGCAGGGGTAGCGCAATCGCTAATACGTGGGTTCCATATAACAACAGTATTGTTCCAACCTAAAAATCAGAGATCAAAGGATGGATGGCTGTTTTTACAGGAAGGATGGCATTGATTGGCTGATGGAGGGTAAAAACTAGCTACACAAGTAATCTGAGGAATGTTAATATGATGACGGGGGTACCCCATACAGTTCCCTAAAGCATTAGGCAAAATAGGAAAGGTTGTTGAAGGGCTTCGTTTTTGGCTTTCAATTGGTGGGAACGCCATCTGAAAAGTATCCAGAGAAACCCAATTGCTAAGAGGAGATATAACAAATACGCCCACCAAGTGCGGTAATATGGTGGAAATATCTCGAAATTAAAAGCGCCCACCGTACTAATATCTCCGCAAATGTTCTGCGCCCTGGCGACGAATCGGTATCTCCCTTCGGGAAGATTGGTATAGTCCTTCCTTGCCTCATCCGTCCAACCGCACCATGCCTTGTCAAAGCCGGCAAGAAGGTATTGGTATCTTTTGGGTTCCGGATCGCTAAACCCGGGCGCGGCGCATTCGAAACGCAATCGACCAATGGAATCGTCAAGTCGATGTATTAAGGAATCGGGGCCGTTACCGGCGAAAATAACCGAGTCTTGTCCGGCGATTACTTTCCTTATATAGGTGCTGAAATGGGATTTTGGAGCAAAAGGCTTGTCCAGATCATATTTCATAATCCATTCGCCCCCTAACCATAATTGATCGTTGTTGTCCCAGAAGGCACTGATTTCCGAATCACTCCTAGATCGTTCGTCATAAATTCTACGTGCCGAATACCTTCCGTTCAACGGATTGAGGTGGGCAGAAAAACGATATGAATTCCCTCTTTGGCTAACGGATTCCAATAAAATATTTTCCCCGTTTCCTTGAGATACCAGGGGATATACCGATAAAGAATCCAATGCGAACCTTTAGCCAAACTGTGGGGCGGGAGAAAATTTTTCCGTTTTGAAATCAAATTTAAAAAGCGGCCCATCATCCCTATTGGCGTTGGCATAAAGCGCTTCGTCTATCACGAACATATGCGTAAATCCATCGGGAAATCCCTGCTCTTGACCATAGTATTTCGTGGCCATGTTATCGAAATCGCGTAATTTTCCTTGACCGAGGCCCTTAGGGAAATCTACCCTAACAATATACTGTAACGCCCTCCTTTAGCCACAATGAACCATCGTTCGTCTCCGATAATGACACTATATGGTCGTCATGGCCATACCGACTTTTTTCATCCTGACATTTTCCGTTTTCGAGGTATAGCGAGGCAAGCCCGTGAAAATGGCCGATATATACTCTTGAGGGATTTATTCGAGACCGGTAAAAGGCGCGCTCTCCAAGGGAGGCTTCCACTAAAGTGCTTCCGTGTTCGGATACTAAGAACGTACCCTCAGCGGTGGTCGCCAACAGTCCCTGCTCCACCGGAAGTATGGAAAGGCATGCACTTTCTATTCCTTTAACGCGACGGGATTTTGAAGGGAAGGCTCCGACTCCTGATTCTAGTACACAGAGCCCCCCGCTGGTGGCAGCGTAAAGCGAACCTCTATGCAGGGCTATGGCCCATACGGTTCCTTCGACACCGGATTGCTTCAACGGTTATGCAAGGTACCGCCCTTAGCCCGGGCCATGTTATCAACCGCCATGAAACCCCCTCATACTCCAAGATACCCTCACTATTTCCGGCATACATGAATTGCAGTCGGTCTTGAACGATAGACCAATTTTGATGATAGGCCCCGTATTCGTCGGGGCTATAGTTTTTGAGGGTAAAACTGCCCTTCACTTGTTTTAGGTCTTGCGCATACAAGGATGAAACCCAGGTAACGGGTAAGGACAAGACCATAAAAATCAGGAACCCAAAAAGACCATTTGGAGTGGCAAAGGACTTCCTATACCGATGTTCCCGAAAATCCATAGACCTATCTTAAAATGGTACGCGAAAATTAAACGGGGGAAGGGGGAACCAAATAGGGGAGATGTGACCCGTCTATCTCCGAAGTCGTCCTACAGAATAGCCAATTTCCAGATACCAAACTGGGTTTACTTACAGATATGGTAAACGTTTTTCTAGTTAAACACTGTGGGTTATCGGGGAGAATATAGGGGAACCAGACCCTATAAAGACGCAATATATAGTACAAGATGGGCTAGAGGTGTCCGCTTGTAGCCCTACCAACTTCCAAGAGATCGGTTCTGGGTAATAAAAAAGATCAAACCCGAATAAAACCATGTGCAATGCCGGCTGCCTTATGAAGTTCTATTTTAACATATTCGTTGCACAAAATGTTCCCGTTTATTGGAATCGGGAATTTTACCGTACGAAATCGTTTGAGGGGTTGTGAATAGCTTAAATTTGGCTCGCATCCTTACCCAGAATTGAAATAAGTTTGTTAATTTCGCAGCTTAGTTTTTTTGATGGGTTCACAAATAAAGAAAATCGGTGTTCTGACATCCGGCGGGGACTCCCCCGGAATGAATGCGGCCATTCGCTCCGTGGTGCGTACCTGTGCTTATATGAAGGTAGACTGTGTGGGTATTTACCGAGGCTATCAAGGTATGATAGAGGGCGATTTCAAACCGATGGACGCCAGAAGCGTCAACAATATCATCAACAAGGGCGGCACGATTTTGAAGTCCGCTCGATGTGATGAATTCAGAACGCCCGAAGGTCGAAAAAAGGCCTACGAGCAACTGCGTGCCGAGGGTATCGATGCTTTTGTAGTCATCGGTGGCGACGGCAGTTTTCACGGGGCCATGATATTCAATGAGGAATATCATTTTCCGATTATCGGAATTCCCGGTACGATCGACAACGATATTTTCGGTACCTCCAATACGGTAGGTTTTGATACCGCAATGAACACGGTGGTCGAGGTTATCGACAAGATTAGGGATACTGCCAGCTCGCACAACCGGCTTTTCTTTGTTGAGGTAATGGGGCGCGACGTAGGTCATATCGCTCTGAATGCCGGAGTGGGAGCCGGCGCCGAAGAAATCTTGATTCCCGAAGAAAACCGGGGGCTGGAACGATTATTGGAATCCCTGAAACGCAGCAAAAAATCCGGCAAATCCTCTAGTATCGTAGTGGTTGCAGAGGGAGATAAAATCGGGAAAAGTGTCTTTGAACTCAAGGAATATGTCGAAGAGCATCTTCCCATCTACGATGTCCGCGTTTCGGTTTTAGGCCATATGCAACGCGGCGGTTCCCCCTCGTGTTATGATCGGGTTCTCGCTAGTAGAATGGGAGTTAAGGCCGTAGAAAGCCTTTTGGATGGCAAGACCAATTTTATGGTAGGGGTGCAGAACAACCAGATTATCCTGACACCTATCGCCAAAGCGATCAAGGGCCATACGAAAATAGATAAGGACCTGATTCGGGTCTCGGAAATAATGACAACATAATGAAATCGTCTAAACGAGTTCAATACATATAATTTTAATCCTTAAATACAGAATACTATGTCAGATTTAAAAATAGGTATAAACGGATTCGGTCGTATCGGAAGGTTAGTCTTCCGTGAAACGGTCAGAAGGGATGGTGTCGAGGTGGTCGCCATCAACGATCTTTTGGAAGTAGATCACTTGGCCTACCTCCTAAAATACGATTCCGTACACGGACCCTTTCAAGGTACGGTAGAGGTTAAGGATGGTCACTTGGTCGTAAACGGTAAAAAGGTACGGATTACGGCCGAAAAAGATCCCAAAAACATCAAATGGGATGCCGTGGGTGTCGAGATCGTGGCCGAATGTACCGGTATCTTTAAGACGTTGGATAGTGCCCAGGCCCATATTGATGGCGGGGCCAAGAAAGTGGTAATTTCCGCCCCTTCGAGTGATGCGCCGATGTTCGTAATGGGAGTAAACCATAAAGATGCGAAGGCATCGGATACCATCGTGTCCAATGCTTCATGTACCACCAACTGTTTGGCCCCTATGGCCAAGGTACTGAACGACAGTTTTGGTATCGAAGAGGGTTTGATGACCACGGTACATGCCACTACTGCTACACAAATGACAGTCGATGGGCCTTCTAACAAAGATTGGAGAGGCGGCCGAAGTGCGATGTTGAACATCATTCCCGCTTCCACCGGCGCTGCCGTGGCGGTTACGAAGGTAATCCCCGCGTTGAAGGGAAAACTTACCGGAATGGCGTTTAGGGTACCGACTGCAGATGTATCGGTAGTAGACCTTACCGTTCGGTTGGAAAAGGAAACCTCCTACGAAGAAATAAAAAAGGCTTTCAAGACCGCTTCCGAAGGGGAGATGAAAGGGATTTTAGGCTATACCGAAGATGCCGTAGTATCACAGGATTTCGTGGGTGATGCGCATACCAGTACCTTTGATGCAAGTGCAGGTATGGAATTGAACCCGAAGTTCTTCAAGATAGTTTCCTGGTATGATAACGAAGCCGGATTCTCGAGTAAAATGGTCGATTTAGCACAACACGTGGCGAGTTTGTAAATTGAAACGGACTTTTATCGAATTTTTCTAAGAAGAATCCTGAAAATAAGCGAAAGTTTGCTTATTTTCAGGATTCTTTTTTGGATTAACCCAAACTTTCCCAATAACAGTTCTTGGGGGTTTTTATTTGTAGCGTATGATCTTAATAGTTGATAGTGGGGCGACAAAATCCGACTGGATCGCCCTGGACGAGAACGGACAACAGTTGTTTATTACCCAGACCTTAGGCCTGAGTCCCGAAGTGTTGACCCGGAATGTCATCGAAGACCGGTTGGCCAACAATTTCGAACTCTCGAAGAACAAAGATGAGGTATCGCATTTACATTTTTATGGTGCGGGCTGCGGTACCGATCGCATGAAAGCTTTTCTTACAGAAATTTTTAAGGATTTTTTCCCCAATGCCAAGGCAGATGTCAAAGAGGATACCTATGCGGCCATTTTTTCCACGACCAAAGTCGGGCATCAAGGTATTGTCTGTATTTTGGGAACCGGTTCCAACTGTAGTTACTACGATGGCGAGCGACTTCACCAAAAGGTGACTTCCTTAGGATATATTCCCATGGACGACGGTAGCGGTAATTTTTTCGGAAGAAAATTGATACGGGATTACTATTTCAACAAAATACCACAGGATTTGGCGGAAAAATTTGCCAAAGGCTATGATCTTGAGGCCGACGTCATCAAGGAGAACCTCTACAAACAGCCCAACCCCAACACGTATTTGGCCACTTTTGCCCGCTTTCTCATCGAGAACAAAGACCACCCATATTCCAAAGGGGTAATCGACAAGGGCTTTCAACAGTTCATAAACAATTATATCATGCAATTTGACCTGGCGACAAAAGTGCCTATCAATTTCGTAGGAAGCATCGCCCATTATCTCAGGGATGAACTGACCGCGGTATTAGAACGCAACGACCTAATCGTGGGCGTTATCCGCCAAAGACCTATAGAAGGCCTGATGGAATTTCACAGGGAGACGCTGTAAGAAAGTTTACCTCAGGTAACGAGTTCAGTTTTACATCCGTGTTACTTTATCGATTCCCTGGATTTCTTTCAGGTTTTTGATCAATTTTTTCAGGATACCCTTGTTTTTCACTACCACGGTTATGTTCCCCTTAAAGGTACCGCCATCCGTACCGAAATTCAGGTTGCGCATATTTACATGCATCTCGTCGGAAATGATTTCGGTAATTTCATTGACCAGCCCCATGTTGTCGATACCCGTCAACTGTATATCGGCCCGGAATTCCTGTTGTGTTGAATCGATCCATTTGGCGCTGATAATGCGGTAGGCGTAGTTGGACTGGAGCTGAATAGCGTTCGGACAATTTTTTTTGTGCACTTTTATCCCTTCGTTCACACTGACGAAACCGAAAACGGCATCACCGGGAATCGGGTTACAGCATTGTGATAACTTATAGTCCAGTTTTTCTTCCTCTTGGCCGAATACGAGCATGTCGTATTTTGAGGTAATTTCTTCCTTATCGATATCATGGGGAACCGGGGTACGGCGTATCTTGTTCTTGAAGAAACTGATAAAGGCATTGTTGTATGACGAGGCGAAATCCTTGATCATTTGATTGTCTATCGCCCCTATACCAACCCGGTAAAACAGGTCTAGACTGGTTTTCAGTTTAAAGAAAACGACCATTTTGTTGATGGAATCCTCGTTCAGGGTCACTTTTTGTGACTTCAGCTTCCTTCGGAGGATTTCCTTGCCCTCGTCCGCCATCGATTTTTTCTCCTCCCGTAACGAGGATTTTATCTTCGACCGCGCACGGGCGGTGGTAGCATAATCGAGCCAGTTCTGGTTCGGCTTGGCCTGTTCGGAGGTCATGATCTCGACCTGATCACCACTGTTCAACGAGGTATTGAGCGGTACCAGTTTTCCGTTGACCTTGGCCCCTCGGGTACGCATGCCCACTTGGGTGTGTATATGGAAGGCAAAATCAAGGGGGGTGGCGCCCTTGGGCAGTGATTTGAGTTCTCCCTTCGGAGTAAAAACAAAGATTTCCTTGGAATAGAGGTTTAGTTTGAACTCCTCTACGAAATCGACGGCATTGGTGTGGGGGTTTTCCAAAGCTTCCTGTAGCCGGTTCAACCAGATCTCGACGCCTTGTTCCTTTTGGTCACCATGTTTGTACTTGAAGTGGGCGGCATAGCCCTTTTCGGCAATTTCATGCATGCGCTCACTACGTATCTGTACTTCCACCCATCGGCCTTTTGGCCCCATTACCGTGATGTGAAGCGCCTCGTAGCCGGTTGATTTCGGAGATGAAATCCAATCGCGCAGCCTAACCGGATTCGGCGTAAAATGATCGGTAACAATGGAATAGATTTTCCAAGCCAGGAATTTTTCGTTTTGTCGATCGGATTTGTAAATAATCCGGATGGCGAACTTGTCGTAGATTTCGTTGAAGGCCACGTTTTGAACCTTCATTTTCCTTCGAATGGAATAAATGGATTTCATTCGCCCTTTGATGGTATAATGAAGTCCTTCTTCCTTCAACGATTTGTCGATAATTCCGGAAAACGCATCGATATAAGCCTGTTGTTCTTCCTTTGAGTCCTCTATTTTACCTTTTATGTCTCGATATACATTGGGCTCGGTGTATTTGATACTGAGATCCTCCAGTTCCGTCTTAATATTGTAAAGGCCGATACGATGGGCCAAAGGGGCGTAAATATACAGGGTTTCCGAGGCCATTTGCACCTGTTTGTGCTCGGGCATCGCATCCATGGTAATCATGTTGTGATATCGATCGGCAATCTTGATGATTATAACGCGAACATCGTCGTGCAGGGTAAGTAGCATTTTCCGAAAGTTCTCGGCCTGCTGCGAGGTGCTCATATCTTTTTTGAGGTGCGCGATTTTCGTGAGTCCGTCAACGATACGGGCCACGGTCTCCCCGAACATGCGTTCGATATCGTCAAGGGTATATTCGGTATCCTCGACCACATCGTGGAGTAGGGCAGAGGCAATGGAGACCGCATCAAGACCGATTTCGGAAGCCACGATCTTGGCCACGGCAATAGGGTGAAAAACATACGCCTCTCCTGATTTTCGGCGTTGATCTTTATGTCCGTCTACCGCCACCTCAAAAGCCGCCCGGATCAGTTTCTTGTCTTCATCGGACAAATGCTGATAGCTGATCCGCAGCAATTCTTTGTATTGCTTTGCAATCTCTTTGTTCTCTTTTTCTATGGCAACCTGTGTCATTATAGGAGGATGTTGATCTAAAATACCACAATCTTTAACGATGTACAACAAAAAGTATGCCCTATGAGTAAAAGCTTGCATTCTGCCATTGACAGGTTTAAAAGTCAAGACAATATTTAGATTGAACCTTTAACCTATCGGCTAGTGATCGAACCCTTGCACTGACCAGTGTCAAAAGCTTAAATTTACCTACCGATTGAGATGGTATCGGTCGGCCTACTCCGTTTTAAGATTCCGGATCCTAGCGATCAGGGGCGGATGGGAATAGTGGGCAAAAACGTAGGCGGGATGCGGAGTAAGATTGCTTAGGCTGTTTTTGGACAATTTTTTTAGGGATGATATTAAGGGATGTGCCGCATAGGTATCCTTGGCATAATTATCGGCCTGATACTCGAATTTTCGGGAGAGATGGTTCACGATGAGGCCCGTTAGCTCGGAAATGGGACTGTAAAGAATACCGAACCCGATCAATGCGGCGTGAAAACTGGGATGGGAGACCCCGATAGCGTGGGATACTTCTGGGTTATTGATAAAGAGGGATAAAATAAAAAGGGTCAGTCCGGTCAATAGGATGGAGGTGGTCAGATTAAAAATGACATGTTTTCTTTTGTAATGTCCGACCTCATGGGCGAGTACGGCCACGATTTCTTCTTCTTCGAGATCATCGATTAAGGTATCGTAGAGGGTTACCCGTTTTTCCCGGCCAAAACCAGAAAAATAGGCATTGGCCTTGGTGGAGCGTTTCGAGCCGTCGATAACAAAGATGTTCTGTAGCTCGAAGCCCACATTTTCAGCATAGTTCTCAATCTTCTTTTTCAAGGTCCCTATCTCCAGTGGGGTCAATTTGTTGAATAGCGGTACGATCAGCTTGCTGTAAAAAAGGTTCATAATTAAGGTAAAGACGGCAACAAGCACCCAGGCATAGACCCAAAAATTACTGCCGGCCCACTCAAAAAACCAAATAATCAAAGCCAACAGTCCGCCACCGACCACTGCCATCATCAACCATCCTTTTATTTTATCCAGAAAGAAGGTGGTTTGGGTGGTTTTGTTGAATCCAAATTTTTCCTCGATGACGAAGGTGGAATAATAGGCGAAGGGCAGGGTCACAATATCGCTACCGATCATAATTATCCCTAAAAACAGCAGGGCCATTACAATCGGGTTATCCGTAATACCTCGTACCATCTGATCGACCCATTCAAAACCGCCAAATATTAGGAAGCACAAGGTGAGTAACAGCGAAAAGACCGAGGTCAGCAGCCCGAACCGGTAGTTGGTCTTTTTGTAGGCTTGTGATTTTTCGTATTCATCATTGTCGAAGACATCGTTCAGTTCTTCGGGTACTGGATCGTTGTAGTGTTTTGAGTTAAGGTAATCCAGCACGGTTTCGACCACAAACTGTGCAATCAGGATGGCAATGATGACGTAAAAAAGAGTGTTCAAGGGTATAAAGTGTTTGCGGTTTGAAAAATTTGATGTTCAATGAGAGGGCTTATTACTGCTACCGCCCCTAGGGCTGCCTATGGGAAAACCCCCGCTGCCTTTTCGCCTCAAAGATAAGAATCGCCGCGGATACGGAGACGTTCATGCTGTCAATTTCTCCTACCATAGGGATTATTATATTTTGTGCCGAATGTTCGAGCCATTCCTGTGAAAGTCCCTGCGCCTCGGTGCCCACCACAATGGCACATGCTTGTTTAAAGTCCGTTCCGGCGTAGTTCTGCGAGGCGGACAAGGCAGCGCAAAAGCAGGGGATGTTTTTTTCGTTTAAATAGGATATCACCTCAGCAGTGCTTCCGGTAGCGATTTGATTGGTAAAAAGGCAGCCGATACTCGACCGTACGATGTTGGGATTGTAGAGATCGGTCTTGGGGTCGGAGATTATGACCGCATCAAGGCCGGCAGCATCAGCGGTACGGAGCAGGGCCCCAATATTTCCCGGTTTTTCAGGGGCTTCTGCAATCAGGATCAAAGGATTTTCGGAGGGCAGCCTAAGTTCGCTCAAAGTGTGCGACTTACTTTTAACCAAGGCAATAACGCCTTCCGTGGTGCCGCGGTAGGCGAGTTTTTGGTAGACGGTCCGTGAAAGCGAAATAACATCCGTTCGAGACGCGGAGGCATCCAACAAAGCTTGTAAATGGTCCCCTGAGATCAAATCCCTTTGGAACAATACTGTTTCCAAGATGTAATTACCTTTGATAGCCAGCTGTAGTTCCCGCCATCCTTCCAACACAAAAAGTCCCGTTTTTTTGCGCTCCTTTGATTTATTCTGTAAAAGTCCTATCTTTTTGACCAAAGGATTTTGGGGACTGGCGATCTCTCTGCATAACTCCATCCCACAAATGTAAAGAAAATGCATTTCGTGCGACCTATAAAAAAGACCAAGCCCACCGGCTGTCGGAAATGCATAGCAATGTAAGGACGATAGAATTGGCTTTGCGAGAGAAACAATACGTGCCTGCGTGAAACCTTCTTCGGCTTGCTTATGGCGTATCGTTTTTTATTGCGTAAATTGTATCCTTAAATAAGGCTTAGGAAGATGGAAGTATTATTATTCGGAATTGCCAAGGATATTGTAGGCGAAAGCTCCTTTCGTTTTGCTAAAGGGGAAGCGGCCCCCGTTTCCGTTTCCGAACTGAAGGACGAATTAAGGAGGATTTTTCCCGAATTCCGGAAGCTTTCCTCGTTGGCGGTCGCGGTGAACAGCACCTACGCCGAGGATAGCGATCGTTTGCGGGAGAGTGATGAAATAGCAATTATACCTCCCGTAAGCGGCGGCTGATGAAAGGGAATACAGTCATAGAAATTGTCGATAAAATCGATACGGCAAAAGTATTTGCCGAGCTTTCGCACCCGAGGAGCGGTGGTATTTGTGTTTTTGTAGGTGCCGTACGGGAATTTACCGATAGCGAGCAAGTCATGTCGTTGGAATTCGAGACCTATAAAACTATGGCGCTCAAAGAGATGGAAAAAATTGCGCTGGATGCTGTGGAAAAATGGGAGTTGAATAAAGTGGTGGTGCGCCATGCGGTGGGAGCGAAGCAGGTCGAAGAACCTGTAGTAGCTGTCGGGGCCTCTTCAGCGCATCGTGACGCCTGTTTCGAAGCTTGCCGTTATTTGATCGATACCTTGAAGGAGCGGGTGCCCATTTGGAAAAAAGAAATTTTCAAGAATAAATCGGTTTGGGTCTCGGCACATCCTTAAACTTAAACCCTTTCCGCCCGGCCAACGGACTTATCCAATAATTGAACGTGAAATTAATATGTTAGTAGACAATCACAATAGAAAAATAAACTACCTGCGGTTGGCGGTAACGGACCGTTGTAACCTGCGGTGCAACTATTGCATGCCGGCCGAGGGGATCAACTTTGCCAAGAACGACCGGTTGTTCAGTATTGACGAACTTTCCCGGTTGAGCGAGATTTTGGTGGCCCAGGGCATCGATAAAATCCGGATTACAGGCGGTGAGCCCTTTGTACGGAAGGATCTGATGGTATTGATGCGTCGGCTTTCGCAAATGCAGGGGCTGAACGACATTTCGGTGACTACCAATGCCACTATTATCGGAAAGTACATCGACGAACTCAAAGAATTGGGCATTCTAAATGTTAATGTCAGTATGGACGCCATCAACCGCGAGACCTTTGAAAAGATTACGCGTCGTGACCAGTATGATACCGTTCACAACAATATAATCAGGTTGATTACGGAAGGCTTTAATGTCCGTATCAATTTTATTGCCTTAGAAGGCCAGAATACCGAAGATATCCTACCGATGTTGGAGCTTACCCAACACTACGACGTGTCCGTACGATTTTTGGAGGAAATGCCCTTTAACGGCGGCAGCAAAAATTTCGATAGCATCGCATGGGACTATAAGCAAATTTTGGATCATATAAAGGAAGCCCATCCGGATTACTATAAGCTGGAATCTCCGAAAACATCGACTTCCATCAATTATAAAATTCCCGGTTTCAAGGGGAGTTTCGGGGTAATTCCCTCGTTCAGCCGTACCTTTTGCGGTAGCTGCAACCGGCTACGTATTTCCGCGACCGGGGATGTCATTACTTGCCTCTATGCCAAGCCGAGTATGAACATTCGGGATATATTGCGTAGCGAAAATTCGGAAGAAAAAGTAAAGGAACAAATCTTAAAAGCTATCGGAAGCCGTGCAAAAACCGGTTTTGAGGCCCAAGAAAAATATAAAGAAGTCTTCGACAATTCGATGACCTCGATTGGCGGCTAGATGTCGTATGGGGTCCGGTCGAGCGTAATCGAGACCTCAGTTGAAATGGCGGTAATAAAACAAAAATGTGCTTTTGAAAGAGAAACTTTCCCATTTAGACGACTCCGGAAACGCTGCCATGGTCGATGTTTCCCATAAAACGATTACCGCCCGTACAGCGGTAGCTGCCGGCCGGGTGGTATTTCCCGCCAAGGTATTTGACATTTTGGCCGATCAAGACTTTCTGGGCAAAAAGGGAAGCATCATCCAAACAGCGGTAATCGCGGGTATTCAAGCCGTCAAGAAGACAGCGGACCTGATTCCCCTTTGCCATCAGATCAACCTCTCGAAAGTAGATATCGACATCCGTCCAAAGGAGAGGAGTTTGGAAATCCGCTGTTCGGTTAAATGCAACGAACGCACTGGGGTCGAGATGGAGGCTTTAACCGGCGTTTCCGTCAGTGCATTGACCATTTACGACATGTGCAAGGCGTTGTCGCATGATATACGGATTACCGATATTCAACTGGAACAAAAAACAGGAGGAAAAAATGATTATAGGTCCTAAAATATACGGTTTGGTGCTCGCCGGAGGAAAAAGTACCCGCATGGGAAAAGATAAGGGAATGATTCCCTATCACGGCATGCCGCAGCGGGAATATCTGTATCATTTATTAGGTCGCGTATGTGAACAAACCTATGTGGCAATCCGTCACGACCAGAAAGCGGATTTTACTGAAGGAATGGAGACTATTGTGGATAATGATACCTACAAAGGTCCTTTTAACGGACTCCTCTCCGCCCACCAAAAATTTCCCGAGGTGGCCTGGTTAGTACTGGCCTGTGATCTTCCCCTTATCGACCTGGCCGCATTGCAAGAATTGATAGCGGCCCGCGACCCGAATGTTTTGGCGACCGCTTTTGCCCAGAAGGAAAATCCGTTACCCGAACCCCTTTGCGCCATTTGGGAACCGCAGGCATTTGAAGCGTCCATAGCGTATCTCAAAAGTGGAAACGGCACCTGTCCCCGAAAATTTCTGATCAATACCGAGACTAAACTGGTATTTCCGACCAACGAAAATGTGCTTTTGAATGCCAATTCGGAGGAGGAGTATAAGGAGGCTATCGTCAGGTTGTCGACAGAATAAAACAGCGGAATAATACGATGCACCACCAACGCTACCATAGACAGATCATTCTAGCCGGTTTCGGCCCTGAAGCCCAAGAAAAACTGGGCGGTTCTAAGATTTTGATCATTGGCGCCGGAGGCTTGGGCGTTCCGGTGCTGACCTATTTGAACGCTATGGGGGTCGGTACTCTGGGAATCGTGGATAATGATGTGGTCTCGCTATCCAACCTACATCGGCAGGTGTTATATTCCGAAACGGACCTCGGCCGACCGAAAGTAGACGTGGCACTTGAACGTCTTAAAGTCCAAAATTCAGAAACAAAGCTAAAAGGACATAACACTTTTTTAACTAAAGAAAATGCATTGGAAATCATTGCGGAATATAATGTAATCGTCGATGCCTCCGATAATTTTCCGACCCGCTATTTGGTTAACGATGCCTGTGTCATCTTAAAAAAACCTTTTATTTATGGAGCGTTGTATGGTTTTGAGGGGCAGGTCAGTGTTTTTAATCATAAAGGGGGACCGACCTATCGTTGCCTCTTTCCGACCATGCCCAAGCCCGATGAGGTACCCGATTGTAACGAAAACGGAGTCTTGGGAATATTACCGGGAATTATAGGAAATTTTCAGGCCTTGGAAACCGTAAAGGTGGTAACCGGAGTAGGGGAGACCCTCTCCGGAAAATTATTATTGTTCGATGCACTATCCAATTCCTTTCGAAAAATAGGTTTTTCTACCAAATCCAAAAACTTAAATATCAATGCGCTGCGACCGAGCTACGATTTTGAATGCGATACCGACTTAAAATCCTTAAATGCTGAGGAATTTCTAGAGTTAGCCGATGAGAGCCGGCCGCAACTCATTGATGTCCGCACCTCCAGGGAGTTTTCCAGAAACCATTTGGAAATCGCTAAGAATATTCCCTTGTCAGAACTGGACGCACGGCACAACGAAATTGATTTTAATGAAAACGTTTATGTCGTCTGCCAATCGGGGGTACGCAGCAAAAAAGCTATAGTGCGGCTTAGGGAATCTCAGCCCGATGCCATTTTTTTTAATATCTCCGGCGGAATGAACCAGATAAGGAAGCATGCTCTTAAGTGTTGAAAGTCTGATTTTGCTTTGTGTGGGATTTTTCGTCGTCGCTACCTTATATTCATCGGTCGGCTTCGGCGGCGGGTCCAGTTATTTGGCTTTATTGGCCCTTTTTTTAGCGGGGTTTTTCGCTATCCGGTCGATTGCCCTTATTTGTAATCTGATCGTTGTGTCAGGCAGTACCTACCTCTATTTCAAAAACGGCCACGCCCAAGTAAAGGATTTCCTTCCTTTTGTGCTGACCAGTATTCCCATGGCCTTTATCGGGGCTTCCTTTCGATTGGAAGAGCACATTTTTTTTATCCTTTTAGGATGTTCCCTGGTCACCTCTTCCCTATTCTTGGCTTCGCAGACTTTTTCCTTAATAAATACTTCGGAGCGAATAAAAACCTATCCTAAATTCCTCAATTATTTTTTGGGGGGTGGTATCGGTCTGTTATCCGGGTTAGTGGGTATCGGTGGCGGTATTTTTTTGGCGCCGGTACTCAACCACTTGCGATGGGACCGGCCCATTAAGATAGCTGCCTTGGCCAGTTTTTTTATTTTGGTAAATTCCCTTTCGGGTATTGCGGGCCTCGTAACGGGCGATATGCTACGGCTTCCGTGGAAGGAAACTTTGGCTTTGGCCACCTCCGTACTCATCGGAGGGCAATTAGGCATTCGAATAAGTCTCAAGCGTTTGACGCCCAAGGGTATTAAACGAATCACTGCCTTATTGGTATTCGTGGTCGGGGTCCGAATTCTGGCGAAGTATTTGCCCGAAATTTGGTAGTGAAGGTGGTAAGGGGGTTTCACTTGGCAGTAAAAATTTAAGTTTCGATCGCTGCATGCTATCCCAAGCTTGTAGGCAAGACTACCTTGGATCTGCCAACGGCAGAGCGAAACAGTAAATTTCCCCGGATCGACCCTCTTCAAATGATTACATTTGTCTACCGTAACATTTGTTTATCAAGACCCTTGGACCAGTGAAAACCCTGATACACCCAACATATTTCCCCGACATCGCCACTTTTGCGGTAATCGCCCAAAACGACATCCGGTGGGAGGTCGAGGACAATTACCAAAAACAGACCTACCGCAACCGCTGTTACGTTTGCACCGATCAGGGCAGACATATGCTCAGCATTCCCATTCAACATGTGGGCGGGGCCCATGGGCGGCAAAAGTATAAGGATGTGCTACTGGATAATTCCTATCCCTGGCAACGTGAACATTGGCGCACCTTGCAAACAGCCTATCGAACCTCACCGTTTTTTGAATTCTATGAAGATGATATCGCCCCACTGTATGAACAGAGCTTTGAAAAACTATTGGATTTTAATTTTAAGACGATAATGAATGTCTGCGATTGTCTTCAAATGGATATGCCCACGTCTCAGACCAACACATACGAATTAGAGCCCGGAGATTCCAAAAATTTCCGTTTTTTGGTCGATGCGAAGGCCGAACTTTATATGGAACAAAAAAAGTATGTACAGGTGTTCGGCGACCGACACGGCTTTATTGAGAATACCAGTGTGCTAGATCTGCTCTTTAATGAGGGCACGAACGCCTTGACGTATCTACAGAACCAAAATACTGATTTCCTGAATGTTTAGGTTTTTCGTTCATTACGGCATCCACTTTCTGTTGCCCATTGCCATTGGCCTATTTTTTATTAAGGAGAACCGACTGAAAGTGATTATTATCCTATGGGCAGGCATCCTAATAGATATCGACCATTTGTGGGCGCAACCCATTTTTGATGCGGAACGTTGCAGTATCGGATTTCATCCGTTCCATACCTATTCGGCGATCGGAGTCTATACAGCACTGCTGTTCTTCAAAAAAACATGGATTTTCGGCCTAGCACTGATCATCCATATTTTCGCCGATGTAGCCGATTGCTTTTTACTTTTTCATGCGAAATGACGCCATTACCGGATAGTGATCCGAATATTTCAGATTATAGTTTTTATGTTCTGTGACTTTGAACGCATCATCCGCCATGATAAAATCGATACGTAAGGGGATACGTAAAAAGTTGAAGGTGCGCCCATAGCCCGATCCCGCTTCGATAAAGCTATCCTGCATATCTCCCTTAATAATATGATATTCCTTCGAAAACTGGGTGTTGTTAAAATCCCCGCAGAGTAGGGTCGGGTAGGGACTGGCAGCCTTATGTTTTTGGATCATTTTGGCCTGTTCTTCTTGTTTCTCGAATGCCCTCACCACCCTTTTATACAAGCGTTCGGAGGAGTGCGAACGGAGAACTCCCGTACCCGGTGTTATTCCCAAAGATTGCATATGAAGGTTGTAGAGCCTAATGGTATCGCCCTTATAAGCAATGTCGGCATACGAACCATTGTTAATGCTATGGGGAAAAGTTATGGTTTCGGCATTGACAATTGGATATTTCGAAAAGATCCCCAAATGTACCTTGTTACCCGTGGCTATTTTTTTCAAATAGTGATATGGATAATCCAAGAATTCCTTTTGCATCGAGATACTGACTTCCTGAAAGCAGATTATATCCGGGCCGTTCCGTTTCACCAAAGCTTGAATATTCTGAAAAACGTCATCTCGTTCCGCCCAGCCGAATTGGTTAAAGGTGCGCACGTTGTAGCTCATCACTTTCAAGTCCGCTTCACGGAATTCGTCTTCTCCGAAATCCAGTTTTACGAAAGTTCCCAACACGAAATAGCCGAACACCAGCACGAAAAGCGAAGGAAGCATTTGTCGTTTTCCCTGTACGGCCCAACCAATGAAAAAAAGCAAGTTGACAGCGACCAAAACAGGTACTGCCAAACTTAAAAAAGATAAAAACGGAAGAAAATCAACCGACAGGTAAGGCACCGCACAGGCGACCGAAAGTAGGAAGACAAAGACGAGATTGGTAAAATATACCATTTTGTTGAAAGCGGATAATCCCTTCACATTATGGAATTTGGAATATTTTTGGAATTTGGTGTAAGCTCAATCCTCCTTCCCTGCCTTGAACAGATAATCCTTCTCTGCCTTGGAGAGGCTTTCGTAGCCAGATTTGCTGATCTTGTCGAGTATGGTATCGATTTTCTGTTGGTGGCTGTCCTTATCGTGATCGGGCTTACGTTGCGGGGTGGATTGTTTTTTCCGGTATACGGTCTTCATTGGCGCCTTTTTGCGACCTCGACCGGTGGCGGTGTCACTGCTCTTGAACAAATCTGCTATGCCGTCAATAAATTTTGAGAATCCCTCACCGATATCCGTCCCTTTAAAGAGTTGTCGGGCGTAAACATAACCTAACAATGCACCGCCCAGATGGGCCAAGTGCCCGCCGACATTACCGCCCAGCGGAATCTGTACCAGGTCCATCAGGACCACAAAAACCCCGACCTGCCACAGCTTCACGTTGAAAAAAATGACGCGTACCTCTTGGTTCGGAATATAGGTACACACAAAGATCAATACCGCCATCACGCCCGCAGAGGCTCCGATCAAGGATGTCTTTTGGCCCATAAGCGCAGGGAATATATTATAGCTGAGCAGAAACAACAATCCCCCTAACATAACGCCCAAGAAGTAGACGTTCAAAAAGCGTTTGCCATCGAAGAGATTGAGCATAATGCGTCCGGCCACAAAAAGAATGTACATATTCCAAAGAATGTGAAAGATGCCACCATGCAAAAAGGAATAGGTGACGATGGACCATGGTTGCACGAGAAAATCATAAAAGTCCTGAGGCAGCACGAACCACTCCTCGATATGGGGCCCGATCAAAGCGGTAATCAGCCCCATGACAATAAAAACGATTACATTGATGGCGATAAGCTTTTCAGAAACGCTCAATCTGGCATATTGATATCTTAATCCTCCGTTCATCCTAATTGCTAATTATTTCTAAACTGATGCTATCGATCCCACCTATTCTTGTCAAACTCGTTCTTTTTCCAATACCACATCATAATGAATCCGGCAATCGCCCCACCGATATGGGCGAAATGGGCGATACCGGTGGCCGCCCCCGAAAATCCGAAAATCAAGTCTCCCGCAATCAACAAGGGCACAAAGTATTTGGCCTTGATGGGAATGGGCAGAAAGATAAGCATAAGTTCCGCTTCGGAAAAGGCAAAGGCAAAGGCCACCAGAATTCCATAAATCGCTCCGGAAGCCCCTACGGCAGGGGTATTAAAAGCGCTTAAAAATCGATTGACCTTATCTTCCCCGATCAGGTCGTTCCAAGCGGGACTGTACTGCCCTCCCGAAATAACCTCCATGATCTGGTTCTTATCGACGCCTTGATCTACAAGGGCCTGCAGGCCATCGTGAAACACAAAGTAGTTCACCCCAGTATGCAATAGGGCCGCCCCTAGACCGGCAGAGAAATAGAAGAACAAAAACTTATTACGGCCCCACATTTGTTCCAAAGGGCTTCCAAAGGCCCAAAGGGCGTACATATTGAAGAGGATGTGGAAGAATCCGCCATGCATGAACATATGTGTAACAATCTGCCACCACTCAAAATTGGGATTTTCGGGATACCACAGCGAGAACCAAGCGAACATCTGGTCACCATAGATTTGGGTCGCCACGAATAATATCACGTTGATAATCAGCAGATGCTTTACTGCTTCGGTCAGTCTTCCCATCTAAATAAACTTTTTATCGATATCGTTTTCCGTAATGGTGATGTATACGGGTTTGTTAAAAGGGCTGGTCAGCGCCTCTTTACAGGCGAAAAGATCGTTGACCAGGGCCAACTGCGATTGAAGATCTAACACTTCCCCAGTCTTTACCGCGAGCGTTTTGGCCAAGGTTTTCGACAGCAGATCGGTCTGCGAAAAACTTTCGCCGCTCACCTCCTGTTGGTAATCAGAGATCAATTGGTCCAGTACCATGCCCACCTCGCTTTCGGCGACCAGCAAAGGTACACCCGCTACCGTTATGGATTCGTCCTTTATTTCGTCAAATAGAAACCCGACCGAGACAAGAATGTTCTCGATTTCTTTTATCGCGTTTATTTCCGAGGTGGAAAAGGTCAGGGTCAGCGGAAACAGCAATTGCTGGCTGACCGCCTCTTTGACGGTGCTGTTCTTCAAAAACCGCTCGTAGAGCACTCTTTGGTGAGCACGGCTCTGGTCGATGACCACCATTCCTGATTTGATGGTAGTAACGATATATTTTCTGCGTATCTGAAAAGTGGTCGACCGGGTTTCCGGCATTTCTTTTTCGCCCTCGAAAATCGATCCGGTAATGGTATCGGATTCATAGCTTACGCTGCTGGTAGTATCATCGTTGCCCAATCTTGACTCCATACCGACATATAAACTTTCCCAGCTGCCACTATTCTGTCTTTTTTGTGGGTGAATAGCGATACCGCCCGGGTTGTTTTCTTGAAAGGGATTGAATCCGGCATCAATCGTAACCTTTGGAGAAACAGCGGATTTGTTCCGATAGCCGTAGGGCGTTTCGAGGTTCTGGTCTTGTTCGAAATCCAGTGCCGGTGCCACGTTGAACTGGCCGAGGCTATGCTTAATGCTCGAGCGCAACATGGCGTACAGCGTGTGCTCGTCATCAAATTTCACTTCTGTTTTGGTGGGATGGATATTAATGTCCAAGGATGCCGGATCTACTTCGAGATAGAGGAAGTAACCCGGATAGGTGTCCGATTTAATAAGTCCCTCGAAGGCCGCCACTACCGCATGATGCAGATACGGACTCTTGATAAATCGATGGTTGACGAAGAAGAACTGCTCGCCCCGGCTTTTTTTTGCAAATTCGGGTTTGGTGATAAAGCCTTTAATTTTTACAATAGGGGTCTCTTCCTCTACAGGCACCAGTTTTTGGTTCATTCGGCTACCGAAGATGTGAACAATACGCTTTCGGTAATTGTCCGCCGGCAGGTTGAACAGCTCGCTGCCATTGTGGTAAAAATGAAAGGCCACATCGGGATGGGCCAACGCGACACGATGGAACTCGTCGGTAATGTGCCGTGTCTCTACCGTGGTCGATTTGAGAAAGTTGCGCCGAGCGGGAATATTGAAAAACAGGTTTTTGACCGCGATCGAGGTCCCTTTTGGCGTTACCGTGACTTCTTGAAAGGCCACCTCGCTGCCTTCTATACGAAGGTGCGTGCCGACCTCGTCGGTATCGGGTTTGGTCTGCATCTCGACGTGTGCAATAGCGGCGATAGAGGCAAGGGCCTCTCCACGAAAGCCTTTGGTACTCAAATTAAAGAGGTCTTCTGCCTTTTGTATTTTTGAGGTGGCATGGCGCTCGAAGCTTAAGCGGGCATCGGTAGCACTCATTCCGATACCGTCGTCAACCACTTGGATCAAGACCTTGCCTCCGTCCTTAACGATGAGCTTTATGGTCTTGGCGCCCGCATCTAGGGCGTTTTCAAGAAGTTCCTTCACTACGGATGCGGGACGCTGTACCACTTCGCCCGCCGCTATTTGGTTCGCGACGTGGTCCGGCAGGAGTTTGATAATATCTGCCATTACTGTGAAAGGAATATGGAAAGGTCAAAATCCAAGATGTAGAGTACGATGAATACGAGTACGGCGATAATTAACGCCATCCTTTTTTTGAGGTTGCGGTCGCCTTCTTGGCGAATATCTGACATGGCATTGCCAAACTTGCCTTTCAAACCCCTTGGTGCATTGACGGTGCTGCGGTATTTGTCGAATTTTGGTTCCATCTTATATGGATTCCCCTTGCCCTTATCATCGAAATAACGGGGTCGGTATTCGAACTTTTTACTACTTTTTAATCTCGTGAATTTGCTAAACATGCCCATGGTTTTCAAAGGTACTTAAAATCAAAAAACATGCCGTACGGCTAACGATAAAATTTGTTAACCTTTTTGTGGTCGGAAGTGGTAGTTGCGGTGGCCAGTCCCTTTGAAATAGGGCAATATTACAACCACCTTAAATATTGAACCTGCCAAAGGCGGAATTAAACTTCAAGTTTATCTGCTGCCAACTGCAACGGCTTTCAATCGCCGAGTGTTGCCATTTGAATCGCCGCAATGGCCGCTTCGGTACCTTTGTTGCCGTGTTTTCCGCCGCTTCGTTCTTGGGCCTGTTGTAGATTGTTGTCGGTGAGCACGCAGAAGATTATGGGTATGTCACCCTGCACGTTGAGGTCCATAATGCCTTGGGCGGTGGCGCCGCAGACAAAATCAAAATGTTTGGTCTCACCTTTGATGACACTGCCAATGGCGATGACGGCATTCATCTTCTGATCGGCAATCATTTTTTTGCAGCCGAAAGGCAGTTCAAAACTGCCGGGTACGTTCCAACGGATAATATTTTCTTCCGTAGCGCCACAGTCCAGCAAGGCTTCACGGGCACCGTTATACATTCCCTCGGTGATTTCGTGATTCCACTCCGCCACAACGATTCCGAAACGAAGGTTTTTAGCACTATGAATCTTCGATTTGTCGTAAGCCGATAAGTTCTTGTTAGCCGTTGCCATGATTGATTTTCAGCGAAGCCTCTAGTACGTGCCAGCCTAAAGGCTAGCTTGAAATTTGGCACCCGCGACTGCTCTCGGTGTGATAAATTCGTTATAAGGGGTTCTGTCCCCCTCCAGAGGCCATCCCAATAAAAGCATTGATGTTCCGGGCCTCAGCGGAATCGGGATAGTCTTCCTTGATTCTCCGAAAATATTGTAAGGCCTTGTCGTTTTGGCCGAGTTCCAGGGCAGTAATCCCTGCCTTCTGGAGGAATTTGGGTGCGGTATAATCGTTATCGCTGTGCGCAATGGCCTTTTCGTAATACCCAAGGGCATCTTCTGGTTGGCCGAGCTGCATAAAGGCATCGCCGAGTCCCCCTTTGGCCATGGCGCCCAAAATGGCGTCATCTGAACTGAATTTTTCCAATTGTGAAATGGCTTCCTGGTATTTCTGAAGGTTCAGGTACGACATTCCGGCAGAATAATGGGCCAGATTCGCGGCCTGCGTACCACTATACTCGTCGATGATATCCAAAAATCCGTATTTGCCTTCTGCCCCGTTCAGGGCCAGATTGTAAAGAGAATCCTTTGCGGCGGTATTGGTCAGTGCCTGATCGAAATATTGCTGCGGATAGTACATTTCATTCGCGGCATTGGTCTCTTTCGGTTTTTCCACAAACTGCACATAGGCCAAATAGCCTAAAACACCGACCGCGATGACTCCAATCACACCCAAAATGTAGTTTTGGTTCCGGGCCACAAAAGCCTCCGTACGCGATGCGCCCTCGTCAAGGGAACTGAAGACTTCGGCTGTGGCACTCTCATTTTCCAAGCGCTCCTGTTCCTCGGTCTTGTCCTTAGGTTTATATCCCCGTTTCTTATATGTCGCCATGTTCGGTTTTCTTAAAGGTCGCGCAAAAATAAAGTTTTTATCCAAAACCGAAAGGGTATTTATTCGTTAATTTTGAAGCCTTCCTGATAATAAGCATTGAAAATCGAAGTACGCCACATGTTTTTAAAACGATTGTCCCTGTTAAATTATAAAAACTTCGAATCAACGGATTTTGAATTGGATAGCAAGATTAATTGCTTCGTAGGGCCGAACGGTATCGGCAAGACCAACGTACTCGACGCCATTTACCATCTGGCTTTTGGGAAAGGCTATTTCAATCCCATTTCGACACAGAATATTAAACACGATGCTGACTTTTTTGTGGTCGATGGGGAGTTCGAAAAGAATGATAGGGAAGAAAAAATCGTCTGCAGCTTAAAGCGGGGCACCAAAAAAATAATCAAGCGTAATGGAAAAATCTATGACCGGCTGTCGGACCATATCGGGCTGCTTCCCTTAGTAATCATTTCCCCGGCGGACCGTGACCTGATCATCGAGGGTAGTGAAACCCGTCGCAAGTTTATGGACGGGGTTATCGCACAATCGGATCAAGAGTATTTGCAAAACCTGATCAAATACAACAAAGTGCTCGCCCAACGCAACGCATTGCTGAAATATTTCGCGGCCAACCATACCTTCGACGCGGCGACCTTATCGGTCTATAACGAACAACTGAACACCTCCGGTACCCCTATTTTTAACAAACGGGTTGCGTTTCTTGAAGCATTTATCCCTATTTTTAAGCAGCAATATATTGCCATATCGGGCGGAAACGAAGATGTATCTTTGGTCTATGACAGTAAAATGCTGGATGAGAACCTCCCCGACCTCTTGGAAAAAAATATCGAAAGGGACAAGTCATTGCAATACACTTCCGTAGGTATCCATAAAGATGATCTTTCTTTTGAGATAGCGGGACATCCCATTAAAAAATTCGGAAGCCAAGGCCAACAGAAATCCTTTTTGATCGCCCTGAAGTTCGCCCAGTTCCATTTTATCAAGGAACAGTCAAAGACAGACCCGATTTTGCTTTTGGATGATATTTTCGATAAGTTGGACGAGAACCGCGTAGCACAAATCGTCGGCCTGGTCAACCATAAAAATTTTGGACAGATATTTATTAGCGATACCCACTCCGAACGTACCGAGAATGTGGTGAAACAGATGTACCAATCGTATAAGATTTTCAAGTTGGGAGATGAAAAGTGAAAAGGTAAGGGGTCATGAGAGGTGGAGGCCCGTTAATCTTTTAAAAGCAAAAGCTAACGTGAAGAAACTTGTTTTAGTAGGATGTCTAATTATTTTTTTGGGATGCTCCAACGGCGTTTCCAGAGGAGACCTGTCCCACCTCAACGGCTATTGGGAAATCGAGCAAGTAGTTTTTTCGGATGGTGAAGAAAAGAATTACAAAGTGAACGCGATGGTCGATTACATACATTTGGAAGGAATGGAAGGCTTTCGAAAAAAGCTAAGGCCCAATTATGATGGTACCTACCAGACCTCCGATGACGCCGAGAAATTTGTAATTTCGAAAAGGGAGGGAAGTTTTATCCTCAACTACAAAACCGGGTTCAGCGAATGGACCGAGCTTTTAACGGCGCTGGATGCCGATACGTTCTCGGTCGTTAATGAAGAAGGCAAAGAATATAATTATAAACGATTCGAACCTATTTCGATAGAGAAGCAATAACTGACCATATACCAAAATGTTCAAAGTTCAAAGGAGCCTTGGGCGTGTTTATGCCTGCCTCGCCGGCAGACGGACAGGGTTCAAAGTATATAAGCTCAGCTTGAAACTCGAACAGCTAGGAGTAGCTATTAAACCTTATACCCAAAATGGCAAAACGGCATAACGACAACCTAAATATGGGCGAGGCCCTACGGGAGTTCATTAAGAAGAACCGCCTGCAAAAGGGAATAGACAAGGTAGAGGTGCGAGAGGCGTGGGCGAAGTTAATGGGCAATGGGGTGAACCATTACACCAGCGCCATTGAACTGCGGGGCGATACACTGTTTGTCTCTTTATCATCCTCAGTGCTGCGGGAAGAGCTGGGATTGGGAAAATCGAAGATTGTTACCATGCTCAATGAGGAACTTGGCAGGGATTTGGTAACGAAGTTGGTGCTGCGTTAGTAGATCTCCCTTCCCGCAAAATGGAAGGCCCCTTCAATGGCGGCATTTTCATCGCTGTCCGAGCCGTGTACGGCGTTTTCGGCGATGTCCTTCGCATAGAGTTTGCGGATGGTGCCTTCGGCCGCTTCCTCTGGATTGGTCGCCCCGATGAGGGCGCGGAAATCCTCGACGGCATTCTCCTTCTCCAGAATTGCGGAAACAATGGGCCCACGGGTCATAAACTCCACCAGTTCCCCGAAAAACGGCCGATCTTTGTGAATGGCATAAAACTCGCGGGCGTCACGAGCGCTCAACTGGGTATATTTCATTGCGACAATCTTAAAGTCGGCAGAAGTTATCTTTTCCAAAATGGCGCCGATATGGCCGTTTTCAACAGCATCGGGCTTAATCATCGTAAAGGTTCTGTTTGTTGTCATTTTCAAAATTTGGGCAAAAATACGCTTTATTCGGCAATAGACAATTTTTAATCCGGTAGGTTTAACCCACTCCAGGCTTGGCCACGTTTTTACGGATTTTCTTATCACGAACCAGGCTATATCCAGGGCAAGTTTCATTAAATTGAATAGGATCTTTTTTGGAATTTGGAGCAAGGACTTTTAAAATTGTATCTTTGCCCGCATGAATTTTGAGGATATACAGGCGGTCAAAAAATTACTTTCCGAACCGCAAAAAATCGTAATCGTACCGCATAAAAATCCCGACGGTGACGCCATTGGTTCTACTTTGGCGCTATGGCATTATTTGAAGAACCGCGGGCAGGAAGCTACCGTTATCGTGCCGAACGATTATCCGAAGTTTTTGAAATGGATGTCCGGCAATGATGAAATCCTCAATTTTGAAAGGGAGAACGCGCAGGCGAAATCTAAAATCGAAGCGGCCACTGTAATCTTTACATTGGATTTCAACCATCTGGGCAGAATTGGACAAATGGAGGATTCACTCAGAAAGGCTACCGTAGTCTTTGTCATGATCGACCACCATCAAGAACCCTCGGATTATGCAAAGATCATCTACTCGGATGTTACGATGAGTTCCACCTGTGAAATGGTGTACAATTTTATAGAAAAGTTGGGGGATGCCGAATCTATTACACCGGAAATGGCAAGCTGTATGTATACCGGTATTATGACGGACACGGGTTCTTTTAAGTTTTCGTCCACCACTCCCAGAACACATCGCGTCGCCGCGGAACTTATAGAAAAAGGGGCTGAAAGCACCCAGATACACCATAAAGTTTTTGATACCAACACCTCGGGTAGATTACATCTGCTGGGTACGGCCTTAAATAATATGGTCATTCTCGAAGACTACAGAACCGCCTATATTACCCTCAGCCAAGACGAACTCGATGCCCATAAATACCAAAAAGGTGATACCGAAGGTTTCGTGAATTATGGACTTACGCTCGAAGGCATTATCTTTGCCGTCATTTTCATCGAGAACAAAGAAGAAGGTATCATAAAAATTTCCTTCCGATCTGTGGGCGATTTTTCCGTCAATGCTTTCGCCCGAAAGCATTTTGAAGGCGGGGGTCATGACAATGCCGCAGGAGGGAAGAGTGAAAAGTCATTGGAAGAGACGGCGGCGTATTTTGAATCGCTTTTGGAAGCGTATTCGGCAGATTTGAAGGGGTGATAAATTGGACACATGAGGCAAGAAGTTCCAAAATTCTCGTTTCTCCCAAAGTTTTGGAATCAAAACAGGATTAAGGAAAGGGGAGATTTGGCTTTGGGAATTTTTTCTTAGGATGATGAATCGAAAAAATAAAATAGTGAAATCTGTTACCATACTCCTATTGGGGCTGGTTCTTAGTAGATGTGGCGGCCCCGAACCGCGTAGGCCCGTCGAGGTGAAATCCGGCAGCTTTTTTAAGGAATCCGTCCAACGCAGTAAAGAACGACTGGCCAGGGAAGAAAAGCAGATCCGGGATATCGTGGCAAAGGATACGGCCTACCAATACGTGCACAGCGCGACCGGAAGCTGGTACCATCGAGATGTCGTGAACGCGGAAGCGAAGTACACCCCGCAACCTGACGATTTGGTGACCCTGACCTATAATTTGATGGGTTTTGACGGAGACACGATATATTCCATGGACGATATTGGCATCGTTACCTATAAAGTGGATAAGCAGGAACTGTTCCCCGGGCTACGAAACAGCGTAAAGCTGCTAAAGGAAGGTGAAACGGCAACATTTCTATTTCCCTCCTCCTTGGCATACGGATATCACGGCGACGACAAGAAAATCGGAATCAACACACCCATTAAGTCAACGGTATCGATTTTGAAAATTGAAAAAAATCGCGACAGTCTCCCGTAGATACAAGAAATATAGGAACCAGGAAAATAGATGTGAAATCTACTATCAGAAAAAATCTTTAGTCCGATTTGTCGCATCGCGATGGATTGAACAAACGACTGCCTTTTAAATAAACAAATCCTTAAATTAATTTTCAAAATGAAAAAAGTATATTTTTTGGTTAGCCTCGTTATAGCCTTGACCGGTTGCAAAAGCCAATACACCGAATTGGGCGACGGACTTTTCGCCGATATTCAGACCACAAAGGGTGACATCATCGTAAAATTGGAATACGAAAAAACACCCGTTACCGTCGCCAATTTTGTCTCTTTGGCCGAGGGTACCAATCCTTTTGTCTCCGATAGCCTAAAGGGAAAACCTTATTACGACGGCATTATCTTCCACCGGGTCATCAAGGATTTTATGATACAGACCGGTGACCCAACGGGTACAGGCAGGGGAAACCCGGGCTACAAGTTCAGGGACGAGTTCGACGACTCGCTGAAACACGATAAAAAAGGTATTCTATCTATGGCCAATTCCGGCAAGGCCACCAATGGTAGCCAGTTCTTTATCACGCACAAGGCGACGCCGTTTTTAAATGGTAAGCATACCGTTTTCGGACATGTAGTGGAAGGCTTGAATGTGGTTGATTCCATCGCCAATGTAGAAACCTCCCAGGAATGGGCGACCCAGGACAAGCCGTTGGTTGATGTAAAAATGAACAAGGTACAAATAGTCAGGAACGGAAAATCGGCCAAAGATTTCGACGCCGTCCAGGTAATGTCCGACTATTTCAAGGAAGAGGAAGACCGACTTGCGGCCTTCGACAAAATGAAAAGTGATTTTACCGAAGAAATTGCCCAACAAAAAGAAGAGGCCAAAGAACTGCCATCGGGATTAAAAATATTCAAATTGGAAGAAGGAGACGGCGAAAAACCGAAAACCGGACAACAGGTAAACGTGTACTATGCCGGATATTTGGAAGATGGCACCCTTTTCGATAGCAACTACGAAGAGGTGGCCAAAAAATATGATATGTACGACGAGCGACGTAAGCAGGATGGCGGATACCAGCCGATTCCGATGGATTATAGTCCTGATGCGCAAATTATTGCGGGCTTCAAAGAAGGATTGCAACAGATGAAGGTCGGTGATAAGGCCCGCCTCTTCATTCCCTCGCATTTGGGCTATGGTCCCCAAGGTGGAGGCCCCATTCCACCGAATGCCGATTTGATTTTTGATTTGGAGATAACGGGCATCGCGGAATAATTTCAGTAAACAGTAAACAGTAAACAGTAAGCAGTAAACAGTAAGCAGTAAACAGTAAGCAGTAAACAGTAGAACAGTAAACAGTAAGCAGTAAGCAGTAACCCGTATGTAGTACATGGTACTCCGTACCATCTTTAATCTATCTTTCTGTTAGAGATGTACTGCTTGCTATTTACAATTTCTTTTTTACTTCCACCAGTTCTGCGACTTCAGTTCCATAGTAGCCTTTAGAATATCCCTTTGCGAGATTTGGCCAACTAGCTTACCGTTTTCCAAAATGGGAAATCGACGCCGTTTGTCGTTTAAAAACTTATTGGCGGCATCGAAAATGTTCATGTTGCCGTCAATCGTCTCCACATCTTTTATCATGTGTTGTTCGACCTTTCGATTTTCCATAGGTAGGTTGTGGTACCTACTTTCACTGATTTGCTTGATGCAGTCCCCTTCCGAGATAATTCCCACCAATTCATTTCTATCGTTGACCACCGGACCCCCTGAAATTTTGTGGCGAATAAGAGAATGTATGACTTCTTCTACGGACTGTTCGGGACGGAAGGTAATCAATTTGCGGGTCATGTAATCGTTTACCGTCATTGGAGACCCTTCCGCTTTGTGGGGTTTCTTCCTCGGTCCTTGAAAACTTTTTATTCCCATGAGACTATATTTTATGTTCTACTAAAGATACTGAATTATAGGATGTTGGGCAAGCTTAAACCGTCGTTCCCATGCTAAACACTCTTAAATAATATATCAAAATGGTATTTTGTTCTAAAAATTGGATGTTTGAACGTGACCACCAGAAGGCAGGACTTAGGAAAAAGCGAAGGGTTTAATTTAGTTCTTGTCTATAGCGTCATTCTGGCCTGTACCGAAGACGAAAAAGGGGATACCTAATACGGGGCCGATTTAAAAACGGAAGAAATCTTCTCTGGCGCAGAAGATATAGCTGCTGACATTTTTACTGAAATGGGCCTAACCTGCGGAGGATAGGCCCTTTTTCAGGAATATGGCTTTTGGGATGTTCACTTTTTAGGGATATCCTCCAAAATGGCCTGTAAAAACTTCCAGAATTTCTGAACAGATGCGATGCTGACCCTTTCGTCGGGGGAGTGGGCCCCTTGTATGGTCGGTCCAAAGCTTACCATGTCCATAGCGGGATAGTTTTGGCCCAAAATGCCACATTCCAGTCCCGCGTGGCAGGCGGCGACTTTTGGTTTTTCCTGGAACAGCTCCTTGTATTTTTTTTCCGCAATGTTCAGTATCTCAGAGTCCGGATCGGGCATCCATCCTGGGTATTCCCCGCCGAACCGCACCTCGCAGCGCGCCAGTTCAAAAGTGGACCTCAGGGCATTGGCCAAATCCATTTTGGCGGAATCGACCGAAGATCTCGTAAGGCAATTAATAAGGATGGCACCGTCATTCACCTCTATGCGGGCGATATTGTTCGAGGTCTCCACCAGATCGGGTATGGTAGCGCTCATGGTATAGACCCCATTGTGGGCCGCATAGATTCCCTTGAGCAAACGCTCTTGGGCGCCAAGGCCCATGATCATATGGGGGGCGGATGTCTGTTCGACGGTTATCTCTAAGGTCGGCTCCTGGGTTTGCAGCTCTTTTTTTATGGTGTCCGACAATTTCTTCACAGCGGCTTCGAACTCCTCGATCTGCGATTTAAGCACAACTAGTTTGGCCACACTCTCCCGAGGAATGGCATTTCGCAGCCCCCCTCCATGAATTTCCGCAAGCCGCATCATAAAACTGTTCGAAGCATGGTATAGCAATCGGTTCATGATTTTATTGGCATTGCCCAGACCCCGGTGGATGTCGATACCACTGTGCCCCCCTTGTAGTCCCTTAACCCTAATTTCATAAGGTATGACGGCCCGGGGCACCGGTTTGCCATTGTATCTTCTGGTGGCAGTGATGTCAATTCCACCGGCACAACCGATATCGAGTTCGTCGTCTTCTTCGGTATCAAGGTTTAAGAGGATTTCCCCCTGCAAAACGCCGCCTTTGAGGCCCATCGCACCGGTCATTCCCGTTTCCTCGTCAATGGTGAAAAGGGCTTCCAAAGGGGGGTGCTTGATATCATTACTTTCCAAAAGCGCCATGATGGCGGCCACGCCCATACCGTTATCCGCACCAAGGGTCGTACCTTCGGCCTTGACCCAATCATCGTCCACCTTCATTTTTATACCTTCCTTTTCAAAATTGAATTCCGTATCCGCATTCTTTTGGTGTACCATATCGAGGTGGGACTGCAAGGTCACCGTTTTCCGGTTTTCCATGCCCTCGCTGGCGGGTTTACGAATGATGACATTCCCTACGGAGTCCGTTCGGGTTTCCAGATCAAGGGATTTCCCGAAATCTATCATAAATTGGATGACCTTTTCCTCTTTCTTTGAAGGTCTGGGTACCGCGTTCAAATCGGCAAATCTGTTCCAGACCGCTTGGGGCTCTAATTTTCGTATGGCTTCGTTCATAGGATGTGGTTTTTTCCAAAAATACGGAGTCAGAAATTGAAATGCTGTATTATTGGTTAATTTTGATGCCCAAAGGGATATAATTTTAATCTTCTACAATATTGAAAGACAAATTACGGAACGGCATCGTCCTGAGCCTGATCCCGCAGCTGATGTTCGTAATATGGCTTGGAAGCCGGCCCTCTGTGGTCGAAACCTATTACAGCGAGGGCCTTTATCCGGTAATCAGCCGATTTTTTAGAGTACTTTTCGGATGGATTCCCTTTTCGATAGGCGAGATTGTCTATGTGATCTTGAGTATTGTGGGCATTCGCTATATAATCCTCAATAGAATGAAGATCAAGAAATATCCCTGGCGTTTTCTTCGGAACGGGGTCCTTGTGTTTTCAGTATTTTATTTTACGTTTAACTTCGTATGGGGCCTCAATTATTACCGAACGCCGATTGCGGAACAGTTTGGTATTCGAGATAGCGTGAGGCCTTCGGAAGTCCTCGATTTGGCGCAACAGCTGATCATCAAGACGAACCGCCTGCAATTGGAAATTACCGGTGACAGTACCCAAAGCGTGCAGGTGCCATATGATGATGATGCTATTTTTGACAAGACATTTAAGGAATATGATCGAATTTGTAAGCAACTCCCTTTTCTTGCCTATCGCCATCACAACCTTAAAAAATCCACTTCCGGCGCTTTAATGGGCTATTTGGGTATCGGTGGATATCTCAACCCCTTTACGAACGAGGCGCAGGTCAACGGATTGACCCCGGCCTTTCGTCTGCCGGTCGTCGTTGCACACGAAATCGGCCATCAGGTAGGTTTTGCCAAAGAGAACGAGACCAATTTTATAGGTTACCTCGTCACCATGAAAAACGAGGATATCTATTTTCAATATTCTGCCTCCGCCTATGCATTAAGCCACTGCCTAAGTGCTATCCGCCTTTCGGACGAACAAAAGTTCGCACAACTCTTTGCCAAGATAAATTCGGGAGTTCAAAGAAATTACCAAGAGCTATATGAGTTCAACCTAAAATACGCCAACCCTTTCGAACCCGTTTTTAAGTCTATCTTCAGCACCTTCTTAAAGGCCAATCAACAACGGGACGGCATCAAGAGTTATAGCAAGATTGTGGAGCTGATGGTAGGGTATCATGAGAAATTTCCTATTTTTAACTCCGATGAAAACAACCGATACAAATGATGAGATTACGACTTTTCGTACTTCTGCTGCTGGCCAGTTGGGCCTTTTCTTTTGGCCAGGAATATTTTCCGAAAAACGACGGTGTGAAGGCCGAGAACCAGAATTACACGGCTCTTACTAATGCAAGAATATTTGTTACGCCAACGGAAATTATCAATGGGGGCACCTTACTTTTTCGAAAGGGGAGGGTAGAGGCCGTCGGTAAATCGGTGAAACTCCCGAAAAATACAGTGGTGATGAATGTTAGCGGGAAATCGATTTATCCTTCGTTTATCGATGTCTACTCCGGTTTTGGGGTGAAAAAGCCGGAAAAGGCGGATTCCGAAGGGCGTTCTGCGGAGTTCGAGGCATCACGGGAAGGTTTTTACTGGAATGACCATATCATGCCCGAGAACGATGCGGTCACTAAATTCGAATACGATGATAAGGTAGCCGAAACGCTCCGCAAGGCCGGCTTCGGAACGGTCAATTCGCATATACAAGATGGTATAGCTCGCGGAACCGGTGTTCTTGTGGCTTTGAACGCAGCAGGAAATGACGCCGATCGTATAATCGACGACCGCTCCGCCCAATATTTTTCCTTCGAAAAAAGTATAGCCAAAAAGCAATCCTATCCGACCTCGTTGATGGGTGCCATGGCCCTATTGCGGCAAATGTACTACGATGCCGAATGGTACGCACAAGGCCATGTCGATACGAAAGACCGCTCGCTCGAAGCCCTTAACAAAAACAAAGGCCTCGTTCAAATCTTTACGGCCGGTGACAAAGGCCATGTCATGCGTGCCGACGGTATCGGAGATATGTTCGGAATTCAATACGTTATTTTGGGCGGTGGCGACGAATACGAGCGCGTAGCCGATATCAAGGCGACCAATGCCCAATTGATCCTTCCCCTCAATTTTCCGGAGCCGTACGATGTATCCGATCCCTATGCCTCTGACTACGTATCCCTGAAGGATATGCGATATTGGAACCAGGCACCTGCCAATCCAAAAATCTTGGCGGACAACGATATTGCTTTTTCCTTTACACTGCACGACCTGGGATCGCCTGCGGACTTTAAGGGAAAACTGATGAAGGCCATTGCATACGGTCTTCCCAAAACCAAGGCCCTTGAGGCGTTGACCACCGTCCCGGCCAGGATTTTAGGAAAATCTGCGGATATCGGTTCCCTTCAAAAGGGAAGCTATGCCAACTTTTTGGTGACCTCCGGGGATGTTTTTGACCCAAAAACGCTGCTCTATGAAAACTGGGTGCAGGGCAACAGAAATGTAATCCATGATTTGACCTTAAAGGATATTCGAGGGGAGTATGACCTGTCCGTCTCAGGCCAAACGTTTAAACTTTCTATCATGGGGGAAATCGGAAGTCCTGAAGTCGAGGTCAAAAGGGACACTGCCCAATTGAAATCCAAATTCAGATATGCGGACGGGTGGATGACCCTATCCTTTTCCACCGAAGATGGGGAGAAAAACTATAGGATGACCGGGTTGATCGAACCGATCAATGACGACTTGAGCGGTAAGGCCGTGCTTCCCGATGGTAATGATACTACTTTCAAAGCGGTAAAAACATCCCCCTTTTCCGATAAGGATAAAGACAAAAAAGACAGTGAAACTCCCGAAATGGTCGCGGTAACCTATCCCAACGTGGGTTATGGCTATAAAGCCATCCCCCAACCACAAGACCTCCTTTTTAAAAACGCCACAATATGGACCGGCGAGGACGCTGGAATTGTGGAAAACACCGACCTCCTTGTAAAAGACGGAAAGATAGCCCAAATTGGAAAAGGCCTTCGCGATGCAAGGGCACAAGAAATCGATGCCACGGGCAAGCACCTAACGGCAGGTATCATCGACGAACACAGCCATATCGCGGCCTTGGCCATCAATGAAGCGGGACAGAACTCCTCCGCCGAAGTAAAGATGACCGATGTGGTCGACCCCGACGATATCAGTATTTATTATGCCCTGGCGGGTGGGGTTACCTCCCTGCAATTGCTGCACGGCTCCGCCAATCCGATTGGCGGACGTTCCGCCATTATGAAACTGAAATGGGGAGAAAGTGCCAAGAACATGATCTATGACAACTCCCCCAAATTTATCAAATTTGCCCTGGGCGAGAACGTCAAACAAAGCAATTGGGACAGCCACAGCCGTTTTCCACAAACCCGAATGGGGGTAGAACAGGTATTTATCAACTACTTTCAGCGCGCTAAGGAATATAAGGCCAAAAAGAAAAGCGGCGAACCCTATCGCCATGACGAGGAAATGGAGACTTTGGTAGAGATATTGAACGGGGAGCGCTTTATTACCTGCCACAGCTACGTTCAGAGCGAAATTAACATGATGATGAAGGTCGCCGAGAAATTCGGGTTCCGGATTAATACCTTTACCCACATTCTTGAGGGCTATAAGGTGGCGGACAAAATGGCCGAACACGGAGTGGGCGGTGGTACGTTTAGCGATTGGTGGGCCTACAAGTTCGAGGTCAATGACGCTATTCCCTATAACGCCGCCATCATGCATAATCAAGGGGTTACGGTCGCCATTAATAGCGACGATGCCGAAATGATTAGAAGACTGAACCAAGAGGCCGCTAAAACGGTGAAGTACGGGGGAATGACCGAAGAGGAAGCCTGGAACATGGTCACCATCAATCCCGCGAAACTCCTACACCTTGACCAGCAGACAGGTAGCATTAAGGAGGGCAAGGACGCGGACTTGGTATTGTGGAGCGACAATCCCTTATCCGTTTACGCCAAGGCGGAAAAAACAATCATTGAAGGTGCCACCTATTTCGACCTCGAAAAGGATCTACAACAGCGCCAAGCTGTCAAAAAGGAACGTAACCTCCTTATCAATAAAATGCTAAAGGAAAAAGCTGAAGGCAAAAACACCCAAAAACCGAAGCAGAAAAAGAAAGAGACGATGCACTGTGGAAGTGGGGTCGAAAAACAGGATTAGAAAGCTAAAACAGGGCTTCTAGCTGGCACGAAAAACTCAGAAGTAGGGGAATTGACCAATACAATTTGGGAATTATAAAATAGGGGTTTTATAATGCGAAGTAAAAAGTAACAATAGGTATGAAAAAAACAGTACAGCTTATCATAATAGTAATATATAATGCCTTTTCGGCCGTTGCCCAGCAAACTCCGGCCCCAATTCAGTCAGAGACCATCAGCATTGATGGTGCCACAGCCCATTTGGGCAACGGCGAAGTCATCGAAGATGCCCTCATCATGTTCGAAGGCGGGAAATTGACCTTTGTGGGTCCCGCTACTACCAAAATCGCCCGAAAGGGAACAATGATCAAGGGGCAGGGCAAACATGTGTACCCCGGCCTGATCGCCCCGAGTACTTCTTTGGGCTTGATTGAAATCGATGCGGTACGTGCCACAAACGACCAAGACGAAATGGGCGAAATCATACCCCATGTACGCAGCCTAATAGCCTACAATGCAGAATCAAAAGTCGTTGAGACTATGCGCCCCAATGGGGTACTGATCGGGCAGATTACGCCACAGGGCGGACGCATCTCGGGGACTTCCTCCATCGTACAGTTCGATGCCTGGAACTGGGAAGACGCGGTGATAAAGGTCGATGATGGCATCCACTTGCGATGGCCGAGCAGCTTTCGTCAAGCCGGTTGGGAGAAGGGCGAGGAGCCTGGGTATCGAACCAACGAAAAATATCAGGAACAGGTTAGCGATATTGAAGTTTTTCTACAAAATTCCATGGCTTATGGCGAGGGTTCCGGCGAGGACAGGCATCCCGCTTTCGCCGCTATGCAAGGCGCTTTCGACGGTTCACAAAAGCTGTATATCTATGCCGATGGTGAAAGGGAAATTATCGATGCGATAACCTTGGCCAAGGAATCGGAAGTGGAAAAGGTCGTATTGGTCGGCGGCTATCATGCCTATAAAGTCACCGATTTTTTAAAGAAAAATAACATTGCCGTCCTGGCACAGTTTACCCATAATCGCCCGGTTTTCGAAGATGAGGACTACGACCTACCGTACAAACTCCCCAAAATTTTGTCGGATGCCGGACTACTTGTCGGCCTACAGAATGGAGAAGCATCCAACTTTCAGACCCGCAACTTGGCTTTCTATGCCGGGCAGCTGGTGGGGCAGGGAATGGACAAGGAAAAAGCCCTCCAATTGATTACGGGCAATAATGCCAAAATTCTGGGAATCGACCAAAACTACGGCACCCTGACCAATGGCAAAAGCGCTACCCTGTTCATTTCCGAAGGCGATGCGCTCGATATGAAGGGCAACCAGCTGACACATGCTTTTATCGATGGGCGCGAGATTTCTTTGCAAACGCATCAGACCGAGCTGTGGAAGAAATATTCCAGGAAATATGAAGGGGAAGGCATCCCATAAGCAACCCTTTTCTGGGCATCCTTGACACATCGGATAATAAAAAGGGGAGGATAAAGATTAAAGAACAGGGATAAAAGCTGAATGCATACCCTTCGAAATCTCTGATTTGCCTGCTGACACGAGAATAAATCCATCCGCTTTTGCCAAACTGACCAAATCGCCCGAACCATTACCCTGAACCAGTTTCGCGTGTATTTGGCCTTTTTTCCACTCCGTTTGTACCTGAAGAAAGAGGCTTAGGTTAGGATGTGGTTGAACGGGTTCATCCAAAATTACCGTTCTCTTATCAACTGCAATTCCAAGGGACTTCGCCAACCACGGCAAAAAGTATATATGATAGTTCGCAAAGGTGGATACGGGATTTCCGGGAAAGGAGAACACCACTTTTTTTTGTGCCTCCTGAATTCCGAACCAAAAGGGTTTGCCCGGGCGTTGCGCCACCCGATGAAAAACTTTTAGGACCCCCAGGGTTTCCAAGGCATCGGGAATAAAATCGTACTTTCCTTTGGAAACACCGCCGCTTAGCATTAAAACGTCGTATTCTGCCAAGGCCTTTTTCAATCCCTTTTCGATGAGTTGCCTGTCATCCGCCCAATGTAAAAGGCTAGGGACGATTTTAGCTTTTTCCAAAGCCGCGTTCAATGATAGACTGTTGGATTTTCTGATCTGGTGGGGCAGGGGCGTTTCGGAAACTTCGACCAGTTCGTTTCCCGTGCTAATGACGCAGATTTTGGGCAATTTTTTTACCGACACCTCTGCTCTGCCCACTGAGGCGAGCACCCCGATAACGGCAGAGGTAATATTTGTGCCCATTTCCAAGAGCACGGCCCCCCTTTTTTCATCGCTGCCTTGGGCATGTATGTTCTGGCCTTTTTGGGGCGTTTTAGAAATTCTGGCCCCTCCGTTTTCGATAGCTGTTTCTTCGTACATGATAATCGTATCGGCGTTCTTGGGCAGAACGGCGCCGGTCATTATTTCAAAACAGCTTTTTTCGGAAGACAGCGTCTGTTGTGCCATGCCCGCACTTAGGGTTCCCTCGATCTCAAAGCGGTCGATTCCCTTTACAATAGCGGAATACCGGATGGCGATACCATCCTTGGTCGAACGGTTAAAGGGTGGGAAATCTCGGTCGGCTTTGATATCCTCGGCAAGAACGCGTCCTGTGCTTTGCAGCAGTGCGACGGATTCGTCTCCTAAATATAAAGGATTCTGCAAGACCTTTTGGAATGCTTCTTCGAAGGAAATCATAGGCTTAATTTGAAGAGAGTTTATGTTGACTACTGACTTGCTGCCTACTCTACTGTTTACCCTTCTGCCGCTTCCATAACCAACTTCCCACAAAATAGACCACTAGCGCGATCAAAAAGTACTTAAAGTACGAAACCGGTTCCCCTTCCCCGTTGACGGTCGTAAAGATACGATTCCATCGCGGTCGCCAGTTAAAGACGCCCTCATTGAAATTATCGACGCTAAACCATATAAAAATGGGGGTGCCCACTATATGATTTTCGGGTACGTAGCCCCAGGCACGGCTGTCTTCGGAATGGTCGCGGTTATCGCCCATCATCCAATAATAATCTTGTTGAAAGGTATAACTGTCAGCCACTTTTCCGTTCAATTTGATTTGGTTTCCGGAAACACTAACGGTGTTGCCCTCATATTCCTTGATAATTTTTTTGTAGAGGGGCAGGACTTTAAGATTTAATGCTACTGTTTTTCCCTTTTCGGGAATATAGATGGGTCCCATTTGGTCATAGTTCCATGGATAATTTACATTTTGTGGAAAATTATTTGCGCCCTGCTTCCCTTTTGGGTCTACCTCTCTTATCACCGAATCGATAGAGGCATCCTTCCTAATTTCAGCGACCATTTCGTCGGTAAGCGCTCCCCTTCGAGCCCTTGGCGTTTCCTCGGTAAGGGCCAGGCGTTGGTTGTGCACGACCTTAATCGGTATCCCGTCGGCCTTGGCATATAAAGCGACTTTACCCCCTTCGATACGTGCCGTTCCGGTAAGATATTTTCTGATGGCGTTGAACTGTGATTGGCTGATGGGATTGGAAATATATTTTCTTTCGAAGTCCATCACCCCGACATTTTGCAGCAATTTAGAAGAAACCCCCTTGCTGGAGTAGATGGTGTAGTCATATTGCGGTTTGGCTCTATCGGGAAGTTCCAATTGTTTTCCGTTGATATAGACATATCCATCGATTACGCTCAATGAATCGCCCGGAATACCGACACAACGCTTGACGTAGTTCGATTTTTTATCGATGGGTTTGTCCACTCCGGCTTCCTTTCTGAAAAACTGGCGCACCGTATCCGCTGGCCAACTGAAGACCACGATATCGTTTCGGTCGACCTTCGTAAAACCGGGTAACCGGAAATAGGGAAGCTGCGGTTTGTTCAGATAGGATTTGACTCCTAATATCGGAAGCGTATCATGGACCATCGGTGCGGCAATGGTAGTCATCGGTGTTCGTGCGCCGTAATGGAACTTACTGACAAAAAGCAGGTCACCCACCCTCAAGGTCCTTTCCAGGGAGGGCGTGGGAATCACGTAGGGCTGAATAAAATAGGTATGTACCAGAGTTGCCGCTATCACGGCAAAAGCGATACTGCTCACCCATTCGCCCGTAGCCGTCGTTGGATGTAGGCTACGGTTCTCGATGTAGTTGGGATCGAGCGCATAGTTCACATAGTAGATATAAAACCCCAAGGTCAGTATCACAAGCCAAGTTTCCCCCAAACTGTTCCGCCCAAAACTGCGGATGGTCTCGATCCAGATAATCGGAAACATCAAGAGGTTGATAATGGGGATAAATAACAGTACCGTCCACCAAGTGGGACGATTGATAATTTTCATCAGTACAATGGCGTTATAAACGGGTACGGCCGCTTCCCAGGGTTTTCTGCCGGCCTTGACGTATAATTTCCAAGTACCCAAAAAGTGGATGACCTGTATAAAGAGGATGAAAATAATCCACTGTGTTGCGTTCATACGGTTATAGTTATCGGATTAATTGTTACTGGATTAAAACTTGCAAATCTACGGTTTATAGGTTGGATTGAATTGTTAGTTTAAAATGGGTGCACATCATAAAACACCTACTTTAAACCAAGAACATCCTTCATCGTAAATACACCGGTCTTACCTTGTATCCATTCCGCCGCGATGACCGCGCCGAGGGCGAAACCTTCGCGGCCATAAGCGGTGTGCTTTATCTCTATGGCGTCCACCTTACTTTCGTAATCGATGGTATGGGTTCCGGGAGTATCACCTATTCTTTTTGAGGTAACGGGGATTTCCCCTGCGTCGGCATCTTCCAGTTTCCAGCCCTTGTACCCACTGTTCTCAATAATACCTTCCGCAAGACTAATGGCGGTTCCGCTAGGGGCATCCAATTTTTGGGTGTGGTGAATTTCCTCCATAGACACCCGATATTCATCTAAACTTCGCATCATCCGTGCCAAATATCGGTTCAGCTCGAAAAAAACGTTAACCCCAAGACTAAAATTGGATGCATAGATAAAGGCTCCTTTCCTTTTCTTGCAGAAAGCTACCGCATCGTCATACTTCTTGAGCCATCCTGTAGTACCGGAGATAACGGGAACACCCTTCTCGATGCAACCAGTAATATTTTCAAAGGCGGCATCGGGCATACTGAAATCGATGGCTACGTCCATTTTGGAATAATCGATATCTACGGTATCCACATCGATTTTTGCGACGATGTTATGGCCTCTATCCTGGGCGATCTGCTCGATCATTTTTCCCATTTTTCCGTATCCGAAAAGTGCGATATTCATAAATTACTAACTTTTTTGTCTATCCCCCGGAAGAGGGTAACTATTTTGGGTTTAGGAATCAAATTCTAAAAAGCTTATTAGTCTCTATAACTTCTTATTATGGGTCGATCCAAATTCCGGTGCTGATTACCGTAATTGCCTACTGCTACTGCCACCGCATACTAAAACTTCACTACCACCGCCATTCCATAGTTCGGGGAATTCGTTATCGGGTCCCGATCTAAAAACGGCTGCATATCAAAACTGAGGTCCTCATCTACGTTGAACTGTTTCAAATGCGCATCGACGTTGGCGTCCACAATATTTAGCACATAAAGTCCTATGGATACCAGCAACAACAAATCCCTGTCTCGTTGATAGCGTTCCTGCTCGTTTTGCAGATCCCCCAAATCCAGACGGGGTATGGGTCCGGCCCCCCCGAAGGGATCGTAAAATTCATCGTCGGTAAAACCAGCTTTTCTTCTTTTAAACGCGGTCCTAAAACGTTGGTACCTATCATCGTTCCAGTTATAGGCGTAAATGGCCGTTCCGATGGCACCCCATACTATCGGTACCTTCCAATAGCGCTTATTGTATAGTTGTCCCAATCCCGGAAATACGGCGGAATAGAATGCCGCCTTGCTCGGTGCCAATGGGTTGATTCGGACCTTTTTTTTCTTGAGCGTATCAATAATGACGATACCCTGTTTTTTCACATCTTTTTGCTGGGAATCGACTTCTTGATTTATCGATTGTGGGATGGTATCCTTTTCTTGGGCGGTGCAGATACACCCAAAACATATAAATAACATTGCGGTAAATAGGAGTCTAATCACCGAGTATCAATTTTTTGATGCGTTTGAACTCCTCTTTACTATGGAAAGGAATGGTTATTTTTCCGCTGCCCTTGTCGGAAGCCGAGATAGCTACCTTGACGGCTAAATGGTCGGTAAATTTATCGATATTCTCGGTTACGAATTCGGGAATTTCTGATTTTTTTTTGCCCTTTTTAGCGGTATAGTCGTTGCCCTCCCGATAGGCCTTTACCGCGCGTTCGGTATTGCGAACGGAAAGGTTCTGGCCCACAATTTTTTCGTAAAGTGCAATCTGGTCTGCTTTTTTGTCAATGTTCACTAGGGCCCTGCCGTGGCCCATACTGAGAAACCCGTCACGGATGCCGGTCTGGACGATGGGATCAAGTTTTAACAGACGCATATAGTTGGTGATGGTCGACCGCTTCTTGCCCACCCGCTCACTCATTTTTTCTTGGGTCAACTGTATTTCGTCTATGAGTCTCTGGTAGGAAAGGGCAATCTCGATAGGATCTAAATCTTGGCGCTGGATGTTCTCGACCAACGCCATTTCAAGCGATTCTTGATCATTGGCAATTCGGATGTAAGCGGGGATCGTCTCCAGCCCGACCAATAGTGATGCCCGGTACCTGCGCTCGCCAGAGACGAGCTGGTATTTGTTGAAATCCATTTTCCGGACCGTAATGGGTTGAATTACACCCAGTTCCCGGATCGAACTGGCCAGCTCGTGCAGGGCTTCGTCGTTAAAGCTGGTGCGTGGCTGAAAGGGATTTACCTCGATGGCCTCGATATCTAGCTCTACGATATTGCCGACCACTTTGTCCGCATTACGGTCCGTTGCGGATTGGATATCGTTTTCGGGATCTTTTAACAGTGCGGAGAGTCCACGCCCGAGTGCCTGTTTTTTGGTTGCCTTAGCCATTGGGTTGCGTTTGCTTTGGGGATTAAACTACTGCTTTGTTCTTCTTTACGACTTCGTTGGCCAGATTGAGGTAGTTGGCCGCGCCCTTGCTGCTCGCGTCGTACTTGATGATGCTCTCGCCATAACTAGGGGCTTCGCTCAAGCGGACGTTGCGCTGAATAATGGTATCAAAGACCATATCGGCAAAGTGCTTGCGCACCTCTTCGACCACTTGGTTTGATAATCGTAAACGGGAGTCGAACATGGTCAGGAGCATTCCTTCTATATCGAGATCCGGATTGTGTATTTTTTGTACGCTCTTAATGGTGTTCAACAGCTTGCCGAGCCCCTCCAAGGCAAAATATTCGCATTGTATGGGAATGATCACCGCATCGGCCGCGGTCAATGCGTTCAAGGTCAAGAGGCCCAAGGAGGGGGCGCAATCGATAAGAATATAGTCATAACTATCCCGCAAACCGGAAATCGCTTCTTTCATTTTGTATTCCCTATCGTCTTTGTCCACCAGTTCGATTTCGATGGCGACTAAGTCGATGTGAGCGGGAATGAGGTCTAGATTGGGGCTGTCGGTAGCAATGATAGTCTGCGGTGCAGGTGCGCTTTGTTCGAGTAACTGATACGTGCCCATTTCCACCGTGTCAACGTCAATACCCAGTCCCGAAGTAGCGTTCGCCTGGGGATCCGCATCGATCAGCAGCACCTTCTTTTCCAATACTCCCAGCGAAGCGGCCAAGTTGACCGTCGTCGTGGTTTTGCCCACACCCCCCTTTTGGTTCGCAATAGCAATAATCTTGCCCATTATCCGTCTTTATTAGGGGGTAAAAATACGATTATTTACGATGCCTTGGAAACCATTTTGTTAACAGGTAGTGAACAACAGGGGTAATGGCGTTAATCCTTGTTAAGTAAAATGATAAAGTGCAGGTTCAAGTACAAGTTCAAGCTCTAAAAGTGTAAGAGCCTACCTCGCCGGCAGGCAGGTTTATGGGTTTAGCGGTTTAGCGGTTTAGAAAAAGTAATTTTGAAGACAGAAGACCTAAGACAGAACACAGAAGACAGAACAGAGAATACATAGCACTGCAGTCCGCACGCCGCACGCCGCACATTGCCTACTGTTTCTGCTTCAGGCTGTCTTCATACTCGATAAGATAGATTTCCTCATCCTTTTTCTTGAGGTAGTACTGTTCCCGTGCGAATTTCTCGAGTTCCTCCGGGTCGGAAAGTTTTTTCAGGACCTTTTTGTCCTTGGCGATTTCCGTGGTGAGGAATTCCTGCTGCTTTTCGAGCTTTTTAATCTCCTTACGGAGTTCCAGATGGATGAGCAGGGAATTGGTATCGAAAAAGACCATCCAGATCACAAAGACCGTCAATACCAAAACATACATATTGGTAAAGACCTTGAACCATTTTTTCTTCCGTAAGTCCTTCAATCCCATAATCCTTAGAATCCTAATCCAGTTTGTCGTTGATGATCGTCCTTACCATATCAACTGCCACTGTGTTGTATTTATTGTTCGGAATGATGATATCGGCATATTCCTTGCTCGGTTCGATGAACTGCAGATGCATGGGCTTGATGTTGGATTGGTATTTGTGGAGGGTCTCATCGAGGTCCCAACCGCGTTCGTTGACATCCCTTTTTAGCCTGCGGATCAGCCGCTCGTCGGAATCGGCATGGACGAATATTTTGATATCGAGCATCTTACGGATTTGGGCATTGGTCAATATAAGGATGCCCTCGATGATAAGCACTTTGCTCGGCCTAATGGGGATGGTCTTGTCGGTACGGTTGCATTCCAAAAAGGAATAAACCGGTTGTTGAATGGATTTTCCTGATTTTAAAAGTTGAAGATGATGACCCAATAATTCGAAATCGATGGATTGTGGATGGTCGAAATTCGTCTTTCGCCGCTCTTCCAAAGACAGGTGCGAGAGGTCGTTGTAGTAAGAATCCTGAGAAATTACGCCTACTTCCCCGTCCGGCAGTTCGTCGATGATCTGGTTGACTACCGTTGTTTTCCCACATCCCGTTCCTCCTGCAATTCCAATGATCAACATGGCGATTAATTTTTGACAAAAATACAGATTCTACTTCTTATCCTTACTTTTGGGGGATGCAAAACGAAAACGTCCGCCCCAATTTCGAGTTTATCGCTTTGATGGCCTCTTTGATGTCCATTGTCGCCTTGGCCATAGACGCGCTATTGCCGGCTATTTCGCATATTGGGATATCGATCGACAGTTTGGATCCGACAGACAATCAGTTGCTGATCACCATGATTTTTTTAGGATTGGGTGTCGGGCAACTGTTCTTCGGCCCCCTGTCGGATAGCTATGGCCGCAAACCCATTGTTTATATAGGGTTCGGTCTCTTTGCCGTGGCCAGTGTCATCTGCGTACTGGCCCCTTCGTTGGAGATAATGATTGTAGGCCGTATATTACAGGGCATCGGACTTTCGGCACCGCGAACGATTGCCATATCCATTATTCGCGATACTTACAAAGGTGATTATATGGCCAGGATCATGTCGTTCGTTACCGCCTTCTTTATTCTGATACCCGTAGTTGCTCCCACTATCGGCAAATGGATATTGGATGCCTTGGGATGGGAGGCTATTTTCTATGTGCAGCTCTTTTTCGCTCTGATTGTCGCGGTTTGGTTCTGGAAACGCCAGGCGGAGACCTTAAAGCCCCGATTCAAGATTCCTTTTTCCGGAAAAGTCATGGTAAATGGACTACGGGAATATTTGAAATATAAGGAAACTGTCGCCTTCACCTTTACCTCAGGCTTTATAACCGGTTCCTTTTTAGTGTACCTCAGTGCCTCGCAGCACGTGTTCGAGGACCAATACGGACTGGTGGAATCCTTTCCCTATATTTTTGCGGGCCTTGCAGGCTCCGTAGGCCTGTCCACTTTTCTGAACGGCACTTTGGTCATGCGCTTTGGGATGCGCAAGTTGGCACTGATGGCCCAAACTGCCTTTTGCGCCATTGCGTTGCTGTATGTCATGATTTTCTATGGAAGTCAGAACCCTAACGTTGCCGTGCTCGTGCTATTTTTGTTCGCACAGTTTTTCTGTCTCGGCTTTTTATGGGGAAATTTTCGTTCCATTGCTATGGAGCCCATCGGACATATTGCGGGTATTGGTGCGGCTATAAATGGGTTTGTTTCTACCGTAATGGCCGTACCCATTGCCAACTATATCGGCGGTTTCGTGCAGGATACGGTCTGGCCGATGTTCGTGGGCTTAGCCATTTGCGGTTTGATTTCTTTGGGAATCATGTGGTCGGTGAGACGCCGGGATCGCGCGGTGGCCACGGTATAACGCAAGGCTTTACAATGCATATTCCTTAATCTCATCGATGACGTCTGGATTCAGCAAGGTGCTGGTATCGCCGAGATCGGATGCATCGTGCGAGGCGATTTTTCTAAGGATGCGTCGCATGATTTTTGCACTTCTTGTTTTTGGAAGCCCTGAAACGAACTGGATTTTATCCAATTTAGCTATGGGGCCGATATGTTCGGTAATCTGTTGGTTGATTTCCTTTCTCAGGTTGTCGCGGTCCCTACTCTCTCCCGTTTCTTTTAAGATTACAAACCCATACAGCGCATTTCCTTTAACATCATGCGGAAAGCCAACAATGGCGCTTTCCGCCACGGCCGGGTGTTCGTTGATCGCATCCTCGATGGGTGCCGTCCCCAGGTTATGGCCAGAGACGATGACCACATCGTCAACGCGGCCTGTGATACGGTAGTAGCCTACCGCATCCCGTAGGGCACCGTCTCCCGAAAAATATTTATCCTTATACGCTGAAAAATAGGTGTCGCGATAGCGGTCATGATCGCCCCAAATGGTGCGGGCTATGCCTGGCCACGGGAACTTGATGCAAAGTCGTCCATCGACCTGGTTGCCCTTAATTTCATTTCCTTCCTCGTCCATCAGGGCCGGCTGGATTCCGATAAAGGGAAGAGTGGCATAAGTGGGCGTAGTCGGGGTAACGTAAGGAATCGGTGTGATCATGATGCCGCCTGTTTCCGTCTGCCACCAAGTATCGACAATGGGACTTTTGTTCTTGCCTACATTGTTATTGTACCAGTGCCAGGCCTCTTCGTTGATGGGTTCGCCGACGGAACCTAAGACTTTGAGGCTCGAAAGATCGTGCTTTTCCACAAATTCCAGTTTTTGTTTGGCCAGCGACCGGATGGCGGTAGGGGCAGTATAAAATTGATTGACCTTGTGCTTTTCGACGACTTCCCAAAACCGGCCGAAATCGGGGTAGGAGGGTACGCCTTCGAACATGACCGTGGTAGCCCCATTGGCCAAAGGTCCGTAAACGATATAGGAATGCCCGGTAATCCAACCGATATCCGCGGTACACCAGTAAATATCGTTTTCGCGGTACTGGAACACATTCTTGAAGGTATAGGCGGTGTAGACCATATACCCGCCCGTGGTATGGACCATGCCTTTTGGCTTACCGGTCGATCCGGAAGTGTAGAGAATGAACAGCGGGTCTTCGGCATCCATGACCTCGGCGACGCAATCGGCATAGGCCTCTTTCAACAGGGGCTGTAACCATTTGTCCCTTCCTTCCTTCATATAGATTTCGTTGTCGATGCGTTTAACCACCAATACGTTTTCGACACTGGGGCAGTCCTCCAGGGCCTTATCCACAATACCCTTGAGATCGATGGTCTTCGAGCCGCGGTAAGACCCATCGGAGGTCAACACCATTTTACAGTCCGCATCATTGATACGGCTGGCCAATGCATTGGAAGAGAAACCGGCGAATACTACGGAGTGTATCGCACCAATCCGGGCACAGGCCAATACCGAAACGGCCAGCTCGGGAATCATGGGCAGATAGATACAGACCCGATCGCCTTTTTTGATGCCGTGATCTTTTAAGACGTTGGCCATGCGGGAGACCCTTTCGTGTAACTGCCGGTAGGTTATATGCTGCGCCTCTTCTTCGGGATTGTTGGGCTCAAAAAGTATAGCGGTCTTGTCGCCACGGGTAGGGATGTGCCGGTCAATACAGTTCTCGGTGATGTTCAGTTTTGCACCTTCGAACCATTTGATTTCGGGCTTTGAGAAATCCCAACTCAGTACATTGTCCCATTTTTTCCGCCATACAAAATGCTCTTCGGCAATCTCTTCCCAAAAGCTTTCGGGATTGCGGACGGATTTGCGGTAAACTTGATAATATTCCTCTAGGTGTTTTATGTGATAGTTACTCATTGAAAAAGAAGTTATAATTGCATTATTAGTTAATGGGGCTTTACCATGACCTGGTTTGAATTTTTTATTCTACATGTAAAATGGGATTTTTTCGGTTCCAAATAAAGTCTAAAGGGTCAGTAGGTAAATGAGACTGGAAGTTACTAAAAAATCTTGTCATCTTCGAAATAAATTCAGTGCCCTGACGCCTTTTCGGCCCCGCTGGGAATCCTGATATCCTCTACGATTTCCTGAACCTCCGCAGGGGGGTCGGGCGTGAATTGCATGACGACGATCGATACTGTGAAATTGAGAATCATGGCCACAGTGCCGAAGCCTTCGGGAGAGATACCGAACCACCAATCATCCGCTGTTCCACCACCGAACATATCGAACTTGAACTTCATCATGTACAATAACATCGCAATGATACCGACAATCATTCCCGCAATGGCCCCTTCCTTGTTCATCTTTTTGTAAAATATACCCAAGACGATAGCGGGAAAGAACGAAGCCGCCGCCAGACCGAAGGCCAAAGCGACCACTGCCGCCACAAATCCAGGGGGATTGATACCAAAATAGCCTGCCACCACCACGGCTACGGTGGCAGAAATACGGGCCGCCCACAACTCTCCTTTCTCGGAAATGTCGGGCCGAAAGGTTTTTTTAATCAGATCATGCGATACGGATGACGAAATCACCAATAGCAAGCCGGCCGCGGTGGATAGGGCCGCTGCGAGTCCACCTGCCGCTACCAGGGCAATGACCCAGGCAGGGAGCTGGGCGATCTCGGGGTTGGCCAAGACCATGATGTCGTTATCGATAATCAGTTCGTTGGCCACGTCGTCGGCAACATACTGGATATGGCCGTCCGCATTTTTATCATCAAATGTCAAAAGTCCGGTAGTTTCCCAATTCTTGAACCACATGGGCATGTCGGCATAGGCCTGATCACTCACGGTCTTCAGGAGATTGGTCTTGGCGAACACAGAAACAGCGGGAGCCGTGGTATAGAGAATGGCGATAAGTAGCAAGGCCCATCCTGCAGATTTACGGGCATCCTTCACCCGCTTGACGGTAAAGAATCGGACGATGACATGGGGAAGCCCCGCCGTACCCACCATCAGGGCCAGGGTGATGGCAAAGACATCCACTATCGACTTTTTTCCCTCGGTATAGGCCGCGAAACCCAGTTCGGTGGATAATCCATCCAATTTATCTAACAAATAGGTGCCCGAGCCGTCGTTCAAGGGAGAGCCCATGCCGATTTGGGGCACAGGATTTCCAGTCATTTGGATGGATATAAAAATGGCCGGCACCATAAAGGCGAATATCAGCACGCAGTATTGTGCCACTTGGGTATAGGTGATGCCTTTCATCCCTCCTAAAACTGCGTAGAAGAGAACGATGACCATACCGATGATGACCCCCATATTGATGTCCACTTCCAAAAACCGGGAAAAAACGACTCCCACCCCGCGCATCTGCCCCGCTACATAGGTAAAGGAAACTATGAGGGCACAGATCACCGCCACGATACGTGCCGTTTTGGAATAGTAGCGATCGCCGATAAAATCGGGAACCGTAAACTTACCGAATTTTCGCAGGTATGGGGCAAGCAGTAGGGCGAGAAGTACATACCCGCCCGTCCATCCCATCAGGTACACGGAACCGTCGTAGCCCGCAAAGGCGATAATGCCCGCCATGGAAATAAAGGAGGCGGCGGACATCCAATCCGCTGCGGTCGCCATACCGTTGGCCAAGGGTGAGACGCCGCCGCCGGCAACATAAAAATCACTGGTCGAGCCCGCACGCGACCAAATCGCGATACCGATATAGAGTGCGAAGGTGATGCCTACGAGCAGATAGGTCCAGGTTTGAACGTCCATAAATAGGGTTTATTTGGTTGTAAATCTATTCATCAAATCCATACTTCTTATCCAGCTTGTTCATCAATCGGATATACACAAATATCAATATGACAAAAATATATATGGAGCCCTGTTGTGCGAACCAGAAACCCAGTTTGAACCCGCCCAGGCGAATACTGTCCAAGGCATCCTTAAAAAGTATTCCCGCGCCGTAGGAAACGACGAACCAGATGGACAAAAGGATAAAAAGGTACCGGACGTTTTCCTTCCAATAGGCGGTGGCATGTTTTTGTTTTTCGGACATGGGAGGGTCTTTTTGATGGGTCAAGATAGTAATTATTAATCGACTTGTCAGGTAGGCAAGTAAACCACCCCGCTTAAAGAATCCCGTTCCGCCCCGGTGGCAGAGTGTAACACATTGGTTTTGCGTTCTATTCGTAGAACGGCCATAAAAGCGAAGACCAGGGCCTCCTTGAATTCGATCAACTTTAGGTGAGGTACGGTCACCTTGGTGCCGGCCCCCAGTTTTTTCCGTAAGGTCTCTATTAGGTATTCGTTCAAGGCTCCGCCCCCCGTGACCAAAAGGGAATTTTCGGATTGGCGGGAGTTGACCGCTATCTGAACGGCCACTTGTTCGGCAATATGATGGATCCCCGTATGCAAAAGGTTTTCCATGCTGTCGTTCGTGCTGTTGATAATGGGGATAACCTTTTTTACGAACCATTCATAGCCGATGGATTTGGGGTAGGGCCTTCGGTAATATTCCAGATCATTCAGTTTTTCCAACAATTCGGTATTGAGTTGGCCACCGCGCGCCAACCTTCCACCTTCATCGTATTCCAGCCCATGTTTCCGGGAGATGTGGTTCAAGAGCATATTGGCCAGACCGATATCATAGGCGATACGCTCGTCATGTAGGTCGAAAGAAATGTTGCATATACCTCCCAGATTCAAACAGAAATCGTATTCCCCAAAAAGAAGTTTGTCGCCGATAGGGACCAAGGGGGCCCCTTGGCCGCCCAAGGACACATCGTTAGTACGAAAATCGCAGATGACCTTTTGGCCGCTGGCATTGGCCACATGCTGCCCTGATCCGAGCTGAAAGGTGAGCCCCATTTCAGGTCGATGGTGTGTGGTGTGGCCATGGCTGGCAACGCAGTCCACTGTAAGCGAATTTTCGTCGATGAACATTTTTGCCTGCTCGCCCAGCCAAGTTCCGTAAGAATTATGGAAACTCAGAAGTTCTTCTGCGGGCAGAAAAATGGAATCCCGTAATTTTCGCTGCATTTCTGAGGAATAGGGAACGCTCTTGGTTTGCTTGATATGGAATTTCCAGCTTTGCCCGGCCTGCCAGATGTGGCAAAAGGCGAGATCGAGCCCGTCTAATGAGGTACCGGACATCAAGCCTAAGATTTCGTAGGTTTTCATATTTATAGAGATACGGTTACGGGCAATTTCCCTTTCGCCTGTAAGTTACCTAAAAAATGATCGGCCGCAATGTCTTGGAAAACCTCAAAATTTTGATAGGCGATAACCGTTGCCGTAGTCTTTTCGAAATTGATGTAATTCAGCACATAGGGATTTCCAAATAGATATAGTATGACATTTTCCGTCTCGATAAGTTCGTTGATAAAGATCAATTCTTCCCTACTAAATCCAAAATTATCCTTCGGCTTGGCCTGCGGGGGGAAAACGGCCAAAAGGATGTATTCCCCATCCCTGACAAAACCATCGGGGGAAGCAACCGATTTAAAAGCTTTGCTTTTTTGGATGGATGTAAAAAAGGGGTTTTCCCTATTTTCGGGGATTGAAACACCCATGCAATTCCTTTTCCTAAAATTGGAAATATCACGCTCCGAACCTTTGAGCAGAGTCAGGCTTTCTTGCGCAATTTTCCGGTTCAGTCCATCGGCATTTTTGGGGTGTGGCACCGATTCCGAGCCCAAGTTTTGACTTGAAGCCGAATTTTGACTTGAATTTGTGCTGGAGTCCGAAACAGGGGTCGCGTTTGAACCTTTGCTATTCGATGGCAGACCGGGCACGGAAATCTGCTCGCTGAGGGCGGCCGAAGCTTGTACTTTTTCCTTCAACCTCCATATCCTTTTAAAACTGACATTGATTTGTTCAGCGGTAGCCATTTTCAGGATGGTCTCGATACCTTGCTCCACATGGTCCGCAAAACAGAGAAGGTCGTTGCCGGCATCGAAGGCCAGCCATTCCAGCTCGCCTTCAACGGGATGGTTTTTCGTGACGGCGTGCATGTTCAGCGCATCGGAAATGACGACACCATCAAAACCCATTTCGTCTCTTAACAATCCCGTGATGATTTCTTTGGATAGGCTCGAGGATATGCTTGAGCCCTCCGCCAAGGCGGGGACGGATAAATGGCCTACCATTACCGAGTCTACCCCTTTATCGATAAGTTTTTGAAAGGGATAGAGTTCGTTTTCGAGAAGGGCTTCCTTGGATTTATTTATCAAGGGAAGTTGCAAATGGGAATCCGTTGCCGTATCGCCGTGACCCGGAAAATGTTTGATGCTGGTCAACACGCCTTCGCTTTGGGTACCTTCGATAAAGGCCAGCGCCTTTCCGGATACCTTGAATTTGTCTTCCCCAAAAGAACGGTATCCGATGACGGGGTTATCGGGGTTGTTGTTGATATCGACACAGGGTGCCAAGTTCCAATGGATACCCGCTGCCCGGCAATCCCTGGCAATACTTGCGCCGACCTCATAGATCAGGTCCGTTCGGTCATCCTCAAGGCTTCCCAAGGTAATAGCATAGGGGTACTGCGGCGTATTTTCGATACGCATGGCCAATCCCCATTCGGCATCGATGGCAATCAACAGGGGAAATTTTGCCGCTTTTTGATAGCGTTGGATAAGGTTTTTCAAGGTGTCGAAGCTTTTTTCATTACGAACGACTTTTTTGGCTCCCTCGAAATTAGTGGCTGCACTGGCCCGGCTATGGAAAAAACAAAGTCCGCCTATATAATGGGCTGCGATCAATTTTTCAAGCTGGCGGATTTCGGCCTCGGTATCGTTGATAAAAGCGGCGGGCATGAACAGCTGTCCCGTTTTTTCGCGGAGGCTCATGCGAAGGTTTGCTTTTTGATAGGAGGGAACGCTAAACATCCGTTGCTGTGGATTTCTTTCCAAAATCGGCGGGATATTCGATAAACTTCAACAAAAACAAGGCGGGCAGGGCGGCGATGACCACCCAAACGAAAAAGCCGCTATAGCCAAGCCATTGCTGGATAAACCCTGACAACATTCCCGGAAGCATCATGCCCAGGGCCATAAAACCGGTGGCGATGGCATAGTGCGAAGTCTTTGACTTTCCCTCTGCCACGTAGATGAGGAACATTAAAAAGGCCGCAAACCCGAAGCCATAGCCAAATTTTTCAAATATCACCGTGCCGGTAACGGCGTAAATATTGGTAGTATCGGTCATCGCCAAAATCGCATAGAGAATATTGGGTATATTTAACGAAAGCACCATAGGCAACATCCATTTTTTAAGTCCGTCCCTTGAAATCAGTATACCGCCCACAATACCACCAAGGGAAAGGAATATAACACCGGCAGTACCGAAAATCGTCCCTAGTTGTTCAGTGGAATAGCCCAAACCCCCTTTTTCCGGGGTGTCCAACAAAAACGGGGCGGCCATTTTAACAAGCTGTGACTCTCCCAATCGGAAGGTCAGAATAAACGCCAGCGCAATACCGATATTTTTCTTTTGGAAAAAGGAGGAAAATACCCCAAGGAATCCTTCGGGTCTATCTTTGGAAATGGCCGTCGAAGATTCGTACTTCGGAGTCACGAAAAAGTTGGTAAGAGTGAGTGCCAACATTAAAAACGCGGCGGCCGTCATGGTGATGCTCCAGGCCTTGGTGTTGTCACCGTACCGGTGTTCCAGAAATCCCGCTAAGACCACGATAAGGCCTTCCCCGGTGACCATGGCCAAACGGTAAAAAGTACTGCGCATTCCCACGAAAAAGGACTGCTTTTCTTCCGTAAGTCCAATCATATAATACCCATCCGAAGCGATATCATTGGTGGCGGAGGCAAAGGCGGCCATCCAAAAACAGGCCAGGCTTGTGGTGAAGAACAGGTTGGTCGGAAGAGTCAGGCCTACACCTAAAAGCGCCACCGAGATTAGCAGTTGCATCCCTAAAAACCAGTTGCGCTTGGTGCTTTTCAGGTCGACAAACGGACTCCACAACGGCTTCAAAACCCACGGAAGATAGAGCAAACTGGTATATAGCCCGATATCTTCGTTGCTGACATCCAGTTTTTTATACATTATCACGGATACCGTTACCACCAGTACATAGGGCAGCCCCTGTGTTAGGTACAGAACGGGAACCCAGGCCCACGCCCATTTGTCTTTTTGAATCATTTACTCGAACCGATATCTCACGAACGCCTCCATCGCCGCATAATCTGCCAAGCCCAATTCGTTGTACCGGTCCGCAGTTTCCTTGTTGCGCTCTTCGGCCCTCATCCAAAACTCCCTTGAATCGTCGCCTTGGAACATAACGCCGTCCTTCTGGGATTGATGGGCAAAAATGGCGTTCCGCTTGCGCAAGACTTGACTGGGACTCATGGGTACCGCCATTTCTATCTCGTTCGTATCCCATTCGTGCCAAGCACCGCGGTACAACCAAATCCAACAGTCTTTCATGAACGTCTCCGATTTTAAGCGTTCGACCGCTGCAAACACGGCATCAAGACAGACTTTATGGGTGCCGTGCGGATCGGCCAGGTCACCGGCGGCGTAAATTTGGTGGGGCTTGATTTTTTTGATGATATCTACCATTATCGCCATATCGGCTTCGGAAAGGTTGTCTTTCTTGATGCGGCCGGTTTCATAAAAGGGAAGGTCCAGAAAATGGGCATTGGCATCATCCAATCCTAAGTACCGGACGGCAGCATAGGATTCGCCCCTGCGGATATCCCCTTTTAAACGGAGTACCTGCTTCGTATCGTAACTGCTTTCCTTTTTCTCCTTGATAAAATCGATTATTTCCTGGGCTTCTTTCGATTGGTAGATTCTTTTTGAAATTTCCGCGAACTTTAGCGCCTCCTTGTCAGATACGGCGATGTTGCCGGAAGTCTGGTAGACCACATGTACCTCATGCCCCTGCTCGATAAGGCGGTCTAAAGTGCCGCCCATGGATATGACGTCGTCATCGGGATGCGGACTAAAGATAATCACCCTTTTTTTCGAAGGTTCGGCACGTTCGGGTCTATTGGTATCATCGGCGTTGGGCTTTCCGCCTGGCCATCCGGTGATAGTATGCTGCAAACGGTTGAACATACGAATGTTCAGATCATAGGAATCCTGCAGGGCGAGCAGACCCGACATCCCGTTGTCGTTATAATCCTTGTCCGTCAGGCTCAAGATAGATTTACCGGTCAAGCTGCAGAGCCATACGACCGCCTTGGCGGTAAGCTCTTCCGTCCAATCCAGCGATTCATCGACCAACCATGGGGTCTTGTTCCGGGTAAGCTCGCTGCCGGCACCGGTGTCTAGCACGAAGGTGCAATTTTGGTGCTCTTGGAGATAGGTAGCGGGTACGGATGAGGAAATTTCTCCCTCAATGGTCTCCTGAATGATATCGGCCTTGTTCTGCCCCCAGGCCAGAAGAACGATCCGCTTGGCATGGCGTACGGTGGCGATACCCATGGTAATGGCCTTTCGCGGTACGTTGTCGATGCCCAAAAATCCCGGGGCGGCATCGACCCGGGTTATATGGTCCAAGGTAATGACCCGGGTGCCGGAGTTATAATGGGAACCCGGTTCGTTAAAACCGATATGTCCGGTACGTCCGATACCCAAGAGTTGAAAATCGAGTCCCCCGAATTTTTTGATTTCCTTTTCATAGGATAGACAATAATCGATAACCTCGTCGGCCTCGACGGTGCCATCTGGAATATGGATATTCTCTTTGGGAATGTCGATATGGTTGAAGAGATTTTCGTGCATAAAGTACCAATAGCTCTGGTGGTTTTCCTTTTCCATGGGCAAGTACTCGTCAAGATTGAAGGTGACCACGTTCGCAAAGCTTAGTCCTTCTTCTTTATGCATCCGCACTAGCTCCTCATACACCCGGATGGGTGAGGATCCTGTGGCCAGGCCTAGTACGCATTGTTTTTCCGATGCCTGTTTTTTACGGATTAGCTCCGCGATTTCTTCCGCAACCTTGATGGATGCTTCGTTGGAGTTCGAAAAAATGACGTTATGGATTTTTTCAAAACGGGTTTCTTCAAATTGGCCGACGGGCTGGTAGCTAATGTCGGCCGCTTTTTTTTCTAGGGTGGTTTTCATCTATCAATAATATGGGTTCTGTACAGCGCTAAATACAAATGTAGGGATTAAAAGGATATTTTGCCTACATAGATTTCCTATCTTTGGGAGGTCTAAAAAACCAGTCTGGTACCCTGGATACTTCGATTGGGGTCAGCATCAACTGAAGTAGAAGGGTCCAACAACATACTCCGATGACGTATAGAAAAATTACTGAAACTCCCTCCAACCACGAAAATCTGGAGCAGTTGGATACCCTTTCCATCCTCACCAAAATGAACGAAGAGGACCGAAAAGTGGCCGATGCCGTGGCTTTGGTCATCCCCGAGATTACGAAACTGGTCGATGCCCTGGCAGAGCGTTTTGAACGCGGAGGGCGATTGTTTTATATCGGGGCGGGCACTAGCGGACGATTGGGTATCCTGGATGCTTCGGAAATCCCCCCAACCTATGGAATGCCGCATACCCGGGTCATCGGGCTCATCGCCGGCGGGGATACCGCCATCCGAAAATCGGTCGAACATGCCGAGGACGACGCGAAGCAAGCTTGGAAAGATTTGATGGGATACGATATCGGTAACAACGATGTGGTCGTCGGTATTGCGGCATCCGGAACGACGCCCTATGTTCTTGGAGGTATCAATGACGCCAAAGACAACGGATTGTTGACAGCGGGCATTACCAATAATCCCGGTTCCCCCTTGGCCGAAGCTGCCGATATCACCATGGCCGTAGATGTCGGTCCGGAATTCGTTACCGGAAGCACCCGCATGAAAAGTGGTACCTCGCAAAAATTGGTGCTGAACATGATCTCCACCGCCTTGATGATCAAGATCGGCAGGGTTAAAGGCAACAAAATGGTCAACATGCAGCTCAGCAACAATAAACTAGTCGATCGCGGTACGCGCTATGTTATGGAAGGCTTGGGAATCTCCTATTCCGAAGCCGAGGAAATGCTGAAAAAACATGGTTCGGTGAAGGCGGCGTTAGAGGCGGGGAGGTCTCGACTGCGCTCGACCTGACATTCGACTGCGCTCGACCTGACATCCGACTGCGCTCGACCTGACATTAGGCTAAGGCTGGACCTGAGATCTGACTGCTTTTGTGACCTCGGACAGAGCTCAATTTGACCTGGTCTCGACTGCGCTCGACCTGACATTAGGCTAAGGCTGGACCTGAGATCTGACTGCTTTTGTGACCTCGGACAGAGCTCAATTTGACCTGGTCTCGGAATGCGCTCGACCTGACATCCGACTGCGCTCGGCCTGAAATCCGACTGCTTTTGAACTGACCTCGGACAGAGCACGATTTGTCCTGACTATGACTGCGCTGGACCTTAGATCCGACTGCTTTTGAACTGACCTCGGACAGAGCTCAATTTGACCTGGTCTCGGACTGCGCTCCACCCGATGACCTGTCAGGTCGAGCGCAGTCGAGACCTCAAAGCTTGGAACCCGGTTTAAAATCCGAATGGGTCATGTTTCGGCATTCCGCCAATATCTGGAGCATGTTAAAGTCTCCATTGGCCAATGCAAGCTTTTTTTTACCGCTCCACTTCTTTATTTTCTTTTCAAAGTAAATAGCTTGTTCCACATCGTTGAATTCCTGGGAAAATATAAGTTCGACCGGTCTTCTTTTGTGTGTAAAACAAGTTTTGTTCAATCCATTTCGATGTTCATCGAATCTCCTTGAAAGGTCGTTGGTAAAGCCTGTATAGGTTAATCCATCGGAGCAGAGTAGAATATAGACATAGTATGACTTCATGAAATATGGTAGTTTTGCTGGAGGTCTCGACTGCGCTCGACCTGACATTAAGCTAAGGCTGGACCTGAGATCTGACTGCTTTTGTGACCTCGGACTGAGCTCAATTTGACCTGACTAGGACTGCGCTGGACCTGAGATTCGACTGCTTTTGAACTGACCACGGACTGCGCTCGATCTGACATTCGGCTAAGGCTGGACCTGAGATCCGACTGCTTTTGACCTGACCTCGGACTGAGCTCAATTTGACCTGACATTCGACTGCGCTCGGCCCGACACGAATAACCATTAAGCTTTTGGGACAAGTTTATAAATCCCTTTCCCCTCAACGGCCACATAGATAAGTCCATCGGGACCTTCCTTCACATTGCGAACCCGTCCCATACCCTCCATCAGCTTTTCCCGTTTGACCACCTTGTTTCCATTCATGGCGAGGCGTTCGAGGTATTGGAACTTTAACGAACCGACCAGCACGCTTCCTTTCCAATCTTCCCCATATTTATCCGAAGAAACAAAGGCCATCCCGCTGGGTGCGATACTGGGAACCCAATAGTGAATCGGCTGGGTCATACCCTCCATTTCGGTCTTATCGGTTATCTCTGTTCCACTGTAGTTAATGCCGTAGGTCACCAAGGGCCATCCGTAGTTCGCGCCGGCCTCGATAATATTGATTTCGTCGCCGCCCCGTGGGCCGTGCTCGTTCTCCCAGATTTCCCCGGTTTCGGGATTTTTGGCCAAGCCTTGGGGATTGCGGTGTCCGTAACTGTAAATAGCGGTTTTGGCACCCTCTCTATCGACAAAGGGATTGCCATCGGGAATACTACCGTCATCATTGAAACGATAAATTTTCCCCCCGTCCCTCGTAATATCCTGGGGATTGGTATCTCGATCGCCACGCTCCCCGATGGACAAAAAAAGATGCCCATCATTACCGAAAACGATTCGTGATCCGAAGTGCTGTCCCTTTGTAGTATTAGGTATTGCCTTGTACAATAACTCGTTATCTACCAGCGCGTTATTTTTGAGCTTGGCCCGCATCAAAGCGGTATTTCCCCCTTTATTGTCCCCTTGCTCCGAAGAATAGGAAATATAGATCCATCCGTTGTTTGCGTAATCGGGGTGGAGGGCAATATCCAAAAGTCCCCCTTGTCCCCTTTTATAGATTTCCGGTACGTTTGAGACCATCGTTTTTTGACCCTCCTTAAAATGGATCAGATCTCCCGAAATCTCGGTGATCAGCATACTGCCATCGGGCAAGAACGCCATACCCCATGGAACGGGTATTTCGTCGATTAACAGTTCCGCGGTAAAAGGTATCTTTTCAGGTATATCTACCTTGTTTTCAGGTTCTTGAGCACATGATAGATCAAGCAATGAAAGGAATAGAAAGGATAGCAGTACACTTTTTCCCATGATTCTACGTTAAATAATAATATTATGGCAGTCGAACGACGGTTTATATTGACATCGGCAGCTAAAGATAAACCAAATTTTATAAGTACAAAGAATTACACGAAGAAGAGCCCGCCATCCCAAATCGCGACTTTACTCGACTCAATACGACTTAACCTATGCTTCCAAAAAAACTACGGCACCTTCTGTACGCCTTCTTATTGCTGCTCTTTTCAGCGTTAGGTACCACCGCCATAGCCAAAAACAAGGTCCATGCCTTTTTCACCGAGGTCGCCTCTGAGTTGAACGAAGCGGTTTCCAATCGAAATAAAGAAGCGGCCGAAATGGCTCCTGAAACTACGCAAGGCCCGGTTAACAAGAGTAATGTCGCCAGTACAACCGCTGCTGCAATGTTCGCGACCATTATTCAAGGGGCGGATGAAGAAGTGGGCTGTAGTGTGAACGGTTTTACGGTGTCGCGTTTCAATCTTTGCGGGGATTCGGATAATCGATCGATTTCCCTTTCCGGTAGCTACGGTTCCGTTTCCTGGCAGCGTTTGGGAGGAAGCTGCTCTCCCGACATCAATACCGATTGCCCCAACACGACCGTTGGCTGTTATACTGAAGTAGCCACGGGAGAACCTTTTAACCTCGATGCCAGCACGATTCCTTCCGGATCGGGCGCGGAATTCCGTGTGGTGGCCGATGGGCAACAGTATTTTTTTAAGGTCAAGAAAAGTTCTATTACCCAGAGCTTTGTAAAAAGCGATAATATATGTGGTGTACCGGGAAGGATTCAGATTACGGGCCTTTCCAGTGCCTATGAGTTCAGTATCAATAGCGGTAGCGGGTTTGGGCCGTGGCAGGGGCCTATATTCAATAATTTGGGTCCTGATACCTACATTGTCAAGGCACGGTTGCGTAATACGCCGAATACCTGTGAGTATCCATACGCTCCTATCACGATTGAGCAGCGGGCTATCGACATTGAGGTAAGCTTTACCGATGCGAACTGTTCTGGGGATACCGGAACGATTACTGTAACGGCAGGCAACGTTCCCGGTCCATATAAGTACACTTTATTGGACGAAACTGGAACGGCCCAGGAATTTACCGCCTTTATTCCCGACAATCCGTATACGTTTTCCGCCGTAGGTTTCGGCACGTATACGGTACAGGTCGAAACCGCCCAATGTGCCGGAGATCCCGCTAACGGAATCGACCCTCCCCGACAGGACAGGGATACCTCGAACAACCCCATCATCATCGGTGCCGGGGTTTCTGCACTTTCCGCATCCGCCGAGCCGAACAATAGTTTTAGTGCGGCCTGTGGTATCAGTAGTGTAGACATCACAGTATATACATCCGGGGGTACGCCGCCTTATTCCTATATAGTAAATGGAAGCGGGCCCTCAAGTCCCTCTTATTCAACGTCAAGGGTAGAAACGGTGACCAACCCCGGCACCTATGATTTTTTGATTACCGATGCGAACGGCTGTACCATTACGGCATCGGCGAACGTCGCCGAACTTACCCCGCCGGATATTACCGTTGCGGGAGTAGACGGCACTTGTACCAACGGGGGAGCACGATTGGAATTTACGGTCGTCGATGCCAAGGGCTATGATCTTGGGTTTAGGGCCCAACCGGGAGATCCATGGAGCAACAACCCGGTACTTTCCGTAGCGGCAGGAAGCTATAGCCCGATTCAGGTACAATATACCTCCGGCGCTTTTTCGTGTATCATGGACATCGATGCCGATAACAATGGCACTGCCGATTCGGTAAGCGTTACCGAGGTCGGTACCGTTACTGGAACCGCGGTCAAAAATTCCGATGTATCCTGTAATTTGGGTGGCGGAACGACCGGCGGTGAAATTGAGTTTAACGGTCCCTTTACCGGGGGATCGGGTACGGGATACCAATTCAGTATCGACGGCGTTACTTTTTCTACGGCCCTGGTTTATTCGGGACTGCCGGCCGGTACGTATTCGCCCGTAATTATTGACGATAGCGGATGCCGAAGAGATCTGACAGCCATTACGATCAATGGGGTCACCCCCCCGACGAACCTCGATTTTGCACAGAGTAATACCAATTGCGGGCTGGGCACTTCCGATCTACAATTGACGCCCACTAGCACCCATCCTATCACTACCTATGAAATTGTAAACCCTACGACCGCCAGCAACGCTACGGGACTTTTTACGGGACTTTCCAACGGTACGACCTATACCTTCCGAATTACCGACGATCAAAACTGTAGCTATACCGAAACCTTTACCCCAATCACGATCAGTTCGATCCGGGCCCGGGTCAAATCGGGTGGGGACCTGAGGGTCTGTACCGGGGCAACGGACGGCACCGGCACCTATCTGATAGATGGCTTTGGCAGCAACTATACCTATAATATTAACGGGGGCCCCGAAAGTGCGCCCCAGAACGATGCGGAAGTCGACTTGCCCCTCTCGGGCGCCGGTACGTATACGATTAACGTTACCGATGCCGATACAGGCTGTACCGATACGGCTTCTTTTGATATCGAAGCACCGACCGCGCCCATCGACCTTACCGCAAACGTAACGGACATGAGCTGTGCCAACGGCAACCGGGGCAGGGTCATCGGCAATACGACCGGTGGTTGGGGCGGATATCGCTATACCTTGCAGCCCCCGACCGGTGCACCTATCGGGCCTAGATCAAGCCGTACCTTTAACAACTTGACCCAAACGGGCACCTATATCTTGTCCGTCGAGGATGCCGAAGGTTGTACGGATACCTATACTTTCAATCTTAGCCCTATCGATGCTCCCTCCATCGCCTTGGATGCCCCGGCCTCCGATTATTGTTATGTGCCCGGAACGGGAGCGACCATTGGTGTTACCTCCACGGCGGGATCGGCTCCTTTATCATCGCACCAATACCGTATCAACGGCGGCCCTTTGCAGGGAAGTCCTATTTTTATTGGGCTCACCCCGGGCAATTATACAATCGAGGTAGTCGATGGCAATACCTGTAGGGCACAGATCAGTACGACCGTGGCGCCACAGTTCAGGGTAAATACGAGTGTAGTAACCGAAATACCCTGTGGCGGCACCGATGGTCGGCTTAATGTCAACGTTTCCGGAGGATATGGCATGGTGCAATACGAGGTAAGCCTTGATGGCGGGGCATTTGGCGCAGCGATCCCGCAGACGGCCAGTTCCTTTAATTTCGATACTAACGTGCCCGGCGAGTACGTGTTCCGGGTAACTGACAACGAAGGCTGCACGGCGGATTCTTCCCCGATTACCTTGAATCCGCCGATTAGTATTGCTCCGGCGGCGTGGACCCCTGTTCCGGTAAGTTGCGGTGGCACCGATAACGGTCGGGTGACCATTACGCCAGATGGAACCAGTGGTGTTCCGCCTTACGAAATCAATTTCGACGGTCGTGGCTGGTCCACCCAAACGGTCTTTTCCAATTTGGCAGCCGGTTCTTATCCGTTTTTGGTCCGGGATGCGCGAGGCTGCGAGACCGTTCTTGACAATGCGGTGGTGGGAACGGACAACACTCCGTCTCCTGATGCCACCGTCAGTGAAATAATTGCGACCTGTAGCGCAGGGGGTGTTTCCGGGGGCATTCGCATCGATAATGTCATTAACGGTACCGAAAACTTTTCGTTCCGTATCGCGGACAATACGGGTACCATCGTGGCCCAACAGGACGACGTGGCCCGCGCCAGCCTTCCTATCGATATGACCGACTCCGCCCTGGTGCCCGGTACGTACACCATAATTACCTTGGATGCCAATGGATGCCGGGATATCGAAATAGTCGAGATTACCCAGGCAGATCTTACGGTAGTCCCCGTACCCATGCCGACACCGGCCTGTAATGTGGCCGGTTTTAGCGAAACGGTAGATATTGTCGGGGGCACCGGACCTTTCTTAATCCGTTTGGAAAACGATCCGTTGGCTCCCGTTAGCCCCAATAGCCCTCCAAGAAGACATACTTTCAACGGCCTCCAGTTCGGCGTGACCTATACCGTCGAAGTTACCGATACCGCCACAGGATGTACTTATTTGGATGAGATTCCGCCAATTTACGGACCTTCCCCATTGGCCGTTACCGCCACTTCCACCCCCGGTGCCTGTGATATCACGAACAGGAATGGGGAGATTACCTATGAAGTTACGGGATTCACCGTTGGAACGGACAACCTCCGTATCGAAATACTGGACAACGGCGACGGTTCTACCACATTGATAGAAACGGTGGCCCCAATTGCCGACCCTTACACGAATACCTATGGGGCACTTGCCGGCGACTACCAGATTATCGTAACCAATCTAACGGACAATTGTTCGAACGCCACGGGGGTCATCATCGACGAGAACCTGCCGGCCATCGATATCCTAGCGGAAGAGCCCGCCAACTGTAACGCCGAAGGCCAGATAACTGTTCAGGGCAGGGGCGGCGACGGAGGGCCTTACGAGTTTTTCTTCCAGCCCCAAGGCGATCCGGAACCCACCGCCGGCAATCCGGCCTGGACCACCGAAACGACTTTTGTGGCCTTGGCAGGCAATTACGAAATTTATGTAAGGGACGGTTCAGGTTGTACCTCGTTCGATATCGGAACGGTCATCCAGCTTGATCCTGATTTAGATCCACCTACCATAGAGGTGACCAACCAGTGTATCGTTACGGCCACTTCCTTCGATGTTAGGGTTTGGGTGCCGTTATCGGTAGATACCCCCCGGTTTACCCTGGCAGGCGATACCCAGTTCGGTACGGATATCGGTAACGGAGTTTATGAATATACCTATCAGGTAAGCAGTCCGGGGACTTACACGGTCGACCTGATCGATGCCAATGGATGTAATGGCCAAGGCACCGCCGAAGTATACGAATTCCTTTCCGCTTCCGGCGATTTTAGTACGATGCCCACCTGTAATGCGGCCGATGGTACGATTGCAATGAACGTGGTCGGCGGTAGCGATGATTTTACATATCAACTGCAGGATGGCGTGGGAACGGATATCGGGTCGCCTATCACCGGTGACCGAAATGCGGGAGTCATTGCCGGGGTCGCTCCCGGCACCTATCAAGTGGAGGTTGTCGACAACGAAACCGGGTGTAATTTTATTGTTGCCGTCCAACTTGACGCGGCTACGCCTCCGGTCATTCAAAGTGAAATCAAACAGGATATTACCTGTTTCGGCTCCAATGACGGCAGTATCGATATCGTTTTGGTTCCCGCATCCGCCGTCGATGCGCCCATCGAATACATTTTGAACAATCTGACATCGGGCACCGAATATACCCGGAACAATACAGGTTCCTTTACCGGACTTCCGCCTGCACAATATCAGGTCGAGGTATTAACGGCCCGAAACTGTTCCGCACTATCCAGTCCCATTGATATCATCGAGCCCAGCGATTTTGCGATAACGGCCATTGCACCGGACTTTACCTGCGAGCCGGCGGCCAACCGCTTTAGCTCCACGGTTATTACGGTAAACGTCGATCCGTCGAACCCGGGAACCGTCGGCAGCGGCTATCAATACAGTATTGAAGGCTTCTTTAACTATCAGTCCGCCAATACCTTTGAAATTGTCGACGACGGTTCGCCCCGAAACATTACGGTATACGCTATGGATGGAAACGGTTGTCAGACCACTTTTGACCTACCGACCATCAATCCGCCTATGGATGTCGTTCCGACCTTTACGGTTATCGATGCCTTGAACTGTGCGAACCCCGAGCGTATCGAAATATCGGTAACGGGTACCACAGACTTTACGGTCATTACTACGGGTCCCGGAAGTACCACCGTGTCCGACGTTTCCGTAACCGGAGGCAGCACGGCGACCGTTTTGTTGCCCGATGCGGGGGACTATTTCTTTGTGGTACGTGACGATTCACCTAGCGGATGCGACTATCCCTTACCCGTACATACGGTAAACCTACCCGTCGAACCCACCGTAACGATTACCGAGGCCAACCCGGTACGCTGTGCGGTACCCGGTGGTGACGGCGGGCTTTTCATTGAGGTATCCGATTATTCCGGAACCTATGACTATCGCGTTTTTGAAGCTTCGGATACCGGAAAAACAACGGTAATCAATTCCGGAAGTTTCGATACCAACAATTTCCCCGATGTCAGTGGAGATCCGGCACGTATCACGGGACTTCCCGGAGGTAGTTATTTTGTGGAGGTAGTTGCCACAGGGGTGCCTTTCTGTACTTCGGATAGCGGAGTGGCTACCATACGCGTTCCGAACGGTGCACTTGATGTGGTAGCCGTAGAGGTGGGCAACGTGACCTGTGACGACAACCTTGGAAATATTTCTGCGACCGGAAGCGGGGGATGGGATACCACTCCCTATGAGTATCGCTTGCTATGGGATGATGGGTCGGGCTTTGTTGAAATCGTTCCTTTCGGTACGACAAAGGTATTCAACAATCTATCCAGCGGAGACTACCAAGTCGAAATTCGTGACGTCGAGGGCTGTACAGATACTTTTGATATTAATTTGCCCCCGATTCCAGCTATTAGTGCCGGAATCCGGGAGCCACAGAACCTGGTGTGTCCGGGCGGTAACAATGCCGTGCTGGAAGCTTTCAATATGTCTACCGGTAATCCCGGTGCCGAGGGTGGTGTTTCGGGTGCCGGATACAAATATCAGCTGATCTATTTGGATAGCGATATGACCGGAATGCCGACGCCTAGCGGACTTGACGAACGTGAGCGCAGCGGACTGCAAGACGATCCGACCTTTATCGGTACGTCGGGTGGGGTGATCAGCGCCGGGTGGTATGCCATAGAGGTAACCTCGAGCTACAACTGTAGTTTCGTGACCCCCCCCTATGAGGTGATTCCACCGCCGCCCGTCCGTCCGCGATTAGTACAGACCCAAGTGCCCGGTTGCGGGGGGCGTGGCGAGATGGAATTGACCATCGAAAATCCCGATCCCGATCCGAGCGTGGTCTATGAGTATGTATTGGTCGAGAACGGATCCCAAATCGGTATCTATGCCGATATGGGAGGCACAAGTTTCCGTTTTCCGGGCGATGCGGGTATCACCTATCAGGTCGATGTTCGCAAGAAAAACGTAAGCAACGTCTGTACGGCGGTTCGTTCGAACGGTATCACCATGACCGACGCTTCTGGAATAACCTTGTTGCCGAACACCCCCGACGATATTTCCTGTGCCTCGGAACTGGACGGGCGTATTGAATCGTTCATCAATGGGGGGGTAGGAAACGCTATGTTTACGCTGTATATCGGCGATCCCGTAGACGCTTTTAGTCCCGTCGCGACGGCTACCGTATTCCGTGGTCCCCAAGATTTCGGGACTTTTGAAGGCCTTCCGGAAGGCGCGCAATACTATATAGGTGTAACCAGTGGGGCAACCTGTCAGGATATAGCGGGTCCATTTGAAATTGAAAGGCCCGAACCTATTGTATTTACATCGACCGAAACCCCTGTATCCTGTGCCGGAGAGGCCGATGGGACCCTCACACTTGAAGTCATTAATGGCGGGGTCGGTCTGATTCAATTTGCCATTGCCCCGAATTTTAACGAGTTTTTTAGTGATGCTTCCACTCCGGGACAGTATACCTTCGAAGATTTGGCAGCCGGGGATTACGAGATTCTGATCCAGGACGAAAACGGTTGTTTTGAAAAAGATGTCCTTACTGTTACCGAACCCGACGAGCTGACGGTAACCGATGTCGTTACGACCCCCGAGACCTGTATCGGGGCCGCCGATGGCACGGCACAGTTGACCATTTCGGGAGGTACGCCCTTTATAGACCCCGTTACTTCGGCCGAATATTACGAGACTAAATTAGTCGGTCCTGATTCCGACGGCAGCGAGATGTTCGTCAGGAACGACGGCCTGTATTTTGAGAACCTGGAAGGCGGGGTAAGCTATATTGTATTTATCCAAGATGCCAATCTGTGTGGTGCCTTAGCTCAAATACCGATAGAAATCGGGGTAGACCTCACTGCCGAACCGATTGTAGAATATGGCTGTGAGGGAATTTTCCCGAACAGCACGACCCGTATTGCCTTACAGGACGAAAGCAGGCTTTCGGAAATTCTGTTCGCCTTAGACCCTAACAATCCGACAGATGCCATTACCGCAATGGCAACCGACCAGCTTTCATGGGGGGATCTGCCCGCCGGCGACCACACCGTATATATCTATCATGAAAACGGATGTACCAATTCCGTGGACTTTACGATAGAGGCCTACGAACCCTTGATGTTAAATGCACAAAAAACCGGGCCCAATGAGATTACTGCGGTAGCTGCTGGTGGTTTCGGCGGCTATGAGTATTTCTTTAATGGGGAATCCTATGGTAGCGAAGGCATCTATACGACCACGGAAAGTGGTATGGTAGAGGTACGCGTTGTCGACCAGAATGGTTGTGTGATGGCGGTCAGCATTCCCTTTGAATTTACCGGAATGTTGGAAATCCCCAACTTCTTTAGTCCCAACGGGGATAATGAGAACGATTTTTGGTCCCCCAGAAATAGGGAGTTCTTCCCTGATATCGAGGTTATCATCTACGACCGCTACGGTCGGGTAGTAGCAGAACTGGACCAGGTCAGCGAATGGGACGGTCTGTATGATAACAAAGAACTGCCCACTGGCGATTACTGGTACGTGGTCAACCAGAACGATAAGCGAGAAACCCGGTATGTTGGGCATTTTACGCTGTACCGATAATAGTTGATCCATTCTTATTACTATAAAACGGATGCCTTTTTTGGTATCCGTTTCTTATGGGGTGCCTCTTCCCTATATGTTTTTTCTTATCCTAGAATTGATATCTTTATGTTTTCAATTTTTTAGGATGACCGACAAAATATTTCTTCCCCTATTGATCCTAGTTTCCTTTCAATGCTGCTCCTCTCAATCGAAAGCCCGGTTGATCGATGCCGAGCAGGAGGTAATTACCAGGGAAAATATTAGTTACTATCTCTATTTTCCGGAGAATTACGAAGAGGCAGACAATGAGAAATTTCCGCTGCTGTTGTTTCTACATGGCGGGGGAGAATCGGGCAATAGTCTGGAAACGGTCAAACGTAACGGTCCACCAAAACTGATCGCCAGCGGAAAGAAATTCCCATTTTTGATATTGGCACCACAAAATCCACATAAAAAGAAATGGTGGGATACCAGGGTAGTCAAGCAACTATTGGATACCGTAGTGGAAAACAACCGGGTGGACAAAAACCGCATTTACCTGACCGGGTTGAGCAGGGGAGGAGGCGCCGCTTGGGAAATGGCGGTGCAATATCCGGAAACCTTTGCGGCCTTGGCTGTGGTCTGTGGGATGACCCCCGTTCCGTATGCTTCCTGGATCGATAAAGATCTGCCCATATGGGTTTTTCATGGTATGGAAGACCAATCCATTCCCTTCTCGGAATCCGAGGACATGGTTAAGAAATTGCGGGAAATGGGACATGAGGTTCGGTTTACCAAATATGAAGGAATAGGCCATAATTCGTGGACCCAGGCCTATGATACGGAAGCTTTGTACGACTGGTTTATGGCACAGCAAAGGAAGGAATAAAAAATACGGAATACGAGGTACAAAGGTATGATTGGGAAAGTGTGAGATATGAAAACATCTCCCCCATATCGGCATTCCCAATTTTTTCTGTAAATTTCCCTTCGAAACAAAAGAATCTCAACCGCAACAAAAAACCATGAAAAAATTCAATTTTTTAATCCTAATTGCCAGTATCTTTTTTTTGGCGGTCAAAACCCAGGCCAACCCGAATCCCAAAAATCCACCCAAAAAGAAACCTCGAAACGTCATTTTTATACTGACCGACGATCATCGGTATGATTACATGGGCTTTACGGGCAAGGTACCTTGGCTCGAGACCCCCAACATGGACAAACTGGCTGCGGAAGGAGCCTATTTGCCGAACGCCTTTGTGACCACTTCGCTGTGTTCCCCCAGTAGGGCATCTATTTTAACGGGACAGTTTTCGCATACGCACACCATTGTTGACAACCAGGCGCCGAATCCCGGCAACCTTACTTTTTTCCCTGAATATTTGGAAAAGGCGGGTTATCAGACCGGCTTCTTCGGCAAATGGCATATGGGCGATCATGGCGACGAACCGCAGCCCGGCTTTACCCATTGGGAAAGTTTTGTAGGCCAGGGGGTATATTACAATCCTACGCTGAACATCAACGGCAAGCGAACGACCTATAAAGACTCCACGTACATCACGGACCTTTTGACCGAACATGCCGTGGATTGGCTGGAGAACCGAGACAAGAAAAAGCCATTCTTTATGTACCTCTCCCACAAGGCCGTACATGCGGGCTTTCAACCGGCCCGCCGTCATAAGGGGCGGTACAAGGGCAATAAAATAGAACTGCCGAGCACCTATGGACAAACCCTAACGGGAGAATACCGTGACCTAAAATGGCCCGAATGGGTCGCCGACCAAAGGGTGAGCTGGCACGGGGTCGATTATATGTACCACGGGTTTAATGACATCCATGAAATGGTGGTGGATTACTGTGAGACCTTATTGGCGGTGGATGAAAGTATAGGCACGGTGATGGATTATCTTAAAAAAGAGGGGCTTGACGATTCCACTTTGGTCATCTATATGGGAGATAACGGCTTTAGCTGGGGCGAACACGGCTTGATCGATAAGCGCCATTTTTATGAAGAATCGGTAAAAGTGCCGTTGTTAGTCCGCTGTCCCGATCTTTTCGAAGGTGGAAAAAAGCCTGAGCAGATGGTCCAAAACATTGATATCGGCCCTACCGTCTTGGCGGAAGCAGGTATAGAGCAGCCGAAAAACATGCCCGGCGTGTCGTTTATTCCCATTTTGACGGGGGATACGACCGCCAATTCCCGGGAGGAAATTTTCTACGAATATTATTGGGAATATGATTTCCCCATGACCCCAACGGTATATGGCATGCGAACAGATCAATATAAATACATCAAATACCAGGGCATCTGGGACCGTAACGAACTGTACGACCTGAAGAACGATCCGGACGAAATGCACAACTTGATCGCGGACCCCGATAAACAGGAGATCGCGAAGTCGATGGCTACTGCCATTTACGATTGGCTGGAAGAGACCGGTGGTATGCAGATTCCTCTAAAGCGGACGGTCAAATATCGGTTCGGGGATTTTAAACACGAAGGGGAGTATTAGCGATTGTACAAATACAATACTACTCGGTGCTTCGCAATATCTGTAAACTATCTTTCTGTAGCCCAATAATGTACAATGAGGACTTAGGGTCGGCCGTCGATATTTTTTTTATCGCCCTGGCTTCTCCGGGAATATCGAACCCGCTTATTTTCGGGGCTAAATCCTTAAAGGTACCGTCGCCTTTTCCCAAAAGACATGAACCGTTACCTGCATCAAAGCCACCCGTCAATACCTCGGTGTCGTAAAAGTTACCTACGGCCAGAATATCCGGAAATCCATCCTTATTGATATCGTCGATGGCAAAGTCGAGTATGGGCGACCATTGTGCCTGATCGGGTAACGGCACATACTTAAACTTTCCATCTCCTAAGTTTTCTACATAGACAGAAGCGAGTTCGTAGGCTCTGAAAACGCTGATGTCCTTATCATTTTTATAATCAAAGATTTCTGAAAATTCCAGGTTTCCGTAAGTATGATAGTCTTTGATTTTACGACTGAGTCCCGGTATTTGGGCATTTAGGGTGCCTCTTGGATGGATGATGTACTCCCGATCATCATTGTAATAGGTGAAAATGGCTTCTAGGGTCCCATTGTTGTCATAGTCTTTTGCATAGATGGAAACAGGTTGCGTTGCCGTGGCTTTAAACGGATTGTTCAGTCCCCAGTTGCCGACGATAAAATCGAGGTCCCCATCCTGGTCAAAGTCCGCGGCATCGATAGAATTCCACCATCCGTTGGTCTTTTCCAGGCCATTACTTTGTGTATCAAGTGTTAAGCGGCCTTTGTTGTTGTAGTACACTTGAATGGGCATCCATTCACCTACCATGACCAGATCGGTCCATCCGTCCTGATTTAGATCTGTTGCATAGCCATCGGAGACCATACCCGGTTTTCTTAGATCTGGAGCGGATTCATCGGTTGCATCGGTAAAAGTGCCTCCCTCGTTCCGGAGCAGATATGATTTGGGCGACATCGGATATCCGGTAGGCTCTATACGTCCGCCGACAAAAAGATCTAAGTCCCCATCCTTGTCAAAGTCGATTGGGATTACGCACCCCGCCGCCGCATCCATTTTTGGCAGTGCCTTACTATTCCGTGTAAAACTTCCCTCTCCATCATTCATATATAATCGGTCTTGATACAGCTCTGGCCGGGAATAGTTTTCGGAGCTTCCGCTGGCACAATATAGATCTAAGTCACCATCGCCATCGGCATCGAACAATGCTGCGGCGGTATCCTCTGAAACCTGTCCTATGCTGTCGGCTAGGGTTCTACTTTGAAAGCCACCTTTCTGTTTTTGTATGAAAATTTGGCCCGGCTGGTTGGAAGAACCTCCGATAAAAACATCATCCAGGAGGTCGCTGTTAATATCGCCGGTAACCATAACCGGACCCGACTTACTGTACGAACGAAAGTGTAGTGGCCATTTTTTGAAATCATCGAAGGTGTTTTCGGTATGGGAAAAGGGAATCAGACCTGCAGATGCTAATGGGGTAAAATAGAGAGGAGTTTCGGTTTCTTCTTTCGGTAAGATATAATTGTCCTCAAGGTCTTTGCCTTCGGGAACTGGGGCCAACTCTATATTGACCTTGATATTTTTGGAAGTCGATACCTGCCCGCTCGGCCAAATTATTTTTAAGGAGTCCACTTTTTCCGCGTTCCCGAGACCAAAATGCAATACAGGTTCCACAGAGGAGAGATAGCCTCTTTGGGGGTAATGTTCGGCATAATGGGAGACTCCCCCGGAATACACCCAGACCTTCGCCCCCAGACCCTGTTGGTTCAAGGGTAATCGAATCCTTAGATAGTTGGAGTTTTTATTTTTTTTATCCGTTTTGTTTTCGAAAAGGAATGCTGGATTATCGATATTGTTTATGACCAGATCGAGGTCGCCGTCAAGGTCAAGATCTGCATAAGCGGCACCATTGGAATAGGAGGGATAGGCCAATCCCGCGTTTCCGGTATCCTCCAGAAACCGGGCGTCACCTAGATTTTTAAAGAAAAAATTGGATTTTTTGATACCCTTCATTTTCTTGATTTGTTCAACTAGCTTTGCCCGTTTGGTCTCTGTATTTCCAAAGGTTGTGGCATTATTGTTATAATCCACAAAGTCCATATCGGTAATATCCTTTTTGTATCCGTTAGTGATATAGACATCCCGAAGACCGTCATTGTCGAAGTCCGCTACCAAGGGGGACCAGCTCCAATCGGTGGCGGCCAGGCCCGAAAAGTATCCCAGATCGGAAAAGCTTCCATTACCATTGTTGACCTGCAATACGTTACGAACATATTGGGGTTGATAACCCCCAGCTATGGATTTATGAAATCGTTCGTACGGAATTTGTGCGAACATCGTTTTTTTTCTGAGGTTGTCCTCTGGAAGCATATCCAATACTAGCAGATCTAACTCGGAATCATTGTTGATATCCGCTACATCAATACCCATACTGTTATGGCTTTGGTGTTTGAAGTACTCGGATATTTCATTGGTAAAGGTTCCATCCGCATTATTTATATAGAGAATATCGTTCGACATGAAGTCATTGGCCACGTAGATGTCGGGCCGTTGATCTCGGTTTATATCCAAAATTACTACCCCTAGGCTCCAGCCTTCGATTTGGACGCCGGCTTCCTTAGAAACGTCTTTGAATACCGGAATACCATTTTTGTCCTTGCCTTGGTTGCTATAAAGTTTATCGGTACTTTTTCCTTGCCCGTCCTTTCTTTGTCCGATAGGGTTATTTTTGGGATAGGCTTCCTCCGAATTGTTGGCCAAAAACAGGTCGAGATCATTGTCATTGTCGTAATCAAGCCAGGCCGCCTGAATAGAGTAGGAGTCGTCGGCCAAATGCATTTCTTCAGCACGGTTTTCAAAGCGTAGGTTTCCGTTCACATCGGTAACATTGATAAAAAAATAATTTTTGGCCTTATTGAGTGAGAGATCGTGTGCGGTGGACACATGGATATCGGGTTTTCCGTCGTTATTGATGTCTATGACGGAAACCCCGGTACACCAAGCGTCGGTAGCGACTCCAGCTTGTTGGGTGACATCCTTAAAGGTAAGATTGCCCTGGTTAAGGTATAAACGGCTGCTGACCATATTACCCGAAAAGAAAATATCGGGCAGTCCGTCGGAATTAAAATCGGCGATTCCGACGCCGCCGCCGTTGTACATATATTCGTAATCCAATATGTTCAGGATGTCGTTTTCAACGATTTTATTATTGAAAGCGAGACCCGAATCTTCCGTAGCGATTTTTTTGAACAAAGTATCTTCGTCTTCCCTCATTTCACAGGTTCCGAAGACCAGTACCAATAAAATGTAAAAGTAACGGTTCATATTATGAAGCATATGGTCAAAGGTAAATATATCATAGTTCAACAAAAAAGGACATTGAATTTCAATGTCCTTTTTAACTAACTGATCGATACCCCGATTAATATCCGGCATTCTGGTCTTCTTCGGTCATTTCGGAGTTATTGTCAATTTCTGATTGGGGAATCGGCAACCGCTGCAGTTTAGGCGTAAAATAGGGAAGCGGCTCCGTATCGAATTTACCTTCTTTTCTCCATCTCAGGATATCCCGGTTCCGAATCTGTTCTGAACTTAACTCTACCCTTTTTTCGTGCATGATCGCTGCCATAATCTGGTCGCTGGTGCTGACCGGGAAATTGTCAGTGGGGTATGGCGGCATGTCGATGCTAGGTCTGCTACGCACTTGGTTGAGCAATTGTACCGCTCTCGATGGATTTCCCGTTTCCAACTCGCATTCAGCGAGGTTCAGCAATACCTCCGCATAACGGATGACCCGCATGTTGATGCCCGAGTTCATCGAACCTCCCGGATTTATTTTGTACATGATCGAATACTTTCTCCAACTTATCTTGGTGGTCTCCCCTTCGAAGGTCGTTGTTTCACCCTGTACGTTTTCGGTCTTTAAAACATCCTCGCCATTGTTGAAAGTATCTCCGATAACATAAAAACTTTTGTCAAAACGCGGATCATTTTTGGCGTCTCCTTTTGATACGCGTTCGAACTCGTTCAAAAGTACTTCGGAAGGAATCAGGTTCCGCCACCCGACGGCAGAATATTCTTGGGTACGCACCGATTTTTCGTTTCCAATACCGTCGCCGGTACCATCCCAGTTGAACTCTCCAATAGAGGCATAACCGATTTCCATTAAAGATTCTTTGTTGTATTCGTTCTCCGCTTGAAAATTATCATCGTATTCGTCCACCAGTTCATAATTGCCCGATTGCACGATTTGATCAAAAGCGGCTTTGGCACTGACATAATCTCCCCTAAACATCTGGGTGCGTCCCAACATGGCCAAGGCCGAACCTTTGGCAAACCGCCCTTGTTGCTCCACTTCGGTAACTGTCGGCAATCCGGCAACGGCATCCTGTAAATCTTGAACGGCCTGATTTAAAACTTCTTCCTGCGTAGATTTCGGAGCACTTTCGTTAATGGTCGTTGCGTAGGTAGTATAAATTGGGACCCCACCCCATAGACTACCCAATTCAAAATATGCCCATCCCCTGATCAATTTTGCCTCGGCTATCAAAGCCCTGCGGACTCCTTCTTCTATATCCGGCACGCTCGGGCCCTTCGTAATGACGATATTCGACCGCAGTATGGTTTGGTACCAGCCGTTCCACACACTATTGGCCACCGAATTGCTGGGATCGTTACTGCCGATCAACAGCTGGTTTCTAGGCGTTTCCAATTGCCCGCCGCCCGCTTTGTTGTCATCGCTCCTTAAATCATGGAGAAACCAATATTCGCGTGAATATAGATTTGTTGACTGGAGGGAGGCATATATGGCATAAACTCCCGCCCGTAGTTCATCGGCATTCTTATAATAGGTATCTACCACTACCTCGTTAGGGTTTACAAGATTTAAATTTTCCCTATCGCATGATAGGGTGAAGAGAAACCCAGCACATAAGACTATTATTTTTTTATTCGTATTCATAACACTTTCTTTTTATAAGTTTAAAAACCTACTTGGACCCCCAATAAAATGGTCAACGGTCTTGGATATTGCCCATAGTCGATACCTTGTACGTTCAGATTGTTGTTTCTGGCACCGATTTCCGGATCATATCCCTCATATTTCGTAAAGGTCAAGAGGTTGTTGCCGGAAACGAAAAAACTCAGGTTGTTTAGCGCATTATCTAACTTGTTCTCTAACCAATCGCTGGGAAACTCATAGCCAAGCTTTAGATTCTGAAGGCGCAAAAATGAAGCATCCTCAACAAAACGGTCGGAAGTTCTCGTGTTCTGGTTGGGATCGCCGCTGACCATTCTCGGAATAGTGGTGTCGGTATTGGAGGGTGTCCAGGCATCCAAAGCGGCTATCCCATGGTTGAATAGGCGAAGCCCTCCTTGTGTATATACTTTTGTAGCATTATAGACATCGTTACCCTGATTACCATACCAATACATGTTCATGAAAAAATTCTTATAATTGGCATCAAAATTAAGCCCATAGCTAAAATCTGGGATAAAGCTGCCGATAACCTCACGATCGTCAGCGGTTACCGTACCGCTATTGTCCAGATCCTTAAAGATCAAGTCCCCGGGTGCGGCATTGTCTTGATAAAGTGTAGTGGGATCACCATCAAGAGCATTATATTCATCTATTTGCGCTTGGCTCTGGAATATACCTTCCACCCGCCAACCATAAAACGATTGGATGGGATCACCGGGCGAAGTCCGTGTTATATCGGTACCGCCGGCATCGGCATTGCTTCCGCCAAAAATACTGCCGGTATCCGTTGACAATGCCACAACCTCGTTTCTAAATAGACCAAAGTTGGCACTTACGTTCCATTGAAAGTCCGTTCCCGGTGGCGAATAATAGGATCCCGTAACATCTATACCCCAGTTGTCCATAGCCCCTACGTTAGCTTTCGTTTGTCCCGAAAACCCCAGTGAGGGGGGAAGGGGTACGTTTAAAATCAGGTTGTCGGTACTTCTTTCGTACCATTCCGCCGAAAACTGGACCCTATTTTGATATAGGCCCAGGTCAAGCCCAATGTTGGTCATTTCGGTAATCTCCCATTCCAATTCCGGATTCGCCAATTGGTTGAAGAAGGCACCTTGGGTTTCCTCATTGTTGATTATAGCATTGGTATTAGTAGAAATACCGGCTTGGCTATCGTAGTTTCCGATGCCTTCAAAACCTATTTGCCCCCAACTGGCCCGAATTTTCAATTCGGTAAGGTTGTCGAGTCCATCCATAAAAGATTCTTCGGCAATGTTCCAACCTGCGGATATTCCTGGAAAGGTAGCCCATTTATATCCCTCCGCGAATTTTGAGGATCCGTCCCGTCGGAGGGAGGCACTAAATAGATACCGACCGCCAAAATCGTAATTTATCCTTCCTAAAAAGGAATAAATTTCGTTTTTGGCTTCTGTGCCCTGCACGGTTTGGGCCTCGGTACCGGAGAGCACATCGAGATCGTTGTTGTTCCGTTGGCCTTGGCCTGTAATAGTATATTGCGAATAATCTTGGCGTTCGGCCACCACTATGGCATCGATATTATGGTTTCCCCAACTGTTCAGGTAGTTCAACTGGTTGGAAAAATAGTTGCCCGTCGAGGTATTTTGCTGGTCTATGGTAATGTTGTTATTTCTTCCTTTGAACCCGTCAAAATAAATAGGTTGCGACTGCTTGTTCCGAAAGTTGTTCCAATCGATACCTGCGGTAAAACGATATGACAGTCCCTCGGTAATTTTTACATCGGCATAGGCCGTACCTAAAATACGCACATTGCTATTAATATTAGTGTCGAGCAGCCCGCCCCGAAGGGGGTTTTCCGGATCGGTGCCATCGGAGCCGTCCGGGGCGCGGAAACCGCCTTGTAGGGTGGGGTCTCTTAAAGGAATGTAGGGTACTCCCCTGATGATATTCTGTATTTGGGTACGCCCTCCTAGTTCGGCCTGATTTTTTCGATTGCCGTTGGAAATCGTCAGCGATTGCCCCATGGACAGCCAATCATTTACATCATGATCGGAGTTTACCCTAAAATTATACCGGTGAAAACCGGTGCCGACGATGATGCCGTCTTGATTGAAATAGCCAAAAGATCCGTAAACGCGAGATTTATCGGATCCGCCCCTTAGACTTAGGCTATGCGAGGTGGTCAAACCCGTTTTAAATACCTCATCTTGATAGTCGACATCGGTCTCGGCATAGGTCTGTGTAGCTCCTTCGTAGATAGGTGTATCCAATTCTGCCCATCTCGAAGGGAAAGTGGCCCCCGCGTTGCTTAAAAGTTCGGCACCGAATTCCAAATATTGTTCCCGGTTTAGAAGATCGAGTTTCTTTGAAGCCTGCGCAAAACCTGAATACCCGCGATAGGTAAACTCGATATCCCCTGTGGGCCGACCTCTTTTAGTGGTAACCAGAACGACCCCATTGGCCGCCCGCGAACCATATATTGCTGCGGCACTCGCATCTTTTAAGACGGAGATATTTTCAATATCATTGTTGTCAAAATCACCAAGACCCCCTACGGGATAGCCGTCAACCACATAAAGCGGATTGGAGGCAAAACTGATCGATCCTATTCCGCGTATTTGAACGATGGGATCGGTACCTGGCCCTCCGGAATTGGTTACCTGAATACCTGCGACCCTACCTTGTAAGGCTTCGGTAAAGCTCACCACGGGCAATGCGGAAATATCTTCCGAAGAAACGGTTGAAACCGCGCCGGTAACGGACTCTTTCTTTTGGGTGCCGTAACCAATTACTACTACCTCGTCAAGTTCCGCTGTGTCTTCGGCCAACTGCACGTCGATATCGTTTTGGCCGTTCACCGCAACTTCTTTGGCAAGGAAACCGATATAGCTGAATACCAAGATGGCATCATTGTCCGCCGAAATAGAATAGTTGCCGTCAAAATCGGTCTGCGTTCCATTGGTAGTGCCCTTTACCAGTACGTTGGCACCTGCAAGCGGTATGCCATTCGTATCTGTGACCGTACCGGCAACAGTGGTCTGAACCTGACTGCTTAACCCCCCCGTTTTTAAATATATTCCATTATTTGCAGTGGTGGTTTGTGCTCCTGCCCAGAGTAACATCGAAAACAACACTATCCTCAAAGAAAAAAAGTCCTTCACGGACATGCGCGCTTTGCCATCTAGTTTTTGATTCATAAATACTTTATTTTTTAGGTGAAGTCGGCCTTGGGTTTAGAAAGTTTTGTTTGAACCTACCTTTAGGTGAATCTTAATAAATGTCTATAATTTATACTAATATTAACGAAATAAGGCCAATATCCGCAAACAACTGGAGAAGAATTTCCTTTATAGTAGCCTTAGAACATAGTAGGCGGACAGTTTTACTGAGGTAACGGTTGAGGGGCTGTAATTTTTGTTTGAAAACCGTTAAACATAGTAAATAAATAAGGAAGTCTTTCAGGATTAGTGAGTAAAACAAGGAGCATTCTGATTAGATGGTTTTGAAGGGATAAATTTGTAGGATAGAAGTATCTTTGAGCTAGTTTATGAAAGATAGAATTAATTTTCTCATTTTAACTTTTTGCCTCCTTCTAGTAGCTTCTTGCTCAAATTCCGAAAATAAAAAGGGCAAATTGCTTTATGAAACCCGGTGCGCCGGATGTCATTTGGCTCCTACTATCCAAGATATACCGAAGCGATTATGGAAAAACGAAGTGCTTCCTGATATGGGAGCTCGAATGGGGGTTCGGGATTCTACCTATAATCCGTATAGAGGGTTTACCTTCGAAGAGCAATATGCCATGATAAAATCCGGGGTGTACCAAGTCGCCCCTTCCATTTCGGTAGAAGATTGGAAGCTTCTTGTCGACTATGTCGTTTCAAATGCCCCGGAAAGTTTACAACAAATAGAAAAGGTTCGAAGTATCAAAGATATAACCCGATTTTCGCCTCTTCGGGTCGATATCGATAGCGCTAAGGGGAGCCTGACCACTTTTATTGAATTCAATCCAAAAAAAGACAAATTGATAGCTGCCGATTTACGCGGAAGGGTTTTCGAGTACGATGCCGTAAAAAATGAGGTGAAGCAAAAATTCACTCTTGGCAATGCCATTACGGCCCTCAGCGAAACGGACCATGCGGAGTATATCACTAGCGTCGGTACATTTGAGCCTTCGGAAATTTCAACTGGTAGAATCCATGTATTGCAGCAGGGAACAGGCCGCCAACTTCCTTTTGAATTTCATCGTCCCGTACATACCTTAGTGTATGATTTAAATAAAGACGGTAATGAGGAAATCCTTGTTAGCGAATTTGGAAATCTCACGGGCGAACTCTCGCTCTTGGTCAAAAAGAACGATTCTACCTTTACAAAAAAAACATTGTTGAACCGCCCGGGAGTGTTAAAAACGATGGCGCGGGACATGGATGGCAATGGTAAAGACGATATTGTTGTTTTGACCGCCCAAGGCGATGAAGGCATTAGCATCTTTTATCAGTACGGCAACCTAGACTTTAAGTCGGAAAAGGTCCTACGGTTTAGTCCGCTTTCCGGTAGTAGCTGGTTCGAAATGTTGGATTATGATGGAGATGGTGATCAAGACCTCATAACGGTGCATGGCGATAATGGCGATAAAACGCCTGTTCTAAAACCCTATCACGGGGTGCGCATACATTTGAACGATGGGGCAAACCATTTTTCCGAAGCCTTTTTTTACCCTTTCTATGGGGCGACGCGTAGTGTCAGTAGGGATTTCGATCAAGACGGTGACATTGATATAGCGCTCATTTCCACTTTTCCCGATTATAACACCCGGCCAGTGCAATCTTTTGTATATCTGGAAAATAAGAACAGTTCCGATTTTAGTTTTGAACCGCACAGTTTGCCGCAAAATCTATCCGGAAGATGGTTTTTGATGGATGCCGGCGATGTTGATAGCGATGGAGATGAAGATATTATCCTAACCTGCTTTACCTATTCTTTTACCCCTTTACCGAAAGACTTATCCGAAGGTTGGCGGGAATCCAATTGCGATATGCTCATTTTAAGGAATAAGTTGTTCGATCAATGACTTGTTGTACTTGCGATTATCGCGATAATTGGCTTTTCTCACTTGTTTTTATCTTTCTTGTTTCTTTACCAAAATTATCATAAAAGCGGATTTCTGTAGCCTGTAAGGGAAATGGAATTGAGCGGCTAGACTGCGATTGAAAGGTACTGCCCCAGTAAAACTCCCATAATTGTTTTTGTCCATTTTTATAGCTGATTTCGGCTTTTACCTCCTTAGGTTGCAAGGGTAGGTATTTGCTACGGGATTTTTGATTCTCCTCGAATACCTTTAGCGGACCGTTGTTTTGGGAAGCTACCATCAGATTATTATCTTTGGAAAGAGTAAGACGAGCCAAACTTTTGCCGTCGCCGGGTACAAAGAAATGGCTTTTGTTCAATGGGATGACAGCGAAACTGCCATCCCCTTTATTTTTAAGGGCAAGTCCGATTAGGGCATCGGCCGGGCCTTGTTGGACTTCCATTCCGAAATCGTTGCCGATCAACAAAATGTCGATATACCCATCTTCGTCAAGATCTTGGGGTAATATGCCGTACACCGGTGCAGTTTGCGCCGCTACGGGCAGAGCGTGCATTTTAAACTTTCCATCGCCTAAGTTTTCTACCCAAGAAGTTTTCATGTAATTCAATGATAGTACGGTGGCGTCGTCGAGCAGTCCGTTGGAAAACATTTCGGGCAAGGTCGATTCCCCAAATTCCCCGAACGAATTGAACCTTTTTCGTATGCCGACGTATTGTTTGGTTACGTCTTGCCAAGGGTGGTACAAATATTCCTTCTTTGTTCCGACACTATCCCTAAGATAATAGGAAATTAAAGGGTCTATGGTGCCATTACCATCGAGGTCTTTGGCATATATCCTCACCGGCTCTTCCTCAGAACCTTTAAAATTGATATTCTCGCCTACATTACCGGCAATGTAATCGATGTCACCATCGTTGTCGAAATCGGCGGCTGCCAGGCTGTTCCACCACCCTAAATCATTTTTTATTCCTGTCGTTTCGGTAATCTCTACCAATTTCCCCGATTCGTTCTTAAAAAATCGAAGCGGCATCCATTCGCCGGCCAAGATTAGGTCGGGCCAGGAATCTCCATTAAAATCCGTCCAGAGTGCATCGCTTATCAGGCCGGGAAATTCCAATTCTTCGGAGACGGCCTTGGTGACGTCGACGAAGTTTGGCTTATCATCGTTGCTCTCGTTTCTAAGGATATAGCAACGGTCGGGCATAGGGTAGGAAAAGGGCAGAACTCTACTGCCTACGAACAGGTCAAGGTCCCCGTCACGATCAAAGTCCGCAGCCTTTACGGCAGATGAATTGGTACGTATGTCAGGCAGCCCGCTCTCCGAAGTGGTGAAATTGCCTAGACCGTCGTTGATCATCAGAACATCCTTATAAAATTCATGGCCCTGTGGATATTGGGCGCAGCCACGTGCGATATAAAGATCCTGGTCACCATCGTTATCCACATCGAAGAGCAGGGTACCGGCATCTTCCTCAAGAAATTCCGGGGAATTCTTATAGGCCACCTCCCGTTGTTGAAAAGTTTGGTCTTTTTGTTGTATAAACCATTTTTCCTTAAAACTGCGGCTTGCCCCTACGAACATGTCGTCAAGACCGTCATTATTAATATCTCCAATAGCGAGGGCCGGCCCGTATTGCGAAAATTTGTGAGGAAGGGTGCGTTGAAAATTAAAATCGATGAAATCCTGATCTTCGCTCAAATGATTCAGATGGTAGGTGTTAGATGCTTCCCGAAAAAGAACGGTATCCGAAGGAACCTTGGGGGTACTTTGAATGGATGAGGTTGGATTGTAGGCCAAAGTAAGGAGCGTATCTACAGCTACGTTCTTAAGGAGTTGTTTTTCGCCCTTCGGCCACTGGATCTGGATACTATCTACCCGTGTTCTGTCTCCTAAACCGAAATGTAGGATGGTCTCAGGTTGGGAAAGATACCCACGACCCGTCAAGAGTGTTTTTTTTTGCCGGAGGCTGTCTCCAAAAATTTCGAGCATGGCACCTATGGCGGCCGGGTTTTTTTCCGGGCCCTTCAATTTGATCCGTATATAATGGTCTCCGGTATTGAGTTCGTTCGTTGTATTTTCAAGTAAAAGGACAGGGTCGTTGATATTGTTTACGACCAAGTCTAAATCACCGTCTTGGTCCAAATCGCCATAAGCCGCGCCGTTGGAGTAGGTGGGGAAATTGAGTCCCCAAGCCTCGGTACTATCCTCGAATTCGTAGTTTCCTTTGTTGTGGAACATAAAGTTGGGAATTTTGATCTGTGGAATAGCGGCTATCAATTTCTCTTTGCTGACCAGGCGGTTGGCCGTTGCCCGAAAGTCGCCAAAATCGCGATCGGTCACATCCTTGGGAAAACCATTGGTAATAAAAAGATCTTGAAGTCCGTCGTTATCAAAATCAGCGAATAAGGGCGCCCAGCTCCAATCGGTTTCCTTGACGTTGGCGAGCATGGCTATTTCGCCGAAGACGGGCAGTCCTGTTTCAGGATTGATGCCCTGATCTATCTGAAGCGTATTGCGCGTATATTGTTTTTCATAATCGAATTTTTTGGTGAAAATCTCCTTCTGATAATTACTGGGCCCTTGAAACAGCTTTTTTCGCTTATTGTAGTAAGGCTGCATCTCTGTCGTATATAAGGCCATTTGTCCGTCATTATCTATGTCAGCAATATCACTCCCCATAGAAGAGAGACTGAAATGTTTGAACATGTCGTGGGCCCGATTGGTAAACGTACCATCCTGATTATTAATATAGAGCAGGTCGTTGCTCAAAAAATCATTTGCCACGTAGATGTCCGGCCAACCGTCATCGTTGAAGTCATTAATAAGCGTACTGTGGCTGTAGCCATGGTATCGTATACCGGCCTTTTCGGAAATGTTTACAAAATGGGGCCTGTCGAAGCTGTCGTCCCATCGGTTTTCGTATAACCTATCTTTGCTCAGCGAGGTGCCATCATCGTCTAAAGGCCTGAACTGCGTCGGATTGACTCCCTCTATGCGATTTACCCCGATGTACAAATCCAGATCCCCATCATGGTCGAAATCGAAGAATTGAGCGTGCGATGAATAGCTATCGTCGGCCATACCATAGGCTTCCGCCATTTCTTTAAATACGGGAACGCCCTTGGCATTGTTCCCCTGATTTACATACAGTAGGTTTTTACGTTCGGAAGCCACTTTTCGAAAGGTATTGCAAACATAGATATCCAATTTTCCATCGGTATTGATATCCACAATGGAAACGCCGGAAGACCATTGCAAGGAATCGGTCTTTCCGATTTTAGCGATGGGCGATACATCTTCAAAATGTAGATCCCCTTTGTTAAGAAAAAGTTGGTTGTCTACTTGATTGCCTGCCAAAAATATATCGTCCGCGCCATCGCCGTTGAGGTCGCCCAAGGCTACGCCGGCCCCATTGTAGACAAATTCGTTGTCGATGATATTGATGGAATCGTTTTCGGATAGTTGGTTATTAAAGTGGAGCCCCGATTTTGATGCACCGATTCTAACAAACCGGGGAGGGGCGGTAGAATCGGTACAGCCATACCCAAAAAAACAAAGAGGTATTACTATGAAATGGATATAATATCTACAGATTTCACGTATAACTTTCATACGGATTTTTTGTAATATGATTTAATGGATTGCGATACAAAGATGGGGCAAGCCTTCGAAAGAAACAAAAAACCCTGACGATAGCGCCAGGGTTTCAGTGTTAAAAGGTAATGCGATCAATAACCAGGGTTCTGTGTTAACACCTCTGTCTGTAAATCGATCTGGGTTTGGGGAATGGGCAAATATTCGTTCTTTCCCTTGGTAAAATTCCCACCCCCATAGGCAGCGGATAAAAATTGTTTCTCGTAATCAATAAATTCATTGATTTCTTCAGCTGCAACACCCCAACGTACTAAGTCGAAGAACCGGTGCCCTTCGCCGGAGAGTTCCAGTTTACGTTCAAAACGTAAAGCCTGTGTAGCCGATTCCTTCGTGGCGAATTGCGCTGGGGAATATTCAGCGATCACATAATTGGCGGCGTCGGTACCATCTTCATTTTTGATCCAAAATTCCGATTTTGCTGCTCTTGCTCGCACCATATTAACATAAGTTCGCGCCTGTTCTAGATTGCCCAGTTCGATTTCCGCTTCTGCGGCCATTAATAGTACATCCGCAAACCGGATAATGTTATAGTTCATCGTAGCATAGCCGCGTGTCCAAGAACTGGCATCGGTATAGACTCCATCTTGATTGACATAGTAGACATACTTTTTGGGTGCATAAGGTCCTCCGTAACTCTGTACCCTGATCCAAGATTGCCCTGGAAAGGGTTGCCAGCCTAAATAAGGGATGTCCCTTCTTCCTATGGAAAAGTCGATTCGTGGGTCCAAGGGTCCGGCATCAGGCGTAAAATCAGCAGTTGAAGCAATTCCCATGTCCGTTTTAACGGCGTTGGCGGGATCCCTATAGGATTTATCCAATAAAGGTAGACCTTCGGGCGTAGTTCGGAAAGAACTTGCCAATTCAAAACTGGGTTGAAAGAAACCGCAACAGTCCCCTGGACCTTCGCTACCGGTTCCATACGGATAGTTTAAATCGTCCCACCAGTTGGCGTTGTTGACGCTACCTGTTTCATTAGAAGATTCCACATCCATGACAGCTTCGGCATGGTTGTCATTATCGGCGTTGAAAATTTGAGCATAATCGTCCAACAGCTTATACTTTAGACCGTTCGAAGTTACCCCATTGGCTATGACATCGTCGAACCAAGTTTTGGCTTCAGCATATTTTTCTTGGTATAACTTGGCTTTGCCCATATAAGCTCCCGCGGCCCACTTGTTGACTCTGCCTGGATCGGTCACTTCGTCCAGATTATCAAAGGCAAATTGAAAATCCGCTTCGATTTGCGCCCAGGCATCACCGTTGTTCGGAATTTCCGGTATTTCGGTGGCGGGTACCGTTTCATCAAAGACAACAATATTATTGTAGTGCTTTTTGAGGTCAAAATAAAAATGGCCGCGTAACATTCTGGCCTGGCCCCTTAAGCTGGCCGCCTTTGCGGGAGGAATCAAATCGATTGACTTCTCTATGGTCGATAAAACAGTATTGCATCGGCTTATGCCTTCGTAACGCGCGTTCCATAACGAATTAAACTCTCCAAAGGTTGGGTCGGCCTGAAATCGTTGAATAGTGGCCAAAGCGGCGTTATCGCCTGGATCGGTGCCTTTGTTGGCATCACCACCAAGGATTGATCCCGTAATCCAATGGTTGGGCGCAGCAGCACGGTTTCCGTCCAAATATCCGTTGAGCATGGAGTAGGCCCCAATCAATAGACCTTCGATGCCGTCAAGGGTACTTACCTGTGCATCGGCCAAGGTGCCCGTTGGTGCTACCTCTAAAAATTCATCGCTACAGGAAACTCCCACAACTAGCAGGGCAACCGTTAACGCCACCCATTTTTTAGTTCTACGCATTGTTTTCATAATTTTTTTATTAAATATATACATTTTTATCGAATCAAACATACCAATCAGATTACCGTACATTAAATTCCTATTTCGAAATTAATAAGATATTGTGGGGCCACTGGATAATTACCAACATCAATACCAAAATTGGTATCCGCTGCGCCACCGACTCCTGGGTCGATACCGCCATAATTGGTAATCGTCCAAATGTTGTTGGCGGCAACGCCGATTTTAAACTTGGTCAAACCCAGTTTCTCGGTAAGTACACCCCTAAAATCGTAAGAAAGTGCCAAACGTTGTAAACGTACATAGCTGCCATCTTCAATATACCAGGAGTTTCCCACCGTATTGGTGCTAAAATTAGACGCGCTTTCCCATATAGGTGCTACTGCATTATTGCCAAGTTCTGGCGTCCAGGATTTAAAGGCGGCCACCCCTTTTGCCGAACCTTCGAATACTCCATAGAAATCAGTGTACCATTTGGATTGGTTCCAAATTTCGTTGCCAAAAGATCCGAACCAGTAGGTTTCGAATTCAATGGCCTTGTACTTTAAATTTAAGGTGATACCGCCAGTATAATCGGGTACCGGGCTGCCCAAAAATTTACGGTCATCCGGAGTGATTCTACCGTCACCATTGACATCTTCATACTTAAAGCGGCCAAGTCCCTGCCCATCTTGGGCCGGAACGGTTTCACCGGCGTCGTTAACGTAGGTATTGTTGTCGACCTCTGCCTGGGTATTAAAATATCCCAAAACATTATACCCATAAAATGCTGAAAGGGAATGACCTACGGCATTTCTTGTGGCTACAATATTTCGAACGTTGGGACCATCAAAAAAATCAAGGCCCGGTGCCAAAGCCGCGATCTCATTTTTTAGAAAGGAGTTGGTCATGCTGACCTCAAAACTAAAGTCTTCGGTAAAGTTCCCGCGACCAATAATTTCAAAGTCCAATCCCTTATTCGACATTTTGGCAATGTTAACGGACGGGGCCTGGGCAAAATTGCCTGTAACCCCCGGTAACGGTAATTGGTAGAGTAGATCTTCAGTATCTTTCTTCCACCAGTCTAAAATGAATTCCAATCGGTTATTGAAAAAACTGGCATCGAAACCAATGTTTAAAGTGGTGCTGGTTTCCCATTTGGCATCTGGGTTTCCAATACGGCTTTGGGCAAAACCTTCATCTGCGCCTGAGGCCTGACCGATAGTTTGATAAAAGGTGGCGCCCCTGTTCGATGCGTATAATGAATATTGATTATTCGGATCTACGTTGTTGGAGTTCCCCATTTGGCCCCAGCCTCCGCGAAATTTAAGATCTGTGATAAAATCCTGATTTTGCATAAAAGGCTCCGCAATAACTCGCCATGCACCGGAGACGGCAGGAAAAGTACCGTACCTGTTATTGCCACCGAAACGGGAAGCCCCGTCCCTTCGTAACACCCCTGTCAGATAGTATTTTTCGTCAAAATTGTAATCAATTTTTCCGAACATTGAAAAGAAATTTACCCCTTTGAATTGATTGCTGTTCACTACGGGACTCTGGACTACTGTCAAACTCTGAAAGTCAGGATCGGTAGAAAAAGGATTTAAACCCGATCCGCTAATATTTCTACCACTGCCGGTATTGAGCGCTTCGACACCTACCAAGGCTTTGATGCGATGTACACCAAAAAGCTTATCGTAACTTGCCGTATTCGTGAAGGTCCAATTAAAATTAAAACCGCTACCTTCATTATAACTATTGTTCGCATCGGGCTCGGAATCCCCTAAATATTTATAATTATAATTGGTATAGTAGTAATTGCCATATCCCCCGCCGATACTTGACCTTAGGGTAAGACCATCGAATGGTTTTAAAAGCAAGTAGGCGTTACCGGTACCCCCAATACTATAGGACGTGTCATCGCCATCGTTGTTTTTGAGCTGCCTGACCGGGTTTCGTGGATTCCCGAAGCCTGCGGCCTTGGTACTGGCAAAACTACCAAACTCATCATAAACCGGTATTATTGAAGACATTCTAAAGGATGAAAGAATATACGATTCGTCATTGGCACCGCCGATACCGCCAGCATCACCAAAACCACCTGTTAATGAGCGATAGGTAACTTGAAAATTTTCACCGAAGCTCAACCAGGGGGCTATATCCCATTCTGAATTGAATCGTGCCGTATATCTTGAAAAGTTGTTTTCTAGAAGAATACCGGCTTGGTTCTGGCCGGAAATACTAGAATAAAACCTTCCGTTTTCCGTTCCTCCTTTGAAGCCTAACGTAAATCTACTTATTGGGGCAATCCGGGTTATTTCTTTGTACCAATTGGTACCTCTTAAGTTAGGGCGGACCAAAAAGGTATTGTCGGGGTCGTTTTCATAGTGTTGACGAATTTGGGCCAAATCCACCTCACTAGCAGAAGCACCGTCCAAACCATCTGCATACAGGTAATCAGGTATGGTAGGTGTTGGGTTGGTTCCGTATTGCGGATGGGTGTATTGCACAGGCTCGCCCAAGGCCGCCGCATTATTTTCATAGGCAATATGCGTATATCGCGCTTGGTCTATCGGGCTCAATATTTTAATTGCTCTCCCTGCGTTCGGATCGGAAACTCCGCTGGAGATATTTACGGTCACCTCGGTTTTTTGAGTGCCCCTCGAGCCCTGTTTCGTAGTATACACCACCACGCCGTTGGCCGCCCTAGCTCCGTATATAGAAGCCGCTGCGGCATCTTTCAAAACGGTAGTGGTCTCAATATCGTCGGGATTTAAAAATTCTGTATTATCTACAGGAAGACCATCTACTACATATAGAGGCTGGTTACCGCCAAAGGCTCCGAAACCACGAATACGGATTTGGCTTGTGGTACCGGGCTGTCCGTTGGTGATAACAGTTACACCGGCCACACGGCCCTGCAACTGCTGCTCTACGTTACCGGAAGGTACGGCCGCAAGTTCTTCCGCCTTTACGATAGAAACTGCTGCGGTAGTCTCCCGCTTGGTCTCTGTTTGATACCCCGTCACAATAACCTCGTCCAACGCCGCGGCATCTTCCGCCAAGGTCACGTTTATTGTCGTCTGTCCGTCAACGGCAATCTCTTGTCTCTGAAAACCAATATAACTAATCACCAAAGTGGCCCCCTCTTCTACTTCTAAGGTAAAGTTGCCGTCGAAATCGGTCTGGGTACCATTGGTGGTCCCTTTTTCAAGTACGTTGGCACCGGGTAGGGGAATACCTTCGCTATCGACTACCGTACCGGTAACCGTTGATTGAAAAATACCATCCGTGTGAATTTTGATGGTGGTCATTGAATTTGCCAGGGCGTATTGGGACCCTACACAAAGCAGTAATGAAAATAGGGCAATTCCAACAGAAATGCTTTTGCTATTTGGTCTTAGCGCATCGCTTGCACGTTTTTGATCCATAATTGTTGTTTGTTAGTTTAGAATTTGAATTGAGTTAGTTGGTCTTTTTTGACAGTGGGAATAGTTGGGCACTGTTAATAAAAGCCAAATTTAGCGTCAATAATAACAAAATTTTGTGAATTGAAAAAAAGAAAAACTTAAAAACTTAATTCACCGCACTCCTAAATAGAACCCCAAAAGTTTTATTTATGATGGTAAAGAACTAGTTTTCTTTGGGATACCTTAGTTTGGATATAACTTTTTTAAGAATGTGAAATTTAGCTTGGCCTACATAGAAGGACACCGGGGATTACGATTTTTCCTTCATCTGTAATGATGTGGCAATAGTTATACGAACCTTTTAAAGATCATCTTGTATGATAAGGTATGCTCAGTTGCTTTGAATTTTTGAGCATTTTAAAAGCAACCCACGGTCTCTAAAATCGGTAATAAAAAACAAATAGCAGTTTCCCCCATCACCGATCTTGAACTTTTTTCGTATCTGGGCGACGCTTTCCTTAAAGTTACGCGTGCTTACGTTCGCCTTGCCGGTACTGAAACGTCTCATATTTTTTTTCGTATAGGGCAAGACCTCGTCCACCTTAAATCGCCGCCCGGGAAAATCGATCAATGCTTCGGAGGTGTACAAATGCGTATGTTCATGCAGCTTTTTCACGCCGAACCGTTTTATTACCAATTTGAAGGCACCGGATTTTAAAATGGCCGCGTTGGGTTCATATATATAGGATAGCGGGGGGGAATAATGCGCGATGGTCTTTTTTTCTTCGGATAAGACAAAATCAAAGCTTTCTGTTCCCGATATGCTAAAATTGATGGTTTTAACGGTAATTCCTCCGGAGTAGCCCCTCTTTAAAAGCCATAACAACTCCTTGACCTCATTTTTTACCGCTACGACGTGGATTTCTTGCACCCATTCCAATTCGGCGATACCGAGGGAAATATCTAAAAGAGGGGATGTTTTTGTGAGGATGTTAGCCGACCTGGAAAATAATATATCCGACTCCTTCAGAACATCGGGCAGGCAATCCGATAAACGGAATACTTTGCCCTTAAGGTCATTTCTTCGGGAAGGATCAATGTAAATCCAGTCAAAACCGGTTTGGGATTTCTTTAAAAAATCCATTCCGTCCGTCGCGATGGTTTCGATATTTTCTACGCCTAATATCTTAAAATTATGTGCGACGATTCTCGATAGCTCCTGATCGATTTCGCAATGAAAAACCTGTTCGATTTTTTGGCTGAAAAAGTAGCTGTCCACACCGAATCCTCCGGTAGCATCCACTAGAAATTTCCCGGAAACGATTCCCGCTTTGTACCGCGCCGTAATTTCGGAAGAACTCTGTTCAATATTCAACTTGGGCGGGTAGTAGATTTTTGGGGTCGCGAACCAGGTCGGCAATTTTTTTTCGCATTTTTTACGGGCTTCGAGCTGTTGGGCGAGCTCCTGGTTCGAAATGTTTTCAAAAAGAGGCTTTTTAAACAAAACTGACACGATGTCAGTATTCAAATTATTTATTATAAAATTCTGTACACCAGTATTTAGTATCTTTTTATTCAAACTTAAACTATAAACTTTTGGTCAGTAATTTTGCCGCTTTATTTTCGCCCAAAAACTGCTTTAAAGATCCCTTTTAATTCAGCATATGCGGGTACTGCGATTATCATTCTAGCGAAGATGTGAATTTTCTTATGTGGGTTGGGTCATCAATGCTTAAAAGCGTACGCCACGATATTGGCCCCCATTTGCAGTGCCTTCTTCCGCACATTTTCGGGGTCGTTATGTACCTTGGGGTCTTCCCAGCCGTCACCGAGGTCGCTTTCGAAAGTGAACAAAAGTACTAATCGGTTTTCATGAAAAATTCCCAATGCCTGCGGTCGCTTCCCGTCATGCTCATGTATTTTGGGGAGACCATCGGGAAATTTATAGACTTCGTTAAATATAGGATGGTCCGCGCCCAATTCCTTCAGCTCGGTATCTGGGAATACTTTTTCCAGTTCCTTTTTTAGGTAGGGGGCCATTCCGTAGTTGTCATCGATATGTAAAAATCCACCGGAAAAGAGATACGTCCGCAAATTTTCGGCCTCGTCCTCAGAAAAAACCACGTTACCGTGCCCCGTCATGTGCAAAAACGGATATTGAAAGATAGTGGGGCTACCGACCTCTACGGTCTCCGGTTTTACGGTGATTTCAGTACCAATATTAGCATTGCAGAAACGAATTAGGTTGGGTAATGAGGTAGGGTTTCCGTACCAGTCGCCCCCCCCGTTGTATTTTAGAACGGCAATTTCCTGGGCGTTCGCCGTATTCATAGAGAGGCTTAAAAAAGAAGTACAAAGTATAAGGGTAAGCCTTCTCGAACGGCTCAAATAGTGTGTCATAGCAAAGCGAATTATAATATCAAATGTAAGGATTAGGGGCTTCACAAAAAGGGCGGAAATGAAAATCTATTGGGAGTATCGATAATGGGTTTACCGATAAATCAAGATTTATTTATCCATTATTAATCATGTTCACGACAGTACAGGCTACAATGGCCGCAGTTTCGGTTCTCAATCGGCCCCGGCTGAGCGAAACGGCCTTAAAGCCTTTTTTCTCGGCAGATCTGATTTCCGTAGCCGAAAAATCACCTTCAGGTCCTATAAGTACGGTAACATCATGGTCGGGAGCGACTTTTCTTTTCAAATCCACTCTATCGCTATCGGCACAGTGGGCGATGAATAGGAGTCCCTTGTGCTCCTTTTCCAAAAAATCGCTGAGGGTAATGGCTTCGTTCAATTTCGGAAGAAAGGCCCGTAAACTTTGTTTCATGGCGGACTCGACGATTTTTTCGGATTCTCTCATGTTTTACCTTTTTTCGTTCTGACCGTTCACAGATAATCGGTGTTATTTCGTTGACTCCGATTTCAGTGGCCTTTTCCAAAAACCATTCAAAACGATCGGTCGATTTCGGCGGGGCGATGACCAGGTGAAACCAATGCATTCTGCGGTGTTTTTTGGAGTCTGAGATCACCTGTACCTCACATTTTTTCGGATGGGCGGAGATTATCTTGGCCTCGAACAAATGCCCTTTGCCATTGGTGATATGTAGGATATCATCCTCCTTTTTTCGAAGTACTTTTACAATATGCTTGCTTTCGTTCTCAGAAAAGGCGAATTCCGCAACGCTTGGGTCGAGATCGGGGTTGTAGAAGAATTGCATGGCACTAAAATATGAAATTCCAAATTCCAATTCCCAAATTCCAAAAAAAATTACTGAGAATTCGGGAAACCAGGTGACAACATAACCTCAAATTCCATCCAATTTATGAACTACCGATAATTATTTGGAATTTGAAATCGTGCTTTGGCGGAAACGTCCTGATCGGCAAAATCTTCCTGCATGTACTTCAAATATCCCACTATGCCAATCATCGCTGCATTGTCAGTGCAATATTCGAACAGAGGGACGTAGGTCGTCAAAGCCTGTTTTTTTTCGGCCTCCTTAAGGGCCCTCCGAATGCCGGAATTCGCGGAAACACCGCCGCCTATGGCTACTTGGGTGATTCCTGTTTGTTGGACGGCCTTCTTTAGTTTATCCATCAAAATGTTAACTATGGTTTTTTGTATGGAAGCACAGATATCCTGTAAATTATCTTTTATAAAATTGGGATTTACTGCGGTTTCCCTCTGAATAAAGTAAAGAATACTTGTCTTAAGGCCGCTGAAACTGAAATGGAGTCCGGCAACCTTGGGTTTGGGAAAGGGAAATTTATCCGGATTCCCTTCTTGCGCATATTGGTCGACCAAAGGCCCACCAGGATAGGGCAAGCCCAAGATTTTAGCGCTTTTGTCGAAGGCTTCCCCGACCGCATCGTCCAAGGTTTCCCCCAGGATTTCCATATGGAAGAAATCCTTGACCTTTACAATTTGGGTGTGTCCGCCGCTGATGGTCAGGGCCAAAAATGGGAAGTCGGGGTGGCCATTGCCCTGACCTTCGATAAAATGGGCCAAGATATGGGCCTGCATATGGTTGACCTCGATCAATGGAATTCCCAGGCCGAGTGCCAACGATTTTGCGAAGGAGGTGCCCACGAGCAGTGAGCCCATTAGACCCGGTCCCCGGGTAAAGGCTATGGCCGACAGCTCTTTTTTGTCGATATTTGCCCTGCGCAAGGCTTGGTGCACGACCGGAACGATGTTCTGTTGGTGGGCCCTTGAGGCGAGTTCCGGCACTACTCCCCCGTATTCCTCATGAATGCTTTGAGTGGCGACCACGTTACTGAGTACTTCTTTATCGCGCAAAACGGCCGCAGAGGTGTCGTCGCAAGAAGATTCGATGGCCAGGATATAAATATTTTGATTTTGCACCGATTTGGAATAAAAATTGTTTACAAAGGTATTTAATCTTTACTTCTGCCTTAAATTTGATAGGTAAATTATCATATCTCATGTCTCACATCCAATAACAAAGAAAGCCCTATCAAAAAATTGAGAAAAATACTGATCCGGATCGTGCTGGTGCTTTTGCTGATCGGTGTTTTGGGCACTTTCGTACTTAGCCTGCCCGTTGTGCAGACCAGTTTTGCCAAATATGCGGCCGATACCATAAATAAGGATTTCGGTACGCACATCAGCATCGACAAGCTTCGTATTTCATTGATTTCTTGGGATACCAACCTGAAGGGCGTTTTTATAGAGGATTATCAAAAGGATACCCTTTTCTACATCAACGACCTGACCACCTCGATCTTGAGCGTGCGCAATCTGCTCAAAGGCCAATTGGAATTCGGGGATATCGGTATTGATGAACTTAATTTTAAACTGAAGACCTATCAGGGTACCACTGACACGAATTTAGAACACTTTATAGACAAGCTCGACGATGGGCGGCCCAGAAATCCCGATAGCCCGCCTTTTTTTCTTTCTTCTTCCCATATCGAGATTGCCAGCAGTATCTTTAAACTCATTGATGAGAATCGCGAGAACGAAGAGATGTTGAACTTTAGGGAGCTGAATATCAATGCCGACGATTTTCGAATTTCGGGGCCCGAAGTGACCGTGGATATCGAAGCGATGTCTTTTATGAGCGACCGGGGTATCCGGGTAGAAAAAATGGCTACCGAATTCACATACACCCCGCAGCAAATGCGGCTCGATTCTTTGCTTATCAATACACCGGGATCCCATCTAAAAGGAAATCTGGTCTTCGATTATGAACGTGAGGATTTTGCCGATTTTCTGAACAAGGTGCACCTGACCGCCGAGTTCAACGAATCTTCTGTCGCCTTTGATGAAATAAACATGTTGTACGACCAGTTCGGGAAGGGCAAGAAGGTCGATTTCTCCTCACAGCTTAGCGGCGTCCTGAACGACCTAACCACCAAGCGGCTATTTCTGCAGTCGGACCATACCGGAATCCGGGGCGATTTCAATTTCAAGAACTTATTTACCCAGTCTGAGCCCTTTATCATGGAGGCCAATATGCGAAATGTAACCTCCAGCTACTATGAACTTCGTGCTTTAATGCCGAATATTTTGGGAAAATCCCTTCCCTCGTCCTTCGAGAGGCTGGGCCAGTTTACTATCCGTGGAGATGCCACTGTTACCGAGAGTTCCATTCGCACGAAGGTAAACCTGAATACGGCCATCGGTAGCAGCTATGCGGATCTCGACTTATCCAATATCAACAATATCGACAACGCTGCCTATAAAGGGTTCATCTCGTTGATCGATTTTGACCTGGGGGAGTTTGTCGAGAACGAAAAATTAGGTAAAACCACGCTGGACGTTAATGTGGAGGGAAAGGGATTCGTACAAAGAACCTTGAATACCGAGGTTATCGGGGAGGTCTATTCGCTCAATTTCAACAATTACCAGTATAGGAACATCAAGGTTTCAGGTATTCTGAAAGACCAGTTGTTCGACGGTAGCCTGGTCGTCGATGACGAAAACATAAAATTTGATTTTAATGGATTGGCCGATTTCGGGTCGGCACGCAACGATTTTAATTTTAATGCCAATGTCGATTATGCCGATCTGAAACGCTTGCAATTTATCGACGATAGCGTCTCCATTTTCAAGGGAAATGTCAGTATGAAGGTCACTGGAAATACCTTGGATAATCTGGTGGGGGATATCAAGTTTACCAAGACCGTCTTCAAGAACAAGAACGACACCTATTATTTCGAGGATTTTAAGGTATCCTCGAATTTCGAGAACGACTCCACCCGGGTTATTGCTATCAATTCCCCGGATATTATTACCGGATATCTTAAAGGCAATTTCAAGGTCGGTGAATTGGGCCGCTTGGTGAAGAATTCCCTGGGAAGCATCTATACCAATTACCGGCCCTATGAGATTTCGCCGGGGCAGACCCTGGCCTTTAATTTTAAGATCTACAACAAAATAGTGGACGTTTTCTTTCCAGAGGTCAAATTTGACCCGAACACGTTTATCAAAGGCGATATCGTGGCCGATCAAGGCGATTTCAAGCTCAACTTCAAATCTCCCCGTATCGCCGCCTATGGTAGTGCGGCAGACAACATTGATATTCAGATCGATAATAAAAACCCCTTGTTCAATACCTTTGTTTCGGTTGGGGATTTGACGAACCCCTATTACGATCTGAAAAATTTCAACCTGATCAATACCACTTTAAAGGATACGCTTTTCTTTAGAACGGAATTTAAAGGGGGCAGCGAGTTCAACGACAGCTATAACCTCAATTTTTATCATACCTTCAACTCGGAGAATAAAAACGTTATTGGTCTGAAGACCTCCGATGTAAGTTTTAAAGGGAATAAATGGATATTAAACAAAAATGGTGACGACAAGAACAAGGTGATCATCAACCGGACTTTGGACAGTATTAGTATCAGGGAAATCGTCATGAACAACAGTCAGGAAGAACAGATCCGTCTTCGCGGCGAACTGGCTGATTCTACTTACAAAGATCTGGAACTGCAATTTAAAATCGTGTCGCTGAATAAGATTACGCCTTCTATCGATAGCCTCAAGTTGCAGGGCGAGGTGAACGGCACGCTTAACATTTTACAAAAAGACGATATTTACCTGCCCTCTTCCAATCTGGGTATCGAAGATTTTTCGATCAACGATATCCGCTTGGGCGATCTGGCCATTGGTATAGTAGGCAACAAAGACCTGACCGACTTCTCGGTAAATTCACAAATAACGGACGCGGGGCAGGAGAAGCTTAGCATTGTCGGCAATGTATTCAATAAGGGAGAGATGCCGACGGCCGACCTTTCCGTTAGTCTTGATAATTTCGATTTGGAACCTTTTGCCCCGTTGGGGGAAGACGTTCTCAGTCATATACGGGGCGTGGTCAGCGGCAATGCTACGATTAACGGGCCGGTGAACAATCCGGATTTTAGTGGCTCCCTTACATTGGACGATGCCGGTTTGGGCATACCCTATCTGAACGTCGATTACCGTTTTGCACCCCACTCCCGGGTAAACCTTCACGACCAGACCTTCGGGTTCGACAATATCCAGATCACCGATGTAGCCAAGAAAACAAAGGCGACTTTAGACGGTACCATTAGCCACTCCTTTTTCGACAATTGGGTGTTGGATCTCAATGTGGATACCAACAACGACCGCCTACTCATTTTGAATACCGATTTTGAGGAGGAAGTGCTCTATTATGGTACCGGGTACCTAAACGGAAAAGGAAGGATTTTCGGCCCGACCAAGGCTTTGAATATCAAGGTGGAAGGCGAAACTGCCCGTGGCACCTCCTTGAAAATACCCTTGAGCGATGTGGCCTCGATCGGTGATTATTCCTTTATCAATTTTGTGGAAAAAAATGGACTCGATACCATTAACCAAAGTCGTATCTTGGATGAATTCCAGGGCCTCGAACTCACTTTCGACCTCGATGTAACCCCGGATGCCGAAGTAGAGATTGTTACGGATACCGAAACCGGAAGCTCTTTAAAGGGAAGCGGGGCGGGCATTCTTTTAATCCGTATCAACACCCGAGGTGCGTTCGAGATGTATGGCGATTTTGTGGTGGTCGAAGGCCAATACAACTACAAGTTCGGTGGGGTGATCAACAAGACGTTTGAAGTAAAACCGGGCGGCACCATCGTGTGGGATCGTGAGCCGTTGAAGGCTACCCTCGATTTGGAAGCGGTCTATTCCCTGAACGCGAACCCGGCCCCTTTGCTTGACAATCCGGGTTATACCCGACGTATCCCCACGGAGGTGGTCATCAAGCTGACCGACGAACTAGAGAGCCCGGATATTGCCTTCAACATCGATTTCCCGGGAACGAACTCCATCATACAGTCCGAATTGGAATATCGTCTGCAAGATCCGACGGTCGAGGAACGCAATGCGCTTTTTCTTCTGGCCCAAGGCTCCTTCGTCAACAATCAAACGGGCATCAACCAACAGGCGGTGACCGGCAACCTGTTGCAATCCGCATCCGGACTCTTGAACCAGGTCTTGGGCAACAACGAGAAATTTAACTTGGGCCTCTCCTACGAGCAGGGTTTTTTTGATCAAAGTACCGATTTTCGGACCGAAAGCCGGGTTGGGGTGACCGTATCGACCCAAATAAGCGATCGTTTGTTGTTTAACGGTAAAGTGGGCGTACCCGTTGGGGGAACCACAGAAACGGTAGTGGCCGGCAATTTTGAGATTCAGTTATTGCTGAACGAAGAAGGTACTTTGAGCGCTAAATTTTTCAATCGGGAAAACGAAATACAGGAATTTCTGGCCGACCGGCTGGGATACACCCAAGGCGTGGGTATCTCGTACGAAGTTGATTTCGATAGTTTCCGAGAACTTTTCCGGAATATCCTAAAAAAGGAAAAAGAACCCAACAAAAAGTTGCCGGATGTCAATCAGCTGCCAACGGCCGTCATGGGACGGGACAGCCTGTTGCGGTTCTATCCTAAGACGAAGGGGCGGAAATGAAAAATGCCAGCACAAGTTCAAAAAATTTAAGGTTCAATCGTTACTTCTTAGCGGTTCAAAGTTCAATAATGTTCGCGGTTATATGAAACCTTGAACCTACCAACGGCAGTATTGAACCCTAAATTTTTCAAGTGCTTTAACCCAAGGTCCAAGGATCCCGGTACTCTCGTTTTACGAACCGGTTTACCTCATCAATATTGGTGGCCCGCATATTTTCGGCGTCCCAGAGCATTTCTACATTACGGGCAGGGTATTCGAAGTAAGTTTCTCCCTTTTCGTTTTTCATTTCCTTTCTGATGTCCACGCCCCTGATCGCCAGATTGGCAATCAACAAGGTTTCCGTCAGGGGTCCTGATATCTCGAAAGGTGCGCTCAGTTCTTTTTTACCGTACCCCGCAATCGCAGCCTCTACCCACTGCCCATAGTGGCCGTCGGTACTGCCGGGAACCCTTTTATACTTTTCCGGCACATTGACTTCAGCGGTTTTCGAGGTAGGTAACAACCGCGCATTCTCGCCATAGGTACTGCACATCATTTTGCCCTTATCCCCGATGAAAAGCACTCCGTTTCCGCCATCACCAAAGGTTTCGTTCGGACCTAGCTCTTCGGGGCGTGTGGGCTGTATGCCACCATCCATCCAGTGCATTACGACATCGCCATCGGTCTTTTCCGTCTTGGGGAAGGTCATCGTTACGTGGCTCGAAGGGGGACAACTTTCTGGAAAGTAGCCGCGTTGAAATTCATCAACATATACGCTGCCTACGCTACATTGCACATCTTTGGGATAGCTAAGGCCGAGCGTGCGGTACGGTGCCTCTACCAAATGGCATCCCATGTCGCCGATGGCGCCGGTACCGTAATCCCACCAGCCCCGCCAGTTGAAGGGGACCAGTCCGCTGATAAAATCCTTGTAGGGTGCAGTGCCCAGCCAAAGGTTCCAATCCAGTTCTTTGGGGACTTGCACCGTGCTTTCGGGCCAGGGAATGCCCTGTGGCCATACGGGGCGATCGGTCCAGCAATAAACGGTATGCACTTTTCCGATGACCCCGGCATCGTACCACTCGCGCAATTGGCGGGACCCATCCGACGAAGCGCCCTGATTGCCCATTTGGGTCACCACTTTATATTTTTTCGCGGCCTCGGTCAATTGCCTTGCCTCGTAAATATCATGGGTTAACGGCTTCTGTACATACACCGCCTTTCCCATTTCCATGGCCGGTAGGGCGGCTACGGCGTGGGTGTGATCGGGGGTAGAGACCGAAACGGCGTCGAAATTTTTGGATTCTTTGTCGTAGAGTTCCCGCCAGTCCTTATAATACTTGGCTTTGGGGAACCGCGCCACGGTATTCGCTGCCCGGCGATCATCGACATCGCACAGAAAGGCGATATCGGCCTTTTCCGTTTTCGCAAAATGGGCAATATCGCTTTCCCCTTTGCCACCGACCCCGATGCTGGCTACGACGAGTTTGTCGCTCGGGGCGATAAATCCGGGCCCGCCTAGTACATGGCGCGGTACTATCGATATTCCGGCGGTCGCTATCGCCGAATTTTTAATGAAGGTTCTTCTTGATTTTGAGGGGGTAGCTGAATTTTTTATCATGTCACTAAATTTTAAGTGGAAGCGTACCGGGTTGTGCGGAAATGATGTTCCGTTGACCGCGATGTCAATATTAACGATTAAATTACGTATAAATCTACATTTTTCTGATTATATCAAGCAAAAAACCCTAATTTTCCATTATATGCCATTGCTGCATGTTTGAACATATTATTTTGGTGCCATAAGGAATAACGACAAGCGCTAAATAATCGTCCCGTTTTTAATACAAACAGAACAAATGTTGATGCGAACAGGTCGGTGTTTGCTTTAAAACCAGCATTGTCTTAACTTTAAACAAAATAAACACGACTATGAACCCACTACAGGAAATACTACAACAGGGCCAAAGCATTTGGCTGGATCTTTTGGACCGGAATATGATGGATTCCGGTACACTAAAATCGCTTATTGATGACGATGGGCTGCGGGGCATTACCTCGAACCCGGCCATTTTTGAAAAGGCGATCAGCAACAGTTCCGATTACGATGCCGATATTGCCACACTCTCCGAGAATGAGGACGATAACGAGGCCATTTTCTACGGACTTGCCGTTAAGGATATTCAACGGGCTTCGGATTTTTTCAAACCGATTTATGAGCAAACTGATGGCCAAGACGGATTCGTAAGTTTGGAAGTTTCCCCGAATCTGGCTCGGGATACCGAGGGCACTATACAACAGGCCAGGGAGCTCTGGAAAAAAGTGGACCGTAAAAACGTAATGATCAAAATTCCCGGTACCGAGGAAGGATTGCCTGCTATACGTCAATGTATCAGTGAAGGCATTAATCGTGAATGTTACGCTATTGTTTGGACTGCCCCGCTACCAGGAAGTGACGGATGCCTATTTGGGCGGCCTGGAGGATAGGCTCGCCGCCGGCAAGTCCCTTGAGAATGTGGCGTCCGTGGCCAGCTTTTTCCTGAGTCGTATCGACGTAATGGTCGATCCCGTACTGGAAGAAAAGGGTTTGAAAGACCTAAAAGGTGAGGTGGCCATTGCCTCCGCAAAAAAGGCCTATCAGATTTATAAAGATGTGTTCTCCAGCGAGCGCTTTAAAAAGTTGGAAGATAAAGGGGCAAAGCCACAGCGGGTGCTTTGGGCCAGTACCAGTTCCAAAGACCCCTCGTTCAGCGATGTTAAATATGTAGAGGCCCTCATAGGTCCCGAAACTGTCAACACCCTGCCCATGGATACCTTGGAGGCCTTCCGTGATCATGGGAAAGTGGCCAACAAGCTGACCGAAAACATCGAACATTCCAATAAGGTACTACGACGATTAAAGGAAAATGGAATCGATATCGACGAAATCACCCAAGAGCTGGAAGACGAGGGCATCGAAAAGTTCAATACCCCTTTTGACAAACTTTTAAAAGGTATCGAGGACCAAAAACAAAACGCCGCCTCTTAAAAACCCCAAATGCATGGAAAAGAAAAGACGATTTGCGGACGATCTTGACCAAGGCAAGGATACCGCAGGAAATGAAGAGGGTTCAGATATGAACCAATACGATACCCTGCACGATAAGTGGAACCATATTCAGGCAGACTACCTCGAAAAATATCCCGCACTCGAGACGGAAGAGCTGTATTTCGAGGGCGGTGGGTTCGAGGGACTACTGGAAAAAATTAGCCAGATACGGGGAAAATCCACTGACGAGGTACGTACCGAAATCGAGAATTGGTAGAATCGGTTTATATCGAAGAGGCGCCTCAAATTCTTGCTTTGGAATTTTAAAGTATTCTTGGGGTGGGTACCTCAAAATTGATTTCCGTACCCCAGTTCCATCCGGGGGTATCGGTAAGGGTTTTCAAATCCTCCTTTCTCTCGTGCGAAGAGCTACTGTTTTATAAGATTTTCGAGACCATCGGAAAATTTCTGTTCCTTTGAATAGGATGCGCTTCTGCATGGTCTCGAATCTTTAACTTATCGGGGCTTCTAAGCATGAAAACCGTAAAGCATACTCAAGTGGTAATAGTGGGGGCCGGTCCCACCGGCTTAAGTATGGCCGTGCAGTTGTTGCGGTACGATGTTGATTTTATTATTCTCGAAAAACGGGATGAATCCTCTGAATTTTCTAAAGCGATTGCCGTACAGGCCAGGAGCCTAGAAATATTCGCGGAGACCGGTCTTGCGGAAAATGCCGTAGCAGATGGGAGCATCATTAAGGAGCTCGACGTTTTTAAGTCCGGAAAAAGAAAGGTAAAACTGCAACTAAAAAATCTGGGCGAAGGTATCAGTCCGTATCCTTTTGTACTTTCCCTGGAACAATACCGCACCGAAAAATTACTGACCGAGCATCTTTCGGCGCATGGAAAAAAGATTTCCTGGAATTCTACCTACACTGGTTTTGAAGAAGATAACAATGGGATACGGGTATACTACACGGCTAAAAACGGTCAAGATCATGTCATACACGCCCAATATATGCTCGGGGCGGACGGGGCAAGCAGTATCCTACGGGATGATCTCGGCCTTCATTTTAAAGGGGATACAGTGCCCAAACTTTTTTATGTCGCCGATGTATGCTTACATAGCCAAATAATCGTCAAAAGCAAGTCAGGGAATGAGGGTAAGTTCTATCTGTTTCTTTTAAAAAGCGGTTTTTTGGTATGCGTTCCCCTAAAAGGGGAGCGAAATTATCGTTTGGTGGGCATTTTGCCCCAGTCAAAATATGAGGACCCGAATCTTACTTTTGATGACCTGATTCCCTCTATAAATGAACACTTGGCCATACCCGTCACATTTGTAAAGACTCATTGGTTCTCTACGTATAAGATACATACACGAAAAGCTTTAAAGTTTAGAAAGGGACGGGGATTTATTGCCGGCGATGCGGCCCACATCCATACCCCTGCAGGCGGCCAGGGAATGAACACGGGCATACAGGACGCTTACAACCTAGCCTGGAAAATGGCCCTGAGGCTTCAAGGTAAGGTGAACGAGGGTACACTGGAAAGTTATTCGATGGAAAGGGAACAAAATGCGGTACATCTTTTAAAGACCACTGACAGGTTGTTCGACATGATGGCCGGCACGCATTGGTTCTGGAATTTTTTACGGTTGAGGGTATTTCCCGTGGTGATGGGTTATGCCTCGAAGCACCACTGGATCAACAAGTATCTGTTTCCGTTGTTGTCGCAGACCGGCATCCGGTATCACAACAGTCCCCTTACCCTTACCAGCAAGGTGGGCCAGGTAAAAGCTGGAGTAAGGATGCCCTATTTCGTATTTTCGCAGGGGAAGAATATTTTTGAATATCTCGCGGAACCCTGCTTTAAGATTATCTTTTTCGGGGAGGAGGGCAAAGATAGTTTGGTGGACTTCAAAGACGGCGGTCTTTCTGTTTTAAAGTTGACTTTCGTAGAAATTCCAAGGGCAATCTTCAGGAACAATCGAAATTTTTATGTTCTGCTGCGACCTGACAATCATATTTCCTATATCGGTCATGATTTGGACAAATGCAACGGCCTTATCAAAAAGATGACGATTTGAAGGATGTCCAGAGCACTAAGCGACAGCGATAGGCACGAACGGGAACGGCAATGGAATCCGTCCCCATCATAAGGCTATTAAAAAAAGAGCTTTAACTCGATGACCTATGGCGGTGGGTCACTGAAAGTATGGCGACGGCAGAGGCCCCCATCAATAGAGAGCGGGAGTACCGCGGGGGAGTTCAATTCATCCCTCCAACAAAGCCGAATACGGGTCTTCGAGCGCCCGGGCTATCCAGTCGATAAACCGAACGCCTTCTGCACCGTCGATCAGACGGTGGTCGTAAGATAGGCTGAGGGGTAAAATGTTACGTGCCCCAAATTTTCCGTCGAGATATACGGGTTTTTTGGCCGCTCGGGATACGCCCAGTATGGCGACCTGCGGATGCAGGATGATGGGCGTAAATTGGGTGCCGCCGATACCACCGAGATTGGAGATGGTAAAATTGCCCCCCTGCATTTCCTCACGATCCAACTTTCCCTTCCTCGCTTTTGCGGCAAGTTCGGTGAGTTCTTCACTTATGGCAATAATGGATTTCCTATCCGCGTTTTTGAGCACCGGCACCAAAAGTCCTTTTTCGGTGTCAACGGCAATTCCGATGTTCACGTATTTTTTTAGGATCATCTGCTCGTTGGCCATATCGATGCTCGCATTGAATTTTGGGAAATGGCGTAACGCCTCGGCCACAATTTTTACGAGAACGGCAGTTAGGGTCAGTTTGCCGCCAGTGGATGAGGCCTTCTCCTCATGTTTGTCGATGTATTTTTCGATACCGGAGATTTCGGCTTCGTCGAACTGAAAGACATGGGGTATGGTACTCCATGCCAAAGAAACGTTTTTTGCCGTAGTGCTGCGGATGCCGGAAAGGGATTTTGACTCTGTATCGCCCCATTGGCTAAAGTCGGGGAGGGGCGGGTATTCTCGGTGGCCCGTTTCTGCGCTAGTTTGTTTAGCGTGGGCTTTTACATCTTCCTTGCTGATGTGGCCCGCTTTGCCACTGCCTTCGACCTGGTTCAGATCAATGCCCAGTTCGCGGGCCAGGCGCCGCACACCGGGAGCTACCCCCACATCGGACTGTTGAGTTTGCTTCGCGTCATCAGAATTCCTATCATCCTCTGCCTTCTGCGCGGGTGAAGCGGTGGAGGTTTCTTTACTTTCCGGAGCTTGCTTCTCCTCTTCTTCCGAAGCTAGGTCCGAATCTCCCTCATCCGATGGTTTCCCTTCTGTTTCCTTCTTTGTGTTTTCTTTGTAGCTATCACTCTTTTGGGAGGTTGCTCCATCGTCAGTTTTCAGCTCCTTTTCCTCTTTCTTTGATGGCTTCGATTCTTTTTCCTCTTCGTCCTGATGCTTGTCGTTGGGTGTTTCTTCGGAACCGGAAGTTTCAAGGCTGAGAATCACATCCCCGACCTTGACTTCGTCTCCCTCGCCGACATTGATGGATTGTACCGTGCCGCTCTCGGGGGATGGTATTTCCACCGAAGCTTTGTCTGATTCCACAACGATCATGGATTGGTCTTTCTGAATGCTTTCTCCTTCGGAAACCAGTATTTCGGTGACGGTGGCTGAATCGGCGCCTTCCGCTATCTGCGGTACTTTTATATCGTGGGCCATAATAAAGGATGTTATGTTTTTTAGTGCATTTCGACGAAGATTTAGTGCCAAGTCCCCATGCTCGGCACAAGCTTCGGTGGTTCGTTCATAGATCCGCCGTTCTTGGATTCACGGCATTTGGATCGATATTGAGTTTTTTAGTCGCCGCTGTTAGCATTTCGACGGGTAAATCGTTCTTTCCTGCCAAATCATAGAGGGCGGCGTAGCAGATGTAATTAGCGTTAACCTCAAAAAATTGACGCAGTTCTTTCCGGGTATCGCTTCGGCCGAAGCCATCGGTACCCAATGCCGTTAATTTGTCAGGAAACCATTTGGCAATCGATTCGGGTAGGGCCTTGAGGTAATCGGAGGCGGCCACGAATACCCCTTCTTCTCCCGCAAGGCTTTCTTGGATAAAGTTTTTCTGGGGATTCAGTTGAGCCGTTGACCGGTTTTCATGTTCGGTATCGATGGCATTGTCGTAAAGGGATTTATAACTGGTAATACTCCAAATATCAACACTAACTTCGTATTCTTTTTCAAGTATTTCGGCGGCGAGAAGGACTTCCTTCATGATGGCGCCACTTCCGAAAAGATGCGCTTTTCTTTCTTTTTCCTCGGATGATTTTTTAAAGCGGTACATGCCGTTGAGGATGCCTTTCTTACTGTCATTCGGCATCTTTGGCATGGGATAGGTATCATTTCCTGCCGTGATGTAATAGTATAAATTTTCTTTTTCCACGTACATCCGTTGGATGCCTTCCTGCACGATAGTCGCCACCTCGTAGGCAAAAGCGGGGTCGTAGGCCTTTACGTTGGGAAAGGCGTAGGCGTACATATGGCTTTGGCCGTCTTGGTGTTGCAGGCCTTCGCCGGGAAGGCTGGTCCGGCCGGAAATACCTCCGATAAGAAAACCTTTGGCTCCCGCATCGGAAGCGGCCCACATTAGGTCTCCGGTACGCTGGAACCCGAACATGGAGTAGAAAAAGTAAAAGGGTATCATGTTGAGCCCGTGGTTAAGATAAGCGGTACCGGCCGCGATAAATTCACTCATACAGCCCGCCTCGGTAATGCCTTCCTCCAATATAGCACCATCCTTGGCCTCTTTGTAATATAGCAGGGTTTCTTTATCCACCGGTTCGTACTTCTGGCCCTCGGGCGCATAAATGCCCGCCTGGCGAAAAAGGGGTTCCAAACCAAAGGTGCGGGATTCATCGGGAATAATGGGGGTGACCAAATCCTTTAGGTGGTCATCCTTTAGCAATTTGCTAATAATTTGCACCAAGACACTGGTGGTGGCCACTTCTGTATCACCGGAACCTTCGTAGAATTTTTCGAATATCGTAGGATCGGGAGTTTGTAAGGCTTCGCTTTTATCGTTCCGTTGCGGGAGAAAACCACCCAATTCCCTTCTTCTTTTTATGAAATATTGCAATGTTTCGCTCTCCTCCTCAGGCTTAATAAAGGGCAGATCGTTTAAATCATCGTCCGCAAGGGGCACCCCAAAATAATCGCGAAAATGTCGCAATCCCTCCTGGTCCATTTTCTTGGTCTGGTGGGCCACATTACTGGCTTCGCCGGCATCGCCCTGGCCATAGCCTTTGATTGTTTGCGCCAGAATTATTGTCGGTTCCCCCTTATGTTCGACCGCCGCTTTGTAGGCATTATAGATTTTGGAGGGATCGTGCCCGCCCCGCCTAAAACTTTTGAGTTCTTCCGGGGAAAGATGTTGAACCAGGGCCTTCAAATCCTCGTCATTGCCGAACAGGTCTTCTTTTATAAATTCGCCATCCTCAAAGGCGTATTTTTGAAGTTGACCGTCCGGTAGTTCGTTGAGGCGTTGAATGAGTAGGTTGTCTTTATCCTTCTCAAAAAGAGCGTCCCATTCCCCGCCCCATAATACTTTTATTACGTTCCAGCCCGCCCCGCGAAAAAGGCCTTCTAGCTCCTGTATAATTTTATGGTTGCCCCGCACCGGGCCGTCCAGCCGCTGGAGGTTGCAATCGACCACAAAAATAAGTTGGTCCAATTTGTCCCGTGCCGCTATACTAATGGCACCGCGCGCTTCGGGCTCGTCCATTTCACCATCCCCCAGAAAGGCCCAAACCTTTTGGTCGTTGTTTTCGGTAAGTCCGCGTAGGTGCAGGTATTTATTGAACCGAGCCTGATAGATGGCCATAATCGGCCCCAGACCCATCGATACGGTAGGGTGGTTCCAGAAACGGGGCATCAACCGGGGGTGAGGGTAGGAGGTGAGCCCCTTTTCGGAATGGATTTCCCTTCGAAAGTTGTCTAAATGTTCTTCGGTCAAACGGCCTTCCAGAAAGGCCCGGGAATAGATTCCGGGGGAGGCATGCCCCTGAAAATAAATGTTATCGGCCTTTCCGTCGTCGTAAATCTTAAAAAAATGATTGAACCCGACTTCCCAAAGATTGGATATGGAGGCATAAGTGGAGATATGTCCGCCGATACCGGAATGGGCTTTGTTGGCTCTGGCTACCATCGCCAGGGCGTTCCATCGGATATAGCCCATCATTTTTTCCTCGATATCCAAATTTCCTGGATAGGAAGTTTCGTCATTGACGGGAATGGTATTGATATAAGGTGTGGTAAGGGGGTGTAAGAATTTTATCCCTTGTTTTTGAGCTTCATCCTGTAAGATCCGAAGTAACTCACCGGCCCTTTCTTTCGGTTCGTTTCGCAAAATCCAGCGGAAAGATTCAAGCCATTCCCGGTTTTCACTTTTAAAATCCGATGTTTCGTTTTCTTCGGCCATAGATGATACGGTGCTATTTCAAATCAATACTTCAAATTGTTTCGGCTTAACTTTTCCGTCCGTATGGGCACCCACCAGCTTTAAGCTTTGATACAAAAGGGTTTTCAATTGGTTAAAGGAGGATGGCTTGCGAATGTACTGATTGGCCCCGGATTCACGCAGCCCATCGATTTGCTCTTTGATATGAGAGGTGGAGTATATGATGATCTGTATTTGGGAAAATTCGGATACGTTGCGAATATCTTCCAGACATTCGAAACCGTCCATCATCGGCATGTGGAGATCCAAATATACGGCATCTGGCAAAGGCCGATCCGAGAAGAGATCGGCCATGAGGTCTATCCCATTTTCGAACTCTAAAGTTTCCGGGTTTAAGGGAAGTTCCTTCAAGGCATCGATAAACAATTCCCTATCGTCAATATCGTCATCGGCCAAATAAAGTTTTAGAGGTGTCGTTCGCATAGTTATAATAAATTCTTAATAAATGTACGATATCCGTTCTAATTATTGGGCCGCGCTATTCTTCTCCATGCTATCTTCTTGAGGGAGGCTATCGGAAAACGAATTTTGGTTGTCAGGGCTCGTCAGCTCCTTTTCCTTGCCCATGGCCTCTTCCCTGCTCTTACTTACGCCTTCCATTTGCTGGCTAACCCCGGGGGTTACGGCCTTGCGATTGTTTTCGCGACAAGAATGCATCGAAAGCAGGAGGGTGAGCGAAAAGGCAAAAACTAATTTTTACATGTCACTTTGTTTGCAATTTCAAGAGGATTAAAAGTATAAAACGATTGAAAAGACATTGATCCGTTCGACCCGATTATTGACGTTATAAAATTGGCCGAACTTCAAAAGGTGGAAAGCTAAAGCAGCGTTACAAGTTGGAGGTCCGCCGAATGGTGACGCCGGTGTTTCTTTATAACACGGTCTATCAGGTCAAAAGGTAGAACGGTAGCAGAAGCCTAAGTTTCAAATTGGGAACGGCACGGTAATGCTCAATCACCAGTGGTATTTTGAACTTTTTTTAGGCCGGAAGATATACGGTGAACACTGATCCCCTGCCCGGTTCACTTGTAGCAAGGATTAGACCATGGTGGTTTTCCACAATCTTTTTGCAAATGGCCAGTCCGATACCGGTACCCGAATACTCGGATTGTTGGTGCAAACGCTGAAAAACTTGAAAGATCTTTTCGGCTTTATCTTGTTCGAATCCAATACCATTATCGGCGAACGTGAGCTTGTGATAGTAGATGGCGGTCTTGAAAAAGGGTTCGGGAATCTCTTCTTGATGGACTTTTTCCGTTAAAATGGTAATTCGGGGAGGCGTATTCGATGGGGTATATTTTAGGGCATTCGAAATCAAGTTGTCGAAGAGCTGTTCCATCTGAAAAAAGATGCCGTTGATAGTCGGTAATTTTTGAGCATCGATTGTCGCACCGTTCTCTTGAACCCTTACGAAATTTTCCTCCCTTACTTTGTCCAAAACCGCATTGAGATCGACCTTTTCAAAATCATCATGGGTAGAATCGATTCGTGAATAGTTTAAGAGGTTAAAGATTAATGACCTCATGCGTTCGGCCGCATTCTGAATTTTTTGGAAGTATTCTCTCTTCTTCTCTGTTAGATCGTTGTCTTCGTTAATGCGTGAAACAAACATTTGGATTTTCCGTAGAGGTTCCTGTAGATCGTGGCTGACTACCTGGTTGAACGATTCCAATTCTCTATTGCTGCGCGTCAGGTCACGATTTTGTTTTTTCAAGCGCTCCTTGAAATTTTGCTCCGCCGTTAGATCGGAGGAAGTGGTCAATACGCCGTTGTCCAATTTTACTGCGGTCGTCTTGAAATAAAAATTCTTGCCGTGGAAAGTATAAAGGTTTTCAAAACGGACGGTCCGGTCATTTTGGCAACTGTCTACCAGATGCTCGAAAACCCCATTTTCAAAGTGCCCAGGGTATACTTCCGATATGGGCTTGTTCTTCAGTTCGGCCACATCTTTCAGCAGCACCTGCTCAATATTTGCGTTATTGAAGACAATGGTAAAGTCGATGATTTGGCCGTCGTCGTTATAAACAGGTGCAAAATAGGTGATTACATTATCGGTATTGGCCAGTATATTTTTTAGGAACAATTGTGCTTCCCTTAGTTTTTCGTTGTCTTCAAGAGCCTGTTCCTTCAAAGCCAATTGATTTTCCCTGGCCTCTTCTTCTTCGGTAGCATTTCTAGATACCACCAGTACGCCTTTGGAGAGAGGACTGACAATGGTCATGAACCATAATTTTCTACCGTTAAGGGCAACTTGGCGGTCATAACTCATTTTTGTCTGCGTAACAAAACTTTTTACCATTTCTTCGAATTCGCCGTTATGCATCACGAACGGAAATATATTGGAAATCTTTTTATCCATCATATTTTCGGGCTCCACGCCAAAATAATCCCGATTGCAAGCGTTGGCAAAAGCTACAGTAAAATCCCTGATGTTACCTTTGAGGTCGTATACTGGTTCGTAGTAATTTACAATGTTATCGGTACTGGCCAAAACGCTGCGTAAAAAGGTATCCGATTCACGTAATCGCCTTTTGTTCCTGTAAATTCTTAAAAACGAAAAAACGAAGACGAAAAGGGCGAACAAGGCCAAGACCAGTGCTGTAAAAGGAGCCAAAAACCTTTGCGACGCATAGTCGGCTTCTCTGGCCCGCATCGACCGACGTGCCTCGGCCCGCATTTGGTCATTAATAATCCTGATCTTGAATAGGGTGCCGGAAAAATTTCTTATCGGAAAGGTTAGTGTGTCAGTTATTTCAGTTTTACCATCGATCGAATCGCCTACGAATATCAGCTTATCGTACAAGGTGTCTTCCAAAGCTTTGATATCTTCTAAACGTCGCATTTGGGAAGCATTATCCTGTACCAAGCCCTGTAGACTGTCAAAGACGATTTTGCCATAGGCCATGTAGTCGTTCAACTTTTCCTCAAGTGGGTCGTCCTTCAAAAGTTTTTCCCTAAATTCCTCCGATTCTAAGCGGAAATAATGGGAGAACAAGGTGCCTATGGCATCGTTGACCTGATAGGTATCGGCCACCATATCCGCGGATTCTTGCATCCGCTTTATCTGCCGATAGGCCATACCTGCCGACAAGATAAGAACGGCAATAGCTACCGAAATCAATACGATGTAGACTTTTGAAAAAGGTTGGATGCGGTCGAAGTTCATTGGGGGCTATATAGGCAGAAGAAAAGTGTCTCTGTTTAGGCTTATTTTATGCACCTGCCAATCAATCTTAAGTACTCGTTCTACGGTATCACAAAGTTGGATAAAACCATGGGGCTTCTTTATGTAGATATTTGCCCCGTTCAAAAAAGTATCCTCGATATCCTTTTCCGACGAAGAAGTAGAGTAGATGGCAACGAACAGATCTTTGAGCTTAGGGTTCCGGCGTATCTCGCGCAAACATTCCATACCATTCTTGACGGGCATATTCAAATCGAGAAATATCAGGTTGGGTAGGGTGACCTTGGGCAGGTTTAAAAAATCCATCAATTCTTGGCCGTTTTTATAAAAGGAGAGCCTGACCTTTAGGGCCATTTCTTCCAAAGCTTCCCCGAACAACAATCGGTCATCTTCGTCGTCGTCCGCCAAGACAATATTCAATGGAGTACTGCGCATAATATGATAGAAGGATTATACAGGCAAAAGCCGCTTAAAAAAAAATGCCAATTTAAGTATAAATTGAAAATAGGAGCTTAAAATATTAACAAAAAACCACCAAATTTTAGCACAAAAGCGTATTTTCAACGCTAAGAAAGAACCTGAATTATACTCTACCTAAAGATTATTCCCATTCTTTTCAGCATATTCATTTTTATAAATACGAACGACAATCGGAAAGAGGCTGATCAATATAGGGCCAAATATGAGGCCGATAAACCCGAAAAGGGGAACACCTACTATTACCCCCATAAGGGTAATCAAAGGATGTACATTATCTATCTTTTTGAGTACATAGAGCCGGATCAGGTTGTCGGTGGATCCGACGATTATTATACCGTAGAGCAGCACTCCCCATGCTTCCAGAGTGTTGCCTTGCGAGAGGGCGATGATAAAAACCGGTACAATTCCCAACATTCCGCCTACAAAAGGAACCATGGATCCGATGGTAACGATAACTCCCCAGAAAAAGGGATTTTCGACGCCAAAAATAAAAAAACCAATCAAGGCAACGATACCTTGCGCCAATGCGACCAAGGGTATACCCAAGGCATTCGCTTTTACCATCGCCCTGACCTCTTCTCCGATAATTTTAAGGTTTTCTTTGCCTAGCGGAATAAATTCGAAAAGAGATCCACGAAGTTGTCGGCGATTGGTCAACATATAATAGAGCATAAAGTACATGATGGCGATGGCGATTATCATGTTAAAGGTACCGCCTACCAATCCCTCTAGGTTCTGGGAAAGTGCGGAAGCTATTTTCGAAGCATCGATCTGTGATGAAAATTCATACCCTACCATGGCTTCCAACTTATCCACTTGTCGATTAAAAGCATCTATCGTTTTCTCGGAATTCTGGGCCGCCCTTCCGATTTTGTTCCCCAGCATGACAATTGTGCCTGCCACCGGTAAGAGAATGCAAATAAATGAAAGGAGCATAAGTAAAGCGGCCGCAAGGCCGGGCCACCATCCCTTTTTAACCAAAATGGCCATCGGTCTCCGTAGAATTACATAAATGGTAACGGCTCCTAAAACCCCAGTGAGATAAGGAATCATTTCGTAGAAGATGAGTCCCCCGAGCAAAATGATTATAAAGAGTACGAAAATCTGCCTAATAATAGTGGGGGCTATTCGGTTCATTCTATTTGCCGATTGAGAGTGGAGTTAAGATTTGTGATAAACGGAAGAATTTAATGGTTCCTTACGATCATAATAATCCTCTTTTTGCATTTGAGATAATCCCTTGGAACCTAGATCTTCATCTTTTCGTAGGGTTCCTTTTTTTGATCAACTACTCATAAGGATTTGTTTTTTTACTTTTTTTTCGGAATTAGGACCATCGGCGCTCTCTGCCGATTTCTTCTTACCGTAGCTTTTATTCCAATGTATCCTTATATAATCCTCATATAACCCTCCGCTCATGATGTAAGGGATTTCCCCCAGCAACGATCTAATCTCGATTTTACAGTGTTCGATTACTGTCAATGGCGGGGTAAAACTAGTCTTGGGACATCACGGGGGAAAACCCAGGACAAAAATCGACAAAGGGAAAAAAAAAGGTAGTCCCGATCACATGTTCCCTCTAACCTCACACGTTTCGACCTGCATTATACAGTCCATTGGCGGGTGTATCGGCAGTGAAACGCCACCATACGCACGTTGAAAAATGATGCATCAAATATAGCGAAAATTGGAGCCCGATTAAGGTCTCGATTTTTTAGGGTCAATAATTTTATCGTACAGGCACTAAGTTGGTGCGTTCAAAACGTGGAGCCATGAAAAAATTCTTTTTCTTGCAGAAATGGGGCTAAACTATGATCGGTCGTCTTTCAATAACGGTTGTATATGTGTATCTTGGCCCTGCTATAAGGAAAAACCCTCGAAATTATGAAAAATATACTGTGGATATTGGTAGTGGTGCTCGTCATAGGATGGGTGTTAGGATATTTCGTCTTCCAGATTCTGGGAGGGATAATCCATTTGTTGTTGGTAGGGGCGGCCTTGCTGCTGATTTATAATCTTGTCACCGGCAGAAGGGGATAATCAAGGGCTGCTACATGCTCGAGCGAGAATAAGTTAATCTCCAAAACCAGCGCCTTTCATGTGCTGCTCCATATCCTCTCTCAGTTTCAGGGGCAGGTGGTCAAGATGATTCAGGAAGTATTTCTATGAACTTCCCAGAGACAGGACCGTTACCACCACCGCAACCAAAATAATGAAGGCGATGACCATGGCAATCGTCGTCCAGGGAAACCTGTTCTGGGGAACCTCGGTAGATTGATTGCGAAACTCAGCATCTTTTCGACCTTTTGTGGGCATTGGGGCACTCTCCTCGGCCTTCATCTTATCTTTATCCGAAATTTTTTCCATATCCACACTTTTTTACAAATTTATCTTGATACCATAGTGTAAAGCCACCCTAGGTAAATCACTTCACTCTAACAAAAGGAACAATTTTGTTTCGAAAAAGGGTATTCAGAAAATTTTTTTTTTAGCTGGATAAGTTATAGGGCCAACCTGCATTCGACGATACTATCTATTATCTGTCCCTACCGAACAGAATCGATGCCGACTCGTTCGTAAAATCGTTTACGTTAATATCCGTTTTAAATGCAGCGATCTTTTCCGGATGTCGACGCTAATTTTAACTTAGATATTCAAAATTTTTCAGGTTCGACCGCCGTAGGGAAACCGACGAAGATTAAGATAATTTAGCCCAAGGCTTAAACTACGAGTTTCGCAACAGTATGTTGGCGAGCTAGTGAGAACAATTTTCACTACAATGACAGTATATTTATTTAACTTTCAATACATAGATTATGCCAAATCCAAAGATAAAAGACGAGGATAAGTACGAGGCCCTGCGGGACAAGGGCTACAGTAAAGAAAAGTCCGCCCGTATCGCCAATACCCCCAATTCCGGAGAAAAGGGGGGCAAATCGGAGAAGTATGAGAAGTGGAACAAATCGGAACTCTACGAGCAGGCGAAGAAGGTAGGGATAGAAGGCCGCTCGAAGATGGACAAAGGGCAATTGATCCACGCCTTAAGAAACAATTGACGGGTATGGCACAGCGTATAGTCCTAGTTCTGCTGCTCTCTATTTTCTGCTCCTGTGACCTGCCCAAGGATCCCAATTCAAGTTGGGAAAATGCGAAAAAAGAGGGATTGAAGATTGGTGTTGTCCAGAATCCGCCCTTTAGTTATGTAGAAGGCGGGGCCTTTGGGGGTAGCGAGGTTCAAATCTTGAATGACTTTGCGGAAAAGGTGGGTTTGAAGGTTCGTTACCAGACCGGTAACGAGTCCGATTTATTAAAAAAACTGGAGAAATATAAGGTGCACGTCGTGATTGGAGGGTTCGACAAGAAAACCATTTGGAAAAAGAAGGCCGGTCTTACCACGGAATACAATAATGAGAACGTTTTTTTAGTACCGATGGGCGAAAATGAACTGCTGATACATCTTGAAAATTACCTAAGACACCGGAAATAATGCATTTTCCCAAGAGCTTCGAACTTCCAAAGGAACTAGACCCCGACTTTAAAAGGGCCAAAAAACTGGAATGGATCACGGTAGTGTATCTCATAACTGTCGTGGTGCTCATGTATTTGGTTGTCGGTTCGTCCCAAGCCATGAAATCCGCTTGGCTCGAGGATGCCCTGGGCATGTTCCCGGCCATATCTTTTTTAGTTGCCTCGGGAATTTATCGAAAGCCGCCTAACAAAAAATTTCCCTACGGGTACCATCGTGCGTTTGGCATCGCCTATTTCGCCGGTGCCATTTCCCTTTTCGCTATGGGTTCTTTTTTGGCATTGGATTCCTCCATTACCCTGATCAAGGCCGAGCACCCTACCATTGGAAGCACAATGCTCTTTGGGCATCAGATCTGGATGGGTTGGGTGATGATCGTCGTGCTAGTGTATAGTGCCGTCCCTGCCATGATACTAGGTCATAAAAAGATGCCCTTGTCCAAAAAACTGCATAATAAGATCCTCTTTACCGATGCCGACACCCAAAAAGCGGATTATATGACCGCACTAGCGGCCATGCTGGGTATTCTAGGTGTAGGCTTCGGACTCTGGTGGGCCGATGCTACGGCCGCTTTATTTATATCTTTTTCGGTACTGGGCGACGGAATTAAAAATCTGAAAAATTCGGTCAAAGATCTGTCCGATCGCCATCCCGTCCACGTCCACGATAAAAAGGAGGACAAACTGATTAGGGAGGTGGAAAAGCTAGTGAGGAATTGGGATTGGGTATCCGATGCCCGGGTTCGCTTTAGGGAACATGGCCAGGTGTATTTCGGGGAGGTATATGTATTGGTTAAGCATCCTGAAAATTTAACCGCAAACATCGAAGACGGCCTAAGGGAAATTAAGGCCTATAACTGGAAACTGTACGATATGACCATTATGCCCGTGCTATCGTTACCAGAATTTTCCGAAGAATCCTCTGATTCATAGCGATTACTTTAAAATAGTGCAATAGCACAGAGCGGGTTAATAATTTCCATTATGTTCCCGCCCGACTTACGGAAAAGTGGGTTGTATCCATGGATTCATCGTGGCGCAGCCGAAGTGAAATCCCTATCCATTCAGTTTTCCAGGGCATCCAGTCTTTCCAAGGCCGTTTCCATATCGATTCCTGCCTTCTGCACCGGCACGAACAGATCGCCTTTGCGGGCCACTCTATCCAACATATTTTTTATCGTAAAATCGGAAGGTAGGATCCCATCCTTCAATTCGTCCCAATCTAACGGGGCGGAAACCTGGGCACCGGGAACCGGGCGTACTGAATAGGGCGATACGACAGTATGTCCCTTGCGGTTCTGTAAGTAATCGAGATATATTTTTCCGTTGCGGTCTTTGATACGGCGTTCCATCGTGGTAAGACCGGGAATCCGCTGCCCTACAAAGTAACAGATGAGCTTGGTGAAATTCCGCACCTCCTCGTAGGTATAACGGCCCTGCATCGGCAAATAGATATGGATGCCCTTGGCACCCGAAGTCTTGCAATGGCCCTCGATGCTTGCTTCTGTCAGCACTTGGTTTACGGCCAGTGCGACTTTTATTACCTTTTTAAAATCCTTTCCTTTTGGCGGATCTAGGTCAATTATCCCATAATCCGGCCTATCTAGATTTCCGGTTCTTGAATTCCAAGGGTGGATTTCTATGCAGCCCAGGTTGGCCATATAAATCAGGGAAGCCGTGTTCTGGCAGAGCAGATAATCTATCTCCCTTTCCGAGGATTTGGAATACAGGGTGGCCGTTTGCATCCATTCGGGAACCTTTTCGTTGTCTTTCTGATAAAAACTTTCCTCCAAAATGCCGTTGGGATGCCTGTGGAGGCTTTGGGGCCTATCCTTTAAATAAGGGAGAATAATATCGGAAATTTGAAGGTAATAATCGATCAGGTCGTATTTGGTATATCCCGATTCCGGCCAATAGACCTTTTCCAGATTGCTGATGGCAACAGGCAGGCCGTCGATTTCTATACTTTCCTTGGAGGGGGTAACGGCGGTTTTCTGTGGCAAGGGTAGGGCGTGGTTCCCCTCGCGTGGAATTTCCGGACCATTGCGCAGCCGTTTAAAGACGGGATTCCGGAGCAAACCCTTACTGGTCCGCTCCGAATAGTTCACCTCACACTCCAGGCTGGGAACCATCCAGTTTGGTTTCCTCCCCTTTAAGGCCAATTTTCTGCCGAACGGATTTTCATCGGTGCGGTATGCTTTGAAAAATTTTACAAGTTCTTGTCGCTTGGCCTCGCCGAATCCCGAACCGCAATTGCCGATGTATTCGATTCCGTTCTGTTCACGTTGACCTAATATCAGGGAACCAAAGGCCGCGCCCCCGCCCACGGAATCGGTATAGCCGCATATGAGGGCGTCCTCGCTTTCCACCGATTTGATCTTAAGCCATTGTTCGGTACGTGCCCCGGGCACATAGTTCGAATCGGCAGCTTTGGCCATGACCCCCTCCATTCCTTCCTCGGTGGCTTTTTCAAAAAGGGCGGTTCCCATGCCCTCGATGTGATCGCAATATAGGGTCGAACGCAGCCCCTCAATGACATCGGGAATGAGGCTCTTTCTGTCCAATAGAGGTAGATCCAGCATACTGTGTCCGTTCAGATACAACATGTCGAACACATAATATCTTAATGTTCCCTTTGTGTCCGGCCAATTCTGCAGTTCGCCGAACCTGGAGATTCCATTTTTATCCAGCACGGTAACCTCTCCATCGAGAATGGCTTCGTGCTCCACGGCTTCCAGTTCCTTCGCCAGTTCGGGAAATTTTTGGTTCATGTTGACGCCGTTTCGGGATTGCAGCAAGACCCCTTTTTCCGAAATATGCGCCAAAATCCTATACCCGTCCCATTTTAGTTCGTAGATCCATGTAGAGTCGTTAAAGATTTCCTTAGTGGAGCCGGCCAGCATGGGCTGCAGAATCTTTCCGGGTTCGATGTCCTTGGAATATTTTTTGGATGTTTTCTCGCCAGTTTTTTGGGAAGGTCCGATCAGTTCTTCCGCATCATAGAAAAGATCGGTGGAAAAAGTGTCCTCCTTTTTGATCAGCAGCCAACTTTCTTTGCCGCCGCGTTCCCCGGTTCTGACCAGGGCGAAACGACCCCTTACCTTCTGGCCAAAAAAAATGAGTTTTAAATTTCCCGTTTGTAATTGTTGCAGCACTCCCCGATCGTTTTCAGACCTATCGATATCGAAGCTGCCCGAATCCCAGATAATCATATCGCCAGCCCCGTAGTTACCTTTGGGAATCGTACCGTGAAAGTGGAGGTATTTCAGGGGATGGTCCTCGGTACGGACGGCCAATCTTTTATCGGCGGGGTTCATAGATGGTCCCTTGGGTACCGCCCAGCTCTTTAAGGTGCCGTCGATTTCCAGTCGCAGGTCGTAGTGCAGTTTTCTCGCACGGTGCCTTTGAATGACAAAGCGGTGGGTGTCTGACCGGGATGCATCGTCCCCGGTAGGTTCCGGGGTATTTGAAAAATCCCGTTTTTCGTTATATTCCTTTAGTCCCACTGGTTAGGATGCCGTTTTTTTCCGTTTCTCAAGACTGGCCTTCAATTGCGCCATCAAATCCTTGGTTGGGGTAGGCTTTGATTCAAACTTCTTGGATTTTGTCTGCTTGCCGGATGCCTTTGATTCGATGATCTTCAGCAATTGTTCATTATAAACATCCTCAAACCTACCAAAATCGAAGGCTTCGGTGTACTGGTCGATAAGGGATATGGCCATGTCAAGCTCCTTCTTTCCGACTTTTTCCTTAGGAAGCTCCAGTTCGCCTGTATCCCTTATCTCTTCCTCGAAACGGATGATATGAAGTACCAATGCATCCTCATATACCCCGATAAGGGAGAGATTTTCCTTTTGGCGCATCACGAAAGTGGCCACCCCTAATTTTTTGGTCTTTTTTAGGGCATCACGTAAAAGGGAATACGATTTCTCTCCCCCCTTTTGGGGCTTTACGAAATATGGTTTCTTAAAAAGAACGTCGGCCACTTCGCCCTCTTCGATAAACTGCTCGATATCGATGGTCTTGCTCTTTTTCATATTAGCGTTCTCGAAATCCTCCTTTTCCAAGATGATATATTTATCATCTTTTTTGTAGCCTTTGACGATATCCTTCCATTCGACTTCCTCGCCGGTTTTTTCATTGACCCTTTTATAACGGATACGCTCGCCGTCATGGCTATCCAACATATCCAGATCCAATCTCCTGTCTTCGGAGCCGGAAAACAGTTTAATGGGTATCGATACCAGGCCGAAGCTGATAGACCCGTTCCAAATTGATCTCATAACTTACTTTTTAAGGGTCGGCCGCCAGAATTCATTCCCGGTACAATGGTCTGATGTGGACCAGGGAAAACGTGGCGGATTTTATGGTTAACCATTATTAGCATTTTAAATAGGGCAGGGGAAAGGTCACTTTTCAACAAGCAATTGCAGATTTCAAGGCCTTTTTCGTTCTCGATGATCGACACCCCTTCCGGGTTCCTGTTGGTATCCACCGTGACGTTCATTAAAAGGATGAAGGCAGTCGGAATCGACCACTCCTCTTCATCGAAATGCCGTTGGACTCGTTTTATAGGCTTTTCAGCTTTCTCCCCATTGTGCTTCTATTTTTTTCTCTTTCGAAACCTTCCAAACATTCGTCCAGAGGTTTCCCTTTTGTATGGATACATTCACAAAATCGGTTAGCGGCAATTTCATTTTCTGTCTTCAAATACTGTTTTTTACAATCCAGTAATGAGTTTCTTGGCATGATATCGTATCCAAACGAAAATGTCATGATTATTATTCCGAAGGCGATGATAACCCCGGAAAAAAAATGATCGGAAATTTGTTGCTGTATTTCTCCGGTCTATGTACAATTCCAAAATCTGGAATTTTTCTAAAGGGCAAAATATATTTCAACTTATCGTAATTCCATACAAGAATATACAGATTCGCTAACACCATCAACGGTGCGGATATAAATGAACCTTCAAATCTTACTGCAAAAGACAAGATACATATATTCAAGATTATAGGGAGATATAATAATGCCCCTAAAGTAACCGTCCGGGGAATTACCAGTAGAATTGCGGCAATGATTTGTACAATCCCTATAAAGCTATAGTAGTAGCCGGTGTGATAAAGAGCTTCTAAATAGGCGCCCATAGGATGAAGTGCTGAAAGTCCGCTCGCAAATCGCTCGCCCGTTACTTTTACAATTCCAGCCATGATAAAACCTAAGGCTAAACTCAGGCGACAAAATATTGAAAAATACCAATACCATCTATTTTCCTTTATTCTAAGATAGAACCGGTCGAATTTAGATAGATTTTTCACTGTATCGATACTAGTTGTGAACTGCGCATTATGGCAGTTTCTGTACAGACTGCCTCGCTCTTTGTTGCAAGTGCTAATTTAATAATATTAAGCTGCGGATTTACAACCGGTTTACGAAATCGGCTTCTGCCGACCCTCTCACTTCGGATGTTTGTAAAAGTCTTTTCGGCGGCCGTTCTTTCCGGAATGTTTCCTTTGAATGAGGATTCAGCTTCCATCGTCTATGGCTCCACAGCCAAAGTTCCGGACTTTCAACGATACTCTCTTCCAATAATCGTGCATAGCTAGGTATTATAATAGGTTGCCATTTTTCCCTACCCTTTCTTCGCCCCATTTGAATTCCAATTCATAAAATCCCCTTTTCCTTTTAGTGAACTATGGAAAAAACACGACACTGTCCGTTCGTTGTTCAATCTTTTCCGTACCAGTAAAGAAAGCCGTCTTCTGTCCTAAGAAGCGGCACCACTTTTTGGGCTCGCTGAACCTCGGACTCTGATCGCCGATGAGGCAGTTCATTGCGGGTAGGCGTCGGTTTTCTTGGTCCATGATTTTTCGGTATCCTTTTTTAGATTCCACACAGTCAACTCCGAAACGTTCCCGAATAATTAAGAAAAGCCAATTGAAATAGTTGCTCTGTAAGGGTCTGTAAAAAGTGTAGGAAGGATATTTCAAGGATAGGGGCAAATACACCAGCATTTCCCAATTATCCTGATGGGCGGCATAGAGCAGAATCCTCTTCTGCTTTTTCAGAAAATCTGATGGCAGTTGCGGATTTTTTACTTTCAAACGTTCTTTTGCATTTTTTTTACCGATAGTCAAGGTCTTTATACTTTCGACCGCTACGTCACAGAAGTGATGGTAAGATTTCTTTTCGACAGAAACGATTTCCGCATCGCTTTTGAAAGGGAATGCCTTTATAAGGTTCTCCCTGACGACCCCCCTTCGGTATCCGATTACATGGTAGACGATTACGTAAAGCAAATCCGAAATTAGATACAAAACGGACATGGGAAGCAGCGAAATGGCATAAAATGGAAAATAGATAATACGATGCGTATATTTCATAGCACCAAATTTTAGGGCTCAGGGATCCAATTTTTTAAATACGGCATGTCGTTTACTTTCCATATTTAACAATGCCAGAAAAAACTTGATACCAGTAATCAAAATTCCTCAATTCCCAAGGCTATCTTTAGCTCGATTCCAACAAATAGTAATCGCATCGGATGCTCCTGCGCTCCATCCAAAAAAAATCCGGCGGACGTATCGATGGGGAAGTATTTGGAGAGTAGCATCGGAAGTCGAAAAAAGGGAAGTAGCGCTTAACTCAGAGGTGGGCAAAATTGTAAACCGTCAATGAGGTCATAATTTAAAAAATGGATATTTCCCTTCGGATTAAAATTTTGATTTTTTGGGTCAAAACCAGTAATCCTTGTTTCGGAAATTCATACCCTCTTAAATAAGCTGCCGAGAACGAAAGATTCTCCTATGGAAGAAGATGCAATGAGAAGAAAAGGGGAGGATGGACTTGCGGTTTTCCTGGTGGATGACGATGCCGACGACAGGGAACTCTTTTCCGGGGCGATGGCGGAAATCGGTGGTAATATCAAGTTAAAGACTTTTTCTGAAGGAAAGGCATTGTTGCAAGAGTTGGGTTCGGCCACTCCACTGCCTGATGTTATTTTCCTTGATCTGTATATGCCGAATATGGAAGGGGCCGAGTGCCTGGCGGAAATACGTTCCGATAAAAGGTTCGACCGTATCGGCATTGTGATATATTCCGGTACGATCGATATGCAAAAGGTGGAAGAACTTTTCAGGAAAGGTGCCAACAGGTTTCTTCGAAAACCGTCCTCGTATCCGTCCCTGGTAAAGTCGTTGAAACGGACCCTCGAATCGGCGGCGGAAAACCCGACCGGCGGGATGACGGTGATAAATTATACCGAATGACTCATGGGACACAACAAGAGTGGCAGCCCGGTCGCCTCGCATTCGACCTCTGCCCCACAGAGTTCCTTAAAAAGGCGCACCTAGGAAAAGTGATCGCTATTTTCTGGAACCCGGCACTTAGATTGCTATTTTCCCTTCGGTTGCTCTACGGGCAAAAGTATATGGAAGGCCGCCCCCGCCCCCTCCGCCGATTCCGCAAAGATATGCCCGTGGTGGTTCTCCGCTATGCGCTTGCAGAGGGCCAGGCCGATGCCGGTGCCCGGATACTGGCCGGACGGGTCTAGGCGCTGGAAGATGTCAAAGATTCGATCCCTGTACTTCAAGCCGATGCCGATGCCGTTGTCCCTCACCACGATCTCGTGATAAGACAGGCCGGGGTCGAGCGGACCGCGCTCCCTGGCCTCCCTTTCCGAAAGCTTTCGCGAGGATATAGAGACCTTCGGGGGAACGTTTTGCCTGGAGAACTTGAGCGCGTTGCTGACCAGGTTGTAGAAGAGCTGATTGACCTGCAATGGGATGGCCTCCAGCTTCGGAAGGTGACCTATGTCCATTTCAGCCCCTTTCTGTTCGATCAGCAGCTCGAAATCGGAGAGGATTTCCCCTAGGACGGTGTTAAGGTCTGTCGGTTCGAAGAGCTGTTCGTGGTGGGCCAGGCGCGCATAGTTGAGCATGCTTCTTATCAGGGCCGACATCCGGGCCGAGGATGACCTTATCTTTTCCAGGTAGGTCCCCATGTCCCTGTCAGACATGCCCTTCCCCTTGTCGGTGATGCGGCCGGCGAAGGTCGTGATCTTCCGCAGCGGCTCCTGCAGGTCGTGGCTGGCCACGTGCACGAACTGGTCCAGCTGCCCGTTGGTGCGGTTCAGCTCTTCGATGGTGCTCAGGTGGTCGCGCTCCACGGCCTTTCTTTCTGTGATGTCCGCTATCTCGAGAAGGATTAGCTTTTCGGACTCCCTCCCGCGGACGATCTCCCTTGCGTTGAACTGGAATGTCCGTTTCCCGCCGCCGTCCGTAGCGACGGTTACTTCCCGATCCACTATTTTCCGTTGCTCCGAGAGCATCCTTTGAAGCAGGGGGCGCAGCCCCCCATGGTCCCATAGCCCGCCCTGTACCTCCAGGAAACGTTTGCCCGCTACCTCTTTCTCGCCCATATCGAATTTCGTATAGTAAGAGGAGTTGGCCTTCTGGATGCGCAGGTCTGAGTCGAGTACCAGGAACGGCTCGCGCACCGTGGCGATTATATCGTCGCAGTATGTCAGGGCGTCGTTCAGTTCTTCCTGCTTTTGTGTCAGCTCGCGGTTGATGAAGACCAGTTCCTCGTTGGTGGACTGCAATTCTTCCTTCGAGGTCTCCAGTTCCTCGTTGAGGCTCTGCATCTCCTCGTTGGCGCTCTGCATCTCCTCGTTGGCGCTCTGCAGCTCCTCGTGGTAGGCCTCCTGCTCCTCGCCGATGCTGCGCATGTCCTCCCGCAGCCGTTCCATTTCCTTTTCCAGGGAGGTATTGCGCCGCTGCGCCCGCCCGCCCCCGGGCGGGGCGATCGCGGCCCCCAGCCTTTTCCAGAGGTTCCCGGGGAAGGCCCCGCCGGCCGGGCGCTTCCAGAACAGGACCAGGTAATGGGGCTCCGCGGTGCCGGTCAAGGGAACGACCTCGAGGTCTGCCGAGAATCGCGCCCCCCCGGTCCTTATGGGTATGCCCTCCTTGCGGACCTTGCCCCGGGACTCCCGGGCCCTGTGCAGGGCGTTGCGCAGTTCGAACGCCAGTTCCTTGCGCGCCGTCTTCATCAGGTCGTGTGTAGGCCTGCCGGGGGACGGCGCCACGAACGGTCCGATGTTCCCGTTGATATGAACGATCTCGTAGTGCTTGTCCACGATCACCCCCGCCGGGGCATGGTCCAAGAGCAGCACCGCCTCGGCGCTTTTCCGGAAGTCGGCCGCGGGGGCCGCGGGGGGCATCTCCCCCTTTCCGGCCGGGCCGGTGGCATCCCGCCACGGGGCGGTGGCCGGTACGGGCCGGCCACCCCCGGCCTTCCTTGAATATATCCTATTCTTTTCCGCAAACGGGGCGAACAGATCGGTCTGTTTCCCGATGCTCTCGGACCTCCCCAGAAGCAAAAGACCGTTTTCTCTCAGGGCGTAATGGAAGGTGGCGAGCGCCTTTTTCTGGAGGAACGGATCCAGATAGATGAACACGTTGCGGCAGCTGATCAGGTGCATGTTCCGGAAGGGCGGGTCCCTCAGGAAGTCGTGTACGGTGAACGCGATGGCGTCACGGATGGACTTTACGGCCCTGAGGCCGCCGTCAGCTCGGGCGAAGTACCGGTCTCGCCGTTCCCGGGGCAGCGGCTGCAGTTCGCCGGCACTATAGACCCCACGGCGGGCCTTTTCGATGACGGCCGCGGAAATGTCGGAGGCGATTATCTGGATCTTGGCGCCGTTGCGGCGGCGCGCGCCCGTTGCGTCAAGGGCCTCGAAAAGTGAAATGGCCAATGAGTACGCTTCCTCGCCGGTGGCGCAGCCCGCGGCCCAGATACGGATCGCCCCGCCTTCCGGGAGGCCCTCCAGAAGCCTTGGGAAGACCTCCTTTTCCAACGCCCCGAAGATCTTCCGGATCCTTGAAAAAGGAGGTGGCCTCGACCAACAGGTCCTGTAGGAGGGCTTCCTGTTCCTTCCCGTCCTCCCTGAGCAGTTCAAGGTAGTCTTCGTGGCGGGCCATTAGGTTGATCGCCATCCTCCGCTCGATGCGCCTTAAGAGGGCCTGCTTTTTGTAATAGCTGAGGTCCATCCCCTTTGTGCTGCGGACCACCGACAGAATCTCTTTCAGCCCGCCGCCCCCCATCCCGGGGCCCCCGCCATTGCCTGTCCCGTACGCAGCGTATACCTTTACGAGTTTGGGCGGGATCTCTTCCGGGGTGAGAACAAAATCCACGGCCCCTGCCCACACGGCGCTCATAGGCATGCCGGGCCGGGTGGCGGGACCCGGGCCCTCGGTGAAGGTGATGCCGCCTCGCTTCTTGATTTCCCCCAGCCCGATGGCGCCGTCACGAAAGGTCCCCGATAGCACCACCCCTGCCGCCATTTTGCCGTGCACCCTCGCCAGGGAGCCGAAGAACGCGTCTATGGGCATGGGCTGTTCGTTCTTTATTCGCGAGGTGAGTTTCAGGGAATGTTCCGTGACCTCGGGCAGCTTGTTCACGGGGATGACGTAGACATGGTCCGGTTCGAGCCGGCAGCCGTCGGTTATTTCCCGCACGGGAACCTTCGCGGCCCCAGCCGGGACCCCGAGGGGAATTTCGTCGTGGTCGGGCGGAAGGTGCCGTACCAGGATGTATGCCATGCCAGACCTTTCCGGGACCGCCTTTAGGAAGCGCTCTAGTGAATCGATGCCGCCCGCGGAGGCCACCACGCCGACCAGGGGGAACTTTTGGAAAGATTTTCCTGTTGCCATTTTATGTTGTCTTTGCCCGGTGTACGGCAAGGTGGCCATTATTTTACGAAAATCTAGATAAAGTACCGCTTTATCCGGATTAAATACCTACTTTTCTACTTACAATTCCGTAGGAATAACCATAACCAACTTTACCATGGAAGATGCACAAACATACCTGATCGTTGACGACGATGCCGACGATATCGAATTTTTTTGTGAGGCTATCGATAAAATAGATGCTACCGGCTCCTGCCATAGTGCCGGCAACGGCGAGGAGGCGCTCCGGTGGCTCCGCCAAAAATCGGAATCCAAACCCGATTATATATTCCTAGACCTCAATATGCCCCGGATGGACGGCAGGGCCTGCCTGGGCGAACTGAAAAAAGACGATGGTCTTAGGGACATACCCGTCATCGTGTACACCACTTCTTCCCACCAAAGGGACAGGGGGGAGACCATGGCGCTAGGGGCAGACTACTTTTTGGTCAAGGCGACCTCGTTCAAAAAACTCTGCGATGATATCGAAAGGGCTGTCACGGCCGTTAGGAAGAACAAATCATCTAAATCCCAAAGTTGATCAACCAAAAGGTTCTCGAGGATGGTACGGCAAAGTCGCCCGAATACGACATACCGTATTAGAGTGTCTTCTTATTTTAGCATGGTACTCTTGCCCATTGCAGTTTTCTTTCATAGTATCCCTATCCGAAACATCGGCATATTTCGGGAAGCAAACCCAAATCCCTTTGAATCAAATGGGTCAGAATGATTTTCTAAAGAGTGCGTTCCCCATCAGGAAGCTTTTTACTTTGGTACTATATTTCTAAAGTTTTAAAAAGCTGCTTTTTAAAGAACTGGCAAATTTTGAAGGAAATAGAATTTGATAACTTGGGGCCCATTGGAGACCTGATGATTTATTTTAGCATTGCGGGTGGCGCTGTGCTTGCCCTGGTTATTTTCTTTACCGCTTTTTTTGCCTACAAGTATCAAAGGAAAGACCACCAGAAAACCCCTGAACAAAGCCATGGCAGCCATAAATTCGAATATTTGATGATCGGGATTTCCCTGGCCCTGGTAGGCACTTTTTTCGTGCTCACCGTAAACGCCATGAATACTATCCAGGACATTCCCGAACATCCGGAGCCCGACCTGGTGATTACCGGCCACCAGTGGTGGTGGGAAGCCGAATACATGCATAGCGGCGTGGTAACCGCCAATGAAATCCACGTTCCAGCAGGAAAAAAGTTGCTTATCCGGTTCAATTCCGATGATGTGATCCACAGCTGGTGGGTCCCCCGCCTCGGCCGCAAAATGGACATGGTGCCCGGACTGGACAATTATTTAACGCTAACGGTAAAAAAAGCAGGTGAATATTGGGGTTCCTGCAGCGAGTTTTGCGGTACACAACACGGCTGGATGCGTATCAGACTAATCGCCCACTCCCCAAAAGATTTTGAGAAATGGCAGCAGGAACAACTGCGACCGCCAGTACAGCTAAAAGACGATCTGTTTGAGAGTGGACAGCAGCTTTTTGCTTCCAAAACCTGTGTGTCTTGCCATGCCATAGCGCCTACGTCTTCTTTGCCGGACATTGGTCCGAACCTGGCCCATTTTGCCGGCCGAAAGTATTTTCTGAGCAATATCAAGATGAATGATAAAAAAAACCTCAGGGAGTGGCTGGAGAACCCGCCAAAGGTCAAAAGCGGAACCAAAATGCCAAAATTGTTATTGACCGATAGTGAAATAGAAGCTTTGGCCTATTATTTGGAAAATTTAAAATGAATACCGATATCCATCTTCCCGAACCGCCCGACCAATTGCCCTCCCCCAAAAGGGACAGGGGCCGTCTGGCATGGTTCTCCACCGTAGACCACAAACAAATAGGGGTCATGTACCTGTGGTTGGGGCTGTTCTTCTTTATCGTGGGCGGTCTCGAAGCCATGTTAATACGTTGGCAACTGGCCACGCCCGGTGCGCATATCCTTACGCCAGAAGTGTATAGCCAGATTTTTACCATGCACGGCACCACCATGATCTTTCTGGCGCTCATGCCCGTTCTCCTGGGCCTTGGCGTCTATTTTATCCCGCTTATGATAGGCGCGAACGAGATGGCGTTCCCCCGGCTTAACGCCTTTAGCTTCTGGATAACCTGCCTGGGCGGTCTCCTGTTGTATTTCAGCTTTTTTGCGGGCGGTGCGCCCAATGCCGGGTGGTTCAGCTATGCGCCTTTAAGTGAAAAGCCCTACAACCTTACCAAAGGCATCGATTATTATACGGTGGGCCTAATCCTGACCGGAATGGGGAGCATCGGTACGGCATTGAATTTTGCTGTAACCGTACTCACCATGCGCGTCAAGCAGATGAAACTGACCATGTTGCCGCTATTCGTATGGATGAGCTTTATCAATGCCTTTTTGATTATGGGGGCTTTCCCGTTGCTCAACGCGGGCTTGGCAATGCTCCTGATCGACCGGCAGCTCGATGCACTGTTCTTTTTGCCTTCAGCTGGGGGTTCGGCGACCTTATGGCAGCATTTTTTCTGGTCGTTTGGACACCCTGAAGTTTACATTCTTATTTTACCGGCCTTCGGAATAATTTCTGAAGTAATCCCGGTCTATTCCCGCAAACCTATTTTTGGATATGCCTTTGTGGCGGTCTCTACGATCGCGATAGCCCTATTGAGCTTTGGCGTATGGATGCACCACATGTTTGCCGTGGGCTATACCAATATCGTGAACGGTTTTTTCGGTGCGGCCAGTTTCCTTATTGCCGTGCCTACTGGCGTAAAAGTAATTAACTGGGTGGCCACCATGTACAAGGGTTCGATCCACTTTACCACTTCCATGTTGTTTGCGGTACTCTTCCTTATCAATTTCACCATAGGCGGCTTGAGCGGGGTTTCTTTTGCCATTGTCCCCATTGACTGGCAGTTGACCGATTCTTATTATGTGGTGGCCCATTTGCATTATGTCTTTTTGGGCGGGACGGTGTTCGCGGCATTCGCTGGAATCTATTACTGGTTTCCAAAGATCAGTGGCAGGATGCTTTCGGAAAAGCTGGGGAAATGGCATGTTTGGCTTTTCGTGACGGGGTTCAATATGACGTTTTTATTTCAGCATTTTCTAGGTATACTGGGTATGCCCCGGCGGGTCTATGACTATCCGGATTTTCCTTATTGGAAAATACTGAACATGATTTCTACCCTTGGGGCCATCTTGATGTTTATCGCGATAGCCGTCTTTCTTTGGAACATTTACAAAAGTCTGACCCAGTCTAGAAAGGCCAAAGCTAACCCCTGGGAGGCGTGGACCCTGGAGTGGAATACTCCTTCTCCTCCCAACCTGAAGAATTTTGAAAAGTTGCCGCCGGTGCACAGCCGCCGGCCGCTGTGGGATTTAAAACACCCCGATAACAAAGACAAACGTCTCAATTGATCAAGCGTGCAAATCCTATGAAAGACAAGGGAAAAATACTGGTACTGTTCCTGATAGGCTCTGAAGCTTTCTTCTTCATCGCCCTTATCATCGCGTATGTCTATTACCGCAATTTCACCGATGCGACCGATATGGTGGCTAGCTACCTCAACGTACCGCAGGCCTCGGTCTTAACCACCATGCTGGTAACGAGCAGTTTTACGCTCGTGGGCAGCAAAAAACAACTTTTGAAGGGCAACCTTAAAAAGTTTAAATGGCTAATGGGCGTTACGATAGGGCTGGCCGCTATTTTTCTGGCGGGGCAGACAAAGGAATATATCGACCTTTACCACAAGCAGGTTACCATTAGTGCCGATGTCTTTGGCAGTAGTTTTTTTACCCTGACCGGGTTTCACGGGTTGCACGTGTTGCTGGGAATAATTTCCCTTAGCCTTTTGTTTGTCTTCTCCTTCGGAAGATTTAAAGTACTTAGCAAAGCGGGGATACATGGCGTAGAGGTGTACTGGCATTTTGTGGATGCCGTGTGGTTGTTCGTTTTTTTCTATGTATATATAAGCCCTTTGCTATGGAGTTGACAAACTATTTTTCAAATCCGGCCAATTGGTCGGTTACCTGGGCGTTCGGTCTGCTGACCTTGCTCTGGATCTATATGCTCTATTTCCGTCCCGCCACGAAAAAGCTTTTCGCAGCTGTCGTCGGGACCGCTCTTCTTTTCATGGCCACCGGCTCTCCTATTGCTAGGATGCTGGACTTCGGTCTGCACAGTGTGGCCATGTTCCAGCATGTGGTAGTGCTCATGCTCGCCCCTATCTTTATCTGGATGGCAATGCCTGGGAAAGGGGGGCGTGCAAACCATGAATCCACCGACCTTTCCACCAAAAGGATCTCTGTAATTACCTGCTGGCTTGCAGGGACGGTGACCATGTGGATGGCCCATTTTACCAGTGCTGCCAAATTAGCGGCCAAAACCGGATTATCCATTTGCGGCATCCAAGCGGGACCGAATTCCTGGACCGCCGAGGTACCCAATGCGCTCTTGCTCGCCCTGCTGTTCGTCGCCGGGATCATCTTTCTGATCCCGGTCTTTAGCAGAAGGGAAAAATGGAGGTTATCGCCTTTGGCCGCGGTAATCTATCTGTTCGCAGCCTGTGTAAGCTGTTCCATCCTCGGCCTGTACGTAGCTTTTTCGGCCAATTCGGCAGAAGCAGGGCATGCCGCATCCTATCTTACCACTTTAAGGAGTCCCCTGCCGCTGAGTTTTGTCGCGGACCAGGAACTCGCGGGAATGATCATGTGGGTGCCGGGCTGTGTGCTGTATGTGGTCACTTCGGCGCATATCGCTTTAGAGTGGCTGGATCATCCGAACGCACGAAGTAATCGCGACGCCCCTTCTGAAATAGTGGGAAATTTAATTGAAGGTCAAAAAACCTAATTCATCGATCGTGAAAGACCATAACAAACCCCAACCCGAGCAGTTGCCAGAACCGACCTATTGGCCTTTTTTCACGGCCTTGGGCATTGTGCTACTGCTCTGGGGCATACTGACCAACATAGTGATTTCACTTATCGGACTGGCTACGTTTAGCGTTGCACTGGCCGGATGGTTGACCGACCTTTACCATGAAAGCAAACAAGAAAAAGATGAGTTGTAATTGCAAGAAGGAAGAAAAAGAAAAAATGGCCCGCAGAAGTTTCCTCAACAAGCTTATTGGGGGTATCGTGGCTGCCATAGGGGTGTTTTTGACTTTGCCGCTCATCAACAACCTGGTGGAGCCACTGGTCGGGAAAGCAGAGAAGAAATGGAGAAAAGTGGGACAATTGGATGATTTTGAGATTGGCACGACAAAAAAGGTGGAATTCAGGAATGCTTCCCGCTACGACTGGAGTACCAAAATCTCTAAATCGGCCGCCTATCTGCGCCGCAACGAGGACGACGAATTTATAGCCTTTAGTGTGAACTGCTCCCATTTGGGGTGCCCCGTACGCTGGGAGCAAAGACCGGAGATGTTTTTCTGCCCATGCCACGGGGGCGCCTTTTACAAAGATGGCTCCCGGGCCGCCGGGCCGCCCAACCGGGGGCTCTATTCCTATCCGGTAAGGGTACGGAAGGGGAGGGTCGAACTGGAAACCGGCGCGGTACCGGTCACAAACATCAATGTGTGAAAAAGACATTAAAAAAAATATGGCATTGGCTGGACGACCGCAGCGGATTTTCGGAAGCGATCAAGCCCCTGAAAACGCATTTGGTACCTCCCGGCACCGGGTGGAACTACGTTTGGGGCAGCGCGACCTTGTTCTGCTTTGTCGTGCAAATACTCACAGGAATAGCTTTGGCCTTCTTGTACCAACCCTCTGTGGAGGCCGCATACGATAGCATGCAGTACATAGAAAATAAAGCTTTTATGGGCAGCTTTATCCGCGGGCTGCACAATTTTGGTGCTAATGGGATGGTGGTGCTAATGGGCATCCACATGATAAGGGTCTATCTTACCGCAGCCTATAAATACCCACGGGAAATGAGCTGGATATCAGGGGTCTTCCTGCTGGTTCTCACTATTACCATGGCCATGACGGGACAGCTCCTGCGCTGGGATTCCAGCTCTATTTGGGTAAGTGTGCTGGTGGCGGAAACCACGGGGCGCATTCCATTGATCGGCGACGAAATCGCTTATTTTTTTATAGGAAGCACCACTTTGAACGGTCTAACCCTCAGCCGTTTTTTTGCGATGCATACGTTTTTGTTCCCCGCCCTGCTGTTCGCCATCATAGGCTTTCACCTTTATCAGGTGTTCAGGAACGGGATCTCTGAGCCTCCAAAACCGGGCAGGAAGGTTGATCCCAAAAACTACAGGAAATGGTACCAAGATCTTTTGGATAAAAAAGGGGTGCCTTTTCTTCCCGACGTTATCTGGCGTGATGTGGTATTTAGTGCGGGGGTACTGGTAACTATCATCTTGTTGGCCTGGTTTGTGGGCGCTCCCGGCCTCACCAAACCCGCCGATCCCACCACGCTCATTACAGAACCCGAACCCGACTGGTATGTGGCTTGGATCTATGCGATCTTTGCCACCATGAACCGCCACCTGGAGCCTTACTTTTTGTTTTTTGGCCCCTTGTTGGGCCTGGTGCTGCTTTTTTCGATCCCTTTCCTGGCCCGGGGCGGGGAACGTAGTCCGCTGCGCAGGCCTTGGGCCGTGGCGGCTGTGGTCTTTACCGTCGGGGCGATAGGCTCGCTTACCTATATTGGGATTAAAGCACCATGGGTGCCCGAATTTAAATATGAACCTGTTTCTGTGTACCAGAACCTACCCGATGCCGATCCGCAAGTAAAACGCGGCGAACAACTTTTCAACGAGATGAAATGCCTGTACTGCCATAAAATAGGCGACAAAGGCGGCGACAAAGGTCCGAGCCTTACCCAAGTCCAAAACCGGCTCGACCAGCAGCAAATCCTTATCCAGATAACTAACGGTAATGAAGACATGCCCGCCTATGCCGGCTCTCTCAACGACAGTGAACTTCAGGCCTTGATAGAATACCTGATGCAGGAAAATAAGTTACATCCCAAACCCGGCCCTTCATCAAGGAAGTCGAGCAAAAAAAGCGACGAAAAACTTACGGATCCCAATGTTGAGGGAGATAGACCCCTCACCGGATAAAGTAGATGAGCCCGCGATTGTGTTTTTCACCCCAGTCGGCCTTCTTCCTTGAAAAGGTAAATGCAAGGGTGCCGGCCTGTGGGTTCTTAAGTCTGATTTCGGTGTTAAGACTACCGATACCGGTATCCTTGGGTTCCGAAGTATGGTGGGTACCGTGGGTCACCGGTTTACATAACAGTGGCCTTGGCCATCAGCTCGATGTGAAGGCTCTTGCGGCGGGCTGGCTTGACACTGCTACTTGAATTATTTTGTTATGGATCTGTACAACCTAATAAGTCTTCTGATCGTCTTCGCGGCCACGTTCGCCTACCTCAATACGCGATTTCTAAAGTTGCCCAATACAATCGGACTTTTCTTAATCGGACTCGTCTTTTCCTTGCTTGTACTGCTTTTGGGGAATTTTTATCCCGTCTTGATATCCTATGAAAAAAGTCTCTTGGTCCAGATCGATTTCGAGAAGGTGCTGATGGACGGTATGCTGAGTCTTTTGCTCTTCGCCGGGGCATTGAGGTTGGATCTTGAGCAGCTCCGATCGCAGAGACTTCCTATTTTGATGTTTGCGACGCTGGGAACCCTGATATCCACTTTTATGGTAGGCTCGGGAATTTTTTATGTCCTGCAATTCTTAGGCTCGCCGATTCCTTTTTTGCACGCCCTGATATTCGGTGCCCTGATATCCCCCACGGATCCCGTAGCGGTATTGGGCATCTTGACAAAGACCTCTATTGCCAAGTCATTGAAAATCAAGATTACGGGCGAAAGCCTCTTTAACGATGGAGTGGGGTACGTTGTTTTTCTATCGCTCACACATATCGCCCTGCAAGGCAACGGTCATCCACAGATCTCCTGGGGATCCGTGGGCCTTCTTTTCATTAGGGAAGTGGGGGGAGCGTTGTTGTTGGGATTTTTATTGGGAAAGACCACCGCCTTCGCCCTGTCGAAAATCAATCAGTATGAGACCGAGGTTTTGCTTACCCTGGCCATGGTCATGGGCGGTTATGCGGTAGCGGGGTGGGTGGGGGCCTCGGGACCCATTTCGATGGTCGTCGGTGGAATATTCATTGCCAAATGCCTAAATGGCGAAAATGCCATGTCGGAAACGACCAAAGATTATGTACAAAAATTCTGGGAATTGATTGACGTGCTCTTGAACGCCATCCTTTTTTTGTTGATCGGCCTGAAGATATTGCAGGTAGAGTTTAACAAAATCACCCTCTTTACCGGTGTCCTTGCCATTTTACTGGTGCTTTTAAGCCGCTATTTTTCCCTTACCATCTTAATCCAGTCCATGAAAAAATGGGTCTTCTTTGAATCGAAGGGGACCCTTATCATGACCTGGGGCGGACTGAAGGGAGGTATTTCCATCGCCATGGCGATCAGTCTGTCGGAGCATATTTCAAAAAGTCTCTTTATCGGCATAACCTATATAGTGGTGCTGTTTTCCATTTTGGTGCAGGGCCTGACCCTTGAAAGGGTAATACGGAAGTTTCGGAGGCCATGAACTCTTGCAGACTTTTTCTTTTACCTACGAATATCACGTTTCGAGGCTATATTTCCTCACTTCTGAATATCGGAGCCTTGCTATGCTCTTAGAAAATGACTTCTTTTAGCCTCAAAAGCCGATATTCCCCGTTCTAAACAATAAGTATCAATGAGTTCAATAATCAAGGTTCCAATTGCCGGACTTCCTTGTCGATTGTTCCTGTAATCTGGATAAATACTTGGGTGTCCTTTTCGACTTTCCTACGGATTCCCTCCCGGATACGCTTGACTATTGTTTCCGCATCCAATAGTTCCATACTTCCCGCGAGTTCTATTTCGACTACCACCAAAACGCTGTCCGGCCCCATATGCATGGTCTTGGGAAGCGCATATTGCCGTATTTTTTCGTCTGCGTCAAGCACCTCCCTGATCTTCCCAAGGATCTCGGGCCTGGCACTTTCGCCCAATAAAAGGTTCTTGGTTTCCCGGGCAAGAAAAGTAGCGACGCCCAAAAGAACAGCGCCGATAAGAAGGGAGGCCACGCCGTCTAAAGAGGGATTTTCCAATTGTACGGAGAGGAACACGCCTAACAGGGCGATCAACAGTCCGGCCACGGCCGCCGAATCTTCGATGATTACAGCAAAATTAGCGGGATCCTTGCTTTTTATGATATTGGAGACGAGGCTTCCGGCAGGGTTCGATTTACGGAACTCACGGATCGCAATGAACAGCGAGGTGCCTTCAAAGACCATTGCCGCCCCGAGCACCGAATAGTTCCACACCGGATTTTCAATGACCTCCGGGTTGCCTAAAGTATGGACTCCCTCATAAATAGCAAAGCCACCGCCCAACGAAAAAATCAGGATGCTGACCACAAAGCTCCAAAAATAGATTTCCTTGCCATAGCCGAACGGATGACCTTCGTCCGCCGCACGGCTTGAACGGCTTATGCCCAACAACAGCAATAAATCGTTGCCGGTATCGATTACGGAATGGATACCCTCGGCAAGCATGGCAGAACTGCCGGTAAAAAAGGCGGCTAAAAATTTACTGATTGCAATCAGCACGTTGGCGGAGATAGCCCCATAAATTGAAATTTTAGATTTGCCGGCCATAGGTTCAAGTAGGTTAAAGTTTGAAGTGCAGGTTCAGGTGCGAACGGATGGTTTCAGGGCAGGAAGATGGCGGTGCGAAATAACCATACTATTAACTATTCTCTCCTATTTTGACGGAATAATTTTTTCCTTCCCATCGATCGGTCTCCTTCCAATGGAAGGTAAACTCTAGTTTTTCCGCTTTTTTGTTTTTAGGTCTGATATCGGCGATAAAAATGCCGATACCCGAATCCTTGGCTTCCGTAGTATGTTCGCTCTCCCAACTATCCTCCGTCCATTTGATGTCGGCTTCGGCCATGACCTCGATACGTAGTGTCTTTCCTTTCCAAAGCCGTTGAAGTCCATTGTCGAAACGCCAGACCTGAAATTTAGACCTGGTATTTTTTTGAACATAGCGCTCCCGGGTCCGGTCGGGCATGTCAAAAACTTTTTGATCTGCTATGGAAGCGCAAAGTTTTAGATATTCTGCATGGGCCCAGGTCAGCGGCATGGCCGAACCGGTATGTTGTCCGAAGAAAAGTCCCTTTTCGGGGATATCCTCTTGGTCCCATATCTGTTCCGACAACAGTCCGTTATTTGCAAAGGCATCCATACTTTTTAAAAGGTTTTTGGCGCCTTTCACATTTCCGGCGGCGACTTCATAATGACCCCTTTCTCCGGTAAGCAAAGGCCAGGCGCGGCCTATGCCCGTACCGTCATAAGGATTGCCGTTTTCGTGCTCACCGTACCCATCATTGTTGTAGCGGTGCCAGCATGGGCCGTTGGGCGTATCGACCTTTAACAGGGCGTCGATAACTTTGAGTGTGTTCAAAATTTTGGGGTCGTCGGCGGCACGCAATCCGAACCGCACCAAGGCCAGGGCATCGACACTGACCAGCTCGTTGATTTTCGTGCTACCGCCGCCGTCAGCATGGTTTTTCAGGTCGATGCTGCGATCCCCTAGTTGATCCGCGGGAATATCGGCATGCGGATTGATCCGGATATAATATCCTTCCACCTCGTTTTCTTGGGCCAGAGGGGTACCGGTCACATAGGTCTGGGTCTCGATGGCGTCGTTCCAGCTATCGGCCGTTTCCCGGCAGTATCGGGCCAACCGCCTTTCGCCGTTTTCTTCGGCCAGATCGGCGCCCGCCAACAGACCTGCTATTTCCGTGGCCACCGTAAAGGGCGAAAGGCCGCTTTCCTCTTCCCAGCGGTCCAGTGCGGTATATGGGCCGTTTTTTAAGAGAAAGACGATGGCCTTTTTTGCCAAGGGCCAGTAGCGTTGCATACGGCTCTTTTCCAGGGCATCCTGGGCGAAACATTTCGAGAGCAGGAGTATGGGCAGGGCGATTTGGTCCATTTGCAGGCCTTGCCAGTTCGGTTCTCCCTGCAGCCACATGTTCTGTGGCCAGCTACCGTCGGAATTTTGGGTGGACATCAGATAGTTGGCGATTCGTGAGACATCTTCCGTAGCTTCCAGCGAAAGAAAACCTCCGGCACTTTCCGCCAGGTCGCGGGGCCATACCACATGGTAGCCGCTTCTGTCCGAATCACCTTTGGATTCTCCCCAAGGGATGGAAAGGCTCGCGATGATGCCCCCGGGAAAGTTCTTGGCCTCGTGCATACGTAGTACCGCCGCACTGGTCGCAAAGTTTTTGGCCGGCATTTTTCGGAGCGTTTTGAGCCAACCGGACCATTCTTCCATATAACGCTTTTTCGTGATATCGTAACCGTCAAGCAGGCTCGCCCGGGCATGGTTGGCCGCCTCTTCCAAAGATCTTCCGAAGCTTAGCACCACTACAGGGTCGCCGCTTTCAGAAATATCAATTTCACCGGTAAGGGAAATATTGCCATTATCGGCATGGGTGTATTCCCAAGCCATCGTTCGATGGCGGTCGAGGTCCGTCCACCCATCTGAACTTCCCACATATCCTGCGGAACGCTTTATCCATTTTGCCGAACAGGCCATTGCCATAACAGTGTCACCATTTTCGGAGAATAGCATGGGTATGCCTTTATAATCCGCTACCCATCCTGAATTATGGGCGCCCTCGTTGTTCATATGCGGGGCGAGCAATGCGTAAAGGTGATAAGGATTTTTTCGTTCTTTGGGGGTAAAATCTATTTTCTGCAAAACCGTATTCCGACGGGGATCTAAGATGATTTCCTTAACAATTTCGAATTTTTTTTCTTGACAGGTATTGGTAATGCGGTATGCCGGCACTCCCGGCTTCAGCATTTCCGTATTGTGATCGGTATCCCTTTTTTCCTCTGAAAAAAAAGATTCACCATCGGTCACCAAAAATTGCATATCACGGATACAGGCTATATCCTCCCTCGGATAGTATACTTCATTGAGAATGCCGTGGCTGATCGTAAAGGCCACCTGCGAGGCGGGGTTCAAGGCCTTTCCGATACCGGACTTGGAACTTGAGGTCCATTTTGGGGCAATGCCAGGGGCACCGGGAGCGGGATTTTTACTATTTTCCATATTGAACTCAATTAGACTTTTTCTTGTACCTACGAATATCCCATTTTGAGGTTATATTTCCTCATTTTTGAATAGTGTAGCCGGCTATGCTTTTAACAAATAAATTCATCTAGCCTCACAAGCCGATATTCCCTGTTCCAAACAATGAACTCGTCTTAAGTTTCTCTTTTACCTGCGATTTTCACATTTTGCATCCTAATTTCGTCTTTTTCTCTCACCGTAGCTACGGCTATGCTGCTCAAAAAAACCTTCGTTAGCGCACAAAAGCCGAAAATCTCGCTTCCAAACAAAATCTCAAGACGAGTTCAATAAGTCCAAATGCCTTCATTGCGATGTTTTATAATTACGGGTGCAAGTTCGAGTGCAGGTCCATGGAAGGCCTCACTGTACTTCAGCACACTTCCATATTTATAACCTGCTAAATCTCTATCAGCGAAAGCCCCGTTCTCTCATCGTATTGCCGTCTCAGGTAAGCGGGCGATTCGGTAAGGACGACCTCCAAGGTCGGATGTGCGATTCCCTCCATGAGGTGGCCACCGTGAGCGGTGCCGTCCTTTTTGCCGAGCACTACATGTGCATGTAACTGTATCTCGCCGTTTTTAAGGGAAATATCGCCGGCAATGTTCAGGACTTCGACCTGTTCGTCGATCTCGATTTTTTTATAGTCTTTTATCTCGAAATCGAAGTAGCCTATGTTGGCTTTTTTAAATGCTCCTATCGCGCTGAATTGGGAGGCCCGAAGTTGGTTTTCCTCGGCGAAACCCCGAATCTTTTCCATGACCCGGTCGCCACTGTCCATAATCAGGGCGTACGTCTTTTGTTCACCGTCGTTGAGAAGTTTATGGTTCATAGGGGAAGCTATTTTTATTGATGGCCAAAAATTAGTTCATTGCCCATAAGGTTTTACGCCGAATGCATAATTCAGATTTACAACTTATGGCTTTTTAAAAGCGTCCTACTCCGAATACGCAATGGTCGAAAGCAAGGCATTCGCATTTTGCCGGGAGTCCAGTCGCGTATGCTGCACTACGATCGGCAGGTTCGATTCGATTACCGATGCGTAGTCGGTGGCTCTCGGTATGGGTGCGGGGTCATCGAGATCGTTGAACCGCAAATGAAGGGTTCTTTGGGCCTTGACAAGTATGGTATAAGGGCCAACGGGATTCCTGTCCGAAAAATAAATCGTCATCCTTACTTCCGCGTCCTCCTCGCCGGTATTGACCAAACAGGCCGCCTCATGGCTCGTAAACTCCGGTTCAGGTCCCGTGCTATAAGCAGGGATATAGCCTTCTGCGATAATCCATAATTTCTTTCCAAACGGCTTCATTTCTACGTTTTTTATCCAATTTTAAAATGGGCCGGTTGTTGTGGATCGTTCAGTGGATGTTCGAAAGTAAACCAAGTTGAGGTAATTTCCATCTTCCAAACCCCTTTGTGTCAATTTTAAAACGCATTGAGCAAAGAACGGATTTATCTCTTTTTTTTCTCAAACCAACCCTGCTCCCATAGCGTCAATTTTTAAATTTTTAGAGCAACAACCAATCGATTAGCCCCGGTACTTTTAATCATTATAATCATTTACCACCTCCAACAGGTTTACCCTAACAATCGATCTGACCTTGTTACGTAATCATATCTTCTCACTCTTCACTGAGGAGAACTGTTAATTTATAATCAGTTATAAATAAACATTAATCTAGACATGTTATGGCTACAGTAAGCGATTTTATGGTAGAGCGGTTGCTCGATTGGAACATCCACCGCATTTACGGATATCCCGGTGATGGCATCAACGGCTTCATCGCCGCAGTACAACAGGCGGATGAAGACGGCAAAATGGAATTTATACAGACCCGGCACGAAGAAATGGCCTCCTTTATGGCCTGTGCCCATGCGAAGTTTACGGGAGAGATCGGGGTCTGTATGGCCACATCGGGGCCGGGAGCGGTGCATCTGCTCAACGGACTCTATGATGCGCGAATGGATAATATGCCCGTTTTGGCGATTGTTGGCCAACAGGCGTTGACCGCTCTCGGCGGTGACTACCAACAGGAAATCGACCTGATTTCCCTATATAAAGATGTCGCAAGGGATTATATTCATATGGCTACCAACCCCGATCAGGTGCGGCACCTTGTAGATCGTGCCATACGTATCGCCATGGCCGAACGCACCGTTACCTGCCTTGTTCTTCCCAACGACCTGCAGGAAATGGACGCCTCCGACACGCCTCCCCGTATTCACGGATCGGTACATTCGGGAATCGGTTATTCCGCTCCCAAAGTGGTGCCCCAAAGGAAGGATCTTGAGCAGGCAGCAGATATTTTGAACGAAGGCGAAAAAGTGGCCATCTTAATCGGCGCCGGAGCTTTGAACGCGGCCGATGAAGTAATCGAAACGGCGGATCTTTTGGGGGCCGGCGTGGCAAAGGCATTATTGGGAAAGGATGTACTGCCCGATGACCTTCCTTTCGTAACCGGTTCCATAGGACTGTTGGGCACCCGTCCCAGTTGGGTGATGATGGAGGAATGCGATACCTTGTTAATGATCGGGACCGACTTTCCCTATTCAGAATTTTTACCGGAGGAAGGCCAGGCCAAAGCGGTACAGATTGATATTTCAGGCCGAAAAGTAGGTACCCGGTACCCCACCGATGTAAATCTGATCGGAGATAGCCAAGAAACCCTAAAGGAACTGATTCCGCTTCTAAACAAAAAGGAAGACCGTTCATGGCGTGAAAAGATCGAGGACGAAATAGAGACCTGGTGGGAAGTATTGGAAGAACGCGCCAGCAAAAGTGCCGACCCCATCAATCCGCAAAAGGTATTCTGGGAACTCAGCAAGCAACTACCGGACAACTGCATCCTTACCTGCGACTCCGGATCGGCTGCCAACTGGTACGCACGTGACATTAAAATTCGAAAAGGCATGCGGGGATCTTTATCGGGAAAACTGGCGACCATGTGCCCTGGCGTACCCTATGCCGTGGCGGCCAAATTCGCCTATCCTGAACGCACCGTCGTTGCGATGGTCGGCGACGGCGCCATGCAGATGTTAGGAATCAACGGCTTAATTACCATTTCGAAATATTGGGAAAAATGGAAAACGCCCAACCTTATCGTCATGGTGCTGAACAACGGAGACCTGAACCAGGTGACCTGGGAACAGCGGATCATGACCGGAAACCCCAAATATGAGGGCTCACAGAACCTTCCGGACTTTCCCTATGCCAGATACGGAGAAATGCTGGGGCTTAAAGGGATAAAGGTGGATAATCCCGACGATATCGAACGCTCGTTTAAGGATGCGTTTTCCGCCGACCGTCCGGTAGTGATCGAGGTAATGACCGATCCCGAAGTGCCTCCAATTCCCCCACATGTAAGCGCCAAACAAGCCGGTGCCTTTATGAAGGCGGTGCTCAAGGGCGATCCGGAATCCATTGACATGATTAAACAGTCATGGAAGGATACGATTTCAGAGTATTTTCATTGATAATGGACATCAAAGAGGCGCAAGTGGAAGTCTATCGCGTTCCCACCGAGGAACCAGAATCGGATGGTACGTTTAGATGGGACCATACCGATATGGTTCTGGTGACCTTAGAAGCGGGAGATGTCAAGGGATGGGGGTATAGTTATGCGGATACGGCCACGGCGCGGCTGGTCCACGACCTGCTTTTGCCCTTAATAGAAGGGGAAAGTGTGTTTGAACGGGCGAGATTGTGGGAAAGGATGGTACAGCATATCCGCAATCTGGGCCGCCCCGGAATTTGCTCGATGGCCATCGCCGCGGTGGACAATGCCCTTTGGGATTTATATGCCAAAGTCTTGAAAATGCCTTTATGCCGCTTGTTGGGGCAACTCCGAAACAATATCCCCTGCTATGCGAGCGGGGGATTTACCTCTTATTCTCCCGTTGAACTAAGCAACCGCTTCAGGGCAAAGCGCAAGGAAGGCTTTAATATGTTCAAAATGAAGATCGGTAGAGACAAAATACAGGACCTAAAGCGTATAGAGGCCGCACGCGATGCCATAGATGATGCCCAACTCTTTGTCGATGCCAACGGTGCCTATTTTGCAAGGGAAGCCGTTTCCATGGCGGCCGATTTTGAAGCTTTCGATATCAGCTGGTACGAAGAACCGGTGACCTCCGATAATCTGCAAGGTCTCCGCTTTGTCCGCCACAACACCACTGCCAAAGTACAGGTTTCCGCAGGGGAATATGGCTATGACCTCTCCTATTTTCAACGGATGTTGAATGCCGGGGCGGTTGACGTGCTACAGGCCGATGCTACCCGGTGTGCGGGCATTACGGGCTTGGTGAAAGTGCACACCCTTTGTGAGGCCCATCACATACCTTTGTCCACACATTGTGCCCCGTCGCTGCACCTTCATCCCGCCTTGGCGATGAAGAATGCCGTACATGTCGAATATTTTGCAGATCATGTGAGCGATCGAACAAATGCTGTTCAAGGGGGCGGCCCAAGCGGAGGAGGGCCGTCTGGTACCCGACCTCGACCGTTATGGCCTTGGACTGGAATTCAAATCTAAGGATGCAGAACCCTATAAAATCAATTACTGAAAATGAAGGTATCCCTAAGTAAAAACCAGATCGATTCTCTCAAAGATGAACTTGAAGAAAAGGTAAATGGCGAGGTCCGTTTTGGCGACGATTACCGTGCCCTTTACGCCACCGATGCCTCCAATTACCGTCAAGTGCCCGTAGGCGTGGTCTTTCCAAAGGACAAAGAAGACATTATCATTACCGTGGAGCTCTGCCAAAGATACGGCCTGCACCTCTTGACACGGGGCGGTGGTACCAGTCTCGCGGGCCAGTGCTGCAATTCAGGACTGGTCATGGATTTTTCCAAGCATTACAATAAGATTCTGGAAGTCGATCCCGATAAGAAACGCGTCCGGGTGCAGACAGGTCTTGTATTAGACGATTTGAACCGCGCACTGAAGGAACACGGACTCATTTTTGGTCCCGACCCTGCCACGCACAACCATTGTACGTTGGGGGGGATGGTCGGCAACAATTCTTGTGGTATCCATTCCGTAATGGCGCAGATGGAGGACGGAGGCATACGGACCTGCGATTTTGTGGAAAGTATGGAAGTGCTGACCTACGATGGCCACGTATTCGAAGTGGGCGCTACTTCCCCAGAAGAACTGGAAACGATTATCAGGGCAGGGAGATCGGAAAGGAGAAATCTACCAGAACCTGAAAAAATTGCGGGACGATTATTCCGATGATATCAAAAAGGGCATTCCCGATATTCCGCGACGGGTCTCCGGTTACAATCTCGACGAGCTGCTCCCCGAGAACGATTTCAACGTAGCGCGGGCCCTTTCGGGAACGGAATCGACCTGTGTGGTCTATTTGGAGGTTACCCTGCGTCTTATCACCGAACCTAAAGAACGCTCCCTTTTGGTCCTGGGCTACCATAGCGTTTTCGACTGCGGCGACCATGTCTCCGAAATCATGAAGCACCGACCGGTGGGCCTGGAGGGTATGGACAAAAAACTCATTACCTATATGCACAAACGCCACTTGCATGAGCAGTACCTTTCGCTGCTGCCCAAGGGCGACGGCTGGCTGTTGGTGGAATTCGGCGCCGATTCCAAAAAGGCCTCGGACCAAAAGGCCAAGGACCTGATGAAGGAACTGAAGAAAAATGCCAACGGCGATGCCCCTGAGATGCAACTTTACGACAACCCCGGTATAGAGGAGCATATTTGGGCCATCCGCGAAGCAGGTCTCGGGGCGACCGCCTTCGTCGAAGGGCTTCCCGATATGTGGCCAGGCTGGGAAGATTCCGCCGTACCGCCCGAGAAGGTTGGCGATTACCTCAAGGACCTGCGAAAGCTCTTTCAAAAGTACGATTATCACCCGTCACTGTACGGTCATTTCGGTCAGGGCTGTATCCATTGTCGGGTCGGGTTCGACCTAAAGACCCACGACGGAATCGAAAACTATAAAAGCTTTACCGACGAGGCCGCCGATCTGGTAGTGGCCTATGGGGGTTCCCTTTCCGGGGAACATGGCGACGGCCAGGCCCGTGGGGCGCTCTTGCACCGTATGTACGGCGATCGCCTGATGGAGGCCTTCCACCGCTTCAAGAAAATCTGGGATCCCGAGTGGAAGATGAACCCCGGCAAGATCATAGCGCCGATGGCACGCGACGAAAACCTGCGATTGGGCACGGATTTCAGGCCGAGCAATCCCGACACCTATTTTAAGTATCCCGAGGACCAAGACAATTTTCACAGGGCGGCCATGCGCTGCGTGGGGGTGGGTGAATGTCGTAAGACCCATACGGGCACCATGTGTCCCAGCTATATGGTCACCCTTGACGAAAAGGACGTTACCCGCGGCCGTGCGCACCTGCTTTTCGAGATGATGAACGGTAAGGAAATCAAGAACGGATGGAAAAACGACCACGTTAAGGAGTCGCTCGACCTCTGCCTGGCCTGCAAGGGCTGCTTGGGCGAATGTCCTGTACACGTCGATATGGCCACCTACAAGGCCGAATATTTTGGGCATTACTACAAGGGAAAAATCCGGCCCCGATCTGCATACGCCTTTGGGCTGATCGACAAATGGGCCTCCATGGCTACGAATATTCCCTCGATAGTCAATTTTATCAGTAGTTCTCAATTTCTAAGTCCCCTCTTTAAATGGGCGGGTGGCATCGCCCCCGAACGGAAAGTTCCCCAGTTCGCTAAGGAATCCTTTACCAAATCGCGCAGAAACAAGGAAGCATCCAACAGGTCGGACAACACCGTCATGCTCTGGCCCGATACCTTTAACAACTATTTCTTTCCCGAAGTGCTCGAAGCGGGCGAAAAAGTGCTGAATAGTGGCGGGTATGACGTCATCGTGCCAAACAAAAAATTCTGTTGTGGGCGGGCCTTATACGATTTCGGAATGCTGGACTGGGCCAAGTCGTATCTCATGGACATTTTAGACAATCTTTCGGATTATATACAGGCCGGTGTGCCCTTTGTGGGCATGGAACCTAGTTGCATCGCCGTCTTCAGAAACGAACTGGGCAACCTATTCCCACATGATAACAATGCGAAGCGGTTACAGAACACTTTTTATACCCTGCCGGAGTTCATCATGGCCAATGAAGATCGGTTCGCATTCCATTCCCTGCATACTACCGGTCTTTTACAAAGGCACTGCCACCATCAGGCGGTCATGAAATACGATGCCGATCGTAAGGTATTCGATAAGATCGGAGTGGACTTGAATGTACCCGATTCGGGCTGTTGCGGACTGGCGGGCAGTTACGGCTTCGAAAGGGGCAAAAAATACAACATTTCTATGAAGGCGGGAGAGCGAAGAATATTTCCCGCGGTCCAAGAAATGGACGAGGAACTACTGATTGCCGACGGCTTTAGCTGTCGGGAACAAATCCGCCACGGCACGGGAAAAATGCCCGAACATATTGCACAGGTGCTGGCGAGGGCCATCGGCAATTCATAGTATAAAAAACGTATTAACTTTAAAATTGAAAGATTATGTTGAAGCAGATAAAAAATATCCCAAATGGTATCTTCGGAATAGAAATGTCCGGAAAAGTCTCCGAAAAAGAGCTGAAAAAAATAGACGCACTGATGGAGCATTTCAAAAATAAACACGGCAAGTTTAATTTTCTTGCCGTCGTGGAAGATTACGATTACGCCAGTATCCAGGCTATGTGGAAGGACCTGAAAACGGGGTTGAAATATTTTGATGACATTCATAAAGCGGCTTTGGTAAGTAATGTGGAATGGGTCGAGGATACCGTCAAGGTATTGAACCTGATTACGCCGAACCTGACCATCGAAACTTTTGGGAGCAACGAAAGGGACAGGGCGCTCGAATGGTTGGGAAAGGAACCTGCAAGCCTACCAGAAACATCCCGCTCAACTAGTTCGGCACCGGAAATCGTAGTGATAACCGGGGCATCCGGAGGGGTCGGTCGTACTACGGCCTGGCGTTTTGCCGAAGAAGGAGCGCATATTCTGCTCATAGCCCGGGGCGAGGAAGCGCTGGAAGCCACCAAAAAGGAAGTGGAGCTTCGTGGCGGCAAGGCCTGGGTGTATGTGGCCGATGTATCCGATGCCCAAAAAATGAAAGCGGCGGCGGCCTTTGCCGAAAAAAACCTCGGACCCATCGATATTTGGATCAACAATGCCATGGTCAGCGTTTTCAGCACGGTTTCCGAAATGGAGCCCGAAGAATATAAAAGGGTGACAGATGTCACCTATCTAGGGCAGGTGTACGGTACCCTCGCCGCCCTGGAACATATGAGATCGAGAAACCGGGGCAAAATTATCTTGGTGGGATCCGCCTTGGCCTACAGGGGCATTCCTTTACAGTCCGCCTACTGCGCCAGTAAACATGCCATCCAGGGATTTTTTGAGTCGCTGCGTGCGGAACTGTTCCACGAGGGTTCCAAAATCGGGCTCTCTATTGTACACCTGCCCGCCATGAACACGACCCAGTTCGGCTGGGTAAAATCTCGTATGCCCAAAAAGCCCAAGCCCATGGGCGCCATTTTCGAGCCCGAAGTGGCCTCGCAGGCCATTTTCGAAACCGCCCACGAAGACGTACGCGAGCGATTGGTCGCCTTTTCCACCGTAAAAACAATCTGGGGAAACAGGCTTGTTCCCGAATACCTCGATCATTACATGGCCCAGCACGGTTTTGAAGGCCAACTTACCGATGAGGCCGAGGATCCGGACCGCCAAAATAATTTATGGGATCCCGTGCCCGGAGACCGTGGCGCACATGGCGATTTTGGTCAACAGGCATTGGATTCCAGCGTCTTTGATCGGTTAAACGAGCATAAAAAAACTTTGGCCACCATCGGGTTGATAGCGGGAGGGATTCTTTTGTGGGGCGTTTTTCGTAATAACGGATCCTCTCAAAAAGGTTTGAAGCATGATGAAGAGCTTTCCAAGTGAAATTCGTGAAAAGTAATTGTTAAAAATTAATACATGGAAAAAAAACAAGGAAAGGGAGAGATGGGCTCCCGAGGCGTAAGCAGACCCATGTCTAATTCGAATGGCCAATCTGAGAATGGGGACATGAACCGCACAAAAATGCTACATAAACACCATGCCCAGACTCTATGGATCTATTGGACCATCATCATCTTGGGAATTTGGATGTTGCTATCGCCCCTGACCTTCAGTTACGCCAAGGATATCGTACAGCCTTCCGGTGGCCGTAGCCTTTGGTTAACGGATGGAATGCGAATTTTGGTCATGCAGTGGAGCGATATTATCAGCGGACTTTTATTGATCATCCTTGGATGGCGATCCCTAAGTCCCGACCGCCCCGTAAGCTTATGGATCGCTTGCTTTGTAGGAATTTGGTTAAACATGGCCCCACTCATTTTTTGGGCGCCGACCGCTACAATCTACCTCAATGACACCCTGGTCGGGGTGCTCGTTGTGGCCTTGACCATCCTTATTCCGGGAATGCCCAATATGATTACCTATATGAAAATGGGTTCTGAAGTACCGCCCGGTTGGACTTATAACCCTTCCAGTTGGCCACAGCGGTGGATCATGATTGTTCTCGGTTTTCTAGGCTGGGTCGTTTCACGCTACCTGGGGGCTTTTCAGCTCGGCTATATTGATTACGTTTGGGATCCTTTTTTTGGGGAAAGCACCATGCAAGTGCTCAATTCCAAAATGTCGCATTCCCTTCCTATTTCCGATGCGGGACTGGGTGCCTTTGCCTATACCTTCGAATTTTTAATGGGATGGATGGGCAGTCCCACTCGATGGCGCACCATGCCGTGGATGGTTACCTTTTTCGGAATTTTGGTAATTCCCTTAGGGCTGGTTCATATCTTTTTAGTCATCTCGCAACCCATAATTGTGGGAGAATGGTGTAGCTTTTGCATTCTGGCCGCCGCCATTATGCTGCCGATGATCCCACTGGAATTTGACGAGGTCATCGCCATGGGGCAACACATGGTTCAGGCAAAACGGCGGGGCGACAATATGTGGCATGTTTTCTGGAAAGGCGGCGAACCATTTGAAAAAAACGAGGATGAACGTTCACCACAACTTGTGGACTTGCCCAAGCGTCCCTTGAAAGTCTATCAAGCTTCGGTATGGGGAATGAGCATACCTTGGAACCTTGGCCTTTCTACCTTGTTGGGCATTGGACTGGTGTTTGTGCCTTTTTTCTTTGGAGTCGATATCGGCACCATGGCCGCCCATATTTTTCATTTGAGCGGTTTTCTGATCATAGTGGTGTCGGTAATCTGCATGGGTGAAATCGTGCGGGTCGGGCGGTACCTGAATATATTACTGGGACTAGCGTTGGCCATTGGCCCCTGGTTAACGGATGACAGTACCCTAACAATGAATATAACTGGAACGATAGTGGGTGTACTCATTGTTATCCTTGTATTTCGAAGAGGCCCCATTAAGGAAAGCTATGGTCTATGGGAGAAATATGTGAAGTAGTCTTTCAGTGATCAGGGCGCACATAGCGGTTTTGGTCAACAGGCATTGGATTCCAAGGTTTTTGATTGGGTGAGTGGACACAAGTAGATCTTCGCCGCCCCCGGGTTGATCGCTGGAGGGTCCTTTTGTGTGGCACATTGCAGAACGACGGATTTTAAGGGAGGTTTTGGAATCCTCATATTAGGGAAGGGAACGATTAACGGGCCCACCGGAGGAGATAACCCGTTATTATTCGCTGGGTTTAATATAGTCTAAAAATTAAATAAAATGATGACAATCATAGTAGTGGTTATTGTTTCGGGCGCACTTGTATTAGGTGCAACATGGGGCATTTACGGAAATTTATCGAAACGGCTCGAGGGTTTTCTGGTCGCTTTGGCGGGTGGTGCACTTCTGGTGTCCGCCCTGCTCGAACTCATACGTCCCGCCGTTGAAAAAAATTCGATCGCTATTGCCTTGGCAATGGTTTTTGTAGGAGCAACCACCTTTACGGTCTTGGATTACTTGGTAAAGGAAAAGTGGGGTTCCGACAGCGGGGCAGGCTTACTTGCCGCAATAACCTTGGACGGCATTCCGGAAAACTTGGCGCTGGGGGTGGCTTTGATCGGGGCAGGACCATTAGCGGTCGCCGCTTTGTCAGGTTCCATTCTTCTTTCCAATCTACCCGAAGCGGCGGGGGGTGCCAAGGAAATGTCGAACAATGAACACTCGAAAAAGAAAATATTTCTACTGTGGATAGGAACGGCTTTATTACTTTCGGCAGCGGCCCTTTTAGGCCATTACCTATTGGCGGACGTACCAAAGGAATATTTGAATTATATAAAATGCGTAGCAGGTGGGGCAGTGGTGGGCTCCCTCGCCATAGAAGTATTCCCCAAAGCTTTCAAAAAGGACAAATACTGGACCGGTTTGGCTACAACCATTGGCTTAATATTGGCGCTGTATCTAAATACTTTGGGCGATTAGCATCTAACTTGGGTCCGCTCGAACCCATATTTTTGATTCGTTAAAGATGTTTTGCGATAAATATGATTTTTTTTGAATCAATATCCGGTCGAAAAGAAAGGTAATTTTAGAGCATTGAAAATTAACTTTTAAAGCCATTATTATGGCGGATGACAAACGCCAAATCAAAAGAAAAACACCGAAATCCCAGCAATACCAAGGCTAACACGTGTATCGACGCAAATGAATTTGATATCTATAAAAGGACCATCAAAAAGCAGCAAAACAAGAAATAAAATTTTCCTGTGTGGTCTCAATGTGAAGTATGCATAAAATTTTCAAGATAGTTTGGTTGGTTGTTAGGAAGGGCGGTTCCCAATCTTAGGAAATCGCCCTTTTTTAGTCACACAAAAAATAAATTTATGGGCAAAAGCGAGCACCACATCACCCTGTCGATCAACAAAATCGACCAACCGCTCAAGGTCTCACCCTCGACCACCCTCTTAGATGCGCTGCGTGAACATCTGCAATTGACGGGCACGAAGAAAGGCTGCGATCATGGCCAATGCGGAGCTTGCACGGTTCTGGTGAACGGCAGGCACATCAATTCATGCCTGACGCTGGCGGTAATGCACGAAGAAGATGCAATCACCACCATTGAGGGCCTGGCAGGAAAAGATGGGCTTGACAAGGTGCAACAGGCTTTCATTGACCAAGATGCCTATCAATGCGGCTATTGCACCCCGGGGCAAATTTGCGCCATCAAGGGCCTTTTGAACCTAGATAAACCAATGGATGCAGAGGAAATTCGGGACCTGATGAGTGGCAATATTTGCCGTTGCGGTGCTTACGCCAATATCTTTAAGGTGGCGGAGGCATTTTTATCCCCTCAAAAATTATAGGATGGAAAACTTTTCATATTCCCGGCCCGAAAGTATAGATCGCGCTCTAGAGGACTCGGATCCGGAACAGGAAACGCGTTTTATAGCCGGGGGCACAAACTTGATCGATCTTATGAAATATGGGGTTGAGAATCCTCGACACCTGATCGATATCAACCGCTTGGAACTGCAAAAAATAGAATCGCTTGAAACCGGGGGTCTACGTTTGGGTTCCCTTGCCACCAATGCCGACACGGCCTATCACAAAGAAATCCGTGATCGGTATCCGCTGCTGTCCGAAGCTATTCTGGCGGGGGCCTCTGCCCAATTGCGCAACATGGCCACCAATGGGGGCAACCTGTTACAGCGCACCCGATGCTACTACTTTTATGACACGGCCACACCTTGCAACAAACGCGAACCGGGCAGCGGCTGTTCCGCTTTGGAGGGCTTCAACCGGATTCACGCGATCTTGGGAGCCAGCGAACATTGTATCGCCACTCATCCCTCGGATATGTGTGTTGCCCTGGCCGCCCTTGGAGCGGACATCCAGGTCAGGGGGAACGGAGGGGAGCGCCATATTCCCATTTTGGACTTTCACCGGCTGCCCGGCGATACGCCAGAGAAGGATACCCATTTAAAACCGGGAGAAATCATAACTGCCATCGATCTTCCCCCAGAAGGCTTTGCGAAAAATTATGCCTATCTGAAGGTCAGGGACAGGCCTTCATATGCCTTCGCCTTGGTTTCAGCGGCAGCGGCCCTCGAATTGGAGGGAGAGACCATAAAGGAAATCCGCATCGCCTTGGGCGGCGTGGCGCACAAACCGTGGCGGAAACCAGAACTGGAGGCCGACCTGCAAGGAAAGCCCGCAACAAGACTTTCCTTTGAAAAACTGGCGGACGGCCTATTGGAGGGGGCCCAGGGATATGGCGATAACAATTTTAAGATATCCCTCGCTAAAAAAACGATCCTGCGGGCCTTACATGAGGCCAAGAATTTGTCCACAACCCAAAAAATTTAAGGATGCCAACGAACACAGCGTACATAGGAAAGCCGGTCTCTCGAGTAGACGGTCCCAAAAAGGTAACTGGACAGGCCACCTATGCAGGCGAATTCCGACCGGAAAACTTGGCGCACGGCTACATCGTGAACAGCAGTATTGCAAACGGAACGATCATTTCCATCGATACCGAAAGGGCGAAATCGGTGCCGGGCGTATTGGAAGTCTTTACCCATAAAAATCTGCCGGAATCGGTAAGGCACAATGCGGACTATAGCGATCCGTTAACACCGCCAGGCAAACCTTTTCGGCCGCTGTTCAACGACAACATACTTTACAACGGTCAGCCAATCGCTCTCGTGGTGGCAGATACCTTTGAAACGGCCCGCTATGCGGCTGGATTGGTGACGACCACCTATAATGAAGGCCCCTGTGTTATAGATTTAAAAGAAAATTTACATCGAGCCACTCATGATGATGTGCAAGCGCCGCCGGAAAGCCGGGGGAATCCCGAACTGACCTATGGTTCCGCAAGGTATAAGGTGTCTGTGGAATATAGCCAGCCCAGAATGTACCACAACCCTATGGAACCCCATGCCTCGGTGGCGGACTGGGACCCCAAAAAGGAAACCTTTACCATCTATGATAAGATCCAGGGAATAGACACCTCCCAGACCTATATTTGCGGTATCTTCGGTTTAAAAAAGGAAAGGGTACGGATTTTATCCCCTTTTGTGGGCGGGGCGTTCGGCTCCGGACTGCGTCCCAAGTACCAATTGTTCTTCGCCGCCTTGGCATCAAAGGTTCTGGAGCGGCCGGTGAAAGTAGCCATGACCCGAAGGCAGATGTTCTCTTTTGGCCATCGCCCAGCATGCATCCAGCGCTTACAATTGGCTGCGGACGAAAAGGCCAAACTGGTATCGATAAGGCATACCGCTTTCTCGGAAACCTCGACCTTTGAAAAATACAGCGAAAATGTCGTCGGTTGGTCCGGCCTCCTGTATCAGTGTGCTCATGTGGCCCTAGATTACCAACTCGTGCCGTTGAACGTTTATACTCCCAATGATATGCGTGCGCCAGGAGGCACGACGGGTATCTTCGCATTGGAATGTGCGATGGACGAGCTTGCCATCGAAGTAGGCATCGATCCCTTGGAATTGCGGTTGCGCAATTACGCCGAAAGGGACCAGAACGAGAACAAACCTTTCTCCAGCAAAGAACTGAGGGCATGTTATCACGAAGCGGCAGATCGGTTCGGTTGGAGCAAGTGGCAAAGCACGCCACGGATGCAAAAAAAAGGCAATCAACTGATCGGATACGGCATGGCCACGGGCTGTTGGGAAGCCATGCAGCAGAAAGCGGCCGCTAAGGCCGAACTGGGGGCGGACGGAATACTTACGGTAAGTTCCGGAACGGCCGATATCGGTACGGGTACCTATACCATCATGTCACAAATCGCCGCCGAGACCTTGGGTGTGCCCTTGGACCATACGGATTTCATATTGGGGGACACCAGTCTGCCCAAAGCTCCAATCGAAGGCGGGTCGTGGACGGCATCCTCGGTGGGATCGGCAGTGAAACTGGTATGCCAAGACCTACGGAAAAAGCTGTTCGAATTGGCGCAAAAAGCCAATCCTGACGAATTTGAAGGTCTGACCCTAGAGGAGGTGGGTTTTCAAGACGGGAAATTGGTCCTTGCTCAAGGTACCTCGTTCCCGTATTCAGAAATCTTCCAATCTACGGGAACGGAGAGGCTGACCGCCGAAGTCTCCTCCGAACCGGACAAAAAACGTGAAAAATTTTCTTGCTATACCCATTCCTGTATCATGGTAGAAGTTCATGTGGACGAGGATTTGGGAACTATAACGGTACCAAGGGCCGTCACGGCCGTTGCCGGAGGTAGAATCATAAATCCCATGACGGCCAAGAACCAGATCTTGGGCGGGATAACCTGGGGAATCGGGATGGCGTTGGAGGAAGAAGGGATGATGGACAACAGGAACGGGCGCTTGATCAATTCCAATCTCGCCGAATACCACGTAGCCGTCCATGCCGACATACAGCAGCTAGAGGTAATCTTTGTGAAGGAAGAGGATGATATCGTAAATCCCTTGGGCGCCAAGGGATTGGGCGAGATCGGTATTGTAGGGGTCGCCGCCGCTATCGCCAATGCGGTGTATAACGCTACCGGCAAAAGGGTTCGGAATCTGCCGATAACCTTGGACAAAATGTTGGTTTAAAGATAATTGAAAGCCTTAGGAACAGTCTTATCTACGTTGATACGTTCGGACAAGTGCAAAAGGCGATAAACCAAATCAAAATGTTAGCTTGGAACCGAAAATATCGGCGTTTGCGCTTAGTGGATATTTATTTCCGCGCCGTCGCAGCGAGTAGAGCCAAGATTTGGGAATATAGATGTAAAAGCGATTCACAACCCCGTTATCCTATTTTTTAAAGGAATGTCGAGAAACTGAACCTCTTATGGGTGTCCGTTTATAGGTTCTTTTTTTGCACAATTCCCGGTATAAAACTCGCCACAAAAGAGCTGATAAGCGTACTGGTAAAAATTTCCACGAACAGGGAAATCAAAAATCCGACCTGATAGGGGCCTTCGTCAAATCTGCCGGTACGTTCCGCTATTCCCAATCGTGGCAGACCGATGTAGAGAAGGGTCAAAATTACCGGAAGCAAAATTAAGCAGGTATAGACCCCTGTTCTAAAGCAGTGCACAAATGCTTTGATATAACGAATACGTTTTTCGGTATGTAGCGCAAAGTCCCTCATGTAAGCAAAAATTCCAAAAAAAATGATAGGGATATAGGCAAACCGCAGGTTGATGATTTCGATGGCCTGAAAATGGAGGAGGAGAAAAGAAATTAGGATGATCAGCATTGCCGTTAGTGCGGCATAAAACTTACTGAACTTTTTCGGACTCCAATTTTCTTTGTCCCACATATACTAGATTTCACCTTTATTTTTATCGGCATGTTCGGGATTGGTCTTCCATAGGGAAGCCCATCCACCGCCATACGAATTTTTTATTTTTTGTTCGATGGAGGATAAAAAGATGACCAGAACCCCTACACCCATATCGCTTCCGATTGCTAAGACATCGCTATACCCAAGAATCCATGGTGCCAAAAGAAGCCACAGGGCGAAAGGATAGTTCCATTTGCGAACCGCATGTGTTGCTTCCCAAAGGGAAACGACCGAAAAAGTTATGATAATAGGACCTACAATATGTCCGTTGTCAGCGGCCGCGGAACCATACCCCAAGATACCGGGTGCTACCATCAACCATAATCCCGAGAAAATATTTATAATTTTTGCCCACATATTTTTGAGTCATGAGTTATGCTAAGACAACACCTTAGCCTGATATGTCATTAGTCCCACATTGAATATCGAATATCCCGCATCTCATTTTACTTTTTCGATTTCGGATGCTACCCCCCAGAAGACCTTCCACAGGGATACGTCCGCTTTTTTGGCCCGTTGCATAAATTGCAGGCTGGCTAGCATCTCGTCCATGGCAGGGCCGATCATGGCAATCGAAATGGTTGCAGAGGCCAAGCATAAAGAGCACCAAGCGGAGAAAAGCACCGGTTGAAAGACCACCAACATAACGCTCACGAAACCCAAAGGCCCTACGGCCAGCCCAAATAAGATAACGATCCAGGGCATTTTACGCCAGCGGTACGTGCCTCCGATAACCCCCGTTACCGCATCTACCAAATAGCCTAACGCACCCAATGCGGCATCGGGGATCGGGAGAAAATTCGAAATCTTCGAGTTCAATACCGTAACACTGCCATCGCCGAAAAAAGGTTCCCATACCTTATCGATGTAATGGAGTTGATATAGGGAGAGATATGTGGCGATACCCAAGCCCACTAAGGCCAAAACGGCTATAGGTATGCGCTGAGACCAAGTAGCGGGATTATAGTCCCAACCGGGCGGTATTCGTTCCTTCAGTTCTGCCATCTGCAGTGGATATTATTCTTTTTATACCATTTTTCCAAATCGGCCTTCAAGTGTTCTATCACCTTGGGCAACGTATCGGTAATACGGTGCTTTGGTTTCCAGTCCCGATATTTCTCCGCCCGGCCGGTATCAGTTTGACATGGCCCCGCCCCGATCGATTACCCACCATTTCATGAAGGGGTCGCCGAACCAATCTGGGATTCAAGCCCCTATCTTGGCCCAGGGCTTGGGTACTAGATGGGTTTTACACTCCTTGCCGTGCACCAAGATGCCGATTTCTCGCTGTATTTCCCCAGAGGTTAGGGTCGTAAGCTCCCCTATATGATGGGCTAGTTGGGGGGAAGTTCGTGGCGCCTTTCGACGGTTTTTTCCACGGCATACAGCACATCGTTCAAATACGCAGATTTACAGTATCGTGCGGGGCCTATATGCAAAGGGATGCCTATCTGAGCGTATGTTTTCTTCCCGTTTGGTTTCATACCCCTACTATAGTAAAGGGTCGGGGGTATCGGCCGCCCATCTGCCCCCGAAGGCCCAAGGGTGCATATACCTGATTTCCTGAAGTTTTAAGGGCATCTCCCAGGGGCGCAGCACAAAATCTACAACTCCGTTCTCCATGGCGCTTTGGGGCATTCCCTCCCATTCGGCGGATGCGGGATCCTCGGCGAAAGTTATCCCTCCGTTCTTTTTAATTTCCCAAAGACCTTTTGTACCGTCCCCGTCCGTGCCCGAGAGTACTGCCCCGACCGCAAGTTCTTTGTGAACTCTGCCCAATGAGGCGAAAAAGATATCGATGGACATATTGACGCCCCCTTTTTGTCGTGGACTCAGTTTCAGGGTGTGATCGATTACCTCTAATATATTATTCTCCGGGATAATGTAGATGTTATTTTCCCTGAGCCGGCTATCCTCGGCTATTCTATGGACGGGCAGGTCGGTACCCTTGGAAAGTATTTCAGGGAGCTTGCTTCGATAGGTAGGGGAAAGGTGCGGCACAAGTACATAGGCCATACCGGATTTTGGCGGAATGGACCCTATGAAGCTTTCGAACGCCTTGAGTCCCCCCGCAGACGCACCTACGCCGACCACGGGAAAATCCTTAAGGGCGGAATGCTGTATTTCGGGGTTCTTCATGAGTTGCATTTATTGGCGTTATCGATTGCCCTTAGTTTTCTCAAATCCTAGCGAGTAGTCTAGCGCCTGTTTTACCTAATGTAATTCCGGCAGTGGCAATCGACCTTGGTGATCGACAGAGGTATGCGGTGTTCGTTTTTGCTTATAGATTCATTTTTTGTTGGTACCCTAGTTCTTGCTTTTTCTTCGCAGAACCCGATGCTTGGGATATTAAATAAAAACGGGCGATTTCCTAAGACCGGGAACCGCCCTTGCTAACAACCAACCAAACTCTGTGAAAAATTTTATGCATGCTTCACATTGAAACTGCCCAACACAATTTTATTTCTTGTTTTGCTGCTCTTTAATAGTTTTTTCATCGATATCGAATTCGTTTTCGTCGATATTCGTGTTAGCCGTGGGATTGGTGGGATTACTTTGTTTTTCCTCTCTTTTGAATTTTCGTTTATCCTCTGCCATAATAATGGATTTAAAAATTTTACTTCAGTACTCTAATTTTCTAAAATTAGCTTTCTTTTCGGTCGGATATTGATCCAAAAAAAATGATATTTATCCCAAAACATTTTGAGCGAGGCCCACAGTGGGGTCGATCGGATCAAAATGGGGCGCTACTTGTGCCGCCACTCGCCATCGCCATTGTTCCCGCATTTGTTTTTGCATAGGTGACCCCATAGCTCATGGAGGAGGACTACCCTTCGGAGTGGAGTACGCTACCCCGGCTTTATACCATCAGGGAGCGGTGAACTGGTCACAGGGATCATCACCGCAACTTGCGCCAAGCACGGTGCTGAGGACAAGATGCGCATCATTACATCATTACCAGAAAAGGGACCCGGAAGATGTGTCTTCAGAAAACATATTGCACCGAAATCCATTCAATTTAACATCAATCATCATCGTCAATATCAGTTCCCGCTAATTTAGTAGGGTAGGGTTTGTTCCCTTTGCTGCTGAACCAAAGAATACGGTTTAGTACGTCGTCACTACCCGAATCAATATGGTCGTACTCCGGGCGCAAGGATTTTTTGGCAAAGGACAGACCTTTCCCTTTTAGCTCGTTCAAATTTGGGTTCATTTCATCCAACGCAATCCGATTAGGGACTTTTTCAAAGCTATGCCCCATAGCACTCTCTTCAAAGCAGTCGAACATGGGCAAGGCCGTTGCGTCCATGAGATTCATGGGAGGAATGCCCAAGATCTGTTCAATGGAACGCACTACGGAAGTTTGATTGTAGTTGGTGCTGACGGATTTTTTTAATCGGCTATACGGACTAATTACAAAACCGGTCGTGCGATAGGCGGAGACGTGGTCCCATCCCGCCTGGGAGTCATCTTCGGTGACAAAGATAACGGTGTTCTTCCAAAACCTGCTGTTACTGACCGCCTCAACGATTCGGCCAAGGGCAAGATCATTATCGGCCACCATAGCCCTTGGGGTCGGCATGCCCGGCCGGGTGCCGGTGGTATGGTCCGACGAAAGGGCCATTACGGACAATTGGGGGAATTGATCCCCCGGCCTCTGTTCATAGGCTTGTAACTCTTTGATAAACCCATCGGCACGTATCTGTTCGGTAATCTTTAACTGGTCAGATCCCGGATAATTTGGGGAAAGCATGGGGGCGACCCTAGAGATAGTTGTGGTATTATGAAAATCTAAACTCTTTCCTGCTTGGTAGTCGTTATAGATTGAAGTCCACGTAAGGTCCGGGTCGATATTGGGATCACAGGCCTCACCATAAATACGCACTGTTTTTCCATGGTCCGCGGCGTTGTTCCAAATAAAGCCCTTTTGGTCATAAACAAGGGCATCGTTTTGCACATGGGGATAGCTTCGGAACCAGGCCCGTACGTTCTTTTCAATATAATCGGTTACCATGGCGGCATCCGTCCATTGATGGCCTTCTGCGGAACATTTTCCGGAAGCGTAGTAGTTGTCCAGCAGCAAGAAGTCCTGTGCTAGCCGGTGCTGGTTGGGGGTGATGCTATCCCCGAAAATGCATAGCTCCTTTTCCCCGTTCCCCGAAGGCATATCCCCCAAAACCTGATCATAGGTCCTATTTTCCTTGATAATATATATAACATGCTTAAACACCGAGGGCTCTCCGATGCGTTCGGGCATGGGCCTTGGAGGTTGATTCGACCGGGGCGCAAGTTTAGCGAGTTCGAGCCTAAAATGCAGCATTTGTTCCTTTACCCGCTCGGTGTATGTGGCCAATTTTTTTTCGTCGGGGACGGGAATTATGGAAACGGTGGCTTTTTGATGGTGCGAGTTGAACGCCCCTTTTTTAATCTGCTCGGTAATTTCGGCGGGATCTTCCATTTGCAGACTGTTCACCCGGGCCCCCTCACCCTCGAGATTAGTCACAAAAAGGGTATTATTTTTAAGAATAATGCCACCAGGATAGGCTTCCGTTGGAATACTACCTATCACCGTACTTTGTCTATGTTCGGGGGAAAAACTGACTACTGCCAGGGCATTGTCCATTCCGTTTGCCACATACAGCCTTGATCCGTCTTCGTTAAAGGCCAAAGCGTTCGGGGAATCCCCTATAAAACCCCTCTTGCCCTTATGTATCTTTACCGATATGATTTCCTTCACCTGTAGGCTCTGGGGATCGATGACGGAAATAACATCGCTGTTGCCATTGCTTACACATATCATATCGTTGGTAGGGTTGCCTACGATATCATTGGGATGAAGCCCAACCGGTATAGTTGCAAGCAGCTTTCCGTCCGTCACCGAAAATACAGAAACACTTCCGTTGTTCACCGCACCTGTTTTTGGATCGATATAGGCTTCCCCATAAGGCACACCTGCTGTTTCCTCATGGTTTTTCCCAGAAGGAACAGTACCCGCCCAATTGGTAACGAATGCCTTTTCTCCCTGAATAAAAATACCGTAGGGAGCTACCCCGGTAGGAACGGACCAAATCGTCTTTTTAGAGGTAACCTCCATTTTTTCAAGGGTATTGTTCCCGTTGAGTACTACATATAAAAATCGCTTGCCGTTTTCCGTGGTGATCGCCAGTTCATTGGGTAACGCCAATGGAGAATCGCCCTTTGGGGCAAAATCGAAGGTTTCGACAATACTCAGGGCCGTACCCTTTACCTTCGCCTGAAAAACCTTGGAAGTTGGGTTATGTCCATTGGCGGCACTCCAAAATATGGAAACACCTTGGTCATCCTTGACCGTTGTAATGCCGGAATAGGTGCTCATAAACCCGCTGTATTCCGGGTCATCAAAATAGGACCATCGATTCACGATTTTTCGGGTTCTTGGATCGAGCAAGGCGATGCCGTAACGGTCTTCAATTACCATTAAGTTCGAGCCGGGTAGAGACTGTATGTCCAGGCTGTGGTTCTCCAAATCGGGATCGCCAAAGGAAATTACTTTTCCGGCAGGTCTGATGATGCGGTTGTGGGGCATCATCACCGGTAGCGAAACGCCGTTCAGCGTGCTGTGGTCATAGTCTGCATAATGCGCTTCCCTTTCGGAGGTGTTACCGGAATCCAGTTTTTTAAGGGAATGGCAAGCCACACAGCAGGTTGCCGCCAAGAGGAGCATGGTTTTCTTTAAAAATCCAAAAAATTTCATTCGGTAGATAAATTAATGAAGGTTTTGTAAAAGTAGTTTACTATCAAAGTTACTGATTCAGTCGTCATCTTCGTCCCTCTTCGTCACTGAATTACAGGAACCAGAGAAAAATCATTGTTGTTGATGGACGGATTGCCTTCATTGGCGGCATCGACCTGTCCGATCGATATCGAAAGGGAGTCGCGGCCCTGGGAAATAGGCAAGATATGCACCCAAAAATAGAGGGTCCTTCGGCAAATCATTTGAACTATGTCTTTAGGATGCATTGGTAAATCACGATCTGGGCGCACCGTAGGAACGGCCCACTGGGACGAGCGCAGCTTTGAACAGAATTATGAGGTCAATGCCATTGCCTACGAAGGGGATTTTGTTGGATTGTTAAAACAAGAATTCCTGAAGGAGGCCCATGGAAGCAGATAACTTTCCTATTCCGAATACTTTAAGCTGGCATAGGCCGAAAAATTAAAGGAGGCTTTTGGCAAAGTGTTCAGCCCGTTGCTATGTAACTACGTTTTCTTGGCCCAATTCATTTTTACTTGCGGTTCCCTCTGCCCAGCAATCCAGGTTATCGAATGTGGTCTCGGCGATTTTGGTCAAGGCTTCTTGGGTTATGAATCCTTGGTGGGGAGTTAGCAGTACATTGGGATAGGAAAGCAATTTTTTTAGTTGCGGATCTTTTAATCCGTCCTTCCCATGGTTCTGAAAGAAGTTTCCTCTTTCCTTTTCGAAGACATCGGTGCCATAAGCGCCGATCTGATGGTTTTCAAGGGCATCTAGCAATGCTTTGGTATCTACAACAGCGCCCCTGGCGGTATTGACGAGTATGGCATCCTTTTTCATGCATTTGAATATGGTAGCGTTTATCATGTAATGCGTTTCTTGGGTCAAAGGCAGATGAAGACTAATGGCATCCGATCGGGTGCAAAGCTCTTCCAAACCTACATAACTCATCCCGTATTTTTGAACAAGGTGAAAGTTAGGCGCCATGTCATGGCCCAATAGGGTACAACCGAACCCTTTCATTATTTTAGCCATAACAGATCCTATATTTCCCGTACCGACAATGCCGACCGTCTTTCCGTTCAGGTCGAAACCCAAGAGGCCTTCCTGCAAAAAATTGCCATTATGCACTTTGTGGTTTGCGACAATGAGCTTCCGGTTGAGGGCGAGCAAAAGGCCAACGGCCAATTCCGCAATGGCATTAGGGGAGTATTCTGGGGCATTGGCTACTTTGAACCCCAAAGCGTGCGCCACCTTTAGATGGATATTATTATACCCAGTAGAGCGTAGGGTAATATAGCGTACGCCCAGATCCCACAGCTTTTCCAGAACAATCGAGGATGCATCGTCGCCTGAAAATATGGAAATAGCATCAAAACCGACTGCTTTTAGGGCCGTATCGGTGTAGAGTGCCTCTTTGATGAAAGTAACCTTATGCTTGCCTTGGTTGGCGGCTTTTAAAAAAGGAATTTCAAATTCCTTGGCACTATAGACCAGTAACTTCATCGTCCGTTTGTTTCCTGAAAATTAAATCTTGCTCTTCCATGGCTAGCACGACCAGTTTCACATAATCGTCCACTGTTTTTTGGATATCCTTGGGATCGGAAATATCTATACTTCCCCGCCAGATCAAAGAACGCTCTTTGCCCATGCAGATACAGTACAACGAGGTTTCGGCATGATATACCTTGAACTTCCGGTAGTAATCGTTTTCATAAAAAATGTTTTGGTGTTGCCTGTAGTCTTCTTTGAAACCGCCTTTATACCTGTACAGTTCGTTCATGGCCCTCATGAGCGTTTTTCTGTCTTCCGAACCGGTAATCTTGGTAAGAAGAATGGCATCGAAATCTTTGTCCAAGAGACTTTCCTCAAAGGCATCGAGTTCTTTTTCGGTTCTTCGCGAATTGGTAAAATTGACATCAAAAACGTCCAGGCTTCTTACCGCCTCTACGTTGCGCTTTTCGAATTCCTTGGTCAGTTTGGTTTCAAAATCGGTACGAACGGCCTCTGTGTTGGTCATGCCTACGACCAATACCTTATTGGCGTTAAAAAGAACAATATCTGGATTTTTATAGTTCTCGACCAGTTCGGCGGAGGAGCAACCGCAAATCGCTATGGTCAAAAAAAGCAGTAGTATTTTCATTTTATTGGGGTTTCTTTGAATAACATTTTTCAAAAATGTGCTGGTGTGTGGTTTATTCTATTCCGAAATCGGCCTTAGGGGTTTCCGGTCGTTCGGTCGGACTAAGCCGGTATGTCGGGTTGCCCAAGGCTATTTTTTTTGTGTTTTTCAGGATATAAGTCAGTTTGGCAAAGCCACGTTCCTTGACCGTCCGATAATCCAAAAAGTACTTGTTCAACCTTGCGTAAAGACTTTTATGGGTCTTGTGGTACGCCTTTTCCATTTCATTTTGGTTGACGTCATCTAACATAATCCCCAACTGGTTCATGTGTTTATTGACCTGCTTTAAAAGTGGGTTTAGCCTATGTTGATTCTCGACGATTGCCTTCTTAAAACCCTTGATCAGGGCGAATTCCTTTTCCTCGATAGGTTTGATGGCGAACGACTGGATCAGAGAGTTCAAAAATTGCTGCTCATCTTTTATAAAGGAGAGTTCTGAAAACCATCTTTTAGATTCTTCGTGCATCTCTTCGGGCGCTAACCATTCCGTATATCTAGCATTTCGTAGTGGGGCCATTTCTATGATGTTTTAGGTTCTGACATGAATCGGGTATAAAGATAGACGTGGTAGGTGAAAATAAAAATGACATTGGTCAGTTGGAATTTTTGTTTCTTAATAATCAAAGTGTCAACACGATACTTTCGTTCTGTTTGGGTATATGTGTTTTCCAACCAAAAGTATCCCCTATTCTTACTCGAAATGCATCCAAGGCCAGAGGCTCTCCATGAACGAGGTAAACTACTTTAGGAATGTTCTTGATTTTTTTAAGCCATTGCAATAGCTCCTTTTGGTCGGCGTGTGCGGAGAGGCTTTCCAAGTGTTCGATTTTTGCCTTGACTGGATGGTATTTGCCGAATAGTTTAAGCTCATGTGCTCCTTCCAAAAGCTGTCTTCCCCTTGTACCTTCGGCCTGAAAGCCGACCATCAAAACCGTAGTGGATATCTTATCGATCAATTGCTTTAAATAGGTTAAGACCCGGCCCCCGGTAACCATCCCGCTGCCAGCGATTACGATTTTAGGTCTTGGATCGTCGATGGTTTTCCAGGTATCGGGATAGGTCGAGATGATGTTGAAATGCTTGTACATGCCCTGGTACTCTTTCATCGGTAGTTTGTGCCACTCGGGAAAGCGTTCAAAAACGGATAGCACATTATTGCCCATAGGGCTATCGATGAAGATGGGAATATCGGGAATTTTATTCTTCTTGTACAGCTGCCAAAGCAAGTACATCAACGATTGCAGCCGTTCGACCGCAAACGACGGAATGATGAGGTTGCCCCGGTCATGGATGGTTCTTTTGACCAAATCAATGATTTTCTGTTCCACGTCTTCTTTGGGATGTAGCTTGTTGCCGTACGTACTTTCCACAAAAAGATACTCGGCCCTCTGAGGGTATTCGGGCGGAGCCAAAAGCATATCGTTCTGTCGCCCGATATCGCCGGAAAAAACGAACAGTTTCCCGAAGATTTCCAGTTCTATGAACGTTGCCCCGATGATGTGGCCGTTGTACCTAAATTTGAATCGGATGTGTTCCGATAACGTGATCCATACATCCTTCCCTTCGGACCTGAACAGGTCGATGGCTCGTTCGGCTTCCTTAATCGTATAGAAGGCTAAGGCCGGATGATGCTTGCTATATCCCTCCTTATTGGCCCGTTCGGCTTCCTCCTCATGTATTTTGGCACTATCCAATAAAATGATACGGGTTATCGCCAGGGTAGGGGCGGTCGCAATAATTTTTCCGCGAAACCCCTCTTTTACCAATCGTGGCAGGTACCCGGTATGGTCTAAATGGCCGTGGGTCAACAATACTATATCCACTTTAGAGGCGTCGATGGGCAGGGCGGTCCAATTGATTTGGCGAAGTTCCTTTAGTCCTTGGAACATTCCACAGTCGATCATGATATTCAGGTCGGGGGTTTCCAGATAGAATTTAGATCCGGTCACGGTTCCCGATGCCCCTAAAAAGTGTATTTTGATAGTGTTCATTGCCTAGTTACAGAGATGCCCCATTTCTTTAAGAATTTTTTCTTTTCTGTTTTGGGAGATTCCCAAATGGTCCAAGAAGAACTTATCCTTTGCAAGTTGCCGACAGAGTACGACATCCCTGCTCAGCAAAAATTGCTTTTCGCGTTTGCTCAATAAAGTGGATACCGTAACGGGATAAAGGCCGAGCCTATCGATACGGTTTTTGAGCCCATCATGTATGGGATAGTCCCAGCTTAGCAGATATAGTCCGGCACACTTTCCATACTTTATGGCATCCTCCGTAAAACGGGTATTGGTTACTACCCAGCCGGCGTCCATTGTTTTGGTTTCCGTTTTTATTGTCGCCCAATGTGCTTTAATATCATTGTATCGTGAGTGGATGTACAACGGAATTTTGACATTGCAGTTACGCCCTTCTTCCGAATGAAATTTACATTCGATGACCGTTACCGATCCATTTTTTTCCGCCATCACATCGATTTCATGGGCCACACAGATGCCGTCCAAGATTTTGTCCACAAGGGTAACATACCCCGAGTATTCCAGAATGGCGGCTACAAAGCGTTCGAAAGGGAATCCCGTAGGGCCCAACTCATAAATCGCTTTTTTCAGTTTGTATTTCGAGGCAAAGACCGGTTTGTTCTTTTTTAATAAAGCATAGGCGCGGTTGTAGATTTCATGGGTTGATATACCTTCATAAAGCTCGTCCTTGACCTTTTCGACAATCTGTTCCACCAAATTCTGGTCAGCACCGCTGTGCTTTAGCGAATTGCGTAGTTTGTCCAAGGAAAATCTGGCCTTTTTCCCTGATGATTTTATGATTTCGATGTCCTTTTCTTTTTTCAAAGTATCATTTTAGATGTACGTCGACTTCCGGTATTTTCATTAATTGCAAGGTGGTGGAGGCGAAAGTTACCTTTCCCTTGGTTTGTATGATAGCCTGTTCAATATGTTTGAACAATTGGTTTTTGGTGTCCCGTCGTCGCTTATAGTCCGTTATATATCGCAGGTTCACGGCTATCCAATTATCGGTAAGGCTGATGGCCACGGTCGGTTCAATGGTGGCATTCTCGATATAATATCGTTCGACCATCTCTTTCCATTTGGATAAGGATTCTTCGGTATAGGCCGATAAGAGCTCCGTAGCTTTCTCCAGCACTAGTTGTTTGGCCAGTTCAACATCGGAACCGTAGGTAATAAGTACGTTCAGTTCGTCCCAAACAAAGGGAAAATCCATGGAATAATTCTTAATGGGCCCTTTAAAGACGAAAGCGTTACTGATTTTGACGATTCTGCCGGAGTAATTGTCACTACTGACCCATTCGCCCATTTCCATGAGCGTGGTGTAGATACTGTCAATATCGATGACATCGCCTTTGATACCATTGATCTCGATACGGTCGCCTGGTTTGTAGACCCTTACGAAAAAGATGAAGAACGAGCCGGTAATGCTCAAAATCAGTTCCTGTAAGGTAAACGTGATACCGGCCGTCAAGAGGCCGATGATGATGGTGTAGTCGGCCACATCTTTTAAGGTGAACGAAACGAGGATCAGTAAGCCTATGAGTATATAGCCGGTGACCTCGACCCCCTTCTGGGCCTTGTAGCGAATACTTGAATCGGCTATTCGGCGTTTAAGCAATTTTCGCAATAAACCTATCGATACCAGTATAAAAAGTATCCACAGGAAAAGTTTGGCTGCCTTTACAACAACATCATGGGTAAAAAAATCGATGAGTTCGTCCATTGTTATGGTTTAAAGAAACGTTCCATAGAAATTTGAACGGCAACGAAAACTGATTTAGGTCTTTGGTTTGTTGGATACTGACGGACTAATTCTTGTCTGGAAACAGTGCCGCACCAAAGTTTTTATCGGGTTTTCGGTCATGCTATCGACTTTCTCCATGGTTCTCAATTTGACTGTCTGGCCCTTACGGTTCTGCAGCATCATCTCCTTCCCACATTTTTTGTCCTTATCAGAAGGCTGACCCCTAACTCAATATCTTTTCTGGAAATCGTCTCATTGACCGCTTCCAGCAGAAAATGCCGGACTGAAAAGGCATGATAGGTATGCCTGGAATTGTCCCGTGACACCTGTATGATTTTCAGCATTTTTCAAAATTGTTCTTCCGACCCCGCTTTTGCCCTTTCGTATTCGGCACTTTTGGGTTCTGGAATCGTAAAGTTTATAACCTTACAATAATCCAACTGAAAAACGTTCAGAAAATAGAACTCACAGGGCTACTTGAATGCAGATCTAGTGGGTGGAATTCAAGGCGTTCGTCGATAATTCGGTATGCATTTATATTCTTTTGTCCATTATAATAAGGTTAGGTTTACGTGTAAAGATAATTTGACTCGTATGGGCCAACTATGACAATTGTCAGTTCTGCTCGGGTAGAATCAACATCGGAATACCTGCGTAAATACTGACATCGTTGATGACCGGTTCTCGGATCAACAACTCAAAAAAACTGTGTTTGTGGTTTACCATGGCGAACAGATCGATATTCAGTTTCTTCAAAAAAGATTTTATGACCAGGGCCTTATCGTCGAAATCCCTTAACTTATGATAACTGTGGCCTGTATCTTTAAGGCATTGCTCAAGCAGTTTGCGGTTCGATTCCTGTTCGCTGTTCAGCAGTTCCTCCTCCGTGATGTGCATGATACGGATCGAAGCATGGAACCAAGAGGCCCATAACAACATAGGGGAAAGGGTCTCTTTTGTGCAACCTCGTTTCAAATCGGTTACGAAGGCGATTTCTTTAGGGATTTTATAATCGAGTTGCTTTGGCACAGCCAACACGGGACAATCGCCTATGGCATTGGCCACCTGGGTTGTGTTGCTGCCCATAAAAATTTCCTTGGCCCCCGTTTGGCCTTTATTGCCCATAATGACCAAATCGATATCGAGTTCGCGGATAGTCTTTTTCACGACCTTGGTCAAGATTCCTTTTTTTGATAAGGTCTGAAAGCGATGTACGGGGTCGTTGTCGTCCAATACGATTTTATGATAGGTCTCGGTCAACTTTTCCTTCGATTCGACCTGAAGTTCCTCGAGCCGCTTTTTTTTACTGAAAAGTTGTGCCTGTTTTCCATGCCATGGGGTATTTTCATTATAGACATTGAGCACAAAAAAGGTACCGCGCTTTGATGCCAACAGTTTCGTGGCGTAGAAAAGAGCACAGTACGCATCGTGCGAAAAATCAGTGGCAACAAGAATGTTTTTCATAGATTTCGTCTAAATTTGGGGGAGTACCATAAAGGGAATGCTAATGTGAAAACCTATTTTTTTGATGACCGGTTCAATAAATAACCGCTCCATGAAGGTATGTTTGTTCTGTACCATCACCAATAGGTTTATTTTTTCCTTGACCTGAAAGGCATTGACCGCTTCGATAATGCCATTGTCCGGCATATCATGGAAGAGGGCGTTGCTGCCCAACAAATTTTCGAGCTGGCCTTTGTGCTTTTCCTGTACCGCATTCAAGTCATACCCTGTGCGGATGTGCATCACGTTGATGCGGGATTTGTGCTGTCTGGCAATGGTCAGCAGATGTGTGATGTTATCTTTTCTGTAGTCTATTTCGTAGTCGGTAGGAAATAGTATTTCCTTGGGAGCTTCGTATTCATAGTTAGGAGGTACCGCAATTACCGGACATTTGGCCTTTTTGATAACATGTACCGTGTTGGTACCGAACAGAATTTCCTCGGCACCCGTTGCGCCTTGCGTTCCCATCACGATAAGATCGATTTTTTCGTTGGCCACGATTTCCGATATCTCGCCCAGAAGGGTGTTGAAGGCGGTATGCACAATAAAGGTATGCTTGTCGTTTCCGTATTGATTTTCCAAACGGCTTTTTAGTTTTTCCAGTTGGGTCATCGAGGTTTCGCGCATCACATCGCCCAGACCGATCACTCCGGGACTGCCCAGAAGGTATTCCGTTTGATAGACGGGTGGGGTGTAGGTGTGCAAGAGATAAAAGCTGCACTTGATATCCTTATAGACCATAAGGGAATACTGAATGGCCTGGAAGGAATTATCTGAAAAATCGGTGGGCATTAGAATCCGTGTCATATTAATTGTTTTTGATTATAGGATAAATCTAAGGGAGAAGAATTTCCAAAACCATGACAATGGTCAGTTCACTGTAATGCTATTTTGGATATTCCTGAATCAGAATACGAATGAAAAGCCGTTTTTCGGAAATTATAGCTTCGGAGAACCCGGTGCCCGTAGATTTTTATGCGAACTGTTGCGGCCCCTTCAAGCGCCCGTCGGGACCTGTACAGAAGCACGCCATCATCGGCGTTTTCAAATTATATGTTTGACATAAAATTTGGAAGGCTGGGTTCTAAACTGGATTCTTCGGGCTGAAACCCTCAAAATTCGCTACTCGTGCAGCACCAGAAAGGGAACGGTGGTATGATAACTGATTTTTTCGACCGTCGGCCGGAACAGGATGCGTTCCAGAAAATTTAGGTTCTTGGCCACCATGACCAAGAGGTCCAAATCCCTACTCTCGTTAAAAAACTGTACGGCCTCATCCAGTTTTTTTCCGGTAAGGGTATGGAACGAACATTCCATGTCGGCAAAATAATTCCGTAATAACTCCCGATTTTTAATTTGATGGTCGGTAAGACTTTCCCCTTTGGTGGCGATATATAAAAAGTGCAACGCCGACTTGTATGACATGGCCAAATCTTTTAGCTCGTTCAATACCTTCGTATCATAGCCCAACTGGTAGTCGGTGGCAAAGGCGATCTCTTTGGGCCGACCGTATTTGGCATCTGCGGGTACGGCCAAAACGGAACAGGGAACCTTGGTCATCACATTGCCGGTGTTGGTGCCGACCGACACCGCTTTTAGTCCCGATGCGCCCTTGGTACCCATGATAACCAGGTCGATATTCTTATGGTTGACCTCATCTTTGATATAGTCGGTAAAAAAGCCATAGTGGGCCAAAGTGTGAAAGGTATGTTTTGTATTGAAGGGCAGGCGTTCGATTTTATGTAGCAGTTCTTGCAGTTGCTCATTGCTTTCTTTCAAGATACTTTTTTCCAGTATTTCTTGGGAGGCATACATAGCCGCCTCTCCGCCAGCATAGGCGGTGATGGGATGTACATGGACGATATAAAAGGTGCATCTTGTTTTTTTGAATAATGCTATTCCATAGGTAAGGGCGTTCCAGGCATTTTCGGAAAAATCGGTGGGTATGAGTATGCTTTTCATTTTTGTGATTATTTCTTAATCACTAAAATTATTGGGTTTCGGCGTACTGTCCAATGATATTGGTCATATGGCAGTCCCATCCTTTGGAATAAGTCTGCGGAGTCACGGGGAAATTCAAGACATCCCATAACCTTCTTTCTTCCCGATTTCAAGTTAGGCCAAAGCGCCAGAGCCAAGTACCGCTTCTGAATGGGTGGCCTTGGAAAGCAGTACCTTGATCTTATCTCTAGAGGGCTCAAAAAGATAGCGTTCCATACTGCCTTTTAAAGGATTTAGAAAGATATCTTCCCCTTTGGTTAAGCCCACGTATTAAGGCTTCGGAATCCGGATGGGCGCCTGTGTCCGTCATCTTCCGCCCAAAATGTCAGCGGATTTTTCAAATACGGCCATGACTATCAGATCTCCATCGAGGGGGGCACGGAAAATATTCTCGCCGTTCGATGTCTCAAAGCTGTAGTTGTGAATAATTGAGTTTGTCGGTTAAAGTCCGATTTCCGGTTAGTCATCGACTCCCCTTTTCAACCTCTTGATATAATCCGAAAATGGGGCTTGGGTATGGAATTATTTTGTATTCTATTTCCTGCCTTCCTTCGATACGGATCGAATGCTTGTGAGGCTTCCCCCAATGGAGATTCCTCTCCTGATTTCTGTTACCAGGTGTCCTGTGTTTGAATTCCGCTATACAAAAAAATTATCCTTTCTTTCCTTCCACTGACCTAAATCATTGTGTGGACGGTAGCACCTTCGTATTTTGCAGGGAACCCAAAAAACAATCACCATGAAAGCACACGCCACCCTTAAAAACGTAAACTCGGAATCCTGCAAACTCACTATCATCCGAAACCTGAATCGTATTTTAGACATCCGAATCATCGATATCGATGTCGAGAATGGTATCCTTCACTTTCTCTGCAACGGACAAAAAGCCTATGAACAAGTGAAAAGGGAGTTGGGCAGAATAGGTCATCCCATCCTAAAATCTACCAAAGAACTAGTACGTAAAACGGAATCGCCAATCAGTAAATCGGACCTATCCTTTTCTATCGGTGGGGCAAGAAGACCCTATCTGGCTATAGATTGACCAAGGCACAAACCATAGAATGAATTCCCTTAATAAATTTTACTCTATGGATAACGTTTTCATTGGTCAATTTCTCGAAAGAACTGTGGCAATACCCGATTATGGCAATCTATTCTACCTCGTCATGTTCCGAAACCTAGAAGCGAATGGCTTCTGATGCCTTAGTCCCTACTTCCACAAAGTAGTGCGAGATACCGAAGGGCCGGTTCTTCCATATTTTTGCCGGTTTGCCGATGAGGGGCCAACTCCTTGCTAAGATACAGCCACTGGCGATTATCGAATTCCACAGTTTTAGCCGGTTGTACACTGGGTATCGTAAATGGTACCTAGCCACAGCTGGTCTTTTCTTCCAAGCCTGTTAAGGGCGCTAGGTGCATAGGCGTGCAATAGGTAGGATAGGTATTCGACATCAGCATACAGTTTTACGGCCGCAACATGGCGTTCCGGGCATCGTCCGAAAAATCGGTGGGCACTAGTATATTTTCCATCATAACCATTGTAATAGGTTATCTCGGCAGGTTCTGCATGACCAAAAAGGGAATTTTTAACCGAAGGCCAATATCATCGACCGTGGACCGGTACAGCATATCTTCAAAAAAGGAATGCCTGGCGTTGACCATGACCAAAAGGTCGATGCCGTTTTTCGCTATGTTTTCCGAGATGGCCTCCGCTTTGTTTTTGACGGGTGCGCGCTCGAAAAACAGGTAGGTATCGGGCAGTGATTCGCTTAAAAAGCGCTTATTGTCCAGTTGCCTGAGACTCAAATCCTCGAAATCGGAGAGGTACAGGCAGTACACTTCCGACTTATATTCCGCCGCCAAGGTATTCAACAGTTTTAGCTCCCTGCGTTTATAGGGTAGCATATAATCGGTCGGAAACAGTATTTTTTTAGGTTGTTCGTATTCGTAGTTTTCGGGTACGGCCAGCACCGGGCACTGTACATACTTGAACACCTGTACCGTATGGCTACCGAAAGTGATGTTTTTATCGGCGGTCTTCCCTTGTGTCCCCATAATGATCAGGTCCACATTGATCTGGTTGGCAAAATTGTTGACGGCATCGACAAGGGATTCGAAGGTCGAAAGGGATTCGAAGGCATGTTTCGGATTGCGTTGCTTTTGCTTAATGGTTTCGACCAGTTCGTTCAGTTTTTTTTCCACGTTCTTTTGGACCGTAGCTTTCTGTTCCTCGAAAGATGCGCCCTTGCTCTTAAACGGGCCGTACACTTCGTCGGCGTACGCATGCAAAAAGTAGAAGTTTGTCCGCTCGCATTTGTAGAGGTTTAAGGCATAATTAATGGCATTCATTGCATTCTTTGAAAAATCCGTCGGTATAAGTACTGTTCTCATGTAGGTGAATTTTAAATAACCCTCAAAAATAGTGGCCGCCCTTCTTATTAATTATGATATTTGTCATCAACGAGAACGATTGTTAAGATGTTCATTCACCTATGCAACGGTCAGCACCCGTAACAATGCCATGGGTTCTCGGCATCGCGTGAGGAATAATATGGAGTGGGTATGGAAACTATAAAAATTCCCTCTGGAAAACGATTACTGTTGGAATTTCTATTACTTAAAATTAGCTGACATATTGCAAGGCCTTCAGTTCCCTTATCCGGATGTTCCGTCCCTCAATGGCGATAAGTCCCTCTTTTTTAAAGCCGGAAAGCGTACGTATCAAGCTTTCCGTGGCGATACCGGCTACGCTGGCCAGGTCGTTGCGGGATATTTTGATAGTATCCTCGGTCTTGGTATTCATAATCTCGGCGAACTGCAACAGCGTCTGAGCCGTCTTTTTACGGACGGAACTATAGGCCATTTGAAGTAATTGGGCCTTGATTTCGGTGATATTATCGGAAAGGAGTTCCATAAGCTCCAAGGAAATATCTTTATTTTTTTGGAGGATGTCCTTTAAGCTTTCCTTCGATATACCGGCCAGTTCTACCGGTTCTATGGCAGTGGCTGACTCTTTATAGGGAATGTTGTTTAGAAAGGAGGTAAAACCCAAAAAATCATCGGCGCGATAAAGGGATGTTATCAATTCTTTTCCATCTTCGTCCATCGTATGGCATTTGACCACCCCTTTTAGGATAAGGTAGATGGTGTTGGATCGGGAACCTTCTTTATAGACGATTTCCCCTTGTTCAACATGGGAAGTCTTTCCGTTATCGTCAAAAAAGTTTTTCAGCTCATGCAGGGTGCGCATCTCATCCTCCGAAACCTCGGGAGTTATAACTGGGGTGCCCAACATCCGGCTCAAAAGTTCGGCCTTTGCCAATCGGCTTTCCACGGCACTCATCAGGTCTTCCTCCTCGAACGGTTTGGTCAAATAATCGTCAGCGCCCAGATCCATGCCCTTGCGAACTTCCTTGTGTTCGGTCTTGGCCGATAAAAAAATAAAGGGAATGTGCTTGGTGTTCTCGTCGGAAGAGAGGTACTGTAGCACCCCATACCCGTCGACCTCGGGCATCATAATATCACAAACAATAAGATCGGGTAGTTCCTCTTTGGCCGTTGTGATGCCGATTTTTCCATTCGCCGCGGTCACCACGCTGTAGCCGGAAAGTTCTAAGAGCTCTTCGGTATTTTCGCGTAAGGCCTTGTCGTCTTCGATCAATAGTATTTTCTTCATTTTCTAGACATTGATGGGTTGCGTAGGTATGTGGAGTAGGAAGGTAGATCCGTTATTCTGTTTACTGCTAAATTCCAAAGTCGCCCCTAGGTTTTCTAAATGCTGTTTGGCAATATTAAGTCCGATACCGGTACCTTGGGTCAAAAGGGCGTTCTCGGCCCTGAAATAGCGGTCGAAGATGTGTTTTTGTTCGGTCGCTGGTATCCCAATTCCATGGTCGATGACCTTCAATACTATAGTATCCGTTTCTTTCGAGACTACCAAGTCGATGATGGAGTCTTCCGGAGAGTATTTTATGGCATTATGGATGAGGTTGGATAGGGCTAGCTCCAAAGTCTTTTCGTCGAATTCGATAACGATATCGTCTATATCGTCGGGATATCGTATTTTTTGTCCCGTTTTAAGCAGCATATTGGCATCATAAACGACTTCGTTTATGACCTTGCTCAAGGGGAACATCTCCAAGGTATAGTTCACTTTTCCGGAATCGAGGCGTTCCACGGAGAGAAAATCGTTAAGAATGGTATCTAAATATTTTACTTTATTGCGGATAGTGTTCACGTGCTTGTCCCGCTTTGGCTGTTGCCCGGTCTGGGTATATTTGCCCAATAAGGTTATAGAAGTAAGGATGCTGCTCAAGGGTGTTTTGAATTCGTGGGATACCAGGGAGAGGAATCGGGTCTTGAGTTCGTTGAGTTCTTTTTCCACAGCAAGGGCTTCGGTCAGCTGTTTGGTGCGCTCATCTACCGTCCTTTCCAATTTTTCGGTATAATTCTTACGCTCGGTAATGTCAAGGGTAATGGATACAAAAACTGGTCTTTCGCCCAAGACTGATAGTTGCAGGTGTACTTCAACGGGATATGACGACCCATCTTTTCTGCGATGTAAAGTCTCGAACTTAACTTTTTCTTTCTTACGCGTTACCAGCGGATGTATCAATTTTTTTAATTTGGGCCGGGTGAATTCCGGGTTGATGTCAATCGGTGTCATGTTGATCAATTCATCCATTTCGAAACCGATGTTGCGTCTTGCCTCACTGTTGACGTGGGTAAACTTGAAGGTCTCCGCGTCGAAAACAAAGATTTCGTTTAGCGATTCCTCGACAATACGCGCCCAGTGGCTCAATTCTTTTTCCCTTATCTTTCTTTCGGTAATATCGATAATCAAAGCCATGACGTAGGTAGAACCGTATAGTTCAAAAGGGTTCAGGCCCGCCTCTACCGGAAATTCTTCCCCATTTTTACGAATGCCTTGCAAATCGCGTCCGTGGCCCATCTGGCGTTTTTCGCTTTTTTCGATAAAATGTTCCACATGCTGAGCATGGTGCCCGTGATAACGACTTGGGATGAGGGTGTCCAAGGGCTTTCCGAGCAGCTCGTCATCATCATACCCGAACATGTTCTCCGCCGCTGAATTGCTCGCGACGATTTTCTGCTTTGTATTGACCACAATAATGCCCTCCGAAACCCCTTCCGAAAGCAAATTGAAAATATTACTGTTTTTCTGAAAGACCTTCATGTATCAAAAATAGAGATTCCCAACTGATATTTATCATAGAAATCGTACTTCTCCTTGCATATTTTTAAGCTATAACGTTTAAAAATACAAAAATGAATAATACACAGAAAACGATGAACGAGCTCTATGAAAACTTGGGAAAGTTATTCTACGCAATCGCCATTTGTGATGGCAGTATTCATATGAAGGAATGGGATAAGGTCAAAGAAATCGTAAAGGCGGATTGGTTGTACGTCGACGAATTTACCGACCGCTACGGTACCGATGCCGCTAACCTGATCGAAATTGTTTTCGACGGCCTCATGGAATACGAAAAGACAAGCAAAGAATGCTTTCAGGAGTTCAAGGATTTTTACGAAGAGCACCCGCACGCATTTTCAAAGGAAATCAAGTCCCTCGCCAAAAAGACCGCAAACGCCATTGCCGCTTCCTTTGCCGGAAAGAACAAATCGGAGCTGATCATGCTGTCAAAGTTGGAATTGTTATTGGATGCATAGGTAAATCAAAATCTAATGGGTGAAAGCTTCCTATTTCATCGCGCTCTTTTATCCATCTCAACCTGCATAGGGTCCTGTTTTTTAAAAACAGGTCGAACTAGGGATGAAATTTTTTTGCAAAATGACATATATCATTTCGTGCCCTTTTTTGAATACTAAACTTTGCCATAAACCTTTAAAACCAGAAAATCATAGCGTAGCTATAGTCTGTATGCTACCCTTCTTGGTAAGGCTCCCATCTATTGAACAGCTCGAGGGGATAGCTTCGGTCACCGATGGCTTGGCGGCCTTTCGATAAGAAAATGAATCGGTTTTCAAAGATGCACCTTGGCCATAAATTTCGGAAATGACATGTATGGGAACAAAAATGCCGACATCTCTAGGTCCGATGTTTTGGTGTGCGTTATCCCCTGTTCAAGGAAGCCCGGCGCTTTATTTCAAAAATGGGAGAGGTCGGTATTACCCAAGTTGGCTTTACAGGTTCTCGTGGAAGGGGGTGATAAAGCCGAAGTTTCTATACCTGTATCCGTTTAAGGACAGTTATAACACCAGATTTTAATTTAAAAAGACCCTATGGGCGAGAACGATTTCAAGCTTAAAATATCTGGATGCAAAATCTTTGATGTACACCTGGACGTTTCGGGAATGATTCAGGAGTATTGCGCAAGCAGGCAAAACATTCAGACGATCACATAAACGGTTCGAGATGCCGTGGATCGGTGTTGAAAGCTAGGCGGATGGCCAGATGGGCATAGATAATTGGGAAAAGGGTCGGGAGATCAGGAAACTGACTCTGGAAAACTAAGAGATCATCACCTTATATAAATATTAAAACAGGGAAGAATGGAACGATTAAAGGATAAGGTCGCCGTCATCACAGGTGGCGCGGGAGGAATAGGCTTGGCCACTGCAAGGTTGTTCTTAGCGGAAGGAGCCAAGGTGGTCATAGTTGATCTTGACAAAGCGCTTTTGGAAAAAGCCAGTTTTGAGCTGGATCATGAGAATCTTTCCTATTGCGTGGCCGATGTCTCAAAAGCAGACGATAATGAAAACTACGTAGAGCAGACCTTAGAAGTGCACGGCCAAATCGATATATTTTTCGCCAATGCCGGTATCGAAGGTGCTTCTAAACCCATTGCGGAATATCCCGAAGAAACTTTCGATAAGGTCATCGCCGTGAACCTCAAAGGTGTTTGGTTGGGCTGTAAACACGTCATTCCTAAAATGAAGAGGGGAGGTAGCGTAATGATAACTTCCTCTGTAGCCGGTCTTAAGGGCTTTGCGGGTCTTGGGGCCTATGTGGCGACAAAGCATGGCATTATCGGTATTATGCGGGTAGCCGCTTTGGAAAACGCCGAACGAAAAATTAGGGTAAATACGATTCATCCCGGACCGGTAAACAACGATATGATGAGAAGGATCGAAAAGGATATGTCGCCGGAGAATCCGAAGGAAGTACTCAAAGGTTTTGAATCCGCCGTGCCCTTCGGCCGCTATGCCGAATCCCGCGAACTTGCCGAAATGGCCCTGTTTCTGGCTTCGGACGAAAGCAAATATATTACCGGCTGTACCCACGTTGTTGACGGGGGCATGTTGACGGCCTGAAAGCATTGGAGGCCTGCGGCGAATTTAAGAATGGAAAATGAAAACAAAAACACAGCTTTTGGTCGAACTCTGGACGGAGGCGAGAACACGATTTACGGATCAACTCGTAAACCTCACTGAAGAAGATCTGAAGAAAAGGCTTCCGCCTTCGGTCAATAGCGTCGGTTTTCTGATGCGGCACATCGGCGATGTCGAACTGCTCTTTGCCAAAAACGTTTTCGGTGCCAAGAGCGTAAAAGTCATCGCCAAAACCGTCATTGCCCAAACGGATACCGGGGAATGGACGAATCTCGAAGAACTGAAAACCTATGTGACCGATTCGTTCGACACCTTAAAAGCCATAGTAGCGGAACAAACCGATGCTGATTGGGAAATTACCCTTACCACCAACGAATTCGGTACCAAGACCAAAGCGGAGGCCTTCGGTCGAATCATATCGCATACCAACCACCACGCGGGGCAGATGGCGGTATTGGTCAAATATGGACAATAGATCTAATTGGTTTTTGCTATTCCAATACTATTTCTATTGGCTGTCTTTAAACAAGGCAACCGCTGAACACCTTAAACCCCTACTTCAATCCGGTTGTAAAACGAGGACGTGCGGTTTACTTCCTTTGTCTTACCGGTGGCCGTCCGATGAGGCCAGAAAGGGGAATAAGGCCATTGCCCAAGAAATCAAATCCTTAGTTGACATATCAAAATCGGGCGGGTACAAAGTCATCAAACTCGATCGGGATGATAGTGACCTTGTATTAGCTTTACCAGTAAATAGGCTGTCCGAACTTATTCTATCTGAAGAGGTAAGAAAGAAACACGAAAGAATAACTACCGAATACGAGCAACGGGACAAAATATATAAATTCGAGCTACACCATAGAGGGAATGTATTATGGTCAGGCATCCCCGGTACGGGGAAGACGATTACGGCATCCGCGATTGCCGGCGCGTTACCTTTTTACGTAATGATGATGGATAAGAAGATGACCCAGTATATTTGCGAAACAGCAGCGAAACTTCGGGACATTTTCAATAAATGCAAACGAACGGGGGGTAGCTGTTTTTGACAATCTGAGTGAAGTTTTCGCGCATTCATCCATTGAAATAAACATCGAAAATCTTATTCCATTGCGAGAGGGAAGCGAATTTTAAGCTTCATCCAATTGCCGAATAACCTTTTTAAGTTTCTCCCGTACCGTTTCCGCCACTTCGATCAGGGCATCATTTTTTACCGCCTGCATAGATGCCGCCGGATCGACTGCGGCAATTTCCACAATGCCCGGTTCTTTCTCCTGAAGGATAACATTGCAGGGCAGCATGGTACCGATTTTATCCTCGGTTCTTAAGGCTTGATAGGCCAATGGGGGATTGCAGGCCCCCAAAATTTTGTAATTATGGAAGTCCACATCCAACTTCTTTTTTAAGGTGGCTTTTATATTGATTTCGGTCAATACCCCAAAACCTTCCTTTTTCAAGGCTTCGGTAGTTTTGGATACGGCTTCTTCAAAATCTATGTTGTTAAGGTGTGTTGAAAAATAATAGTCCATAGTACAGTTTTTTGTGTTCGTTAAATTTGTGTCAATGCAACAATTTGGTAAGTTGGATGATATTTTTCATTTGGGATGTTCTTCGCTACCATCACATTCCAAATGTAATGGTAAAGACGGCGGCAACCTATGACGAATGTCATTGTCGGGAAGTAGCCTCATAAATACCTTCAGCTAAATTTTTACAAACGAAGGGATCTTTGGAGGGAGAAAAGGGCGAGAAACTAATGCCCTAAAAATAATTTGTATCGAAGGGGCGTTCAATAAAAGAGCAAGCATGAGCGATATTACGCCATTCTGGCCGGCCAAGGGTCAAAACTGTACAGTATCTTCTTTCTGAAATGTGCAAGGAGCCACAAATGGGATGTTTTGGAACCCATCCCTTTTAAATTAATAAATTCATCAAGGTAAGGGAACGATACCCGACAGGGGACATGAAATATCATGTCGAACCCAGTTTCTATTACGGTTCTATGTACATCACCTAGGCATAGGCATAGGTATCGGTATCGCGGTAGCCGTAGCTTTTTTTTATTAAACTGTTCGGCTTGATTTTGGCCCGCTGGACATATTTTTAGGTATTGTTGTGGGGCTCGTATTATTAATGACCTATATTGCAGCGGTGTGCAAATCTATTTGGGCAACTATTCTTTTCAAATATCACAAGAACATAGCCGAAAGCAACGAACTCGAGTAGACTTTTTGTTTGAATCCAATATTCGTAGGTAAATGAAAATGTCTAAAGGAGTTCATTAAATAAATTTCCATGATTAAAGAACTAAAAGAGAGTTACGGACAAATTTTCGAAGAAGCCCTGATCAACGAGATAGGGGAGGTAGGCACTTTTAAGGAAGTGCCCGAAGGTTTTAAATTGATGGAGATTGGCGAATATGTAAAGGCTATGCCCTTACTTGTCTCAGGGGCAGTAAAAGTGCTGCGAGAAGATAGTGACGGAGACGAGTTGTTACTTTATTATCTTGAAAAAGGGGATACTTGTTCTATGACCTTGGCTTGCTGCATGGGAGATTCAAAAAGTGAAGTCAGGGCCATTGCGGAGACCGCTACCCAACTTATCATGATTCCTATTAGAAAAATGGAGGAATGGACCGCAAAGTACAAATCTTGGCGAAATTTCGTCTTCGAAAGTTACCACGGTCGCTTAAATGAACTGCTGAATACATTGGATAGCATAGCTTTCCATAATATGGATACACGCTTGGTGGGCTATCTTAAAGAAAAATCCAGGATCAATAAAGACCATATCATCCGTAAAACCCATCAAGAAATTGCATATGACCTACACAGCTCTAGGGTCGTGATTTCCAGGTTGCTCAAAAAACTGGAGCAAATGGGGAGGATCGAACTTCACAGAAATCACATTAAGCTATTGGAATTATAAGGGCTCTGTAACCGATGTTACTGTATTAGGAGGTGCTCCTTTGTACTTTTGGAGCTAAACACTTAAATGTTGAAACGCTATTTTCCTATACTTCAATGGCTTCCAGGTTATAAAACATCCTATTTATCCGGCGATATTGGAGCGGGATTGACAGTCGGTATTATGCTCATCCCCCAAGGTATGGCCTATGCCATGATTGCCGGACTGCCTCCCGTTTTCGGCCTTTACGCATCCTTGATTCCACAGATAATCTATGCCATTATGGGTACCTCGCGCCAATTGGCGGTAGGCCCAGTAGCAATGGATTCGCTTTTGGTAGCTTCGGGACTCGGCGCACTCGCCCTTACGGGAATCGATGAATACATCACAATGGCCATTTTCTTGGCACTGTTCATGGGAATTATTCAGCTAGGTTTGGGATTGTTGCGCATGGGGTTTATGGTCAATTTTTTATCAAAGCCCGTAATCAGCGGGTTTACTTCAGCCGCAGCCATTATCATAGGATTAAGTCAGTTAAAGCACCTATTGGGTACTTCCATTGAAAGTAGCAATCAAATACACATCCTATTAAAGAATGCATTATCCCATATTGCGGATACCAATCTAATCACTCTCGGAATCGGGGTTACTGCGATTGTTCTTATAAAGACTATAAAGAAGCTGAGCCCGCGTATTCCCGCGGCCTTGATGGTGGTCGTACTCGGTGTTCTGGGCATCTATTTCTTCGATTTGAACGATTTGGGCGTAAAAATTGTGGGCGAGGTGCCCAGCGGATTACCTTCGTTGCAGGTGCCCATCATCGAATATTCAAGAATTTCGGAACTATTGCCGATTGCACTAACACTTGCCCTAGTCGCGTTTATGGAAGCCATTTCGGTAGCAAAAGCGGTTGAAGAAAAACATACCGATTATCAAGTTGACTCGAATCAAGAACTTATTGCCTTGGGGGCTTCAAACATCATTGGATCTTTTTTTCAATCGTACCCTATCTCTGGGGGCTTTTCAAGAACCGCCGTAAACGATCAGGCAGGGGCAAAAACGGGTATCTCCCCCATAGTAAGCGCCTTGGTAGTGGGCCTAACATTATTATTTTTAACGCCTTTATTCTACTATTTGCCCAATGCAGTTTTGGCCGCCATTATTATGGTCTCGGTTTTTGGGTTGATAGATTTCAAATACCCTGTTGAACTGTATAAAAACAGGAGAGACGAATTTTTTCTGTTGATGGCGACTTTTTTGATAACCCTTATAGTGGGCATTAAGGAAGGTATATTATTAGGAGTCTTAATTTCCCTGCTATTGCTGGTCTATAGAACATCAAGGCCCCATATAGCTACGTTAGGACGCGTTCGTAACACCGACTACTTTAAAAACGTGGCCCGTTTTCCGGAGGACACGGAAACCTATTCAGAATTTTTAATCGTACGCTTTGATGCACAACTCTATTTTGGGAACAAAGAATATTTTAAAAAAGAATTGCAAAAACAGCTAGATAAAAAGGACACGGCCTTAAAATATATCATTCTTAATGCAGAGGCCATCAATTATATAGATAGCAGCGCCGTTCATATGTTGCGGCAGACCATCAACGAGCTAAAGGACAAAGGGATAAAATTAGTGATTGCCGGAGCAATAGGCCCGACAAGGGATATTTTTTATAGTAGCGGATTGATTCATGATATTGGCAAAGAGAACTTTTTCGTTAAAACCAGTGAAGCCTTTGAACATTGCAAGACATTGAGCGAGAAAACGGCCATTGAAGAAAAGATTTCCCTACAGTCCGGAAAATAAACGCATATACCTTAGGTGGCTATGTCGCTTAAGAAAACTACGAAATATTACTTCCCATACATCAAAAAAGTTTTGTCATGAAAGATTTTTGGAATGAAAGATATACCGAGGAATCGTTTGCTTATGGTATGCTGCCCAATGTATTTTTCAGGTATGAACTTGACAAAATAGCTCCCGGTTCCATTTTGCTTCCGGCCGTAGGAGAGGGGCGAAATGCCGTCTATGCCGCTAGAAAAGGATGGCGGGTCAAGGCGTTCGATGCGAGTACCTCAGCAAGGCAAAAAGCCTTGCGTTTTTCAGAGAGCCAAAAGCTTCGCATTGATTACAGGGTCTTCGATGTTTTGAAGTATAAAGATGAGCAGCAGTACGATGTTATGGCACTGATATTCGCCCATTTTTCTGCGCAAATACGCAACAAGGCACATATACATTTGCTCCAATTTCTAAAACCGGGCGGAATCATAATTTTTGAGGCTTTTGCAAAGTCCGAATTGGGCCAGTCTTCGGGGGGGGGCAAAAGCTTGGAAATGCTTTTTTCCACTAAAGAGATCTAAAAGGAATTTAAGGATTTGGAATTTGACTTTCTCGAAAAAACCGAAATCGATTTGAATGAAGAGAAATACCATAAAGGCAAAGCTGCTGTCATTCGGTTTGTGGGGCGGAAAGTATAATTTTAAACATAGGAAACGCGCTTTAAGAACTAAGTTATTATCGACGACCTTATTTTAAAGCTATGTAACCTAAGTTACTGCCAGACTTGTTCGTGTTGAGTAATTTTGCAGCATTCATAGAAAATAGTAAAGATTTTAGATATGGAAATAAAACAATTTGAAGACAAGCCCTTAGCCCATTACTCCTACGCCATAGTAAGCGAGGGAAAAATGGCCCTTGTCGACCCAGCAAGAGATCCCATGCCCTATCATAAATTCGCGGAAGATAAGAATGCGGAAATCGTTGCCGTTTTTGAGACCCACCCGCATGCGGATTTTGTAAGTAGCCATTTACAGATTCACAAAGAAACAGGTGCTACTATTTTTACCAGCAAATTGGTAGGTGCGGACTACCCTCATAAAGCATTCGACGATGGCGATGCGTTTAAAATGGGCAATATACGGTTCTCGTCAATCAATACGCCCGGTCATTCACCCGATAGCATTTCCATTGTGGCAAAGGACGAACGGGATAAAATTGCCGTGTTTACGGGAGATACCTTGTTCATAGGCGATGTGGGCCGGCCCGATCTTCGTGAGAAAGCCGGTCACATGAAGGCGAAAAGAGAAGAACTGGCATCGAAAATGTATCACACAATCCAGACCAAATACTCCCACTTACCCGACGATACCTTGGTTTATCCCGCCCATGGTGCCGGTTCACTCTGTGGCAAGAATTTGAGTAGCGATAAATCCAGTACTTTAGGCAACGAACGTATGGGCAACTGGGCCTTTGAAAAGCAGACCGAACAAGAATTCGTAGAGCACATTCTGAGTGATCAGCCGTTTATACCCTCCTATTTCGGATTCGATGTGGATATCAATAAAAAGGGCGCGCCCAATTTTAACGGCAGCGTTTCTAAAGTCCCGTTTCTGGCCGATGTTGACCATGTTGACAAAGACTTCATAGTTGTGGATACCCGGGATGAAAAGATATTTAAAAAGAGCCATCTGCCCAACAGCATCAATATCATGGCGCGGGACGAAGAGGATAAGATCGAGACCTGGCTTGGAGCCATTGTTAAACCGGATGAGGAATTTTATCTTTTGGTAGATAGCGTCAAAAGTATGCGACCCGTGGTCGAACGTATTGCCAAGATGGGCTACGAAACCCAGATACGGGCCGTTTTGACCTTGTCCGACAAAAAGTTGGAAACCTTTACGGACTTCGATATTTCCGATTTCAAAAAACATCCGGATAACTATACCATATTGGATATCAGAAACAAGAGCGAAGTAAACGAGGAAAAGTTTTTTGACAATAGCATAAACATTCCGCTAAACGACCTGAGGGACTCCATCGATCAGATCCCAACTTCGAAACCGATAGTCGTGCATTGTGCTGGAGGATACCGTAGTGCCGCTGGCAGCAGCATCGCGGCCAAGGAAATCAAAAAAGCCCAAGTTTTCGATTTTGGGGAAAAGATCAATGAATTTATATAAGAAAATAATGAAAAGTACAACTTTGAACACTATCGGATTAAACGAAAAAAGCTCCGCTAAAACCACAGGACAATAACCTTTTATTTAACTATCAAAGGTTTAATATGAACAATTTCTTAAGAAGTAGTTAAGTAAATCTTTGGGTTCTCAGTTGATAGTCGTAGGTTATCTGCGGGAATGGTTGCCTATTATGTAACAATAGCTACTGACCGGTCTCTCTATTTATCATTTCTTTGCCCTTAAATAAACTGTTATGAATTGGATATATGAACCTTGGCCCTGGTATGTTGCGGGCCCATTGATTGCCCTGACCATGTTTATTCTATTGTTTTTGGGCAGGCAGTTTGGCATGTCATCGAACCTGCGCACGATATGTTCTATGGGCGGTGGGGGAAAGGCCGCTAAATTTTTCCGTTTTGATTGGAAAGAGGAGCGTTGGAACCTGCTGGTGGTGGTCGGAGCGGTCATTGGCGGATTTTTGGCCTCCCATTATATGTCTAACAATACGGTGGACATCAATCCACAAATTGCAGACAAGCTTTCACGGGATTACCACATTGACAGTGCGGGGCAAGCCTATCTGCCCCCTGAAATTTTTGCAACCGATAAGCTTGGGGACCCTTTTATTTGGTCCGTGTTGCTACTCGGTGGATTTATGGTCGGCTTTGGAGCCCGCTATGCCGGCGGATGCACCTCGGGCCACGCGATTTCCGGTCTAAGCAATCTGCAGCTGCCATCGCTGATCGCGGTCATAGGATTCTTTATCGGTGGCCTGGTCATGATTCATTTGCTTTTCCCCTTAATCTTTACGGTATGAGATATATAAGCTATTTGATAATTGGTATTTTTTTCGGGATCGTGATGTACAAGTCCGAAGCGGCCTCCTGGTTCAGGATCTATGAAATGTTCGAGTTCGGCTCGTTCCATATGTACGGTATCATTGGTTCGGCACTTGTTTTAGGTATTATTGGCGTTCAGCTCATCAAACGCAATAACATCAAGGCCATCGGCGGAAAACAGATGCAGCTGACCCCAAAGAGCCGAAGTGTGACCCGGTACTTGGCCGGTGGTATTATTTTTGGACTTGGATGGGCCTTGGCAGGCGCCTGTCCGGGACCTATGTACGTGCTTGCAGGTGCTGGATACCTTTCGATTTTGGTGGTCATAGTCGGTGCCCTTTTAGGAACCTTTGTTTACGGAATGCTCAGAAACAAGCTACCTCATTGATATTCCTATAGATATCCACTTTAATCGGTTTAAGGAAACAATATCATCCGTTTTCCCCATTTATCCAGCTCATACCAAAGTACCGAAACACTTTCCCCTAAAATACCGACCAGCACCTGATTCGTCGACGGAGGGTCGAACTCGAAAAAGCCGTTACCATGGGCACGTATAGCTGTAAGGCTTTTTCTGAATGTAATCTCGCTAATTGGGTGGCAAAACGCCACTATTCCCTTGACATCAGTCAGAAAGTCCTGCTGTTGATCCTGACGATGGGTTTAATTACTACTGTTACCCAAAATAGATGCAAAGAAATGTTCCTGGACTGACATAGGTCATTTTATCGGAAGTTGATAGGGTGTACTTTCGGGCTAAGAAAAATGTTTAACCCTTAAAATAAACTATTATGTCACTAGTTAAGTTTAACAGTAGACCCTTTGGGAACTTGATTACCCAAGATTTTTTCGACATAGACGATTTCTTCGATAATCGCAGTTGGGTCAGGAACATGATGCCCGATAATTTCTGGAACGGAAAAAGATCGGAGCCCGCACTGAACATCAGGGAAACCGATGACAATTTCGAGATCGAGCTGGCCGCTCCCGGCTTTGAAAAAAAGGATTTTGATGTGACCATCGAAGACGGTTGCCTGAATATACAGGCTGAAAAGTCGACCTCTGAGGAACAAAAAGAAGATAGCTACACCCGTAGGGAGTTTAGCTACAACTCTTTCGAACGATCCCTGCAATTGCCCGAAAGTATCAAGCAGGAAGCCATCAAGGCCAAGTATGCAGATGGGATCCTGAGCTTTAGTCTCACCAAAAAGGAAGAAGCCAAAAAATTACCTCCCAAAAAGGTACAAATTTCCTAGAGAGATAGGTTTATTAAATAAGCTTTTATTTTTTAACAAAAGGCCCTTCGGGCGAAATCCGAGTACATCCATGTGGCAGGGTTTTGGTGGGAGGGCTTTTGATTTCCTTTTCTTTAGTCTTCCTCCTTTTTTCTTCAGTACTAAAAGGCCTAAGTTTTACAGGCTGATCACCCTTAGCGAATAATCGGCTTAACTGCCGCTTGTTCCCTCGAAATCAGATGTATGACCAATATCATTTTTCCCGGGACACCCTTGTTATACATTTGCTAGGAAGCGTATGGAATTCCGATCGGCCCGTCTTACAGACCTTCAATAAAGCTATGAATGATATCCAGGGTGTGTCCGTTTACGTTGGCGTGTACTTGAAAATGAAATTCGTCGTGCATAACCTATAAAAAATGAATTTTATCAATGAAATATAATACAAGAATCCTTTCCCATTCTTATATACAACCGCCTCGTGCTTTTTAGTGATTAACAACGACCATTCCCGAGAGCTTGTCCACCGGAAAGATTTCGAAGTACTTGGTTACCATCATGGCGAAATTATGGGTAAGTATGGGTTCCACATAGCTGTAATCCAATAAAGGAAAAGCGAAAACTGGGCCCATTTTTCGACCGAATTGTCGCCGGTATTGAGAAAGAAACCGCCCGATGTTTTTAAAAATGGGGTGCTGGCAAAAGGAAAACAATACGATGGCGGAGCTGAACGAACTGCAATGTCATTTTATTTCCAGGCCCACGAAAGAATTCCGCCTTTGAGTACTACTTTTTACCAGGATATACCCCTCGGGAAGCAGAACGGAGCCGGAAAGAGAGAACGCCGGATGAAACACATGACGCGTCTAGGCAACCCCGTAAAAAGCTTCGGCGTCTTAAATGATTGTATGTAATTGGGCAAGCTAAACAAAGGTAAGGTCAGGGTCCACCTACAAGGTTTTGAACTGGTTCGATGGGTAAAAACTGATCTAAAACAGCATATTGTATAGCAATATTCGGCACTGATGGAAGGATCGGTCCCTTTTAAAATTAAAATTGGAAAAGATATCACCTTTACCTTACCACTTCATCATAAATCTAGAACACCATGAAAAAAGTTTTATTGATTGAGGACAACGAAGATGTACGTGAAAATACGGCAGATATCCTTGAACTGGCCAGTTACCAAGTGGCAATGGCCGAGAATGGCAAGATAGGGGTGGAGAAGGCCAAAAAATTTCATCCGGATGTGGTGGTCTGCGACATTATGATGCCCGGATTGGACGGGTATGGGGTGTTGGAACAACTGTCAAAAGATAGCACGACGGCGGGTATCCCGTTTATCTTTCTGACGGCAAAGACCGATAAAGCCGATAGGAGGATGGGCATGAACTTGGGAGCCGACGATTACCTGACCAAGCCCTTTGATGAAAAGGAATTGCTGGAGGCGATAAGCTGTCGTTTGCGAAAGAACGAATTTCTGAAAAAGGAGATCGCTAAAAATATAAGCGGCCTAACTGCTTTTATAGAAGAAGCATCCCAATATGTGGATTTTGAAAGTCTTTCCAAAGATTATGCGCTTAGACAATACGATAAAAAGGATAGAGTATATTGGGAGGGCGACACGGCACATTCGATGTTCTTTATCGAAAGCGGTAGGGTTAAGACTTACAAGAGCACGGAATCCGGAAAAGAATACGTAAGTGGAATTCATGGCGCCGGGGAGTTTATCGGACAACTTTCCCTCTTAAACCAAAAGGGCACCTATGCCGAAAATGCTATCGTTTTGGAGGATGCCGAACTCTGTGCAATACCTAAAAACGATTTCACAAAATTGTTGTACGGTAACCACGCTGTCTCCCAAAAGTTCATTGAAATGATTTCTAATGACCTGATCGAGGTGCAGGCACAATTAGTGGATATGGCCTTCGCATCGGTACGGCAACGGGCCGCCAAGGCTTTATTGGAACTTTACGAAAAAGGGATTATCAGAGATGGGGTCAGCAAAGGGATGGGCATACCCAGAGAAGACTTTGCCGGTATGATAGGTACCGCCACAGAAACCGCTATACGTACCCTGTCCGATTTCAAGGACGAGGGATTGATTACTACGGATAGTGGCCGTAGGATCATAATCTTAGATAAAGAAGAACTAAAAAACGTAGCGGATTTCAGGTAGGGAGGATGCTGGAAAAGCACCGGCCACTCAAGAAAAGACCCCAAAGGGTGGATTGCCATCTGAGGTCTTGTCGATATTTGCAAACCCCCTTCCAGTTATTTCTGGAATTGGGCGGTCTTCTTTTTCAGCTCTTCCAGTTTGCGCTCAACGGTATTGATTATATCATCCGCTTTATTGCTCATGGTAGAAATGGCCTCGGCCAATTTTCGGTCCAAGGCATCCTTCTTCTCAAGTGTGGTTTTCGCAAGCTCGTCCTTCGCGTGCGAAAGACGTTCCGCCACATCGTGTTGGGTATCCTGCACGTTGTGCCTGATCTTGTCCCTGGTCTCGGTGCCCTTATCCGGCGCGTACAAAATTCCGATTACTGCGCCAACGGCAGCTCCTGTTAGCACTGCTAATAGCATATTTCCGTTATCGTTTCTCATTATCTGGAGTTTTAGGTTATTAAATAATTTAAACTTCGCTTAAAAGTAAAGCGATAAAAAGGTTCAGGAAATGATGTAGGTCATTCTTACAATGGGTGCTTACAAAAGGATACGACGGGAATGTACCGACCTCCGAACCCGGTTCAAAAAGCAGGGGACCCAGGTTCCCTATTCCCGTGAAAAGTTGGATTTTGTCCCTACACAATCAAACCCCCTATACCACTTGATCTCTAGAATGACCTAGGGGTCGATTTTGGTGTGTGCGGCATCGTCCCTGCACTATGGCCTCTTCGAACTTTCGATCTACTAGAACTTTTTACTTGTATTTTTAAAGAAACCGGAACATTGAAATGTCCCGGTTTCATAGAAGGTATTGCATATGCTGGTTGGGCTTTCCAAAATCTGTCCTTATCACCTATCGCTAGACGTAGGGAAAATTATGTGGACCAAAACCTCTGCGGCACCTTCCCTTGGGTTCCTGAACGTATTCCTACGCCAAGATACCCGTCCTTTTATATTCTTATGGAACTATTTTTCCGTTAATACAAATGCTAAAATATCGCATTCATTGTAGGGATATAATGACCTAGATCAGTGGTATGATTTTTTTCGGAAATTATACGAATGCGGGAAAGTATTGTACCATGATATCGTTCTGTACCTTGTGGACCCCGGGCGCTTTATAAGCCATTCTTTCCGCTTCCTCCTTTTCCCATATTGAATGTACCCTACCTTTCAATTGCACCGTAGTACCATCTACCTGCACCCGAATTCCCTTAGCTTTGAGATAGGCCGAACGTTCGAGTGCCTTGTTTATCTGCTCTTCGATATTTTTGGGCTTTTCCTTCGGAAAGATTTCAATATTGTTGACCACCCCTTTAACACCGAGCAGGTTTTGCAACGCCCATTTGGCGGCATCGCTTTGATATTCCCATCGGAGCTTTCCGTTGAGATAAATATAGCCATCCTCCACGTAAATCTTGACTTCCCCTTTCGGGATGGAAGTGTTCCATTCCAGGGCATCTACCGCCGCTTTCGCGATTTCCTTATCGGTCTTTTTATAATCGTCCCCGTACTTGACCTCGATATCCTCGGCCACGGCCCTGACTCCCGCCACACGTTTGGCGGCTTCGTGGGCGGCAGACTTCTTACGGTACTGATCCACAACGCCGCTAAGGGCAACAATACCATCTTCTACGGTGACCCCGATTTCGGTCTCGTCGATTTCCGGCTGCCACTTCAGTTCGGCCAGCACGTCGTTTCTTATCTCAACATCTGTTTTCATGGGTTCTGTTTTAAAGTGAATGTATCTTTTGTATAAAAGTAGTTGGGAATGGTGTGTCTTAAAATGACTTGCATCAGTGTTGACGATTTTTAGGATTGACTCGGGAACGGCCCGAATAAAACTTCAATAACTGGAATAAACCATTTTTTATGGACCCCAAGCTTGTATTTTGGAGGAATCAATAAATTCCGGGTTTCGATAAGAAAAACATGGGAAGTTGCTATAGGCAGCGAAAAAAAATTCACATAGTTGTAGCTATCCTTTTCCCGATTTGAAAATCTTAAAAGAGGAAGGCGATATATTGGGGTAAATACGCTGTTGCCTAAAGCGATACCGGGAGGTAAAAACAGGTCAAAAATGATGATATATCGCCTTGCACAAGAGACAGATCGATACCAATTAATACGGGGTATCTTGATTGGGTATCACTGAATGCATTTCATATCTTGGAAGCCCTGACCCATACTGGTTACCCCGGGGCTTTTGATCCATTCTATATTCCCGTTATGCATAGGCGGGATAATACTGCACTTTAAGCTTGTTGATGACGTTAAAGACTCCCGGTGCTCTATAGGCCGCTTTTTCCGCTTCTTCCCTCTCTTTAAGGGAACGAACGGTTCCTTCCAACGTTACCGTATGCCCTTCGGTGGTGACGCTTATGCCTTTCGAACCGATTCTAGCTGATCGCTCGAAGGCCTCCTCGATATTGTCCCTCACTTGAAAGGGCTTTACATCTTGCCTGATCGTAATGTTGTTGCTGACTCCCCTGACGCCGGTCAGGGCGTGGACCGCATTTAGAGCGGATTTTTTTTGATAGTCCCAATTTAATTCCCCAGTAAGATATATCCAGCCATTCTCCACTTTTACCATGATGGTATCATTGGGTACCGAGGAATGCCAGGTCAAGGCGTTTATGGCAGCCTTGGCGATATCGGTATCCGATTTATCAAGGCTTGCAGGGTGTTTAACCACTATGTCCTCGGCCACGGCCTTCACGCCAAAAACTCTTTTGGCCGCTTTTTCCGCCGCCATCTTTTTGGGATAGCTATCCACTTCCCCACTAAGGGTAACGACCCCATCATCAACGGTGACGCCTATTTTGGTATCGTCGATGCCAGGTTCCCAAGCCAGTTCGTCCTGTACATCGGTCTTGATTTCTGAATCTGTTTTCATGATAGTATAATTTTAGTTAAGCTCCCTGATTACAAAAGTAAGTGGGGTCAATGGCATTGAAAATGATGTAGATCAGTAGGGGCAAGGTTTAACACATGTACCGGCACCACCCATACCTTATTCTCCATTATTTTTAAAAATGAAAATCAGTATGAAATAAGACCGCGGAAAGAATTAACCCCATCGCACCTAACAGGGGTGCCCCTTGTATCTTAGGGGGCATATCGGCAATGACCAACAGGGCTGACCCAATGGACAAGGCGGCAATAATGGCCGAGTATACCAACCGGTTGAATACCGTTTTCCGTGAATGTCTAAATTAATCCAAGCCCTTATGCTCGAGTACGATGAACAATTTGCCGTTTTTGGAATTATACGATCGATACCAGGTCGCTATGTTAGGGCCACCAACCGCCATGTTGTAATGGTGCCTTATGCACCTGTGCCACAGAGGTAGACGCAAGCGGGTGCGCTTGAATCGAACTGAAAAGATCGCCGTAGCCAATGTTTCAGGTCTCGGCGACTAGCTTTCTTACCTCGAAGTTATTTAGGAGAGGAGCAAGATCCTGTAGCTTTTCCAATTCCTTGATCAGCTGAGGTGGGAATAGATTTAGCGATGGCTAACCAGCTGCCCCATTTGAATATCGGTTGGTCCCCACTCTTCCAAGAATATACATGTTCAGTCAAAAGTGGACAAGGGACAGTAACTTTTCAATATCGGAATGGTTTTTGGGAAAGTTTCAGGGAATCAGTTTTTTGACCGGGCTGCCGGCCATCACCTCCTCGAAACCATACTTAGCGAGTACACCAAACGGTATATTACTTTTTAAGATGCGGTTTTTTCGGAAGTTTTAGTCCTAACATTCAGTTTATAGATACTGGCCTAGAAAAGGGAAGAACTCTTTTTTAAGATCTGCACAGATTTGTCTCTGCGTCTCTATTTTATTCCGGAATTCCAAGTGTTTTTTGACCCATAGGGTATCCAGTGCACCTTGGCCGGCTCCGTGGACTTCTATGGCCTCAAAAAGGTCTTCGATGACCCCACCGTGCAAAACGAATTCGTTTTGATAATGCTCCAATTTTACGAGTACCTCCTTGGAAGTCCATCGGGTAACGAGTTCGCTGAGCCTATTGTTGAAAAATTTCACCTCGTCTTGCCAAAAGAAAAGTTCGCGCCTCCAAAGCTGGTGTTCAAAATGCAGGTTTTCATTATAGATGATTTCCATTTCCATCGGTTTTTATTCGAAGTATTATTTTGATGTTGTTTGGATGCTGTGTAAATCTAGGGCAGTGCAGAAATCCTTGCAATGATAATTGTCATTTGGGAAATTTGTGGGTAGTTTTACTTTGTAACCGGATATCAGCTATGCCTTTGAACAAAGCTCAAAAGTCTGCCTTGAAATCTCCAGCTCCTCATTGGTAGGAACGACCAAAATCTTGACCTTCGAGGCATCGGCATTGATTTCACGGAGCAAAGTTGAACTGGACTCATTTTTGGTATCGTCGATCACCATGCCCAGGTATTCCATTTCGGAACAGACCATTTTGCGAAGGAGACTGGAATTCTCACCGATTCCGGCCGTAAAGACGATGGCATCCAATCCGTTCATGGCGGCGGTGTAGGCACCGATATACTTTTTAATGCGGTAGGCGTTCATTTCCAGGGCCAATTGGCAATCGGTATCCTGTTTTTCGGCTTGCGCCTGAATGTCCCGCAAATCCTGGAACCCTGTTAAGCCTAGCATTCCGCTTTTTTTGGTCAGCAACTGGTTAACTTCTTCCAAGGAATATCCCAGCGAATCGACCAAATAAAACAGGAGGGAATGATCGATATCGCCACTACGGGACCCCATGATGAGTCCGTTGGAGGGTGCGAAACCCATACTGTGGTCGCTGCTTTTTCCGTCTTTTACTGCGGTCATGCTACAGCCGTTCCCCAAGTGGATGGTAATCAGTTTTGATCGCACGAGTTTCAGATAAGCTATCGTCTTTTCGGAGACGTACTTGTGGCTGATACCGTGAAAGCCATAGGCCTGTATTCCCTCTTCCGTAAAAAGGGCATTGGGCAGGGCATATTTTTTAGCCCTGACGGGCATGGTCTGATGAAAGGCCGTATCGAATACCGCCACCTGTTTTGCCGTGGGGAAGAGCTGTTCGGCAAGTAGGATGCCCTCGAGATTATGCGGATTGTGCAATGGGGCCAAAACGGAAAGGTCCTTGATCTTTTCCTTTACCTTTTTGGTGATCAAGGTCGTTTTGGAGAAAGTGTTGCCCCCATGGACCACCCGATGACCCACGGCCTCAATGTCTTGTGGGCTGGAAAGCACTCCTTTGTGGATATCCAACAGAAGGTCGGTTATCTTTTGCAATCCGGTTTTGTGATCGGGTATTTCATGGGTTTCTTCAGTGAAACCCTTTTCGGTCTTGTGTTGCAAAATAGCTTCACCGCTCCCGATCCGCTCCACCAACCCTTCACAAATGATCTGTTCCGTTGGCATTTGCAACAGTTTATATTTGATGGAGGAGCTACCGCAATTGATGATGAATACATTCATGGAAAAAAGTGGGTTAAAGTCCTTGTGCCTGTATGGCCGTAATGATGACGGTGTTAAAGATATCGTCTACCGTACAGCCTCGGCTCAGGTCGTTTACAGGTTTATTCAGGCCTTGTAGCATGGGGCCTATGGCCAAAGCACCCGTTTCCCGTTGTACCGCTTTGTAGGTGTTGTTCCCGGTGTTCAAATCGGGAAAAATAAAGACACTGGCCTGGCCTGCGACTTCGGAATCCGGCAATTTGCTTTTGCCCACATTGATGTCCACCGCGGCATCGTACTGAATGGGTCCTTCTACCTTAAGGTCCGGTCTTTTTTTCTTGATGATTTCGGTGGCCTGGCGTACCCGGTCAACATCTTCCCCGACACCCGATGCCCCAGAGGAGTAGGACAACATCGCAATTTTGGGTTCGATACCAAAGGCAGCGCTGGTCGCCGCGGAGGAAATAGCGATTTCCGAAAGCTGTTCCGCAGTGGGATTGGGATTGATGGCGCAGTCGCCGAAGACCGTTACCCGATTGGGTAGGCACATAAAGAATACGGATGAAACTATGGAAACATCCGATTTGGTCTTGATAAATTGCAAGGCCGGTAGAATGGTGTGCTGCGTAGTATGTACCGCACCGGAGACCATGCCATCGGCATGCCCTAGATAGACCATCATGGTGCCAAAATAGGAAACGTCTTCCATCAGGTCCTTGGCCATGGCCAGATTGACGTTCTTGTGTTTGCGTAATTCAAATAGGGTAGTGGCGTATTCCAAAAAATGGGGAGATTGGGTAGGGTCGATAATGCTAAGCGCATCAAGATCAAGTTCGATATCCAAGGTACTGATTTTCTCTTTGATCTGTTCAGGATTTCCCAATAAGGTTAGGGTTACGGCATCCGCATCGATCAATTTCTTGGCACCGAGAAGGATGCGCTCATCGGTTCCCTCCGGCAACACGATGTGCTTTTTCGAAGATTTTGCCCTTTTGAGCAGATTGTACTGGAACATTCTGGGGGTAATCCCCGCTGCCGTGAACGTAATGAGACGTTCGGCCAACTCGTTAATGGGAATGTGTTTTTCAAATTCCTGTATCGAGGTGGTTATCTTGTCGGTGTTTTCGGCGTAGATTCTGGGCCGGATGGTTCCGATTCGGTTCGTGACCGAGAAGGTACCGTCTTCAACGGAGACAATCGGAATTATATCGGAAAGTCCTTTGATCAACTTGATGATAGATTCCTCCGGCACCAGTCCCCCCGTTAGAATTATGCCCGAAAGACTGGGATAATTTGCGGAAATATGAGCCTGTAGCGCCCCAAGGATAATGTCTGCACGATCACCGGGCGTAATGACCAAACTGTCTTTTTTCAGATGGGTAAGATAGTTGCGCAGCTGCATGGCACCCACCCCGAAAGCACCGACGCGGTTGTTCATGAACTCCTTCCCGAAAAGGACTTTTCCATCCAGCTCTCGGGCAATCTCCTTAATTGTGCGACTACCCAGAACTGGATTAAGGGGGATGGCTCCGACCAATACTTTTTTCGGCAGTTTTTCCTGTAATCCTGAGATGACCAGGTCCACATTTTTTGGCTGTACCTTATTGGCCACGGTCATCAGTACTTCCACACCTTTTTCCTTGAAGGAGTCATAGGCCATGTAGAGATTGCCTACCAGTTCTTCCAAGGTCTTGCCCGTACCGCTGGCGATGATGACCGCGGGTATGCCCAAATTTTTGGCGATGAGTACATTGATGTCCCACTCGATGATGGCACCTTCACCTGAAAAATCCGTTCCCTCTACCAGTACGAAATCGAACCGGTCTTCGATCGCCTTGTATTTATGGATGATATATCCCAAAATTTCATCGTCCCTATCCTGATTTTTGAGCTGAACGACCTGGCTGCGGGTATAGGCAAACGCGTTCTTCGGTTTTAGATCGACATCAAAGTGGCTCAGTACGGTTTGGATGTGATTGTCCGTTTTTCCGTCGGCAAGATCATCTACAATAGGCCTGAAATAGCCTACTTTAGCGGTTTTGCCCAATAAAAGATGCATAAGGCCCAAGGAAACGATGGATTTTCCGCTATTGGGTTCGGTAGTGGCGACATAAATGGCTTTGCTCACGTGCAGGGAGGTTTGTGGATGGCAAATTTATGGGATTCTTCGGTGATAAACTATCCTTTGCAAATTATGGAAATCGATCTACTGGCCGGGTCGGGCCGATATGCGATAGACTACGGGAGTGTCACTGGAGTAGATCTTACATGAAAATTCATTGATAAAGTGGGTTTTCCAATTCTCTTTATTTTGTATAATACGTTTTACGCCTTCGGTAAATTAATACAGTTTCTGTTTACAGTGGGCCCCATAAATCGGCTATGGACATTTTTTCCAGTTTAGGGCGCTAATTGAATATTATCCGCACAGTTCAAGGTCTACAATAATGCATTCGCCATAAACGTCTCCCTCGTTCTCATCATCTTTATCATCTTCCTGTTCTACTATTTCTTTCTGCCCTGTTCCTGCTTGTTCTTCATATTGCTGTTCCTTGTCTTTTTCTATGTTGTACACTATTCGATATACTACCATAAATTTTCTTCCCTCAAAACGTGCGTCGGTAAGGTCGAATTTTTCTAGGGCATTGTTTTCGATATCATTAAATGCATAGGAAGAACCTTCTATGTCAACAAAATAAAAAACACCCCCGGATTTCCCGTCATAGGTGGCTTCTACGGCTTGCAGCTCGTCTTGATGGGAAGGGGATAAAAGTAGTGTTACCGTAAAGAGGGTAACCAACAGCAGTTTCATGTTTTTATTTTGTTCGAAAGTAGGGGAGCTATTGAGAAGTAAAAATGATTAATGTCATTTTTGTAGGGAATTCTTCTGGATACTATTTGTGAAAATCGAAAATTTCTATCGTTAAGAAAAACAAGACATTGCCCAAAGAAAAATTGAATTATTTTAACTGTTGACTTCCCTGGAAATCGACAACCAGATGCGTTAGTTGAGGACGAAGTGGCAAAAATTATGGAATAGTAGGACCCCCCAGCATTTTTGGATATTTTTGATGCCAACCACAGTAATGTCGCCGAAATTTACGGGGATGGCGGAAGGAAAACTTTGATCGTTTTCCGAAAGCGGGGGGAACACCCTGATTTTTTAGAAGTGATCTCCCCGTGCGATCAGGTCCCGAAATGGGTAACCCATCCGGTTTTTCTCTTTGATCGGGTATGTGGATATTATACTTCGATTGGAAATATCTAATTAGGGCATTCGCTTTAATGAATATTGCGATCGGGTGGACAAGGACTATTTTAGGTACTGCGGCCAAAATGACCGCTATCTTCCGCGAATCAATTTCGTGCGCGATAAAAAATCTTCGATTTTTTGTTGATATCGATGGTATCTATATGCGTAGGATTACCGGACACATAGATTTTCGAGTTGGTCTGGCCATTGATTTTCAATCTGTTTTTCGCATAGATTTCGATTTCTTCCGTACTGGAAGATAGAAGGTATACATCTTTGGCCTCCAACTCCCAGGCTGTCAATCTGGCTTTATTGTGCACGGTGGCGCTTAAGGCTTGCGCCGAGCCTCTCAGACCTATTATGCTGTTGTCGGTGAGTTCCACATTGACTTTGCCGCCCCATACTTTTATGGAGGTGCTTGCATTGTTTTTGGTTTGTATTCGTACGCTCTCCGCCACAAGGTCGAGATAACCAGTGCTTTCCCCCTCTGAAATCAGCGTAAAATCGGTGCATTCCATAGGAAAGTTATAGCTACTATTTTCACTTGAATCCATAATGAAGGTTTCCATAAGCATTTTTTTATCCGTTTGGACCGAGGCGTTCCCGGAAAGTCGTAATTCCTCAAAATCCTTAACATAGAGCGTTATTTCCGCATAGCTTGCCATAGTATTTTCCTCGGTGGTATAAAGTTTTAGAATAGAATCCTTGAAATCCCATTTAATGATATCCTTTACACGTTTATCGCCTTTGATCTGTACCCCAAAAAAGTGGGTCGGGTACAGTATGGCGCAAAGGTTATCCTGAATCTGGATGGTCTTCACATTTTCCAACGTCTCGTAAGAAGTGAACGTGCCGGTGTCCTGGGCCGAAAGGGAAAGACCGAACATCAGCGTAAGAATGCCTACTTTAATTTTCATATCCTTATATTCAACCATATTTTTTCAAAGTAACCGATTACCTAAGGAAAGGAACATGATATGGGTCATTTTAAGATGTCGTGAACTTAAACGCATATGATCCTGCACTTTCGGTGTTCATAATTGCACCGTCTTCCGATTTTATTAAGGCCACCAAAAACAAGGCGCGTTATGGCGCCCTTGACGTTTCAGACGCTCACCAACCAATTGATATATCGAAAAGGCAAGTAATCAAATATTTGATATGATTTTCGGTCATACTATCGTTTTTTGTGATGGTCTTCGAGCTAAAGAAGACCGTTTCAATTTTCCCCTTTTACAGGGTTAATGTAGTGCCAAAATAGGTGTTGTTGCGTCATAGCCGATTTCCTTGATTAAAGGTTTGGAGAATACATTGCCAAAAAAGAAGTGTTTGTGGTTTATGAAGGCAATCATATCGCTGTCCCTACTTTCTACAAATGAAGTTATCCCCTTGGAAACATCCTTTTCGGATAAGATATGGAAACTGTGTTCTACCGATTCCAAAATATCATCGAGCAATTCTTTATTGTTCTCTTGTTTATCATTCAAATCGCGGTTTTTTGCCACATACAAAACCCGTATGGAAGTGTGGTGCATTTTGGCAATTTCGATGAGGTAGCTCAATTCCCTGCGCTTAAAGCTAGACTTATAATCCGTAGGGAAGACGATTTCTTTTGGAGTAGAAAAAGAAACATTTTCCGGAACTGCCAAAACCGGACATTCCCTGATTATTTCCATGGCATTAACCGTATTGCTGCCAAATATCACACCTTTAGCCCCGGTAGCGCCTTGGGTACCCATGATCAACAAGTCGACATCTTTATCGGCTATGGTCTGTTTTATGGCCTCCGATAAAAGGTTGTAGCTGGAAATCGTATGATAGGTATGTTTGGAGTTATCATGGTGTAGTTCCAGAGTATCCAAAAGTTTCGAAAACCCCTCTTCTGATTTGGCTTTTGCCGCTTCGTAGAGTGGGCTGCCCGGCTCCGGAACAAACAAGGTATCGGTGGTGTAGTAATCGACCCGGAAAACGTTGAGAAAATAAAATTCACACTGCTGCTTTTTATACAATTCTAATGCATAACGTATGGCATTCAAGGCATTTTTAGAGAAATCCGTTGGTATTAATATTCTTTTATCCATAGTCTTATCTTTCGGTTTATAGAGTAAATATATTCAGAAAGAGATGCTTTAACTATGACAATTATCAGTCTCGTTGAGGTAAGAGAAAAAAAGATTATTAGCATATATGTCACGTCCTATCGAACGGTAAACAGGAGGCATATATTTTTCTAGAAGATAGAACGTGCACCTTACATCTTTGATTATCAAAAGAGCATATTTTAACGCTTTAAAAGAATTGTCCGAAAAATCGGTGGGCACCAACATTCGTCTCAGAGTAGTTACTTTATATCGTTGTTGTTAAATTAAATGGAAGGATTTTAAAAACCATGATATAAATCAGTTGGGCTTCTTTCCTATTTTAGTAATTTTAAGGTCCAATATAGTAGGTTATGAAGAGTAATTTTAACAAAATAGTCGATTCCAAAACCCCGGTACTTGTGGACTTTTATGCTGATTGGTGCGGCCCATGTAAAATGTTGGCCCCGATTTTAAAACAGGTCAAGGACGAAATGGGTGATGTCTTGAAAATCGTAAAGATAGATGTTGACAAAAACAAGGCGATAGCCGCCAAATATCAAGTACGGGGCGTCCCGACCATGCTGTTGTTTAAAAATGGCAAGCAGCTTTGGCGTCAATCGGGAGTGTTACAGAAGAACGATATAATAGGTGTCGTTCAACCTCATATTTAGTAATTTAATTCAGTGAAAATTTAAAGTGGGGCGTCAAACAGACTCCTCATGGCTAAAATATTTACTTTTTCAACCCTTGCAAAACCAACACTGGAAGCTTTGTCTGAGCTTTAAATTTATGTAGCGAATTTTCATTGTGTAATTCCAGTTCGTCAACGATGGATTGGAGGTTTCTTTCCGATTCTTCTTTGACAGCCCTGAATAATTCGGTATCCTTGGCTTTGCCCATAGTATGGGCCGACCCGGATGTACTTACTTGTCGGCGTTCAGCACATAAAAGATACATTCAATCTTTTCGAAGAGATCGAGGGCGTAAGCGATGGCATTACGTGCGTTAGCTGAAGAATAAGGTTCGATTTTCTATTCTGTTCTTATACATTTCATTCCGGTAAGATTAATAAAGGGACTTTGGTATGAAAGGCTATTTTTTTAACAACAGGCTCGCCAATTAACTTTTCCCAAAAGGTATGATGATAGCGTATCATGGCCATCAGGTCTATGCTGGTCACAACCATAAATTTTTCTAACGTGTAGGAGATGTCCGCCTCAAAATCGATATTGCGAAATTCGACTCCCAAACCTTTAAACCGTTCTTTCAACAGTTTTTGGTTCATCTTTTGTTGCTCGTTCAGGATAAACTCAAGGGCTATGTGTACTACTTGGATATCCGCTTTCCAATGTAAGGCCAATTCGGTCAAAGGCTGAAGTTGATACTTCCTATAATTCTTGGTGAAATCGGTTGGAAATACGACCGATTTAAGCACCTGAAAATTATATTCTGAAGGTACGGCCAGCACCGCACAATTCTCAATATGTTTCAAGATCTTGACCGTATTACTTCCCATAAAGACCTGTTTGGCACCCGTTGCACCCTGTGTGCCCATTACGATAAGATCAATATCCTGCGCGGATATCACCTTCCGTACCCCATCTTCCAAAATATCCGATTGGGAAATGGTCTCGAAGCTGTGGTTCGGGTTGTGGTGGTTTTCTTTGAGATAGGCCAATATCTTGTCCAACTCTTGAACGGAGTATTGCGACAACGAATCGTAAATAGTCCCCAATCTTTGCTGACCTTTTCTACCCAGTAAATTCAATGCATTGGGCTCGTAGGCATGCAACAGGTAAAAGTGGCATTTTACATTGGCATAGAGCTTTACGGCAGTGAATATAGCATTCCACGCATTGTCAGAGAAGTCGGTAGGCAAGAGTATTTTTTTCATCCGTTCTATTTGAAAAGTTATCTGGGCCGGTTCTGCATCACTAAAAAAGGAATCTTCGGATGCAGTCCTATTTCATCAACGGTTGACCGGTACAACATATCCTCCAAAAACGAATGGCGGGAGTTGACCATGACCAAAAGGTCGATCTCATTCTTTGAAATGTATTCTACAATGGCCTCCGCCTTGTTTTTAACGGGTGCCCGTTCAAAATACTGAAAGGCATCCGGCAACGATTCTCCCAAAAATCGTTTGTGGTCGAGTTGCCGAAGGCTCAAATCCTCAAAATCGGAGATGTACAGGCAGTGGACTTCCGATTTGAATTCTGCCGCCAAGGTGTTCAATAGTTTTAGTTCCCGGCGATTGTAGGGGAGCATATAATCGGTAGGGAAGAGGATTTTTTTTGGTTGCCTAAACTCAAAATTTTCGGGAATGGCCAATACTGGGCATTGCACATACTTAAACACCTGTAACGTATGGCTACCAAACGTAATCTTTTTATTGGCCCTTTGCCCCTGGGTCCCCATACATACAAGATCGACCTTCATCTGGATTACGACATCGTTTATGGCATCTACCAAGGAATCGAAAGCAGAAAGGGCCTCAAACGAATGTTCGGGATTCGCCCCTTTGTCCTTTAGGTTTTCCACAAGCTCATGAAGCGTTTTGACTATGCTTTTCTTGACCGCCTCTTTCCGATCTTCAAAAGATGCGCCATTGTTTTTGTTAAAGGGCTCGTAAACCTCGTCGGCATATGCATGCACAAAATAGAAATTGGTGCGCTCGCATTTATAAAGCTTCAGTGCATAATCAATGGCGTGCATGGCATTGGCCGAAAAATCGGTAGGAATCAATATCTTTTTCATCATCTAGCGGTTTTAATGCTAGCTCAAAACTATCCAAGCGGACCGGCAAGAACTATGATATATGTCAGTACGATGTACTATTTATAGGTGAATTTCATTTTATTCGTGAAGTACCATTAAGGGTAGGGTGGTATGGAAGCTTAACTTTTCAATAGTGGTATCGAACAATAGTTGTTGTAAAAAATTCAGATTTTTAGCTACCATCATAACCATATCCATACTTCCGTTAACGGTAAAACCGTCAATGGCGTTTTTTACATTATCGTCCGCTATGGTATGGAAACTGTGTGAATCTTTAAACAGTTCCTTTAGGTAGTCTTCTAAGTAGTGTTTATGCTGTTTTTGTGAGTAAATCAGCCTTCCTTTTGGCTTTGAGACATTTAGGACACGGAGGTTGGCCCCGCTAATTTGGAGCATTTCAGAAATGGACTCTAAAATAGTATGTGAATAGAAAATATTAAAATCTGTTGGAAAAGCAATTTCCTTGGGCTTGGCCAGATTTACCCGTTCAGGTATTACCAAAAGATTACAGGGTACTTTGGTAATAACATCGCCCGTATTGCTACCGACTATGGCTTCCTGTATTCCTGAAGCTCCTTTGGTACCCATTACGATGAGATCTATCTTTTTTTCGGCTACGGTCTTACGGATACCAGTGACCAGATTGCCATATTCTTGCAGGGCAATGAAGTGATGGTGCTCGTTAGTGGTAAGTAGCGCTATCCGTTTGAACAATTCCGACAGTTTTTTCCTTACCGAAACATCTACGCGTTCGGTCGACATCGTAAACGAATTGCTTTCCACCCCCGAGTGGGTGAGAGGTTCTATATGAAATATGTAGAACGTACAGGGGACGTCATTAAATAACGTAACGGCATATTCAACGGCATTCCAAGAGTTATCGGAAAAGTCGGTAGGGATTAGTATAGTCTTCATTAAATCTACAGATGCTACATTACAAAAATAGGGAGGCACCTAGACCGGAATAATGATATTTATCATATTTCAATCCCGACTTTAGCATACCGCTCCATCACTTTAGTCAACATATTGCAGCGCTTTCAGTTCCTTATCTCCAATGTTTCTTCCTTCAACGGGATAAGCCCTTCTATTGTAACCTTGATAAGGATGTAGATCAAACTTTCCGCGGCGATGCCCGCTAAACGGGCCAAGTCGTTCCGGAGATTATAATAGGGTCTTCGGGCTTTGTGTGCATTATTTCAGCCAATTGCAAAGGGGGCTGTGCCGTTTTTACGGACGGAGTACCAGGCCATCCATAACTGTGGCGCCTTTATTCAGTCATTATTGAAATTTATTTTACGAAATAGTATCATTCATTCTTGCGAAACCGCTTACTGACCTTCCTAAGTTTTTCCCATACCGTTTCCGCTATATGCATCATTTTGACATTTTTTACGGCTTGCATGGATGCTGCCGTATCTACTGCGGCGATTTCAATAATATCCGGCTCCATGTCTGAACAATAACATGGCAGGGAAGCATCGGGTCAATATTAACCACAGTCCGCAGGGTTTTGTAAGCTAAGGGCGGAATACAGGCGCCCCCTATTCTGTAGTTATAGTAATTCCCCGCCAGTTAAAGGTGCCGTGAGATCAAGTTCGATCAACACCCCGAAATCCCATTATTTTAGGACTTCGGAGTTTTTTGCACGGCATCTTCGAAGGGTAAGCTTTTTAGAGGGCTTGTAAAATAGTCATCAAGTGGTTTAACGGGGGGTAACACGACGAGTATGTTTTACAGATAGTTCCAGACCTGAAGCTATGAAATGACAAAAGTCATTGTGGGTATTCCAATGGAAAGATAACTTCGATCAAAAATTTTTAGCGATGAAGGGTTTTTTAGATTTGGGCAAAGTGGCAGGCATAAAAATAGAGGTGCATTGGACCTTTGCGTTACTGCTGATTTGGATAGGATACGTTGAATTTCAGAATAGTCGGGACCTGGAAAGGGTGGTCATCAGCCAAGGTTTTATTTTGGCCCTCATGGTTTGTGTGGTGCTCCATGAACTAGGTCATGCCCTGACAGCGCGTCGGTTCAATATCAAGACCCAAAAAATCATTTTGTTACCGATTGGCGGAGTCGCGACTTTGGACAAAATGCCCGAAAAATCTATCCAAGAACTGCTCATGGCCATGGCCGGCCCTGCGGTAAACATAGTATTTGCTCTTTTATTGGCCTTGATCATCCCGTTGCGTAGCTATTTTAATTTTGATACGGTGGTGCTGGAGGAACAACTATTCGAACCTACGGCGCAGAATTTCCTGTTCTATCTTTTTGTCGCTAATGTAATGTTGGTCCTGTTCAATCTAATTCCTGCTTTCCCAATGGATGGGGGCAGAGTCCTCAGGGCTTTGTTGTCAATTAGATTTGGCCATGTGGAGGCGACTAAAATTACTGCTGGCATTGGCCAGGGAATGGCCTTTCTGTTTTTCATTCTCGGTCTGTTCTTTAGTCCCTTCTTGATATTGATTGCTTTCTTCATCTACTTCGGGGCCTATGGTGAGAACCGAATGGTAAAACAAAATGCAGCATTGCTTGGTCATTTTGTTAAAGAGGCCACCTTAACACACATTACAAAATTAAGCCCCGCAAACAGCGTTCAGGAAGTCATCAATATAACATTGGCCGGAACGGAAAGGGATTTTGTTGTAGCGGAAGATGATGAATTACTAGGAATTGTGACTCAAAAGGACATTATTAAGCATGCCCAAACGCCATCGCTTTTGGTCAGGGATATCATGCAAAAGACATTTAGCAGCATCGATGCAGCTACAGAAATAACAAAGGCCTTGGAATTGATGAAAAAAGAAAAGAAAAAGTTTTTCCCGGTCATGGAAGCGGAGAAACTGATCGGGGCTATTGATATTGTCAATATAAGCGAGTTTATTCTACTAAAAACACCGAAGAGCTGACGATGCTCCACTGACTTGCAAAGGAAGATATCACCGCTGTAAAATAAGTAGGCTATCGACCGAAAATAAATGTGGATTAGTGTCCATAGTATTTTTTTTGAGTGGTGAATAAAGAGGTATTTCCCTTAAAAAGGAGCGCTCTTTTTTTGAAAGAAAGATGGAACCCTTTTGCCTTATGCTATTTATGACTTGCCCGCTTCCCCCATTTAACCACCTCAAACCAAAGTACCGAGACAGCTCCTGCGAAAACGGAAACCCCCAATTGGTCTGCACTCAACCTTTCAAACTCAAAAAATCGGGTAAAGCTAGGTATGAAAAGTAATAGGGCGGCAAAGACTAAAGTAATTCCGATAATCAATGGAACTAGGTTGTTCTTGTATTTTAAGGTAGTGAGTATCGAAAAGTAAAAAGAACGGTTGACCAAAGTCAAAAAAATATTCGCACTGATCAATACCATAAAAACCATCGTTCTTGTACGGTCTTCATTAAATGCTTGTGCTACGGCATATTGATAGACTGACAATGAACCAATAGTTATGATAATTCCTTGAATAATGCTAGTTGTCAATTCTTTAATATTAAAAAATGTAGTCGTAAAAGGTCTAGGTTTTTGTACCATCGTATTCATTTCCATGGGTTCGTTTTCGTAGATGATCGAACAGGTGGGCCCCATAATCAATTCAAGAAGAATAACATGAGAGGGCGAAAATATAGTAGGATATAGCCAACCTAATGCCAGCGGTATAAACACGGTCAATATGATGGGGATGTGAATGGAAATGATATACTGAATCGCTTTTTTAAGGTTGGTATAAATTTTCCGGCCCATGGCAATCGCATCTATCATTTTGGATAGGTCATCGTCTACCAAGATGAGGGATGCGGCCTCCTTGGCGATTTCGGTCCCTTTTTTGCCCATGGCTATTCCGAAATGTGAAGCTTTTAAAGCCGGACCGTCGTTTACCCCATCACCGATCATGGCCACTACTTCATTGTTTGACTTTAGCGCATTGATGATACGCAGTTTGGCATCGGGAAACATACGGGTAAAGACCTGAACGGTCTTTACTTTTTCCTGCAATTCGGCATCCTGCAATCGCATCAGTTCATTGCCGGACATACAGTTTTGATACCCTTTGAAGTCAATTTGTTTGGCGATGGCCATCGCCGTAGCGGAATTGTCACCGGTAACCAATTTTACAGTGATTCCGGCCCTATCGAAATCCTTTAACACCGAACGGATATTCTCTTTGGGCGGGTCGTAAAAGGCGACAATGCCCATAAACTCAAATTGAAAAGTTTGTTGCTTTTTAGGAAATCGGGTTCCCTTAAAATCCGTTTTTCCTACTCCCAATAACCGATAACCCTCTTTGCCCAAGGCTTTTATAGTCTCCATGATTTGTGTTCTTTCGGTTTCGGTAAGGTTCGAAATACCTAAAAAAGCTTCGGGAGCACCCTTGGCCGCTATGATCCGATGGCCTTGATGATTTTCAAACAGATGGGTCATCATCGGCGGCGTACCACCTAAGGGGTATTCATGGACCATGTTGTAGTGGGGACGTTCATCCAGAGTCGCCAGTTGGCCGTAGACTTTGTGCAAGGCAGTTTCCATCGGGTCAAAGGGAATGGGCTCGCTCGCCCACATCGCAAGGGTGATCAGTTCTTTCTCCATCTCGCTATATGCTCCATCGGCGGCACTTACTTCTCCTGATTTCATCGTAAACAACTTGACCAGACTCATTTTGTTCTCGGTTATCGTTCCCGTCTTATCCACACAGATTGTGGTGGCACTTCCAAGGCTCTCAACGGTCTTCATTTTTTTGACAACAATGCCCATTTTCATCAAGCGCCAGGCGCCAAGGGCCATAAAGGTGGTAAAGGCCACTGGAATTTCCTCGGGCAAAATACTCATGGCTAGGGTGAGTGCCTTCAATAAACTGTCAAGCACATCATACGATTTAAAATAGTTGATGCCCCACACCAATAAAAAGGTAATACCGCCCCAGAGGGACATATTTTTGACGAAGTTGGTGATCTGCCGCTCTAAGGGAGTCTTTTCCTCCTGAATCGATTCCAGACTTTTCCCGATTTTCCCTAATTGGGTTGTATTGCCTATGGCGGTAACCGTCGCTATGGCCAGACCGCTGGCCACCGTGGTGCCGGTAAAAATGTGATTGTCCGCTTTTGTGGTATCCTTGAATACGGAAAGGGACTCACCGGTAAGCAGCGATTCGTTGACCGAAAAATCGTTGGAATGTACAATGTCGCCGTCTGCGGGAACAATATTGCCTTCTTCCACCATGAGACTGTCGCCAATGACGATTTCATCGCTGCGTATTTCTACCACCGAACCATTACGAACGACCCTGCTGTTAGGCTGTGTCAGATTTTTTAGTTTCTCCAAAGCCTTCCGACTTCTTGAATCCTGATAAAGCGAGATAGATGCCACTAAAACTATGGCCGAGGCCAAAAAGATGCCGTCCCCGACATTTCCACTGATAAAATAGATACTGGAGGCTACCGCCAATAGAAGGACCATGGGTTCCTTGAGTACGCTTTTTAGGGCGTCCAAGAAACTATTTTCCTTCTTATAGTCCAAGATGTTCTTGCCGTGTGACTTTCGAGCACGCAGGACAGCTTCGTTGGTTAGCCCTTCAATTCCAAAATCGGACGGGTTGATCATAGGGTTGATTAATTGAGGTAGCGATAAAGTTATCCAAATTTAATGGGAAAGAAATTTAGCCGTACTGACCTAAATCATTTTCTCCAAAGGTAGTTGGATATACTATCGGTATAAGAAAATGTTTCCTTAAACGTACTGGTATGTCCCTGATAAAATTTAGAAGACCCTTTGGAAACCAGATCACGCCAGATATTTTTGGATATGGATGATATTTTCGACAATAGCGGGTGGGCCAGAAATAGGCTGCCCGTTATTTTCTGGAACGGTAAACGATCGGAACCTGCATTGAACATCAATAAAACCTATGATAATTTTGAAATCGAACTAGCGGCCCCAGGCTTCACTAAAAAAGTTTTTGAAGTGACCATTGAAGATGGGTGCCTAATATCAAGGCGGAAACCGAAGATAACTATAAGCGATTTCCCTGACACCTATACTGGAAAGTACCATCACTACTTTTTATCGTTTTCATTATTATTTATCGCCGTGAAAATTGCATTCCGCTAATCTCGTACTAAACGACCTATGTCATATTTGGCTTGGGAAGACCACGGGTATGACGAATATCATTTTAACTCACAAACCCTTGTAATAGATTTACAAATAGGCGTACAAAGTTGTCTTGCCCGATCTTACCGACCTCTAATTAAAACCTGGAGTTTTCCAGAATCTATCCGTTTACCGGTGTATGTGTCTGGATATTAATTCCATTCATATATAAGCTATGAAACCATGTGTGCATCAAAAGAAATAGAAGACAGTAACCTTCTCCAATATTTGGATGCCTCCGCTTCCATCTTTTTGGTCATCGGTGCTGACCACATCATTGAATTGGTCAACCGAAAAGGCTGCGAAGTGCTGGGTTACGCCCGAAATGAAATTATGGGAAAGAATTGGTTCCATAGCTGTATTCCAGCAAATGAAAGGAAAGAATTAGCCCTTATTTATGATCGGGTTATTGCCGGTACCATAGAACCCCCAGATGTCTATGAGAACTGGGTCGTTGGCAAGGGAAATGAAAGAATATTGGTTCAATGGCGAAATGCAATATTAAAGGATAAAAACGGCAAGGTCACTGGTTTAATAAGTTCTGGCGTTGATATTACCGAGATTCAAAGGGCCAGACAACGGTTGGAAAACTATGCCGATGAACTTGAGGACAAGGTAGAAAAGCGAACCCAGGAAATCGCATCCACCGTTCAGAAATTAGTGGAGACCAATCTGAAGCTCGAAGATCAGATCCAGGCTACTATGTTGGCGAAGGACAGGGCTAGAATCAGCCAGACACAGTTCGCAGCAATCGCCAAAAATTTTCCAAAAGGCCTTATTGTGGTATTCAATGCCGATTTTGAACTGGTCTATGTAGCAGGGGAAGAATTAAAACGGCTCGACCTTAATAAAGAAGATTATGAAGGGAAATGTATCAATGATATTTATATTGTTTCCCCTAAACAAATTGAAAGTATAAAGAAGGATATTGTAAAGACGATCAAAGGTGAAAACCTTTCTTACGAACTGGAATTTCAGGAGAATAGCTATTCCGTCGATTCAACGCCCTTACGCTCAGATGCGAAAAATATTGTTTGGGCTCTTTTTGTATACCATAACATTACAGATCAGCGAAGGGTTCAGGAAAAACTTGCCATAGCCCTGAAGGCCGAGCAGGAACTGAACGAACTGAAATCCCGTTTTATTTCAATGGCCTCCCACGAATTCCGTACGCCTTTGAGCGCTATTCTCTCCTCTGCCATCCTTATCGGAAAGCAGAACGAACCCGGGAAGGAAGAACGTCGAATGAAACACGTGACCCGTATTCGCAACAACGTGAAAAACCTGGTGGTCATCCTAAACGATTTTCTGTCGTTGAGCAAGCTGGAAGAGGGCAAGGTAAAAGCAAACCCACAACATTTTGAGTTGGTGCAGTTCACAAAACTTTTGTTAGAGGAAATGGAATCGGTAAAAAAGGAGGGTCAAACCATTAGAGTTAAACACAGTCGCGGCATTATTTCGGTATTTCTCGATCCGAAACTATTGAGCCATATCTTAATTAACTTGGTTTCCAACGCATTAAAGTATTCCGATGAGGGACAAGAAGTTATCCTCGAACTTCAAAAATCCAGTGAAGATATCATTTTCAACATTGTGGACAAAGGTTTCGGGATTCCCGAGGCGGAACAAAAAAACCTTTTTGAACGGTTTTTTCGGGCTGGTAACGTTACCAGTATCCAAGGCACGGGGCTCGGCCTACATATCGTAAAACAATATTGTGAACTGATGGCGGGAGCTGTCAGTTTTGAAAGTAAAATAGGAATAGGAAGCACCTTTAGCCTAAAACTGCCTGTAAACCTAAAACCGGATAAGGAAAATACTTTTGATCGATGACAATGAGATCTACGCGAAAATATAGCGCACATCGTAAAACTGCACATAACAAAGTGGCGAAGACCTAGAACGCCAAAGTTGGCATGGGGAAAGCAAAACATTTTTATATACCGTTGCTGTCTTTCACATATGACCTCATAAGGGATTCGGTCTCTGTGGATCGATATTCTTATGATCGTCATCATGCTTCAGTTCGATATTTTTTGCAACGGCTTATAAACCGGGCAGGCTTTGGCCAATGCTTTTTTTATTCTATCCGTCTATAACACGCTATGTGTTACTATTCCGCCCTCTGCGGTTACTCTCCTGGCGATCTCGGGCTGCCATTTGACTTCGATGAGAACTTCATTTCTTATCCATACTTCTGCTGTTTGTGTTCTATTCGAGGGGCATATAAATTTGGCTTAAAAATAATGTACAGCCTATTAACCTACAATGATATACATCGAACTTGACGTTATTTAGTATGAAAATGCTAATACTGCAAACAGACTTTCGTAACTGATATAAATCATTTTTTAGATCAAATCAAGTTTGCACTTTTGAGAGATATAAATACAACAAGGATATCCATATGGAAAACACGATAAATTTTTATAGGAGGCAAAAGGAATTTCACGTATTTGTGGCCAACACGTTTTCCGATTTGAAACGCTTGAAAAATGAAGGCAAAACATCGGCATTTAATGCGCTATTGCTCAAGGCGATGCCCGAGATAAAAAAGTATGTTCAAAAAAGACTGAACATCGCTTTAAAGAAAGGCCAAATTGATAAAAATAAATTTAAGGCAGATGATTTCACCGATCAGCTTTTTATCGAGGCCTACGACCATTTTGATGAACTCCAACATGCCGGGGAACTACGTCCTTGGTTGTTCCGTAAAGTAGACGAATTGTTGGAAGACGTTCTGGTGGAAGAAGAGTTCGATTCATATTTCTTTGAGAATATCGACACCTATGCCAAACCCGAATGGGATGAAATGGAGGAAAAGTTCAGTACTGATGGCGATGGCGATTTGGTTATGATCGAAGAGCTTGATGATACTTCATATCCCAAGAACGAATATCTGCTCAATCCTATCTTTGTGAAGGAAGACGATAAAGAGATTATAACGCAACTTGATAAAGAATTGAGTGCGGAAAATATTAGAAGGCATGCCGCTATGGTTCTATACCATCTGCCTTCGTCAATGCGTACGGTGTACGAACTTTTTACCGAACACCAATTCGGTGTGTCTGAAATCGCCCAAATACGCAACCGCAGTGTCAAGGAGGTGGAGAACCTTTTGAATGCGGCAAGAAAAACGCTGAGAACCAGTTTTCTAAATCGATATTTAGCTGAATAAGAATTTAAAATGCAATAATTATGAATACAAAAATCGCAAATCTAAAAACCGAGCTATTGTTGGGCGCTAGCTTGGAGGTGTTACACCAAGAAAGCCGGGAATGGCTAGAAACAATTGCCTTTTGGAAAGACGAGACCAAATTTTTCGCGGATCTTCTGACAAAAAAGGAAATCAAGGAATCGGAATATGGCAAAATGCTGAAAAACTTGGACAAAATACATGAAAACCTCTTTGATTATCTAACAGATGATATCGTAAATCATGAGAAAAATCTAGCCCGTTTAGAAAAGGGTGAAAAGGGTCTGTCAGACGGAAATTATCGGGAACAGCATAGAAAACTGAACGAAAGGATGGCCATTTTTGCCCAAGATTTCAAAGATTTTAAAAGGATGGTCTTTGGCTATGTCAAGAAACTTTGATTCATCACATCCAACAAACAGCATAGACTAACCAGATAAAAAAAGAGCGCTATGGACATCACTATTTTTAGCAAGGAATACCGCCAAGCGGACAGTATCGCTAATTTTATGGATTTCTACAATGCCCTAAGGTTGAAGTACCTCGCCAGTGATCTGTTGGCTCAAGGCCTTTCGCCCAAACAGATTTCGGAGGCCGTAGTCAAGGCTGTCAATGTTGGTAAAGCGTCGGGTCTCAACATGCACCAACACTTTTGGCCCATTTTCAGCGGAATTGAAAAGGAAATCATCAGCGACTGCAAGCTTTCGCATTTGGCGTATTGTTTGGTATTGATGAATGCCGATGTGAAACTCCGGGTAGTGGGTGACTTTCAGGTTAGCGTGATACAGCAATATTTGGAAGCACATTGATTAAAATTCCAATTCCAGTCCGATCGGGCAATGGTCGGAACCCATTACATCGGAATAGATGGTGACTTCCGTTATTTTATCCACTAAGGTGGGGCTTACCAAAAAATAGTCGATACGCCATCCGGAATTGCGCTCCCGGGCCTTGAACCTATAGCTCCAATAGGTATAGGCCACTTTATTGGGATGCAGGTGCCGGAAGGAATCGACGAAGCCAGAGCCTATTAAATTGTCCATGCCATCGATTTCGGTTTGGGTATATCCGGCGGTCTTGTTGTAGTTCGCCTTGTCGTTCTTGAGGTCAATGGCATGGTGGGCGACGTTAAAATCCCCACAGGCAATTACTGGTTTTGTTTTTTCAAGGTTCTTCAGATAATTTAGGAAATTGGCATCCCACCCTTTTCGGTACTCCAAACGGTCGAGCTGCTGCCCAGAGTTGGGCACATATACGTTGATCAAAATGAAATCTTCGTATTCCGTACACTGTATTCTTCCCTCTGTATCATCATCGACTATTCCCATATCATCAAGTATGCCTTGAGGGTTTACCTTGGTCAACACGGCCGTTCCGGAATAGCCTTTTTTATCCGCAGAATTGTAATAGAGTTGGTATTCCTTTAACGGCATAAGTGCTTCTGCGACTTCTCCGCCCTGTGCCTTGGTCTCCTGTAGGCAAAGAATATCCGGCGCCAATTTTGTGATAGAATCGAAAAAATCCTTTTTAACGGCTGCCCTGATCCCGTTGACGTTCCATGAAATAATTTTCATATCCTAAATTTAACCAAGGCAAAGAAAAAAGCCCAGGTTAAAGATATGGAATCGGGACTGATTAAAAAAGACCGATAAGATTTTGAAGTCCCTGGTTCTTGATTATACGTATGCGGGATCATTCTGTACTTTAAGTTTATTGATGACATTAAAGACTCCCGGAGCTTTATAGGCCGCCGTTTCCGCATTCTCCTTTTCTTTGATGGAATGTACGGTGCCATTAAGGGTTACCGTATTACCCTCAGTAGAAATCACAATTCCACGGGCCTCGATATCGGCATTGCGTTCAAAGGCCTCCTTGATCTGATCCTTAATTTCAGAAGTTCTCGCTTCTTGTTTGATCTTGATGCTGTTGCTGACCTTCTTGACCCCGAACAAGTCTTTAACCGCGTTCTGGGCCGATTTTTTTTGATAGGCCCATTTTACTTCGCCGGAGAGATAAATTCCACCATCTTCAACTTTTACCATGACGGTATCTTTGGGTACCGAAGAATGCCATTGTAGAGCAGTTACAGCGGCTTTGGCAATATCAGTATCCGATTGACCAAGGCCCGACGGGTATTTTACCACGATGTCCTCGGCAACGGCCTTAACGCCATGAACTCTTTTTGCCGCTTTTTCAGCAGCCATTTTTTTAGCATAGCTATCTACTTCCCCACTGAGGGTAACCACACCGTTGTCAACGGTTACCCCTATTTTTGTTTCATCGATGCTAGGTTCCCATGACAATTCATCTAGAACATCAATTTTGATCTTTGAATCTGTTTTCATGACAGTATTATTTTTAGTTAATCTTTAAAAGTCCAAAAATAGTTTGGAGTTAAGGCGTTACAAATGATTTGAATCAGTGGATCTCAGTTTTAACCCAGTATGGGGTACGAGTACAGAGGTTAATCTCCCTCGATCTTAAAAATGGGAATGAGTATGAAGAAAGCCCGGACGGCAAAACAAGTATATTTCCAATATTGGCTTCCGTGGTGGCCACCTAAAGGGCTTTACTCATAAACCGTATATTCCGTAGTACAAAATGATGGGATTCCGGAAAAGTATTCCTTGGAATTTCCACAAAAAAAACAGGAAGCCAAAGCCCCCAGTTTTCTGTGAAGTGTTTGGATTAGTTTAGCACGCATCCATCATCAACAACATTGGAGCACACAGCAATGAAAAAAGTAACTTGAGGTTTGCCGAAGGGCTCACCTCTTTAATTATAAGAAGCGGGAACAAAATCTGTTCCCGCTTCTTAGAAGATATTCTACCTTGTAATCCAACTTTAATCTCACATATAGGCCTTTTTCTCGGCCACCTGTAAAATCATAAACCCCCATACAACCGAATATCTTCTTGTTCTTATATATGGAATGGGAATTCCCCCGAACACCATCCCATTTTCAAAGAACAATAACATACTTACGATGGTGCTAAACTAATTCATTATCATCAACCTTAAAATGACTTAGATCAGTTGGTCGTTTTTTATCCATAACCTTTGATTTTCGGTCGAAAGGATTACCTGGTCTTATTTTTATTGCTTGGCCGGTTTTATTCCCTATATCCTCGGACTTTTGCAAAGCTATTTGGCTGTTGGATACTTCGGTACAGGATTCATCGTCGGCTTCATCAACCCGTTGGTCAATTCCCGACCCAAGTTCATTTGCGCATAGAAATCAAAGGCAAGTTGTGGCAAGACATTTTTAAAAACAGCTTAAGGCAGATGGCGCAGGGATTAAAATCTAGAATTTACGAAAAGAAGGATAGTGCCTAAGGCTAGGGCGTATTATTTGATCGGTTAGACAAGGATACCCAATCGGTTGATGAAAAGAATGTTTAGTGGAAAGCAATGACAAAGGAAGCTGGAAAAGTTCCCTTGTTGTTAAGCTTGAAGCTGGTAGCCGCTTCAATCAAGTTTTTCTTCACGAGCTCAATCCCTAGGTCGAACAGGTACTTTATTGGAAACCACCAACTTCTTATAGTAGTGTCACCGCTCGTTCCATAAAAATAATATGAATGTGAATTTTGTCCGAATACTGACTTTCCTCATATTCCTAGACTGGATTTTAACCTTATTTTGATACCAAGTTAACAAAAGGGTATGAGATATATTTTTGTTTTGATCGGTTACTTGGTTTTTATTTCCTGTAAAGATCGACAGGAAAAGATATTCCCCACTAAAACACCATTGACGGAATCGGTGTATGCTTCCGTAACCGTTCAGCCCGATAGCTTATACCAAGCCTATGCCTCTGTGGCCGGTATTTTGGATCGCAATTTAGTGGAAGAAGGGGATGTGGTGAAAAAAGGAACGTCCTTGATGCAAATTATTAACCATACCCCGAAATTAAATACGGAGAATGCCCGATTGGCCCTCGAACTGGCGCAGAATAATTATAAAGGAAGTTCGGCGGTTTTGGGTCAGTTGGAAGACGGGATTAAATCCGCTTCCTTAACCCTCTATAACGATTCTATCAACTATGCACGGCAAAGAAGACTTTGGGAGCGTCATATCGGATCTAAAACGCAGTATGAGAGTCGCAAATTAGCTTTTGAACTTTCACAGAATAATCTAAAACAGCTCAAAGCTAAGTACGATCAAACCAAGCACGAACTTTCCACCCAAGTGCAACAAGCCCAAAATAATTACTCGACCTCACAGATTACTACTGAAGATTTTACCATAACCAGTAAAATAAACGGCAAGGTCTATTCGCTTTTGAAAGAACCGGGGGAAATCATAAATACTATGGAACCTTTGGCAGCGGTAGGTAGCGATTCGGTTTTTGTGATCGAGATGCTCGTAGATGAAGTCGATATCGTAAAATTGAAAGTAGGACAACAGACCTTAATCACTCTTGATGCCTATGGTTCGCAAGTATTTCAGGCCAAAGTGAGCAAAATCTATCCCAAAAAGGACGAGCGTTCACAGACTTTTAAAGTTGAGGCCATATTTGATCGTCCCCCACAAACACTTTATCCAGGCCTATCGGGGGAAGGAAATATCATTATCTCCGAAAAGCAAAACGCATTGACCATTCCCAAGGAATTCCTTTTGGAAGGAAATAAAGTGCTTACTGGGGATGGAGAAATCGAGGTCAAGATAGGACTTCAAAATCTTGATAGGGTGGAAATCCTAGGAGGCATCAGCGTGACCACCGAAATTTTAAAACCCAAGGAATGACCAATTGGAACGTGATATTAAACATTGCCAAAACGCATTTGTTGACCAAGATGAAATCAACGGTCACAGCTTCGCTAGGAGTTACCTTTGGCATCGGGGCTTACATTACCTTGGTCAGCTTTATGACCGGCCTCAATGAAATGTTGGACAGTCTAATCTTGAACCAGACCCCTCACATTCATCTCTACAACGAGATAGAGCCCTCCGAAAAGCAACCGATCGCCCTATATGATAGATTTCAGGATGGGGTGAATATGATACGCTCCATCAAACCCAAACAGAGCCAGACGAAAATACATAATGCTTTGCCTATTTTAAATTATTTACAAAAGGATAATAAAGTAAAGGGTGCGACGCCCCAACTCCGTGCCCAGATCTTCTATCTCTCCGGTTCCATTGAATTGGGCGGAAATCTGGTGGGGGTCGATATAATGGAAGAGACAAGGCTCTCCAGCATGAGGGACTATATTGTACAAGGAACACCCGAGGATTTAAAGAACAACCAAAACGGAATACTCCTGGGAGCAGGTTTGGCGAAAAAAATGTCCCTCTCCCAAGGAGACAGGGTACAAGTCAGTACCGTAAGGGGAGAGGTGTTTCCGCTAAAGATCGTAGGCATATACCAAAGTGGCATTGCCGATATCGACAACATTCAAAGTTTTACCAACCTAAAGACGGTGCAACGTATTTTGGGCGAGGCTGAAAACTACGTTACCGATATCAATGTAAAACTCAATGATATTAACGACGCCCCTGCTATGGCGAAAGTTCTAGGCAAAATGTTCAAGATAACGGCAATGGACATCAATCAGGCCAACGCACAGTTTGAGACCGGTTCCAACATCCGAAACCTGATCACGTATGCGGTTTCGATTACCCTGTTAATAGTAGCAGGATTCGGAATTTACAATATTTTGAACATGCTCATTTATGAGAAAATGAAGGATATCGCGATATTGAAGGCCACAGGTTTTTCAGGTCGTGACGTTCAATTCATTTTTATGAGCCAAGCAATGATCATTGGGATTGTCGGCGGATTTTTGGGTCTTCTGATCGGTTTCGGGCTTTCCATAATGATTGATAATGCACCTTTTGAAACCGAGGCCTTGCCAACGATAACCACCTACCCCGTAAATTTTAATATCCTGTATTATGTTATTGGGATTGTGTTTGCGCTGCTATCCACTTTTGTGGCAGGTTGGCTACCATCAAATAAGGCAAGACGTATCGACCCTGTACGAATCATTCGCGGGACTTAAAGAAAGTGCTTATGGAGTGGGTTCTAGAAACTAAAAATATAAATAAGTACTTTGAAAAGCCTGTGAAGTTTCATGTCCTGAAAGATATTTCCATTGGCATCAAAAAAGGGGAGTTCGCTTCCATTATGGGAAAATCGGGTTCGGGTAAATCGACCTTGCTCTATATACTTTCCACTATGGACACCGATTATACGGGCGAATTATATCTGAACGGGCAATTGGTTACCGGAAAATCCCATCAAGAATTATCACGGATCCGAAATAGGAATATTGGTTTTGTATTCCAGTTCCACTACCTGCTATCCGAATTCAGCGTCTTGGAAAACGTGATGTTACCTGCCAAAAAACTCGCCGCGAAATCCCATGCCGAAATCGAGCACGACGCCATGGAAAAACTTAAGATGTTGGATATAGAGAGGCTGGCTTTGCAACGTGCTTCCCGAATTTCAGGCGGTGAAAAGCAACGGGTGGCGATTGCAAGGGCTTTAATTAACAATCCGACGATTTTAATGGGTGACGAACCTACCGGAAACTTAGACAGCCATAACTCCGAGAACGTGTTCAGCATCTTTAAACGCCTAAGGGAAGAAGAGGGATTATCACTATTGATAGTAACCCACGACGAAGATTTTGCCAAACGAACCGACCGTACCATTCAAATGGAGGATGGACTGATTGTGGATTAAACTGGCTCATTCAGTTTTCTATCAATCCTGAAATTCCGTTGCCCGGTTAAATTTTCTCTTACACCGTTTCCACCATAAAGGGACTATTTTCTGTCGGTGCTGCACGCTATATACCCTGTACTGATAAATGTCATGTGAGTAATGAATTCTTGAAAGTACTTTTATTCCGAATATATACAAACAGCTCAATGAAAGTAGCTTTTGAAGTGTGTTCGCCCTATCTTGACACAAAATTATCGATGGCTACTCAGGCCATTTCAGATAAGCAGTTACCCTTGGTGTCATGGAAAATTACGAACAGAAATCCAGATATATCAAGATCAACGATGTTTCCCATTTGAATAATTCCAATGCCCTATTAAACATTCAAACTGCGAAAAATCAGGAACGGCCGAGAAAAGTCTTGGCCTTAAAGAACGTAAACAGAAAAATAGTTTATCTGAGCATGGGCGAAAGAATTTATAAGATGGGCGATGTGGAGGCGATGATCGGCGAGTCAATAGTAGAAGATACACCACCTTTTGTAGATAGAGTAATCGATAAACTGAACCCCTTTCTCTAAAATTAAGGCCGTTATGCTCACCTTTAAAAATTACAACATTGCCGATTGGTTTTCCTTCTACCGTATAGCTATGGTTCCCGTTCTGTTGGCGCTCATCCTCATGGATGAACGGCAAATATTTACAGGCTTCCTTCTGGTAAGTTACAGTACGGATGCCATCGATGGCTTTTTGGCAAGAAAGTTAAAAATCTCCAGTCCCAGGGGAGCGCAACTCGATTCCATTGGAGACCAACTCACATTTGTGATGGGACTTGTGGGACTTTGGGCTTTTGAAAACGATTTTATCAAAACCAAACTCCTACTTATTTCTATCGCCTTTGTACCCTATATCCTCCAGATGTTAATCGCCTTTATGAAATATGGCAAGGCAACCGCCTTTCATACGTATTTAGCAAAATCCTCCGCAGTCGTACAAGGCATATTTATTCTATGGACGCTTTTCTTCGGCCCCGTGTATTGGTTGTTTTATTTGATGATCGTCATCGGCATTTTGGAAACCATAGAGGAAATCACCCTGATTTTTATGTACGATAATTGGGTGGAGGATGTAAAGGGAATTTATTGGGCATTGAAAGATGAACGGAGGTTGAGAAATGATAGTTCAGAAACCATATGATGCACCAAACCGAGAAAATATGGAGTGCTCCCGGGCAAACGTACTTTGGCACGGAAAGAGCGGGAAGCCGGACGCTCAAGGCGGAAAGACCCTCACAATTCTTTGAGGCCCAGTCCGGACCACTGATCGTAATGATCCTGGGCCTCCCTGGGTCGGGCAAAAGTTATTTTGCAGAGCGACTTGCGGAAAAAATAAAAGCGATGTATTTCGGTAGTGACAGACTACGAAAAGAGCTATTTCCCAAGCGGACCTATTCCAACAGGGAAAAGGAAAAGGTCTATAAGCTAATGTTGGAAAAAATGAAACGGGCAATGGATCAAAACAAGAATGTAGTGCTCGATGCAACCTTCCATAAAAACAACACTAGACAGCTCTTCATTGATAATATGACAAAAGATGCACGAGTATTTTTTATAAAAGTCCGGGCCGATGAAAATATCATTAGGGAACGATTGAAGAAAAGCAGGCCCTATAGTGAGGCGGACTTTGAGATTTATAAATTGATACAAAACGAATGGGAACCTTTAAAACAACCCCATCTGACCTTGGATTCCACAAATGAAAACATTGATATCATGCTGCAAAAGGCCACCCAATTTCTCAATGATGACGAAAGAGCAGATTGATAAACTTCTTTCTAATGGAATTTTCCCTGAATACACGGAAAATCGGGAATTGGTGGAGACCCATATTTCATGGGTCATCCTTTGCGACCAGTTTGTATACAAAATTAAAAAGCCGATCAAGTATTCCTTTCTTGATTTCTCCACACTGGAATTGCGAAAGCATTTTTGCGAAAGGGAACTGGAACTGAACCGAAGATTTACAAAGAACATCTATATCGAGGTCATGCCCATTTATTATTTCGAGTCTGAAGACCGGTATTGCGTAGGAGGCGCCGAGGGTACGATTTTAGATTACTGCACGAAGATGTATAAACTCGATCCTGAAAAACAAATGGACGTACTACTATCGAAAAACAAGGTTAGCGAATTCGACATCAAGAATCTTGCAATAACCATAGCTGATTTTCACAAGAGCACTGAAGTTATTTATAAGAAAAATGTGTTTTACATAGGGAAGAATTCAATGATCTGGGAGCGGAAAAAGGATTTCTTAAAGAGTAACTTGGCCTGCTAAGGCGAGGACATTATTGACCGTGCCCTGCATTTTTCAGATAAATTTCTTGACAATAATAGCGCACTTTTGGAAAGAAGGCTAAAATCTGGTTTTTTTAGAGATTGCCACGGCGACCTGCATACCCGAAATATTTTTTTGTTACCCGAACCACAGCCCTTCGATTGTATCGAATTCAACGATGACTACCGCCAAATCGATACCTTGAACGAAGTTGCTTTCCTTTGTATGGATTTGGATGCTATGGGAAGGCAGGATCTTTCGGAGGTATTTATCAAGCATTACAATCGCCTTTTTACGGTAATGCGTAACGAAGAAGAACGTAAACTTTTTGTCTATTACAAATGTTACCGTGCTAATGTGCGGGCCAAGGTCAACAGTCTACGTGCAAGGAGCACAGAGGATTCAATCGCAAAAACCAAAGCCTTGGCCGAGGCAAGAAAATACTTGTTCTTGATGGAAGGCTATATCAAATTATTGGATAATTCCTGAAAGGGTTCGAATATGATTTTTGTCATTTCATTTGACACTATAGGAACCTACATTTACTAAAAATAATATCATCATGAAGAAAAATATGGGAAACGCAGACCGCATCATCAGAACGATAATCGCTGTTACGATTGCCTTACTTTATTATTACAATGTAATTTCAGGTACGTTGGGCATTGTACTCCTAGTTTTGGCAGCAGTATTTCTACTGACCAGTTTTGTTCGTTTTTGTCCGCTTTATGCACCTTTTGGCCTGTCTACCTGCTCGAGGAAAATAGAATGATCAGCAGTTGAACCTACAGGCTACCGATTAGTTCAAAATATGGTTTTCAGCTTTAGCAGTTTAGGTAAGCATTATGAAAACAAAGCCGAAACGAATAATAGCAGTAGCCCTACTGTTCTTTGTGGGGTTTTGTGCCCTTTTGGGAAGCTTGGCATTGCTGCTTGATCCGACGGGGTCATTGTTGCAGATTCCTTTGGCATATCTGAAAGACACCTCCTTTGACAATTACTTGATTCCGGCATTGGTCTTATTACTGACCGTGGGCATCTCGAGTATTGTTATTGCTACGACCGTTATTCAACAAATAAGGAATTATCCTTTTTTCATGATAGTTCAAGGCATGGTATTGTTTTTTTGGCTTACGACGCAATTGCTACTTAATCTTGATTTATACACCCCATACTTACTGATTCCCTTTTTTTTAATCGGCATCTTACTTCTTGTTTTTGGATTGACAATAAAGAGTAGAAAAACAAAATAGATTTAACAATACACCAAAAATCATGAAAATAGTAGTAGCCATCGTGGTGTTGATACATGGCCTTGTTCATTTTATCGGCTTCGCTAGGGCTTTTGCTATGGGAAATACCGCAGAGTTTGCTAAAGAACTGTCAAAGCCCATCGGTTTACTATGGTTATTGACGGGGTTACTATTTATCATATCGGCGATAATGCTGCTGCTTAAAAAAGAAGCATGGCCAGTATTCGCTATAATTGCGGTTATCGTATCCCAGCTTTTAATTTTAACGGTTTGGTCGGAAGCGAAATACGGCACACTCGCGAACATCATAATACTAATTGCCGCTATTATCGCTTTTGAAACGGAACGATTTGAAAAGGCCTATAAAAAGGATGTCCTTTCCCAAATAAAACCCACCGCACTGGCCGATGAACCAGTAACCGAAAAAGACCTGGAGCCCTTACCAAAAGTGGTACAAAAGTATTTAAGGTATGCTAGAGTAGTGGGAAAACCTAAAGTTTACAATGTCAAAATTGAATTTGAGGGGGAAATGCGTGACAGGGGCAAAGATTGGTTTGGTTTTACTTCGGAACAATATAATTTTTTCGATTCCCCCACACGTTTGTTCTTTATGAGGGCTAAAATAAAAGGATTGCCCACGTATGGCTACCATCGCTATTTAAAGGAAGGGGCACGCATGAAAATTAAATTGTTGTCGCTATTTCCGGTTGTGGATTTAGAAAAACCTGAACTGTTCCCCACCGAAACGGTAACGTTTTTTAACGATATGTGCCTTTTCGCTCCGGCCGCCCTCATCGACGACCGGATTTCTTGGGTAGGAATTGGACGATTTATCCGTTAAGGCGACCTATGTTACGAACAGTACCCGTATTTCGGCCATTCTATTTTTTAACCACAAAGGGCAATTGGTCAACTTTGTTTCCAACGACAGGATTGCTATCGACGAAATGAAGACCTTTCCGTTTTCCACACCCGCCGGAAATTATAAGAACCTGAACGGTTATTATCTACCCACTTATGGCGAAGCTATTTGGCAGTATCCCACTGAGAAATTTATCTACGGGAAATTCAATGTGAAAAGTGTAGAATATAACATAAGCGGAATTCAATGAACACCAAGGTCTATCGCATCGGTTTTTGGTCGGGGATGCTGGCATTCTGTGCGAATACCCTATTCATCATTGTCCAGACCTTGCAGCTCGTTGGAATATTGGAGTATCCCTATGATGAAATTTTAATATATGGATTTTCCCTATGTATTGTTATCCCTTTTTTATTGGAAATGTTGGCATTGCATTATGTCACCTCAAATAGAAGAAAGTTCTGGAGCCATGCCGCTCTTATTTTTAGCGTTATGTATGCGGTATTCGTAACGGCCAACTACGTGGTACAACTGGCCACCGTCATTCCAATGACCCTTAAAGGGGAGGCGGATCAAATTGCCGTTCTTGTTCAGTATCCACACTCCCTTTTTTGGGATTTTGATGCCATTGGTTATATCTGTATGGGTCTAGCTTCAGTATTCGTGCTGCCCCTATTTAAAAGGCAAGGTTTTGACCGATGGATACGGATTGCCTTTATGGCAAACGCCCTGGTAACCCCCTTGATCGCATTTGTATATTTCTATCCGGAGTTTTCGGAAAGGTTGTTACTTTTTGCGATTCCATGGACGATTACCGCTCCAATGATGATGCTATTTCTGGCCTTATGGTTTAGGAAAAATAAAAATTTGTAACCAAAGATGAAACTTCCATTCACATCCGAAGAATTCCTAAATGTCTTTGCCGATTACAACCAAACGGTATTCCCCATGCAGGTGGTTCTTTTTCTTTTAGCTCTCGCGGCCATTTATATGTTATTTAAAAAAGCGATTTGGGCAGACATGGCCATAACTTCTATTCTCGCCTTTTTTTGGATTTGGATGGGACTCGTTTACCATATCCTGTTTTTTTCATCCATAAACAAGGCAGCATATCTTTTCGGAACCTTATTCATCGTGGAGGGAGGATTATTTTTATGGAATGGGGTGTACCGTAAGAAGCTTAGTTTTCATTTCACGTCGGAATGTGAATGGTATTGCCGGTGCGGTTTTAATGGTATTTGCTTTGCTCCTGTATCCTGTACTCGGCTATGGGCTGGGTCATGTTTATCCTAAAGATCCCACTTTTGGGCTTCCCTGCCCTACAACAATATTTACTTTTGGAATCTTTTTGCTTGCCAAGAAAAAACTGCCGTTTGCCATCTTTATTATTCCCTTTGTGTGGGCTTTAATCGGTTTTTCAGCAGCTTTCTCCGTAGGTATAATAGAAGATGTTAGCCTCTTGATTTCCGCCCTGACGACACTTGGGCTGTTGTTAAAGGAAAGAAAAAACTGGTCATTAAAAAATCAACAACAATTATGAAAGCAATGGTTCTCAATAAAATTGCCGGCCTTGAAAATAACAGAACTCCACTGCAATTTATGGATATACCTATTCCAGTGCCAAAAGCCCATGAGGTCTTGCTAAAGATTTCGGTCTGCGGGGTCTGCCATACCGAACTTGATGAAATCGAAGGTAGATTGGTGCCGCCAAAACTTCCCATAGTGCTCGGGCATCAAGCGGTGGGTGTGGTAGAAAAATTAGGTCCCGGAGTCTCCAAATACCAGCTAGGCGATAGGGTAGGGGTCGCCTGGATTTTTTCTGCCTGTGGCGACTGTAAATTTTGTAATGAGGGTAATGAAAATCTCTGTGATGCTTTCAAGGCTACCGGAAAAGATGTCAATGGAGGCTATGCCGAATATATGACCGTTCCCGAAAAATTTGCCTATGCCATCCCAGCCTTTTTTAGCGATTCCGAAGCAGCCCCCATGTTATGTGCGGGGGCCATTGGCTATCGTTCCATACAATTGGCACAAATAAACAATGGGGATACTTTAGGACTAACGGGTTTTGGGGCATCGGCACATTTAGTTCTGAAAATGGTCAAATACCGTTATCCGAACACCAAGGTTTTTATTTTTGCCCGAAACGTCGAGGAAAGGCATTTTGCTAAAGAATTAGGTGCCTTCTGGGCAGGGGATTCCACCGATTTATCCCCAGAAAAACTGAAGGCAATAATCGACACCACGCCCGCGTGGAAACCCGTAGTGGAAGCCCTTGGAAATCTTGAAAAGGAAGGCCGCTTGGTCATCAATGCCATTCGGAAAGAAGAAGGCGATAAGGACTACCTCCTAAAACTTAACTACAAAGACCATCTTTGGATGGAAAAGGAAATAAAATCCGTGTCGAACGTAACCGCAAATGATGTTACCGCGTTTTTAGAACTGGCTGCAGAGGCGGAAATAAGGCCCGACGTTAAAATCTATCCTTTGGAAGAGGCGAATACAGCCCTACTTGAATTAAGGGAAGGGCATATCAGGGGGGCAAAAGTGCTACGCATGAATCCCGAATAGCGATAAACCGCACCTAAATCCATTTGAACTATAAAATGAATGCAGAGATATACGCTATTCCCAACTCTTGCCCCTATGGAAGGACCTATTTCCCTTATCTACCATCACATCAAAGAAATAGAGGAGCCACTCGGAACAAACAGTGGTGCAATAAAACCGGATTAGTTCTCATCTTTCCTTTTCTGTTTTTCCAACTTCCTAAAATACCCTTTAGTCAAAAAGTTATGTTTTAAAGCCTCCATATTTTCACTGAAACGCTGGGTGCCTTGTTCTATATGCCGCATCGTCCTGTCCAATTGATGTACCAAAGTTGTATCCTCCGTTAAATAGTGCAACGCACCGTCTCCCTCCTTTATTCCTCCCAAAATATTATTCAGGTCTTGGGTCATTTTTTCTATTTCGACACTGGAGGTCTCCAGATTTGCAATGACAATGCGCATTTTATCTGCAGATACCGTGTCGCTAAGTAACACTCCTGCAACGCTTTCCGTAAGATTAAGTTGATGAAACATACCGTTCAATTCCGAGAGCATTTGTTCTGCATTAATGCTGGTGAGCTTTAGATTGACGATGGTCTGCTGCAAATCGGTTGCCATACTTGTATCATTTAGTAGTTTGCCCAGAGTTCCTTCGCCCTTGGTCAGCGAACGCGTCACTTTCAACAGGTCAGCGGTCAGCAACGCCGCATTTTCGTTGGTCGTGTTCAAGGTATTCATCATATCTTGGGTCGCCACTTTGCTGTAGGAGACCAGCTGGTCCCCAGAGGCAATGAAAGGCGCCGTTCCTTCACCGGGCACGATGTTGACAATCATGCTGCCCACCAATCCATCGGAGCCTATTGAGGCAATGGCATCTTTATGCATATGCTGCAGCATTTTTTCTTCCAGTATCATGTGTACCCGGATAGTCGTATCATTTACCATCGCTATCTTGTTAACAGTACCCACGTTGATACCCGAAAAACGCACATTGTTTCCCTTCTGGAGCCCGCCCGCACTTTTGAAAATGGCACTTATGACGAATGTTTTTTCGAACATATTTTGCCTGTTTCCTATAAGGTAGGCGGCTGCCAGCAACAGCATGGTACCAAGGACTACAAAAATGCCCAATTTCAGATTTTCCAATGTTGTTTTTGCCATAATCTTATTTTTTAAAAAAAGCTTCGATTTTTGGGTCTTTGGATTTCGATAATTCGACAAAAGTGCCTTCCGCATAGTTTATCCCATCCACCAATAAAATCATCCGTTCCGAAATAACCCGGGCACAATCCACATCATGGGTAATGATCAAGGAAGAAGTACCATATTTCTTTTGGATGGAGCGCATAAGTTCAATGATTTCTTTTGATGTTATGGGATCCAGACCGCTGGTGGGCTCGTCATACAAGATGACCTTAGGTCTTAAAATGAGGGTACGGGCCAGAGCTATTCGCCTTTGCATGCCACCAGAAAGCTCTTCGGGCATCAGGTCAATGGTATGTGCCAAACCCACATTTTCCAAGGCCTCCATAACCAAAGGGCCGGTGTCTTGAACAGCACCCAATTTTTCTTTATGTCTGCGCATGGGAAACTCCAAATTTTCACGCACGGTCATGGAGTCGTATAAAGCACTACCTTGAAAGAGGAAACCGATATCAGATCGCAATGAATCCAACTTCGGTCTATCAAGGGCCGTGATATCCTTACCCAAAACTTCGATGGTTCCAGCATCCGGCTGAATTAGCCCAACAAGGCATTTGATCATGACCGATTTCCCGGAACCGGACTTCCCCATAATCACCAAATTTTCTCCCTTATACAGTTGCATGTTAAATCCGTTCAAGACTACCTTATCGCCAAAACTTTTTCGAAGTTCCTTGATTTCGATGACGATGTCCTTTTTATGGCCTTCCTTCTCTGTAATCTTAATATCTTCTTTAGTGTGCATATTACAGTTCGTAAAAAATATCGGAAACAAAAACGGCGATAAAATCCACCACGAACAATAGGAGCGAGGCCATTACAACCGCTGTATTAGCGGCTATACCGACACCCGCCGTTCCCTTTTTACTGTTGTAACCCTTATAGCAGCCGACAAGACCGATTACAAAACCAAAAAAGAAAGACTTTAGCGTGGCGGGTACCAAGTCTCCAAAAGTTAGCGCATCGAATACCGTATTGAAATAAAGCTGAAACGAAACATCGCCTTTTAGGTTTTCCACTAGGGCAGAACCGTACAGAGCGACCAGATCCCCAAACACGACCAGCAGCGGCAACATTAAGGTGGTAGCAAAAATTCGGGTCACCACCAGATATTTAAAGGGATGGGTGCCGGAAACCTCCATGGCGTCGATTTGTTCGGTAACGCGCATCGATCCCAGTTCCGCTCCGATGCCCGAGGCGACACGGCCCGCACAAATCAGTGCAGTAATCACGGGACCGATTTCACGTACGATGGAGATACCAACCATATTGGGCATCCACGAAACCGCCCCGAACTGGATTAACGTAGGCCTCGATTGTAGCGTAAGCACCAGCCCGATGATAAATCCCGTCAATACTACCAACAATAAGGAACGAACGCCCATCTGGTAGCATTGCCTCAACAGTTCCTTGAATTCAAAAGGAGGTTTTATTACCTCTTTACAATAACGACCGGCAAAATGGGAGAGCTCTCCTATTTCGACAAAAAAATGTCTGGTTTTGTGAACCATTTCCGATGCTATCGTCATACTAAAGCCTGAATTACTATCAACACTACCAAATGTAGCGTAGCCATGGTCGGATAAAAATGACCATCGTCATACCTGCACCATGATAAATATCATTTTAAGAAAGCGGGTTAAAGCATACTTTTATTGGGTATGATAGGAAAGAAAAAACCACTTCAAGACAGCCGACCAAATGCAGGGAAGACTACTACCGCTTCGTATTACCTGAGCGAGGAACGGGCCTTTTTAGACGGGCCCAGAAATCGGTTCAAAGAGCTGTGGTTTACGTTCAAGGTGCAATACAACTTCATTCGTGCCTTTCGAAAACTCCACTTTATAGGCCCCTGTATTACCGTCTTTGGCTCCGCAAGATTCGATAAGACCAATCCTTACTACAAAAAAGCGGAAGAAGTGGGCAAGGCGCTGTCAAAACTGGGTTTTGCCGTAATGACCGGAGGTGGGCCGGGTATTATGGAGGCAGCTAACAAAGGTGCCTATATGAACAATGGGTATTCCGTGGGATGCAACATCATTTTGCCCCATGAACAAGATGCCAACCCCTATCTGCACAAATGGATCGATATACCCTACTTTTTTGTACGTAAGTTTTTGCTGCTAAAATATTCCTATGCCTTTATCGTAATGCCCGGTGGTATCGGTACCTTAGATGAACTCTTTGAAGCGCTGACCTTGATACAGACCAAGATGATACTTCACTTTCCAGTAGTGCTTTTTGGAAAGGAATATCATAAAGAATTATACGAACATATCCAGATGATGGCGGAAAACGAGAGTATTTCACAGGAAGATATGGACTTACTGTTCTTGACGGATTCCGTTGAGGAAATGAAAGAACACCTTAAGGAACACGCAATTAAGAGGTTCGGATTGATCCAAAAACCTATGAAAACAAAATGGTGGTTCGGGGAGACCGATCCGACCCGGATTTGACATGGTTGATTTTCCGTTTCGATGAAAACTGTCTTGGGCAGAAAGCATGAATTTCAGGAGAAAGTCTTTAGGAATACAAAACCTGAAATGCACTAATTGCTGTACTGCCCAACCCAATTATGCCTATACTAATTTATTTTATTGTAGAGGGTTCGGAAATATGGAAAAACAAACCCCTTTTCTAATGGGTGCTTTTGATGACCTGACTATTTATCATTACCATTTTTAAAAGAAAGACGGCTAACATTCCAAATTGGATAGAAATAATAAGGTAAGTACGGAAATATCAGAAGTCTAATCGGTATTTATTATGACGAACGTGGGACAGAAATGCCATTGCAATTTGCCTTGTTATAAAATATTCCCAAGAAGATTGAAAACCTGGGACTTGTAGGTATTGAATCGTTCAAAAAATAAGTCAAAACGCCTTTTCAACTGTTTATGATTTTCTGTGTAGAAGGTATCGCATGAAATATCCTCACATTCCAATATACCCTTAATTTTGTCTTCGTAACTTTCCATTTCTTTTTTGAATTTCTCCGTTTCTTTTGCTAGGGTATTGAGTTCTTCTTTTAAGGTTGCCAGTTTTTTAAAAAGATCCGGTGCTGTTTTAGTAAAAGCATTGGAGCCTAATAGCTTATAAAGAAAAAGTATTTCATTTTCCTGGTAGGTAAGCATGGACCTCCAACGTTTCGCATCCTCATGGAATTCGTGCAACATTTCATCCGATGTATTCGTATTCGACATTTTTTCTAGCTTAAAATATAGTTTAAAGCTATGTTCGATTTGGGTTAAAAAAAATGATTAATGTCAGTTTGAACGGAATGGGGGTTCATGCGGTTTTTCCTATGAGGGGTGCCATCGTTGGAATTTTGACCGTATTGAAAAACAAACTGGTCATAAGGGCGAACAGGTAGTGGTGCCAAAAGACGTAGCTATCCATTCGTATTTTATGTGGATGGACAGCACGGTTGTGACCCACAACCTAGAGAAGAACTTTAGGATCAGCGAATACACAATGGTCCATAACAATCCTTGGATTATGGACACTCTGGCACATACCGATTACTATTATCTGAAGGACAGAGGTATTTTTAACAAGGATTCAAAGTCCTTAATAACTCTTCGCAAAGGCCAAACCTTACTGATACCGGATCCATTACAAAATGAAAGAATAAGGGCAAAATTGTCAAATACACACATTGATATTAACATTCCGGAGTTTAGGCTGCGCATTATTGAGAACGGAAAGGTTAAATTCAAATTTCCCATTCGTGTAGGCCAAAACGATAAGCGGTTTTTGGCCATGGCCCAAAGGGAAGTAGATATGAGGACGAAACCTGGGGTTGGCAAAATAATTAGGGTCAATAAAAGCCCATTGTTTATCAATCCGAGGGATAACCATCAATATACCACAACCAAACGGGACGATGACCATGTTACCCAATTACCCATTATTCCATGGTTGGAGCCAGAAATAGACGGTCGTCGTTTCGGACAGCTTATTCATCCCACTACCAATATGGCGACCCTGAACAAAGCCTATTCGAATGGCTGTATCGGGCTTCGGGAATCCGATGCTTGGATGGTCTATTATTATGCACCCGTAGGCACAAAAGTTGTCATTAGGTATGATTTGCACGGAAAAAATGAAGCAGGACAAGAAATAGAATTTGCCAATATTTATCCAGGTTTCGAGAATAAAGTTATGAGGCTAGAGGCTATTGAGCATGCTTTTATGGCCATTGATGGCAAACCGATTCCTGTTTGTGATTGTAAGGATATGCAATAAATATAGTTTGGGGGAGCCCAATCATGACGCAAGTCATTTTATCTTTTGTTTATCCCGTCTATTTTAGTCTAAAAATCTTAAGATGCTAGGGTTATGGGCGATTACAGATACAGAGCAAAAGACAATTATATTCATGAGGCGGATTGGCAGGGACTTTATGTTTTGACCGAGCACTGGAAAAGTGACCTAGAATTTTATGCGGATGATTTGAGGTTTTTACAACATCTTATCGATAAATATTTTATTTGGATGACGCGCAAAGAAAATATAGATGAAGTGCGGGATATCGAATCGGACTTAGTGGAGACCGATCGCAAATGCAATCGGTTAATGAAAAGAATCAAGAAACATCTGAGACATCTAGCCAATCTTATCGAAAACCCTTTGAAGTACGATTCCCAAGTCTTCCGCGGGGAGCATGAAAAGTTGGAAGACGAGATTGCCGTTTTTGTAAAATCGGTCAGAGCCAATCGCAAAGAGGTATTTGCAATTACAGAGCACCTAATGGAAAGTAAAGTTTTGAGCCGTATACTAGAAGGTTAAGGCAAAAATCACATAATTTTCAAATAATGGATAAAGCACAAAGCATATCATTGGAAATCACGGAATTGACGAATAAAATCGAGACAGATTATCCGGAAATTTATAAGTTTTTAGATGAAGACCCTATGACCATACCCAATACGGCGCATCCCGACATAGATGAAAAGGCGTTACAGGCTTATCTTGACGATTTAAAGGAGTTGGTCAAGCAATACCTTAAAACCCATAAACCCGCTTAAGGATTTCTAAATAATAGTTTTTCCTTTTAATATTTGAGTAGTTGCCGGGCGAAGGAGGCACGACTTTTTCCTTCCATTTTACTTCAAAAATTATTTTCCGCATACGACCGGAACAGCGATTCCGGTGTCTACTTTCAATTTAAAGGGAAGGCGAAGGCCAATAGTAGCCCAATAGCAATAAGAATACCAAATCCTATAACCAGTACGTGGCCTGTAGATTTATTGCCGAGTACGATGCCATAAATCATCTTCAGTAAGTTATTGCTTATGGTGGCAATGATTACAGCACTGGTTATTACGGAATTTCCTATGTCCCATTTGCTTTGAAATAAATTAAGAATAAAAGGGTCGATATCGGTAACACCGACCACCAGGGACAAAACTTTTATTCCATTTTCGCCATAGATTTTGTCTACATAACCGGTAACCAGTGCGAAAAAGATGAAGAGGGCACCAAAGAGAAGGGCAGTTCTAAACTCAAGGGGATTGGTATAATTATTAGCGGAGACAGTAACTTCTTTTTTCGTATTCCTCGACTTTGAAAACCTTTCAAAATAAATCGCAACGACGATGGATACAACAATAAATACGGCGAATGAAGGCATTAATTTTATGGCTATATCCCAATTGAAAGAAAAGGCCAGCAGCAAAATGCGAATATACATCATTGTAGTGGCCAGCAGAATGGCGGGAGCAACCTTGGAGCTTTCCCCTTGTTCCTTGCTCTTTCTTGCCAAAATAACCGTAGCTGCCGTACTACTATATAGCCCTCCTAAAATACCTGTCAACAGTATGCCTGCTTTTGGGAACACAAATTTTTTCAGCAGGTAACTGAAATAAGAGATTCCGGAAACGGCGACTATTGCCATCCAAAATTTGTAGGGAGAAATATTAATTACGGTGAAAACGGGTTTATCTGGAAGCAAAGGTAAAATGACACCAACAATGACTAGAAATTTCGCAAGTGATACAAACTCCCAGTCATCGAATTTTCTTGTAAAATTCAAGAAAGATTCCTTTAACTCCGTAACCCAGAGTACTGTAACGACAATCAAGATTATCAACCAAGAAGGCTGCAAGTATATTAGTGGTGCCAAGCAATAGGTAATTAAGGCAGTTACCAAGGAAGTAATTCCGAATTGTTGGCTTTCCCTTATTTTTCCGTTATAGTACACTAGCAGCATAGCGGTAACAGCAATTCCCCCACCTGCAAAGAAAGCTAGATTTTTTGGGGCTATTGAATAAACAATATACCCAAAAATTCCTATAAGAGTAAAGGTTCTGTCCGTTCCAAACCTACTTGCAAACTGCTGGTTCTTATGTCGGCTCCGCTGTTCTAACCCTATCAACAAAGAGAACAGTGTGACAAGCAGAAAATTTAAGAAATCGAGCGGTACTTTATTCAGTATTTCTTTTACCATTCTTAAAATCGGCTAAACTACTTTAATAGGTCCATCTATTTTAACGGGCTTTATAAAGGCGGATGTAATCCCTTACATTTTATTCTTTTGAAAGTGCCGTAGCTGCATAATAAGCAGCTCCGAGGAGTGCAGTTTTTTCATTTAGAATTACCTTGACGGGTACCATTTGCAATAGGGAGTTCAACCGTCCGGATTGAACAAAATTCCCATAAAAAATTTCCCGGTTCATTCTTTTTATAATTTTCGGTAAAATTCCCCCGCCAATATATACGCCTCCAGTGGCCTTGAATTTTAGCGCAAGCTGTGCCGCTTCAATGGCAAGAAATCGAATAAAAAGTTCTAGCGTCTCCACACAAACCGGATCCTTGTTTTCAAGAGCGGTTTTTGTTATCACGGCAGAGGGATCCCCCTGCGCTATTTGATTTTTCAGCCATTGGGCCTCTATTTCGCCGCTAATCCGCCGTAGCAATAGATAGATATCGTAAATCCCTGGTCCCGATATCAGCCTTTCCCAACTCACATGGCCATATTTTTGTTGTAAGTACTGCCATATCTCGACATCCGAATCGTTTCGGGGGCTAAAATCACAATGACCTCCCTCGGTTGCGAACGGATGGTAATGCGAACCGTCCCAGAACAGTCCGGCTTCCCCAAGACCGGTCCCCGGAGAAATCAGCGTTGCGTTTCCAGGTATATTGGGGCCATATTTCAGTGTGTCAAAGTCCTTTTCCTGAAGTGCCGCCAATCCATATGCATTGGCTTCCATGTCATTAATTAACGAAACAGATCGGATGTGCAATTCCCTACCGATTTCTTCGCTATCGATGGCCCACGGAAAATTTGTACCGTGTACCCTGCCCTGGGTTACAGGGCCCGCCACCCCAAGACAGATACCATCTATAGAAGGCAAATCGCCTTTATAAAACTTTCGGACGATTTCTACTACCGATTTATATGTTTTGGTGGGGAAGGATTGTTCTTTTAAAAGAAAAAGCTCCCCATCCTTTATCTGAAAAAGGGCCAGATTAATTTTGGTGCCACCGACGTCCGCCGCTAAAACGACCCCTTTCTCTTGAGGTTTAGAGGTATGTAAAAAGGCCAACGGAATCTGACCTTCACGGATAACCGGTAATGAAAAATGTTTAATTTTATCCAAGGTATGCTTTTTTAGGCGATGGTGATAGTCTTGTCCAAATAAATGTCCTGAATCATGTGAAGCATCTTCACCCCTTCAGTTACGGGGCGTTGAAAGACTTTTCTACCAGAAATTAATCCCATGCCCCCAGCTCTTTTATTGATTACGGCGGTACGGGCCGCGGCTGACAAATCATCTTCCCCAGAAGCTCCCCCAGAATTGATGAGTCCTGCTCGGCCCATATAGCAATTCGCTACTTGATACCGGGTAAGATCAATAGGGTGATCAGTTGTCAGTTTACTATAAACTAGATCATTGGTCTTACCAAAATTTTCAAGGGCCAGGTAACCGCCGTTGTTCGTCGGTTGTTTTTGTTTAATGATATCAGCTTCAATGGTGACCCCTAAATGGTTGGCCTGGCCGGTAAGGTCTGCACTGAGGCTGTAATCCATTTTCTTTTTAAAGGCATCGTTTCTAAGATAACACCAAAGTATGGTGGCCATGCCCAATTCATGGGCGCGTTGAAAGATTTTGCTCGTTTCCTGTATCTGTCTATCCGATTCTGGGGATCCAAAATAAATGGTAGCTCCGACTGCCACAGCACCCATGTTCCAAGCTTGCTCTACCTGTGCGAAGTAGATTTGGTCAAAATGGTTGGGATATGATAAGAGTTCATTGTGGTTCAACTTGACTACAAAAGGAATTTTATGGGCATATTTTCTGGATACCGAACCTAACACCCCCAAAGTAGATGCTACGGCATTGCAGCCTCCATTTATAGCTAGGGTTAGAATATTTTCAGGATCGAAATAATCGGGATTGGGCGCAAAACTGGCACCTGCGGAATGCTCTACGCCTTGGTCTACCGGCAAAATGGACAAGTATCCCGTCTTCCTCAGCCGGCCATTGTCGTAAATTTGTTGAATACTACCCAAAACCCTTGAAGAACGATCTGAAATAGCGCAAACCCTCTCAATAAAATCGTATCCCGGCAAGTGTAGTTTTTCTTTGGGAATGGTACTGCATCGATGTTCCAAAAGGGAGCGGGCATCTTCTTTCAATAATTTTTCAATATCCATATCCTTTTTCTTAAATTGTTTTTACGTGAATATTTCTTTGGCTTTTGATCCATTTATACAATCTATCCGCATCATCCTTATTGCACAATTGGGTACCCTCGTGCATGGTTGCGGCTGCCCCGCAGGCAACTCCGTATTTTACCATCTCGCTAAACGTTTTGCCTTGAAGAAGACTCACTATCATGCCCGCGACCATACTATCGCCGGCTCCGATAGTGCTTTTTTGAAGTACTGGAGGGGCAGGAACATGCTCCATTTCGAACTTTGTGGCCAATAGTGCTCCTTTCGCCCCTAATGAAACAACTAGGGTCTCACAATCATGACCATTTAGGAACTTTTTGGCAATGGATTCGAGTTCCAGGCCCGAAATGGAATCGATTCCGCACAGTGTGCTTAGCTCACCCAAGTTCGGCTTCAGGATATGAATATGTGATTTTGAAGCATGTATCAGGGCCGTTCCGGAGGTATCTAAAACAAAGCGTGCCTTTTTTGTTCGTGCAATGGCGGCCACTTTCATATAAAAATCGTCGGGCATTCCGGGCGATAATTTTCCACTGGCGACCAAATAATCGCTTTCTTGAAGATATTCATCCAATTTTTTCAGTAGAGCTTCCCATTCCTCTTTATCAACTGGGGGACCTGGCATTCCAAAACGATATTGTTGATGTGTGCCTGTATCCGTAACGGCAAGGTTGTCACGGGTCCAACCCTGGATAGGCACCGCCAACTGCTCAATACCTTCGTAGTCTAAAAGCTGTGTGAGATGATCGCCTGTGGGACCACCCGCCAAATACATGCAAATCGACTCACTACCCAATTTCTTTAGGGCACGGGAAACATTGATACCCCCGCCCCCGGCATCGTATTTTGGAGCGGAACATCTCAACTTGGTATTGGGACTTATGCCTGCCACGGTGGTACTCTTGTCGATTACGGGATTTACGGTAAGTGTAATGACTCTCTTATGCATGGGAAAGGTTTTTTACTTGAACTATTCTAATCGATAGTGATCGGTCAGATTCAGATTATCGTCAAACTCATATATATAAGGGGCACCTGTGGGTACTTCTATTTTAGAAATCTTAGTAGGGGGAATATCTTCGATTTGTGCCTTCAGTGCCCGTATGGAATTTCCGTGAGCCGTGACTACCACGGTCTTACCTTTTACCAGTTGGGGAGCAATACACTCAAAAAAATAGTGTACGGCCCTTTTTCGTGTATCTTTTAAAGATTCGCTAACCGGCAGTACGTCAGGGTCAAGCCGATGGTATTTAGGGTCGAATTTGGGATGTTGACTATTATCTGTGAGAACGGGTGGGGGAGTATCATAACCTCGACGTATCTTCCAGAACATTTCTTCCCCAACCTCATTCTTGACTTCTTCTTTGTTCCGACCTTGCCAAGCTCCATAATGTCTTTCGTTCAACCTCCAACTATAGGTGCAATCGATATGCATCATGTCCGAAGTATCCAATATGATCCAATTGGTCCGTATGGCCCTTTTTAAATAGGACGAAAAGCAGATGTCAATGGATAGGTTACTTTTCTTTAAAAGTTCCCCCGCCTTTTTGGCTTCTTCTATTCCTTCGGGGGCGAGGTCAACATCCGTCCAGCCCGTAAAAATATTTTCTACGTTCCAAGTACTTTTACCATGTCGTACCAGTATCAGTTTTCCCATTGCCCTCGTTTTATCCATTGTATGATACCGCTCATATTCCAATGACCATCCTCAACTTTCGTTATTCGTTAGACGCTACAAATGCCATGGCTTCATCTATTTGTGAAATATCAAAATAACGTTCCTCCCTTCCCTTACTGGCCCTTGCGAAGAAAACATTATCTATTGGCACTAATGCTTTCACGACATTGGAATGCGCTACAATGGCCAGATGACCTAATTTTGAATAATTTCGAATGGCCCATAAAGTATCTTCGAAAAATGCCTTGACGCTGCTATGGGAAATTTTTAGTTCATCCAATTTTACCAAAACATTTACTTGATCGAAACCCTCTTCCAGTTTTTCATTAAAGAATTTTTGGCACACTGCTTCATCTGTTTTGGTAAAACCGTCGATGACCTCTAAGGCTAACGTATTCCCTTTAAATTTTTTTAATTTTTCTAACATAACCGATACTTCTATAAAGTTTAAATCTATATTTTCCCTGGGCGGCTCTGCCTCCTAAATACTACGGGGTTTTAAATATTTTTGTTCAAAATCATTTGACTTCATTTTTACAGGGCTGTCCTTTTTCCAGACAGTACAGGTTTTCCATAGTGGTCTTTGCGATATTTTTTAGCGCGGTATCCGTCAAAAAAGCTTGGTGGCTGGTAATCATCACGTTTCGAAGGGTCATCAAGCGGGCAATCGTATCGTCTTGCAGGATATCCTCTGAATGGTCTTCAAAAAAAAGTCCTTTTTCCTCTTCATAGACATCCATTCCGAAATATCCGATGTGCCCTGATTTAAGGCCATCTATTACTTCTTGGGTATTTACTAAATCGCCACGGCCCGTATTGATCAACATGACACCTTGCTTCATGCGAACGATTCTTCGTTCGTTGATCATATACTTTGTTTCCTTGGTAAGCGGTACATGCAAGGTGATAATGTCCGATTTATGGCATAGCGTGTCCAAATCGGTGTAGGCAACACCGAACTGATCTATTACGTTTTGGTTTTGGGTTTTGTCGTAAGCCAGTATGGTGCAACCAAACCCGTAAAGAATCTTGGCGACTAAGTGACCAATTTTACCTGTGCCGATGATGCCCACCGTTTTTCCGTTCATATCGAAGCCCACAAGACCATCCAAAGAAAAATTCATTTCCATAATGCGGTAATGGCTGCGTATCAACTTACGATTTAAGGCTAAAATAATGGCAACCGTAAATTCCGCAATGGCGTGCGGTGAATAGTCCGGTACGCGAACCACGCGCATGCCTAATTGGTTGGCATGTTGTATATCAACATTATTATATCCCGCAGATCGGAGCGCGATAAACTTGATTCCAAGGGCGTGAAGCTTGTCCAAAACCGGTGCAGAAGCCAAGTCCTCGGTAAAAATGGATATGGCATCACAGCCTTTGGCCAATACCGGTGTGTCTAAAGTGAGGTAAGCGTCCAATAACCTCAAGTCATTTTTACCGTTACTGGCGTCAAGCAAATAGTCTTTTTCAAACTTGTGGGTATTGTAAACAGCTACTTTCATACTTTTAGTTCTTCAAAATGCCCTCACACTCTACTTATAAAAACAAAGGACGTATGTCTCCCTGAGATTAAAAATGATATAAATCATGATTCCTTTGACCTTGGGGTTTCGTTATTAAAGCCTAAGAATGGGGTAGGAAGACGGAAGGTCTAGAGACTTGTAGTCCCTCTGTACTGAATAAATTAAGGTATTCCTTTTTCTCTTCGCTGACCATTTACAAGTTTTTCCAATTCGATCAGGAAGGGCAGTTGACCGGGAACAATTTTTATCTGGGCCTTTACGATACTGAACCAATTCGCTTTATCGATTTCAGGAAAGACCTTTTTATGACCTGATCTGGGGGGCCATTCCATTTCAAATGAATTACTCCTGATTTTCGAAGTTTCAACATTTCCCTGCAATGCCCATATATGGATTATTTTTCCGCTTTTTTGTTTTAGGGAAGTTAAGGGAATAAATTTGCCTTGTGCCTTAATTCCGGTTTCCTCCTGCGTTTCCCGTATGGCAGCTTGCAGGAAATCCTCCTGGGGCTCGATCTCCCCTTTGGGAATGGACCAGGCGCCCACTTCTTTTTTTGCCCAATACGGCCCGCCTGGATGCACCAACAATACCTCCAGATTTTTGGCGTTAAAGCGGTATAGTAGAATGCCTGCGCTATTTTTGGGCATGGGATTTATAAGGTCGTTCGGATTACAATTCAATTACTACTTTCCGCCATTCCAAAGCTTACCTTGCTTTCTTCGGCCGTGTTGATATTTTCAATCCCTGAAATCAAAGCGTCGGGATTAAAGGAAATCGAATTGATTCCATGCTCAACCAAAAACTGGGCAAACTCGGGATAGTCGCTGGGTGCCTGCCCGCACAACCCAATTTTCGTATGGGTCTTATGGGCCGAAGCGATTACCGATGCCACCATTTTCTTTACTCCAGGATCATTGATATCGAAAATATCGCTTAACAATTCGGAGTCTCTATCAACGCCTAATGTCAATTGTGTAAGATCGTTGGAACCAATGGAGAAACCATCGAAGAACTTTGCGAACTCTTCCGCCAAGATAACATTGTTCGGTATCTCGGTCATCATATACAACTGGAGGTCATTCTCACCCTGTTTCAATCCGTTTTTGGCCATTAGGTTTACCACTTTTTCAGCTTCCTTGAGCGTCCGGCAGAAGGGAATCATAATTTTTACATTCGTGAAGCCCATATCTTCACGAACCATTTTCATGGCCCTGCATTCCAATTCAAACGCTTCTTGATATTTCGGATGATAATAACGGGATGCGCCCCTGAATCCGATCATAGGGTTGGATTCAACAGGTTCAAATTCTTTGCCGCCAATCAGATTAGCATATTCGTTGGATTTGAAATCGCTGGTACGCACGATAACGTCCTTGGGATAAAAAGCAGCTGCGATGGTACCAACGCCTTCGGCTAATTTATGCACAAAATAGTCGGCCTTATTGGGGTAGTGGTGGGTCAACTTTTCTATGTCCTTCTTAGCTATAATATCCTGTAGGGTGTCAAAATGCTTTAAGGCCATGGGATGAATCTGAATCGAATTGTTGATGACGAACTCCAAACGCATCAATCCCACCCCTTCGGTAGGATAGAATGACAATTTGAAGGCTTGATCGGGATCGGCCAGAATTAACATAGGCTGTGTTTCGGGTTTTTTGAGTGCTTTGGTGTCCACCTCTTTTTCGTCCCATTTTAGTATTCCCTCGTAAACAATACCCGTATCGCCCTCTGCACAGGAAATAGTGATTTCTTGTCCATCTTTGATAACCTTGGTCGCATTCAGGCTGCCCACAATGGCCGCCGCACCCACTTCACGGGCAACGATGGCGGCATGACTGGTACGTCCACCCTGGTCGGTAATAATGCCCGCCGCCCTTTTCATGATGGGATCCCAGTCCGGGTCTGTTCGTTCCGTGACCAGAATTTCGCCCGATTGCAATTTGTCAGATTCCTTCGGGCTGTGCAGCACGCGTGCCTTTCCGGAAGATATTTTGTTACCTAGGCCCATTCCCCGGGTCAGTTCCTTGCCTTTTTCCAAAAGGGTATAGGTGGTAATTTTTAGTTTGTCTTTATTGGCACTCTGTACGGTTTCGGGTCGTGCCTGTACTATAAAAAGTTCATTGGTCAGTCCGTCCTTGGCCCATTCGATGTCCATAGGCCTTTTGTAGTGTTCCTCGATAATCATAGACCACTGGGCGAGCTTGATTACTTCGGTCTCGGTAAGAACATATTGTTCCTTTTTTTCCGCGGAAGTGTCTAGGTTTATCGTACCGCTGCCCTTGGAATCATAGACCATCGTTTTTTCCTTGCTGCCCAATTGACGGGAAATGATGGGTTGCCGGATGCTGTTTTTTAGACTGGGCTTGAATACAAAATACTCATCAGGATTGATGTTTCCCTGCACTATGTTCTCTCCAAGTCCCCAAATACTCGAAACCAGCACCACTTGGTCAAAACCGGTATCGGGATCAAGGGTAAAGTTTACGCCTGAACAGGCCAGATCGGAGCGTACCATTAATTGGACGCCTATGGATAGGGCTACCTTGGTCTGGTCGAAATGGTTATCCTCCCTGTACTTAATTGCCCTGTCGGTAAACAACGAGGCATAGCATTTATGACAGGCGACTATCAATTCATCGATGCCCCTAACATTAAGATAAGTTTCTTGTTGGCCCGCAAAACTGGCATTGGGAAGGTCTTCGGCGGTGGCACTACTACGAACCGCTAAAGAAATTTCCTTGCCATACTTTTTGACCAAGCTTTCAAATCCCTTTTCTACGGAAGTTTTGATGGCCTCGGGGAATTCGGCTTTTGCAATAGCATTTCGTATGGAAGTGCCCACAGCGCGTAAATTGGAAAAATCTTTTTTATTCAGTTTTTCCAGTTCCTTTAAAATAGTATCCTTTATTTGTGCCTCTTCCACAAAATGCCAGTAGGCGGCCGAGGTAGTGGCAAATCCGTCAGGCACGTTGACTCCTTTCGAGGTCAATTTCTGGAACATTTCGCCCAATGAGGCATTTTTGCCCCCCACCTCCGGAATATCGTGTATATCTATTTGGTTAAAGTGCTTGATGAAGTTTTGCATAACATAGGTTTTATCTACAACATTCAAATTACGTTTACAAATATCCTATGGCCAATAATGGTTTGAAATGATATAAATCATTTTGTGTGTTTTACCATAACCCTAGTTTTACCTAGAATAAAAATGGGTATGGCCATGAAGGTTGTTTCGGAAAAGCAAAAGGAGCCCTTGTCATATGGAAAGGTGGTTTCCGTACGCGGTAGTGTCGTTGATATATGGTTTGAAGCCAACTTGCCCGCTATCAATGCCGTGATTCGTACAGGTAGCGATAAAGAGATGGTAATCGAAGTACTGGCACAGCTCGATAACCATCATGTCCGTGGGATTGCATTATCCCCAACCCAAGGGCTATCAAGGGGCATGATTGCGGAAACCCGGGGAGAACAACTTATGGTTCCGGTTGGTACTGAAATTCTGGGGCGTATGTTCGATGTATTCGGAAATACCATAGATCATGGACCCTCTTTGCCTAAAACGAAATGGCACAATATACATCGAACACCGCCCCCTTTGGGAAAAAGATCCACAAAATCCGAAATTTTTGAAACAGGCATCAAGGCCATTGATGTTTTAGTGCCCTTGGAACATGGTGGAAACGCCGGTTTGTTCGGCGGGGCAGGTGTGGGTAAAACGGTATTGTTGACCGAAATGATCCATAATATGGTCGGTTATCACCAAGGGGTAAGTCTTTTTTGTGGTATTGGGGAGCGTTGTCGTGAGGGCCATGAACTTTATCATGACATGAAGAAAGCCGACGTGTTGAAGAATATGGTCATGATGTTCGGCCAAATGAACGAACCACCCGGTGCCAGATTTCGGGTAGGCCATGCGGCATTGACTATGGCCGAATATTTTCGCGATGGGCAGCATAGGGATGTGTTATTGCTGATAGATAATGTTTTCCGATTTATACAAGCAGGGATGGAGGTTTCAGGACTGATGGGGCAGATGCCTTCAAGGTTGGGATATCAGCCGACATTGGGAACGGAGCTCTCCAAACTAGAGGAGCGGATCGCCAATACCGATACGGGGGCCATCACTTCCATACAGGCCGTATATGTACCCGCAGATGATTTAACAGATCCATCGGCGGTACATACGTTTTCACACCTTTCAGCTTCTATCGTGCTTTCGAGAAAAAGGGCAAGCGAGGGATTGTATCCTGCTATCGACATTTTGCAATCCAGCTCAAAAATGGCCACTCCGGGAATCATTGGTGAAAGACACTATCTCATTTTGAATCAAATAAGGGAAACATTGGCACAGTACGAAGAACTTAAGGATATCATTGCCATGCTGGGTCTGGAGCAGTTATCGGTCGCCGACCGTAATATCGTAAACCGGGCACGACGATTGGAACGTTTTTTTACCCAACCCTTTTTCACAACCGAGCAGTTCAGTGGTATGAAAGGAAAAGGAGTGCGGTTGGAAGATGCGCTAAAAGGTTGTGAACGTATACTTTCCGATGAATTCAAAGACTTGTCCGAAACTGCTTTTTATATGGTCGGAAGTATAGAGGAAGCCATTGAAAAAGGAAAAACGGAAGTGAAAACGAAAAAGGGAAGTCCCACGGCTTCCATGGCTAAAGAAGCGGAGCGTACACAAACAACTTAGTTGGTAATGGATCTGAAAATTCTTTTACCGCACAGGGTTTTTATGAACAGCACCAAGGTAAGTCGAGTGGTGGTAGACACGACTGCCGGTTGCTATGGGTTCTTGCAGCAACGGCTCGATTGTGTTGCGGCCCTTGTTCCCGGTATCTTAACCTACGAAAAGCCGACAGGGGGGGTGTACTATGTAGCCATTGATGAGGGGTTGTTGATCAAGACTGAAAACGAGATACAGGTTTCCGTTCGCAACGCCATTGGTGGGGTGGATATAGGGAAGCTTCGGGAGATGATCGACAGAGAATTTAAGAGTTTTGATGAAAGCGAACGGGTTGCGCGTAACGCAGTGACAAAGCTCGAAGGCGAATTTATTCAGCGCATAAAAAAATTACGTCACGAATACTAGAATGACCATGCTCACAAGTAATGAAGACCGTTTTAAGAAAGAAATCGCCGAAAAGGAAAAGCAGAAGCTAAAGGCCCTCAATGAAAATAAAAGAAGTGTTTGGGCAGGCCTCGGAACGTTCGGGATGGTCGGTTGGTCGGTAGCGTTGCCTACCGTTTTGGGAACGATTTTAGGAATGTGGGTGGATGAAAATCATCCTCAATCAATCTCCTTTACCTTAACCTTTTTGGTAGCAGGCCTATTCGTAGGCTGCCTCATTGCATGGCAGTGGATAGCCAAGGAAAATAAATCGATGCATCAAAATAAAAAGGAAAAAAATGAATGACTTTGCCTATAAGTTTTTGGTACTTATCACCGGTTTGGCTTTAGGGACCATTTTTTTTGGCGGGCTTTGGCTTACCGTGAAAAAAGCATTGTTGTCCAAAAAGCCCTCACTATGGTATATGGGAAGTCTAGTGGTAAGGACAGGCTTAACCATAGTGGGTTTTTATTATATAGCATCGGGCAACTGGATCAATATGCTTATCTGTCTGGTGGGTTTTGTAATTGCCCGTTTTTTAGTCCTAAATTTTACCAAAATATAGGATGATAAAAAATTAAAAATCCAAAAGGATAGCTGATATGGAACTCAGTCCGGATGAAACTATTTTTTGGGAACATGGCTTTATGACCATCAATCTTACCTTGGTCACAACTTGGGTATTGATGGCTATACTGGTATTGGTATCCATATTAATTACAAGACGGCTCAAAACCGATATTCAAATTTCACGCTGGCAAAGTATCCTTGAGATGCTGGTAACCGGCATGAACCAACAAATAAAGGAAATAGGTCTTGATAAACCTGAAAAATTTATAGGGTTTATAGGAACGATGTTTCTTTTTATCGCCTTTGCCAATCTTTGTATCATTTTCCCGGGCTATGTGCCGCCTACCAGTTCGTTATCTACAACAGCGGCATTGGCTATAAGTGTTTTTTTGGCCGTACCCTTATTCGGGATAGCGGAAAGTGGTATCTGGGGATATCTAAAAACGTATGTGCAGCCCACTTTCATCATGTTACCCTTTAACATAATAAGCGAGCTTTCCAGAACCTTGGCGCTAGCGGTGCGATTGTTTGGCAACATCATGAGCGGTGGGCTGATCGTAACCATATTATTAAGTATCGCCCCGTTGTTGTTTCCGGTAATGATGACCGTGCTGGGTCTGATTACCGGTGTCATACAAGCCTATATTTTCAGCATTTTGGCAACGGTGTATATCGCCGCCGCAACACAGGAATCGGAGACAAAAAAAATCAAACAATAAATATAAAGCACTATGGATAGTTCAACTTTAATTGCAATGGTCTCTATTATAACAGCCGGGGTAACCACCGGAATCGGATGTATGATACCTGCCTTGGGACAAGGGAAATCTATATCGACCGCCCTAAGTTCAATGGCGCAACAACCGGATGCCGAGCAGACCATAACCCGTACGTTGTTCGTTGGATTGGCCATGTTGGAATCGCTTGCGATATACTGTTTCGTAATATCGATGATCCTTATTTTTGCCAATCCTTTCTGGAACCATTTTATTGCTTAATAATTAGGTAAAATGAAAATCAATTGGTTTACCCTAATAGCACAGATTATCAACTTTCTCGTTTTAATGTGGCTGCTGAAACGGTACCTCTATAAGCCCATTCTGAAAGCCATAGACGAACGTGAAAATAAAATAGTGGCACAACTCAAGGATGCCGAGGTTAAAAAGGCCGAGGCCGGAAAGGAGCGTGATGAATTTAATAAGAAGAATGAAGTTTTTGATCAAGAGAGGGAAGCACTCATGCAAAAAGCGATTGCCGAAAGTAACCTAGAAGCCCAGAAACTTAAGGAAAAAGCAAGGAAGGAAGCCAATGCGCTGAGGGTAAAACTGGAAAGGGGAGCTCGGAAAGATCAAGAAAATAGGAATCGTGAAATCACCGAAAAGATTCAACACGAAGTCCTTGATATGGCCAAAATGACCCTCGCCGAACTTTCTTCCGTTAGTTTGGAAGAACAGACCGTATCGACCTTCCTAAAGAAAATCAATACGCTAACGGTAAAAGAAAAGGAAAAGTTTATTTCTACCTTAAAATCAGGCAATGAGCACATTTTAGTACAAAGTGCTTTTAGACTTTCCGGTAAACAACAAACTGCCGTACGCCAAGCTATCACCAAATTGTTGGGCAAGGAAAGTCAATTTCAGTTCAAAAACGCAGCTGAACTCATCAGCGGTATCGAACTATCGGCCAACGGTTATAAATTGTCCTGGAGTTTTTCGGCGTATTTAAAATCCCTGGAGAAAAGCATTACCGAAAGCGGGAAGGACACCTTCAAAATAAAGTCTGAAAAAGCATAATATGCCCCAAAAAGATAACAAAGATGTCATAGAGCGAACCTTTTCCCAACTGGCCAAAAGGCGCGAGAAGCACCACTTTTCCCTTGTTCCTCGCGAAGTGGGAACGGTTGTTAGCGTTTCGGCCGGTGTTGTCAAGGTTGCCGGTCTACCCAGTGTAGGTTTTGAAGAATTGTTAAAGTTTCCGGGAGATTTGTTCGGTATTGCATTCAATATCGACGAACATGAGATAGGTGCTGTTCTCCTTGGCGAGGATTCTGAATTGAATGCAGGTGATGAAGTAGAAGGCACAGGTCGGGTAATGGATGTTCCCGTCGGAAATGCCTTGATAGGAAGGGTCATAGACCCTTTAGGCGCACCTTTGGATGGAAAAAACACCATATCCTCCCATCAACGCCTTCCCATTGAGCGTACGGCTACCGCCATTATGGATCGGGCTGGGGTTACCGTTCCGCTGCAATCGGGACTAAAGGTAATAGATGCCCTTGTTCCCATTGGTCGCGGACAGCGAGAGTTGATCTTGGGGGACCGTCAAACAGGTAAAACTGCCATTGCTGTAGATACCATCATCAACCAAAAGAATAAAAACGTACTGTGTATTTATTGTGCCATAGGGCAACGCGCCTCCTCGGTGGCCAAAGTCATTGCCAGCCTTAAAGAAAAAGGAGCCATGGAATATACGACGGTCATGGTTACCGAAGGTAACAATTCCCCTGGATTACAATACATAGCACCATACGCCGCAACCAGCATCGCCGAATATTTTATGCAACAGGGTAGCGACGTACTCATTGTATATGATGATCTAACCCATCATGCGCGAGCCTATCGCGAACTATCCTTGCTTTTGAGAAGACCACCGGGCAGAGAGGCTTTTCCAGGGGATATTTTCTATATCCATTCAAAATTATTGGAACGTTCTACCCATCTTAGTGATGAACTGGGGGGCGGTTCACTCACGGCCCTGCCCATAGTTGAGACGGAGGCACAGAATATATCGGCTTACATACCCACAAATCTCATATCCATCACCGATGGACAGATTTATCTCTCCCCTAAGTTATTTGAACTTGGAATATTACCGGCCGTTGACGTGGGAAAATCGGTTTCGCGCGTTGGTGGAAAGGCACAATTGCCGGCCTATCATTCCATAACGGGAAATTTAAAACTGGCCTATTCCCAATTTGAGGAATTGGAAACCTTTGCCCGTTTCGGTTCACATTTGGATGAAAATACAAGAACAATCATTGAACATGGTAAACGTATCAGGGCCTGCCTCAAACAAAAAGAACTCCAACCCATGTCAGCACCCGAACAAATCGTGGTCTTATTGACCCTTATGGATGGACTTTTCGATAATGTCGCCTTGGAGAAAATGCAAAACGCCGAAATAGAATTACTCAAAATTGTGGAAGAGCTTCCTGCCGATATGCTCAAACGCCTAAATTCGGCCGCAACATTGAACTCTTCGGATCGTGAAACCATTTTAGATCGGGCGAAAACCTTTCTAAGCTCTTTTCAGGAGATACTTGAACCTATACAGACCAAGAACTAATGCGGACCTTAGAAAGTTTAAACAGACAGATGGTCGGTGCCGGGGAGTTAAAGTCCATAGTACGCACCATGAAGGCCATGGCAGCCGCTAATATCGGGCAATATGAGGTAGCTGTGGGTTCTTTGGAGGGCTATTTTAGTTCGATAGCATTAGGTATTGTGGCCTATTTTGATGATCAGAAAATAGCTCCTATCCACGAAAGCGAAAAATTAGGGAACACTAGCGAAAAGTCCATCTGTGCTATTGTCTTTGGCTCTGATCAGGGTTTTGTTGGTCAATTTAATGATTCCCTTACCGCTTTTGTATCCAGTTCACTTCCCACCCTATCGGGAAAAAAGGAAATTTGGACGGTAGGGGAAAGGATACCGTTGTTATTATCGGATGCCGGTTTAAATGTCACCAAAAATTTTCCGCTACCGAATTCCATCCATATAATAACGAGATTGATCGGTTCCATCTTGATAGAGGTCGAAGAAAGTCATGCGAAGGGAAATCTGAATGAATTTTATATATTCCACAACCATTCAACACCGCAGGCGGTATATGGCCCAAAAATCCAGAGATTACTGCCGCTGGATGAACAATGGGAGAGGGAAATTCTTAAAATGAAATGGCCCACCAATAAAATACCGCAGGTTATCGGAAAGGCTGAGACCATTCTTAAGACCCTACTTTCGGAGTATCTGTTTGTAACCTTGTTCAAAGCCTGCACCGAATCATTGGCTAGCGAAAATTATAGCCGTTTAACGGCTATGCAACGCGCAGAAAAGAACATAGAGGAATTATTGGACGATCTGGGTCACGCCTACCACCGTTTGCGGCAAAGTTCTATTGATGAGGAGCTCTTTGACGTCGTATCAGGGTATGAGGCACTGAAAGATGATATTATAAGAGACCCTGCATAAGGTTCTCTCTTTACCTCTTGTATGTCAATTCCTCAGATATATGACTAACTCATTTCGACAACCATTTACTGATATAGATACTCAAGATTACAGCCGAAATAAGTATAAAACCTCCAAACACGGAATGGCGCACAACATCGACCTGTTTTATTAGATTTTCCATTGCATTATGGAAGAAAATACCTAAACTTAGATAGACCGTAACATAGGACAGGGACCCGCAGAGATTTACCAAAAGGAATTTTTTATAATCCATTCTACTGAGCCCGGCAACTATAGGGCCAAAAAAACGCACTTTGGGGATAAAAGCAATGATGAACAGGGTACGCACCTGGTGTTTGTCTAATTTATTTTGGAACTTTTTCAATACTTGTCCCCGTTTCTTCTTTTGTAATCGATGGATAAATTTATTACCCCTGTAGGCCAAAAGGAAGTACGAATTATCCACCACCATAAGTCCTAATAGCGCAGCCAGTCCTGCAAAAAAGGGATTGATGAAATCCGTATGGGTCAGATAGCCTACAGTAACCAGTATTAATTCCTCTGGAATCGGGGTTATCTGATCAATCAAAAAAAACCAGATAAATATTCCTAAATAGGAATAACGGGCAATATAATATGCAATATCCTGGGTTTCCATACGCCATCAAAAATGAAATTTTCGATAAAAAAATCTTTTTAATAATTCATTGGATATACCGTAAAGTACCACTACTCCCAATAGCATAAGCATTGATTTTAAAGGTAAAACGGAAAGTTCCAATACCGTTCCCAAGGGCGTAAATGGCAGGGTTATCGCTAAAACAAACATCCCCAAAGTAGTAAATGACAATAACTTACCTGGCTTACTCTTATAAAACACTTTTTTAGAACGCAATACCCAAAGTACTACAAACTCGGTAAGGATAGTGACCATGAACCAACCTGAGCGAAAATGTTCGGCTTGGCTCTTGGCTATGAAAATTAGAAAGGCGAAGGTTATAAAATCAAAACAAGAACTCAACAGACCGAAATGTACCATGAATTTTTTGATGAATTTGAGGTTCCAACTTTTAGGTGTGGCTATCCAATCGTCATCCACGTTATCAGTTGGAATGGTCATTGCGGGAAAATCGGAAATAAAATTTGTGGCTAAAATCTGTTTTGGAAGCATTGGTAAAAAAGGTAAGAACATGGAAACAACGGCCATACTTACGATATTGCCAAAGTTGGCACTGGTGGTCATAAAAATATACTTAAGGGTGTTGACAAAGGTTTTGCGACCCGTGAGGATTCCATTTATCAATACCTTGAGTTCTTTTTCCAGTAGAATAAAGTCTGCTGTATTTTTGGCCACATCCACCGCATTTTCAACTGAAATGCCAACATCGGCCGCCTGAATGGCAGATACATCGTTGATCCCGTCTCCAATATAGCCGACCACATTGCCCGACTTTGACAGCATGTTAACAATGCGTTCTTTATGACTTGGTTCGAGTTCTGCAAAAATATCGATGTCATTTACTTTTTTTATCAAGGCATTATCATCCAATTTATTGAGTTCGGTGCCGGTAAGAACCTTATGTTCACTGATTCCGAATTGTTTACCCACAAATAGGCTGACGTTCTTATTATCTCCTGTCAATATTTTGAGTTTGATCCCCAAGTGGTTCATCTGCCGAACGGATTCTACAACTCCCGCCTTAACTGGGTCGTCTAAAAAAATCATTCCCAAAAATGTCATTCCGTTTTCCATGGAACGGTGAATACTATTCTCCTCAACAGTTTTATAAGCCAATGCGATGATACGCAGTCCTTTTTTGGTCGCTGCTTCGAATTGGGAGTTAATTTTTTTGCGCTGCAGGTCCAATGCTTCGATTTTTCCGTTGTAGTCAACATCCGTGCAAACCTCCATAACCTTTTTAAACGTTCCTTTGGTAATCATAAGATTTTTGCCCTTCTCTTCGACTAGAATACTTAGGCGTTTTCGAGTAAAGTCAAACGGAATTTCATCCAACTTTTTGAAGGGTGTCAAATCAAATTTATATCCCAATTTTATAGCATCATCTATAGGATTCACGTACCCTGTTTGGTTCATGGCATTTATATAGGCCATTTCCATTATTTTTTCATTTTTAATCCCGTTTACGTCCAGATAGTCGTGTATATGTATTTCGCCAGAGGTTAAGGTTCCTGTTTTATCCGAACAGAAGATATTCATACTGCCGAAATTCTCAATGGATATCAACCGCTTTACAATAACTTTTTGCGAGGCCATATGCCGCGCACCATAGGCTAAGTTGATGCTTACAATGGCCGGTAATAAAAAGGGGGTAACGCCAATGGCGAGTGTTAATGAAAACAACAGGGAATCTATAAAGGGTTTCTCAAAGTAGACGTTTACTGCAAAAATAATTAGGGCAAGCGTTAGTGCTATTTCCATGAGCATATACCCAAACCTCCGCAATCCTCTTTCAAATTCCGTTTCTTGCTTATTTGATTTTATCTTTTCGGCGATTTGACCAAATTCTGTTTCCTTTCAGTAAGCACGGCAATGGCCTTCGCAAAGCCGCTTGCTACGTGGGTGCCTTTGAACAGGGAATTGTTACGGTCTTTTAATATGGTCTCCGGAGACAGTTTCCCGACCTTTTTTTCTTCAGGATAGGGTTCTCCGGTCAACATCGCCTCGTTTACAAACAGGTCGTTGGCTTCAAGTAACAAACAATCCGCAGGTACCACGTCTCCGGCCGAAAGAGAGACAATATCCCCAGGCACTACATTTTCCAATCCTATGGACTGTAAGGCGCCGTCCCGCAATACTTTGGTGGTGACTTTTACTATGGCCAATAATTCCTTTACAATATTTTGGGCACCCCTTTCTTGCCAAAAGCTCAAGACTCCACTTAAAATTATGATACAGAATATAATAATCGCATCTAGATGTTCACCCAAAAAAAATGAAAGGGCATCTGCAAATAGAAGCAATGCCATAAACGGACTTTTGAACTGGTTAAATAGCAGGCGTAAGTCCGACACATGTTTATTTTCCACAAGCGTATTACCGCCCCTTTTTCGCAATCGCGATTCCCCCTCTTCCGCAGAAAGCCCTTTGGTAATATTCGAGTGTAAGACGATTTCCATTTCTTCAATCGACTTGCTCCGAAAACTTATGGTTGAAAATCCATTTTAGCGACAATTGGAACAGTTCTACGTTTCTTTACGCTTTCCCGTAATTTCAAGGATATTAATTCGAAAAACAATGGAGTTTTTACCTGAATATTCCTTACTTGAAAACTCATTGATGAACTCGACTTCCTTCCTTTCCTTGCTTTGGATAATACTTTTTACGCCCTCGGCAAACCGATGCAATTTTTGTTTGGCATCACTACCTTTAAGTTCTTCGAAGCTGCCATGGACAAGGGCAGATTCCCAATTATGAACGGACTGAATTTCATCGACCTGTAATGACACGGAGGGGTTCTCGCGCATTGCGTCTATTTTATGGCCTTCCCCGGAATAACTTAGAATGGTGTCGTCCTGCGGGTCAAAAAAATAAGTGATAGGAACTGCGAATGGTTTGTTTTGGGCAATGAATGCCAACCGGCCTACATAATTATGCCTTAGAATGCGCATACTTTCGTTTAATTTTAGATTTGTCATGTTTCTGTACCTTAAATATTAGTATTTATTTTTCTTTCCTTACAATTATTTAGAACGTTGGTCACAAAGCTCAACCCACTCGTTGCACTTAATGCTTATATCAGTATATAGAGCGGTATCCGTATAATTCTATGGATTCCTTTTTTCCCAGTCACTTCAAATATTTTGAAGCAATATACTATAGGAATATTTTCATTTTGCTCAAAATTCGCTCATGAATTAGGTTGGCGCTCTTTAGTGGGTATGATAATTTTTACCCCTTGGGAAAACTCGTCCAAATAAATGTCTGGTATCGATTCTCTCAAGTTATTTAAATACACCATGCACAAGTACCGAGTGCCGTTCGCTTGCTGAATCCATTTCATCGACCGCTAAACAGACCCTATGATTTTTTCGCATGGCATCTATCTTATGACCTTCGCCTGAATAATATATAATCGAGTCATTCGAATGATTATGGCAGAAGAGGTAATAGGAATGATATTAGGCTATTTTTTGGGATATTACTGCAACGACCCATCTAATTAATTTTAAGAACTTCAATGCGTTCGCAACTCTTTTCATCTTTCATCCTATTCAAAATTAGTTAAACCCAATCCATTAAACTAGTCATAAATTGCTTTGAATCAAAACGGTTAAAGGGGCTAAATTTAATGTTGCCATCGTATTAGGTTGTCTTCCAACGGTATCGAAACGTTTTCATAATTCGGAATAATTCGTACCGTGTAATCACTTGCAGGTCGGTTGGTGGTGACATGGGCATGGTACCTAAGCAACTCCTCCTTTTGTTCCGTTTCGCCGCCCATATTTATAATCTCCGGCATCCCATTGTTTGAGCCATTTGCATAGAGTTGAATCAATATAATATTGGGATCTATGGCGTTTAGGGTAACGGATATGTTGTACTGGAAACCTCCCTCGACATAATCAATGGAGGCCTCGCCAAAACGTATTCCGTCCCATTTGTTTCTTAAATCATGTTTGGTGCCCACTATACGCTTCGCCACATTTGCTTCTTCCGCCGATCTTTTTAGATAGTTGGCCGAAGCGGGCAAGTAATACATCTCGGTATACTCCCGTACAGCACGGTTGGCAGAAAACTTTGGGGTCAATATTGCCATACTATTTCGCATTTTTTCTATCCACTGCTCGGGAATTCCGTCTTTATTGCGGTTATAAAATGCTGGCACGACCTCTTGTTCAAGTATCCTGTATAGCGCATCTGCTTCCACGGCATCCCAATTGGGATCATTACCATGTTCGTAGGTATCGCCCAAGGCCCAACCCACCTCTGGAATGTAAGCTTCGGCCCACCATCCATCCAATTCGGACAAGTTAATTCCACCGTTTACCAGCACTTTCATGCCGCTAGTGCCACAGGCTTCCCAAGGGCGCCGTGGCGTGTTGACCCATACATCGGCCCCTTGCACCAAATGTTCCGTTAACAGCATGTCATAATCGCTTAAAAAGATTACATGACGGTATAAATTATGTTGCTCAATGAATTGCACCCATTGCCGTATCAATGCTTTTCCCGATTCATCGAATGGAGGCGATTTTCCGGCAATGACCAATTGTACAGGACGCTCAGGATTGGTTAATATCCGAATAAACCGCTCCGCATCATGCAACAATAGATTTGGCCTTTTATAGGGCACAAAACGTCTCGCAAAACCTAGTGTCAATGTATTTGGGTCAAGGATGTTGGTTGCCCAATCGCCAATTTGGGGCCGCTCTAAAGCATCCCTCAGCTGTTTTGCAAATCTTTGCCGTGTATATTCGATCAATTTGTTCCGGGATGCCTGGCGGAGTTGCCATAGCTCATTATCGGTAACCCCGGAAATATCTCCTTCGAGGCTTTCGAGATCACCCCGCCACCGGTCTTTCCCACAGGCCTCCGTCCAGATTTTATCCGCAAATTCCGAGTCCCAGCTCGGCATATGCACCCCGTTGGTTACCGACCCCACCGGTACCTCATAGGTAGGCCAGCGAGGGAACAGATTTTGGAAAAGTTGGCGGCTTACCTCTCCATGTAAACGGCTTACCCCGTTCACGGCACCACTTCCACGTATGGCAAGAAAAGCCATATTGAACCTTTCCGAGGGATTATTGGCATCCTCCCTGCCCAAGGCTAGCAAGTCATTAAAATCAATACCCAGATCATTCTTGGCATAAGCACCAAAAAATTGCCACATCAATGAAGGGTCGAAGTGATCGAAGCCCGCCCCAACAGCGGTGTGGGTCGTAAATATATTGCCTGCCCTGGTAACGGCCAGTGCTTCCTCAAAAGAGGTTCCCGATTCCCTCATAAAATTACGGATGCGCTCCAATATGAGAAATGCGGAATGACCTTCGTTCATATGGAAAACTTCCGGTTCTATGTGCAGGGTCTGGAGTAATTTATATCCTCCGATTCCCAAGATAATTTCCTGTTGGATCCGAAGATCAGATCCGCCACCATACGTTTCACTGGTTAGGCCTCTATGAATAGGGTTGTTGGCAGGATCGTTACTGTCCATCAGGTAAAGTCTCACACGACCTACTTGTACCTGCCATGTGCGAAGCCAAACCGAATGCCCTGCCAGGTCTATTTGCAACCGTAGCCACTCACCATTGGGGAGACGCAAAGGGGTTATGGGCAGTTGCCCGGGATCGTTGTACGGAAAAAGTGCCTGTTGTGTTCCATATCGGTCTATGACCTGCCTAAAATATCCTTGTTGATACAGCAAGCCAACTGCAACGACCGGTACTCCTAGATCACTGGCCGATTTTAACTGGTCGCCCGCCACATTGCCCAATCCCCCGACATAAATAGGCAAGGCCTCGCTGAGCATGAACTCCATACTGAAGTAGGCGATGCAGCTTAGTGGAGCATTCGGATGGGCCTTTTGAAACCAGGCAGGCTCCGAAATGGATTTTTCCTTTAACGTGATCATTTCATCCATTTCTTTTCGGAAAGTAGGATCAGCCAGCTGTTTTTCCAATTGGTCCCGGGAGACGTTCTGCAAAACCACCCACGGGTTATGGGTTTCCATCCAAAGATCAGGGTCCAGCTGATACCATATTTCATCTACGGCATGGTTCCATGACCATCGCAGGTCAAGCGCAAGGTCTGCCAGAGTATCGACACCTTCAATGTCCGTCGGCAAAAAACCGTATACTTGATTGTTGATAAGCGAAGTTTTCATTGGTGTTGTTTTACTCATTCATCCCTGTACATTTTTGGGGTGCCTAATTCTAGACCTAATTACGTTTTGACTTCTAGTTTAAGCTGTAGATCTTGCGAGCCCGTGGATGTATTTTAGAAAGGTAAATATGCCACATACCAGAAAATCGGTAGGAACAAGATTGTTTTATGACCTAATTATGTTGTTTTTGCTGAGGTTTGTGGCAGTGCCAAAAAGGGAATATTGGTATGATAACCTATGGAATCTATATTCGGCTTTACCAACAGCCGATCAAAGAATGTATGCTTTCGGTTCATCATGGCCAGGAGACTGGTATCGTTTTGTTCTATATATTCCTGAATGGCATTTGGTACCAACTGGCCATGGACCTGTTCGAACATCGGCTGAAGCACCTTGAAAATGGTCTCCAAAGAATTTTTGTTCGCCTTTTGGCTGTCGGTCAGGCCATAATCGTCATTAACGTTCAATACTTTTAATCGGGCCTTGTGCATCTGTGTTATATATATGAGTATCTGTAACTCATCTTTAGTAAAGGGCATAGCATAATCGGAGGGAAACAAAATGGATTTTATCTCCTTAAAAGCATATCCCTTAGGAATGACTAAAACTGGTATCCTCGACTTTCTGAGCACCTGTACGGTATGGGTTCCCAAGAAAATTTCCTTGGCTCCCGTAGCGCCTTGTGTGCCCATGACTATCAAATCAAAATCACGCTCGGAAAGCTCCATAATTTCATTCGCCAAAGTGTTAAATGCGGATTGTGTTTTGAACCGATGTTTGGGGTTCTTGAATTTCATTTCGATATCTACCAAAGTCTTGTCCAATCCCGCCTGTGCAACTTCAACCCCAATATCAGGTAAGGCGCTATAGGTCGGGCCGCCCATCATATAATCGGCGCGATAAAAGGTCGGGGTATAGGTATGTAATATGTGAAACTGACATTTTTCATCCTTAAGGAAATCAAGTGAATACACAATGGCGTTCCAAGCGTTGTCGGAGAAGTCGGTAGGCAACAATATTTTTTTCATCTTTCAGAGTTTAATAGTTATCGGGGGAGGTTTTGCATGAGAAGAAAAGGAAGTTTTGAATGCAGACGGATTTCGTTGACCCTAGTGCGATACAACATTTCCTCCAACGAATGGCGCGAGTTGACCATGACCGATGTCTCATTGTTTTTTTCGAAGGGTGCGTACACTTCATCGGCAAAGGCATGCAAAAAATAGATATTGGTACGTTCACATTTGTAGAGGTCCAACGCATCATTGATGGCGTGCATGGCCATGGCAGAGAAATCGGTAGGATCAGTACGGTTTCCATATTGTTTCATGATGATGTCTCAAAAATATCTCGCAGAACACTAGCAAACTATGATATATATCATTCTGCAACGCTCTGGGAATGGATTTTATCACTGAACGGACCGGTATAGCCGTATAGAAACTTTCTTCGTCGACCGCAGGGTCCAAAAATTGTTCCTGCAGAAAACTGTAGCCCTTGAAGACCATTATGAAGTCGGCTATCGAGCTTACGGCAAAATCAAGAATGGCATTTATCCAATTTTAGGGTCTAGAGTATGATAACTGAGAGGTTGAGTTTCGAATGGGGCAGTCATTGCAGCAGGTTTTCTTTGTGAATTTGTTCCTCTCCCGTCAGCGATTTGTCCGATTTCGCAACATACGGTACTCTGATATGGATAGTTTTTAAAAGCACTTCGCCATAGATGTTAATCACCCAAACTCTTCCTGGGCCCCCATCAAAATTTAATCCTTGAAACGGCAAATGCCATTGCCACTAATTTGTCGGAAAGATTAAGGCAGAACTAATAATTCTTGCTAAGTGGAAAATCCTTTTGAAAGGGGGTTGATTTACAGCTTGAAAGTGAGTACCGGTAAACGGGCATGGTTGGCCACATCTTCCCCGAAACTTCCTATAAAGAGATGTGACAATCCCCTTCTCCCATGGGTCGGAATGGCCAGCACATCCATTTGTTCCTGGTGGCAGTAGTTAAAGAGGCCACGTTCTAAACTATAATCATTATATACCTCAACCTCCACTTTCGATTCACCAGCCTTGAGCATGAAGTTTGAAATTCGTTCCTCGGCCTCCGAGGTACTCAAAAAGTCGTCATAAGGGGTATTGATATAAATAGGCGTAAGCTTGGCCGAGAAGTTTTCTGCGAAAGCAGTCGCATTCTTATACGCCGAAACGGAATCATCTGCAAAACTACAGGCAAATAAAATGTTCTTTATCTTAAAGTCAGGGGCTGGGTCTTTGATGACCAGTACAGGTACATCCGAAGTGCGCACCACTTTTTCAGTATTCGAACCGACAAAAAATTCGTTGAGTCCGCTGGCGCCATGGGATCCCATTATGATCAAATCGATATGCCGTTCCCTTGACACATTGTTCAACTCACTGAAAATTTTATAATTCTGCACAATTTCATGTATTTTAATGCCTTTTAAATAAGGTTTGTCCAGAAACGTCTTGAATCGTTTTTTAGCGAGGCCCATGTAGTATTTTGCCTCTTCAAACTCCTGTACTTCGTCTTTGGTAAGCACTGCCTCCGAAAGACCTAGCATATGCAGCACGGTAATGTCGGCCATTTGTTGTTTGGCAATCTTTGCGGCAACTTCCAGTGCGTAGGCCGATGGTTCGGAAAAGTCTACGGGTACCAATATATTTTTCATTCTAAGTGTTTTTTTTGAGGTAGTCAAATTTTGTTTTAAGCTTTCTAAGTTGTCGTGCCAAATCGCCCAACGTTTTGGATGCGGCTTTTTCAAAAATGTTTTCATTTGAAGGGCCCAACTATCCGGAGCCAGGGACATTTAACTCTATTTCACAATCTTATCTTTCCCTCGCTACTGTTTCCCCTTTTGAAGGAAACATCGACCATCATAATAAACCGATACCTCAAGACTAGGTTTTTGGGTAGGGATTTCGTTAAGGTTCGCGCTCTTGCGTAGCTGGATATACCGAATATTTATGGTCATATTTCAGCGCTTTTGATTTGAATCAAAATTAAAAAGGGACTTTGACGCCCAAAATGACCAAGGTCATTTTATACCGAGGGATAAATCAGCAATTTTACAGAGAACTAAAAATGGAAATTATGGCACTGATTTTAACCAGTATGCAACGGAAGGAAACACTTTTTTAAAGGAATATACCAAGAAAATGAACCTAGGCAAGGATACGGACAAGGCAGGCAGGATTTTTAGCGCCATAATGCACGCGTTGCGCGATATCATTCCGCCGGAAGAATCGTTACAGTTTATCGCACAATTACCTATGTTCTTGAAAGCGGTCTATGTTGCGCCTATCATCTACCCCGCCCACGGCGGTAATGGCTACGGCATCAAAACCTTTTTCTAAAAATTGTTCTTTTAAGGAATCGATTTCTTCCTCGTTTTTTGCGAATCAGCAAATGATTATTCAAGCACGGTACTACTTTCGATAGTAGCGTTAATATCCCTTTTGGCAAGTTCATTTTTCTTGTTCTCTTCAAAAATCTTATGTGCCGTCAGGTTATTTATCAATGACCATAAGTTTCTCAGGTTTAAACCTTATGATTTCCTTGTTTTTTCCAACTATCCACGAAACGAGTCGAATAACAAGAGGCCACTAGTAGTGCACATAGTATAACAAGTAACTTTTTCACTGTCTTATTTTTTTGAATTTAATGTGTAGGTCTAGTATGCCGACTTTTATGCGGCAATGATTTTGTCGGTTCTGTTTTTTATCATTCCGATAAAGAAATTCCGGTTACATGACCAAGGTCATTTTAAAATATCTAAAAGGGGGATACTTTAGCGTAAATTCAAAAATTAAACCTTATGAAACATTCGATGATAGCAATTATGATATGGCTGTTTGCGCCATTAGTAGTAATTGCACAGGACGACCTTAAAGGAATCGATGAAATCTCACCTTTCAATGAAGGACTCGCAGCGCTACGAAAAGGTGATAAATGGGGCTTTATCAACGAAGAGGGCACCTTGGTCATCGATTTTAGAAGCGATATGTATTGGAACAAGGATGCCGATACTTCCAGGTCCGATGTTCTGGGAATACGATATCCCATGTTCAAGGAAGGAAGATGTCTGATTACCAAAATGGCGGAAGATGGTGTTCCCCTTTACGGTTTTATCGACACAAAGGGAAAAATCGTAGTTGAACCACGATTTCTTAATGTGTATCCTTTCAAGGACGGCTATACCACGGGAGTCCTTTTTGACAAAACCCTAAAAGGTGAAAACGAGTTCAAGTTAAAAATCTATGAATTCAAGTTTTTCGATGTCCTTCTCAATGCATCCGGAGAAATAGAGGAATATTTAGAAAGGAGGCAAAACATACAGATGACCAAAAGAAGATATCAAATGCCCTTCATCGGCGCAAAGCGATTGGCCGATGGACTGGTCGCGGTGAACGTTAAGGATAAAGGTTGGGAGATTCGAAAAATTAACTTGGAAAACTAGTAGATCTCGGTCTTGGCGGGCCTGATAATAAAACAGTTAAATATAGTACGATTAAATGACAAAGTGGCCCTAATTTCTCGTGGGGCAGGCGGTATCGGGATGGCCACGGCAACATTCTCTTTAGAAGAGGGGACCAAAGTCGTCAGCGTTGACATATCAAAAAGGAATTTTAAAAAGCCAGCCATGATTTAGCTCTTGAGGACCTCTCGGACTGTGTGGCCGATGTTGCCAAAGCAAAATATGTAGAGAATCATAAACGTGAAAGGGATCTGGTCGGTCCGCAAACACGTAACCCCCACAATGAAAGACGGTAATAGTGTCATAATTGCATCATCCGTGGCCGGACTCTTAGGCTTTACCGGTCTTGGGGCTATTGTGGCCACCACACAAATCCCGTTACGGCTACGGCATATTTCCTTTCCGTGGAAGGTATAACCTAATTGGTGGGTGCGGTACAGAATTTAAGAAAAAAGTTGGTGGACGGCAAGACCGCTTTCGTTTTTTCGTCACCGGCCTTGATTGCCGTCTAGGCGACCCGTAGGTTGGTTTGTGCTCTTTATGGGAATCTATTTCCTTTTTAAGGAGTTGGGTTAAATTATGGCAAACTGACAAAAATCATTTCCCTACAATGTCAAAATTCGGAGCTTGCACCAGAAAATTTCACAACATGAAAAAGAGCGTAATTCTCGTGGTAGCCGCCCTATTATCTTTAAACTGTAACCATACACCAAAAACCAAGATTGAACCACTAAATGATAATGCGGTTACAGCGGAAATCCATCCTCAAAAAACACATCCCGGAAAATTGATCATGGAGCAAGAATGTTACATCTGCCATAATCCCAAAGATTCGCCAGAAAGCATGATCGCACCTCCTATGATAGCTGTAAAAGGTTACTACATCGGAGAGAACACCACCAAGGAGCAATTTACTGAAGACCTGATTAAATGGGTCAACGACCCCGAACAGGAGAGCAAAATGCCCGATGCCATATTTGAATTTGGTAGCATGCCCTACATACCCTACCCTGATGATGCCATTGCCCAGATTGCGGAGTACATTTACGATTATGATATTCAAAGACCAAACTGGTACGATGAGGCCCTAAGAGAGGGAGATGGGAAAGGCATAATGCTAAACAGGAATATTATATCCAAAGAAATACAAAAGAAAAATGCAGATATAGGCATGGCGCATGCCATGGCAGCCAAAACAGCTTTGGGAAAAAAGCTTATGAAAGCCATCAGTGAAGCAGGAACTATTGGCGCAATCGAATTCTGTAATACAAAGGCATTGGCGTTAACCGATAGTATATCCGTCATGAACAACGCCATTATAAAAAGGATATCGGACAAACCTCGGAACCCGATGAATACTGCCAATGAAGAGGAATTGGGTTACATAACGTATTTCAAAAAATTGATTGCTTCAGGGAAGGAACCAAAGCCCATCGTAAAAAGAGAGAATGGCGAGGTCGATTTTTATTATCCGATTACCACGAATACCATGTGCCTGCAATGCCATGGTAAGCCCAATGCCCAGGTTTTACCGGAAACTTTGTCCACTTTAAAAATCTTATACCCAAATGATAAGGCCATAGGCTACGGAGAGAACGAAGTCCGGGGTCTATGGAGTATCAATTTCGATACGGACTACTAACATTAAAGATGTTATCTGCCCTGAAATGAGACCACTATTGATTTAGGCCATTTCTTTTAATCCTGCTATTTTTCAGCTTTGATACCTAAGATACTGTACGGGTTTTGAATGGACTATACCTTTACAGCATGTGAACCCTTACTTAGAAATCATGAAAATAGAACAAATTTATACAGGTTGTTTGGCACAAGGTGCCCACTATATCGAGAGCAATGGGGAGGCCGCCATTATAGACCCTTTACGCGGAGGTGATCACTATATCGAAATGGCGAAAGAACGGAATGCAAAAAATTAAGTATGTCTTTGAGACCCATTTTCAAGCGGACTTCGTTTCAGGTCATATCGATTTGGCAAAAAAAACAGGGCCGATATCGTATATGGGCCGACCAGTATGAAAACCACCTACAATATCATTGTCGGCAAGGATATCATCGTATTTCCCGGACATGGGGCCGGAAGTGCCTGCGGTAAGATGATGAGCGATGAAACAACCAATACTTTGGGACATCAAAAAAAGACCAATGATGCCTTGCAGCCAGACATGACCAAGGAGGATTTTGTAGATGCCATCCTAACGGGATTGACTCCACTTCCAGGCTATTTTCCATAGAATGTATTGGCGAACATTCAAGGCTATGAGAGCATAGATGAGGTCGTCAAAAAAGGGACTACAGCTTTAGACGTACATGCTTTTGAAGCTGCCATGGGAACGCAATGCCCTATCGTCATAGATACACGCGAAGCCGAGACATTTGCTAAAGGTTTTATTCCAGATTCCTATAATATCGGCATCGACGGTAGTTTCGCCAATTGGATGGGTACCACAATAGTCGACATCAAAACGCCGCTGCTTATCGTGGCCGATAAAGATAGGGAGAAAGAAGTGGCCACCCGGTTGGCCCGTATCGGATTTGATAATACCTTGGGGTATTTAAAAGGCGGTTTTGCTTCTTGGAAAAAAGCCGGAAAGGAAATCGAGACGATTCATTGAGGTAGCGATAAAGTTATCCAAATTTAATGGGAAAGAAATTTAGCCGGACTGACCTAAATCATTTTCTCCAAAGGTAGTTGGATGTACTTTCGGTGTAAGAAAATGTTAGCCCTTAAACACATACTATTATGGCACTAGTAAAATTTAAAAGAAGACCCTTGGGAAACCTGATTACCCAAGATTTTTTCGACATGGACGACGATTTTTTCGATAATAGTGGTTGGGTCAGGAAAATGATGCCCGATACTTTCTGGAACGGAAAGAGATTGGAGCCCGCACTGAACATCAAGGAAACCGATGATAACTTCGAGATCGAGCTGGCCGCTCCAGGCTTTGCCAAAAAAGATTTTGAAGTAACCATAGAAGACGGTTGCTTGAACATCAAGGCGGAAAAATCCACCTCTGACGAACAAAAAGAGGATAATTACACCCGCAGGGAGTTCAGTTACACTGCCTTCGAACGTTCATTGCAACTGCCCGAAAGTATTAAACAAGAGGCTATCAAGGCCAAATATAATGACGGAATTTTAAGCTTTAATCTTGCGAAAAAGGAAGAAGCAAAGAAACTGCCACCTAAAAAGGTACAGATTGGATAAGGTACTGAAAAGCAAGCCTTTTTTTTTCTGCAATACCCTCCTGCCAAAACCTGGTTGCATCCACATAAAATAGGTTTGGCTCGAGGGTATATCTATATACTTTCATATCGCATGTTTTCTATAACACTAATATGATGCCCTAAATCCGTACTACTATGGTCCAATCGCCATTCTCCCTTGAGTCGGCAGATGTTGCCTTACAATTAAACAGCAATATTGATAGCGGATTGAGCGTATCGCGCGCAAAAGAATGTCTTAAAACCTATGGGGAGAACCAAGTGCCCGAGCATCGGCCCAAAAATAGGATGCGCATTCTTCTCGATCAATTAATCGATCCGATTATTTACATCTTGGTAGTAGCGGCTTTGTTGGCCTTTCTTTTTCGTGACTGGCTGGAGGGCATCGCTATAATTGTTGTAATACTGATCTCAGTAGCTATAGGTTTTTTTATGGAATTGCAGGCCGTTCGGTCCTTGGAAGCCTTGCGTAAAATGGGTCAGGCAATGACTACGGTAATCAGGTCGGGCCAGATCAGAAAGATAAGGGCATCGGAATTGGTGCCAGGAGACATTATGATGATGGAAGGCGGCGATGTCGTCTCCGCCGACGCGCGATTGGTGGCGGTCGACAATTTAACGGTTAAGGAGTCGGAGTTGACGGGGGAAAGTGTTTCAATTCATAAAAATACAAAAATACTATCCGCCGACCTCCCCATTACTCGGCAATCCAACATGATATTCAAGGGTACCATGGTCATGACCGGATTCGGAAGGGCAATCGTTACCGCTACAGGAAAATATACCCAATTGGGAAACATACAGCAAATGGGTATTGATGCCCAAAAGCAAGCGACCCCTTTGGAAAAAAAACTGAATCATCTTAGTAAATGGCTCATTGGGTTTACCTTGATTCTTGCCCTTATAATCGTCATCTCGGGCTACCTAAATGGTAAAGATTTGGTCCTGATGATAGAAACGGGCGTGGCCTTGGCCGTTGCAGCAATACCTGAGGGTCTTCCTATCGTCGCTACCATTGCACTGGCAAGGGGAATGCTTCGACTTTCGAAAAAACAGGTTATTATTAAAAAAATGGAAGCCGTGGAAACCCTCGGGGCCACAGACATTATTTGTACCGATAAAACGGGAACATTGACCGAAGATAAAATGGAAGTGCATACCTTGGTATTCGAGGACGATTACCTCGCCGATATCCCACATAAGAATAGGGGCGAATTCGAGGGGTTAAGAAATACCTTAGCGTTCGATAAGGATGATGATGGCCAGTATGTTGTGTAATAATGTAAAGTCTATTTCGTTGGAAGGGTATGGAGATTCCATGGAAGTCGCTTTGCTAAATTTTGCCAGCCGTATAGGATATTCCCCAGAAGACATTCGAAAAAAATTTCCCGAAATATTGGAACTGCCTTTTGATGCCGAACGGAAACTTATGGCGACCGCGCATCTATCCGAAGATGATTTTCAAGTCTTTGCGAAAGGGGCCTTTGAAAGTCTGGTGGTCCATTGCGAAACACTTTTGAAAGACGACAAAACGATACCTTTTAACAATAAAGAAAAATGGTTCGATCAAGTACATGAATTGGCGTCTCAAGGCCTCCGTACACTGGCATTCGCCTGCAAATCAACAGAGAACCAACCTAATCTGGATACCCTTTTGGAAGACCTGACCTTCGTGGGCATTATGGGTTGCATTGATCCGGCAAGAAACGATGTCCGGGAAACCATAGACATCTACAAAAAGGCTGGTATCAAGGTGGTCATGGTTACCGGAGACCATCCCGGGACTTCACAAAAAATTGCCGAAGATATCGGATTATTATCGTTGTCTGCGGATAAAAGTAGAGTCCTAAGGGGCCAAAATCTCGAACGCATAGAAGAAACGGATGGAATTGCAACGGAACAATTGCTCAACGCGGTTGTTTTTGCCAGAACGACCCCGGAACAGAAGCTGAGGCTGATACAATTATATCAAAAACACGATCATGTGGTCGGTATGATCGGTGACGGAATCAATGATGTCCCCGCTTTAAGAAAGGCGGATATTGGTATCGCTATGGGCATTAGGGGAACAGGTGCGGCCCGTGAGGCGGCCGATGTCATTCTTAAGAACGATAAGTTTACGGCAATAGAGTTGGCCATACATCAGGGCAGGGTGGTCTTTCGGAATATTCGGCAATTTGTGGTGTATTTATTGTCCTGTAATTTGGCAGAGATACTCTCAGTGGGAATTGCGGCGCAGCTGAATTTACCCGCACCATTGTTACCCCTGCAGATCCTATTCTTAAACCTGGTTACGGATACATTTCCGGCCTTGGCCTTGGGGCTTGGGAAAGGTCAAAAAGATATTATGGAACTACCGCCCAGAAATTCCAAAGAGCCCATTATGAGACGAAGCGACTGGCATGCCACCGTGCTATACGGGTTAACTATCTCAATGGCCGTCATTGGTGTAGTGGTGTATGCGGATACTGTTTTGCACCTAGATTCGGGTGCGATAAACAATATGGCGTTCTACACCTTGGTATTGGCCCAGTTGTTGAATATTTTTAACATGCCGAAGCTTTCGAAATCTTTCCTAAAGAATGAAGTGACCACGAATGTTTGGGTTTGGGGCGCCTTGGTCTTGTCGCTGACCATTACCTTCGGTGTTTATTTGATTCCTCCTTTGGCCACCGCACTCTCTCTCCAAACCTTTTTTTTCGAACAATTGGGATGGGCTGCCCTGTTCGCCCTAGGATCTTTGGTATTGGCACAATTAATAAAACGTTTGGGGACTATTTTTTGAGGAAAAGGGGCGGAACCTGTGGTTTGGTAGGGATTCTTTCTTGACAGGTATACTCACGACCACACCCACATCCGGCCATAGCTTTGAAATACCATCAGTACCAGTATGTAATTCTAAACCTTCATTATTCTCTTTCTTACTGGTGTTACAGGATGATCCTCAAAGAATTAGTATAAAAAGGGCATTGCCTTTATAGATTTTTCATAGGGTGACACAAAAGGATAATTAGAACTATCCGTTTCTTAAGTACCGCATCCAATATCTCCTGCTTTTTTCAACTTCCAGGCGTAAAAAAACCGGTCGGTGCATTCCATTTCACCGTTTTTGGCCTCGATACGTTCGTTAGCTCGGCTGGTGGAGCGATGACATCATCGACCGGTTGCCAGTCCGCAGGTGTTGCTACGGAAATTCATCTGCAGTTAGCATAACTATCAAGGCCCGCTAGATTTCATCAGAATTTCTTCCAAGGCTTAAGGGACAATAAATAATCGTCTTTGTAACTCCATCGGGATGATTTACGCTAGTACTCCGATATCGGAAAGGTTATTCAAATCCGAATATTTAGGACAAGGTATCGGGTAGCTGGAATCCTTGATACGATTGAAGGGCTTTCTTGGCAGTGGTATAGCCCAAGTCAAAGATGGTGTCCATCTTGTTCAATGAGAACATGCTAAAATTGCCTATGTTCTGTGGACGTATTAATATATCACAATCTTTAAATTTCTTGGAGGTATCGTTAACTAGCATGATATGGTAGGCTCTTTCCATAACATTATGGACGTGTTTGAGATCTGTGATTCTTATCTTTTCAAAAGGATTGACAGAAACGCCTATAATTTGATCGCAGTGCATTTGGATCAAATCTACCGGAAAGAGGTTCAGGATACCCCCGTCGATATAATAGCCATTCTTGATTTGAACGGGTGCGAATATTCCCGGAACGGCCGCCGAGGCTAAAATAGGTTTTATGAGCTCCCCGCTATGAAATACTTTTAATGTGCCGTCAAGAAGATTTGTGGCAGTAATATAAAGTGGCTTTTGTAGTGATTCAAAAGTATCTGTGGGTAGATAAGATTTAAAACGGTCGTAGAACTTGTCGGTGTCAACAAAGCCAGGTTTGCTTATGGCGTATTTGTTCAGGCCAAAAATTTGGGTAGTCTTGAAAAAATCAAGCATCTCCTCCCACGTACATCCCGCCGCATACAATGCGCCTACAATGGCCCCGGCACTGGTGCCGGCGATGTGCGATGGATAAATACCATTTTCCTCCAAAGCCTTTATAGCCCCGATATGGGCAATGCCCCGCGCTCCGCCCCCTGAAAGTACCAAACCTTTTTTCATATGTCGTTTACATGAATATATTTATCAAAGATACATACAGGTCCGCTCGTGGAATATGACGGGCATCACATTTTATATGATGATGTTATGGCAACACTTTCTTTGCTTAACGAGGGCGGAAAATATATCGAGAATGCGACCGCAATTGCAACTGCCCAACTGAATGCCATCCCAAAAAAATGATTTTATCAAACTACTACCCTATAGCAACTTGACAGTCTCAGGGAAATTCATCCATAGGATATCACATAACTTTATCGATGTGCAAAGACAAATGATGGCTATGGCCTGTGCATCCGTAAGAAAACGGGCGGCGCAAAACCCTATGGAGCTATACGGCAAAGGTCATTTCAAAGAAAAGCCCAATGGCGGCACCGGGATTGTCGGGGAAAATTTTGCCGGCATGATCGGCTCGGCTAGGGAAACCGCCCTTCGAAGCCTTTCAGCTATAGGGACGAAGGTTTGGGAACTACCTATCATGGCTTCACGATTATCAATTTAAAGAAGGAGGAACGCAGGAACCTACCGGATTTCGGGTAGATTGTTGTATTCCACATAGAGTATTTATTCTGCCCCTCGATCTGTGGAGGTATAAGGCTACGAGTACATTTCCGTTATTTTTGTCATCATTTTTACTCTTTCATTAAATGAACAATTTTAATCCTTTTAAGACAAATTTTATCGTAATCGCTTTGAAATGATTTAGGTCATGTGGTAAGATTGAAATGTGTCTTATCCTAGTGTCACGGAATGCCCAGCCCGCAAGACACCATGAATATTCGTTACCATGAGACCAAGAATTCAAAAACAGGCGAAAAAACATTTTTTCGTTCGTAATTATCCGCATTTATGGCAAGTGGAGGATGCTATCAAAATCGCCCAAAATGACGGATCGGAGCGGTTTTCGTTATCCGTGTTGGGGAAGTTGGGAGACCGCTGCATTTCAGGCGAGAAAAAAATTCTGAATTCCAGAGAAGAGCTTAAGGCCTACTGGAGAGGTTCTTTAGGACCTAATACCGATTTTGGACTATTCTGCAACCCCGAGATCGGCACCTTATTTATTGCGGGAAATTTGGTTTCCCAGTTTTTGCATGACCTCGATGGCACGGTTTTAGGTGCCATGTCTTCGGGGCCCTATGGCATTTTAAGGGGTTTGGGCCTTCCGAAAGAGGATGCGGCCCGCTATATCAGTCTATTGAACCAAGAAAACTTCTTGCTGCTGGCCAGGGGATACCGCTTTCAATTAGATAGGCTAGCGGAGGAACTAGAAAAAATTCAAACCATGGAATGGTTGTCAAAAAACCGTCTTAATCCTCCGTGAACCGGATTTCAAAATCCCCAAAAGCAGAAACAGCAAACAGAGGCCTTCTGTTTCCTATGACAAGTTAAAATTTCTCTCCACTTCCGATCAGGCCTTTACATCGCTTTATCGCTAAAGTGACCTTGGTCAGTTTTACAACTTCTAGATATTACATTTCAATGCATTCACTACCGCCTTTACTATTTACATGCCCGTTTTTTTGTACGCATTACAATATTTGCCGTCAATGTCTTCGGCTACGGCCTTAACTCCGGCTACACGTTTGGCCGCATCGGCGGCGGCGGTCTTCTTATGATATTCTTTTCAGGGGCTTTACCCTTGTCATCAAGACCGTTCCGGAGTATTCGTGTTTAGCTGCGGAATTACCAACGATTTGATACCTATTCAGCGAGGATAGGGCTTTTCATACTTGATCGTCCTACCCTTTGGTCTCTTGAAAGCAAAGAATATCAGCATCCATTTTGCCGATGGTTTCAAAATAATCCTTCTGAACGACAGCCCTGATATCGTTGACATTACACTAAATAATCTTCATAGTATAAATTTTAGTAAAAAAACCCATATATAAAGCCCCGAATGAACGTGGGGAAGTCGGGGCTTTATAAAAAAATGTCTAGATGGGTTTTTAATAGAAGTTAAGCGTATGTAGGATAATATTGTACTTTAAGGTTGTTGACAACATTAAACACTCCAGGAGCCCTAAATGCCGCCCTTTCCGCTTCTTCTTTCTCTTTAATGGAATGTACCTTTCCACTAAGGGTTACCGTATGACCATCTGTTGTGACAGTAATATCTTTTGCATCGATTCGCGCAGATCGTTCAAAAGCTTCCTCGATATTGTCCGTCACAATATAGGGTTTCACATCTTGCCTGATTAATATGTTGTTGCTGACTCCTTTGACTCCTGTCAAATCCTTTACCGCGTTTTTAGCGGAATCCTTTTGGTAAGACCATTTGACCTCTCCCGAAAGGTATATCCAACCATTCTCTACCTTTACCATTACAGTATCGTTCGGAACTGAGGAATGCCATATTAAGGCATCCACGGCCGCCTTGGCGATTTCAGTATCTGATTTGTTTAAACTTGAGTAATATTTCACTACGATATCTTCTGCAACGGCTTTTACTCCGCTTACGCTTTTGGCAGCTCTTTCAGCCGCCATTTTCTTGGTATAGCTATCTACCTCTCCACTCAGGGTTACTATACCATCGTCAACGGCAACCCCGATTTTTGTTTCATCGATACTTGGTTCCCATGCGAGTTCGTTCTGCACGTCCAATTTAATCTTTGAATCTGTTTTCATTATCTTATGATTTTAGGTTACGCATTTTGAAAACAAAAGTAGGTTCAAACCTAGCCTTTGAAAATGATATACATAAGTATGGCTATATTTTACCGACCCAGATAGCTCCGCGCACATTTTCGAAGGCTGATATCCCATTACGGGGTATGTTGATATTTGAAAAATCGATTTCAGGTTTTTCAAAAGACACATTACCTTTAAAGATATAACCAGTCTTGCCTTAGTAGAAAAGTACAGGGCCGTAGGTCGCTTATTGAGATATCCTTTTCTTGCCGGTGATATCTTCGATCTTTATCCGGAAAACCAGGGATGCTTTGTCCCTACTGATCCGAGCGGAGAAATCACTTATAAACCGGGCGTTCTTTTCCGGTGAACGTTCAATGATGGCTTTTACACCTTCCGAGAATTGCCGTAGCATGTGCTTGGCATCGATATTCGAAAGTTCCTCAAACCTACCAAGTACCAAGACCGATTGCCAATCGGCTACCGAGGTAATCTCATCAACACACAGGGAGACTAAAGGAGTTTTCCGCATGGCAGCTATCTTGTGACCTTCGGATGAGTAGCTTGTAATCGTATGGGTGGCATCATCATAATAGTAGGTAATGGGAACTACATACGGGTAGGACTTTGATATATATCCCAAGTGACCGATATAGTTATTGCTCAAAAGTTCAACGCCCTCCTGTTGGTCCAGATTTCTTCTCATGACCCATTATTTGTGTTTATGCCAAAACTAAACGAAGTTGTTATGGGGGCATATGATATTGGTCAGTTTTGGTTTCGAAAATATGTCTTGGAAGGCCAAAAGAAAATCAATGGACTGATCTACATCCTTGTATCACACGCTGTGAGGAGATAAATTAGCCCATGTAAATCTTAAAAATTTTATGATCAAACGGTAGTTTAACTAAAATTTTAAAATTATGAAAAATGTATTATGGGGTTTATTAGTTGTTGGATTAACCACCTAAGCCTATTCCCAGAGAGTAAAGACGGAGCAACTTTCGGAAGTTGTAGTCGTTGCCACCAATTACAAATATCTAAACGATGTCAACTCGAAAAAGGTAATTTCGGTTCTGGTGCAAATGTTGGAGCGAAAAGTGGCCGCATTCCACCCAACAAGTTCCGATTTTTATTCGGATGAATTTGATGTGTATAATATATCGTTTTACATTCCAGAGGTAAAATCCTTGCAGCTTCTGACCGTGATGGAAAACTTATCCGTACCGTTGAGCGGTTCAAGGACATCAACATTCCAACCGCGGTAAAGAAGGCAGTTTTGAACAGGTTCCCTGCTTGGACTATTGGCAAAGACGTTTACAGTGTAACCTATAATGATAAGAAAGGTTCGAAAATGACCTATAAACTGACTTTACAAAACGGCGACAAGACCTTAAAGGTCAAAGCGGACGAAGATGGCAATTTCATTTGATCATTTATAACTTGAATTATGGCAGTATTAAGTAGTAGAGATCATGGACAACTTAACCGTAAGTTTTGAGAACGCGCTTCAGAACGTGATCAAGGTGGCTTCCAACACCGTCAAGAATATCAAGTCGGTTTTTATACAGTACATGCAGATATGGGTAAATCACCATGAGATTGCCCACTACTGTGTGAACACGAAGATTAGCTAAGCTTCGGGATAACGCCACCGACTTCGTAATAACAAACAGAGATCGAGGGTACTGGTAAAACGATGTTTCTAAACCGGATTAGAGTATCCTCTTTCCAAACTCATTTTTTCGATGACCGAATCTCAACATACACCTAACCCAATAAGTCACACCAGCGACGTAGGATACAGATGAAAAAATTGCTACTGAGGACGAATACATAAATAAAAACCGAAGCAAGTTCGTTGGTCTATCTTCCCCCCACCTACCCATCTTCATCTGGCTACGCCGAAATCTGTCGCCAAAAGTTTCCGGAAAATGATTGTCAAACGAAAAACGCGGATAATGCTGAGAAGCTTGGAGCATTTCCCGAATTTCAGCATCCGCTATCTGCCAAGGCTCAGCAATGGTTTGCTTTTGTGAACTGCGACAAAATCAAAAGTGAAATGACGATGATCGGCGGTCAAAAAGTAGTAGAAAATAACGAAGCCCCAAAGAAACCGGATAGGGTTTTGGTTGAGTCCGAAATAAAGATTAAGAATGTATGTTGGTGCATTAGTGTCCGATCGCATTAAAACTGAGTAGGGGTACTTTAATGTCCTTGACTAATTTCCTGACCATATCGCTTTGCAGGTATTTTTGATAGAGGGTGTGGTCCTTGCGCTCCAACATCGCGAGTAGGTCGGCTTCGGAATCTTCCAAATACCGGACCAGTTCTTCAAAGATCGTATCCGAAATAATAAGGTCGAAATCCAATTTTTTATAATCAACTTTTTCTTTCAGCATTTCCTTGAACCATTCCATTTGTTCTTCGCCCGCATACTCCTTTTGCGTCGTAATATGTACCACCCTGACTTGGGCAGCGAATTTTTTGGCGATTTTAACCAGTCTTCGAAGGGCGAAAATGTCGGCCTGTTCAAAATCGGTGGCATAGACCATTTTATCGAAAGGTACGGCTTTAGCAGCTTCCGGTACGGCCAATACTGAACATGGGGCTTTTCGAATCAGGGCCTTGGTCGTGCTTCCCAGAAGAAATCTCTTTACTTGGCTTACCCCTTTAGTGCCGACCACGATTATGTCAGCATCGAATTGTATGGCTTTTTCCAAGATACCGTTCCAAACGGAACCATCCTCTTCCACCACAAAACTGATGTTGGCATTTCCCTGACCATCCCCAAGATGTTCCGAACAAAACGTCTTCAATTTCGAACGGTTCTCCACAAAAAGCTGTTTCTCTTTGTTCATATAGCTTACCGATACGGGGCTTGCCAAAGAAATCGGAATATCGAAAACGTGCATGACGATTAACTTCGCTTTGAATTTATGTGCCAAAAGATACGCCAACTGTAAGGCAGCGACTGAATTTTGCGAGTAGTCCGTCGCGTAAAGAACCGTTTTCATAATCCTAAGTATTAAAATTGATGATGTGAAGCTATACGAACACGATAAAAGTAAAAATGATCTTTGTCATAGAGCCCACTAAATACACATGATTTTAGTCATTTTTATTGACCTGCCTATCCACTACATTTATGGTCGGTAATTCTAAAGCATATGACATGAGCGATAAAAAATATGATCTGGAACTCGATTTTCTAAAGAATGGCTTTTGGGACGAACTCTATGTACTGAGCGAACATTGGAAATCCGATTTGGAGTTCTATAGTGACGACCTCCGTTTTTTGCATCATTTGATAGAAAAATATTTGATGTGGATCAGCAAACCTGAAAATCTGGAGTTGGTTAAAGAACTTAATAAAAAGCTGTTCGATCTTCAAAAAAAGGTAAAGGACTTGCTTGAGAAAGTGAGGAAACATCGTACCCGCCTGGGCTATTTGGTAGAAAACCCTAACCATGCTGATGCAGGTATTATAAAAACGGATCACGGACATCTGGAGGAGGAAATGGCCCAGTTCGTAAAAATCTTCCGAAACAATCGCAAGGAAGTATTCAAGATAACCGAATACATTGTTGATAGCGAACAAATGGCGAACATTCTGGACTCTGGATTATGAGCCAATTACAGCGAATACAAACCGTAATCACACAATCCACTGCTATCGAGACCGACTACCCAAAACTTTACCCATTTTTGAATGAAAACCCACTGCCGATTATTTCCGGTGCCCATCCAAATCTAGATAGTCCTACCCTACAGGAATTTAGAGAATCTGAAACAACCGCTTAAACACCTTTTGACAACCCATAAAAGCAAAATAACGTGAAGGCTTTTAAAAAAATACTTTGGACGATCTTGGGTCTTATGGTCGCATTTTTTCTGTTTTTCAGGTGGTACCAACATCAGTATTCCATGAGTGTTGTTATGCCTTATGAAGTCAATTCCACCCTATTTGAAAAGAACCTTTTGATTGCCACTCAGGGCAGCGACTTCAAAAATGCCGTTACCGCTGGGGTCATGGAGCACCACGAATTGGATTCCGTTTACATTAAGGTCATCGATGTTTCCGGTCTGGGCGTAATCGACTCAAAGGATTTCGATGCCTTATTGATAATTCACACTTGGGAAAATTGGAAACCTCCTTTATCGGTGAAGACCTTCATCGATACTCACCAATATGACAAAAATAAGATGGTTGTACTGACTACCTCCGGGGAAGGAAGCTATAAAATGGCTGATGTGGATGCCATAACCGGAGAGTCTATTGTTGCCGATGCGCCACTTTTTGTGGACGAAATCATGGGCAAGCTAAAACCATTGCTCGAGAAATAAAGCCGTTATGCTAACTACATCATTGCCGACTGGTTCTCATTCTATTGCATCGCAGTGGTAACTGTATTGATGGCCCTCATCCTGGAAGAACGACAAATATTGTCCTAGTTCCTTTTGGCAAGTTACAGCACGGATGCCAGCGACGGCCTTTTTGGTGATAAAACTAAAAATTTCCAGTCCTAAGGGCGCCCAACTTGATTCCATCGGCGACCAGCTTATTTTCGTGATGGGCCGAATCGGCCTGTGAGCCTTTGCAAATGTTGTCCAAGGGCAAATTCCCGGAGCGCAGCATTGAAAGGAAATAGTCGAACCCCAAATCTCACAGGAATCCTATGGGATCGGTTTGTCAATAAAATCAAAAAGACCATCAGGTAATCCTTTCTAGGCTTATCTATAGTGGAATTAAGAAACGATTTGCCAATGAGAACTGGAATTGAACCGAAGATTTGCAGAGAAAATCTACCTCGACGTCATCTTATCCATAATTTCCAGTTAGAAGACCGGTACCGCTTAAACTGTTAATTCTAACTCAAGATTAGGGCCCCTCTCCATTCAGGGTTGAGGCCGTATGTATTTTTCTATGGAGGTGATTTTTTTATCTTTCCTAATTCTCATAAGGTAGTTTCTATATTGAAATAGCAGGAAAATCAACGATAACAATCATCATTACAATTCGGCAGGTATGATTTTGGTCATTTTTTAACCCAAACGCCCCAACTACTTTTGAGACATCCTATTTAAATCAAAGCACTATGAAATCTCTAAAATTCTTCGGTTCGATTGTAACCGGACTTATGCTGATTAACATGGCAAGTGGTCAAGGTAAATGGTCGGCAGAACTGGGTCGCAATATAAATTTGGCGACCCAGAATCTCGGATATAGATAACTCAACACGGATTCGGATTCAAGGTGGTCCTCTGCTATCGCTTTATGCCCGATTGGGGTGCCTATGGGAGTTGGGGCCGGAACCGGTTTAGATCTGACAACTCCAATTTTGTGGGAGAGGGGACACCGATTTCAAAGAAACCGGTTATACGTTCGAACCCCAATTTATTCATCCTGTTGGAACTTTCGAGAATTTTTACTCCCTGCTTAGTCGGGCGGTATTCTTATATTCATATTGAAGTAGTGAACTCCGCAGGCAATATAACCGCTGATTCAGGTCACGGTCTTAGTTGGGAAATCGGGGCAGGCATGAAAATCGATTTGGGCGGCAACTGGAACCTCCGACCTACTCGGCTATTCCACTTTTGCGAACAATATCGAAATCGGAAGGACCACTACGGACATCGTTTTTAACTATATCAGTTGTGGGGTGGGAATAGTAAAAACATTTAAAATGAAAAATTCTAAGGAGAATCAGCTTTCCCGTGAACGTTTAATGCTTATATACAAAATTATTGGATGAAAACAAAAATGTTGAGAATAGGGGCATTGTCGCTTTTGTTTATTTTGGGAATATCCGCTCTGGCGGGTAGCTTAGGTTTGCTTGCCGACCCGACAGGAGACGCATTGCAAATGCCCCTGTCGCTATTGGATGGAACACCGTTCAAAAATTTTCTGATTCCGGCGATTATTCTATTTACGGTTATCGGCCTTTCTAGTATTGTCATAATTATATTGACCATGCGAAAGGTAAGGAAATATTCGGTTTGGATTGTTTTGCAGGGAATTGTACTCTTGATATGGCTTACTGCCGAACTCCTTTTTAATAAGGATATCTGGTATTCGCCCTTACATATTCCCTATTACCTTTTGGCTGCTATATTGATTTTGATAGGATGGAGACTTCGGAAACCTGAAGAGCTTTAAATAATGTGTCCGAAAAATCATATCTTGTTTGGTCCTCATGTTGGAAAATATAGAGATACAGCGTGAAATGATTTGGGGTCTATGGAGATGTACGTGTCCAGCATAAGCAATAGAACGAACGAGGCCATGAAGGTCTCGACCATTATCGCCACTATTGTTATAGTCTAGACCTTCATAGCGGGAATTTAAGGGATGATCGAATCCAGCGAGTTCTGCTTCCCCTTTATTATCTTTTGGGAGGAAGAAACAGAGGTGCAACAGTTGTGGTCGGAAAAAATCAAGGTTTTTATGCATGTATTGGAAGCGAACTATTTTGCCCTGTTCACAAAAAGGCGATATCGTACTGATCCAAATCATTTCACCATAGGTGAACTGTTCATATTTTCATGCCTTAACAAATATTCCTAAAACGATTTTGAGATGGCATTGATAACTAAAAAGGATATCGAAGGATTGGACAGCATGCGAGATGCATTCTGTATTTCCATTTTCTTGCCCACACACAGGTTTGGGCAGGAAGTACTACAGCGAAAGGATGCCCTTTTACTAAAAAATATGGTTAAAGAGGTCAAGATCAAATTGGAACAAGAAGCATTGACAGGCGATCGGATCGAAGAACTGGTCGCACCTATCCAAGCATTGGTCGACGATAGTGAATTCTGGCGTCACCAGTCCGATGGCCTTGCCCTGTTTTTGACCGATGGGATCTTAAAAAAATATTCGTTACCCCTTACCTTTAAACCATTTAACCACGTGGCGAACAGCCTTTACCTTACGCCCTTGTTGCCGATGTTTACGGGAGACGGTCCATTTTTTGTTCTTTCCCTTGAATTGGAAAAGGTTAAACTTTACAAACAGACACGTCACAGTAGCACGGAGATAGGTATTGAAGATGTGATACCCTCGCGGATGGAGGAAAGTGTAGGATACGATTATGAACAAAAGAGCCTACAGTTCCGGAGTCAACAGGACGGTCGTGGGGCGGCCACTTTTCATGGACATGGAGATGCAAATCGTGATCGTAAGGACGAAATTGAACGCTATTTTGGGGCCATAGATAGAGGACTCATGACCTTGATTCGGGACGAAAACAATCCGATGATCTTGGCATGTCAAGATTTTTTGTTTCCCATATACCAGAAAGTAAATACTTATAATCACCTAGTGGACGATCATATCGTTTGTAATCTTTCGGAAACCAGTGAATCGCTGCTGCGCGAATTGGCATGGAAAAAAATGGCTCCTGTTTTCGATAGTGAACGTATAGAGAAAATAGAAATGTTTAGACAGTTCGATGGTAAGGGCAGAACGTCTTTGGATGTACAACAAATTGTACCTGCTGCGCTGGCAGGAAGAATAGATTCGTTGTTTCTACTGCGCAACGAAGACATTTGGGGGGTATATGATCCGGAAAAAAGGCACGTTAGAATCGATGAGGCTCCTTCCCATTCCAATGTATCCTTATTGAACAAGGCGGCCATCAAGACATTCTTGAATGGCGGCAAGGTCTATGTAACCGAGCAAGAGGGTATGCCCGACCCACACGGTAAAGTAAATGCCCTCTATCGCTATTAGTGCTTTTTTTGACTATGTAACCTTCTAAATGTTAAAATGATGAAATTTTCTAGCGGACTATCGATTTTAGTGATGGTCGGTTACTATGCCTGTGAACCTCCCGTAGTCTTCGGCGAACCAGTTATACTCACCTTTTCCAATGCGGATTTGCCCGTAAATATTTCGCAATTGGATTCCATTACCTAGTCCGTCCACTGGCTTAAAGGAATAATGTAGCCACCCAAGTCTTGATGGGCCCGACCAAAAAAGCGTGCAATCGAATTCTGCAAAAGAATTCATTATTCGAGCGTCCCGTACGAGTTTGAACGTTAATTTCCGTTGCATCGGTTTGTAGGACTTTATATCCCCTTCAATTTATACTTGCGGATAATTCTGTCAGAAGGCCCATGGATAGGTTTCAGGTAGTTGCTTCTTATCCACAAACACCTTCATCGGGTGCAAGGCCTCCGAGTGGTCTATGTGAATAAAGGCATCGTACCGTTTAGGCACTATGGAAGGCACATAATTACCAAGTTGCTCGTAACGTGGGTGATACACTACGCCGATGGCACGCTGTCCTATTGGATGATTGAAAAGGTCATTTCCCCTTAATTGGTCCATAAAAAGGGATTGATCCCCTTTTTCGGTGCGGTGTAACAAATATTCCCACGAACCTTCAATGGCCTCTGGCACATGCATGTTTCGCATGGGTGCGCCCCATTCCGATCCGGCGATGACCGTACCTTGGTAAGAACCCAAACCTACGATTTGGGGATTGAAGACGGTTAGTTGTTCCCGTACCAATTGACCTATATTGATTGAACCTTCAAGGGACATATCCGTAGCTCTGGCATCGCCCACATGCGTATTGTGTTCCCAAACAATGGCCTTGGCGTTCGATCCGTGAAAGTTCAACAATCGTTTCAGCGTATCCATCATATGATGATCGCGTAGGTTCCAAGAACTTTGGTTTGCAGAGACCAAAGATCGGTAATAGGCCTCGGCGTTCTTTGCAACATGGGCATTCTGCTCCATATTCAGTGAGGCTTCGATATCGGTATTGAAGGTAGGCGAACGTTTTTTAATATTGCTCAGTAGTAAAACCAACTCATTTTCGCAGGTTTTCGGCAAGTAGCGCTGCAAAGATCTTGCATATGCCATACCCATTTCGTCTCCAAAAGGCTCAAAACAACCCACGGCCCTTTTTGCCGCTGGCAATAGGGTCGGGTCATGTGTCTGCAAGTAATCGACAATGGCCTCCATGGATTCCCAAAGGCTGTAAACGTCAAGGCCATAGATACCGACCCTTTCCTTGGCGGACAGTTTTCCGTTATGTCCATAAAGCCAATTTATTAAAGCCTCCATTTCCCAATTGGCCCACATCCATGTCGGCCATCTGTTAAATTCTTTTAATACCTTCACCGAGTCGGTCCGACCTTTTTCGTAGTGTTTTACATAACGGTTAACACGATAAAAATCAGGCCAATCACCTTCCACGGCAATAAAATTGAAACCATGTTCAGTAATCAAGCGCTTGCTTATGGCCGTTCTCCATGTATAGTACTCGTGGGTACCATGAGAGGCCTCGCCCAAGAGTACTAGACGGGAATGCGACAACCGCTCTAACAAAGGATCTAGGTCCGATATATTTTCCAAAGGCTTGGTACTATTTTTAAGTACTGTAATTCTGTTTTCCAAGGAGTTCATCGTAAGCACTTTATAATTAAAATTCCCTAATCGTATTTTTGCCTAGTAACTTTTGCAACTGTTTGGTGGCGTTTTTAATACTTTTTGATTGGATATCAAAATTTATCCAAGGATCCTGCTGCGTGTCAAGTCTTCGTAAAACCCTGTGGATGGTATACGTCCGTGGACTTATGGGCCGGGCTTACAAATCGTACCAAGATAAGGATATAGTTACGGGTGCACTTTCGTTGGCCCTTGCCAAAAAGGTGCAAACCGCTGTCTGTGCATATGAATTGCGTATGTAGTAACAGTCGGCGGCAGCAAAAGGTAAAATAGCAGCTTAATTGGATACGGCGTCGCACTCGTTTCTAAACAGGCTTTCGGCCTAGCAAACATCGTTTTATGGAGGCCAAAAGGTCTTCAAGGTCCGAAGGTTTTACAATATAGTCGTAGGCTCCTAAATCCATTCCAACCCTAATATCCTTTTTTTCGCTTTTCGCAGTATATAGAATAACGGGAATGGTTTTCAAGTCTGGATGGTTGCCCAGCTTTCCCAACAATGCGAGTCCGTTCATCTCGGGCATTATGATATCACAGACAATAAGGTCGGGCACGATTTGAACCGATTTCTCAAAGCCTTCTTTTCCGTTGGTAGCACTTTGCACCAAGTAACCTTCCATTTCTAAAAGTTCGCAGGTGTTTTCACGTATGGTACAGTCGTCTTCTATAATCAAAATAGTGGCCATATCCTATGTTGGGGCTTAGGTTTGCCTTCTTTTGTATGATAAATTCTAAGGTAATCAATTTAGGGGAGAAGCGTAGGAAAAAAGAGAAATATAAATCTCAGTAAATCGTACCTCAAATTATGGTATTTGTAGGAAAAAGAAAAAGTCCAGTTAGTTCCATATCCAGAATGATGGTTTATAGGAAAAAGAATTAGGTTATGTCAATCGGCCCAAGTGGATTTCTTAGAGGGTGGGATAAAATTTGGTGTTAGGCATTTATAGCATAAAAATGAACGGGATCAATCTAGAGGAATCAAGTAGCCGCAATAGTTTTAAAAAGTTTGCAAATAGGGGAAGAGGATCTAACCCTGCTTGTTCCTAAAAATAGAAATTACGATGACGAAGCCCAATATCGCGGAAAGCAGAAAACCCATGGCACCCAAAAGGGGAACACCTTTAATTCTGGGGTGCATGTCGGCAATGACCAAGAGTGACGATCCTATGGAGAGTGCCGCGATGATAACGGACAGTACCAGACGGTTTATTGCTTTCTTCAGTGCATTCTTGAAATTATCAAGGCCCTTGTGTTCGTGAACAATGACCAGTTTGCCGTGGTTTATTTTTTTGAGGATGTCATCGATATCATCGGGCAGTGTATCTAATAGGGTAGCATAGTCTTGAAACCGGTTGACGTTTTTTGTAAAAAGGTGTTTTAGGCCGAAACGTTTGCGGCCGCTTTTGGCTAGATACGGCCTTAGGTGGTCGGTAATAATAAATTGGGAATCCAGCTTTAGGCCAACGCCCTCGATGATCACCAGGGCCCGGGTCAGCATGTAGAGGTAATGAGGCAGGGTTATTTTATTCTCATGAATCACGGTCTTGAATTGTTCCAAAGTAACGCACAAACGAATGTTGCGAATAGAAGTATTGCTGATGCCTTCGATGAGTTCAAATAGGTCATATTCCAACTTTTTGACATCTGGAATTTCTGTGTTTACCGCGATTCTTTTCAGTATGGAAATTATTTTGCGTAAGTCTTTGCGAATGAAACCGGTCAGAAGTTCCCACAGGGCCTCCTTGTCATTGGGCATGATACTGCCCATCATCCCAAAGTCGATAAAACAGATTTTTTCGGTTTCGGAGAGCACGAAGATATTTCCTGGGTGCGGATCGGCATGAAAGAATCCGTGTTCCAAAATCTGCTCTAGGTACAGGTCTACGCCCACCTTTGCCACCGCTCGGGAATCGATGTTCGAGGATATTAACTGTTCGAGTTCCGATACTTTTATCCCGTCCACGAATTCCATACAGATAATATGGTCGTTGCTCAGTTCACGGTAAACTTTGGGAACAAAAATGGCGTTGTTGCCTTCAAAATTTTTGGCAAAGCGTTCCATATGGCCCATTTCCTGAAGGAAACTGAGTTCCTCATGGATACTTTTTTCGAAGGAGGCAATGAGCTGTATGGGCTGAAAGGCCTGTGCTTGTGCACTGTACTTTTCCAAAGCCCTTGCCACCTCTTTCATCAGGGCAATGTCGGAAGCGATAATCTCCCTGATACCGGGCCTCTGTATCTTTAGTGCCACACGGTCGCCATTGATCAAATAGGCTTCATGTACCTAAGCCAATGATGCGGCTGCCAGTGGATTTGGCGCTATGGAACTGAAATGGTCTGCAAGGGCTACGGCCAATCCTTCCGTTACCGCTTTTTCTACCTCAAAATTTTTTAGGAACGGTACGTGGTCTTGCAGTTTTTCAAGTTCATGGATAAGTTCCGGTGGAAGTACATCTTCTCTAGTACTGACCATTTGTCCCATTTTTACGTAGGTCGGCCCCAACTCTTCCAATACCATACGTATGCGTTCAAAGGTGGACAGTGCAAGCAATTTTTCGGTATCGGGATGTTTTTTGAGATATCCCTTGGGAATAAGCTTCATTGCGCTGCTATGCGATATAACATCGCCAAAACCAAATTTGCCAAGTATGCCACACAGGGTACGGTATCTCTTCAGGTCATTTTTCTTGGGCAGTTTTAGACCGAGCATGTGTTTACATATATTTGGTCAGAAAGCGGAAAAACTTTTTTTTAAGGTCCACATAGATCTGTCTTTGCGTTTCCATACGTTCCCTAAAATCTAAATGTTTCTTTACCAGGACGACATTCATCATATCCTTTCCATTTTGGCTGTGCCCAGCAATGCTGGTTTCATGTTCCTCGATATCCCACGCATGGTATCGATGATCCCTTCATGAAGTACAAATTCGTTTTGATAGTGTTCCAGTTCTTTCAAGACTTCTTTTTTGGTCCATCGGGTCACCAACTCGCTCAATCGGTTATTGAACGATTTCAGCTCGTCTTCCCATAATTCAAGTTCGGATTCCCATTGGCGGTGCTCAAAATGCAGGTTTTCATTCTGGATTAGCTCTTCGGATTTTTGTGTTTTTTCCATGACGTTTCGTTTTTTATGTTCAAGATTTAAATGAGTGTTGTTTGAAGTCTTGTCGGTCATCCTTCTTTCCCAAGTATTTCCAAGATTTCTCTCTTACCCAGAATATTCTCCAGATCTTCTTTTTCGACCACCTCTTGTTTTAGGAGGAGCTGGGCCAGTTTTTCAAGTTCTTCGCGATGCTCCAGCAATAGGCTTTTTGTTCTTTCATAGGCCGCGGTCACTAACCCTTTGACCTCCTTATCGATTTGTTGCGCCATATTTTCACTATAGGGTTTGCCCAACAACCGTTCGTTCTGGCTCGAGGAGTCGTAGAAACTTATCGGGCCTATTACTTCGTCCAATCCGTAATAGGCCACCATGGTATAGGCCTGTTTGGTCACTTTTTCCAAATCGTCCAAGGCACCTGAGGAAGGCTCACCAAAAATGATATCTTCCGCGGCGCGACCCCCCAACGAAGCACAGATCTGGTCTATAAATTGTGACTTCGTTACTATCTGCCTTTCCTCGGGTAGGTACCAGGCAGAACCGAGGGACTTTCCACGGGGAATAATGGACACCTTGACCAAGGAATCTACATTTTTAAGATACCAACTGACTACCGCATGTCCGGCTTCATGGTGTGCCACGATTTCCTTTTCCTTCGGCGAAATAATTTTGCTCTTTCTTTCGATACCGCCGATTACCCGATCCCTTGCCTCCATAAAATCCGTTTGCCCTACTTGCCCCTGTTTCTTGCGGGCGGCAATAAGGGCTGCTTCGTTACAAATGTTCGCAATATCAGCTCCAGAGAATCCGGGACTCATTTTGGCCAACGTGGAAACATCAACGGTTTTTGCCAGTTTTAGGGGCCTCATGTGTACCTTGAAAATCTCCGTTCGTTCTTCCTTGGTGGGCAACTCAAGGTAAATATGGCGGTCGAACCTACCGGGTCGAAGGAGTGCTTTATCCAATACATCGGGCCGGTTGGTAGCCGCCAATACGATGACCCCGGTGTTGGGGCCAAAGCCGTCCAACTCTGTCAACAATTGGTTCAACGTGCTCTCCCTTTCGTCATTGGCCTGAAAAGCGTTTATTCTGCCACGGGAGCGGCCTACGGCATCTATCTCATCGATAAAGATGATACTCGGCGCCTTTTCCTTGGCCCGTTTAAAAAGGTCGCGTACCCGTGAAGCACCGACCCCAACGAACATCTCCACAAACTCGGAACCCGACATGGAAAAAAATGGCACTTGCGCCTCACCCGCAACGGCACGTGCCAGGAGGGTTTTTCCTGTACCCGGCGGACCTACCAACATGACCCCTTTCGGGATTTTGGCCCCCAATTTGGTATAGGTTTCAGGATTTTTAAGAAAATCGACCACCTCAATAACCTCTGTTTTGGCCTCTTTCAGACCTGCAATATCGTTGAAGGTCACCAAACTTTTTGTCCCTTTTTCGGTCAGCTGGGCAGTGGACTTTCCGAAGTTGAAGAGCGAATTGCCCGATGGACTTCCGCTACCCATTTTACGGATCATAAACCACCAGAAAAATATGATAATAACCAATGGTAGCAACCAAGAAAGCATATTGATCCAACTTGTACGGTTTTGGTAGCGTATATCGATTTTTTCTTCAGGAAGAAATTCCTGTTGGGCTTGTTGGATTTTGTTCTCAAAGGTTTCTACCGATCCTATGTTCATTTGGTAGTGGGGGCCAGTTTTCGTCTGTAAAAGGCCTTCGGTAATCCACTTGTATCTATCCTCTTCAAGGCGGTCTTGTTTAATATAAATTTCCGCAACTTCCTTGTTAATGACCACGATCTTTTCGACGTCGTGTTGTGCCAATTGATTCTTCTCAAAGGCCGACCAACCTATTTCCCGGATTTGGGAAGAGGGATGGTAGGCTAGATAAAAAAGGGTCATAAAAACGAACAGAATGATATACAACCAACTAAAACCATACCCGCCGTAAGGTATTTTCGAACTCTTGTTACGGCTTTCCGAGGTATTTGGTGATCCTTTGTTATCCGAGGGCTTCTTCATTTTTTTCTAGATCTAACTTTAAATCAGTTTATCCCTCAAAACTATATATAGCGTATCAGCCAAGAAATGATATTGGTCATTTGACAACGGTCTTCCTACCTTTATTATACGCTTACTACATGAAATCCTTTTAAAGGATAGCCTAACAAATCAAAAATCAGAAAATCATCAGGTTAGGAGAATTGACAAGGGGCTAAATTATAAGTTTTTTACACGTTCCGTGATCAACCCTATCGGCTGCCTTGCCGAGTATAGAACCTAGGTGGTTCAGGTGGTGAAAGGCATCATTTCAAAAGCACCCGATTGGCACGCCTGCTTAGTCGTGGTGGGTATGAAAGGCTAAAGCGCGGTCAGGCAAAAAATGGCTCCATCCTGATCTGGTAAAAAATATAAAAGCTTATGAGGATATAACGCTATTGAATTTTCCGGAGGCCAACCCTCATTTCTTTTCTTTTAAGGCCGTTCTGTAGCAGGTGGAACCTATCGTCGAACCCTACCGGTATGTCCTACTATACGATGATTGCTATCCCATTTCCGGAAGCACCAATAACGGTACCTCTGTCTTAAAGGCGACATTCCGAAGTACAGGTTCACGGAATAATGTTTCAAAAAATCCATGTTTGTTCTTTAGCAGAGCGACCATCCCCACATTCTGGTTTTCTTTTGCCACCCCCTGAATTGTCCTTGATAAAGTATCTTTTATTCTGACCTCTACGAAGGGATGCTTTATTCCTTTCAAGTTATTTCTTAGCTGTTGCTTATTCAGTTTTTGGAGATCCGTGAGTTCTTTTTCGACTTTCACGTGCACAATGTCCAAAGAGGAGTTCCAAAGTTTGGCAATGGCCAAAAGTGGGGCAAGCTCTTGGGGTTTTATGGCTTTCTTGAAATCGCTGGCAAAGACTATTTCCTTAGGAATGTCATATTCATATTCTGCCGGAACTGCTACTATAGGGCAGTGATCGACATGTTTGATTACGCTGACCGCTGTGCTACCAATGAATATCTCCCTTAAGGCAGAGGATCCTTTGGTTCCTATAAAAATGTAGTCCACATTTTTGTCTATTCTGGCAGTATTAATGGCGCTTAATGGGGTGTTAGTTTCCAACAGGGGTATAAAAATGTGCTTCGAGGTTCCGCTAGTATTCCGAAGTTTATGAACGATTTGTTCTAATTTTTGTTTGGCATCCACCTTGTTGCCCGAATCAGAAGGCACTATTACATAAGCATGCAAAATAAAGAAGGTACATTCTTCCTTTTCAAAGAGATATACCGCGTAGTCGATGGCTTTCTTCGCGTTCTCGGAGAAATCGGTGGAAATCAATATTTTCTTCATGATGGTAATTTTTAGTTTGTTAAAGTTAAGTGCCAAAAAACCCACTAAAAATGACATTGGTCATTTAGCATCCTTCACAAATCACCCAGTTTTACATAATAACCGATAATCAAATTAAGTATGGCACTTCATTTTAATTGTTAAGCCACGGAAGCAAACAACTTTCGAAAGGACGATTGGCTGACTTCGGATAGCGATTTTCATCATAATGAAGAGGCTATGCAACAATATGTCGATAGCAGCTCTAACTATTTATCAAGAATTGTGTCTTGGGGAGAGATGGAAGATAGCAAAGGGCAACTGCCCCAATAATTGAAAACTTTGATCCATTTGAATCTACCGTTTTGGATAACGAATATGGATATTCTATTGGCACTTATAGCTTACGGATTTTTATTTATTCTTGCCCGTTTTCTTGCGAAAATATCCAGATGGATTTAAAGGATGATCTTAGAAGTCGGTACTAGAATAATTCCCTCTTTTTATTATAAATGAAGGAATTGCCCCTAAAGGTTGTATTACTAATTACATCGATAAGGGAACGAACAAACCATTAATAACTGTTTTACCGTAGTTTGAAACTCTATTTAAATTGATGGTAAGCAAAAAACAGGAAGTTTCGCCTTCCTGTTTTTCCATTAAGCAATGGAAAACATCATCTTTGGCGTCAGGTATAACTTTCAGAACATCTTATTGCCAAACGGCCTAATAGTTATCACCGGTGTCGAAAATGGCCCATTCTGACGATTGCTATTATCCTACCACAACGACACCCAGTACATTGGTTTAAAAAAAGAAACCGGGAGCACCTAAATGTCCCGGTTTCCAAGAAACTTTCAATTCTGCCCAATGACCGCTTACACTGACCCTTACTTGTGTCTATCGCTAGACAGGTTCACGATTCAAAAGGTATACTAGGTTTCTTTGACAGTTTCTGTACTATCAATCTTTCTATCCCCACGATTTAAAATCCAATTTTATTTTCAAAAAACACTATCGCTATAACTATGGTGCTAAAGTATAACCTGCCAATGACATTAAAAATGACCTAGGTCAGTTTCGCATTTTTTTTTATTTTTTTTGAAATTTATGGTACGGTGCCCTTAATTGCAAAATCTTGCCCCTTCTCAAAACCTCAAAAGTTAGGGTGTCACCCGATTCAAATTCTTGCATTACTTGCCACGCCTTCATTAGATTCTCTTGATCGGTGAGATAACTTCCCATTATTCAACATGAGGCAACCCGAACTACCTTCGTTACCTGTACTAAACTTTTGATCGGAGTCATCCCTAATTACAGGCGCATGGTCTTTATGACTGCAACGGATTCAAAGGTTTCCTCATAGAGTTTGCTTTTTTTGTGCAAACAAGATTTCATAATAAACGCCGTATTTTTATGAGATTAATTTCTTGTGCGCCATACTACCAATACGTGATAAATTTAAGTTCCCCCTATGCAGATTGGAATGTGGCCTATTTCCTGGAGCGGTTGTCGGAGGCTTTAACAACCCAAAAAACTGATCATTTGGATTGAGAACATAAGCATCTCCTGCTAAAATCGTTAGTTTGTAAACGATTTTTATCGCTAGGCGTTCAAGGCGTCGAATAGTTTAATTGCCTCCTCATCGGAGACCTGGTCAAAATTTGTATAATATTGACCTACGGCTTGAAAATCAACGGGAGCAAGTAGGCAGACAACCTCGTTGATAAATGGGGAATCCTGCAACGCTACCACAGTGGATTTCGGAGCCACAGGAACGGCCACTACCATAGAAGAGCTATTGGACTGTGTGAACCATGCCTACCATCGCTTGCACCAGAGTTCTATCGATGAGGAACTTTTTGACGTCTTATCGGGCTTTGAAGCACTTAAAGATGATAATCAAACTTGGTAAATGGAATAATGACAACTATTTCGACAACCATCTACTTACGAACAAACTAATTACAACGGCCACGACCAGAATAAAAACACCAAATATAGAATGACTCCGACCTTTTCATTATTGTCAACGTAGGGGCAGACTTCCATAACCTTTTTAAAAGTTCCTTTAGTGATCATGAGATTTTGACCTTTTTGATTAACTATGATGCTCAAACGTTTACGGGTAAAGTCGAAGGGAACTTCATCCAATTTTTTACAGTCTGCCAAATCCAATTGATATTGCTGTTTAATAGCTTCATCAATCGGGTTTGCGTATCCCGTGTGGTACATGGCATTTATATAGGCCATATCCATGATTTTGTAATTTTTAAGTCCAGTGATATCCAAATAGTCATGTATATGAATTTCGCCAGAGGTAAGGGTTCCCGTTTTATCTGAACAGAAGATATTCATACTGCCAAAATTTTCAATGGAGACCAATCTTTTAACGATGACCTTTTGAGAAGCCATATGCCTTGCTCCATAGGCTAGGTTTATGCTTACGATGGCGGGTAATAAAAAGGGGGTAACACCGATAGCAAGCGTCAATGAAAAAAGAAGGGAATCTACAAAAGGTTTTTCAAAATAGACGTTGACAGCAAAAATAATAAGGGCCAGCATTAGTGCTATTTCCATTAGCATATACCCAAATCTTCTTAATCCTCTCTCGAACTCAGTTTCTGCCTTTTTGGATTTGATCTTTTCAGCTATTTGGCCGAATTCGGTTTCCTTACCCGTCAAAACCGCAATCGCTTTCGCAAAACCACTGGTTATGTGGGTACCCCTGAACAGGCAATTTCTCCGGTCTTTTAAAATGGTTTCGGGTACTAATTGCCCAGCTCTTTTTTTCTCGGGGTAGGGTTCTCCCGTCAACATCGCTTCATTCACGAAAAGGTCATTGGCCTCGACCAACAAACAATCTGCGGGGACTGCATCTCCCGCGGAAAGCGAAACGATATCGCCCGGTACCACATTTTCCAATGCTACGGATTGTAAGGTACCATGCCGTAGTACCTTGGTGGTCATTTTGACCACGGCCAATAATTCCTTTACAATATTTTGGGCGCCCTTTGTTCCCAGAAACTCAAGATTCCGCTTAAAATTATGATACAGAATATGATGATTGCATCTATATGCTCGCCCAAAAAAAAGGAAATTACATCGGCAAAGAGGAGCGATGCCATAAAGGGACTTCTAAACTGGTTGAACAAAAGACGTAAATCCGAAGCGTGTTGGTTTTCGGCAATTGTATTTGAGCTTTGTTTTCGCAATCTGGTTTCCACTTCATCTACAGTAAGCCCTTTGATAAGGTCCGATTTTAAAGTGGTCACCGTTTGTTCTATGGAGCTGCTCCAAAATGGGGTTCTGCCATTGGTCATTCCTATTGGATTGAACGATGAATAAATCTAGTTCGGTATTTAGCGTAAAAAGGAAAATCATTAGGTATCAGGTTTTGCAAATCTGTTTAAGTCTCTTTTCGTTTACCGGTCATTCCAGAATTTTGATACGATATACAGCAGGAATTCTCTTTGAAGATGACTTGCTCGAAAATTCACTGATAAATTCAGGGTGTTTATGTTCTCTTTGGGTATTACTACTTTTTACCCCTTCAGTAAATTGGTGCAAGTAATATTTTGCATCACTTCCATGAAGTTCCTCAAAAGTACGATGGACCAATACGGATTTCCAGTTGTTATTCGATGCTATTTCCTCTACTTCTGACGAAACCGCTCCCTTTTCTCGGATAGAAGCCATTTTATGACCCTCTGCCGAATAACTAATTATAGCATTACTCGCTAGGTCATAAAAATATGTAATGGGTATGGTAAAAGGACTGTCTTGTGCTATATATGAGAATTGGTCGAATATGTCACAAAGATTAAGCAATATAGTCTTTCAGAAACCATAAAATTAATGGTGGGCTATTGGCGAATGCCACTATTATTGGGAAAGGTTTTTTTTGGTCTTTGGACTCTCGGCTCTAATTATTCCATTCGAAAATCACGAATTAATATCGAATGCATTTGTATTCATCGTCTTGATATCCGGTATGGGCGAAATCACTTTTGTCCTCTTGCAAAGAATTCGGCTCAAAGCTTGGGCCTGATTTTTTGTGGGGGTTTTTGCCCATTTTTTGGTAGGTCTTCTATTTATCTATTATCCTGGAATGGCCCTATCCCCTTTGTCACTATACCTGGCATCTTGGCGCTATTCAGAAGCATAATAGGCATAGGCGTTTTATCGGAATAACAGTTTCACGTTACCGTACCATGTACATCCTTGTTGCTTTTTGTGTTGGGTACCCTGGGCATCTCATTTTTCGTCTTGGGACGATTCAGTTGGGATTGAAAAATATAGTCAAGAAGGTTCCCGGGCTGAAAACCCATCGGACAGTCTCGTATCGCTGATTATTATCATTTCCTTCCACGGCCGACCTTCATAAATTTGGTTAACTTTGGTAGAATCCTCTTAAAATACCAAGGAAACGCCATGGCAAAACGGAAAACTACTATAACCAAAGCTTCACCCCAAAAAAAGCCTTCAAAAAAAAAAGTCGGCCCAAAGCTGGAGGAAAACAATTTCCTGATTGTGGGCATGGGTGCATCCGCTGGCGGATTGGAAGCGTTCAAGGAGTTTTTTGAGCTCGTGCCGGACAATCCGGGAATGGCATTCGTATTGGTACAGCATTTGGACCCTACACACAAAAGCCTCATGGTAGAACTCCTTAAAAAACACACCAAAATGCAAGTGAGTGAGGTAAAGGACAATACCAAGATAGCCCCTGACCATGTATATGTAATACCACCCAACAAAGATATGGCCGTATTCAATGGCGTATTGCATTTAATGGATCCCACTGAAAAAAGAGGCTTTCGCAAACCTATCGATTTCTTTATGCGTTCACTGGCCGAAGACCAGATGGAAAAAGCAGTTGGCATCGTATTATCCGGCACAGGCACCGAGGGCACCTTGGGCCTCAAGGCCATCAAGGGACATGGGGGCCTGTCATTGGTCCAAGATCCCAAGACCGCAAAATTTGACGGCATGCCACGGAGCGTAGTCGCGGCCGATGCCCACGATTTTGTCCTTCCCATAAACGAAATACCGGATGTACTTCAAAAATATGCCAAAAACCGAAGGTTCAAACCGGAGAAAAAATCTGTCGATACCACGGCGCCGAATGAATTGTTGGAGAAGATTTTCATACTGCTGCGCAATGAATGCGGTTGTAATTTTAGCGACTATAAAAACGGTACGGTCATTCGGAGAATAGAAAAGCGAATGGCATTGAACCAAATCGATTCCCTAGAGAAATATATAAAATTCCTACAACAGAACCGGAAAGAGGTCATACGATTGTTCAAGGAACTGCTAATTGGGGTGACCAATTTTTTTAGGGACAAGACCGCTTTTGAAGCCTTAAGAAAGACTGCCGTACCTCACATCATCAAAAAAAAATCGAGTGGGGATACCATCCGGATATGGGTGGCAGGCTGTTCCACCGGGGAAGAAGCCTATTCCCTGGCCATCCTTTTTGACGAGGCCATCCGCGAGCAGGAAAAGAACCTTAAAATTCAGGTTTTCGCATCCGATATCGATGAAGACGCCATCCATTATGCCCGACAGGGCATCTATCCCGATACCATTGCCGCAGATTTGGATGAAGCCCGTTTATCCCGTTATTTTCACCGCGACAAGACCACCTACCGGATTAAAAAGGAATTGCGGGACCAGGTCATTTTTGCGGAGCATAATTTGATAAAGGACCCGCCATTTTCAAAACAGGACATGGTCAGTTGCCGAAATCTTTTGATCTACCTAAATCCTAAGGCCCAAAAACGCATATTCGCTATTTTTCATTATGCACTCCTTCCGGAAGGTATCCTGTTCCTAGGTAATTCGGAATCGTTAGGGGAACATGCCCGTCTTTTTGTCACATTGGACAGGAAGCACAAGATATTCAGTCATAAAAAGGTGAAGCAGGCAAGGATGCCCGAGGTCGAATATTTTTTTCAGCAACCCTTACAAAAAAAAACGGACAAACCACGGGTTCCCGTTGGCAAGCAATCGGCCAGTCTTGCCAATGTTACCGAAAAGTTGCTGTTATCAAAATACGCACCAGCCTGCGCGATCATCAACGGCCTGGGAGAGGCCGTGTATTTTGCGGGAAATACGGGCAAATACCTACAGCCTTCTCCTGGAAAGGCCAGTTTTCATTTAGTGGATATGGCTCGAAAGGGGCTGAAAGTAGAACTACGGACCCTCATATCCAAAGGGACAAAAAGTAAGGGAACGGAGGTCCGCGAGAACGTAAACGTAAAGACCAACGGCAGTCATCAGCTTATCGATCTATGTATACGCCCCGTCCCCCAATTGACGGAAGGGGAAGACTATTATATGATCACCTTCGAAGACCGTAAAAAAGAGACCCCAAAAAAGGGTGTGACCAAGACGACCAGCTCAGAAGAAGACTATGCCGAGCGTTTTGCACTGGAACAAGAATTGTCGGCCACCAAAGAATACCTACGCTCGACCATTGAAGAGCTCGAGGTTTCAAATGAAGAACTGAAATCGAGCAATGAAGAACTGCAATCGAGCAATGAGGAACTACAGAGTACCAATGAGGAAATGGAAACCTCAAAAGAAGAATTACAGAGCGTCAACGAAGAAATCGTGACCGTAAATACCGAGTTACAGAACAAAATAGATGAACTGGCCCGGGCCTATGACGATATGAACAATTTGCTGGCCAGTACCGAGATAGGTACTATTTTTTTAAGTGACGACCTTAAGATAAAACGGTTCACCCCACCCATGGAAAAAATCATCAATATCATTCGGACCGATGTGGGGCGGCCTATAAACCACCTGTCCTCCAATCTCATTTATAAAGGTTTTGAGGAAGACATCAAGAAGGTAGTGGCCAAGTTAATACCGATCACCAAATCGGTCAAAAATAACGATAGCGCCTGGTACAAGATGCAGATCTTGCCCTACCGTACTTCTGAAAACGTGATCGAAGGTGTGGTCATCACTTTTGTCGACATTACCGATGAGAAGCATCTTGAAGACATATTGGAAGCACTGAACGAAAATTATGACAACCTATTGAACATGACCGGGACAATGGTCTATAGCCAGGACAAAAATCTAAGATATACGAGCGTGGCGAACATAAGTCACAACTTGAAGTCTCAAAATATAATCGGGAAATCGGATGTCGACCTTTTTTCAAAGAAAGATTCCACAAGACTTGAGGAAATCAAGAAAGAAGTATTGAAATCCGGAAAGCCTGATCGAAAAACCTTGGTGTTGAACATCACGGGGGAGCCACGTTTTTATGACCTAATGGTAAGGCCCGTGTTTGCAGACGATCAAATTATGGGTATTGCCTGCGCCTCAATAGACATTACCGAGCTTTCAGAGGCGACCACTGCACTTGAAGAAATGAAAAAGAAAAAAAATGGCACCTAAAAGACCCCATAAGAACAGTCTTCGTACACGGGCAGAGGCCCAGGTAAAAGAACTGGCCGATTCGTTTAACGAACTTTCCATGCAAAAGGCAAAGACCCTGTTGCACGAACTCGAGGTGCACCAGATAGAACTTGAAATGCAGAACCAAGAACTTCGGGAGACCCAACACCATCTTGAAGAAGTGCGCGACCAATATACCGATCTGTTCGACTTCGCCCCGGTAGGTTACCTGGTCCTCGACAAAAAGGGAATTATCCAAGATCTAAACCTTACCGCCTGCAGTTTGATGGGCAAAGAGCGCTCGTTAATCAGAGGCAAGTCGTTCGCTACTCATGTATCGCCTGAGCTCGTCATTCCGTTTCTAAAGAAATTAAAGGAGGCCTTTGATTCCGGTGCCTTTCCATACCTTGAAATAGAGATCAAACGTTCTGACGGAAGTACATTTATTTCCTTGTTGCACGGCAATATGTCTATTTATGACGGCGAGGCGAACGTTTGCCGTATCAGCATGCAGGATATTACCGAACTCAAAAAGACCAAGGCCCTAGAGTTGCGTCATGAGGCCTTGAAGGTTGAAAAGGCAACCATGGAGCACTATAGTAAAGACCTTGAGGAGAAGGTGCGGGAGCGCAGCGCGGCCCTAGCGGCGGAGAAACGTATCAACGAGCTAAAGAGCACCTTTATCTCCATTGCCTCCCATGAACTGCGTACTCCGATTACCATTATATCAACATCGATTGCGCTGATCCAGAGATATCATCAGAAGAAACAGTACGAAAGGGAACAAAGGCTCATTGACCGTATCAGGTCATCGGTGGATCAATTCTCGGCCATTTTGGACGATCTTCTTTCATTGGACAAGTTGGAGCAAGGTTATGTCAGGGTAAGCAAAGCACATTTTGATCTGGGAGAATTCGTAACGAACCTGATCAAGGACTTGGAAGGCTTTCTGAAACCTGGACAACAGATATACCCTACCCTTGAGGGAAATAGAAATATCGTACAAGATGAAGTGATGCTACGTCATATTTTGTCGAACCTACTCTCCAATGCCATAAAATTTTCCGAACGAGACATTGGCCTGCAAAGTTCGGTCAAAAAAGACACGTTGACCATAAGGGTAATCGATACAGGCATGGGTATACCAAAGGAGGACAGGCAATATCTGTTCAAACGTTTTTTCAGGGCAAAGAACGTTGAATTTATTCCGGGAACCGGCCTTGGCCTTAGTATTGTACAACGTTACTTGGATTTGTTGGGCGGCAGCATCGATTTTACCAGCCAGTTGGATAGGGGAAGTACATTCACCATTAGGATTCCCCTAGCGGTGTAGTTGCTCTACCCTTGTTTTTCCGTTGGCAGATACTCTTTTCATGCCCTCCCGAGTGCAATTGGAAATCTGGAATTACCAAGCCCTCCCATTGGTTTCTTATAATAATTTTCCGCTCCTAGGAAACAAGGAAGCATTTTTTGATCTTCATACGGATTTGAAGGAAATTTACTATCTTAGGAATTCAACCCTGAAGTGAAAAATTTCCAAATATGCCTTCCATTCTGTTAATAGAGGACAATCACACTATTCTTGAAAATACCGCGGAGCTCTTGGAAATGGAGGGTTATACCATCATCACGGCAACCGATGGAATGGATGGTTACCAAAAAATAGGTAGCGAACGACCGGACCTTATTGTCTGTGATATTCTGATGCCGCAAATGGACGGTATTGAATTACTCGGTAGATTAGCCACGGATCCTAAATTAAAGACCATTCCATTGATACTTTATAGTGCGAAAAGTGAAAAAAGCGATATTAAAATGGGAATGGACCTGGGTGCCTATGATTATATCGTGAAACCTACCGATTTGAACAACCTAGTGGCATCCGTCCAAAAATGCCTAAGGGACAGGAGACTTTCCGAATAAAATTGTCTTTTTTGCTTATCATTATCTCAATAGGTCTTTTTTAGGTTTTGATCAGAACGCACCTTTTGTTAAGACTCAAAATTGATTGTACCATAGTTACTTTCGTTATGACACTTTGTCTGGGCTAAGCAATTTATTGGGCACTTCACTACAGTTCTGAAAAATTACTAGATCGTTTTTCAAAACCATTCGATATAATAGCCCGTCGGTTATTGTGGCATCTTTATAATTATATTTGTAGGGCGAATCACAACACGCTAGGCAATGGCTAGGTTCTCAAAGTGAATTAATAAAAAAGCTCGGTAAACATACTTTCACTATGATCAATCACCGAAGGATTAGGCTCTGTGAACGCCTTTATTTGTGCCCATTTTGAAAGTTTGTCATTGTTCTGTTCGAGAAACCGCACCAAAAGTGCCACTAGCTTATCGGGCATTTCGTATTCATCTTCCAAAAACCTTTTGAATTCATCATACTGCCTTAGATAAGCAACCTCGTTGGGAATTATATTATCAATCGTATCCATCAAAAATCGAACAAAAACTTTGCCTGAGCCGTGGCATCATAGTATCGGTAGTAGTCTACCGTTTCGTTGGTCACATCAATGTTATGGTCTGCGGTTTCCTTGCATATGATAAAGTCGAGCAAGGGATGGGAATAACCCTCCAATACTGTTCTATAGTCATTTACGTGGTCGAGAATCGAGGCAGAAACTGGAAAAATAATTCCCTGTTGTGAAAAATTCTTCTTGGCCAATATGTTGTGGATAATATACCTGTTTATCCTGCCATTCCCATCCTGTAGTGGATAGTTAATGATGCTTTAGAATCCTTCAATACCAAAAATGCCGAGGTGATGAAAATAAGCGTTAAGTATACCTTGAAATGAAAAACAGGTGCAATAACCTTAAGAAAGTTTGCGTCAACACATCCACCAGAGACCTTTAAATTATAGGGACAAACGATAAAACACGAAAATGTTGTACCTAACAAAACACCCAAGATTTTCATCTTGGGTGTTTTATCAAGGTAAAGTAGCGTGAGGGGGACTTGAACCCCCGGCCTCCGGGTTATGAATCCGACGCTCTAACCAGCTGAGCTACCACGCCATCACAGATTTTTTAAACGGCTGCAAATATAGAGTTTAATTTGCTGCCCATCAACCTTAACCCGGTAAAAATATTACTGTGGTTTTATTTTTTTATCATGGGGAAATCGATATATTGCCCGAAAGAAAAAAGCCTCAATGGACGACAAAATAAAATTTCAACTCGAATTCGTAATACAGTCCTCCCCACAGTTGCTGTACCAATATTTGTCCACCCCATCGGGACTGTCGGAATGGTTTGCCGATAACGTAAACTCCCGGGGCGAAAAGTTCATTTTTATGTGGGACGGTTCGGAGGAAGAGGCGAAGCTGCTCAAACGAAAAAGTGAGGAATTCGTAAAATTTGCCTGGGAAGATGCCGAAGAGGGTGTTTTTTTTGAAATGAAGATTATTGTTGACGAGATTACCAAAGACGTATCCCTGTTTATCACGGATTTTGCTGACGAGGACGAAGTCGATGAGGCTAAAATGTTATGGACCAACCAGGTTTCGGACTTGAAACAGGTGTTGGGATCTAAATGATATTTTTCTTTTGCCTACTCCACAACCATGTAGCGAGCCTAGCCGTCGAATAGAAATTCATATTTTCATATGTAGAATTCCTCCACCGCTACGGGAAGGCTGATTGGTTTAAAACTTATGATTCAGTACGGTACACTGATTGCCCTCGAACTTCGGGAAAATCAGCTACCACCACAAATCGCAACCGCCATTCAATTATGGTCAACTTCAACGGGGAAATTCTCCCTGAAAACGGCAAATTCTTAAACCATCGGAACCGAGGCCTGCGCTACGGCGATTCCCTTTTTGAATCCTTGCGTGCGGTCAACGGGAAGATATTTTTCTGGGAAGATCATTATTTGCGGATGATGGCCTCCATGCGCATGCTGCGCATGGAAATTCCGATGGAGTTTACTATGGAATTTCTCGAGGAAAATATACAGAAAAGCATCACAGGTAATGACCTTAGCGAAACCGCAGCCCGAATACGCCTTACCGTTTTCAGAGGGGATGGCGGACTATATCTTCCCGATACCAACCAAATTTCCTTTATTATTGAAGCCAAACCGCTACAAAGTTCCTTTTACGTTATAAGCGGAAATCACTACGAAGTGGAGCTTTTTAAAGATTACTATGTCAACCCCGATATGCTCTCAACCTTAAAGACGAACAATAAAATCATCAATGTGGTAGGAAGTATTTATGCCCAAGAAAACGATTATGATAACTGTTTGTTGCTCAACAACGCCAAGCAGGTGGTCGAGGCCTTGAACGGAAATATTTTTTTGGTGAATGGAAATATAATTAAAACACCTCCTTTAAAAGACGGCTGCATGAACGGCATCCTTCGTAAAAAACTGATGGAAATAATAAATAAGCTGGAAGGTTACGATTTGCAGGAAGCCTCAATTTCCCCTTTCGAACTGCAAAAGGCCGATGAGCTCTTTATTACCAATAGCATCATAGGTATACGCCCCATCAGCAAATACCGGAAAAAAGAATTCGGCCATACCGTCGCTAAAGATTTATTGGGCAAGTTGAACGCCGCCGCAAGGTTGGGTTAGTTCAAACTCGGATTTTCCGGGGAATTCGACCAAAGAAGATAATCGCCTCCAAGTTCCATGATTTTTTCCTTCCAGAAGGCATTGGAAGATTTGTGAATTATTTCACTTTGATAATCGTTGGTGACCACAATCCAAGATTTAGAGGTAAGCTCGAGTTCCAACTGCAGTGACGACCAACCGGAATAGCCGAGAAAAAACCGGATATCCTCTTTGGAAATTATCGCTTTATTGATGAGGTCGATCAGATTTTCGAAATCACCGCCCCAAAAGATACCATCTGATATTTCAATACTGTTTGGGATCAAATGCGGCACTTTATGGATAAAATAAAGATTATCCTGCTCTACAGGACCGCCGTTAAATACCGGAAAGGGGATTTCAATTTCGTTGACGAGGTCGTTAATATTGTATTCTAAAGGTTTGTTGAGAATGAAGCCTACCGACCCATGCTCGCTATGTTCGGCCAGCAATACCACCGAACGGTTGAAAGATACGTCGCCGGTGAGTGTTGGTTCGGCAATCAAAAGTTTGCCCTTCTGGGGTTTTAGATTGACCATGGATTTTCGGCTTTATCAAACTAAAATAAGACATTTCACCTACAAACCAAATAGCTAGCCATAAAAAAAGCATCACGGCGCGGCATGATGCTTTCTAAATCCGTTAAGATAAATAAGTTAGTTTACCGAACTGGCCAAATCAGAACCTGCCTTGAACTTTACAACATTCTTGGCTGCAATCTGAATAGTTTTTCCGGTTGAAGGGTTTCTGCCTTCCCTTGCATTTCTTCGGGATACGGACCAGGATCCGAAACCTACCAATGATACGCGGTTACCTTTCTTAAGTGATCCTTCGACGTTGTCCAAGAATGACTCTAATGCTTTTTTCGCTGCGGCTTTGGTAATGCCGGCATCCGATGCCATGGCATCGATCAATTCTGTTTTGTTCATAGTAAATAAATTAGAAGTTGTTAAAAATACTTTTTAAACGTTGAACAAATTTATACGGATTTGCCGTGAACGCAAGTAAAACGGGGGTAAATCCCCGTTTTTGTTGATAACTCGGGTTGTTTGTTAATAAAGTAGGGCTTTTTTTACGGTTCTTGCAGCCCAATGATAGCGGGAGTTCACGATACAAAAGCGTTTTCTTTGACATCGAAGCCGTTCAACAGGTCTTGTGTTTTCATCTTTCGCTTGCCCGGCAACTGTATTTCCAAGAGATGCAAAAAACCATTTTGAACTGCAATTTTTAATTTTTTTTGCTCGATCAGAACCGTACCCACTTTTAAATCATGTTGTTTCTTTTCTTGGCATGCCGAATAGATTTTTAGGAATATTTCTTCCTCACCGTTGACCAAGGTAGTCCACGCAGTGGGGTAGGGGCTTAGTCCCCTAATCTTATTATGGATGGATGCGAGCGAAGCCTGCCAGTCGATTTCACAGATTTCCCTATCTATTTTATGCGCGGTTTTTAAGGGGGATGTATTTTTTTGTTTTTCGGTTTTTATCGAACCTGCCTCGATTTCCCGAACGGTTTTGATTACCAGATCGGCACCCAAATGCATTAACTTATCATGTAGGGTGCCGGCGGTATCGTTTTCTTTAATATCCATTTTTTCCTGGAGGATGATTTCCCCCGTGTCGATTTTATCGTCGATAAAAAAAGTGGTCGCCCCGGTTTCCGTTTCGCCATTGATGATGGCCCAATTGATGGGCGCCGCACCTCGGTAGTCCGGCAATAAGGAGGCATGGAGGTTAAAAGTACCGAATTCCGGCATCGCCCACACGACTTTGGGAAGCATCCGAAAGGCCACTACGACTTGCAGATTAGCATTTAAGGTTTTCAATTGAGACAAAAATCCTTCGTTTTTCAAGTTCGAGGGCTGAAGTACATTAAGGCCTTGTGCCGTTGCATATTTTTTTACGTCGGATGCCTGTAATTTCCTGCCGCGTCCCGCCGGACGGTCCGGAGCGGTGATTACGCCTACAATGTTTTTGCCTTCGTCTATCAATCGCGCTAAGGTAGCTGTGGCAAATTCGGGTGTACCCATAAAAATGATTCGTAAAGCGTTCATAATTAACTTATTTCATATTCGTTTCTACTATTTACTTTGATTTGGCCATCCTCCAACATTAGTTGAATAGCTTTAATAATGAGGGTTTCCTGGTACTCCAGCATTTTGATCAAAACCCGGGAGGTGCGGCTTTTTTCTTTTAAAATGTCGAGGATGTCAGCGGAAAGGGACTGATAATTAACCTCCTTTGTATCGTATCTTTTTCGGCATACGTCGCAAATACCGCAGTCTTGCCTCTTTTCTTCACCGAAATATGCTAAGATTTGTTTAATTCTGCAGATCGTATCGGTGTTGATGTAGTCAAGCATCTTTTGGACCTTCGCGATCTTTACCTGGTTACGCTCCTCCACTTTTTTCGCGAATACGTTGATGGTACGGTCGTCTTCCCGGGGTACCAAAAAAGTGATTTCCAAATCGGTCTTTTGGGATTTGTAGTCTATAATTTCGTCTTTTTGAAGTATCTTCAGAACATCCAACACCCGCTTTTCGGAAACTGTTGTTTTTTTTGCAATCAGATCCGTGTCTATTTTTGTGTCAAAATCGAAAATCCCGCCGTACGTGCGTAAGATAGTCTGTATAATTGGTGCCGAACCGCTATTTTTTTCAAGATACTCAAAAAGCTGGTGGGGGGAAGCTATAAATCGAACTTCGATTTTTTTTGCAAAGGATTCCGAAAGGGCGATGACGGAATATTGGTCCAACACCCGCAAGGCATTATAGGTCAGATATGAATTTAATCCGTACACTTCAATAAAGTTCTTAAAAGGGAACTGGTAGTTTTCGTTACTGCCCTCCCCGGCGGCAATCTGAAAATAGTTGTTGAGCTTGTTATATACTTTTTTAAGGAAGGCGGTATCCGGTAACGCCCCAAAAAATTGCTTTTTGGTTTGGATGTTATCCGATCGGTTCGTTAACACAACGGCATGTGCGGTTCGGCCGTCCCTGCCCGCCCTTCCGGCCTCTTGGTAGTAGTTTTCAAGACAATCGGGAATCTGAAAATGGACGACCGTTCGCACATCGGGCTTGTCCACTCCCATCCCGAAGGCATTAGTGGCGACCATTACTTGCACCTCATTGGTCAGCCAGTTTTTCAATTTTTGGCGTTTTTCCTTTTTGGGGATTCCCCCATGAAAATAGGTGGCCGAGCAGCCGTGCTCGTTCAGGAACTGGGCCAGTTCCTGGGTCATCCTCCGCGTACGCACATAAACGATACCACTTTTATCGGTCTCGGAAAAAAGTTGTTTCAAACGATATCGCTTATCGTCGGACATCATTACAGAAAATGCAATATTGTCCCGGGAAAAAGAATCCTTAACAACCAGGGGAGCTGTAAAACCTAGATTCTCGACAATATCCTGGGCAACCTGATCAGTGGCAGTCGCGGTAAGCGCGATTATGGGCGTTGTGGGCAAAAGTTCCCTAAGCGTCGCACATTTGAGATACGCCGGCCTAAAGTCGTGGCCCCATTGCGAGATACAATGGGCCTCGTCGATGGCGATGAGGTTGATGTTCATCTGCCGGATTTTCTCTTGGATCAGTTCCTGTTGCAGCCGTTCTGGAGATAGGTAAACAAATTTATAACCTCCGTAAAGACAGTTATCGAGCCGGTCGATAAGCTCGCTGAAGGGAATACCTCCTGTTATGGCCATGGCCTTTATGCCCCTTTTTTTCAGGTTCTCGATCTGGTCATGGATGAGGGAGATCAATGGAGAGACCACAAGGCATAAACCATCCTGTGCCAGGGCGGGCACTTGAAAACACAGGGATTTACCCCCGCCGGTGGGCATGAGAGCGAGAACATCCCTTTGGTTCAGGACGGCTTCGATAACCTTCTCTTGAGAACCCCTGAAATCGGAGAATCCCCAGTATTCCCTCAAAATATCCGTAGGATTTTTTTCCATCAATCCAATTTTACCAGATCCAGTATAAAATCCGTTCTTTCCGAGACGCTGCCTTTCGGGACTAGGATGATTTCATAGCCAAAGCTTTGGTAGGTTTTTTTTAGGAAGGTAAAAATCCGTTCCGATGCCGGGTAAGATTCAAAACGTTCGTTGTCGGTGGCGTATATTTCGCTCCAGGGCGGCATAAGTAGTACATGGTCGTATCGAAAGCTGTGGACCGGACGTTCAAAGGCCTCATCATAAGATTGCCCGAAACAATGCATATATGCGTGGACATCGGGAATGCCCCGATCGAAAAAGACGATGTTCCGGTTCGCTTTTTCGGCATCTTCGTATTGCGCGATACGGCCTTCCAATAATTTTTGATTGAAGGATGCGGGGTTCTTTACGGAAAGAATGGGATTGGTTGTGAACGATTCCGCATTGTTCCCTTTTTTTGCGGCCGCCGTAAGGTTGCGAACGAGTTCAGGGATACAGGTAAAACCCCTGTTCTCCAGTTCTTGGATAACCGAGGTTTTTCCGGTACTGGGGCCGCCGGTTATAACTATTTTTTTTGTGTTCAATAGGATGCTTTTACTATGACAAAAGTACGCATTCCCCATAAATGGCACGCTGAAAACGGATTCTGTCCTTCGAATAGGTAGGTCTGACTGTTGTGGAACCCTCGGAAATTAAAATTGAGTCCCATCTCAAGGCAGAGTTCGTTATCTTTGTTAAAAATTAGTGCATGGATACGAAAGACCCCGATGAATTCTACCAACGCTTACGCCAGCAATTAGCAGAAAGCACGACATGGCCTTCCGATTATCTCTACAAATTTATTATAGAGAGCGACCCGGGAAAAATTGCCCAGATTCATAAAATATTCGACAATACGGGTGCCGTTATCGAATCGAAACAATCTAAAAAAGGAAAGTACACTAGCGTTTCCATTACCGTGAACCTCAAGAGCCCCGATGAGGTCATCCAAAAGTATAAGGCCGTGGGGAAGGTCGAGGGGGTGATATCCTTGTGAAAGTTCAAGATCAAGTGCAGGTTCAAGCAAAAAAAGTAGGCGATTGCGGTAGCAGTTAGCAGTTAGGGTTGAACCAAAATCCGTTTCAGGATAAATAAATAGTTTTTGACCTATAATTTTCTTAATTTGCGGCCGTTATAAGAACGGGCTTGCCCCAAGAACGATACTTCCTTTTTTTGATCAAGCTCCATAAAAACCCTTCGATTTGAATTTAGTAGAAAACATTGAGTACAATACGGAACGTCCGAAGCTCATTATACCCGAATACGGTCGGCATTTCCAAAAAATGGTGGACCATGCAGTATCCATCGAGGATGATGAGGAACGGAACCGCGTCGCCCAATCCATCATCAGTGTCATGGGCAATCTTCAACCCCATTTGCGCGATGTTCCCGATTTTCAGCACAAACTGTGGGACCAATTATTTATCATGTCCGATTTTAAATTGGATGTAAAATCCCCTTTTCCCATTACCAGCAAGGAAATGCTGCAGCAACGGCCCGATCCTTTGGAATATCCACAGAACCATCCGAAGTACCGATTTTACGGTAACAACATCAAACGCATGATCGATGTGGCCGTAAAATGGGAAAAAGGTGATAAGCGCGACGGATTGGAATATGCCATCGCCAACCACATGAAGAAATGTTATCTGAACTGGAACAAGGATACGGTCGATGATAAGGCCATCTTTAAGCACCTCTACGAATTGAGCAACGGCGAAATCGACTTGGCGGCCGAGGATGAGAGCCTGACCGATAGCGGTCAGTTCTTGAACAAAAGGAGCTCCAAATCCTCACGCAGCAACTCCAGTAAGAAAAATTCACGGAACAATCGCGGTAAAAAGCGATATTAATAGCCACCAACCAACACCTACATGGGTACTTTTAAGATTGAGGGCGGCCATTCCCTGTCCGGTGAAATTACACCACAGGGCGCCAAGAACGAGGCCTTACAAATTCTGTGTGCCGTACTGCTAACGGCCGAAAAAGTAACGATTAACAATATTCCCGATATTGTCGATGTTAATAAGCTGATCTCCATTTTGGAAGATCTGGGCGTAAAGATCCAAAAGAAAAAAACAGGATCCTATACGTTCAAGGCGGACGATATTGATTTGGAGTATCTTCAGTCCGCACAATTCAAGCAATACGGTCGCGAGCTGCGAGGTTCTATCATGTTGGTCGGTCCGTTATTGGCTCGTTTCGGTAAAGGATATATTCCGAAACCAGGAGGCGACAAGATAGGCCGCCGCCGATTGGATACCCATTTCGAGGGATTCATCAAGCTTGGTGCGAAATTCAGGTACAACAAAGAAGAATCTTTCTATGGGGTAGAGGCCGCATCCCTCAAAGGCGCTTATATGTTGCTCGACGAGGCCTCGGTGACCGGTACGGCGAATATTGTGATGGCCGCCGTGATGGCTGAAGGAAAGACTACCATTTACAATGCCGCCTGCGAACCCTATCTACAACAGTTGTGCAAGATGCTTAACCGGATGGGCGCCCAAATTTCAGGAGTCGGATCGAACCTTCTTGAAATCGAGGGCGTAAAAGAATTGGGTGGAACCGAACATACCATGCTGCCCGATATGGTAGAGATCGGTAGCTGGATCGGACTGGCCGCCATGACCAAAAGTGAACTGACCATAAAAAATGTGAGTTGGCACGATTTGGGACAGATTCCTACCGTATTCCGGAAATTGGGAATACAATTAGAAAGGAAAGACGATGATATTTTTATCCCACCACATACGGACGGCTATAAAATACAGAATTTTATCGATGGCTCGATTTTGACCATTGCCGATGCCCCTTGGCCGGGACTCACTCCCGACCTGTTAAGTATTCTCTTGGTCACGGCCACTCAGGCCAAAGGTGAATTGCTGATCCACCAAAAGATGTTTGAAAGCCGCCTGTTCTTCGTCGATAAATTGATCGACATGGGGGCAAAGATCATTCTTTGCGATCCGCACCGTGCCACGGTTATCGGACACAATTTTAAGTCTACCTTAAAAGCGACCACTATGACTTCGCCCGACATCCGGGCGGGGATTTCGCTGTTGATCGCGGCCCTATCCGCAAAGGGTACCTCTACGATACATAATATCGAGCAGATTGACCGAGGCTACCAGAATATCGATACCCGGCTGCGGGCGATCGGGGCGAAAATTGAGAGGGTGTAGAACCTACAACAGTCCCGAACCCGTCGGAGGCAGATTCGAATTCTATCAGCTTCCCGCCCTTGAATTTGTAAATTGGGCTTTGCCTTTAATGCGCCGCTGTATTGATTTCTATCCAATACCCATCTGGATCTTTGATATAGATTTGGCGAACCCCGTCGGAACGCTCGGTTACCGCATTTTTCTTGCCGGGCCAGTCCCAATACGGAATGTCGATTTTTTCCAAATGATCAATAAGGGCATCTAAATTTTGGGTGGCCAGGCAAAGGTGCATAGACTTATTTTTTTCGAAAGGTGCGAATTCTTTTTGAATCAAATGGATCTGGGAGTTGCCGTTGATGATAAACCAACGAAAACCCGGTGTTCTATCGGGATGAGGCGTTTCTTCAAGATTTAAGGCGTTGGCATAAAATTTCGCACTCTTGTCGACATCTTCGACCACGATGGCGAAATGGTCGAAATCGAAATTGAAGGATTGCGCCTGAGCGAGAAAAGAATTGGCGGTGACGGTAATCAGCACCAGTAGTTTTAAGTATGTTTTCATTCTTGTTTTTTATGGAAAGCATGAAGTTAATTAAAAAATATCATAAGACGCCCCGAGCGGTAATCTGGGGGCATGATATGTGCTTACGTTAACTAACCGCTTCTTTGTACACCTTCAAACATCGTTCACGGGCCTCTTTGTGATCCACCATTTTATCGGGATAAGATTCCGCCTTATGTTCGGGCACCCATTCCGAAATGTATTTTCTATGCTTATCAAACTTATCGACTTGGGTCATCGGGTTGAATATCCTAAAGTAGGGAGCCGCGTCCACCCCGCTACCGGCGGCCCATTGCCAGTTACCTACGTTACTGCTCATTTCATAATCCAGCAATTTTTCCGCAAAGTAGGCCTCGCCCCAACGCCAGTCGATCAAGAGATGTTTACAGAGAAAGCTGGCGACCAGCATACGCACCCGATTGTGCATATAGCCCGATTCGTTGAGTTGGCGCATGCCGGCATCGACCAATTTAAATCCGGTTTCGCCCTTTTTCCATTTTTCGAACTCATCTTCGTTGTTACGCCAATCGATTCGGTCGTATTTTTTTCGGAACGCTTCATCAACTGTTCGTGGATAGTGCCACAGGATCTGCATAAAAAATTCGCGCCAGATCAGTTCGCTCCAAAAAACCTCATTTTTCTCCGCAATTGCCTTTTTTAGGATTTTCCGTACGGATACCGTACCAAATCGCAAGTGGGGGCCCAATCGAGAGGTGCCATTTTCTTTGGCAGGAAAATTCCGGGTCTTCTCGTAGTTTTGTATCAGAGTAGGGGTCACTGTATAATCCGGCACTTTTAAGGAGGAAGTTTCGAAGCCCATATCGGATAAAGTTAAATTGGGCAAACGGGAGTGTTTGACCAGATTATCCATGTACTGGCTCGTGTAGTGGATGGTCAAATGCTGATTGGCATCGAAATGTTCCTTCCACTTATTTTTATAAGGGGTATAAACCACATAAGGGTCACCATCTTCCTTGACTACTTCGTTCTTTTCAAAAATGACCTGATCCTTGAAAGTATTGAATGCGACGTGATTATCCTCTAGTAGCGATTTGATTTGTTCGTCTCTTTCCTTGGCATAAGGTTCATAGTCATGGTTGGTGTAGACGCATTGCACATCGTATTGGTCAAGCAAATTTTCGAAGACGTAATTCGGTTTCCCATAGTATAGCGCAATGGAACTGCCCTGTTTTTTTTGCAGTTCATCGCGCATCTTTTGCAGGGTGTCGTGGATAAAAGTCACCCGCGCATCGTCCTTGGGCAGTTTGTCCAAGATATTGGTATCGAAAATAAAGAGGGGCAACACGGGAAAATTTCCCTGTAAGGCTTCCAAGAATCCCAGGTTATCATCCAAGCGTAAATCCCTACGGAACCAGAAAACAGATATTTTTTTTGACATCACTTAATTAATATTTAAGGTTGACATCCCGCCGTCGACTCCAATAATCTGTCCCGTCATCCATGAGCTGTCATCGCTTAACAAAAAAGCGGCGAGATTGGCTATATCTTTTGCTTCACCTACCCGTTTCAGGGGATGTCGTTCCGCCATTTTTTCTTTCTTTTTATCATTGTTTAACAACTTCTCGGCCAGCGGGGTATCTACCAGAGAGGGAGCGATCACGTTCACCTGCAATTTTGGGGCATATTCCGCGGCCAGGGATTTGGCAAAACCTTCAACGGCCCCTTTTGCTGAGGCCACACTGGTATGAAAGGGCATCCCTATGCCCACGGCAACCGTACTGAAAAAGACCATACTGGCGCCCTCTGCCATTTTAGGCATGATTTTCTTGACCACCCTCACGAGTCCGAAAAAATTGAGATGCATATCTTCTTCGAAGGTGTCCAAGCTCATCATTTTAAAGGGCTTTAAGTTAATGTTTCCCGGAAAGTACACCAATCCATGCAATGTATCAGGTAGAGATGAAGTATCGATTTCATCGGAGGTAGCGTCGAATTTTATATATACGGCATTAACATCGTCGAGGTGGTCATTGGTGCGGGAGGCGATATAGAGAGTATGGTCATTCTGCAATTGCTTGGCCAATGAAAGTCCGATGCCGTGCGATCCCCCAATGAGGAGTAGGTTCTTTTTCATGTAAAAGGTTTAGAAAGCCGCTGGTTGAACGGGCTAGTTTATACTTTTATAGTTGAGATGAAATATATCGCTGTTAGTCGGCATCGGCTATTTTTTATGCGGACATAAAAACCAGTTGCGATTCGCTTCCCTCTATAGTACCGAAAAGTTCGACCAATTTTTGTTCCCGATACGAAAAAATTTTCTGTAATTGCTTTTTTACAAGGATGGGATGGGCCCATTGGCCCAAAACACCAAAGGGAACTTTATAGTCGATGATATCCTCCATTTCCGTACCGCCGTTGATTTCGTTAAGAAAATGCTTGTGATGCCATAGGGAGTAAGGTCCGAAGCGTTGTTCATCTACAAAAAATTCCCCTTCCTTGACATGGGTGATTTCCGTAATCCATTCCGTCGAATAACTTGCAAAAGGGGATACTTTATACTGAATAATCTGTCCCGCAAACATGGGCCGATCCCCACCTGACAATATTGTAAATCCCATGCGGTCCGGGGTCAGTACTTTCAGGTTTTTAGGATCGGAAAGAAAGTTCCACGCCTCCTGTTTGGAAATGGGTAAAGATTGCCTGGAGTGCAAACGGTAGAGCATCATAACTGAATTTAGACAAATATATATTCATTTTTGTTTAACATAAAAATTTAATGGTTAAACAATTAATAAAATCAGGTTACTACTTCATTAAAGCAGTCTTACATGCTTTCGGGTGCTTTCCCGATGCTAAGTTTTTGATTTTAAATACTTTTATATTCGCAATGATTCATATTTAACTTTTTGTTAACAGTCATGAACGGGTTAATCGATAGTTTTGTGAAAACTGATATCAGCACCGATGAAAAAATTATTCGTATTGACCGTTTTTGTTCTTACTTCCCTTTCGCTGGAAGCACAGATCGATACCCCGGCCCCCAGTCCCTTTTCCAAAGTAGAGCAAAAGGTAGGATTAACCGACGTTACGTTGGAATACTCTCGTCCCTCGATGCGCGGCAGGACCATTTTTGGGGATTTGGTGCCTTACGACAAATTATGGCGCACCGGCGCCAATGCCTACACAAAAATTACCTTTAGCGACGACGTTATCATCGACGGTCAGGAAGTGGAGGCCGGTACTTATTCCATCTTTACCAAACCGGGCAAATCCAGTTGGGAGATATTTCTGTATACCGATACCGAAGGTGGGGGAGTACCCGAGGAATGGGATGAGGACAAGATTGCTGCCCAATCCAATTCGGAAGTATATCCCTTACCCATGAAAATCGAAACTTTTACTATGAGTTTTGGTGAACTGGAATCGGGATCGGCGCATTTGGGCATGATGTGGGAAAACACCTATGTGCCTTTGAAAATAGAGGTGCCCACCGATAAAATGGTCTCAAAAAGTATCGAAACCACGCTGCAAGGAAATCCCAAAGGTGAAGATTACTATGCAGCTGCCGTGTACTATCTCAATGAGGACAAAGACATTGATAAGGCCATGGAGTGGATGGATAAGGCCATGGAAATGACCGAAGAGCCTGCATTTTGGCAATTGCGCCAGCAATCGTTGATCCAAGCTAAGGCAGGGGACAAAAAAGCGGCCATCAAGACCGCAAAAAAATCGCTTGCCAAAGCCAAGGAGGCCGGAAACGACGATTATGTCAAGATGAACACCGATTCCCTGAAGGAATGGGGGGCCAAGTAGGGGGTCAATTTTATTAATAAAAGGGTGTTGTACGCTGTTAGCACCTTATAGCCGGGCACGTTCAGAAGTAGTATAAATACTTGTATATCAATGGATTAATCCGTATTTTTAGATGAACAAAACCCCGAAAATGAGTCTCTAGCTCGAAAAACGGGGTTTTCATCTAAGATACTATGTCCAAGATACGCAGAATTTCGGATTTCCAGCACAGTTTTTCATTTGCCTCCCAAGAGGAACAGTTCGAAGGGTTCTTCGAGCGTTTCCTTAAAAGCGACCTGGGCAAGATCGATACGGCCGTCCCCTGGGACGGGGCCGTTTCGGCCCTCGCCCTGGCGGAGCCCAAAAAGGGCCCGACCGCGATCTTCGGCCCAAAGGGCAAGCTGGCCCTGATGTTCCTGAAGCACTGGTCGGGCTGTTCCGACAGACGGCTGGTCGAACAGCTCAACGGGAACCTCGAATGGCAGCTGTTCTGCGGCATCTATCTGGGCAGGGAACGCCTGGACAACTACAAGATCGTCAGCGAGATCCGCTGCGAGCTGGCGGCAAAGCTCGACATCGACGGGCTCCAAAAGGTGTTCTTCGACCATTGGTCGGCCCACATCTCGGACAGGCACAGTATCGTCATGGACGCGACCTGCTACGAGAGCGAGGTCAGGTACCCGACCAACGAGAAGCTGCTATGGGAGTGCGCGGACTGGAGCCACCGCCAGATGAAGGCGATCTGCAGGACCGTTGGCGAGAAGGTGCCCCGCACCAAGTACCTGAAATGGAAAAAGCGCTACGTCTCCTATTCCAAGATGCGCAGGAAGACCAAGGTCAAACGGACGCGGCTCGACCGCAGCCTGCTGTGGCTGCTCGAGAAGATCGACGGAGAACTGGACCGGCTCGAGGAACGCCACGGACTGCAGATGCCCGAACGCTATACGGGGCGCAGGGAGACGATCAAAAGGATATTCGCCCAGCAGCACCAGATCTTCCACACCGGCGAGAGGCCCAAGGGCCGCATCGTCAGCATCCACAAGGACTACCTGCGCCCGATCGTGCGGGGAAAGGAGATCAAGAAGGTCGAGTTCGGGGCCAAGGTGAACAAGTTCCAGGTCGACGGGATAAGCTTCGTCGAGCACCTGAGCTTCGACGCCTTCCATGAGGGCAACCGGTTCAGGGACACCGTGCTGGCCGCCCAGCTGCTCACAAGGACGAGGACCAGGCTGGCCGGGGCCGACGCGATATATGCCACCAACAAGAACCGCACCTTTGCCACCTCCAACAACATCCGTACCGACTTCAAAAAGAAGGGCAGGGCGGGAAAGCACGAAAAACAGCGGAAACAGCTGGCGGCGGCCATTACCAAGGAGCGCGCCAGCAGGCTCGAGGGCAGCTTCGGCAAGGACAAGGAACACTACCACCTCAAAAAGGTCAAGGCCCGGACCAAGGCCACAGAGACCTTATGGATATTCTTCGGCATACATACCGGAAACGCCCTGGAAATCGGCAGGCGCATGGCGGCGGCCCTCCAAAAAGCGGCCTGAAACGGCACCCGCCATGGCAAGTGCTTGGGAGAGGTACGTCCGGCGACCAAAATGCACACCGAAAACAGAAGGAAAACGGCGACGGAGACCTCCCGAAAAGAAAAAATCCGGGGAAACCGTCTTTCCCGGACTTTATACCTTTAAAAATTATGTCAAAAAACGCTTACTTCTGAAAGTGCCTAGCCGATGAAGGCTTCAGTGCTGTAAATGCTAGGAAGCAAGGCAAATGAGATATACGGGCAATCTGCCAAGGCCGGGTTTTATTGCTGAACGGCCCAGACAGCCAATTCCAAAACGTCTTTTGGTACCCATTGTTCCGATTCCAGGGTTTTGAGCTCTATAGCCTTATGTAGGAAAAGGGTCAACGCCAAACCGCTTTTCGGTTTTTGGTCCCCCGTGGCTTCCTCCAGTTTTGAGATAAGGATGTCACTTTCCCCGTCTTTTCCCATTTTCTTCAGAGCCAATAGGCCGTATATATGGTTCAGGGAATTATCGCTGAGGTGATCTTGGGTGTATGCAACGATGTCGTTAAAAAGCGCCCTACTTTTTTCGGTCTCCCCGGTTTTTTCAAAGCTCAGGGCCAACAGGTAGTCCTGAGCCCGTTCGTCGGGATTGTAGGGTTTGCCCACTCCAATATTTTCAGGCCATTTTTTTGATTGTTTCAATACCTCCATGGCCTTCTGATAGTTCTTTTTTTCCAAATATGATTGGGCAAGGCCCACGTGGGCCCTTTCATAGATGTCACGGCTCTCACTGGCATGTTCGTAGGGCAGCACTTGAATACCGTTTAAAACGGTCATGACGTTTTTGAATCGGCCCGTATTCAGCAATGCCTTGGCATGGGCCAGACCGATATTGTAGTTTTTAGGAAATTTTTTATATGCTTTTTTCGATAAGGTAAAGGCTTCGCCATAGTTAGCGTTCTTAAGGTAGAACTGAATATTCTCCTCCCAGACTTTCCAATCTTCGGGCTTTAGCTCCATAGCTTTTTGGAAGTCTTTCGCAGCACTCTCCAAATCCCCGTTCGCTAACATTTTTGCCCTAAACCTATAGAAAACGTCCGAATCGGGCTCCCCCTCCAAATCCTGGAGTATGGATTTTCCCTTTTCGAACTGACCTACCGCCAAGTAGTTTAGGGCCAGATAGTATTTGAATTTCCAACTATTGCTTTTTTGCACTGCCCACTCCAGAACGGGAAGGGTTTCACGGCGGTAGGGCAATATAAAGTCAATGGAAGTTTTTTCGCTCTCCTTGAGAAGTAGCTCGCTTTGGGCGGCTTGCGTGTTTCGAACTAAAAAGGCCTTCCAAAGTGTGATCTTAGTGTCTTCTTTGTCCTGATCCAATATTTGAAGGGCTTCTTCCGATAATCCTAGACGATGGTATTCCAGGGCGAGTCCTAAACGGGTTTCCGCAGGAAATTCACCCTTTAAGGTTATGGAAGGTTTTTGGCCCTGCATAAATTCCTTTTCTATTTGTACGAACGGAGCGAGCGGTGCGATTTCTGAAATAGTCTTTGTTTCATACTCGAAGCGCTTTTTTTCATCTTTCTTTCGAGCGGTAACGGCCAATACTTTTCTGGCATTCAGGTTATAGGTGTTGAATTCCAAAGCTTTACGGGCGTATATTTGGGCCCTTTCATACCTCTTGGAAGCCAGATAGAGTTCCGCCATTTGGGCATAGGATACCGAACGATATTTAATATCCCGGGCCGCCCAACCCAATGATTCCAAGGCGTTGATGGTATCGCCTTTGGCACGGTAGACGATACCCGCCATATAATTGGCGCCCGAATTATAGGTATCCATCCGAAGTACGGTATGGGCATGTTGCAGGGCGGTGTCGTAATTTGTTCGGCGATATTCCAGTTCGGCCAATCGGGTAAGGCCTGCCCGGTGCGAGGGATCCAATCGCACCAATTCGGATAATTTATGATAGGCCCTAGCATATTCCCGAAATTCCATAGCCTCCGTACCGTCCGCAAACAATTGTTCCGATCGGGATATTTTGAGGGTGGTGTCCGAGTAAAAGGGCCTTTTTAGAAAATTGGCTTTCGGATCGTTGGAATAGGACAGTTCGGTGCCTTGCACAAAAACCTGTATATTGTCCGATTGCTTTACTTGAAGTGATTTGGAAAAGATGCCCATAGGCCTCAAATCCAGTTTTTCGGTAACGACCGTTTTTCCATTAAGGACCACCTTGATTTCCGAATCCAGCTTTTGTAGGGCATTCAGGCCGATAAGCATTTGATTTCCCTCTATTTCCACATTGAGGACACCGGCTTCGGAGGCATCTACCATACCCCCGATTTCTTTGTAGGGAAACCAGATTTCATGCCATTTATCCATCATATAGGGGTCAAACCCGACTTGGCTAATGGGATTAATGGCCCCACCGGAATACTGATCGAGCAACCTGCCTGCCTGAAATTCGATATACTGACCATCGGAATCGGTCAGCAAGTCTTCCCAGATTCCCCCGGAGCGGGATAGGGCCCATAGCCATAGCTTTTGGCCGGGCATTTCTTCGTAAGGTGCCCATTGGCCGAAACCGAAGTTGCTGTCGTGGTAATAGCCGCCAAAAAAATCATTGTATTCCCCAACTACGTGATAGGACTTGGCGGGTCCGAAATTATTGTTCCGATAAAGAGCCAAATTGCGCCCCTTTTCGTCGATGGGCCACGGGTGGGCATTGCCGCTGTGCTCTACATAGGCATTACCGGGCGTAAAGAACTCCAGGTCATTGGTCGCGACCGCTGCGGCCGTCATCCAATTGTAATACGATTGCGTAATTGGCGAGGCATTGTACCACGAGGCCTTGGTCTCAAAATACGCCTTATCCTGTTCCAGGCGTATCTCCACGGTCCAAGAGGTGTTAGAAGGTAGGTCGGTACCGCCCACGATGCAGCTTACACTGCCGTCTTCGTTGGTCCTCGTGAGGTAATCGACTGGCGTGGCGGTGGAAGGATGATGCCCGATAATACCGAAATTGAATTCGATACCCCCCGAGGTCCAGGGTCCGCGCATGGCAATATTTCTGAATTTGATGACCTCGTTCTTGTACAAAAATTCCTTGCCCGTACTTTTTTCGATGGCGCCCCATACCTTACCTCCGATTTCGGGCAAGATCATCACCTTAATGTAATCGTTTTCCAAGGTAATGACTTTCCAATCTTTTTTTTGGGAAGTATGCTCGTATTCCTCAAAAGTGAAATAGGGAAATATTTTGGGATTATCGGCAAGAATGGGAACGGGATTCGGCTTGGCGTACCCGTAGGTGTCCAAGGATTTGGTTTCTTCTGCGATGCTTACGGATTGAGCGTTGGCACTTAGACAGAGGCACGCTAAAAATAGGATTAGAAAGCTATGGCGGATTTTCATAATCGGTTGCTATATTGAATAAAATGGATCGTTCAGCTCAGTTTTTAGATTGTATAACATATTCCTTAACCGCTTTATCATTTCTTGCAAATACCACAAGCTGCTTTCCATCGGCCAATTTTACGGCTACTATATCCCTTACCTCCCCATCGATGTCGAGCCCGCTTTTGTTGGTGGTAACCGGTTCAAATTCGCCCTTACCATTTCCCAAGAGTAGCAGTCCTTTATTGGCATCGTACCGGCCGTACTTTACGCGGCTACCGAAGAAATTCCCCGCAAGGACCGCATCCAAATTTCCGTCCCCGTTAAAATCTTGGACAAGAATTCCGTAGATAGGGGAAAATTGGGCGGGTGAGGGTAGGGCGGTGATTTTAAATCGATTGTTGCCCAGATTTTCGATATAGCTGGTGGCAAAGCTTTTAGCTTCCAGAATTTTAGCATCGGACAGTTCTTCGGAAGTAAAGATATCGGTAATTTTTTGATCCGCATAGTCGGAATAGTTGACGTATTTGCGTTTAAGTCCACTGAGCTGGCCCAACAGATCATCCTTCGAAAAAACCGGATAACTTTCACCCATGACATAGGAGGTCAGGATAGGGTCGAGCGAACCGTTGTTGTCAAAGTCCTTGTAGTAGATCCGGACCGGTTCTTCGGGGGAAGCTTTTAGCTGGGAGTTCCACCCGAAATTACCGGCGATATAGTCCGTATCGCCATCCTTATCGAAATCGCCGGACTCGATACTGTTCCACCAGCCTTGAGCGTCTTCTAGTCCCGAATCGGCATGGAGTTCGACCAATTTACCCTTGGAATTTTCGAAGGCCCGAACCGCCATAAATTCGCCTACAAGCATTAGGTCATCCTGGCCATCGCCGTTAAAATCGGTCCAAAGTGCATCGGTAACCATCCCGGGGTACTCCAATGACTTGTTTACGGATGCGGTGATATCCTTAAAATTTCCTTTTCCATCGTTTTGAAGGATGTAGCTTCTTGGGGGTACCGGATATTGGCCGGGAACGCTTCTACCGCCTACAAAAAGGTCCATATCACCATCGGCATCGAAATCGCTGGCCTTTACGCAGGACCCACTGACAAGCATGGGGGGAAGGGAAGTATTATTTTTTTGCAGTCGTCCCCGACCGTCATTGAGATACAATCGATCCCCTAAATCCTTCGCCTCCGGTTCAAATTCGTTCCCTCCGCTGACCACGTATAGGTCAAGATCATTATCGCCGTCCGCATCGAAAAAGAGGGCGCCCATATCTTCAGAGCCTTTGTCGCTCTCAAACTCGGATATCGCCTTTTTGAAGCTGCCTTTTTTGGACTGAATCAGTAATTCACCGGCACTTCCTTTGGCCCCACCGATATAAATATCCTCCAGACCGTCGCCGTTTACATCGCCTTTGGCCATTTTTGGGCCTTGGGTCGATAGTTTGTGGGGCAAAAGTTGTTCGCGCTTAAAATCGGTGTAGTTGTTTTCTTTATGGATGTAAGGGACTAAACTATCTTTGGAAATATCGGTGAAATATTGTTGATCGGAGGTCTTCACTCTTTTCTGTACTTCTTTCGCATCGCTTTGTTGTAAGGTCAGCGTTTGGTCCCTCCTGACCCTTGTCAGGCACTGTTCCTTTAAATCTGGCCATACGACGGTAACGCTATCGATTTTTGAGGTATTCCCCAGTCCAAATACCAAGGCGTAGTCCACTGATGACTCATAACCCCTAGTGGGCATCTGTTCTTGTACCAGTTTTTGTTCGCCGATACTGACGGTCACTTTGGATCCGATGCCAAAAGTGTTTTTGCCGGTCCCTTTCAATCGTATTTTCAGATAATGGTTGTCGGTGAGCTTTTCGCTGTTGTTTCGGTACAAAAAAGCGGCCTTCTCAATATTATTGACCACCAGATCGAGATCGCCGTCGTTATCCAGGTCGCCATAGGCAGCGCCATTCGAAAGCGATTCTTGGTCCAGGCCCCACTCGCTGTTCATTTTGGTAAAGTTCAGATTGCCGTTGTTACGGTAGGTATAGTTCTCTTCGACGGTGGACGGAATATTTTTCAGAAGTTCCATGACCGCGGTTTTCTTTCCGGTCTTATTTTCCTTGAGCTTTTCTTGAACCGCATAATTCATGAAATCCATATTCGTATAGTCCCTTTTGTATCCGTTGGTAATAAATACATCTTTAAAACTATCGTTGTCAAAATCGGCAAATAGGGAAGCCCAGCTCCAGTCTGTATTCGAAATGCCGGAAAACTGCCCGATTTCAGCAAACGACTGTCCACCATTGTTCAATTGTAACATATTCCGCATGGTCTGATTATAGAACCCTGATTTCACGAGGCGTTGGTATTTATCGTAATTATCGGGACCGGATACCATTTTCTGGCGGACATTGCTTTCGGGCAGCATATCCAATGTCATGATATCCGTAAATCCATCATTATTAATGTCGGCGATGTCTGAACCCATTGAAAATAAAGAGGTATGACCCAGAAAGTGTTCCAAGCGTTCAGAAAATGTGCCATCTTGATTGTTGATATAAAGATAGTCCTGCTCGTTATAATCGTTGGATATATACATGTCTAACCAGCCATCACCGTTGATATCCGAAATCGCCAAACCCAGGCCGAAACCGAGAACGTTCGATGTGAGACCCGCTTCTTCGCTAACATTCTTGAATTTTCCCAGGTCGTTTCTATACAGTTTATCCGCATAGGCTGGATTTTTTCTATTTTTTAAGGAAGCGGTAATTTGGCCGAAGCCGGCATACTCCTGGGTGGAATGGTTTAGGACGTAAAGATCGAGATCACCATCTTTGTCATAATCGAAGAACGCACTTTGTGTGGAATATCCTGAATCGTCGATGCCGTATTCGGCGGCTCTTTCCGTAAAAGTGATCGATCCGGAATTTGGGGAGGGACCGTTGTTGATGAACAATAAATTTTTTCGTTTGGCGGGATCTAGAGCGGCCGATCGGCAAACGTAGATATCCAAAAGGCCATCGGCGTTGACATCGGCCATCGTTGTTCCGGTATTCCACAGACCCTCGGCGAATACCCCGGCTTCTTGGGCGATTTCATCAAATTCAAGGTTGCCTCGGTTGATATAAAGATGGCTGCCGACCATGTTGCCCGTAAAGTAGATATCCGGTAGGTTGTCATTGTTGATATCACCTATCGAGACACCTCCTCCATTGTAAAGATAGCCGTAGGTGAGCACGTTGAACTCCTCCGTTTCCCTAATCAGGTTTTTAAAATGTATTCCCGTAGTTCTTTGAGATAGTAATGTAAACAGTTTACCGTCATCTTCCTTCTGGCAAGAACAGGCGATTAAGATAAACAAGACATATTTTGGAACGAAACGCATGTTTGGATAATTGAATTAAAGAATAATACACCCAAAAACTTTTAAATTTATTTTAAAAAAAAGACCGCAGTGTAGGCGGTCTTCTATATTGGTTTTAATGGGAATCAGTTCTTGGCATCCCACCAAAGTTTGGTAGTGCCGTCATCGGGACCTCCTAATAAATTATTAACCGCATCCATAACCGCCTCTTCGTTCGTCGAATATTCACTCGATACATAGGCCATTCGTCTTGGAAGTTGATCTACCGTAATTTTTGCATTGAGGGAATTTAATCGATCATAGAGAGTAGGGTAACCTGTTCTTCGGCGTTCGGCATAGGCTTCCTCACTGTTGGGATACAGCGCGATCCATTTTTGGGTAATTATCTGTTCTAACTGTTGTTCGGCCGTGCCGCCTGCGTTATAGGCGACGGGTACCCTTGAAACCGGAGCAGTATCTCCATTGTAGGAAGCCGGCATATTCGTACTTGTAACGTAATCATTTCCGGATAGATTATTGCCATCGTATCCCAAGTCGGAATGTGAGGCCACAATACCCTGATTGTAAAGTGCTTCCGAAGTTCCGCCCATCGCCCAACCTTCCAAGGCACCTTCGGCGCGAAGGAAGAATACTTCCGATGCATTGATAATGGCGATATTGGGACCCGGACTATCTGCCGTAGTGTAGGCAGCAGCCATATCGGATGCCAAGGTATTAAAGGAAATACCTTGCTTATCCGCCTTTAACTGACCATTGCGTATCCCTTCGTAGGGAAAAGTAATCCCCATCGGATCGTCAGAGGGATCTGGATCTGCTGCCGGGGCAAAATAGCTAATCGTTCTTGGATCCTCATAGCCTTTAAGGATACTTTCCATATCAGCGCTCATCCGGAATTCGCCCCACTGGGTAATGGTGGTATAGTGATTTCTGAAATCGTTGTTGGTCTTGATTACGGCATTTGCGTCGTTAGATTCGATGATCCCATCCGCAACTGCCTTTTCGGCTTCCGTTTTGGACTTTCCGGCATCAACATATTTGATTCTAAGAGCCATCCGAAGTCGTAGACTATTAGCGAATTTCAACCAAGAATCAATATTGCCCCCGTAAATTATATCATTTTCCCCTAAGAAGGAGGTTTCCCCTTGATGGGCTTTGAAAACGGCGACCGCTTCATCTAAGGTCGTAAAGAAATCATTGTAGATGGCTTCCTGTGAATCGTAAGGAACGGAGGTTTCAAGATTTCCGAAATTGGAATAGGGTATGGGCCCCCAAAGATCAGTAATCCTTTGGTAGGAATAGACTCTCCACACCTTCATCATGGCATTTTCCAGATCAAAGCCTAATTCTTCAGCAGTGTCTTCCGCAATTTTTATATTGGGGGCCGCCTGACCATAAAACCAGCCATAAGCTCCGTTCAACCAACTGCCTACTAAGATGAATTGATCGCTGTCGAAATTTGCGGCGGTGGTCGCAAAATAGTTGGCATATACATCGGGAAACAGGGAATGACCTAGTTGAAAAGCACCCCTGCCATCGGAAATTCCCTGAAAGGGGGTATAGTTCGGAGTATAGAGCGCCCTTTTGACAAATAAGGGATATTCAGACTGTGTAACGGCGGCCTGTGTAAAGTTCTTGGGATCGGAGTTGAGTTCCGTAAAGTCATCGGTACAACTCGCCAAAACCGCTATAATCAGAAGCCCCAATCTTATTTTGATAACTAATATTTTCATAGTTTTAATTTTAAAATTACAATTTTTTAGAATCCAAAGTTTAATGATACCCCAACTGTTCTTGTAGTAGGAGGGGCAAACGATTCCCTACCTTCAGCAGAATTCGCGGTATCATTAACGGATTCAGGGTCTACGTTTTCCGCTTTATTGGTAATAAAGAAAAGATTTCTACCGACCAAGGATACCCGTGCCGAAGTCAAAAAGGTCTTGGAAAGAAAATTTTCGGGCATTGAATATCCCAAAATCAGTTCACGTAGCCTTATGTTGGAGGCGTCCCTGATAAATGCTTCCCCGACGGGGGCATTTCTACCGCCGAGCCGGTTCCAAAGGTCTTCTGAATTCATAGAGATGTTATTCGGCGTAGTTGAGCCTTCGATAACCGCAGTTTCGTTCGCAAAGATATTCTCTCCAAAAATCAAGCTTCCGTCCCTTCCCTGAAGGGTATAATCCAGTAGACCATCAGCAGCTAAAATGGCTTCGGTAAAACTTGTGATGGTACCTCCTTGCCTAATATCGATCAATGCACTGAAATTGAAGTTCTTGTACGTAAAAGAATTTCGTATACCTCCCAACCAATCCGGGTTGAAGTTGGAGACCAGAACATCCCTGCCCGGGGTGGTCACCGGAAGTCCGTTGGTATCGACAATAACATTTCCCGATTCGTCCCGTTGAAATCCTCTGGAGTATACGTCCCCAAACGGTTGCCCCCTTACCAAGCGATACTCCCTGATAAAGTCGGAAGCTATGATCAACTCATCCTGCCCCTCAATAATATCCAACACCTTACTATCGTTCTTTGCGAAGTTGAGGTCCAGGTCCCACGAGAAATCTTCCGTATTAAAAATAGTCGCACCCAAAGTAACTTCCACCCCTGTATTTTGTATATCCCCACCGTTCTGGAATCTAGAGGAAATGCCTGATCCCGAAGGTGCCGGCGTACTAAAGATCTGGTCGAATGTATTGGTCTTGTAGTACGAAAAACTTAAGCGTAAACGATCGTTGAAAAAACGGGAGTCAAAACCGAGTTCGGTCGACCGAGTCGTCTCTGGACGTAGGTCCGGATTGGGAAGTGTTGGATTGATTCTCAGCGTACCATTGCTTATATCCGCCCTTCGCGAAAGACTAAAAGCATCCGTATCATTACCAACCTCTGCCCAGTTTGCCCTTAGTTTCAAATAGTTGAACCCGTTGCCGAACTCTACCAGATCACTGATTACCGCGGTCAAACCTGCAGAAGGATAAAAATAGGAACGATTATCCTCTGGCAAGGTAGAACTCCAATCGTTTCTTGCTGTCAAATTAAGGAAAATGGCATTCTTAAAGGAAAATTCCCCAAAGGCATATACCGACTGTACCTCGAATCGATCAAGGGCTTCCGTCGCAGTAGGATCTGAGGTGTTGCTCAGGGCGAAGAAATTCTCAATAGTAAAATTGTTTCCTAGGCCTGTAAGCTGATTGAACTTGAAAACCCTTTGGTTGGCACCTACATTCAAATCTAGATTAAAATTTTCCGAAAGGTCTTTGTTGAAGTTAATAAGTACGTCACTATTCCAATCGTATTGATTGCTAGCACTTTTTCGGTATTGCCCATTATCGGCAACGGTGTAGGTATCATTGTACCAAAGGTTTTCCTCTGAGCGACTGGTTCTGTCCATAGTAGATCTTGCCAAGATGGAGAAGTCGTCGGTAACCTGGTACTTTAGGGAAAGCAAGGCCAGAACCCTTTCGTCCAATCTCGGATTAAGAACGTTATTGATGGTCCAGTAGGGGTTTCCGCCTCCGTTAAATCCGGGAAGGAAGTAGTGCTGACGCAATTTTCCTTCGTCATTGATAAATTCGTAATGCTCCAAATCTTCCGACCGAATATTTCTAGGAATCTTATAAAGATAACGCAATGGATTATCAAACCCTTCCCCGACGGCAAGCACATTTGAAAAATTATCCCTAATGTAGTTGATTTTAGAATCTACCTTGAATTTATCCGTGATATCCGAGGTAATCCTAGCGGTGAGACTGTGCCTTTTTAGATCGTTGTTGGGAGTAATTCCTCCTGCATCGGTTAAAGTGTATCCTAAAAAGACATTTGACTTTTCCCCATTGATATTTACCGAGAGATTGGTCGCTAAATTATGACCCAAACGGAAAAAATCCTTGATATTATCGGGTTGCGCCTCGTAGGCATAGGTTTGTCCGAACAAAGGATAGTTGGGGTCATTTGACCAATGGGCTACCTGACTTCCGTCCAGTCTCGGCCCCCAAGAAGTTGTGGCAGCGGGCGCGTAACTTCCTGCAGAACCCTGTCCGTATTCGTTTTGAAAATCCAACAAATGTATGGGTGACGCCAGATCAGAGGTGAACCCCAAGGTAGCTGACACTCCTTCTCTCGCCCCCTGTCCGGATTTGGTAGTGACGATTATCGCACCGTTCTGCGCCCTACTACCGTAAATTGCGGCGGCATTCGCCCCTTTCAAAACTGAAATGTCCTGTATGTCATCAGGGCTAATATTCGATATATCGCCGTTCAGCAAAATACCATCGACCACATATAAAGGCTGACTGCTACCGCTAATGGAACGGTTGCCCCTAAGCAATACCTTGGAGGCAGAGCCCACCCCGGTCGAGGAAGTTGTCACCGAAAGACCGGCCACCTTACCGCTCAATCCGTTTACGACGTTAAGGGATCTTGCCTGGGTCAGTTCTTCGGAATCTACACCCTGGGTGGTGTAAGAAAGCGATTTCTTCTGTCTTTCGATTCCCAAAGCAGTCACAACGACCTCGTCAAGTTGGCTGGCGTCCTCCACTAAAATGATATCTATGGTATCCGAATCACCGACCGGAATACTTTGGCTCTTGGTGCCTATAAACGAAAAAACCAAAATATCGGCAGAGGTGGCTTCAATAGTGTAATTTCCGTCAAAATCGGTCTGGGTACCGTTCGTGGTACCCTGTACTAACACGTTGACACCCGGTAAAGGCGTTCCGTCGGCCTCAGAAGTTACCGTACCGGTAATCGTTTTTTCTTGGGCCAACAGCGCGTAGGACCCCATTAGGAACACAAAAAATATAAGTAGTTTTCTATTCATAACGATAGTTTTTCACGAGAGAGGTTAGTTTAGCAAAGTCTTAAAAGTATATGAATTTATAAATTATATTTCTATATACCAGCGTTTTATATCCAATCTTTATCAAACTATACATCAAAAGCAATATCTTGTAAGAAACAGATTAAAAAAGAAACAGGTTTGTCGTATAATTCTGGCGCTTGGCCATTTCTCGATGATTGATTTCCACCCAGGGGCGGATTCCCCAACAACCGAATGAAGCCCTCGATCATCACCAAGGCGCCCCCGTTATAGTACAGCCACCGATGGCCCAGTTTTTCGTCTCCCGCTGGATAACTGAAGATTGAGGTAGGGTACACATCCCATCAACGGTATCAAGACGGAGGCGAAGAACCTGGCGCTGCTCTTGGGCGCCTTAAAGGAGGGCGGTCTATCTTAATACTTCATCCCGTTCAGAAGGTTTTCAAACGCCTCCTGGGGTCCTGGAAAATGGCGCATTCGGGAATACCTTTTGTAGGTATCAAAAATTTCCCTCTCCGGTCCGACCTTCCTAGGATCTTTCGAGGCTATTAATTCTTCCTTTAGACGCATCGTCAAGCGGTCTTGAGTTTGTTTATGCCCGGGATTGCCGTATAGGTTCTTAAGGCATGACGGGTCTTTGGCGATATCGTATAGTTCGAACTCCGGCCTTTTGGCATGGGCGAGAGTAAAATAGGGAGCAATCGAATCGTTCATATAGTTCTCGATGATATAGGTCTTGGTAGGGCAGTCGTCGATATCCATAAAGGCGGCGTCGGGAATATATAGGCCATTTTCGTCCAGGCCGTAGAGGGGCATTAAGGAGGTGGTGTCCTTGGGGTCATATTTTTGGGGCGCGCCTGCAGGCCAACGTTCAGGTGTCATGTTCCAGATGAGCAAATAATCCTTCGAAAAAATGGCCCGTTGCGGATAGCCCCAATTTTTGTACCGCGAGGAAGAGTGCCTTTCCCTACCCGTGAAACTATATTTTCGGGAAGCATCTACGATACCTTCCTTCTTCGATTCCAGAAGGTCTAAGAAGCTTTTTCCAGATATGGGAAGCATTTTTTTTCGAGTGCTTTCCGTCACCTCCAAAATGGTCGGGGCAAAATCGATAAAGCCCACCAAATCATCGATTTTTCTGCCCGTCCCGAATTTTTGTGGATAGCGTATGGCCAAGGGTACATGTGCCCCGTACTCGTAGCTATTGGCCTTGGCCCGCGGGAACGCCATGCCGTTGTCGGAGGTCACGATAACTATGGTATTGTCCAGTTCATGGATACTTTCCAGATAATTCAGCATTTTCACCAATTGTTGGTCGAACCATTCGATTTCCACGGCATAATCCAATAAATCGCCGCGTATCTCCTCGGTATCGGGCAAAAACTTTGGCACTTTTACCTCCGACAGTTTTTTGCCCATTTTTTTCCAAGACCCCTTTTCGAACTTACGATGGGGTTCGTGGCCTCCGTACCAAAAGAAGAAGGGCTCGTCTTGGCGGACATTTTTGAGGAAATATTTGAAATTGGCGAAATAATCCAAGGTGGCGATTCCGTCCGCCGGTGGCAATCCTGAATTTTCGGGGAATCGGATCTCCGAATACTCAATACCCGCTGCATTCGTCCTGCGCCATAACGAATCGTTTTTGTTCCTGGCATATTGAAAGGGTGCAACTCCTTTTCCCGTTCTCCCGAGCCGATATCCGTTGGCCTCGAGTTCATCGATAAACGGCACGTATTTTTTCATCCAGGAAGAGGCATGCTGGCCGGCTTGCTCGTTTTGCCAGTGGTGCCGGCCGGTAATCAATGCACTTCTAGAAGGGGCGCAGCCGGGCGAACCGGCATAGCAATGGGTAAAATAGACCCCTTCCCTGGCGATCCGGTCGAAGCCCGGGGTATTTACAAAGGGGCTCCCGGCGAACCCGGTATGGAAAAAGGACTGGTCGTCGCTGATGGCGAACAGGATGTTGGGTCGCCTCTCTTCTGTTTTGGTATCCGCCTGGGCGTTGGTATATTGGCATACAGAATGAATCAGAAATAGAGCGATTTGGACGGCTTTGTTCATGGATTTGACATTGAACCTATTTATTTTTTTACCTACAAATATCACATTTTGCATGGCTATTTCCCCCATTTTGAACACAAATGTCCTGCTATGCGGTCTAAAAAGGGTACAATATCGCCACAAAAGCCGTTATTTTCGGTTCCTAACAAAAAGTTTAGAAAGAGTGATATCATAGAATAGTCAGGTGGCGGAATAGTATGCTTTCGCTACATGACATGCTGTATTACCGTCCATTTACTTGTTTTATGAGATGCCCTCATCGAGAAAGCAGATGGGCTCTACACCCTGGAAAATGTCCCGGAACCGAACTTTATGATTACGCAAGTTGGTGGAAAACCAATCAAATCCATTAACTTAACGGATCCAAATCGAACATTTGGCTTTTACTATTTTACGATTGATTGGATGATCAAGGGCAAAAACAAATAAGAGCATTATATTTATTTTCAAAATTACCCCCTTGTTTTTATAGGTTCTTTCGGCCAGCCCCAAATAGCAAATGACAGCAAGGGAAATTGCCGAGCCACGGAAACTGGTAATCGCAAAACACCAACGACAAACGGGTTACCGAACTTTGGGACGAAGCACATATTCAACTGATAGATGTACCGGAAAGCCCTTGCTTGGTGGACAAGTACATGAAATGATTTCACTATGAAACCGGCATTACTATGGGCCGTCCTTTTTTTGGTGGCGCTATCACCTTTTATAAAAATAAAAAAGGATAAAAAATTGGTCGTTAAGGAAATCGATTATAGGGGAGAGGCCAGTTTGGAAGAGGTTTCCGAGTTACTGGAAGCTCAAACGGAACTCCATGCGATAAGCCTGGTGAACTGGGATGCCTTTTCGTATGTTCCAACGGTCAAGTTCCGGATAGCCCGTCATAGAAATGACATTTGGCTAAAATATTACGTGACCGAGGAAAATATCCTGGCCCAACATACCGACACCAATTCAGCGGTTTCTAAGGATAGTTGTGTAGAGTTTTTCTTTGATCCCCAGAGGGATGGCAACTATTACAACTTTGAGTTTAATTGTATCGGAACGATTCATTTGGCCTATGGCCCCGGGCGCCACAATAGGGAATATGTAGATCCAGGGCTGATACATGAACATGTTCAAACGAAATCCAGCTTGGGCGACCGGCCCTTTGCGGAGAAAAAGGGAGGCCATACCTGGGAAATGACCATTGTTATTCCCGCGGAAGTACTGACCCATAACAAGGGCATTACCCTAAAAGGCCTTCACGCCCGATCGAACTTTTACAAATGCGGCGATGAAACTTCCCGAAAGCATTATGTCACCTGGAACCCAATAAAGACCGAGAAACCCGATTACCACCGGCCGGAGTATTTTGGGGACTTGGTCTTTGAGTAAAAATGAATATAACCGTGAAACCCGTTTCGAATACGTTTTAGATATGCCTTATCATACATCCATATCGGGTAAAGACTGTTATATAGGTATTTATCTTCTTTTGATCGGACTGGTCTTTTACCAATGTTCCCCAAAATTGCCCGCCGGCGACCCGGACAATGGCGGACTTTTTTTGCCGGATGGTTTCGAAGCCGTGGTAGTGGTAGATAGCCTGAAGGGCCGAGCCAGACATTTGGCGGTAAACGGTAACGGAGACATCTACGTAAAGCTGAGGTTTCCCGATTCCCTGGGGGGAAACGCCGCCCTACGCGATACCGACAACGACGGCAAGGCCGATATTATCAGGACCTTCGACGATTATCCCGATAAAAGTAGCTACGGGACGGCGATGCGCATCCATAACGGCTATCTCTATTTCAGTTCCGTAACCCGTATATTCCGTCAAAAGTTGACCGACAGGTTGGTGCCGGACTCCGAAATCGAACTGATCGTAAGGGACACCCAGCCCCCGAGGCAGCACGACACCAAACCGATAGCCTTCGATAAAAAGGGAAACCTTTATACTCCCTTCGGCGCGCCTTCCGATGCCTGCCAGGAAGATGACCGGGTCTTCATGTCCCCGGGTATTGATCCCTGTCCCATCCTCGAGCATAGGGGAGGCATCTGGAAGTTCGATGCGAACAAAAGGGGACAGTTCCAGAAGGACGGGGAAAAATTTGCCACGGGCCTGAGAAGCGTCGTGGCCCTGGAGTGGAACGACCGGGACGACAACCTGTTCACCGTCGCCCATGGTAGGGACCACCTGCATAATACCTGGCCGGAAACGTTTACGGTATGGGAAGGCGCCGTATTGCCTTCCGAGGTTTTTTTAAAGCTCAAGGACGGTTCCGATGCGGGCTGGCCCTACCATTACTATGACCAGATGAGGGAGGATTATTTCCTCAATCCCGAATATGGCGGGGACGGGCGGAAGCAAGGTGAAAATGTGGATTCATTGGCAAAACCTTTGATTGGGTTCCCGGGACATTTCGCCCCCAACGACCTTTTGTTCTATACGGGGGACCAGTTCCCGGAACATTACAGAAATGGCGCTTTTATGGCATTTCACGGCTCCACGAGCAGCGCCCCTTATCCACAAACGGGCTATTTTATCGCCTTTGTGCCCATGGAAAAAGGAAGACCTTCCGGACCCTGGGAAGTATTTGCCGACGGTTTTGCCGGGGCCGATACCGTGGTCAATACCAGCGATGCCAAGTACCGGCCGATGGGCCTGGCGATGGGGCCGGACGGTTCGGTATATGTATCCGATACGGAAAAGGGCAAGATATGGCGCATTATGTTCAAAGGGGACGGGCAAAGTTTCGGCACGGCGCAACTGGCGAGGATGGAGGAACGGAAGAAACGGGCCCCGAACCTAAAGACCCCGGACGAGGTAAAGGACATCGTGGCCTCGGAAGGGGACGGTTTTTTCCCCAAAGGGGGAAACATGGCCGAAGGTGCGAGACTGTACAACACGCATTGCGCACTCTGCCATCAAAAGAACGGGCGGGGCAACGACCGTTTCCCCCCTTTGAACTATTCCGATTGGGTCATAGGCGATACCGAAAGGCTGATCGATGCCGTACTGAACGGACTTGAGGGCGAGATAAAGGTCCATGGCAGGTCGTACAACAATGTAATGCCCAAACAGGGCCACCTAAAGAACGAAGAAATCGCGCTCATCCTGACCTATATCAGGCAGAATTTCGGCAATAACTCCAAGCCCGTATCTCCCGGGGCGGTGGCCAAGGTGAGGAAGGCAACGGGTAATGCCAAGTAATTTTGATCTATGGAACCAAAACATGAAAAACAGGAAAAACGGCAACGGATGAAAACCGAAAGAAGATCGGCCATCAAAAAGATATTGGCCTCGACCACCGCTTTGGTAGGTCTCGGTCCCGCCGCCATGGCAAAAAACGGAAAATCGGGGGAACGGCCGATCGCTCCCCCCAAACAACAAGATTATTTTGAGGAACTGGGCGTTACGCGTGTGATCAACGCAGGGGCGACCATGACGTTCCTTTCCGGATCTTTGATGATGCCCGAGACATTGAAGGCCATCAACGCAACGGCACACGACTTTGCCGATATGTACGAACTACAGGACAAGGTGGGGGCAAAGATGGCAGAAATGCTGCATTGCGAGGCGGCCATGGTCACTTCCGGAGCGGCCTGTGCCCTGCTATTGGGTACGGCGGCCGCGATTACGGGTACCGATGCGGACATGAGAAAAGGGTTGCCCAATCTCCCCGGGCCCCGCCCCGAGGTCATTATGCAAAAAGGCCACCGCTACGTGTTCGATCAGGCCGTGACCACCACGGGCGCAAAGATCATCGAGGTGGAAGGCCCTGCTGAAATGGAAAAAGCGATCAACAAGAATACGGTAATGGCGCTCTTCTTTAATGCGGCCGTATCCTGGTACGGCATAAAGGATTCCATAGACCATGAAGAGTTCGTTGCCATTTGTAAACGGCATAATATCCCCTCCTTTATAGATGCCGCGGCGGATGTTCCCCCCGTCGAAAACCTCTTCAAATACCAAAAAATGGGCTTTGACCTGGTTACCTTTTCCGGCGGCAAGATGATCCGGGGCCCCCAGAGCGCGGGACTCCTTTTTGGCAGAAAAGACCTTATAGAGGCCGCCAAACAAAACAACAGTCCCCACGAGGCGCCTATCGGCCGCCCGATGAAAGTGAACAAGGAGGAGATGTTCGGCATGTACGCCGCGCTAAAATCCTATCTGGAGCGCGACCATGAAAGGGAATGGCAGGATTGGCTCGACCGGGCGGAACGCATCAGATCGGAAATAGCCACCATTCCGAGCGTATCGGGAAAAACGCATGTGCCCGACGGACCGGCCAATGTGGTACCCAGCCTGCAGGTTACCTGGGACCAAAAGCAAGTTAAGATAACCCCTAAAGAAGTTCATGAGGCCTTAAAGGGCGGAACGCCCAGTATTTTTTGCGCCCTAGGGCAAAAGGATGGCAAAGAGCTTTTGAGCGTCGGCGTGGTATTGTTGAGACCGGAGCAGGTCGGTATTGTAGGCAACCGGCTCAAGGAGGTTCTACGGCAGGCGGTTTCATAGACGTGCCGGCCCCTGCATTTGTTGGGGTTCGGATTGGAAAAATAATTATTTTTAGATTCAATTACAAGCCATGAACAGGGATAGCTATAAGTTCAATTTCAACATCTTCTTTTTCCTATCCGTAGTATGTACGATCGGGTGTAAACCAAAAGCGAACCAAAAAAAGCAGACCAGCGCCCAAACGGAAATCCAGGACACTAGGAAATTGTACAAGAGTGAAACCTTTACCGAACCCGGCGGCTTTCCGTCCGGGATCGAGGGACCTGCCGTAGCTGCCGATGGCACGCTGTACGCCGTGAATTTCGAAAAACTGGGTACTATCGGGCAGGTTGCGCCCAATGGAAAAACTTCGCTGTTCCTCACGCTGCCCGAGGGAAGCACTGGCAACGGCATCCGTTTTAACAGTGAGGGCGACATGCTGATCGCCGATTACACCGGCCACAACATCCTTAAAGTGGATATGGACACGAAAAAAATCGATGTCTTCGCTTACAACGATACCATGAACCAGCCCAATGATATCGCCATTTCCGATTCCGATATCCTGTTTGCCAGCGACCCTGATTGGGAGAACTCTACGGGGCAGCTCTGGCGGATCGATACCGATGGTAAGTGTACCCTGCTAGAAGGCAATATGGGGACCACCAATGGCATAGAGGTGAGTCCCGATAACAAGACCTTGTATGTCAATGAGTCCGAGCAACGCCATGTATGGGCCTACGACCTTTCCCCGGAGGGCGAAATCAGCAACAAACACTTGCTGATAAAGTTCGCTGATTTTGGTTTGGACGGTATGCGCTGCGATGTTAAAGGCAACCTGTATATTGCACGGCACGGAAAGGGAACGATCGTAAAGCTGTCCCCAAAGGGAAAGGTTCTTGAAGAAATACCTTTGAAGGGCCAAACCCCATCCAACATTGCTTTTGGGGGCGAAAAAGGTGCCACCGCCTACATAACACTACAGGATAACGGTAACATCGAACGTTTCGAGGTAGGTACTCCCGGCAGGTCCTATCAAATGAGATAAACATTATTAAGTTAAAACCAACACCATGAAAAGTTACTATGTATTGCTTGCCTTAATTTTATCTTCCTTAGGAAACTCCGCGATGGCCCAAGAATATGACATCGTTATCAAGGGAGGGCACGTCATCGACGTCAAGAACAACATTGATGGGATCATGGACCTAGCCGTAAAAGACGGCAAGATCGCCGAGGTGGCGAAGAATATCGATCCAAAAAAGGCCGTACAGAGGGTCGAAGCAAAAGGCCTATATGTTACCCCCGGTCTTATCGATATCCACGGGCACGTATTCGCCGGTACCGAGCCCCGCCATGCCTACAGCAACGGCTTTCACGCCCTGCCCCCTGATGGATTTACCTTTCGTGTTGGGGTAACGACGATAGTGGACTGTGGCGGTTCAGGTTGGAAATCATTTCCCACTTTTAAGGAAAACATCATAGATAGGTCCCGGACCCGGGTGCTTGCCTTCCTCAACATCGTGGGCGAAGGGATGCGGGGCGGGGCCTATGAGCAGGACACGGGTGATATGAGCGCTAAATTGAGCGCCATGGTCGCCAGACAATATCACCAGGATATCGTAGGCTTCAAGGTGGCCCATTACAACGGCCATGAATGGACCCCGGTGGACAGGGCGGTCGAGGCGGGCAATAGGGCCGATCTTCCGGTCATTATCGATTTTGGCGGAAGCGATCCCCCGCTTTCTATCGAAGACCTTTATATGAAACACCTGCGCCCCGGGGATATCTACACCCATACTTTCGGGCAGTTGGACAGTAGGGAGGCGATTGTGGACCTAGAGACCAAAAAGGTAAAACCCTTCGTTTATGAGGCGCAGAAAAAAGGCATTATTTTCGATGTGGGATACGGGGGTATCAGCTTTGCCTATTCCCAGGCCATCCCCGCCTTGAAAGAAGGTTTTTATCCCAATACCATCAGTACGGATCTCCATACGGGTAGCATGAACAACGCGATGAAGGATATGCTGAACGTCATGTCAAAGTTTATGTTGATGGGCATGGGTCTCAAGGAAGTCGTCGCCGCGAGTACCTGGCATCCTGCAAAGGCTATAAAAAGGGAAGATTTGGGGAACCTTTCCGTCGGTGCGCCTGCCGATGTAGCAGTACTCAAGCTTATCGAGGGCCATTTCGGATTTTTCGATTATACCGGCTATAAAATGGAAGGGGATAACAAATTGGAATGTGAACTGACCGTACGTGACGGAAAGATCGTTTACGATCTCAACGGGATGGCTGATCCTATCGTGGTAGATTAACGACCTAATGACCAAAATGCAAAAACACACCTCAGGCACAAAGTATTTCCGCCAGTTTCCATTGCGTTCCCAGTAAAGGCAATGGATCGGGCTATCTTTGTAGCGTGCAACATAATTTGTAATTTAATTTAAAACTTCAATAAAAATGGAAAACAAGACAACTAGAAGAGCATCGTTTAAAAAAATGGGAATGGGCCTGGCCGCAATTTTCGGGGTAGGTACTGTTAGTGCAATGAATAAAAAAGAACCTAAAACAACAAAGAAAGTCGTAGGGGATATAACTTACGATCAGGAGATACCTTTATTTTCCGGTGCGGTCAAGCATGGCAACACCCTATACCTTTCCGGTAAGGGCGCCCACGTAGAGCCTTTTGAGATCAAGGCGCATACCGAAATCGTACTGCAGGAACTTCAGAAGGAGCTTGAAAAACACGGGTCTTCGATGGAAAAGGTATTGAAAGTGAATGTCTATCTGGCCGATCTGGGTGATTATAAAGGGATGAACGAAGTGTTCCGTGGGCGTTTCGGTAAAAACCCACCTGTGCGTACAACGGTGGCGACCTATGGGGGGGTTCCGGGGGATTCCCTCGTGGAAATGGACTGCATAGCGGCCCTGGATTAGGAGATAACAAGAAAGAAGTATGGCATGAACGGCAGAAGAAAAGTACTGAAAAATTTATCCGCCCTGCCCTTGATAGGGGGGTTGCTGGGCCCCAGTATTGTGAAAGCGAAACTTACGAGCAAGGGTCAGTTGCCGCGTGCGGGGGCCAACCGTTCGATACGGAATCTTTTCGAGGAACTGGGCGTACGGACCTATATCAATGCCGCGGGCACCTATACTTCATTGTCTGGCTGTCTGATGCCTAGAGAGGTAATTGAAGCCATAAAATATGGGGCGACCGAATATGTTAATCTCGACGAGTTGCAGGACAAGGTCGGCGAACGGATCGCGGAACTGCTCGAATGCGAATATGCCACCGTTTCATCAGGAGCTTTTGGAGCCATCACCATAGGTACTGCCGGAACTATGTGCGGTATGAATATGGAAAAGGTGGCCCAGCTGCCCGATACGAAAGGACTGAAAAACGAGGTAATCGTCCAACAAGCCCACAATATCGAATATTGTCACGCCATACGGAATACCGGGGCGAAATTGGTAGTGGTAAAAACGGCCGAAGAACTGCAAGAGGCGATTAATGCTAATACGGCCATGCTCTGGTATTTGAACCGTGCTACCGAAGAGGGCGAAATCAAACACAAGGAATTTGTAGCCTTGGGAAAACAAAAGGGGGTTCCGACCTTTATCGATTGCGCCGCTGACGTCCCGCCTGTCGAAAACTTGTTTAAATATACCAAAATGGGATTTGATCTGGTCGCATTTTCGGGGGGGAAGGGACTCATAGGTCCCCAGAGTGCGGGACTTCTACTGGGAAAACGGAAATATATCGAAGCGGCCCGACTGCATACCCCGCCGCGAGGTACTACCATCGGTAGGGGCATGAAGGTCAACAAAGAAGAAGTTTTGGGAATGATGGTTGCCCTAGAACTGTTTTTGTCCCGTAATCATGAAAAAAAATGGGAACTCTGGCAAAATCAGGTACAGCATATCAACGATGTGCTGCAGACCGTCGACTCGGTAAAAACCCAAATATATGTCCCACCCTACGCTAACCATGTTCCCACCTTACGGTTTACATGGGATGAAAAGGCAATAGGTCTGACTCCCGATTCGCTACGTGAAAAGTTGCGTGCGGGGCATCCTTCCATAGAGATCGGCAAAGATGAAAAATCGGCCGGACTTACCACCTGGATGATGGTACCGGGGCAGGAACGGATCGTAGCGCAACGGATAAAGGAGCTTTTGAATAGCTAGCAACGAAATGATCGGCTTTCTCTCTTCAAGGGAATGATAAAAGATGAATAGGATGAGCAGTAGAAGAAAAGTATTAAAAACGCTTTCGGCACTTCCTTTGATCGGCGGATTGATAAGTCCCGCTGAACTGGGTGCCAAAACTTTGGAAGAGTTCCCGACCGGAGCCGCAAGTAAGGTAGCCGGACTTTTGGAACGTAATTTTTTTAAGGAATTGGGGCTGCGCACCTTTATCAATGCTGCCGGTACCTACACTTCTATGACCGGGTCGTTGATGCCCAAAGAGGTAACCGATGCCATTGATTATGCGGCAACCGAATACGTAGAGATAGATGAACTTCAGGACAAGGTCGGAGAGCGGATAGCACAATTATTGGAGTGCGAATACGCTACCGTGTCCTCCGGGGCTTTCGGAGCCATGAGTATCGGTATGGGGGGAGCTATATGCGGAATGGATATCGAGAAAGTAAGCCAATTGCCTGATACTAAAGGTCTTAAAAACGAGGTAATCGTTCAGGAAGGGCATAACATCGGCTACACCCAGGCGCTGACCAACGCCGGTGCAAAATTGGTATGGGTCAAGACTGCTAACGAAGTTGAGAAGGCCATCAATAAAAATACGGCCCTGCTCTGGTTTCTCAATGCCAACACCGATCTCGGCGAAATAAAACATGAGGAATTCGTAGCCTTGGCCCAAAAACACGGTGTTCCCACATTTATCGATTGTGCCGCAGACGTGCCGCCGGTAGACAACCTCTTCAAATTTACCAAAATGGGTTTCGATCTTGTAGCCTTCTCTGGAGGAAAGGGATTGCGCGGGCCACAGAGTGCGGGACTTCTACTGGGGAAAAGGGAACTTATAGAAGCTGCAAGATTGCACTGTCCACCTCGTTCGACGACGATAGCCAGGGGCATGAAAGTAAACAAAGAAGAAGTATTGGGCATGCTCGTCGCCTTGGAACTGTATCTCGCAAAAGACCATGAAAAAGAATGGAAGCTGTGGGAAGACCAGATCCAATTGATTCACGATAGCGCCGCATCCGTTAGGGGGGTGGAGCCGGAAATACACGTACCCCCGTATGCCAACCATGTGCCCAGCCTTAAGATTCGCTGGGATGAAAAGCTAGTAAAAATCACCAAGGACGAAATGCGCCAACAGCTCCGCAACGGGCACCCCTCGATAGAAACCGTTGGTGACAAGGATATGGTCGGAATTACAACATGGATGATGGAACCTGGCCAGGAAAGGGAGGTGGCACGAAGGGTCAAGGAAGTACTCGCCAATGCCTGAGATAATTACCAATTTTTAAACTTGAAAAAAATCATATAATGGAGGGCCTTCTTAATGGTCGTGGCTTCCCGTGATCCGGCATTGGAAAAATAAAGCGTCCTACATCCGGCGTCTGCATTCAAGTAAAAACCGGAAAAATAAGATGACGGTTACGATCGCGTAGCCTCCTTAGAGGAATTGGAAATTGAGCTACATTATTCGCAGGCATCTATTGCGAATGTGGTAAGTTCGGTAGATACCGACAACCACGTGTTCCTGCCCGGCCAAGACCCGTTAAACAGGGACAACGGCCCTATAGTTAGTTACCGGCTCTTTTAGTCCGGATCGGAATAGGATAGGGATAATGGACCAGGTCAACTCCCCACCGGCGGATTCTTCAATAACCTGTCAAATCCCTCGAAAACCAACGCAATAAAAATCACCAATGCAGAGCCGATAAAGTTGAGCCAGAGATAGCCGAGTTTTTCCTCCCCTTGGGGATATTGGAATATCAAGGTGTAAAAAAGGACGAAAATGATCAACTGGGTAAAGATAGCGGCGAAGAATACGGCATTACCTTTAACGAATTTTAGAAAAAAGGCTAATAAAAATATCCCCAGAACGTTACCATAAAATATCGATCCGATGATGTTTACCAATTGTATCAGGTTATCGAACAGGTTGGCGATACTGGCTATTGAAATTGCCACAATGCCCCATAACAGAGTGAAACCTTTGGTAGCCAAAACGTAATGCCGCTCTGTGAAAATACCCTTCTTGTTTCTTTTGTAGAGATCAAGTGCCGTTATGGTACCCAAGGCATTAAGTTCTGACGCGGTGGAAGACATGGCGGCGGATAAGATAACGGCCAACAACAGACCTATGAGTCCCCTTGGCAGGTTATTGAGTATGAAGTGGATGAACACATAATCTTTGTCGTTGGTTTCCACAACGCTGTCCGCCTGGCCGATCAAGGCTTTGGCAGCGGCCCGGTTGGTACTGTCCTTTTTGTTCAATGAAATGATTTGTTGTTTGGCCTCTTCTACGGCGGTATATTCCTTAAGCTCCAATGCGGCGGAAAATTTGTTTTGGGCCATTTTCTTTTCTTCTTCAAGTTGGGCCTGTCCCTCTTGAAGAATTTCATAATCTTTCGCGTATTCGGAGTTCATCACCGCGGTGGTGGCCGAGGGATTGAAATTTAGGGGGGATGGATTATACTGGTAAAAAACAAAGACCATTACCCCTACCAAAAGAATAAAAAACTGCATGGGAATCTTAAAGATTCCGTTGAAGGCGAGACCCAACTGGCTCTCGCGCAAGGATCGCCCGGAAAGATAGCGTTGCACTTGGCTTTGATCCGTACCGAAATAGGCCAGGGCCAAGAACAATCCTCCGGTGATACCGCTCCAAAAAGTGTATCTGCTGCTGGTATCAAAACTAAAATTGAGGATTTCGAGTTTATTGCTGGCCCCTGCAATTTTTAGGGCCTTACCGAAATCGATATCCGCAGGCAAATATCCCAAGATATAGAAGAAGGTGACGAACATACCGGTCATGATGATGAACATCTGCTGTTTTTGGGTCACACTTACGGCCTTGGTGCCTCCGGAAACTGTGTAAATGATAACCAATACTCCGATGATGACATTGAGGGTACGCAGGTGCCAACCCAATACGGCCGATAATATGATGGACGGGGCAAAAATGGTGATCCCCGCAGCCAATCCCCTTTGAATCAAAAAAAGGATGGCGGCCAAAGAACGGGTCTTTAAATCAAAACGATCTTCCAAGAACTCGTATGCCGTATAGACTTTTAACCGATGGTAGAGGGGCACGAAGACCAAACAGATAATAATCATGGCCAGGGGCAGTCCAAGATAAAACTGTACAAAGCCCAAGCCGTCATGAAAGGCCTGTCCGGGCGTGGACAAAAAAGTGATGGCGCTCGCCTGGGTAGCCATTACGGATAGTCCGATGGTCCACCATTGGGCATCTTTACCACCACCGACATAGTCGTTGACATTTTTGCTTCCCCGCGTCCGCCATACGCCGTAGCTTACTATAAATAGCAAGGTGCTAGAGAGTATGATCCAATCGAGTGTACTCATTGGGTTTGGTTGTTCTGCTGTTAAAATCTGTCTTCCCCTGCCGATCTGGTTTTTCAGGCGGGGGGAATCGGGTGTTTGAATTTTCGATCGACCGTGGCCAGGTCATCTAAATGAGCTCATAATGTAACTGAAAACCAGTACATAAATAATGTTCAATACAAGCACCAAGGTGTATTCTTTTTTCCAATCAAATTTATCGAGCATGACCAAAAATTATAGATATTTATTGTGTTTTTGATATTCAACTACCGTCAACTGCTTACTTCTTACTGTCCACTCCCCACACTGTCAACCGCCCACTGCTTACTGCTCACTGTTCTCCCCTAAAGACAACATATTGGCAAATAGTTTGTAGGCCCCGGGCACCCCTGCGGGTAGTTGCCTGAAAAAGCTGATTCCGGTATAAATATAATTTCCCTTGCCGTACTTCGCCACTAAAAGACTGCCTTTTTTTGCGGTTTCCCCGTCATCGTGCATCGATAATATGGGGGTGTACTCTTTCGACCATTGGTTGGGAAAATAGAGTCCCCGTTCCTGCACCCAACCTTCGAAATCGGAGGCCTTTATCTTATTGGGGAAATTGACAAGTGGGCTATTACCCGCCACGATTTCCACGTCGGAATTTTCATCGGTCACCCGGTCGTGGGATAGCGTAAGAGGATAAGGTGCGATATTTTCGAATTGATCGTTCCATCGTCCTGAGGTGTTGTATTGCACGATCAAGGTACCGCCGTTCTTGACATAATCCAGCAAAAAATGTTGTTTGAACTTGAGTTCGTCGACCACGTTATAAGCGCGGATGCCGACGACCACCGCATCATAATTCGCCAAACTTCCAGAGCTGATGGCGCTGGGCACAATGGTTCGTACGTTGTAGCCAATCTGTCGCAGACTTTCGGGCACTTCATCTCCCGCACCGACCACATAGCCGATCTGTTCCCCTTCTTTTCTGATGTCGAGCCGGACTGTTTTGGCCTCCGCGGGCAACAAAACGGATTGATCGGGAATGTGGTCATAAGTGATGGTGACCAATTCTTTGGTCAGCTCCTTGCCGTCAACTTTGAGGATAGGCGCAATATAGCCTTCGTTTTCATCCTCGGGCGGAATCAAGGTGAAAAATACGGTCTTCTGGTCGCCTTTCTTGGCAATATCAAAGGCTTGGACATCCGGGTCAACCTTCCAGCCGTCGCCGTGACGAAGCTGCACCTGCCCTTTTACATTATTTGCATTGGCCCGTATAGTAACGGGAATCTGTTTCGGTTTATCATTGGCAAAGATCAATACTTTGTCGGAGAATCGGGCGGTCACTTGGGGCAATACCTCGAAGGGCTCGTAAAGCTCCCCTTTTTCGGGTTTGGCATAATGATGTACCAAAGGCTTCTCGAAGGTCATCGTAGTTCCGTTGAGAACCATTTCGAATTCAGCGTTGAAAGCCCGGGGCGTTTCGGGTTTTCCAATCAGTTCTTGATCTGTAACTTTGTACATTCCAAGACTTCCTTTTTTATTTAACCAATACGGACTCGTGTACTCCGTATCCTGCGGAACTTTGAGCGGGAGCTTAAAAGTTTCCTTTTGGTTGTTTTTTAAGGGGATATTTGGACTTAGGGAGGCATCAGAACCCGAAAGCCGAAGGGATTTTAACACTATATTCGCATCGCTTCTGTTGATGGCCTCAATGTTCACTGTGTCCTCCCCCCCGGGATTGGTATAGGCTGATTCGGAGGATGCGTCCAGATAGAGTCCTGTTACATCGGCAATGAGTTCCTTCAGTGCTGCGGATTTTATTTTTTTCCAATGTTCGTCCTGTACATTCTGAAGCAGTTTGTAGGCCTCCAAAAGCTGGGGAAGGTGTTTTGAAGGATTAGCGAAATCAAAGTTTTTCTCGACGGGATAAAGGATTGCCCCAATGGCCTCCCCGCCTTCGATACGTGACCAAGACGTGTCGATGCCATCGAAAATATCCGATTTATCTTGTGGAAGGTCTCCCTTCAACAACTCTAGATATTCATCTTGCGCCCCCCGCTCCGAGAGCCGTCCGAAGCCCTGCGAACGGTGTTGGCTGCTGGCCAATGCCGCAATTTCGTTATTGGAAGTCCCCAAAATCGGGTAGTAGCCGCCGACATCCACCTCAAGCATCTTCGTTTTATCGGCCTTTGCGAACTTCTCCTCGCTGCCATAGAACCACCAAGACGTGTTGAAAAATAGACGTTTGGGCTGCCAGGTTTCTACGAGGTTCAATTGATCCGGGTAGGCGGACTTGTCTCCGGCCAGATCAAAGGCTTCGACGCTCAACATTGCGGAAGCGGTATGGTGGCCGTGGGTGGTGCCGGGCGAGCGATGGTCGAAACGGTCGATGATCACGTCCGGCTTGAAGTTGCGTATCGCCCATACGACATCACCGAGAACGGCCTTTTTATTCCATATTTCCAAAGTTTCATCGGGATTTTTGGAATATCCGAAATCGTTGGCCCGGCTAAAAAATTGTTCCCCGCCATCGACCCGTCTTGCCGCGAGAAGTTCTTCGGTACGCAGGACGCCCAATAGTTCCCGGAGTTCTGGACCAATAAGATTCTGTCCGCCGTCGCCCCGGGTGAGGGACAGGTACCCGGTGCGTGCGTGAATGCCATTCGATAAATAAGAGATCAGCCGGGTATTTTCGTCATCGGGATGCGCGGCAACGTATAGTGCGGTACCTAAAAAATTCAGTTTTTGTAAAGAATGATAGATTTCGGAAGAAGAAGGCTGATCGGGCTTTTGGGCAAAAGAGACATTGAAAAGTAAGACGGTTCCTATAAAGCATACCAAAAGTTGGCGCATAGAATTGAATTTTTGGCTAATATTATCCTAATCTAAGGTGTACTTCCCCAAATATAGAAAGAATACCAGGTTGGCCGGTATTTTATTATTTCTTTAACAAAAACCGTTCCGATTTGAAGTTAAAGTTCAGAATTCTACATTTTCACTCAGTTCCTTCTTCGTGCAGTGTTTCGTTATCATAAAGCAAGGTGACCGCCTTCTGCATCATTAAGTTGTTAGGATAGACCAATAGTTCACCGTTGTCCTTTCTTAGGCTTACATGAAATGCTCGAATATCCTCGATCATATAGGGCTCTTCCCCTTGCACATCCTTATCCATAATTCTGACCCTATCTCCGATCTTGAAGGGAAAGGAAAAGAAAAGAACGACCCCCGCCGTAATGTTGCTCAAAATGGACCAGCTGGCAAAAAGGGCGACCCCGATGATAGTGAAGACCGAAGCGAAAGCGATGCCGACGTCCTTAACATTGATATTCCAAATAAGGGTCAGGATTCCGAAGCCCAATAACGTAAGCAAAATGGAGGCATATTTCGTAATCAACAGCGTGCGGGCCTCGACAATATTGCTGAGCCGGCTCACCCTGCGAATGGCCTTGGAAGTAATAAATTTTAATACCAACAATACAAAAATTAGAACGGCGGTTGCCAAGATTTCATTTTTGTAGGACGCAAAAAACTCTTCTATGGAAATCATAAATTTAAACTATCGCGCAAAGATAAATCCTTATTTCCGTTCTGTTGCCAATAGGGAGTCTTTATCATTTTCATTTTTGTCGCGGTCGAAGTCATCCGTTTCGCCTTTTTGCCGAATCCGCTGGTAAAGGTTTCCGACCAACTTTCGATGGTATAGGGAAAGCCGGGGGCGAAATTGATCTTGATCGTACGTTCCAATTCTGGATAGCTGATTTCATAAGTGTTCATCCCCTCGGATTGGGTCAAGGCCAAGTGGGCCTTATACGATTTTAGTTCTTTATGGGATAGACGAAGGTATTCCAAGGAGGGGATGACCTCAAAATCACCGACTGGAAGGCTTGTGGGATTGATCCTTATCTTGTTCCAAATTTCGTTTTCAAGGATGGTTTTTTCCAAATTTAGATTTTGATCCGCCTCGCCCTCGAAATAGGAATGGGACATCACTTCAAAGTTTTCCCGATTATTCAACTGGGCATACATTTGTCCGCACCACTCTTGGGAAGAGAAGGCGACCTTAATGGCATGTTGGTTGTTATGCACCGGATAAAAGGTACTGGTCATGATGGAGTAGGGGTAGATGCCCGTCAGGAAGTTTTTGGTGGCGTTCAGCTTCAGCACGGGAACGTTGTCCGGATGGCTTGTATCGGCCTTCACCTGTACTTCGGGCAAAAAGGGCTCGGTGACATATATTAAGACTGCCTCTCCGTCGCGGGTTTCGCCGTAACGGGCCTGTTGCAATTTGTAGGAGGTGATTTCGGCCTCGCCAGCGTACCAATACTCCTTAAACGCCTTGGATGGGATTTCTTTTGGATTTTCTTCCGATAGCTGTTGTCCTGGCGGCAATGTTTTTTCGCTTGTCCCTTGTTGTTCTTGACAAGATTCAAACGACAAGGCCGAAGCTGCCCATAGAACAATGGATAATTTTAGTCCAATAAGGGTTCTGATTTTTTTCATGTCTCTTAGAATTAGTTCGAAATTACCAAATAATCACCTAGCCACCATATTTATAAGGGTTTCATACAGCAAATGGGTAGGCAGTCCCACCACGTTCGCGTAGGAGCCTTCGATTTTCTCGATACCTATCAAACCGATCCATTCCTGGATGCCGTAGGCGCCCGCCTTGTCGAAAGGCTTATAATTTTCTATATAAAAGTGGATTTCCTCATGCTTCAGTTCCCTGAATTTGACCTGGGTGGTAGAATGAACCGTCTTTTGTACGTCTTTTGCGGTCAAACAGATCGAAGTGATGACTTCGTGCCAATCGCCGGACAAAGTTTTCAGCATGGTAAAGGCTTCCTCCGCATTCTTCGCCTTAGCCAATGACTTATTGTTATGCCAGACCACTGTATCCGAGGTAACCAATATTTCATTGGGGGACAAGGTTTCCTTAAAAGCAGAAGCCTTCAATTCGGCGAGATAATCGGAAATGGCGCTTCCCTTGAGTTCCTTTGGATATACCTCTTCCACCGGTTTCAAACGGATCTCGAAATCCAGCCCCATATCCCTAAAAAACCGCTGTCTCCGAGGGGATGCGGACGCAAGAACGAGTTGGTGGTTTTTAAGAATGGCGTTTAGCATATTTGAACAGGGTTCGTAATGGATTGATAAACAGAATCGTGCATATACCAAAAAGCTGATTTTGGTATTTGGTGCTTGGAATTTGGAATTTGAAGGTTGGAATTTTTATCGATCATTCGCCGCATCAAAATTTCCCATCCAATCGTCCCTGACCTTCAGTACCTGTTCGATAACATCTCGCACACAGCCTTCTCCGCCGTTTTTATGCGATACGTATTTGGAGATGGCCTTCACCTCGGGTACCGCGTTCTGCGGACAAGCGGGTAATGCGACCTTTTGCATCGGGGGAATATCGGGGATGTCGTCGCCCATGTAGAGCACGGTGCTGGCGGAAATCCCGTAAATATCCAAATACTCCTCCAGAGCGTCTATTTTATGGTGCGCGCCCAGATAGATGTCTGTAACCCCCAGGGCTTTTAGGCGATGGCGGACCCCCTCGTTCGTTCCTCCGGAAATAACGCATACGTTGTACCCCTTCTGCATGGCGGTCTTTAGCGCATACCCATCCTTGACACTCATTCTACGCAGCATTTCACCCTCGGTGGTAATAATTAGGGTGCTGTCGGTGAAGACCCCATCCACATCAAAAACGAATGTGTCGATGTCCTTTAGGCTTTCTTTGTAGCTTTTTTCCAACTTATTTAGGTGTAGGATTATAATATAACTTTTCAATCGATTCGCTCATAACTTTATATATTTCCCTCATTCCGGATTTTTTTAATCGCTGCATATGTAGGGATATGGTTTCGAAATCCCCACGCCGCGCCGGTCCGGTCTGCGCATCGTAGGGCGCCAAATGTTCTATTTTATCTACAGTTTCCCGGATCAGGGGGTGAAAAATAGGAAACGGCAATCCTTTTTCCTCGCAGATTTGTTGTCCGACATAGAAAAGGTGGTTCGTAAAGTTATTTACAAAAACCGCCGCCAGATGAATGGCTTTTCGCTGTTCCGAATCCACCTCGTACATTGTTTCAGATAGCGTGGCCGCCAACTTTTTAAGCAAGGTCATATCCTTCTTATGCTGCGCTTCTAAACAAAAGGGAACGGATCGCATATCCACTTCCCGGTCTCTGCTGAACGTCTGTAAGGGGTAAAATACCCCATAACGTTCTTGCGGGGACAATATATCCATCGAAACACTTCCAGATGTGTGTACGACCAATCCTTTTTTATTCCTCAAAAATTTTGATACCGAGGCAATCGCCTCGTCCTGTACCGCAATGATAAAAACATCCGCATCCTTGATTATTGAAAAATCGGAAGAAGTCGGCACCCCGTTTCCAAATGACTGCAGGGCCGCTTCGTTCCGGCCGACGACCTGAACCACCTCTACACTACCGGTCACCATAAAAGCTTCGAACAGCCGTTTCGCCACATTGCCCGTTCCCAGAATGCCTAAGCGTATCATATGGCGAAAATAAGAATAATCAGTTTATATCTTCAATCGGACAAAATGCAAAGTACATCATTTGTCACCGGTCATCCGTCTTCTGCCATTCTACCACTGACTTTCACTTAGAATTAACATTTCTGTTCAACGGATTAAGACGAAATCATCTGCAAAAATCACAAAAAGACCCGTATTTTTGCATCCTGAAAACCAATTCAGCTGCTGATGACGGATTTGCTCAAAAAGTTCTTTTTCTCCACCCGCTTGATGGCCATCCTCTTTATTGTCTTTGCCACTGCCATGGCCTTTGGCACCTTTATCGAAAGTAAATATAGCACCGAGACCGCCCGCATCTGGATATATAATTCGTGGTGGTTCGAAGCCATCATGGTGTTTTTCGTCATCAATTTTATTGGGAATATGTATCGCTACCGTCTCTTGCGATGGGAAAAATGGCCCGTGCTCACCCTGCACCTCTCCTGGATATTAATTATCGTCGGGGCCTTTATCACCCGCTATATTAGCTATGAAGGCATGATGCCGATCCGTGAGGGAAATACCGAAAATGTATTTTACTCAGATAAGACATATCTTACAGCCTATGTTGACGGGGAAATCGACGGGCAACCCCGACGCAAAACCTTACAGGAAGACCTGATCGTTACCCCCGAGGCAATTCAATCAAACCTGCCGTGGGAATCGGATTATAACGGAGAGCCGTTTAGAATTTCGTATGTGGACTTCATCAAGGGTGCCAAGGAAGGGCTGATTCCCGATCAGAACGGTAAGGAATATCTGAAAATCGTCGAAGCCGGCGACGGTCAACGCCACGAGCATTTTCTGGAAAGCGGACAGGTGGCCAGCATCCACGGGGTGCTTTTCGCCCTGAACAAACCCACCGATGGGGCCATCAATATTTCTTCTGAAGACGCTACCTACCGCATACAATCCCCTTTCGAGGGCAGTTTTATGCGGATGGCAGATCAATTTCAGGGTCAAGTAGCCAAAGATAGCCTGCAACAGCTGCAGTTACGGTCGCTCTACAATATGGCCGGAATGCAGTTTGTAATTCCCGAACCTATCGTAAAAGGCTCGTACGGAGTAGTCAAGGTGCCTGATGATGAAATAAACGAGGGTACCTTGGATGCCCTGGTAGTTGCCGTTTCCGCCAATGGTGAAACCGTAGAAAAGAAAGTGTTGGGCGGTAAGGGCACGGCCGATTTTTCGGAAAAGTTTAATGTCGGAGGACTCGATTTTAGCTTGAGTTATGGTTCTAAGGTTTATGAACTTCCTTTCGGCATAAAACTGAACGATTTTATCGCCGAAAAATATCCAGGTACCGAAAAAGGCTATGCCTCTTTTATGAGTAAAGTAACGGTAGAAGATGACCGGCCTTACGATTACGATATTTATATGAACAATATTCTCGATGAAGGGGGATATCGCTTTTTTCAGTCCAGTTTCCACCCCGATGAGAAAGGCACCATTCTTTCCGTCAACCACGACCGATGGGGCTCCTGGATTACCTATTTAGGCTATTTCCTGTTGTATTTGGGATTGATGGGGATAATGTTCTTCGGAAAGACCCGTTTTAAGGAACTGGGCAAATCCCTTGACAAACTAAAATCCAAAAAAGCGGCCATGACCGGTCTTTTGATTTTCATCGGATGGTTCGGGTTGCAGGCCCAGGAGCCCCAAAAGGCAACGGCCGGCGAAGAACCCGAACAGGTATCGGCGGAGCAAGCGGCAGAACTGCAAGAACACGCCGTGGATGACGGACACGACCATAGCGCCACCATGCCCACCCAAGCACAGATTGATTCTTTACTAAAAACCACTATCGTATCCAAGGAACACGCCGAAAAATTCGGAAAACTGGTCGTTCAGGACGAAGGTGGTCGTATGAAGCCTATCAATACCTTTGCTTCGGAACTGCTCCGTAAACTAAGTCTAAAGGATAAGTTTAAGGAAATGGATGCGGATCAAGTATTCCTGTCCATGATGCTGAGTCCCGCTGTCTGGTACAACGCAGAGTTTTTGGCCTTAGACAAAAAGGGACAGAACGATAGCCTGCGGCACGTCATTGGTGTTCCCGAGGGGCAAAAATACGTCAAGGCCACTGACTTTTTTAATGCTGATGGCAGCTATAAACTGGAGCCGTATCTACGGGATGCCACCGCGACCACAAATCCCAATCAATTCCAAAAGGATTTTAAGGAGGCCAATATCAGGCTGAGCCTATTAGATCAAGCCTTAAGCGGCCGAATCGTCAAGATTTTCCCGCTGCTGAACGACGAGAACAATAAGTGGATCTCCTCCCTCGAATACCGGAGCGGACAGTACCAGGTTTCCGATTCCCTATACGCCAACTTTATCAAAAACTCCGTTCCCTATTATCTGATGACCCTTCGAAAGGCCCAAACGAACGGCGATTATTCCGACGCCAATAAATTGTTGGACGCCTTTAAGCAAAATCAAAAAAACCACGGCAGCGAGGTGATGCCCACTGACCGAAAGATCAACACCGAGGTGGTGTACAACAAGCTCGATATTTTCAACCACCTTTACAAGCTCTATGCGGTGTCGGGTATCTTGATGTTCTTTATACTGATATTCCAGATATTCAAAGATCGATCCATATGGCGTATTGCCAATTATTTTCTGAAGGGCACCATAATCATCCTCTTTCTTTGGCACACCGCCGGCTTGATTATACGCTGGTATATTTCTGGACATGCCCCGTGGAGCGATGCCTACGAAAGTATACTCTACGTTTCTTGGGCGACCATGGGCATGGGGCTGCTGTTCGCCCGTAAAAGCGATATGACCATTGCTGCCACGGCCTTCGTGACCTCGATGCTATTGACCATTGCACATTGGAACTGGGTGGATCCGGCCATTTCTAATTTAGTACCTGTTTTGGACAGCTATTGGTTGATGATCCATACAGCGGTCATTGTGGGCAGTTACGGCCCGCTCATCGTTGGTGCGATATTGGGTCTGGTGTGTCTGGTACTGATTATCCTTACCAACAAAAAGAATAAGGCCAGGATGGAACTCAATATCAAGGAACTGACCATTATCAACGAACTCGCCTTAACCGTTGGTCTGGCGATGTTGGCCATTGGCACATTTTTGGGGGGCCAGTGGGCCAATGAAAGCTGGGGCCGCTATTGGGGCTGGGATCCTAAGGAGACCTGGGCCTTAATATCGGTTATGGTCTATGCCTTCGTCATCCACACCCGTCTGGTACCTGGCCTACGCGGAAAATGGACCTTCAACTTTCTAAGCGTCATCGCCGTAGGAAGCATCATGATGACCTATTTTGGCGTCAACTACTATTTGGTGGGCCTGCACAGTTATGGCCAAAGCGGTTCTGCGGCGATTACTCCCGTTTACGTTTGGTATATTGCTTTGGGAGCCTTGATTTTAGGAGGGATTAGTTTTTGGCGGTACCGGGTAAATTATATGAAGTAGGCCAGCCTGACCGACCCCCTTACCATATGAAGCCAAGAGCAAAAACGAACCTCCCCTTTCATAAGGGCAATCCGTTGTATCGGTTTTGGAAAGAGGTGGAAAGTGATCGGGTGTCTAGCGTTCCTTGCTTGTCGGCAGTGCAAAATTTTTCCGTCCTTGCCCTTGCGCCTTGGTAGGAAGGCTGTGGAAAAAAATTTGAACTAAGCGGTTTCCGGTATTATCGAACAGATGTTTTTAATTTTATAAATTTCTTCTTGTTTTTAAATCAAAATTAGCAGACGTCGCAACCACAAATTATACGTTTTCTTAATTCTTTCTTCACAGCAATTTTTTCTGTAGGCTTTAGTTTTGTATTTCTAAATGAAGTAATCTAATCTTTTCCATTCGCGAAGAAATTGCCCTTTTTTATTCATTTATTGTCTTTTTTTCCTTCCGTAGTGATACTATGCAACTCAAAAAAGCCTTAAAAGGGCGAAAAAATACCCCTGGAAAGCAAAAGGTATAAATCCCTTCATTGAATAAAAATTTTACTACATTTAAATGAAATTTAATTCTTACATGTAAAACCTGAACCAATGAAGATGAAAAAAAAACCTATCGAATTTTTAGGCAAATGTCTGTTCTTGACGCTTTTCTTTATGGGCTTGCAAAATATACAGGCACAACGAGCAGTGTCGGGTTCGGTCACCGATACCGATGGCATCCCATTGGCCGGTGCGAACATTCTTGAAAAAGGTACCACCAACGGGGTACAATCAGATTTTGACGGTAACTTCTCCATTGAACTTTCCGATGAAAATGCCACTTTGGTGGTCTCTTATATCGGTTTTGCGGAAAAGGAGATAGCGGTCAATGGGCAGGCGACCATTAGCGTGCAATTGGAGGAGAGCGCCCAGGGATTGGATGAGGTCGTTGTGGTCGGTTATGGTACAACGGAAAGAGAAATGCTAACTACTGCCGTTAGTACGGTGGAAACCGAAAATATCTCGGAACGTCCCGTAGCAGATGTTTCTTCGAGTCTGCAAGGGCTTAGTCCCGGTCTGAACGTCACCCAGTCCACCGGTAAGGTAGGGGAAGAACCAAGGATAAATATCCGAGGATTTACTTCCATAAACGGGGGACAGCCTTTGATATTGATCGATGGTATAGAGGGAAGTCTTAGTAACCTGAACCCCAATGACGTAGAGTCCATTAGCGTCTTAAAAGATGCCGGTTCTGCAGCGATCTATGGGGCTAGGGGTTCTTTTGGTGTGGTTCTGGTCACTACTAAAAATGCCAAACAAGGCAATGTTCAGGTGAACGTGGGGGTTACCTCGGCCATCAGTTCGCCCACCAACAATACAGATTTCGTTACGGATCCCTATCAAGCTGTTTCTATTGTGGATGAGGCTTTTAGGAATAATAGTGGGGCATCCTACACCGGGTATACGGAAGCCGATATGGCCGAAATATTAAAGGTCTCCGAAAATCCATCTTTGGCAAGGGTTGTCGTCGATCAAAGGAATGGACGCGATCAATACGTGCATTACGGCCATACGGATTGGTGGAATTACTTTTTTCGAAAATCCTATCCTTCCCAAATTTACAACGCTTCGGTTTCGGGCGGTTCCGAGAAAATCAAGGCAAATTTCTCCTATAGAAATTATCGTTCTACAGGAATTCTCAAGGTACAGGACGATATTTACAAGAAGTATAATCTTAGAGGGAAATTGGATATCGAAGCTACCGATTGGATGACGTTTTCGAACAACATGCAGTACAATAGTTCCGAGGATTTGGAACATGGCGGAAGCCAATACGGAAGCTATGGACAGCCGTGGGGCAGCTTGATCTGGGTGCATGCCTTACCTTCCTATGTGCCGGTAAACCCTAACGGGGGACCGCTATGGCGTACGGAATTGAACAATTACACGATAGGCGATGGGGTGTATGCCGGCTTGTTGCAGGGTACCTCGAAACAAGTGACCAATGCGGACGAATTTTCCAATATTGCATCCGTTGAAATAAGGCCATTTCCTTCAACCACCATCAATATGAACTATGCCATCCGCAGAAATAACTTTTCCCGGTATCAACGTTCCACAAGAATCCCGTATTCTATTTATCCCGAAGAAATAGGTCTTTTTGGTAACGATTATTTGAACGAATACCGGACAAAAAGCAGTTATGATGCCCTTAATATCTATGGGGAGTACAGGGGGGCATTTGGAGATCATAGTTTAAAAGTTACAGCCGGCTTTAACCAAGAGACGTTTTTGACCAAAAGCATTGAGGCAAGCAAGCAAAATCTGATTTCCAATGACTTGAATTCGTTGGGGCTTGCGACGGATAACCCTGAAGCGGGTGGTAGTGCTTCCGAATGGGCTCTACAAGGCTTGTTTTATCGGCTTTCTTATGATTATAAGGACAAATATTTGCTGGAATTCAATGGAAGATACGATGCAACCTCCCGATTCCCATCCGATTATCGGTGGGGCTTTTTTCCATCGGTTTCCGCCGGATGGCTAATCAATAGGGAAGGTTTCTTTGGAAATTTATCCGACACCTTTAATCTGTTAAAGATTAGGGCATCCTATGGTTCGTTGGGCAACCAGAATATCGACGATTATGCCTATTATCCTACCTTGCCGAATAGTACTTATAATTACGTTTTGAACGGCACCCGTTTGAACTATATAGAATCCCCCGGGCTAAATCCCTCAGAGATTACGTGGGAAGAGGTCGGTACGTTGAACTTCGGTGCCGATATAGCTCTCTTCGATAATCGTTTGTCCCTGAATGTTGATTGGTTCGAACGCAATACAAAGGGCATGTTGGCACCAGGGGCAAGCCTGCCGAGCGTTTTAGGCACAGTATCCCCTCTCGAAAACGCCGCAGATTTAAGAGCGCGAGGATTTGAACTTTCAGTGGGTTATCAAAACTCTTTTGACTTGGGCAAGGACACCTTTTCTTTTTCAATTACCGGAAATTTATCGAACTCGGTAACCAAGATAACCCGTTTCGAGAACCCCAACAAGAGCCTTATAGACTTTTACAAGGGTATGACCATCGGTGAACTTTGGGGCTATCGAATCGAAGGATTGTTTCAAACCGAACAGGAGATTACCGACCATGCCGATCAGAGTTTTGTCTCCAACCGTATCTCGTCTGGCGGAGGACTCAAACCGGGGGACGTGAAGTACATAGATTTAAACGGGGACGGTTTTATAGGCGAAGGTGAGAACACATTTGATGACCCTGGCGACAGGGAGATTATAGGCAATTCGGCCCCACAATATCTATACAGTTTTGTACTGGATGCTAATTGGAAGGGTTTTGATATTTCAGGTTTTTTTCAGGGAGTGGGCAAACAGGACTGGTATCCGAATGCGGATTCCCGATTCTTTTGGGCCCAATATAATAGACCTTACAACTCCTATATTAGAAAGGACCTTGTAAACAATATGTGGTCACCTGAAAATCCGGATGCCTATTTCCCCAGGAATTACGGATACATCGCCCTCGGTGGGTCGTTGGAAAAAATAAACGATAGGTATCTACAATCCGTGGCCTATCTGCGTTTGAAGAACCTAACCTTGGGTTATACCCTACCGGAAGGGATAATTTCGAGCTCTTCCTCTACAAAGCTTAGGGTGTATCTCAGCGGAGAAAATCTATTTACCTTTTCGCCTTTGACGGATTATATCGATCCGGAAGCGGCCAGTTCGTCCGTAAACCTCAATAGTCCCTCTACATCCTCCAACAGGAGTACGGCACAAGTGAATCCTTTTTCGAAAACCTATTCATTAGGATTAACCTTTCAATTTTAAAAATCAAATTATGAAATTTAAGCATCTAGTATCGATAGCCGCCCTTGTACTGGGAATCTACGCCTGTAGCGATGATTATTTGGATAAGGAACCTTTGTCCGAGATTACAGCAGAAAATTTTTTCAATACCGAGGCCGACTTAAAACTTTACACTAATGGTTTTTATAGAATGTTTCCCAGCACCTCGATTTATGACGGGGATGCGATTACGGATAACATCATACAGAACGAATTAAGCGAAGAAATGCGTGGCGCCCGTTTGGTTCCAACCTCCGGGGGAGGGTGGGATTGGGGATATTTAAGGGATATCAATTTTTTCTTGCAGGAATATGAAAAGTCCGAAGACGAAAATGCCAAGGCGCATTATGGCGGGGTTGCCCGATTTTTCAGGGCATATTTTTATTTTGATAAGCTACAACGATTCGGTGCGATTCCCTGGTATGATGAGCCCATTGATCCAGAAGATACGGAGTCTTTGAACAAACCCAGGGACTCACGACATTTTGTAGTGGACAAAATTTTGGAAGATCTTGACTGGGCCATATCCAACCTACGAGCGGAACAGAATGTTTATGAAATTACCCAATATACCGCTTTGGCTTTAAAGTCCCGTGTAGGTCTCTATGAAGGCACCTTCGAAAAATACAGGGGCATCGAAGGCTACGAAAGGTATTTAGAGGCATCCGTAGCGGCCTCGGAAGCCTTAATAGACGACTCTCCATATCAATTGTATAGCACGGGAAGTCCAGAGGACGATTATAGAAACCTATTCAATTCCCATGACGCGATCCCTGCTGAAATTATACTCGCAAGGGCATATTCGGAGACCCTGAACATTGGTCACAACGTGAACTATTATACCACGACCAGTTCGTATGGCAGGCCTGGCATGCCCAAAGATCTTGTGGACAGTTATTTGAACAGGGACGGATCCCGTTTTACCGATCAGGCCGATTTTGACCGGATTTTCTTTACCGAGGAGGTGGCCGCCCGCGATCCAAGACTGTCCCAAACGATAAGGACACCAGGTTATACGCGCAAAGGGGAGTCTATGGAACTTGCTCCTAATTTAGGCGCTACCGTTACCGGATACCAGATTATAAAATATGTGACCGAGCCTGTTTATGATACGAATGGACAGTCGATTACCGATTTGCCTTTGTTTCGATTTGGCGAAATACTGTTGAATTATGCCGAGGCAAAAGCGGAACTCGGTACTTTGACCCAGGAAGATCTCGATACTTCTATAAATCTCTTGAGAACACGGGTCGATATGCCAGATCTAACATTGGATGCGGCCAACACTAATCCCGATACCTTTATTTCAAATCAATATCCAGGGGTGAGCGGTAGCAACAAAGGCGTGATTCTGGAAATTAGGAGGGAAAGACGCATCGAATTATATATGGAAAATTTTCGGTGGGACGACATTGTCCGTTGGAAAGCCGGCGAAACTCTGACCCAGCCCATCCGAGGCTTGTATTTTCCCGGCCCCGGGGAATATGATCTTACAGGGGATGGAAATGTGAATGTGGTTTTATATGAAGGCGAGCGACCAGACAATGTCATTACGGGTATCCAGTATTATAAATTGGGATCCGATACGTTTTTGGACCCTCAAGGCCTAATTATGCCCCATCCCGATTACGAAAACAGGACTTTTGACGAAAACAAAGATTATCTTTATCCTATTCCAAGGGTAGAATTGCAACTAAACCCGAACTTGGAACAAAATCCCGGATGGCAATGAAAAATCTGGTATATATCGCTTTTATCATAGGATGTGTTGTGGCGGGATCCGCCCAACATGTTGAGGAAGACCTGACCGTCATGACCTTTAACATCAGGTACAACAACCCGGATGACGGCATTAATATTTGGCAGAACAGGAAAGAATGGTTAACCAAAAGTATCCGGTTCTTTGAGGCGGATCTTTTGGGCGCGCAGGAGGTCACCTATCCCCAGCTGCAGGATATGGAGGCGTTGTTGCCTCAATATAAATATGTGGGAGTCGGCCGGGAGGGGGCCAACAAAGGGGAGTTTACGCCTATTTTTTATAGACAAGATCGTTTTGAGCTATTGGAGCACAATACGTTTTGGCTGTCGGAAACCCCGGAAAAAGTCGGCTCAAAAGGATGGGATGCCGCCTTGCCACGAATTGTAACCTGGGCGAAATTCAAGGACAAAAAAAAGGACGGGACATTTTATTTCTTTAATACCCATTTTGACCACAGGGGACCGACAGCGAGAAAAAAGAGCGCAAAATTGATTTTGGCGCAAATCAAACGCATTGCCGGCGAAAACCCGGTCATCCTGACAGGAGATTTTAATACGCCGCCCGGTTCCGAACCTTATGTGGTATTGACCGACCATGCCTTGAAAGACACCGCTTCAATGTTAGATGACGAGAAGAAGTACGGTACGGAATATACTACCAATGGCTGGGACATCGAGGCAGGGGATGAACGAAAAAGAATCGATTACGTTTTTTACCAGGGAAATCAGATAACCCCGCTAAAATATCATGTGCTCGATGGGCAGCGGGGGAAACGGTTTATCTCCGACCACTTTCCGATTCTTGTCGATTTTGCGCTCCGTGCTGAAAAATAAGGCGGGGAACGCCACAAATTGAAGAAATGAAAAATCTATACCTGTACCTGATTTTGGCTTTCGGAACCATTGGTATGGCGAGCTTGTCGGGCCTATCCAAAGACTCTACCTTAAATAAAGTTGGCGTCATAGACGACAACGCAGCTTTGCAAGACCTATCGCTGCGGGTCATGGCGTATAACATCCACCATGCGAATCCGCCTTCCCGACCAGATTCCATCGATATTCCGGCTATCGTCCGTACCATTAAGGCACAAAACCCGGATCTCGTGGCCCTACAGGAAATAGATTCCGATACCCAAAGGTCCGGACCGGGAAACCAAGCGGAACTCATAGCGGAAAGTCTTGGGATGAAGGTGTTCTTTGGAAAGTCCATTAACTATGGAGGTGGCGATTATGGTGTAGCCATTCTGTCTAAATTCCCCATCTCGGAAGGAACCGTTCACAGACTTCCCACCAAAACCGGCACTGACGGTGAAAAAAGGGTGTTGGCCACTGTGAAGGTAGCTTTACCGGATAACCGATACATCCGGTTCGGAAGTACCCATTTGGATTCTCAAAAGGAGGATACCAACCGCATTCTTCAAATAAAGGAAATACTGCAAATTACCTCCGAAGAAGAAATCCCGATGATCATCGCGGGTGATTTTAATTCCTATCCGAAATCGGAGGTTATCAATATTCTGGATCAAAGGTTTAAAAGAACCTGTGACCCCTGTGAACCTACAATCCCCGTTAACCATCCTGAAAAGGCGATCGATTTTATCGCTTGTAGACCAGAGAATTCATTTCAAGTAATTAGCCATACGGTTATTGATGAAACCTATGCTTCTGACCATTTGCCCATTGTGGCAGTACTTAAGCATTAAGGGATAATCGTTCACTTGCTAAACACTTTACTGATATATCTGCTTTTCCAGCGATGAAAATAAGTACTCGGTTGTTCCGGCGGAGATTAAATACCGAATCCCATTCTGCATTTAAAATGGCATAGCTTATTTACTATTGTAAGTATTTCCAGCGACAGTATTGCCCCTATATGCCCCCATTTTCAACTTCCCCAAAAGTTTTTGAGTCGCGGCCTAGAAAGGTCATTCGATAAAATTGGAACTTTTTATTACATTCGTTCTAACCTTCTCAAACTACGGTTCGCCCATGAAAAAATTACTCTTGCTCACATTATTGTTCATAGTCCCCTTTGCACAGGGTCAATCCAGAAAATACGATATTGTTATCTACGGCGGCACCTCCGCCGCCGTAACCGCCGCCGTGGAAGCCAGAAAGTCAGGTAAATCCGTGATCGTCGTTTCCCCCGATACCCATTTGGGCGGTCTGACCTCGGGCGGTCTGGGCTATACGGATACCGGCGATAAAAGCGTCATTGGCGGGCTGGCACGGGATTTCTACCATCGCCTATGGTTACATTACAATACCGACGAAGCCTGGCCCTGGCAAAAGAAGGAGGAATATGGGAACCAGGGCCAAGGCACTCCGGCCATGGATGGTGAAAACAGGACCATGTGGATCTTCGAGCCCCACGTGGCCGAACAGGTCTTCGAGGATCTGATCCAGGAAAATCAGATCCGTGTGGATCGGGACGAGTGGCTAAATCGTGAGAATGGAGTGGAAATGAAAAATGGCGAAATCGTATCCATTACGACCTTAAGCGGAAAAAAATATTCCGGTAAAATCTTTTTAGATGCGACCTATGAGGGAGACCTGATGGCCTCCGCCGGCGTGAGCTACCATGTCGGCAGGGAAGGCCAAGAGGTCTATGGCGAAGAATGGAACGGCGTGCAGACCGGCGTGTTGCACCATGGCCATTACTTCAAATCCGATATTTCACCCTATGTGGTGCCTGGCGATCCTTCCAGCGGTATTGTACCTCGGGTATCCTCCGAAGACCCCGGTGAAAAACACAGCGGTGACGATAAGATCCAGGCCTATTGCTTCCGTACCTGCATGACCGACCACGAACCCAACCGATTGCCTTTTCCGAAACCGGATGGCTATGATCCCATGCAATATGAGCTTTTGGCAAGGGTTTTCGATACGGGCCGAGCCGACTGGTTCAACAAATTCGATGCTATTCCCAACCACAAGACGGACACGAACAACCATGGTCCGTTCAGCAGCGATAATATCGGTATGAACTATGAATATCCTGAGGCATCCTATGAACAAAGAAAGGAAATCATCAAGGAACACGAGCAGTACCAAAAAGGCCTGTACTGGTTCGTGGCCAATGACCCAAGGGTCCCGGAAAATATTCGTTCAAAAATGTCAAAATGGGGCCTGGCCAGGGACGAGTTTACCGATAATGGCAACTGGCCCCATCAGATCTATGTCAGGGAGGCCCGGCGGATGATCGGCGACTATGTGATGACCGAAAACGAGCTCCTGAAAAGGAGACCCACGCCCGAGCCCATTGGAATGGGTTCCTATACTATGGATTCGCACAATGTTCAGCGCTATATAAAAAAGGACGGGTTCGTTCAAAATGAAGGGGACATCGGCGTCAGCACCAAGGGTCCGTATTCAATAGCCTATGGGGCCTTAACCCCGAAAGAGGAAGAATGTAAAAACCTGTTGGTGCCGGTCTGCGTATCTTCAAGCCATATCGCTTTTGGGTCCATCCGCATGGAACCTGTTTTTATGATTCTGGGTCAATCGGCGGCGGCAGCTGCGGTTTTGGCATTAAACAACAACACAAGTGTACAAGATGTGCCCTATGCTGAACTAAAAAAAGTGCTGAAACAAAAAGGACAAATCTTGGAATAGGGACTATCCATTAAAGTCCACGTAACCGATATATGGAAAGAAGAAAGTTTATCGGAAAACTGGCAGCCGGAGGAGGATTGTTATTGGCTTCTCCGATGGGGGGCCATCCTTTATCGGTAAATCCGGGAGAAAATAGTATCGGCCTATCTTCCACGCAAATGATTTACGCAGACCTTGTCATTGCCGGAGGCGGCCTCGGCGGATGCGCCGCTGCAATGGCGGCACTCAGAAACGGGCTGACCGTAGTACTGACCGAAGAGACCGATTGGATCGGAGGGCAGTTGACCCAACAGGGAGTTCCCCCCGATGAACACCAATGGATAGAAACCCACGGCGCCACCGCATTATATCGGGGGCTGCGAACCGGAATCAGGGATTACTATCGCCAGAACTATCCTTTACGCGAAGAAATAGCCGCTGATCCCCATTTTAATCCGGGGGGTGCATCGGTGTCCGCCTTGGCCCATGAGCCCCGGGTAGCACTCGAGGTATTGGAAGGGCTTTTTGCGTCCTATACCAGTTCAGGGCAGTTACTGATACTTAGGGAATACAAGGCTGTTTCCGCCGATACTCGGGGGAACAGGGTATTGAGCTTGCAGGTAAAGTCCCATAAAACAGGTAAAACAAAGGTGGTAAAAGGGTCCTATTTTGTGGATGCCACGGAGCTGGGCGACCTCTTGCCTTTAACAGGTACCGATTATGTAACTGGAGCGGAGTCTAAAAAACAAACCGGAGAACTGCATGCCGCCAACGAATATGAACCAAATAACCATCAAGCCTTTACCCATTGTTTTGCGATCGATTATCTCAAGGGGGAGAACTGGACTACAGAACGACCTGAAGACTATTCATTTTGGAGAGATTATGTTCCAAATCTGCGGCCAGCTTGGCCAGGGAGATTGTTGCAACTCAATTATTCCAATCCAAGGACTCTTGAACCTAAACAACTGGGTTTTCATCCCGAAGGTATGGCTTTGGGGGATACTTTGAATCTATGGAACTATAGACGGATTATCGATAAAGGTAATTTTGAACCGGGGTTTTACAAAAGTGATATTACGCTTGTCAACTATCCTCAGAATGATTACTTTTTGGGCCAGATCGTGGATGTAGGCCAAAAAGAATTAGCTTCGAATATGGAACATGGCAGGCAACTTAGCCTTTCTTTGCTGTATTGGCTACAGACCGAGGCCCCAAGACCGGACGGTGGAAAGGGCTGGCCTGGACTCAGGTTGCGTTCCGATATCATGGGCACCGAAGATGGGGATGGCCTGGCCAAATATCCGTATATCCGTGAATCAAGACGGATCAAAGCTTTGTTTACTGTCTTGGAACAGCATGTGGGCCAAGAGCAACGCTCCATAATTACCGGTTTGAAAGGTGACGCACTCAAGGCGGAGACATTTACAGATAGCGTAGGGGTAGGGTACTACCACATCGACTTGCATCCCAGTTCGGGAGGGAACAACTATATCGACTTTGGATCCCTTCCCTTTCAAATACCTTTGGGCGCCTTGATACCATTAAAAATGGAAAATCTTTTGCCCGCGAACAAAAACATCGGAACGACCCATCTGACCAACGGTTGCTACAGGCTACATCCCGTAGAATGGAGTATCGGGGAAGCAGTGGGAATGCTCGTGCCCTTTTTGATGCATAAGGGGGTAGGGCCACATGAAGTACACAAAGATCAGAATCTTATAAGGGAATTTCAAACGCTTGTTCGCCAACAAGGAATCGAAACGGAGTGGCCGGAGTAAGAACAGAGATACTATAATTCTATCAAAATGATTTCTTTTTTAGTTTCCATTGCGGTATTGATCTTGGGTTATTTTACCTATGGCAAGTTTATCGAAAAACTGTTCGGCGTCGAAGAAGATCGGGAGACCCCGGCAACCCGGCTCAAGGATGACGTGGATTATATGCCCTTGCCGACCTGGCGGATATTCTTGATCCAGTTCCTGAACATTGCCGGTCTGGGCCCTATTTTCGGGGCCATCGCCGGTGCCATGTTCGGCCCTGCCGCTTTTTTATGGATCGTACTGGGCAGTATCTTCGCCGGCGCCGTGCACGATTACCTGTCCGGAATGCTGTCCGTGCGGCACGATGGCCTGAGTATCAGCGAGATTACCGGTATATATCTGGGCGATAATATGAAACAGCTGATGCGCTTCTTTACCGTCGTGCTGCTGATATTTGTGGGCACCGTTTTTCTGATGGGCCCTGCCAAGATCATCGATGGAATGACCGGCAATGCCTGGGGCGTCTGGCTCTGGGTCGGCATCATCCTGATTTATTACGTACTGTCGACCCTGCTTCCCATAGACAAGGTCATAGGCAAACTGTACCCCGTATTCGGGGTCGCCATGCTGTTGATGGCGGTGGGATTGTTGATTCCCCTCTTTTTTGGCGATTATCATATTCCCGAGCTTGTTCCCGCCAACATCCGTAACATGACCGTAGACCCGGAGGCGACCCCTTTATTTCCCATCCTCTTCGTTACCATTGCCTGTGGGGCCATATCGGGCTTTCATGCCACCCAGTCCCCTTTGATGGCACGCTGTATGAAGAACGAAACATTGGGTAGGAAAATATTTTATGGTACCATGATCACGGAAGGAATCGTCGCCCTGATCTGGGCCGCCGCCGCTATGACCTTTTTTGGGAACGTGGGCGGTCTGAACGAGGCCATGTCGGCCAATAATAACAATGCGGCCTGGGCAGCGAACGAAATATCGCTCAACATGCTGGGCGGCATCGGCGGCATACTTGCTCTATTGGGCATTGTGGCCGCCCCTATAACCTCGGGCGATACCGCTTTTCGGTCCGCACGGCTGATTGTGGCGGATGTTTTCAGATCCGACCAAAAAAGTATTTGGAACCGGCTTTACATCAGTGTTCCCCTGTTCGTTATCGCCTTTGCCCTTACCCAAATGGATTTCGGCATTATCTGGCGCTATTTTGCGTGGAGCAACCAGACCTTGGCCATGGTGGTGCTGTGGACGGTGACCGCTTATTTGATTTACGAAAACAAGCAGTACTGGGTCACTTTGCTGCCAGCTATCTTTATGACGATGGTTTCCACCACCTATATTTTGATCGCACCGGAAGGCTTTCATTTGCCGAATACCATTTCATATTGGGGCGGCGCATTGCTTACTATGTTAATAAGCATTTCTTTTTGGATGTTTACTGCAAAAAGGAGAAAGGCTTCTGTAGGATTTTCCTAAGTAACAAATCCATATCCCGAGGCAAAGTCCAGATTGATTTTCATAAATTTGGGATTCATTAATTCTAGAGTAAATGAAAGACCGGCAACAGGGCCTCAACACCATTTGTACCCACATCGGCGAAGTGGAGGATGAACAATTTAAAGGCGCCATATCACCTTTATATATGAGTACATCCTATGCCTTTGAGGATGTGGATATCAAGCGATACCCCCGTTACTTTAATACGCCCAATCAAGAATCTCTCTCCAAAAAGATTGCTGCCTTGGAACATACGGAAACCGCTTTGATTTTTGGTAGCGGAATGGCTGCGATCAGCACAGCGTTGATGGCCTTTTTGAAGGCCGGCGACCATATCGTACTGCAGCAGACCTTGTACGGGGGCACCTATAATTTGGTCACGGAGGAGTTCAACAAATTCGGAATCGAATATTCTTTTACAGAAGGTTGGCAGGTTGAAGATTTTAAAAATAAAATTCAGGAAAATACTAAGGTCGTTTATATCGAGACCCCATCCAATCCACTATTGACCATTACCGATTTGCAGGCCATCGGAAAACTATCCGAAAGGCACGGACTGGTCTCGATGATCGACAACACCTTCGCGAGTCCGGTCAACCAGAATCCGGTGGATTTCGGTATCGATATTGTCATACACAGCGCCACGAAGTATATGGGGGGGCATTCCGATATCTTGGCGGGTGCCGTGGCATCCACCGAAGAAAATATCAAAAGGATATATGCCCTGGCCAAAAATTTCGGTGGCAGCCTTAGTGACTATACCGTTTGGCTTTTGGAGCGGAGCATGAAGACTATGGGCATACGTGTAAGGGCCCAAAATGAAAATGCGCAGCGCATGGCCGAATTTCTTGACGGGCATGACGATATCGCAGCGGTATATTATCCGGGATTACCAAATCATCCGGGTCATAAAATTGCAAAATCACAAATGAAGGGGTTTGGAGGGATGCTCTCTTTTGAGCTTCAGGAAGGTCTGGATGCTTCCCAATTCCAAAAATCCCTACAACTTATCAAACCCTCCATGAGTTTGGCCGGAGTAGAAAGTACTGTCCTTTCACCCTCCCAAACCTCGCATGCCCTGTTAGGTGCGAAGGAAAGGCAACGACAAGGTATAAAAGACGGATTGATTCGCTTTTCGGTAGGTATCGAAGAACCGGAAGATTTGGTTGCGGATATTGAGCAGGCTTTGAAATTTGTAAAACATTAAAAACACGCTATTATTCATATAATGGTGGGATTTGTTGAAATTTAGATAATGAAACTAGACATACTCGTATTCGCATCGCATCCCGACGATGCCGAGCTAGGCGCAGGGGCAACCATTGCCAAGGAAATCGCCAACGGAAAAAAGGTGGGAATAATCGACCTGACCCGGGGAGAACTTGGCACTAGGGGTTCCGCTGAAATCCGGGCCAGGGAAGCAGCGGCATCCGCAGAGATCTTGGGCATTTCGGTACGGGAAAACTTGGAATTTGCCGACGGATTCTTTGTAAACGATAAGGAACACCAATTGGGCATCATCCGCATGCTCCGAAAGTACAGGCCCGACACCGTGCTGTGCAATACCATCGACGACCGCCATATCGACCATGGCAAAGGCAGTAAGCTGGTCAGTGATGCCTGTTATCTAAGCGGATTGTTAAAGATCGAGACCCAGCTCAAAGACGATAACCAAGTTCAAGCACCTTGGCGGCCCAAGCTAGTTTACCATTACATTCAATGGAAAAATATTCAACCGGATTTTGTGGTCGATGTTTCGGGATTTATCGAAAAGAAAACGGAAGCCATATTGGCATACTCCTCCCAGTTCCACGACCCAAAAAGCAAGGAGCCCGAAACCCCGATCAGCAGCAAGAATTTTCTGGACAGTGTAATGTACCGGGCTAGAGATCTGGGGCGATTGGTAGGGGTGGAGTACGGCGAAGGTTTTACAGTAGAAAGGCTAATCGCCGTAGATCGCTTGGAAGATTTGAAATAGGACTTATAGAAGTGACTAAAACTTTCTGCTTGGATTCGAAAATTTTGGCTTTTTTGCCCTAATGAAGGTTTTTCTGAGCAGCCTAGCCGTACCTACCGTGGGAAAAAATGACCCAAGTGGTGCAAAATGTGAAATTTGCGGGTAAAAGAGAAAGTATAGATCACTTCATCGAAAAAAAATTTAGGGGATTCCAAAAATAGGAGTAAAAAGACGGATGAACTAAATGAGCTCGTCTTGAGTTTTTCTTTAACTGCGAGTTCAATAAAGTATCCTATAGAATCCTAAACCTGCAAAAGTAACAATTGAATCCTAAATTATTTCCTGCCACCGCCCCGCAACTGCCACTATTCCACGGAAACTACCCTGTCTGCCGGTACGATTTCTTCGCCTTTGGTACGGTAAAGTGAAAGGTACTACCTTTACGCAGCAAACTCTCCACCCAAATACTTCCCCCGTTTTTTTCGACCATTTCCTTGCAGAGGGAAAGCCCCAGACCGGTGCCTTTTTCGTTGTTCGTGCCGTACGTAGTGTGGTCGGCGTTTAGGGCAAAAATTTTATCCATGGTTTTATCGTCCATACCAATGCCGGTGTCCCGTATGGAAACCTGCCAATTTTGATTTTTTTCCTGTGCCGAAATAGTTACCATGCCGTTATCGGCAGTGAACTTGAGGGCATTGCTAATGAGGTTTCGAATGACGATGTCGATTTGGTCGCTATCGGACCACACCATAGTATTTGAAGGGATTTGGCTTACCAATTTTATGGATTTGTTCTCGGCAATCTCGGACAAGAGATGGATGTTGTCTTTCACTACCGATTCCAAAGCTACCACAGAAGGCCTGGTAACGGCACCTTTCATTTGGGTATGCCCCCAGGTCAACAGATTGTTCAAGGTGAAGGAGATGTGATCGATGTCCCGGCGCAGTTTGGGTAGGAATCCAATAAATTCGCTCTGGCCGATATCACCTTCCTTAAAAAGTTGAAGTAGACCTTGAAACGCGCCTATCGGTCCGCGCAAATCGTGACCGATGATAGAAAAAAGCTTATCTTTCGTTTGGTTGATTTCCCGAAGTTCGTGCTCTCTTTTTTCTAGATCAGCGGTTTTCCTTTTTAATTCGGTATTGAGGTGCTTTTGTATTCTTTCGCTTCGGCGAACTAAAAAGGTAATGACGATAAAAATCAAAAGAATGGTCAACGCCGTGTTTACATAGTTTCTTTGTTGGGCCAATTGCTTCCTGTTTTCCTCGATCAGGTCCTCCTTTTGTTCTTCATGCTTCATTTTGGTCTTGAGCAGGGTAAGGCTTTTTTTGTTCTCGTCACGCGAAAGTGTATCGCCTAGGGTTTGATACAGTTCATGATATTCCAGCGCAGTAGCGAAATCCTTTTTGTTCTTGTTGATTTTGTACAAGGTCTTGGCACATTTTCGTCTACCTTCCTTAAATTTGAGTTTATCCGATACGTTGAGTGCCTTTAACGCATAACGTTCCGAGATACTATCTTTTCCTAGACCGAAATAAGCTTCTGCCATTCCGTCGAGAAGATCGATCGTTCCCCGGTCGTCATCGAGATTTTTGTGCAGCATTTCGCTCTGATTGTACCAGAATATGGCCCAATCAAACTCATTCTTCTTTAAGTATACCTTGCCTTTGATTTCGTAGGCGTAGGCAAGCCAGTCCATGATTTCATGTTTTTCGAACACCTTGATGCCACTGTTGACGTTGTACATAGCATATTCCAGTTTTCCCATATCGGCATATAGCGACGCGATATTGCTCATGCTTTCCGCGGAATAGATCTCGTTGCCAATTTGCTGGTTGAGCCGTTTTACTTTTTCATAGAATTCTAGGGCCTGAACATAATCTTTTTGGGAGGTGTACAAGTTGGCGATGTTTTCGTTCATGATCGACAACATCAGCGAATCTCCGTATGCCTTGGCAAGGTCAATACCTTCCAAATAGCCGATTAGGGCCTTGGCATAGTCACCCTTATAAGCATATTCCCCGGCAAGATTGTTCTGCGCCTTGAGGGTCAATTCCTGATTTTTAATGGCCTGGCTCAATGCCAGGGCATTTTTATAGTAACGAATACTCTTTTCAATGTTACCCTTGTCGGAATAATAATCGCCTAATAGCAGAAGAGAACGGTTTTCCCCGAGTTTGTAACCCATCGATTTGCTAAGTTCCAAAGCTTGGTTCGAGAGCTGAAACAAACTGTCACTTTTGTAAAACCGCAGCTCTTCTCCCAAGGCGTTTAACAAATCGATGTAAACGGTATCTTTCGGACTAAAATGGACTGATGCCACTTTGTGGTTTATCTGCCACATTAGGCTATCCTTCACACTTTGTTGGGCTTGGTTCGAAGGAGGGAAAAATAGGATGAGCCCAACCAAAAGCAAATACTTCTTCAAGAGATAAAGCGGCATCAAAAAGAAGGTTTTGACCTTCGGCATGTTCGTAATGATTTAGGAACCAACGAATTTATTCTTTCAAGCCTAAGAGGCGTAATAAATGTTGTGAAAGTGGATTTATTGTGTGTTTTGTCCGTATTGGAATGTATTTCATCGATTATTTCAACAGCTGAAGCTAATGAAGCAAAGTTTGTTAAGTATCGACCGCTTCTTGAAATTGAAAAATATCATTCCTTTTAATTTGAAAGATTCCTCAAAAAAATTACCTTTGCGCCTCTTAAATACTCATGCCGCATTGTAATGGGGAGTTTTCAAAAATTTATTTTGTTATTTCCCCTGGCAAAATTATAAAGCATAGCCATAGCTATCATTTTTAATTGAGTATATATATGGTGGTTGTAGCTCAGCTGGTTAGAGCGCTTGATTGTGGTTCAAGAGGTCGCCGGTTCGAAACCGGTCTTCCACCCCAAACACGGAGCCTTGTTATCACTAACAAGGCTTTTTTCTTGGCAAGAATTTTCCTTTTGTCCTTATTTGCTCACTTTGTCAACCACCACTCTCTGATCTCGGTTGGCCACCTCCCAGGCCGTATAGAAAATTAAGCGGGTCCGATTTTCCAGTAGATCATAATTGATTTTATCAACGGTATCCCCGGGTCTGTGGTAATCGGCATGGGTACCATTAAAATAAAATATGATGGGGATGTTGTTCTTGGCAAAATTGTAATGGTCGCTGCGATAATAAAACCGGTTCGGATCGTTTTCATCGTTGAATTTATAGTCGAATTCAATATTCGAGTATTTTTTGTTCACTGCTTCCGATAGTTCGTGCAGGTCGGTGCTCAACTTATCGGAACCGATCAGATAGAGATAATTGCGGTCTCCCTCGTGCTTGGGGTCGATACGACCGATCATATCGATATTAAGATCGGCGACCGTACTTTCCAGAGGAAAGACTGGGTCGAAATCGGTATAATAGCGGGAGCCTAACAGGCCTTTTTCCTCGCCCGTTACATGAAGGAACACGATAGATCGTTTAGGCCCTTGACCGGCATCGGCTGCTTTTTTGAAGGCTTCGGCTATTTCCAAAAGGGCGACCGTTCCGGAGCCATCGTCGTCTGCCCCATTATTGATCTGTCCGTTCGGGTTGACCCCTATATGATCCAGATGGGAAGAAATGACCAAGTATTCATCCGGTTTTTCGGTGCCTTTGATAAGGGCCACTACATTTTCGGAATCCACTTCCTCATTGTCACTTTGAATATCGATGTTCATCTTCACCGACAATAATTTTGGTGTAGCGTCACTTTCGATTTTCGGTAGTAGCGCCTTGGCCAGTTTTTTATCGATAAAGAAATTGGCAAAACCACCCTCGTCATCTTCAGCGAGTTGCATGCTTCCGCTATCGTTGCCCTTCAGGTAATTGAAGCGGCTTTTGAATCGGACGAAGTTGCCTTCATCATAGTAGAAGACGGCGGATGCGCCTTTGCTGGAGGCCAGTTCCATTCGCTTTCCCAAAGATTCGGATACATTGCTCCAAATGGACTTCTCATCGGAGCCCGACAAGAGGTATGAACCATCTTGATTGACCGGTTCCCCGGCTTTGATCAAGATCGGCTTTCCTTCGACATTCAATCCCTGGTAATCCGAATAATCGCCTTCTTCTATTCCATAACCAACGTAAACGATGGAATCATAGTTGCCTTCGGCTTTCGAGAAGGTCAGCAGGTCTTCGCCCATAAGGAATTCCTTTCCGTTTACGGTGACACTGCCTTGAGGCAAATTGTTGATCTCTATAGGTACTTTTTGAAAATAGTCTCCGTTTTTCTGGGCGGCGGGAATGTCCAGTTTCTCATATTGGGCTCGAAGGTATTCCACCGCCTTTTTTTGGCCGGGCTCTCCCGTCTCCCGACCTTCGAATTCGTCGGAGGCATAGGTATATAAGTGTTTCTTTAAATCCGCTTCCGTAATCGTTTCGGCATAAGTCGTCGGGTCGGAAACTGCGGATGGGGCCACCGTTACGGCGGATTCGGATGCCGCCTGTTGCGAAGAATTGCAAGCCATGGCTAGGCCGATGGCCAAGAATACTAGGTTTTTCATTTGCTTAAGGGTCTAAAATTCGTCAAAAATAGGGAAAACAAATGGAACGGTAAGGGCCTTCTAAAAGCCCCGATTTCTTTTTCGATTGCAATCCGACAGGATACATATGGAATTTTCTGTTATTTTGTAAAAGATATAAATCAAAGGCCTATGAAATTTGAATGGAAAGGGGTAATGCCCGCAGTTACAACACAATTTACGGATAATGACACCTTGGACCTGAAAATGTTCGGGAAGAATATCAACGCGCAGATCGAGGCCGGGGTACATGGTATTGTCCTTGGTGGATTCCTTGGGGAAGCCAGTACGTTGACTTCGGATGAAAAAGCGGAGCTGATCAGGGAGACCGTAGGCTTAGTAAATCAAAAAATTCCTGTGGTGATGACCATCGCCGAGCAAGCCACCAAAGTGGCCGTATCCGAGGCTAACAAAGCCCAAGAAAGCGGTGCGGATGCCTTGATGATACTACCCCCCATGCGTTATAAATCCACGGATGGAGAAACAATCGCCTATTTTAAGGAAATCGCAAAAAGCACGGATCTTCCGGTCATGATCTATAACAACCCGGTCGATTATAAAATCGAGGTAACTGTAGATATGTTCGAAGAGCTTTTGGAATTGGACAACATACAAGCGGTCAAAGAATCGACTCGCGACATTATAAACATAGGCAGGTTGCAGAACCGGTTTGGAGATCGGCTAAAGGTCTTGACCGGGGTAGATCCCCTGGCACTGGAAAGTCTCCTTGTCGGCGCCGATGGATGGGTGGCAGGATTGGTCTGCGCTTTCCCCGCCGAAACCGTCGCTATTTACGAATTGGCCAAAGCGGGATACATCAAAGAGGCTACCGCTATCTACCGATGGTTCTTGCCACTGCTGGAACTGGATATTAGTCCCCAGTTGGTACAGAACATCAAGTTGGCAGAGGTGGCCACGGGAATCGGCACGGAAAACGTCAGAAAACCACGACTTTTTCTACACGGCGAAGAGCGGAAACGAGTACAAAAGGTTATCGATCATTCCTTACAGACCCGTCCCACATTGCCGGATTACATGAATTTGGAGCCGATAGGTAAGATGATAAAGATGTAAAGACCTATTTTAGTGGCGCGAGCTGCCCATAGGTCTTAAGTCATTATTAACACCAATTGTCCTCCGCTTACGTTAACTTAGCGAAGAACCTTAAATACGAATACATCTATGATTACCGGAAAAAACTATATCGGAAAAGAACTGTCGGCTAAAGGCGACGATACCTACACCACTTTTGATCCCAAGCAGAACCAAAAAACGGAGTGGACGTTTCATGAAGCGACCCAAGAAGAAATCGATGCCGCCGTAGCTAAGGCGCATAAAGCCTTTCAGACGTATAAATCATTTTCGGGAAAGAAAAAAGCGGAGTTCCTGACTGCCATTGCCGAAGAAATCGAAGCTATTGGTGACCCGCTGATAGAGGCTTACACTAAGGAGTCCGGTTTGCCCGAAGGCCGGGCCAAAGGCGAACGTGGCCGTACCATGGGCCAGTTAAAAGCGTTTGCCGACTTGCTTAAAGAAGGTTCATGGGTCGAGGCGACTATTGATACCGCACAACCGGACCGGGAGCCTATGCCTAAAACGGACATCCGTAAAATGCTTTTACCTATCGGGCCTATCGCCGTGTTCGGGGCCAGTAATTTCCCGTTTGCCTTTTCCACTGCAGGCGGGGATGCCGCCAGTGCTCTGGCCGCGGGTTGTCCGGTCATCGTAAAGAGCCATCCGATGCACTCCGGTACAGGAGAGTTAATATCTTCTGCCGTTATCAAGGCGGCGGAACGGACGGGTATGCCCGATGGTGTGTTTTCCAATCTGAACAGTAGCGGCATCGAGGTCGGCCAGCAGCTGGTTTTACATCCCCGCATCAAAGGAGTGGGCTTTACAGGAAGCCGCAAGGGGGGTACCGCCCTCTATAATTTAGCGAACGAGCGCAAGGAACCCATTCCCGTTTTTGCCGAAATGGGCAGTATCAATCCCGTAGTGGCATTGCCGTCGGCGCTTTCTGAAAAGGGCGATGATTGGGCCCAACAATATGCCGGTTCAATCATGTTGGGTGCGGGACAGTTCTGCACCAATCCCGGATTGATATTAGGGATAAAAAGTAATGGACTGGACGGTTTTATCGAAACCTTGGGAAAGGAAATCGAAAAATTGGAACCGAGTTGTATGTTGCACCCTAACATCCACAGCAATTATGAAAAGGGAAAACAGGAGCTCTCGGGGCAAGGAGGCACCAATGTCGTTGCGGCGTATGAAGCGGAGGTCGCACCCAATGTGGCCCAACAAAAGCTACTGACGGTAAACGGATCAAACTTCCTAAAAAATCCCAAATTGCATCAAGAGGTCTTTGGACCCTTTTCCATTGTAGTCCGATGTGCCGATAGCGAAGAGCTTGAACAGGTGCTGGACCAATTGGAAGGCCAATTGACCGGTACCATTCTGGGGAATGCCGGGGAAATCAAAAAATACGATAACATCGTCGATGCCTTGCAAAATAGGGTGGGGCGTATTATTTTCAACGGCGTACCGACTGGAGTCGAGGTTTGTCCCTCCATGCAACATGGAGGCCCTTTTCCCGCCACTACTGATAGTAGGTTCACTTCGGTAGGCACATCCGCCATCAAAAGATGGGTACGTCCGGTTTCTTTTCAGAACTGGCCTGCCGCCTCGTTACCCGAAGCCTTACAAGATGATAATCCTTTGGGGATTTCCCGTATAGTAAATGGAAAACATACCTACGATACAATCTGATTATTTAGCGACTCGGTAAACACTGGGAATTTCTGAATGTCAAAATCAACCTTTGTCTGTATTGACGCCCATACAGCCGGTAACCCGGTACGCGTGGTGGCCCATGGCGGCCCAGAATTGCAGGGCGCCGATATGAGCGAAAAAAGACAACATTTTTTAAGGGAGTACGATTGGATCCGTAAAGGGTTGATGTTCGAACCTCGGGGACACGACATGATGAGCGGGAGTATTTTCTATCCGCCTTCCGACCCCCAAAACGATTTCGGTATCCTGTTTATCGAGACCAGTGGCTGCTTGCCCATGTGCGGTCACGGTACCATCGGGTCGATTACGATCGCCATCGAAGAAGGCTTGCTAAAACCGAAAATTCCGGGCAAAATCCGAATGGAAGCTCCCGCCGGCTTGGTACATATCGAATACGGACAGACGGCAAAAAAGGTGGATTGGGTCAAGCTGACCAATGTAAAGTCTTACCTCGCGGCCACTGGACTGACCGTTGAAAGTTCGGATCTCGGGGAACTGGAGTTCGATGTAGCCTACGGTGGAAATTATTACGCGATTTTTGATGTACAAAAGAACTTTTCGGGTATCGACGGTTTTTCTGCCGGAAAACTGGTCCATTTTAGCCAAGAAATCCGCGAAAAGATCAATCGAAGATATCCGGACCGGTTTATCCATCCCCAAGATGATACCATTCGTGATGTAAGCCATCTGATGTGGTCGGGTAAGCCCATCAATCCCTTGGCGACGGCTCGGAACGCCGTTTTTTATGGGGATAAGGCCATCGATCGCTCTCCTTGTGGCACGGGTACCTCGGCCCGAATGGCGCAATGGTACGCCAAGGGAAAATTAAAGCAGGGCGAGGCGTTCATCCACGAGAGTTTTATCGGCTCCCAATTTGTCGGAAGGGTAGAGGAGGAGTGCGAACTGGCCGGTAGGCCCGCGATTATTCCAAGTATTCAAGGTTGGGCAAAAATTTATGGTCATAATACGATTAGCATTGACGACGACGATCCGTATGCCCACGGGTTTCAGGTGATATGAGTAGCCTGCCGTTCGACAGCCTAGCCAGCTTTTGCAGTTTAGTTGAACGATTCGAATGCACAATGCAGAACGGGCCGCGTTTACCGGGCGGACAGGTGTTATAATCATTAGACATACAAAATACACAACTTGAAGAATATCATCATCATCGGCGGCGGTATTGTAGGTTTATGCTCCGCCTATTTTTTGCAAAAGCAAGGACATCAGGTCACGGTAATCGACAAATCGGACATTACTTCGGGCGCTTCCTTCGTCAATGCGGGCTATATCACCCCAAGCCATATCGTACCCATGGCTTCCCCCGGAAAAATCGCCCAGGGTATCAAATGGATGTTCGATTCTTCGAGTCCCTTTTACATCAAGCCCCGATGGGATACCGATTTCTTCAAATGGTCGTGGTACTTTCACAAATCCTCGACCGAGGCGAAAGTAGAAAAGGCTATTCCCGTCATCAAGGATATCAACATTTTGAGCCGCGGTCTTTTCGAGGATATGAAAGCGTCCGGCGACATGGGCGATTTCCATCTTGAACGTAAGGGTCTTTTAATGATCTATAAAACGGATACAGCCTACGAGCACGAAATGGAAGTGGCGGAAAAGGCTCAATTTTTGGGTCTTGAAGTTTCCCAGCTTGACCCGTCGCAATTGAATGCCATCGAACCCCACATAAAAATCGATGCCAAGGGTGCCATCCATTACCAATGTGACGGCCATACCTCGCCCACCGAACTAATGCCCAAACTGTTGGCTTATCTTAAGGGAGCCGGGGTCTCTATCCACATTGAGGAGGAGGTACTCGATGTATCGCTTTCCCATGGGAAAATCAGTGAAATACAAACCTCAAAAGGAAAATATTGCGCCGATGAAATGGTACTAGCCGCCGGTTCGTGGAGCGGCCTGCTCGCCAAAAAGTTGAACCTGAAGCTGCCCCTGCAGGCGGGAAAGGGATATTGTATCAATGTGCCGCGCCCAACGGGAATAAGTATGCCCGCCATTTTGATGGAAGCCAGTATGGCGGTTACCCCAATGAAGGGTTTTACCCGTTTTGCCGGTACGATGGAATTCTCGGGCATCAACTCAATAATCAGAAAAGAAAGGGTGTTGGCCATTGCTAACGGTGCCAAAAGGTACTACCCCGAACTGGAAATTACTCCAGTTGAAATCGCCGACGCCAAGACCGGGCTTCGGCCCGTATCCCCAGATGGACTTCCCTATATCGGCAAATCGAAAGACATCAAAAACCTCACCATTGCCACCGGTCACGCAATGATGGGATGGAGTTTGGGTCCGGCAACGGGCAAATTAGTTACCGAAATTATTAGCGGTAAAAAAACTTCTATGGATATTTCGGCGTTTGCGCCCGAAAGAAGATTTTGAGCTGGGCGCTTATCCGATGAGTGATCTTCTAATCCTTGTCCACTGGTACAACCGCTATTATAGTTGGTCAAGGTCCCTAATATCCCCTGCTTCCCATTCCTCCCTTAAAATCCCATAACAACAGGTATTCCTTTTGAAACCGTCCAGCAAATACACATTTTTGCGGAGAATGCCTTCCAAGACCCCGCCCAATTTTTCAACGGCCTTTCTCGACCGTATATTGCGCTCATCGATACGGAACTCGACTTTTTCAAAACCCATTTCATTAAAGGCGTGGTCGAGCATCAGATGTTTCATTTCCGTGTTGAGTCCGCTTCCCTGGAATTCCCGCCCAATCCAAGTAGAGCCGATATGCAGTACCCTATTTTTAGGATCGATGTTCATGTACCGGGTCGAACCGGCATAGGCTTTTCGCTTCATGTCGTAAATGATAAAGGGAATGCTGGATTTCTGCTTTTGTTCTGCCAGGGCGGTTTTAACGTAATTTTTTAAGGCCTCTGGGGTTTCGATATCCGAAGGCGAAAACTGCACGAGTTTTTCTTGGGAGGCGACCGATAGTAGTTCCCGATAGTTGTTCAAGGTTAACGAGGAGAGTTTGACAGCGTCATTTTCTAAAGTAATAGAGGTATCCATCAGATGAGATCGTTTATCAGTTCCTTTTTCATCTCGTGGCCGCCTTCAAAAACAATCTCCCTTGCTTTTCCGTCAAACAGCCTTTCGATTTTTTGGGATTCCGTTTTTCGCCTCTCCTCGGTCAGGTATTCGTCTTGATCGCCCACAATGATACTTACACGGGTATCGTTTTTTAGAAGGAAGTCAAAATCCGCAGGCTGTAGCTCATCGGGTATTCCTCCGGCATAAAGCACCAATTGGTCGCATTTGATCTTCCGCCGCGCGACCCATCGAGTGGCAATGGAAACACCTTGTGAAAAACCCACGACAATAAGTTTAGCGTTTTTGGGGATTTTTTCAGAGGCCATCACGGCATCTAGATATGCCATCACGTTCAGGATTTCAAGGGGGGTATTTTCTTGGGTCAGCCAGCTCGCCCCGACATGGGTGTATGCCTTGCTAAGATAATATTTTGAGGGCGCCTGTGGGGCGATAATATAGTTTTCATCCGGCGGGAGTTCCTCGAAATGTTTTAAAAAATAGCGGCTCAAGTATCCTATCCCATGCAGTACGATCCAAATGTTAACCGTAGTATCCAACAGCTTGTTCAAGGTGGAATAGGAATGGGTCGAGCTATAGGTGACCGTTTTTTCAGAAGGATTCATAAACAAATGGTTCAAAGAAGTGTGTAATCGATACGGGATGATTAATTTTGGCGGACTTACACTCCCAAAAATACCGTTTATGGAGGATTACAAGGAAAAAATATTAAAAGTTTGCAACGGATCTTCCAAGAACACTCTCATGGAAACGCTACAAATTGAATATACCGACGTGGGAACGGATTACCTTGTTGGTAAAATGCCGGTGAATGCGAAGGTGTACCAACCCGACGGCGTTTTGCACGGGGGAGCCATGGTCGCCCTGGCCGAGAGTGTGGGGAGTATGGCTTCGTATATTTTTCTTGATGCGCAGCGATTCGCCATCCGCGGGATCCAAATTTCGGCCAACCATGTTAAAAGCGTACGCGATGGAGAAGTATTCGCCAAAGCAATGATCCTGCACAAAGGCCGTACAACGCAGTTATGGGACATTAAGATTACCGATGGGGAAGAACAGCTAATTTCCGTTTGCAAATTGACCACGATAGCGTTACCGAAAAAATAGTTAGCCGTTGGATTTTTTTAAAAAAATCGATGCCCACTTCCAAGAAGACCTTCCGTTTGTCGTTTATCGAAAACCGAAGGAAGCTATGGTAAAAGCGATTTTTCAGTCCGATGACCTGTTGCACCACCTGAAAACCTACACCGAAACCGGATTTGTTTTCGCCCCTTTTGATTCTAATAGGGAGACCATCCTATTGCATCCCGACGAAATTCTGGAATTTTCAGTTTCTATACCACAAGATCAGGAAATCAAGGAAGATATAAAGATACCGAGATTCGATAAGGAAGACAAAGCCTCCTACATCCATCTTGTCGAGAAGGCAATCGACGGGATAGTAAAGGGACGATTTATAAAAGTGGTGCTTTCAAGGCGTCTGGAAATTGATTTGAAAACTTCACCTTTAGATCTGTTCCAAAGGCTCTTGGCAAGTTACTCCAACGCTTTTTGCTATCTCTGGTACCATCCCAAAGTAGGTATGTGGTGTGGGGCGACCCCGGAAATACTGTTGAGGCAAAGGAACAGCCAGTTGACTACCATGTCCCTGGCAGGTACGCAGCCCTATTTGGGAGTAGAGAATCCTCCTTGGGGTCATAAAGAAATCGAGGAGCAGCAACTGGTCACCGACTATATCGCCGATGCCCTTAAAAATCAGGTCGGGCATTTAAGACGAACCAGCGCAGAAACGGTAAGGGCGGGTAACCTGTTGCATTTGCGGACCAGAATTTCTGGAGATTTGGTAACGGGAAACCTAAAGGCCATTGTCGAAGCATTGCACCCGACGCCGGCGGTATGCGGCCTGCCCAAAGAAACCACCCGGGCTTTTATATCGGACCACGAGAACTACGACCGTGAATACTACACGGGTTTCTTGGGTGAACTCAACCTAAAGACAGGACAACAACGAAGTTCCCGTAGAAAAAATCAAGAAAACCAAGCCTATCGATCCGTTGCCAAAACTACCACCTTATACGTCAACCTGCGTTGTCTGCAAATAAAAGATGAGAAGGCCTTGATTTACGTAGGAGGAGGCATAACCAAAGATTCCCAAGCCGAACGGGAGTGGGGGGAGACCGTGGCGAAAAGTAGCACGATGTTAATGATATTATAGTCAGGAGGGTTATCAGCAACCCGAATTTCCAAATTCCAGTTAGAAGAATTTAAAATATCGAACTATAAACAGTCAATCTCCATATTGGGATGTGGAATTTGGGATTTTTGTAGTTTTGCGTTTCATGAGACACTCCAGTATTCCCTCGGCGCAATTGGTCGTGCAACATTGCAAAGCCAAACAGATCAAGAACATCGTTATCTCGCCGGGATCGAGGAATGCCCCCCTGACCATCGATTTTACCGAAGACCCTTATTTTTCCTGTTTCAGTATCGTCGATGAGCGAAGTGCGGCTTTTTTTGCCCTGGGAATTGCACAGCATTTGCGCGAACCGGTGGCCGTGTGCTGTACTTCAGGGAGTGCCCTGTTGAATTATTATCCCGCGGTGGCCGAGGCCTTTTACAGCGGTATTCCCCTGGTCGTAATCTCGGCGGATAGACCTCTTTATAAAATCGATGTGGGGGATGGGCAGACTATCCGGCAAGACCATGTTTTCCATCGCCACATTGGTTATTCGGCACACCTGAAGCAGGACGTGGTCCACGCCTTCGACCAAGTTAAAAAATACGCTCCGAAATGGCTAGATGGCGGGCCGGTAGAGGTATTGCAAAAAGAGATACAGCAACACAATGACGACGAATTGAATACGGCGTTGAACGTGGCCCTGAAGACCAAGCTGCCCGTACATATCAACGTTCCTTTCGAAGAACCCTTGTACAACACGGCCTTAAAACCCGCTGCGGTACCGCTCGTGGTACCCATGGAAGATAAGGCAGAAACGGCCATTCCGGATATAGAAAATTTTATCGAGGTGTGGAATACTTCCAAGCGGAAGATGGTGCTGGTCGGGGTAAATCCCCCGGATACGGTAGAACAGAAGTTTTTGAATCGGCTGGCAGAAGACCCATCCGTGATCGTATTTACCGAAACCACCTCTAACTTGCACCATCCTCATTTTTTTGCCAGTATCGATAGTATTCTGGCGCCCATTGAAAAACGGGATGATCGTGGCCCCCTGTTCGAAAAATTGAGGCCCGATATTTTACTAACCTTCGGGGGCTTGGTAATATCTAAAAAAATAAAGGCTTTCTTACGGGAATACCGACCGAGACACCACTGGCACATCGACTCCTTGAAAGCTTATAATACCTTTTTTACCCTGAACCATCATTTTAAGATGGAAGCGAATTCGTTCTTTCGACAGTTTTCCCCTCGGATGAAGTCCAAGGAAAGCGATTATTTCTCCTATTGGAATTCCATCAAGACCGCTTACCGGATAGAACGCGTAGCCTATATCGACCGAATTCCTTTTAGCGATATGTCGGTTTTCAGTGCCATTGTAGCTGTTATACCCGAAGACTATCAGGTACAGCTGGCGAACAGCTCAACGGTACGCTACGCCCAATTGCTCGACCTTCATCCCTCATTGAAAGTATATGGCAATCGCGGCACTAGCGGCATCGATGGAAGTACATCAACGGCCGTAGGGGCATCGATCTATGCCGAAAGTCCTACCCTCTTGATTACAGGCGACCTGAGCTTTTTTTATGATAGCAACGGACTTTGGAACAACTATTTACGTCCCGATTTTCGTATTATCCTAATCAATAACGGGGGCGGTGGAATTTTCAGGATTTTGCCCGGAAAGGAGAACACCGAAAATTTTCAACGTTACTTTGAGACGGCCCATCACATGGATGCCGAACATTTGGGCAGGCAATTCGGTTTCGATTACGTATCGGCCACGAATGAAGAAAGTTTGATCCAAGCATTATCCGAATTCTTTTCCTCCTCAAAACATCCTAAAATACTTGAGGTTCACACTCCTAGATTATTGAACGACCAAATTTTGCTCGGTTATTTTGATTTTATATCTTCGGTGTATAATAGTAATTGATAATGAAGTGATTCAACTTTCTCTTTTGCCTGCAAATTTCATTTTGCAGCCACATTTTGTCATTTTTTCCCACCGTAGCGACGGCTATGCTACTCAAAAATACCTTCTTTAGGGAACAAAAGCCGAAATTTTCAGTTCCGAACTGAAAGTTTAGATCACTTCACTAATTCCACTATCTAATATGAGCAGGAAAAGAGAAGAATTAATCGAAAAGTATGCCGCCGAGGTCAAGGAAAAATTCGGTGAACAACCCGATTTAGATCTGTTGACCAAGGTCACCAAAGGGCTTGGCCCTGCCGTTTACAACAATGACGCCTCGAAAGTTGCAGGTAGCGATGAAAAGGAACTAGAAATCGTCAAGACCAATTACCTGATTAAGAAATTGGGTCTCCACGATGGTCCAAAACTTATGGAGGCCATCCATTCCGTGATGGAAAAATATGGATCTTCGAACCGCACAAAGTACCGGGCGGTCATCTATTACATGCTTTGCAAACACTTTAACAAAGCTTCCGCCTATTAGGGGTTACCTTTGCACTATGATAGAATTGGGAAATTACAACGAACTCGAGGTATTGCGCGATACCAGTGTCGGACTTTTCTTGGGCAGCAAAACCGGTGTCGAAATCCTGTTGCCCAATAAATACGTGCCGAAATCTTGGGAGATAGGAGATATGCTGAACGTGTTCTGTTATCTGGACCACGAGGAAAGACCGATCGCCACTACGTTGACCCCTCACATCATTCGGCATAAATTCGGATTTCTACAGGTGGCCGAGGTAAATAAATTCGGCGCTTTTATGGATTGGGGACTGGAAAAACATCTTTTGGTGCCCTTTAGCGAACAGCGCGAAAAAATGAAGGAGGGGCAGTGGTACGTGGTACGTTGTTATCTGGACGATGTCTCTTTTCGCCTGGTGGCCTCGAACAAGCTCGACAAGTTTTTAGATAACGAAGAGTTGACGGTGAGGGAAAGGGAAGAGGTAGAACTAATTTTTACCCGGTTGACCGATTTGGGATGGGAGGTTATTATCAACCATCTTCATAAAGGTCTGGTGTATCGCAACGAAATATTCGAACATGTAGCGGTAGGGGATACCGTAAAGGGCCACATCAAGAACATTCGCCCGGATAATAAGATAGATGTCTCCCTGCAACCGCTTGGCGAAAAAGGGCTGGAACCTGCCGCCGATAAAATTTTCGAACGATTGATGGCCCATAACGGATTTTTACCGCTCCATGACAAATCCGACCCACAGCAGATCAAGAAAGAGCTTCAAATGAGCAAAAAAACCTTCAAAAAAGGCATAGGCACCTTGTATAAGGAACGTAAGATTGAGATCCGGGAAGATGGGATAAGAGCGGTTTGAAACCGGTTGAAAATCAATGTTCTACCAAAGTTAACATCACCAAATTCGAGTTATACCACATAATGGGCTATTTTTGCAACATTCCGCCATGGTATTTCATCGATCTTTCGCTATTTTGGCTAACTTTAGCGATATAACACAAATAAATAGGACCATGCCCTTTATTGAAGAAAGCGATCTTCTGGAACTGCACAAGGATATCGACAAAGCGCAGATTATCAACGAACGTCTTCTTGACCAAATCAAATTTAAGAACAAGGAGATACGAAAAAATAGATTCCAGCGCAATGCCCTAATCGGTATAACCGGCTTATTCCTTATAGGTATGCTGATTGTTTTTTCGTTTACGGCCGGCAGAAGTGTTTCAAATAATTATGAAAGCCCCAGTAATCTGTTGGTGTCCATCGATAGCCTCGATGCCATCAAATCGCGCATTGATAATCTTAAGAAACAGAACGAGGAGCTGAGCCTGGTAAAGGAATTTTATTTGGCGAAGGAGTTTTTACAAAAAGAAAAGATCTATTCGGTACAGGTGAAATCCTTTGTCGACAACAATATGACTTTGGCCTCCGAGGCACTTACCAACACGTTGTTCGTGAAAACAAATCCCTTCTATACTTATTCCTTGGGCAATTTCGAGACTTTGAAGGAGGCACAGAAATTCAGGGAACAATTGGTGGATATCGGCTTTCACGACGCCTTCGTGGCTTCCTATAAAAACGGTAAACGCGTCAAGATCGAAGACCCCGACTAAATTGAACGTGATTAAAAAGAAAATCGGTCCTTGGCTCCATGCGGCCCGGCTCAGAACTCTTCCCCTATCCGTTTCTGGCATAGTGGTCGGTACGGCACTAGCCAACTATTACGGCACCTCCGACATCCGGATTTTTACACTTGCCTTATTTACCACAATAGGTTTTCAGGTTACCTCCAACTTCGCCAATGATTATGGTGATGGAATACGAGGGACTGACAATGCCGATCGAATCGGTCCTCAACGGGCCTTGCAAGCCGGACTATTGACGCGACAGGCCTTGAAAAAAGGTATTTGGATTTCGGTACTCATCGACGGCCTTCTAGTCATTTCCCTGGTCTATGTAGCCTTCGGGCCCCAAAAATTTGTGTTTTCGGTACTGTTCCTGACATTGGGACTTGCAAGTATCTGGGCCGCCCTCACATATACTATCGGGGCATCGGCATATGGATATAAGGGGTTGGGCGATGTTTTCGTATTCCTCTTTTTCGGATTGGTAGCCGTTTTGGGATCCCTTTTTCTATATACCGAATTCTTGACCTTGATGGCCGTTTTGCCGGCCATGGCCGTGGGGCTGCTCAGCGTAGGCGTGCTCAATCTTAACAATTTAAGGGATTATGTCACGGACAAAGAATCAAAGAAGAACACCCTGGTAGTTTATATTGGTTTTGCGAGAGGCAAGACCTACCACTATATGCTGTTAGGTCTGTCATTTGTCTGTATTTCTGCCTTCTCGATCTTGAATTTTGAAGGATGGAGAACCTATCTTCCCTGGCTGGCCTTTGTTCCTATTATCATTCATGTCAAAAGAGTATATGAAACCGATAATCCCCTACAGCTGGATCCGGAACTCAAGAAATTGGCGTTAAGCACATTTTTTTTGGCAGTACTTATTTACATCACTTGTAATAATTTTTTGTAATTTTATTTGATAAACCCACTAAACCCCCACTATTTTGGAACAACCTGTAAAAATTCTTATCGTAGAGGATAATGTAATCATTGCCGACGATATGCAAAGCATGCTCGAGGAAATCGGATACGAAATTGTCGACAACGTCATTGTTTACGAACAGGCGGAAGAAGTTTTAAAGAACCAACAGGTCGATCTGGTGCTGATCGACATCATCTTGGCATCGGACAAAACGGGGATCGACCTCGGAAAGCACATTCGGGCAAACTATGACATTCCCTTTATTTTTGTGACCTCGAACTCCGACAGGGCCACGGTGGAAAATGCGAAATCCGTAAAGCCCAACGGCTACCTGGTAAAACCTTTTGAACAACAGGACCTCTACACCTCCATAGAAATTGCGCTTTCCAATTTTAGCAGTTCCGAAAAGCCGGCGGGCGTGGAGCATGATGAGGATGTGGCTTTGTCGAATACCGTGTTAAAGGATTCCATTTTCGTCAAGAAACAACACCTTTACTATCGCATCCAGTTCAGCGATATCCGGTTCATCAAAGCGGATAATGTATATTTGGAGGTGAATACGGTGGACAAGAAATTCTTGGTGCGGAGTCCCCTTAAGGATTATCTGGAAAAACTGCCCAAGAATAAGTTTTACAGAGCCCATAAATCCTATATCGTAAATGTCGATCATATCGATGCCATCAATTCCAAGGATATTATGATAAAGGATACCCAGATTCCCATTTCAAAGGATTTTAAGGAATTTATCATCTCCGCCATGAATTCCTAGGGAAAATTAATACCTCATATATTTTTCAGTTTCATATAGTTTAAGGTGAATATAGGCCCTATCTTTTTGATGGGGCCCTTTTTGATTCTATAGATAGAACTCATTTAGCCTTTTTCTTTTACCTACGAATAACCTATTTTGAGGCTACATTTCCTCATTTGGAAATACCGTAGCCCTGCTATGCTTTTAAAAATAGACCTCATTTAGCCTCAAAAGCCGGTATTCCCGGTTCTAAACAATAAGTCTAGATGAGTTCATATACTATTCACCACAAAAAACCGTTGTTTTACAACAATGGCCCATGAAGAATATATTTTCCGAGAATCGGTCCGATGTACTGATATTGCCGTCCAAGGTTCTGTTTTTGTACTATTAGTAACAAACCTTTCAATCGGCAGACAACAAAAATTTAGCTAGAGTACCGTTTACCGCTTAATTTTGGATTTTGCCTATTGCCTCTATGAAGAATCCCACTGGCCATAAAGCTTGTATTATTCTGCTCTGTTTCTGTAGTGTCTTTTTCGGAAGGGCGCAGCAGGAGACGGAACAAAACTCGTTCACCCACTTCAATGAATTGGATACCGCTGACGAGCGCTTCAAGTTCTTTTTCAACACTGCGGATATATATCTCGAAAATTCCACCTACGACTGGCTCGATGAAGTGAATATATATCTAAAAGCGGCCGTTAAGGACGATGATACCGAAGAAATCAGAAAATATGAACTGATTCGTTCCCGTATTTACTTTGATCTGGGCGACTATGACAAGAGTTTAGCGATAGCCAAGGACCTTCATTCTAAAATGGAGGATCTAGATATCTATTTCAAATCCAAACTATTGGCTTTGATGGACGATACTTACGGCCACTTGGCCATGTACCCCGAGCAGGTCGAAATTCGAAACGAGATTCGCGAACTGGGCATCACCAAAGACGTTGCGTTTTATGATATTTATGCCAGTTTGGGAATGTATCGTAGGGCCATGGGAGACTACATTGAAAAGGTAAAAAGGACACTCAAGGACAATGATTTTTCCGCACAGGCGAAATATTACAATACTCTGGGGAATTTTTTGAGACTGGACGATTCGACGCCTACGGCCCTTGACAATTACAAAAAGGCCAAAAGTTTCATCACGGTTTTCTTGAATGACATTACTCGTAAGAAAACAGAAAGTGAACTGACCGAGGCCCATCTTTTAAACGGTATTATCGACGGTAACATCGGTAAATGTTATGTGCAATTGAAGCAATACGAGGATGCCATTCCCCATCTGGAAAGTGGCATCTCAATCATCAAAGAGTTCGGCAACGGCAACCTGCCGGACGAAATCACCGAGAACAGCCTGGCCATCTCGGAATGTTACCTACAACTGGAAAATTACGCCATGGCCACAGATTACCTGAGTGATAACCTGCGGACCAAGACGATCGAAAACCAGTTGCGAAAGAACCGGCTGCTATCGATTTACTACGATAAAACAGAAGACTACAAAAATGCCGCACTCTATCTGAGAAAAAGTCTGCGGATACGAGATTCGATCATTGGTACCGAATCGGAACTGCGCCGACAACAGTTGGCCACGGTCATGCAGCAGGATCTAGAGATTTCAAAAAGGATGGTGGCACAGCAACAGCTAGATCTTGAAAAGTCTTACAGTGAGATGCGGGCCCAGGAACGAACCAGTAAATTGGTACTGATTTCCTTCTTTTTTACGCTGTTAGGCTTTGCCGGTCTAGTCTACGCCTATCTCAAAAGTATCAAGAGCCAACGCCTGATCGCCGAACAGAAATATATCATCGAAAATTCGTTGGTCGAGAAAGATTCCCTTTTAAAAGAAATCCACCATCGGGTCAAGAACAACTTACAGATGGTATCGAGCCTTTTGAGCCTACAGACCAAGAATACCAGGAGCAAGGCCGCCATTGAGGCCTTGGAAGAAGGCAAGAGCCGCGTAAAGGCCATGGCGCTTATCCACCAAAAACTCTATCAGAACGAAGATCTTTCGGTCATAGAAATGCAAGGCTATATCGAGAGCTTGATCAACAGCGTGCAGTCCGTTTACCGAAAGGGCGGCCATAATATCGATATTACCATCGATGCCGACAGCGTGGAACTGGACATCGATCGGGCGATTCCATTTGGACTAATACTTAACGAGCTTGTTTCGAATACTTTCAAATATGCCTTTCCTGAGGATGACGGACGGGGAAAAATTTATATCCAGATCCGCAAGACCGAAGATCAGGAAGGTTATTTCGAGTATTCCGATAACGGCATCGGTCTTCCCGAAGATACCGAGGATCGCGCGCAATCCTCCATGGGCATCCGTCTGATGAACCGTTTGGCTAATCAGCTACAAACGACCCTGAACGTGGACAAAAATGTTGATGGGGTGCGTTTTTGGTTCCGTTTTAAGTGATCTCGCGCATTAAAACCATCTTGTGCAATAACTTGGGAAAAAAACGTTTGAAATATACCCCCAAAACTTCCTTCTTGCCCATATAGACCTCGAATTTTTCACCTTCCACGGCACGAATGATCTTTTCGGCGGCGACGCTTACGGGAATACCATTGGCTATGGATTCGCTTTGTGTGTTTTTCGGGCTACCGTCACCCGTAACCGCATTTTTGGCCACGTTGGTACGCACAAAACCCGGACAGATCATCGTTACTTTAAGGTTATCCCCTTCGTGTTCCATCCGCAGGGCGTCGAAAAATCCGTGTAAGGCATGCTTAGCGGCGCAGTAGCCGGAGCGTTGGGGCGAAGAAAATTTACCCATCAAACTGCTGATGGTCACAAAATGACCCTTTTTACGTTTCACAAACCGGGGCAATATGGCCTTTGAAAGGGCGACCGCGCCGAAAAAATCGACATCCATTATTTTCTGGTACACCTCCAGATCGGTATCAATTATCAAGGAGCGTTGGCTGATACCCGCATTGTTGATCAAAACGTCAAGGCTTCCAAAAGCGGATTGAGCCTCGAGGGCCTTTTCGGGAAGCGAATCGAAATCCGAGACATCCAATGGCACCACTTTGACATTTTCGGGGTGCGCACATTGTTTTTGAACCCGGTTCAATTCGTCCATTTTCCGGGAGGATAAAATTAATTTACATCCTCGTTTACTTAGAGCATAGGCAAGGGCCTCACCGATACCCGAAGACGCACCTGTAATCCATACTATTTTTCCATCCTGCAATCGCATACTGATAATTTATGCCAAAAATATGGCTAAATTTGGCCCCAAGCCATGCAAGCCCTTTATAAAAAATATATTCTTGATTTCAAACGTCCCAGCGGTACGTCACGGGGAGTACTCCGTAAAAAGGAGACCTGGTTCCTGATTTTGGAGGAAAACGGAAAATATGGGATAGGAGAGTGTGGCATACTAAGGGGTTTAAGTGTTGATGATGTCGAGGGATACGAAGAAAAACTATCGTGGGCCTGTACTCACATCGACCTGGGAAGGAAGGTCCTTTGGGAGTCCCTAACCGATTTTCCCAGCATCCAGTTTGGGATAGAGCAGGCTTTTTTATCCCTACAAGCCGAAAATCCCTTCGAACTTATTCAGTCCGAATTTTTGGAAAAGGGAAGTCCCATCCCCATTAACGGATTGATCTGGATGGGCGACCAGGAATACATGTACAAACAGATCCAACAAAAATTGGCCGAGGGTTTCCGGTGTATCAAAATGAAAATCGGGGCCATCGATTTCGAGACTGAGGTTTCTCTGTTGGCATCCATCCGAAAAAAATATCCACAAGAACAGATTGAACTTCGGGTAGATGCCAATGGCGCTTTTGAACCGTCGCAGGCCCTTGAAAAACTCAATCGGCTTTCGCAGTACGACCTGCATTCCATAGAGCAGCCCATCCGTCAGGGTCATCCTGTCGAAATGCGACATCTATGTGAAGAATCACCAATTCCAATAGCGTTGGACGAAGAATTGATAGGAATATCCGAGGTAAATTCCCGGCTAAAATTACTGCAAACTATCAGGCCCCACTTCGTTATACTCAAACCGAGTTTCGTCGGCGGCTATCGGGGCAGCGAAGAATGGATCGACTTGGCCGAAAAAATGAATATTGGCTGGTGGATCACCAGTGCCCTTGAAAGCAATATCGGCCTGAACGCCATTGCCCAGTGGACTTATACCCTAGGCAACAAAATACCTCAAGGGCTCGGTACCGGCGGTTTGTATAGCAATAATTTTGAATGTCCACTTGAAGTCGAAGACGGCAAGCTGTTTTATAGAAAATCTAAACATTGGAAAACGCATTTAATTAATACATTATGTACATAGCACAGGCCTATAAGGGAAATAACGCCTCCTGGCGGGTAATTTTAACCGTTTTTGTGGCCACCGGATTTTTACTATTGAATTATGTGGTTTTTTTGATATCCTCCAAGGAAGAGATGGAGCAGATGTACGAACTCATGAAATCTATGCCCCCCATGATAAGTCTTGTGGCCAATCTCGCGCCCTTTGTGTTTTTATTGGGCATATTGATACTCATGGTGGTTTTCGTTCATCAAAGAAGTTTTCTGTCCTTGACGACGGCGCGGCCCAGCATTGATTTTTCACGAATAGTATTCTCCGCCTCCTTGATAATCGGATTGACCGGGATTCTTTTTGCGGTTTCCTATTATTGGTCTCCCGAAGAAATCGTATGGAATTTTAATCCCGCTAAATTTTTCTTATTGTTTGCAGTAAGTTTGCTGCTCTTTCCATTTCAGATAGGGTACGAAGAATATCTTTTTCGTGGTTATCTGATGCAGCAGATCGGTATCTTGTTCAAAAACCGCTGGTTTCCGCTTTTGTTGACCTCGGTACTGTTCGGGATACTGCACTCCGCCAATCCAGAAGTGGCCGAAATGGGCTATGTCACGATGATATTCTATATCGGATTCGGACTTTTGATGGGTATCATGACCCTTATGGACGATGGTCTTGAACTGGCCCTTGGCTTTCATTTAGGCAACAACCTTACGGCGGCCCTCTTGGTAACCTCCGATTGGTCGGCCCTTCAGACCGATGCGCTTTTTAAGTACACTGCCCAGAACGCCTCGCCCGGTGCGGTAGAGGAGATATTGTTGTCGGTGGGTTTGACCTTTCCGATAATTCTGTTCATTTTGGCCAAGAAGTACAAATGGAACCGCTGGAAAGAACGCCTGACCGGCAAGGTTCCCCCAAAAGAAATATTTTTAGCACAGCATACCTATGAAGCCGTTTTATCGGAAAATCCATAGTCGTTTCAGATTGAACGGCATTCCATACTCCACGGACGATCTCGCTGAAGTGGCCTATAGTTTGATCAAGGAAGGAGAAGCTTTTGAAAAAGCCATAGGTGATTTTCTGTTGTATTGGACGGATGACCATCCGGTCTTGGAGGTAAAAACCTCGGGCTCCACCGGGAAACCGAAGCCGATTAGCCTTCAGAAACGACATATGGTTAATTCCGCCTTGGCCACGGGAAAGTTTTTTGGACTATTACCGGGTGATTCCGCCCTACTTTGCCTACCTGCGAACTATATTGCCGGTAAGATGATGCTGGTCAGGGCCATGGTTTTGGGGCTGGAACTGGATTATGTGTTTCCTTCATCAGATCCTCTCGCCCTTATTTCCAAAACCTATGATTTTTGTGCGATGGTACCGTTGCAGCTTGAAAATTCGTTGGATGTCCTTGGCCGGATTAAAACCCTCATTGTGGGGGGGGCACCCTTGTCTCCGAAGGTTCAGGAGCAAATACGGGCGCAAGATTATGGCCGCTGGGGGAGAGGTAGATTTGAAAGAAAACGAACCCCGGAATACAAACTTCAGCCCCCTAATTTCGCTACTGCGGTTTTCGAGACGTACGGAATGACGGAGACCATCACCCACATCGCATTGAAAAAAGTACATGCAGATTCAGGCAGGGAACAAGCCAAACCTCAAAATACGTTCAAAACTTTACCGGAAGTTACCGTATCCCTCGATGATAGAAGTTGTTTGGTCATTAATGCTCCGAAGATATGCGATGTTCCGGTGGTTACGAACGATGTGGTCGATCTGGTATCGGAAACGGAATTCGAGTGGTTGGGGCGGCAAGACAACGTCATCAATTCTGGCGGGGTAAAGCTTTTTCCCGAACAGATTGAGGCCAAGCTGGCCGCTGTCCTACAGTCCCGATTTTTCCTGGCGGGAATTCCCGATAAAAAATGGGGACTTAAACTGGTCTTAGTTGTAGAAGGCAAACTCGAGAAAAAGAAACTGTTTCAAGAAATCCGATCGTTAAAGTCCCTATCCAAGTTTGAAATTCCTAAAGAAATCTATGGAGTTTCCGAATTTTACCAGACCGACAGCGGTAAAATCCAAAGAGAAAAAATTATAGATCGGATCTTGGGCTAACCCTCCTTTTATATCCGGGGAGTCAAAACTTCTTCTTGTTGAAAAGTTTAGGCACTTTTTATGTATTTTAAGGATTCCAAGCCCATCTTATGATGAAAATCGTTCTCTTAAGCTGTTGTTGTATTTTTTTATCAGGCCACGCCCAACAAATCCTTCCCGAAGTTGAAAGGGCAAGGGTAATCGACGAAATCCTGGCCGATCGGTTCGATAACTTGCTCCCTCAGTTGATGGATGAAACACACATCGATATGTGGGTGGTTATTTCGCGGGAGTACAACGAAGACCCGGTTTTGCGTACTATGCTGCCCGCAACCTGGCCCTATGCGCGACGAAGAACGATACTCTTGTTTTATAGAAACGCCGCATCGAACACCATTGAAAAATTGGCCCTCGCCCGGTACGAAGTTGGAGATAATATAGTATCCGCTTGGGACAAAGAAAAAGAACCAGACCAATGGAAACGTTTGATGCAGCTGATCGAATACCGCAACCCCGATACCATCGGCTTGAATTTTTCCGATGATTTCAACATCGCCGACGGGCTTGATAAAACGGATTATGAGGCGTTCATGAAATACCTACCAAAAAAATACCATCGCAAGGTCGTTTCCGCCGAATCCTTGGCAGTTCGGTGGATAGAGACCCGCACCGACCGGGAAATGATCATTTATAACCAATTAGTCGATATTACACACGACATTATCGCCCAGGCCTTTTCCGAAAAGGTAATCACCCCGGGCATCACTACCGCCACCGAAGTCGAATGGTGGATGCGGCAAAAAATAACGGATTTGGGATTGGAAACCTGGTTCCAACCCACGGTAGACGTGCAGCGTGCCTATGAAGAAACGAACGGACCCCTTCAGTCCTTTTCCGATCGCCCCGAAAAGATCCTAATCCTGCCCGGTGATTTGTTACACTGTGATTTTGGGATTACCTATCTGCGACTAAATACAGACTGCCAAGAACTGGCTTATGTACTGAAACCTGGTGAAAAGGAAGCGCCCGAATTTTTAAGGGAAGGATTAAAGGCCGGAAATAAAGTACAGGACTTATCTGACCGACAATATGAAAAAGGGCCGTACCGGCAACGAAATCCTGGCTCAATCGCTACAAGAGGCGAAGGCCGCGGGATTGCGTCCGGCTATCTATACCCATCCCTTGGGGTCGTACGGCCACTCAGCCGGTACCACTATCGGGATGTGGGATTCTCAAGGGGGCGTAATGATGGATGATGGCGAGAACTATCCCTTAAATCCGAATACCGTCTATGCCATTGAACTTAACACTACCATCTCTGTTCCCGAATGGAAACGCGAAATACGCATCATGTTAGAAGAAGCGGGATTTTATGGGGAAGAGGGATTCCGCTACGTCAACGGCCGGCAAAAGGAACTGTTTTTGATTCCACGGGTAAAACAGCATCAAGGCGATTAGACCTGCAAAACCCCCATATTAAACTTCTTACTAATTGGGGCATGATCGGCCGCCTCGATGCCCATCGAAATCCATTTCCTGGTATCTGCCGGGTCGATGATAGCGTCCGTCCAAAGTCGCGCGGCGGCATAATAGGGTGAGACCTGGACGTCGTAGCGGTCCTTGATGTTGTTGAAGAGTTCTTTTTCCTTTTTCTCGGTCAGCGTTTCGCCCTTCTTTTTCAGGGAGGCTTTTTCGATCTGAAGCAATACCTTGGCAGCGGAATTTCCGCCCATCACCGCTAATTCGGCACTGGGCCAGGCCACGATCAATCTGGGGTCGAAGGCCTTTCCACACATGGCATAGTTGCCCGCGCCGTAACTGTTGCCGATGACCACCGTAAACTTGGGCACGACGGAATTACCAACTGCATTGACCATTTTAGCACCATCTTTAATAATACCTCCATGCTCGCTTTTGCTACCGACCATAAAGCCGGTAACGTCCTGCAAGAAGACCAAGGGGATCTTTTTTTGGTTGCAATTGGCGATAAAGCGAGTCGCCTTGTCAGCAGAATCCGAATAGATGACCCCGCCGAACTGCATTTCGCCCTTTTTGGTCTTCACCACTTTGCGCTGGTTCGCCACAATGCCGACCGCCCAGCCCTCGATACGGGCATACCCCGTCAAGATGGTTTTTCCATAACCCTCTTTATACTGTTGGAACTTGGACTCGTCGACCAACCGCGTGATGATTTCGAGCATATCATATTGTTCCGTTCTAGCCTCCGGTAAAATACCGAAAATAGCATCGGGATCTTCCTTGGGCTTCCGTGCAGTTTTCCGATCGAATCCCGCTTTATCGAAGGATCCAATTTTATCGATGATGTTTTTGATGGTATGCAAGGCATCTTTATCGTCCTTGGCCTTATAATCAGTTACTCCGCTGATTTCGGAATGGGTTGTGGCACCGCCTAGCGTCTCGTTATCCACATTTTCGCCTATAGCGGCCTTAACGAGATAGCTGCCCGCTAAAAAAATGCTTCCGGTCTTTTCGACAATTATGGCCTCGTCGCTCATGATCGGAAGATAGGCCCCGCCTGCCACACAGCTTCCCATCACGGCGGCAATCTGGGTGATGCCCATACTGCTCATGACGGCATTGTTACGGAAAATACGTCCGAAATGCTCCTTATCGGGGAAGATTTCATCCTGTAACGGCAGGTAAACTCCGGCACTATCCACCAAATATATGATAGGCAGCCGGTTTTCGATGGCGATTTCCTGCGCCCTTAAATTTTTTTTCCCGGTGATGGGGAACCAGGCGCCTGCTTTAACTGTGGCATCATTGGCAACCACGACACATTGCTTTCCGGATATCCATCCTATTTTAACGATTACCCCACCTGATGGGCATCCACCGTGTTCCTTGTACATTCCGTCCCCCGCAAAGACCCCGATTTCGATAGCGTCCTTTCCCTTATCCAACAACTCGTCGATCCGCTCCCGTGCTGTCAATTTGCCTTGGTCGTGCTGCTTTTTGATACGCGCTTTTCCACCGCCCATTTTTACTTGGGTAAGCCGTTTTTTTAAATCGGAAACCAGTAGTTTGTTGTGATCTTCGTTTTTGTTGAATTTTAGGTCCATCGAATGAGTTTCTTTTCAGGCCTAAAGATAAGCAGTAAAAATTCAAGGTTCAAAACTACTTCGCACTTCGGTTCAGGGTATAAGGTTCAAGGGCGGTCCCGACGATGTGGGGTGTGCTAATTTTGACTTCAGATTTTGAACTTGCCCAAGTGAAATTCGGACCCTTGCTCTAATCGTAGTCGAAGGCTTGGACTTTTGAGGTGAAAATTACTTATTTTTGGCACAACCGAAATTGATAATATGGCAGATAAAATACGATGGGGTATTGTTGGCCCTGGGCACATAGCGCACAGTTTTGCAAAGGATTTACAATTGGTCGAAGACGGTGAACTCGCCGCTGTGGCCTCACGCAGTATGGATCGGGCAAACGAATTTGCCGATGAATACGGTGCGGAACATCGCTTCGGATCCTATTGGGAACTCTTTGAATCGGATGTAGTGGACGTGATTTATATCGCCACCCCTCATACGTCGCATTCCGAATTGACCATTGAGGCGTTGAATAATGGAAAGGCCGTGCTGTGTGAAAAACCTATGGGCACCGATGCCGATGAGGTGAAAACGATGATTGCCGCGGCGAAAAAGAATCAGGTCTTTCTAATGGAAGCCCTATGGAGCCGTTTTAATCCCTCAATTGTAAAGGTAAAGGAGTTGATAGAGCAAGGTAAGCTAGGCGATATTGCCTATTTGAACGCGAACTTTGGATTCTATGCCTTGGATAGGGATGAGGAGGGACGCCTTTTGAATCCCGATCTGGCGGGAGGCTCTTTGCTCGACATTGGGATTTATCCCATTTTCTTAGCCTATTTGATTTTGGGTAAACCTGATAATATCGAGGCGGTTTCCCTATTCCACCAAACAGGCGTGGAAATTCAAACCTGTATGATCTTCGAATATCCAAATGCCCAGGCGACCCTCGCCAGCGGCCTGCGCTCGAAGATACAGATGAGGGCGGAAATTTCCGGTAGCAAAGGCTCCGCATTCCTGCACGAAAGATGGCACGAGACGCAGGGCTACTCCCTCGAAATCGATGATACCATGGAAGATTTTCTACTTCCCACCCAAGGCAAGGGCTACACGTATGAGATTAAAGAGGTACACGATTGCCTACGAAAAGGAAAGGTGGAAAGTGAAAAATGGAGCTGGCAGAACAGTTTAGACCTTATCAACCTCTTGGATGAGGTCCGTAGTATTACCGGAACGACTTTTCCTTTTGAGGAATAGAAACATTTGTTCCCTGCGGGCGGTTTAGAAATACTTTCCAGCGTATTGAGGCAAACAAAAATCGCATATGGCCCAAAAAGTTTTTGTAATATTTCCGATATTTGATTTTTCGGTTAACCATATCAAAACACCTTACGAATGAACAAGAATACGGTATTGGCCTGGGCCACTTTCATCATGATAATCGTAGGCTTGGCATTGATAGCCCTGGGTGCGTTCCGTTACGACGATGTCGCCGGATGGGGCTTCGCCTCTGTCGGTATCGGATTTTTTGCCATAGCATGGGTTTTCAATGCGCTTAAGGGAAGGGTCTGAAACTCCTATTCACATGTTAAATTCCAGTTCAAACGTCAATTAACTTACACTTCGAACTACGAGATATAAACCCATAAACTCCCCAACGCCTAAACCTTCACAATGAGCGACGATAAAAAAGTTATTTTCTCCATGTCTGGGGTGACGAAAACCTACAAGAATGCCAACACGCCGGTTCTTAAGAATATCTATCTTAGTTTTTTTTACGGGGCCAAGATCGGTATTCTTGGCTTAAACGGTTCAGGAAAATCGACCTTATTGCGCATCATTGCGGGGGAGGACAAAAATTATCAGGGTGATGTGGTGTTTTCCTCGGGATATAAAGTAGGCTATTTGGAACAGGAGCCGCAGCTCGACGAAGAGAAAACTGTGCTCGAGATCGTTAAGGAAGGCGTAGCCGAAACGGTAGCCATACTTGACGAATACAACAAAATCAACGATATGTTTGCCCTGCCGGAAGTCTATGAGGATGCAGACAGGATGCAAAAGCTGATGGACAAGCAAGCGGGGCTCCAAGATCAAATCGATGCTTCCAACGCTTGGGAACTAGATACCAAACTGGAAATTGCCATGGATGCCCTCCGCACTCCGGAAGGGGATAAAAAAATTAAGGTGCTTTCGGGCGGGGAACGTCGGCGGGTGGCCCTTTGCCGACTGCTGCTGCAAGAACCTGAAATACTTTTGCTTGATGAGCCTACCAACCATTTGGATGCCGAATCGGTGCACTGGCTAGAGCACCATTTGGCGCAATACAAAGGTACGGTCATCGCCGTTACCCACGACAGGTATTTCTTGGACAATGTCGCCGGATGGATCTTGGAACTGGATAGGGGGGAGGGCATCCCCTGGAAAGGCAACTATTCAAGTTGGCTTGACCAGAAGTCCAAACGCCTGGCACAGGAAAGCAAGTCTGCCTCAAAACGTCAAAAAACCTTGGAGCGCGAACTCGAATGGGTGCAACAAGGGGCCAAAGGCCGCCAGAAAAAGCAAAAGGCACGCCTGAACAACTACGATAAACTGATGAGCCAGGACCAAAAACTGCTGGACGAAAAGCTAGAGATTTATATCCCGAACGGACCCCGCCTGGGTACCAACGTTCTTGAAGCCAATGACGTGAGCAAGGCCTATGGCGATAAGCTGCTGTATGAGGGCCTGAATTTTAAACTTCCCCAAGCCGGTATCGTGGGCATCATCGGCCCAAATGGTGCGGGAAAGACCACCATATTCCGCATGATTATGGGCGAGGAAACTCCTGATAAAGGGGAGTTCGAAGTGGGAGAGACCGCAAAAATAGCTTATGTGGACCAAAGCCATTCCAACATCGATTCCGAAAAGACCATTTGGCAAAATTTCAGCGACGAACAGGAACTGATCATGATGGGCGGCCGCCAAGTAAATTCCCGTGCCTATCTTAGTCGGTTCAACTTTTCGGGAAGCGAGCAGAACAAAAAGGTAAGCATGCTTTCCGGCGGCGAAAGAAACCGGTTGCACCTCGCCATGACCCTCAAGGAGGAAGGGAATGTACTTCTTTTGGATGAGCCTACCAATGATTTGGATGTCAACACATTACGTGCCTTGGAAGAAGGACTGGAAAATTTTGCTGGTTGTGCCGTGGTCATCTCCCATGACCGCTGGTTCCTAGATCGTGTTTGCACCCATATTTTGGCCTTCGAAGGCAACTCCCAAGTCTATTTTTTCGAAGGTTCCTTTTCGGAATACGAAGAGAACAAGAAAAAGCGTTTGGGTGCGGATCTCATGCCCAAGCGGATTAAATACAAGAAGTTAATACGGTGATTGTCAATAATCCTCCTCCGGATACCAATCCAACTGCACCACTTCGATATCTGGATTTTCTTTGTTGACCAGTTCCTTGAATCGGGATACGTCGCTTACGTCAGGTTTGCCACGGTAATGGTAAGGATAGACCTGTTTGGGCTCGAATTCCAGTACCGCTTCGGCGGCACTTTCGACGGTCATGGTGTAGGGCAGGTTCATGCAAACAAAAGCCTTATCGATATTCTTCAAGTTTCTCATTTCAGGAATATCTTCGGTGTCCCCGGAAAAATAGATGCGCTCATTGCCCATGTTTAGCACATACCCGTTGCCACGGCCTTTAACATGGAAATCTTTGGCCTCTTCCCGCAGGTTATACATGGGGATGGCCTCGACCGTGATGCCATAGCGTTCCTTCGAATCGCCATTGTTCAATACATCGATCTGCGGCGTAAATTCGGTGGGCATTTTATCGGCTACGGCTTGGGGCATGATGATTTTGGCCTTTTCCGTATCCAACGCTTCCAAGGTCTCGACGCTAAAATGGTCACCGTGGATGTCAGTGATTAGGATGAGGTCGGGGTCGGGCTGCCCGTCAAACGCCTCGGCGCCCCCGACGGGGTCGACGTATATGGTGAGGTCGTTCCACTGCAGAACCACCGTGGCATGCGAAATAGGCGTTATTTTTACTTCTTTCATTGCCGCAGAGGACGGGGGAGGGGCTTCCATAGAGCCGTACGCCGGTTCTGAATCCATGTGGGGATTATCCTGTTTTTTGGTCTCCTTGCATCCCAAGAATGTAAGGCACCCTATAAGTGCAATAAATATGGTCTTTTTCATACCTGATTGATTTTAGTATCCATTCTCGTGTAGGGAAGATAGAAATGTATTTATCCAAGCCATTTCGGTGTACTGTATGTATATTTCTGATCAGGACCCTTCTTTTTCTCGAAAATTACAATTATTTTATGGTTTGCCCTAGAATAATCCCTCGTATCGTCCGGTAAAGCTAATAATCCCCTTGGAAGTTAAATAATTTCGTACTTTTGAAAGGGATAGTATTTGAATTATTTCCGTTAAAAAATCTAAAAATAAACTCCTATCGTATATAGAGGGTTACGAACAAACTAATTAAGTAATTAATCTTTACATTATGAATGAAACAAAAACTAACAACGGATTGAAGGTGCTGGCAGGTCTATTGGGCGTAGTGCTCTTGGGAACCATCATCTATACGGTCAGTCTTTACCAGGACAAGCAAAAGACCACGACCGCACTTAAACAGGAAAAACAGCTAGTGGTCGAGGATCTCAACAGTTTGAAGTCTGAATACGACAAGGCGATTCTGGAGAGCAATGCCACCAATGAGGAATTGGTGGAAGCACGCGACAATATCTCCAAATACATCGATTCGGTGCAGAATATGAAGGCCGATATATCCACTTTGTCCCGCTACAGAAGGCAAGTGGGGGTCTTGAAAGCGGAGAGGGAACAGTTGCTCAGGCAAGTGGATTCCCTTCAAAAATCCAATACTCTGATCGCTATGCAACGTGACAGTACCTATACGGAACTGGAGAAGCAGACTGTATTCAACGATTCCCTGGTGGTGCAAAATACCCAATTGGCAGACGTAGTGGAAAAAGGATCGGCGCTGAACCTTTCCAAATTCAATGTAGATGCCGTTAAGGAACGCAATAACGGTAAGTTGTCGTCGGTCAATAGGGCCAGAAGGGCAGACAAATTTAAAATTTGCTTCACCGTAGCAGATAATGTAATCGCCGAGGCCGGAGACCGCGAATTTTACATTGAAGTACTCGACCCCCAAGGCAACGTTATGGGCGAAAGCTTTTCGAAAACCAATGATGATGGTGCTTCGATAACCTATAGTAAGAGTACTAGCTTCTACTACGAAAATAAGCCCTTGGATGTTTGCGATTATATCGGAAAGCCATCTGGCGATTTTCAGGAAGGCAATTACATGGTAAACGTATATGACAACCGATTGAAGTTGTTGGGCACCTCAAAATTTGAGCTTAAGTAATCAGATAAGCTTACCTCTTGAATAATAAGGAGCCGTCTCACAATTAAGTGAAACGGCTTTTTTTGTTTCTTCTCTTGCCTCCTCACACGAGGGCGGTCGACAAAGAATTAATTCTAAGGCAGGCTCTAAGTGTATTGTGAAACGTTCTTGTCGATATATGCGATGGTGGTTGATTTTTTTAATTCCCCACCATATCCTCCGGCCTCACCCATTCATCATATTCCTCGGCAGTTACATATCCCAAATTTATGGCTTCCTCCTTGAGCGTAGTACCATTCTTGTGGGCGGTATTCGCTATTTCCGCGGCTTTGTAGTAACCGATTTTGGTGTTCAAGGCGGTAACGAGCATCAGGGAATTGTTCAGCATCTGTTCGATGACCTTCCGGTTAGGCTCGATACCAGTAGCACAGTTTTCATCAAAACTAACACAGGCATCGCCGATCAGTTGGGCGGATTGTAAAATATTGGACGCCATCAAGGGTTTGAAGACGTTGAGCTCGTACTGCCCTTGGGTACCGCCGACGGTTATGGCCACATCGTTGCCCATCACCTGGGCACAGACCATGGTCAGGGCTTCGCACTGTGTTGGATTTACCTTTCCCGGCATGATCGAACTTCCGGGCTCATTGGCTGGGAGGTTGATTTCACCGATGCCGGAACGTGGCCCGGAGGCTAACATTCGAATATCGTTGGCGATTTTATTCAACGATACGCACAATTGTTTCAAGGCCCCATGGCTTTCTACGATGGCATCATGGGCGGCCAGGGCCTCGAACTTATTGTCAGCTGTGCGGAAGGGTAGGCCCGTGAACTCGGAGATATATTTGGCAACGAGCACGTCATAACCTTTGGGGGTATTTAGTCCCGTACCTACCGCCGTTCCACCAAGGGCCAGTTCACTCAGATGATCGAGGGTATTTTTAAGGGCCTGTAGGCCGTGGTCGAGTTGGGAGGCATATCCTGAAAATTCCTGACCCAAAGTGAGGGGGGTAGCGTCCATCAAATGGGTACGTCCGATTTTTACGACCTTGGCAAATTCCTGGGATTTTTGCCGTAGTGTATCCCGTAACTGAGTTACTCCCGGAATAGTGGTCTTCGTGATTTTTTTATAGACCGCTATATGCATTCCTGTAGGAAAGGTATCGTTGGAGGACTGTGATTTGTTCACATCGTCGTTGGGCTGCAAGGTTTTTTCTCCCTTCCCGATTTTATTTCCGGCGATTTCGTGGGCGCGGTTGGCGATGACCTCGTTGACGTTCATATTGCTTTGCGTGCCCGATCCTGTCTGCCAGATAACCAGCGGAAATTGATCATCGTGCTTTCCCTTCAATATTTCGTCGCAAACTTGAGCGATCAAATCTCTTTTTTCTGCTGACAGCACCTGAAGTTCACAGTTGGTATAGGCTGCCGCCTTTTTGAGATAGGCAAAACCGTAAACAACGTCCAAGGGCATGGAAGCGGGCGGGCCGATCCTAAAATTGTTCCGGGAGCGTTCGGTCTGTGCACCCCAATATTTGTCTGCAGGTACTTTCACCTCGCCCATTGTGTCTTTTTCTGTTCTATATTCCATATCAAAAGTCATTTCGTTTCTAACAAAGGTAGGGGATAGCCTTTTTATCAATCGGTCGTCGAAAGATTTTTTTATCCGCAATTTGCAATTCTACCTGTTTTACAAGTATCTTTGTTATTAAATACGGAAAAGTATGTTCGAATTCGATCAATATCTAGGATTTTTAGCTTTTTTGACCATTCTCACCATAGGCTTTTGGCTGATGATTTTCTTGCTGATGTTCGTGGTACCGTATTGGTTGGGCGGTAATCTGATAGAACGTTATAAGGAATGGAGAGCGGAGAAACGCGCCAAACGCGAGGCATCGTAATTTGTCGTGGTAGCATATAAAAAAGCCGGGGAGGTCCATCTTGACTTCCCCGGCTTTTTTATGTTAACGGTCAATATGATGCCGCTACCATAAATTATTATCCCTCAAACTCTCCCCCATCATCTTCGCCACCGCCGTTGCCACCTTGTCCACGACCGTTCTCACGTTTTTTGGGTTGGTTAAAGCGGTAGATAAAGGAAAAGGTAAACGACCGTTGCCGCCATTGGAACTCACTACGGGAGGTAAAAAACTCCGTTTCGGTATACGACTTTCGCTTAAAGGAGTTCAACAGATCGTTGATGTTCATCGATAAGGTACCGTTGTCGTTCAATATGTCTTTGCTAAAAGCGAGGTTGATCCCGAACAGCCCTTCGGTCTCTGTCTGGGCAGTGGACCGTGGACCCCTATAAAAGGCATTGGTCTGCCATTCCACTTTCGCCGGCAGGGTAACTTTAGAACTGAAGCGGGCGAACCAACTGGAGTTGTCGGTTCCGTAATCCACCCCATTGAAGGAGCCTGTCGTCGAAAACTTATAGTAGTTAAAACTGCCGTTCAAGCGCAACCATTTTTTCGGATTGTACATGAGCCCGGCCTCGGCCCCGTAGCGGTTTTCTGTGGACAGGTTGATGGGCAGGGAGCGGATGATTTGTATGCTATCCGTTGTCACTTGCCCCGTCGGTTCCTGCACCCTTTCAAAAGCATCGGTTTCCCGTTGGTAGTAAATGGAGGAGGTCAGGGTCAATTTATCCCATCGTTTCAAATAGCCTAGATCAAACGCGTTCGAGAAGGCTGGATCTAGATCGGGATTTCCCTGAAAAATGTTCGTACGGCTTGATCGTGAAGGAAAAGGGTTAATATACCATCCCCGAGGTCTGTTGATGCGTCGGTTATAGCCCAATGAAACGTTTTCCCTACCTTCTTCATCGAATTCGTAAATCAGGTTTAGGGTGGGGAAAAGCCCTAAATATTTTTTATCGAAATTTGGGTTCACGTCCACACCCAGTTCCTCTTGCAATTGGTTGTTATCGAATTCCGATTCCAATTTTCCCTTCAATTGGGTATGTTCCAAACGCAAACCGAGAAGAAAGGAAAAGTGGCCAAACTTGTTCCCGTACTGGGAATATATGGCATGTACGTTTTCGTCGTAGGTGAATTTATTGGTCAGGTTTTCATTCAGTACGAATTGGCCACTGGCCTGATCTAATGAATCCAAACGGTAGTCGGTTATTTCTTCCTCCAACTTGCCCCGATACCCTGCTTCGAACTGCGCATCTTCCATCGGTAGAACGTAATCGGCCTGGATCAGGTACTCATTTTGCTCTTCGTTCTCGAACACGTTCTCGAGCACCAACAAATCATCGTTCGGTAAGGTTCGCCTTTCCTCGATGGTGGAGTTTTTTATTTGGTCTTCTTTGGAGTACTGGAAATCCGCCGTCAGTTTATGGCCCTCGTCGTTGAAATTGTTCACGTAGTTCAACGAAAACTGATAGCTGTCCTCGTCTTGTTTTTCGCTTTCTTCCCGAAAGGTCCTACTGTTCAATTGATCGGTTATAAAACGACGGTTGGTGTTTTCGGTCAAATCTTCGTCATTTGATCTCCGGTAGAAAATACTTCCGGTAACCGACGAATTCTCCGTAAGGAAATACTCCATCCCCAGATTGGTATTGAAGTCCTTGTCCAACCGGTTATAGACCCGGTCCTCGATGACCCTATCGAATCGTCCGGAGGTATACGTGTTGTCAAAAAATGCATTTCCGGGGGCATCGCGGTAACGGTAGCCCGTAGTATTGAAAATATTGAACTTATCGGTACGGAGGTTTACGTTGGCGGTAATACCGCTACTGGACGGATAGCCGATATTGGCATTGACCGAGCCGTTAAAACCCAGCGTTTTTTCTTGTTTAAGGATGATGTTCAGAATGCCGGCGGTACCTTCCGCATCGTACCGGGCAGAGGGACTCGTAATGACCTCTACCTTTTCTATAGCATCGGCGGGCAGTTGTCTCAGGGCTTCGGTAGAACCAAAACCCGCCATGGCGGATGGTTTTCCGTTGATCAGTATCCGTACGTTTTCGTTGCCGCGCAGGCTGATGGCGCCTTCAACATCGACATTTACCGAAGGCACGTTGTTCAGCGCATCACTGATCGTAGCGCCGCTGGTGGTAAGGTCTTTGCCGATGTTATAGATTTTTTTGTCAAGGCGTACCTCCACTGTAGTTTTTTCACCGGTAACCTCCACCCCTTCCAGCTCCGAGGCGGAGATGGTCAGGGATATGGTTCCCAAATCGGTGGATTCGTTGAAGGTGTTTTGAGGTACTTGATAGGTCTTGTAGCCGATGTATTCAATGCTGGCGTTATATTTCCCAGGGGCGGTCTCCACATCAAACTTTCCGTCGGCGTCGGTAATTCCACCGGATACCTTACCGGGATTTTCAATACTTTGCAGTACCAGGGTCGCGTATTCCAAGGGTTGGCCGGTTTCTTGGTCCATGACCGTACCGGTGATTTTGATGGGATCCGCTCCTTGGTCTTGAGGGGGTTGGGGATAAGCGCAAAGTGAAATGAACAATAGGAGTAAGGGGAAGCATTTTCTCATTAGGGTGGATTAGTTTTAGTTCTTCTTTTTCTTTTTTCGTTTCCTTTCTTTCTTCTTCTCTTTTTTGGTCTTTTGGATGCCCTTTTTCTGCATTTCTACAAAAGCTTCGTACTTTTCGGGTGGTAGGCCGGCCCTAAGTTCCTCGTCTTGCGACTTGGTGATGTTTTCCATACCCTCACGCATCTGTTCGGGGCTAAGTTCCAAAATTTGCATTTCGATACGTTTCTGTACGTATTTTTTGAGGATGGAACTTAAAACAGCCGATTCGAACTCGTTCAGTTCCAAGGTCTCCGATATTTCAGGCATTTCTCCGTCGACAATCTGTTCCGCCGTTTTGGGTTCGGGTTCCTTGGGAGTTTCCTGTACTTGGGGGATGGCACTTCGTTGTCTCCCGTATCCATATCCATAACCGCTGCCGTATCCGTAACCACTACCATATCCGCGTCCATATTGGGCCTGCAGTTCGTTACCTGCCAATAGTACAATGAAGAGAATGATAAAGGGTGTGCTATTTATTTTCATGACGATTGCTTTTAGTGTGATTAATAATTTAGGATAAGGTTTAATGGGTGGCGGTTAAAGGTTTGTTAAAAGGATTGGCCTAATCTTCTACCTGCCCCATCATCATCAAAAAGGCCTTTAGAAACGCATCGATTTCGCCGTCCATTACGGCATCCACATTTCCGGTCTCTTCCGATGTCCGCACATCCTTGACCAATTTATAGGGATGCATAACGTAATTGCGGATTTGGGAGCCCCATTCGATTTTCATTTTTGAGGATTCGATCTCGTCCCGGGCCTCCATTTTTTTTCGGAGTTCGATTTCGTACAATTGAGATTTTAACATTTTCAGCGCAGTGGCCCTATTATCGTGCTGACTTCGGGAATCGGAACAGGAAATCTGTATGCCGGTCGGATGGTGTACCAACTGTACCTTAGTCTCCACCTTGTTCACGTTCTGTCCCCCCGCGCCGCTAGATCGCGCTGTGGTGATGGTGTAGTCCGCGGGATTGATATCGACTTCGATACTGTCGTCCACCAAAGGATACACATAGACCGAGGCAAAGGAGGTATGCCGCTTGGCATTGCTGTCAAAGGGTGAGATGCGGACCAAACGATGCACCCCGTTCTCGCCCTTGAGCCATCCGAAGGCATAATCGCCATCGATTTCAAGGGTCACGGTCTTGATGCCCGCCACATCGCCTTCCTGATAGTTGAGTTCCTTGACCTTATAGTCGTTCTTTTCCGCCCACATGATATACATGCGCATGAGCATCGACGCCCAGTCACAACTTTCAGTGCCTCCGGCGCCCGCAGTAATTTGGAGTACGGCCGGCAATTCATCGCCCTCTTCGGAGAGCATGTTCTTGAACTCCAGTTTTTCTATTTGCTTCAGCGCCTTCTCGTACTGTGCTGCGACCTCTTCTTCCTTAATTTCGCCTTCTTCCTGGAATTCCAGCAGCACTTCGAGGTCTCCCACGGCGGTCTTGGCGCTATTGTAGTCATCCACCCATTGTTTTTTAGATTGGATGAACTTCATGTGTGCCTGCGCCTTTTGGGGGTCATCCCAAAAATCTGGGGCGAGCGTTTTTTCTTGCTCGTTCTCTATTTCGATACGTTTCGCATCGACGTCAAAGATACCTCCTTAACGCACCAAGGCGATCTTGAAGACCTTTGAACAGGTCTGTAGTAATGGTCATCTAAATTTAATTTTGGGCAAAAGTAATGTTTTAGCCGTGAAATGTAACCTATTTTCATCAGCAGCTTTTTGGAATTTGGCCTCTCGTCTGCGGTTTATATTGATTGCCTCCCCCACTAATGGTGTGACAAATGTGCAATTTGTCGTCTCGACTGCACTGGGTATAACCAATGTGAAATGTAAGATTCGGGATTCGGGATTTTTCACTGTTGTTGCTGCGCGGAAACCTGCACCGTATGACGGGTCTCATTCCGCCCTGTGGTATAGACGATCCCTTTGAGTGGGGCGCAATCGGTATAGTCCTTGCCGTGGGCTATTTTGATGTGATTGGTATTGGCCAGTAGATTATTGGTCGGGTCGAAGCCGACCCAGCCGATCTTCGGCACGAAAGCCTCCGCCCAGGCGTGCATCTGCGAATCACCGAAAAAACCGTTGCCTTGGTGCAGGTAGCCGGAAACATATCTTGTGGGAATGCCGTTTCGCCGTGCCAAGGCACAGAACAGATGTGAAAAGTCTTGACAGACGCCGTGCCTTTTTTCGATGATTTCGTCCAACACGGTATCTACGTCGGTCACATCGATCTTAAAATAAATATGGTTGTATGTCCAATCATTTAAGGCTTGTAGATTTTCAAAAATGGATAGGTTTTTGTCGAAGACAAAGGCATCCCTATTTTTTTCGGGTAGGTTCGTAAAACGGGTATTCCTTAAAAACTGATTAAAATCCACCTTGAAATCGAGGTGTTGAATATGCCCATACCCTTCTGAAACAGCTTCATCCGGCACAAAGTCAAAAGGATTCACCTCCTTTTTTATCAATTTGAAATGGGCCTCGAAAGAAATTTCTTTGAACCTTTGCTTGGGATGTACCCGTATGGTCTGAAACCCGTATCCATTGATTGAATATTCATTGATCGTGTTGAGGGAGTTGTTGAATTCGATACTAATAAAGTCTTGATCTTCATTCTGTTGTGGAATTATCAAGAATTGCCAGTATGCATCTTTCACCCAGTGTTCATAAGTGTTATCTGCGGTATAGGTAATGGAGTATTCTAGGGACATGTTTCGTGTTGTGTTGGGTATACCTTAGCCGGTGCAAGCCTTGTTCTTGTTCACCAGTCCTGTGTTAAACGATTCCGTAACTAAGGCTATGCTTTGCCCTAGCCCCGACTCGCCCACAGGTTTTGATGTGTCGTGCCTTGGGTTGGACAAGATAACTGTGGATTAACCGATAAAATGAGCTTGACACAATACTGGAAACGGGGGCAAAGGTAGTGTTTTGAAAATTCAATAATCAAAAAACTCCTTTTCCATTTTTTTGCCGATTTCCACCAGGTTTTCCAAGATGTTTTCAATAAAGGATTGGATGTTTTCCTCAATTTCCTGAATGTATTTGAAAGCATACTCCGAACGTACCCTGCCCACCAAAAAGGCCGTAGAGGTTTTATTGTAATTTTTGCTGGGATCCAATACCTTGATATGATAATAGACTTGATTGAGGCTGTTCATTACCGAACGGGGACAATTGGGATTCAAGATTAAAAATTCTAGGGTGGATATGCTCGTTGGTGTCTTTTTATAGAACCGCCGCATCATATCATAGGATTCCGCGCATTTCAGCAAGGTGGTCCACTCGAAACTGTTCTTAAACGTGTCGCCATAACTTCCTCCAGATTGTTGGGCATCATTGTATTTGGCGTTGATCATACGAATGATCTGCGTAGCCCTTTCGATATTGACGCCCATCATGATAATGGAATAGATTTCATCGTGTAGTAAGGTACCTCTTATCTTCCCCCGTAAAATGGCCGTCATTTCGGCCACATGGGTCGTGAAATCGTGTAATCCTCTTTTCATGAAGGTATCCGCATCGTAATTCAATACGAAATGATAGAATTTGTTAATGGCCTCGTAGAGTTCGGTCGAGATCAGGTCCCTAGCACTATTGGCGTTCTCCCGGGCATATTTCACGTTGTTGATGATAGAAAAGGGGAAGTCTCCATCCAAGCCGATTTTGTAAAGTACCAATTCTTCGTTTAGTTGAACGTTTTGGTCGTTTTCGGGATCCCCGACCATAAAGAGCATGGAACGCAGAACGAATTGGCGGGACTGCGATAATTGGTTGGGCGCGTCGAGCGATGAGAAGTAGTTTACGTTCAAATATCGCGCTATATGTTCGGAACGTTCGATATAACGCCCCATCCAAAAAAGGTTATTGGCTACTCGTGCTAGCATATTGTTGGTGTATGTTTTTGATTATACTTGTTGGGTACCATGCGAAATTTTAGTCCTGGTCGAAAAGTTGCAGTAGGCAGTAAGGTTCGGGGGTCATTGGTTCAAGGTTCCATGGAACCGACACCGCCTACTCCTTCAACACCCACGTATCTTTAGACCCCCCTCCTTGTGAAGAATTTACTATTAAGTTCCCTTTTTTCAGGGCCACCCGGGTCAATCCGCCCTTTAATACGAATTCCCGGTCCTTTCCCAGAATGGTAAAGGTTCTAAGGTCTACGTGCCGCTGTTCGAAAGATTTGCTATCCTCGATATAAGTAGGGTGAACGGAAAGCGATAAAATAGGCTGGGCCACATATTTTCGAGGGCTTTCCTGCAGCTGTTTTTTTACCGTTTCGATTTCTTCCCGGGTCAACCGGTTTCCAATGGATATGCCGTATCCCCCGGCCTCGTCCACGGGTTTGATGACGAGTTCGTGTATGTGTTCCAATACATATTTCAGTTCATCGGGACGACTGCAATGGTAGGTGTGTACGTTATTAAGGATCGGCTCTTCGTTCAAATAATACTTAATGATTTCCGGCATATAGGTATATACGGCCTTATCGTCGGCAACCCCTGTTCCCGGGGCATTGGCCAAGGTGACGTTTCCTTTTTTGTAGGCAGCGAAGAGTCCGGGTACGCCTATGGCGGAATCAGGTTTGAATTCCAGGGGATCGATAAACGCATCGTCGATCCGGCGATAGATTACATCGACCTTCTCCGGTCCGCGGATGGTCTTCATATACACAAAATCGTTCTCCACAAACAGGTCCCGGCCTTCCACCAGTTCCACACCCATGGTCTTGGCGAGATAGGAATGCTCATAGAAGGCGGAATTGAACATGCCGGGCGTAATGACCACCACATTAGGTACGTCCACGCCTTTAGGTTTAGCGGTTTCCAGCAGCTCGAGAAGATTCTCCGCATAGTTGGTCACGGTATGTGTCTGGTAATGATTGAAGACCCCAAAAAGTGCCCGCTTCAGCGCCGTACGGTTACAGATGACATAGCTGACACCGGAGGGGCAGCGGATATTGTCTTCAAGAACGTAATATTGACCATCCTTGTTCTTGATGACGTCCGTACCGGATATATGATTGTAGATGCCGCCTGGCGGGTCCACGCCGACCATTTGATCCAGGTAATTGGCGGAAGAACCGATCAACTCCATCGGCACGATGCCCTGTTTGATGATTTTTTTGTCGTGATAGATATCCCATAAAAACAGATTGAGAGCCTTGCTACGCTGTATGGCGCCATGCTCGATAATATCCCATTCGGCGGGGTCGATTATCCGCGGAAAAAGATCAAAGGGGAAAATCTTTTCCTTGGTTTCCTTCTCGCCATAGACCTGAAAGGTAATTCCTTGGTTGAAGAACGAGGCCTTGGCCTTTTCGTTCAGCTTCACGTAATCTTTGATGGAATGTTCGCCATACAGATTAAAAAGTTCTGAATAAACGGGCTTGAGCTTACCTTCCGTATCATATATTTCATCAAATAGGACGGGATTTCTTTGGTAGGAGGAAAAAATCTGGTTTTCGCTAGCGGCCATGGCATGTTATTTTGGTCAGAAGATACTTGTTTTCAATGGATTTCAAAAGTGCAAATCCGTAATTATATGGACCTATTTTTGGTTTTAGGTAAAAAACGCATAATGTTTTTTGCAAATTGCAACTTTTTCCTGCGGTTGAAATGGCTTACATTTAGGGCCATAATCAATAGTTTAAAGTTGAAGATCAATCTGATTAGCGATACCGTTACCCAGCCCACCCCCGGCATGCTCGACGCCATGATGACCGCCGAGGTTGGGGACGATGTCTTTAAGGCCGACCCGACCGTAAATGCCCTGGAGCAAAAAATGGCGGAAATGTTCGGGAAGGAAGCTGCCCTGTTCTTCCCCAGCGGTACGATGACCAATCAAACGGCCATCAAACTGCACACCCATCCGGGGGATCAATTGATTTGCGATAAATACGCCCATGTCTATAATTATGAGGGTGGGGGAGTGAGCTTTAATAGTGGGGTATCGTGTAAACTGGTCGATGGACATCGGGGCATGATGACCGCGGAGCAGGTGGAGGCCGCGATCAATCCGCCGGATTTTTACCATAGTCCCCTGACCTCCTTGGTCTGTGTGGAGAACACTACTAATAAGGGGGGCGGCGCCTGTTGGGATTTTGAGGAGCTGGAAAGGATTCAAGCCGTTTGCAAAATAAACGGCCTCGCCTACCATCTCGACGGTGCCCGCTTGTGGAACGCTTTGGTCGCCAAAGATGAAAATTCAAAACAGTACGGGGGACTTTTCGATACCATCAGTATCTGCTTGAGCAAGGGGCTGGGCTGCCCCGTAGGCTCGGTACTGGTCGGGAGTAAAGACATCATCCAGAAGGCGTTAAGAGTACGAAAAGTCTTGGGCGGGGGAATGCGCCAAGCGGGCTATTTGGCCGCGGCGGGTATCTATGCCTTGGACCACCATATTGAAAGACTGGCCCAGGACCATAAAAAAGCCTATGAAATTGGCGAAGTGCTTAAAAATTTATCCTTCATCAAAAAAGTGGAGCCGATCGAAACTAATATAATCATTTTTGAAATCGATGAAAACCATATGGGAGGGGACGAGTTTGTGGAAAAGCTAAAGGCCAACGACATACATATAATTGGAATGGGGCAGGGAAAGCAGCGCATCGTTACCCATTTGGATTATACGGAGGACATGCACGACCGATTTTTGACCTTTATAGAAAAGATTTAATCTGCTCCCGTAGATTTTTGATACCATTTTCCATACCCGCCTCGGAATCGTAAGGCCCGCTATGTCCGATGGTTTTTCCGGTATCGTCCTTTAGGATAAAAAGAAATTTGCCCTCGGTATTAGTGTTCCGTTCAAAATGGTTGCGGGTCAAGATCATGCTGTCCAACTTTCGTATGACCTTGTCCATTTCAAATTTATCGGGGAATTTTATGCTGCTCAACAAGTTATTCCCACTTTCAGTCTCTAGGCTAAAGTGAAATGTATCATCGGTATCGGTATGAATTTTTAGCACGTGCGCTTTTTTGGTTTAAGATACAAAATTTATGGATTAGGGTCTTGAGATTTCTTAGGAGTTGTTAAAAGCTCATTTTCCACCGGTGAGTGCGGAACATCAAGATTTCGTTGGATGAATTTTCAACGTTTAGAATCCTTAACTTTACTCCCAACACTAACTTTAGGTTCCATGAAGTCGCAAGAACTCTCCCATATCCATAAGATGTTGCAAGAACAAGGCTATATCAGCGACAGCTCGATCGCCATGTCCATCTTCCTGGCCATGCGGTTGGAAAAACCCTTGCTGATCGAAGGGCCTGCGGGAGTGGGCAAGACCGAGGTAGCGAAGGTGATGGCCCAAGCGCTGAAAACGGATCTGATCCGCCTACAATGCTACGAGGGACTTGACAGTACCCATGCGCTGTATGAGTGGAATTACCAGCATCAGCTACTCTATCTGAAGATGCAGGAGGAAAAGGAAAAAGATGTCAAAGATTTGGAAGAAACTATTTTTTCAGATCGATTCCTTCTGAAACGTCCGGTTTTGCAAGCGATAACCCATTCCAAAAATCCGGTGTTGCTCATCGACGAAATCGACCGGGCGGACGAGGAATTCGAGAGTTTTTTGTTGGAGGTGCTTTCGGATTGGCAGGTTACCATTCCCGAAATCGGCACCATCAACGCCATTAGCAAACCCCAAATTATCTTGACCGGGAACCGTACCCGCGAACTCTCGGAAGCATTGCGCAGAAGATGTCTTTACTTGTGGATCGACTATCCCGATTTCGAAAAGGAACTGGCCATCGTTAAAGCCAAGGTCCCCGAAGCGGACGCTAAATTGGGACGCCAGATTTGCGCCTTTATGAAAGAACTGCGGGCAATGAAACTGGAAAAGACCCCGGGAATCTCCGAGACCATCGATTGGGCCAGGGCCTTGGCAAGCATGCACCTCACGTATCTTGACAAACAGATTGTGGAAGATACCCTGGGGGTGGTCTTAAAAGACTGGCAAGATTTGCGGCAAACACAGGATGCGCTCTCCGAACTATTGGAGAAGACCGGGGTCGTTTCCCGGATCGGGTAGTTTAGCCGCAAAGGTTTACGCAAGAAGCGCATGAATTTATAGATAAATTGGAGTTATGACCTACAACAAAATTTCGAAGGTGATTTTTAATTGCGCGCTCAACGTTCAGATCCTTGGGGCCAGGTCTATTGGAAAATGCTTATGAAGAATGTTTGCTCTATGAATTAAAAAGATGGGTCTCCCTGTTGAAAAACAAAAATTCCTGCCATTAGTTTATGAAGAAATTAGAAATCGATCACCGATTGGCTATTCAAGTAAAAAACAAAATTATCATAGAATTAAAAGCTGTAGAAGTATTGAACGACGTACACTTAGCCCCAATTTTGACCTATATGGTCCAATTACAAATGGGAATGCTAATCAACTTTAACGAAACCCCATAAAAAGTGGAATCGGAAGAGGGGTCAATACCATTTAAAAATTACAGACGTATTAAAATACGTTGCGTCCCTTGCGCCTTTCTTTGCGCTGCTAGCGGTTAACATACACGCCATGCGAGAATCCTACCTCACACATCAAACAGAACTCTCCGCCAACATTGTCCTCCTCAGCCGTTTTCTTCGAAAAAGGGGGTTTCCTTTAAGCGCTATGGAAGAGGCCGATGCCCTGAGAGCCATTTCCGAACTTTCCATCCATAAAGAATCCGATTTCAAACAAGCCCTGAAAGCCATATTGACCAAGAACCGGTATCAATTCGAGAAATTCGATACGTTGTATGCGGAGTTCTGGAAACAACTGGACAAGGCAACGGACTCCAAAACCAAGGAGGAGCCTATCCAAAAAAACGAAAGATCTAAAGCCCAAAAGCAGCAGGTACGGTTCGAATCCCTGAAGGATTGGCTGAACCTGAATCCATCCGAAGAACAAAAGGACATGGCCACCTTTAGCGATCTCGAAGTGCTGACCAAAAAGGACTTCCGGGATTTGAGTGAGGACGAGATGCAGTTAATGATGCGCCTCTTAAAACGCCTGGCCCGAAAGATGGCCCATCAAAAAAGCCGGTTGAGAAAATCCACCAAAAAACGTAAAAGGCTGGATTTAAAGAGAACCATCCGTCTTAACCTGCGAAAAGGCGGCGACATCCAACAGTTGGTGTTCAGCGAAAAAAAAGAGAAAAAACTGAAGTTGGTGCTGCTCTGTGACGTAAGCAAAAGCATGGAACTGTACAGCCGTTTTTTCGTACATCTGATATATGCCTTTCATAATGCGTACGACAAGATAGAGACTTTCGTATTCAGTACGGCCCTGCACCGGGTCAGTGACATTCTTGATAATCAGGAATTCGGAAAGGCTTTCGATACCATATCCGAGCGGGTGCCCCATTGGGCTGGTGGCACGACGATAGGGAGTTGCCTACGAGATTTTGAAAGGGATTACGGCCATGGCATGCTGAACAAAAAGACCATCGTTTTAATCTTGAGCGATGGATGGGACACGGGCAATGCCGAAACCATACAAGCGGCCATGAAATCCATCTACAAAAAATCGCGACGGGTAATCTGGTTGAACCCCTTGGCCGGCAACCCCAACTTTTCGCCCGATGCGATGGGTATGAAGTCTGCACTGCCTTATATCGATATATTGGCATCCGCCCACAATCTTGAAAGTCTTAAGGCCGCTTTAAAGTCCATTCAAAAGCGGCGTAAAATAATGATTATGTAATATTAGGCGGATGATATTAAGGGTCTTCAGCCTACACCCCCGTTTTTTTGTCGATAGCCTCAAAATATATTCTAGAAAATAAACATTTTTCAATAGTATTTTTTATATTCATAGGTTCAACATGGCCACCTATGAAAATCGATGGGAACTACACTCTTGAAACCACTCCCCAAAATTTTTTGGAACTCATCCAGGATTCCGCCACCATAAAAAAAGTAACCCCCGGTATCAAGGAACTGGAAGAGACCGGCCCTAATCGCTACAATATTATTTCCGAAATACGGGTAGGCCCGGTCAACGGAAAATTCAAGGGTACCCTGGCGGTCATTCTAAAAGAAGAGAAAAACACCTGTGTACTCGAAATGGATCAAAAAGGGGATATGGGCAATGTGGTCGCAGAAATCGACATGAAGCTGTTGGCCATTTCGGAAACGGAAACCATTGCCAAGTATCAGGGCGAGGCCAAAGTTTCGGGCAAACTGGCCAGCATGGGACAGCGGATCATGAGCGGGGTGGTCAGTACGCTTTCGAAACGATTTTTTAAGGACATGGAAAAGGAGTTGAAAAAGAAAAAGGAATAGCATTTTGCCACCTTTATATGAGATTTTATATACCCAATAGTTATGAAGATATCGCTTAAAATCAATGGGAAGAAACATACCGATGAGGTCGAGCCACGCATCAGCCTGACACAATACCTGCGCGAAACGCTAAACCTTACAGGTACGCATATCGGTTGCGACACCAGTGCTTGCGGGGCCTGTACGGTAACCTTGAACGGCGACGCCGTAAAATCGTGCACCCTTTTGGCGGTTCAGGCCGATGGGGCCGAGGTGACAACTATCGAAGGTATGGCCCACAACGGACAGATGCATCCGATCCAGCAGGCATTTAAGGAAAAACACGGCCTGCAATGCGGTTTCTGCACTCCGGGCATGGTCATGGTAGCGGCGGATATCCTGAAGCACACCCCTAATCCTTCGGAAGAAGACGTGCGGCATGGCCTAAAAGGAAATTTTTGCCGATGCACCGGATACCATAATATTATCAAATCGATTCAGTATGCCGCTGAACTTATAAATGAATAGCCATGGGAAATTATGTAGGAAAACCAGTAAAACGTCGGGAGGATGCCCGTTTTTTAAAGGGCGCGGGAAAGTATACCGACGACCTGAAACTGCCGAAAATGACACAGGCGGCCTTTGTTCGTAGTCCCTATGCACACGCCAAGATCTTGAATATCGATACTTCGGAGGCCAAAAAGGCCGAGGGGGTGGTTGCGGTTTTTACGGCCCAGGATGGTTGCGGGGAATATGGGGTACCCTGCGGATGGCAGGTCGATTTTAAGAACGGCGAGACCATGCGGGAACCGAAACATCCGCTGTTGGCCAAAGATAAGATACGACATGTCGGCGAGGCGGTGGCTATGGTGGTCGCGGAATCCCTGGAACTTGCTAGGGACGCGGCAGAACTGGTTTCGGTGGATTATGAGGAACTGCCGGCGGTGACGGATCCCAAGAAGGCAATGGACAAAGACGCCCCTTTGGTGCACGACGATTGGCAAGATAACGCCGCGTTCGACTGGTGTATCGGCAACGATAGGGCAGAGGTAGAGGCCGCACTGGAAAAGGCCCATCACGTTACCGAAATGGAGTACCGAAATCAACGCTTGGCTCCAAATGCCATGGAGCCCAGGAGTTATGTGGCGGATTATGACGTGAACGGTGACAAATGGACTTTGTATACCAGCACCCAAAATCCGCATTTGATCCGGCTTCTTATGTGCGCCTTTGTACTGGGAATCCCGGAGCAAAAAGTAAGGATAGTTTCCAAGGATGTCGGCGGCGGTTTCGGAAGCAAAATATACCATTATACCGAAGAAGCTTTATTGACATGGGCTTCCCGGGAAATCGGCCGTCCGATAAAGTGGACCTGTGACCGCAGCGAGGCTTTTTTGACCGACGCCCACGGTCGCGACCACGTGGTCAAATCCAAAATGGGCTTCGATAAAGACGGAAAAATAGTGGCCCACCTTACGGATGAATACTGCGCTATGGGCGCCTACCTCTCCACCTTTGCGCCTGCGATCCCCACCTATTTGCACGGAACACTATTTCAGGGCGTGTACACCACCCCGCTCATCCATTTAAACGTAACCGCCCCCTTTACCCATACGGTTCCGGTAGATGCCTATAGAGGGGCCGGCAGGCCCGAAGCGACCTATCTGTTGGAACGCATCATCTCCAAGGGCGCCCGGGAAATGGGGATGGACCCGACGGAAATCCGCTTTAAGAATTTCATACCCCCCTTCGATGGGGTGGAGCAAAAAGGGTATCAGACCCAGGTCGCCTTGCAATATGATAGCGGCAACTATGAAGGCGTATTGAAAAAGGGATTGGAAAGGTTGGGGTATGAGGATTTTAGGAAGGAACAGACAGAAGCCCGAAAAAATGGAAAACTGATCGGGGTCGGATTTTCAACCTATATCGAGGGATGCGGAATAGCGCCATCCGCCGTTGTGGGGGCCTTAGGGGCTCGCGCTGGCCTGTACGAGGTCGGCCAGGTAAGGGTGCAGCCCACGGGGAAAGTATCCGTATTTACCGGAAGCCATTCCCACGGTCAGGGCCATGAAACCGTCTTTGCCCAGTTCGTGGCCGATAAATTGGGAATCGATATGGACGATATTGAAATCGAACACGGCGATACCGATCAAGTGGCCTTCGGCATGGGTACGTACGGTTCCCGAAGCCTCTCCGTCGGCGGAAGCGCCATCATGAAGAGTATCGATAAAATATTGGAAAAAGGGGCCAAGATTGCCGCCCATAAGTTAGAGGCCGCCGAAGAAGATCTGGAATATGCAGAGGGAAAATGGACGGTCAAAGGTACCGATAAATCCGTTTCCTTCGGCGATGTATCGTTGACCGCCTATGTGCCTCACGATTATCCGGAAGGCCTGGAGCCGGGGCTGGACTTCTCCAGTTTTTACGATCCCGCGAATTTTACCTATCCCTTCGGTGCCCATATTGCCGTGGTCGAAGTGGACGCTGATACCGGTCGGGTAACCTTGAACCGTTTTATCGCCGTTGATGATGTGGGCAACATTATGAACCCCATGATCGTGGACGGTCAGATTCACGGTGGGGTGGCCCAAGGTGTAGGTCAGGCCTTGTTGGAAGAGGTAGTTTATGATGAAGGCGGACAGATGATTACGGGTTCGTATATGGATTATGCCATGCCCCGCGCCGACGATTTACCGATGATAGAGACCGGTAATACCGTAACCCCATGTCCCCATAATCCGTTGGGAGTGAAAGGGGCGGGAGAGGCCGGCACGATCGGGTCCACCCCCGCCGTGGTCAACGCCGTCGTCGATGCCTTGGCGCATTTGGGGGTCACGGATATTCAAATGCCATTGAAGCCGCAGACCGTCTGGAAGGCTATGCAAAACTAAAATTATCAGCCTGCCTTCCCCACCGGCAGCTTAAATAAATATCTAACTATGATACCAGCAAAATTCGAATACACAAAAGTTTCCTCCGTGGGCGAGGCAGTGGACCTGCTCGATAAGCACGGCTTCGACGCCAAGATATTATCGGGTGGACATAGTTTGCTTCCGGCGATGAAACTGCGCTTAAACCGGCCAGAGGTGCTGATCGATATTACGGGCATTTCGGGAATGGATTCCATTACGGAGGAAGGCGATGAAATTGTTATAGGCGCCAACTGTACCCATAGCCAGTTGTTGCGTTCCGATCTGGTTCAAAACCATGTCAGCGTGCTGGCCGCAGCCGCCGATACCGTTGGTGACGTGCAGGTCAGGAACAGGGGAACTATCGGTGGCAGTTTGGCCCATGCAGATCCCTCGGCGGATTACCCCGCCGTGGTCTTGGCCTGCGATGCCGTTATCGTGGCCGAAGGAAAGGAAGGCAGGAGAGAGATCGCCGCGACCGACTTTTTCGAGGGTATTTTTACTACCGCCCTAAAGGATAATGAAATTATCACGGCGGTACGGTTTCCCAAAATAGCTCAGGGCAACTACCAAAAGTTCTATCAGTCCGCCTCACGCTTCGCCGTAGTAGGCGTGGCCGTAGTCAAGGATGGTGATTCCGTCAAGGTAGGGGTAACCGGTGTTTCCGATACACCCTATCGCGCTACCGCCGTAGAAAAAGCGTATAGCGGTAACAGCGATGCCGCCGAACATGCCGTAGACGACATCGAAGTCATGAGCGACCATTTTGCCGATGTAGAATATCGATCCCACTTGGCCAAGGTGATGGTGAAAAGGGCGTTGGAGGCGTAATGGAATTCTAAAGTGCGCCCAACGCTAAACTGGTAAATGGCGACAAAGCCCATTTTGGGCCTTAATCCAAAAATTCCCGGTCGAACGCGAACGGTTCTTCCAAATCGGGATCGACCGTGACCTGTACGGCATGGGCACCACCTTCGATCTGTAGCCGCAATATGTTCCGTTCCGGCCATGGTCTATTCCTGAACCAAAAATGTCCGTCGCCCTGAATATAAAGTACGGGCTTGCCGAAAGCTTTTGCGGCCGCCCTAAACCGCTCGGTGAAGGGTTGGAATTTTTCCGGACCCAATTCCGTCATATTCGCATGCCCGAACAAAACGACCGTTTCAATGTTTTCGTCGTGAGTGTCTAACTGATCATCTACCCAATCGGCATCATCGGCCAGGCGCTTGTCCCATTCCACTTGATCGTGTACCGAGCTTCCTACCAGGTTCAAGCCTAAAAAAAGTATGCCTTTTTCCACCCAGGCAAAATTTTCCGGCCGCTCTTCCTGATATGCCACTGTTTGCGGAAATTCCCAATTTTCATTAAAATGTAAAAAGTACTGGTTCCATAGTTTCCATGCCGCAATAGGGTCGTTGCAGTCATTGTATTCATTGTCACCCAATACGATGAAAGTCGGGGTTTTGAAATTTTTGAGAAGTCCGCTGACATCTTCGTAGACCACTTCGTCGCAGGGGTCGGCACCGGGCTTGATATCTCCAACGTGCACCACAAATTCCGATTTCGCCCTATCGTTGTGGGCATCGATAAGGGCAATCAGTCCCGTTCGTTGGTCATCGTTATAAGGTACATCGCCGATTACGGTAAAAAGGGTAGGGGGGAAGTTGTCGGTCGGATCAACCGTCTGTGCTGAGTCCGGACCGCCCATGGAGTTATCGTCATCGGATGACTGGTTCTTATTATCGAGGCTACTTGAACAGCAGATGAACAAGACCGTGCAGACCAGCACGCTTGCTGCTATGTAAAGATGTGGTTTTAGTCGTTTTTTCATCGAACGGATTTTCGTTTCCAATTGGCACGGTTATCTCATTATTTGTCGTGTAAACGCATATGCCGACCCTCTAAAATAGGCTAAATCCTCTTTTCGGACAATAATATTTCTAATTTGTGTCAACGCGAAAATCATATTCCACTAGATTTCGGGGTGTAACTCAGGATGCGTTTGATTTAGGAATAATTACGGACCCTAGCGCATCGAACCTTTTAAATTCAATTTCCAATAGCTAAATATCTTAGAATATGCCATTTATTACGAATAAAAAAGCAAAAGAACCCGTGGATATCTTTTATGAGGATTACGGCAATGGACAGCCCGTAATCTTGATCCACGGTTGGCCATTGAGCCGCAAGTCGTGGGAGCAGCAAGTATGGAAAATCGTCGAAGAAGGCTTCCGTTGCATCTCTTACGATAGAAGGGGCTTCGGAATTTCTTCACAGCCGTGGGACGATTACGACTACTCTACCTTGGCCAGTGACTTGTATACACTGATCGAGGGTCTGGACCTTGAGGATGCTATTATCGTCGGCTTTTCCATGGGCGGGGGAGAGGTCGTTCGTTATCTTACGGATTACGGTGCAAACAAAATAGCCAAAGCCGCTCTGATCAGTTCCATCATTCCGTTGGTGAAAAAGAAAGATGACAATCCCGACGGCGTTCCCCAAGATGCCTTGAACGATATCAAGGAAAGCCTTCAAAAAGACCGGGTCGGATTCTTAAAGGAGTTCGGAAAAGGTTTTTATAATTACGATAAAAATAAGGACAGGGTAAGCGAAGCGCAATTAGACTATGATTTTACCATCGCTTCTTTCGCTTCCCCTCGGGCCACCATACAGACTGCCTTGGCCTGGATGGACACGGATTTTCGTTCTGAACTCAAGAACGTCACCGTGCCGACCTTGATCGTACATGGCGATGCCGATGAAACCGTACCCCAGGCCACATCGGCCGATCAAGCTGCGAAAGGTATTGCGGACAATACCTACGAAGTTATTCAAGGGGCACCCCACGGGCTTAATGTTACCCATGCCGACGAACTGAACCGGATTTTGATTTCGTTTCTGAAGAAATGAAGCAACAGGTTCAACTCAAATATAAAAAGCCGGATTTTCGAAAAGAATTCCGGTTTTTTTATACGTCCCCTTTACTTTACAAGGGTTGCCATTACGGGTAAATGGTCTGAAATGTATTTGAGGTTTTCCTTTCTGTCGTCGATATGGGTGTAATTTTCAACATGTAGGTTTTTTACGAAAATATAATCGATACGGCGGTCCAAAACCATTTCAGGGTCGAAGCCGTTAAACGAGCCGCTGGGTCCGTAAAAGGGGTTGCTCGTGATTTCCTGACCATCTTTCATATACTCTTTGATACGTTGGATGGGTTTTTGGTCGGGAGTCAAGTTAAAATCCCCCGTCAATACCACAGGTAGGTTGTCTTTATTGATTTCCTTAATTTTCTCGACGATAAGTTCGGCGGATTTCTCCCTTGCCGTTTCCCCTTTATGATCAAAATGGGTATTGAAGACCCACATCTTTTCACCGGTATCCTTATTTTCAAAGAGTCCATAGGTACAGATACGTTCCAAGGCGGCATCCCACCCGACAGAAGGTTTTTCGGGTGTCTCGGAGAGCCAAAAAGTATCGTGTTTCAATACCTTATACAAGGCCGAATTATAATGGATGGCGGAATATTCGCCTTTTTGTTTGCCATCATCCCGGCCGACACCGATATAGGAAAAGTCAGTCAAGCTGCTGTCGATATAAACAACTTGACGATGCAATGCTTCCTGGGTGCCTATAAACGAGGGGCTCATAATGTTCGATTAGCTCCACTAGCTTTTCTTTGCGGTCGTTCCAATTGTTGATCGTATCGTTGACATTGTCGTATTTAATATTGTAGGTCATCACCTTGAGTTCTTGGCCCTGAAGGCTACAGAACGCTATCAAGGCGAGTAAGAGAAAAAGACTTTTAAAGTGCATAATCGTCATATATTGAAATGTATTGCCAAAGTAAGAAATTACGATTACATTTAGAGACTGTTTTTAAATATAGTCTATCCACAACTACATGAAGTCCATCGATCAAAATATCATCCGCCAGTTCTTCATCCTGCTTCTTATAGTGATGATCGGGGGCCTTATTTTTTGGGAGATGGTACCTTACCTTTCCGGGGTATTGGGAGCCATTACTATATATGTGCTTTTTAGAAATTGGATGGCCAAACTGATCAAAAAGGGATGGCATCCCAATTTGGCCGCCACCCTTATTATGTTGATATCTTTCGTGCTTATCCTGGTACCGGTGGGGGGACTGGTGCTTATGCTTGGCAGCAAAATAAGCAGTGCCGTTGACAAATCGCAAAGCGTTATCGAAGCCGTCAAGGAGCAGATGTTCTATCTGGAAAAGATGGTGGATTACGATTTTTCGTCGCAGATCGATCCCTCGGGTGCCTCCAGTTGGTTGGCCGATAGCCTGCAAGGCTTTGCTGGAGGTACCTTTAATATTTTTATTTCGATTGCCGTCATGTACTTTTTACTGTTCTATATGTTGACGAACCGCAAAGAGTTGCGGGAATCTTTGTTCGAGTATGTACCTATCAGCAAAAACAATCTACAGGTAATCGGCGCCGAAGTGCAGAGCATGGTGCGCTCCAATGCCTTGGGCATTCCGTTGGTGGCTGTGGCACAGGGGATAGTAGCTTTAATCGGATTTTTTATTTTCGGCATTCCCAATCCTTTTTTCTGGTTCGTCATCGTGGCGGTAGGCTCCATGATTCCTTTTATCGGCACTTTGATCGGGATAATCCCGGTTTTTATTCTGGCGATTTCCAACGGAAACGATTTTCAGGCCTGGGGAATCCTGATCTATGGATTTGTAGTGGTTGGATCGACCGACAATCTGATTCGCCTCTACGTACTCCAAAAGTTGGACAACGTGCATCCTTTGATTACATTGATCGGGGTCATTATCGGTGTTCCGCTGTTCGGATTTATCGGGCTGATTTTCGGACCGTTACTGATCAGCCTCTTCTTGATCGTGGTAAGGATATATAAGAAGGAATATGCCGAACGAAGCGGAAACCACAGGGAGCAATTATAGGAGGGAAGTTTGTTCTTATCTGTTGATTTTTACTTTGTGACGTTGCACACTTATTTTGGCTTAAGCTATTAAGTTTGTAGTGAATTTTTCATTGAAATGGAATTGATATGATTATGTCATTTTTAATGATAACAACTTATTATAAAGCACTGTGAAAGTTATGCTACTGCTCTGGTGCGGTTACCACCTTTATTCTTCTGTAGACATAGCTAATACGCTGATCCATTTCCAGGGCCCCGATCTCAGAGAGGCCGTCTTGTGGAAATACCGTACTCTGGTCCCATGTGGGATCTAATGCTTCTTTTAAGCTGGCATAGATATCCATAGAAATCGTGTTGGCCTTCATTTCTGGCCCCGAAGGGGACAGTATAATCGCATTTCCCCAGGCCTTCTGTTTGGTTTTACCACTATCCATGGATGATTGGATAAAAGGGGTCCAATATTGGTCTTCGAGCGCTATCAAATTACCTGGATCAGAGGCGTTATGATAAATAATCTTGACAAAATTAAAATCTTGGTCCGGTACCGCATTCTTCGCCTTTACCCAGACTGCCGGTTTTACGAATAGGGTATGGATGACCTCACCCATCGAAAATGTATCCATTTTGTCCATAGGCACATCAGGCCAAACCTCCGACGGGTCCCAGACGCTATCCCCTGCGTCAATGTCATTATAGGTGTTGACGAACAGGATATTGGGGGAGTTGGGCTCGTCAAAACCACCCACTTTCTGGAACAATCCCCAAAATGTCAGGTTGCCCTTTGATAAGGCATTTTCCGCAACTTTGCTCCAATACTTGGTTTCCCTCGAAATGAATTCTTCCATTTGATCGGGCGGCACATGTCTGTACTGATACATACTTATGCCCTTGTTTTCGTCATCTTGGGCATTCAGTTTGATACTAAAAACAAAAACAAAAAGCAGCATTGCTTTTATAAATTTCCCCACGTAGTGAACTGTCGTTTTCATAATAAATAGGTTTTAGTTTACTATATTTTTAAAAATAAGTGGACGATGTAAATTCGATTCACTGTCGGTTAGCAACATTAACCTCGGCACTTATACCGCTTAAATCTGGACGAAACACCCACAGCTCCGACTCCCCGCCGTCGGTAACGGCATACCAATCTGTCAGAAATTGGTCAAAACCGCCTTCGCCATACATTTCATCATAGTTTTTTACCATTTCGCTATCTTGGCCCAACCAGACGGATTTATCAAAAAAGGAAATGACCGCTAGGTCCCGCCCCTCCTTGGTGCTACTGAATTCATTGGTGTAGATTCCAAAGATTTCGTCGGGTAACTTTTCGGCGTACATCTTATGTATTTTTTCTACGAGTGCCAAGGCCTCTTTGCTTTTGCCCCTTTTTATGTCATAGTAGTCCACCAGCATGTTCTTGATGGTGAAATTTTTTGGAAACCGAGAGTACTCATCATTCGTGCGCCAATAGCTTTGTGCGCCACTTTTGGGTGTCATGTAGGGGGCTACATTTTCGTTCCAATCGGTCTCATGCCCATCCTTTTGGGCAGGGGCATCGTCTAGAGCGCTCCAGGGAAATGGTCCCATCGTCCATACATAACTTCCGGTATCGGGGCCGTTTGAAATCCAATACATCCGTACACCATAAGGGCCATCCCCGTGGTACTTTTGGTTGTGCGCCATAATCCCTTTTTCAAATTGGCCTATTTGACTTGGGTTGGGCGTTAATAGGGCGTTTTCGAATACACCATATTCGGTACTGTTTTGCGATATTGCCAACATGGGCAATAAGAGTATCCAAAAGATTACTTTTTTCATCATATTAAAGGTTATGCCCCGCCTTACGGCGGAGCGGGTTAGTTTCATTAATTACTCGCCACTTTAGACGGCCCTTCCAGTATTTTTTCGCTGTAATAGAGGGTTTCGGAAATTATTTTTCCGTCTTTGTCAAAATCGTCGATGAAAAGGATGGGCAGTTTGATCGGCATTTTGTCCGATTTACGCACCAGGTTCACGTTCCACCATGACTGCACCACCCGGGCATCACCCATCTCGTAATGTAGGTAGTCGGGATAGCCTATCATATCGATGCTGGAAATGTCAAAGTGGTTTAGAAGATCCTTGTCCTTGGCCTTTTGTTCCGTGAGGGAAATACCATTAAAATCACCTGTGTTTATGTCGTAAAACTTGGCACTGTCATCATAGGGTCCGTATGCGGCTTCCATATCGCCTTTTTCAAAGGCATAAATCATCTTGCGCACAGTGTTGATGTTCTCATGGTGGTTGTAGATCGTGCCGTTTTCCCTATCGGAAAAGCTGGCGCGTATCTCATCGATTACGCTTCCATTGCCATAAGTGATGACCCTCTTGATCTTGCCGTCTTTGCTCACATCATATTGGCGGTGTGCCGCGGCATCGATCTTTACGCCGGTAGTTTTATGGATTCCTTTGACCTGATTCCAGGTCAGGACGGTGGTGCCATCATTTTGATTCTCGTCCTTATACTCAAGGGCATCCGGATAGGAGCCAGGGAAGGGCTCGATGGAAAAATAGTCCAACTGGTCGTGGTAGAGCATGGTATTCTTAATAAATGCCGCCTTGTCCATCGCATCGCCCGTGGGATTGTTTGTCGTTCCGTTATAGGCCTTGAAATCATCGGCCAAATAGCTGGCCACTTTTATCGTGTCCCCGGCTACGGAGGCTTTTACAAAATCCTGCACCACGTTAATAGCCGGGTGCTCTATGTAAATTTTTCCATTGTTCTTCTTTTGGCCAAAAACGGCTGAAATGCTCAGAACGGCGAGTAGGAATAATGGGTTTCTTGTTTTCATTTTATCTGGTTTTAAAGGTTATAAAAATGGTTTAAAGTTTCTTTTACAGGCGTAAATTGGATATTGAGATCGGTTTTTGCCAAATCATTTTGATACAGTATTCTTCCTCTATGTTTCGGGTCTTTGTGATTCAGCATGAGGCTTACATCTGATACGGGGTAGGTTTCGCTGCCCAACAAATAGTTTTTGCCGTGCAGACCCGACGTAACCGCCACCTTATAGATGGCCTTGGCGACATCCCTGACATCGACAATGGCCAGGTCTATATCTGTGTCATAGAACATTTGGATAAAATCGTTCGGTGCCATTCTGTTCTTGAAAAGCCACTGAATGCCTGTTGAGGTAGAATCGTCACGGTCGGATAGTGATCGGCCCAATACCATTACAGGCGATACCGAACTAATTTCAAAAGAAAGGTTGGGATGGTCTTGTATGAACTTTAAAACCGTTTGATTGGCTATAAACTTGGCCTGGGCATAAGGATGGCTGTCTTCGCTCATAAAAGGAGTATCAGTTTCGTTGAAGATATCCGTGGCGGACTTTCCACCGGCAGGCATGGGAAAGTCTGTGTTGTAAACGGCTACAGAGGCGATAAAAACCACTTTTTCGATTCTGGGCGTTTCGCTGATGACTTCCAGGAAAATTTCAGTACCTTTTATGGTTGGGTAGAAGAGCTCGCTTGGAGGGTCTTTGACCTCCAGTTGAAACGGCGTTCCACCATGGACCAGTATTTCACAATCTTTTACAAATTCCCTTAATGTCTCTCTTTCGGTTACATCGAGTTGCTCAATTTGCAAATTCTCCGCATTAGACAAGCTTTTTAAATGCTCATATTTCCCTTTCTTCGTGATATCGGTCGTCGATACCTTTACATCAAAGCCGTTGTCCAAAAACTGTTGGGTAACATGGCTTCCTATAAAGCCCGCACCGCCTATGATGCCCACCTTTTTCATTTTTGTAATTTGGTTTTGTCGGGGTATGTTATGATTAAAAACAGACAGGCCTAATAATGGCTTTGATCAGATCGATTTTTGGTGTTAAAATGCTAATTCAAAAAATCTACTTTACGTTCTGCCATTCAGTTTCCCCCAAAACTGCCGGCCTGCCTGTTTGCTATTGTCTTTCTATAGCGTTACATGTTTAGTTCGGGCGGGCTGTAACCCAATTTGTGTCATACATGCCCGGCCAATCGTTGATGATTTGATCGCCCAAAAGATTAGCCTTTTGTTATAGGAGGTAGCGGTGTAGCCACGACCTCTGTTTTTTTCCCTGGGCGGGTTTCCCACAAAATTCCACCACGGTCCTAATCTTAGCAATAAGGCGTAATTAATGTGCACTGGTTAACATTTGTGAATCCTCAGCTAAGAGAATCTATTTTGTTCTCCTTGTAGAGTGAATGAGGACAAACGTATCCATTTAATGTCCGAACGCCCTTTTTTATTTATCGAACAGTATTTGGGATTATAGTTGTATATTTAACAATCAGGTTACTCCCCCGGACGACAACCTAACCAAAAGATGAGAAGCTTTTACACCAAAGCTGTTTTACTTTTTGCCTTTTCCCTTCTGAACGGCAGCGTAGCCTCGGCCCAAATTTTCGATCCGGACAGTGAAAAGCCCTACAAGAAAGTTTTTATGGAGACTGATAATTTCGGGACTTCATATTTAGACCGGTTGGAAGAGGCCTATCCAAAAACGGAATCCGATTCCCTTCGATTTACCATACTTAACGACCTGGCCTACTATTGGCACACCCGAAATCTGGGCAAGGCTATGAATTTTACCCAAAAAGGATTACGTACGACTGCTGCCAAAAAAAACACCCTTTGGCAAGGAAGGTTCCAGATTACCCAAGGAGCCATTCTACTTCGGATGGAAAAATTGGATAGCGCAGAGACCGTTCTCCGCGATGCCTACAACAAAGTCTGCGAAAGTGATCTCGCTTTTTTGAACACCCAACTCGGCTACGTTTTCGAACGTAGGGGCCAGTTGGATAAGGCTGCGGATTATGCGCTAGAGGCCCTTGAATTGGGCAAGAAGTTGAGCGATCTGAAAGCCACAGCAATGGCCTACAGTGATTTGAGCAATCTATTCTGGAAGCAGTCCAAATTCGATACGGGACTGGAATACGGACTAAAATCTCTCGCGATTTTTAAGGAACGGGGCATTACCGACCTTGATTACGATTTTACGCTCTATGTGGTCGGCAACAATTATTTAGCCTTAAAGGACTTTCAAAATGCCCGGAAATACTACGAAGATGCCATAGTTATAGGTGTACGCTACGGATTTTATAACAATCTAAGCGATGTGTACATTTCTTTGGTGGACCTTTACGCATTTTTAGGGGTATTCGAGAAGGCGGAGGAGGCAGGCCGAAATGCCGTAAAATACGCCGAACTGCTCGAAAACAATTTTATGGTCATGCGTTCATGGTTGTCCATCGGCAAATTGCATAACTTAGAAGAGGAATATGATTCTGCCATTGAAAGTCTTCTAAAGTGTATTCATATCGCTACCGATGATTTTGGGGACGCATATTACCTCAGCCAAGCATATGAAGCTCTGGGGAAGGCCTATGCCGGCAATCATGAATACCAAAAAGCATATGGTGCCTTTGCCGAATACGATACTTTAAAAAACCGGATTTTTACGGCAGAAGCCGACCAACGCATTTCCCTGCTCCGCACCAAATTTCAGGTGGCCGATAAAGAGGGTACAATATCGCTTCAAGAAAATCTTATCAAAAAACAAAAAGCAAGGCAGAACATGATCATCGTTATTACGATTTTATTATTCCTGCTATTACTTCTGGCCTACAAGGCTATTTCGAGCAACAGAAAAAAGAACCGATTGCTCCAAAAACAGAACCAGGAAAAGGAGTTTTTGTTAAAGGAAATTCACCATCGGGTCAAGAACAACCTCGAGATTGTGTCAAGTCTGTTGTCGCTTCAGTCTGCCCAAATTCATGATCACGATGTGCTAAATACCATAGTGGAAAGCCGGCATCGGGTACAGAGTATGGGCATGATCCATCAGAAATTGTATATGGGCAAGAATTTGGCAGCAGTGGAAATGAAGGATTATTTTAAAAACCTGGCCGATTATATTATCGACGCTTATGGGATGGAAAAACGGATTTCCATCGAAGTGGCCATGGATAAGTGTGAAATCGATATCGATATGGCCATTCCCATTGGGCTAATCGTAAATGAATTGTTGACGAACGCGTTGAAATATGCGTTTCCCGATTCAAGAAATGGGAAAATTCGTATCAGCCTTAAAAAAAGGGCCGATAAAGTAAGGTTGGAGGTTATAGACGATGGAGTGGGACTGAGAAATAAGAAAGAAGTGCCCAGTACGGGTTTCGGCACCCAGCTCATTGCACTGTTGACCCAACAACTGGATGGCAAAATGGAGCTCAATACCCATCGGGGAACTTCGGTATCCATACAATTTCAAACCCAAAACGCGGCCTAATCATGAAGGATGCAGTGAGAATATTGATTGTGGAAGACGATATGATCATCGCGGCCAACCTCTCCTTACAACTTACCCAATTGGGCTATGAGGTAACCGGAATCGAATCACGTGGAGAGGAAGCCGTGGCCCATGCCCTGGCCAATGCACCCGATATGCTTTTAATGGACATCAACTTAAAAGGAAAGTTGAACGGCATAGAGACCGTTTCCGCGATCCAGTCCAAAATTGATATTCCCGTCATTTATTTGACCGCCAACAGCGACGAAGCTACCTTTGCGAAGGCCAAGGAGACCCATCCCCGGGCCTTTATCAACAAACCTTTCAACAAATTGAACCTACAACGAACCATTGCCCTTGTCGTTGAGCAACAGAAGGAGCCGAAAGCACAGACCGTGGCGGCACCGGAAGTACAAGTTTTAAGTGATCGGATTTTCATTAGGCATAACGGGAAAATGGAAAAGTTGTTGTTGGAAGATGTCTTATACATAGAGGCCGACCGGAATTATTGTACCCTAAAAACGAATTCTTCCTCCTATGTGCTTTCAAATACACTCAAAACAATGGAAGAAAAGTTGCCCGAATCCGTTTTCGCACGTGTGCACCGATCCTATATGGTCAACATCTCCAAATTGGATGTAGTTGCGGACGGCCATTTGGAAATCGGCCGAAAGGTCATCCCCCTAAGTAAATCGTATAAAGAAATATTATTGGGGCGAATTCGGATTATCTAAAATTGTTTTAGGGTTACCACCGAATTAATCCCTTCCTCGCGACTTATTAGGTTTCCCGTGTTTGTTCCCACCTCCCCGATATTTCGAACGCCCCGAACGATTGCGGTTGCGGTTCCTGGATCGATTACGATCTTGATTATCCTTTCGTCGCGGCTGTTCTGTGTGGGTTTCCCCTTCGGTATCGTCATCGATAAACTGGTGCTCGGGCATACGGGGAACATCCTGTTTGATGAGCTTTTCGATATCTTTAAGGTAGGCTCTTTCTTCCTTGTCACAAAAAGATAATGCAATTCCACTGGCATCCGCCCGGCCCGTTCGCCCAATGCGGTGAACATAGGTTTCAGGCACGTTCGGGAGGTCATAGTTAAGTACAAGGTTCAATTCTTCCACATCGATGCCGCGGGCGGCGATATCGGTGGCGATCAGTATCCTGAGTTTCCCTTCCTTAAAAGCACCCAAAGCCTTTTGCCGGGCGGTCTGGGATTTGTTGCCATGAATGGCAGCGGAGCGAATATCGGCTTGCGCCAGTTTCTTTACGATTTTATTGGCACCGTGCTTGGTACGGGAAAATACGAGCACGGAATCATTGGGTCTTTCCCTTAAAATATGTACCAAAAGTTTGGCCTTGTTTTTCTTGGAAACAAAATAAACGCCTTGATCGACTTTCTCGGCGGTAGGCTGATCAGGTTTTATGGTTACCTGCTCGAAATCGCCCAATATTTTCCTGGATAGTTCTACGATGGATTTCGGCATGGTAGCCGAAAAGAAAAGGGACTGGCGTTGTGCCGGCAGTTTAGCGATGATTTTTTTGATGTCGTGTATAAAGCCCATATCCAGCATCTGGTCCGCCTCGTCGAGTACCGCGAATTCCAGGTCGCGAAACGAGATAAATCCTTGGTTCATGAGATCCAACAACCTCCCGGGGGTAGCCACTAGAATATCGACGCCGCGCTGCAGGGCCTGTGTCTGCCGGCCTTGTTTTACGCCCCCGTAAATGACCGTATTCTTAATTCCCGTAAATCGGCCATAGGCGGTGAAACTCTCACCGATTTGAATGGCAAGCTCGCGGGTAGGGGTAACGACCAAGGCCTTTATGCGTCGTTTGCCTTTCTCCCCGTTTTGCGAATTATATAAATGGTTAAGAATAGGAATTCCGAATGCCGCAGTCTTGCCCGTGCCCGTCTGCGCAACGCCCAAGAGATCTTTTCCCTTAAGTAAAATGGGAATGGCTTTTTCCTGTATCGGTGTGGGATCTGTATATCCTTCTTTCTCGACCGCTTTTAAAATAGGTTCGGCCAACCCGAGTTCTTTGAATGTCATAGTTGCAAATAAGCGGCAAAGGTACGCTTAATTGAGAAACAGTCCATACCAGCATTTCGACAATTGGGTTGTTCTTTTTATTTGCACTCGGTTTTCTGTTGGATTTTTGGCATAGCAATAATGATTTGTCATGAAAAACCAATTACTCCTACCCCTCTTTTTGCTTGCCTTCAAAAGTGCCCTTTGCCAGACCACTATTTCCGGTGCCGTTATGGATAAATCCGGAAGACCGATTTTAGGATCCAATGTCTATCTCATGGGAACCTACGATGGCGCCTCGACCGATAAAGAAGGGGACTTCCAATTTGAGACGTCTGAAGGGGGGACCCAAACTTTGGTCATATCTATATTGGGTTATGAGCCGCACTACGAAACGGGCGATGTTAAAGATTTCAACGGATTGAATATTCAAATGGAAGAGGCCATCAATTCGTTGAGGGGTGTAACCCTAACTGCCGGCACCTTCGAAGCGGGTGACAATACGAAAGCCTCGGTACTGAAACCCTTGGATATTGTTACCACCGCAGGCGCGGTTGGCGATTTTGTGGCTGCGCTGCAGACCCTGCCGGGTACCTCGACTGTCAACGAAGATGGCCGGCTCTTTGTGCGGGGAGGCGATGCGGGGGAGACTCAGGTGTTCATTGATGGACTCCGCGTTTTCAAGCCCTTCAATGCCTCTGCCAACAACGTCCCGACACGCGGTCGATTTTCCCCGTTTCTGTTCAAGGGCATAACCTTCAGCACCGGCGGGTATTCCGCAGAATATGGGCAAGCCCTTTCCAGCGTTCTGTTGCTGAACACCACCGACATTCCAGACCAGGAAAAGACCGATATTTCAGTAATGTCGGTCGGAGGGGGTCTCGGCCATACCGAAATTTGGGGAAATCAATCCTTCAGCCTTAACACGCAGTACATCAACCTTGCACCCTATGAAGCGCTGATTCCCTCGAATCAAGGGGTGCGATGGAACCGCCCCTATAAATCGATTTCCGGGGAGGCCGTTTTCCGCAGTCAAGCGGAGAAAAGTATGTTCAAACTATATACATCGTTCACTCATGCCAAGCTGGATATTGACCAAGAGGATATGAATTTTGAAGATTTAGTGCGATTTCGTTTGAATAACCAAAACCTATACATCAACGCCTCATATAAACACTTTTTGGAGAAGGAATGGACAGTAACTACCGGATCGAGTATTTCTTGGGATGGCAACGCTCTTCTTTTTGGTGAGGATGCTATCGATACGCAGGAAAAGGCTTCGCATCTCAAAATCAAATTGAAAAAGAATTTTAGCAGTCGGTTCAACCTTTGCCTAGGAAGCGAATATTTTATTACGGCTTACAAAGAACAGTTTATCTCACCGGAAGGTTTTGAATTCGATACGGCCTTTCACGACGGTCTGTGTGGCGGTTTTATTGAGAGCGATATATTTTTCAGCAACCAACTAGCCATGAAATTGGGAACCAGGGGCGAATACAGTAGTTTGATCGGGGATTTTACCATATCTCCCCGAATTTCGTTAGCCTACAAATCCGGAGAAAAAGGGCAGTTTTCCTTGGCTTACGGTAACTTTTACCAGAATCCGAGCACCGAAGTCTTGCGCTACGATAGCTCGCTAAATTTCGAGAAAACATCCCACTATATCCTGAACTATCAGTATATAGGGGATGGAAAGACCTTTCGGGCAGAGGCTTACTATAAAAATTATGAGGGACTGGTCAAATACGACACTGAGCTGCCGCGGCCCAATTCCGATTTCACCAATCGGGGAGGGGGTTACGCAAGTGGTATGGATATGTTCTGGAGGGACAACAAGAGCATCGAAAACCTTGATTACTGGGTTTCTTACAGCTATCTCGACACCAAACGCGATTTTCGGGACTTCCCGGTGCGGGCTACCCCCAATTTCGCCCCGAAGCACAATCTGTCGTTAGTGACAAAATACTGGATCGACGACTGGCGCTCGCAGGTAGGGCTTTCCTATACCTTTGCTTCCGGAAGGCCATATGATAATCCCAATACGCAAGAATTTTTAGCGGAGCGTACAAAATCCTTTAACAGTCTGAGCTTTAACTGTGCCTATCTGATCGATCAACAGAAAATCCTATATTTTTCGGTTAATAATCTACTAGGCTTCAACAATGTCAGCGACTATCAATATACCGATTCACCGAATGTGGATGGAAGCTTTGCGAGAAGGGCCATCCGTCCCGCTGCGGACAGTTTCTTCTTTATAGGCTTTTTTTGGACGCTCAGTATGGACAAAAGAAGCAATCAGCTGGATAATTTATAGGAGGATGAAGGGTGACGCTATTCGTTCTTTAATGGCCGATGACAAATCAAGAATTAGGGATTACCGTGGTTTGATTTGGGTATGTTGGCCGGTTCGTCCTCCTAAATCCACAGTTCGGTAATTCAATTTGGCCATGACGACCGATAACTAGCATCTTTGAAACCTAGAATAATAACATAAACCTAAAAAAATATTCTCATGAAAAATCCCATAATCCTTCTTCTTTTAACAATCCCATTTTCGATCAGTGCGCAAGACAAATACGCTGACGGCATGGAACAGGCCCTGCAGCTTTGGCAAGAACAAAAAATCACGGAGGCCTCGAACCTTTTTGAACGTATCGCCACGGCGGAAGACGATAATTGGATCCCCTATTATTACGTAGCCTTGGTAAACACCACCGCATCCTTCGCCGAAAAGGACGAGGAAATACTTTCCGGGCAATTGGAAAAGGCGAAGGAGTACACCGATATCGCCCACAGCCTATCTCCCGATAATCCGGAATTGTTGGTTTTGGAGGCCATGATCAACACGGCTTGGATGGTTTTTGACGGAGCTACCTATGGGCCGACCCTTTCGGGAAAAAACGCACAATTGTACCAAAAGGCACTGCAACTCGCTCCGGAAAATCCCCGTGTGGTTTTCTCCAAAGCGGAATGGGACATGGGTTCAGCGCAATACTTTGGTAAGGATACCGCTCCCTACTGCAAAGATGTAGATCGGGCCTTGCAACTTTTTGTAAATTTTGAAAATGACACTCCCTTTTACCCACAGTGGGGAAGGGAAAGGGCTGAAAAGGTAGCGAAACAATGCCATTGACGGGAAATGAAATTCCAACATCCGTGCTATATTAAAAGTCGCCGGTTTAATTCCGCCTCCCATCGAGGCAGGGTTCAAAGATATAACCTAAAATGAACTATAAACTCCCAATAACCGCTTCGGCACAGCGTTCCCCATCCATCGCGGCGGACACGATGCCCCCTGCATAGCCGCTACCTTCCCCACAGGGAAATAAGCCCTTAATTTCGGGATGTTCCAATTGTCTATTTCTGGGGATGGTTACCGGGGATGAGGTCCGCGATTCTACCCCCACGATATTCGCCTCGGAAGTATAGTAGCCGTTCATCATTTTTCCGAATTCCTCAAAACCTTTTCGCAATCGGCTACCGATCAGCCGCGGCAATAGGGAGTGTAATGCGGCGGATTGCAGTCCCGGTTGGTACGAAGTAGGGTTCAAATCGGTTGAAAAACGACCTTCAACAAAATCCGTTAAACGTTGTGAAGGAGCCATTTGCGTACGTCCACCGGAAGTGAAGGATAAACGCTCTAAATTCTTCTGGTATTCCAATCCTCTTAATGCGCCGAAACGCTCATAGGTAGGAATATCCTCGTCCACATTGATTTCCACCACTATACCGGAATTGGCAAAGGCGTTGTTACGCTTCGAAGGAGACATACCGTTGACCACTACTTCTCCCGGGGCGGTCGCCGCAGGAACGATAAAACCACCGGGACACATACAGAAGGAGTATACCCCCCGGCCTTTTACCTGCTGAACCAGACTGTAGGCCGCGGCAGGGAGCAGCTCATGGCGTTGTTCTCCGCAGTGGTATTGGATCGAATCGATAATATGTTGCGGATGTTCGACCCGAACGCCCATGGCGAAGGACTTTGCTTGTAGTGCAATTTGTTTCTGATCGAGCAGGTAAAAAACATCCCGAGCGGAATGGCCGGTCGCCAGGATTACCCGGCTTACTTCCATTTCTTCTCTGTCATTTAAAACAATGGATTTTAGCTGTTTATGCTGTATTATAAAATCCGTTACTTTAGTATTAAAATGGACCTCCCCACCATGCTCCAAAATGGTTTCCCGAATATTTTGAACAATTTGCGGAAGTTTGTTCGTGCCGATATGCGCATGGGCATCCACCAAAATCCGCTTCGGGGCCCCGTGACGGACTAAGCTCTCAAAAATACGCCGTACATCGCCGCGTTTAAGGCTTCGGGTATAGAGTTTTCCGTCAGAATAGGTGCCTGCACCGCCCTCGCCAAAACAATAATTGCTGTCCTCGTTCACGAAGTGATCTTGATTGATGGCTTTCAGGTCACGGCGCCGATCCCGAACGTTTTTTCCTCGTTCCAGCACTATAGGTTTAAAGCCTAGTTCGAGACAGCGCAAGGCAGCCCACATCCCCGCAGGGCCGAAACCTATGATATGGATAGGCTTGGCGTTTGTAGCATCCTTATAACCAAAGGTATAGTTGTTTTCTGGTACAGCCTCCCCGATATACGCGGCCAATTTATAGTTAAAGACCACGGTCGGTTTCCGGGCATCGATGGACTTGCGAAGTATTTTTAGCCTGAACTCTTCCTGGGTAAGCCCCAAATATTTGGCGGCCCTTTTGTTTAGGCTTCCTTCTTGGGCTTCCTCTTCAAGGGTCAGGCGTATTTGTAAAGTTTGGACCATGGGGCAAAATTAGAGGAAAAAGAACGATCCATCCCTTACAATTTACAGTTCGGCAGTTGTTTTTTCGTATAGGAGGCCTTTTATGCCATTTTTGAACCAGACCTGGGGAGACTTGAGTAGTGGTTGTAGTACCTATAAACTTTTAACTATCTTTAGATCTAAGGTCGGATATCAACGGAATAGGGGCGAAGATAGGGTCCCGAAGGCCATGGAACCTATCCAATAAGGTAAATTATGCGGATATTTCTTAGGGAAATTATAAAGGGACTTATCGTAGGGACTAGTATTTTTGTGATCTTCTTGGTCATCAAATATTTCAGGGGAGACTTCGACACCGGTTTCGACCTTGCGATTCTATGGTATGAGTATTGTATAAGTCTTATGTACTCGGTCATTATCTATATGGCCAATGCCTACCTATTCATCTATCTTCAAAAAAGGTTTGACAGAAGGCTGTTCGGCCCCAAAAGTTTTCCGGTCTCCATTGTGGGAACAATTACCGTCTCCTTAGTGGCCTTGTTTTGTTCGCGTTTTCTACACCGGGTGGTTTTGGAGGGTATGCCGATACAGGAATTTTGGAACCATCAGAGCCTGAAATATTACTGGGTATCGTTGGCCATAGCCTTTGTGGTCGCTGTTATTTTTTATTCCTTCTTCTATTATAAATACCGTCAGGAATCGAAGGTCAAGGAACAAAAAATAATCGCCGGTACGGCATCCGCCCAATTTGACGCCCTAAAAAACCAGCTAGATCCGCATTTTCTGTTCAACAGCCTGAACGTATTGACCAGCCTCATTGAGGAGAATCCGCACCAGGCGCAAAAGTTTACTACCTCTTTGTCAAAGGTTTATCGCTATGTACTGGAACAAAAGAATAAAGATTTGGTCAGTGTCGATGAAGAGCTGCAATTTGCGAAAACCTACGTCCGGCTTTTAAAAATGAGGTTCGAGGAAAGTATCGTTTTTGAAATTCCCGAGGCGAGCCGAAATCCAGAGGCCAAGATCGTACCGCTCTCCCTACAGCTTTTACTTGAAAATGCCGTAAAACACAATGTGGTGACTACAGCAAAACCCCTTAAGATTACCGTTATCGAAGAAGATGGCAGCTTGGTCGTTCAAAATAACCTACAAGAAAAACAAACGGTAAAAAAGAGCAGCGGTGTCGGTCTTTATAACATACAACAGCGGTACGGTATCCTGACCGATAGAACGGTAGAAATAGAAAAGACCAAATCGGAATTTAAGGTCCGATTGCCCATACTTTCCAAACAAGTGTCCGTTGTGGAAATACAAAAGGAGTATATTATGGACAAGCGGTATGAAAAGGCTAAGGAACGGGTAGAGGCAGTGAAGGGTTTCTACGGTAATTTATTGGCGTACTGTATCGTAATTCCGTTTTTGGCCCTATTGAATTATAAATCGACGGGGTTTCCCTGGGTACTGTTTCCTATGTTGGTCTGGGGGTTTGGCCTGGTGATGCATGGCATGGGCGCTTTCGGGTACAATCCCATCTGGGGAAAACGATGGGAACAGAAAAAAATGCGGGATTTTATGGAGGACGAGAGGTTCTAGATGGTGTGCCTGTTGTTTTGTTTAAGCTGCCATAATTAGGGCCAGGACTGCGTAAATTTATTTGCCTTTAAGCCTGTACCGAGCACCGCGGAAGTATTGCTTTAAAATTATTTTTCAACGCAGTACCGGCGATAAGAATAGGTTTTGCGGCGGTTCTACAGGCTTGAGGCGACACTGGTTACCTGTTCACTTGCATCCTAGGAGCTGAAATGGACGAGAGATTTCGGCTTGCTTCCGCCGAGCCGGATGAATTTAGGATCTGGAAGGGATTACGTTTCATCCCCAAAAAACGACAGTTGGGAAAGACTTTCTTCGAACGGGGTATCGATTTTAGGATATTTGTTTCAGCAAAACTCAAAAATTTTCAATAACCAAAACCAAGTAAAATGGAAAATTCGCAAAAAGAGAACAAGTACTTCCGGGCCAAGAAGCGCGTAGAGCAGACCAGGAAGTTTTACACCAACCTCATGTCTTATGTAGTCGTTATATCGTTATTGGCGGGACTGAATTATTATACCGACCAATGGGCAAACCCTTGGTTTCTTTGGGCCGCTTTCGGATGGGGTATAGGACTAATGTTCCAGGCGAGCAAGGCCTTTAATCTCAATCCCTTTTTCGGAAGGAATTGGGAAGACCGAAAAATCAAACAATTTATGAAAGAGGATGAGCGGAGGACTCGGTGGGAGTAGAGAGCAATCGCAATGGGAGGTGCACGGGATGCGGAAGGTAGTTTGCAGGAGGCGGTTGTCGATGTTTGCTGAAGCAATACCCCTCACTTCAATATCTTTCTGCCCGCTAATACAACTTTTTAAGCACGAACACGGGTTAACTAAGGAATAGAAATTATGGAAACCAATACCAATAGAGGGGAGAAACGGATCAGGGCCCGAAAACGGGTCGAACACCTCAAAGGCTTTTATGTGCACTTGACGGTATATATTGTGGTCAATCTATTTATCATAGCGGCATCGGTTATGGCGCAGATGAAACACGGAGAAGGTTTTAACCAGGCCTTTTTCAATTTTGGAACTTTTGCCACTGCCATATTTTGGGGCGTAGGCCTAGCCTTCCATGCTGCTAAAACCTTTGGACATAATCCCTTTTTCAGCAAGGATTGGGAAGAGCGGCAAATTCAAAAGTATATGGAAGAAGACCAACAGGAAGCGGAAAAATTTCGGAAATAGTAAGTCTTAGATAGTACCTATGAAAACCATTATCATCGAAGATGAAAAACCCTCCGCACGGCGTTTGGCGCGGCTGTTGTCTAAATTGCAGGTCGAGGTTGACACCCTGCTATACTCCGTGGAGGAATCCATCGAATGGTTCAATGAGAACGAGCATCCCGACCTGATATTTTTAGATATCCAGTTGTCCGACGGACTCTCCTTCGAAATCTTTGACAAGGTGGAGGTACGCAGTGCGATTATCTTTACTACGGCCTATGACGAATATGCACTACAGGCTTTTAAATTGAACAGCATCGACTACCTGTTAAAGCCTATAGACACTGAGGAACTCGAATCGGCAGTAAAAAAATACCGTACCTTAAAGCCTGCGCCGCAAAAAATGGCCTTGGATTTCGAGGATATCAAAAGATTGTTGGTCGATCCGCTGGAAAGGGAATATAGGAAACGTTTTACCGCCAAGGTGGGGCAGCACATAAAAATTATTAACGCCCAGGAGGTGGAATGTTTTTACAGCGAGAACAAGGGTACCTACGCCGCCACTTCCGACGGCAGGAATTACCTGCTCGAGACGACCTTGGAAAATTTGGAAAGCGAGCTCGAACCCAAAACCTTCTTTAGGGTCAGCCGCAAATTCTACGTCAACATCGAACATATCAGGGACATCATATCCTACACCAATTCAAGGTTGCAAATCAAGCTGAACCGGTTTGCGGAGCAAGAAATTATCGTGAGTAGGGAGCGCGTGCGTGACTTCAAGGTATGGTTGGACTGAGTAATTGTAAATCATTAATTTATAAGCACTTAAATATTTCCATAGATTTTTCTTATAGTCGATTTTTTGTAGAATAAATCCTACTTTTCCACTCGGTTTTCGTCAAAGGATGAGGGCAACAACTTGGGGATTAGCTTTATGAAAATCGGCAGTAATACCGCTCCACCGGGCAGCAAAAATATGGCAAGCGAGGGGATACTTTTAAAAATGTCCATTAACTGGTCCTGAACCTTTTTCTTCTCTTCCGGGGTAAGGTCCCTTAAGGTGGATTTGGAGAGTAAATACACCAGTTCCTTGCTTTCCGAAAGCTCTTTTTGTAAGCGTTTGCTGTTTCTTATAATAAGCTTGTTCACTACCTTGGCCATGCTGTCATAAAACTGAACCGCCGGGTTACTTTCCTTCAGAAAGGGAATCATTTCCGCATTTTTGCCGAAAAAATCCCTAATATCATCCAAGCACTGGGCTATGAGGCCTTTTTCGAACCCTAAGTCCTCGCCCAGCCCAAATATGAATTCCGATTCCCTATATTCCAGGGAGGCATCTTCGCAAACGGTCATACAGGCGATATCGAGCAAATAACGATTTTCCCACACACTGCGATCTTCTTTTAGTTTATCGCGGAATGCCTGGTCGATATCTTTCGCTTGTGTATCGATATAGCTTAGCGAGGCCGCATACAGCTCGGCAAGACGTTCATCGCTTTTCCGCTTTTTCCTGGAGTTCAGCGCATGGAAGATACTATTGATGGCCATATATTCCAACAACTCCGCATGCTGCCGGATATCGCTTCGACGGTTGAGGTACCGCGCGAAAAGCAGAACATCGATACACAAAAGGGAGTTGGTGATAATGCGGTTAAAAGTCTTACTGATCATATTATCGGCGAGGTAGACCCGGGAGTCAATCAGTTTTTCAAGCTGTGATGAGGTTTTTCTTCCGGTCAGTATTTTGTGCAGAAATGAGCTATGGCTCACCTTTAGATCTTTGTAGAACTGGAATACTCGGCCGAGAAAAAGGTCAAAATCCGTTGATTTCGAGACCAATCGAAAGGTACCATACAGGCCGTTCAACAAATTGATTTTGGCCTTTTCGTCTTCGGAAAGGGCGTGTTCAGGAGAGATAAAATCGGGGATAGCCGTATTGATACCGTATACAAACCCCGTTCTTTTTAGGGCGTTGTAAAGTGCATCAAAATCGCGGTATGGATTAACATCCCCAATGATCAAGGAGCCGAATTTATCGATCCAACCGGAAGAGGAGGGGTTCATGGGCCTTTAGTGAATTGGCAAAATTACTACAAATTGGGCAAAGAAGTTCATTTTGCAGTCTTAAGCGTGCTATTCCATTAATGGCAGGCTTGGTAGTTTATGGTCATACGGAAGACGAAAAGCAAATAACGAACCAAGGGAGCTTACTACTAATATCAGCTTTGGAATCTTACAACCATACCAAAAAAATACTTCGGCCTTGGAAACAAATCCATCGTATGTTGTTCCCGAAAACGCTATGCGGCCCCTCGACCGGGGTTTTTATTTAAGAAAAACTATGCGCATTGGGTATTTTTCACTTATTGGCAGGTAAATCACAAATTAAAGCTCCGTAAAATTATTGAGATCTAGGGTCCAATCGTAATTTTTATACACCACATCTATATTTTTCGTGGAAGGAATGATTCCATATTCCTTTAAAATATCCTCCACACCTCCTTTATAGTCAAAATCCCCCCGAAACCAACTGAATAGGGGCGTAGTCTTGACCTCTTTTTTGTCGGAATCGTATTCTGATATCCTTTCTAAATAATTTTTAGTGCCCTTGTCGAACTGTTCCTCAAGCCGATCGGCCTCGTAGATGCCGACCGGGGGACAATCCTTTGCACCGCAATTCAGGGCAAAATGGATGTGATAGTTGCTCTCATCAACCCGTAGTGTTCGTTCGAATTCGTCGGGAAACCACTTGCGTAGGTATCCCCCGCCCAGCTCCCATTGGGATTTGCGGATGATGCCGTGCTCAATTTTCGCAAATGAGACTAGCCTTCCGGCGATGGGAATCTGCTCTTTCTTGAAGAATTCCTGCCTATCTTTGTATAAATCGGGATTTTTGGAAAGGATGACCTGAATATAGGCATTGTAAATATTGATCCAAAAGGCCAACTTTTCAGCATCTGTTTGTAGTCCGTTATCTAATTCTTCCAAGGTAGTACCATACAATTTGGCTCGGATATCGTTAGTACTATTATCATTGATGATGTTTTTGAGGAATTGTTCCGAAAGTGCATTAAAATCCGAAATTTCCGAAACCTTGTCCTGGGCATGCATGGCAACAAGCAGGAAAAATCCGCAAAAAGAGCTGGCGCTATACTTAAATCCGGTTGCGTTCATTAGTTTTGTTTGAAGATTGGTCGAAAATTAGTTTAAAACCTTAACGCTAAATGTACGTAGATAGTACCGATAAAACGGGTAATAATACCTTGGCGCTTTCTACTGATTGCTGTTGTCAAAATAAGCTCTTAGAAAAATTTTTATGACAACCATCATCATTCCCGCCCACAATGAAAGGGAAAATTTAACCCGTTTGCTGCCGCAGCTAGTGGACTTCCGAAAGGCTTTTGATATCGAGATTATTTTGGCGCTTTCCTCCGCTAATTCCGATGGTTCCGAGATTGTGGTAGCGGAACATGATGTACGGTCCGTATCCAGTCGAAAGAAGGGTAGGGCCGTACAGATGAATACCGCTGCCCATCAGGCCAAAGGCGATATCCTTGTTTTTTTACATGCGGATGTTCAGCCGCCCCATTCGTTTGTCCAGGATATTGTCGAAACTATCGATGCCGGATATGATGCCGGCTTCTTTTCGTACCGTTTCGACAAAAAGGGCTTTTTCTTACAACTAAACGCAGCTTTTACAGCAAAGGATAGCATTTTTACCGGGGGCGGCGATCAATGTCTGTTTATTAAAAAGGAAATATTTAAGGATTTGGGCGGTTTTGATGAAGATCAGGTGTTGATGGAGGATTTTGAATTTTTCCGACGGATGAAAAAGAATAACCTCCGTTACAAGATCATCCGGAACGATCTGGTCGTTTCGGCGAGAAAATACCGGAATAATTCGTACCTGAGAATCAATCTGGCCAATTTTTTGTTGGTCGTATTATTTAAATGTGGTTATCCCGCCAAAAAATTGAAATGCTTGCACGACCGGCTGATTAACATGCCCTACCGAAACAAATGAAAAGGCAGATGGGCAAGATTATCAACGGAATCCAACAGATAGGTATCGGGGTCGGCGATGCTAAACAGGTCTTTAGCTGGTACCGAAAACAAATGGGCTTCGATATCCTCGTTTTTGAAGATGTAGCCCCGGCCAACCTCATGACCCGCTATACCATGGGCACGGTCCAAGATCGGTTGGCCCTGCTGGCGTTGAACATGATTGGGGGCGGGGGACTTGAAATCTGGCAGTTCAAAAATCGCAAGCCCCGGCCCTCTAAACATCCCTTACAACTGGGCGATCTAGGTATAAACGCCATGAAAATAAGATCGCGGCATATTACCAAGGTATATGAAAGGCTGAATGCCCAAGGCCTAAATGGGCTAACGGCTATCTATAATTCCAACCATTTTTTTTTCGTCGACCCTTGGCTGAATTGGGTACAGGTGGTCAACGAGTCGTACACGTTCTCGGATATCACACAGGGTTCTGGGGGAGTGCTCGGTGCGCTGATCGGGGTTTCGAACATCGAAGTTTCCGTAGATTTCTACCGGGAGCTACTCGGTTACGATGTAGTCGAAAGCGACCGAACGGGGGTTTTCGAAGATTTCGCTGATCTGCCCGGGGGGAATGCAAGGTTCAGAAGAGTTCTACTGAAGCACGGCGTACGGCCAGTCGGCGGTTTTGGAGAACTATACGGTCCCTCGCAGATCGAATTGGTACAATCGCTGGATCGCCATCCTGTTGCTATTTACAAAGACCGTATGTGGGGCGACCTCGGCTACATCCATCTCTGTTTCGATGTACAGGGTATGGATAGCCTCCGCTACCAGGCCGAAGAATTCGGTCACTCATTTACCGTCGACAGTGCAGACAGTTTTGCCATGGGCCATGCGGCAGGGCGGTTTGCTTATATCGAAGATCCCGACGGCACTTTGATTGAATTGGTAGAGACCCATAAGGTGCCCCTATTTAAAAGTTTCGGCGTATATATAGACCTAAAAAGGAGACATCCTAAAAAACCCTTGCCCCAGTGGTTGGTCAAAATGATGCGGATACATCGGGTACGAGGTTGACTGAGGTCAAAAAATACTTCTAAGCGGTCAACGACCGCTGTGGTAATAGTATCTTTGCCGCTTATTTCAATCTATGAATTTACGGGCTTATCTACATCACTATTTACTTCTTTTCATGCTATCTGCCGTTTCGGGTACCCTGCCCGTAATGCAGGCTCAGGATATCACGCGCGATATGTTCAAGGATTCTGTTCAAGAGCTGCCCTCTTTTTCTATCCATAGCGACAATTATTTCATTACGGGTGTACCTACCAATAAAACACTCAGCAATAATACAGCGGATGTCAAGTATCAGGTCAGTTTTAAACAGCTGATCGCTCGAAACGCCTTGCCATGGAATACCCATCTATTCCTGACCTATACCCAAAAGGCCTTTTGGGACTTTTACAAGGATTCCTACCCCTTTCGGGAAATCAACTTCAACCCAACCTTGGGCGTGGGCAAGCCTATGTTTGACAAAAACAACCGATTAAAGGGCATAGCGATGGTATATTATGAGCACGAATCGAACGGAAGGGACAGCATTTTCTCAAGAAGCTGGAACCGGTTGAGTATGGAATATGTTACCCACCTTGACGAGAAACTGAAGATAAGGGCCAAAGCATGGATACCCTTTGCCTATCAAGAAGGAAACCCCGATATTTTGGACTACAAGGGCATCGGTGAAATCGAACTTTCCTATGAACTAAGTCCCCAACAAACTCTACGCCGAGGTTTTACTAAGAAAGGGTTTGACCTGGGATACCAAGGGTACGTTCAGGCCCCGTGTTTACTATAATCCATTCAAGAGTAACCGGTTCAATCAATATTTTATGCTGGAATGGTATGTCGGTCAAAGCGAAAATCTTTTCGATTATAAGGCATTCACCAGTATGATTCGCGTTGGCTATGTCATCAAAAGCAACCAACTTGATTTTTTTAGGGGAAGATGAAACAGAAGTTCTGTCCTTTCTGTCTGTGGTCCCTTTTTCCCATGCTTTTCCTGTATCTGCTTTTTGATATAATCTATAAGGGGTGTATCGGTTGCTGTTCCGTTTGGGCTTTAATTTCTAAGGAAGGAAGTTGGTGATTTCTTACCTCTCTTTTGACAAATAAGTTCATGACTTACCTTGTGTGTGTACTTGCAAGGAGGCCGTTGCGGCACTGGACAAGCCCCGCAGTCGTTAGCTTTGGAAAAAAAACCCGTAAAATATTTTTTACGGGAATTATTATTTTATAACTCATCTTTCTACGATGAGGATACTGCCCCGAGCGTATACAATTGTTCCATAGTCGGCCCTTCACTACCGCCGGCCGGCTCTAGGGTAATTCCGAAAGCTTCCGATTCATTGGGGTTGTTCAAGGTAAAGATTTTATTTTCATCCGAAGCGAAATTATCCAAAAGTCCGACGCTGGTCGGGGTCAGGGGATCCATTTTCAGCGACCATACCTGATATACCATACCGTCGGGTGGTTCGGGCAGACCCTGGGCATCAATGAGCACTTTATTCTCTTCTTTGTTCCAATAGGCTTTTGCGTAGGAATCGGGAGAAACCTCCTGTCCGCCCAGAGCGACTACGGTCACGTTCTTATCCCTCAGCGAGTTCAGGAGTTCTTGGGTATTGGACAATGAACCGCGAGCCTCGAAGATTTGCTGCTCCAATACCTCGTTCTGCTCGTTGGCCATTTTAATATCCCTTTTGAGGTGGTCGTTCTGTACATAAAACCATATCAGTCCGGCCCCAAACAAAATAGCGGCGGCCCATCCGATATAGCTGCTCCAATTGGATTTTTCTTCTTTTGGCAACTCTACGACCTTCCTATCCTTTATTTCCCCAACGCGTACTTTGATATCCTCGAAACCTTTACGTTTTGTGTATTTAGGGGTGACCGCTTGGGTCAGTTCAAGAATCGCCGCCTCTATGGCCAAGATTTCGTTCTTAATTTCGGTATGTTCCATGGCATTCCGGTGTACCTCTAAATTTTCTTCCTCAGTGAGCAAGCCTGCCACGTAGAGTTCCAAAATTCCCGATGCTATATATTTATCTACTTCCATTCCAAAGTAATATTTTCCTTGAGTTTAGAAATACAGCTTCTGTTCCTGGTCTTTACCGTACCCAACGGAATGTCAAGCTCCTTCGATGCCTCCTTCTGGGTGTATCCCCTGAAATACAGCATTTCGATAATCTGCAGACATTTTTTCTTTAGGTTCAGCACGAGTTTTTGGAGCGCGGAAGTATCGATTTGGAATTCGTTCGGTTGATCGCTAGTATCCGCTCTGTCTAAAATACCTACGAAGAAATCGGCGGACAGATTTTTTTGTTGGTCTTTATAGGATTTCGAGCGCACTTTATCGATGGCAGCATTTCTGGCGATGTTCAAGATCCAAGTGAAAAAGCGTCCCTTCGATGGACTATAACTGTCAGATTTATGCCAAATTTTGGTAAAAACGTCCTGGGCAATCTCTTCGGCCAGAAACTTATCCCTCACAACGGTATTGATTACTCCGCAAATGTTTTCCCAGTACATTTCATAGAGCTTTTCAAAGGCGATTACATCTTTCTTCTGGAAACGCAATACTAGTTCTTCTTGGTCCATCAATAGATTTGTTGGTTAAGGAGGCTATTACTAAAATAAACAGCTTTAAATATCATTATGGTCAATAAATATATAAAAAAAACCGCCTCGAAGGCGGTTTTTTACATTGAGACATATCCTATTGTGAAATCTCGCCGCAACTGACCCGTGAGCCGGCATCGCCGCTCGGTTGCGAGGTGAAATCGTCGGCACCGTCGTGTACGATGACCCCGTGACCGATAATATTCATTTCTTCATCGTCGCAGCCTATACACCATTCGTCGGTTGTAAACTCCATTGTGGCATTACCATCGGCATCGGCGGTCATGTTGCCAATATCCCCGCGATGATAGCCGTCGGAAGAGCCCCATTTGCCGTGCTCCTCATTGGTCGGGTTCCAGTGACCCCCTGCTGATGTTCCGTCATCGGCGGAGCAGTCAGCGTTCTCGTGAATGTGGATCGCATGTTCACCTTCCGACAGTCCCGAAAAATCAGCTTTCATCTGAACCTCGTCATTCTCTTGGGTGAAGGTAACGGTACCCTCAACATTGCTGCCACTTTTAGGCATCATCTGTACGGTGATGCTCTTGCCCATCATATCGTTGGTATCCTCATTCATGTTATCCATACCTTCCTCCATAGAGTCGTCGGCATTATCAGCATCCTTTTTTACTTCCTTACAACTGTAAGAGCCTATCAATAAAAGCCCTATAAGCGTTAATTTGATTGTTTTCATGTCTATAAGTGTTTTAGATTTTTGCATAAAGGTAATGATAATTGATCTGTTCGCTTGCTCAAACAGATTTGATTTTGACAGTATCGGTTTGGGAATGAGACCACTCCCACGGTCTCAGCCTTACTGGTAGTGACATGGGTTCCCTCGTGGCAGGATGCTCTTAAGGTTAAAGAAAGAGCATTTTTTATAGTGTCATATGGGATTAAAATCAATAGAAATTTTAGTAAGCTGAATTAAATCAGCGATTTATCCGCCTTCGTATTCCAATAAAAACAAAGACAAATGCGGTATTGGCGACAAAATAGGGTACGATAAAATCTTCTAGTCCCACAAGCAACATAATCCCGATGAGCAACAATTGAAAGCCAAGGCCAAATGTTGAAACGGCGGTCATCAACCACTTGGGGGCAGGTTGGCTTTCGGCCGCCTTCGGATCCAGAAAATAGATAATATGGTCAAAAATCCCATAAAAAAGCCGATATAAAAAAAACAGGATGTCGATGTGGCGTTGCTTTTCGCCTTTCAATGCCTTTGGGGCATCGATTTCGAAGATACGGCTCGTAGTATCGCCGTCATATCTATTTCTTAGGATGACATAATAGTAATTGTATAGGGTGCCCTGCAGCTGCATACCGAAAAAAGCCAACAGGGTATAGGGCAGTATTCGTTGCGTGATGTGCCAAATGCTAAGTAAAATCAGTAGATTGAGCACAATATCGGAGACTGAATCGAGATAGCGGCCCGTGTAGGAAGGGGTTTTCTTCATGCGGGCCAACTCCCCATCGGCGGCGTCCAAAATGGATTTCAAAATTAAAAAAAAGGTAGCCGCCCAGTACAGATGATGGAGGATGCAGGCAATAGCCACCAAGCCGGAAATTACAAAACCCAACGTGGCGTGAATCGGGGTAATGGGAGTGTGTGTCAGCGCACGGGCCACGGCCTGGGCGACGGGCCTGCCATAATCGGATAAATCAACAAATTGATGCTCCTTGGGTAATTTAGACATAAACGAAAGCCGACTAGAAAAGAAATCCGGAGACGAACACACGCTGGCCGGGTACACTTTTCACAATCCAATGTAAAGATAAGCTTAAAATTACGGCTTGGGACTTTATGTATTTTCAATGTATATTCCTACCTTTAGCGGCTATAAGAAAACCAACAAATTACTTTTATGAAAAAAAATGTTCTTCTTTTTTTTATCCTCATAATCGGTCTGAGCTTGACAAGCTGCGGCAACCAGCGCGAAGGAAATCCCAAAGTGCTCGTTTTTTCCAAGACCATGGGATTTAAGCACGCTTCTATCCCCACTGGTATAGCCGCCATCCAAAAACTGGGCAGCGAAAACGGATTCGAGGTCGATACCACTAAGAACGCGGAACTTTTTAATGAGGACAACCTGAAAAAATATTCCGCCATCGTATTTCTGAGTACCACCCTGAACGTCTTGGATGCCAAGCAAGAGGCAGCCTTTGAGCGTTATATACAGTCAGGGGGGGGGTTCGTGGGAATCCATGCCGCTGCCGATACCGAATACGACTGGGGATGGTATACCCAACTGGTCGGGGCGCAGTTTAGGAGCCATCCATCCGGTACGCCCGAAGCGGATTTCATTATAAAGGACAAGAATTTTATCGCCACGGAATTCTTTAAAGATACCGTCTGGCACCGAAGTGACGAAATCTATAACTATAACAAAATCAATCCCGATGTCAATGTGGTAATGACCGTGGACGAATCAACCTATGATGGGGGATCCAACGGTGATTACCATCCTTTTGCCTGGTACCATGAATATGATGGCGGTCGCGCCTTTTATACCGGAGCCGGACATACCGACGAGAGCTATTCCGACCCACAATTCCTCAAACATATCCTGGGCGGTATCGAATATGCCATAGGTGATAACCAGATATTGGATTATGACAAAGCAGTGACCCAAATTCCGCCCGATGCGGATCGGTTTTCAAAAAAGCAGCTGATAACGGGTGAATTTTTCGAACCCACAGAAATGACGGTGCTGCCGAACCAAAACGTGCTGGTCGCACAACGTCGTGGCGAGCTCATGCTCTACGACGATGCTACCCAAGAACTCAAGCAGGTGGGGGCACTCGACGTCTATTTCAAGACCTTGCACACCCCCGATGTCAATGCCGAGGAAGGTGTGATGGGACTGCAAAAAGACCCTAATTATGCCGAGAACCATTGGATCTACCTATATTATGCCCCTTCCGGGGATGAATGGGTCAACCGGCTTTCACGGTTTAAATATGAGGACGGGGTTTTCGATAAAGCCTCGGAACAGGTGATTCTGGAAGTGGAAACCCAACGGGAAATTTGCTGCCATACGGGGGGATCGATTGCGTTCGGTCCCGACAATCTGCTATACCTATCCACCGGTGACAACTCCACCCCTTTCAATGAAAAGAACGAGAAATATGTGAGCAACGGCTATGCCCCCTTAAACGACACTCCTGGACACAAACAGTACGACGCTAGACGCTCTTCGGGAAACACCAATGATCTCAGGGGAAAAATACTGCGGATTAAAGTAAATGAGGATGGAAGCTACGACATTCCAGAGGGAAATCTTTTTGCGGAAGGTACTGAAAAAGCACGACCGGAAATCTACACCATGGGACACCGCAACCCGTACCGGATTTCCGTAGACCCGAAGAATGGTTATCTCTACTGGGGCGAAGTAGGTCCCGATGCACGGGTTGATTCCCTTGACACCCGGGGTCCAAAGGGTTACGATGAAATGAACCAGGCGAGGGAAGCGGGCAATTACGGTTGGCCTTTGTTCATTGCGGACAACAAGGCCTATGTGGACTATGATTACGAGACCGGGAAAAGCGGAAAAATCTTTGACCCCCTGCACCCGGTCAACGATTCGAAGAACAATACGGGGCTTCGGGAACTACCTCCGGCACAGCCAGCTTATGTTTATTATCCGTATGATGAATCCAAAGAATTTCCGGAGGTCGGTACAGGAGGAAGAAACGCCATGGCCGGTCCGACCTTTTATTCCGACCTATATCCCGATGGCGGGGGTCTTCCCGCCTATTACAACGGCAGAACGATTATCTACGATTGGATACGTGGCTGGATGATGGCTGTTACCCACTTCGATGACGGCACTTTTAATAAAATGGAACCTTTCGCATCCGATATCGACCTGAACAATCTAATTGATATGGAAATGGGTCCCAATGGGAAGGTATATCTTTTGGAATACGGTAGTGGATGGTTTTCCCAGAACCCCGATTCCGGTTTAAGCTATATTGAATACAACGGTGGAAACCGTCCACCACTTATCGATGATATTATTGTGGACAAGACTTCGGGAAAATTGCCCTTATCGGTCACCGCAAAGGTCGAAGCCAAAGACCGCGAAAAGGATGCTCTAAGCTATGTTTGGGATCTTGGCAATGGTGAGACCAAGGAAACCAAGGAACCTGAAGTATCTTATACCTATGAAGATGCAGGCGATTATAATGTTTCGGTGACGGTAAAGGATGCCCAGGGCGAATCGGCCAAAAGTGAAATCGTACAGGTTGTGGCGGGCAACTCAAGGCCAGAGGTCGCCATTGACCTCAACGGTGGCAACTCCTCCTTCTTTCTGCAAGGGGTGCCAGTCCATTATTCGGTGACGGCCACTGACCCCGACGGCACTGCCATCGACCCCTCTAACTTGTTCGTATCCGTCGATTATCTCGAAAGCTACGACAAACAGAATCAGTCGTTGGGGCATCAACGGGTATCCGCTGCCGTAACCGGCAAAGCCCTAGTTCAAGGTATGGACTGCAAGACTTGCCATAAGGAAGCGGAGGCCTCGATCGGCCCTAATTATACCGATGTGGCCATGAAGTACAAAAATAAACCCGAAGCTGCGGATTATCTGCAAAACAAGATAGCATCCGGTGGAGGAGGGGTCTGGGGAGAGGTCGTAATGCCCGCGCATCCGGATGTGACCAAAGACGAGACCCGTCAAATTGTACAATACATTCTGTCATTGGCCGACGATTCCGTCAAAGAGAAATCGTTGCCCGCTTCGGGTACGATTGAACCCAAACCCAAACAGGGCGATAATGTTATGGTGTTGACTGCCAGCTATACCGATAATGGGGCGGAGGGTACTATTCCCTTGACAGGTGTTACCTCCGTTGCCTTGCAGGGAAGCACCATAAACTTTTCAAAAAAGATAAAGGCCGATGGCTTTACCCCCATGCAGTTTAATGGTCAAGACATGTTAATACTGCCCTCGGAACAAGGATGGTTCGCACTGGAAAATGTGGACCTGAAAGGCGTCGATTCCGCTACATTGACAGCCGGATGGCAGAAAGCGCCCCAAAACGGAATCGATTTTGAGATGCACCTGAACTCCCCTGACGGGGAATTATTGGGCAAGGGTAGCATGCCCAAGCCGGCAACCGGTCAACGGGGGGGTACCATACCCATCAGCTTGGAAAAGAAAACGGATATAAAGGCTGATGAAGTTTATTTTGTTTATAAGCCTAAGGAAGGCGACGATAAGGAGTCGGTCCCTGTGGCATTGACAAAAGTTCGGTTCGATGCCAAGTGATCGTGGATTTTACCAGTCTATTATCTTCCGGTTTTCACATAAAAATTACGATCGACCTGTAAGGTGGTAAGGTTCCCGTTGAAATTATCTGTTTTCCATTGGGCGGATGGCGTAATCCAATGCGTTTTTCCGTCCACGGATATTTTGAGCGGCATATCAAAACCCTCCACTACATCGGTATAGCGATAGGTAAGGGAATGGCCATCTACTTTGTATTCGAAAGTGGGAACCATAGCCGTTCTGAGGTATTGATTAAATACTTTGGATAGGTCGATTCCGGATTTTTTGGACATATAATCCTCAATTTGTTCTGTCGTCACGGTCTGGTGGTAGAATTCTTTGTTCAGTCCCCGTAAAACTTGCCGCCATTTTTCATCGTCGTCGACCAGTTGCCGGATGGTATGCAACATGTTGGCTCCTTTGTAGTACATATCCTTGGAACCTTCGCGGTTGACACCGTAAGGCCCGATAATAGGTTTGTCGTTTACGATATTTTTTCGTGTACCGATAACATAATCGGCCGAGGCTTCCTCGCCGTAGTAATAATCCAGGAAAAGATTTTCCGAATAGGCCGTAAACGCCTCGTGGATCCACATATCGGCAATGTCCCGATAGGTAATATTGTTGGCGAACCACTCGTGGCCGGATTCATGAATGATGATAAAGTCGAATTTCAGTCCCCACCCGGTACCTGAAAGATCCCTCCCCAGATATCCCTGTTTGAATTCGTTGCCGTAAGTGACCGAGCTTTGGTGCTCCATTCCGAGATAAGGTGCTTCCACCAGTTTATAGCTGTCCTCATAAAAAGGATAGGGTCCGAACCAATATTCAAAGGCTTCCATCATCTTGGGGGCATCCTTAAACTGTTTTTTCGCCTTTTCGAGATGATCCTTTAACACATAATAATCCATATCAAGGCTACCCTTTTCGCCTTGATATTCCTCCACGAAATGAACGTAATCGCCGATATTGATGTTCACCCCATAATTATTGATAGGATTGGATACGAACCAGTTATAGATATTGGTCGTTGAATCGATCTTGCGTAGCCGGCCGTTGGAGACGTCCATCAGTCCTTTGGGCGCTTTTATGCGGATGAGCATACTGTCGACCTCATCGTACATATGGTCTTTATTGGGCCACCAGACGCTGGCCCCCAGACCTTGGTTCGAAGTGGCAATAAAATCCTGGCCATTGTCGTCTTTCGTCCATGAAAACCCGCCGTCCCAAGGGGCCCGGACGGCCTCTTTCGGGTGGCCGGAATAGGTGACGGTAAGTTCATTAAAATCCCCTTTTCGCTGTGGTTTTAGTAGTTGCACGAAATGGGCATTACCATGGTCCTCTACTTTCAGTTCCTTGCCGTCTTGGGTTGCCTTTTCAATTTTCAGTGGCGGCTGCAGATCGATCTGAAGCACCTGTTTCGGTTCCAAAACCTTATAGCGGATAGTGTTCTCTCCCGAAATATATTTGCGCTCGGGATTGACATCGACGTACAGGTCATAGTAATTGAGGTCCCACCATTCCCGCTCGGGCGTGATGCTGCCGCGCAGGGTATCCTGTTCGGTCAATTGCTGGCCGAAAGTGGTCAGCGTCATTAGAAGGGCAGCCATTTCAAGAGCGTACTTCATTTTTTTAAACTGTTTAAAAATAAAAATTGTAAAATCGGTCTGCCGACAGATAAGATTTCAAAACCAAAGCATCAAATTCCAACATTAGGACAGGGATTCGGTGGTTGGGATTCAGAATTTTTTACTGCAAGATTCCATTCGGAAAAACCACCACACTCTCGAATCCATTCTCTCCCACCGCCGCAACTCCAAAGAAGTAATTATCGATAACGACCCCTTCCAAGGTATAGTCGGTAACATCGCCGACGTAATAGCTATGGTCCCAAGTGGGGGAGGTAGTGTCGCGCCAGTAGATTTTATAGCCCGAGGCCCCATCGACCTCACTCCATCCCAGTTTTGCCGAGGGTTCGACGATGCCGCCGATTTCTACCTTCTTGGGAGCGGGCGGTGCCCAGGCGAGGGAGGCCAGACTAATCGCGTTTACGGCGGTCAGTTTTCGGGCGTAGTCGAAATTGATATGTTCTAACTTGTCCCCATATTCGATACCATTCTCCGTACGGATATCCTGATGCTGTTGGGTATAGTTCTCGTGTGCCTCCATAATTCGGACCCCGGCAAAACCGGCATCGTTAAAGGGACGGTGATGACCGCCTCTGCCAAACCGGTCTAACCTATAGATCATCATGGGGTTCATTTCTGGCATATAGGTTTTGGTCGTTTTATGCACATACCGTGCCAGTTGTCGGGATATACCGTCGACCTCCCCGCCGTAAAAACGTCTCGCCTTACGTTCTTGCTCGGTCTCGGTGGGCGGTACGGGTTCGGAAAATATCCGGAAGTCAGTATTGCTAATAATGCCGTCCACCCCTTGAATGTTTCCGATCATGTCGTTGTTGAGGATACCGATAATCTCCCAGCCCTGTTCTTTGGCATATGCGGCCAATCCTTTCCCGCCATAGAGGCCTTGTTCCTCTCCCGAGAGTCCGACGAAGACGATGCTGTTCTCAAAATCGTATGGACTAAGCACCCGGGCAGCTTCCAGCGTACCCGCCATTCCACTGGCATTATCATTGGCGCCGGGAGAATCGGAAGTATAATCATTGGCGTCGCTGACACGGGAATCGATATCCCCACTCATCAGAATATAGCGGTCGGGATATTTTGTGCCCCTTTTGATCGCCAAGACGTTGACCACTTCCACATCTTTTACGATGCGGTCGTTATCCCCTTTTTTGACCAGGTTTTTTTGAAAGGAAACTTCCAAACAGCTATTGCAATCCGCGGAGATGTTCTCAAATTCACTTTTTATCCACCGTCTTGCCGCCCCGATACCGCGGGTGTCGGAAACGGTATCGCTAAGGGTATGGCGCGTTCCGAAGGCCACCAAATGGGTCACATCTTCCTTGATATGTTCTGCGGATACCGCGTTGATGATATCATAAAGACGTTGGTCGGTCTGCGAATAGGCAAAGATAGAAAACAAAAAAAGTAGTAAGGGAACGATTTTGTGCATATTCAGGTGATTTTATCTTAAAAAGGTGACCTTGGCAATCTTTCCGTTTTCCACTTCATAAATGGCCACGGTATTGAAATTCGTGCCGTTTACGCTAATGTTTTCCTCATCGACAACCTTGTTTCCGATGAGCATCCGGTTTTTGATATCACAGTGTAGGTCTGGATTGTTCCTGAATAAATCGGCATATTTTTCCCGCATTTTTTCCTTGCCCTGAAACCGTAGCTCGTCGGGAAAGGTAAATACCTGGACATCTTCCGAATAGGAATTTAAAAAGGCATCTATATCCCTCGCATTGTATGCGTTCAATTGGGTCTGGATAATAGCTTCGGCCGATTCCTCGAAGACAAGTGCTAGGTATTTTCCGTTCGGGCTCACAGCAATACGGCTGATGTTGCTTATCTCCCTTTTTTCAAGGCGTAAAAACCGCTCCCATTCCTTCTGTTTCTTAGGGTGTATTTCCATCAATATCTGGTCGTCTGCAGCGATGATGGCACCATCGGCCAACCACGCCATATCATCGGTTTTTTTATACATATCGGTAATCTTCTGTACTTCCCCGGTGACCGGATCTAAGGAACGGATTTCCCAAGGGTCTTTTTCTTTACTGATAAAACTGACAAGGTCTGTATGGGGAATTTTATGCAACGAGCGACCTACATTTTGCTGAACCGTGCGATGGCTACCGTCCCTCAGATCGGATACCACCAGATCCATTCGACCGTCAGCCAAAACTGAGGAGACCACGATATCTTTATTATACCAAACGTAGTAAGCGACCTTTAGGCTGTCCAACAAGGCGGTCGAGCTGCCGTTCCATACGCTGTACTCGTAGAGGCGTTGCAGTCCGGTGGTATCCAGTCGAATCGCGGAAATGGCATTTTTACCTGGAATTTTTAAGGGCGAATACTCGCTCCCCTGTGGGGTGTCGTTGATCCAAGAAATCGTATCCGATGGTATATCGTACCGGGCAATATCGGTCTGTCCGTTTCTAGTGGATGAAAAAAGGAGGGTTTCCCCATCATAAAAAGAGGGTTGGTTGTCGTAGCCCTCGTTGTTCGAGATGTTCCTGGGATTAACCAGCTCGGTCTTGCCATCGACCGTTTTTACATCCAAAAGATATACTTCGGTATTGGTCTGGGCGTAAAGGGACGTGGTTGCGATCAGAAATATCGCTGCTAGTTTGGCTTTCATTAATTGGGATTTGTTCTCTTCTTTTTTGTTTTTACTTCGTAAACCGCTTCAAAAGGGCCCTCACGTTCTTGATGCTATCGACATAATACCGGGCATGGGTCTTCTGTCGGCCCACTTTCACGGTAATCGCACTTTCGGGCAGTTCCTGAAACATGAATTCATCGGTCCAATCGTCACCTATGGCGAATACGAAATCGTAGTCTTCTTCCGAAAACATTCGCATGGCGGCACGGCCTTTGTTGACGTTGCTGCTTTTGATTTCCATCACTTTGTTACCGTTCAGTACGCTGAGATCATCGGTACCTATGAGGCTGGTAAGCACGGTATTGAGTTCAGTGGCCCTCTTTTGGCCGAAATCTGGATCGGTATTGCGGTAGTGCCAGGCCAGGGAGTAGTTTTTTTCCTCGATAAAGCTTCCGGGCGTACGGTCCACAAAGGATTCCAAAACGGGACGGATTTTTTCCATCCACTCTTTTTTGACATTTTCCAACATTTTGAAATCTTCGCCCTGCTTCGATATCCAGACCCCGTGCTCAACGATCATATTATATTTTTTGGGGAGGAACCATTTCGCAAAGGTTTCCTTGTCACGCCCACTTATCAGGAACATGTCGGTGTTTTTCATCGAAGATATGGTATCCAAAAGGGAATATAGTTCCTCGTCGGGTGCCGCTTTTTGGGGGTTATTGTGAAATCCGGCCAAAGTACCGTCGTAATCGATGAACAACAGCCTTTTATTAGCAGACCGGTAGGTGTTCTGTATCGTATTCATCTCGTCGACCGATAATCTTCTGGCGTGGTAGGAATAATCCTTTTCCTTTTGGTCCAACAGGGAATTCATAAAGTCGTTGGCCCACTTCTCGACGTTGTAGCGCTCCAATCGCTTTTGCATCACGGCGTTCCGGCGTTTTTGCTCTTCTACGGGCATGTTGATTGCCGTATGAAGGGCATCGGCAATCTGTTCGAAGTTATTGGGGTTGATAAGTAGGGCTTCATTCATTTCGTGTGCCGAACCGGCCATTTCGCTTAATATCAAAACTCCCGTTTGGTCGGTGCGCGTCGCGATATATTCCTTGGCCACTAGATTCATACCGTCGCGTAGGGGCGTGAGCCAGGCAATGTCGCTCGAGGTATAAAGGTCGATCAGGTTTTCGAAGGGCATGGAGCGGTAGAAATACCAGATGGGCGTCCAGCTAACGGTCGAAAACTCCCCGTTGATACGGCCTACCAGCTCGTCCACCTCCTTTTTTAGCAATTGGTACTGGGGAACGTTGGAGCGGGAGGGGACCGCCAGTACGATCAGGCGGACTTTCTCCTTATACTGTGGATATTTGTTCAAGAAATATTCGAAAGCGTAGATGCGTTTGGCGATTCCCTTGGAATAGTCGAGCCGGTCGATGGAGAGGAAGAACTTGGCATCGGGATCGGCTTCCTTGTGCGTGTCAAGGCGTTGTTGCAATTCCGATTTTTGTTTATCAGAGCTTTCATGATGTTTTTGTGCGGCCTCGCTAAACTTTTTATAGTCGATGCCCATGGGAAAGGAGTCTACTTTGATTATTCTATCATTCATCGAAATATCGTTAAAACTAACCTCAAGTCCCAATAATCGGCGAGCGGAGCTTAAAAAGTGGCGTTCATAGCTATAGGTGTGGAAGCCTATGAGATCGGATCCCAGTAATCCTCTAAGAACCTCTTCGCGCCAGGGTAGGGTACGGAATATTTCAAAGGAAGGAAAGGGAATATGCAAGAAGAAGCCTATTGAAATATCGGGCCGTTTTTCCCGTACCATCTGTGGTACAAGCATCAATTGGTAGTCGTGTACCCATATGGTATCGTCGTCGTCGGCCTTTTCTAGGATGGCGTCAGCAAATTTTTGGTTTACGGTCTTATAGGCATCCCAGAATTTTTGTTCGAATTCAGAGTATTCCAGAAAGTAATGGAACAACGGCCAAACGGTGCGATTGCTAAAGCCGTAATAATAGCCGTCGATTTCTTTTTCCGTCAGGTTGACTTTAGAGGATCCGTGTTTTGCGAGGGCTTTGTCTATTTGCGGAGAGAGCTCTTCTGGAATTTCCTCCTCCGTCAGTCCGCTCCATCCTATCCATAGACTGTCTCCGCCGGTATGTACGGATTTCATTCCTGTGGCCAGACCTCCTATGCTCGGAATGGCGATAATTTCTCCTTTATCGATCTGTAATTGAACGGGTAGCCGGTTTGAGATTATGATAGTTTTGCCCATGGCAGTTTATGATTTTAATATTGAGATTGAAAATAGGGATTTTATTTGAGCCTATGCCCGTCCAAATCCGTATTATTGCTCTAAATTTCGGTAAAAAGAAGGGCAATCGCAATAGAGGGCCCCTTATGAATTAAGAATTTTATCGGTAAAGTCCAGTTTACTGGCCTCTTTTTTGGATAATGCTGTTTGACCCAAGCTTTTTCATCGTCCAAGACCGAAACAAATCCAAACCAATAAATATATGGATAATTTAGATTACGGAATAATAGGGAATTGCAGAAGTGCCGCATTGGTATCAAAAAGAGGAAGCATCGACTGGTGTTGTTTACCGGAATTCGATTCCCCATCGGTCTTCGCCAAATTGCTCGACACAGAGATCGGGGGCAGTTTTGAAATATTGGTCGATGAGACCTACAGCATTTCTCAGTGGTATAAACCTAATACGGCCTTATTGATCACAAAATTTTCGGATGGCGATAACATCTTCGAGCTACGTGATTTTATGCCGCGCTATCACAATGCAGACGGCTCGTATCATGCTCCCCCCGAAATCATTAGATATGTAAAGCATATTAAGGGAAATCCAAAATTCAGAGTGCTGTACGACCCCAAACTGGAGTATGCCATCGGAGAGACTAAAATCTTCGTAAAACGAAATTTTGTGGTATGTCTTACCCACGCCGAGAAATTCGATACCGTTTTTCTTTACACTTCCTTCAATAAAAATGCAGTGGTCGAGGGTCGGGAAATCGAACTGACCGAGGATGGTTATTTTTTACTGGGATATAACGAGAAAATACTGCTGCCCAACATACAAAAAATGTATTTGGAACTGGAACGTACGAAGGTGTATTGGCTCAACTGGAGCAACAATACCCCGACCTATAGAAAATATAACGACGAAATACATCGTAGTGCGGTAACCCTCAAACTTTTGAGTTACGACAAGACCGGTGCTGTCTTGGCCGCTGCCACAACCTCCTTGCCCGAAACTATTGGCGAAGTGCGAAATTGGGACTACCGTTTCTGCTGGATAAGGGACGCTTCTATGGTGGTGAAAGTGGTTTCCGATCTGGGACACAAAAATATTGCCAAGCGTTATCTACAATTTATCACCGACCTGATGCCCGATAAGGACGAAAAGTTGCAGATTATGTACGGTATCAATAAAGAAAAGAAGCTCACCGAAGAAACATTAGATCATCTTAGCGGTTATATGGGATCAAAACCCGTACGAATTGGAAATGCAGCCTATCAGCAAAAGCAAAACGATATTTACGGTATTCTAATGGACGTCATTTACGAACAATTGAAACGCTTCAGTACCGACGTCGAGAATAGCGAGGAAATTTGGAGCATTACCAAAGGTATCATCTGGATTGTGGAAAAACACTGGCAAGAACCAGATAAGGGCATCTGGGAATTCCGTTCGGAAGACCGGCACTTTACCTTTTCAAAGGTTCTGTGCTGGACGGCCGTGGATCGCGCCATTAAAGTAGCCGGGATGATGAACAAAAAACATAAAATCGAATTGTGGAAGCCTTTGCGGGAGGAGATTTGGAACGATATATACGATAAGGCCTGGAACGAAGAGGTCGGCGCCTACACCCAATCCTACGGCACCAAACATTTGGACGCCGCCGTACTGTTGATGGAATCGTATGGGTGCGTCGATGCTAAGGACGAACGGTTTATTAGCACCGTGAAAGCCATTGGAACGGAACTGAGCAATAACGGATTGCTCTACCGTTATAAAAACGAGGATGATTTCGGAGAACCCTCCTCTTCTTTTACCGTTTGTACGTTTTGGTATATCAACAGTCTTTTTAAAATCGGGGAAGAGGAAAAGGCGGAGAAACACTTCAAAAAATTGCTGGGTTACAGCAATCATTTAAATCTTTTCAGTGAGGACCTCGATTTTAAGACGAAGCGATTATTGGGAAACTTTCCGCAAGCCTACTCGCACCTCGCGCTGATCGAATGCGCTATCAACTTTTCTAAAAAACACAGTGAAGAGAAGATTTTGCAGTCCATGAAGGAGTGAGCCTACAAAAACCGCCCCAATTTGGAGCGGTTTTTCCTTCCGAAGACACGGAAGCGTTGACTTGAGTTAGTCAAGTTTTTTAAGTGAAATATCCTGTAGGATCAATCAAAAGTATAACCGTTATCCGCAGAGATTTTGTCCGCGATTTGAGTTCGCAGCGCCACCAAATTCGGATAATTAGAGTACTTTGTAAAACGTTTGAGTCCCATTAACATCATGCGCTGCTCATCGCCTTCGGTAAAGGAAATAATAGCTTCCTTACCTTTTTGGATAATGATTTCCGTGGCATCGTACAGATAAAGTCTTGACATAGCTATCTGCGTTGCTTGGGCGTCTTCACCATAACGTTTGGCGTTTTTTTCGGTCCTGAGCAGCGTGCTTTCCGCCATATAGACCTCGATAAGTATGTCGGCAGCGGCTAATATTAACTGCTGATGCTTTTCTAGATCGGGACCGAATTTCTCCACCGCTTTGCCGGTGACCATAAGAAATACCTTTTTCAATCTTGCCAGTAGATCCTTTTCCTCGGCAAAGAGTTCAGAATAATCGGGAGTTTCAAAGGATGGAATTCCCATTAATTCCTCTCCTACCGCAGTAGCGGGACCCAACAGATCAACATGCCCTTTCATGGCTTTTTTGACCAGCATACCGACGGCCAGCATCCGGTTGATTTCGTTGGTGCCTTCGTAAATACGCGCGATTCGGGCATCACGCCAAGCTTTTTCCATCGGGGCATCGGCACTGAACCCCATTCCCCCGAAAATCTGTATTCCTTCATCGGTGGTTTTTTGGGCATCCTCCGAAACGGCCACTTTTAAGATGGAGCATTCGATCGCATATTCCTCCACACCTTTCAATTCGGCTTCTGGACGGGAATTTCCTTCGGACTCCCTGATCGCGATACGGTCTTCGATATTCTTGGCTGCCCGGTAGCTCGCGGATTCCCCGGCATAAACATTGGTCGCCATATGGGCCAATTTTGCCTTGATGGCCCCGAAGTTGGCAATAGGGGTCTTGAACTGAATCCGTTCATTGGCGTATTTGGCAGCTTCGTCCACCACCTTTCTCTGCGCTTCCAAACAGGCGGCCGCCAATTTGATACGGCCGATGTTCAAGACGTTCATGGCAATCTTAAAGCCTTGACCGCGCTCAGAGAGCATATTTTCAACGGGTACTTTTGTTTCGTTAAAGAAAACTTGTCGGGTGGAGGAGGAGTGGATACCCAGCTTCTTTTCCTCTGGATTCATAGAAATTCCATTTTCCGGATCGTTCTCCACGATAAAGCCGGTAACGTACTTGTCGTCTTCAATTCGGGCAAAAACGATGAGCAGATTGCAGAAGCCCGCATTGGAAATCCACATCTTCTGTCCCGAAATACGGTAATGTTTCCCGTCATCGGACAATACCGCTTTGGTCTTGCCCGAATTTGCATCTGAACCCGCGCCAGGCTCTGTGAGGCAATAGGCGCCGAACCATTCCCCCGAGGCTAATTTAGGGACATACTTTTGCTTTTGTTCCTCTGTTCCGTATAGGGTAATGGGCATGGTGCCGATTCCGGTATGGGCTCCGAAAGCCGTACTAAAAGATCCCGTTGCCCCGGAAATATAATCACATACCAACATGGTGGAGACAAAGCCCATGTCCATACCGCCATATTCCTCGGGCACGGCGACACTCAACAAACCGAGTTCGCCCGCTTTTCGCATACATTCCTCGGTATATGCGTAATCCTTTTTTTCGAAGCGTTCCCAATGCGCCCAAAGTTCTCGATTTACGAACTCGTTGGTGCTGTCGCGCATCATGCGCTGTTCTTCGGTCAGGTCTTCCAAGGTGAAAACGTGTTCACAATTGGTTTCCTTGACAAGGAATTGGCCGCCGCGAATTAAATTATCTTTTTGTAAGGTTTGTGTATTCATGTTTTCAACTATTAATTCAAAAATTCATAGATTCCAGCAGCTCCCTGCCCTGTTCCCACGCACATTGTGACCAATCCATATTTTCCCTGGAGCTTGCGTTTGCGCATTTCGTCGAATAACTGTACAGACAGTTTGGCGCCTGTACAGCCCAACGGATGACCGAGTGCAATAGCACCGCCATTGACGTTGACAATGTCTTTGTTCAGATCCAATTCGCGGATGACGGCGATGGACTGGGAGGCGAAGGCTTCGTTTAGTTCGATGAGTTCGATGTCCTTTTGCTTTAGACCGCCTTGTTTCAAAGCTTTGGGAACTGCGGCGACCGGACCGATACCCATTATTCTTGGCGGTACGCCAGCGGCAGCATAGTTGACCAACCTTGCGATGGGCTCCAACTTCAGTTCTTTGACCATATCTTCGCTCATGACCATAACGAAAGCTGCACCATCACTGGTCTGGGAGGAATTGCCGGCCGTAACCGTTCCGTTTTCTGCGAACACGGGGCGCAATTTGGCCAGAGCTTCCAAGGAGGTATCTTTTCGAGGACCCTCGTCTTTGGTAACGGTGTAGGATTTGGTATCTTTTTTTCCTTTTTCATTGACAAAGGTCTGCTCTACTTCAATGGGTACGATTTCGTCTTGAAACCGATCTTCTGCCTGGGCCTTTAAGGCTTTTTGATGGGAATGGAAAGCAAATTCGTCTTGGTCTTCCCGGGACACATTGAATTCCTGCGCCACCGCTTCCGCCGTATTTCCCATGCCCCAGTAATAATCTTCGTGTCCAGCTTTCGCCAAGTCATAGTTCAGTTCTGTCTTGTAGCCAGTCATCGGTACCGAGCTCATGCTCTCCGCACCTCCCGCAATGATACAATCCGCCATGCCCGCTTGAATTTTAGCGCTGGCGATTCCAATGGTCTCGATGCCCGAAGAACAAAAACGGTTGACCGTAACGCCTGGGACTTCTACGATATCCAATCCCATTAATGAGATCAGCCGGGCCATGTTCAGGCCCTGGCTTCCTTCCGGCATGGCATTGCCGACCATGACGTCATCGATTCTTTTCTTATCAAAATCCGGTAGTTGCCTCATCATATATTGGATGGTCTCGGCCGCGAGTTCATCGGACCGCTTAAACCGAAAAACGCCTTTAGGAGCTTTTCCGACAGCGGTACGATATGCTTTTACTATATAGGCAGTCTTCATGTATTTTAGTTTCTTAATGGTTTACCGTTTTTGAGCATATGCTGTATGCGCTCTAAGGTTTTCTTTTCGGTGCATAGTGACAGAAACGCCTCACGCTCCAAGTCCAAAAGATATTGCTCACTGACCTGGGTGGGTTCTGACAGATCTCCCCCAGCCATGACATAGGCCAGCTTGTTGGCAATTTTCTTATCGTGTTCACTGATGTATCGGCTGGCTTCCATGGAATCGGTTCCGACAAGGAACATACCCAAAGCCTGTTTACCCAAAACTTTTACATCCGTTCTTTGGATGGGCTGGGTGTAACCTGCTTCGGCCATTAACAGTGCATGGGCCTTGGCCGTCGCGATTTGGCGATCTTTGTTGACGACAACTATATCTTTGCCGTGTTGTAGGTAGCCCAAATCGTAGGCTTCGTATGCGGAAGTGGATACCTTCGCCATCCCGATGGTCAGGAAATATTCCTGTAAAATGTTCAGCTCTACATCACCTTTGCTAAAGGAATCCTGGGCGCGTAAGGTCATCTCCTTGGAACCACCGCCCCCGGGAATGACGCCAACGCCAAATTCCACGAGCCCGATATAGGTCTCTGCCGCGGCTACCACCTTGTCGGCGTGTAAGGATAATTCACAACCGCCGCCCAAGGTCATGTCATGCGGAGCGGAGACGGTAGGAATGGCGGAATAGCGCATCCTCATCATGGTGTCCTGAAACATCTTTATCGCCCCGTTAAGCTCGTCATATTCCTGCTCGACGGCCATCATAAAAATCATACCGATATTGGCACCGACGGAGAAATTTTTGGCTTGGTTGCCGACCACCAAACCCTGGAAGTCCTTTTCGGCCCTATCGATGGCAGTATTTAATCCCGCTAAAACATCGCCGTCGATGGTGTTCATTTTAGATTGGAATTCCACATTAAGGATACCGTCTCCCAAGTCTTCGACGACGACGCCTTTATTTCTAAATACTTCCTTGGATTTTCGGATATTATCCAAAATAATAAACGCATCCTGCCCTGGAACCTTCTTCATGGAGTTGGAGGCAATATCGTAAAAATAGGACGCTCCATCCTTGACCGTATAAAAAGAGGAATTGCCGGAATCTTTCATTTTATTGACCCATTCCGCTACTTCCAAACCTTGCTCTTTGATGAGTTCAAGCCCTTTGTCAAGCCCGATCGCATCCCAGATTTGGAACGGTCCGTGGCCCCAACCGAAGCCTGCCCGCATCGCATCGTCGATCTTATAGAGTTCATCGGTAATTTCGGGAACCCGGTTGGAGGAGTAGGCGAAAAGGGCACCGAAATTCCTGCGGTAAAATTTTCCGGCCTTTTCGGTGTCGTTCACCAATACCTCAAAACGGTCTATCACATGATCGATCGTCTTGGTCTTGTCCAGCACCGAAAATTTCGAGCTTTTCTTAGGGCGATAATCCATCTTTTCGAGGTCCAGCCCCAATATTTCACTATTGCCGTCCTTATCCTTTACCTTTTTATAGAAACCTTGGCCCGTTTTGCTACCGTACCACTTGTTTTCCATCATGGTTTCAATAAAATCGGGCAGTTTGAAGACATCCCTGCGTTCGTCATCGGGACAGTTTTCGTAGATACCGTTGGCCACGTGCACCAAAGTATCGAGCCCGACCACATCGACCGTTCGGAAGGTGGCGGATTTTGGGCGGCCGATTACCGGACCGGTCAATTTGTCGATTTCTTCAACGGTCATTTCCATATCCTTCACCGTATGAAAAAGACTTTGAATGCTGAAGGTACCGATTCGGTTTCCGATAAAGGCGGGCGTATCCTTGGCTACCACGGAGGTTTTTCCGAGGAATTTTTCACCGTATCTGTTCAAGAAGTCCAGTACTTCCGGCAAGGTCTTGGGTCCTGGAATGATTTCGAATAGATCGAGGTAGCGAACGGGATTGAAAAAGTGGGTACCGCAGAAATACTGCTGGAAATCCTCACTGCGGCCTTCGGACATAAAGTGGATGGGAATACCCGAGGTATTCGAGGTAATCAAGGTACCCGGGGTTCTATGTTTGTCCAATTTCTCAAAAACTTGTTTCTTGATATCCAACCGCTCGACGACCACTTCAATGATCCAATCCACCTCGGCCACTTTGGCAATATCGTCCTCCATATTTCCAGTTTTGATCCGGTCGGCGAACTTATGGTGGTAAATAGGGGAAGGCTTTGATTTTAGGGCCGATGCCAACGAATCGTTGACCAGGCGGTTGCGGACGGCCTTATCCTCCAGGGTGAGTCCCTTTGCTTTTTCCCTGTCGTTGAGTTCGCGGGGTACAATGTCAAGCAATAAAACTTTCACCCCGATATTGGCAAAGTGGCAGGCAATGCCGCTTCCCATGATTCCCGATCCGATGACCGCTACGTATTTTATATGTCTATCCACTGAGTTCTTATTAAATATTGATTATAGTTTGATTGGATCAAAGAATTAAAGAGAGATTGATAACGCTCACTTTAACTGATTGTCATCGTAAATACATTTCTCGGAAATCAACTCATTGATGGTTTCGGTGACTTCGAAAAAACTTTTCAATTTGTCCTCCGAAACATGCGTCCTGACGGTTTCATTAAATCGCAGCACCGCATCCTTTGAATCTCTTCGTTTTTCCAACCCGAACTCCGTCAAGTGGATCAACACGCCGCGACCGTCTTTGGGGTTGGGCCGCCGCTCGATCAATTCCTGGTCTTCCATCCGTTTTAAAATACGGGAAAGACTGGTTGCTTCCATACCCATTTTAGGGCCTAGGGCCGTTGAGGGCGTTCCCGTTTTGGGGTCGATACTCAACAAGGTAAAGCCGACCGCCATAGTCGAACCAAATTTTTTCGCCTCTTCATTATACATACGGGCTACAGCCTGCCAAGTCGCTCGCAGGGCATAGTCTATGGTGATTTCTTTCATTGGTCGGTTTTAGGTATCCAAATATAACAAATTTTATTATGCATGCATAATAAATAGGTATAATTTTTATAGTCTGTGGAAACGGCATTCAATGGGATCTATACCCATACATATCATCATATAATTCACGATACTTTTCCTTAACGATTTTCCGCCTTAATTTCATAGTGGGAGTTAGGTGACCATCATTGACGCTCCATACATCGGGAGTCAACCTAAAAACTTTCACTTTTTCCCATTTGGCGAACTTTTCGTTGGCCTTGTCCACTTCTTCCTGATATTTGGCCAGCACTTTTTCATTCAAAACGATATCCGAATTTTCGGGAATGGTAATATCGTGTTTTTCGGCCCAGTAGTGCAAGTGCTCAAAATCGGGTTGAATAAGTGCGGCGGGCATTTTCTCACCTTCGCCGACCACCATTATCTGTTCGATGAACTGGGACTGTTTGAAACGGTTTTCCAACAATTGCGGCGCCACGTATTTTCCGCCGGAGGTCTTGAACATTTCCTTTTTCCGGTCGGTAATCTTCAAAAAACCGTCCGCATCGATTTCCCCAATATCGCCGGTACTAAAAAATCCATTTTTCAGTACTTTTTCGGTCTGTTCGGCATCGTTATAATAGCCCATCATCACCTGAGGGCCTTTGATAAGGATTTCTCCATCATCGGCGATGCGGACTTCCGTTCTATCTAAGGGTTTACCTACGGTACCGATACGAAATCCATGATCGCGCATATCGTTTACTGCCACCACCGGCGAAGTCTCGGTAAGGCCGTATCCTTCCATCACGCCGAATTCTGCCGCATTGAAGATTCGCGCCAACCGGGGCTGTAGCGCAGCGCTTCCCGAGGCAATCAAAGAGAGGTTACCTCCGAGCCCTTCCTTCCATTTGCTGAAAATGAGTTTTCGGGCCAAGGCGAGTTTTTGTTCGTACCACCAGCCGTTCTGTCCATAAGGTTCATATTGCAATCCGACATCCACCGCCCAGAAAAAAAGGGATTTTTTGATTCCCGTCAAGGTCTTTCCCTTGGCGATTATTTTATCGTAGACTTTTTCCAACAAGCGGGGAACGGCCGTCATAACATGCGGTGCGGTCTCCTTCAGATTTTCGCTGATTTTGTCTAAAGACTCTGCAAAATATATAGTGACGCCCGCGTATTGATAGAGGTAGATCATCATACGTTCATAGACGTGGCAGATGGGCAGAAAACTTAGGCACTTTACATTTCCGTAATCAATATCCAAGCGTTTGGAGCTTTCAATGGCATTACTTACAAGATTGGAATGCGACAGCATGACACCTTTGGGCTTTCCGGTCGTGCCCGACGTATATATTAAGGTAGCCAGGTCATCGGTCTTGACCTCGGCCTTTAATTTTTCGACCTCTACTTGATTGGAAGTGTCCGCGCCCAGTTCCAAAATTTCCTTCCAATTTTTGCAATTGGAAAGTTCGTCAAAGGAATAAATCTCTTTAAGGCAGGGGACTTGATCTTGCACCGCTTTTACTTTATCGTAAACCTCACGGCAGGAAGCAAAACAGTAGGTCGATTCGGAATGGTTGAGCACGTAAGCATATTCCTCTTCGGAAATGGTGGGATAAATGGGTACGTTCTGGGCGCCAAGCTGTAGAATTCCTATATCCATAATTGTCCATTCCGTTCGGTTGGTCATGGAGATAAGGGCAATTTTCTCGTTGGGTTTTACGCCCAGCCGCAAAAGGCCCCGGCTGATAGCGTTGGCCTGGTCCACATATTCCTGCGTCGAGGTCGCGACCCATTCTCCATCGTATTTGGTGACTAGGGACTTTTGTAGCTTGTATTTTTCCAATTGGTAATATGGGAAATCAAAAAGGCGGGTGATGTTTTGCATAGTTTGTACGGGATAGGTCTCTGCAAAATAGGAAAAAAATTTGTTTGGAGTCCGATGTTGGCAAAAGTTAAGAAGTAAATGAAGGAAATGGATAGCATCTTGTTTTTCCTGGAGTCCTGACTAGGATGCACAAGCCTGCAGGCCGGCGCGAAGGGGTTCCCTACTATAAATGAAGTTTCATATCCTCATGGCTGGCGGTAAAATCCCAATTTTTCATAGAACTTTAAAGCTTCGGGCCCTCCTTTGTCCGTACGACATGGGCGTTCTTTTCTCGTGTCTTTTTAAGGGCCCATTCGAAAAATCGTTGCCCAGTACCTTTTCCCCGATAATTTTCATAAATCCTACCGGCCTCGATCTGTGCGCGGATTCCCCCTTGATCGGTTCGATATTGATTGCAGGAACGAAAGTTGCGGACTGTCAATAATCTGTCCCTCTTCTTTCTCCATGACCATCAATTCCTGATGAGGATCGACGAGGATATTTTCGAAGGCATCATAGTACTTTTACGGAAGCGGGTCGTGAAATCCTAGCGGAGTAGGCGTAGTTTATCCTTGGTGATTAACGCAACCATGGCGGATATATTTTGGTGGGTGGCCGAACGTATTTTCATGGAGTTGAAGATTGCTATTTTTTCGAATAAGCGTCGAGGAATGTGCGTTATTGCAGAAAGAATTATTCCGTTTGCCCACAAAACCAAATGCATCAGTTTTAAACTGGAATGGACTCGTGTTTCCTCTATTTTACAATTATACTTTTTTAACAAAAGTAAAAGGAAGTATAATCTGAAAATAATCTATGAAAAATTTAAATAAGACCATAATAGGCTTATTTGCCATGGCCGTTTTATCCAGTTGCGGGCCGAAGGTCACCACGACCAAAACCTCGGATGCCGACCTTAGCAAATATGAAACTTTCGCTTATTTGCCGAACGGTAATTTCGAAGACCCGTCAAAGGGCTATGACGACCCGAATGTTGGCGAAGCGGTCATCAACGATGTAAATCAGGGAATGAAAGAACTAGGATACGAGCTAGAACGTAACCAACCCGATCTTTTAGTCTTGATCGGTACCAAAACTGATACAAATCTCGAAAGGGAAACTGATCCGGTCTATGCCACGTATCCAAATTATTATGGAACCGGCTATCGGGTAGGAACCTATTATGATCCATATTATTATTATGGGTATAATGTCTATAATAACGTAATTGGATATGAGGTCGATTACGACAAAATTCAATCGGGTACGCTCATGCTGAGCCTTGTCGACCGGAAAACCAACAATGTGGTTTGGCAGGGAACGGCATCCAACTTTGTGGGGGGAGAAAGAGATTCTCAGGCCATTTCGGATTTTGTGGATGATCTTTTTGCAGAATTTCCGTCTAGTGAAGACAGCATGTAATTTAAATCTATAAAGTGATTTAAACTCTCTGTTTTTCCACCATCATTAGACATTTTGGGTCATTTAAATACTTTTTTGAGTTGCCTCACATTGCTACGGCTGGAAAAAATAAATAAATGAGTAAAAAAGGCAATTTTTTAGCAAATGGAATAAACTTAAACCACTTCTATTAATAGCATCTTATATACCATTTAAATATAAATCTTAAAACACAACTAAAATGAAAACAAGAACACTAAAATTTTTAGCGACCCTCATTGGGTAGGCTTATTAAATTTCACCGCTTATTCACAATCCAGTAATGACTAAATATTGTGCAGTATAGAAAATCCTGGAAATTACGAAGCTATTGAATTGGCTCAAATGGATAGGAATCTCTCAACTTTCATGAATTTGTTCGCTTTATCGGGTCTGGGCGCTTCTTGGAAAATAGCCGATGAGGAGTTTACTATTTTGATTCCTACCAACGCCGCTTTTGATGAAATGTCAATCGATAGGTGGAATCACCTCACTAATCCGAAAAACCAGACCGATCTCATCCGTTTTGTCAGGTATCATTTCATTCCGAAGAAAGTTCTCAAACGGGAATTAAAAGATGACCAAATCATTGAAACAGGTGTGGACGAAGAAATTGCGGTATCCGCAAGCGCAACTTTCGATACGGTCTATATCGCTGGCGCAAAAATTATAAAGGCCGATATTCAAGCCTCCGATGGTATAATACATATCATGAACGGTGTGGTAGAGCCTAACACTGATTTTATGGGAATTAATTGATTAAGCGAGTTAATAGCCCTATAAAAAAACCGGCAGCTGAAAGCTGTCGGTTTTTTTATTGAGGGTGCCAGGCATAATCACTATTTTGACCCGGCACATTTGTTCAAATCCGCGCTCCACAGGGTTCTATTGAAGATATCGGTATCGGCTTCGCCGCACATGATTTCCCGTATCGAACGTGCTTCGGTATAGGTACCATACGCCGTTATATCAGAAAATTCTTCCCTAACTACGGTCTTCTGCCGGTTTTCTCTTCCTTCGTCATATGCGGAAAGACAGTAGTAAAAATCAGGCAAGCCTGCTACAATCCGTGTTAAACTTTCCATCTGTCCAATTTTGGAGTTTTTGGAACTCCAGGGGAATCTATTTTTCTTTCAGATTGATCAGTGCGCACTCTCACTCTAGTTCATGCGGTTATATTCGCTGCGCTGGTAGAGTGTAGTGTCATCCGACTCTCTATGGGCGGGGGAAAAATCAATATTTTCGTCACGGTTGTAAGACTCAAGTACATTGGTCTCGTAATGTCTTTCTATCAAAGACCCCTTTTTAATCCGCTTGGTTCCCGAAAAGACCGTTCGGGTAATATTGGGAGTATAGACGATTTCTTCTTCTTGGTCAAGATTTACCATTCCAACGGGAACGATCAAATGATTTTCGCCATCTTCGTTCACAAATTGGTGGGCTCCCGCATCCGCTGAACGGGAGTAGGGCTTGTCGTTTGCCTCGATGATATCGTCGTCTACTTCCACATCCAAATAAACCACACGTTCATCCTTTTTGCTTATGAGTAGGTTATCTACCTCACCGAGATATTCGCCATCGGCATCTTTGACGGGCCATCCGCGAACATCTTTATCACTATCTGATACTTTATAATCGGACAACTCGTTCAGGTAATAAAGATTTTTCTCCTTGTTTTTATAATCCTTGTCGTTGCTCATCTTCTTGTTCTTTTTACGAATTTGTATTCATTTGTTGTAAAATATCAGCGGCCTTCTTGAAATAGGAGTTTACTTTTTCTTTCTGTTCCAAGGTCAACACCGCGGGATCGATACTTTGGACCGCATCCCGGACTTCTTCCATTTCATCTGAAAGTTGCGGGAACTTCTCTCCTTGTATCTTGCCGATGACTTCGGTAACGGAGTGATAGGCCTTTTTATTCTTATCGGAATGGTCGGTATCCATAGGATCATTAGTGATCGCCTCGGCCTTTTGAATGGCCGAACGCAGTTCCGTATCGATATCCACATCGCTAACCACGGCCCGCTCTATAGTGGCATTGACCAATTTTACCAAAGCTTCGCTAGTGTATTCGTGATCGATACCCATTTTGGAGGTATCGCCGATGAACTCGGTGAATTCAGTTATCTGGGCATCGGGGTTTTGCATGATTTCGGCTTTGGCCGCATCTTCCGCATCCATTTCCGATGTCCCGTTGCGCACGCCTGCCTCTCCGTTACCGATCGTCTCGGTCTCGACCTGGTCGGTACCTTCATATTCGGGGGCGCCGTCGGTATCGGCCATTAGAAAATAGATGATGACCCCTACCGCGAGCAGGGCACCTATTATCCATCCCCAATGGTTTTTTTTCTTCTCAACTTTAATTTCTGCCATAATTCTATTTATAAATTCACTGTTTCCATACGCCGTTGGTATATTGCTGCGATGGGTAGTGAATATATCTTTATAAAGATAGGTTTAGTATCCGATGTTCAATAACTGTATCGAACGGATGTTTAACGCTATAATGCGGATTAGGGTTCATCGGTACTATTAGGAGGAACGAAAAATAATGGGATGAGTTTATCATATCCTATCATCGCATAAAACCTAAGATTTTTTTTAAAAAATTCAATCTTTTTGTATTAGTGGTTGTGAATAAGAATGTATTCATGCTTCCGTCAATCACAGGATGTAGAGGTTTATGGAGGTCATAGAACTGTGAGGGTTCTTCGGTTTCCTATTAATTTCGCTTCCTCATCTTTATCCGAAGTGCTTCCCATCAATAAATCATCTGTTTACGTCGATCCGGATTATGCTAAGTTGTTATCTTTTATAAGACGATGGACTTCGAAAAATAGAGTGCGTCGCGATGCAATGAATAATAATAAAAATCATAATTATGAGAACATTAAAATCGATTACAGTCTTACTGATGCTTGTCATGTCCTTCGGGGCGTTCGCACAAAATGCCGATGATAAACAAATTATGGCCGATGCCCAGGACGCTAAACAGAAATTGCTTGACAAAGATTCCGGTCTGGAAAGATTTTTTGATAATTCAGCGGGATATGTAATATTTCCTAATGTAGGTGAAGGCGGTTTTATCATTGGCGCCGCTGCAGGTAATGGGGTAGTTTATAGCAACTCGAATGCTATCGGTATGGCCGACCTCAAAAAGGTCGATGTCGGCTTCCAGATCGGCGGGCAGGCCATCATCGAGGTCATTTTTTTTAAGGACGAGGAGGCCCTTACCGAATTCAAGACGGATGAATTTACCTTTTCGGGCGAAGTTTCGGCCACTGCTGTAAAGACTGGAGTAGCCGACAGCTTGGATTATAGCGATGGTGTGATCGTCATCACTATGCCCAAGGCAGGAGCCATGGCCGATGTATCGGTGGGTGGACAGCGATTTAAATACATCCCCATGGAGGAAATTAAATAGGTTTACTGGCCCACTTTCTCCACCCATTCCCTAGCGTTCACAAATGCCTCCAGCCAAGGTGAAACTTTATCTTTTCTATGCTTCGGATAGTAAGGCCAGTTCCAGGGAAAGATGGAGCGTTCGATATGGGGCATGGTGACCAAATGGCGTCCCGAGGTATCACAGAGCATGGCGGTATGGTAATCGCTTCCATTGGGATTGGCGGGATAATCTTCATACCGGTATTTCGCCACGATATCATAGTTTTCTTCGGAGAGCGGGAGGATGAACTTTCCCTCACCGTGCGAGATCCAGACCCCCAAGGTGCAGCCTGCCAAACTGGATAGCATTACCGAATTGTTTTTCTGGATTTTTAAGGATGTGAAATTGCTTTCGTGTTTATGGGATTCGTTGTAGGTCAACTTCCCGTGATTTTCTCCGTGTTCGGGAACTATAAGGTCTAGTTCCATAAATAATTGGCATCCGTTACATATTCCGATGGATAGGGTATCGGGTCGTTCAAAAAAGTTTTTCAACGCCTTATTCGCTTTCCCATTATATCTGAAAGCCCCGGCCCAGCCTTTGGCGCTGCCGAGCACATCGGAGTTGGAGAATCCCCCGACGGCACCGATAAACTGGATGTCCTCTAAAGTCTCACGGCCGGAAATCAGGTCCGTCATGTGAACGTCCTTGACATCGAAGCCTGCTAAGAACATGGCGTTCGCCATTTCGCGTTCGGAATTGCTGCCCTTTTCCCGCAGGATGGCGGCTTGGGGACGCGCTTTGCGAGGAGCATCGTCCGAAGGCCGCTGCGACGAAGCAATCATGGGAGCCCCGAGCGACGGTTCTTTAAGAGGCCGTCCGCCAGGCTCAGCGGATTGCTTCCCCCTGCCCGCCGTGCGGGCAGGAGAGCCCACTATTTTTTCGGGAAAGATATACTCTAAAGCTTGCTTTTTGTAATTTTCATATCGCTTCTTCGCCAAACCATTGGCCGTTTGTCGATTATCTAATAAATAGGAGGTTTTAAACCAGGTATCGCGCAAGGAGGCAATGTTCAGCCCCATTTCCATGCTTCCGTTTTTAAGGTGTAAAGTCCCTTCGGATACTACTTTACCTATTTTCTTGAAATCGATGTTTTGGTCCGATAATACTTTCTCGACGGAGGCATCATTTACCTGAAAAACAATCCCCGCATTCTCGGAAAACAATAGTTTAATGGAATCGGTTTCTCCCAAATCGGATAGATTCACGTCTGCACCCAATCCATTGTCCGCAAAGCACATTTCAAGCAAGGTGGTAATCAATCCCCCGGAGGCCACATCATGTCCCGCAACAATTTTACCGTCTCGAATTAAGCCTTGTATCGCTTTGAAGGCAGATTTGAAATAGGGGGTATCGGCGATGGTCGGGGCCTCGGTTCCGATGGCATTTCGGATTTGCCCGAAAGACGAGCCTCCCAGCTTATAATCATCTTTGGATAGGTTGATATAGTATATGTTTCCCCCATCTTTTTGAAATACAGGTTCGACTACCCGGGCTATATCGTCACAGTGTGCGGCGGCGGAAATAATGACCGTTCCCGGGGAGATTATATCCCCATCAGGATACCTTTGTTTCATAGAAAGGGAGTCCTTGCCCGTGGGTACATTGATACCCAATTCGATAGCAAAGTCAGATACCGCTTTTACGGCCTCGTACAATCGCGCATCCTCGCCCTTGTTCTTGCAGGGCCACATCCAGTTGGCAGAAAGGGAAACGGACTTCAATCCATCTTTCAGCGGGGCCCAAATGATATTGGTCAGGGCTTCCGCGATGCTGTTCCTGCTTCCCGCGGCCGGATCGATCAATCCCGATATAGGGGAGTGGCCGATGCTGGTGGCGATTCCATCCTTCCCTTTAAAATCCATCGCCATTACGGCGCAATTGTTCAGGGGTAGTTGTAATGGGCCGGCACATTGCTGTTTGGCCACCCGGCCGCCGACACAGCGGTCGACCTTGTTAGTCAGCCAGTCTTTACAAGCAACAGCTTCCAGCTGCAGAACTTGTTCGAGGTAGTCATGGAAATGCTCAAGCCGGTACGCTATCTTTAGTATAGCTTCTTGGGGTGGAGGTATCTACCATTACGGTTTTCGGGGAACTTCCGAACATATCCTCCAGGTTCATATCCATGGGCATTTTACCGCTCGTTTTCGATTTAAAGGTAAATTTATGGTCGCCCGTGACGTCACCCACCTTATACAGCGGCGAGCGTTCACGCTCTGCAATACGTTGCAGTAGATCGAGGTCCTTTTTACCGATGACCAAGCCCATGCGTTCTTGGGATTCGTTTCCGATAATTTCCTTGGCGGAGAGGGTGGGATCCCCAACGGGGAGTTGGTCCAGGTCGATTTTTCCGCCGGTCTCCTCTACCAGTTCGGAAAGGCAGTTGAGGTGCCCCCCCGCTCCGTGATCGTGGATGGAGACAATGGGATTTTTATCGCCTTCGACCATCCCGCGGATGGCGTTGGCGGCCCTTTTCTGCATTTCGGGATTGGATCGTTGTACGGCGTTAAGTTCGATAGCGGAATCTAATTCCCCCGTATCCGCGCTCGATACCGCTGCACCGCCCATTCCGATACGGTAGTTGTCACCCCCGAGGATGACGATCTTATCGCCTTCTTGGGGAATGTCCTTTAGGGCCTGTTCCGCTTTTCCGTAGCCGATACCACCGGCCTGCATGATGACTTTGTCGTAGCCCAGTCTTCGCCGGCTCTCGTGCCAGGTAGGCCGCGCCTCTACGAATTCTTTTGATTCATCGGTACCTTCTACCGTTGTTGAATATCCCGCTTCGGGTACCGCAAGGCTGTGCTGATGCTCAAATGTGAGCACACTTCCCGCAATCAGGGGCTGCCCGAATTTATTCCCAAAATCAGAGGCCCCGTTCGAAGCTTTGATGAGAATATCCATGGGGGTCTGGTATAGCCAATCACGCTCTGGCATGCCTTGTTCCCAGGGTCTGTCTTTTTCCAAACGGGAATAGGCCGTCATGTAAACGGCCGTGCCCGCTAAGGGCAGCGAGCCCTTACCTCCGGCGAGTCGATCGCGGATTTCCCCTCCCGAACCGGTCGCGGCTCCGTTAAAGGGTTCTACTGTGGTGGGAAAATTATGGGTTTCCGCTTTTAAGGAAATAACCGATTCGAAATCTTTTTCTGCATAGAAATCCGGTTTATCGGCGGTTTTAGGCGCAAACTGTACCACGTTGGGCCCTTTGACAAAAGCGACATTATCTTTATAGGCCGAAACGATTCCGTTCGGATTTTCCTGGGAGGTTTTTTTGATTAGCTTAAAAAGCGAGGAAGGCATCTCTTTGCCGTCGATGACAAACCTACCGTTAAAGATTTTATGGCGACAATGTTCGGAGTTGACCTGACTGAACCCGAACACCTCGGAATCGGTAAGTCTGCGTCCTATTTTTTGGGATACTTCGTGGAGATACTCCACCTCCTCTTCATTCAGGGCCAAGCCTTCCTTTTCGTTATAGGCGGCAATATCATCGATTTCCAAAATGGGTTCCGGAACGACATCGACTTTAAAAACATCCTGGTCCAGACCTTTGAATTTTTGGGAGAGCATGGGATCGAAATCCGTAAAATCCTCGGTGACGGTCTGAAACTCCTCGATGCGCATAATCCCCTTCACCCCCATGTTCTGGGTAATCTCGGTGGCGTTGGTGCTCCAGGGCGTAATCATGGCGGCACGGGGCCCTACAAAAAAGGCGTCTAATGACGCCGTGTTTATTTTAGGTAGGTTGCCGAATAACCAAATCAATTTATCGGTATCCTTCTTTGAAAGTCCGTTGGCCGTTTGAACTGCGAATACCTTGGTCTCCGCATCCCCGAAAAAGTAAATCATCGATGTGTAAATTAAGCGATTGGGAAAACGCGAATTTACGGCTTTTTGGGCAATGATTCTCGGGGAATAGTTAACAAGGAGCGGGTGGAATTGTTAATTACTTTGTTGCATTTAACCTTAGGGGAACGGCGGTGCTTTAATAGATATGGGTTTTTTTTTGGAAAATCTTCCGTCTGGTCAAGCTTTCTGCAACAACGCCATATAAAACCCATCAAATCCGCTTTGGCTTGCATAAATTTTCTTTTCCTTTTGCAACGAAAACCCGTTACCTTCCTCGGAGGCCAAAAACGCCTGTACCTGATCGGAGTTTTCTTGCGGAAGTATCGAGCAGGTCGCATATACCATTTTACCCCCCTGTTTAACGATCTTACTGTATGTGCGAAGGATTTCTTGTTGGGTCTTGGTAATCTTTTCCAAAAAGTCGGGCTGCAGTTTCCATTTCGTATCCGGATTCCGGCGGATGACTCCCAATCCGGTACAAGGCGCATCGATCAATACCCGGTCGGCGCTACCGTATAGTTTTTTGAAGACTTTTGTGGAGTCGATTTCCCGGGGCTCGATGTTATGGGCACCGTTTCTTCGTGCACGGCGTTTCAGTTCCTTGAGTTTGCTGCCGTAGACGTCCATGGCGATGATTTGCCCTTTGTTTTCCATCAGGGCGGCGAGATGAAGGGATTTCCCGCCCGCCCCGGCACAGGTATCGACGACCCGCATCCCCGGTTGTACGTCCAGCAGCGCGGCGACCAATTGGGAACTGGCGTCCTGTACCTCGAACATTCCCTTTTTAAAGGCATCGGTCACAAATACATTGGCCCGTTCCGGCAGGCGGAGCGCCGAAGGATACTCCACGTCTGAACGGCCGTCAAGCTCTAGGGGTTCCGCTACGATACCCTCGTCCAATAAGGCCTTTGCCAGTTCATTCTTGTTGGTCTTTAGGGTATTGGTCCTTAGTATTACTTCAGCTTGTTGGTTAAGGGCGGCACTTTCGGCCGTCCAAAGTTGTTCCCCCAAGGCCTTGACACAGAGGTCGTCCAACCAATCGGGAAAGGCTTCCCTAAATTTTCTGATGCGAGAGAGTTCGTCGAACTTTCCCTTGATTCGGCGTTCGGGGGTAGGTTCGATCTGTTTCCAATCGGGCAGTTTTATTCCCTTTAAGACCGCCCAAACTGCCCACATCCGAAAAAGGTCGGGGCGGCTGAACGGCGCCTTTACCTCGGCTATTTCGGCATATAGCCTTTTATAGCGGACCATTTCATAGGTGGTTTCCGCAATAAAGCCCCGGTCACGGCTTCCCCAACGTTTATCGAATTTCAACACCTTTTGTACTACCTTGTCGGCGTATTGGTCTTCGTTGAAGATGAGGTTTAGGGCGTCGATTACGGCGAAGACGAGGTTTCTGTGGAGTTTCATTGCTGAGTTACTGGATATTTTTGGTTACTGGGTTAATCGATCCGTCTTGTAATTCATCCATTCCGACTGAATAACTTGGTCACCGGATAATGGACAACGGACAACTTAAAAAAGATGGCTGCAAAGGTATTGTATTCGATAGGATTCCCTTTATTTTTGAGAAACTTTATCTCCATGCGTCGTTTAGTCTTTCTTTTGACCGTTTTTTGGGTATTCTCTTGTTCGAAAGCTAAAAAAAAGGTAAAACCTTTTACGTCCGTTGAAATCCAAACCATCTATGAGGATACCGTTAGCATACGCGCAATCGAGATAATCGACAATAGTCTTGCCTATGCCGGCAATAACGGGATATTCGGCAATATCGACCTGCACTCCGGAAAAATTATGGAAAGTGTGCAGAAATACGATACCCTCTTTCCTGACTTTCGCGCAGTGGCCCATACTTCATCCGATTTTTTTATGCTCTCCGTCGCGAATCCGGCATTACTCTACAAGACGGGGAATGACGGTAAAATGGTACGGGTCTATACGGAAGATGGCGAAGGGGTCTTTTACGACGCCATGACCTTCTGGAACGATCGAGAGGGCATTGCTGTCGGCGACACGATGGGTAATGGATGCCTTTCTATAATTATAACCCGGGACGGGGGCAATTCATGGAACAAACTCCCCTGTTCCGCACTGCCGGAAGGGATTGAGGGGGAGGGCGCTTTTGCGGCCAGCAATACCAACATAGCGGTAGTCGGCGACAAAACGTGGATAGCGACCACTAGCAGCCGCATCTACTTCTCCCCGGATAAGGGAAAGACATGGAAGATTCAGCCAACCCCTATCGTAAAGGATGAGCCGACGCAGGGCATTTATTCCATTGCGTTTTATGATGAAAACCTGGGAGTCGCCATAGGCGGCGACTATACCAAACACGAAGCCAACATGGCCAACAAGGCCTTGACCGAAGACGGGGGCGCTACGTGGCGGCTCATTGCAGATGGCCAAGACCCTACCTATAAAAGCTGTATCCAATTTGTACCCGGTACCAAGGGTAATGGTATAGTAGCCGTAGGTTTTACGGGTATTTCGTATAGCGACGACCGGGCTGTCACCTGGCAGCAGCTCTCCGACGAATCTTTTTATACGCTGCGATTTTTGAACGATTCGGTGGCCTATGCTGCAGGTAAGGATCGTATGGCAAAATTGGTCTTTCGATAGACCCTGTATACTTGGGCGGTTTCCGTTGAAGACGGCACCTATTAGGTCGATTTACCGGTCGTTCTTTTTATTTCGATACTGCTTTAACAGCTGTTTTTTAAACTCATACTCGGAACGCAGCAAGAGAAGTGTTTTTTTAGCGGAAATAACTTTCGATATTTTTTCAATAAAATTTTTGTCCAATTCCTCTTCCTCTTCCTCGAAGTTTAGATATTTTTCAATAAGGTCGCTGGCCCCCTTTTCCGAAAGACTTTCCGCATCCCTTATTTTACTGTGTATCTGGTTACGCTCCCTTTCCCTCATCGCCTCCCTGTTTTCCTCGTATTCGTTATAAATGGGCCAAAAGCTTTGGGCTTCTTTGGAATCCAAATCCAAACGTTCTGTGATAAAGGCCACTTTAAGGGATTTTATTTTGTTTTTGTCCGGCTTGTGTTGGGAGAAAAGCACGGATGTGGTCATCAGGATGGCCCATGCCATGATTTTAGTTCGGTTATTCATCATACTCCATATTTAGTTCTTCAAAGTTGTCCGTGTTGTTATCGAGGTACTCCAAAACGTACTCCTCGTCTAACCGATTTAATAGAATATCCCCGATTTCCAGCTCATCGACCGGTACTACTTCGGCTATTTCATACGTACTGAAATCCAGTTCATTGTCCTCGAAATAGTTTTCTATATCGGAATTCGCGATGTCTTCAAAGCTGATTTCCGGAGATGTCTTCCTGGTCAAAATAAAAATCACCAAGACCGCTGCAGCAAGGGAAGCGACCGCGTAATAGTATTTTTTAAAGGGATGTATGGGGATGACTTTAGGCGCTTCAGCTTCCAGTTTTTGCCGGATTTTTTCGTGTAAGCCTTCAAAATAGCCGTCGGGAACGCGGAAACCCTCATTTTCGGGAATCCCGGGCGCTTTTTTAGAAATTCTATCCATTAACCTATCGGACAACCCCTCGAAATACCCGTCGGGGGTTTTGAACGGATTTTTTTTGTTGAATGCTTTCATCGTTTTAGTTTGACCGTCAAAAGCTTAAATGGTTTAATCATGAAATCAATGAGTTGCTAACTTTATGGGCGTCCAATATCGAAGGACGCAGATAGCCTTAAGTCTCCTCTTTTAAATAGGATTCTATTTTTTTTACCGCCAAATGGTACGAGGCTTTAAGTCCGCCAACGGAAGTTTCCAGGATCTCCGAGATTTCGGTATATTTTAACTCGTCGAAATATTTCATATTAAAAACGAGCTTCTGTTTTTCCGGCAGGGTAGCTATTGCCTTTTGTAGTTTCAGCTGGATTTTATCCCCTTCGAAAAAGACATCTGCCTTCAGGTTGCCGAGCATCTTATCCTGTAATTCCCCATTCCCTATATCCAGTTTTCTCGCGTTTTTTTTTAATAGGGTCAGGGCCTCATTGGTCGCAATACGGTACATCCACGAATAGAGTTTACTGTCGCCCTTAAACCCCTTGATGTTTTTGTACACTTTGATAAAAGTGTTCTGCAGTACGTCATCGGCATCCTCATGGTTCAGCACGATTCTTCGAATATGCCAATACAAGCGTTGTTTGTAGGTATCGACCAACACCTTGAACGCCCGTGAACGGGTTTCCGCGTGCTGAAGATCCAGTACTAAATTTTCTTCGGCAATCAATATTCGAATTTAAATTCTTTCAGTTGGACTCTAAAGTTAAGGAAAAGTTTAACCGTGAGCGGATGAACTAGGTGATTTATAAGTTTTTACCCTAGGGACTGCATTTCCACCAATTTTCTGTAAGCCCCATTTTGAGAGAGCAATTCCGTGTGCGAGCCTTGTTCGACGATTTCGCCTTTCTGCAGGACTACGATTTTGTTCGCGTATTGAATGGTGGAAAGCCGGTGGGCAATAACGATGGAAGTACGGTTTCGCATCATTTTTTCGAGGGCATCCTGCACGAGACGTTCACTTTCCGTATCGAGAGCGGAGGTGGCCTCGTCCAAGATCATGATTGGGGGATTTTTCAGAACGGCGCGGGCGATGGATAATCGTTGCTTCTGTCCCCCGCTCAGTTTGTTACCGCTATCCCCGATATTGGTGTCGTAGCCTTGGGGTAGGCCTTCTATAAACTCGTGGGCGTTGGCGATTTTGGCGGCCTCGACGATTTCTTCACGGCTGGCGTTCTCCTTGCCCAGCGAAATATTCTTGGCCACGGTGTCGTTGAAGAGAATGGAATCTTGGGTGACCAGTCCCATTAAACTCCGCAGTGACTTTTTAGAAATATTCCGGATATCCCTCCCGTCAATCCTTATTTCGCCCTCGTTCACATCATAAAAACGGGTGACCAGATTGGCAACCGTACTTTTTCCGCTTCCGGATTGTCCGACCAAGGCTATGGTCTGACCCTTAGGGACACTGAGGTCAAAGTTTTTAAGTACATAATCATCCTCGTACTTAAAGGAGATGTTCTCGATGGCGATTCCCTGCTCGAAAGTACTTTTTTCGATGGCATCGGGTTTGTCAGTAATCGGGTTTTCGGTTTCTAGTATTTCCAATACCCTTTCCGCGGCGGCATTTCCTTTTTTGACGCCGTACGAGGCTTTACTGATAGATTTTGCCGGGGTCAAAATATTATAGGATAGGCCCATATAGGCGATAAAGGAAGCGGCATCGAGAGTGCCGTCTACCAAAACCATTTTACCGCCGAACCACAATAGAACACCAATGACCAAGATACCCAGAAACTCCCCAATGGGAGAGGCCAGGTTTTGCCGGTTCAAAAGTGTATTTGAAAATTTGAAAAAACGCCCTGTAGAGGCGCTGAACGTGTTGTAAAATCTAGATTCGGCGTTGAAGGCCTTTATCACACGGAGACCGCCCAGGGTTTCTTCGACTATGGAGAGAAATTGGCCCTGTTCCCTTTGCACGTTGTCAGACTTCTTTTTAAGGGATTTCCCGATCCGTGATATGATACCACCCGCAATCGGGATAAAAATAAATACGAACAGGGTCAGTTTTACGTTTATGATGAACATGGCAACAATCGTAAAAAGAATGGTCAACGGATCTCTTACGATCAATTCCAAAATGGATAAAAAGGAATGTTGGATTTCTAAAACATCTGAGGTGATACGGGCGATGACATCCCCTTTTCGTTTTTCGGAATAGTAGGATATGGGCAATTCGGTAATTTTCCGGTACATCTGGTTGCGAATATCTTTAAGGACCCCGTTTCGTAGAAAGGTAATAAAATACATTGCCAGATAGTTGAACAGGTTCTTGAGTAGAAAAAGCAGTAACACCAGACCGATTACCAACACCAGCCCCTTCATTTCATCATTGCCCGCAAATTGGGTGACCTGATAGTTCATATAATCCATGAAATATTCCTCCGCTTTGCCAAGACCCTTATAGGTGGGCGGTTCGGACAATTGTTTCGTTTTATCGAACAGCACGTTGAGCATCGGAATCAGTGCGACGAAAGATAATGCGCTAAAAAGCGCATACAGAATATTAAAGAAGATATTGAGATAGCCATATTTGCTATATGGCTTTGCAAAGCGAAGAATTTTTTTAAAATATTCCATTAAAGGCTTGTGGGCAATTTTTCACCTGCAAATATCACATTTTAAATCGCTAATCTAGCATTATTCCCAAAACACTCCATCAACCCAGTTGGAGTTCCTTTTTGATGCGGTCAATTTTGGCATCGAGTTCCGCGGAAACTTTTTCGAAGTTTTCGGCTTTGTCCAACTCCGCGTTCGTACTGATGTAGAATTTCACCTTAGGCTCCGTACCGCTGGGCCGGGCGGCTATACGGGTGCCGTCTTCGGTCTCATAGATCAGTACGTTGGATTTGGGAATGTCGATCGCTTTTTCCTCGCCGGTCAGCACATTTTTGGCGGTCGAGGTATTGTAATCTTCAATCCATTTGACCTTGGAACCGGCAACGGCTTCCACGGGATTTTCCTTAAAGTCCTTCAACATCCGTTTGATTTCCTCGGCGCCACTGATGCCTTTTTTGGTGAGGGATATTAAATGTTCCTTATAAAACCCGTAGTTCACGTAGCAGTCGATCAGGTCTTGGTAGAAAGAACTGCCGTTGGCCTTTGCCTGGGCGCCGATCTCACAGGCGAGTAGGGTAGAGGTGACGGCATCTTTATCACGGACGAAATCTCCGACCATATAGCCGAAACTTTCCTCACCGCCACCCAAAAATTGAAGATCCGGATAGTCTTTAATCATTTTACCGATCCACTTGAATCCGGTCAGGGCGGTCTTGAATTTTACACCGTAGGCTTTGGCCATGGCCTCCATCATCGGGGTAGAGACGATGGTGGTCGCTACGAACTCGTTGCCTTCAAAACCTTTTTGCTTTTGTTGTTCCAAGAGAAAATGGGTCATCATGATCATGGCCTGATTGCCATTGACAATTTCCATTTTCCCTTCAAGGTTTCTAACGGCCACCCCCAAACGGTCGCTATCGGGATCGGTGCCTACGACCATGTCCGCCCCGATTTCCTCCGCTTTTTTGATGGCCATGGAAAGGGCTTCAGGCTCTTCCGGATTGGGAGATTCTACGGTAGGGAAATCCCCGTCGGGTTCGGCCTGGGCTTCAATGACAGTCACATTTTTAAAGCCCGCCCTTTTCAAAACCTCGGGAATGGCAGTAATCGACGTGCCGTGTAGCGAGGTAAAAACAATTTTAAAATCATCCTTTCCCTGTGCATGGAAATCACCATGGGCAACAGACGCCTTGAAGAAGGCCTCGTCTACTTTGGTATCGATACTCTCAATAAGACTGGCGTCCCCATTAAAATTAATATCCTCATAGGAAAGGGCATTGATGGCCGCAATGATTTCCCCGTCCTGGGGGGGAACAATTTGGCATCCGTCGCTCCAATACACTTTGTAACCGTTATATTCGGGCGGGTTGTGGGACGCGGTCAAGACGATACCCGCATGACATTGTAAATACCGAACGGCAAACGACAGCTCGGGGGTAGTGCGCAGTTTAGAGAACCGGTACACCTTGATACCGTTGGCCGAGAATACTTCCGCCACGGTCTTGGAAAGAGTATCGCTGTTATGGCGGCAGTCGTAGGCAATGACCACCTTGATGTCTTCGCTTGGGTACACCTCTTTAAGATAATTGCTGAGGCCCTGTGTGCTCTTTCCCAGCGTATATTTATTGATACGGTTGGTGCCGACACCCATAATACCGCGCATACCTCCGGTACCGAATTCCATGTTCTTATAGAATCGGTCCTTGAGCTCATCGTTGTCGTTGTCGATCAGATGTTGGACTTCCTTTTTTACGGCGGGATCAAAAAAATCGGTGAGCCAGGTTTTTGCGGTGTTAATGATGTTGTCCATTGATATACTTTTTTGTTGATGCGTAATTCCGTTAATGGTTTGTTCGATGCCGGAGGCCAATAAAGATAGGAAGATAGGGAATTTTTGGTATAAAAGAAGGATTAATTATTAGCTCATTTAACGGGCACTCCCTTCAGGTAGAAAACTCATTTTCCTCATTCTTCATATTAATTTCCTCAGAAACCCGATACTGTGGCACATTTTTACGGGAGCGTATCACTATTTCCCCGAGAAACCCTGCCAAAAACATTTGGGTGCCGATAATCATGGCGGTCAGGGCTATGTAGAATTGGGGGCGATCAGTAATCAAGCGGCCGAACCGGTTGATGAAGAGTTTGTCGATACCGAGGTAGATGGCGAACCCGAAGCCGATGATGAACATAACTACCCCCAACGCCCCGAAGAGGTGCATCGGACGGCGTGCGAATTTTGATACGAACCAAATGGTGATCAGATCTAAAAATCCGTTGACAAATCGCTCCATACCGAATTTTGTTTTTCCATATTTGCGGGCCTGATGCCGTACCACTTTTTCGCCGATATTCGAAAAGCCCGCATTTTTGGCAAGTACGGGAATATACCGGTGCATTTCTCCGGAGACCTCGATATTTTTTATGACAGCTTTGTCAAAGGCTTTCAATCCGCAATTGAAATCATGCAGTTTTACTCCCGAAGTTCTACGGGCCGCCCAATTGAACAGTTTGGAGGGCATGTTTTTGGATAGTAGGGAATCGTAGCGCTTTTTTTTCCAGCCCGAAACCAGGTCAAAGCCATCCCTGTCAATAAGCCGGTACAAAGCGGGAATCTCTTCGGGATTGTCCTGCAAATCGGCATCCATGGTGATTACCACATTTCCTTTTGCCGCTTTGAAACCGGCGTGCAGGGCCTGTGATTTGCCATAGTTCTTGAGAAAATGAATTCCTCTAACACTTGGGTCTGCATCGGACAGTTTCGAAATTACCTTCCAGGAATTATCCGTACTTCCATCGTCTATAAACAGAATTTCATAGGTATAGCCATGAGATCGCATAACTTCAACGATCCACTCGTGCAATTCTTGAAGGGATTCCTCTTCATTCAGAAGGGGTATGATGATGGATAAATCCATGGATGTCTTCTATAAATCCATCCAAAAGTACAATTTTGATCTTTTAATAGGCGGGTTTTTGCTTTTTCATGATCAAACCGGTAATTAAACCGACCACGAGCCCGATGATAACATTAAAAATAAGAATGATGGGATACGAGACCCACGCAAATTTCTTTTGCATTTCCATTCCCTGATCGATCTGTGCCTCGGTCAGTTGCGGATTATCTTCCAATGCCTTTTGTTTACCTATTTCACTCAGGTTATCCATAAAATCAGGCTCAATGAAGTTAGAGAACAAGAAAAAGTAAATTAGGCCGATAATACCGGCTACCAAAGCTACGCCGGCCCCCACTTTTAAAGCGTGGGAAATATTTAAGAACCCCAAATTGGCTTTTTTGAACTGAACGATCGCCCACACAATTCCCGCGGCCAGTATGGCGATCTGTATGCCCTGAATGGCAATGCCTTGTTCGTATTGCATGTCCATCATATAGAGCATGATGCCAAAGACAATGCCGGCACCACCCGTGATCAGACCATAATTTAGTGCAAATTTCCCGGTTTTAGGTTGATTTTCTTCCATTTTGTAATCTATTTTAGTGGTTGTTTAAAAAGGTTAGTTGTTTACAGTGGGGTATTATTACGGTTAAATGTACAATATTTTTGCGGTTCTTTTTCCGATTAAAATTGCAGGTCTCTGAAAAATACCTAAATTTGCAGCCTGAATTTCAGTGCCTGTCGGAAATGGGCACGCTAATTAAACTACAGATGAAAAAAGACATCCACCCGGAAAATTATAGATTGGTCGCATTTAAGGACATGTCGAACGACGAAGTGTTCTTGACGAAATCCACCGCCGAGACCAAGGAAACCCTCGAGGTCGAAGGAACCGAATATCCATTGGTAAAATTGGAAATTTCACGGACCTCGCATCCCTTTTACACCGGTAAAGCCAAATTCTTGGATACGGCAGGCCGTATCGATAAGTTCAAGAACAAATACGATAAGTTCAAGAAGAAAAAAGGGGCGTCTGCTGAAAAAACCGAGGAGACAACCGCTGGTAAGAACGAGGAAAAGGCGAACGGCAATAAGAAGGAAACTTCAAAAGCCGCAGCGCCAAAGGCAGAAACCAAGGCCGATACCGGTAAAAAGGAAGCTCCAAAAGCCAAGGCCAAGGCCGAAACTACGAAGAAGGAAGCTTCAAAGACTGATGGAAACAAGCAAGAAAAAGAGTAATATCTTTTTCAATGATGTTCTATTGATGCCTTCGATTTTCGAGGGCATTTTTTTTGCTGCAACCCCACAATTACTACTTTTACCCAAATTACCACCCATGAACTACATCCTCTTCGACGGTACGGTCCGGAATAATCTGTTGCCATTTACCTTTACGAGGCCGGTGGCGGACATCCGTATCGGTATTCTCACCATACGGGAGAAATGGGAAAAGTATTTGGGAAAGGCCACTTCTACGATTACCGAGGATTATCTTTCTGAAAAGTTTCCCAAGGTAGAACTGAAGGAAAACATTTTAATCAACGCCTCCTTTTTACCGAATGACAAGCTAGTGGATTTAGTAACCGGACTTCAAGAAAACGAAGCCATTTTTCAGAAGGATGAAGTGGTTGCCTTTTTTTCTAAAAATGTGCCGAAAGATTTCGATCTGACTAGCTATAAACGCTTAGAATTGAAGGAGGACGTACTACGAATCGTCCATACCTGGGATATTTTCGAAAAAAACGGGGAAGCGCTCCAAGCGGATTTCGATCTGATTACCCAAGGAAGAAAAAGTGCCCCGGTTTCCGGAACCAATCGTCTTATCCATCCCGAGAACATCTTTTTGGAAGAGGGTGCCCAAGTGGAGCATAGTATTCTAAACGCGACCGATGGTCCCATTTATTTAGCCGAAAATGCCCAGATTTGGGAAGGGGCCATGGTCCGTGGCGCTTTCTCCCTCGGTGAGCGTGCCGTGGTAAAAATGGGGGCCAAGATCTACGGGGCTACCACGGTCGGACCCCATGGCAAAATATGCGGGGAAATCAGCAATTCGGTAATTTTCGGGTATTCCAGTAAGGGCCACGAAGGTTACCTGGGCAATGCGGTACTGGGGGAGTGGTGCAATATCGGGGCGGACAGTAACAACTCCAACCTCAAGAACAACTACGCCAAAGTCCGTCTATGGAACTATGCCACAGAAAGTTTCGAGCCAACGGGGCTCCAGTTTTGCGGGGTAATGATGGGCGACCACAGTAAAACGGCCATCAATACCATGCTAAATACCGGTACGGTGGTCGGCGTGAACGTAAACCTCTACGTACCTGGATTTCCCAGAAATTTTATTCCCAGTTTTAGTTGGGGCGGGGCCTCCGGCTTTTCGGCGTACTTGCCTGAAAAGGCCTTCGAGGCCGCTAAGGTCATGATGGCCCGAAGGCAGGTGGAATTTACTGAGATAGATGCCCGTATTCTCACGCATGTTTTCGAACTGACCAAGAAATGGCGAAGTTATTGATTTACGGATTCCAGATCCAGCACAGCTACAACAGCCTGGGTTTTGGGTGTAAAGACTATAATTGGGCTCGGTAATGAACCTTGAATTGTAATGATAGGTTTCAGAAACTGCCTGTTTATCTTACCTTTGCGATTCTTAAAAGAATAGGATTTTAATGAAAAAGAAAGTTGCCTTTTATACCTTGGGCTGCAAACTCAACTTCTCGGAGACCTCTACGATTGCCAGGGGTTTTTCCCACGAGGGTTTTGAGCGTGTTGACTTTGCGGAGCGGGCCGATATGTACGTCATCAACACATGCTCGGTGACCGAGAATGCCGATAAGCGTTTCAAGACCATAGTTAAAAAGGCACAAAAAATAAATCCTGAGGCGTTCGTGGCCGCGATAGGCTGTTACGCACAGCTGAAACCTGAAGAATTGGTGGCTGTAGATGGGGTGGACCTCGTTTTGGGAGCGACCGAAAAATTCAAGATTACCGATTATATCCATGATCTGACTAAAAACGATTATGGGGAAGTGCATTCCTGCGAAATCGAAGAAGCGGATTTCTATGAGGGCAGCTATGCCATCGGAGATCGAACACGGGCGTTTCTGAAAGTCCAGGATGGATGTGATTACAAGTGTACCTATTGTACGATTCCCCTGGCCCGTGGCATTTCCCGTAGCGATACTTTGGAGCGTGTACTTCAAAATGCCGCTGAAATATCAGCCCAGGGAATTAAGGAAATTGTTCTTACCGGCGTTAACATCGGCGATTATGGCAAAGGGGAATTCGGCAACAAGAAACACGAACATACTTTTTTAGACCTGGTCAAGGCTTTGGATAAAATAAAAGGCATCCACCGACTGCGGATCTCATCCATAGAACCGAATCTCCTGAAAAACGAGACCATCGATTTTGTGGCGCAGAGCAAGGCTTTCGTTCCGCATTTCCACATTCCCCTGCAAAGTGGCAGTGACGAAATGTTGAAACGGATGCGCCGAAGGTATCTGAGCGATCTGTATGTGGATAGGGTCCGGAGGATAAGGGAAACTATGCCGCACGCCTGTATCGGGGTGGATGTGATCGTTGGTTTTCCGGGGGAAACGGACGCCCATTTTTTGGAGACCTATCAATTTTTAAACGAACTTGACATTTCGTACCTGCACGTTTTTACGTATTCGGAGAGGGACAATACGCCCGCCGCCGAAATGGACGGGGCCGTGCCGAAAGGGGTCAGGAAAAAACGTAGTAAGATGCTGCGGGGACTATCCGTTAAAAAGCGCAGGGCCTTCTACGAAAGCCAATTGGGTACACTGCGGACCGTTTTGTTCGAAGGAGAAAATAAGTCCGGCTACATTCACGGATACACTGAAAATTATGTCAAGGTAAAGGCCCCTTGGAATCCCGTCTTGGTGAATACCCTGCACCCTATCGAATTGACCGAAATTGCGGATGATGGGCTGGTTCGGTTTGAGTTTATCGCGAGCGAAGTGCAGCAACCCGTCTAATGGTTCTATGGCGTCAAACAGATTGCTGTGCTTCCGCTAATTACCCATAAAAAAATCCCGCCAATCGGCGGGATTCTTTTCATTCAGTTCCGTTGTTTTGTTAAATCCTGATGCCAACGGGCAACATTTCTTTGTACTGTCTGTTTTTACGTAAAAATCCGGCGATGTGGGGACTTGTCGGTACCACTCTTAGATTTTGTTGCTGAATGTGGTGAAGTACCGATTTGATGAAATTTTCCTTGAAGCCTTCTTCGGTTATTTCTTCCGGCACTACCAATTTGGTTAGAAATACTTTGCGCTCTTGCGAAGAATACTCAATTTTAGCCAAGTGTCCTTCGACCCTAGTTTCAAATTGACGCAAGAAACTGTTGTCCTTAATTTCTACTTCATTCATATAGTTAGGATTTGTATAATGGCATCCGATGAAAAAGAACAGCGCGACACGCTGTAAATTTTGCTACTTTTGCCAGATTAGATAACCATGGAGTTTCCCCAAAGTTGATTACAAAAGTAGTGAATAATATGTTAATTCCCTAATTATCCTACGCTTTTACCTGCACCCAATTCAAGCTCCCCATGAACGACTCCAAAACCCATATATATTTTATGCCCGGGATGGCGGCAAATCCATCTATTTTCAAAAATATTGAGTTGCCAACGCATACGTTTGAGCCGCATTGGCTGGAATGGTTCGTACCCACCAAGGACATGAGCTTTACGGCGTATGCCAAAGTTATCAACGAACAGGTGGTGCATGAAGATCCTGTGTTATTAGGGGTTTCGTTCGGGGGTATGTTGGTGCAGGAGATGGCCAAGCATATGCCGGTGAAAAAAATAATAATTATTTCGAGCGTAAAAAAAACATCAGAACTACCCAAAAGAATGCGCTTTGCCAAATTCTCCAAAATACACAAGCTGCTACCGACCGGCTTGGTTAATAATGTGGAAGTTTTGGCGAAATATGCTTTTGGGGAGACGGTTAATAAACGTCTGGCCCTCTATGACGAATATCTATCCATACGCGATAAATACTATATCGATTGGTCCATTGATCAAATCGTGAATTGGCGGTCATCGGAACCGCCCGACAATCTGGTGCATATCCATGGGGAAAAAGATTCTGTTTTTCCGATCCGGAATATTTCGGACTGTATACCCGTTAAAAATGGTACCCATACCATGATCCTTCACAGGGCGAAGTGGTTTAATGAGCACCTGCCCACAATTATTTTGCAATAATTGAGTTGTAGGAGTATAAATTAAATTGACTTCGTTAACTTTGAACAACCATGAAATAGAACTATGAAACTTATAAAGAACGGCTTGATGCTTTTGGGTGTTTTTTTCATCGCCGGCACCTTGATATTCGCGGTACAGGGCAATTCAACCGAAAACAATGGAATCGCGAGCGAATCCGATCCCACGCGGCCAAAAATAGAGAAGAATGTTGCCGACGAGTACCATATCTCCGCCATTGACATCCCCGAGGATCTCAATTTCGCCGGGGAACCTGTGCCACAACACGACCCAGAGATCAGGGAACGTGTGGACCGCGAATTTTTGGTGAATACCTATTGGCAATCCAACGCCTTGCTGTTGATTAAAAGGGCGAACATGTATTTTCCCATAATGGAACCTATCTTAGCCAAAAATGGTATCCCTGATGATTTTAAATACTTGGCCGTCGCCGAAAGCGGACTCCAAAATGTGGTCTCCGGTGCCGGGGCGACTGGATTTTGGCAGATTATGAAAGGGACCGCCCAGCAGTACGGGCTGGAGGTGAACGATAACGTCGATGAACGGTATCATTTGGTCAAAGCCACAGAGGTCGCCTGTCAATATCTCAAGAAATACAAGGAAAAATACGGAACGTGGACGCTCGCCGCCGCATCTTACAATGCCGGTACCGGATCAATAGACAAATATTTGGGCATACAGCAAGTCAACGACTATTACGATCTGTTGCTGGGCCAGGAAACCGGCCGCTATGTTTTTCGCATTATGGCGATCAAAGAGATTTTGAGCCATCCGAAAAAATACGGTTTCGATTTGCAGGAAGAAGATCTCTACCATGCGGTTCCTACCTTCGGTGTCGACATCGACGAACCGGTTCTGAGTTTTGCCGATTTTGCCCAAAAGTATGAAATCAACTATAAAATATTGAAAAGGCATAATCCCTGGCTTCGCGAGCCGCATTTGAACAATAGTTCCAAAAAGAAGTATACCATTGAAATTCCCAAACTAGGGTACTATAAGACCACCAAGTAAAAAGCTGTCGGGTCGCTACTTGTCGGTTTGGGTTCGACGGTAGCCGATAAGGGTTAGTAGTTGTGGTGGGCTTTGCAATATGGGACTATTAGGTTGCTTTTGATTTTATTCCGTATATTCGATTCCGAAGCGATCAACCCTGTTTTCGTGAACTCGATACTGGACTTCTGTATAGACAATTCCTGGCTCATCATATTGACCATCAACTACTTGTTGGTCATCAGTTTGTCCATATTTATTATTTTAAAAAACAAGAATCCGGTAAAGACCTTATCGTTTCTGTTTGCCCTGGCCGTACTTCCTTTTTTGGGATTGTTGGTGTATTATTTCTTTGGCCAGGATTACCGGAAATCCAAAATTTTTGAGAAGAAGTACCTCCTTGACAATAATCGGATAAAGAGCTGGCGCGAACAGTTCAAACTGGATCAGGATGAAAAGGAAGATTTCGAAGAGGATTTCGGGGAAGGTATCTACAAAATCTACACCTTGCTCAAGCACAATGAGAAAGCCGTTCTTACCTTCGATAACGATTTGGAAGTTTTGGTCAACGGTGAAAAAAAGTTCGAGCGGCTGCGGGAAGATCTTGCCAATGCAGAAAACCACATCCATATGGAGTATTTTGTATTGTTCGATGATAAACTGGGCACGGAACTTATCGATATCCTATGTAATAAGGCAGAAGAGGGCGTAAAAGTCCGGTTGATTTACGACGACGTAGGCAGCGATATGACTTCAACCTCCAAGAAAAAAATGACGGATGCGGGTGTGCAGCATTTTGCGTTCATGCCGGTGATGTTCTCCAACTCCACGAGCAAACTGAACTACCGCGACCACCGAAAAATAGTCGTTATCGACGGCAGGATCGGCTATATAGGGGGGATTAATCTAGACCAGAAATATGACAACTCCTACGATAACGAGAGATATTGGCGTGATACGCATATGCGCCTCCGCGGTGGGGCGGTAGGGGCTCTACAATCCTCTTTCTTATTGAGCTGGAATTTCGTTTCGGACGAAGAAACGGAAATCGAGCAAGAACTCTTCCCAAAACATAAGCCCGAAACCCAGAATCCCGTAGCGGTGCAAATGGCCGCCAGCGGACCGGATACGGACTGGGCAAATATTATGGAAGCTCTTTTCTGCGCCATTACGATGGCGCGGGAACGGGTCTATATCACCTCGCCGTACTATATGCCCAACGACGCCATATTTACCGCTTTGAAGACCGCCGCAAGAAGCGGAGTGGATGTTCGTATCATTCTTCCCTACGAATCCGATTCCTGGTCGGCGCAGTATGCCTCGGATTCCTATATCGAGGAAAGTCTGGAATCGGGAATTCGCATTTTCAGATATTGCAAGGGCTTTATTCACGCCAAGACGATGTTGGTGGACCATAATTTGGCGACTATCGGCACGGCCAATTTAGATTATCGAAGTTTTGCGCTGAATTTTGAGATGACCGCCATGATTTACGATGAGGCTATTAATAATCAAATGGCGGGCATCTATCAAAATGACCTCGAAGAATGTGAGGAAGTAGAACTGGCACGCTGGAAAGAACGGGGAATAAAGCGCAAACTGAAGGAGTCTTTTAACAGGTTGTGGGCCCCACTGCTGTAAAAGATCCCAAATTCCAAATTTCGAGAAAAATTTTTTCAATTTTTCCCGACAGGATAAGCAGATGGTGGAATTTTGATTTGGATTTTTGGATTTTTAAAGGGATCGAACTCTTTTCGATTTATTATGGGGAACGGGGAATATTGGCTTTTGAGGCTAGAGGAAGTCACTCTTTAAAAGCATTTTCACGGCTACATATTTTAAAATGGGGAAATATAGCCTCAAAATGTGATATTGGTAGGTAAAAGAAAAAGTTTGATCAGTTAATAGTTATATTTTTTTCATCTGCTCCTTCATCATCTTAATCTGATCGGAGAGCATATTGTTCTTGTCCAGCTTTTTGGCCTCCTGCAATAATTTGGTAGCTTCCCTTTTCCGGCGTTTCTGCATCGAGATGCCTGCCAGGCTCAATTTGGCCATGGCCAGATCGTAGTCCATCGTCAACCCCAATTTTAGGGCTTTTTTAAAATATTTTTCTGCCGTGGTCAGGTTTTTTTGGGAGTAGATGATACCGTGCAGATAATTGTAATATCCCTGCTGCTTGGTAATCAAGGCGGATTTAGGATTTTTGATCTTGTCCAACCATTTTTGGGTGCCTTCCAGATCTTGTTTGCGCATTCTAAGAAAGGCCAACAGAATCAATTCGTTCCTGAAATAAAGAAAGATAAAGATGAGGGAAAGCAAGATTAGAAAAATTCCGTTACCAATGTTATCGTCGTAAAACTGATAGCCGGCGTAGGCGATGATGAGGCCGGCGATGACGAGTTTGATGTTTTTATTGAACATAGTGTTTAAGTTATTGAGTTACTTGAATCGCTGAGTGTCACTCCAGGGCAGCATCCATAAGCTCATAGGTAGTCATCGATTCTATGGTGGTCGGTATTTTCTGGTCGTTCATTTGGGTCAAGGTCGATGTGCCTTCTGATTGGCCCTCTACCGTCATTTTTTGTATAAATCCCGTTTTACGGTCGGCCGTGATATGGGTCTTTTGCGTTCCCCTCAGCCTCATGGTGGTCGCGATCTCGGTAACATCCATAGCAATATCGGCGGTACCCATAATGCGGGTTTCATTGTCTGATAGGGCCTCCAGGGTCCAAGTGTTTTCGGCCGCCAGTTGACCGGAATAGAAGTTTTTCCAACTATCCCCAATATTTACCGCTTTCTCGGGATAAATATAAGTCATCTGTTTATAGCTTTGGGAAAGGGCCTCTGAACCGAATTCCTTTTGCAGGGATTTTTTCATCATCTTCAACGAAAATTCATCCTCTAGACCAGAAGCTTCCGTCATTCTGGTCACTAGGCTGTCCCCTCCATGCACCTCTAAAATGTCCCCCGTTCTGGCTAAAATCAATTGAATCGGGCGATTCAACAGACTATGGAAGACCTTGGACTGCATATCCTCTTCGGACACCTCCTTAGCGTGCACGGCCATCAGCTCTCCCTGAATGCTGGAAGTCATCTTAAGGTTGAGATCCTTGAAGGTCAGTTCGATTTCGTAGGTGCTGTCCCGTTCCTCCAATACCTTGAATTCGAGTACGCCGTTGATGGCGTTGACGAGTTCGTGGGTCGCACCGTCGAGTTCTTGGGTAATTACTTGTTTCGCATCTTGTTGAATGGTGAATACGTCATCTTTCTGGAGGTGGTATTGCAAAGTAGTCTGCCCGTTTAGGCAAAATGGAACCCATACCAGTAATAGTAAAGATGTTAAGTATCTCATCAGATGTTCCGATCTTGGTTTAAGGCTGCAAAAGTAGTGAAAAAGGTACTTGTAGTAGGCTAGCGGCCGCTAAAAATAATTTTCACGAATCCATTTGTAAAAGTAAAAAGGCTTCGTATATTTGCCACCGGAAAATCGGGGATGGTCCCGAAGTCTCCAAAAATCCTAAAAAGTATCGGAAAATGCCCGGACAGAAGAGAACATATCAGCCATCGAAGCGCAAGAGAAAGAATAAACATGGGTTCAGGGAACGCATGGCCTCCGTCAACGGAAGAAAGGTATTGGCCCGCAGAAGGGCAAAAGGAAGAAAAAAACTATCCGTATCCTCTGAGCCGAGACACAAAAAATAATGATCGATATTACTAAATAATTTGGTGTTACTTTTTTTAAAGTAGCACCTTTTTTTATGCCTAATCCTTTCCGAGAACGCTAAATAACACCTAGACATGCCCAAAAGAGACGACTTAAAATCCATTTTGATTATAGGTTCCGGCCCCATTATCATCGGTCAAGCCTGTGAATTCGATTATTCCGGTTCGCAGGCCTTGAGAAGCCTTCGCGAAGACGGTATCGAGACTATCTTGATCAACAGCAACCCGGCTACGATCATGACCGATCCGTCCATGGCGGATTACGTGTATCTCAAGCCGCTGACCACCAAATCGATTGTCGAAATCTTAAATGCCCATCCACAGATCGATGCCGTACTGCCTACTATGGGGGGACAGACCGCGCTGAACCTCTGTATACAGGCAGACGAAAAAGGCATTTGGGAGGATTTCGGGGTAGAAATCATCGGTGTCGATATCGATGCGATCAATATTACGGAGGATAGGGAGAAATTCAGGGAACTGATGCTTAAAATCGGAATCGGAATGGCACCGCAGGCCACCGCCACTTCCTTTTTACAAGGTAAGGAAATCGCACAGCAATTTGGGTTTCCCTTGGTCATCAGGGCGTCTTATACGTTGGGCGGTGATGGGGCTTCTATAGTATATAAGACAGAGGATTTCGATGAAATGCTGAGCAGAGGACTTGAAATATCACCGATCCATGAGGTCATGATCGATAAAGCGTTGATCGGATGGAAGGAATATGAACTGGAACTTCTTCGCGATCATAACGACAATGTTGTCATCATCTGTGCCATAGAGAACATGGATCCGATGGGCATCCACACCGGTGATTCCATCACCGTCGCACCAGCGATGACCCTCTCCGACCGTACCTACCAAAAGATGCGTGACATGGCTATTCATATGATGCGAAGTATCGGTGATTTTGCCGGGGGATGCAACGTGCAGTTTGCCGTTAGTCCCGATGACAAGGAAGATATCATTGCCATCGAAATCAATCCAAGGGTTTCCCGGTCCTCGGCGTTGGCCTCGAAAGCAACCGGATATCCCATTGCCAAAATCGCTTCGAAATTAGCCATCGGCTATCATCTGAACGAGCTGGAAAACCAGATTACCAAATCGACCTCCGCGCTTTTCGAACCTACTTTGGATTATGTGATTGTCAAAATTCCCCGATGGAATTTTGACAAGTTCGAAGGTTCAGATCGTACTTTGGGCCTTCAGATGAAATCCGTCGGCGAGGTCATGGGCATTGGCCGCTCTTTTCAGGAAGCGCTTCACAAAGCGACCCAATCCCTCGAAATAAAAAGGAACGGCTTGGGTGCCGATGGCAAAGGATATACTGATTATGAACAGATTATCAGTAAATTAACTATTCCGAGTTGGGATCGGGTCTTCGTCATCTACGACGCCATCCAATTGGGCATTCCCTTGAGCCGTATCCACGATATTACCAAAATCGATATGTGGTTCTTGAAACAGTACGAAGAACTGCACTATCTTGAAAAGGAAATATCCACCTTTACTATCGCTACCATTACACGGGAGCTGATGCTGGAAGCCAAGCAAAAAGGATTTGCCGACCGGCAGATCGCCCACATGCTCGATTGCTACGAAAGCGAAGTGCATAAAAAACGTACGGAAGAAATGGGTATTAACAGGGTTTATAAACTAGTGGACACCTGCGCAGCGGAATTTAAGGCGATGACGCCCTATTACTACTCTACTTTCGAAGAGGAAATCGAAAAACCGGACGGTACCCGATACGTTGAAAACGACAGTATTGTATCGGACAAGAAAAAAATTGTGGTGCTTGGTTCAGGTCCCAACCGAATAGGGCAGGGCATTGAATTCGATTACTGCTGTGTACATGGGGTACTGGCCGCTGCAGAATGCGGGTACGAGACCATTATGATCAATTGCAATCCCGAGACTGTTTCCACGGATTTCGATACGGCGGACAAACTCTATTTCGAGCCCGTTTTTTGGGAACACATCTACGACATCATACTGCACGAAAAACCGGAAGGCGTTATCGTTCAGTTGGGGGGCCAGACCGCCTTAAAATTGGCGGAAAAGTTGGACAAATACGGAATCAAGATTATTGGAACCAGTTTTCAGTCCCTCGACCTGGCCGAAGACCGTGGAAGTTTTTCGGAACTTTTGAAGGCCAACGACATTCCCTTTCCCGAGTTTGGGGTCGCGGAAACCGCAGACGAGGCCCTGGAATTGGCGGATCAACTGAATTTTCCCTTATTGGTACGGCCTTCTTACGTTTTGGGAGGACAAGGGATGAAAATCGTCATTAACAAAGAAGAACTTGAAGAACATGTAGTGGACCTGCTCCGTAAAATTCCCAACAACAAACTTTTGCTTGACCACTATCTTGATGGTGCCATCGAGGCCGAGGCCGATGCCATCTGCGACGGTGAGGAAATCTATATTATCGGGATCATGGAGCATATCGAACCCTGCGGCATTCATTCCGGGGATTCCAATGCCACGCTACCCCCCTTCAATCTGGGGGAATTCGTACTCCAGCAAATCAAAGATCACACCAAAAAAATCGCCCTAGCGCTCAACACGGTCGGGCTCATCAACATCCAGTTCGCCATCAAGGACGATATCGTCTATATCATCGAGGCCAACCCTAGGGCTTCCCGTACCGTGCCCTTTATTGCGAAGGCCTATGGGGAGCCTTACGTCAACTACGCCACCAAGGTTATGCTGGGCGAAAAAAAGATAAAGGACTTCGATTTCAAGCCCCATCTTGACGGATTTGCCATCAAGCAACCGGTATTCTCGTTCAATAAATTTCCGAACGTCAATAAAAATCTCGGCCCCGAAATGAAGAGTACCGGAGAAAGCATTCTGTTTATTGATAGTTTGAAAGACGATCAGTTTTATGATCTGTATGGTAGGAGGAAGATGTACTTGTCGAAATAAAGATATATAGGTTATTTAATTTGGGGAGTTAGGCCAATTCACCTCTCGCATACAGCCGTCTGATTTCTTTTTTATCAAATTTGCCGACACTGGTACGGGGTATTTGCTCGATAAAAACGTAGCTATCGGGAATCTGGTAGTTGACAAAGTCCCGGGCCAGGAATTTTTTCAGTTCCTCGTCCGAAAGCGGATTTCCTTGGTCTGCCAATACAATGGTCGCCAAGGGCCGTTCCGACCATTTTTCATCCGGGATGGCGATTACGGCGGCTTCCTTGATTTCGGGGTGGGACATCAAAGCGGATTCCAGCGCCACGCTCGATATCCATTCCCCGCCACTTTTGATAAGATCTTTGGTGCGGTCGGTGATTTCCATATAACCGTCCTCATCAATGGTACTGACATCGCCGGTTCTAAACCAACCGTCTTCGGTAAAGTTCTCGCGGTTATTCGTCTTGAAGTAGGAGCGTATCACCCAGGCACCCCTCACCTGCAGTTCGCCCATGGTTTTTCCGTCGCGTGGAGCGACCGATCCGTCTTCCCCGACAATCCGCATTTCAATGCCCGGAAACTCGATACCCTGTTTCGCACGAATCTTGATTTTTTCCTCCGGTTTTAGGGCTTCGTGTCTTCGCTGTAATCGGCAGGCCGTGCCCAAGGGCGAGGTTTCGGTCATGCCCCAAGCATGTATGCCCTTGATGCCGAAATCTTTTTCGAAGCCTTTGATAAGGCTGGCAGGCAGCGCCGAACCACCGACTAGATATTCCTGGAGCACTAACTTCCCATGCGGTGGATTTTTCTTCATTTCCTCGTAGACCCCCATCCATATGGTGGGGACCCCATTGGCTTTGGTCACTTTTTCTTTCAACAGTATTTTGATGATGGCCGCCGGGCCGAGGTTCGAGGAAGGCATCACCATGTCAGACCCTGCCAAGAGGCACATATACGGGAAGCCCCAGGCCATTACATGAAATTGGGGCACGATCAACAAAATGGTATCGGCATCGCTATAGTTTCCCGCATTCGGCGAAAGAATGGTCAGGGCATGTAAATAGGTAGAACGATGGGAATACAACACGCCTTTCGGCATACCGGTCGTGCCGCTGGTATAGCACATGCCGCTGGCATCGTTTTCATCAAGTTCGGGCCATTCGTATTCTTCGGGCATACCTTCCAAAAAATCCTCATAATGCAGGATGTTGGGTAGGCTAGAGCTAAAATTTTTAGGGGCGTTGATGATGATATAGTGCTCGACCGTTTCCAGTTTGGGGCTAACTTTTTCCAATAGGGGTACCAGGGTGGCATCCACAAAAATGACCTTATCCTCGGAATGGTTGATGATGAATTCCGTCTGCTGGGGCGAGAGGCGGATGTTGATGGTATGGCAGACCGCCCCGATTCCCGGTATGCCATAGTACAATTCAACATGCTGATAATGGTTCCACGCGAAGGTACCGACCATATCGCCTTTGGTAATCGCCAGTTTTTCGGTCAGGGCGTTGGCCAATTGTTTGGTACGCCTATAGAGGTCGCCATAGCTGTATTCGTGGCGGGTGCCGTCCGGTAAATGGCTGATCAGTTTTTTGTGTGGAAAGGCCGTGTTGCCGTATTCCAGTATGGTATTGGTGGTGAGCGGGTACTGCATCATTAAGCCTTCCATAAAAATATTCTTTAAGATGGATTTTGTAGTTCCATCTTTCTAAAGTTACGCATTTTTAGGATGGATTTTTCGGATTCGATACCCTCGAGGGGATTAATTGAACCACACCGCATATCTTCTTCGTCGGAGTTCCAAGGCCAAGGTTTTTTCCATCTTAAGGGCTTCTGACCTTGTAAGTATGGGGCCGATATGATTGTAAAGACTGGGCCTCAGGTACGAGCCATATTTTTGGACTATAGAGGAGGATATATTATGTCCTTTTTTATTAATATAACCCGTTTTATGCTGTTGGAAACGTTCTTTCGGAGTTTTACTGGTCATGCCCACATATAGGCATTCCAGTACTCCATTGAACTGGGGATTCGCTTCCCGGAACCGCTTGTGTTCGGTAAAGACCCTTTTGGAGAGTTCAATGACGTAAATTCGATATATGGGCATTTGAAATTTTATTCTGACGAGCGTCCCACTTCAATCCCCTATGTAATGAACGAAAATGCCTGGGCGCCTAGGCCTCCGACCATTGCGGCCTGAAATAAGGGGGATAAGGGTTTTTTGGAGCACCAATCGATAATAAAATTGTCACCGCTACCGCCGGAGGTGTACCGCTGTTCGATGACATAGTCGATAGATTCCATGGGGCGTAGATCAATCGGGGTGTCGATGTAGCTCCGTACCTTATCCCCTTCGGTATTGTAATAATCGATCTTACTGATAAAAAGGCTATCACGGAGGCTAGTGTTCCGGATGCTCAGAGTAGCGGTCAACAAGGAACGCGAGTCCCGGGTCTGGTTGTAGATATCGGAAGAAATGGGTACGTAAACCTCCCGCATCATGGAATCAACGGTAGCGTCGTTGACCCTTCGGTCCAATGTATGCCGGTTCAAGACTTCTACCGGTTGGTCCGATGGTTTGGGCCGTTTACAGGAGATTCCACCAAACAAAAACACAAACAACCATATGGTTACGAATTTCTTGAAAGTGAAAGGCACGACTGAGAACGGATATCCCTGCATGGTTTTGAAATTGAACCCAAAAAACTTTCTACTGCTAGCTGGTACCCCATGCCGCTACTAAGCCTCCCACGCCGTATGAAAAATCCCTTCCTTATCCAATCGCTCATAGGTATGCGACCCGAAATAATCGCGCTGCGCCTGTATCAGGTTCAGGGGAAGTCGGGTAGAGGTATAGGCATCGAAATAGGTAAGGGAATTGGAAAGTCCTGGTAATGGCACGCCGTTTTTGGCACCGAACGCGACCAGTTCGCGTGCAGAGGATACCGTACCTTGAACTTTCTCCACGAAGGTCGGTGAAACCAATAGGTTCGGCAGGTCTTTATCCCTTTCAAAAGCTTCTGTAATATCGGCCAAAAGCGCGGCACGAATGATACAACCGGCGCGCCAAATCTTAGCGATGACGGCGATATCCAATTTATAGCCGTATTCTTTCGAGGCTTCCGCCAACACATGAAGCCCTTGGGCATAGGTCACTATAAACGAGAAATAGAGTGCCTCCTCGGCCCATTTTTCGAGTTGATCCTTGTCCATTTTTTCTACTTCGGGGCGATCGTAGAGTTTGTCCGCTGCGGTACGTTCGGCTTTCAACGCGGAAATCTCACGCAAATTGACCGCAATATCGATAGAGGGTACGGGAATACCCAAATCCATGGCATTTTGGCTGGTCCATTTTCCGGTGCCCTTTTGCTTAGCCTTGTCTAGGATCTGGTCGATCAGGTGCCCATCGGTGACATCGTCTTCCTTCTCGAAGATTTTGGAAGTAATTTCCACTAAAAAGGATTGCAAGCGCCCTTCGTTCCATTTTTTAAAGGTTTCGTACAGGTCATCATTATCATAATTCCCGGATTTTCTTAGGACGTCGTAGATTTCGGAGGTGAGCTGCATAAGTCCGTATTCGATACCGTTGTGTACCATTTTCACGTAGTTACCGGCGGATTTGGGTCCCAAATACGCCACACAGGGCTCGCCTTCGTATTTGGCGGCCACGGCCTCAAAAATCGGTTGGATATGGGAATAGGCAGATTTCGAACCTCCGGGCATGATGCTCGGACCGAATCGGGCACCCTTGGCACCGCCGGAAACCCCGGCACCGAAAAAGTTGATCGCCCTTTCCTGCAGGTTTTCTTCCCGGCGGTCAGTATCCGTAAAAAAGGAATTTCCCCCATCAATAATGATATCACCTCTATCGATGTGCGGCAAAAGACTCTCTATAACGGTATCCACAATTTTACCCGCCGGCACCAACAGCATAATTTTACGGGGTTGTTTCAAGGCTTTTACAAAGGTCTTAATATTGGTGGATGCATCAATTTTATGTTCCTTGCCTCCTTCATTCTTTAGGGCATTTACTTTTTCTGCGTCCAGGTCATGGCCAAAAGCGGAATATCCGTTGTCGGCCACGTTCAAAATAAAATTACGTCCCATAACACCGAGACCTATCAATCCGAAATCGTATGCATTATCCATATAAAAAACTATTTTTTTCTCGTTTCATCCTTTTCAAAATTAAATGAAATTATCGAGATTTCGTCCATTATGTTTACCGGGTTACTGATTATTGCGTTATTTTTGAATGATACATTTCTATCCATAACAATATATATCGTATCGATGAAGAAGACAGAAAATCAAATATTGGTCATATTCGGTGCCTCGGGAGATCTAACCGCCCGTAAATTGATCCCCGCTATTTTCAGTTTGGCCGGAGATGGTTATTTGCCTGAAAACTTCGTGGTCTTGGGAGCGAGCAGAACGGCGTTTTCGGACGAGGAGTTCCGTAAGAAAGTGGTTACGGAGAGTAAATATCTCAAAAAGAAAATTAAGGATGACCAACAGAAAATTATAACTGACTTCGCCGATCGTATTTTCTACCACGAATTGAGCGATGATCAAAAATCCGATTACGGCCCTTTGAAAAATCGAATCGAATCTCTCAATTCGGAATATGGAACGGATAGTAATTATATTTTTTACCTTTCTACACCGCCTTCTGCCTATGGCCCTATTTCAAAGAGTCTATACGACGAGGGCCTCACCAAGGAGGATGAAGGCTGGCGCCGTTTGATCGTTGAAAAACCTTTTGGGTACAGCCTGGAGACCGCCAAAAAATTAAACAAAAGCCTGCATCGATATTTCAAGGAACCGCAGATTTTTCGAATCGACCACTATCTCGGTAAGGAAACGGTACAGAACCTATTGGTGACCCGGTTCGCCAACAGTATTTTTGAACCCCTGTGGAACCGTAACTACATTCACCATGTGGAGATTACGAATGCAGAGAGCGGCGGGGTCGAAAAACGGGGCAATTACTACGATAAATCCGGTGCCCTTCGCGATATGTTCCAAAGCCATTTGCTGCAGATCGTGGCTTTTGTAATCATGGAACCTCCATTGAACTCGGATGCCGAGGAAATACGGGACGAAAAACTGAAAGCCCTGAAATCGTTGCGGATAATGACCGATCCCGAGGTCTTGCGGAAGAATACCATTCGCGCCCAATATATTAGCGCTACCATTGACGGGGAAAAGGTTAAGGGATATCGCGAAGAGGATGATGTCGATCCTAATTCGAAAACGGAAACCTATGCGGCTCTTAAATTTTTTGTGGACAACTGGCGTTGGGCCGATGTGCCTTTTTACGTGCGGACGGCCAAACGCATGCCTACCAAGGTGACCGAGGTGGTCATCCACTTCAATGCGCCGCACCACCAGATTTTCAAGGATGCCAAAATGAGCAGTAAGGACAATAAGTTGATTATCCGCATTCAGCCTGATGAGGGTATATTGATAAAGTTCGGGGTAAAAGTACCCGGCCAGGGCTTTAAGGTCGAACGGGCAAATCTTGATTTCTATTATTCCAGTTTGGTCGATAACCATGTGATGGAAGCTTACGAACGCTTGCTTTTGGATGCCATGCAAGGCGACGCCACCCTATATGCCCGTGCGGATGAAGTGGAGGCCGCTTGGGCTTTTGTCGACCCGATCTTAAATTACTGGAAAGATTCCAATCAAAATGTTTACGGGTATTCCGCAGGCGCGTGGGGACCCAAAAATGCCGGCGACCTGATCGAAGGCATCCACATGTGGCGCAACCCGGGCGAGCAGCTGGCGGAGGATCCGAGGTTTTGCGTAATCCATTAAATGAGCCTGTCGGCCATTATAAATTTCAACGGTCTCCTAAGCCCCAACTTAAATCCGAAATCAATGCAACTGAAAATCTCGAAAACGAAGAAAAAAACAGCCGAGCACTTCACGGATTGGCTTATCGAACTTATCCATGCGAACGATGTTTTGCACGTAGCCCTATCTGGTGGTAGTACCCCAAAGATCGTCTTCGACGAACTAGCCGCCCGCGATATTTCGAAAAGGGATTGGAAGAAAGTACACCTGTATTGGGGCGATGAGCGCTGTGTGCCACCGGAGGATTCAGAAAGCAACTATAGAATGACCGTTGAACATCTTTTGTCGAAAATCGAGATTCCAGAAGAAAATATTCATCGAATAAAAGGAGAATCAACCCCCCGAGAGGAAGCGGAACGCTATTCGGAGGTTTTGAAGAATGAACTTCCCGAAACCTATGATCTTCCACAATTCGATCTGATTATTTTAGGCATGGGCGATGACGGTCATACTGCATCCATTTTTCCCTATGAAATCGGGTTGTGGAATGCAGACCAGTTCTGCGAGGTGGCCGAACATCCGGAAACAGGACAGAAACGTATTACAATAACCGGGCAGATTATCAATAACGCGGTTACCGTGGCTTTTTTGGTCACCGGCGAAGGCAAGGCGGAAAAAGTGGGGAAGATTATCGAAAAGCGAGACGGATTTAAATCCTATCCGGCCCATTTGGTAAATCCCATCAGCGGTAATTTGTTCTGGTTTTTGGATGAAGCTGCGGCAGCCGAGATTACAGCTCATCGTTGATACCACAATTTAAAATGAAACGCAAGGCTATGGTGGGGCGCTATAGTTCGATCTTGATATTTTCGTTCTTTAAACGTTGCAAATGTTCCTCGATCTGAAATTTCGATTCGTCAAATCGGGTATCGCGTGAAAAGGCTTCTTTCTTACGTTGTTTGCTCCGGGCAAACCGCCGTACCGATTCTTCGTTTTCCACAATAAGTCCTGGTATTTTCACGCTATTCCCACTGGCATCCTTGGCCACCATCGTAAAATAAGAGGAGTTGCAATGGCGTTTGCTGCCTTCGGTAATATTTTCGGCATCTACCCGAACACCCACCACCATTGAGGTGCGCCCGGTATAGTTAATAGATGCCCGGAGCGTGATCAGTTCGCCCACTTCAACGGGACTTAAAAAGTCTACTCGGTTCACAGAAGCGGTCACACAATAACATTGCGAATGTTTCGAAGCGCAGGCGAAAGCGATTTGATCCATTAAGTTCAGGATATGGCCGCCATGTACTTTGCCCCCGAAATTGGAGTGGGAGGGGAGCATCAGCTCCGTAATCGATACACGCGATTCGTGTGGGGATTTGTAGTCTTTCATAGAGAGGGGTTGAGAGTTACACAGATCGGTTCTAGGTTTAGAAAACGGTGCCTGCACTAGCCTGGCAGATTTCACACCGGCTTCCCTGGGGCATACTGTTATTAGGTCTGGAAATTTTAGGCGGTGCTTGCAATTTCAACGCCTGAAATGGGGTGATTGCTCTTGTTCCACGCTGGTGATAAAATATCTGGTGTCACCCAACCAGAAAAAGGTGGCGTAGCGTTCCACATATTTCAGCTTTACATATTCACCCTGATATTCCTGCAGTTTTTTGATGATTTCCTGGTCCTTGTCCAGCACCGAAAACTCAAATATCTGGGCACCTGAAATGCCTTGGCTGATTTCGCCCTCCCAAGTCTTGACGAGCACCCCCTTATGACTTATCTTAATAAGTTCGCCCGAACGGATGCCGTCGCTATAGGTCACGAAATATATGAAGGCATAGATGATGGCAAATAATGCCGCAATACCTGCAAGTGCTATGAATAAAGGTTTTTTCATGGATTGGATGTGTTGAACTCCTCTTGAGTTATTTTTATAATTTACTTTTATTATTTGAGTTTTTTACCGAACTGCTGTTTCCGCTATCACTATCGCTGCCTACTGCTCACGACTAGTCTCGACTTGTTCAAAATCATCTTCTTCCGCACGCTGTAAGATACGATCGGGAATAGACTTTTTTGTCTTTGCCCCCATTTTTTTAAGTTTTTCTATACTACGGACGATATTCCCACGTCCTTCTACTAACTTGTTCATCGCGCCGCGGTATTCTGATTTGGCATCGTCCATTTTCTTGCCCACCTTGGTAAGGTCGGTGACGAAGCCTTCAAATTTGTCGTATAAAGCGCCCGCTTGACGGGCAATCTCGATGGCATTACGCTGTTGCTTTTCATTGTTCCACATACTGTCGATCGTGCGCAAGGTAGCCAACAAGGTAGATGGGGTAACAATGACAATGTTTTGTTCAAACGCCTTGTTGTACAGTGAGCTATCATTGTTTATCGCCACTGCAAATGCAGGTTCTATGGGGATGAACATCAGCACAAAATCGGGACTTTCCATGGCGTATAGATCCTCATATTTTTTGGCGGAAAGCTGATCCACATGTTTTCTTAGGGATTTGATATGCTCTTTTAAAAATCTGTCCCGCAGCTCGTCATCGGCGTTGACCATTCGCTCGTAGGCGACCAAGGAAACCTTTGAATCAACGATCATCTTTTTGCCGTCGGGAAGGTTGATGATTACGTCGGGCAGTACCCGTGAACCGTCTTCCCGCTGAAAACTTTGCTGCACCGAGTACTCCCTGTCTTTTTCGAGTCCCGATTTCTCAAGCACCCGCTCCAGTACCAATTCCCCCCAATTGCCCTGCATCTTGCTGTCGCCTTTCAGCGCCTTGGTCAGGTTTTCGGCCTCTTGGGTGATTTTTAGGTTCTGTGTTTGCAAGTTGAGCAACTGTTCCTTTAACGCCTGATGGATCCCAAAACTTTCCTTTCTGCTTTCCTCGACCTTTTTCTCGAACAAAAGAATCTTTTCGTTCAGCGGGGTCAGGATATTCTTGATATTTTTCTCGTTACGCTCCGTAAACTTTAGGCTTTTTTCTTCCAATATCTTATTGGCCAAGTTTTCGAATTCCTTAGTGAATTTTTCCTGTAATTTTTCGACTTCCTCCTTTTGCTCCCGGTTCTTGAGTTGCAGGTTTTCCAGATCGGCTTGATAGCGAACGACCTGATGCCCCAACTGTTCTTTTTCGTACTGCAGCTGGGTATTACGCTCTTCCGTATCCCTTAGTCTCCGCTCCAAAACGCTGAGGTTGTTATGCAATTGTTGTTCCCGTTCTTCCAGGGCGCTTTGGGTCGATTTGGTCTTTAAGCCTTGGATGTAGTTGCCCAAGAAATAGCCGACCGCCAAGAAAACAAGGCCTATAGTAAGATATATCAAATATTCGTTCATATATGTTCGAAAGCTTTAGAGTAAAGATACAGTTTTGGCATTAATTCTCTAAGCAGGCTCGCGCCAGCTTACTTTTTGATTCGAAATGAGCCTGTTGACGCATCAAAGGAAACCGTATCCGTCGGAAAGAGGGTCTCAAAAGCTTTTTGTTCAATAAGTTCACAAGGTTTGCCGAAGGGATTTTTTGCCCCATCCAACAACAACAAGCTATCACATAACTGGATGGCCATTTCGATTTCATGCGAAGTGAATATTACTGTTTTTCCGGTATTATGGGCGATGTCTCTCAATAATTTCAGAATCTGCACCTTATGGAACAGGTCGAGATGGGTGGTCGGTTCGTCCAATAAAATGATAGCGGTATCCTGAGCCAAGGCCCTTGCGATCATCACCCGCTGCAATTGTCCGTCGCTGAGCTCGAAACATTTTCTATATTGCAACTTTTTCAAATTGAGCATGGTAACGGCATCTTGAATCTTTTCTTTGTCGTCTGTGGATAAAGTACCGATCCAGTTGGTGTAGGGCTGCCTTCCAAGCCTAATCAGTTCTAGAACGCTGAGGTTTTTTGACGCAATGGGCTCGGTCAGCACCAGACTGATTTTGGAGGCTAGTTGTAAAGGGGCGTGATTTTCTATTTCAATTTTCTCAATTTGAATGCTTCCCGACACTTTGGGCTGTATGTTGCCCAATGTGCGTAATAAGGTGGATTTTCCGATCCCGTTTATCCCGACAATGGCCATCAACCTTCCCTGTGACAATGCAAAGTTGATATTCTCGGCAATCGAGACCGAATTGTAACCGACGGCCAGGTCACTCGTTTCCAAGACGGTTTTACCATGTGTATCCCTTTTTGATTTCCCCATTACTCCCTTTACTCTTTACCCATTCCCCATTACTCACTACTTACTGCTCATTACTTAACCAATTCCTGATTACTCAATACTCATAATTCATTTTTTAAAATACCATTCTCCGCTTCTTAATCAATAACCATATCACCACCGGTGCCCCTAAAATACTTGTTATGGCATTGATGGGCAATACGCTGGCGGAATTTGGCAATTGCGCCAGCGTATCGCACAGCAGCATTAAAATAGCACCGGAGATTAGCACGGCCGGCATTAAAATTTTATGGTCCATGGCGCTGAAAATCTGCCGGGTCAGATGCGGCACTGCCAGCCCTATAAAAGCGATTGGGCCCGCAAAAGCGGTGATGCCACCGGCCAGGAGGCCTGTTGCGATAATGATTAGGTACCGCGATTTCTTGAGATCTACCCCCAAACTACGGGCATAATTTTCGCCAAGAAGAAAGGCATTCAGCGCTTTTATGGATACGATACTTAACAGGAGGCCAATCAGGATAATTCCCAATAAAATGGATAGCTGTGTCCACGAAAGGTTTCCCACGCTTCCAAAGGACCAATAGATGAATTGTTGCAGTTTTTCGGCATCCGTAAAATAGGAGAGTACGCTGACGATGGCCGCCGTAATGCTACCGAACATCAAGCCGATGATGAGCAGGGCCATTGTATCTTTTACTTTGGTCGCTACGACCACTACGGCCAGCAGGACCAAAAAACTTCCGATACTGGAAGCAATCGCGATTGAAATGTCGTTTAGGAGTCCCGAGGCGATTATACCAGAAAACAGTGATGAACCCATGATAAGCAAAGCCGCCCCCAAACTGGCCCCGGAACTGATGCCCAGCACAAAGGGCCCGGCCAGCGGGTTTCGGAACAAGGTTTGCATTAGGAGTCCGCTTAAGGCCAGCCCACTACCGACTAAAATGGCGGTGCAGGCTTTGGGGATACGATAGTTCCAGATGATGTATTCCCAAGACCGGTTTTCAAGATGGCCGCCGAACAGCGCATTACAAGTTTCGGAAAAGGGAATGGAAACGGAACCCAAACTAATATTCAATCCGAAACAGCCCGTTAGTGCCAATAAAAGGAGCAAAAAAGGAAGGCGGTATGTGTCTCGGTCTTCCAATTATTGGAGCGGTTTAAAAAAGAAAAGTTCATGATCTGGTAGGAGTTCCGGGTGAAAGATATGGATAAGGTCCTTTAAGACCAAATCAGGTCGCTGCGGGGCTAGCTCATAATATAGCAAACCGCCGGTATCACCTGTGGTAGCGGCAAAAGTGTAGATATTTCGGTTTTTATAGGCGGTGAATTGTTGATAATGCCGATTGGCTTCTGCCATCGATTTATAGGAGGTGAATTGTGAGGGCGATACCCAAAATTCCGCCTTCTTACCTTTTTCCAGAACACTTTCAATACTTAGTGACAGGCTTCCGGTTTCGGAGGTTTCGTTCCAGAGATATTCGGAATTGGCATCGGTTAAAAATTGGGCCGCCCAGCTGTTGCCACCGGGAAGGTACCATACATCTTTATATAGTGCGCCACTTAGCACGGTCGGTTTTTTATCTGAGGTTTTTGCCAATTCCTTGGCATTCAAATACGATTTTTCTATCCTCTTAAAAATGCTATCCGCAAGGGCTTCCTTATTAAAAAAAGGAGCGAAAAACTTGATCCATTCCGCTTTGCCCAAAGGGGTCTCTTCTGTCCAATCCCCATTGTAGACTACAGGAATGTGGGCCCTTTGTAAGGTGCCGTAAGCTTTGTTTTGGCCGTCCACACCAAAGCCAACTACGATATCGGGATGCAGTTCCAAGACGAGCTCGGTGTTGATGGATTCGTTATTGCCAATTTCCTCTACCTGTCCCGCTTCGATACGTTTTCGAGTCTCTTTGGAGGAGATATATTTAGTCTCGGGAAACCCGACCAGTCGATTGCCGACGCCCAAAGCTTCCAAAGCGGGAATATGCGTGGTCGACGTGGCCACGATGCGCTCGACCGGCACGGCGATGATGGCATCGTATTTCTCATTGTTCAGGAGAGCCGCTGTCATTTGTTCCTTGGGAATCAGGGCATAGGTGAAGGCGGCATCGGCATCGGGCCATGGGGATGCTACTTTAATAATAGTCCATCCCGATTTGCATTTTTCTATCGAAAAGCCTTGGGCATAATCGATCTCGGTGGTTTTTGAAGTCTTTGCAGTAGGGGGATGAATGTCTTTATCGCCGGAATCCTTCTTTCCACCCTTACAGGAAATGAAAAAGAGAAGACCGGTTAAAAAAAATATTTTTTTCAAAACGGGATATTTGGCGCCATCAAAAGTAATATTATTTGAACTTGCCTCGAATTGGAAAAGAAATTGTTTATTTTCGGCCTGAATTATGGTTTCCATCGCCCTTATATCCGATGGAATTAAAAGGGAATTCGGTGAAAACGATTCAAAATTTTGAATTGTCCATTCCGGAACTGTTCCCGCAACTGTAAGCTTTGTCCGCCCCTTCGATAATCATCGTCAGGACGCCTGTTACAACACTTCAATACCACTGTTTGCCTTGGGTCGACGGGAAGGTCAGTAACGGGACGCGAGTCAGGAGACCTGCCCAATTCATCAATTAGTGTCAAACTTTCGGGATAAAGGTTTACAAACGATGAAACGCGCCGTAACCGCCATAGCCTTTCTATTGTCCTTATCGGGACAAGTATCCGCCCAAGAAAATCCGCCTTGGGAACTGGATGAGGTGGTGGTATCCGATATCCGCCTCCAACGATATGCCGAAGGCCATAAGATAGTCGTGGTGACTGATAGTACAATACAACGTGGCGGCACCTTTCTAACCTCGTTACTGGCCTTCAATTCTAACATCTATTTTAAGGAGAACGGTTTCGGTATGGTTTCTTCCCCGGCCTTTCGCGGCACCAATGCCTCGCACACGGCCGTAATCTGGAACGGGATCAATATCAATTCGCCTTTAAACGGACAGGTGGATTTTAATACTATCGACCCCTTTAACTATAGTTCGATAAGCATTCGTAGCGGAGGGGGCGGTGTGCAGTTCGGTACCGGCGCCATTGGTGGCAGTGTTCATCTGAACAACGCACTTCGTTTCGAAGATCATTTTGATCATCAGGTCAGAATGGGGTATGGGAGTTTTGATACCAAAAAAGTAGATTACGACCAAAATTTCGGTAACGGTAGGTGGTCACATGGTTTCGGTATCCATTATACGGATTCAGATAACGATTATAAATATCTCAAAACCGATGGACCTTCCGACTCTCGAGACAGGCGCAACCGCAACGGCGAATTCCAGAATGTTAGCCTGAATTTCAACGCCGGGTACGCGCTTTCCGATAAAAGTGTGCTGCGCATGTACCATCAAAGTTTCATCGGAGATAGAAAACTTTCCGGAAATCTGGTGTTACAAGGTAGGGGCCGGTATAAAGGTGATCAATACCTCACGCAGTTCGAATGGGTAGCATTGGGCAAAAAAGCCACTTCAAACCTAAAACTGGCGCACTTGTACGAAGGCTTCAAGTATTTCGAGAACAAAGATTCCGATACGTTTTCTGAGGGAAAAGTAGCCACTTTATTAGCGCGGTATTCCTATGATGTAGCACTTACCAAGGCGTTTCGGTTGAATTCCTATCTGGAATACGACCATCTTACAGGAAGCGGTAGCAGTTTCGGAAACCCCCGGCGCGACGATATTTCGGTTACCGCAACGATAAAGCACAGCATTTCGGAAAATTTGGTCTACAATTTGGGACTCCGAAAGGATTTTTCATCCGATTTTTCGAGTCCGCTTATTTTTTCCTTGGATGGAAAATATAAGGTAGGAAGGTATTATGATTTGCAGCTGAGCGCTTCTCGAAACTTTCGCCTGCCTTCTTTTAACGACCTCTATTGGAATCCGGGGGGCAACTTGAATCTCGTACCCGAAAGCTCGTATCAAATCGATTTGGGACAGCGCTTGGAATTCGGTGTAGTATCATTGAGCATGAACGGATATTATATCGCCACGGACGAGATGATCCGATGGCTTCCGAACAGTTTCGGTATCTGGTCGCCCTCCAATGTGGACGAGGTAAACATTTTTGGACTGGAAGGGGAATTGGCGGTCAATCAACCCATCCGAAGAAACCAACATATAAAATTTAAGGCGAACTACGCCTATACCGTTTCGCAGGACAGGGCGACGCGTGAGCAGCTGATATATGTTCCCTACCATCGGGCTAATGCTTCCGTTGCTTACAGCCTACCTAAATTTGGCATATTCTATCAGTATTTGTACAACGGCCCCGTATCCATAATCGGTGGCTCGCTTAAAGGCTACCAGGTGGCTAACCTCGGTTTCACTTATTCGCCCGAGCGTGACGGAAAATTCCGCTGTCGGGTGGGGGTTACCCTCAACAACCTGTTTAATACCTATTACGAAAATGTGGCCTTGCGCCCCATGCCCAATCGAAATATTCAAACCCAGTTACTATTAAATTTTTAAGATCATGCGACTAAAACAATGGATTCTGCCCACGGCCACGGCCTTTTTTTTATTTACCGGATGTAACCAAGACGATGGGGGCCCTGTATTTCCGGAAAATGTCGCCAAGCCATGGGCCTATGAAAACGGCATTCTAGTCTTGAACCAAGGTAATTTTGGAGCGGGTAACGCCTCGGTTTCCTTTATATCAGAGGATTTGGCCAAAGTACAGAACAGAATATTCGGTACTGTCAATGAGGACGATGCCTTGGGCGATACGGCACAGAGCATAGCTTTTAACGGTGATGTAGCTTATATTGTAATTAATGGATCCCAGAAAATAGAAGTAGTCGACCGCTACACCTTTGAATCCATTGCCTCTATTGGCGGTCCTGACCAAAACGATTTTTTAAATCCACGATACATGGCCATTGCGAATGGAAAAGGCTATGTGACCAACTGGGGCGATGGCACGGATCCCGATGACGATTTTGTGGCCGTGATCAACTTGAAAAATAATACGGTGGAGAGCAAAATTCCCGTCGCCGAGGGGCCGGAACGGCTTTTGGTGAAAGACCATTTTCTCTATGTGGCTTTGCTGGGCGGTTTTAATTTTAACCACAGCGTTGTTGTGATCGATGCGACCTCCAATACCGTAACTGACACCATCACTGTCACGGCGGGTCCCAATTCTTTACAGTTGGATGCCGATGACAACCTGTGGGTAATGTCAGGAGGAAAACCAGCCTATACGGATGCCGAAACTGCGGGAGAGTTGAACAAGATCGATACGGAAACCAATATGATAACCGCAACTTTTACCTTTGCCCCAACGGAGCATCCGGGGGTTTTGTGCTACGAGAATGATACTTTGTATTACAGTGTAGCGGGTAGCATATTTAAGATGGATGTTTCGGATATGGCAATACCCTTACAGGCGGAGTTCACTGGGACCAATTTTTACGATATGATTGTGCACGAAGGCAAACTCTACGGAACCGATGCCAAGGATTTTGCTAGTAGCGGATCATTGGAGATTTATGACCTGTCGGATAATTCTCTAATGGACACGAAAAAGGTCGGCATCAATCCCGGCGCGGTTTATTTCAACCCTAAGGCGGAAAGGTAGAGACCGGTGGGTTCTACAATTTGACCAAACAATCCTTCTCCGCGGCACGATAGACCGCTTCGACCACGCGGATGTCCCGTAGACCTTCTTCCCCAGGTACTAGCATATCGCTATCGTTCATGATGGAAAGCGAATCATCGTCCATCTGCCTGGCCTGTTGGTTTTCTATGGGATAATCAATAATCTTTCCGTCGGACCGAACGCCCTGGTTGCCGCTGTACGAGGAATGCGGCGACATCTTTATCCACCCGTCTTTATAATTGATGTTAAGGTAGTTCATCTGAATACCGAAACTGCTCTGGCATGCCGCACGGGCACCGCTGGGAAATTCCAGCTGGTACATGGCGGTTTCCGCAACTTCATCGTAGATTTCCGGTCTAGTGGTAAAGGTCTGGGCCAAAACGGAAACGGGCTCTTCTCCGGTAGCCAAGCGGGCGCCCTGAATGGCGTAAACGCCCATGTCGCCCATAACGCCTCCGCCCATGGCCTTTTTTTGTTTCCAGTGATCGGTGCGGCCGTCGAAATATCCGGCACTCGAGGAGACCATTTTAACCGCTCCGAACGGTTTTCCATTAGCGGCTTTCATATAGGCCTGAATGTTGGGGTCGTGCTGGCAGCGGTAGCCGATGGCCAGTTTCACCTTATTGTCGTTGCAGGCCCTAATCATTTTCTCGCATTCCGCCACCGTGGGGGCCATCGGTTTTTCGCACCAAACGTGTTTGCCGGTATTAGCGGCGCGTATGGTATATTCTGCGTGCATAGACGGAGGCAATACGATGTAGATCACGTCGATATCGGGATTGTCGGCAATCTTGTCCATTCCCTCGTAATCGTAGATGTTTTTATCCTCGATGCCATATTTTTCCTGCCAAACGGGGATTTTATCCGGACTGCCGGTTACGATCCCCTTTAACTCGCAATGCTCGGTGAGTTGTAGCGCGGGGGCCAATAAATCGGTACTGTAATACCCCAGGCCGACCAAGGCAACGCCCAATTTTTCCTTTTGGGTCCGGGTGGCCGACCATAGGGCATTGGGTAAAAATGCGGTAGAGGCAGCTATTAATCCGGTTTGATAAATGAATTTTCGGCGTGTATTTTCCATGTCCTTACAGTTTAAGGTCAGAAATTACAATAAGAATTCGAATAAAGCAATAGGATGGGAGAAAGGAACCCGATTAGCGATAGACAAGCCGACTAAAGTGGTTCGACCCATATCAATTAAGTCAAATTAACCAAAAACTATATTAGGGGGTTAGTCCAAACAATATGACGTAGACGGACCATAAAAAGCAAAAGGCGCAAAAGGTATAGACCAGGTATTCGTTGAGGTTTGTTTTGTCTTTCATAGATGGCTTCTTTATTATAAAACGGAGATGCAGTCTTGAAAGGGTCAAATTTCTGGCAACGGGAAGAAAATTCGATTTTTGACGAAAATCTCGTCAAAGAGTGGGATTGATCTATGAAACGGGAGGGTTTGGATGGCTTATAAACCCAAAATACAGTGTTTTATCGGGGATAAAGGTTCCCATCAGATTTGATATTCTTCATTATTAGACTCCTCTTTTTCCAATTTTCGCGAAGAGGTGAATACATCTTTAAGGATAAAGGCCGCTATGATCACCACCCCGAATACCATTAGAGGTATGGCAAACTGCCAATCAAGAATATTGAGCAGGCTTCCGGCGATAATGGCCAAGGTGCCTAGTACCATGGCAAAGTTCCATAGTGCCTGCGATCGGGGGTTTTGGGTTTTACGGTCCTCGTCCAAAAAATAGGCGGTGCCTTCAAATATAATCCATGTCAGAAAAGATATGGCGATGACCACTTGAAAAAAAAGGGTATAGGCAAAATCAAGGGCTCTGAAAATCCCGTTGACGGACCAAAAAACGATCAAGATCAATTTGATATAATCCAGAAACACTTTTTTGGTTTTCTTCCAAAACCGGAAAGGGTATAGGAGGCCAATGGAAATAAAGGCAAAAAGGATAATCTTCGTGGCATACGGCCAATGTGCCATCTGAAACGATACACCTAACAGCAGAACGGCGATAGCAATCCGCAGGGGTGTGGTTAATATTTTCTGGGTCGTAGCCATGGCTAAGGTTTAGGAACAAGATGGATCAGGCGCTTTTTTAGAGGGCCTTCAAGTGTACCCGAAGGCCTTCCATAATACCGAGAATGTTTAAAACGGTTTCTTTTGGATAATATTTTATCAAGACATGGGGAATCCGTATGGTAGTAAATCCGTTTTTAAAGGAATGCATGGCCTCTTCGAGATCGTTGATGGCCTGTTCGTGGGTCATCATATGGTATTGCGTATCTATTTCGATGTTGAGCTTTACGCGGGAAATGGCGATGTCGATGGACTTGTTCCCATCCCACCATTCCAGCATCGCCTGAACTCCTGCCTCCTTTAGGCCATAGTACAGTTGAATAGCCTCACGGGGAGTTCCATTGGCTGTTATCAATTTAGTTATCCTCTTTTGATGCACTTTGCATAATTCTACCCCGAAGGTATCCATTGAAGTCTTGTGATCGGAGTAACCGAGTTCCTTATTGCATTCTAAACACGTCATTGATATAGGTCGATTTTGATTCGATTCGAGTGACGACGACTGATCGTCTCCCACAAATAACAATGAATTTATTTGAATAGTATAATCCTTCGATGTACGGCACCCCGGTTTTAGACGAACGACTTTTTTTTAGATAAACGGCATTGGAAAATGTTAAAAGTGTTGTGAAAATATAGGTTGAATACAAGCCCAAGTTCAGGCTTGAATACAAATTTCGTAGTACATAGTACCGACTTAAAGGAACAGAACATTTAGGAAAATAATGCCATGCCAACGACATTTTTCTTATTTTAAGGGCAACATATGACAATAGCTGAATTTTATGCAACGGTCATCGAATATTGGGGAGCTTGATTTTTATTGACATCAACTGTGACGTAGGCGAAGGCGCGGAAAACGAGGAACAACTTTTTCCTTTAATTAGCTCGTGCAATATTGCCTGTGGCGGCCATGCGGGGGATGCATCATCCATGGAACGGGTCGTCCGTTTGGCGAAGAAATTTAAGGTCAAGGTGGGCGCGCACCCCTCCTATCCGGACAGGGATAATTTTGGAAGGGCAGCCATGGATATTCCATCCGATGCCCTTATGCAGAGCATCCGGCAACAAATATCCGATCTGGGTTCCATCCTGAAAAAAGAAAATCTGCCCTTGCACCATATTAAGGCCCATGGTGCCCTGTATAACGAAATCGCCCAAAATACCCCTTTGGCCGAATTCTTTTTGAAAACCATAGGTGATTTCGATAGGAACATCCTTTTGTATGTACCCTATGCCTCTTCAATAGCAAGGAAAGCGGTGGCAGCAGGCTTTTCAATTGCCTACGAAGCCTTTGCCGACCGTAATTATAACGGTGATCTGAGCCTGGTTTCCCGTAGCGATCCACAGGCAATGATCAAGAATCCCGAGGCGATTCTTAACCATATTGTCCCCATGGTACAACACCATAGGGTAAGGACGGTGAGCGGTGAAGAGATAAAAATTTTGGCCGATACCTTCTGCATCCATAGCGATACCCCTTTGGCATTTGAAATAGTATCGTATCTTTCGCAGGAATTACCGAACCATCATATAAGAATCACAAAGTGAGCGCCTACGACATTTCAATAAGGCCTTATGGAATCCATTCCATTTTGGTGGAGTGGCCGCCTCGGGTCGAAGAGGCTATTTTAGAGGACATGCTTCAGTTTATCCGGTATATTAGGAACAACCATCTCGAGGACGAGAAATGGGAAATGGTACCCGCATACAATTCCGTGATGCTTATCCATAGGGAAAAATCGATCGCTTTTGAAAAGCTCAAGGGGAAGATTTTAGATTGGTATGCAGCCGATAAAAAGGTAACCCAACGGGAAAAACTACTATGGCGATTGCCGGTATGTTACGACCCAGAATTCGGAATCGATCTCAAGGAGGTTTCGGAACATTCGGGACGGTCCGTGGAAGAAATTATCGAATTGCATACCAAAAGTCGGTACACGGTTTACGGCATCGGCTTTTTGCCCGGGTTTATGTACTTAGGCGGTATACCGAAGTCCTTGGAAATCCCAAGAAAACGGACACCACGGGCCAAAGTACCAAAAGGTTCCGTAGGATTGGCAGGCAAACAAACGGGCATCTACCCACAGGATTCCCCTGGCGGGTGGAACATCATCGGCAACTGCTCGGTACCCATGTTCGATCCAAAAAAGGAATCGCCCTGTTTTGTAAGCGTGGGTGACAAAGTGCAATTCTACGCCATTGAAAAAGCGGAGTACAACCTGCACAAAATCGAAGGCGAAGTGGGTATCTATACAGTGGAAAAAATCATACTGGATGCTTAAGGTATTGAAATCAGGATTGTTTACGACCGTTCAAGATGCCGGCCGTTATGGATACTTGAACAAAGGGGTTCCAGTGGCGGGTTATATGGATTCATATTCGGCCGAAAAGGTCAACCTGCTACTGGAAAACGACCCCGGGGCAGCGGTTATAGAAATAACGATGACGGGTCCTACCGTGGAATTCGGCACAGCCAGCTATATCTGTTTGGGCGGCGCGGAGATTTCGGCAACCCTCAATAACGAGTCCGTTCACGGATATCAGGTCATCAAGGTAGAAAAGGGAGACATCCTTTCCTACGGCAAGTTAAAGAAAGGATTTCGGGGCTATCTGGCCATAAAAGGGGGCTTCCGATCTACATCCGTCTTAGGAAGCCAATCCTTTTTTTCATCCGTTACGGCAGAGGACCATCTAGGGGATAAGGCCGAAATACCCTATGAACGCCATGAAGGGTTCGAGCCCAAAATTACTGAAATCAAAGTGGATTCCTTTTTGGATGAAAAGGTGCTCGAAGTCTCTCCAGGACCCGAGTATGGAATGCTTTCCGATAAACAACTAGAGTCCCTTTTTTATAAGGAATTCCGTATTTCCAATGAAAATAACCGAATGGCCTATCAGCTGGAGAAGCCGATTTCTGGCCATAATGTTTCCATGCTGACCTCGGCTACCCTTCCCGGCACCGTACAGTTTACGCCTGCTGGCAAATTGATTGTCCTCATGAAGGACGGGCAGACCACGGGCGGTTACCCACGTATTCTACAGTTGTCCGACAAGGCTATTTCTATTTTGGCACAGAAGAAGTTTAGGGATGTGGTTTCTTTTAAGTTAACCTAAGCCTCCGCTCTCTGTTTCCAGCTTTCCATTTGAATTGACTATGATAAATATTTTAGTTTAAATTATTGATATTCAATTTTATATGATTATAATCCAAAAATTGGCATTAGATAGGCATGGCGTGTTAAAATGAAAGGTATTTTTAAACCCATACCTTTGAAACTATTGTAAATCAAGCTACCAATAAGAACACTTGAAATGGAATTGAACAAGTATAGTAAAAACGTTACACAAGATTCAACGCAGCCGGGCTCCCAAGCGATGTTACATGCCATCGGGCTTACCGATGACGACCTGAAAAAGCCCTTGATCGGCATCGGAAGCACCGGCTTCGAAGGCAATCCTTGCAACATGCACCTGAACGATCTGGCGCAAGAGGTAAAAAAGGGGGTCAACGAAAGTGGTTCGGTGGGACTCGTATTCAATACCATCGGGGTCAGTGACGGCATTTCAATGGGAACATACGGAATGCGCTACTCCTTGCCTTCGAGGGATCTGATAGCCGATTCTATGGAAACCGTGGTTCAGGCCATGAATTACGACGGGCTGGTAACGGTCGTGGGCTGTGACAAGAACATGCCCGGTGCCCTTATGGCGATGATACGTTTGAATAGACCTTCGGTACTGGTTTACGGCGGCACCATCGCTTCCGGTTGTTTTAAGGATAAAAAACTTGATATCGTTTCCGCCTTTGAGGCCTGGGGCCAAAAGGTAGCCGGCAATATGGACGAAGCGGATTATCAAGGGGTTATTCAGAATGCGTGTCCCGGTGCCGGTGCCTGTGGCGGTATGTACACGGCCAACACTATGGCCTCGGCCATCGAAGCTTTGGGAATGGCCATGCCCTATAATTCCTCCAATCCCGCTGTAGGAAAGGAAAAGCAACAGGATGCGATCAGCTCGGGAAAGGCCTTGGGCAATTTACTTGAAAAAGATATCAAGCCCAGTGATATTATTACCCGAAAATCATTTGAAAATGCCATTCGCCTATTGACACTTCTAGGAGGCTCTACCAATGCGGTACTCCATTTTATGGCCATCGCCAAGGCAGCGGACATAGATTTTACTTTGGATGATTTTCAGAAAATAAGCGATACCACTCCTTTTTTGGCAGACCTGAAACCTAGCGGAAAATATTTAATGGAAGACCTGCACCGGGTCGGCGGAACGCCTGCCGTTATGAAGTTTATGTTGGAAAACGATATGCTTCATGGAGACTGCCTGACCATTACCGGAAAGACCGTCGCGGAAAATTTAGCAGAAGTTTCCGGTTTGCACGAAGGTCAAGACGTTATAAAACCTTTAAATTCCCCCATCAAGGAAACCGGACATCTCAGGATTCTATATGGAAATCTCGCCGAGGAAGGCTCCGTAGCGAAGATTACGGGAAAAGAGGGGCTCCAATTCTCAGGTCCCGCTAAAGTATATGACGATGAGTTCAAGGCCAATGCCGGTATCGGTAGGGGTGAAGTGAAAAAGGGCAATGTAGTGGTCATTCGCTACGAAGGCCCACAAGGCGGTCCCGGAATGCCCGAAATGTTAAAACCTACCGCTGCAATTATGGGAGCGGGACTCGGTAAGGACGTCGCCCTGATTACCGACGGAAGATTTTCCGGCGGCACCCACGGTTTTGTGGTAGGTCATATATGCCCTGAAGCTCAAACAGGGGGAACGATCGGCCTATTAAAAGACGGTGACATCATCACCATCGATGCGGAAAAGAACCTTATTTCGGTCGACCTATCCGATGAAGAATTGGCCGATCGGCGAAAAAACTGGAAACAACCTGCCTTAAAGGTATCACGTGGCAGTTTGTACAAATATGCCAAAACGGTCTCATCAGCCTCACAAGGCTGTGTTACCGATGAAATTTAACTAGACCGACCTGCAAGTTCGATTGAGATACGATTAATCCTTGTAGGTCTAAACGATAACTTTATTTGTATTTGAATTTTTGAATTTGAATTTGTTCCATGGAAACACTGAAAATAAAAACCGAACCCCCCCAACAGCAGGTCAAACTCAGGATCAGCGGCGCAGAAGCGATAATCCATTGTCTTTTGGCCGAGGGCGTAGACTTACTTTACGGCTATCCCGGGGGGGCAATTATGCCTGTTTACGATGAGCTTTACAAGTTCCAGGATCGGTTGACCCATATTTTAACCCGACACGAGCAGGGAGCGACCCATGCCGCGCAGGGCTATGCCCGGGTAACGGGAAAGGTGGGAGTGGCCATGGCCACTTCGGGGCCGGGTGCCACCAATCTGGTCACCGGGCTTGCCGATGCCCAGATCGACTCCACTCCTTTAGTCTGTATCACCGGTCAAGTGGCAAGGCATCTTTTGGGCTCCGACGCCTTTCAGGAAACCGACATTGTCGGTATTTCCACACCTGTTACGAAATGGAACGCGCAGATTACCAAGGCTTCCGAAATTCCCGAGGTGATGGCGAAGGCCTTTTACATCGCCAAATCCGGCCGCCCCGGTCCCGTTTTGGTCGATATTACCAAAAATGCCCAGGTCGACGAGTTCGATTTCAGTTATGAGAAATGTACCGCCGTTCGCAGTTATGAGCCCTATCCCCAACCGGATAGTGAGGCCATTAAAGAAGCCGCCGAGCTTATCAATAACGCCAAAAAGCCCTATATCGTTTGGGGACAGGGAGTTATTTTGGGAGAAGCGGAAGAACAGTTGAAGGCTTTGGTCGAAAAAGCAGGCATTCCCGCGGCATGGACGATTATGGGAGCTTCCGCGTTGGATTCCAACCACCCCTTAAATGTGGGCATGGTTGGGATGCACGGAAATTATGGTCCCAATCTGTTGACCAACGAATGCGATGTATTGATTGCTATCGGTATGCGGTTCGACGATCGGGTAACCGGCAGTTTGGAAACCTATGCCCGACAAGCGCAGGTCATCCATTTTGAAATCGATCCCGCCGAACTCAATAAAAACGTTCATGCTGATGTCGCCGTTTTGGGAAATTCCAAAGAAACGCTTGAGCTGCTGCTTCCACTCATTAAAGAAAACCAACATACCGCCTGGCACGAAGCATTTCAGGAAAAATATAAGATCGAGTTCGATACCGTAATAAAAAATGATATCCATCCTACGAAAGAGGGCCTGACCATGGGCGAGGTTATCGAAGAGATCAATCTGGCTTCCGAAAACAAGGCGGTCATCGTATCCGATGTGGGGCAGCACCAAATGATTGCCTGTCGCTATGCCAAATTCGCGCAGTCGAAGAGCAATATTACCTCGGGCGGCTTAGGTACAATGGGCTTTGCCCTGCCCGCCGCCATCGGTGCCAAAATGGGAGCGATGGATCGTGATGTGGTTGCCATTATAGGCGACGGAGGCTATCAGATGACCATTCAGGAACTGGGCATTATTTTCCAACATCAAGTGCCCGTCAAAATTGTGGTGCTGAACAACGACCACTTAGGTATGGTGCGCCAGTGGCAAGAATTATTTTTTGAACGGCGCTATGCGTCGACGGTCATGGTCAATCCCGATTTTGTCAAGATTGCCGAGGGCTACCATATCGAGGCCAAAAGGGTTAGCGAACGCAAAGATCTGAAGGGCACCATCCAAGAAATGATGGCTTCCGACAAGCCCTATTTCTTAGAGGTCAAGGTGGAAAAGGAAGATAACGTATTCCCCATGATTCCCTCTGGGGCATCGGTTTCCGATATTCGGTTAAAATGAACGATTCCCACATTCTTGATATACCGAAAATCCTCCCCAAAATCCAACAAAAATCCAGGGAAATAGGCTTTTCCATGCCGTCGGACCTATATATTGGTACGCTGCTCAAGACCCTGATTGCCTCCAAACCCAAAGGCCGGTTTCTAGAGCTTGGCACGGGAGTCGGATTGAGCCTTTCGTGGATGGTCGATGGAATGGATGCGGGGTCTCATTTGATTACGGTGGACAATGATCCGGAATTGATTGGAAGGGCGCGCACTTATTTCGGCAAGAACGACCAAGTGGAAATCGTCTGTCAGGATGGATCGAAATGGATAAAGGAATTTAAAGGCGCCCCATTCGACCTCATATTCGCCGATGCCTGGCCGGGAAAATACAGCGAAACCGAAGAAATACTTGATTTACTCAAGGTAGGCGGATTTTATGTTATCGACGACATGACCGCACAACCCAATTGGCCCAACGGACATCAGGATTATGCGGATAGGTTGGTCGCCTATTTGGAGAATCGGAAGGATTTTACATTAACTAAAATGAACTGGTCAACGGGATTGATTCTTGCGGTTAAAACAAGATCAGAGTTAGCCCCTAAGAGCAGTCGAAAAACTTACGCGTAAGGAATATACCAGAATGTGGACCGCAATGGCACTGATATCATAAAAATTAATGTCGAACCAACCAAATAACACCTGGGACGACCAATTATACAGCGCAAAACACAATTTCGTGTACAATTACGGAGTGGGTTTGATCGACCTATTGGCGCCCCAATCCCATGAACGCGTTTTGGATTTGGGCTGCGGGTCGGGAGAGTTGACAGCTAAAATTAGCGAATCGGCAAGTAGTGTGCTAGGAATAGATTCCTCCCATGAAATGATAGCGAAGGCCAAGTTGCAATTTCCGGCCTGCGATTTTATTAGGGCCGATGCGACTGATTTTCGGTTTGAAGTACCATTTGACGCCCTGTTCTCGAACGCTGCCCTGCATTGGGTGTTGGATTATAAAAGTGCTATCGCGAGTATGTATGCCAATTTGTCCCATGGGGGAAGAATGGTCGTGGAATTTGGTGGAAAGAACAATGTCAAGGCCATAACCGACGCTCTAAGACAAAGCCTTCGTCAACGGGGGTATCGTAGACAGGCAGATTTAAAATTGTGGTATTTTCCCTCGGTCGGCGAATACACAACGGCTTTGGAAACCCAAGGTTTTAACGTTACCTTCGCTCAATGGTACGAGCGGCCTACGGAGCTTGACGACCCCAAAACGGGTATTGTTGATTGGTTGCGAATGTTCGGTAAGCCTTTTTTTGACAATATTCCCTTGGATGACGCGGTCGTAATAAGAAATGAGGTGCAAAGTATTCTTTACAACCGGCTTTTTAAAAACGGAAAATGGTATGCGGACTATAAAAGGATACGGATTATAGCATTTAAATGAGGTTCTGGATCGCTGAGGTTTCCAAAACAATCTCAAAATGACAAAACAATAATTAGTAATTGATTAATAATGAAGAAAGGTTGGTTCACCATTTCGGTCTATTCCGAAAACAATGTCGGATTGCTGAATAGGATATCGGGGATATTCTTAAAGCGCCACATCAATATAGAAAGTCTAAACGTTTCCCGTTCAGAAATTGACGGGGTTTCTAAGTTTACTATCGTCGTGCATACTACGGAGGACTGGACGCGTAAAATCGTTCGCCAGATAGAAAAACAGATTGAGGTCATCAAGGCCTTTTACCATACCGATGATGAGACCATTTTTCAGGAATCCGCCCTGTTCAAAATCGCCTCTAGCCTTCTCTTCGATGAGCGGCAGATACAGAATATCATTAAGAAAAACCATTCGGAGATCGTTACCGTGGCCCGTGATTTCTTCGTAATTTCCAAAACGGGCCGAAGAAACGAAGTAGATAAAATGTACGACCAACTCAAGCCCTACGGTATCATGCAATTCGTACGCTCTGGCCGCATCTCCGTTACCAAGGATGTGATGGAGATTTCGGCTTTATTGAAAGGGTTTCATGAAGAAAAGTAGGTCTTGGCAGTAAGCAGAATACCTAGAGCAATAACTATAAATCAATAATTAAACCGATTCCGGCCTAAGCGGTGCTAAGCACAACGAAAGTGCGGGAAAGACAAAAAAGAGAACAGTTCATGGCAAATTATTTTAATACACTATCGTTACGAGATCAATTGACGCAATTGGGAAAATGCCGGTTTATGGAAGCCGACGAATTCTCCGATGGTGTATCCGCTTTAAAAGGAAAGAAAATCGTAATCGTGGGCTGTGGTGCCCAAGGCTTGAATCAAGGACTCAATATGAGGGATTCGGGACTCGATATTTCCTACACCCTGCGTGAAGGCGCTATCAAGGAAAAAAGACCTTCTTACCAAAATGCCACAGAAAATGGCTTTACCGTTGGAACCTATGAAGAACTGGTGCCTTCCGCTGACCTGGTCATCAACCTGACTCCCGATAAACAACATACGAACGTTATCAAAACGGTAATGCCCTTGATGAAAAAGGGAGCAACGCTGTCTTATTCCCACGGCTTCAATATCGTTGAGGAAGGAATGCAGATCAGAGAAGACCTGACCGTCATCATGGTCGCCCCAAAATGTCCCGGTTCCGAGGTGCGGGAAGAATACAAAAGAGGATTCGGAGTACCTACCTTAATTGCCGTACATCCACAGAATGACCCCGAAGGCAAAGGCCTGGAACAGGCAAAGGCCTATGCCGTTGGAACAGGAGGACATCGTGCCGGTGTGCTGGAATCATCCTTTGTGGCGGAGGTAAAATCCGACCTGATGGGCGAGCAGACTATTTTATGCGGACTATTGCAAACCGGAAGCATCCTCTGTTTTGATAAAATGATGGAAAAGGGCATCGAGCCGGGATACGCCTCAAAACTCGTCCAATATGGTTGGGAAACCATTACCGAGGGCATGAAATACGGCGGTATCACCCATATGATGGACCGATTGTCCAATCCCGCAAAAATCAAGGCCTTTGAGTTATCCGAAGAAATGAAAGACATCATGCGACCGCTTTTCCATAAGCACATGGACGATATCATGACTGGCCATTTTTCTAAAACCATGATGGAAGATTGGGACAATGACGATAAAAACCTCCTAAAATGGCGTGCCGAAACCGAGGAGACCGCTTTTGAAAAGACTCCCGCTAGCGACGACAAGATTTCCGAGCAGGAATATTATGATAATGGCGTACTGATGGTTGCCATGGTTCGAGCAGGGGTGGAGCTGGCCTATGAATCCATGACCCAATCCGGTATCATTGGCGAATCTGCCTATTATGAATCCTTGCACGAAACTCCCTTGATCGCAAACACCATAGCGAGAAAGAAATTGTACGAGATGAACCGGGTTATTTCCGATACGGCGGAATATGGATGTTACCTGTTCGACCATGCCTGCAAACCCCTGTTGGAGGACTTTATGAAAAAGATTGACACCGACGTAATTGGGAAGCATTACGGCGAGGGCAAAAGTAACCAAGTGGACAATGCGAAGTTGATTGCCGTGAACAAGGCTTTGCGTGAACATCCCGTTGAAAAAGTGGGGGCTAGATTAAGGGCATCGATGACGGCGATGAAGCCGATCGTGTGACGTAATTGTGAAGAGTCAAACTAGAGCAATGCGAGTGGTTTGGCGACGAAACAGTCTCTGAAGCGACGGCCAGGTACTTTTAACCGATTGCTTCAATGGCCATTCTCGGCTTCGCTAAGCTTGGAGTGCCCTAACAACTCAATGAATTGAACATTTAGAATACTATACTATGTCCAAAACAGCGATACCCGAAGAATTCCAGATCAAAAAGCCCCTCCACCAAAAAAAATACCTAATCAACGGGGAGCTAAAAACTTGGGAGGGAAACACCGCTCAAGTCTTTTCCACTATTTCGTCCACCGATGAATACAAACCGACCCTGTTGGGCAGTATTCCCGATATGGGCGAGCCCGAAGCAATGGAGGCTTTGAACGCGGCGGTAGAAGCTTACGATAGGGGAAAGGGCATTTGGCCGACCATGCACGTTAAAGACCGTATCGAGTGCATGGAAAAGTTTGTGGGCCAAATGGAAAGCAAGCGCGATGAAATCGTAAAACTGCTGATGTGGGAAATCGGTAAATCCCTGCCGGATTCGCGAAAGGAGTTCGACCGTACGGTGGAGTATATTTACGATACTATCGAAGAATATAAAGATTTGGACCGCAGTTCGGCCAAGTTCCAAAAGCACGATGGGGTCTATGCGCACATTAAAAGAGGGCCTTTAGGGGTGGTGCTTTGTCTAGGACCTTACAATTATCCCCTGAATGAGACTTTCGCCTTGTTGATCCCAGCGATTATCATGGGCAACACCACCATTTTTAAGCCGGCGAAGCACGGGGTATTATTGATTACTCCCTTATTGGAAGCTTTTCTGGAATAGTTTCCCAAAGGGCGTGGTAAATGTCGTTTTCGGCAGGGGACGGGTCTTGGCCACCCCTATCATGCAAAGCGGGGAAGTAGATGTGCTGGCCTTGATTGGTAACAGCAAGTCTGCCAATGCGATTCAGGAGCAACATCCGAAAAGTAATCGATTACGGTTGGTTTTGGGCCTGGAGGCTAAAAATCCCGCTATCATCCTGCCGGATGCCGATCTCGATTTGACCATCGACGAATGTATTTCGGGCACTTTATCCTTTAATGGTCAACGTTGTACGGCCTTAAAGGTGATTTATGTACACGAGGATATCAAGCAAAAATTCCTAAAGCGCTTTGCCGAACGGGTCGATGCACTCAAATTCGGAAATCCTTGGGAGGAAGGGGTAAACCTGACCCCACTACCGGAACCTGGAAAGCCGGCCTATATTCAAGAGCTTATCGACGATGCATTACAGAAAGGCGCGGAGGTGCTTAACGAAAAAGGCGGACAGCATTTGGATAATTATATCTGGCCGGCCGTACTGCATCCCATAACAAAAGATATGAGGGTGTATCAAGAAGAACAATTCGGCCCGATCATACCGGTGCTTTCCTTCTCGGATATCGAAGAACCCTTGGATGATATGGCCCAAAGCAATTACGGCCAGCAAGTAAGCCTTTTCGGAAAGGATGTCTATGCGCTTTCTCCCTTAATCGACACCTTGGTCAACCTGGTCTGCCGTGTTAATTTGAACAGCTCTTGCCAGCGTGGCCCCGATGTCTATCCGTTTACGGGAAGAAAAGATTCCGCCCAATCCACCCTTAGCGTACACGACGCCCTGCGCTCATTTTCGATACGTACTTTCGTGGCGTTCAAAGACAACGATCTTAACAACGAAACCATTCAGCAGTTATTGGCAGCGGGACTCACCAATTTTGTGAGCACGGATTATATATTATAAGCCTTTTTGTCTTTTCATAGAGGCTGTAATCTGCTTTGTAGGGCTCTATATCGAATGTTCTTACTAGGGTAAGACCACGACGGAGCCATATCATATATTTTCCGCAACGGGTTTTGTATTTTCACATTACCTTCAGTACTCGATAAAATAAAACGAATGTATTCCTTTAAGGTCGGAAGTTTCAAATGCACACTTTTTAAGGATTATCAATACCGGTATCGCATAGCTGATTACTTCCAAAATATCAGTACTGAAGTTGCTCTTCAAGCCCTTGAAAAATTCAGTTCCAATGAAGGCATGATATCATCGCCTTACGTAGCTTTATTAGTGGAAACGGACGATCAAAAAATTTTGGTGGATACAGGATTGGGTAGGCGATCTCAAATACTGGAATTCAAAGGACATCAATTTAAATTTGAAGGGCAGCTTATACCAGATTTAATTGCAAAAAGTTTGCTAAATAAGATAGATAAAGTTATCGTCACCCACTTACATCCCGATCACGCAGGAGGGTTATTTTCGGAGGACAAAAAATGTCTCTTCCCAAACAGTGAAATCATCGTTCATCAAGCAGAATGGGAATATTGGTATAGGGATTATATTATGGGCTCCTCTCCAGTTTTTGACTATACTGTACTGGAACAGGTGAATCCGCTAAAGGATCAGCATTTAACATTGATCGATAAGCCGGAGCATGAAATCATTCCAGGAATTAACTTAATCCATATTCCAGGACATACACCTGGTCAACTTGCCGTACTTCTTGGTTCAAATGGGGAAAATCTGTTGTACATATCCGATGCATGGCTTCACCCTCTTCATATAGAACATCTGGATTGGAGAAATACCGTTGACCTTGACCATGAGCTCGCCAAAAAATCAAAGCTACGATTGTTGCATATGGCCTACGCCAATTCGATGTTGGTACAAACTTTCCACTTCGATTTTCCCGGTTTAGGTCGCATAGACAAATTGAATAATAACTGGTCGTGGGTAATCGAAGAATAATATTTTAGTAAGTCTTTCTGTGGTCGCAACTTTCATAACCAACCTGAATTTTTAGCATTTCCTATAAGCTTCCATGGCTGTTTTCGTTCCCATTTTGTCAATTATATTTCTGCGATGCGTGTCCACGGTGTGAACACTGATATAAAGTTTTGATGCAATGACTCGACTAGTAAACCCCTCTCTAAGTAAATAAAGAATTTCTTTCTCTCTCTTGGTCAAAATGCACTCATAATCGGATCCTGACCTATACATTTGATAAAACTTTTCCTTATTGGGCCCGTTCCATTCATAACCAAAATGCTGAAATGAAGTTAACCCGGTCAAGTCGGTAAGCTTGCCGAGGGTGTAACGCATCGCCCCGGCAGAGTCATATACCAAGCCTGTGGTACATTTCAACAAAACCCTCCCATCGAATGTCCGGTACAAACACTTGAAAATGTCTTTCTCCGTCTGTACACCGATGGACTTATTGAAAGCTGTCCTTAAATTGGTCATCACCCAATGGTGAAGTGCAGTTATATTGGACTCGTCCACATGATCATATAATACGGATACATCATTTTTATTTTTTCGTTCTATCCCAATGATCTTGTTGAAATTTTTCGAAAGTGATTCCATTTGGGCCAACTTGCAGTCGATGACATACAATGTCTCATTAGGAAATGTGTGGTACTTATTCATTAGATAATCCATGTCCAGTTGCGTTTTCAGCTCACCGTAGGTCTGATCTAGATGGTAATGAATTATATCTTCCTTCCAGGATTGAACGGAGCCGGAATGTCTCATGTTCGCTAATTTAGATCTTTCTCTATTACCCTAAAATACTCATTATTGAGTATTTCCCATTCAATTTTGTTCACTTAAATTTGGATTTAATGAACGTTCACAAAACCATATACGATGAAAAATGTCCTAGTTGTTGGTGCTACAGGTAATCTTGGACCACATATTGTAAAGGCCTTGGTTAAAAATAGTTATCGCGTTTCCGCATTAATGCGGTCGACGTCTATAGCTGATATTTCTAAAACCCAACCACTAACCGATCAAGGTGTGCAACTCTTGGAGGGTAGTTTCGAAGACCATGATAGTTTAAGAAGAGCTTGCCGTAATAAAGACGTGGTCATCTCTTGTGTGGGGGGAGATCAAATCTTGAATCAGATCTATTTGGCCAGGGCAGCGAAAGATGCCGATGTAGAAAGATTTGTTCCCAGTGAATTCGGGATAGATCCATATGTTGCCGAGAGGGGATCTTGCGATTTGTACGATGCGAAGGCCGCGGTACAGGAACAAATTAAAGAAACGGGCATCGGATTCACCCCTATTTATACCAATGGTTTTATGGAATTTTGGGCTACCGGGCTGGGTGAACTCGGAGCTCCTTCCCCGCCAAATCGTGTTAAGGTTTTTGGGGATGGTCATATGTCTGCCTATATGACAGCCTTATCCGATATTGGTCAATACACTGCCACCATTGTGGGAGACCCACAAACAATAAATAAAGAATTACTAATATCTACTACAAGTGCTACCCAAAACGAGATGATTTCTTTGTGGGAGGACATCAGTGGGAAAACAATAGAAAAAGAATTCATTTCTTCCGATCAATTGGATGAGATCATTAACTCGTCAACCTCACCAGACAGCATGTTGACCAAAATATTCGCTCAATTACATCGCTCCGTTTGGATTAAAGGAGAGGCAAATAAAGAAAGGAAGGGGGTACTGAACGCAGTGTCAAGGTATTCCGCTATTCAACCGATGAGCTTGAAAGCATATTTGACAAATTTCATTGGGGCCAGTTAACACTAAAGGGAAAACACGGGTTTTTTGATGATGTTGTCGGGATTTCTAGCCGGTTTTGGACCAGCATAGCGAGCTAAGTTGGCAAAAGGCAACCAAGAAACACAAAAAAGGGCGAAAAAGCCGGTTTCAGGCTTAGGGTTACCAACCCCTGGTCAAGAGCTACCGCTTCGTCTCCAAACCCTCCCTTTTAATTGATAAAAAATAGTATATATAGGTATGTCCAACTATGAAGCCTATAACAGAATAATCTAGATTGTTTGGATTATCATATGTTTCAAGTATCCAAACAAATAAATGATTTAAAACGCTAAAGATGAAAAATGTTATAATTACAGGTTGCAGTAGTGGTTTTGGTTATTTGACCACCTTGCTATTGGCTAGAAAGGGGTATAAAATTTGGGCGACCATGCGAAATGCGCAAACCACAAACGCATTAAAAAAAGAAGAACTTCTAGCAATCGCTAAAGATGACAATCTGAATATCTCGGTTATTGAGTTGGATGTAACCGAAGATGCGTCGGTTACCGATGCGATACGGACTGTTCTCCGTGAAGATAATAAAATAGACTACCTGGTAAATAATGCGGGCTATATGTTCGTCGGTATTACTGAAGCCTATTCTATAGTGCAAGCCAAAGACCAGTTTGAAACAAATTTCTTTGGAATACTACGAATGGTAAAAGCGGTCGCTCCCCATATGCGCAAACGAAAAGAAGGATTGATCGTTAATGTAACCTCAATAGCCGGACGCTTGATATTCCCGTATTTTGGAATTTATTGTGCGAGCAAACATGCCGTGGAGGCATATTCACAGGCATTGCGCTATGAATTGGCTCCATGGGGTATCGAAGTTAGTTTGGTGGAGCCGGGGCCTTTTGGCACCAACCTTCTCTATTCAGGCCCAAAGGAAGCGGATCAAGTCGTCTTTGAGGATTACGGTAGTCAAAAGAATGAGCCTGCCAAATTACTTAAAAGCTTTGATACCTTTTTCCAATCAGAAGATGCTCCCAATCCACAGTTGGTGGCTGATGATATTGCGATGTTGATAGAAGCGCATCCCGGAAAAAGGCAAGAAAGAGTGGTTTCAGGAGTCGGTTTTGGCGCTGAGGGTTATAATAAAAAAGTATACCCTATACAACAATCAGTAGTAAAAGATGCCTTGCATCTATCTCATTTAATGGAACTTAAACAAAGTCACTAAAATTAACGCATATTTGGTGAAATACATGAAATAAGCATAAAAAGAACCTTTTAATGTAAATTTTCAATCTTTTTCTTGCGGTTTATTGCTGAGCAATTTTTCCTTCGGGTAGGAAACAGCATCACAAACCGACAGCGAAATCATTGAATGGCTCAGTCAAACAGGCTAATGAGCCTATTAAGAGACCTGTGCAAAAAGTTATGCACGTCAAACATTCTTCGCCAACCAATTCCCGACCTCGCTGGTTTTATACGATTTTCCGTCTTCGGCCAGATCCTCGGTTACTACGCCTTCCGCCAGTGATTTGTTCACTACGCGTCGGATGTCTTCGGCTTCCTGTTTGAGGCCGAAATCCTCAAAAAGCATTGCTGCGGATAAGACCGTGGCTAATGGATTGGCAATATCCTTTCCTGCCGCCTGGGGATAGGATCCGTGGATCGGCTCGTACAAAGATACCTTGCTTCCTACGGATGCTGAGGGCATCAGGCCCATAGACCCCGAAATTACGGAAGCTTCGTCCGTCAGGATATCCCCAAAAAGGTTTTCGGTAATGATGACATCGTAGCCTTTCGGCCATTGCACCAAGCGCATGGCCACGGCATCGACGAACTCGTAGCTGACCTCGACTTCCGGATAATCCTTTTCCATGGCCTGAACCGTTTCGCGCCATAGACGGGAAGACTCCAACACATTAGCTTTATCGACACAACAGAATCGTTTGGAGCGGGTCATAGCCATTTCAAATCCCTTTTTTGCCAAACGTTCTATTTCGGCACGGGTATAGATCATGGTATCGAAGGCGGTATTGCCGTCATCCTTTCTGCCTCTCTCTCCAAAATACACGCCACCGGTCAATTCACGGAGTATAATCAGATCGGTGCCTTCGATACGCTCTCTTTTTAAAGGGGACTTATCGATGAGGGAAGGGAACGTAAAGGTCGGCCGTACATTGGCGAACAAACCCAATTTCTGCCTCATTTTCAGCAGTCCCTGTTCCGGACGTACTTTAGCAGAAGGGTCATTGTCAAACCGCGGATGGCCGATAGCGCCAAAAAGTACCGCATCGGCATTCGCGCAGATGTCATGGGTTTCGTCGGGATAAGGTTCACCGACCTCGTCAATGGCTGCTGCCCCGGTCAGGGCGGGCTTCCAGGTAATTTCGTGTTTATATTTGTTCGCTATAGCGTCACAGACCTTTACGGCTTGGTCGATTACTTCGGGGCCGATGCCGTCACCGGCTAATAGGGCAATGTTTAATTTCATGAATAGGTTTATGGATTGTTTTTAAATAATATTCAACATTTTCTCCGTCGCCTTGATGGCCGATACCGTTTGATCGGAATCCAGTCCCCTGGAAGTAAATTCCTTGCCATCGGCCTCCCAAGTGATAATGGTCTCGCAGAGGGCGTCGGAATTACTGCCGGGCGGGATTCGAACGGAATAGTCTACCAATTTGGGCAGCCCCCTTTTTTGGGATTTGTATATTTTTCGTAGGGCGTTCATAAAGGCATCGTACTGCCCGTCACCGGAGGCGTTTTCCTCAAAGGTCTTTCCCTCGATTTCCACCGATAGGGTAGTGGAGGGGCGCAATCCCTTCGAATGCGTCAACACATAAGACTTTACGAATACCTTTTGCAGGTAATCGGTATCAAGCACATCGGAGATAATATAGGGAAGGTCGTCTTTGGTGACCCGCTCCTTCTTATCACCGAGCTCGATGATTCGGGCCGTTACTTTTTTTAGTTCCTCGTCGTTCAAGGTAAGGCCGAGTTCTTGCAAGTTTTTCTGGATGTTGGCCTTTCCTGACATTTTACCCAGTGCATATTTTCGTATCCGGCCGAAGCGCTCCGGCATCAGGTCGCTAAAGTAAAGGTTCTTTTTGTTATCTCCATCTGCATGAATACCAGCAGTTTGTGTAAAAACGCTTTCGCCGACAATCGGTTTGTTCGATGGAATACCGATACCCGTAAAGGCAGAAACCAGCTTGCTAACCTTGTATAAAGCGGATTCGTTGACCCCAATCTCAACTTCGGGCAAAAAGTCGTTAATGACCGCAATGGCACTGGCCATTGGGGCATTGCCCGCACGTTCTCCCATACCGTTGACGGTCAAATGCAATCCGTGACAACCTGCCTTGACGGCTTCCATGACATTGGCCACGCCCAGATCGTAGTCGTTATGCCCGTGAAAATCGAAATGGATATCGGGATAGCGTGCGATGATTTCGGAGAGAAAATCATAGGTTTCCGTATGGGTGATAATCCCTAGGGTATCCGGTAGCAAGATACGTTTGACGGGCTGTTGGGAGAGGAAATCCAAAAATTGAAAGACATATTCCTTGGAGTTGCGCATACCATTGCTCCAATCTTCCAAATAAATGTTGCTATTGAAGCCTTTGTTCTTTGCAGAGGCGAAAACGGTCTCAATTTCCTTGAAATGCTGTTCCGGAGTCTTTTTAAGTTGGTGTTTCAAATGGTTGAGCGAACCTTTGGTCAGTAGGTTTTGGGTCGTGGCACCCGCTTTTTCCATCCACTCTAAAGAAACGCCGCCATCTACGAAGGTCAGGACTTCTACGCGATCCAAAAAGTTTTTGGTGGCCGCCCAAGCCGTTATCTGCTTTACGGCCTCCAGTTCCCCTTGTGAAACGCGGGCGGATGCCACTTCGATACGGTCTACCTTCAGCTCGTCGAGCAACAGCTTGGCGAGGGTCAGTTTTTCGGAAACGGAAAAGGATACCCCCGAGGTTTGTTCACCATCGCGGAGAGTGGTATCCATAATTTCTATCCGTCTTTTCATGGGGTGTATTGTTACAGCGGCCTAGCCTCCGCAAACTCACGGATCTGCTCCTTAATGTTCAACAGGTAATCGATATCATCGAAGCCGTTCAGCATGTTCGCCTTTTTGTAGGCATTAATATCAAAACTTTCCTTATCGCCGGTAGCTTCGATGGTAATGGTCTGTTCGGGAAGGTTCACCTCTAAAAGCGCGTTGGGGTCCGCCTCGATGGCCCTGAATATTTTTTCGAGGAATTCGGGGCTCACCTGCACCGGAAGTACCCCAATGTTCAGGCAGTTGTTGCGAAAAATATCCGCAAAAAAACTTGACACCACGCAACGGAAGCCATAGTCATAGACTGCCCAAGCAGCGTGCTCGCGCGACGAACCGGAACCGAAATTTTTTCCACCGACCAAAATACGGCCACTGTACATAGGATTGTTCAGCACGAAATCCTTTTTTTCGGAATGGTCGCTGTTGTAGCGCCAATCACGAAAAAGATTATCGCCAAAACCTTTTCGCTCGGTCGCCTTTAGAAAACGTGCGGGAATGATCTGGTCCGTATCCACATTTTCTATGGGAAGCGGTACTGCAGATGAAGTCAGTATATTAAATTTATCGTATGCCATTTAAAGAAAATTGATGATGATTTGTTATTAATTGCGACGGCAGCGAAGCAAGCTGTTGAGCGTTCTAAAAAGTTGAACGCTCTGCTTCGCTCCTCGCAAAGACCTTGTCAAAGTATCATTCTGCGCTCTCTAGCTCGACCTCCATCAGTTCCCGCGGATCGGTCACTTTGCCGGTAACGGCCGCCGCCGCCGCAACTAACGGACTCGCTAAAAGCGTTCGGGCGCCCGGGCCTTGCCTTCCTTCGAAGTTTCTATTCGAGGTACTTACCGCATATTTTCCGGCAGGGACTTTATCGTCGTTCATGGCCAGGCAGGCGGAGCATCCAGGTTCACGGAGTTCGAAGCCGGCTTCCTCCAAGATTTCCAGGAGGCCTTCCTCCTTGATAGCCTTTTCCACTTTATGGGATCCGGGCACAAGCCAAGCCGTAACATTATCCGCCTTTTTTCTACCTTTTACCAAGGAAGTGAACAACCTGAAATCTTCTATTCGGCCGTTGGTGCAACTTCCGAGGAAAACAAAATCGATAGGTTTCCCCATCATACTGTCGCCCTCGTTGAAGTTCATATATTTTAGGGATTTTTGATAGGTGGCCGCCCCGCTGTCCAAAGCATCCGCTAATGGAATGCCGTGCGATATTCCTATACCCATACCGGGATTGGTTCCGTAAGTAATCATCGGTTCGATATCGGCGGCGGCGAAGGAAATTTCCTTGTCAAATTCCGCTCCCTCATCGGTGGGCAGGGTTTTCCAGTAGGCCATGGCGGTATCCCAGGCTTTTCCGGTAGGGGTGAATTCCCTTCCCTTTACATATTCGATGGTTTTTTCATCGGGTGCAATCATTCCGCCCCTTGCCCCCATTTCAATGCTCAGGTTGCAGACGGTCATACGGCCTTCCATGGTCATATTGCGAAACGCCTCGCCCGCATATTCCACAAAATAGCCGGTGGCTCCGGAAGTGGACAATTGTGATATAATGTATAAGGCCACGTCTTTGGGTGTCACCCCGAAATTCAGGGTACCCTCGACATTGATGCGCATGCTCTTGGGCTTGGTCTGCATGATACACTGCGTGGCTAGAACCATCTCTACTTCCGAAGTCCCTATTCCAAAGGCAATCGCCCCGAAAGCCCCGTGGGTGGAGGTGTGGGAATCACCACAAACAATGGTCGCCCCGGGCTGGGTAATGCCGTACTCCGGCCCCACCACGTGAACGATGCCGTTCTTCTCGTGGCCGAGCCCCCAATAGGAAATCCCGAATTCGTTGGAATTTTGCTCCAACATGCGTAACTGGTTGGCCGAAAGCGGATCTTCGACAGGCAGATGTTGATTGATGGTCGGCGTATTGTGATCGGCCGTGGCAAACGTCTTTTCCGGGTACATGACCTCGATGCCCCTATTTTTTATACCCAAAAAAGCGACGGGACTGGTCACTTCATGCACCATATGGCGGTCGATAAAGAGCACATCGGGACCGTTCTCGATCTGTTGCACCACATGCGAATCCCACACCTTGTCAAACAATGTCTTCTTCTCGTTCATAATCTTTGGTTTCTAAGCGAACAAAATTAACGAAACTCAGGCTTTTAGGAAATTATTGAGGGGGGAAATTACGATGTCCAACATAAGTAAGACCATAGTCAAATTACTATACCCCATGCGAATTTACGGTAGATATGTGAGGCGTAAGGAGATTCTGTTGGACTTCTCAAGCAACAGCGAAAGTGGGCAACCGTGGTAGAACGCTTATTCTCCTGCTCAGTGGATCCTTAAAGACCTTTCTTCTTCCTGGGATGTACCCGGCGTACCGGTTCCTTTCTGTGGGAATGAAGGACGACATTGGCTACCAGACCAGGAAACGGCATGGTGTCGTTGCCGTTCAAGATGAGTTTGAGCAAATTCAATTATGATATTAGAATCCCACGTTACTGGCCCGAGTTGTCAATATTATGTTTGGGAATCATTGATTTACCGATAAAATACCCGAAACGGCAATACGTTCGACGACCGCAAGCGCATTCCGATCAAAAGCTCTCTTTTCAGGTGTTCCCAGTCCGCCTCTACATAATCGACTTCGGCGTTCTGGGTCAGGTAAATGTCCGTCGTGGGGGTGTAGCCCACCCCTTGTTCATGAGAGACCATGACCCCTTTCTCAACCGCTACGTGGGTGATACTGTCCTTATAAATTCCGAAGCAGTGCTGTACGATATCCTGGCGGGTAATTATCCTGTCTTTGGACAGCACACTTTGGCGATAAGCGTAAATTTTCTCGCTGGGAGATGGCTCGTCCTTGCCTCCTAGGGTTCCGGTGATCAAAGTAAGGGAATCGGCCTGAAATGCGGTACCGCTAAAGGCGTTCATCTTTACGTATGGGCTGATCTTATTGGCCCTTTCCCCCGCAGTGGTCCAATAGTCCGCATAGATGATCCTGTCCCGGTTCTTTTCGAAACTATTCCTGTTGATGATGAGATATGGAATTTTATGTTGGGTGTAATTGCGCAGTTCGATTTGCTGTTCGATACGAGAAACGATTTTTTTTAATTCTTTTATATTAGAGTCGATATAATCGTCGCCCAAGGTGGAAAACGCCACGCTGTCTTCCTTTAGCAAATCTAGAGTGTAATTCAATAGTTCGGACGCGTCGCGCTCATCGAATCTTGAAACACCTCCGAAACGTAAATAGGCATGCGGATATTCATCATCATTCTGGCCGCGATTCTCAATAAAGTAAGTATTGCCGGTATCCCCATTAATCCGATCGATGTCAAAAAAGTAATCGCTCTCCACATCTAGCGGAAGAATATTAAAATAGGGCTGTAAACGTTTGCTCGAATGCCGCGCTTTCGTATTCAGCACCGGAAAGCAGTTGATATGGCAGTGTAGGTTTTCAAGCATCGAAGGGGATACCACGGAAGAAAATTCAATTTTTATCCATAATAAGGGTATATTGAATTCCTTCAACTGATTTTCAGTAAGGAAATCCGCAAAAACTTCGGGATACTTTTTGAGGTTTTTCTTGATTTCCAAGGAATTATCGACGGTGTAAAAGTGATGCTTGTAAAATTCCCTGACATAGGTTTCGTAAAAACCGATTTTACTTGGGACGGATTCGTTGATATAGCCGCTAACATCGTCCTTGACATCCATAGATCCATTGTAACCTTTTATAATATTCAAAGATTTCTTGTTCAGGGACCAATGGGCCATACCTAAATGATGCTGCAGAAGTTGTTTACTGGAAAAGTCCAGCAGATCGAAGTAGCAGAGTAGCTGGTCGATTTTCTTGACGCTGTCTCCAGGTTGTATAGCCAGATACATAGTATTGGAATCCGGCCTCCCTTTAAAATCGGACTTAGCCAAAAAAGGCACGTCCCGGTAGTTACCGTACTTCGATATTTTATCGGGATAGGCGATATACTTCAACTCACAATTATTGATGGCGAACTGTCCGGCGGGACAAAAGGAAAAATCTTCGAAAGCATCCTTTCCGCTATCGGTAAACATAGGTTTGCGCTTTCGGTGGTAGAATGGGCTGCGTTCGTTGACGGTTATATGCGATTCGAGGGGAAGCGCATGCATCACTGCATGGGCCGGTTTCGCCGTCACGGAGATTTCCGGCGTCAACAAATCCACCAAACGTTCTGTAATTTGGGTACGGCTGGTCTTCATCGTATCGTTAATACGCTCGAACTCATGCGCGCAGGCATCAAAAAGGATTCCAACAATCGGATCGAAAGAAAATTCGATTTCCATCTCGTCAACGCCCCAGGTCTCGGCTGCCCTGCGTATCATGCGGTCTTTTATTTCGTCTTTTGTCAGGCTATTCATGGGGGGATGATTTATAAGACAACGGCGCCAAATAATAGTTCCCTGTAAACCGGAAGGGTTCATGGGTTTTGATGATCGTGCCGGCAATATGGATATACAGGTGTTTTTTTAGCCGTACCCTATGTGAGTTTTGCGAAAAACTTTCCATGAGTTCTACACTGAGATCGATGTTCGCCAACCTTTTTTCGTAGGTCCGTATCTGGTCGGTAAGTGAATGTTTAATACGTTCTTTAAGTACATTGGCGTTTACGAGCAGGTCAAAATCCGATTCCCAAATCTCACTGCCGAATTCTTCGTTAAAAGTATATTCCTTGAAATAGGTTGTGATGATAATACCGATGAACTGCGAGATGCTATCGCGGACGCTCAGCTTCTTCAGTTCTTTCTTTTCAAAGAACCGTTTAAAATCGAATGGGGCTTCGTAGTAGGGTTTTGCCATGGGAATAAAAATTAAAATACAAATGTCTAACACATACTCCAGAAAAGCTTATGGATTGGGAAACTGATCGGTTAAATAATGATCATTTTACATATAGATTATAAAATGGGATATACGAGTTCGATACCAACTATCATTATTTTCACCAAGTCAATTTTCTTTCTTTTAAACTCTTCATCTGTCATCTGCCATCGGTCATTTCACCAACGTAAAAACTACCTCCTTATCCTTTAATCCCACTTTAACCTTCTGGGGGGCCTTTATTTGTCCAGAAATGATCATTTTCGATAAAGGTCTTTTCAATTTGGTGCGGATGACGGTTTTCAAGGGGCGTACTCCATAGGTTGGGGAAAATCCTTGCTGCGATAAATGGTTTTTTGTCGTCTTGTCGATCTGTAGGCTTATACCTAGTCTTTCTGTTAACTCCAAAAGCTCTTTTTTAAGGTGCAAATCGAAAATTAACGGCGCATTCTCTTTAGAAATAGGGACGAAGGGTACGATTTCGGTGATACGGCCCAAAAATTCCGGACGAAAGTAATGGGTCATGATTTCCATCAGCTCGTCCGATGCAGGCGTTTTTCCGCTTTCGATAGATTTTATGATGAATTCCGATCCGATATTCGAGGTAAACAAAATAACCGCATTAGAGAAATCCCCGACCTTACCTAACCTATCGCTGAGCCTACCTTCGTCAAGTATCTGCAGGAAGACGTCGAAAACGGAAGGATGGGCCTTTTCGATTTCGTCGAATAGTACGATAGAATAAGGTTTCTGGCGGATTTTATTCACCAGAACGCCTCCTTCCCCATAACCGACATAACCTGGGGGTGCCCCGTACAAAAGGGCGGCGGAATGCTCTTCCTTAAACTCCGACATGTCAAACCGGAGAATGGCGGATTCATCGTTAAAAAGGAACTCCGCCAACGACTTCGCCAACTCGGTCTTTCCGGTGCCCGTGGGGCCGGAAAAGAAGAAGGAACCTATGGGCTGACCCGCTTTTGAAAGTCCCGACCGCGATTCGATGATGGCCTCGCTTACGGTCTGCACGGCAGTATCCTGACCGATGACACGTTTCTTCAGCATGTCCTCCATATCCAATAGACGTTCGCGTTCTTGGGTCTGCACCTTTCCGGCGGGGATGCCTGTAATGTTCGACACCATGGCCGCAAGATCGGCAGCGTTGATAACGGAACGGTCTTTTTTGGCATCCCCTTCTATGGAGGCCAATAAAGTCTCGATATAATTTTTTTTCTGCACATAATGAGGAAACCGGAAGGCATCCTCTGTATCATATTTCCCCAGGACCATGACACTCAAACGGTTCTTTACCGCCCTATATATCCAATCGATTTCTTTATTTTTTTCTTCCTCAGACATTTCCTGAGATTTTTTTTCGATGGCTTCGATTTCCGCTTTCAAGGCCTTCAAATCGCTGGGCAAAGAGTGTTTTGAAACATTGGCTGCTGCCATCGTCCGGTCCACTAGATTTAATGCGGAATCGGGCACGTTGTTTTCCTTGAGATAGCGTTTGGAAAGACGGATGGATTCCCGAAGCGTTTCACCATCGATTTCCAAGCCGTGGTGTTCGGTATAGGTCTTCCCCACACTTTTCAATATTCGGAAAGCGGTCTCGTGGTCCGGTTCTTCTAGGGTAACGGATTCGAACCGACGGGCCAGTGCATCGTCGGGGGCAATATATTTGACATACTTGTCGGGAGTGGTCGCACCAATAAGGATGACCTCGCCCTTGTTGAGCTCGGATTTGATGACGTTAATAATCCCTTGGCTTACTGCTGCATCTTGTAAAAGCGTATGAAAATCATCTATAAAAATTAAGGGTCTTGGCAATGTTTTGCTCTCGTTAAAAATGCTATGCAACCGATCTTCGACCTCTCCTTTATAGGAGGCTTTAGAGAGTAGGGCAGTGGTGTTGATTTCCAAAAGGGCGGCATCCTTCAGTGTATCCAGTATTTTTCCTTTTTGGATTTCCATGGCCAAATTTTGTATCAATACGGTCTTGCCCACACCTGACTCGCCCTGAACGATTACATTGGGCCTGGATTTTCGACATAGGATTTCCATTATTTTTTTTAGTTCCCGGTCCCGGTCGATGATATGATCGTAAACTCCCTTCTTGGTCTCGGACAATAAGTCCTTGGTATATTTTTCAAGGATGTCGCTAGAGCCTGAAGTCGCCACCAGCGGACTTTCACTGGCACCGAACTTGGTTTTCCCGTTTCCTTTTTCTTTGACATCTTTTATAAGACCATCCAATAATTGGTGGCTCGTAACGGGAAGCGATTTTAACTGGTCAAAGCTGAATCCAACGCCCGGGGTGATGGAAGAAACAAAAAGACATATCAAATCGACATCCACTTTATCCAACTTCATCTGGATTTGCTCGGCCTCGGCAAAAATAATTTTGGCCTCTGAACTGGCGCTGACCTCTAAGGTGCGGCTCGATCGTTTGGGAAATTTTTCCAAGTGCACATCGGCCCATTCCTCAATGAAATAAACATCCACTCCCAAATTGTGAAAATACCGCAAAAGGGAGAGGTCACGGTTTAAGGAGGCCCGAACCAAATGCGGCGGACCGAAAAATTCATGCTGGTGTTCTTCAGCGATCTGCTTAGCGATATGTATGGCTTTTTCTACTTCTGGGTTCATGGATGGGGGGCTTGCAGATCACTTAGTTCAATTCCGGTTCAGGCGGCGGGAAAGCTCCAGCGCTTTCTCCAACGAATTCACATCCTTTTCGTATTCGCTGATCTGGTTGTTCAGGTCATCGATTTCATTTTTAGCGTTCTCGACCTGTTTGAGATCGCGTTTGGCATCGATTAGTTTTTTATAGGTCAAGATGACATTTTCGTACATACTTCTATCGTCGAGGGAATCTTGGGGTAGTCCCCTTTTGATATCGATGAGGTCGGCATTGATACTCTGTTCCAAAAAGAAGTAGCCTTCCTTGGAATGGTCCAACGAATCGATAAGTTGGTCTACCAACTGCAGCTCTTGCATGAATTTTTTTTGATACAGGAATTCGTACCGGATTTTCTGGTTCTCCGCCCGCAGCACTTCGTTCTCTTTCCATGGGAATTTAAAACTGAAAAAAAACGCAGTAAACAGAATGCCGACGGTAATGACGAACATCAGTAAAAAGAGCAGAAAAGAAGAAGTTCTTTCCTTTTTGTTCAATACTTCCATGTTGTTATATATTATTCGCCCAAAAATGGATGTTCCCCTGAAGTGTCGGATTTATTTGACCTTTCCTTCACCACGTTCTCATGCACGAAAATTCCCATATCGCGTCGCTTGCCAATATAATCTACTTGGGTAAGCACAGTGAGCAGTTTATCGATCGTCTTCATAAACTCGGAGACTGTTTTCAGATTCTCGTTCACATCGAGATGGTTGTATTTAAGGTTGATGATATTGGTGAATATGTTTTCATAATTTCCCCCTGGCAGGTTCGTCCACTCCCCAAAATAATTGAACAGCTGTTCTTTGCTTTCGGGGGATGACATATCGACCGATCCTTTAAAGATTCGGGCGAAACTGACTATTATCTCCACGAGGTCTTTGGGATGCATATCGTATTCCTCCCATTTTAACTTGGTAATTTGCTGGGCGAGGTACACATAAATTTTGTCAACGGTGAAGCACATGGCATCCGCTATGGAGTTGTCACTTTGTTTGGATTTAATTTTTTGTACGATAAGGATGGCGTTGCGCTCCGTCATCTTCAAAAAGTTCTCGGCCTGGTTATAAAACTCCACCAATCGGGTATGGGCCTTAAGGGAAGTACATGGGGGGATATAATCGGACGATAAAATCAGGCTCTTACCGTGCTTTTCTATTTTTGCCAGGGGCAGTTGATTACCGCTCAGACCGGTTTTTTGGAGTTCCGTTACAGCGACGAACGTAAAAAAGTGGTCGTTGGTCAAAAAAGGATATCGGGGGGGAATTTCCGTGGGATCCTGCTCGCCGAAAGCCACTGGGTTCTCCCGATCTAAATTGATCAGAAGGAAGCCCTCGTCCCTAGTTATTTCCGACAGCTCCTCTAGGGTAATATCGTCCTGCACATGCGGAGTTTGGGCGGTAATCTCTATCCGGTTGCCGTTGGGCGTAATGGCCCGCAGTTTGTTGATGGAAATCTTAAGACTTTTGTGCACGTCGAGACTAATGGCGTATTCGTTGTTCCCGTTGGGAAACGAGGGCAAAAATCCATATCCGTAACTTCCCTTTTGGGTAACGAACGCATCCTTTACAGTGTTTTCGGCAAAATTCTGCAGACTATGAAAATGTTCTTTGGTGATTTTCATACCCTCGATCCAATTGATCTTAAAATTTTTGATTTCCTGCATTATGCTGTTCTCTTTAGGGTTGGCGTCTTTTATTTTGATGCTGCATTGTGGTTATCGCACTTTTTAATTAGCTGGGGGGAACCTTCTATTAAATCCGTTGGCACACCACCACGTCCCCGTCCCCAAGCTGGTTTTTTTCCACCGTCATTTCCGAATCGACCTGTTTCAAGGTGCCGTACCATTTCGGTTTGGTGTAAAAGTACCATCCACAGGGATTACCGGAATCTTCGGTCATCTCTATTTTTGTGGTAGTTTTCTTATCGTTATAGTCGTTGATAAAGAAATAGAAAAGTCGCCCGAAACCCATATCTTTCGGAGCCTTGGCCTTAAAACGGGTCATGTGTTGCTCCCTGGTATTCTTATGGAACATAAAATTGAGCACAATCATGTTGGCTAGTTCGTAGGGTTTCGGGCTATCATATTTTTCCCCCAGGGGATAGTACCATTTAGAATACAGTTTAACGGGGATGGAGACCGAATAATGGAAAAGGATGTAAAAGCTGGTGGGGATTACGAAAGCAGCAGTCACCAGAAAATAATAGGGTAAAAAGCTTAGGTCGTCGAAATAGGATGCTAACATAATAATAGGAAGAACCGGAACGAGCGCCGTTATCAAGGCGAACATAAATTCTCTAAAAGTTTGGTGCGCACCGAACTGCCCGAAGGTGCGGCGGTAAAAATAGACGTGCAGTCCGCCTGCGATAAAGGCATAGGACATCAGCGAAAAATAGCGGAGCATCAGCGTGGACTGCCTTAAATTGTAAACGATTGCGGTTATCAGGGCCATTACCGCCAAATGGACAAGCAGGTAGTAATAGTACTTTTTTTGCTGCTTTTTGAACCCTGGGGCCATTGAACCAAGAAGGCGCAACCCGATGAATACTACTAGGAGGATAGCCATAAAAGGGATCAAGGCATCTAAGCTGAGAAATTTTGAAAAGTAACTTCGTATCATAATGCCCTAAATCGTTGTCGAGACGCCAAGCCTACCGCTGTAGTCCACCTCGTTAAGTATAAATTCCCTTTTCGATGTCTCCAATGTAAAATCGATTTCATAATCACTTTCGAAGGGCAAGGTGTGTTGGAGAAAAAATTCCATTACAGAAATTATTCTTCCCTGTGGCAGGTAGTCTTCGATAGTCTCGGGCCGCTTAATATCTTTAATCGTAAACATGTATTTTGGCAGAAAGGTCCTCGGCAGCCCCGCCGTGGCCATATTGACCCCTAAGTGCCAAGAAGCACCCACCGCTGGATAACTGAGGGATACAAAACCTTGTTCTATTACTATACGTTCTTCGATAATATTTTCTAATATACTTTGTAACAACGCTAAATTTCCGGCAATCTTGTACATGAAGGGCATTGTCTTCAAAAGTTTGGATGCCATTCTTTTAGGAATATTCGCATCGATGTCCCAAAGGCCCGCAAGGAATTCTACTAATTCGGAACTCCCGAAGGCTTGAAAAATAGCGTCCTCTTCCCTTTCGATAGCTACACGATGTAGAAAAAATTCCGTTTCCAGTGGTTTGAAGAATTTACGTGCCTGTTCTTGTTCCAGCTTTCGGTTTTTGTAATCCGCCACCATGGTCTCGACGAAAGCCGTACCGCTGTGCGAGGAATGGAAAAAGCGTTCGGGGAAGATGTTGTAGAAACTACGCCGGCTTAGATGAACCTCAAGCTTTTCGCCCTCTTTGACTTCCCCAATCTGCGTGATATCCTTACCGAAACGGCGTTTGAAATAATCAGATAGGTTGATATCCAACTCCACCCCATCTTCTAGAAGATTGGCGGCAAGGGTTTCGGCCTTAAGATCAAAATCCAAATTCAAAACCTGTTGTCGGATTGTTGGTGTGGAGGAATTCTTTGTCATTTTTTCAGGTTTACTTTCGGCGGGTAACTCCTACTTTGGTATCCTATTACTCTAACAACCGGGCGCAGGCGACATATTTATCTTGCCAGTAATTCGTACCAAGGTCCGCGATTTCTACCCCCCGCGGTGAGTTCGAACTCACAAACCTTCCGTTTTGGAGATAAATGCCCACATGGGATACGATATCGTCTTGATATCGTAATCTGAAAAATATCAGATCGCCCTCCTTCAAATACTTTTGGCTCTGAAACTGGGCCCTGATATCGAAATAGAACTGTTGCAGCGACGTTCGGGGCAGTTCCAGGCCATAGACCTCCTTATAAATTTGCTGTGTCAACGATGAACAGTCCACACCGCTTTGCGACGTGCCGCCCCATTGGTATGGCGTGTCCATCCAATGAAGTAGGGCGGCATACAATTTTTCGTTCACTATCGAATCCAACGGCACTTCTAACCATTGGCCGAATCGCTCTTTTTCTTCCGCGCTTAAATGGGTCGCCTTCTTGGGGCTTTTAATTTCTTTTTTTGGTTTGGCGTTCTCCGATTGATGGCGTTGAGCGCTTTCGGACCTATTGAGTTTGGTGATTTCGCGTTTGTAATACGAGTACTCCGCCTTGTCATAGGTTTTTCTTGCACATGAACCTGACAGCACAATAAGCAGAAGAAAGATCAGTTTTATTTTCATGGAAAAAAAAGTAAAAACCCACTTTGACCGAAACGTGCTTATTACGTTTTTAGTATTACTCTTGGTCGGATCTACCTTATTATCCTTCAAGATGAACTCCAATGTTGACTGCACCGATGTCGGTTTTGAGGTGATTTCCAATTCCACTACCACTCAAGACCTTATCGAGTTCAAGAGTACGGCATCGTCGGGTGTGGAATGGACATGGAATTTTGGGGACAAAAGCCAGCCCATGTACCGGTCGGACGTTGTACACCAATTTAAGGAACCTGGCCAATACACGATTTCGTTACAAATGAACGGCCAGTGCGTGGCCACCAGGAATATTTCCATTACTAAGGCTAAGAAGCTTGTCGATCCCGAATTGATACCTAATATCATACTGCCCAAAGACGTAAGGGTGGGTGAAGAAGTCGTATTCGCTACTGACTCTAAATTCGCCAAAAGTTGGCAGTGGAGCTTTGGCGAGACCATGGCTGTCGACGGAAGCAAAAAAAAAGAAACCTACACCTACAAGATACCGGGCGAAAAGACCATTCTACTCGTGGTCAATGACGACCGCAGGCATGAGGCCAAGCAGCGGATAACCGTCTTGCCTTCCCTTAAGAAACGGAAGAAAAGAAATATCTCACGCCGAACCGATCCCATAGAAACCGTTTTGCGGCAACAGATCATCGCCAAACCTGTATCGGAAACAAATAAGGAGGAAAAGGAAAAAAAGAAAATGGAAGAAGATAAAATCCATCGAATAGAAATATCCCAGGATGAACTCCGGCAGATGCTCGTCGCCTATTCGAATCGAAGGCTTGACGATACCGCAATCCGCAACTATTTTTGCTACCGTAATATTCCCGTCTTCAACAAAACGGGGGAACGGTTTACCGTAAGTCAATTCTTCAACGAGATCAGGGACGTCAAAATGGAACTGCACAAGATCAATATGGTACGCGACGATAAAACAGGCTGTCTCAAAAGTATGACCGTCGATATGCGGACTAAGAAAGGATTATTCTGGAAGAAGTTTTAGTATTTGGAATTCCTATTATGTTGTTAATCGAATAAATCACTAAAAAACAGCACCTTATCGAAAAATATTTTACCGTTTTTCCATTTTTTATAGATTAGTCCCGTCTAGGATGACGATATAAAAATCTTAATCAGGCAGTATTTGCCCCAAAACTATTTTATCATGTCTTTTAAAGCTAAGTTGAATTTAGGAGGAAAAGAGTACAAGGTACTCCATTGCTCCTACGATCTGAACCAAGAAGTAGATCCAACGGGAAGACCTTCTTCCGTAACACGCGGCGGAAGGGTTACACTTACGGTAGAATCTACAGGTGACACCGCCCTTTTTGAATTGATGACCGATAATTTCGGCAAAAAGGATGGCAGTATCATTTTTACCAAAAGGGATACCGACGCTACCTTAAAGGAGCTCAAGTTGACCGAGGCCTATATGGTCAAATACAAAGAGAATTTCGATTCTACAGGTCAAAACCCCTTAATGGAAACGTTTACGCTTTCTGCCAAAGAAATTTCCTGCGGAGGCGGGATGCACAAGAACGAATGGGTGATTTGATCCATTTTTTCCCCTACTTTTTTAAAAGAGGCTGCTATGGTCTCTTTTTTTGTGTGCCTTGACGACTCCTTACCATTCCTTCCCAAATAGATTTACAGTTAGCGACAAGAGGATAGTTTATTTTGGGCCTCCCTATTTTTTAGATATCTGTCTTTACACCCATGTCCCGCGCCTCTTTCCTCCGGTTTTAGAATATACCGTGAAACCTTTTACATTTATTTTACCTCAAAACCATGCATTTCATCGAAAATATTGGGATAGTTCCATTTTTTGGCAGAACACTTCCCAGAAAAGTAGAGTATCCTTTTGGAAATCAATGATAGCAAGGGTTTCGGCTTATTTTTAAACCGATATCCACCTCGGAAATCCCTGAATTTTTAACAATATCCATCCCAAAAATCCAAAAACCTATGAATTTTTGCTAAGAAGGTAACAGGAATGTTTTGTGAACTTTGTCGAAGTTATTAACCCTTTAATCGATATAATCATGAAATACCTACCCCTGACCTCTGTGATTTTCGGTTGCGCCATTACCTGTCTCAGCTATTCGGTATCCGCCCAGGATATTTATAGGAAGAGTCCTGATACCGGAAACAGCCAAACCGATCAAAGAATGGACAACTATCGCAGCCTGAAAAATATGGGCTATGATGATAAGGCCATTTATGAAGACCTTGGCAATGCCAATTTTTTGAACAAAGACTATGAAACGGCTCTCTTTTGGTACAAAAAGCTAAAGGACAACAGTAAAAATGGTGACTTAAGCAAAAGTTACACTAAAAGGTATCAGCACGCCATGGAACAGACTATGGCCGATAATTCGTCTAAACCATCGGATAACAAAGATTGGCTGACGATGATTCAATCGGACTATCAGGTCGATGGCCGGCAGATGGCAGATGCCTCCAATAACAAAACCCAAAACTATAGGGAGCTGGACTTCAACAGAAGCTACGATATACAGTTCGTGGAAGATCAGTTGCTATCCGACGCCGATATCGAGCTCGCCGAAAAAGACCGGTCCGAAGTACAAAATCTGTATCACGCCCCGATTGCGCTGGCACCTGATGGCAACACCGCTTATTTCAGCAAACCTGAATATGTGAAACCCACGTACGGCGTCTTTTCCAAAAAGGAGCTGGTGCATAAGATGTACAGAGCGGAAAAGAAAAACGGTCAATGGAAGAACGTGCGCGAAGTCGCCGTGGCACCGAAACATGCTTCGGTCATGCACCCGGCCTTGTCCGAAGACGGTAAGCGATTGTTCTTTGCCTCTAATATGCCCGGCACCTTCGGAGAGTACGATATCTATGTGTCCACAATAAATCAGGATGGCCGCTTGGGTGTCGCCAAAAATCTTGGCAAAAAAGTCAATACCAAGAAAAACGATATGTACCCGCAGGTGGTCGAAGGCAATACGCTGGCCTTTGCCTCCGAAGGTCATCGGGGCCAAGGCGGACTCGATATCTATATGGCGCAGGTCGGACGGGCCAACGTGAGTTTGGCTATCAATCTAGGCGACGAAATCAATAGCGAGGGAGATGAGTTTGCCGTGGAGCTGATCTCAAAAAATGGTACGGGTTACGTGATGTCTAACCGCGGAAAAGAAAAGGCCGATGTGCAAAAAGTGGCCTTCTCCTATAATGATAACGGAAATGGTTCGGGACCGGGTGATTATGATATATTGGAGGCCCTGAACAATTCCCAGATCGACTATACCAGTTCCCTCTTTGAGGACGAATAACAGAATAAGACCCTAACGACCGACTGCCGATACCTTAAGGCGCGGTTCGTATAAAACTGTGCAGCGGATGCATTGGGTCGGCCTAAAAACTTGTTATATAGTTTTCCCCAGCCGATCCAACATCCCTCAGTATACAGTGAACAGTGCGAAGTAAACAGTACCCCACAGATTAACCATAATACCATTACCATGAAAACCCCTACTAATATTAAAATTAAAATAGGAATGCTCCTATTGTTTTGCGCCGTGCTAGGTCTGCAAAGCACTTTCGGTCAAGAAGAAGCCCCCGTCTTGGGAACAAAGAGCACCTATCACAATCAATTGTTCTTTAACCGCTTTTTGATCAATCCGACCTTTTCTTTGGTCCGCGAGAACAAATCATATATTAATATCCTTCATAGAAACCAATATGCGACCTTTCAGGATAACGACCAGAACTATTTTCTGGGTTTCAGTAACAAATTGAACGAACGCACCGCATTAGGCATCAGTGTCTATAGCCAATGGTCTGGGGTGGTCCAGGAATTCGGCTTCAACGCCAATTATGCCACGGCGGTACGCTTGGGCGAAAAAAATAAATTGACCTTCGGTACCAACCTGACCTACTTTACTGAAGGCTTGGACAAGAACCGTGTCGTTGTTGCCGATGCCGACAACAAACTTGAAGAGTCCCAAAAGGAAAGCCAAATAGCTATTCGACCGGGCATTACTCTCTCTTTGGGACAGCTCGATTTCGGAATCTACGCTAAAGATCTGTTCAGATACAATCAAACAACCAATGAATTTGCAACGAATCTAGGTACAAAAAGCTTAAAGGCTTCCGTACAATACACTTATGAATTTATACAGAACCGTGGCCTGTTGGCCAATGCCCGCTTGATGCCGCTCGTACAGGTCGGCCAGAATGAGGACGGTAGCGTTAATTATGTTGGCTCCCTTTTGCTTGATCTGCCTGATTACGGATGGTTCCAGACCAATTTTGATCAAGAATACGGACTTTCCCTGGGCCTTGGCTTTAACCTAAGCAAAAAAATGTCATTAGGTTATTTGTTGGAAAGGGATGTAGTGAACGAGGAAGCGGACTTGGGATGGAACCACGAGGTGACGCTGGCCTATACCTTGGATAGGGAACACAATGCCAAAGGCCTTTTTGCAGAAGGTTCAGAGGATGAAAAGATTGACCGTATCGTACGCAACTACGAAGAACAGATCTTGGCGCTTAAAGAGGAAATGGAGCGGAACAAAGCATCCAGTCCTGTAAAGGATGACCTATCGCAAGTCGCAGATCGCGAGGTTATGGAGGCGATGGCCCATATGGATGACACGGAGGCTAATGAACTCGCCTACGAGAACCGTTTGATTTTGGACGAGCTTATTCTCCGCCAAGACTCGATCGATGCCGCCCGAACCATTGCTTTCGAACAAAGATTGGCCTCCGTGGTCGATGGTCTAAAAGATGAATTGAGACAAAATAGGGAATCCCTTGAACAAAATTCCAGTGTAAAATTCAGTTCGGCGGTAGCGTCAAACGATATTAAATCCGAAATCATTCAAAGGATGGATGCAGCTTCACCCTTGACCGCATCCGAGATAGAAACCGACACAAGAAAGGATGACCTCGTAGCCGAGGCGAAAATAACTGCAGAACCGGTTATAAAGAACGCTCCGGTAGTGGAAATGACCGAAGCTGTTGCAATCGGTTCCGAGAAGCAGGATGCATCAGCCGAGAAAGCCTATACACGAACCTTGAAATTCGAGCCGGTACATAAGGTATTGGGCGAGATCATTGAAAAACCCGCCCTTACCGAAAATATGGATGCCGATACGATGAAGGATGGTGCCAAGCTTCCGATAAAAACAATGAAGAAATCCGACCTGGTGGGTGTTAAATCAGGATACTACGTCATAGCCAATGTGTTCAAAAGTAGAAAATACCTGGATGCCTTTTTGGGCGACCTAAAGCAAAAAGGTTTGGATGCAGGATATTTCTACAACAAAGAAAACGGCCTCCATTACGTCTATTTGGCCGATTACAATTATAAATCGGATGCCAAAACTGCCTATGTATCGAATATGAACGGTCAGTACAGTGCCGATAAATGGATAATGCAAGTTGATAACACGGCAACTATTGTCGATAACTTTTACGAAGATCAATAGATATAACAATTTTAAATTATGGTTAGTGGGACCTTGTTTTTCGAAAAGGAGAATTAGGTAAAATTACAGCGGGGGAGGCCCCGCTGTTTTTTTTGTTGTTCAAAAGCCAACTTCCCTTCACCGAAAAAACCGGATGTACTGCACAAAATTTTGGCAAACGACTGTATTTGAACGAAAATATGTCGCAAATCAGGAGAGCAATTAAGGATTTTACTAAGTTTGAATTCTAATTATATGAACTAAACCATGAGATAATTTAACCTAAGTAGAAACCCAAATCCCACAAACCATGAAAACCTACCTACTTTTACCCGGTCACCAAAAAGAACTTCAAAGGGAGTTTAAATCCCCGTCGCTTCAAAGAGGAAGTTTGTATTCTATTCCCTGATCATTCTCGAAACCGTGTTGCTTGACAATGTAACCTGCATTGTGTAAAATCGTTTGGATTTTTAGCGCATGTAAATGGTTCGCCGCTCAAATCCTTTCCTAGAACGCCATGCGTGTTATCCACTTTTCATGTGCGTGTTAGTCAAAGGTTTTGAGATGGTTACCTGCCTCTTTCTCGATTAACCTGATCGATAAAGATCGTACTTTCCCATGCCGCAATCGACAATGTTTCGAGGGAATAAATGGTACCCAATTACCCCAAATCTAACCCGATATAGCCTTAAACCTATATTCATTACGGCTTATATCACAAAATCCCCACAACCATGAGTATCAACACTTTAAATTGTATCGTGATCGATAATGATCGGTCACTTCACGAAGCTTATAACAAGTATTTCGACATGTATCTCGAGTATTCGCTTCAAAGTATTTATGTTTCGGTGGAAGATGCGCTGTCGGACTATGACCGGCTTTCGCCCGATATCGTTTTTATCGAAGTCGCCCTCGATGAAGAATGTGGTATTGACTGCATTCAGCATTTTAGAAGAAGGGATCCTAACGTGAAGATTATCATGTTGAGCCTAAATAACGATTTCGAGTTGGTCAAAAAAGCCTTCAAGAACACCGCCAACGGCTATCTGTCCAAACCGGTAAGCGAGCGGACACTTTATAATGCTTTGGATTCTATTAAAAACGAGGGGGCTACGATGAGCAACGATATCATTAGTCTGTTCATTGCCACTTTTCAGCGTAAATCACGCGAAATCTTTTCGGAACGGGAAAACCAGGTTATCGACTTGCTCTGCCAGGGTGCGACCTACAAGTCCATCGCCGAAAAGCTGTTCGTCACCGCCAGTGCCGTAAACTTTCATGTACAGAACATTTATTTAAAACTAGATGTGAACTCCAAATCGGAAGCCCTGGTGAAATTGCAGCAGTTGGAGTATGCGGGCAGAGCGGCGTAGTAAGCCGATAATGTATCAAATAATTTTTCCTCCGCAGCTAAGGGGCCGTTCGAAAGGGCGGCCTCTTTTTTATGACCCAACTTAACCCAACTGAGGAGTTCGAAATTGAAAGGGTACATAAAAAAGAGACTACCAGACGTAATGTCTATGACCTATGTTTGAGGCTATCCAATTTTTCAATGATGATATTGAATTCCGTTTTCAATTTGTCTTCGTCGATGGGCTTGGTGATAATATGTAATGGCCCGGTGCTTTTGGCCTTTTCGAGGGTAATCCTATCCGAATTTCCCGTCAGAAATACAAAGGGAATTTTATATTTTTCATTTATGATATCGGCTAGTTCGATACCGTTTAATCCCCCGGAAAGGCCAATGTCAAGCATTATAACATCGGGACTAAGCGTTTTTGACATCGCCAGGGCTTCACGACCGTTGTCCGTGGAAGCGAGAATTTCGTGTCCCATCCCGGATATAATTTCTTCCAAGAACATCTGTATGATAAAATTATCCTCTACTACTAGTACTTTTTTTAACATTTGCTATGATGTTTGTTCTATTTCTTGAAATGTTATCAGGTAGTGTGTGCCCTTTTTCGAATTATCTTGTTCAACGTTGCCCTGCAGCTGTAATGCCAATTTATGGATCAATTTGAGACCAAGAGACTTGGTATTCCTGAAGTTAACTTCTGCAGGGATTCCCGAACCGTTGTCACCAATTAAGAGTTTATAACTAAAAGTACCTACTTGAGTAAGTTTAACGGTAATGGTACCACCTTCAGATTCGGAAAAGCCGTATTTAAGGGAATTGGTGATAATTTCATTGATCAAAAGCCCTAGAGGTATTGAGGTGTCAATGTTTAAAAATATATTCTCGACATCCGTGACCAGTTTGATTTTGCTTTTATCTCCCTTCATCGCTAAAATTAATGTGTTGACGAGTTCCTTGATATAGGCGCCGTAGTCGATTCGGTTCAGGTCTTTACTCTTATATAGCATTTCATGAACGATACCCATGGAATTTATCCGGTACTGGCTATACCTGAACAACATCTTGGTCCGTTCATCGCTGATAAAACTCGATTGTAGGCTCAAAAGGCTGGCAACCACCTGTAAATTATTTTTGACCCGATGGTGTATTTCTTTGATAAGGGTGTCTCTTTCGATCAATCGGTTCTCCACCGCACGGTTCAATTGTGATATATTCCGGTTTTTCCGATGGAGTATATGTACCACTACCAAGAAAATTAGCACCCCGACCGATAGGGTAGCGCCAGTCTTAAAGGCATCGTTTTTGAATTCTTGAAGTTTTGCGTTCAGGCCATTATTGTTCGGCCTCGTATACAAGGTCCACTGTTGGTTGTTTTCAAGATCGATTTTTTTAGAATAAAACATAGGATACCCATGCACGTCCTTTTGATCTAGATCGGCCTCAAATTTTTTATAAAGGACATTTTCCGTATCGAAAAAAACCTCGTTTTTAGAATTCAATATGCCGATGTTGGTATCTTCGAAAACATGGAACCAACTTTTAAGGTTCAGATTAAGGCCTATAATTCCTGTTTTTCTCCCTGCCTTGAATACGGGGCTAAAAAAACGTACGGTCGGTCTATAAGGTTTTTCAATTTTATTCTTCTCTTTGTTTAGATTCATGGAAGAAACGAAAACATCTCCTTTTTGTAGTTTAAAGGTCTCATTTACATAGTCTCGATTACCTTTGAACTGAAGTGCGTCCTCACTCGAGAGCGATACGGAATCACCATTACGCTCTGCTCTTATTATTTCCTCCCCCGAATCGGCAATAAGCCGGGCCTGAAAATAGTTGCGGTCGACCTTGAGAAATTCCTCCAATCGCTTTGCTGTTGAGGAGGTAGCAACATTGTTGGCCATATCAAGCTCCACAAGGTTGGCCAAGAATAGCACGTTTTTCTTACTGATGGTATATAGGGCAAGCAAGCGGTCTTCGACGCGGTTGAGCCTGTTATTGGCCTTTGCTTCTTCAAGTTCAAAGAGGTACTGGTTATGGGCAAGTATTCGCTTGTGAATCGATGTCCATATAAAAATGTTGGTAGTCAAAAAAAGAATCAAGGAGAAAACAATAAGTTGGGTAGCCGTGAACTTAAATTTCATAACGGGAGAAAATAGAAATTTGAAAGACGGTTTCGAAATTAATTAACGAATAGATTTTTTACAACTCATTTTTTTTGCTCTTTCATGCGAACTTTTCAGTCTGATAAGAGCTGTTGCTGGGGAGCATAGGATTTTTTTTCGATGACGGGCGTAAAAAGAGGTATAAAAAACAATCGACAGATTTAAAATAGTCTCTGACTCGGTTTAGTTTTTTATGACCTGATTAAATTTTCTCTTTTACCTGCCATTTTTCCATTTTGAATTCTATATTTCCTCATTTTTGCGTTCCGTAGCTACGGCTATGCAACTTGAAATTGACTTCATTAATATACAAAAGCCGAATATCCCCGTTCCAAACAGAATGTTTGGATGCTTTCATCAGTTCTGTTCATAAAAAGTGGATTTAAAAAAAATCCTTTGTCATTTTATAAGCATTCTTTTAAAAAGTTTGGGGGCAAATATAATACAAACAAGTATAAATAGGTAAGTTTTTTATTACAAATGGGGCGATGCCCTTGAAGAACAGAAAGCCGTGGGCACATCCTACAGCGCTATATATCGGCTTAACTTAATACGGCACAGCGTATTGCTCTGTTGAGAGACCGGTAGTAAATTTGTGATTAGGATGGTAGATATTATAGGTCATCTTTAATTCCATTTTTGGTGAAATTCTCAATTAGAGCCCTCGCTGTGTTATAAAATTTAACGGGGCGATAAATAGGAGGGTAATGTAGCCTTCAGGAGGAGCCCGCTGGCGGGTTGGGCATCAAAATGCCATAAAAAATAATCGACGGCTTTCAAAACAATGCCTTAAGTGCCTTAATTATTTTATTTTTGTATTTTCCTTGCGGAATCCCACAGAATTATGTCAGACACCATAAAAAATCTGGAATGGCGCTACGCCGTCAAAAAATTCGATGCGGAAAAAATCCTTCCCAAAGAAAAGACGGAACGACTGAAACAGGCATTTAATCTAACGGCAACTTCCTATGGGTTGCAGCCTATCACCTTATTGGTACTTCAGAACAAGGCACTTCAAAACGAATTGGTTACCCATTCCTACGGACAACTACAGGTGGCCCAAGCATCGCACGTGCTCGTTATTTGCACTCAGGAACACATCGATAAAAGGTACATTGCCGACTATTTTGAACAGGTGAAAAAGATAAGGGGCACGAGTGATTCCATTTTAAACCCTTTCAAAAACGCCATGGTCGATGATTTTTCAAAAAAGGATATCCAAGAAATCCGGCAGTGGGCCAAAAATCAGGCCTATTTGGCCTTGGGAAACCTGCTCACTATCTGTGCCATGGAAAAAATCGATTCCTGCCCTATGGAGGGTTTCGATCCGACAGGCTACGATGAGGTATTGCAATTGGAAAGCAAAGGCTTGACCTCCGTCTTGATATTGCCGGTAGGCTATCGCGCCGAGGACGATATGTTCTCGGAATTCAAAAAGGTGCGAAAGGATTTGAAGGATAGTGTGATCGAGATGGGTTAAAACCTAAGTGCAAAAGCCCAACAAAGAGGTAAATGCTACATATAATGTATTGAAAAAGACTGTTGAAGGAAGTGATATGAACTTTTTGCTTTGAAATTAGATATTTTTGGTCATTTGAAGGCTTTTTTGAGTGACATAGCATTGCTACGGAAGGAAAAAAGATGATACAGGAGTAAAAAAGACAATTTTTTAGGGAATGGATACACTTTAAATCATTTCAATTTTTGTATTTCAAAATCAAGCTTATCTATCAAACATAATACCCCCGCTTAATGCCAGGATTCGAACTTTTTGGAGACCGAGAAAGAGCTCAAGTACAAGACGTATTGGATTCCGGAGTACTTATGCGCTACGGCTTCGATGGGATGCGAAACGGCCATTGGAAGGCGGTGGAACTCGAAAAGGCCTTGGCCCGGCGAATGCAGGTGAAGCACGCTCAGTTGGTCAGCAGCGGTACTTCTGCCTTAACGGTAGCCTTGGCCGTTGCGGGGGTAGGGGCGGGCGATGAGGTCATCATGCCGACCTTTACCTTTGTCGCCAGTTTCGAGTCCATTTTAGCTATTGGGGCGGTGCCCGTTTTGGTGGATGTTGACGATAGCCTGACCTTGGATCCCGTTGCGGTGGAAAAAGCGATTACTGCCCATACCAAGGTGGTGATGCCTGTACATATGTGCGGTTCGATGGCGGATTTGAAGGCCTTGAAGTCCATTTGCGATACCCATGGATTGTTGTTGTTGGAAGATGCCTGCCAGGCTATCGGTGGTACTTTCGACGACCGACCCTTAGGCAGCTATGGAGATATGGGCTGTTTTTCCTTCGATTACGTAAAAACCATTACCTGTGGCGAGGGCGGAGCGATCATAACGGATAACGAAAACTACAAATCCAAAGCCGACCACTACTCCGACCACGGCCATGACCATGTGGGGAAGGACCGGGGCGCGGAAAGCCATCCGTTTTTAGGGTACAACTACCGGATATCCGAACTGAATGCGGCCGTCGGGGTGGCCCAATTGGCCCGTTTGGACGAGTTTCTGGCCATCCAAAAAAGGAATTATTCTATTTTGCGGGAAGCTTTGGGGGCTATCCCAGAAGTTAGGTTTAGGCGGGTTCCGACAGGTGGCGTGGAAAGTTACGCCTTCCTTAGTTTTTTTCTACCGGATGCCGATTTAGCCCAAAAAGCACACCTTGCCCTGGGCGAAGCAAACCTAGATGGCTGCTTCTATTGGTACGATAACTACTGGCACTACTATCGAAAATGGGAGCATCTTGTGCATACCAGAAGCTTAGGAAAGTTACCCCAAGAGGTCTATGACCGACTTCCGGACTATTCAACGTCCGATTTTTCGAAATCCGATCATTGGGTGGGACGGAACATTTCTTGCCTGATCAAATTAGGATGGTCGGAAGATGAGGTTCGGAAAAGGGCCGAAAAGATGGTGATGGTGCTGGATAAGGTTTTTCGGTGAACATTTAAAAATCCAATGACAAGACAATGAACTGGGACAAAGGGCTACACTTTAAAACACTAAATTTTTTTTTGGTTTTTATTTTAGGCGTTTCGTGCCAAGAAACCAAAGCACAGGTGTCCGCCAAGGAAGTTGCTATGGAACCTGTCGATTTAGTATATCCCCTGCTGGATACCGAAAACTCCCGATGGTTTTACTTTTCCTCAGCGAGCCGTCCTTTCGGGATGGTCAATTTGAGTCCCGATACCGAAATCGATGGTGCCTGGGGCAGCGGGTATCGCTATAAGACGGATACCATCAAGGGGTTCAGCCACATACACGGCTGGCAGATTTCGGGTCTCTCGGTGATGCCGGTCACCGTTTCCGACGAAAATGAGCAGGCTATTTTTACCAATTTCCAGTCCGCATTTTCGCATGCATCCGAAAAGGTATCTCCTGGCTATCATTCGGTCGAGCTGCAACGTTACGGTATTACCGCAGAGCTAACCGGTACGAAGCGGGTAGGGCTACATAAGTATTCCTTTCCTTCAAAGGGTCGTCCGGCCATCCTTTTTAACCTGAACACAACGCTCGGTCCCAGCAAAAACACAAATGGCAATATGCAGAAGACCGGCCCCAATACCCTTTCCGGTTCGCTGGAGATGGCGCCCACTCACCGCCGTCCCAAACCATTTAAATTATTTTTTAAGATAGCCCTGAATTCCCATATCGATTCGGTGATTCGAGACGGTAGTACAGGTAACTACCTGGTATTTACCAATCCTGATAGAAAGAATGTGCTGATGAAAGCGTCTGTTTCCTACACTTCCGTAGAAAATGCGAACCTTAATATGACCGCGGAGCTTGATTATTGGAATTTTGAAAAAACCGTCGCCGAATCCCGCAGGGAATGGAACAATCTCTTAGGCCGGATAAAAGTGGACGGCGGCTCCGAGACGGATCAGCGTAGGTTCTATACCGATCTCTGGCATGCTTTGCAAGGCCGTAGGACCATCAGCGATGTGAACGGGGCCTACCCCGATAATACGGGGGAAAGCTTCCGGATTGGACAGCTTCCCCTGGATGAAAACGGAAATCCGGAGTTCAACCATTACAATTCCGATTCCTTTTGGGGCGCGCAATGGACGCTAAACACCTTATGGGGGCTGGTGTATCCCGATGTTATGGAGGACTTTGTCCATTCCCTATTGCAATATCAAGAAGATGGCGGACTCGTTCCCCGTGGACCTTCGGGGGGCAATTATACCTATGTAATGACCGGCGCATCCTCGACACCGTTTATTGTGAGTGCCATTCAAAAGGGTATTGTCAAAGAAAATTTGGAAGCGGTCTATCAGGCGTTAAAAAAAAATCATATGGCAGGTGGAATTATGGCCAAGGCAGGCTATGAGCACAAGACTTCCCTTGGTGGCGGACTCAAATATTATCTAAAGGATGGTTATGTACCTTATCCCATACCCGAAGGAAATTTCGGCGGCCATCAAGATGGTGTCAGTCTAACACTTGAATACGCTTACCAGGATTATACCCTGGCGCAACTGGCCAAGAAATTGGGCTATTCAGAAGATTATGACTATTTCATGGACCGTTCGCAGAATTATACGAACGTTTATGATTCTACCACGGGTTGGATGCGGCCTAAGGATGTGGAGGGAAAATGGCTCGAAAACTATGACCCCTACCAACGTGAACATGGCTTCATCGAGTCGAACGGGGCACAATCTACTTGGTTTGTTCCACATGACTTGGAAGGTCTGGCGGAATTGATGGGCGGTAAGAAAAAAGCAGTTCAAAAATTAAACGCACAATTTGAAACCGCCGAGAAACTGGGATTTACCTCGGGCACCTCCCACGCACAGGAACTGCACCCCGAGTACAGCCGCATTCCCATCAACTACGGCAACCAACCTTCAATTCAGACTGCCTTTATCTTCAATCGGTTGGGCAGGCCCGATCTAACCCAATATTGGTCGCGAAAAGTGGTGGATAAGGTATTCGGCGGCCTTTCACCGAGTACCGGGTACAACGGAGACGAAGACCAAGGACTTATGGGCAGCTTGGCCGTACTAATGAAAATGGGGCTTTTTCAAATGAATGGGGGTACTGAAGAAAATCCGCTATACGAAATCGGAAGTCCGATTTTTGATACCGTTCAAATCAGTCTTGATCCCAATTATTATCCCGGCAAGACCTTTACGATTAAAACCGTGGGCAATAAAAAGGGCAACATCCAAGTAAAAAGTAGTATATTGAACGGCGAAAATAACGCAGGGTTCACCATTTCACATACCCAGATTACCAATGGTGGAGAACTGGTATTGCAGATGGGGAAAACGGAGTGAAAAGAAACCAATTTATACTCTAGACAGAGCAAAAATTTTAGCACAAATTCTAATCCAAATAAGTAATAAACATGAAATCAAGAACACTTGGGTCATTTTTGGCCGCCATTGCATTTTCATTGACAACAGTAAATGCTCAACATTCAAGCACCCCCCCGGAAGAATCCCCCATGCCCATGAAACCCGAAATGACCGAGATCTGGGAACCGGAAGTAAAGGTTGTGGAACCGGGAGAAACTTTGGGCGATGCCCCATCCGATGCCATCATTCTTTTTGATGGAACTGATTTGGACCAATGGGTAAGTGCGAAGGACACTACGGCAGCGGCTCCGTGGGAAATTGTAGGTAACCATTTTGAAGTTGTACCGGGTTCGGGAAACATCCAGACCAAGATGAAGTTCGGCGATGTCCAACTGCACTTAGAGTTCAGTGCACCCGATAAAGTAGAGGGCGAAAGTCAGGGCCGTGGCAATAGCGGGGTATTCTTACAGAACCGCTACGAACTTCAGGTGTTGGACAGCTACCACAACCGTACGTATCGCAACGGACAGGCAGGCAGTATTTACAAAGATCATGCTCCCTTGGTCAATCCTATGCGCAGTCCCGAAGAATGGAACACCTATGATGTAATCTACCGTGCGCCCCGATTTAAAGACGATGGCCGTTTGGATTCCCCCGCAGAGATTACCGTACTGCTCAATGGGGTCGTCGTTCAGAACGATGTGAACATCAACGGGAACACCTACTATATAGGGCTGCACAACTACCCCTCAGCCCATGGCGACGATGTACTCTCCTTGCAGGACCATAATAACAGAACCCAATTCAGGAATATATGGATTCGTAAGCTCTGATCCTGATCAACTACGAGGATATAAAAGGTAATCATGAAGGAAACTGTCATAAGCCTAGTGGCCTTGTTGGCTGTCTTTACCATGAAAGCCCAAGACATCACCGGCCCATGGCACGGACTCTTAGAAATTCCTGGTAGTCCGTTGCGTTTGGTGCTTCATATCGAAAAGTCAGATTCGGGATATACCTCCACCCTGGATAGTCCCGATCAAAGTGCAAAGGGTATTCCCGTCGATACGACCACTTTTGAAGGGACAGAACTCGGTATTGCCATAACTGCTTTGAGCCTTTCTTACACTGCAGAACTGGTCGAAGGAAAACTCAAAGGCACTTTTACCCAAGGAGGTTATAAACTGCCGCTTGAATTCTCACGAGAGCCCATTGAAAAGCCAACACGCAACAGACCTCAGGAACCCAAGGAACCTTTTCCCTATTCCTCCGAAGAGGTTAGCTTTAAAAACCCCGGACCCGACATCGTGTTGGCGGGTACCTTGACCTTGCCGAAGGAAACCGGCAAATACCCGGTAGTGGTCATGATTTCCGGAAGCGGCCCTCAAGATCGGAACGAAGAACTGGCCGGGCATAAGCCATTTCTTGTAATCGCGGATTATTTGACCCGGAACGGCATTGGCGTATTGCGTTTTGATGACCGCGGGGTAGGGGAGTCGAAGGGTATTTTTAGAACGGCGACTTCGAAAGACTTCGCGACGGACGTAGAAAGTGCCGTTGCCTTTCTAAAAACCCGGGACGATATCGATAAAAAGCATATCGGTTTGATCGGCCATAGTGAGGGGGGGCTAATTGCACCCATGGTAGCTTCAAAAAACGATGATGTCAGTTTCATTGTCCTTATGGCCGGAACAGGAATTCCGGGGAGCGAATTGTTGGCTTTGCAAGGCCGACTGATCGGTAAAGCAGCGGGGCAATCCGATGCCGAGGTGGGGAGGTCCGCCAGCATTCGGAAGAAAATGATAGAGATGGCGGTGGCCTCCGACGATATTCCGACCTTGCGGAGCGATTTGACCAAATATCTCCAAATAGAGGCCCAAAATGCCGATTCCCGCGCGTTGGTGCCCGCCGGTGTCGATTTGGATCAATTTATTAAATCACAAGTGGACTTTATGGCGACTCCTTGGATGGTTTATTTCCTACGGCACGACCCGGCAAAGGTCCTGGAAAAGGTAACTTGCCCCGTGCTCGCCATCAATGGGGGCATCGACCTGCAAGTACCGGCCGAAGAAAATTTGTCCGCTATCGGAAAGGCTTTGGAAAAAGCGGGCAACCAAGAAGTTACCCTAACAGAGCTGCCTGGCCTAAACCATCTGTTTCAGGAAAGCGCTACGGGCGCACCCAGCGAATATGGAATAATTGAAGAAACCTTTTCTCCCGCGGCATTGGCAGTGATTTCAAATTGGATAAAGGAACAGGTTCAATAGTTTTTAATACCCTACATGTTCGACAATCTCCAGGCCATATCCCACGATTCCGACCCTTTTGGTTTGGGTGGAGTTGGTAAGCAATCGGATTTTCGAAATGTTGATGTCGTGCAGAATCTGTGCACCAACTCCGAAATCCTTGGTATCCATATCTATTTTGGGCGCTTTGAAGATGCCTTGTTCCTGCAGTTTCTTGAGTTCGGAAAGACGGTTTAGAAGATTGAGGGACTGCGATTCCTGATTGATGAACACGAAGGCGCCTTTCTCCTCGGCATTGATGGCCTTGAACATATCCTCGAGTTTTTGATCGGGATTATTGGTGAGGGTGCCCAGAATGTCATTATTGACCAAGGTGGCGTTAATCCGTGTCAGTACGGGTTCATCGGGATGCCAATGGCCCTTGGTCAGGGCGATGTGTATCTGGTCGTTGGTGGTCTGTTTGTAGGCGTGGAGCCTGAATTTTCCGAAACGGGTCTCGATATCGAACTCCTCTTGCTTTTGAATGAGCGAATCGTGGTTCATTCGATAGGCGACAAGGTTTTCGATGGAAATAATCTTAAGATCGAATTTTTGGGCAACCTTGTTTAGCTCGGGCAAACGTGCCATGGTGCCGTCTTCGTTCAATATTTCGACGAGAATACCCGCTGGCCGTAATCCCGCCAAGCGTGCCAGATCGATAGCTGCTTCGGTATGGCCGGTTCGCCGCAATACCCCGCCGTTTTTAGCGCGAAGTGGAAAAATATGTCCCGGTCTTCCCAAATCATGGGGCTTGGTAACAGCATCGACGAGGGATAGAATGGTCTTAGCCCGGTCGTGTACCGAAATGCCGGTCGTACAACCATGTCCTATCAAGTCCACGGAAACGGTAAATTGAGTTTGGTGCAGCACGGTGTTGTTCTGCACCATCATTTCGAGGTTCAATTCTTTACATCGGTCTTCGGTCAGCGGAGCGCAGATTAGCCCTCGACCGTATTTAGCCATAAAATTGATCATTTCCGGGGTCACCTTTTCGGCCGCGGCAATAAAATCGCCCTCGTTCTCACGGTTTTCGTCATCGACCACAATGACGATTTTCCCGTTACGGATATCGGCGATGGCCTCTTCTATCGTATTCAGCGTAATTTCCTCTTCCATATCTGCAGTCATGCCGTAGCGGCCTCTTTATCCTTTTTAGTAAAAAATCGTTTAAAGCGATCCACGGCGTTCCCGAAATTCATCATACCCTTGTCAGCCGTCGCGCGCCGGGTCAAATAGATACCCAAAGGTAACATTATCATCGAAGGTAGCCATGCCCCGAGGATGGGATGGATGTTTCCCTTGTAGGAGTAATTTTCGGCGAATACCCCTAAAAAATAGTAGACCAAAAATAAAAGAATGGCGATGACCATGGGTAATCCGATACCCCCCTTGCGAATGATGGCCCCCAAGGGAGCCCCCACAAAAAAAAGGATGATGCATGACAAAGCCAGGGCGTACTTGTCGTGCAACGAAAAAATGTGCCTTCTGTGGATTTCGTACCGCTTGTCAAGTTCGAGTTTTTTCCCAGTTACGGAAGTCAATATGTTTGAGACGGAGTTTTTCGCACTGTTCAGCAGTTGCATTTTTTGCCAATCCTGAAATAGGTCCACCACGTTTATGTCTTCTTCGGATGAAGTATTTCCGGTAGGCCTCGCGGTTGCCGATGCTGCCAGGGCGGAGTCATTTTCCATCGTCGAGGTTGCCGAGGTGTTATTTGTGGGTGCGTTGATGCGGGTTAGTGAATCCTTTTGTCGTTCGTTAGCTATTCTGGTCAGTACCGTGTCTCTGGGAGATAAGGGGATAAAGGCGCCCATGCGATACACTATATTTTTGGAAAAAGCTTTTACAATTCGCTTGTTATCCTGCTCAAGGGAATCCATATCCTTTAACAAACGCGAGACATTTTTCATTTTTTCCCTATTGGATACATTTTCTTCCTCCAAATCTTGTTCCATTTCAGGGATTTCTATGTTCATCCGATAAATATCAAAATTTGCCTTGGCAAAGGGATGCTTGGCTTTTTCTGCCGCCTTTTTGGCTTCGAGATCTCTGTAGTAATGACCGTCCCTCAAGACCAACTGAATGATTTCGGAGGCCTCACTGCTGATTAATTCCCCCGTCTTGGCTTTGATCACCGTACTATTGACATTGGCCGGTGTTTTCTGGTGGATGATAACCTCCTTTAAAAACCGGTCCTTTTCCCCGTATTTGTCATCCACCTTGATGCTCATCCCCTCAAAATCGCTGAAAACTCCCTTTTCAATGGCCGCTGCGGGCTTGACCTTGGCGATATTCCGCCGCATATTGTAAATTTTCTGTTCGGAAGCGGGAATGACATTGTTGGCAAAATAAAAAGTAACCCCGCCCAAAACGACCATAAAGATAATTAAGGGAAGCATGGAGCGCTGTAAAGAAATGCCGGAGGCCTTCATAGCGGCAAATTCATAGTTTTCCGCAAACGTGCCAAAGGTCAGGATGGAGGCAAGCAATACGGTCAGGGGCAGCACCTTTTCGGTAAGACTGGGCATCATGTAGAAAAAGAACTTGCCGATGATGACTATATCCAGCCCTTTGCCGGCAAAGTCATCGATAAATAGCCAAATGGTCTGAAAGATGAAAATAAACATCAATATCACGAACGAACTGAAAAAATTATAGAGAAAGCGCGATAAAATGTACCGATCTAGGGTTCTCAACGTGATAGGGTTTGCGGATAGGGATATGGAATAATCTTAATTTTCAATGATATAATATCCCTCATCCTCGTACTTCTTTTTGTCAAAAGTAAACAAGGTTTCCGATAAGGGTTGGTCGGTTTTGAAAGAATTAACTGTAATCGTGGTAGTGGTGCCGTTCTTGCCTTTTTCAATAACCTTGTAAATATGCTGGGTCTCCGCATCGATACCCAAGAGAATGGACTCCGTTTCGGCATCGGTGTCCATCGGGGTCAATTTGACGTATTGGATCTTTCTTCCGTCAACGTTCTGCATCTTATCCATCTCAAAATTGTAGCCCTCTCGATAAAAGGTCAGCATCTTGGCCTGGGTCAAGGCGTTTTCGTCCTCGGACTTATCCTCTATGGTAACTTCTTGGTTTTCGGGCACGATCGTGTAAACTTTCGAACCATCATAGATTTGCGTCGCGCCAAAAAAATCGCCCATATATTTTTCACCTTCCAAAGTCACGTTGCCCCGGGTGACTTGGTTGATACCCGCTTCGGAGTTATTCAGCTCATACTTGAAATCGATTACGATGTTATCGTAGCTTTTTACCTTGTTGTACACTTCGTTCAGTAATTCCTTGGCCTCGCTGGAGTTCTGGCCGAAAGACGTGCCCGTGTAAAGTACAACGGCAGTAATAAGAAAGTATAATTTTTTCATTTTAGGAATATAATTAATTATTGATTTTCATCTTTAAACACTGAACACTGAACACTGAACACTGAACACTGAACACTGAACACTGAACACTGAACACTGAACACTGAACACTGAACACTGAACACTGAACACTGCCTCTACCCGCTCTCATTGCCCAACAGCTGGTCCAAGGCGGCCAAATCGGGAACCAGTACTTGCCGTGCCTTGCTACCCTCGAACGGACCGACGATACCAGCGGCCTCAAGCTGATCGACGATACGACCTGCACGATTATAGCCCAATTTGAGTTTTCTTTGGATGAGGGAGGCCGAGCCTTGTTGGGCCGTGACGATGACCTCGGCGGCTTCCTGAAAAAGGGCATCCCTGTCCGCTATATCATAATCAAGACCCGTGCCAGAATCCTCCCCCGAATATTCGGGAAGTTCGTGGGCTTCCGGGTAAGCTCTTTGCGACCCGATATATTCCGTAATCTTCGCCACCTCAGGCGTATCCACAAAGGCACATTGAATGCGGGTCACGTCGTTGCCTTGAGTATAGAGCATATCACCACGCCCGATGAGCTGGTCTGCCCCTTGGGAGTCTAAAATAGTACGGGAATCGATTTTCGAGGTCACCCGGAAAGCGATACGGGCGGGAAAGTTCGCTTTGATGATACCCGTGATGACGTTGACCGAGGGCCGTTGCGTGGCAATGATCAGGTGAATACCGATGGCGCGGGCCAACTGGGCCAAACGGGCAATAGGCGTTTCGACCTCCTTACCGGCCGTCATAATCAGGTCGGCAAACTCGTCGATGACCAGCACGATATAGGGCAAAAATTTGTGGCCATCATTGGGGTTCAATTTTCGGGCCTTGAACTTGGTGTTGTATTCCTTAATGTTTCGTACCATAGCCAGCTTGAGCAGTTCGTAACGATCGTCCATTTCAATACAGAGAGAGTTCAAGGTGTTGATGACCTTGGTATTGTCGGTTATTATGGCGTCTTCCGACCCGGGCAACTTGGCTAAAAAGTGTCTTTCGATCTTATTGTAGAGGGTCAATTCCACCTTTTTCGGGTCCACAAGGATAAACTTTACCTCGGCGGGATGTTTCTTGTAAAGCAGGGAGGTCAGCACCGCGTTCAGCCCTACGGATTTTCCCTGACCCGTAGCTCCCGCCATGAGCATATGGGGCATTTTCGCTAAATCGACCACAAAGGTCTCGTTACTGATGGTTTTTCCGAAGGCGATGGGCAGCTGCATTTCCGCTTTCTGGAATTTGCTGGAAGCAATGACCGACCGCATAGATACGATGGTCGCGTCTTTGTTCGGAACTTCGATACCGATGGTGCCCTTTCCGGGAATGGGCGCAATAATACGTATCCCGAGTGCCGCCAATGACAGGGCGATATCGTCTTCGAGATTTTTGATCTTCGAAATACGGACACCCGCCTCGGGCACGATTTCGTAAAGGGTTACAGTAGGGCCAATGGTCGCCTTGATCTGGGCGATGCCTATTTTGTAGTTCTTTAAGGTCTCGACGATTTTGTTCTTGTTCCCTTCCAGTTCCTCTTGATTGATGGTAATGCCTCCGCTAACACCGTGGGGGTCTAAAAGGTCCATGGTAGGGAACTTGTAGTTGCCCAGTTCAAGGGTGGGGTCGAACTCCCCGAAATCCGCTACCAACTTGTCCGCGGTATTGTCCGTTTCTTCCTTTTCCTCCACGATTTTTTCGACTTCCATATTTAGGTCTTCCATTTCTTCTTCCTTGGGAACGGTGACCTCAAAATCATCGTTGGACGATGTTTCTTTTTCAAGGGGTGGAATATCCTTTTTATGGGTATAGGTATCTATGGATATGGGCGTATCCTCTTTAGTATCCAAGGGCAAGTCGTCGGATGTAGGGGATGTGGACGGGGACTTCTCTTTAAAATCCGAGGCGAGGGATGCGGACTTGGATTTAAAGAAACGCGCCGTTCCATCCGGGGTGAACTGAAAAAGCCGAACTAAGATAAAGGTCAATCCGAAGAGCAATAGTAAGAGCACACCTATCTTTCCAGTGTAATCCTGTAAAAAATCGTTCATTTCATAGCCGACCAATCCCCCCAATAAGGGCTGTGTGTCCGCCAAAAATCCGAGGGCTATGGATATCCATATCATAAAGACCAGGCCCCAGACCCATTTTTTCAAAAGTCCTTTTTTGTCGAGGCTCAAGAAAAGATAGAGTCCCGTTATGCAGAGCAATACGGTAAGAATCAACGAAGCCACACCGAAACCCCGGTAGACCACAAAATGGCTAACGCTGGCGCCGAACTTGTTGAGCAGGTTTTTGGCCTCTTCATTGCGATCGGCGAATTCCGTTAACAGGCTTTGGTCGTCTTGCCAGGTAAAGTAAAAGGAGACGAAAGAAAAGAACAGGGCCATGCTGAGCAGTATCAACAGGCTGCCCAAGATGATCTTGTTCTGTTTGGATAACCGTAGGGAAGTGCTTTTTTTCTTTTTTTTAGGCTTTGATTTTCGTGTCTTCTTTGCCATCTAAGCTTATTATGGAATTTTTTATTTCCGCGGCTAAATTACAAATTTGTTGTCGAAGCTACGGTGACGAATGGAACCGCTTTAGAATATTTTGGGCAGGTAGATGATGAGGCCGACAATAACTGCCCCTACGGAAACGAGCAAGACGGCACCGGCGGAAACGTCTTTAATAAGACCTATGCGCTTGTCATATTTCGGTTGCACATAATCCGACATTTTTTCTACGGCAGTGTTAATGCCCTCGATACCCATGACCAAGGCGATGGACAAAACCTGTAAAATCCATTCCACATTGGAAATTTGAAAGTAAAATCCCGCTGCGGTCACGATGATGAGGAGAAATACCTGCACCTTGATACTAGCTTCGGTTCGTACCAAAAGAAGGGCCCCGCGCAATGCGAAGCCCACACTCCTTATCCGGTTTCGTAAAAATGATTCCTTAGGCATCGGCCAATGCTTCTAAAGCCGCCTTGTAGTTGGGTTCATCGGTGATTTCGGGAACCTGTTCCGTATAGACGATCTCATGGCTTTCGTTCAGGATTACAACGGCACGGGAAAGCAAAGATTGTAACGGCCCATCGGAAAATTCAAGATGATAGGCCTTTCCAAAATTCCCATCCCTAAAATCCGATAGCATTTCCACATTGTCTATGCCCTCGGCCCCGCAAAAACGGGCTTGGGCGAAGGGTAGAGTCCTCGAAATGCACAATATGGCCGTATTTGACAGGTCCGAAGCCTTCTCGTTGAACTGGCGAACGGATTGGGCACACGTGCCGGTATCGATGCTGGGAAATATATTCATTACGGTTTTCTTACCGGCATAATCCGATAGTTCAGCACTTGAAAGATCCGTTTTCGTCAAATGAAAGTCGGGAGCTTTGTCTCCGTTAGCGGGAAGGGTGCCCGTTGTATGTACTTCATTGCCTTTAAGAGTTACTTTTGCCATGTTTCTTAATGTTTATATGGAAGGCGTGAAATTATGAAATAATAAGGGAACTCATCGTGTACGATACGGTAAAATCTTAAAATCGGACGGAAGCCATCGAGCCTACCTCGTTGGGATGCTGGAATAGGGCTAATTTATATTATATGTTCTTTTTCCCCGTCAATTGTTTGATCTTAATATGGAAGGCGGCAAAGATCAAGGTCATTATGGGGCTTAGCCAGTTGAAGATAGCGAAGAAGACATAATCGGTCGTTGCTACGCCCAAAACCCCGCTGTGATAGGCACCGCACGTGTTCCAAGGCACCAATACGGAGGTAACCGTACCGGAATCTTCCAATGTCCTGCTCAGGTTTTCAGGGGCCAGGCCGCGGTCATGATAGGCTTTGGCAAACATTTTACCGGGTACGACGATGGCCAGATATTGGTCCGAGGCGGTAACATTCAATGCCAAACAACTACCTACGGTGCTGGCGAAGAGTCCGAATGTTGTCTTGGCCATCGCCAGTAAAGATTTGGTAATTCGATCTAAGGCGCCGATACCGTCCATAATACCCCCAAAGGTCATAGCACAGATGATCAGCCAGATGGTGCCGAGCATACCTCCCATACCTTTGGCTGAGAACAAATTGCTGAGAACCGGGTTATCGGTCGGCACGGAGGTCTCCACAGTGATGGCTTTTAGTATTCCCTTATAGCCCGATTGGAAAGACAGCGTTTCCGAACCCGTGATACCTGCCACGATGTCAGGTTGAAAAAGAAGCGCAAACACCGCCCCTAACAAAGTACCAATTAGTAGGGCGGCCAAAGGCGGAGTTTTCTTGATGATAAGAAATATGACCACCGCCGGTACGACAAAGAGCCATCCATTGATTTTAAAGGTCGAATCAATGGAATCTAAAAGGGAATGGATATCCGCCGTTCCGCTGGTATCGATGTTTAGGCCAATAATGACGAATACGAGCAGGGTAATCGTTAGCGTAGGTATGGTAGTGTAGAGCATATATTGTATATGATCAAATAGTCCACCTCCCGCCATGGCAGGAGCCAGGTTGGTCGTATCGCTCAGGGGGGATAGCTTATCTCCAAAATACGCTCCGGAAAGAACGGCTCCGGCCGTCATGCCCAAGGAGACGCCCAAGGCCTCGCCGATACCTATCAGGGCGATGCCCACGGTCGCTGAGGTCGTCCAACTACTTCCTGTGGCTATCGAAATAATGGCACAGATTACTACACAGGCTGCTAAAAATATGGTGGGATTCAAAATCTGTAGTCCGTAATAAATCATGGCGGGTATGACACCGCTTAGCATCCAAGTGCCGGCCAGTGCGCCAACCATCAACAAGATCAGTAAGGCCCCGGCGGTCGATTTCACATTTTCGGCCACTTCGGCCAGCATTTGGTGGTAGGATACTTTGTTTAGGGTCCCAACGATAGCGGCGACCGCACCGCCCATCAATAATATAAACTGGTTCGAACCGCTGAGGGCATCGTCGCCGAAAACATACACATTGTAGGCCAGCATGGCCACCAAAGCGATAACAGGAATAAGGGCTTCCCATATAGACAGTTCACGATTTTCAACGATATGTTCGTTTTCGCGGTGTTCTCCATATTCCGGTTCTTTCATATTCGTAGTTTAGCGGCGCGGTAATATTACGACATTGGATACGGTCCTGCAACCCAGTTCTGCTTTTGAATTTGCTCCACAGGGTGTAAGCAAAAATGAAGTGATTTAAATATTCTCTATAGCCTGCAAATTTCACATTTTGCCCCTTGATTTTGTCATTTGCTCTCATGTAGTACAGTAGCTACGGCTATTCAGCTCAAAAATGGCTTCAATAGGACACAAAAGCCCAAATTTTCGGTTCCAAAGAGAAAGTTTAAATCACTTCCATTATTACTAGGTAGCAAACTAAGAATACTGGCACAAATTGATTCTGGATGGCATCTAAGCCCGGTATAGGGAATTTGCCGTTGGGATTATGGATGGCCGGTTGCGCTCGTGAGGACCAAGGTGCTGTTTGATATTTTATAGCTAAACCGGAAAATAATGTTAATTTTGTTCCTCAACAAAAAACAAAGAATATGAGTTCATATGACGTAGCCATTATCGGCTCTGGCCCGGGAGGATACGTGGCGGCCATCCGCTGCGCACAATTGGGAATGAAGACCGCCATTATCGAAAAATACAGCACCTTGGGCGGTACCTGCCTGAACGTGGGGTGTATTCCCTCAAAAGCTATGTTGGATTCTTCCCACCACTATGAGGAAGCCATCGAACATTTCGAGGAGCACGGTATCGATATTCCCGGGGAAGTCAAGGTGAACCTGAAAAAAATGATCGATCGCAAGCAGTCCGTAGTCGACCAAACCTGTGACGGGGTCAAGTTCTTGATGAAAAAAAATGATATCGATGTTTTTGAAGGCGTGGGAAGTTTTAAGGATAAAACCCATATCGATATTAAAAAGGAAGATGGGAAAACGGAAACTATTGAATCTAAGAATATTATAATCGCTACTGGAAGCAAACCTTCAAACCTTCCCTTTATCGAACTGGACAAAGAACGTATCATCACTTCGACAGAAGCCTTGACTTTAAAGGAGGTTCCCAAACATATGATTATCATCGGTGGCGGGGTTATTGGACTGGAACTGGGGCAGGTCTATAAACGCCTGGGTGCCGAGGTTACAGTGATCGAATATATGGATCGTATCATTCCCACCATGGATTCTTCGCTTTCCAAGGAACTCATGAAGGTGATGAAGAAGCAGAAAGTGAAATTCCATCTTTCACATAAAGTCAAATCGGTAGAACGGAAAAAAGATGAAATCATCGTCAAGGCAGATACTAAAAAAGGTGAGGAAGTGGAGTTCAAAGGTGATTACTGTCTGGTTTCCGTGGGTCGACGACCTTATACCGACGGATTGAACGCCGAGGCGGCCGGGGTGAAAATTGACGATAAGGGCAGGGTAGAGGTCAACGAACACTTGCAGACCGCCACTTCAAATATTTATGCCATCGGCGATGTAATCCGTGGTGTAATGTTGGCCCATAAGGCCGAAGAGGAAGGCACGCTGGTCGCCGAACAGTTGGCGGGCCAAAAGCCACATATCGATTATAATTTGATTCCCGGAGTAGTCTATACCTGGCCCGAGGTGGCTTCCGTCGGAAAAACTGAAGAGGAATTAAAAGAAGCGGGCGTGGAGTATAAATCCGGACAATTCCCCATGCGCGCCTTGGGCCGCGCCAGGGCCAGTATGGATTTGGACGGATTCGTAAAAATACTGGCCGATAAAAAAACGGATGAGGTGTTAGGAGTGCATATGATTGGTGCCCGCTGTGCCGACCTGATAGCCGAGGCGGTCACCGCTATGGAATTCCGTGCTTCCGCAGAAGATATTTCCCGCATGAGCCATTCCCATCCGACCTACGCCGAGGCAGTAAAAGAAGCTGCGCTAGCGGCTACGGGGAATAGGGCATTGCATGTTTGATGCACCATGATCGAAACCGACCAGAAATAAAACGCCGCAAGAAATTTATTTACGTGGCGTTTTTCGTTCTAATTCTTCGCAAATCCGAAGAGACGTAGCAGTTTATAAAATCCGTCTTTGGCCAATTCCAGCGCGTTTGTAGCGACCATTTCCGATTGTACCCATACGTATTTTCCGACCGTGGCCAGTCTTAATCTCATCGTAACCTTATGTTTTTCGTATTGTAAGGCGGTATAGGTGCAGACGACCATAAAACCCAGTGCCCCCGATATGGCCAGGGCAGGGGAGAGGGAGTGCTGAAAAAAACGATAAAGCCCCAGGCCCGTAAAACTTCCGTAGAGAATCACAAAGTGCACCACATAAATGGATAAGGTACTCTGCCCGATTTTCAATCCGGTGCGGTTCTGCATCCATCCACGCGTCAGCATAAACACCGCAAAGACCAAAAGCACATCTCCTAAACGGATGAACAGGTAGTTGTTAAAGAAAATATCAGCGAACAACTGTATTCCCGTACCCTCAGAGAGTGCCATAAACAGGTTTGAAGAGCCCAAAATCAGTCCTAGGCCGCCAATTATTGCTATACAGATAGCCGTAGGATAGAGGTATTTAAAATTCCTGAATTTGGTAAAAATCAGGGAAATAAAGCCGCCAAAGGCCGCATAGCCGAACCACGGGAAAATAGTAAAAACCGATCCGTTGGCTTTGGTCATGTAATTGGCGAAGGCATCCGGCAGAAAGCTAAAGCTATAGGTCTTGTAGAGCGGTTCAAAAAGAAAAAGAACCAAGGTAGTACCGAGCAAAATAAGCGGAAAGAAGATTTCCTTATGTTTTTGCGTCACCAGATAGATGCCAATTATCCCCAGTATCGAAAGACCGATACAGTGCAGTACATCCACGAGGTAAAAGGATTCATAGATCTGACCTTGCAACAGTCCGAAAAGATTCATTCGAAGCAGGTAGCCAATGAAAAGGAGCTCCAAACCACGTTTGATTCCCTTTTTGACCCTAGGGTTTTTTAATCCCTTTTTATCGTCCCGTACCAAAAGATAGGTAAAGATAAAGCCCGAAACCGTAAAGAAAACTGGGGCCGTAATGCCCCTAAAATACTTCCAGATGGCGAAGAGGGGATTGGAATCGTTCCGGAAATCCATATCGAGCAGTCCGTCCACGAAATGACCTTGCAGCATCATTAGAATGGCCCACGCCCGCATGGCGTCGATGAAGTACAGTCTTTCGGTTTTGTTGTCCATTATAAATTTACTACATCCTATATACTTGTACAACAGCAGGTTTGGATGTCTTCCTGCACGGCTAATTCCGTTTGAAGCGGCAAAATTAACCAAAATTCCCCCTTTTCCCAGTGATTTGATATAATTTCGCTCCCACGAACCTCTTTAAAACCTGCCTTGTTGCGTACAACGGTCTCTTTTACGGTTTCCCCTCTTTTTAAACAAAGGTTATTGAATTGGTCCCAGCAGTTCGAGGAAGTGGCGTGGCTTGACAGCAATGGCCATAACGACCGCTTTGGCGCCTTCGATGCCCTATTGGCGATAGACGGACTCACTTCTATAGTCACAGGTAGTGAAAATGCCTTTGCCAATCTGATGGAATATCAAGGAAGGATAAAAGACTGGATTTTTGGCTATATATCCTACGACCTTAAAAACGATATCGAGCCTCTTTCTTCCCAAAATTTTGACGGACTCCATTTCCCCGCCCTGTATTTTTTCCAGCCCAAAAAAATCATCCGTATTTCCGGGAATACCGCTGATTTTATCTATTTGAATCTGGTGGATGATGATATAGAAAGTGATTTTGAGGAGATTTCGAAGAATACATCCCTACACACGAGAGGAATTCACATCTCCGATGATATTCACATAAAGCTGCGTATTTTTAAGGATGAATATTTTAAAAGGATAAAAGATCTATTAGCCCATATTCATCGGGGCAACGTTTACGAAGCCAATTTTTGCCAGGAATTCTATTCAGAAAATACAAGAATAAATGCCTTGAATACCTATATCCGGTTGAATGCGATTTCAAAAGCTCCTTTCTCAACATTTCTGAAGTTGCAGGATAAATTCCTACTTTCCGCTTCCCCGGAGCGCTACTTGCAAAAAAAGGGTCATCAAGTTATTTCACAACCCATAAAGGGTACGGCAAAGCGCTCTTCAGATCCTAAAACGGATAAAGATCTTGTATCATCATTGAAATGGGATGCCAAGGAACGGGCGGAGAATATTATGATTGTTGATCTGGTGCGCAACGACCTATCCGTAAGCGCCGTCAAAGGTAGCGTTCAGGTTGAAGAACTGTGCGAAGTTTATACTTTTGAACAGGTTCACCAAATGATTTCTACCGTGACAGCCGAAGTGGTAACACATAAAAACCCAGTGGAAATTATTAAAGAAACCTTCCCCATGGGGAGTATGACCGGGGCACCAAAAATATCGGCGATGAAGATTATCGAAGAATTAGAGTCCTTTAAACGGGGTCTGTACAGCGGTACTGTAGGCTATTTCACCCCCGAAGGCGATTTTGATTTCAATGTGGTCATTCGCAGTATTCTCTATAACGATACGGAAAAATATCTTTCCTACGCCGTTGGGAGTGCCATAACCGCGAAGTCTAGCCCCGAAAAGGAGTACGAGGAGTGCCTGCTAAAGGCCAAGGCGATGCGTGAAGTGTTGGAAGGTTAGAAAAAGTGTATGGGTTTGTGGGTTTGAAATTTATTTTTTTCACTTTAGCAAAAGTGTAGCTTGTAACTCTGCACTCCTAACTTGTTCACTACCTTTGTGCCGTGTTAGAAGCATTCAAAGCACATATCGAAAGTAAATTTCCGGAACTCCTTCAGGCTCGATTTTTACTGGCTTGTAGCGGGGGTATCGATAGTATGGTGTTGACCGACCTGTCTGCGAAATGTGGAATGGATTTTACCCTTGTGCATTGCCACTTCGGGTTGCGGGGCCCTGAGAGCGATGGCGACGCAGAATTGGTTGAGGAGAGGGCCAAAAAATTGAATAAAAAATGTTTAGTAAGGCATTTTAATACAATAGATTATGTAAAACAACATAAAGTTTCGGTGCAAATAGCTGCTAGGGAAATTCGTTATGCGTGGTTCAGCGAAATAATGAAAAAAAGCGGCACCAAAATCTTGGTCACCGCACATCATGCTGACGATAATCTCGAGACCTTTTTTATTAATCTTTCCCGCGGCACCGGTATTGACGGTCTATCAGGGATTCCTGAACGAACTGATAGTATCGCCCGTCCTTTGCTTCCCTTTTCAAGGGAGCAGATCAAGACCTACGCTGAGACCGAAAACATCAAGTGGCGAGAAGACCGCAGCAATGCCGATACGAAATACCTACGCAATAACATTAGACATCGAATAGTACCTTTGTTAAAGGAGCTGAACGCCAATTTCTTGCAGCATTTCGGGGAAACCCAGAAGTATTTAAGGCAGACCGCATCGATAGCCGACGACCATATCCGTGAATTGAAAGACACCCTCTTTCTGGAGGAAGGGGAAATCCTTAAAATCCCAGTGAAGGCACTGGCCGATGTACAGCCGTTGCCCGGCTATCTCTACGGATTTTTTAAGGAATATGGCTTTACGGAGTGGAACGATATCGAGCATCTATTGCAAGCCATGAGCGGCAAGGAAGTGCGTTCCAAATCCCACCGTTTGGTAAAGGACCGAGATTTTCTGCTATTGACCGAAATTAATTCTGAGAATAACCGAACTTATCACATTCAGGAAAATGAGACGAAAATTGAAGAACCTATTCCGATGCGCATTCAGAAGGTAGATGCCATTTCCGAAACCGGCGCCCACATACTTTATGTGGCCAAAAAAGCGTTAAAGTATCCCCTGACGCTTAGGAAATGGCAACAGGGCGATTACTTTTACCCGTTGGGGATGCAGGGTAAAAAAAAATTATCGAAGTTTTTTAAGGACGAAAAGCTAGATGTCATCACCAAAGAAAAACAATGGCTGCTCTGTTCCGAAGGAGCGATTGTTTGGGTCGTAGGCAGACGGGCCGACGAGCGTTTCAAGGTTTCTGAAGATACAGATGAAATTCTAAAGTTTGAATTAAAGTAATGAAACAAGTAGCAATATTTATAATATTATTTTTTAGTGGGTTATGCCTATTTTCACAGGATGATGAAAATCCGGTTAAATGGACGCAGGAATTCCGGAAAATTTCTGATACGGAATACGAACTGATCATGAAAGCCGACATCGCTGAAGGCTGGCACGTGTATTCCCAAAATACGGCCGAGGGCGGTTCGTTACCCAGTGAGTTCACCTTCGAAAAAGCGGGGGAAGATTATGAACTAGTCGGTGAGACCGGTGAAAGCGAAACCTTTGTCGAATACAACGATATTTTTGAGGTCGATGAAACTTTTTTTAAGGAAAACGCCGTATTCACCCAAAAGATAAAGCTGCTCCGACCTGATATCGATCAGATCGACGTCAATCTTTTCTATCAGGTCTGTAAGGAAGTCTGTATTCCCGCGGACCAAAATTTCAGTTTCGTTCTTAATGGTGGCACAGTCACAAAAACCGAAAAAACGGTTGACGAACGAAGTGTTGCAATGGGCGCCGCCCTTAAGCTTGATCTGAAGAAAAAAGAAATGCTGAACAATCCCGGAGAGGATATCGGCACCGGTTCAGGACTGTGGGTGGTGTTCGGATTGGGTTTTTTAGGCGGAATGATCGCGCTTCTGACCCCCTGCGTTTTTCCGATGATTCCCCTTACGGTATCCTTTTTTACCAAGCACGCCGAAAAGAAGTCCAAGGGCATCGCCAATGCATTGCTGTACGGATTCTTTATCGTTTTGATCTACTTTTTGTTAAGTATGCCCTTCCATATGTTCGATTCCGTCGATTCGCAGATTTTGAACACCATAGCCACCAACATCTGGTTAAACGTCATCTTTTTTATGGTCTTCGTATTTTTTGCCTTCTCCTTTTTTGGCTATTACGAACTTACTCTTCCCAGCTCTTGGGCGAACCGGATGGATGCCGCCTCTACCAAGGTAGGCGGCGGCATCGGTATCTTTTTTATGGCCTTGACCTTGGCCATCGTATCGTTTTCCTGTACGGGCCCCATTTTAGGCGGGTTGTTGGGCAGCACCGTTTTGGGCGAAGGGGACGTAGCCATCAATCTTTCGACGGGTATGACCGGCTTTGGGGTGGCGTTGGCCTTACCGTTTGCGCTTTTCGCCCTATTTCCAACTTGGTTGAACTCCCTGCCCAAATCCGGGGGATGGATGAACACGGTTAAGGTCGTACTGGGCTTTTTGGAACTGGCCTTGGCTCTCAAATTTCTTTCCAACGCCGATATGGTAGGTGGGTGGGGAATTCTGAAACGGGAGATATTTTTAGGAATATGGATATTGCTCTTTACCCTGTTAACGCTCTATCTTTTCGGTATCTTACGTTTTCCGCTCGACGGTCAAAAGCAGAAAATGTCCGCCGTAAGAAAAGGCATCGGTTGGGTCTGTGCGGCTTTTTCTCTCTATTTGGTATTGGGACTTTTTAATTTTTCAGGTTTAAAATTGTTGAGCGGGTTTCCGCCGCCCCCTTTCTACAGCATTTTCGAAACGGAAAGCGACTGTCCGTTGGGAATCGATTGTTTTAAGGATTTTGAGGAAGGTGTGGCCTATGCCAAAAAGGTCGATAAACCCATTTTGTTGGATTTTACGGGATGGGCCTGTGTCAACTGCCGTAAAATGGAGGCCAATGTGTGGAGCGAAGCTGATATCTATCCTATTTTGAAAGAAGATTATGTACTGATATCCTTATATATTGACGACAGAAAAGAACTCCCGGAAAGCGAGCAGTTCGATTTTAGGTTCGATAACGGCCGCATAAAAAGCATTAAAACGATAGGGCAGAAGTGGGGCACTTTTCAAACCATAAACTTCAACGCCGCCTCCCAGCCTTACTATGTTTTGCTTTCTCCCGATATGGAAGTGCTTAACAAAGCCGTACAATATACTGATAGGGACGAATATCGGAACTGGTTATTGCAGGGGTTGAACAACTTTCTAGCCAAGCGGAAGGATGCATTGACCACAAAATAAAAGGCCATCCCCTAGGAAACGGCCTTTTGGCATTCATTGATAAAATCTATATTTATCTTGCAGCGCTTACCGAGATCGGTGAATTAAGTATCTCGTCCAGTTGTGCAATAAATGCATCATGTACAGCCTGTTGGTCGAGAATCTTACCTTTCCTCTGGGCTGCGTTGGCCAAATCATATCCGGCTCTGGCAGCAGCCAACCGTTCTATGGGCGTGCCATGATGCCCCGGGCTTTGGAAACTACAATCACCTATATTGAAAAAAGCAGTCAAGAAATCTTCCACCCTTTTCCAGTTGTACGTTGCCCCTCTTTTGTGAGTTAGGTAATAGCCGGTGAAGAAATCGGCTTCCAATTCGGTCAATCTCGTTGCTTCGGGGGTATTCGCAAAGGCCGGTATGGGATACTCCCAAGCACCGAAATTCAAAAATTGAATTTGATGTCCCCATTCATGGGCCAAAACACTCGACCAGACCACCTTTGGGTCAAGACCGGTATCTTCAAGAAAAGTTACGATACCATCTCCGATAACTATCTTTCTATCGAAGGTTGCAAAGCCATCAGAAGCGAAAAAAGGGTTTTCGGGAATCTGGTCGCTCGCCGTATTGAAATATTCGGCAATACCCAATATGTAATCGATTTCCTCATCTGTTGCCGTGGAGTAATTTTCATAGATAAAACGAATGAAATCCAAATCCTCCAAGGTTTCGGTGTGTTGACCCCTAACGGAAATCATATTCGGCATATCCCAGAATTTCTCCAAACTACGTGTTCTTTTTTTCACATAGTTCGTGTATTCCCCGTTAGGACCGAAATAGTCCGTATTTTTATCCTCCTCTGCAGCTGCAATTTGGTTAATAATAAAGTAATCCTCTAAAATAACGCCTATAGCATCGGGGTTGCCATCCCAGACCGCAATAAAACCATCTGTTAGCAAATCGTTATAGAAGTCCGCCACTTCGTTAAAAGGGGTGTCCCCACATTCACTAGGTTCTACTGCCTCGGAAAGATGCAGTTTTGATTCAAAATCCTTGATTTTAAGTGTTGATGAATCTAATTTGAATCTATCGGAAGAACCTAAACTCGCCGGAAGTTTTTTGGTGGATGCTTTGGCAGAAACCCCTGTAATGGAAGGGTCTTCTGGTGCAAAATTTTCATCCTTGTTGCAAGAGGCCAATAGAATTCCTACGGCTAAAACAGAGGGTACTAATTTTTTAAAAGTTTTTCTCATGATAGTGTGTGTTTTTATAATCTTTGGGAAAATAACAAATTTTTATTAACAGGAAAAGTTAAAAATACAACAGTAATTGTGGGATATTCCGTTTTTTTTAACTTTTTTAGAATTTCTTTACTGCTTTTTTTCCTCATTCTATACCCGTATCTTTCGTGACAATATTGCTCTGTGAAAACATTCAAGAAAATAGCCTTAATTCTTTTAATCCTCTTGGGGATACTATTTTTAAGCGCAGTGATTTTTACTTATACTCTCAAACCTGACTATGATGGTGAAGAAGCAATGCCGGGACTTTCCGGCGAAGTACAGGTCTATTTTGACACTTACGGAATTCCCCATATCTACGGGGAAAATGAAAAGGATGCCTTTACCGCATTGGGCTACGTACATGCCCAGGACCGTCTGTGGCAAATGGAACTTTTGCGGCGCATAGGCAGCGGCGGCATTTCGCAGGTTTTTGGAAAGGATTTTATCGGAACGGATAAATTCTTCCTGGCCCTGGGTATCGACGATGCTTCCGCCAAAACCGTGGCGGAATTGGACAAGACCAAAAAATCCGTCCAACTTTCCCAGGCCTATCTCGACGGCATCAATCAATTTATAGAAGAAGGACCAACACCCGTGGAGTTTTATCTGACGGGCATCGAAAAAGAAATATTCACCCTGAAAGACATATATAATACTATGGGCTATATGGCCTTCAGTTTTGCCATGGCACACAAGACCGATCCCTTGCTAACTAGAATACGGGATAAGCTCGGGCCCGAGTATCTACAAGACCTGCAAACCCAAAGCGATACGGGTTCGGTCTGGATACGGACTTATACTCCCAGTTCCAACGAAGGCCTTACCGGCCAATTTACCGGTGAGGTTATGGAGTCTCTCAAAAAACTATCGATCCCCCTGTTCGAGGGAAGCAACAGCTGGGTGCTCGCCCCCGAAAAAACCAAAAATGGCAAAGTCATTTTCGCCAACGACCCTCATATCGGATTTTCCCAGCCCAGCGTTTGGTACGAGGCCCATGTGAGTACACCATCCTACGAAAAATATGGCTATCATTTGGCGGGCGTACCCTTTCCGTTGTTGGGCCATGACCGCAACCTGGCCTATGGAATGACCATGTTCGAGAATGATGATGTGGATTTTTATTACGAAGAAACCCATCCATCGGACAGTAAAAAATACAGAACGGAAACCGGCTGGGCCGCTTATGAAATGGTTTCAAAAACCATTAAGGTCAAGGATTCGACCGATATTGATTTTTCCTATAAAAAAACTCAGCACGGTCCCGTTTTAAACGGAATTGCCGATCAAGTTACCGGGGAACGACCGATAGCGATGTGGTGGACCTATACCCAGATGGAAAACAAGGTGATGGATGCCCTGTACGGCATGTCACATGCCCAGAACATTGAGGAATTCCGAAGCGCCCTGCCCAACATCCATGCCCCCGGACTTAATATCATGTACGGTGATGCAGAAGGTCATGTGGCCTGGTGGGCCACGGCCAAACTGTACGAAATTCCGGATAGCATTCATACTAAAATGGTATACGATGTAAACCAAGGACTTTCTAGTGACCGGGAATACCTTCCCTTTTCGAAGAATCCGCAGGCCATCGATCCACCTTGGCACTATGTGTACTCGGCCAACAACCAGCCCGATTCCACGGCCGGTATGTTGTATCCCGGGTACTATCTGCCCGAAAATAGGGCCAAGAGGATTATTGGGTTGATAGAGTCCAGAAACGATTGGGACAGGGAATCGGTAGGACACATGATGACTGACGTGACATCACCCGTCAACATGTCTATCCTTACCAATCTGCTAAAGGATGTCGATATCCAAGGGCTCACCGGAAATCAGTTGCAGGCCTTGGATAAGTTGCAACATTGGAAGGGCGATTATCCCTTGAACAGCACCGAGGCTTGCATTTATCACCGTTGGATATACCATTTGTTGGTAGCTACTTTCAAAGATGAATTGGGTGTGGAAATGTTCGACCAGTTGCAAGCCACTCATTTGGTAAAACGATTGATTGCCCCGCTGTCGGCCAATGAAAATTCGGTATGGTGGGATGATGTTACTACCAAGAAAACTATGGAAACTAAACAGGATATCGTCAACAACTCTTTTCGGGAAGCCTGGAAAAACCTGGAAAACACCTTGGGCGAATATCCAGAAAACTGGACGTGGGACCGCGTTCATACTTTGGAACACGGCCATCCCCTAGGGCAGGTAGCGGCTCTTCGACCGTTTTTTAACGTTGGCCCTTTTCCCGTTACCGGAACCCGTGAGGTCATTAACAACATGAGCTTTCCCTATACCGAAGACGGCTATTACCAAGTTAGCTCCGGCCCATCCACAAGGCGGATCATCGATTTTTCGGATGTTGAAAACAGTAGAAGCATTTTGCCGACCGGCCAATCGGGGAATCCGTTCAGCAAACACTACAAAGATCAAGCGGAATTGTTCGTAAACGGTGAATTCCGGAAGATGATGATGAACAAGGAGGAGATTATAAAGAGATCGGAATCGGTTTTGACATTTTTTCCCGATGATGGAAAATAGTGGTTGGAACGAGATCATGAACTAATGACCAAGACCAAATTTTCAGCTGATTTTCTTTAATTCCGCACAATTTTAGTTTTGTTTTTAGGTTCTTATAACGTGGTGGCCTTGTTTTTTTTATCCGCCATGTCGTTGTAAGGCAGATGATGTGTTAGATCATCTGAAGGGCTTATCTAAACTAACCAATATGCTCACAAAAGTTTACGGAAGCGCCGTATTTGGCGTGGAAGCCACCACGGTAACCGCTGAAGTAAATGTCGATATAGGGGTGGGCTACCACTTGGTAGGCCTGCCCGACAATGCGATTAAGGAAAGCAATTACCGTATTGCGGCGGCCTTATTGAACAATGGATACAAAATTCCCGGAAAAAAAATCACGCTCAACCTGGCCCCCGCCGATCTGCGCAAGGAAGGTTCCGCCTACGACCTGACCTTGGCTTTGGGCATATTGACCGCATCGGGACAAATAAAGTCCGATAACCTGGAAAAGTATGTCATCATGGGCGAACTTTCTTTGGACGGCAGCCTTCAACCCATCACAGGGGCCCTGCCGATTGCCATACAAGCTCGGGAAGAGGGATTTAAAGGCTTTATCCTTCCCAAAGAAAATGCAAAGGAAGCCGCCATCGTATCAGATTTGAAGGTATTCGGCGTAGAGAACATCAGCGAGGTGATCGAATTCTTTGACAAAGGAAGAGCATTAGAAGAAACCATAGTAGATACCCGCGCGGAATTCCTTAAAAATCTGGATTTCCCTGAATTCGATTTCTCCGACGTCAAGGGCCAGGAAAGCATAAAACGTTGTATGGAAATTGCTGCTGCGGGGGGCCATAACATCATTTTGATCGGGCCTCCAGGCGCTGGAAAAACTATGTTGGCAAAGCGTTTACCTTCCATTTTGCCTCCGATGACCTTACAAGAGGCCCTTGAAACCACCAAAATACACAGCGTAGTCGGGAAAACTAAAAATAGGGGATTGATGGGCCAGCGGCCTTTCCGTTCGCCACATCACACCATCTCGGACGTTGCTCTCGTCGGAGGCGGGGCCTATCCGCGACCCGGCGAAATATCATTATCCCATAATGGCGTTCTATTTTTAGATGAACTCCCCGAATTCAAACGTGGGGTACTCGAGGTGATGCGCCAACCGTTGGAAGATCGCGAGGTGACCATTTCCCGCGCCCGGTTTACCGTGACCTATCCCAGCAGCTTTATGTTGGTGGCCAGTATGAACCCGAGTCCCGGTGGTTATTTTAACGACCCGGACGCTCCGGTTACCTCTTCCCCTGCGGAAATGCAACGCTACCTGGGCAAAATATCGGGACCTTTGCTCGACCGCATCGATATCCACATAGAAGTCACGCCCGTACCTTTCGAAAAGCTCTCCGAAGAGCGCAAGGGCGAAAGCAGTGTCGACATTCGCAAACGGGTGACGGCAGCCCGCGAAATCCAGACCCAACGTTTTATGGAATGCGAAAACGTACATTACAACGCCCAAATGAACACCAAACAGATCCGACAGTTCTGCAAGCTGGACGATGCCTCTAAGGATTTGCTTAAAAATGCCATGGAACGTCTGAGTCTTTCTGCCCGGGCCTATGATCGTATCTTAAAGGTTGCCCGTACGATTGCCGATCTGGAAAAGTCCGAAAACGTTCGTGGCGCCCATATTGGCGAGGCCATACAATATCGAAGTTTAGACCGTGAGGGATGGTTGGGATAAAAAGGAAACGCTAAAGTAAGTGGGTAGTGGTAAGGGTTAAAAAGGTTTTGGCAAATATCCATGCCCATTATTGGGCGTGCGAGCTGAGGGCTGCAGCGAATAGTCAAAAAGGGGTGAGCGCCTCTCTACCACTGCCGCAGGTCTGTTATAGAGACCTCATAACCCGTATGGTTAAAAGGGAATATTTGTCAGCAGATAATATGACATGCAAATGACGAATATGATGTTGATCGCGATGTAAATATTGATGAGGACATCCCTACGTTTCATAATAGCGGTTTCGAGGTTATGATACAAAAATAACCTATGGCTCTAGGAGCATCACCTTTAAAACCCATTGAATGATTGGGTTTTATCTTTATAAAAACTGGGGGTTTTCTTTGACCTTCCCGCTATAGACTGACTGGGGACAGCAACTAGACCTTTGTAACTTCGGTCATGTCCTAATGTTCCAGTAAATAGCCCTTGGCTTTCTTCAATACCTAAAGTTCGCCCAACTATCGTTCGATATCTTTCAGGATTCTAATTAACAGTTGTCGCTCTTCTTCTATCCTTCGGATAGCACGTAGGATTGCTTTCATAAGATTTGTTTATGTGATAACGACCCTCAAGCCTGTTTCCACAAGATGATTCGTTAAGGGGGCTTTTATTTCGATAAAGAAAGCATTATGCCACCGCTGGTATGCTGTAAGGGCTTTAGTCAGCATCTAAACCCACTAGGGACGAACAATTATTTATCGAAATCTTTTAAAACAAAATTCCAATGCCACTTTTTAAAGAACCCTATATACAGGTAAAGTTTAAGATGGTGGGCATTCAATTTATTCTTAAATTTTTGGGAAGATTTATTAAAGTAGGAGGTTATGCTAAAAAAAGGAATCCTTCCCCAGATTTTTCATAAACCGGTAACAGTGGTAGCGTAGGAAGGGAGCCAGATTTTTTCCTCGCTAGGATAGAAAGGTGTACATGTTAAGCAAATAGGCCTCGTTTTCCAGTAACTTGAACTCTCTATTCTTAAAAACGAAATTATTGGGTTGGACGAAGGTAACCGCGGCAATTGTATCACCATGCTTTAGCCCGATACATAGTTGACCTTCCTTTAGGTCGATTTTTAACTGTTGTGCGTCCAATTGTCCATGACATCTATTTCATCGACACCTACCTGTTCGATACCGTATCCTTCTACATCTCCCTTGATCCGGGGTTCTTTACATCCTTCTTTACCCTCTTGGACTCTATAGTAGGGTTGGATATCTATTCCGATCCGTACCAAGAAATTTCGCAATGTGTATAATAACAGGCCGTGCCGGATTCGGGTGAAGACCATCCGTATTTTATAGAATTTACTGTTTTCATGTATAGTCATGACCGGGCTTGTACATTAAATTCCCGTCCGTAGGACCCATTGCCGGGGTTCGTTTGCATTAAGCCGCGAAATTCTTTAGGGGTCATTATTTTCCTGGAATTGGCCTGGGCGATAGAAAGGATCCGCTGGATCAAGTCTAAATTGGTTGCCAGTTTGGTTCTTTGCGTATCGTACCAGATATTATCTTCAAGACCGACCCTGACACCACCTCCCACGGCTATGGCCAACGAGTTCATTTTTAATTGTGTATCGCCAATGCCTGCCAAACTCCAAAACGAGTTTTTCGGTAGATCATTGATCATGATGCCGGTGTGCAACAGGTCTGCCTGTGCGCAGGCGACATTTCCCAACAGAAGATTAAAATAGTAGGGCGGTTCTATGAGGTTTTTCTTAGCCAAATATTTGGCATAGTTGATCGTACCATTATCGAAAACCTCCAGTTCGGGCACTATCCCCCTATCTTTCAGGATAGTTGCCAAACCCCTTATTAAATCAGGGGAATTCATACTTGCTACGACGTTAAAATTTAGCGAGCTCAACGTCATACTTCCCATATCCGGTTTGAGATCCTTTTATAAAAAGAGAGGATCGGAACATGGCTCGAGCGCACCAAAGTTTCGTGCGCTGAATGAAACATAGACTACCAAATGGGTAGTACTTTCTTATACCGGCGATATTTTGGAGTAGATTTCCTTTTCGTACGTCGGTACGGCTGTTTTGGCGTCCCTGGCTTGTAAATGCACCATGGTAATACCTGTTTCAAGGGCTTTGTGAACGTCTTCGACGATTTCAGAGACGCTAACGGGCGCATGGCGGTCATCTGTTTGGTCGGTATCATGCCGGTCGGTGTCAATTCACGATCAGTGGTTGGCTCATAAATTAAGGTAGTTTAGGTCAAAATTAGATGAAGGCAAAACTTATTTTGAAAACCACAGTATTTATCGTTCAAGGTTTAGAAATGGTCGCGGACTTTAGTTCGGTTTTAATAAAGGCGACAGAGGGCCATTACCGAATTACAGGAATATCGGTAACATACATATTGTCTTTTATAGGTGTATGCATTTTAGAACTGGTGAGGGTCTCGAAGGGCAGGGCTACGAAGAAATCCGATTTGGCGGTGGCGGTCCCTGTAATCTCCTGAATGGCTTTCGCCAATAAAGGTTCGTTCAAATCTCCGAATACGCCCAAGTTCGATAAATCTTCTTTTAAGGGGATATCCGGTTCGAGCCCCGCCGTATAATCCGAAAAGCCGTCGGCGTTTTCGTTACGGCCCAATAAAGGTTGAATGGCCCACCGGTTATCGGATCTAATTTTGTCTACCCGTTTCGGGCTATACAAATAATTGTTATCCCGATCGTCGACCATCGTAACCGAAAATTCGTTTTTTCCCCGTGTTTTTTCACCGATTTGAATCACATCCATATAGGGTTCGAGTCCGTTAATGACCAATTCGCTGGCGGAAGCCGATCCTTGGGTGGTCAGGACATATAATTTGCTTAATTTCAAAGAATTCAATGCGTTGCCATTCCCAATTTTATCCGCAAAATAGCGGTGTACATCAGTATTTTTATCCTCTAATATCTTTTGATATTTATCGTTATATCTTGCTTTAAGAAATACATCCTGGGTGTTCGTGCCGTAAATCATGCTCGAGAGTAAAGCGGCCGTATTTACCGATCCGCCAGGATTATAGCGTAAATCGAGTATCAGGTCGGTGACGCCGCCGGACTTAAACCTACCGAAAACCTCATTTAACTGTTCGTCAAATTCATTGATAAAGCCGTTGTAGACCAAATAACCGATTTTTTTTCCGTCGGTTTCAATAATCTCATCGAGGAAAATGGGGTTTTCCTGCAGATTTTCCTCTTTGATCAGAGTAATCTCTTCGCCATTCGGTTCGGGTCGGCCATCAATAATGGTGGCCATATTTAGGATATAGGTGTCGTTTTCGCCGAAAAGCAGATCAAAATTGTTGTTCTGTGTATTGTTTCTATCGGAAAATAGGGTTTGGCCGTTAACACCGGTAAAAATATCCCCGCGTTTTATATCTTTCTTCGAGGCATCGGAATTTTTGATGATATAGCGAACGTAACCAAATACATCGTCACTTCCCGGAATACGGACGAGCCCGAATTCCATACCATTGCTTTTGGAAATGCCCGAAAGTGATTGTGTCAGTTCTACGTAGTCGTCGTTATAAAAGCTAAAGCGATCCTCGCTGAAAAGCAGTTTGTTGTCAAAAAATGTACCCGGATCGTTTTCGGATGTCAAGAATTCGGTATAGGCTTTTGAACCTTCGGGAGTATTGGGAAACCTTTTATCGGCAAGATTCTCAACATCTGCCTGCCAGAAATACCAGAAGTTCATGGCCTTCCACATGAAATCCTGCACTTTTACCCCGGCATCGGGGTCGGGTTCCACAGTATCGGTAAGGTACAGGTCGTCGTCCGTGGTACATGAAAATATCAAGAAAAGTGATAGAAATGCTGCCGTTTTAAAATATGTCCTCATAGTTATTTTGGATGAAAGGTCTCGGTATAAGGATGAACTGCCAGTCTTCCCTACGGTACAACGCAAAAAAAGCTATGTTATTTTTATGATGGGATCAAAACGAAATACATTCCAAAAGCGTTTCTCACGATTCTGAATTATTTTTCGGATGGCATATGGACCACGGAATCTTAATTCCCAGCGCTTAGAAGACTTACATCCAATGGTTTATCCAAATACATGATATCCTTAACCGGGGTAAACATTTGAGAACCGGTGAAGGCATCGGCAGGCATTTTGACTCTAAAGTTACCTTTTGCCGTTGTGGTGCCCGTGATTTCTTGAATAGCCCTCGCCAAAAGAGGTTCACCCGGGTCACCAAGAACGCCCAAATTCTCCAAATCCTCACTTAATGGAAAATCGGGAACCAAACCTTCCGTATATTCGGAAAATCCATCGGCATTCTCATTCCTTCCCACTAAGGGTTGAATGGCCCAACGGTTATCGGAATTGATCTTGCTTTCCCGGCTGGGATCATAAACCCAAGGTCCGCCAGGATTATTCGGGTCATCAACAAAGGTCAAGGAGAATTCATTTTTACCGGTAGTTGTTTCCCCGATCTGAACAACATCCACATAAGGGGCAAGTCCGTTAATCACTAGTTCGCTGGCGGAAGCCGAACTTCTAGTGGCCAATACATACACTTTTGATAGGTTCAGCGTGTTAACGGGCGTTCCTTTTTGAGTGACATTGGCAAATTTATCCTCCAGTTGTTCTTCGCTTAGAAGGTTTTGGATCCTTGAATTCCAACGTTGTTTAATGAAAAGGTTGGTAGTATCCGTACTGTAGACCATACTCGATAGCAAGCGTGCCGAATTTACAGAGCCTCCGGGATTATATCTCATGTCAAGCACCAGGTCTGTTACACCGCCATCCTTAAAACGACCGAAGACCTCGTTTAGATCTTCGTCATATTCATTGAGAAAGGAATTGTACATCAGGTAGCCGATCTTTGAACTACCGACTTCTAAAATTGTATCCTTGAGGATCGGGTTTTCGGCAAAATCCGGAATTTTAGTCAAGGTAACCTCCTTACCATTATCCGTAATGGTTCCATCGGATATATCGGCCATATTCAAGGTATAGGTATCGTTTTCCCCGAACAAAAGATCGCGATAATTATTGATTGTCAAGTTCTGCCCGTCTACTCCCGTAAAAATATCACCTCTGGCAATGTCTTTTGTAGCAGCGTCGGAATTGGCAATTACGTATCTAACGTATCCAAAAACGTCGTCGCTACCGGAAAAGCGCACTAATCCAAACTCCAGGCCGTTACTTTGGGAAATTCCCGCCAAAGCCTGCGTCAATTCCACATAGTCATCGGAAAAAAAACTGAACCTGTCTTCGGTAAAACGAAGCTTATCGTCAAAAAATGCCGAGGATCTTCCTCGGAAGCCAAAAAGGCAACGTATTCGGGATCTTCAGGGCCAGTGAACTTATCGTCCGCCAAATTTGGCTCATCTTCTTGCCAGAAATACCAAAAGTTCATTGCCTGCCACATAAAATCCTGGACCGGATAATCTGCTGCGGTCTCGGTCGGTTCTTCATTGTTCTGATTATTCCCTTCTCGATCAACTTCTGGAACGATATTATCATCATGGGAACAGTTCATTAGAAACATTCCCATAGCGAGGAACATCAAAAGATATAATTTTGGATACTTTTTCATAGTGGAATACTGTTTTTTTTGGATATGGAATAAAAAATCAAAGCAACCGAAACAATTACCGTTCCAAAAAGGAAGAGGACAGTGCTTATGGGGGCTTTAGATATATTTTTCTATCGTTAGATACGAATTTCCTTAGTTTGAGGATGCCCAAAATACTTACATTCAGGGAGAATAAAAATTAATTGTAACAAAATTCGTTGTACTTCGTCTTCATTATGTAGACCGGAACGAAAGGTTTACGAATACAACAAGCTGGACCATATAAAATGCAACAAGCGGAATTTCTCGATATCGTAATGCCTTTTAAGGACAAGTTATTTCGGCTGGCCAAGCGTTTGCTGGTATCGAGGGAAGAAGCAGAGGATGCTACACAGGAAGTACTGATGAAATTGTGGTCTAAGAAAAAAAAGATGGAATCCTATAACAACGTAGAAGCCTTCGCTATGACCATGACCAAGAATTTCTGTCTCGACCGGTTGAAGTCGCGACAGGCGGGCAACCTGAAATTGGTACATAGTAACTATACGGACACGGATAGTTCGCTGCAAACCAAGTTGGAGGCCACCGATAGCGTTTCATGGGTTCAGAAAATTATGGAAGAACTGCCCGAACAGCAAAAAATGGTACTGCAATTGCGGGACGTGGAGCAGTACGAGTACGAAGAAATATCCGAAATGCTCGAAATGAAACCTACAGCAGTACGCGTGACCCTTTCCCGGGCACGAAAAACGGTCAGGGAACAATTGTTAAAAAAACATAGTTATGGAATCGGATAAAATAGAAAAATTACTGGAAAAGTATTTCCAGGCCACTACAACGGCTTCAGAGGAAGCGGCTTTACGCACCTATTTTTCCCAGGAACAGGTGGCTGGGCATCTAAAACAATACGCCCCGATATTCCGATATTTTTCGGAAGCGAAAAAAGAAGAATTTGTTCCAAACGTACAGTTGAACCTGGAAACCAAAAGTTCTAAAAAAGCATGGTATGGTTGGGTTTCCGCCGCGGCAATTGTTGCCCTGTTAATAGGTATCTACTTTAACTTTGATACCACAACTTCTTCCCATTCCATAGTCTTGGAAGATGAATATACCCAAGAAGAAATCGCCTCGGCCCAAGAAGCGCTTTCCCTCCTTGCCATTAACTTTAACAAGGGTACCGAACAACTGTCATACTTGAAAGAATTTGAGAAAAATACGAATCGGTTTTTAAACGAAAATGATATTAACCATTAATAATAAATTGTAAAAACATGAAAAAGCGAATAATTATATCTATGCTGGCATTTTTGCCCTTCCTAACCTTCGGGCAGGATATTTTCGATAAGTATGCAGACAGCGATCAAGTGACTTTTGTGGCCATGCAACCCAAGATGTTCCAGATGCTGGGTAAAATGAGCGTAAGTTCCGACGATCCCGAAGCTCAAGATTTTTTCCAACTGGTCAATTCCATAACCAGTTTTAAGGTCATTACTACCGAGAGTTCCTCTATCTCTAAAGATATTGGTAGTTGGGTTTCCGCCCGTTTAAAAAGTTCTTCCTATGAAGAGCTGATGCGGGTTAAGGACGGAAGTTCGAACGTTAAGTTCTACGTCAAGGAAGGTAAGGATGCGGACCATGTAAAAGAGCTGCTCATGTTCGTGACCGGACTCAAGGAGGCCCAAATCGAAGTAGATGGCCGAAATTTTGAAACGGTGCTATTATCCCTTACCGGCGATATCAACCTGCAGGATATCGGTAAACTGACCGATAAAATGGATTTGCCCGGCGGGAATCAGCTTAAGAAAGCGGGTAAAAATCAGTAGAAATTATTAAAAATTCATCAATAAAACAATCATTTTAAAACGAACAGTCATGAAAAAATTAAATGTATTTCTTAGTTTAGCTCTTTTGCCCCTATTCGGTTTCTCACAGTCCGTTTTCGATAAGTATGACGATATGGACGATGTTGGCTCGGTAACGATCAACCAGAGTATGATTCGATTGGCGGGCCACATCGCAGCCTTTGATGAAAGCGACGAAGAGGCGCAAGATTTTGCGGATATTGCACAGAGTCTGAAAGGTATTAAGGTATTTATCACCCAAGATCCCGACATTTCGGAAGACATGGGAGCGACTGTCGCAGCGTATCTGAAATCCTCGGCATTAGAAGAACTGATGCGGGTAAAGGACAGGGATGCTACTGTAAAATTCTACGTCAAGGAGGGAAGCGATAAAGACCATGTCAGCGAACTGCTGCTGTTCGTATCGGACATTGACAACACTAAAGTTGGAATCAAGGACCGCGAATTCGAAAGCGTTCTCGTCTCTATGACCGGCAATATCGACTTGAACAAGATCGGTGCATTGACCCATAAAATGGGCCTGCCGGAGGAATTGAACGAAGCAGGGAGGTAGTTGGCAGTAGGCAGTGAACAATAAGTAGTGCACGGTATGCAGTTGGCGGTCAATATAGCTGAATCTCTATAGTAAAATTTAATCTTGAAAAAGCTTATTGATTTCGTGTTTTTAAGCCACTGAACATTGAACACTGCACACTGAACACTGAACACTGAACACTGCACACTGAACATTTTTTCCCAACCCCCTTTAAAACACTATTATGAAAACAATCAAATCAAGTATCTCTGCAGCGCTCTTACTGGTTTTCGGCGCTTGTTCCTCGACGCAAAGCTTGCAGGAATATTATGTGGATAATTCCGAAAACCCGAACTTTTTGGCGGTGGATCTACCGGTGAGCCTGTTGAATATGGATAATGTCGATTTGACCGTGGAGCAGCACAAAGCACTGGAGTCCCTGCGCAAACTAAATCTGCTGGCATTTAAGAAAACAGATACCAACGCAGCGGAATTCCAAACTGAAAAGGCCAAAGTAAAGGCTATCCTGAAAAAGGACAGGTTCACGGAGCTGATGAAAGTGAACACTAGCTACGGGAGGGCTACCATCACGTACCTGGGCGATGACGATGCCATCGATGAGTTGGTAATTTACGGCGATAGCAATGATAAGGGTTTTATGTTAGTCCGGATACTTGGCCATGATATGAACCCGGCCCAAATGATACAGTTCTTCCAGGCTTTGGACAAGTCGGATTATAAGGGTGAGGGGCTTGCAAAATTTGGGGAATTTATCAAAGGATAGTAAGGTCAGCGTTCCCCTGTAGATAGTACGGAGTGAGCTGAACACTTCACTATCAGCTGGGGACGTTTTTTGAAAGGCGGCCTTTCGACTACGCTCAGAATGACCAATAAGAACTTTATTGCTTCCCGTTCTGCTTCTCCGTATGTACGGTAAGATCGTTCTTACCAAAATCCAAGGTTCGGATCGGAAACGGAATATTGAAATCTTGCTCGTCGAAATGTTTTTTGATCAACTTAACGGCTTTGTGTCTGGCGGCATGTTCTTGTTTAAAGCCCGTGACATCCGTCCAAAATCGCACCATAAAATTGATGGAGCTGTCGCCGAATTCGGTAAAGAAGAATTCGACCCCTTCGCCGTCCCTTTGTTCGAAATTATCTAGGATGACCTTAACGGTAAGGTCTTCAACTGCCTGAAGATCGCTCTCGTAGCCCACACCGCATTTAACGGTAATACGCCCTCTATCGGTCAAGGAATAGTTGGTAAAAGCCCCATCAACGAACTTCGAATTGGGTATTACGGTAATGTAGTTTTCGGGGGTCTTAATAACAATATTTCGGAGCGTAATTTCCTGCACCACTCCGGTTGCATCCCCATTTTTGATAGCATCGTTGATCTTGATATTGGGCATGAACGAGAGAAGAAACCCTCCGACCGTATTGCTCAAGGTTCCTTGTAGAGCCAAGCCTATGGCAAGCCCGAGAACACCGGCACCCGCCAAGATACTGGTTAGCAATTTATTCAGGTCAAGTACGCTTAGGGCAAAGAAAAATCCTATTAACAATACAATTACGAAAACCGTTTTGGCCACGATTTGTTGGATGGATACTTGTGCAATACGGTTTAAAAGGGTATGCCTAAAGAGATTGCGCAGCCCTTTAGCAATAAAATAAAAAAGGACCATGATGACGATGGCCAACACGATGTTGGGCAATTTAAGGATGATGGCATCCAACCATCCGTCCATTTTAACCCAAAGTTTACTAATCGCGTCTTCTACAGAAAATTTATCTTCCATCTTATACTGTATTGTATGAAATTCTTCAAAATTTCGTGTTGGCTAATATAGGCAAAACTTGACATAATCCGTTCGCCGCAATAATCCAACTGCAAAATCACCCGTTCAGATGCCGGTATAGTTGGCAGGCGTAATCGCTTTTAGCTCCCTTTTTACGGCATCGGATACGTCTAAGGTATCAATGAAACCGGCCATTGATTTTTGATCGATCAGGGTATGGGTACGTGTAAGCCCCTTTAACGCCTCGTAGGGATTTGGATATCCCTCGCGCCTTAAAATCGTCTGGATGGCCTCGGAAACGACCGCCCAATTATTCTCGAGGTCTTGTTGGAATTTGGCTTTGTTGAGCAATAGCTTTTTCAGTCCTTTAAGGGTCGATTGGAAAGCGATTAGGGTATGGGCAAAGGGTACCCCGATATTCCGCAGTACGGTGCTATCGGTCAGGTCCCGTTGTAATCTTGAGATGGGCAATTTGGCGGATAAATGTTCAAAAAGAGCATTCGCAAGTCCCAGATTTCCCTCGGAATTTTCAAAATCGATAGGGTTTACCTTGTGCGGCATGGCCGATGAGCCGACTTCCCCTTTCTTAATTTTCTGTTTAAAATATTCCATGGATACATAGGTCCAAAAATCCCGATCCAGATCCAGCACTATTGTATTAATGCGTTTTAGGGTATCGAAAAGGGCAGCCAGATGGTCGTAATGTTCGATCTGGGTGGTAGGGAAGGAGTGGTGCAGGCCCAATTTTTCCTTAACGAATTTTTGCCCGAAGACCTTCCAGTCGATATCGGGGTAGGCCACCTTATGGGCGTTGTAGTTGCCCGTGGCCCCGCCAAACTTGGCTGCGGAGGGAATATTGTTCAGAAGGTCGAACTGCTGTTCAAGGCGTTCGATAAAAACGTCGATTTCCTTGCCGAGACGGGTAGGGGAGGCCGGTTGCCCATGCGTCCGGGCTAACATGGGGATGTCTTTCCATTCGGTGGCCAATTTCTTTAATTGAAGCCGTATTTTATGGTACATCGGAATATAGACGGAGTTCATAGCCTCTTTCAGGGAAAGAGGAACGGCCGTGTTGTTGATGTCTTGGGAGGTCAGTCCGAAATGGATGAATTCCTTGTGCTTTTGGAATCCCAATTCGTCAAATGCCATTTTGATAAAATATTCCACCGCTTTTACATCATGGTTGGTGGTCTTTTCTATTTCCTTTATTTTCTTGGCATCCTCGGTGTCGAAATCTTCATAAACTTTTCGCAAAACTTCGAATCGGGAAGAATCAAAATCGGCAAGCTGCGGAAGAGGGATTTCACAGAGCGCGATAAAATACTCGATTTCTACCCGCACCCGGTATTTGATAAGGGCTTCCTCGGAGAAATATGGGGCAAGGGCTTCCGTTTTGTTACGATACCGCCCATCGATAGGGGAAATGGCGTTCAATGAATTCCAGGGCATAGTTTTTATAGTTTGGTTTTTAGCGGAAAACGCAAAGATACCTAATAAAAACGCAAGCTCAAGGACAAGCGCAGGTTCAAAGACAAATATCTACCAACCCCTTCCAAAAACCCTTATTCATACCTAATTATTCGATGACGATGGATTTGCTAAACACTTGGCAGACCGCAAAATAACCGAGAGCAAAATTATCGCGATCGTCTAAATGGCCGAAACTTTCTACACTATCGATCTCGGTTATGTTCAGAATATTGCCGCGAACCGTGGCCGCGGGAGTCTGAAAAGGACCCTGGTCACCGCCGGCCTGCACCGTCAACTGGTTCATATAATTGTAAAAAGGTTCGTCGACCCCCAAAATAGCAATACCGATCTTTCGACCCGGTTTGACCTCATCGTCATAGAAATAAGAAAACTCAAAAGTCTGTCCCTGGTAGAATTCGTCCTCTGTGAGAAGATACTCGCCAAAATCAAAATCGAACAGATAAAAATCATTTCTATCGGCATCATCGGTGAAGGAAACCACTATCTCGGTCTCATCGCCTGTGAACAGATTGCCTTCGCCCTGTTTCAAGGTGTCAATGGGCACTACCGGTACGTACTGTGTGGAAGCGAGATATCGCTGGTTTTCATAGCTAATGGCCAGTTCGAGCACCCCATTGGTAAAAAACCCGGTACTTCTCGAAGCTTCATACCGGCCCGGCGCAGTTTCTGTAAGCACTATAGTATTAGAATCTAAGGGTCCGCTACTTTCGTAATCTATGTTCTGAATAGTTATTTGATCCAATTCGGCCGCTACGGTGTTGCCAAAGAATGAGCTGGTAAGACCCACACTGACCACCACATCCGTTATCGGGGCTTCTTCGTCGATACGTATAAGAGCGTCTACGCTCAGTCGAGGAGGCTCGGAAGGGGCATCGACTTCTATCACGTCTTCACATCCCGAAAGAACCAGTAAGACCATCGCTATAAGTAAGTGTCGTTTCATGGCCTTAAAATCTAAAGTTATAGGTCACCGCCGGTACGATTCCGAAAATAGAGGTTCGTACCGCCTCATTGACTCCAGTATCGGTATTGCGGCTAAAACTGATGGATGCTGCATTTTTGCGGTTATAGAGATTGTAGATGCTGAATACCCATTCGCCCTTCCATTTTCTCATTGTGTTCTTTTGTGGAGTCAAGGTGGCCGATACATCAAGACGGTTATAGCTCGGGAGACGTTGTTTGTTGCGAAGTCCGTAATAAGGCACGGTCAGGTCCTGAAAATCGAACTGCCCGATGGGGTAATTGGTCGGCTGACCCGTTTGGTAAACAAAATTGGTATTAAAACTCCATTTGTTACTAAGTTCGTAACTACCGTAGAGCCCTATATCATGGGTCTTGTCGTAGGGGGTGTTATACCATTGTCCAAAGTTGATTCCCATTTCAGTATAGGTTGTTCCATTTTCGTCAGTAGCCGTCCTACCGGGGGTACTCTGCTCGGATTTGGAGAGTGTATAGGCGATCCAACCCTGAAATTTGCCCTCGTTTTTGCGAAGTAGCAGCTCAAGACCATAGGCCCGGGCCTGCCCCTTGAGAATTACGGTCTCAATGGCATCGTTGGCGATCAGGTTGGCTCCGTCGATATAATCGATACGGTTTTGAATGTCTTTGTAGAAAACTTCGGTTTCTAAGGAATAACCGCTCTCCTTTATATTTTTGAAATACCCCAGGGCATATTGGTCCAACAGCTGTGGTTGGACAAATGGGCCGCTTGGGGTCCAAACATCAAGTGGAGTGGGAGAGCTGGTATTGGACAATAGGTGCAGGTACTGAGCCAAACGCGTATAACTCGCTTTGAAGGAATTATCGTCGTTCAGGGAATAGGCCATGGAAATTCGAGGCTCCAGATTGTTGAAGGTAGCTAGGCTGACGTCGCGGCCCGGGTGAATGGTCTCTGTGGGATCCGCTTCCGAATATATCGATAAAGCCGGGTCGTAATCTACGGGATTATCGTTCTCGTACACATTAAGATCATCTTGCCCCAACCGGATAAAGTTGCTGAAACGGAGACCGTAATTAAAGCTTAGCTTAGGCGTGATGTCTTGTTCCACATCGATATAGGCCGCAAATTCATTGGCATATTTTTGCGTCAACTGCTCTTCGACGATTCCCGAATCCTCGCTACTGGGCTCGATTTTACCGGGATTGAACCTGTAATAGATGTTGTTAAAACCATAGTTGATCTGCAACTTATCGTTGAAGTAATGCTTGAGGTCGTATTTGACGTTGAAGTTTTGGATACCTGATTTCCAGTTGAACCCTACAAAATCCAGTTTAAGTCCGTAATAATAATCCGAGTAGATTAGCGAAAGATTGGAGAACAGTTTTTCGGAGAACAAGTGGTTCCAGCGGAAATTGCCAACGGCATTTCCATAGGTGTTGACAAAACTATCACTGATGCTAAAAACGTCCCTGCCGAAATACCCGGAGAGAAAAATACTGTTCCGGTCGTTGATGTTGTAATTGATTTTGGTATTAAGGTCGTAAAAATAGGCCTTGTTACTGACATCGAACAGCGGCAGAAACAAATGGGCGTAGGAAGAGCGTCCTCCGACCAAAAATGCCGCTTTGTTCTTCACAATAGGCCCTTCAGCCAATAGCCGACTCGCTACCAGCCCGATACCCCCATTGACGTTGAATTCCTTACTGTTGCCCTCTTTTTGGAAGATATCCAATACGGAGGAAACACGGCCACCATATCGGGCGGGAATTCCCCCCTTGTACAATTTAATATCCTTAATGGCATCGGGATTGAAAACGGAGAAAAATCCGAACAGGTGGGAGGAATTGAAAATTATGGCTTCGTCCAACAGAATCAAGTTCTGGTCCACCGCACCGCCGCGTACGTTGAAACCGGAAGCTCCTTCGCCGGCGTTCGTAACCCCTGGCAGGAGCAAGATGGATTTGATGACATCGGCTTCCCCCAAAATAACCGGAATCTTCTTGATGGTCCGTACGGATAGGGCATTGACGCTCATCTGGGGCTTGCGGACATCTATCCTTTCGACATCCTTAGTCACCACGACCTCTTGTAGCTCTTCGGCCGCTTCTTGCATTTCAATGTTGAGCTTCAGATTTTGGGAAAGGGTGATGCCCTGTATTACATCTTGAAAGCCCAGATAGCTGACCTGTAACTGGTATTCGCCTTCGGGCAGGGTAATGGAATAAAATCCGTATTCGTTGGTGGTTACTCCGGTCCGCAGTTCGGGTACGGCAACCGTGACGCCGATAAGGGTCTCATTGCTGGCCGCTTCCGAAATGGTACCGCTGATAGTGTATTTTTGTTGGGAAAAGGCAAGTAGGCCGTGGAGCAGGAAAATAATAAGAAGGACCTTCTTCATAAGGTTCATCAAAAACAATTTTACAGCCCAAAAGAGGGCTTTGCAAAGGTAGACAGAAATTAAGCCAGTTAGGGAAGCTTTACAATTTTTTAATGTACGGACCTTCGCCCCCGGATAGGGATTTGCTCCCTACTAAATCTTCGCCAATATCGCATTCAGGGTTTGGCTCGGCCGCATGGCCTGTGCCACCATTTGTGCATCGGGTTTGTAATACCCTCCGATTTTTTGGGGTCGGCCCTGTGCGGCAATCAGTTCATCGGATATTTTCGACTCATTTTCTTTCAAGGCGCTATAAACCTTGGAAAAAACGGCTTTCAGTTCCGCATTTTTTTCTTGGTTTGCCAGAGCTTCCGCCCAATACATAGCCAAATAAAAATGACTTCCCCGGGTATCGAGCTCGTTGACTTTTCGAGAGGGAGATTTGTCGTTGATCAGGAATTTTTCCGTGGCGGTATCCAAGGCATCGCCCAAAATACGGGCTTTTTCGTTTTTGTATTTCTCCCCATTAAAATCCAGGGAAACGCCTAAGGCCAAATATTCACCAAGGGAATCCCACCGCAGGTGCCCTTCCTCCAAGAATTGCTCTACGTGTTTCGGCGCCGATCCGCCAGCGCCGGTCTCGAATAGTCCGCCGCCGTTCATCAAGGGTACGATGGAGAGCATTTTGGCACTGGTACCTACTTCCAATATGGGAAAAAGGTCCGTGAGATAATCGCGTAGTACGTTGCCGGAAACCGAGATCGTATCCTTGCCCTCCTTCATCCGTTGCAGGGTGAAATTTGTGGCCTCAAAAGGAGCCATTATACGGATGTCTAGCCCTGATATATCGTAATCAGGCAGATAGGCCTTTACTTTTTTAATCAATTGTGCGTCGTGAGCACGGTTTTCGTCCAACCAAAAAACGGCCGGATCTTGGGTGGCCCTTGCACGCGAAACGGCCAACTTGACCCAATCCTGTATTGGGGCGTCCTTCACTTGACACATTCGCCAGATATCCCCTTTATTTACGTCATGCTCGAATAGCAGCTCGCCGGAGTTACGATCAACGACCCGGACCTTTCCGGCGGCACCAATTTCGAATGTTTTGTCGTGCGAACCGTATTCCTCCGCCTTTTGCGCCATCAGTCCCACATTGGGTACGGTACCCATGGTAGTCGGGTCGAATGCACCGTGTTTTTTACAGAAAGCTATGGTGGCGGAATAGATATCTGCATAGCTACTATCGGGTATTACGGCCTTAGTGTCCTGTGTTTTTCCCTCGGCGTTCCACATTTGTCCTGAATTTCGGATCATAGCGGGCATTGATGCATCGATGATTACATCGCTGGGAACGTGCAGGTTCGTAATGCCCTTGTCGGAGTTGACCATGGCAAGATCGGGACCCTCGGAAAGGGCCTTTTCAATCTGTTCTTCTATTTCTTGGCGCTTAGAAGAGGGCAGCTCCCCTAATTTACGGTAAAGATTTTCGAGTCCGTCATTCGCACTAATACCCAAGGTTTTAAAGGTGTCGTCGTATTTCTTAAAGACATCTTCGAAAAAAACCTCTACCGCATCTCCAAAAATAATGGGATCGGAAACCTTCATCATGGTGGCCTTCAAATGCAAGGAGAATAAGACGTTCTTTGCTTTGGCGTCCTTGATCTGCTCCCTTAAAAATGCCACTAATGCCTTTTTTTCCATTACCGTGGCATCTATAATTTCTCCTCGAAGCAGGGCGATTTTTTCTTTAAGCAAAGTAGTTTCCCCTTCCTCGGGTACCATTTCAATCTTTACCTCGGTCGCATTTTCGAGGGTGCGGGACTTTTCATTGTTTTTGAAATCCCCATGGTTCATGGTGGCCACATGGGTCTTGGAATCGGAGCTCCATTCCCCCATGGAATGTGGGTTTTTCTTAGCGTAGTTTTTCACGGCCCGGGGCGCCCGGCGGTCGGAATTGCCCTCACGGAGTACCGGGTTAACGGCGCTACCCTTGATTTTATCATATCTCGATTTTATCTCCTTTTCCTCATGGGTGGTAGGATTGTCGTTATAATCGGGGAGGGGGTACCCTTTGTCCTGCAATTCCTGTATAGCTTCCTTCAATTGGGGTATGGATGCACTGATGTTCGGCAATTTAATGATGTTGGCTTCCGGCTTTTTGGCCAGATCTCCCAATTCCTTGAGGTCGTCGGACATTTGTTGGTCTGGGGCAAGAAAGTCTGGAAAAGCGGCGATGATTCGACCCGCCAAAGAAATGTCCTTTGTCTCCAGGTCAACATCCGCCGTTTTGGCAAAGGCTTTTACAATGGGTAAAAAGGATTGGGTAGCCAAAGCCGGGGCTTCGTCTGTCTTAGTATAAAATATCTTGGACATGAAAGGTTAGGGTTTTGTTTTAAGCGGTGCAAATATACGATTTTATCCATGTCTGCAAACCGGTCGGGAAGGGGTGCAATGACAAAAGCCATATCATTGTATAAATACATTGATATGGCTTTTTAGGAATGAGTTAGCAAACTGACTTCCCCGTTTATTCAACAGATCGGCAATCCTTGATCGCATTCGCATCACTCTTCCGAACGTTTGAAACATCTATCGCCCTTTACGTATTGAAAACCAAGGGATTTAACGATGTTTCTTCTCTTTGTTTTAATGTGCTTGTTTACCTATGTCAAACAAGGTTCGACTTATACAAACAAATACATCCATATAGTCTTTTTCCAAAAAGCGACAGCCTCTCGGCACTATACTCGTTTTTGTCTAGGTTTAGATTAGATAAATCTTATTCCATCCCTACTAAAAAACTAAACAACGATATAAAGAACGTAAACTTTATAATGACTTTGAATACGACCTTAGACGGGTCTTTTTCTAAATCATACCCTAAATATACAGTAATCGGTGTCAGAAAGCAAAATATTTAACAGTTTTAAAGCCAACTACTTATGAACAATAGTAATTAACAATTGTTCATAACCAGAAAACCCGTTGGAACAGCTGTTCCAACGGGTCGTCAATATCTTTTTTAAAGCGAGTTATGAACGCACTTCCTTGATACGGGCTTTTTTCCCGGTAAGTCCCCTAAAGTAGAAAATCCGTGCCCTGCGCACCTTACCTTTTTTGTTGATTTCCACTTTTTGTAAAGCGGGCAGGTTAATGGGAAAAATACGTTCGACCCCCACCGTTCCGGACATTTTGCGGATGGTAAATGTTTCAGTAGATCCGCTTCCCCTTCGTTGTATTACGACCCCTTTAAAAAACTGGGTACGTGTCTTTTCGCCTTCCTTGATTTCGTAGTATACGGTTATCGTATCCCCGGCCGAAAATTTCGGGAATTCCTTTCTCGGTACAAATTCGTCCTCTACGAATTTTATCAATGAGTCCATGATCTTAATTTATGGTGTGTGTCGCTACCAACTTTCACGATTTTCGTCAGAGGTTGATTTAACAGGGTGCAAAAATAGGCGATAAATAGGAACCTGCAATAATTTTTAGGAATTTTTGATAGGATTTTTAGTAGAGAGGCATTTAAGATGCTATTTTTCACTCCAGTAAATCCGGCCTTAGCCGCTTCGTTCGCTTTTGTGCTTCCACTTCACGCCATTGCTCAATTTTCGGAAAATTACCGCTCAACAAAATATCGGGCACTTTCATGCCTTTGTATTCCGAGGGCCGGGTATAGACCGGAGGGGCCAAAAGGTTATCCTGAAACGTATCGGTCAGGGCCGAGGTCTCGTTGTTGAGCACTCCGGGAATTAATCGGATGACGGCGTCACAGAGGATTGCCGCACCTAGTTCGCCACCAGAAAGCACGTAGTCGCCCACTGAAATTTCCTTGGTGATAAGTGCCTCCCTCACCCTATGGTCAACGCCTTTGTAATGGCCGCAAAGGATAATTATGCTCTTTAACAAAGAAATGCCGTTGGCCATTTTTTGGTTCAGCGTATTTCCATCAGGTGTCATGTAGATGATTTCGTCGTACTCCCGTTTCGCTTTAAGGGCGGATATACATTTATCGATAGGTTCGATCATAAGTACCATACCCGCGCCGCCGCCGAACTGATAGTCATCTACTTGGTTGTAACTTTTATCGGTATAGTCCCTAAGGTTGTGCATGTGCACTTCTACCAAACCCTTTTCACGGGCCCTTTTCATAATGGAAGCTTCAAAGGGACTTTTCAGTAACTCGGGAAGCACGGTAATGATATCGATGCGCATGGCTTTGATTTAAATTTAGTCGCTACTTGATAGTTGTTAAAGGGTCAGGTAATTCTATAAGGCTTTGACTCCTACTAGGTGCCGCCGACACCTTGAACAAAGAATTATTCGAAAATCTGTTTGATTTCTTCAGAAATTCGCATGGGCTTGAACGTCTCTTCGTTCAACAGGCACCATTCGGTACGAGAACGGACCAACAGGACTTTGGTCTTGCTATCGTGCATTTCAACAATGCGGACGGACACGGCCCCCCGAGTTTTTTCAATGTGGGTACGGATGTTGATTACGTCATGCAGCTGTGCGGAATTTTTATAGGTTATATCGTGGTGCATGACGACCCAAATGAGCCCTTCCCGCGTAGCTTCGGAAGCCGATGCGATCCAATGTTCCTTTGCGATATCCTGTATCCACTGCACATAACGTACATTATTTACGTGGTTTAGTTCATCGAGGTCGTCTTCTTTGACCACAATGGACTTTTGGTGGGCGTTGCTCATTCCTTTTTCTTGATCTGTACCTCGAACATCTTGTCCCAATCTTTTCCTGTTACAAAAAAGGTCTTGCGTTCGGGGTGGTAAGCGATACCATTCAGTACATTGTCCCTATCGTTCCAGCTGTCGTGATGGGTAACCTTATCGCTAAGTCCCCCGAAATTGACTACGCCGTCTATGGCACCGCTCTTCGCATCGATGATCATTACCCCGGATTTTTGATATACGTTGGCGTATATTTTTCCATCTACATATTCGAGTTCATTGGCGCTGTCGTTAATGGATTTATTGGTGACCGTCTCGATAAAATCCACCTCTGCCAAAGTTTCTGGGTTCAATATCCAGATTTTTTCGGTACCGTCGCTCTTATAGATTTTTTGGCCGTCGTTGGTGAGCCCCCATCCTTCCTTGCTTTGTCCGTATTGAAAGCTGCCCGTTTTTTCCAGGGTTTTCAGGTCAAAAACAAATCCGGTCTTACTTCGCCAGGTCAGCATGTATATTTTATCATCCATAATGGTTATCCCTTCCCCGAAAAAATTATCATCCAGATCGACTTGCTGCAAGACCTTTCCGGTTTCATAGTCCGTTTTGCGTAACGACGACCGGCCTTTTTTTCCGGTGCTTTCGTAGAGCGTATCGTTGTGGAATTCAAGCCCCTGCGTGTATGCCATATTATCGTGCGGATATTCATTGATGATTTCGTAAGTGTATATTTCAGGGGCCTTGGCGGCCAAAAGCTTAAATGGCTCACTCACCTCTGCCGAAGTATCGTCGTATTCGACCTGCGCCTTAATGGTTTTGTCGCCCAAGTGGGGCATATCCAAAGTAATTTTACCATCGTTTACGGGAAGCTCCTTTCCATCGATGGAGTAGGTGACGTTGGAGATGGATTTTTGTTTTTTATTGTCAAGATGGACAGCAATGCTCTGGTTCTGTTGAAATTGCTTCTGTCCAGATGCCAATTTGATTTCAAAAAGGGATGTCGGGGAATTATCGCCACCACAGGCCATAAAAAGCGTTAACAATGCACTGCAAAAAAAGAATTTTAAGGGATTCATAATTATTATAATAATAGGTGATACTTCGCAATTTATTTTTGAGGCACAAAAATAGCGAACTTCGAAGAATAAAGTCTCAGGTTTCCAGGTAAAGCTTTAAAGGTTACCGCCCAGATCGCACCAGAAGTTTGCAGGGGAATGACTGTGTCAAATTAGTGTCAAAAATGTTAACCCCTTTCATATCGTTTTTATGCCCTAAATTTTAAGGAATTTCTAGTGAAAACCATTGCTGAAACCACAAAACATTCTATATTTGCGTTCGGCAAGTCCTACACGACCAGCTCCTGTAGAATCCCCCAGGGCGGGAACGCAGCAAGGGTATACGGTCGCAGCGGTGCGATGTAGGTAGCTTGCCGTTTTTTTGTTATGCAACATCAAGTCGTGCTCATAACGGGAGGGTCTTCGGGAATCGGTAAGTCTATCGGACTCTATCTGAAATCTATGGGACTAAAGGTCTACGGTACTACAAGGGACCTGAACAAACACCCGGATTTTGAAATTTTCGACCTTTTACAACTTGAGGTTACCGATCCGGCAAGCATACAGACGGCGGTGGAAGGTCTGATTGAAAAAGAAGGCCGTATCGATGTGCTGGTCAATAACGCGGGAGTAGGTATTACCGGTCCGATAGAAGAGACCCCCCACGAAGAAATCCAAAAGGCTTTCGATATCAATTTTAACGGTCCCTTGCATATGGCCAAGGCCGTTCTTCCCCAAATGCGTAAGCAAAATTCCGGATGCATTATCAACATCACGTCTATAGCGGGATCCATGGGCCTGCCCTACCGGGGAATCTACTCCGCCACGAAAGGGGCATTGATTGTCGTTACCGAGGCTTTGCGCATGGAGACGAGGGATTTTGGTGTCCGGATTGCCACCTTGGCTCCGGGGGACTTTGCCACCAACATCGTCGCGGGCCGCTACCATACCCCGATACAGGCTGAATCACCATACAGCGCTCCCTATTCGAAAACATTGAAAATGATCAACGACGATGTCGACGCCGCGGGCGACCCTATCCTTGTGGCCAAAAAGGTCTATGGGATTATTAATACAACGAAACCCGAAGTACACTATAAAGTGGGAAATTTTATGCAAAAGTTTTCACTTATCCTCAAAAAATTTCTGCCCGGCAAACTCTATGAGAGGCTCGTTCTCGCTCACTATAAGTTGTAGATTTGCTATTCATTAAATCCTATTAATTCTAACTTTCCTGGTAAAAGAAAAACAAATGAAATTTTTTATAGACACGGCAAATTTAGACGAAATACGCGAGGCCCAAGAACTTGGGGTTTTAGACGGGGTAACCACCAATCCTTCCTTAATGGCCAAGGAGGGAATTAGCGGTCAGAACAATATCTTGAAGCATTACGTGGATATCTGTAAGATTGTCAACGGCGACGTATCCGCCGAGGTCATTGCCACCGATTTTGCTCAAATTATAAAAGAAGGTGAGCAGCTGGCCGAGCTACACGAGCAGATAGTGGTCAAGGTGCCCATGATCGAGGATGGGGTGAAGGCCTTAAAATATTTTTCGGAGAACGGGATACGCACCAACTGTACCCTCATTTTTTCTGCCGGTCAGGCGCTACTGGCCGCCAAGGCTGGAGCGAACTACGCGTCACCATTTATCGGAAGGTTAGACGATGTTTCGACGGACGGACTGAGCCTGATCGCCGAAATTCGCCATATTTACGACAACTATGGGTACGAGACTGAAATTCTTGCCGCCTCCATCCGGCATCCGATGCATATTATCAACTGTGCCAAGATCGGTGCCGACGTTATGACAGCAGGGCTGTCCTCTATCAAGGGGCTTTTAAAACATCCTTTGACCGACATCGGCCTAGAAAAGTTTTTGTCGGATTATCATAAAGGAAACTAAGGTTATAGGGTTTACTGCCATTCCATTTAAAACTGGTTCCGAAAGGGTTTACTACACTCGAAACAAGTTTATTTATTAAAGCGGCCCATAAACATTGGCAAAGGCGTCGACAATGATATCGTTTTCGGTGATAATGCACTTATTGGGTTTGTCGATAATCAATACCTTGGTAAGTGCATCAAAATCCGCCGAACGGTACTGAAGTTGCCTGTTCATCCCCGACGATTCGACCAGTCCCCTCCAGACCGGTTCTGAGGTCCTGATATTGATACCCACAAAATGGTAGCGGGTATTTGTGGAGGAAAGGTAAGCAATTCTACGCTTCATATTCTCAAAATGGACACGATTAGATCCCGACCAGAAATAGAATACGGTCTTATTCTCTTTTCCCTGGGCTATATCACGGAGCGAGACTGATTTTCCTTCTATGTTGGTAACCTTTACATCCGGTATTTTTTTGTTGGGCCGGATATTTTTGATGCCCTCATAGAGTGTCTCGATTTCTTTCATATGTCGATTGTTCTCGGATAGTTGGTGGAAATCCTCTATAAACTTTTCGTTATCCTTTTCCGATTCATGGGCATTCAGTAAATAATCGAATGCAACATAGCGGAATAGGTTATCTTTTAGTTCGCGTTCGGTAAATAGGCTATCGATAATTTTGAGTTTGTGCTTATTGAAATGGAGCTGGTTCTGTACCTCGCCGTTTTTGATGTCACAGTGGTGCTTACAGTTCATATAGGACAGATTGCCGACATGGTTTAGCATAAAATTATAATAGGGGCGTAAATAGGTAAGGTCTTGGTCATTGAAGTTCAATTTTGTTCGGTAGTCGTAAAAATCCTCCGGCATCTTTACGATGTCTTTTTGGCCGGTCAGTCGCTTATGTTTGAACGGATATTCCTCCTTAAAGGTGTCGTAGTGATAGACAATGCTCGCCCTCGCAATATTTTCTTCCTTCTCGGATATATCGTCTTCCTGTTTTAGGTCTGTCAGTGCCCCAAGGCCCGTATCGATAAGGGAATCGATTTTTTCTTCGAATTCGGTCGCTTCCAAAAGATATAGGGAACGCACGAAACTGTTCTCTTCTTCATGCTTTAAAAATCGTTCCAACAAAAAATTATTAATACCCTCTCCATTTCCCGAAAAAATCAGGGACTCATCAAAATACAGTGTATTCAGCCGAATAGCCAGACTATCGCCTTGCTTCAGATAAACATACTGTAACTCGGGATTATGATTGAAATGATACAAGCCTTCGGTAACGGAATCGAGGGAAAACGAAAATCGGTTCTGTTCGTTAAGTTTCGCGGAATCGAGGGCCATATCACCCTTGAACAGTACGACATAATTACTGGTAGGATTAACGATTTCCCCACCAAAAAAAACGCTGGTGGAGTCTTTTCCCCTTGGGCCACAACATGCCAGCACAATCAGAAAAAAATATAAAAACGATTTAATCATATGAAGGTGAGAACTTATGTGCTAATCAAAATTACGTAACCCTAGTACCGTCTGCTGTTAATAGCGAGTTAAAAATAGGAAGGGTCGGGTTAATGAACTCGATGAAAGGGATTTCAGGTACGGTTCATTGGTTTAGACGCTTAAAATTCCGTAATTTTGCACGAAATTTTAAAAGAAAATAGCTATGCTTTCGGTATCAAATCTGTCCGTTCAATTCGGAAAAAGAGTCTTGTTCGATGATGTGGATGTCACCTTTACACAGGGGAATTGCTACGGCGTAATCGGTGCCAATGGGGCAGGCAAGTCCACCTTCCTCCGCATCCTTTCGGGCCAGATAGACCCCACTTCCGGTCGCGTCAACTTGGAACCCGGAAAACGGATGTCTATCCTAGAACAGGATCATAACGCTTACGATGACAATACGGTACTGGAAACGGTGGTTATGGGCAACAAGCCCCTTTTTGCCATCAAGCAACAAATCGATGCGCTTTACGCAGATTATACCGACGAAAACGCCGATAGAATAGGCGAGCTGCAGGTGGAATTCGAAGAAATGAATGGCTGGAACGCCGACAGCGACGCTGCGGCCCTACTATCAAACCTGGGTATTCCCGAAGAGATGCATTACACGGCCATGGCTGAAATGGATGCCAAACTGAAAGTCCGCGTGCTTTTGGCACAGGCCCTATTTGGCAACCCAGATGTACTGATCATGGATGAGCCGACCAATGATTTGGATTACGAAACCATCCATTGGCTGGAGAATTTTTTGGCCTATTACGAAAATACCGTCATTGTGGTATCGCATGACCGGCATTTTTTGGATTCCGTCTGTACCCATATCGCGGATATAGATTTCGGCAAGATGAACCTCTATTCGGGCAACTATAGCTTTTGGTATGAAAGTAGCCAATTAGCGGCACGTCAACGCGCACAACAGAATAAGAAGGCAGAGGAAAAGGCAAAGGAGCTGCAGGAATTCATCTCGCGTTTCAGTGCCAATGTCGCAAAAAGCAAACAGGCCACCTCGCGCAAGAAGATGCTGTCTAAGTTAAAGATCGAGGATATTAAACCCTCCAGCCGAAGGTATCCGGCCATCATCTTTGATAGGGAGCGGGAAGCAGGCGACCAAATATTAAACGTTGATAAACTGGCTGCGGCTACCGAAGATGGGGAATCGCTTTTCGAAAACGTCAATATCAACTTGGCCAAAGGGGACAAAGTAGCCGTCATTTCGAAGGATTCCAGGGCGACGACCGCTTTCTACGAAATTATCAACGGAAACAAGAAAGCCGATGCGGGCAGTTTTCAATGGGGCATTACCACCAACCAGTCCTATCTACCGGCCGATAATTCGGATTTTTTCAACGAGAATATAAGTTTGGTAGACTGGCTGCGCCAATGGGCCAAGACCGAAGAAGAGCGTGAAGAGGTCTACATCCGGGGTTTTTTGGGTAAAATGCTCTTTAGCGGCGAGGAGGCACTCAAAAAATGTACCGTCCTTTCTGGAGGCGAGAAAGTGCGTTGTATGTTAAGCAGAATGATGATGCAGCGTGCCAACGTACTGATGCTCGACGAACCTACCAATCACTTGGATCTTGAGAGTATCACCGCCTTTAATAATTCCCTAAAAAACTTCAAAGGCACGGTTCTCCTAACTACCCATGACCACGAATTTGCACAGACCGTCGCCGATCGTATTATAGAATTGACGCCTAAAGGCAACATCGATAGATATTTGACGTTTGAAGAATATATGTCTGACAGGACATTACGGGAACAGCGCGAAAAAATGTATGCCGTGCCCGCATAGATTTGAACTCAACATAAGTTCATTCTGTTAATCCCAAATCTTAACATGATGAAATCCTACTCTCTATTCTCTGCCCTATTGGTATTGTTGGCCACAGGTTGCAGTAAATCCAACGAACCTTACGATGACGGCAAAAGCAAAACAGAAATCGATGCCGCATACACCTTGGTATTACAGGGGAATGGCCAATTGATTGCCACGCTTCTTAATGCGGATGGCGAGACACTGCGCATTAATACGGCCGAAAGCGGGTTTAAGGATACCGCCGAACCCGAACTCATTTCCGAAGAAGGCAAGGTACTGACAATGTACCATTCAAAATCAGATTGTAGCGGTGAGATTACCGTTCATGATTTTAACGCGGACACCTCAAGGAGATTTGACGTCTTTACCGACTTGGGAGCCTGTAACCTTAGCCCATTGGCTATCGTCAACTCGCGGAATACGATTTATATAGCGTATGAACTGGGACAAAGCATGGGCAAAGGAACCAGCGAATATTTTGTACGGGCTATTGATATTTCGGGCGACGACGCTACTTTTATCGATACATCACTTGCGTTCAAGCCCGTCGGTCTTGCTTTTGCAAAGAACCAATTATTCGTTCTCGGTCTAGACGAAGATATTACCGGCGAGCACAAGCTAACCGTGTTGGATGCGGGTACTTGTACAGTGGTGTACACCAAAAACCTCGGTTTCGATGCCCGTGGTATCTTCAAAAATTCCGATGACAATATTATAGTAAGCTATGACGAGCTTCACACCACTATTAACAGTGCGAGCCTAAGTTTTAATTATACCAACTATCCCGCGAATGCCGCCCCTAATTTTACCGGATCTGAATTCCGGCACTTTGATAGTAGTGGCAAAATGTATTATTCTATGTTGGCCGGTCCGCTTAGCGTGTATTCTCGAATTCCCGCCGTTTATGATTTCGATAACAATTCAGCGGTCTTGTACGCCTATGAAAACTTCTTGACAGCAGCGCAGCGCAATTTCGAGTTCCGGATAGAAAATACCACCGTAGTGCAATATGACGAAACGAACAACCTCTTGCTAGTAGGATATAAAAAATCAGGAGATGCCGAGAAAGGAGGGCTTCTTAGGATCAAACCCGGTCCCGAACCAGAATTTGCAGGAAACCTTGATTTGCCAGGAATACCTTATGCCATTTACATCGATTAGGCACCATCTAACAATAACATTAAGCATTAAAATACTTACTGTTCCAAATGGCTGGGTTAAAGTTCTTGCCCAAAGCAAAACCATAGAATATCACAACGGAAGCGAGGGATTTGAACATGAAAAAGAAAATAATCCAGAATTCCGCATTGGAACTGCTTTTCGAGAATAGGCCCTGGGGAATGAGCAGGGTAACCAGATAACTAATAAAAAGGACAAGTACCGTTAAGTTGACTATCCCCTTGAAGGGCCACATCAGCCACTTGCGCAAGGGATGCAGGTCATGGCCCCATTTATGTATCAGGTAAAAGTAATTGTTTCCGATAGGCACGAAAAGCAGGGGGTCGTCCTTGTCCTGCAATTTGAACAATTTCGAGGGAGCTATAATCTTGAACCCTTGGATTTCAATATGATGTTCCTGTTCGAGCCGTTTGATTTTCGAGATTGCCTCGGGTGGAATCTCGCCCTTAAAATATTTTGAATTTAAAAAACGGAGCCGGTAGTCGATACAGGTTCTTTTAATCTGGTCGAGATGGTAGATGCGGTGGGTCTCCAGAAGATCGAAATCGAAATCGTTTATTACGTTATCCCTTCCCTCGCCAATGTTCCCCTCGATACGCTCAATACAATCGGAGTCGGCGTTCAAAATTTTTCGAACCTGTTCCAGCATCGCTTCGGAAGCCTTTTCATCGTTCTTTAGACGAACTAGCTTTTCTTCGATATTGGTTCTTTTCAAGAGCATATTATTTTCTTTTTCCTCAAATTTAAGGAATTCACAGCGAGAAAATAATTCTCGGCCAACAATGATTTGTTAAGGTTTGGTTAATTTCAAGCAGAAAGTAGCCATTGAAGACTGGCTTCACCGCGGGATATAATGCCGACTGAACCCACCTCTTACCACAACAAATTTCATCGTAGTTCCGCTCCTAATTCCTCTTCATAGCGGCGCTGTAGCTTATCCATAATCTTATCTATCTGCTTGTCGGTCAAAGTACGTTGTGGATTTTGTAGGGTGAAGCTTATAGCGTAGGATTTCTTTCCGGCCGGGAGATTTTTACCGGTATACACATCGAACAGGTTGATTTGCTTCAACCAGTTTTTCTCTGTACGTCGACCGAGTTCGTACAATTGCTGAAATGTGATCTTATCGTCCAGGAGCAGGGCAAAATCACGTTTTACTTCGGGATGTTTCGGAATTTCCTTATAGCTGATATCATTATTTCTGGCCAAGGCAACGACATAATCCCAATTGAATTCGGCGTATAGGATTTCCCGCTTGATATTCATTTTTTTCAGGATGGATTTCTTGACCGTACCCAATGAAATCAGTTCCTTACCACGGACCGTCAATGCGAGACCTTCCGAGAAAATACTGTTCTCTGTTGGCATCGGTATAGTTTCCGATATTCCCAGGCGGGACAAAAGGTTCGTGACTACGGATTTCAAATAAAAGAAATCCGTTCGTTTTTCGGGCACTGCCCAGCCATCCCTGGTACGGTTTCCGGTCAGAAAAAGACTTAGGTGTTTATTTTCGATTCGGTTCGTTTCCTTTTGATGGTAGGTTTTTCCGAATTCGAAGAACTTCAGGTCTTTGTTTTTCCTATTTATATTGTACGATATGACCTCCAAACCTGAAAACAAAAGGGACTGCCGCATGACCGATAGTTCGGTACCTAAAGGATTGAGTATGGTTACGGCACTTTCTTTGAATCCGTTCCCCAACAACTCGGAATAATTTTGCGATGTCAAGCTGTTCGCCATAATTTCAAAAAATCCTTGGGCGGCCAAAAAGTCACCAATGATGTGTTGTAATTTGTAATCCTCGAATTTGTGAACCGGTGCGATGGAGGCGTTTAATTTATTTTTAAAATCGATGTTATTGTAGCCGTAAACCCTTAGTATCTCTTCGATTACGTCAACCTCTCGTTGTACGTCTACCCGGTAAGAGGGGATGGTCAATCCAAGTCCGGCCTCGGTAACACTTTTGACCCGGATGTCTAGTGACGCAAGAATAGATTTAATGGTATCCTGGGGTATTTCCTGTCCGATTAGGGAATAGGTTTTGCGAAAAGTAAGGAAAACCTGATGTTCCTCGATTCGTTTAGGATATAAGTCCACTATATCGGAAGACACATCGCCCCCTGCAATTTCCTTGATCAATAGGGCGGCCCGCTTTAGGGCATACTCCACATTTTCTATATCGATACCCCGCTCGAATCTAAAGGAAGCGTCGGTATTCAAACCGTGTCTTTTAGCGGTCTTACGAACGGACACAGGATCGAAATAGGCGCTTTCCAAAAAGATGGACGTGGTCTTTTCCGTAACACCTGTATTGATACCACCAAATACACCGGCGATACACATTGCCTTTTCGGAGTCACAGATCATGAGGTCGTCTTCGTGCAAGATACGTTCCTCCCCGTCCAACGTCATGAATTTGGTGCCGGAGGGAAGGGTCTTAACGATAATTTTATCGTCATGGATTCTGTCCGCATCGAAGGCATGCAATGGTTGCCCTAAATCGTGTAATACGTAGTTGGTGGCATCGACCACATTATTGATGGGTTTGGCCCCAATGGCCCGTAACCTGTTCTGAAGCCATTCGGGCGAAGGCTTTACGGTCAGATTGGTCATGGTTACCCCGCAATAGCGTGGTGCGGCCTTGCTGTCTTCTACCGTAACCTGCAGTTTTAGCGATCGGTTGTCAACGCCAAACTGGCTTACGGAAGGGGTAATCAATTCTTTGTCGGCCTCCCTTTGTTTAAGTCCCGCCTTCAAATCCCTGGCCACGCCAAAATGGCTCATGGCATCGGCCCGGTTCGGCGTGAGCCCGATTTCGAAAACTTCGTCCCTTTCCACGGTAAAAACCTCGGAACAGGGCGTGCCAGGTTGTAAGGATTCATCCAGTACCATAATGCCTTCATGACCGGAACCTAGTCCCAGTTCATCCTCGGCGCATATCATGCCATGGCTTTCCTCGCCGCGTATCTTCCCCTTTTTTATTTTCCACGCCTCGCCCTCTGCGGTATATAACATAGTGCCGATCGTCGCCACCGGTACTTTTTGGCCTTGGGCAACGTTGGGTGCGCCACATACGATCTGCACGGGAGTATCGGTGCCAATATCGACAGTAGCCAATTTCAATGTATCGGCGTTGGGGTGTTTTATGCAAGCGAGAACGTGGCCGACCACAATACCTTTAAGACCTCCTTTAACCGACTCAAAGGTGGTGATACCCTCTACTTCAAGACCCAAATCGGTCAGAAGTTCGGCGGTTTTTTGGGAATTCCATTCCGGTTTTATGAATTGCTTCAACCAGTTGTAAGAAATCTGCATGGGATGGGTTTAACTAACGGCTGCAAAGATAGAATAATAGAATGGAAATTTGGCACCTCGACTTTAGTTCATGCCGAGTGCAGCGGAAGGACAGGGCACGACAAATTGGAAATTTGGAATTTCAAATTATGGTCGATTTCCCCAGCCAGATATTCTCGTCGTTAAGATGGTAGTTTTCATCGGAATCCACAATGTTCTCCGTAATAAAATCCCCCACGTATTCCGTACCGTATTTGCTGCTGCCGAGCACATCGGGAGTGACCACCTTTTTGACAAAGGATTTGTGTACGGCGGTCATCACGGCATGGGCCTCCTCATCCATACCAAAATGTTGCAGCATCATGGCCGTGCTGAGAATGGAGGCCACGGGATTGGCGATATTCTTGCCTTTGGCCTGGGGATACGACCCATGAAAAGGCTCGAACATGGCATTTTCGGCCCCTACGGAAGCAGAGGGCAACAATCCCGTAGAACCGATGATCACGCTGCCTTGATCGGAAAGAATATCGCCGAACATATTATCGGTGAGAATGACATCGAACTGGGTGGGCTTCATCATCATCTGAACGGCGGCATTGTCGATAAAAAGGCATTGGAGTTCGACTTCGGGATAGCTCTTGCCGATTTCGGTGACCGTTTTTCGCCAGAGGCGCGATGATTCCATCACATTGGCCTTATCGACCAAAGTCACTTTTTTTCTTCGTTTTTTGGCCGCTTTGAAAGCCATGTGGGCGATTCGACCTATCTCTTGCTCCGAATATTGGCAAAGGTCGGAGGCGACCGTACCATCGGCACTGATTTTTTTCTTCCCAAAATAAATGCCTCCGGTCAGTTCCCGGAAAATGACCAGATCGGTATTAGCGATTATTTTTTCTTTTAAAGGGGAATTGGCCATTAAGGTGGGAAAGGTTTTTATCGGGCGGATGCTGGCGAAAAGCCCTAATTCCTTACGTAATTTAAGCAGTCCCTGTTCCGGCCGTACCTTGGCCTCGGGATTATTATCATACTCCAAAGCCCCAATGGCCCCAAATAAAATCGCATCGGAATCCCGGCACAATTGAAGAGTTTCGTCAGGCAAGGGCTGGCCGGTGCTTGTCATGGCGATGGCCCCGACGGGCGCTTCCTGATAAATGAAACGATGATTGAAGGTTTCTTCGACCGCCTTGAGGCATTTTATGGATTGGGACAAGACCTCCGGTCCGATTCCGTCTCCGCCGAGAAGGGCAATTTTTAGCTGCATATGAAGTGCGTTACTGGGTTACACTCTCAATATCCAAATTACTGGCCTGAATGATTTTGGGTATGTCCTCGTCCGAAATTTCCCGGTGCAAATCGGCGAAATTCAGGAATTCCCGATATACCTCGTCCAGTTGGCGTTTGGTCAGTTCGTATCCGACGATTTTCGCCCGATAGGCAAGTGCGGCCCGGCCACTTCTGGCCGTCAAGACGATGGAGGATTCGTTGACACCCACATCCTCGGGGTCAATGATTTCATAGGTTTCCCGGTTTTTGATAACCCCGTCTTGATGGATTCCTGAACTATGGGCAAAGGCGTTCGCCCCCACGATAGCCTTGTTAGGCTGTACTATCATCCCCATTTTTTGGGAAACCATCCGGCTGGTATCGAACAATAGTTTACTGTTGATATTGGTATCGAGGTTCAGGTCGGGGTGTTGGCGCAAGATCATGACCACTTCCTCTAATGAGGTATTGCCGGCCCGCTCGCCGATACCGTTGATAGTGCATTCGATCTGTCTTGCCCCATTGATCACACCGGCGATGGAGTTCGCCGTGGCGAGGCCCAGATCATTGTGACAGTGGCAGGATAATGTCGCCTTGTGAATCCCCTTTACGTTTTCCTTCAGGTATTTCATTTTGCCCCCGTATTCCTCTGGCAAACAGTATCCGGTCGTATCGGGAATGTTCAGTACCGTAGCTCCTGCCTTGATCACCGCCTCACAGATTTTTGCGAGAAATTCGTTGTCGGTACGCCCCGCATCCTCTGCATAGAATTCCACATCCTCGACAAAGGTCTTGGCATAGCTAACAGCACTTACGGCTCGCTCGATAATAGCCTCGCGATTGGAATTGAACTTATGTTTTATATGGGAATCCGAAGTCCCGATTCCCGTATGTATCCTAGGTTTTTTAGCGGATTTAAGGGCTTCCGCTGCCACTTCGATATCCTTTTTTACGGCACGGGTGAGACCGCATACCGTAGCGTTCTTGACCAATTTGGAAATTTGATCAACGGACTTAAAGTCCCCAGGACTCGAGATGGGAAATCCCGCTTCGATAATATCCACTCCCAATTCATCCAAGCGTTCCGCGATGACCAGTTTTTGTTCGGCATCCAATTTACAGCCGGGCACCTGTTCGCCGTCACGTAACGTGGTATCAAAAATCTGTACTTTATCTTTGCTCATTATATTTGTGTACTTTAGTCAATCGATTCGTACGAATATAAGACGAATGCGGCAGACGAACTATCGCCCGATAGGATTAGTACAACGCCAAGGCCGTTTTAGGATTGTTCAAACGATTGAAATACAACCATTTAAACTATTATTATTACGATGACAAATGCGCATAGGGATGCCTTGTTCGTTCTGGTAAAGTCCCTTTCGAAATCGGAGAAACGTCAATTTAAACTCTATGTCGGGAGATTGGGGGTCAATGCGGACGCTAAATTTTTGGCCCTGTTCAACTTGATGGACAAAATCAACAAATACGACGAAAAAACGATTTTAGGGAGCGGAATCGTCAAGAAAGCGCAGTTATCGAACCTGAAGGCCCATCTCTATAAACAAATCTTGGTGAGCCTGCGGTTAAATCCCGTTAACCAGACCACCCGGGTTCAAATTCGGGAGCAGTTGGATTTTGCCACAATCCTCTATCAAAAGGGACTCTACAAACAAAGTTTGAAAATTCTCGATAAGGCCAAATCTACCGCCATTGAGAACGAGGAGAAGAACATTGCCTACGAAATTGTCGAGCTTGAAAAAATCATCGAAACCCAGTACATCACGCGCAGTATTCCCGACAGGGCAGACGAACTGGCCGTGCAGGCGAAAGAACTTTCCGCCCAAAACGTTATGACCAGTAAACTCTCGAACCTTTCGCTTCAACTGTATGGGCAAATGTTAAAGTTAGGCTATGTGCGCAGTGATGAGGATTATGTCAGGGTTAAGGAATATTTTGACGCCCACTTGCCAAAATATCGAATGGAAGATTTGGGTTTCCGCGAAAAGTTATGGCTCTACAAAGCGCATCTATGGTATAGTTTTTTAATTCAGGATTTTCTTTCCACCTATAAATATGCCAGTAAGTGGGTCGACCTTTTTTACGAACAAAAAGATCAGATATACCTGAATCCCGTTTTCTTTTTAAAGGGAAATCATTATTTACTGGAATCCTTATTCTATGTTAAATATGCCTCACAATTTAAACAAACACTTGAACAACTTGAAAAAGTCGTTGGCAGTAAAGCATTTCCCAAAAATGACAACATCGCCTCCTTGACCTTTCTCTATATCAACGCCAACAAATTGAACCTCCATTTTCTGGAAGGTACGTTTAAGAAGGGTCTCTATCTGGTCAAAATAGTGGAATACGGCATTAACAAGCACAAAGACCGCATCGATGCCCATCATATTATGGTGCTCTACTATAAGATTGCCTGTCTCTATTTTGGCATAGGCGATAACAAAAACTGTATCCAATATCTGAAAAAAATCATCAACAACAAAAACCTGAAAATGCGGGAAGACCTGATGTGCTTTGCCCGGGTTTTGAGCCTAGTGGCGCACTACGAGGCGGGAATGGACTACCATCTGGAAATACAATTGAAAAGCACGTATAAATTCCTTCTAAAAATGAACGACTTGCATGCCGTTCAAAAGGAAATGATCAAGTTTTTGCGTAATCTGGGTAACATTTACCCCCATGAACTAAAAAATGAATTTCAAAAATTGCATACCGAACTCAAGAGGTATGAGGACCATCCCTATGAAAAGCGTGCCTTCTTGTACCTGGACATTATATCGTGGCTGGAAAGCCATTTGGAGAACCGGTCGGTTGCGGAAATCATCCGGGAAAAGGCGATGGAAGTCAGGCGGTGAGAAATACCCTTTACCGACAGGCGTCCCAAATCGGACCATCGGGCGGTGGTGCTATTATCTCTAAAGGTTTCTTTTTTACGGGATGGATAAAGCTGAGGCTTCGGGCATGAAGGTGGATGCTACCATCTTTGTTGCTGCGGTCAAAGCCGTATTTCAGATCCCCCTTGATGGGACATCCGATAGCGGCCAGCTGTGCCCTTATCTGGTGGTGGCGACCGGTTTTCAGGTCAATTTCAAGTAAAAAGTAATTATCCAGCTTTTTTAGCATCCGATAATCCAGGATGGCTTTTTTGCTATCGGCGACTTCTTTGTGGTGGGCATAGGATTTATTCTGTTTCGGGTTGCGTTTGAGCCAATGTACCAAGGTATCCGTTTCTTTGGGCGGCAGATTTTTCACGACCGCCCAATAAGTCTTTTTGGCCTCTTTCTCCGCAAAGAGTTTGTTCAGGCGTGGCAAGACCTTAGAGGTCTTGGCGAATGTTACAATACCGGAGGTAGGGCGATCCAATCGATGGGGTACACCAAGATAAACGTTGCCGGGCTTGTGGTACTTTTCCTTGAGGAATAATTTTACGACCTCGCTCAAGGGCATATCCCCGGTCTTGTCGCCCTGTACAATATCACCAGGCCTCTTATTGACCGCGATCAAATGGTTGTCTTCGTATAGTAACTGAAGATTTTTCCGATTTGAATGGATGATTTTGTTCACTATTTCGCCAGTTTTTTACTCCTTAAGGAAAGAAGCAATAGCAACAAAACGCCCGTAGTAACAGAAACATCGGCCATATTGAAGATACCCGTTTTAAACAGGCCCAGTTTGATTATAAAAAAGTCCGTTACCGAACCATGCGCGATACGGTCGATAAGATTACCGATACCACCACCAATGACCAAGGCAAAAGCCAAAATCAGCCATTTATCCATATTGGTTTTCCAAAGGATACGGAATAATAATACTAGCAAAACGATAATAGGAATTGCCTGAAGAAAGACTATTTTTGGAATAGGAGGGAGGCTCTGTCCCCAACCTAGCATCGCGCCCGTGTTCTCGACCTTTGTCAGAATAAAATGCCCGTCAATGACCTGAATATATTCTTCGCGATCCACATTCTTACGGACGAGTTGCTTGGAAAGCTGATCGCATCCTATATTCAATAGAACCAATAGGATAATAACAATCCTTTTTATCATTTTTCCATTTTACTTTTTCAAGTTTTCCAATGGCGACATTGATCCACTTCCACATTGATAATTCGTTTAATACTGTTCCTCATCACTGGGAAAATCCCTTCCCTTGACATCAGCCACATATTTCGAGATGGCGTTGCCCATGTCTTCATATAAGTTCATGTACCGCCTTAGAAACCGAGGGTTAAACTCGTGCGTCATCCCCAACAAATCGTGTATGACCAAAACCTGCCCGTCCGCATGTTTGCCACCTCCTATGCCGATGGTGGGTATGGTAAGGCTTTCCGAGACCTTCTTGGTCAGGGCGGCAGGAATTTTTTCCAATACGATTGCGAAGCATCCCAATTTTTCCAGAAGATGGGCGTCTTCCATTAATTTATCTGCTTCTTCTTCTTCCTTGGCGCGAACGCTGTAGGTACCGAATTTGTAGATGGACTGTGGGGTCAGTCCCAAATGGCCCATCACGGGAATGCCCGCTTTCAAGATACGCTTAACGGATTCTTTGATTTCAACCCCCCCTTCGAGTTTGACAGCATGTGCGCCGCTTTCCTTCATAATCCGTATCGCGGAACGTAAAGCCTCTTTGGGGTCGCTCTGATAGCTTCCAAAAGGAATATCGACGACGACCAATGCCCTTTCTACACCACGGATGACAGACATGGCGTGATATATCATCTGGTCCAAGGTAATTGGCAAGGTCGTCTCGTGGCCTGCCATAACGTTGCTGGCAGAATCGCCCACCAGAATGACATCGACCTTAGCAGAATCCACGATTTTTGCCATGGAATAATCGTAGGCTGTCAACATGGATATTTTCTCCCCGTTCTTTTTCATTTCCACGAGGGATTTTACCGTAACCCTTTTATATTCCTTTTTTGCGGTGGACATTTGATCGTTTGTTTTGTATCGTTGATTTTTGCAGGGATAAATGTAAGTAAATTGTTTCAGGTAATCATGGAGCTAGGTATATCGTATATATAAACCGCGGAAGCCTAAAATCCCGGAAAAATCTAATCAGTTAGCATGCGAATCGCCCACTCGGCACATTTTTCAGGCTGATCAAGCCATGGACAATGTCCCGCATTTTCAACAACGACAAACTGTTGATCAGAAATGGCAGAGGCCTTTTGTTTCCCGGTTACTGGATTTTCAAAAGCGTCATGGTCTCCCCAGATAAACCGAACCGGAACCTCCAGTCGATGCAGTTTATCACCGATATAAAGTTCTTTCCGCCATCCGGTCAAATTTAAGGTGTTTTCCAACAAGCTTAGAAAGCCGGTCTTATAACCCGATAGCAGCTGGCCGTAATAGGTGTGTACCAAATAGTCGCTCGACACGTTTGCTATATTCGCAACAAGCAACTGCTGGTGTATTTTTTTAAGATTTTTAATGCTTGGTCGTCCTACGGTCGCAGTCAAGAATCTATTGACTACTTTCGTTCCCAAAAGCCGTAATATAGGAGGAATCCAGCGATTCATTCCGGCCGGTGCACCTATCAGTAACAGCTTTTCTACCCTCTCGGGAAACTGCATCGCAAAACAGATACCAAAATAACCTCCCATCGATTGTCCGACAACCAGTGCTCTCTTAAAATTTAAAGCTTCAATTACGGAACGGACAAAATCGACAGCACTTTTTTGAAAGTCGACACCCGTATAATCGATGCTGTCCGACAACCCACAACCTGGTCTATCTACAACATATAAATGAAAATGCTCAGATAAAGGTTTTAGAATACTATACCACTCGCTCGAATGACTACCACCCCCATGTATTAAAATCAGGGGTTTTCCCGAACCCATTTCTAGGTAATGTACATTTTTTATCGGCCCATCCGTAGCAATATATTTTGATAGTGGATTAATGCCGATACCCTCAAAGAGCAAGTCCCTGGTACGTTGATATTCCTCAAGAATTTCCATACCTTTTCATTTATTTTCCATTGTTTGATTCGCTTACTGCAATAAGCCTGTGGAATCGAATGGGGAACAAATTTTTGAGGTACTACTCTAATAAATTCTCAATATAGCAGGCGATAAATTACTATACCTCCCAGCCATCACGATGTTCCCGCGTCACGAACTGGTTGGCCTCTTCAAGGTTGGTGATTCGCATATTCTCACCGTCCCACAACAATTTTTTACGGCCGAAAAACTCCATGTTTCCTTTTTCGTTTTCTCTTCGCAAGAGATAGCTGCGAATGGCGAGATTGCCCATAAGCACGGTTTCCGTCATAGGTCCCGCATAATCGAATGAAGAGGTGAGGGCCTTGTGTTCCTCGCTGCCGAAACCGGCCTTGCAGGCGTTGACCCATTTACGTTGATGTCCATATTCGGGCTCGAGGTTCGGTTCGGTTTGTGGTCCGAATTCCGTAGTGCCATCGTTCAGGTACAGTTTGGGCATTAAGGGCGAACTGTCATTTATGTTGGTAGAAATGATACCCTTTTCGCCCATGATCATGACCCCATTCTGACCGTCCTCACCACCTATGTCATCATCCGCCGGGATAATATCGGGATGGGATGGGCGGATGCCTCCATCGCTCCAGGTCATCTCGAAAGGGGTTTTGGATTTTTCCGTGGCATCAAAATTCAGGGTGATAAAGGAGGATGCCGGGCAACCGTCCGGATGGTAGTCGGCGGTCCACATCTTCGAATACACCGCTCCGACGCTACATTCCGCTCCCGTAGGATATTTTAGGTTCAAGGTACGGAAAGGAATATCGATTAAATGACAACCGACATCTCCAAGCGCTCCCGTACCATAATCCCACCAGCCTCGCCAGCTGAACGGGTGCAAATTGGGGATGTAAGGCTTTTTCTCGGCGGGGCCGAGCCAAAGGTTCCAGTCGAGCGAAGCAGGTTTTAAGCTGGGGTCGGGATCGGGCATCGCATAGCCTTGTGGCCATACGGGCCGGTTGGTCCATATCTTTACCTTAGATACGGGACCGATTTTATCCTCATCGATCCATTTTTGCACTAAATCCAAAAGCGGGTTCGAGCCGCCCTGGTTGCCCATTTGACTGACGATTTTGTTGTCCCGTGCCATTTGGGTAAGGGTCCGGGCCTCGTGAATGTTATGCGTCATTGGTTTCTGTACATACACGTGCTTTCCGCGCTGCATGGCATAAGACGCTGCCGGGGCGTGTACATGATCAGGAGTGGAGATAGTTACGGCATCGATGCCTTTTTCTTTGTCCAGCATTTCACGGTAATCGGAATATTTTTTTGCTTTGGGAAAACGCTCGACGGAGGCTTTGGCCGACCCTTGAAAATCGACGTCACAAAGCGCAACCACTTTTTCCCGTCCATCTACGGAAGCGTTCCTGATATCGCTGGCCCCTTTTCCGCCCGCACCGATTGCGGCGAGGTTCAGGCGGTCACTGGGAGCCATATAGCCGACGCCACCCAGCACGTGCCGGGGAACGATAAAAATGGAAGAGGCCAAGGCTCCTTTTTTTACAAATGCCCTACGGGAAGTACTCGAGGGACTTTCTTTTTTATCCTTCATGTTATTATTTAATTTGAATGAAACTTTGCAAGTGCTAAAGTTAATGAAAATAATGGAACTGGAGATTTCCCGTACCTATTTGAACGGAAACCCAAAATTGTAATAAAAAGATATTGATGGTGGTTTGATTTCTTATATTTATGCCCTTAAAATCAAAACTCCTAAGATGAAACATAATCTGAAATCACTTCTTCTCTTTTTAACTGTATTATTATCAACGCTACCATGCGCATGGGCCCAAGAAAGCAATCCGCTGGAAGGTAAATGGGATCTGGTGCTTGAAAAAGACGGTCAGCAACTGCCATCTTGGTTGGAAATCAAGCATTCCGGCCTGAACACCTTGGTAGGCCGCTTCGTATATGCGAACGGCAGTGCCCGCCCGATATCGGAAATAAACGTGAACGACGAGACCTTCAATTTTACCATTCCCCCGCAATGGGAGGATGCCGATTCGGATTTAGAGTTCGAAGGAGAGTTGAAAGGGGAAAAACTAGAAGGTACCTTACTATACACCGACGGAAAAACCTATCACTGGACGGGTACACGCGCACCGAAACTTTCCTACACGGAAAATCCTAAATGGGGCAAAACCATCCGACTGTTCAATGGAAAAAATCTGGAAGGATGGAAGGCTATGGGCGAAAAAAACCAATGGGTCGTTGAGGATGGTATCCTAAAAAGTCCCGAATCCGGCGCCAACCTGGTCTCCGAACAGGAATTCGAGGATTTTAAACTGCATGTGGAGTTCAAGGTGCCACCGGGCAGCAACAGTGGCGTATATCTTCGGGGACGTTATGAGGTGCAAATAACCGATGATTACGGTCACGAGCCCAGCAACGTACTCTTTGGCGGGGTCTACGGGTTTCTGAGCCCGAACGAAATGGCTGCCAACCCCGCCAGCGAATGGCAGACCTATGATATCAGTCTGATCGGCCGCCGGGTGACCATTGTGGCCAATGGTAAAACCATCATTGAAAATCAGAACATACCAGGAATCACTGGTGGTGCGCTGGATAGCAAAGAAGGGGAACCGGGACCGTTTATGATACAGGGCGATCATGGACCTATTTCCTTTCGCAAGTTTGTGGTTAGGCCAAGAGTGCAGTAGGGGCTAACAATCGCTTATATTAATACCCACCGCTAAGCCCCCTTCCGAGGTCTCTTTATATTTAGAGCTCATATCCTTGGCAGTCGCCCACATGGTTTCGACGACCTTGTCCAACGTCACCTTAGCCTCCTCGGGGTCGGAACCCATAGCCAGTTCGGCGGCGTTGATCGCCTTGACGGCACCCATGGAATTACGTTCGATACAGGGTATTTGAACAAGGCCGCCAATGGGATCGCAGGTCATGCCCAAATGGTGTTCCATTGCAATTTCAGCAGCCATCAATACCTGTGCCGGCGATCCACCCATAAGCTCGGTAAGGGCACCTGCAGCCATTGCGGAGGAAACTCCGATTTCGGCCTGGCAACCTCCCATGGCCGCGGAAATGGTCGCTCCCTTTTTAAATATACTTCCGATTTCACCGGCAACCAGTAGAAATTGTTTGATATGCTTGAAATTCGACTCATGGTTTTCGATGACCAAATAGTACATCAATACGGCTGGAATCACGCCCGCACTACCGTTGGTCGGGGCGGTGACAACCCGCCCTAACGAAGCGTTGACCTCGTTTACGGCAAGGGCAAAACAGCTGACCCATTTTAAGATTTGCCGGAATTTTACCTCCGTGTTGCGAATGGTTTCCAGCCATTCTTGAGGCGATTCATACTGATAGTCGGCCCCCAGCATCGATTTATTCATATCATAAGCGCGACGGTGCACGTTGAGTCCCCCCGGAAGCTCGCCATCGGTATGGCAGCCCAGGTACATGCATTCCAACATGGTATCCCAGATCTTTTGAATTTTGGCATCGATTTCGGCGTCGCTTCGTAACGAGCGTTCGTTAAATAAAACCAGTTCTGAAATGGATGCGTCTTCGGCCTTACAACTAGCCAGCAGTTCCTTTCCGTTTTGAACGGGAAAGGGAAAGCGGTCAAAAGTCGCTTTCTTGCGCTTGGCGTTCTTTCGCTCCTTAACCACCACAAATCCTCCCCCGATGGAGTAGTAGGTTTGAAATTTAGTCTTTCCGGATAGTAAGGTCGCCTCGAATTGCAATCCGTTAGCGTGAAATTCCAAAAATTTCTTGTGGAAAATGATATCCTCCCTGGGGTCAAAGTTCAATTCCCTTTCATCCCCAAAATTCAGGATTTGCCTATCCTGTATATCCTTCACAATACCATGTATATCCTTGATGGGAATCTCGACAGGGTCGGCGCCCGATAGCCCGAGCATTACGGCATAATCGGTCGCATGGCCCTTTCCGGTCAAGGAAAGGGATCCGTAGATATGCACCTTGATTTTTTCGACCTCGTTAAAAAGTCCCGCCCCCTTCAGTTCCGAAATCCAGCGTTCCGCCGCACGCCACGGACCTAGAGTATGCGAGCTTGATGGTCCAACGCCGATTTTTAGCATGTCGAAGATGCTGATGCATTCCATGTTTTAAATAAACTTTAGTCAACGATAAAGATAAGGATATCCAGAATGATAAAATCCCAATTCCTTGTTCCTAATTCCATATGCTTTAGGAGCCCCTCGTTTAGAAAGTCCCCTAATTTGTGACTTGAATTTTTGATGGCCATAGTCCTCCAAATGACAACCTGTCAGTTTTTCCCCCTTGGCACAAGGTTTGACAATTAGTAATCAAATTTAGAAAAGCAACACTAATTAAATATATACAGCATGAGTAAGATTATAGGTATAGATTTGGGTACGACCAACTCCTGCGTTTCCGTGATGGAAGGTAACGAGCCGGTGGTCATCCCGAACGCGGAAGGAAAACGTACGACCCCGTCTGTCATCGCCTTTGTAGAGGGCGGTGAGATCAAGGTAGGGGATCCCGCCAAAAGACAGGCGGTAACGAATCCCGAAAAAACGGTATACTCCATCAAACGTTTTATGGGCAACAAATATTCCGAGTCTAAGAAGGAAGCGGATAGGGTGCCCTACAAAGTGGTAAAGGGGGATAATGATACCCCTAGGGTTGTAATAGACGATCGTAAGTACACCCCCCAAGAACTGTCTGCCATGATTCTTCAGAAGATGAAGAAAACGGCAGAGGATTATTTGGGACAGGATGTGACCCGTGCGGTAATTACCGTTCCCGCCTACTTTAACGATTCGCAGCGCCAAGCCACTAAAGAGGCCGGTGAGATTGCCGGATTGACGGTAGAACGCATTATCAACGAACCTACGGCCGCATCATTGGCCTATGGACTCGATAAAAAGGATACCGATCAAAAGGTAGTGGTATTCGATTTCGGTGGGGGTACACATGACGTTTCCATCCTTGAGTTGGGTGACGGTGTCTTTGAAGTACTGAGCACCGACGGTGATACGCACTTGGGCGGTGACGATGTGGACCAGAAGATTATCGATTGGTTGGCCGAGGAGTTTAAAAAGGATGAGGACATCGATTTACGGAAAGATGCCATGGCCCTGCAGCGTTTACGGGAGGCCGCTGAAAAAGCGAAAATCGAATTGTCATCTTCCGCACAAACTGAAATCAATTTGCCTTATGTAACGGCTACCTCCTCAGGACCGAAGCACTTGGTGCGCACTTTGACACGTTCGAAATTCGAGCAGTTGATAGAGGATTTGGTCAAGAGAACGATTGAGCCTTGCCAAACGGCCTTAAAGGCAGCGGGACTATCCAAGAGCGATATCGACCAAATAATCTTGGTAGGTGGTTCTACGAGGATACCCGCCGTACAGGAAGCCGTTGAAAAGTTCTTCGATAAAAAACCATCCAAAGGGGTAAACCCAGACGAGGTAGTGGCAATCGGTGCCGCGATTCAAGGGGGAGTATTGACCGGAGACGTGAAAGACGTATTGCTATTGGATGTTACTCCACTTTCTTTGGGAATTGAAACCATGGGAAGCGTAATGACCAAGCTGATCGAGGCGAATACCACGATTCCTACCAAGAAATCACAGGTGTTTTCCACGGCAGCGGATAATCAGCCATCCGTTGAGATACATGTCCTCCAGGGTGAAAGGCCTATGGCAGCGGACAACAAGACGATAGGACGGTTCCATCTTGATGGAATTCCGCCCGCGCCCCGAGGTACGCCGCAGATTGAGGTCACCTTTGATATCGATGCGAACGGCATCATCAAGGTGTCCGCCACAGATAAGGCGACCGGGAAGTCTCAGGACATCCGCATCGAGGCATCTTCCGGATTGACCGAAGAGGAAATCAAGAAAATGAAGGCCGAAGCCGAAGCGAATGCGGAATCCGACAAACAGGCGAAGGAAACTGCCGACAAGCTCAATGAGGCCGACAGTATGATTTTTCAGACCGAAAAGCAATTGAAGGAATTCGGCGATAAACTTTCCGATGACAAGAAAAAGCCGGTCGAAGAGGCCCTAAAGGAGCTGAAAAAAGCCCACGAAAGCAAAGACTTGGCACAGATTACGCCCGCTTTGGAGAAAATCAACGAAGCTTGGAAAGTAGCTTCGGAAGAAATGTACAAAGCTCAGGCCGACGCCCAGCAACCTGGTGAACCCTCCGCCAATGGTGGAGACGATACCGCCGATGCCAGCGGAGACACCAAGGAAGGCGACAACGTAGAGGACGTCGACTTCGAAGAGGTGAAGTAGCCTTCCCAGAGCGAAATCGAAGGGTCGATTTCGAGGAAGTGAAATAAATTCGATTCAAGTCGAAAAAGTTTAGGCTTCACAGGTTTTAAAACCTGTGAAGCTTTTTTTTGGCATCCCTTTTGATTCCGATTGCACGGATAAACCCTAATTTTGCACTATGTCAAAACAATCCACCTTCCTTTTTATATTCCTATCCCTAGGATTGCCTTCCTTTTTATTATCCCAAGAAATCAAAGTCTTTAAAGTTTCGGATTTCGATTTGAAGGGCAACGTAAAATCCGGTCTTGTAATTACGGACTATGGAAAAGAGGAATATTACTTTGACGAAACGGGCCGTTTGACCCAATCCGTTACCCGTTTTAGCGATTCCGATTACGAAACTACCCATTACAAATATGAAAACGGGGAACTGATCGAAAAAAGGGTCGAGAACTATCGGGACAATGCGTTCGACAAGGCAACGTCCCTGGCAAATCTATATACGATTGATACTACAGGGAACAGAAAAGTGACCGAAAAAATAGTATCCTACAACAAACAGTTGCTAGAACAGAATGTTTACAGTTATGACACCGACGGAAAATTGATAAAGATTGTCCGTACGGATACCGAAGGCACCGATAAAACTTCCATAGTGTACGATACGGTCGATGGAAAAAAGACGGTCGTTCGAAAACTGAACAACAGGCCCGTGAAATCCGTTCAACGCTGGGATAAAAAGGGGACCAACGGTTCCGTACAGCACGTAGAGTTAACCGAAACTTATTTTGACGGGGCGCTGAACACGAAAACAGAGGAAGTTTACAATTCCGACAATCAATTGATCTCCAATGTCGAATCGCTTTACGACGAAACTACGGAAAAATGGATTCCCCAAGAACAAACCACCTATATCTACGGCGAAAACAATATGTTGATCCAAACAGAAACCCATAGGGGCAACACGGTAAGTACCAACAAATATATCTATCAATTCGACGGTTCGGAAAACAATAATTGGGTCAAGAAAATTATAACGCCTGATAACACGTATAAAACGAGGCGGATCAAGTATTATAAATCTTCTGTAATCGACAAGGAGAAATAGCCGATAGAGGCTTTAGCAAGAAGAATCCGCTACAATCTTCCATTGCCCATCTTCCATCCTTTTAAAAATGATCATGAAGGTGCCGTTTTTATCTCCCGCTTCCCGGGTCAAAAAATAGTGCCCCATGACATAATAGACATCCTCGTCGATGCGGGTAATGGCATCGATCTGAAAATTCAACGATCCGGTATCGTTCTTGGTAGGGTATCCTTTTTTATAGTTGTCTAACGTGGTCTGCCATCCCCGGGTAATTTTTCCCCCACTATAGTAGGTAAGGGAATCCGATTCCCAATAACCATGCATAAAACCTTCCAGATTATTGTTCGACCAGGCTTCCTGCTGCTCTGCAAGAATTGATTTTATGGCGGTTACGTCCTGGTTTTGAGCCGATGCGGAATGGAATGCAAGAAGGCAAGCCAATGTGCAAATGGAAACACCCTTTTTCATAATAGTGGATTTTTAAGTTGGATTTGGTCTGTGAATATAAAAAAGTCCCCGCCATTCCTTGAATTTTTCAACAGTTCTTTGGTATATTGTGTACCTATGTATACTAGCTATGACCAAACTTCTCCAATATTTGCTTCATTTCAGTATTTTTTTCTTTTTCTGCACGAACCTATGCCGGGGGCAGAAATCAGATGGAATGGAACGGCCCAATATCCTGTTTATCCTTGCCGACGACCATACGTCACAGGCCTGGGGCATTTATGGGGGTATCTTAAAGGATTATGTACAGAATAAAAGCATCAAACGTTTGGCCGCTGAAGGTGTGGTCTTGAACAATGCCTTCTGCACCAACAGCATTTGTACGCCGAGCAGGGGCAGTATCCTTACGGGCCAGTATAGCCATGTCGATCAAGTTTATACCCTTAGCGAACCTTTGCCGAAGGGACATCCGAATATCGCCAAGACCTTTTCGAAAAACGGCTACCAAACTGCGATTATTGGGAAATGGCATTTGGTGGACGAACCCGAAGGTTTTGATTATTTCAATGTACTGCCGGGGCAGGGGCGATATTGGAATCCCATATTAAAGACCAAAGAAAATTGGCAGGACGGTTATGATAGTTCCCGGGGCACAGAATACGAGGGGTTTTCTACGGATGTAATCACCGATCTTACTATAGAACATCTTAGCGAACGAGATCAGGAGAAACCCTTTTTGATGTTCTGCAACTTTAAGGCCACCCACGAACCTTTCGACTATCCGGATAGATATAAAGACCTTTATAAGGGCGAGGAAATTCCTGAACCGGAATCCCTCTATGATTTCGGGCCCGCGACCACAGGACGTACGTTCGTCGGCCAAAAACTGGAGAAATTGGGCCAACGATGGGACAATGCCACCAAAGACCCCGACAACTGGTGGACTACCTACCCCGGACTTCCTTATCCCTTAGATGGACTGGATAGCATTCAAAAACGAAAGAAAATCTACCAAAAAATGGTCAAGGATTTCATGCGCTCGGGAGCCGCTATCGACGACAACATCGGCAAATTACTCGATTACCTCGAAAACGAAGGCATCGCCGACAATACCATCGTCATCTATACGGCGGATCAAGGGTATTTCTTAGGCGAACACGGGTTCTTTGACAAGCGTTTGATGTATGAGGAATCACTTCGTATGCCCTTTGTTATACGTTACCCCAAGGAAATCAAGGGAGGACGGCGAATCGATGATATCATACTAAATATCGATTTTTCCGCTCTATTGGCAGATTACGCCGGCATTGAACGACCAGAGTATATACAAGGCAAAAGTTTCCGTAAAAACCTGACTGGAAACACCCCCGCCGATTGGCGGAGTGAAATGTACTACCGCTACTGGCTACACCGACCCGAACGCCCGGCGCATTTCGGCATCCGCAACGAGCGCTACAAATTGATTTTTTTCTATGGGCAGGGATTGGATAAAAAAGGCAGCTCGGAAGAAATTACCGAACCGGCATGGGAGTTTTATGATCTGAAGGAAGACCCCAGGGAACTACATAATGCCATTGACGAACCACGATATGAGGCGGTAATCGCACAAATGAAATCGGCTATGGTGAGGGAGCGGAAGAAGTATGGGGATTTGGATAAGGAGTATCCGGTAATGCAGGCAATTCTTGAGGAGGCGAAGTTAGAGTAATGATCCCGGCGTGATTATTGTTAGCAAGATTTTCATGTGCGCCCCCTATATTATGAATGTTCGGTGGCAGGGTTGCCGAGATATTCTCGAAGAAAACTTATAGATCTTCCCATTAATTTGTAGGTTCCTTTCATGCTAATATCCATAGTTTCGGATATTTCCAGGTAACTTAATCGAGAAAAAAATTTCAAATGGATTATCTCCCGTTGTCTTTTGGTAAGATGATTCAGGGCTTCTTTTAGTTTATGCTGTTCTTCATCGCTATTTAGCCCTTCGGCTACTCTCAATTCCTCGGAGGGGAAAGAAATCATTTTGAGATTTGGAATGTTTACGGACCGGTCCAGATTTAGGCGGTTTTTTGTCGCCGCTGCGATTAACTTCCTACGAATTGATTTAAAGAGATAGGATTTAATATTTCTTACTGATCCCAACCTATGTTTGGTATTCCACATTTCTATGAAAAGATCTTGAATACAATCTTTGATCAACTCTTTGTCTTTTACCAATTTCATACCATACCCATATAATAAAGAGGCATGGAGACGATAAATTCTGGAAAAAGCGGTTTCGCTACCCTGTTGGAATTCATGCCATAATTGACAATCATCCGAAATGGTAGGGGTAGGCGGTGCGATTATATTTTCATCACTGGTCCTTTTTGGAAGATAATTTTGAGGAAAAGCAAGATTTAAGTCCAAAATAACTGGTTTTTTGGTTGTAGAAGCTGTGAATTTTTTATAAATATATAATAAAATCCAAAACATGTTAATTATATCAAAATTTTTTTATTAAATTTTTGATGCCATTAATGGGGTAAAACTTCAACGGTCGGTCTCTTATATCTGTAACGAACAATGTGTTTCAAAAGCTAACTTAGGTTATGAATAGAGATTCCAACGACACCAAGATTGTTATGAACCGTCGCAAAGCTTTAGGTAGCTTTGCAGGCATTAGTGTGTTGGGAATGGGGATAGGATGGTCAAATTCAAGAGACCTTGCAAGCATCCCGGTCATTGAGTGGAACGCCCATATGTTCAGCTCCGATACCACCAGTTACCCTATTCACCCCATGGCCACCTATGTACCTGACCTATCAACACATCCGGCCGACCCACTTGTAGCATATCTTGGACACCTTGAGGAAGAAAAAATAGATAGGGCGGTAATTGTACACCCAGAACCTTACGGTGATAACCACCTTTTGATAATTGATTGCTTAAAACGGAGACCCAATATCCTTAGGGGTACAAGTTTATTTTACCCGAAAGACCCCGATGCTCCCAAAAAATTGGAAACTTTGGTCCATCGCGTACCCCATATTGTTTCCACACGATTTCACGCACATCGTGGAAAAGAGAACTATTTAAATAGTTTTGCAGATGATGGGCCGAAAGCCTTATGGAAAAAAGCCGTTGATTTAGGTCTGGTGATCGAATTACATATAGGACCCAATTATGCTGCGCAAGCGGGTAAACTTATTAAGGAGTTTAAGGGTTCTAAGGTACTTATAGATCATTTAGCCGAACCCCACCTTGGGTCTGCGGTCGAGTACGCCGAAGTACTTGACCTGGCGAAATATCCCAATGTTTACATGAAATTATCGGGTCTTGACCATTTTGCGGAAGACGGCCCTTACTACGAAAGCGCATTGCCCTTTACAAAGCGGGTTATTCAAGAGTTTGGTCCCGAAAGGATGGTCTGGGGTAGCGGCAAGCCAAAAATCGTAGATGTACATATGGCTTCTTATTCCCTAAATGATCGGGCGAAGGTTAAGGGTGGAAACATCCAAAAATTACTTAACTGGTATTGATCCTAAGCCATTCAAAAACTTCAAACGACGGCTAATTATAATTATCTTGAAATTCATCCTGTTTCGTAGGTGGTCATGTTCCGATGCTTAGATCTACATGCGTATTCCCCGTTCCATAAATGTCAAGATCAGTTCTATTTCAATATTTCTTCTAGTTCCATGGGGTAAAAAACGGATTTCTTCCTCTTTATTTAAAAAGATGCTCTTCACCACCAACTTGACCGAAAAGACTATACGAAAGGCTTAAAAAAAGAATATAAAATGGGAAAGTGCTTAACGCGTGCTGGTACTATTTATATGGTTTTGTAACAGCTGAAAGCATAGTGCGATCAGGCTTGGCCTGGGTGCTGTTAGAGTTGGGCCATGCTGCGAGTAGGCATAGAGAATAAAGTTTGCCCAAACCTTGAATTCAAAAAGAAATTAATTTCAGTACCCATCATATGGACCATTTTTTCACCGACCCTTTATTCATATTGTTAATTGGCATTATCATAGTTGTCGGTGGGATTATAGGTCTAAGGCTTCATGCCTTTTTGGCCTTGTTGATTGCCGCTTTCGTGGTCGCCATATTGACCCCTCCCTCAGCTGTTGAAGTTTTTGCCCTAAGCAAGGGATTTTCTAGTGAAACCGCTGTACAGATGTCCGATTGGCACGTCGGAAAAAGAATTGCGATAGCATTCGGCGACACCTGTGGTAAAATCGGAATACTCATTGCCATGGCGGCCATTATTGGTAAATGTATGCTGGAGAGTGGCGCCGCTGAAAAAATTATACGTTCGCTTATCAAATGGACAGGGGAAAAGAATGCCCCCTTATCATTCTTGGGGGGGAGTTTCTTTTTAGGAATCCCCGTTTTCTTCGACACGGTCTTTTATCTGATGATTCCGTTGGCCAAGGCAATGGCCAATAAATTAGGAAAAAATTATCTACTATTGGTGCTTGCGGTTACGGCAGGCGCGGCAATGGCCAATTCGTTGGTTCCTCCGACACCAGGTCCCTTGTTCTTAGTAAGTGAAATGAAAATACCTATCGGTATGATGATGCTTGGCGGTACTCTAGTGGGACTTTTTACTATTGCCACTGGCTATATGTATGCGGTTTGGGCCAATCGGAAATGGCCTGTACCGCTTAGGGATTCCGTGGATGCTCCTTTAAAGGATATCAAAGCACTGTCTATGCGATCAGATTCCAATTTGCCGTCTTTATGGCTTTCGACGCTTCCTGTTTTGATTCCATTGATTTTGATTACTGTTAAAGCCATAATAGATACGTTTATGGAGGTCGGAGCTTCCGGTAACTTTTTGATTACATTGATTAATTTCTTCGGAGAAAAAAACACCGCGCTTATTTGCGGTGGATTATCGGCACTAGTATTGCTCGTCCTCCAAAAAAAGGACGATACCACAGTTTTGAAAAAAGCGGTACAGACCGCACTAATGAGTGGGGGCGTCATTATATTGATTACTGCTGCAGGGGGTGCGTTTGGGGCAATGCTTCAACAGACCGGAATAAGTGCTAGAATCGGTGCGTTGACCCAAGGCTATCAAATGGCCATCATTCCGCTTGCGTTTTTAATAGCAGTAGTGGTGCGCACCGCCCAAGGATCTGCCACGGTAGCTATGATTACGGCATCGGGTATTCTTGCCGGTATGGCCGACACGATGGACCTTGGATACCACATGTTATATGTGGGACTTGCCGTTGCCTGTGGCTCGAAAATATTCCCATGGATGAACGACAGCGGTTTCTGGATTGTGTGTAAAATGAGCAACCTAACCGAAAAGGAAGTATTGAAGACCTTCTCCCCGATGCTGACCATTATGGGAGTTACCGGCTTGATCGTTATTTTAATCGCGGCACAAATATGGCCTTTGGTGTAAAAATAACTATGGATAAATAATAACAAACTGCCTCATCGGCTTGCTCAGAAGTAGTTGTCGGAGGTTATTTTGACCCATCAAATTTTATTGTGAAGATAACTGATATACATAACACACAGATTGCGGTCGGCGACCCTCCGTTGCTAAATGCCGCAGGCCTTCATGCACCCTATGCCTTACGGATTATCGTAGAAGTTGTTACAGATAGCGGCATTACAGGCCTGAGTGAAATCCCCGGAAGCGAAAAGATATTCACGGCTTTGGAAAATTTGAAACCCAATTTGATCGGCCAGGATGTTTTCCAACGCCATGCCATAAAAAGGTTGATCCATGAAAAATTTGAAAAAAGCGAAGATCAAAGAGGCGTGGCACCATGGGACCAACGACTTTTGGTGCATCTTTTCAGTGCTATCGAGGTAGCCTGTTTAGACATTATCGGGCAAAAATTAGAGCGTCCTGTGGTTGACTTGCTGGGCGGGCGATGTAGGGACAGGGTTCCTTTTTCCGCATACCTTTTCTATAAATATGAGGGAGCGGGAGGAAAATTGGGGTTGGGGATAGATTATCAGGCATCCGGTTGGGTAAAGGCCCGCCAAACAGAGGCTTTGTCGCCCGAACAGATAGTTTCCCAGGCGAAAGCCATGTGCGACGAATATGGTTTCCAATCCATCAAATTAAAAGGCGGCGCACAACCTCCGGAAGTGGAATGTGATAGTATGCTTGCACTTCGAAAAGCCTTTGGACCCAATGTTCCTTTACGGCTTGATCCCAATGCGATTTGGTCATTGGAGACTGCCGTGAAATATGGTAAAAAGTTGGAAGGCGTTTTGGAATATTACGAAGACCCCGTTCGTGGTCAGGAAAATATGGCCCTCTTAAGCCAAAAAGTAAATATTCCGTTGGCTACTAATATGTGTACTACGTCGTTTGATGATATTCCTTCCAGTTTAAGACTCGGATCCGAACAGATCATTTTGTCGGACCATCATTTTTGGGGCGGATTGCAGGCCTCTATGGAACTCAATAGAATATGCCAGACTTTTGGAAGGGGATTTTCCATGCATTCCAACAGTCACCTCGGTATTTCGATGGCTGCCATGGTGCACTTGGGCGCAGCGGTCCCCCATTTAGATTATGCCCTTGACACTCATTATCCATGGCAAGTCGATGAAGTCATTAAAGGAGGTAAGATTAAGATTGAAGATGGTTCTGCGAAGGTACCCGATGGTCCTGGACTGGGGATTGAGTTAGATCGCGAACAATTACAAAAATTACACCAACAGTTCTTGGACTGTGGTATCAAGGAACGAAACGACGAGATAGAAATGAAAAAGATAAATCCTGATTGGCAATTTGAACTTCAAAGGTGGTAGAATCATTTTATGAACCAACCCCGCATACAAACTTAAAAGCAGAAATAATGAAAAAAAATGAAAATTTGAATAGAAGGCAAGCCCTATCTACCTTGATAACGGGAGGCTTAGGTATCGGTGCGATGGGTTCGCTTTCGGCAGCATGTGTTCCAGTGAACAAAAAAATAGAAAAGAGCGAAACGACCAAAATATCAAAGAATCAGATTTTATATAATGTAGGTTGTCAGCATGGCGGTACAGGAAAGGAAAACTTGGAGTTTTTAGCACGGTATGGAGTTTTTCATATGGATGGTGGAGCCCCTAAATTGATCGAAGGGGTAGGATGGGACTTGGAAGACTCATTGAGAAAGCGGGAAGCCTGTGAAAAATATGGTATCAGTTTAGATGCGTATCACCTTCCCTTATCATCGGCCGGTATAAAGAAAATAAGTACCCCGAATATTATGTTGGGCAAGAGTCCGGCAAGGGACCGCGAGATTGAATTGATACAGCAAATGATTACGGTTGCCAGCAAAACGGGGGTTAAGGTGTTGAACTATAACATGATTATACTACCTATTCTTAGAACCGGTGATACCTTGGATACCACCCGGGGCAATACCTATTACCGAAGCTGGAACTTAGAAAAAGCACTTGCCAAAGACGAAGGTCCTACCATTGCGGGAAAGGTAGACAGCGATGAAATGTACGAAAGAATTACTTATTTTTTGGATAGGGTCATGCCCGTGGCCGAAGAATATAACGTAAAGCTAGCCAATCATATCGCCGATCCGCCCGCCCCGATAGGATATCGCGGTATCACCCGATGGAATAGTCCCGATGTGTTCGAGGGCATAAAGCGCTTTGCCCAATTATATGATAGTCCATCCCATGGGTTTAACCTTTGCCTAGGATCGACCGCTGAGGGCCTTCAAGATCCAAGAACGGAAATTCTGCCAATCATCCGATGGATTGGGGAGCGAAAACAAATATTCAATATCCACCTTCGCAATATCAAAGGAGGTTATAATGATTTTCAGGAAGTATATCCTGACAATGGAGATATGGATTTTGGGGAAATTTTAATGGCGTTGAGGGATGTAGGTTACGATGCTATGGTTATGCCCGATCATATTCCCCACCACGAAGATCCGGCCAGCTATCTTCAAGGCCATGCCTATGCTTTCGGTTATATCAAAGCTTTAATGCATGCCATCGAAATGGGATACCGTTGATTTTCTGAACCGGTTGGGAGAGAAATAAAAAAAGACCTGTTTACGTGCGGTGGTATCACCTATATCTCCCAAGACAAGTCAAACGCGCTAGGAGACAGCATTAAAAAAATCACGTTCCATGGGGTAAAATTTAATTTTGTGCCTCTTTCTATATATAAAGTAGTATTCCGTAAAACGATTGAAACCCACATGAAGTACACCAATTATACGGAAGAAGACTTTATTATGGACGAATATTTCCAGAAATGGATTTTGGATGACAATAGGGAAGTGCAAAGCTTTTGGGAAAATTGGCTTCAAGAAAATCCCGCTAAAAAGCACGTTGTTGATAAGGCAGCAGGTTTTATTAAAACTATCCGTTACGGTGAAACTAACCCACCTTCTGAAAACGAGATGAATGGACTTTTCAAAGAAATCGTTCAGAGAAAAAATGGAACTAAGGCGAAGGGTACCGGAAACAATCGAATGACCTTCGTAAGGGGTAGTTCTAAATGGTGGACCGTAGCTGCCTGCGTTGGAGCGCTGTTTACTATTCTGGCATTCCACCTGTTTTGGAATTCGAATAATTTAGAAGTAGTACCCGAAAACACCGCCAACGAGGTTACACTAAAATTGGAAGACGGTACAGTACGGGTCTTAAACGAGAATACCTCAAAAATAATAAGGAACTCCAATGGCGGCAGCATTGGAAACCAAGACCGAAATTTGTTGATTTATAATACCAAGGCTGAAAATATATCCGAAATCAAATACAATGAATTGGTGGTTCCATACGGAAAGAAATTCGAACTAAGGTTGTCTGACAACTCCCATGTCCTTCTCAATTCAGGCTCAAAATTGCGGTATCCTACGGTCTTTGTTAGTGGGGTGGCGAGAACTGTTTATCTAGATGGGGAGGCTTATTTTTCGGTTGAAAAAGATAAAGGAAGTTCTTTTGTGGTAGTTACGGAAGATATTGGCATCGAGGTATATGGCACCAAATTCAATGTTTCAAGTTACAAAAATGAAAAAAACACCTCTACGGTCTTGGTTGAAGGAAGTATCCGGGTGTACAAGGAGGATAGGGATGGATTAGAAGAATCCCGGGACTTAGTTCCGGGAGAGCGCGCCGAAATTCTGGACGGCAATCTCTCGGTTAATCAGGTAAACGTAGAAAAATATGTCGCTTGGACCGAAGGTAAATTTTATTTCTTAGATGATAAATTTGAGTTGATTTTAAAGAAATTGGAAAGACATTTTAATTTAACCCTCGAAAATAAAATTGAAGAGCTGAACGATAAACGGTTTACCGGAACTTTTAGGAAAGAAACTATAGACCAGATTTTAAAGATATTTCAAGAGCATACTCCGTTTGAGTATTCGGTAACCGATAACAGGATAACTATCTATCGAAAGGAATAACAATTATTTTCAGCCAGAATCAACACTAATTAAAAGAGCTTACACATGAAGAAAAGACCAAAAAATCGGAAAGTGCTGTAACACCTCCCGATTCAAAAAAAGATTTCAGTTCAGAGAATAACCAAAACCTTCACAAAATTATGAAAAATCCAAAACAGTTGGTTCCAGGAAAAAACGGGTTTCTGCCTAAAATTGATCTAAAGGTTAAAATCACATTTTTGTTTTTAGTGTCAGCACTTTTCCAATTACAGGCAGGGTCGGAGTATGGAAAAAAAATTAAGATTGACCTTGTCAAAAAGGGCGCGACCGTTCTAGAAGTTATCGCGGCCATTGAGTCTAAAACCGATTATAAATTCTTTTATAGTAGCGGGGAGCTGGATCTCGAACGAACCATGGATATCAGTGTGAAACAGGCTGATATCGAACAAATTCTTAAACGGGTTTTTGCCCGGGGTAAAGTGGGTTATAGGATCGTTGACACTCAAATCATTTTAACCCCTTACAGATTTGGGAAAGATGAGGGTGGGGTTGCCATCCCACGAACACCTCAGGACTATGAGGTAAGCGGAAAAGTCTCGGATGCCAACGGTTCTCCATTACCCGGTGCCAGTATATTGATTAAAGGAACAGGGAACGGAACCACATCCGACTTTGATGGCAACTACAGCATCACGGTACCAAATGACAATGCGATACTGGTTTTTAGTTATATTGGTTTTACTCCCAAAGAAATCGCCATGAACGGGCAGTCAACCATAAATGTAGTTTTAGAGGAAAGCAGCCAAGCTTTGGACGAAGTAGTAGTGACCGCCTTGGGTATTGAAAGGGACAGGAAAACACTTGGATATGCTACCGCCAAAGTAGATTCCGAGGAATTTGCGGTGAATAGGACCCCAAATTTTATGGATGCGCTTCAAGGCAAGGTGGCCGGGGTCAATATTTCTGGTCTCGGTTCTGGTCCACAAGGAAGTAGTAAGATACGGATACGTGGTATTTCTTCGTTCGGGAATAACAACTCCCCCTTAATTGTCGTCAACGGTGTTCCTATCAACAATACCTCTTTTGGGGTCAGGGGCGATGTGGGCGAAGTGGGTAGTAATAGACGATCAGACAGTGGGGATGGACTTAGTAGCATTAATCCCGATGATGTGGAGGCCATGACCATCCTAAAAGGTGCGGCCGCCTCTGCATTATATGGCTCTAGGGCTAAAGACGGGGTTATCATGATTACTACGAAAAACAGGTCAGCGGAAGGCGGTGTCGAGGTGAGTTTTAATTCGAACTATACGAATGGCACCCCCCTTGATTTTACAGATTATCAATATGAATACGGTCAAGGAGAAGGTGGTGAGCGACCTGATGCGCCTTTCCCTAACACCGGGGTTTGGAGTTTTGGAGAACCCGTAGGGGGAACGCAGATTCTTTTTGACGGACTAGTAGTACCCTACTTGCCCCAACGTCACAAAGTCAGTGACTATTACAGAAACAGTTCTACCCTGATGAATACCATTAGCGTTGCCTCCGGTGGGGATAATGGGGGAATCAGCTTCTCCGCGGCCAATATGAATGCGACATCTATTCTGCCGGGTTCCGATTATGTAAGGAGAACGATTAATGTTGGATTTACCCAAAAGCTTAAAAAGTTTTCGATTTCGGGCAATGTTAATTACTCCAATGAAGTTCGCACTAATCCGCCCAATATTGCAGAACAGGATTTTAGTCCCGTGGTCATTTACACCCTGGCATCAACCATGCCATTGGATTTGTTACGGGAGAACTGCTGCGATGAAAATGGCGATGAAATTCCATATTCCAGGTTTACGAATAGGACCAATCCCTATTTTGCCTTAAAACGCTTTGAAAATAATACGCGTGATCGGGTGTTCGGTAATATTACCACTAGTTACGAATTTACAGATTGGTTGTCCGCCCAAGTTCGGGTGGGGCAGGATTATTATATACGCGATGTGGACTACAACTTGCCTACAGGGTCACAAAGACAGTCGGATCCGCCGCCTGGATTTGTAAATGGACAGTACATCCAGGATCAAAGACGGTTCAGGGAGGTCAATGCCGATTTTTTAATTACTGCCAACAAGCAGTTCGGCGACTTCGGTACAATGTTGAATTTTGGTGGCAACCAAATGTACCGCCGATCGGATGTAAATACGATTTTGGGCGAAAACTTCTATACGCGTGATCTTTACACAATCGGTAATGCAAGTACGGTCTCGCCGAACTATACTCGTTCCGAAGAGCAAATAAATTCGTTGTATGCCGCGGCTGAAATTTCTTACGGGGGCTATCTGTATGTGAATGCCACCGCAAGAAATGACTGGTTCTCTACACTGTCACCTGCGAACAGAAGTATACTCTATCCTTCCGTCACCGGTAGTTTTGTTTTCAGTCAAGCTTTAAAGATGCCGAGTTGGTTTTCCTTTGGGAAAATACGGTTTGCCTATGCAGAGGTAGGTAGTGATACGGATGTTGGGCCCTACGCCGATAACTTGCCCTATAGGATCAATCCGCTGCAACTCCTGAATCAACCAGTAGGCGGTATCGACACTAGCGTTATCCCGAATACGGATTTGAGGCCCATGCGGGTTACCGAAAGGGAAGTAGGTCTTGAATTGACCTTGTTCAATAACTTACGATTTGAGGCTTCGTATTACAACAAGCTTTCTTCAGATCAGATACTTTTAGCACAGACCTCCGACGCCTCTGGTTATACCACCCGCAGAATAAATGTTGGGGAGAGTAGAAATGAAGGGGTAGAGGTCTTTTTTGACGTCAGCCCCATAAAAACAGAGAATTTTATCTGGAACACTTCGGCCAATCTGTCCTATAATACCTCTGAGGTACTGAGTCTGGGTGAAAGTGTCGATGATACTTTTATTACGGTTGGAGAAGCCGAATTTCACGGTGAGCTCCGGCAGGTGGTCGGGAAGCCCATGGCCCAACTATATGGATGGGGATGGTTGCGCGACGCGCAGGGTAACCAGATTTTTGACGAAAACAACGGATTTCCTTTACGTTCGGAAGAACAAATTGACTTCGGGAGCGCGTTGCCCAAGTGGGTCGGTGGGTTTACCAACAGCTTTAAATACAAAAATTTGACGGCTTCCTTTCTAATAGATTATAAATTGGGACATAAGATGATATCAGGTACTCATATCAACGCCTATCGGCATGGACTCGATAAGGCTACCTTGGTCGGACGGGATGTGGGCTATGTCATCGGAGAGGGCGTGAACCTAGATGGCAGCGTAAATACCGCCCGGGCCGATATCCAGGGCTTCTACCAGACCATACGTACCCATAGGGGCTCTGAGGCATCGGTATTCAATGCGGGATCATGGCAGTTACGGCAGATTTCCATAGGATATGATTTTACAAAGCATTTGGAAAGGTTCAAAGTCATCAAGGGCCTTAAATTTGATATCGTAGCGAACAATGTTGCCGTACTTAAAAAATGGGTGCCCCATATCCATCCCGATCAAAACGGTATCATAGGCGATCAGTTTGTAGGTCTTGAGGCAACTGGGCTACCGATTACCCGCGATATCGGTTTTAATATGAACATTAAATTTTAAAGCAAAGACTATGAAAAATGTAACAAAATATATCAGTAGCGCGTTTTTTATACTGGCAATGCTCGGCTCATGCGATGAAGGATTCGATGACCTGAATACAGACAAGGTACGTTTGGTCTCTATAGATCCGACCTATCAACTGAACACTGCAATCATACAAGCTGCCCCCGGCTATGGCAATAACCTTACGTATCAAGTCACAATTGTAAGGCAAATGATCACCCCTTTTGCCGGTGTAGGTACCGGGGCTAACCTCAATCAAGATAATCGTGCGGCGACGCTGGCCCTTTGGAACGATGGGTATCGTACAACGATAAAAAATATGATTGATGGTATTGCGGCCATTGCCGACGACCCCGAGCAAACGAATTTGTTGTCTATGCTCCGTATCTGGAGGGCACAGCAATTTATGGTTTTGACAGATACCTATGGCGATATACCCTATTTCGAAGCCGGATTGGGATTCTTGGAACAGATTCCTTTTCCCGCATACACACCGCAAGAGCAGATTTACGATGATTTGCTCAAGGAACTTGATGAAGCTTCCGCCGCCTTGGATCCATCAAAGGATGCCGTAAACCAAGAGGTTATGTACGCCGGTGCCGGTATTGGTGACAATATATTGGCATGGAAGAGATTGGGGAACTCTTTGTTGCTTCGGGCAGCAATGCGATTGGTCAAGGTCGACCCGGCGAAAGCCCAAAAATTTGCCGCAAAAGCGATTGCTGGAGGCATCATGACATCTAACGAAGATAATGCGCTTGTTCGACACGACGCAAGCTTCCGAAATGACCTGGGAACGAATTTGAACGGTGGACAAGCCCCATTTTTCTATTTGGATAAGGAGTTTGTTGACTTTATGCAGAATAACGACGACCCTAGACTGACAGCCATCGCGGTTCGGTATGTAGGTTCGGAATCTGAAGGCGGTCAAATTCCGGAAAATGCAAATCGAGATCCGGATGTACAGATCGGAATGCCCCAAGGTTTCGATAATACCACCATAGCACCCCAGATTGCCGCAGATGGCGTGGCAAGCCTTTTCGATTATAGCCAATTAGATCGAACAAGGCTGGGAGCCCCGGAGGCACCAAGTTTTTTTGTGACCTACTCCGAAACCTTGTTATTATATGCCGAAGCCATCGTTCGGGGCTGGGTTTCGGGCAATGCCAATGCAGTATATCAAGATGCTATCCGGGCCAACATGGAACAATTTGCGGCATGGACTGGCGATACCACGATTCCCGAAGCCGATATTGAAGCGTATCTATCAACACATTCCCTCACGCCGGGTATGGAATTGGAACAGATTAACAATCAATATTGGATATCGTCTTTTCTGAACGGTTCCGAAAGCTGGGCCAATTTTAGAAGAAGTGGTTATCCCGAGGTTGCACCCAACCCTTATCCGGGCAGCGAGCTCAAAACCGAGGATTTTATCAGAAGACTAACCTATCCCGATTCCGAAAAGACGGTTAATTCGGCAAATTTGCAGGAAGCGGTCAGCAGGCAAGGGCCAGATAACCTTGAAACACGAATTTGGTGGGACGTAAAAATTTAATGAAATTTATCTTCTCAATAGTTATACATCGATTGAACTCGTTTAGATTTATTATCTGGAACCGAGAATATCGGCTTTTGACGCTAGAGGAAGTCATTTGTTAAAAGCATAGTAGGGTTACGATATTCCCAAATGAGGAGACATAGCCTTAAAATGTGATATTGTAGGTAAAAGAAAAAATCTTAATAAGTCCATTATATATATAAATAAGTATTCATGAAAAACAATCTGAAGCAAATCATTGCTAACCACAAGAAAGAGGAACAATCCTACACCGCTTCCCGCCAAGCCGAGATTGACGATCCCAGAACAGGCGACGCCCGCCGGAACTTTTTAAAAATGACCGCTCTGGGCGGCCTGGGACTGTCCGGTCTTATGGGCTATTCCTTTGAGGATACCGTGTCGCACACCACCTCAAAGGTCAACCGGGCCTCGGCGCCTTCCGAACTTAAGATCACCGACATGCGCTATGTGCTTACCGCGGTAATGGGGGGCACGGCTATCATCCGGATAGACACCAACCAGGGGATCTATGGCCTGGGGGAGGTCAGGGATGCCGCCGACGTGCGATACGCCTTGATGCTCAAGAGCCGCATCCTGGGCAAGAATCCCTGTAACGTCGAGAAGATATTCAAGAGCATCAAACAGTTCGGAGGGCCTTCCCGTCAGGCCGGGGGCGTATGCGGGGTCGAAATGGCCCTGTGGGACCTCTGTGGAAAGGCCTACAATGTCCCGGCCTGGCAGTTGCTCGGTGGCAGATATCGGGACAAGGTACGGATGTACGCCGATACCCCCGAGGCCAAATCTCCCGAAGAACAAAAAAAACTGATCGATTTCCGGGTCAACGAGCAGGGCTACACTTGGTTGAAGATGGACGTCTCCATCGGCGAACTGAAGGGAAAACCCGGTACCGTAGTCAACGGCAAGTTTTGGGAAAACGAGAATGGTAGCCTTAACCAATGGGGCGATCAAAGAAACTATATGAACTATGGCAATACCATGCATCCCTTTACCCAGATCCAGATTACGGAAAAGGGGTTGGAGGAACTGCAGCAGATTGTAGAAAACGTCCGGAACATGGTGGGGTATGAGATTCCCATTTCCACGGACCATTACGGCCATTTCGATATGAACAACAACATCCGCCTGGCCCATGCCCTTGAGAAATACCGTTTGGCCTGGTTCGAGGATATGGTCCCCTGGCAGTACACCGAACAGTGGAAGGCCATCACGAACGCCATCGAGACCCCTACCACCACGGGAGAGGATATCTATCTGCTTAAGGATTTCAGGCCGCTTATCGAAGAAAGGGCGGTCGATATCATCCATCCCGATCTGGCCTCTTCAGGGGGGCTCCTGGAAACCAAGCGGATCGGCGACTATGCGGAGGAGTATGGCGTGGCGATGGCCATGCACCAGGCCGGCACCCCGGTTTCGTTCATGTCGAACGTGCACTGTGCCGCGGCGACCCAGAACTTTTTGGCATTGGAACACCATTCCGTAGATCTGCCGTGGTGGGAAGACCTCGTTACCACGGTCGGCGGCTTTAAAATGATCGACAAGGGCTTTGCCACCGTGCCGCTCACCGCACCGGGACTCGGCATCGAACTGAACGAAGAGGTGTTGAAAAAACATATCGACCCTAGGGACAAGAGTTATTTCGAATCTACGGATCAATGGAACGAACTGCGTTCACACGATAGAACATATAGTTAATGGGTAAAAGTTATTAAAATAATGATATTAAACGGTTACCCATAACGGATTATCTAGCGTTGAATTAAGCTGAAATGGCGGCAATCGTAGATTTGGGATTTAATCTAACACTAGTGGCAAAATAGTTGTTGGGCCAGCCCGTCCGACAGGCGAAATAGTTAGTATGGGGTTGTCGAATGCCCGGACATCCATTCGGGACGTTCAACCATTTTGTCAGTCCACCTTAAATCACTATCATTGTTAAGTGCAAAGCCAAATGATTTACTTCACGAAGAACAAAATCCTATATATGAAAACAAGATTATTTTTGACGGCGTTGTTTGCTCTGTCCTACCTCTCGGTAGCATCACAAGGTGTTGCCGCTACTTCCGGATATGTCAAGGAATTGACTTCCGATTGGCAGGGGGAGCGTTATGATGACGGACGGCCCAAAGTTTCGGATGCCCTTTTAAAACGCTTGAAAAAAATACAGATGGAAGAAGCCTGGGGCTATCTGAGAAGCAAGGGATACAACAATCAGTATGACGGGGATTGGGAAGTACTCCACCCCGACGACGTGATGACGGGTAGGGTTCTCACCGCCCAATACATGCCCTTGCGCAAGGATTACAAAGAACTTGTCAAGATGAAAGGTGCGAAAGAAAACCGGGATACCGTAGGAGGAAGTAACTCTTGGCCTATAGAAATATTGCGTCCGGGGGACGTCTATGTAGCGGATGGTTACGGCAGGATTATCGATGGTACCTTAATCGGATCGAATCTCGGCAACGCCATATATGCCAATTCCAATAACGGAGTCATTTTCGATGGTGGCGTACGCGATGTGGCCGGTCTCATGGATATTGATGGATTCAATGGTTGGTGGCGCGGGCAAGACCCTTCCTACTTACAGGAGGAAATGTTGACTAGTATCAATACCCCGATCCGTATCGGAAGGGCTACTGTATTGCCCGGTGATGTGGTGCTCGCCAATCGCCATGGCATTGTCTTTATTCCCGCCCATTTGGTTGCTAATCTGGTACTTTCTTCGGAAGTGGTAGCGCTTCGCGATCAGTTCGGATTTCAACGGCTTCGAGAAAAAACCTATACGCCGGGAGAGATAGATACCCAATGGACGGATGAGATTAAAGCCGATTTTAGGGATTGGCTCAAGGAGTATCCGGACAGTGAGTTGCCCATGACCCGCAAAGAACTAAACGACCATTTGAACGCCAATAAAAGGTAGATTGTCTTTTGAAAAATCCATTAAATTAGCATTATGAAAAATAAAGGAATATGGGGTGTTTTCCTAGCCCTTTTCACCACGGTCACTTACGCCCAAGCGGAACAGGACACCCAAAAAATTGAAACGGCCGTAAGCGAGCTTTATGCAGCTATGGTCGATAAGAATCAAGAATCCCTCAAAAACCTTACGGCAGAAGCGCTGACGTATGGACATTCGAGCGGGAAAATTGAGGATAAGGCGCAATATGTGGAAGGGGTCATGAACGGTTCCTTTGATTTTAGTTCCATTACCCCAGCAGAACAAAATATTGCTATTTCAGGCGACACCGCCATAGTACGCCATATTTTTGTAGCGGAGGGCACCGATAATGGAAAGCCGGCCGATGTCCGAATCGGCGTAATGATGACCTATTTAAAACAGAAGGGCCAATGGAAGCTGTTGGCAAGACAGGCTTATAAACTTCCATAAAACGAACGTCCCTTGAAAAAAATCAACCTTTACTCCGTTTCCCTGGGCATTGCCGCCATTTTGCTTGTTGTCATTATCGGCATGATACTTATGGGACATATCGACCGGGCCGGCATTCTTTTTCTATTGTTCTTTGCCACCTTAGCTTTAGGCTGTAGCGGATATAAGACACTGAACGGGCTTGTGTTTACCACTATGATATTTGCCGGAGTTTCGGCAGCACTGTACTATCCCAACCTCTTTACTTACGTGGGCGACTTTAAGTTGACCATACTGATTATTCCTTTGATCCAGATTATTATGTTCGGTATGGGTACCCAAATGGGATTAAAGGATTTCGCTGCGGTTTTCAAAACACCGCGGGGCGTGCTGATAGGAGTCGCTGCGCAATTGTTGATCATGCCTGTGGTCGGCTATACTTTGGCCAAGACCAGTGATTTTCCTCCCGAGATAGCGGCAGGTATTGTTTTGATAGGGTGCTCGCCCAGCGGGGTCGCTTCCAACGTAATGGCCTATCTGGCCAATGCCAATTTGGCCCTATCGATTACCATAACCTCGATCGCCACCCTATTGGCGCCCTTTTTAACCCCACTATTGATGAAATTCTTGGCGGGGGAATTCGTAGAAATCGATGTATTGGATATGATGTGGAGCATTACCAAAATGATCATTATCCCCATTGGGGCGGGATTATTGTTCAACCGGTTCTTTAAGACCAAGTGGCTCGATAAGGCCATGCCTGTAGTATCCATGCTGGCTATCGGCATCATAATTACTATTATTACGGCGGCCGGAAGGGACAGCCTGTTAGAAATCGGTGGAATTCTGATGCTATTGGTCTTGATCCACAATGTATTCGGCTATACCTTGGGCTATTGGTTCGCCCGACTCTTCAGAATGCCCGAGCAGGATGCCCGCACCATTGCCATCGAGGTGGGGATGCAAAATGGTGGGCTCGCCTCCGGCATTGCCAATTCTTTGGGCAAGATTGCTACCATGGGCCTGGCACCGGCCGTTTTTGGGCCATTAATGAACATCACGGGCTCCATACTTGCCTCCTATTGGCATAAAAGACCGCCCAAGGTTAAAGACGAGCCGGTTTTGGCGGAGTAGTAAAAGAAAGTGCTCAATTTATTTTATTTTTAAGCCATTGGGTATCATCTTCTCTTTGCAATAAAACCTTCTTTTTGAAGATCCCACAAGAACGCTTATATTCGTGGAACCTGACAATGGTGTCTATTTCAAAATACATAATTGATTTTAAATGAAAAAAGTAGTGACTTTCGGGGAGATCATGTTGCGGTTGTCCCCTCCAGGATTTTTAAGATTTTCGCAGTCCAACACTTTTGATGTGGTGTATGGGGGCGGAGAAAGCAATGTGGCCGTTTCATTGGCCAATTATGGGGTTCCAGTGGACTTCGTGACCCGTTTGCCCAAAAATGATATCGGGGAATGTGCTCTCATGGAAATGAGAAAAAGGGGCGTGGGCACCGATAAAATCATCTTTGGAGGAGACCGCCTCGGTATCTATTTTCTAGAGACAGGTGCCGTGAGCCGCGGTAGTAAGGTAGTTTATGACCGGGCCCACTCCGCTATCGCGGAAATCGAAAAAGGAATGATCGATTGGGACGCGGTGTTCGAAGGGGTAGAATGGTTTCATTGGACCGGAATTACCCCGGCTATTTCCCAAGGGGCCGCCGATGTATGCCTAGAAGCCGTCAAGGCGGCCAAGGATAAGGGTGTAACCATTTCCACGGATTTAAACTATCGCGCTAAATTGTGGAAGTATGGTGTTGAACCGGAGGAGATTATGACGGAACTGACCTCCTACTGTGATATCATTCTAGGAAATGAGGAGGATGCGGAAAAGCATTTCGGTATCAAACCCGAAGGATTGGATATTACCACGCAAGGTGATCAAGTCAAGGCAGATGCCTTTCTATCCGTGTGTAAACAGATGATGAAAAAATTTCCGGATGCCAAAAAAGTGATTACTACACTAAGAGGCTCGATTTCTGCTTCCCACAACACTTGGGCGGGCGTTCTTTATGATGGGGAAACCATGTTCAAATCCCCGGAATACCAAATCACCCATATCGTCGATAGGGTAGGGGGCGGTGATTCCTTTATGGGGGGGCTGATATACGGACTCCTAAAATATCCCGAAGACGACCAGAACGCGTTGAATTTCGCGGTGGCCGCATCCTGCCTAAAACATACCATCATGGGCGATGCGAATCTGTCGACCGTAGACGAGGTGGAAAAACTGATGGGCGGGGATGCTTCCGGTCGAGTAGCACGTTGATAACAAATATTAATTGCGCGCGTAGCGAGGCAATTTCACAAAAAAGGAAAGAATGTCACAATTCACACGAATTCAAGTAGTAAAGGTTATGGAAGAAACCGGCATGGTACCCCTTTTCTACCATCCGGACGTCGAACTCGGTAAGAAAGTTTTAAAGGCCTGCTATGAGGGAGGCTCCAGATTGTTAGAGTTCACTGCCCGAGGTGATTTCGCTTTCGAGGTGTTTCACGAACTGAACAAATATGCTGTTAAAGAGCTTCCGGAAATGATTATGGGTGTCGGTTCCATCACCGATGCGGCGGCGGCCAGTATGTTTATGCAAATGGGGGCGAATTTTATCGTTACCCCCACTTTGCGAGAGGATATCGCCATCGTGTGCAACCGCCGAAAGGTGCTTTGGTCCCCAGGATGCGGTACCTTGACCGAAATTAATAGGGCCGAGGAACTGGGCTGTGAAATCGTCAAGCTTTTCCCAGGGGATACCTACGGACCCGGATTTGTGAAAGCAATCAAAGGCCCACAACCCTGGACTAGCGTGATGCCTACCGGTGGGGTCAGTACCGACGAGGAGAACCTGAAAGGCTGGTTCGATGCCGGTGTGACCTGTGTAGGCATGGGGTCGCAAATGATCAGTAAGGATATTTTGGCGAATAAGGATTATACGGCGCTTGAAAACAGGATTAGGGAGACTTTGTCGTTGATCAAAAGTTTGAGAAGCTAGAAGTGGTGCCTTCCGACCACCATTCCGGCTCCGGTTAGAGCGGCCGAAAGGGGTCAATACGGCTTAAGACCTAGACACTCATCTTTATGCCCATTTCCAATCCCCTTAACTCCGCCAAACCGCGCAGGCGTCCTATAGCGGAATAGCCTGGGTTGGTCTTTTTGTGCAGGTCGTCTAACATTTGATGACCGTGATCGGGCCGCATGGGAATTTGGGCGTATTCGCGTCCCTCTCCTTTTCTCCTTTTTTCCTCCTGAAGAATTTTTTTGACCAGCTCGTACATAGGTACGTCACCCTCTAAGTGGTTGGCTTCGTAGAAATTGCCATTGCCATCGCGCTGGGTACTTCTCAGATGCAGAAAATGTACGCGATCGGAAAAGCGTTCGAACATCCTTAAAATATCATTATCCGCACGCACACCCAAAGATCCCGTACAAAATGTAATGCCATTGTGAACGGATTTTACCTTATCGAAGATATAGGCATAATCGGTTTCGGTGCCCATGATTCGCGGTAGTCCTAATATAGAAAACGGCGGATCGTCTGGGTGGATACACATGAGAACGCCAGTTTCTTCAGCTATGGGAATCACTTCCTTTAAAAAATGAACCAGATGGTCGCGCATTTCACTTTCCCCGATATCCTTATAAGTATCCAAAATACTTTGAAACTTGCTCAGATCGTATCCCTTTTCCGGTACTGGATAGCCCTCTGATGAACCGGGCAATCCTGCGATGATCGTTTTTACCAGTTCCCAGATGTCCGTTTCCGACATTCGGTCGAAACGCTCTTTCGCCTCGCTAATCTGTTCTTTGGTGTAGGTGGCTTCCGCATCGGGTCGTTTAAGGATAAAGAGATCGAAAGCAGCGAGTGCATTGAATTCAAAGCGCAAGGCTTTCGAGCCGTCCTCCACCTCGTAGTCGAGGCTGGTGCGCGTCCAGTCCAGCACCGGCATAAAGTTATAGCAGACTACGTTCACATCGCATTCAGCTAGATTTTTAAGACTCTGTTTATAATTTTCGATATGCTGTCGGTAGTGCCCTTTTTGAGTCTTTATGCTCTCGTGGATCGGTAGCGATTCGACCACCGACCAAACCAAGCCGCTATCCGTAATCATTTTTTTCCGTTTTTCGATTTCCGCTACAGGCCAGACCTCGCCATTGGGAATATGGTGTAGCGCATTAACGATACCGGTCGCCCCGGCCTGTTTGATATCCTGAAGGCTAACGGGATCGCTCGGCCCGTACCATCGCCATGTTTGTTTCATAAATTATTTGTAAAGAAATTTAATTTTCATCGCTACTTCGTAGCTGTTCAAGGTTCAAGGTTGTTGCAGGTCAGGTCCCTTTGAACTTTCATTTTTTTCGCTTACTGCAACTGCCACTGGATGCTTAATCAAACACCACTAAAAGCACTAAAGCCTCCGTCCACCGGAAGCACGACTCCCGTTATAAATTTAGCAGCATTGCTACATAAAAAGTGGATGGCGCCATTCAGTTCCTCGGCCTTTCCGAACCTTCCCATAGGGGTGTTTTTTATTATAGTGTCCCCCCGTTCGGTGTACGTTCCGTCTTCGTTGGTCAGAAGCGCCTTGTTCTGTTTTCCGATAAAAAAGCCCGGTGCAATGGCATTCACTCGAACGCCCTCCCCAAATTTGGTGGCCAATTCTACTGCCATCCATCGGGTAAAATTTTCCATTGCCGCCTTGGAGGCCGAATATCCCGCTACCCGGGTGATGACCCGTTCGACCGCCATGGAAGAATAGTTGATGATGACACCCTTTTTTTGATGGGCCATGGTTTCACCGAAAATCAACGAAGGCAATACGGTACCGTTCAGGTTCAAATCCATCACTTTTTTAAAATCGTCCATAGAAAGGTCAAAAATCGTTTTGTCGGGAGCGATTGTCGCCCCCGGCAAATTTCCGCCTGCAATGTTCAAAAGAATGTCTATCCTTCCATAGTCGTTCATGATCTGGAGCTTGGCATTCTGTAGCGATTCCTCATCAAGGATATCCGCTTCATACGCCTCGGCCCTTCCCCCGTTTTGCGCTATTTCGTCCAATAAGGGTCGTAGCGATGATTCTTTTCGGGTCAGCAAGGCCAGTTTTACACCGGCTTCGGCCAAGCTTATGGCAACACTTCCGGCCAAGGCACCACTTGCGCCGGTTATTATTGCAATCTTGTCTTTAATATCGAACATTGTTTTCATTCCTATACTATAAAGTTAGGCTCCCAAGATAACACAATATGACCAAAAAATAGAATCGTTGGCACCTGCTTTTAAAAAGCATTTCAAAACCTTACATTTACGCTGAAATCCACAATCCGTTCAGAAATGAAAATCTACAAGACCGAAGAGGGAGCCGTGATCCATAATGAAGATCAGTTCTACATCAAAGAAGTACAAGACTGGGATGCTTTCCTGAATCGACAAAGGCTGCATCAAAAGTTGCTAAAGGAGGTTGAGAGTATGGAGCCTTACTCCCCTGAAAGCTTGCCCAGTGTGCTCCGGCCTCCCATGGGTACCCAAGAAATATGGGCCTCTGGCGTAACTTACATGCGAAGCCGGCAGGCCAGGATGGAAGAATCGAAGAAAGCGGGTGGTGGTAGCTTTTACGACCGTGTCTACGATGCCGAGCGTCCGGAGCTCTTTTTTAAAGCGACCGCCCAACGAACGGTCGGCCATGGCGGAACGGTTAGAATACGAAAGGACTCCACTTGGGATGTGCCGGAACCCGAGCTTACCTTGTTTATCAGTTCTGAAGGTACCCTAGAAGGGTACACCATCGGCAACGATATGAGTTCCCGTAGCATCGAGGGCGAAAATCCCCTATACCTTCCCCAGGCCAAGACCTATGAGGGGTGTGCGGGTCTGGGACCTTGTATTTATGTGCCGGAAGTGCCCATAGCATCTGAATCACAGATACAGTTGGATATTGTAAGAGAAGATAAAAAGGTTTTCTCCGATCAGATTCCCATCAGCCAGATGAAACGGAAACACATCGAATTAGTGGAATTTCTTTTCAGGGAACTCAAATTCCCCAACGGCTGTTTCTTGATGACCGGTACGGGCATTATCCCCCCGGATAATTTCACCTTAAAGGTAGGGGATGAAGTAAGAATAACCATCGACCATATCGGAACCTTGGTAAATAAGGTAGGGCAGTGAGGTAGATGTTGAAATCTATAATAGGGCACGGTCTAAATGCACATAGCCGCCATCGACAAAAATGAACTGACCGGTGGTATGCGATGATCGGTCCGAGATAGTAAATAGGCACAGGTCGGCAATTTCATCGGGAGTGGTCATACGGTTTTCCAAAGGAATTTTTTGAAGGATGGATTTTAATTTTTCCTTGCCATTTTCAAGGTTACTGATCCAATCGTCATAGGCAGGGGTCCAACATTCCGCGATGATGATGGTGTTGCAGCGGATGCCATAATCCAACAGATCAACCGCCCATTCCCGGGTCAGACCCAGCACCCCGCCTTTTGAGGCGGCATAGCCCGAAGTGCCGCCTTGTCCGGTCAGCGCTACTTTAGAGCCAATATTTAAAATATTGCCTTTGGATTTTTTTAACAGGGGCAGGGCGAATTTTACCGTCAGGAAATAGCTTACCACATTCAGTTTTAGAGAATCCATAAATTCCTCATAGGAGGCCTCCAGGCCCACGCCATCGTTCACTCCTACATTGTTAAGCACGACATCGATCCGACCGTAGTGGGTGGCGATTCGATGTACTGCATTTTTAACCTGTTCGGGGTCGGTAACATCGGCTTGGCAAAAAAGGGCATCGGTGCCTTTTTGCTGGATGGCCTTAATATATTCAAAGCCACGTTCGTTTCTATCGATGACCGCAGGAAGTGCGTTTTCGGCGACTAAATGCTGCAATAGGGTTTCCCCGATACTTCCTTTTTTTCCGGCCGCTCCGGTAATAAGAATTACTTTGTTTTCTAGATGTAGATCCATACATTTTTAATTATTCCAGCGCGATCATGACGTCGTCGGATGCGCTCGCCCCATCGAAGTGAAGGCAGTAGTTTCTTTAATTAGATTTTCCAATTTTAATAAATACTAGAGCCGATAGAACGCTCTAGCATTCTCGCCCATGATCATATTGCGATCGTTTTCTCCCAACTCGGCGATAAAGTCGCTTACGATTTGTTTGATAGCGGAATATCCTCCTGCCACCAAACAGACCGGCCAATCGGAACCGAACATAAGCCGATCGCTTCCAAAAACTTCCAGAACATGATGTAAATAGGGATGTAATTGTTCTGGGGTCCATGATTGGTAATCCGCTTCGGTTACCATGCCCGATAATTTACAGTACACGTTTTCTTGCTGGGCGATCGCTTGCATTAGTAAGGCCCATCCCTCGTAGAATCCGTCTTTAATGTAAGGTTTGGCAATATGGTCGATGACGAATCTTTGGCTGGGAAAGCGCTTTACGAATTCCAGTACTGCACCTAATTGGTGGGGAAAGACCAAAATATCGTAAGTATAATCGTATTTTTTCAAATACGATATTCCTCTTACAAAAGAAGAACGCAGCAAAAAATTGGAATCGGCTTCGCCTTGGACAATGTGCCGCCAGCCCTTCAGTTTTTTGTGGGAATGATATTTCCTCAAAGTTTCATCCACATTTTCATCACGTAAATCGACCCAGCCCACGACCCCTCTGATAAAATCGTGTTCCTCTGCAAGATTTAGCAGGAAATCGGTTTCTGCCAGCGTTTGGTCCGCCTGAACGGCCACACAGCCATCAATGCCGTTTTCTGCATATACCTTTTGTAGATCGGAGGGCAAAAAATCACGCCGGATGGCGGACATGCTATCGTCAATCCAGGCATGCTTTTCAGGCTCATATTTCCAAAAATGTTGGTGGGCGTCTATAGTCATAATTATTTTCGTTATATCAAATTTTTAAGGGATTGAAAAATGCCTTTTTTTTCTATATCCTCTAGGTTGTGGGTTACGCTCTCCACCAATCCGTCCAGCAGGGTCAAATCTTCCTTCCAGATAAAACTGTTTTTTAATATAGATGTAACCAACTGATTTAAATTCAGTTTATTGTCATCATATTTTTTCCATTGAACGGCAAAAAAATCCAATATCTTTTTATGATCTTTTAAGGGGATGGCCTCGCCATCGATTTCACCTTTATAGAATCGGATCAATGCGGAAAGGCCGAAGACGATTCGTTCGGGGAGTTTTCCTTCTTTGGCATAGTAGTCCTTCAAAGTCGGCAACAGACGGGCGACAAATTTGGAAGTACTGTTTAGGGAAATACTGATAAGCTGATGCTTTAATAACGGATTTCTAAAACGGTCTAACACATCGGCTACGAATTTTCGTTTGATTTCCACGGGAAAATCCAAAGTCGGGGCGGCTTCTTCCAACAAAAGGGATTCCACAAAACTGCTGACCGTTTCATCATCCATCGCCTCGTTCACGAGCCGGATGCCGGCCAAATAGGCCACGGGCACCATCGAAGTGTGTGCGCCGTTCAAAAGGCGAACTTTCATCTCACGATAGGGGGCTAAGTCGCCTACAAATTCGACATTCAGTTCGGTTCTCGAAAAAGGGAGTTCTTTTTGAACAAATTCCGGAGCTTGAATGACCCAGCTGTGATAGTATTCCCCCGCCACTAAAAGCTGGTCTTTAAAGCCTAGTTCCTTTTCGATTCCATTGGCCCTCTCTCGGGGATAGCCCGATACGATACGGTCGACCAATGTACCGCAAAAATAGTTGGCGGAATCGAGCCATTCCTTAAAATCATCGCCCAACTGCCAAAGGTCCGACATATTGTAAAACGCAATCCTTCAAGGCCTTACCGTTATTTTCAATTAATTCGCAGGGCAGTAGAATACAGCCCCTTGATGCGTCGCCAGCAAAATGTTCGAAGCGATGATGCAGCCAAACGGTCAGTTTTGCAGGGAATTCCTTTGGGGGGCTTTCCTCGAATTTATCTTCGGGACTGAATTGTATCCCCGCCTCCGTGGTATTGGAAACGATGAAACGCAAATTGGGATTCTCTGCCAAATCGAGATAGGATTGCCATTCGGTATAGCAGTTCACGACCTTTTGAACCGAGGTCACTAAGGACTTTTCCGACATCTGTTTTCCGTCCTTTATCCCATCAAGTACAACCGTAAAAAGCCCGTCTTGTTCCTTTAGTTCCGAATAATCACCGCCCTCGGTGGGTTTGATAATGGCGATGCCGCCGTTAAAATCGGTTTCCTTGTTCAGTATGTCGACCATCCAGTCCACAAAAGCACGGAGAAAATTGCCTCCGCCGAATTGCATAATCTTAATAGGGAAAGTTGATTTATCTGTTGTGGATTTTCTGTTAAGGGGTTGCATTGGCTTTTACCTGGTTTTGAACGTGAACTTGACAATAGGATTTTAACTTAAAGCGATATTCCCCGCTTCCAGGGAATAAAATCGTCCTGCCCCAATCGAACGGCAGCAGGCGTTACCTCGCCACTGGCCACCTTTATGATATATTGCAACAATTCTTCTCCCTTGCTTTCTATCGTATCCTCGCCCGTTATGATCGTGCCGGCATTAAAATCGATAAGATCTTTCATACGACGGCTCAGGGTGTTGTTGCTGGATATTTTGATGACCTGGGCGACGGGATTTCCTGTAGGCGTGCCCAAACCGGTGGTAAAGCAAATGAGGGTACAACCAGATCCTGCGAGTCCAGTCGTACTTTCGACGTCATTACCGGGCGTACATAATAGGTTAAGGCCTTTTTTGGATACCGGTTCGGTATACTCTAGCACATCGGTTACAGGACTCGTACCGCCTTTTTTGGCCGCCCCTGCGGATTTCATGGCATCGGTGATCAGTCCGTCCTTGATGTTACCAGGAGAGGGGTTGTTCTCGAATCCAGAACCTACGGCCACCGCTTTTTCTGAATAGGCGCGCATCAGGTCGGCGAATTTTTCTTTATTTTCCTCGCTATTGCAGCGGTTGATCAATTCCTGCTCTACGCCATTGAGTTCCGGGAATTCCGATAGAACCGTCGTCGCTCCCAACGCCACTAAAAGGTCGGAGGCATACCCTAGTGCGGGATTGGCCGAAATTCCCGAAAACCCATCTGAACCGCCGCATTCCAGTCCTAGTACTAACTTCGAGAGGGGCGCGGGCCGCCGTTCGGGCTTATTGGCTTCGATCAATCCCAAAAAGGTTTGTTTTACAGCATCTTCTATAAAATGGCGTTCGCTTTTGCTCTGCTGCTGCTCAAGCACTTTTAAAGGTTTGGAAAAATTCGGGTCCCGTTTTTGGATGGCTTCCTCCAATAATTGAAATTGCGCATTCTGGCATCCCAGACTCAGAACCGTAGCCCCCGCGGTATTCGGGTGGGTGATATAGCCAGCCAACAGGTTGCAAAGCGTTTCGGAATCTTGGCGGATACCCCCACAACCCCCGTCGTGATTGAGGAACTTAATGCCGTCTACATTAGGGAAGGTCCTGTTTTCTTTAATTTCTTCCGGCGTCCGAACGATTTCCGAAGAGAGCAGCTCATCTTCGGAAGCCCCCCGTTTATATTCGCGGACCAAGGTTTCCGTATCCACCACAAAATCTGTGGTCGTATGATAGCCTAAAGATTTCAGCAGCGCGGACCTTAGTACATCGACATTCCGATTTTCACAGAACACGAGGGGAATCACCAACCAATGGTTCGCCGTACCCACTTTCCCGTCGGCCCTGTGATAGCCGTTGAAGGTAGTATCCTTCCATTTTGAGACATCGGGAGCCTGCCAGACCATTTTTTCCTTACCGACCGAATAATCCGAAGAGGCATGCACCACATTTTCTGTGGTAATCGTTTCTCCTTGGACCATCGCTACCGTAGCTTTCCCTACCAAGGTGCCATACATCGTTATTTCGTCGCCCGGGGCCAGGTCAGTTACGGTAAATTTATGCTTAGCCTTGGTATTACCCACCAAGTCGAAATCGTGACCGTTGTGATGTATAGGGGTGCCTTTCGGCAAATCCGTCAAAGCGGCCAAAACGTTGTCATTGGGGTGTAATTGCAGGTATTGCTTACTCATATCTATCCTCAGAAATTTACAGTGGCCTTGATTACCCCATTCTCCGGATCGAGCCACTTCTCAAAATTAGCGATCATATCGTTAAATCCAATGCTATGGGTTATAAAAGTATCTACCGGAAACTTTCCTTGTTCCAAAATGGCAATGACCTGCTCAAAATCTTCGATAGTAGCATTTCTACTGCATAGCAAGGAGGTTTCCTTTGCATGTATTTTGGGATGGGTAAAAGTAAGCTCCCCTTTGGATAATCCCACTAAAACATATCTTCCACCATGTGCCATGTAATCGATGCCGGATTCCAAGGCTCCTTTATGGCCCGTGGCATCGAAGACCGCCGTAGCCATATCGCCGTTCGTGAGTGCGTCTATCTTGTCAACGGCATCCCTTCCGCCCATAAGGCTATGGTCAACCCCGATTTTCTCACGGGCATAATCCAATCGCATTGGGTTGGTATCGATTGCGATTACCCTGGCCCCTGCAAGCTGGGCGAGTTTTAAAATGCCGATACCGATCGGACCACAGCCGACCACGACAATGGTCTCCCCGGGTTTCAATTGCGCCCGCCGAATCGCATGGGCACCTATGGCCAAAGGTTCCACAATTGCCATTTGATCGTCGGTCAATCGAGGTGCGGGAATCAAAAGATCGACGGGAACCACAATATGCTCTTGCATGCCCCCGTCGGTATGTACTCCAAGTACCTGAATATTGGTGCAGCAATTGGTCTTGCCGTTTCTACAAGCGATACAAGTGCCACAACTGATATAGGGCATCACGACTACGGTATCCCCCGCTTGGATACCTTGAGGGTTCTTATCGATTTCCAACACTTCGGTCGCCAATTCATGACCTAAGATCCGAGGATACGCAAAAAACGCCTGATTGCCCGCATAGGCATGCAAATCGGTACCGCAGATGCCGACTTTGTTGACTTTAAGAAGAGCTTCTTGGGAATTTCTTGTAGGCCACTCCTTTTCCTTCAGGAGGAACTCCCCTGGTTTTTCACAAACAATATATTTCATAATGACCCTAAAAATACGGTTTTGAATGCTTATTTTCGAAACGAGTACTTAAATTTGTGATTATGGGGGATATTATGGACTTAGCCAACCAACACCGACCGGTTTCCGATCTTTTTCAGTGGCCAAAATCGAAGGAGGAGTGGGAATCCTACCGATTGACAGACGAACAGGTCGCGCATTTTCATGAAGAAGGCTATCTATCCGGCATAAAATTGCTGGAAGAAGCACAGGTGGAAAAACTTCGGGAGGATTTAGCGGAAATCGTGGACCCACAGCATCCGGCACACAAGCTGTTTTACGAATTCCATAGTAACGAATCGGAAGACCCGAATTCCGTTTTGTTCCATTCCCTTGGACATTGGCGCATTACCCCAGGCTTTCACGACGTGCTGTGGAACCCCGCTTTCTTGATGGCAGCATACCAGCTTCTGGAAAACAAGCCGGTTCGTTTTTGGCACGACCAACTTTTTTGTAAGCCCGCCGAACACGGTGGGGTAGTGGCCTGGCATCAGGATTATTCCTATTGGACACGCACCGTGGCCATGCAGCACTTGACCTGCTGGACCGCCCTTGATGACGCTACTACTAAGAACGGTTGCCTGCACTATATCCCCAAAAGCCACAAATGGGGTTTGTTGGATGCGCCATCATTGGCCGGGAACATGGATGGATTGATGGATTATTTAGACGATAAGCAGAAAGAACAGTTCCAAAAACCCGTGGCTATCGAACTCGAGAAGGGATACGCCACTTTTCACCATCCGTTGATGGTGCACGGTTCTTACGAAAACAAATCAGAAATGAGTCGAAGGGCCTTTGTCCTCAACGTATTTGCAGATGGCACCATTAGCAACACAGATGACGAACTTTTGGCAGGCGTGCCGCCCATCCCCAAGGGGAAAAAAATGGAGGGGAAGTTTTTTCCCCTATTGTTCGCGGGAGGTTGAAGAGTAGACCTTTTTGATTTAAAATCCTGCCCAAACGGTAGCGCATCGGATCCTAAACATTTAAATGAAAATAATCAATAACCTAACCACATGAGTGTACTGAACAGTTTTAACTTGAAGGGAAAAACAGCATTGGTAACCGGTTGCCGGCGAGGAATCGGTAAGGCCATGGCCCTGGCCTTGGCAGAAGCCGGTGCGGATATTATCGGCGTGAGCGCCACCTTGGAAAAGCACGGCAGCATGGTCGAACAGGAAGTGGAGGGTATCGGTCGAAAATTCAAGGCGTATTCTTGCGATTTTGGCAATAGAGATTCCCTGTACGAGTTCATTAAAGCGGTCAAGGACGACTTTCCTAAAATCGACATCCTGATCAACAATGCCGGAACCATTTTACGTGCCCCCGCCATAGAACACTCAGACGAGTATTGGGACAAGGTTATCGAGGTCAATCAGACGGCACAGTTTGTGCTGACCCGAGAAATCGGAAAAGAAATGGTGAAGAGAGGCGAAGGCAAAATTGTTTTTACCGCTTCTTTGCTGACCTTTCAAGGGGGGATTACCGTTCCCAGCTACGCCGCCAGTAAGGGGGCTATCGGACAGATGACCATGGCCTTCTCCAATGAATGGGCGGGCAAAGGCGTCAACGTGAACGCTATCGCGCCCGGATATATCAGTACGGATAATACAGAAGCCCTTCGCAGCAACGAGGAAAGGGCGGAATCCATTTTGGCCAGAATACCCGCCGGAAGATGGGGCCAACCCGAAGATTTTAAGGGGCCTATCGTTTTTTTATGTTCCGAGGCCTCTAACTATATGAACGGTACCACTATGTTAGTCGACGGTGGATGGATGGGAAGATAATTATGGCTAAATTTACGATCTAGGAAGAAGAAGCGTTTTGGAGAAATTTATAGAAGAACTGAACGATGCCCAAAAGGCGCCTGTATTGCATAAAGACGGGCCTTTAATGGTCATCGCAGGTGCGGGATCCGGAAAGACCCGAGTGCTGACGTATCGCATTGCGCACCTGATGTCGCAAGGGGTCGATGCCTTTAATATTTTGGCTCTGACCTTTACCAACAAGGCGGCCCGCGAAATGAAAAAGCGTATCGCGGAACTTGTCGGGAGTACCGAGGCCAAAAACCTTTGGATGGGTACCTTCCATTCCGTTTTTGCCAAATTGCTGCGTTTCGATGGCAATAAATTGGGTTTCCCCAGCAATTTTACCATCTATGATACCCAGGATTCCCAGCGCCTGATCTCGGCCATCATCAAGGAAATGGGGCTAGACAAGGATATCTATAAATATAAGCAGGTACAAAATCGAATTTCCTCCTATAAAAACAGCCTGATTACCGTCAAGGCCTATTTTCAAAATCCGGAACTGGTGGAGGCCGATGCCATGGCCAAACGACCGCGCCTTGGGGATATCTACCAAAATTATGTGGACCGTTGTTTTAAGGCGGGGGCGATGGATTTCGACGACCTTTTGCTGCGCACGAACGAGCTGCTGACCCGTTTTCCGGAGGTGTTGGCCAAGTACCAAGATCGGTTCCGCTATATTCTGGTCGATGAGTATCAAGATACCAACCACTCCCAATACCTGATTGTAAAGGCCTTGGCCGACCGCTACCAGAACATCTGCGTGGTCGGTGATGATGCCCAGAGCATTTACTCCTTCCGCGGGGCGAACATCAGCAATATCCTGAATTTTCAGCGGGATTACGACGATGTAGGGATGTATCGTTTGGAACAAAATTACCGTTCCACAAAAAACATAGTCAATGCCGCCAATTCCATCATCGCCAAGAACAAGAACCAATTGGAAAAGGTGGTGTGGACGGCCAACGATGAGGGGGGAGTTATAAAAATCCATCGCAGTCCCACAGACGCCGAGGAAGGTCGTTACGTGGCCGGTTCTATCTGGGACCATAAGATGAACGAACAGTTGCCCAACGGCCGGTTCGCCGTTTTGTACCGAACCAATTCCCAATCCCGCTCCATCGAGGATGCCCTGCGTAAAAGGGATATTCCCTATAGGATTTACGGAGGATTGTCCTTTTACCAACGTAAAGAGATTAAGGATGTGCTATCGTATTTGCGATTGGTCATCAATCCCAAGGACGAGGAAGCTCTCAAACGTATTATCAATTTTCCGGCCCGGGGCATCGGCCAGACCACCATGGAACGATTAACGGTGGCTGCCAATCATTACGACCGTTCCATTTTCGAGGTGATAGAGAATCTGGATAAGATCAATTTGAAAATCAATTCTGCCACCCAACGGAAACTGGAAGATTTTACGAATATGATCAAGAGCTTTCAGATCATGAACGAAGGATCGGATGCTTTTACCTTGGCCGAACATGTGGCTAAAAAGACCGGTTTGCTGTTGGAGTTTAAAAAGGATGGTACCCCCGAAGGGATTGCCAAAATGGAGAATATCGAGGAACTACTAAACGGTATCAAGGATTTTGTAGAGGGACAAAAGGAACTGGCCGACGCTACGGGGGATATCTCGGAGTTTTTGGAGGATGTCGCCCTGGCCACGGATCTCGATAAGGACACCGGCGATGACGACCGGGTCGCCCTGATGACCATCCACTTGGCCAAGGGATTGGAATTTCCCTACGTCTATATCGTAGGGATGGAAGAGGATCTCTTCCCCTCTGCCATGAGCATGAATACCCGAAGCGAGCTCGAAGAAGAGCGGCGACTGTTCTACGTTGCCCTGACCCGGGCCGAAAAGCAGGCTTATCTTACCTACACCCAAAACCGCTACCGTTGGGGCAAGTTAATCGATGCCGAGCCCAGTAGATTTTTAGAGGAAATCGATGACCAATATGTTGAAAACCTCACGCCTATCGATAACGCCGGCTACCGTTATAAATCCATGATCGACGCCGATATTTTCGGTGATGTGGACAAAAGCCGTCTGCGCCAGAACAAACCCACCAACGGCACCCCACCGACAGCACGTAAGCCCAGTGAAAACCAGCTCAGAAAATTACGCAAGTTGAAACCCGAACTGGCTACTCCCGTCGGAAATACCCACGCCGTAGATCCCAGTCTACAAGAGGGATCCACCGTCAACCACACCCGCTTCGGCAGGGGAAAGGTGCTAAAAATGGAAGGCGTTGGCAACGATAAAAAAGCGGAGATCCAGTTCGAAAAAGGCGATATCAAAAAACTGTTATTACGCTTCGCTAAGTTGGAAGTTATTACTTGAACAAAGAAAATCGAAAAAATATCGTGGGACCTACACCAAAGGCAAATGAATTTTTGCTTAATTTAATATGACTTTTTGGAAGCACTATGGGAGAATTCATAAAGTTATACGATGAAAATCCCGATCCGGGCGCTGTAAAACGGATAACGGATATTTTGCGCAAAGGCGGATTGGTCATCTATCCTACCGATACCGTATACGGACTGGGTTGTGATATCACGAACTCTCGGGCCTTGGAAAAAATCGCGCGTATCAAAGGGGTAAAATTGGCCAAGGCCAATTGGTCATTTATCTGCGCCGACCTGAGCAATCTTTCCGACTATGTGCGGCAAATCGATACCGCTACCTTTAAAATTTTAAAGCGCGCCCTGCCCGGACCTTACACTTTCGTACTTCCGGGTAACAACAACTTACCCAAAGATTTTAAAAAGAAAAAGACCGTCGGTATCCGTGTACCGGACAATAATATCGCCAAGGCATTGGTAGAAAGTCTGGGAAACCCTATCGTCTCCACTTCCATCTACGATGAGGACGAGGTTTTGGAATATACTACCGACCCCGAACTGATTTTTGAAAAATGGCATAAGCTGATCGATGTGGTCATCGACGGCGGTTATGGAGATAACGTGGCATCGACCGTAATAGACCTATCCCAGGGCGAACCGATTATTATACGTGAGGGGAAGGGAGATTTGGATATATTTTACTAAAAAAAAACCGCAACTTAAAAGCTGCGGTTTCTTTGTCCATTCTATGTCGATTTGACTTAGTTATTGATTGCCGGATCGTTCATACCTTCTTCGATCATGCTATAGAACTGATCGATTTTTGGTAGTACCACGATACGGGTTCTTCTGTTTTTGGATTTTTCGGTCTGCGAAACGGGAATATACTCCGATCGACCTGCAGCGGTCATACGTGTAGGGTCAACGCCGAAATCATCTTGCAAAATACGTACCACTGAGGTAGCTCGTTTTACGCTTAAGTCCCAATTATCCAACAGAACGCCCTTACTTCCTCTGTAGGGCACGTCATCGGTATGGCCTTCGACCATAAACTCGAAATCGGGCTTGTTATTGACTACTTTGGCTACTTTGCCCAAGACTTCCTTAGCGCGATTGGTTACGGTGTAACTTCCGCTGCTGAACAGTAGCTTATCGGAAATGGACACAAAAACAACACCTTTTTCCACGCTGATTTCGATATCCTCATCATCCAAATTACCCAACACACCCTTTAGACTCTGTACCAACGCAAGGTTGACGGAATCTCTGCGGGTAATGGCATCTTCTAATTTTCGTATGGTAAGATCTTTTTCCTTTAGGCTTTCCAAAGATTTTTCCAAGTTTTCGGCACCTTTAGTAGTTAAGGTGGTAAGGTTGCCCATGTTGTTGATCAATTCCTGATTATTGGCCTTCAAGAATTTATTTTGATCTTGTAATGTTTTCATTTTTGAGGTAGCCGTAGCTTTTTCCTCCAAACAATCGTTCAATTTTACGGTTGCGGAATTCAAGAGATCTTGTGTTTCTTTCTGTTTGGCCTCAAGGTCGGAGTATTTCTTGTTCGATACGCAGGAAGCCATCAACAAAGTCGCTCCTAAACAGCCTAAAATAATTTTCTTCATAATGATGTGATACTAAATATTAATAGATTGTGTTTTGATTTGATTGTTCAAAATAAGTGCCAAAATTAGGGATTACCCCATTTTTGCCGTGGCAAAATTAGTTAATATTTTATTAATTGACCGAATTTATTTACACCATTTACGAAGTGGGACCATACTATGGACGTCGTAATGTAATATTTTGATATAAATTTAGCCTTTTCACGTTTGTTGTACATTTTGTGAAACTGCCTATAAAAGCTAAGGTGAGCGCGCAATATAGCAGAACAGTGTTTGAGCTTGAACTGGAGAATAAAGCGCAAGGCGGCAACTCCATCGAGCAGTAGGCGTACACCGATAATGGAAAGCGCCTTTCGCCTTGGAAGATTTTTGGTAATGGAGAAAAGGGAGTTCCTAAAATTAAGATATGTCTTTTGGGGATTCATATTACTGAGCGTAGAACCGCCCAAATGGTAAACTTTAGAGGTACCTACATAAAAAACCTTATGGCCCTCGTTCTTGGCACGCCAGCAAAGGTCCACTTCCTCTTGATGCGCAAAGTAATCTTCGTCAAAGCCACCCAGTTCCCAAAATAGATTGCTTCTTATGAACATACAGGCTCCGGTGGCCCAAAAAATTTCGGAAATATCATCATACTGTCCGGTATCCTTTTCCAAAGATTGAAAAATACGTCCCCTACAAAAGGGATAACCCAACCGGTCTATAAATCCACCGCCCGCACCGGCGTATTCAAAGTGGTCTCTACGCATCAAATCGAGTATTTTTGGCTGAACAATAGAGACTTCAGGCATGCGGTCAAAGGCCTGGGCTATCGGATTCAACCAGCCTTCCGTCACCTCTACGTCCGAATTCAACAGGCAGAAAATATCGGCATTCACGTTTTTTAGTCCTTGATTGTATCCTTTGGCGAATCCCCCGTTTTCCTTATTTTGGATTAGCCGTACCTGAGGATATTCCGTTTTAAGGAATTCTATGGAACCATCCGTCGAAGCATTGTCCACCACGTAGACCTCCGCACCTTCGGAGTGTTGTACCACCGATAGAAGGTATCTCTCTAAAAGTACCTCTCCGTTCCAATTGAGTATGACGATAGCGATGCGCAAAACAAGCGCAAATTAACGGCTAAATTCAGGAATATCGGTAAGAAAGCTATATTTTTCAGAGACGAAATCCATTTTGCAAAAATAATGCTCCAAACCATTGGTCACCATTAAGTAATTGGCCTTTAACTGTAGATTGTACCTGGCTATCTGATCGAAGGTCCTTTGCGAAATAGCTATTTCGGGGGCCTTGCATTCGACGAGCAGGTCGATTTGGCCGTCGGGTTTAAAAACCACCACATCATAGCGTTTTCGCAATTGGTTGATGGCCAGCTGCTTTTCGACGTTGATAAGGCTTTTTGGATATTTTTTTTCGAGCATCAGGTAATGGACGACGTGCTGGCGCACCCATTCCTCCGGCTGTAGAACCACGAATTTTTTACGGATAACATCAAAAATATAGGTGCTATTTTCGTTACTTTTGAGTCGAAATCCATAGGCCGGGAAATGGAGTGGTCGCATGGTACAAAATTGACGATTTTTTTAGGATGGACGAAGCAAACCGAATAGTTACCGATATTAAAAACGGAAATATTAAGCCGATATATCTTCTTTTCGGCGAAGAACCCTTCTATATCGATGCCATTGCCGGATACATAGAGAAAAACCTGCTTCAAGAGGAAGAAAAAGGATTTAACCAAATGGTCTTATACGGCAAGGACCTTACCGTCGACGATATCGTATCGAACGCCAAAAGATATCCAATGATGTCCGAAAAGCAAGTGGTAATCGTAAAAGAGGCACAGCATCTTTCCCGAACCATCGAACAATTGGCCTCTTATGCCGAAAACCCGCAAACCACCACGGTACTGGTCGTCTGCTACAAGTATAAAAAAATCGACAAGCGAAAAAAATTATACAAGGCCGTTCGGGATATAGGAGTCGTACTCGAAAGTAAAAAGCTGTACGAAGACCGGGTTCCCGACTGGATCCGTAAACATCTTCAAGCCAAAGGCTATAGCATTTCGCATAAGGCCGCCATTTTGCTAACAGAATTTTTAGGTAACGATCTGAGTCGTATCAACAACGAGCTAGAGAAATTACAGTTCATACTACCTCAAAATACAGAGATTACGCCAGCGGATATCGAAACCCATATCGGCATCAGTAAAGATTATAATAATTTTGAACTGAAAAAGGCAATCGGGAAACGCGACGTAGTTAAAGCGACTCGTATTATCAACTATTTTGCCCAAAACCCAAAAGACAATCCCTTTGTGCTGACGGTAACGCTTTTGAACAGTTTTTTCACACAATTGTTGCAATACCATGGTCTGAACGACCATTCCCCAAAAAGCGTGGCGAGTGCGCTACGAATCAATTCCTATTTTGTGGATGAATACCGTACGGCGGCCCGAAATTATCCAATGAAGCGGGTGAGCGGAATCGTTTCGCACCTACGCGAAATGGATCTAAAGGGAAAAGGGGTAGGGGCCACCTCAGCCTCGCAGGCCGATTTGTTAAAAGAGCTTTTGGTAAAGATTATCTAATAGCCAGATTGAAAAGGCAATTATCCCCTTATTTTCTGTCAGCGCTATATTTCCCCGGACCCAACAAGATAATGACTATAAAAAAGACAAGGTATAAAAAGGCCTTCTCCTTCGTACCGAAATTGTCTGCGGCGTGATGGACAAAGGCAGCGACGGCCATCGTAATTGCCGGGGGAACTGCCATCCAGCGGGTCTTAAAGCCAATGATTATGAGTATGGGACAAAGAAACTCCCCGATAACCGCCAGAAAAAGGGAAGGTGCGGGCCCGATACCCAGCGGATCGCCAAATTCAAGGTTGCCGCTAATAATTTTTTGAAATTTCGGAAGACCGTGGGTCAACAACATGACCGATGGTGCTATGCGCAGCATGGCCAGCCCCATATCTCTTACAATTTTACTTTGCATGTGGTTTGGTTTAGTCGCGATAAAAATAGAGGTTTTTTTGGAATTACCGTAATTTTGGAAAGTTCTCGGGATCGCTTTCGTGCATCATGGCATAGACCCTTTCGAACACATCTTCGGCGTTAGGTTTCGAGAAATAGTCGCCATCTGTGCCGTAAGCAGGGCGATGGGCTTTGGCAGTGAGGGTTTGGGGCGCACTATCCAAAAATTTATAGGCCCCCTGGTTCTCAAGAATTTCGTTGAGGATATAGGCCGAGCAGCCTCCGGGCACGTCTTCGTCGATAACCAATAACCGATTGGTTTTTTGTACGCTTTTCACTGTGTCGTGATGGATGTCGAAAGGGAGCAGGGTCTGGGCATCGACCACTTCGGCATCGATACCGACCTCTTTTAGTTCGTCGGCCGCTCGTGTCACGATACGTAAGGTAGATCCGTAAGACACGAGTGTAATATCGTTGCCTTCCTTAATAGTCTCTACAACCCCTATTGGGGTGCAGAGTTCCCCTAAATTTAAAGGCCGGTCCTCCTTGAGGCGATAACCGTTCAGGCTTTCAATTACGAGGGCCGGCTCGTCACTTTTTAGCAAGGTATTATAAAAGCCTGCTGCCTGGGTCATATTCCGAGGTGAAAGAATGTACATCCCCCGTAGGGAATGGATCAAGGCGCCCATCGGCGATCCGGAATGCCAAATGCCTTCCAGACGATGACCACGGGTGCGGACAATCAGGGGGACCTTCTGTTTTCCGAAGGTTCGGTAATGTAAGCAGGCGACATCATCGGTCAAGGTGGCCAGCGCATAAAAAATATAGTCCAAATACTGGATTTCCGCGATGGGTCTCAACCCACGTAACGCCATACCCGTGCCCTGGCCTATAATCGAGGTCTCGCGTATGCCGGTATCCGCTATGCGCCGTTTCCCGTACTTTTTTTGAAGTCCTTCCAAGCCCTGGTTCACATCGCCGATAGCCCCGGTATCTTCGCCGAAAACAAGGCTCTTCGGATAGTTGTAGAAGAGTTTGTCGAAATTGTCCCTGATGATAATTCGTCCGTCCACTTTTTCGGGATTTTTAGCGTACGTCGGTTTTACTTCTGGGATGTTGGTCGCCCTGTTCGGCCTTTCGCTGTACAGGTCCGCACTAAACATGGGCTGGGTGTCGGCTAAAAAGTTATTGGTCCATTGTAACAGTTCCTTTTTTTCCTGAAAATTTTCGCCTAAGAGATAGCGTAAAGCTTTTCTCGAACTGCTGGCCAGCTCTTTTTTTATCGGTTCTTCAATGGCAATAAGGTCGTTTTTTATCTTGGAGATAAAATGCTTGTTCTGGCTTTTGGTGGCCGCGTTTTCCAACAATCCCACTAAGGTCTTTTTCATCGCCTTGTGCGAGGCCAGATATTCGGACCATGCCTCTTTTTTGGCACTCCGGACTTCCTTGGTAATAGATTTCTCCAGGGATTTGAGTTCCTCGTCGGTGGTAATGCCGGTTTCTAAAATCCATTCCCGGAATTTCTTGTTGCAATCGTGTTCCTTTTCCCATTGCAGGCGTTCCTGGCTTTTATAGCGTTCGTGAGATCCTGAAGAGGAATGTCCCTGCGGCTGGGTAAGTTCGGTAACATGGATGATTACTGGTACATGCTCTTCCCGTGCGATATCGGATGCATTATCATAAGCGTGCATCAGGGCGGTGTAGTCCCAGCCTTTAACCTTGAACATTTCATAGCCCGCTTGTTTCTCGGTGCGCCGGAAACCGCTGAGCATTTCAGAGATATCCTCTTTCGTAGCGTGGTATTCGGGGGGTACAGAGATTCCGTAATCGTCGTCCCAAATACTGATTACCATGGGCACTTGCAGCACCCCGCCCGCATTTACGGTTTCTAAAAACATACCTTCGCTCGTACTGGCGTTGCCGATGGTGCCCCAGGCCACTTCGTTACCGTTGTCCGAAAACTTCCGGCTATCCACATTTTTTAAATGGCGGTACATTTTAGAGGCCTGTGCCAGGCCCAATAACCGGGGCATTTGGCCAGCAGTACACGAAATGTCGGCGCTGCTGTTTTTCTGTTGGGTCAAATCGCGCCAGCTGCCGTCTTCGTTCAGACTGTAGGTCACATAATGGCCGCCCATTTGCCGGCCTGCACTCATCGGTTCCTTTTCGATATCGGTGGTAGCATACAGAGCATGGAATAGATTTTTTGGTGTCAACAAGCCGACGGCCATCATAAAGGTCTGGTCCCTATAGTATCCACTCCTGAAATCCCCATTCCTAAAGGCCCGTGCCATCGCCAACTGCGGAAGCTCCTTGCCGTCGCCGAAGATACCGAACTTGGCTTTTCCCGTTAACACTTCCTTCCGCCCCATTAAACTGCAAGTCCGGCTGAGGACCGCTAATTTATAATCGTCTAAGATCTGTTGTTTAAAATCGTCAAATGAGATGTCGTTGCTTGTTTGGGGCGATAGGTCCATCGGCAAGGTTTGAGTTTTTACAAAAATATCGAAAGTGCGGATTATTACAATCCGAAAAAAACTGCGTGTTGTAAGGTACAAAAAAAAGAGAATGGGTGCGAGGTCAAATCACCTTCCTAAAACCACTTTCTCGTAAATAAACCCGTTAAGGTTCTAGGGCTAACGGTAATAATAAAACGGATTTTCTCTCCGTAATTCGGTTGTGCAACTTCCCATCCGTTATTGGAATATACGGGAAAGTATAACTCAAAATAGTCGGTCAATAGGTTTAAGCGTACTCCAGAGTCATAGACAAACTTGCTATTGATTCCCTTGTTCTTGACAAACCCGGCATCACCGTACACTTCGATCCAGCGCCAAAGGTTTACGCTGGTATTCACCGTGGCCAGCCAATCATTGGCAAAGCGGTAGCGCTGGGGTAGAAAGGACTTAAAGCCCCCTTCTGCGATAATGATCTGTTGGCTATAGATACCCGAATCTTCTGAACGCCCTAAATAGCCATAATCAAAAAGGTAGTCCGTGGGCCGGTCGAGGGCGAAACTGAAATAATCGGGATCGGCATAATTAGTAGTTTTATTGCGCAAAAATTTGCCGGCGAAGAAGCGGAAATTGAACTGTCGATTACTTTCGAACAGCTTGCGGTATTCAAGTTCCAAGGCCAATTTCGTAAAATCGCTGGCATGCTGCACATCGGCGAACCACGAGAAATAATTGATGATACCGGGGTCCCTGCTGGTATACCTGGCGTTGAACACGCTATAATCGGGGGGAGTCTCAAAATCGCCTAGATCTTCCGCCTGGTCCCGAAGAACATTCACATAGCGGAAGGAAAGGAAGTTTCGTTTGTTGGATATCAAATTCTCCGGACGCCAACCGAAACTTAGCGAAGGCGTAATGGTGGAATAGCGGGAATTCTTCTGAAAATGAGAGGTAGAGCCCCCGATAGAATAATTGGCTACGTAGAGTCCGCTCTTGCTCAAATATTTTCTGTAGGTCAGCCCACCGGAGCCTACGAAAGCCTTCTCCCGGAACGAATACGAAGGCGAAACGTCATAGATAAAAGGCTTTTCCAAAAAAGTTTTATTATACAGGCGCATTCCCGGCGCCCATCCATCATAGAGGTTAAAATTAACTATGGGCACATAAAATACTTGGTTGTAATATGGGTTTTCGGCATCCTTGAAAAAAGTGAATTTTAATTTTTTGTTACTGGAGAGGAATCCACCCAATGATTTCCAATTGTCCCGTTGGTTGAATTCCGGGATTTTTTGGTCGTAGTTCAAGACCAACCTTTCTTCACCATTTTTGGGAATAGTAACCGTTTTTTCATCTTGAATACCGGAAAACCAATATTTCGAGACGACGGAGTCGTTTCGCATTCCGAACAGCGATATGGGCACATTGGTGTTTTCTTTATTCTTCAAGGTAACCCGCAACGAATCGGGTGTTTTTTCTACCTTTTTAATTTTGTAGTCGATTTTCCAATCTGTGCCAACGTAATCCCGAAAAAACCAATTGATATCATTATCGGTAGAGCGCTTTAAAATGGACTCAAAATCCATAATTTTAGCACGGCTCAGCTTATAGTACTGGTAAAAGGCTTTTATACTCTCATCTACCTTGTCTTTTCCGATGTAGCTCGCTACGTACGAAAGTCCCAGCCCTGCCTTATATTTATTAGCTATTTTTTGATTGAACTTGGTTAGCGAATCTTTAGGGGTACTTAAGGGCTGGTCTATATTTTTTCGCGCCATCAACATATAAAGAAAGGGATATTGCTCATTAAAGTTCATCTTTGCCAAATTGAAACTGCGAATCCCCCATATTTTTGAAAGCTTGCCCAGCAGTTTCTGATTAGGATAGTATTCATCTACGTAGGCAATCATCAGGTAATTCGCTATGGCATCGCTGAGCCACTGGTCTTTTCTAGGATCGATAAACAAAGTTTCCTCCAACACATTGATCAAGGCCGTTTTTAAGAACTTCATCTCGAACTGAAACTGTTCTTCATAGGGGCGTATAAAGGAAGGCAATTGATTGAGTCCGTACAACGGGTTCTTATCATAATCGATTTCGCTCACCAACAACTGCTCGTATGGATACTGGCCCAGATGGTCCTCTATGAATTCGGTTACCCGGTTGATGGACAGGCCTTGTGACAGCTCGCTGTATTTGGAGGCCTCGAGATCCGTAATTACGGTCATCTCTGGGGTAACATGGGTGGTAAAACGATTTTCGGGGGTAAGTATAATTTCACAGTTCTTTTGTCTGATTCCCCGCAGTTGGGCCATTTGACCGTTTGGAAACTCGGTATTGCCCAAGACCCTAAAGCTGGAAGCCAAGTTGAGACTATCGGGATAGGTAAAATTTACCGTAGTATTGGTAATTCCGGTAAAGAGGTCCTCTAGATTTTTGTTGGAATACAGGTGCCAGGTACCGTCAAAAACGGCGGGCGAAAGGTACCAATCCTTCAGGTAATAGGTGTTGTCTTTACCATAGCCGTAAGGCGTAAACTTATTTTCGGGAAGTTTAACCGTATAGGTCAAAAAAATTTTGATCGATTCCCCAGGGGGCAGGGGGGCGTTCAATTCTATTTTGAGAATGTCCTCTTCTGAAGTTCGTTCCCAATGCATGCCTCTATAGGCATCGTCAACGACGCTCGTTATCATGGTATAGCCTCTCTCTTCTTTTTTGGCCAAGTGCAGGCTTTTTTTGAATTCCTCGGCAAAGCGTTTGGCGAGCCCCGTCTGCTTACTGGCATAGGCATTGGCCCAGTCGTTGAAATAAAGGACTTCTAGTGTCGCATCCGAAGAGTTTTCATAGAGGAATTCTTGCTGGATCGCTATTTCTTTGGTTTCCCCATCGAGATTTGCGGTCAGGATATTAGTATGTTGGGCGGACAATTTTCCGGAACCAGAAAAAAGGGTAAGCCAGAACATCAAAATCGGTATGGGGAATCTTATCTTCAAACAGGGGGATTAAAAATTAGGACTCAGAGAACGTCCTTTGTAAAAGGAGTCAATAATCTCCACAACCTCTTCCTTGGTATCTACGATGTGTACAAGATCTAAATCATGGGGACTGATGTTCTTCACTTCCAACATGGTATTTTTTATCCAATCGAGAAGTCCCCCCCAGAAATCGGAAACCACAAGTATAATCGGGAACTTTTCGATTTTATGGGTCTGTATCAGTGTTATTGCCTCGAAAAGCTCGTCTAAGGTGCCGAAGCCACCCGGCATAACCACAAAACCTTGGGAATATTTAACGAACATCACCTTTCTGACAAAAAAGTAATCAAAATCAAGGCTTTTATCGATATCAATATAAGGGTTGTCATGCTGTTCAAATGGAAGATCAATATTCAGGCCTACGGAGGTTCCACCGGCCTGATAGGCCCCTTTATTTCCGGCTTCCATTATTCCGGGACCTCCTCCTGTGATGATTCCATAGCCAGCTTCGGAGATAGATTGGGCAACGCTTACCGCCAATTCGTAGTATTTGTCGCCCTCTCTGGTACGCGCCGAGCCGAATATAGAAACGCAGGGCCCTATCGTGCCCAATTTTTCGTACCCCATAACGAACTCGCCCATAATCTTGAAAATGGCCCAGGAGTCGTTGGTCTTTACCTCGTTCCAGCCTTTGTGATGTTGTTCTTTTCGCATAAAGAGATTGCTATTTATCATTCCTGTCCTTTGGCTCCGTTCGGGATAAACGGTGGTAGGTATACTTTCAGGTTTGAAGTTGATATATACGGATAGACCCTAAATATTTATTCAAATTTCGATTGCTACTTTTTGGCTGTTCAAGGTTCAAGGGAGTCTTTACTCTGAACCTATCCATAGAACATCTGAATTTTTAACTGTCCACCGCCAACTGTCCACTACCCGTTAGTTCCTTCCTCAAATACTCCGCCGTATAACTCTTTTCGTCTTCGGCCACTTCTTCGGGTGTGCCCTTCGCAACTATCATGCCACCGCCGCGGCCGCCTTCGTACCCAATGTCGATGATATAGTCCATCATTTTGATCACATCCATATTGTGCTCTATAATCAAAACAGTGTTCCCTTTGTCCACCAGACGGTTCAAAACTTCCATCAACACCCGGATATCCTCAAAATGCAGCCCGGTTGTAGGCTCATCTAGTATGTAGAATGTATTACCGGTATTGCGTTTAGACAGTTCGGTCGCCAGTTTTACCCGTTGTGCCTCCCCACCGGATAGGGTAGTGGACTGCTGCCCCAAGGTTATATATCCCAGTCCCACATCCTGTATCGTCTTTAACTTACGATGAATTTTGGGGATAAGTTCAAAAAAATCGACCGCCTCGTTGATCGTCATCTCCAAAACATCGGCGATGGATTTTCCTTTATATCTGATTTCCAAGGTCTCCCGATTGAAACGTTTGCCATTGCAGGTCTCACATTCCACATAGACATCGGGCAAAAAGTTCATTTCTATTACCCGTACACCCCCGCCCCCGCAGGTTTCGCAACGACCCCCTTTTACATTAAAGCTGAAACGCCCTGGTTTATAGCCGCGAATGGCGGCTTCGGGAGTTTTGGCGAACAAGGAACGTATTTCGCTAAAAACGCCGGTGTAGGTTGCGGGATTGGAACGCGGCGTGCGGCCGATTGGGGATTGGTTGATATCGATTACCTTGTCAACATGTTCCAGTCCCTTGATCTTTTTATAGGGCATCGGCTTTTTGACTCCATTAAAGTAGTGGGCGTTCATTATAGGATATAGGGTTTCGTTGATCAAAGTGGATTTTCCACTGCCTGAAACGCCAGTCACGCCGATCATCTGGCCCAAAGGAAATTCTACTGTAACGTTTTTTAGGTTGTTACCGGTGCATCCCGATAGGATAATTTTCTTTCCGTTGCCCTTTCTGCGTTTTTCGGGTATCGGAATCTCCTTTTCTCCGGTAATATAATCCGCGGTAAGGGTGTGGTAATTCTTCAATGCCTCGGGACGTCCTTGGGAAATAATCTCCCCCCCATGTCTGCCCGCTCTGGGGCCGATATCGATTACGTGGTCGGCCCGTTCGATCATATCGCGGTCGTGCTCGACAACAATGACGGAGTTGCCGATATCCCTAAGGGCTTCCAACGATTTTATCAAACGGTTATTGTCCCGCTGATGCAGACCGATACTGGGTTCGTCCAAAATATAAAGCACACCGACCAATTGCGACCCGATCTGGGTTGCCAGACGTATGCGTTGCGCTTCCCCGCCGGAAAGGGATTTCGAACTGCGATTCAGGGATAAATAGTCTAATCCCACATCCAACAAAAATCGGATACGGGTCCGGATTTCCTTTATGATTTCTTCGGCTATCTTGAGTTGGTTACCTTCCAATTTTTTTTCAAGTCCCTCAAAAAATACCGTCAGCTCGGCAATATCCAGATGGGCCAGTTCGGCAATGTTCTTGTCGTCGATTTTAAAGTTGAGGGATTCTTTCCGCAAGCGCGAACCTTCACAGGTAGGGCAGACCACCTTGTCCATATACCCCTTGGCCCATCTTTTTATAGAAGTCGAACCCGCTTCCTCGAACTGGTTTTTAATAAAATGGGAAATTCCCTCGTAATCGATTTTATAGTTGCGTTTTACGCCTAGGGTCTTCGAATCGACCTCGAAACTCTCATGCCCGCCATATAGCAGCACGTTCATGGCCTCTTCGGGAATCTTTTCAATGGCATCGGTCAGTTCGAACCCATAGCGCTGGGCAATGGTCTCGACTTGCTTGAAGGCCCAGGACTTTTTGTACTCACCAAGAGGAGCGATTCCCCCGGATTTGATGGACAATTTTTTATCGGGAAAAATCTTCTTTTCGTTCACTTCATAAACATGGCCGAGTCCGTTGCAGTGGGGACACATCCCTTTTGGAGAGTTGAAGGAAAATGTATTGGGCTCGGGAACGGGATAGGAAATGCCGGTGGTAGGACACATTAAGTCCCTGCTGAAATAACGGGCTTCGGTGGACCCCTCTTCCAGAACCATTAAAACGTCGTCACCGCTGTACATAGCCGTGTTGATGGATTCGCCCAAGCGTTTGTCAAAGTCGTTGGAATCGTCAACCTTCAGCCTATCGACAACGATTTCGATATCATGGGTCTTGTAACGATCCACTTTCATGCCCTTAACGATATCGATGACCTCGCCATCGACCCTAACCTTTACGAAGCCCTGCTTGGCTACTTGTTGAAAAAGTTCACGGTAATGCCCTTTTCTCGATTTGATGACCGGCGCCAGAATATTAATCTTTTTGCCGTCGTAATCGGACTTGATAAGTTCCTTGATCTGCTCGTCGCTATAACTAACCATTTTTTCACCTGTGTTATAGCTATAGGCCTCTCCGGCACGGGCGAATAACAGACGTAAAAAATCGTAGATTTCCGTAATGGTACCGACTGTGGACCGGGGGGATTTCGAGGTAGTTTTTTGTTCTATGGCGATAACCGGGGAAAGACCGTCAATTTTATCCACATCGGGCCGTTCCAATCCCCCTAAAAACTGACGTGCATAGGCGGAAAAGGTTTCGATATAACGCCGTTGCCCTTCGGCATAGATGGTATCAAAGGCCAAGGAGGATTTTCCACTCCCGGAAAGTCCGGTAATAACTACCAGTTTTTCCCTGGGAATGGTCACATCAATATTTTTGAGATTATGGACCCGTGCGCCCTGAACCTCAATATTTTCTTCGTAGTCTATCATTTTTTCAAAGCAAGGCGGCAAAGGTACGGTTTTGGTGATAAATTATGCACGAGCACCGACCTATATCTTTGGTTCGGACGGAAAAAATGAACGGGAATTGATTCTAAACACCAGGAATAAATTGATCAAGAATTTGCAATTTCGCTTTTTTTAAACAAATTTCTGCCCGCCATGAACAAACTTAGCAAAAGAAACACCTTAATACTCATCGTCGCAGGACTTTTTCCGATTTCAATTGCCCAAATTTTCCAACATTTTCTGCAACTTCAGGACTGTATACATGGCTCCTTTTTGGGTATTGGAATAGGATTTCTTCTATTAGGCCTTGCTAAGGGAAATTCTAGGGCTCTATCTTAAATCACACCGCTTCCTTTTTCTCGCTCAAGTATTTCCAATAGCGTTTCGGCACGTGCTGGGTATGCAGTTTGAGGTTGATTCGAGATTTGATATTGGTGTTCTTGAAGTAGTTGTTCCAGAGGTCTTGATAGTTGTATTCCTCCCTCGAAAAACGATTATTTTTATTGATGCTGTTCGTATATATTTCGGTAAGATCCAGAGAAACGATTTCCACGTTTAACAGGTCATAGAAGATGCCGTACTTACGTTTTATGTCATAAATCAGCCACTGTTGGTCAGCATACCTAGACCGAAAATGTTTGGAAATAAGGGGAAGTACATCAAAATCCGGTTCGATATTGGCAAAATAGAGATCGTCCTGAGTCAATTGAAACCGTACAAAGGCTTCCATGCGATGCTTTTCGCGTGCTACGGACTTGGCCAATTGGCTTATTTTTATTACCACCCCATCTGAATAATCCGAATGTATAGATGATTGACCGGCAAACAATTTGCGGATATAGCGATAAAGCAATAGCTCAATGCCTTCAGTCTCGCTCAAATAGGCAAAATAGATATTCTTGATGGCCGTCTGGCTCTTTTTGTGAATTCCGTTCCATACCCGTTTTGCTTTTTCGATGTGCGTAAAAATAGTCTCAGTTTCTGAAAAGAGTCCGTTTTGACATACCGAATTTTTTTGGATATCGGCCACATGCGCTTTTTCTTCAAAGGCGACGAAAACCGCAGTTAGAAATCCGTTAAAACTTCCGTCATAGATTAAGGTTTTTGCATTTTCCATAAGGTTCTAATTTAAGGTTTTGCGTAATGCACTCGTTTTTGGTTTTTCTATACTCATTAGAATTCCCTGATGCTATAACCCGAGAATTATCTATCTGGTTTTTTGCCCACCTCTAATGGAATAAACTTAACTGCGTACTAAAATCCTTTCTGAATTTTCCGACGGAAGTTTGTAAAATCCGCCCTTTTATTTTATCTGCATCCATATGGTGATCCTCCCACTGGCCCGAATCGCAGATGATAAAATATTTGGCCCGATTCAGTGCCACACCGATTTTTTTCAGGTGTTCCCAACTGAGTTTTCGGAACCTGCGGGCGCTTACGATTTTATGCACTGATTTTAGACCCAGACCGGGTACCCTGGCCAGCATCTGTTTCTCCGCCTTATTGATGTCGATTGGAAAATGCTGCAGATTGCGCAACGCCCATCCCAATTTGGGATCGATGTCAATATCTAAATTGGGGTGGTCGTTGTTCAATAGTTCCTGTACCGCGAAGCCGTAAAACCGCAAAAGCCAATCGGTCTGATAAAGTCGGTTTTCACGTAACATCGGAACCTGCGTTCCCATAGCCGGTAATCGGCTGTCTTCGGCTACCGGTACGTATCCGGAATAGTAGACCCGCTTCATATTATAATTTTTGTAATAGTGCGATGCGGAATACATAATATCCTTATCCGACTCCCCCGTCGCACCGATAATCATCTGGGTACTTTGTCCGGCAGGGGCATATTTAGGAGTGGATCTAAATATTTTTCTTTCATCCTTGTATTGAACTATCTGATTTTTGACCTTTAGCATGGGTTTGATGAAATCTTCATGCTTTTTATCGGGCGCCAATAATTTGAGTCCGGAAATCGTTGGTACCTCTATATTTACGGAAAGCCGGTCGGCGTACAGCCCAGCTTCCCCCATTAATTCATCGCTGGCACCTGGAATGGATTTGAGGTGGATGTAGCCATTAAAATTCTCTTCCTTACGTAATTTTCTGGCGACCGCGATCAAACGTTCCATGGTATAATCGGGACTTTTAAAAATCCCCGAGCTCAAAAAAAGTCCCTCTATATAATTACGCCGGTAAAAGTTGATGGTCAGGTCCACGACCTCCTGAATTTTAAAAGCAGCCCTCTTGATGTCGTTACTTTTTCGGGTTACGCAATAGGCGCAATCAAAAATGCAGTGGTTGGTCAATAAGATCTTTAAAAGGGATACGCACCTTCCGTCTTCAGTATAACTGTGGCAGATACCGATGCCCGAACTATCGCCGAGACCTTTACCGGTATTGCTGCGCTTGCTGCCGCTACTGGAACAGGAAACATCATATTTGGCCGCATCGGCCAGAATGTTCAGTTTCTCTCTAACCCGTTCAAAAGACATATTATTGTTTTTGTAATAATTCCAAAAGTATGGATTTATTCCTATTTATGGAAATATTCCAAATAAAATTTTGGATATAATCCAAATAGTGTATCTTTGGATGAGATAAAGGATTAGTCCAGGTCTTCTTTTTGAAGTTTTTATCGAATACAGAAAAGGGGGAATGGATTCTTAATGTAGCCTATCCCAAGCGGACGCTAAAAGGAGGGAATCACAAAAAAGCTAATTTTATGGAAAATGAAATCACTTTAAAACGTTTTACCGATGTCCGCAGGGAATTGGGCTTTACCCAATCCGAATTTGCCAATTTACTGGGAGTTTCGAGTACTACTGCCGATATTGAAAGGGGCCGCACCAAATTATCCGGTAAGTTGGTAGCGGAACTTTTAAAGCAGTTCAAGATCAACCCGCTTTGGTTGTTCGGGGAAAGCGACAGTAAATATCTGGAAACTGCCAGAACCAGTGTCATTCCCAAAGTCATTACCGTCGATTCGGGCGACCGCGAAAATATGGTATTGGTGAATGCCAAGGCCGCGGCAGGGTATCCGCAGAATATTCAGGATGTGAGTTGGTACAAACAATTACCGGCCTTCGACTTGCCGATTCCGGAGTTTAGAAACGCTACCTACCGTGGATTTCAAGTGGAGGGCGATAGTATGCTTCCCAATCTAAAACCAGGGGAATGGGTCTTGGCCAGGGCCGTCGAACATATCGACGATGTCAATCCGAACAAAATGTACGTCGTCGTACTAGAGGATGCTGTTTTGGTCAAGAAAATCGAAAAACGGCCCAACTCCAACAACATTACCTTGGTTTCCCTGAACGAAACCTATCCGCCTTACGATATTAAGCCTTTTCAAATTCAGGAAATTTGGCAAGTCAGCAGTCGAATTACCTTCGGTGAGGATGCCACCACCGAAAAAGGCCTGCTCAGGCAATTGCAGGAATCCATGGACGAGCTGAAGAGCCAATTGACGCATGTGAAGAAGGTATAAAGATCTCTGAAAATGTGGTGAAAAAATGTCTGCTGGGGCATGCGGGGGTAAGGAATAAATTATGCGACTACACTACTATCAATGAACTACTGAAAAAATTGAGGATTCTCAGTCAATTAAAGCCTATCGACTCAACTTTAAATTATACAATCCGCTGTCTCGCAGCGTAAAACCCAAACTTTTGTAGAGGTTAATGGCCGCCTTGCGATGATGGCCGGAAAAGAGTAAAACATTATCTAAATTTTGATGTTGGGCCTCTTCCAAAAGTTTTTCCATAAGTTGTCGCCCAATACCTTTTCCTCTATGTGCCACGTCAACGACTACATCCTCGATCATACCCCGGTGGCCGGAAATAACTTTGTAGGTGGCCATTAAAGCGATGCCTACGATTCGATTATCCATAAAGCATACCGCAAAGATGACATGATTGTCCTCTTGAAGGATCTGATGCAATGGAGACTGTCTGATATCTGCGTTCAATTGCTTGAACAACTCCGTTATTTGAAGCCGAATCGTTTCGTTGATATCCGATTTTTTTAGGATTTCTATGGTCATGGCCCTGTTTTTATAATGAACTTATTTGGAGTATTTATTCGCAACCGAGAATATCAGCTTTTGAGGCCAGATGAAGTAAATATTTGTTCGCCGAACACATAGCCGGGATGCTCCTTCACCAACCAACCATTGGTCTGTTACGTCTTTTCTTTCTCTCCACTGATATTATGGATTAGAATCAGGTAATTCTTAAACCTGGGTACCTGAGGATACTTGTCGACCCCAATTCTTTGACAACCCTCTTTACCCCTTACGACCTGCGGATGGAGGCGTTTTAAAAATTCGTTTTATCTCTGGGGCAATGTCGTTTTCATCGTTCAATAACTCGTTGTTACACTACAATTTATACGAATGATAACTGCTAGGCTTTTTTTCTACATGAACTTTACTTATTGCATTTGCAAAATTACAGAAAGTAGCATAGCCCATCAATAGCCCACCGCCGTATCGTCGCCACGCCTATCGGCACCGCCTTCGAGATGGCCGTCTGGCAGAACGCGAATGGCATTGACCTTACCGATGATAGGTGTACGATCTTCATTAATATTGTATCCCTTAAGCTTTAAATCAGCCTTTAGTTGCGCGGAAAAACCTTGGGGCTCGAACATGATTACATCGGGCAGCCATTGGTGGTGAAACCGGGGAGCATCAACGGCTTCTTGCATACTCATATCGAATTCATAAGCATTCAAGATGGTCTGCGCTACGGCAGTAATTATCGTAGAGCCCCCGGGCGTACCGACCACCATCCAAAGCTTGCCCTCTTTTTCGACAATAGTGGGCGTCATGCTGCTGAGCATCCTTTTTTCGGGTGCAATACTGTTGGCTTCTGCACCTATGAGTCCGAACATATTGGGTACGCCAGCTTTGGCACTGAAATCGTCCATTTCGTTGTTCAGGAAAAATCCCAGTTCGTCACAGTAGAGTTTAGAGCCGTAGGCCCCATTGAGTGTGGTGGTGACCGATACGGCGTTGCCTTCGCCATCTACGATGGAGTAGTGGGTAGTTTCCTTACTTTCCGTAATTTGAATATTCCCTTCTTGAACATCCGAAGATTTTGTGGCCTTTTTAAAGGAAAAAGTTTTCATCCGTTTGTTCAGGTAATCGTCACTGAGCAGAATTTCCTTTGGAATAGTGACAAAATCGGGATCGCCCAAGTAATAGTTGCGATCGGCATAGGCACGCCGGGCCGCTTCGGTAAACAGTTGGATTTCCTTTTCCGAATTATGACCGTATCTTGACAGGTTGTAAGGCTCCATCATCTTAAATATCTGTTCGAGAGTTATACCGCCGCTACTGGGGGGGCTCATGGAAATAATCCTGATATCCTTATATTTAAAGGTGATGGGCGTCCGCCATTTGGCATGATATCGGGCTAGGTCTTCCTTGGTCACGAAGCCACCGTTTTGTTGGATAAACGTGGCAAGCGTCTCGGCCGTTTTGCCTTTATAAAATCCATTGCGGCCCTCTTGGGCGATACGTTGCAAAGTTTGGGCCAAGACCGGATATTTGAGCACGTCGCCCGGTTCCGCATTGATCGGGAAGGTGGTCGAACCTCCATTTACCTTCAGAATTTTCTCCCGATATTCCTTAAAGTGGTCGGCTTGCTTTTCGGTAACGACAATTCCGTTCTGGGCCAACGCGATTACAGGGGCGAAGATGTCGGTCAAAGGCAAGACCCCAAATTTATCATGAACGGCAATCATGCCCGCAACCGTTCCGGGCACCCCGACCGCCGTAGCCCCGACGGTACTCATCTCGGGCACCACTTGGCCAAGGGAATCCAGATACATATCCTTGGTAGCGGCAAGCGGTGCTTTTTCACGGTAATCCAAGGCCCCTGTCGTGCCATCTGTTTGGCGATATACCATAAAACCACCACCGCCCAGATTGCCGGCAAAGGGATAGGCGACTACCAAGGCCATTTCGGTGGCCACCATGGCATCGAAGGCATTGCCGCCTTTTTTTAGGATTTCAGTTCCTATTTTAGAGGCTTCCTCGCGGGCGGAGACTACCATGGCCTTACGGGCTACCAACCCTGTTGGGGCAGGGGGTAAGGTTTTGCAACCCACAAAAAGCAGTAAAACGACACTGAGCGATAAAAAGGTTATGTGGAATTTCATTTTAAGATTTTTTTTAAATATACACTTGCTTATCAAAGCGCTGCAAACGGCTGTATTTTTTCTTACCATACTGCCTCTGCGCTCTGTATGGTTTTGAAGTTTACATAAATTTTCGTCATATCTTGAACTGGCTGGTGTTGGAATTGAACTTTAGATTTTTATCGCCATTGGCACCTACACAAATGGGCTTACATCGATAAATACTTCTGTTTGGAAAAAACCATCAACTCTTCAAAAAAAGCAGTGAACTCCACTTCAAAAGCCTCATAGTGCTCCTCGAGGTCGATAATGGCAAAATCCATTTTTGAACGGTTTTTAGTCCTTCTGTTCATGCCTTTCAACACTTTGGCCATGCCTTCCATTTTGGCATAGTTCAAGAGCCAATTGTCCGCTATCATGTGGGGCATCATTCTTTTAACGTCGTCCGTCAAAATCGCATAGTTATCTTCCAAAATGTCGTAAAATCCATCCACAAAAATCGCTAAAGGCTCGTCAGAATAGGATTTCCAGTTTTTGGCCAGAAAATGATCGTAAAAAATATCCACGATGACCCGGCTGTAATGACTGTAATTTTTATGCAACCTTTTACTACTTTTTTTAGGGATGGGATGTGTGTCGGTAAAAGTATCTATTTCCCGATGCAAAACAATTCCTTTTTGCACGCGTTCGGGCAGATGCTTGAACTTGTTTCCCCGGATACTGTCCGCCATAAAATTCCCCAGCGTGATTTCATCGTCTCCAAAGGACAGATAGATGTGCGCCAAAAAGTTCATAAGATCGAATTTACAAATTGCATTTATAAGGATTAGCATTAGACCCGTATATTTGCCCAAACTTAACTACGACTTATGACTCTCATCAAATCGATTTCAGGAATACGGGGAACTATTGGCGGGAAACCCGGAGATAATCTGACCCCTTTTGACGCGGTGAAGTTTGCCGCCGCCTACGGTATATGGCTAAGGGAATATTCCAGCGAAGATAAACTAAAAGTGGTCATCGGCCGCGATGCCCGATTGTCAGGGGAAATGATTCAAAACCTGGTCGTATCAACTTTGGTCGGCCTCGGTATCGATGTGGTCGATCTGGACCTATCGACGACACCGACCGTTGAAATCGCGGTGCCAATGGAAAGGGCGAACGGCGGAATCATCCTCACCGCAAGCCACAACCCCAAACAATGGAACGCCCTTAAGCTTCTTAACGAAAAAGGGGAGTTTTTGGATGCGGAACAGGGAGCTAAAATACTTGAAATCGCGGAGGCAGGCCATTTCGTTTTTTCAGAAGTCGACGATTTAGGGGAGATTTTCAAAAACGATTCCTATATCGATATCCACATCGATGAAGTGTTACAATTACCGTTGGTGGACGCGGAAACCATTCGGAAAGCAAAGTTCAGGGTGGTGGTCGACGGGGTGAACTCCACGGGAGGCATCGCCATACCGAAGCTATTGCAGGCGTTAGGGGTTGAGACCGTAAAACTGTATTGCGATCCTACGGGACATTTTCCGCACAATCCTGAACCGCTAAAGGAGCATTTAGAAGATATCAGCGACTTGGTCATCCAGGAAAATGCTGATTTCGGTATCGTAGTCGATCCCGATGTAGATCGGTTGGCTTTTATCGACAATAATGGGGAAATGTTTGGGGAGGAATATACCTTGGTCGCCTGTGCTGACTACGTCTTGGGGAAAACAAAGGGGGATACAGTTTCCAATCTGTCTTCATCACGAGCCTTACGCGATATTACTGAAAAACATGGCGGCACCTACCAAGCTGCCGCAGTGGGCGAGGTAAACGTGGTGACCAAAATGAAGGCCTGCAACGCTATCATCGGCGGCGAAGGCAATGGGGGCATTATCTATCCCGAAAGCCATTATGGGCGGGATTCCCTTGTTGGCACGGCCCTGTTCCTGATGCTGATGGCCGAAAGGGGAGGTACGGTCGCCGAACTCCGGGCGAGCTACCCCTCTTACTTTATGAGCAAAAAGAAAATCCAGTTGACGCCGGAAATCGATGTGGACCATCTTCTTTCAATTATGGAAAAAAAATACCGGGATGAGGAAATTTCGACCATCGACGGTGTAAAAATCGATTTTCCCGAAAATTGGGTACATCTTCGGAAATCCAATACAGAGCCAATTATCCGTATCTATACAGAGGCCAAAAGTCAGGAAAAAGCGGACAGTTTGGCCAAGCGTTTTATAAAGGAGATCAAGGAAATTATAGCGTAGGTACAGCCCGCAGAACAGCGCCAGCGATAAATAAATTCCCAATTCCAAAATTTCTGTCCTGAAATTTTATGTTTAGGAAGTTGTCGCAAAAACAGTGGGTACCTTGTTTCGATGCTTCCAGCGTTTATGGGTCCAAAGATAATGTTCGGGTTTTTCGCGGATCTGTTGTTCGGTCAGGCGTAAAAAGGTGTCGGTTATCTCGTTCTTTTCGGTATCCGCTCCCGAAAGGGTTATGGGAATGAGCTGCGCACAATAATAACCCCTTTTTACTTTTGAGACTTTAAGGAATACAACGGCCAAATCCATTTTACGGGCCATGGTCTCCGCGCCATTGATGACGGGTACTTTGATGCCCATAAATTCCGTCCAGTACTGCGCCCGGTGCCATTGTGGACTCTGGTCGCTGACCATCCCGAAGATACCGATGATGCCATCCCGTTTATTGCGTACGACGGTTTTGACCGTATTTTCCGAAGTTATCAAAGTGGTGTTCCATCGGGTACGTACTTTTTTTATCCACCGATCAAAATACTTGTTAACGATACGTTGGTAGACAGCGTATCCTTTAGCCTCCACATAATTATTAATACTTACGTTCCATTCCCAATTTGCATAGTGGGAACAGACAATAAGTATGCTTTTCTCTTTTTCGATTTTCTGTAAAACTTCGATGTTTTCTACCACATACCGCTTTTTGACGGCCGCTTTCGACAGGTTCATAGTCTTGACCATTTCTAAAAACACATCGCACAGATGCCGGTAAAAATCCACTTCTATCCTTTTCAGTTCCGAACGGGACTTTTCCGGAAAAACCAGTTCCAAATTTTCCTGCACTATCTTTTTTCGATATCCAATTACCCGGTAGACCCAAAAGAAAATGAAATCGGAGAAGGCATAGAACAACCTGTACGGCAATACCGAAATGACCCATAGCAGGGGATAGGTCAAGATGAAGATTAGCAGTTGCATGTTTGGCGTTTGCCGTGCAAATATAGCTATATTTGTCACGATAAATATTGCTGTTACATGTACGACCTTCATTACGCTACCATTGTCATCATTGCCGCCAATCTTTTAGTTTCCATCAAGGGCTTTAACGATTCCTCTTTTTTCGAACGCTACAAGTTCAATATATCTGCCATAAATGCGGGACAAAAGGAGCGAATGGTGACATCGGGATTTTTACATGTCGATTTGGCCCACCTCTTTTTTAACATGTTTACACTCTATTTCTTTGCCAATGTAGTTATACAAGAGTTCGGGCCGGGAAAATTTATCGGCATCTATTTTGTCAGTTTATTGGCCGGAAGCCTTTTGGCTGTTTTTTTTCATAAAGACGAGCCCCATTACAGTGCCGTTGGAGCCAGTGGGGCGGTAACCGGCGTTTTGTATGCTGCCATATTGTTGCAGCCCAATATGCAACTGGGCATTATGTTCATCCCCATACCGATTCCTGCCTATATTGTCGGTATCGGCTATTTGCTGTACTCCATCTACGGAATGAAAAGCCGATTGGGCAATATCGGCCATACCGCACATTTCGGTGGGGCCATCGGAGGATATGTCCTGACTCTCTTGTTTCTGCCTAATCTTTTGGTTACGGAAACCTTGATGGTCCTGCTCTTGGCCGTACCGATCATTATCCTTTTTGTGATGCAGAAAATGGGAAAGATTTAAAGGGATTTTAGGGACTGTTTTTGAATTCTGTCAAAAGTTTTTCCTGCCCGTCCAGCAGCGGGTATGCCCCTTTATATGGCCTTCTTCGTTAAATTTCATATCGCAGCTACGTCTCCTGGCAGACTGGAATATTTTGCTTGTACAGGACAGAAAAATGAGCTATAAATTCTACTCACAAATTTAGAACAGGCTCTTTGACACCATCTGCCCGATCGATAAAATTACCCTGACATACCAGTAATTCCCCCTGACAAGTCCATCCTCCACAGACGCTTTTCTTGTATTTCATCGAATAATACCCTGAAATTATATCCAAGCTACCCCTTTGGCGTTTAAGTAGCTATTGACAACCAAATCCGATAATTTTTATCCTACTTATTCTGAAAAAGGAATTTTTATCTGCCATGGCGATTATCCTAATAGCATCCTGTATTTTCCCCTGACAAATCCATCCTCCACAGACGCTTTTCTTGTATTTCATCGAATAATACCCTGAAATTATATCCAAACTACCCCTTTGACGTTTAAGTAGCTATTGACAACCAAATCCGATAATTTTTATCCTACTTATTATGAAAAAGGAATTTTTATCTGCCATGGCGATTATCTTAATAGCATCCTGTAGCGATGAAACGACCGTTTACAACGATGCTTCTGAAGATGTTTCCCTTGAAGGCAGTACATCCGTTCTTGCGAACAGCATATCCTATGAGGATGCCGGCGTTTTGGTAATCGCCGATGAGGAAAAACTAACAGATAAAACCGCCAAGGGCGCAGACGAAGAACAGGCCGGGGACTATCCCTTGACCTTGGTAGCCCGTGTCGACGCACCTGAATATGGTGGCGGAAGTAATTTGGGTGCATCGCACGTATATGTGGACGGCAATTATGCGTACGTGTCCTATAATACTGTAGAAGATAATTATTTGGGGGCCATCGATATTGTTTATGTGGGGGACCCCACCGACCCTCAGCTTACTTCAAGATTATATTTTACCAATGCGGATATCAACGCCCTTGAGTATAATGGGGGATATATTTATGCCGTTGGAGGTGTCGATTCCGAGAAGTCCTATCGGGCCACCTCGAATTCTTTTTTGGTCAGGATTCCTGTTTCCGACGGTAAGATGAACGTCAGCGGAGAATTGGCTTATGGATTTCAAGAAGGCTTCACCGCTACCGATGTTAAGGTCACCCAAAATGCCGTAGTCGTCAGCAGCGGAAAAGACGGATATTTGACTTCCTATAAAAAATCCGACCTGTCCATTCAAATAGAAGCACCGTACGCCGATTTGCGCTCCATAGCCGTGGACAATGCCGAACTGGCTATCTTGGACGGGAGTAACGGAGTACGTTTTTTGGATGAAAATTTTACCACGACCCGAAATATCGCTATCGATTCGGATTTCGGTAACTCCGCCAAGCGGACTTTGGCCGTTTCCGACAGCGACGTAATCGTTTCGGAAGGCTCAAAAGGCGCGGGAATCTACAACAAGTCCACCGGTTCCTTAAAAAAATATCTTCCCATCTTGATCAATCCCGAAGGTGTAGCTCAGGGCGATATAGTTACGAATGCCGTAGCGGTCAACGAAAACCTAGTGTTGATGGCCAACGGCGGTGCCGGTCTTTCCCTTTCCGAAGATCAGGGCAACGATACCGAAATGAAAGGGGTCTTAGATTTGAACGGTTCAGTCAACTTTGTAGCGTCGAAAGGAGATTACATATTTGCCGCTTCAGGAACGGAAGGATTACAGATCGTGAAATTGAATCGACCGGACGAGAGCTTGGCCTCACGTTGTGCCGATCTCGACAGTTATAAGGGCAGCGCCAACCTCAATGTAAACCAAGGTGAAATAGAGCAGTACCGCGGCAGTAAACAGTTTAATAAGTTGAACATCAACGGATCGCTCTTGCTTTGTGGTTCTTGGACCGTTAACAACAGTAGCTATATCAACAGTGGAGGATTATTCGAGATGAATGGCGTTTTGGTCATCGGCCGAAATAACAAAAGAAAAAACATTTCCGTTAACAAAGACGCTACATTACGTATCGAAGGCAGCCTGACCATTTATGGGGATTTAATCCTGAACGACGGGGCCACCTTGGAATTCATCGGGGAAGATTCCGTCATTAATATCTTCGGTAAGGTGCAGAAATCGAAAAATGCCGAGGTGAAAGGTACCTATAGGGACGTTCGAAATAGTTTTTAATTCAGCAGCTCCGCCACTTTCTCCTCCAAGGCCGGACCACGAAGATTTTTCGCTACGATTATTCCGTTCTCGTCTAGAAGGAAGGCGGCAGGTATCGCATCAACATTATATAATTTGGCGATGGGATCGTTGAAATAAGCTATATTGGACACGTGCTGCCAAGTGAGGCCATCGTCTTCAATGGCTTTTTTCCAGGCTTCCTCGGTCCTGTCCAAAGAGACCCCTAAGATGTTCAATCCTTTGTCATGGTACTTTTCGTACACTTTTACAACATTGGGATTTTCTGCACGGCAGGGCTTGCACCACCCTGCCCAAAAATCCACTAGCGTCACTTTCCCGAGGGCGTCGTTGAGGGCCAGTTCCTTACCATTTGGGGTGGGGGCGGTAAAATCCGGTGCCTTTGCCCCTATTGAGGTGTTCTTGGCATTGGCCTCGGCCTGGTTTTGCGCCTCCAACCGTTCTTGAATGGTGGTCGCGGCCTTGGTTTTTTTAATTTCGGGGGATAGCTTATCGTACATGGCCTGTGCCTCTTCGGCAGTAATGACACCCGAACCCAATGCATTTCCGATCAAGAGTACCGAAATCAAGGCATCGGGGTGGTTCTCTATATAATCCAGCTCAAAATTTTTGTATTCCGTCTGAAGCTCCATCATTTCATCACGCAACGAATTGGCCGTGGCCGTATCCTTTTTCATGCTTGCCTGTTGCATGTCTTGTTGGATAGATTGTGCTTGTTGGGTAAGTTCTTTCGACTGCTCCATGTAGTCGGCAAAGATTTCATTCTGGGGGGTTCCCGTAATCTCGGCCAAACCTAAACTGTCTTTTTGGGCGTTAAACTCTATTTCGCCATTTTCGAGTATAACAGCAGTGTAACCGGGCAGTTTGTCGATAAAAATATAGTTCAGTTCGGGGGAGTCGGCCGTACCGGTAAAGGTAAACTTTCCGTTTTCTACCTTAGCGGTATCCACGTCCACTGGTTGGTTGTTCTCGCCAACCGTTCTTAAAAAGACTTGGGTGCCGTTTTCGACATCCCCGGTCAAGGTTCCTTCGAGGGTATAGCCTTCGGGTTGTTGGTTACAGGCCGCTATACCGGCGATTATACAAATAGATAATATGATTTTCTTCATTATGATGTGTTTGAGCGCGCAAATGTAGGTATATATCCCAACAAAAAAAAGTGCTTAACATTTGTTTGCCAAGCACTTTGTAAACCTTACGAGAGGGGAATGTTAATCTGAAAATCGGAAACTCCCGAACTAAAATTGATATCTGACTCCCAATGCGATATCGAAATTGAAGCGTTTGTCAAAGTTATCAAATCCGATGGCCCCGACTTCGGGGCGGATATCCAAGGAAACCAATACGGGAATATCGAAGTTGTACTCAATCCCGATATCGCCGGCGACCAAAGCAAAAAATCCCCCATCGAGGTCCTCGGTAATTTTCGGGTTGTTGGGGTTCGGTACCGGTTCAAAATCAACGCTACCCACACCCGCCCCAAAACCGTAGTACCAGTTAAGGCCACGGTCTATAGAATACACCCACTGGTATAATCCCGTCACTTTTATGGCGTCATGCTCCCGGCTGTCGCGGTAGCCCAAGTCGATTTCCGCCCGGGTGTACCGGCCCAACAATCGTTGATACGATATTTCTGCACCAAAGCCGTCGCTGTCGCCCAAACGGAGTCCCACCGCATTATCGGCGATATCTTGGGCCTTTAATGCAGTGAATGAGGTACAAAGACCTACAAAAAGGACCATTATTATTTTTTTCATATTCTTGTGTGTTTTGGTTATAAATACAAGGTTTGGTTCCCCTTTCAACCATAAAAACTTAATTTTGCGTTCAAAATTGTTTTCGGTTGGATAAAAATTTAATTCAAGATTTGGGCGCGACGCTTCAGGGCCAGTTGGAATCAGATGGACTGACTAAAGTCCTTTATGCCACCGACGCCTCGGTGTACCGCAAAATGCCGCTTGCCGTAGCTTTCCCCAAAAGTGTGACGGACATCAAAAAACTGATCCTTTTCGCTGGAAAGCACAAAATCGGCCTGATTCCCCGTACGGCGGGAACTTCCCTTGCTGGTCAATGCGTGGGCGAAGGTATTGTCGTTGACGTTTCCAAACACTTTACCAAGATTATCGAGGTAGATGAGCAAAAAAAACAAGTCATTGTACAACCGGGCGTTATTCGCGACGAACTAAACCAATTTTTAGAGCCTTTCGGATTGTTTTTCGGTCCGAATACGTCCACATCGAACCGCTGTATGATCGGGGGCATGGTCGGCAATAATTCTTCGGGTACGACCTCTATACAGTATGGGGTGACACGGGATAAGGTCGTTTCTTTGAAAACCATTCTTTCCGACGGTAGTGAGGCCGAATTTAAGTCCTTATCCCAGTCGGATTTTGAGGATAAATTGAACTCCGATTCCCTTGAAGCATCCATTTACAAAAGTATATATAACGAATTATCAGATAAGGAGATACAGAATAGGATATTATCCGAATTTCCCAAACCTGAAATCCACCGAAGAAATACCGGATATGCCGTAGACGAGCTTTTACAAAACCGTATTTTCAGAGAGATAGATGCCGACTTCAACCTCTGCCAATTGTTAAGCGGAAGTGAGGGTACCTTGGCATTTACCACCGAAATCACCTTGCAATTGGATGATCTTCCGCCGAAACTTTCCGCCATGGTAGTGACGCATTACGAAACCTTGGAAGATTGCCTTACCGATGTAGCTCCCGTCATGCAACATAGCCTCCATACCTGCGAAATGATGGACCGGACGATATTGGACTGTACCAAGAATAATCGGGAACAGCTGAAGAACCGATTTTTTGTAGAAGGCGACCCGGCGGCCCTTTTAATGTTGGAGGTCAAGGCGGATACGGATACCGATCTGGAACGTCAATTGAACGCATTGAAAAAGACCATAGCGGATTCAGGACTCAGCTATGCCAACCCCGTGTTAAAGGGCGGCGACATCAACAAAGCCATCGAACTCAGAAAAGCTGGACTCGGCCTTTTGGGAAACATGGTCGGCGATCGGAAGGCCGTGGCCTGTATCGAGGATACCGCAGTTGCCTTGGAGGACCTAAAGGATTTTATATCGGAGTTTTCCAAAATTATGAAGGTTTATGGCCAAGATGCAGTGTATTATGCGCATGCCGGGGCCGGGGAGCTGCATTTACGTCCCATCCTGAATTTGAAACAGTCCGCCGATGTAGGCATGTTCCGGGGCATTACCACCGATGTGGCCCAACTGACCAAAAAATACCGCGGTTCCTTCAGTGGTGAGCATGGTGACGGCATCGTGCGGGCAGAATTTATCCCCTTAATGATCGGGGAGGCGAACTACGAACTGCTCAAACGGATAAAAAGCTATTTCGATCCCTATAATATTTTCAATCCTGGTAAAATTGTCGATGCCTATCCCATGGACGAATCCCTACGTTACGAAATCGATCGTAGAGAACCGGAAATCGACACTTTGTTAGACTTTTCCGATAGTCATGGCATACTAAAAGCTGCGGAAAAATGCAACGGGAGCGGCGATTGTCGAAAAACGGAGCACATGAGCGGCGCTATGTGCCCCAGTTATCATGCCACCAAAAACGAAAAAGACACCACCCGGGGCAGGGCGAATGCCCTTCGGGAGTTTTTGACGGTGTCGGATCAACATAACCGTTTCGACCACAAGGAGCTGAAAGAAGTATTCGACCTGTGCCTAAGCTGTAAGGCCTGTGGCAGCGAATGCCCAAGTACCGTTGACGTGGCTACTTTAAAAGCGGAATTCCTTTACCAATACCAAGAAGCGAACGGTTATCCCCTGAGAAGTAAACTTTTTGCCTACAACACGAAATTGAATCGGTTGGGCAGTAAAATACCAAAAATTACGAATGCCGTCTACCAATCCGGTTTTTTAAGTGGCTTTTTGAAAAAGTCCGCGGGAGTAGCTGCCAATAGAAGCTTTCCGAAAGTTTCAAGTTTTGATTTTGATAATCACCTACAAACGTTTAAAAATAAATACACCACGTCAAAAAGTAAGATAGTTCTATATATTGATGAGTTCACGCAGTATCTTGACATCGACCTAGGGAAGGATGCCATCGAACTCCTGACCCGTTTGGGCTATGATGTGGAACTTTTTTATGGAGAAAGCGGCCGTACCTATATCTCCAAAGGATTTTTAAAACAGGCCAAAAAGCTGGCTCTAAACCACATTCCCAAACTGAAGGCATTTGCCGACCGGGGCCATCCCGTTATTGGATTGGAACCTTCCGCAATTTTGACCTTTCGGGACGAATATAAACGATTTTCAGGTGATTCCGAAACTGCCAATGCCATTGCACTCAATACCTATTTGTTGGAAGAATTCCTATCTCAGGAAATCCAAAAAGGGGAACTGACCGCGGAACATTTCACTAAAGAGCCAAAAACCGTTAAAATCCATAATCATTGCCATCAAAAGGCCTTGAGTAACCAAAAAGTAACCTTTGATGTGCTCAACCTTCCGGAAAATTATATGGTCTCCATCATTCCTTCCGGATGCTGTGGAATGGCGGGTTCCTTTGGCTATGAAAAAGAACATTACGATGTCAGTATGCAAATCGGGGAGCTAAAGCTCTTTCCGTCCGTTCGAAAAGCTTCCGAAGATACCATTGTATCTGCCAATGGCACCAGTTGCCGGCACCAGATATATGATGGAACGCAAAAAAAGGCACTTCATCCAGTGACGATTCTGAAGGAGGCTCTGTTGTAAGAAATTGTTTTTGAAATTGGTGTTTCAAATTTTATTGATCCGACGCATTTGCAAACAGTCGCGTATGTATAAAAACAGAGCATTCCCTGTGGTTTGTACGGTCGAGCGCCGTCGAAACTTATTGTTGACCTGGAGATCGCGACTTTAGTTTTTTTGGAGCGTCGCCTCGATGCTCGAAAAGACTGTAGGCCTAAACTTTCTTAAGACCTTACAATTTGCCCGATAAACCCCTATACAAGAAGACCGTTCTTTTCATCGGGTTCACCTGGCCGGAGCCTACCACAACGGCGGCCGGTACCCGTATGTTGCAATTGCTCCATTTTTTCCTCGAACAAGCATACCGAACGGTTTTTGCCAGTACCGCCAGCAAAACTCCCTTTTCCCTTGATTTGAACACCATCGGTGTTGAAAAAGCGGACATTAAGCTAAATGACCCGAGCTTTGACCAATTTATAAAGGAGTTAGATCCCCAAATCGTTCTATTCGATCGCTTTTTGACAGAGGAACAGTTCGGATGGCGCATAGCGGAATTCGCTCCCCAAGCCCTTCGAATACTCGATACCCAAGATTTACATTCCCTGCGTACCACCAGACAGGCCCTGTTTAACGAAGAAGCCTTTTCCACCGATGCTTGGCTACAGGGCGATACGGCCAAGCGTGAAATCGCCAGCATCTATCGTTGCGACCTTTCGCTTATAATATCAAGCTATGAAATGAACCTGTTGACCGAAACGCTTAAAATAGACAAAAACCTACTGCTTCACCTTCCATTTATGTTGGATACTTTGGAGATCGACAGCATTGAAAAGTGGCCGTCTTTTGAAGCCCGAAGAGATTTTATCTGTATAGGTAACGGAAAACACGCGCCGAATATCAATGCCATTCTATGGTTGAAAAAGGAAATTTGGCCGTTGATCCGTAAACAGCTTAACGATGTCCATCTCTATATCTACGGGGCGTATCTTCCTCAGCCTATCCAAGAAATGAATAATGCAAAAGAAGGATTCCGTGTTATGGGATGGACAGAAAATGCCGAAGCCGTACTTCAAAAAGCTAGAGTGGGTCTAGCCCCTTTGCGTTTTGGGGCGGGGATAAAGGGAAAATTGGTCGATGCCATGCAAGCGGGAACCCCCACCATAACCACATACATCGGTGCCGAGGGGATGCATGCCGACTATCCTTGGAACGGCTCGATTGAAGCTACCGCCGAGGATTTTGCCCAGGCCGCCGTTCGGCTCTATCAAAATCCCCAGGAATGGAAGCGGGCACAACAGAACGGGGTAGCTATTATCAACGGGCTATATAATAAGGTCGCTATGGGAAAAAAATGGGCAGATCGTATCGCAACGATCGAGAACAACTTGGCAGGGCATCGCCGCCAAAATTTTATTGGCGCCATGCTGTTGCACCATACCTTGGCAAGCACTAAATATATGGCGAGGTGGATCGCTGCCAAAAATAAACTTCGATAGACCATCCTATCAAAAGCTTCTCTTCACTAATTTTTCAATATCTGAAGGGGTATCGGAAACAATCTCGAAGTCGATTACGCCCAATACCAACCCCTCTTCGGTAATTACATCCACCTCCCATTGGCCGGGTATTACCTTGTTTTTATAAGTGTACCCCCGAAAACCGCCATTCCTGCCGCCGGTGATTTCATATCCGATTTCCTCAATCATTTCCCATTCATCCAAGGTTTCGTTGTACCATTTCCAACGGTGGGATATTGGCTCTTTGAAATCGGTCGGCGCAAAAATGGATGAGAAAATATAGACGTTTTCCTCAGCGGAATAGCTGAATTTGAGCTTGTGGTCTCTCCAAAAAATATATTTTTCCTCCTTTTCATAGGTGACCACATATCTGTTGTTTTCGATCGTTACATTGTGTGCCACGATTCCCTCGTCCAATGCCAAGGGAACCGGGGGAATAAGGTGTAAAAAATAAAAAACATTGATCAATGCGTAGATGGATGATATAATTCCCAGTAATTTCCCCAGATGGAGTTCTGCCCGCGTACTGGGACTGACAGAATAAGTTGCAATAATCAAGACTAGCGTCGAACCTAAACTGATTAGTCCTGAAATCAGAAAAATGCGCGTACCCATCTCTTTGATAAAAACGGGTACCATAAAGGAGAAAAAAGTAAAACTGATAAAAAAATAGACGCTGAACTGCAAGTATTTATTGGATATCCGTCTTTTCAAAAACTCGTTGGCAAAAAGCAAGGCGACCAAAATGATAAAAAAGGAAGCCGTTTTGGATAGGGAAACACTCCGGGAAAAATAAATCACATAAGCACTGGAAAGACCGCCAAAGAAAAATTGAATGACCAAGGGAAAAAATTCCTGATATCGTTCTAAAAAGGAGTTTTCCCATCTGCCGTCATCCGCTAGGTTATAAAGGTAGATAACGAAGGTCAGGCAGGTCATGTCAAAACATAGAACGACGAGGTCGTACGTACGGTCAATACGGCCGAGTGTCAAGGTATCAAAGATAAACCCTCCGATAAAAAATAGAATGGGTGCGTATTTTTGATGCTTCTGAAGAAATCTTCGGAATTTGCTGTTTCTAAACCGGACCAACGTTCTTTTCATGTCAATCTTACACTAGATTATCTAGCCAGCACTCCGGCCTCTTACGGGGCTTAAAGATATTAACATTAACGATTTTTCATTCGTTTATTATATAAACCCGATATCCTACTTTTAAATCTTGTCTCCGGCAGCTGTTCCTGAGTAGGGATTGCTTCGTAATGCGTTACTTTATGTGTTACTTTGTATTCCAGTCAAAAACTACATATCATGCAAAAACCCAACTGGAAATCGAGCAAGGATTTCACGGATATAACTTATAAAAAAAGTAAGGGCGTGGCCCGTATCGCCTTTAATCGTCCCAATGTACGCAATGCTTTCCGACCCCTTACGACCAGTGAATTATACCAAGCCTTTTACGATGCCCAAGAAGATACATCGATTGGCGTGGTATTGCTCTCCGCCGAAGGACCCTCGACCAAAGACGGTATCTGGTCATTTTGCAGCGGGGGCGATCAAAAGGCTAGGGGAGAGCAGGGCTATGTGGGGGATGACGGTATGCACCGTTTGAACATTCTCGAAGTACAGCGCCAGATCCGTTTTATGCCCAAGGTGGTGATTGCCGTGGTGCCAGGATGGGCGGTCGGCGGCGGGCATAGCCTGCACGTAGTCTGTGATATGACACTGGCGAGTAAGGAACATGCCATCTTTAAGCAGACCGATGCCGACGTCACCAGTTTTGACGGCGGATACGGATCCGCCTATCTCGCCAAGATGGTGGGGCAGAAAAAGGCCCGGGAAATTTTCTTTTTGGGCCGCAACTATTCCGCGCAGGAAGCCTTTGAAATGGGCATGGTCAACGCCGTAGTTCCCCACGAAGAACTCGAAGCAACCGCCTACCAATGGGCTCAGGAGGTGTTGGAAAAGTCGCCCACCTCTATCAAAATGCTAAAATTCGCGATGAACCTGACGGATGACGGAATGGTGGGGCAGCAGGTGTTTGCAGGAGAAGCGACACGCTTGGCGTATGGCACGGAAGAGGCGAAAGAAGGGCGAAATGCCTTTTTGGAAAAGCGGAAACCGGATTTTGGGAAGGATAAATGGATACCTTAAAATCAATTTATGTGTTGTCTCCCCATAGGAAGAGACCTACTTGATACAACTATCAAATCTGTATATTTCCCATACTTGTGTAAACATGATTCCCCCTCATGCTTATCTTTAGCTTGACTATGGGGAGATTCCGGCCTTCGCCGAATGAAAAATAAAAGTTGGTTTCAACCAAAAAGAGCCCTTCCGTTAGGAAAAGGCTCTTTTATCGAGAACACTATATGAAAATGAAAAAATTAACTTTCGTTTAATTACAATGTAAACCTACGGTCATCAGATGGGGAATTAAAAATTTTGTTGTGAGAAGGGCTATTCTTGTTGTGTAGGAGGTGAAAATTGATGTATAGGTATTTCCTTACTGTATGGCAGCAACCACACTGCTTAAAAATCCATTGATGTCAAATTCAGGTTCCTCGGCCAGTCCCGTTCTTACGACGACCAAATTTTTGGAGGGGATGATAAACACCCGCTGCCCCTGATAGCCATTGGCGGAATACATATCTTTCGGAACATCGGGATACTTTCCCCCGGCGTTCAACCAAAAATGGGCGCCATAATCGCCGTTGGAATGGGCAGTGGGGCGGGTGATATAATCCACCCAATCTTCATCGAAGAGCTGCTCTCCGTTCCAGTTGCCTTTGTTTAGGTAAAGTATACCGAACTTGGCCCAGTCGCGGGTAGTTGCCCAACCGTAGGAAGAACCTACGAAATTCCCTTCCATGTCGGTCTCGAGGAGCATGGAATGCATACCGATTTTATCGATGAGGGCTGTATAGGGAAAATCAATGTATTCGTGCTGTGTTTGGAAATGCTCCCTTAAAATTCCGGAAAGCAGGTTCGAGGTGCCCGAAGAATAGTTCCACACCTCGGTCGGCTGGGCGATGGCTTCTTTTCTAGCCTGCACTTGGGGCATATCGGCTACCAGGAACAGCATTCTCGTCACGTCGGAAATGGAGGTGTAATCTTCATCCCACGCGAGTCCGCTTTGCATACGCAGCAAATGGTTCAGGGTGATGTTTTTCCGGGCGTCGTCTTGCCAAGCGGATACGGGAGCAGGTTCGTCGAGGTCGATTTCCCCTTGATATTTCAAAATTCCGTACAAGGTCGCCAATATGCTTTTGGTCATACTCCAGCCAAGTACAGGGGTAGTTTTATTAAAGCCTTTACTATACCTCTCGGCTATTATCCGGTTTTTGTACACCACTAGGACCGTTCGGGTTTTTTGAGCTTCGGGCTTGGCGAAAACGTCTTCGACGGCCTTGTCCAACCTCTGGTAATCCACATTGGCAAAAGTGGTATCCTGGGTTCCGTTATTCCCGTAAGGAAAGGGGAGGTCATTCTTCAAGGAGGCACGATAGGGTTTGGGAATGACCGAGTTCGGGTCGTATTGTTCGTTAATCAGCACACAACCGAGGCCTTCCCGGCAGATCGATCGGCGTTCCATCAATCCGAATACCGAAGCGGTGGCCTGTTTTTCGTCAGCGTCTTCATGCACATCCGCCCATTTAATCAGCGGTACATCATTGTCATTCAAGGTGACGGATTCTTCGCTCCGGTCCGTAATAAAAACGGTCGAGGCCATATTTTTGGAGGCATACCCGGAAATAATATTTAGTTTGGGATATTGAAAATAGGCGACCACTATTAAGATGACCAATATTATGAGAAGGAATTTTTTAAACAATTTCATGGTACGACGTCGGGTTAGGATGTTCCTCCAAAAATAAGTCAATCCATCCTTAAAAATGGAATAATCAATGTAAAGGTTACCATCGCTGGGTCGAACAACACGAAAAAAATACCGATATTGTAATCATAAAGTTCGATCCGCCTCAAAATATGAACAGCTTACGTCTTCTTTTCATACTGTTGCCCCTGCTGTTACTTACCTGTAGCGAAGAAAAGAACTATATCTGGAAATCCAAGGAAGTAAAGGTTTCCGCCTACAACTCCACCACCTCCCAAACGGACGGTCTGCCGACTTTGGCGGCTTGGGGCGATACCCTGGCACCGGGAATGAAGGCCATCGCCGTCTCCAGAGATCTTGTCGGTCTGGGCCTGCAGCGCAATACCCAAGTAAAAATCGAAGGCTTCGATGGTATATTCCTAGTAAAGGACAAAATGGGCGCAAGGTGGAAAAACAAAATTGATATTTATATGGGAGACGACGTTGAAAAAGCCAGGAAATGGGGCACAAAGAAGCTAAAAATCCAATATCGGGTGAAAAGGGACACGCTCAATACCTCCCGATGACATAAACCGCAGAATTATGAAAAACCTTGGTATCCCCCTCATACTGTTCGTTATTATTTCCTGTAAAGGTCAATTACAAATTATCGATAAACCCATCGTTTTTGATGCAACCCGGAGGGACCTTAGCTTGGAATATCTGGAGAATCATTATGGAATCGAACAAGAGGAGCCTAGCATCGACCCGAAGATGATCGTGCTGCACTGGACGGCCATTCCCACCTTACAGGGCTCATTCGAGGCGTTCAACGATCCGGTTTTACCGAGCTGGCGCCCAGATATCGAGAACGCGAGCTCGCTGAACGTGTCTGCCCATTTTTTGGTGGACCAAGACGGCACGATTTACCGCCTCATGCCCGAAACGATAATGGGAAGGCATGTTATCGGACTGAACCATACCGCTATCGGCATAGAGAATGTCGGCGGCACCGAAGACAAGCCCTTAACAGAGGCGCAATTGCAGTCAAATATAGCCCTGGTAAAATACCTGGCCCATAAATATGATATCGAATACCTGATCGGCCATTACGAATACACGAATTTCGAGGGCCATCCGCTGTGGTTGGAAAAAGACGAGGGGTACCGGACCGAAAAAACCGATCCGGGAGAGGATTTTATGAGGAAGGTCCGAAAGGGGACCGAAAAGTTGAATTTTAAACCAGTACCCGATAAAGCTAAGATCAAATGAAATTACAATTTATCCTATTGGCCCTGTTTGCCATCCCCTTTTGCAACGCCCAAGAGGGCGACATTACCGAAAGCCTTTATGGAACCTACCCGACCTATCGGGAGCCCACGCTTGACAAGCGTCGCATCAAGCACGATGATTTACAACCGCTTATCGAGGGGTACGCGAAAAATCCGAAGTTTACCGTCAACACCGTAGGTCGATCCATAGAAGGTAGAAAATTATCGCTGATCAGTATCGGATCGGGAAAGACCGATGTATTCCTTTGGTCGCAGATGCACGGCGACGAACCGACCGCGACCCAGGCTATCTTCGATATTCTTAATTTCTTGGATAGCCCGGACTTTGAGAAGGAAAAACAGGCCATTCTGGAAAGCTGCACGCTGCATTTTCTGCCCATGTTGAATCCAGACGGCGCAGAAGTGTTCCAGCGCAGAAACCGACTGGGCATAGACATTAACCGGGATGCCCTACGTCTGCAATCGCCCGAAAGCCGGACACTCAAAAGAGTGCGGGACAGCCTTGATGCGGACTTTGGGTTTAACCTGCACGACCAAAGTACCTATTACAATGCGGAGCGCACTGAAAAACCGGCTACGATATCTTATTTGGCTCCCGCCTACAACTATGAAAAGGAGATTAACGACGTTCGGGCCAATGCCATGAAGGTGATCGTCTTTATGAACGAGATCATCCAAAAATACGCTCCGGGACAAGTAGGTCGGTACAACGATGATTTTGAGCCCCGCGCTTTCGGAGACAACATTCAGAAATGGGGCACGAGCGCCATTTTAATCGAATCCGGCGGCTATCCCGATGATGTGGAAAAACAGGAAATTCGGAAACTGAACTACGTGTCTATTTTATCGGCCATTTACACCATTGCCAAAGGCAACTATAAAGATATCCCCTTGGAGGAATATGACAAGATTCCCGAAAACGATCGGAAACTCTTTGACCTGAAAATCGAAAAGGCTATTTACCCGCTGCTCGGCAACGACTACATCATCGATATCGGCATAAACCGTTTGGAGGTGGACAAGGAAGATCACGATGATTTTTGGTACAGCAGCCGTATTCTCGACCAAGGTGATCTTTCGACCTATTATGGTTACGAGACCTTTGACGCATCCGGCTATACCATCAAGCCGGGAAAAGTCTTTCCTGAGACCTTAAAATCCGTGGAAATATTGGGAAAACTAAAGATAGAATCCCTGTTAAAATCCGGTTATACCTACGTCCGTTTAGAAATTATTCCAAAAGATATGTTGGCATCGCCGTTTCCTGTTCACCTTATCGGAAAAAAGTACGAGATGAACGAGTTTAACATAGAAGTAGGCGGTAATCCGACCTTCCTCTTAGAAAAAAATGGAAAAATCGAATATGCCGTCATCAACGGTTTTCTCATCGATGTGGACCAAGGCACAGAGGATTTTGGAAATGCGATGATTTATAGGTAAATGCTCAGTACCCAAACCGAATCACCATATCCGGTCCGTTCAAGATCAATAAGGTAAACATGACAAAAATCAAGCTGATAATAGCCGAAAATAGCAGCAGCGAAGTGGCCTTGAACCATTTTGGCATGCCGTTAAGAGAAGTGTTTTGTACAATAGTGTAATAAACATCCATACTTTTCATTTTTAGTGTGAAACAACATAGCATGAATTTTACCGAGGTAGGTATTGAACATAGTAGAACTTGGGGGTTCTCTGCAATTAAACAACAAAAGGAACCCAATCCCTAAACAATAGTATAATTTTTCGCCGAACCGCATAAAAAAAGGAAGAACTGCATTTTGGTTCTTCCTTTTAAGATTTTTTGAATGTAGAATGTAGTCCCCGAAGGATTGCGAGCTATAAACACCCACCGGTAAACCCATCGGCGCTAAATCGGGTCTGTACCGCGCCCGAAAGACTGCCTTTTTTAACCTGGATAGCCAAGTTGTTGTCGCCGCTGCCATCCCTTTTCGGGCTGCAATATTCGAAAAGATAGAAACTGCTGGCCCGTTGCGATACGAGATTTGAAATGTCGTTGAAGGTGGTTTCCAGCTCGTCTTTGTTTCCGGCAAAAACGCTAGAGGTCTTTCCAAGATCCGTCAGTACCTGAGAATCGATCTCGGCGCCAAGACCGATGGTAAAGAACGAAATATTCGGGTTCGCCGTGTCCACTTTCTTTTGGGCGGCCTCTTGGGTATAACGTGAGGCCTGGTCGGTACCATCGGTAAAAATCACCACGGAGGCGGCTCCGATTTTGTCGCCTTTAGTGCTCTCGGCCAACAGGTTCGAGGCGATGTCGGTAGATTTAATGACCGCGCCGTACAAATCGGTAGAGGGATCGTTGCTGATATCGACCGTTATGCCATCGATGGCGTTAGTAAGTTCTTCTTTAGAGGCAGTCAGGGGGTTCAGTTCGTGCAGCTCGTTCTCACCATCGAACCAGTAAATGGCCATTTTAAAGGATTCTTGTGTAGTTTCTGGCATCACGTTATTAACGAAACTGAGACTGGCCATTTTTAATTCATCGAGGCTACTGCTCAGAACAGAGTTGCTCAAATCGAGCACCAAAAGAGTATTATTGCTGAAAATCTGGGAATTGGGGGAGATACGGGAGTTGGCCTCGGATTTTGATATCGTATTGAAGCATTCGTCGTTACGACCTTGCTCATAGATGGTAAACTGGTCCGCCGTAAGTCCCGGAACGGGATTCCCATCCGCATCGGATACCTTGAAGAACACCGATACCTTGCCCGGTTCGGTCGTGTATTGATCTTGAATAGAGAGAATAAGGTCGTTCTCGCCCAGGTCAAGACAGTCATCTACCGGCTTTCCCTTGCCGAGGTCGCCGCCGGTGTTCAGGCCGAAATTAACATCGTCATCGGCGTTTCCACAGGATACAAAAAGGGCAATGGAGAAAAAAAGCAGGAGTAGTTTGAAATAAGATTTCATATTCTAAATTAGTTTTACGTTCACCCAACAGAACGGCCATTTTGGATGATTAGTATGGGGAAGCGAAAAAATATTGTTAAAGATTGTTAAGGAGGATGGACGGGATTTTTGTAGTTTTCCACCCGATTAAATTACTTCATTAATTAAGAATTCTATGTTTCGAATACCTGTCCTACTAATTGTATTTGGTAGCTGCTTTTCTTGCCTTGCCCAAAAAACGAACGCATCCTTTCGCCTGAACATCCGAAAAACGACCGGCCCGATAACCATCGATGGTGTCGGGGACGAAAAGGCGTGGCAGAATACCGATGTCGCCAAGGATTTTTTTATGGTATTGCCGATGGATACCGGAAAGGCGAACGAGCCGACAGAGATACGGATGACCTATGACGATAAAAACCTCTATCTGTTGGCGACTTTTTACCATAATATGAAGGGAGATTATTATGTGGAATCGCTGCGGCGGGATTTTAATTTCGGTAAAAACGACAACTTTCTGCTCTTTCTTGACCCTTTCAACAACCAGACCACGGGATTTTCGTTCGGTTCCAACGCCTATGGTGCCCAATGGGACGGTACCATGTACAACGGGAGTACCGTTGATTTGAATTGGGACAGTAAGTGGATTTCAGAAACTACCCGTGACGACGAAAAATGGGTGTTCGAAATGGCCCTTCCCTTTAAGTCCATTCGCTACGAGGACGGCGTCTCGGAGTGGGGCATCAACTTTAGCCGCTTAGATTTGAAATCCACTGAAAAGTCGAGCTGGACGCCCATTCCTAGGCAGCTTCCCACCGCCTCCTTGGCGCATACGGGCACCTTGGTGTGGGATACGCCCCCGCCGTCACCGGGACTCAACTTTTCGCTGATCCCGTATGTTCTTGGAAGTGTGGGCAAGGATCTGGAGAGTAATTCCGATACAGAATATGACGTCAAAGTAGGCGGTGATGTGAAGTTCAGCCTGACCTCTTCCTTAAATCTGGACTTGACCGTAAATCCTGATTTCTCACAGGTGGAAGTTGACCGGCAAATCACTAACTTAGACCGCTTCGAGCTGTTTTTTCCCGAAAAACGACAGTTCTTTCTCGAGAACGGAGACCTGTTCGCCAGTTTTGGATATGAAAGCATACGGCCCTTTTTCTCCCGGCGCATCGGTCTGGGCGTACCCATTCAGGCCGGTGCCCGGGTCAGCGGCAATCTCAACAAAAAATGGCGATTGGGACTGATGGACATGCAGACCGCCAGCGTTGACGGAACGGGCCTGCCCAGCCATAATTTTGGGGTGCTATCGTTGCAGCGCAAGGTGTTCAGTAGATCAAATATTGGGTTGCTGTTCGTGAACAAGCAATCCATCAATTATCCGCGGCAAAATGATTCCCTAACAAGCGTTTATCCCAAATACAACCGAAATTTGGGACTGGAATACAACTTGGCCTCGACGGACAACCTCTGGAACGGCAAGGCTTTTTTTCTCAAATCATTTGCCCCGGAGGATGGTGAAAGTGGCATTACACAGGCGGCGCATCTGGAATATAAAAGCCGAAAATGGAGCTGGCGGGTGCAAGAAGAATGGGTAGGGGAGCAGTATTCTGCCGAGGTCGGCTATGTGCCCCGAATCGGGTATGTAAACTTGAACGGGTATTTGGGCCATCTGTTCTTTCCGAAGGCCGGCCCGATATTAAGCCACGGCCCGCGCATGAACGCTACCTACTATTTCAACGAGGATTTTGACCGGACGGACAACACCAGCTATCTGCAGTACTTTTTCAATTTTCGCGATCGAAGCGATCTAATGATATTTGTGTCCGACGATTATGTTCAGTTATTGTCCCCTTTCGATCCGACCGGGCTGGGCATGGCACAGCTTAATGCCGGTACCGATCACCACTGGAACGCCTTCGGATGGGAATACGTATCTAAACCGCAGAGCCTTTTTACCTATAGCCTTGCCGGCCGTTTAGGCGGCTATTATGCCGATGGAAACCGCACCAGCCTGACTGGGGAACTGGGCTACCGCTTTCAGCCGTACGTAAGCCTGAGCGCCAACCTGAACTATAATCGTATACGATTGCCGGAACCTTGGAATACCAATTCATTTTGGCTGATCGGCTCTGATATCGACATTACTTTTACTAATAAGCTGTTTTTTGCCAATCTGTTCCAATACAACGAGCAGACCAAAAATTTTAATTTGAATTCGCGTTTTCAATGGCGGTATAGTCCTGCTTCGGATTTGTTTCTCGTGTACACCAACAATTACTTCATCGAACCTTTTGAAGGTCGCAACTGGGGGCTGACCCTGAAGTTTACGTACTGGTTCAATAGATGAGATTAAGAAATTGTTAAAATAAAACTAAAACACCTTATTCTTTGTATCTTACCTTTCCAATCTGAAGGATTTGGGACTTATAATACACTAAAAATAACGATTATGCCACAGTTTAGTTTAAAGGTTAACGGTAAACCCCAAGCCGTAGAGGTCAGTGAGGACACGCCCCTTCTATGGGTTCTACGGGACCACCTGAACTTGGTCGGCACCAAGTTCGGCTGCGGTATTGCCCAGTGTGGAGCGTGCACCGTACACGTAAATGGCAAGGCAACGCGTAGTTGTACACTGCCCGTAGCCTCGGCGGAAGGCAAGGAAATTACCACTATCGAAGGTCTTTCCAATGACGGTTCGCATCCGGTGCAAAAAGCTTGGAAAGAACACGATGTGCCCCAATGCGGCTATTGCCAAGCAGGCCAAATCATGACGGCCTCCGCTTTTTTGGCCGAAAACAAGAACCCCACCGAAGCGGAAATTAAGAACGCCATGCACGGGAACATCTGTCGATGTGCGGCCTATAGCCGTATCCGTGAGGCGGTGGCCAGTGCCGCAGGGGATATGAAGTGAAGCATTTAACGAAATACTACAGATTATGTCATCAGAAGCAACCTCTTTAACTTTTAGTAGAAGAAATTTTTTACGCACCTCATCTTTGGCCGGCGGGGGACTCCTTATTGGCTTCAACTTCTTTACCGCCTGCAAATCCGATGTTAAACCTCCTGTTGATTTGGCGAATCTTAACTATAACGATTTCAATGCGTTTATAAAAATAGCCAAGAACGGTGCTGTCACTATCTTTTCCCCGAATCCAGAGATAGGGCAGGGAGTAAAAACCGCTCTGCCGATGATTATTGCGGAAGAATTGGATGTGGCCTGGGACAAGGTGTACGTACGCCAAGGCGTTCTGGATACCGAAAATTATACCCGGCAAGTCGCGGGGGGCAGCCAGTCCATCCGATTTGGATGGGATGCATTGCGCCAAACCGGGGCAACCGCCCGACAGATGTTGGTGAACGCCGCTGCCAAGAAATGGGGTGTCGATGCCTCCGAGCTTTCGGTCAGCGAAGGGGTGATCACGAATGGTTCAGGGGAAACTTTGGGCTACGGCGATGTGGTTGACGAGGCGGCCCAACTAGAGGTGCCGGAAGGGGTGACCTTGAAAGAACCCAAAGATTATAAAATCATCGGTACCGATCAAGTAAACGTAGATATCGACAAAATAGTCACAGGTAAACCCTTGTTCGGACTTGATTATAAGGTCGATGGAATGGTGTATGCCGCCGTGTTGCGTCCGCCAGCATTCGGACAGGAATTGGAGTCCTTCGACGCGACCGAGGCCAAGGCCCTGCCAGGGGTAATCGACGTCATCAAAATTGGCGAAAAGGCCAAAGCACTACTAGGCAAGGATGAGATCAATTGGACCGCGCAGATGAGTCCCAGTGAAAAAGTAGTGGTCATTGCCAGATCGACCTGGGACGCCTTTAAAGGAAAAAAAGCGATCAAGGCCCAGTGGAAAAATGTTACGCCCTTGGAAAGTACGGATTTCCAGGATGAAAAATTAAACGGACTTTTAAACGGCAACACATTTACAACCCTCAGGGAAGATGGGGATATTGATCAGGCTTTCGCCGAAGCGGATAAAGTTTTGGAGCGAACCTACGAATCTCCTTTTCTACCTCATAACTGTATGGAGCCGATGAATTTCTTTGCCGAGGTAACGGACGAAAAAATTCTTTTGGTGGGTCCGATACAAACTCCTGAGGATGCCGCCACCACAGTAGCACAGTTGTTGGACCGCGATGTAAAGGACATCCATCTGGAAATGACTCGCCAGGGAGGCGGTTTCGGAAGAAGGCTTTATGGCGATTTTGTGTACGAAGCGGCGGAAATCGCAGACGCTATTAGAAAACCGGTCAAGATGGTATCGTCGCGGGAAGATGATATGACCACGGGCGTCTATCGCCCGGCCATCAAATATCGGATAAAGGCGGCCATTAAAGACGGGAAACTCACCGGATATCAATTGAAGGAAGCGGCCATTAACGGCAATATGTACGGATTGATTCCCAATTTCTTTCCCGCTGGCGCTGTAGAAAATTATCGTGTAGATGTGGCAAACTACGAAAGCAATATCACCACCGGCGCATGGCGCGCGCCCTACACCAATTTCTTGGCCTACGCCGAACAGAGTTTCTTCGATGAAATTGCGGAAGCCATGGGGGTAGACAGGGTGCAACTGCGGCTCGACCTGCTCGAAAAAGTTAAGGGCACGACCGACGAGCGAATCCAGTACGATCCCGAACGCTTGCAAGGTGTACTGAAAATGGCCGTGGACAAGTCCGGTTGGGGCAAGGCGCCCGAAGGCACTTATCAAGGCGTCGTCGCCTATTACTGCCATAATTCCCATGTAGCGGAGGTGGCCGATGTACAGATCGAAAACGGCATGCCCGTGGTAAAAAAGGTGACCTGTGTGGTCGATTGCGGTATCGTAGTCAATCCCCTAGGCGCTAAAAACCAAATTGTGGGAGGGGTTATCGACGGCGTGGGACACGCCATGTACGGGCAATTCGGATTTAAGAACGGTGTGCCTACCTCAAACAATTACGATACCTATCGTTTGATTCGCATGAAAGAAGCGCCTATCGTGGATGCCTATATGATACAGAACGAACTCTCCCCAACAGGACTAGGCGAGCCGACTTTACCGCCCGCCGGCGGCGCCGTTGCCAATGCCTTAAAGGCCGCTACCGGAAAACGCATTTACAAACAGCCATTTATGGAAAATCCTGATTTTTGGAAGGTCTCTGACAACGAAATTTTGGGTTAAATAGGTACAAGCGATAGTTCAAGTCTTAAGTTCAGAAAGACATTCAATGTCTAAAAATGCCGTTGGCATTTTCAAAGTTCAAAGGCCTATAGTTACTTTGACACTTGAACAGCACGAAGTTGCGATTAGATCTTAATTTTTGCTGTCTACTGCAACGGAATACCAGAACAAATGACACACGAATTAAAAAAGATCATAAAGGCGTTTAAGGCCGCTAAAAATAAAAAGCTGAAGACCGTCTTAGCGACGGTCGTTGCTTTAGAAGGATCGTCATATCGGCGGCCTGGGGTTCGTATGCTCATTCGCGAAGACGGCAAAATGGTCGGGGCCGTCAGCGGGGGCTGTGTAGAGAAAGAGGTCTTTCTTCAGGCCCAAAGCGTTTTTTCCGATGCCATCCCGAAAATGATGACCTACGACGGGCGATACCGACTGGGTTGCGAGGGCATACTTTATATTCTGATAGAGCCTTTTGAACCCGAAGCGGATTTTTTGACCTTCTGGGATAACATCCTTAAAGATCGCCATCCGTTTCAGGTTATTTCCCATTTCTTCAAACAAGAGGGGGTCAACCCGGAATTTGGCTCCTTTTTTCGGTTTATGGATCGGGAAATTCCCGTAGGGCCTTCCTTTGAAAGGAATGTAAAAATGGACGTTTTCGAACAGAAGATGCAACCCTGTTTTAAGCTGGTCGTTATCGGGGCCGAGCACGACGCGGTTCAATTGTGCCTATTCGCTTCCCTGACGGGATGGGAAGTCACTATCGTAGCGGCTGCTTCCGAAGAAAAAAAGATAACCGATTTTCCAGGAGCGGAAAAGTTTGAGGCCATTGAACCCGAAATGCTATCCGTCGACGACATCGACGACCAGACCGCCCTGATGATCATGACCCATAGCTACGTTCGCGACCTCAAATACCTATTGGCCCTCAAAGATACCCGTCCCGTTTACCTAGGCCTTTTGGGGCCTTCACAACGCCGGGAGAGACTGTTGGGGGAGTTTATCGAACGCCATCCGGAAGTTTCCGACGGATTTATCGATAGTATCCACGGCCCGGCGGGACTCAACATCGGCGCAGAAACACCGCAGGAAATCGCCTTGGCCATCATGGCCGAAATACTTTCCGTGACCCGCGACCAAAAGCCGATGATGCTCAAGAACAAGTCCGGTAGGATCCACAGTTGATGGATTCCCCCCAACACATAGCGATTGTAATACTGGCCGCCGGTGCCTCTTCCCGAATGGGCCGCCCCAAGCAGTTACTACCTTGGGAAGACACCACCTTGTTGGGCCATGCGATACGTAAAGCAAAGGATTCTGTTGCCAAATCGGTTATTGTCGTTTTGGGAGCTCATGCGGAGTCCATTCGAAACGCAATTATCGGGGAAGTAGAAATACTTGAAAACACCTCTTGGAAATCGGGCTTGGGGAGCTCTATCGCCTGCGGAACGGACTTTCTGGTGAAGCATACTAAAGCTGACGGCGTTTTGATCATGCTCGCCGATCAGCCCTTGGTCGGCACCTCCTATCTAAATTCGATGATGGGTGCTTTCGATACGGAGGAAAAAGGGATTATTGCCACTGCCTATCCGCACAACGTAGGGGTACCCGCCTTGTTTGCCGCATCCTATTTCGACCGATTGGTGAAATTGGCCGATGATTACGGGGCGAAGAAAATCATCGATAAACACGACGCCGACGTCTTGGTTTTGGATCCGGGGAACAAGATGGTGGATATAGATACGAAACGGGAATATGAAAATTTAATTAATAGTAAAAATAAAACATAGCAAGTAAATGAAAATCAGAACGTTACTCTTATATATTCTTCTTTTTATTTTTCCTGTGGTTTCATTAGTAGCGCAGGAAATGGGCTTCGAGGAATACAATCCCAACTCCACCTTGGTCGTACCGGAACATGAAGTTTCTAAGGCTAAATTTCCCTTTATCGATGTCCACAGCCACCAAAGCAGCATGTCTCCCCAAAGCTTGACCGATCTGGTTTCAGATATGGATGCCCTGAACGAGGCCGTCATGGTCAATTTAAGCGGAGGGTCTGGCGAGGACCTTAAAAGCAAGATTACCAACATACAAAAAAGCTTTCCAAATCGCTTTGTCGTGTTCGCCAATGTCGATTTCGATGGGGTAGGGGCCAAGGGATGGACGGAAAAGGCGGTAGCACAACTTGAAGAAGATATAAATAACGGGGCCAAAGGCCTGAAAGTATTTAAAAGTCTTGGCCTGCGAAATGTAGATAGCGATGGCAAACGCCTGGCGGTGGATGATGAACGGCTAGATCCTATTTGGGAGAAATGCGGGGAATTGGGCGTACCGGTATTAATCCATTCCGCAGATCCGAAATCCTTTTGGGATGCTATGGATAGTCACAATGAGCGTTGGCTGGAGCTAAAGACACATCCCCGGAGAAAGCGTTCCGACATCGATCCCGCACCCTGGCAGCAAATTATCGAAGAACAGCATCGGATGTTCAAAAAACATCCCAACACGAAATTTATTAACGCGCACATGGGCTGGTACGCGAATAATCTGGGCCGACTTGGTGAGCTATTGGACGATATTCCCAATATGAACGTGGGTATAGCTGCCGTTATCGCAGAACTCGGCCGACAGCCCCGAAACGCCAGGGAATTCTTTGTTAAATATCAAGATCGCATATTATTCGGAAAGGATAGCTGGCGGCCCGAAGAGTTTCCGACCTACTTCCGGGTCTTGGAAACGGACGACGAATATTTTCCCTACTACAAAAAATACCACGCCTTTTGGGCCATGTACGGACTGGCGTTGCCTGACGAAGTGTTAAAAAAAGTCTATTATAAAAATGCCCTTGCCCTGATTCCTGGATTGGATAGTAGCCTTTTTCCATAAAATTAGCCGCTTTTCTATTACAAAGGCCTCTAAGAGCTTCATTTCCTTGTGCTCATGCGTCTTCCTGTACACTGTTCAATTCCGCTCAGGCAGGCTGGGTGTCAAGCTATTCTTACCGATACAAGACATTTTTAGGAAAGCGTTAACGCAGTGAATTGGTAATCACTCAAAAAGAAACGTAATTTTAATCAAACTATGGGTAATTTTCGGCTGAACCGCCAGTCGATAATCCTGTAATTATTTCACCTCTAATTCCCTTTATCCAAAACTTAAACCTATGTGCCACCAACATAAATGCCACATCGTACCGCCCTACATTCTTGAAGAACTCGCCAAACGCGGCAACATCAGCTGTAAAAAGGCGTTGAACGATTCCCGACGATTTATGGAGCGCAGAAGTACCGCGCTCAACAACCTATTAATCCGGGAATTCGAAGACGGCAATGGAGACCGCTTTATCTATGATTCCCACAATCAGTATAAGCAACGGGTCGAATTGGTTCGGCGAGAAGGCGACGGTCCGGCATCAGATAAAACGGCGAACAAGGCCTATGACACTTCCGGTTTTGTGAGGGATTATTATAAGGAAACTTTCGGGCTGAACTCCATAGACGGTAATGGATTGGTTATTATCTCGAACATCCACTACGGAGCGGCTTACAACAATGCCTATTGGGATGGTGACGAGATGACCTATGGCGACGGCGATGGCAAGCAATTCAATGATTTTGCAAGTGCTATCGATGTGGTGGCCCATGAACTGACGCACGGGGTAACGCAGTTTTTTGCCAATTTGGAATACCGAAGCCAATCAGGCGCCTTGAACGAACATTTCTCCGATGTGTTTGGTACTGTTATCAAACAGAAATACTTGAAACAGGGTATATCAGAGGCGGATTGGTTGATCGGTGATACTGTGGTGACCGAAGATTTTCCGGGCGTCGCCATCCGCTCCATGAAGGCGCCCGGTACCGCGAACGATTTTGACACCCAGCCCGATCATATGGACAATTATTATTCCGGCACTGCAGATAACCAGGGTGTACACATCAATTCCGGTATTCCCAATAAGGCCTTTTACCTAAGCTGCCTTGAAATCGGTATCGACGAATGTGCCTTGATTTGGTTCGAGACGCTAAAGGTGTTGTGGCGCACGGCCAATTTTAACGATATGCTTGAGACCATGATCGAAACCGCCCAAAGTTTGAATAACGAAGGTAAAATAGGTGATGCCGCTGTGGAGGTCATTTCCAAAAGTTTTTCGGAAGTGGGGCTTGCTCCGATTGTGGCGTGATGAAATAGGAAATTAGAATGGGAAGTAGGAAATACGGAATAGGAGATGAAATATGAGATTTTAATAGAAGGTGGTTTTACTGGGATTCCCAAGAAGTATACCGGGGATATCGAATTAGGGGAAAAAACCAGGGAAAGTCTTTTTAAGGCCTTCGACCGCAAGCCTGCCCCGGAAAATTCCACTTTGCGGGATGGCTTGCTCTATCATCTAAAATTGGTCGATGACGAAAAAGAGCGAGATGCCCGTTTCGACGAAACAAATCTGCCATTATCCATTCGGCAATTTATCGATACGATTTCTACTAAAAACAGCTAACAGGATATGCATCGGACCAAACCCGAACTGATTGTATTCGATGTCAACGAAACCCTGCTAGACTTGTCCCCGTTGAAAACAAAGGTAAACCAAGTGATGGGCAGTGATCTGGCCTTCGACCTATGGTTTAGTAATTTGTTGCATTATTCATTGGTAGAAACGGTTACGGGAAATTATGCGGATTTCAGCTCCATAGCGGCGGTTACGTTTCGGATGGTCGCCCAAAAGCTGGAAATCGAAATTGACGATGACAAGATTACTTCTACTCTGGAAGCAATTAAAAGTTTACCTCCGCATTCAGATGTGATTCCGGCGTTGACAGGGTTGGAAAAAGCTGAATTTGCGATGGTAGCGCTGACCAACGGCAATCAAGATGTTGCCGAAACCCAATTGGCCAATGCCAAACTAGACGGGTTTTTTAAGTCAATCATCTCCGTTGAAAATGTAGGCCGGTACAAACCGCATCCCGATCCTTACACCTTCATTTTGGAGAAAATGGAAATTTCTTCCGCGAATGCCATACTGGTAGCCGCGCATGGGTGGGATATAGTAGGCGCAAAGAGGGCAGGAATGCAAACGGCATTCGTAGAACGAAAAGAAAAATCGATGTACGCCTTGGGTGAAAGCCCAGATTTTACGGGCCGGACCGTTCTGGAAGTTGCAGAAAAACTAGTGGCTATTTAAAGAACCGTAGCCTTCGGTATCCCTAATTTCGATGGTCTTGTAGATGCTGCCAGAGCTTTCTTTTGAGACCGACGGCCTTGGCTCGGGCTTTGGCTTTTTAGTTAAGGCCTCGATGAGGGGATCAATCACCGATAATTTTTAGATAAACTTCAAATATTCTATACTTAGGAATATTTTACAATACCACCAACTGCTTCTCGATATAACTCTGGATCAACATCCAGTTCATTTTTAGGAACAGGGCCGCCGAAGGAATATTATCGTCCTCAATGGCCGAAATTATGGCATCGTGCTGATCGTTGGTGTTGTAGTGAAAAGAGTCGTTGGCCATAAATGCCCGTTCATAGAAGAAAATTCGGGTCTTCAGGTCCTTTAAAATTTGTTGCACTACCATATTGTTGTAATTGGAGGTCAACAGACGATGGAATTCCATATAGGCATTGACCCGTTGGAGCGAATCCTCGGCTTTGGCGACCACGTCCCTTTGATGTTTCAGCTTTTCGATGGCAGCAGCGTCGAAGGTTGACTCTTCTAAGGCGAGCAGCTCTAAATGGGCCACGAGCTCATATAAATTCTTGGCTTCTTCGGGGTTGACCTTGGCTATGCTGAACCCGCGATTCGGTATGGCTTGTACGATTTGTGATTGCTGTAATTGGGTAAGCGCTTCGCGAATAGGGGTGACACTGACCCTTAATTGTCGGGATAAAGCGGCCAAGTTGATACCCTGTCCCGGTTCTAAGGTCCCATTTTGCATTTGCTCCAAAAGATGCTCCCGAACCTTGTCCCTAACATTGGTTTTTGCGTACATGTAGTAAATATAGCTTATCGTATACGATTTAACAACGAAAAGATTGGGTAAAACGTGTATCAACAACCTTTCGTTTTCAACAGGTGAAGGCATCAGTATTGAGGTCTTTTGTCGAAAAATGAATTTTTAAACACTAAAGCGATGGTTATTACGTTTTTACGTTACAATCCCAAAATGTTTCTAATATGAAGAAAATGTTTCTAAGAATTAAACCACTCTTGTTCGTGAGTGCAATGACTTTAGTTGTTTCTAGCTGTAGCAACGATGCAGAAGACCCTGTCGGGCCAGACACCGCCTTATTACCGACCGAAGTAAAGACTATTTTGGAAATCGATGGAATATCGAGTGCCGCCGATGATGTGGTACGCGAACTTTTTAATGCGAATCAATCAGGAATGACCGCTAAATCTGAAGCTTGCTATCAAGCTATGTATTCAGATACCGGCTTCACGGTATCCTTTGATAATTGTAGCCCTGATGAAAATGGCGAATTATATAACGGGACTTTGTCCGTAGTTTATGGTACAGATAGCGATTCATTTGCCTATACCATTAATTTCGACAACTTGATAATAGGCGATATCGCTTTAGATGGAACGCGAAGTTTTTCCTTTGATGCACAACAAGACAATTCGATTGTGTTCGAGGTCACCAGTGATATGATGGTTACCATGGCCGACGGGGCCGTTAATTCCGAGAAAGGAAGCAAGACTTTTGCAATCGTTTTTGATGACGAACTTGGCCAGGGTATGCTAAGTTTGGAGGGCGATTGGATTGTAAAGCTTAATGATAATACCTATACCGTCAGTGTTCCCCAACTACTAGAGGCGAATTTCGGCTGTGATTATATTGGGAAGGGCCTGATGCTGTTAAACAAAAACGGACTTGAAGTTTCCGTCGATTTTGGGGATGGAGGCTGTGATGATATCGCAGAGCTTGCCTATCCTGATGGAACCAAAGAAAATATTTCTTTGAAATAACAAACAATGCAATTTTAATATCGAAAAAGTCCTTTCCCCTCAGGGATAAGGACTTTTTTCGTTTAAAAGATCGTTAAAAAGTTTAAACAATTTTTTAGAATTACTTATCTTGGTACATGGCTGAGCGCTGTTCTGTCGCCCATCCATTACATTTAAACTAATCATTATGAGTAATGACCTATTGCAAAGAGCCTTCGAATTTGAGAATAGAAAATGGTCTGGCCTGACCACCAGCGATCGCGTAAACGCCTCCCGGGAAGCCAAGACACTTATTCTAACTATAAATGAGGATTATAAGAGAACGCAAGACGAGGAACTGATGGAAATCATGAAACGCCTTACCGTCATCAAGCGAAAACTGGAAAAAAGGCTAAAAGGTCGATTATTATAGTCGTCCTTTTCAAATAAAATACATATCTTAACCCTTTAAAACTTAGAACGCATTAAAACTTGGTTTTGAACTGAGAATACCGCATTTTTTTGTGTCCGGATGAGTTATTTTTAGCAGTAAGGCAGCGTGCTGCAAGCTTAAAATCACAAAATAGGGTCTTAAAATATGATGATGCTAGGTAAAAGAAAAGTTTTAATGGGTTCATATAAATGGAATAAAATAAACAATGGCAAAATCGCAGCAGACGTACAGCAAAATTGAAAAAGAGAAAAAACGCGCCAAAAAGCGTGAAGAAAAACAAAAGAAAAAAGAGGCTCGAAAAGCCGGTAAGGATAATGGAGAAGGCATACCCTTCGCCTATGTAGACCATAACGGCAATCTCGTTGATACCCCACCGGATCCATCGAAAAAGGAAAAGGTCGATGCAGAGGACATCGTTTTGGGTATTCCCCCCAAAGAAGAGGGAGCAGATGGAGACAAGTTTGATCCGGTACGCACCGGAAAGGTTTCATTTTTTGACTTCGACAAGGGCTTTGGTTTTATCATCGATTCGGAGAACAGCCAAGAATATTTCGTACATGTGAGTGGACTTATTGATGAAATCAATGAGGGCAATCAGGTATCTTTCGAATTGGAACAGGGCAGGAAGGGCTTGAATGCGGTTCGGGTAAAGAAGGTGTAGCCTTTTGTTAGCATTTGCCCATGGATAGTGTAAATTTTTGTAGTTTAAAACTTTTCTGACTCCATAAATTTTAGAGCGATGAAAACAAAAATTCTACCTTTTCTGATAGTATTTTGTATCATCATCCCATTTATTTCCTGCAAGGAGGAAAAGAAAGAGGATGCACCCGAAAAAATGGAGCAGACGGACCAAGCTGCCGAGGCCGCCCAAGAAAAACAGATGAAAGAGAAGGCTATGGCCAATAGTATAGCCAGCAAGGCCATGGCGACCGAAAACCTTGGTACTTTGGTATCTGCCCTGAAGGCTGCCGATCTGGCACCCATGCTTACCCAACCGGGCAACTATACCGTGTTCGCACCGACGGACAATGCATTTTCGAAATTAAAAAAAGGAAAACTAGAGGAACTGCTACAGCCTGAAAATAAGGATGAGCTTACAGCCCTTCTCCAGAACCACTTGGTCTCGGGCAAAGTTATGGTAGGCCAGCTGAAGAATGCCATCCAGAACAATAAAGGCAAATACGCGTTTAAAACGGTCGGGGGCGGAGAACTTACCGCCATGATGGATGGTGACCAAATCGTAATCAGAGACGAAAAGGGAGACCGGTCACAAGTTCTCCAAGGGAATATTGAAGCCTCCAATGGAATAATCCATATCGTGAATGACGTGCTTATGCCCAAGAAATAAAGGGGGACTTTCAAAAAGTACCGACCGATTCCCAAGCCGGCCGTACAAAGTCAAAACTTACAGAACATCGAGAATGCTTTGCCCTTTTTGGCCAATCCGATTCCTGGTTTCCGTAGTTATGTATTTTCGTTGATCTAGCTGCTGCGGTTGATCAGGGGTGCAAAAATAACTATGTATACTCCTTCGGTCCTTACTGGTATGGTTGGTCGTTCCACCATGCCACACGTGGGAGTTGAATATAAATACCGATCCCGCGGGCGCGATTATTTTAATTTCATTTGGATGCGAGAGTTGGGGGTCTTCCATCGCTTCGTCGGGTAGTACTTTTAATTTGTGGGTGCCCGGTACGATTCGGGTCGCCCCATTGTCTTCCGTGAAATCATCCAATAACCAAATGGTATTGCAGACTTTATAATTGTGCTGTGCTACGGTATTGCCATAGTCCACATGCAACTTTTGGAGTCCCATTCCGGGCTTGGCGGCCCGATAGTTCAGCGACGAAAGCTTAAAGTGTTGGCCCAGTACGGCTTCGATTGCGGATAGAACCTTGGAATGGGTATAAAAAACATCGAAAATAGCCCCTTTGTTGACCAAATCAGCCAAGCGATCTGCACCGGCTTCCTTCGGGTGCCGTATGTATTTGGAATCGAACAGTTCGGATCCTGCATCTTTACCTTCCTCTTGAATGAGTTGATCGATACGTTCATTGACGTTTTGCACTTGGGCGGGAGACAACAGTCGTCCCAGAGGCAAGTAGCCGTCTTGATCCAGTTTTGCTATTTCTTCTTCGGTAAGCATTTCGTACCACGAATATAATGCAAAAATAGTTACCTGCTAAGAGGACCTAATCTGAAATTACTATAAATTGAAAGTCAATCCCAGGCTCAAATTTGAGGAGCGATCGATACCCCTTACCGTGGAAAAACTACTGTAAAAATAGTTGTAGAGGGCCGAAAGGCTGACGACTTTGGTTATGGGCAGTTCGGCCTTAATTTGGTTCAGTATGCGATGATTTCCAATGTCCTTGTACAAAGGCTGAAAATACACCGTACCGGTGAGATCTAATTTAATTTTTGTAAATGCGTAGGACAGTGATAGATAACTACTGTTCCGGTGGTTGTAAAAATGTTGGTCTGTTGAATTGCTTTTTTCGATTTCGTACATATAGGCATTTCCCAAGTACATTTTCGTGGCCTCGGTAGAAATCACCTTTAATCGGATACCGGCCCCGACCAGGTTTCTGGAAGTAATAGTGAGCAAGGCATTTTTCTGATTCTGGATAAAGGCCTCCAAACGGAATAAATTGGAAAGTTTCCGGTTATAGCGCAGGTGAAAAAACCATGAATTCTGAAAATCTTGTTCCTTGCTTCTAATCAAGTCATAACTGCCTATAAAAAAAAAGATTTTTTTTAGATCTTTTGATTTGAACTGCGTGGTCACATTCGTGTTCACTTCGAATATGTAGTCCCCATTAGTGTTGGTATAGTCGAAGAGAACATCGCTCTTAAGGGCAAAACGAACGGAATCTTTTTGCATTCGTTTCGATTCGATATTGACGAGCTGGGCATTCATATAGGAATAGAAACCGCAAAATAACAGAAATAGAACTCGATTTTTACTATGAGACATGGCCAGACTAGTTTGAAGTCGGCAAAGGTATTTAATACATCTTTAAAAAAGTTAGATTCTCATTGGTTTGTGAAGGCAGAGCTCATTTTTTTATAGTCAATTTTAGCACGGTTTGCACTATGTTTTGATTCCATATAACCTTAATTTTGAATAAAATAGAATAATTTTATGGAAAGCGTACTGGTAGCGGGTGCACATGGCGCCGTGGGTCAAAAAATTATACATATTTTAAAGACGGAAGACGATGTCACCCCGATCGCCATGGTCCGTAGCCCGGCTCAGGTCGATTTTTTTAATAAACAAAATGTGAAGTCCGTTTTAGCCGACCTTGAGAATGATTTATCCGAAGCGGTAAAGGATATTGACAAAGTGATTTTTGCCGCGGGATCTGGGGGCAAGAAAGTGGTCGAAGTGGATCAAGAAGGTGCCAAGAGGCTGATCGATGCCAGCCGGAAATCGGGAGTCAATAAATTTGTGATGTTAAGCTCAATAGGAGCGGGACATCCTGAAAAAGCGGACCGGTTGAAAGAATATCTAAAAGCGAAACACAATGCGGACGAGCATCTGAAAAAGAGTAAGCTCGTTTATACCATTGTAAGGCCGGGAACGCTCAATAATGATTCAGGCACGGGAAAAATCAAACTGGCCAAGGAGTTGGAATCCCATGGGGATATTCCCCGGGAAGATGTTGCACAGATTTTGGTCGCTTCTTTAGATGACGGCACTGCCCATAACTCGGTATTTGAGGTGGTAAAGGGAGAGGTTTCTATCGATAAGGCCTTGGAAGGTTTTTCCTAGGACAACATCAGTTTATGAAAAATTTCAAGCAGAGCAACCAAGCTCATGAATAAATTGTTCATCATGTTAAAACTCAGTAAAAACTTACACTACCATATCCTTCTTTTGTTGATCCTCTTCGGGGGGGCTGTAATATCTTGTAATACTACCAAGCCTATGGCCACCGAGAGCGGAAGACAGCAGTTGGACGAACTGGTAGCCAATAAATCCTTCGTGATCGAATCGGATCATGCCTTGCCCATGGCGACTAATAGTTTGAACAGTATATCGAATGCGGGGCTACTCCCGCCGGGCAGCTCTGCCAGCCAAATCAGCCTTATCGGAAATCCCAACTACCTAAAAGTCATTGGAGACAGTGTGGCGGTCTACCTGCCGTATTTTGGAGAGCGACAGATGGGAGGGGGTTACGATAATGACGGCCCGGGTATAAAGTTCGAAGGGGTGCCCCAGGATATGGAAATCAATAAAGATGACGAAAAGCACCGTTACGACATCCGGTTCAAGATGAGGGATAATTCGGAAACGTTCACTGTTAACATTGTCCTGTTTCCGAATTTGAGCAGCATGATCAACGTGAACAGTTCGCAACGGTTTCCCATTCGCTACAGTGGTCACGTGTCGGCTTTTGATAATCCGGACGATTGACGATATTCGATACTAAAATGAATATATACCCTACAATTAAGGAGCATATCTTGAAAGTCATCGATATTTCCGATGCAGAAATGGAGGAATTTCAAAGCATTCTTTCCCCAACAGAAATTTCAAAAAAGCAGCTGCTCATCCGACCTGGTGATACCGTAGACCACGAATATTATGTGGTAAAAGGATGTTTAAAGGCTTATTTTTTGGATGCCTCCGGAGAAAAACACATCATACAATTTGCTATCGAGGATTGGTGGATCAGTGATTTCGAGGCTTTTTTCGGCAATAGACCTGCTAAACTCTATGTTGAGGCCATAGAAAACTCTTTGCTTTTGGGAATACGTGGCGATACCCTGGAAACGCTCTACCGTCGGATACCAAAATTTGAACGCTTTTTCAGAATAAAGACCACCCGTACTTTTGTAGCCTTGCGCCAACGCATTTTATCTACCCTAGAAAAAGACGCCACCGAACGCTATGTTGATTTCTGTATCCACTATCCCAGTATCGCGGATCGGGTCACCAATTACCATATTGCCAACTATCTGGGCATCAAGCCCGAAAGTCTTAGCCGTATCCGTAGGAGACTAGAGGTAGTTTCTTAACACTTTTTAACCTGCTTGCCTAACCTACCTCAAGTGTATTGGCATAAAGGGTACGTATATTACTATCGTATTCAATAATATAGAAAAAGAAGGAGATGAAAAATTTAGGACTACTCGCCACCCTGAAAGCAAAACCCGAAAAAGCGGAAACGGTTTCCAACTTTATTCAAGGTGCCGTTAATTTGGCCAAGCAGGAAAAAAAGACCCTGACCTGGTACAGTTTCCAGATTGACAAAACGACTTTCGGAATCTTCGATACCTTTGAAAACGAGAGTGGTAGGGAAGCACATCTTAATGGCGAAATTGCAAAAGCTCTGATGGACCAAGCTGACGAACTACTTTCGAAAGCCCCTGACATCAAGAAAGTCACGATTCTTTCCGCCAAGTAATCAGAAGAATTGTCAGTTATTCCTTATGGGGAATCAAAAATCGATTAATCATTTTAAAAACGAATCTATTCCATGAACGAACAATCCCTTTTAAAGCCCTATACGATGGGCGACCTCGAACTACCGAACCGCATAATCATGGCCCCGATGACCCGGAGCCGCGCCGTAAACGATGAAAACGCACCGACCGAAGATCTGCACGTACAGTACTATACCCAGAGGGCGACCGCGGGTCTGATCATAACGGAAGGCTCACAAGTTTCTAAACGGGCGGTCGGCTATATCAACACGGCAGGAATGCACAACAGGGCGCAGATTGAAGGATGGAAAAAAGTGACCGAATCGGTACACCAGGCCGGCGGTCGTATTTTTGCCCAATTGTGGCACGTGGGCCGCATTTCCCATCCGGACTTCCACAACGGGGAGCTGCCATGGGCACCATCCGCCATCAATGCCGATATGGAAGTTTTTACCCCAGACGGTCAAAAGAAGACGGTAACCCCAAAGGCTATGAGCCTAGAAGAAATTAAGATTACGCAAAATGAATTCATCCAGGCAGCTAAAAATGCCGTCGAAGCTGGATTCGATGGCGTAGAGATTCACTCCTCGAATGGCTATCTCTTCCATCAATTCTTTAATGGTACGAGCAATCATCGTGAGGACGGATATGGCGGAAGCAAGGAAAACCGCACTCGGTTCTTTTTTGAGGTATTGGATGGCATTAAAGCGGTCATACCTGAAAACAGGATTGGGGCGCGGTTCAATCCATCGCTTCATAACGTCTTCGGCATGACGATGGACGAGGAAACCATCCCTACCTTCGATTATATCATCGAGCGGTTAGACAGGGATTATGATTTAGCTTACATCCATCTGTCCCAACCTTTTAGCGATGTCTCGGATTTGGACTACGCCGTTACGGATATTGCGAAGTACTATCGTCCCAAATACAAAGGAACCCTAATGATTAATGGGGGATATGACCAAGAAAAGGGAAACAAGGTGATAGGTGAAGGCCATGCCGATCTGGTATCCTTTGCTAAACTATATGTTTCGAATCCCGACCTAGCCGGAAGGTTTAAGGAAAACGTGCCCGTTTCGGATTGGGACAAGAACACTTTTTATACGCCCGGCAAAGAAGGTTATATAGATTATGAAGCGAAGACACGGGAGTTGATTCCGAAGACCTGAAAATTTATCCAAAGGAAAATTAATTAAACAAGGAAAAGAGACCCTATGAACATCACATTAGAAAAAGCAGAAAAAGCCATCCAGGCCGCCAAGAAAAAAGCGGTGGAAATGGACGTAAAAATGAACATTGCCATAGTTGATTCCGGCGCCAATCTCGTCGCTTTCGTAAAACAGGACGGCGCTTGGTTGGGTTCTATCGATATCGCCATTAAAAAGGCAGAAACCGCTCGGTATTTCGATATGCCCTCAGGCGAAATCGGAAAATTGTCCCAACCGGGGAAATCCCTCTTTAACATAGAGCATTCCAATGGTGGGTTGATTTCCTTTCCGGGAGGTATCCCCATTGAAAACGAAGATGGCCATATTATAGGCGCCATCGGGGTCAGCGGCAGTACCGTCGAAAACGATCATACTGTTGCAGAGGCGGGCCTAAAAGCACTCTAAAAGGTAATCGCAAAAATATACCATTATTAATCTATAAATCGAACCCTATGAATTTTACAAGAAACGCTTCCGTCAACTGGGAAGGGAGCATAAAAGAAGGAAAAGGAAACATAACTACAGGCAGTGGTGCCTTGGATAAGGCTAAATATGCCTTCGGCACCCGTTTTAAGGACGAACACGGTACCAATCCCGAAGAGCTTATCGGAGCGGCACATGCTGCATGCTACACCATGCAACTTAGCGGTCTATTGGGCGAGGAAGACTACACGCCGGAGGATCTGCATACCGAGGCCAAAGTTACTTTCAAGGACAAAGAGATCGTAAAAGTAGCCTTGAGCGTAATAGGAAAGGTTCCGAATATCCAGGAAGACGAGTTCGTGAAAATCGCGAACAAGGCCAAAGAGGTATGCCCCGTTTCTAAATTGTTGGATACCGAAATAACCTTGGATGCTAAATTAAACGCCTAATCAACCCTATAATACAAGAAATCTATATGAGAGAAGTAAATGCATACGGTGCGAAAGATTCCACCGCGGACCTTGAACCCATGAAAATAAAACGTCGTGACATTCAGAAAGACGACGTCGAAATCGAGATTACCTACTGTGGGGTCTGCCACAGCGATATTCACACTGTCCACAACGACTGGGGCAACGGTGTCTATCCTATGATTCCCGGTCACGAGATTATCGGGCATGTTGTTTCGGTCGGCGACAATGTTTCCGATTTTAAAGAAGGCGATAGGGTAGGGGTCGGCTGTATGGTCGACTCGTGCCAGACCTGCGAATCTTGTAAAGAAGATTTGGAACAGTTCTGTGAAAACGGCGCTACAATGACCTACGGTAGTCATGACAAACATATGGACGACCATACCCACGGCGGCTATACCACCCATATCGTAGTGGATAAGGAATTCGTGCTGCGAATTCCCGAAAACATAGATGAAAAGGCTGCTGCACCCTTGTTGTGCGCGGGCATCACGACCTTTTCACCCTTACATAACTGGAAGGTAAAGGAAGGGGATAAAGTAGGAGTCATAGGTCTTGGGTGGTCTCGGGCATATGGGCGTAAAGTTTGCCAATGCCATGGGGGCGCATGTAGTAATGATCACCACCTCCCCGGAAAAAGCCGAGGATGCAGAGCGATTGGGGGCCCATGAGGTATTGATTTCCAAGGATGAGGATGCCATGCAGGCACATGCAGGAAGTTTTGACTTTATCCTGAACACCATTCCAGTAGGCCATAAGATGGATCCTTACATCAACTTGTTGAAAAGGGACGCCACCATGGTACTTGTCGGTTCCGTAGAACCGCTGGACCCGTTTAACGGCGGCGGATTGATCATGGGCCGAAAGCGTGTAGCAGGTTCCCTCATCGGAGGGATTAAGGAGACCCAGGAAATGCTGGACTTCTGTGGCGAGCATAATATCGTCTCCGACATAGAGCTTATCGATATGAAGGATATCAACAAGGCTTATCAGCGCGTGATGGATTCCGACGTTAAGTACCGCTTTGTAATCGATATGGCGTCGTTGAAGAATGGAGACTAAACAGAAACTATGAGGAATAAGGTCCTCTTGCATTTACCGATCTTCCCGACACGGTAAAGAGGCACGCGAACCTACTTTCCGTATAGGAAAAGCCATCTTTTTTGATGAAAAAAGCCTTCCAATGTGGAGGTTTTTTTTATTATCCCTAACTTGATGCTATTTATTTTCCGTACCGGACCAACACTATATAGTAGATGAAGAATCCATTTCGCAGCAAGATACCGGAAAAGGAGCAGGTAGTTCCATCCGTTAAGACCGGTCTGGGAACTTTCGGGGGCGTTTTTACTCCTTCCCTGCTTACCATTCTTGGCGTTATAATGTACCTCCGATTTGGCTGGGTAGTCGGTAACGTAGGGCTTCTGGGGACCCTTATCATTGTGACCCTGGCTACCACAATCACTTTTTTAACGGCACTTTCTATTGCGGCCATAGCGACGGACCAACAAGTGAGAACGGGCGGGGCCTACTATATGATCAGCCGTTCGCTGGGCATCGAGATTGGCGGGGCGATAGGCATTCCCCTGTATATCGCCCTGGCCCTTTCGGTGGCCCTATATACCGTAGGCTTTGCGGAAAGCGTGGTTAGTGTATTCCCCTCCCTTGATTTTAAGACGGTGGGATTGATCACCACCTTAGGGGTCGCCACCTTGGCCACCATATCGGCCAAGGTAGCGATCCGTGCCCAATATTTTATCATGTTCGGTATCGTGCTCTCTTTGCTATCCCTTTTTTTTGGTAGTCCCATCGAAGAAACCCATATTGAGATGTGGGGCGCGACCGACCGCAATTCGGAGGATTTCTGGGTGGTTTTTGCCGTATTTTTTCCCGCCGTTACCGGTATCATGTCCGGAATAAACATGTCGGGCGATTTAAAAAATCCTTCCGTGTCCATTCCGCGAGGTACCTTTGCCGCCGTTGGGGTCGGTTATGTTATTTATATGATTTTACCCATTGTTCTCGCCAATCGCGCCAATGCCCTGACCTTAATAGACGACCCCTTGATTATGCGGAAAATGGCGTATTGGGGCGATGCGATCTTGATCGGGGTCTGGGGCGCTACCCTGTCCAGTGCCGTAGGCAGTATTCTGGGTGCGCCCCGGGTACTTCAGGCTTTGGCACGAGATCGAGTGCTCCCCCGATCCTTGGGCTGGCTGGGCCGGGGATCCGGTAAGGACGATGCGCCGCGCTTTGGCACGATATTCACCTTGGCCATATCAATGATTGCGGTCTACATGGGCAACCTGAATATTATCGCCCCCGTGCTGACCATGTTCTTTTTGACCACCTACGGCGTTTTGAATGCCGCCGCGGGTATAGAGGGTGTGCTCGATAGTCCCTCATTTCGGCCTTCTTTCAAGGTACACTGGCTATTTTCCCTACTGGGCACCTTAGGCTGTATTGCGGTAATGTTTTTGATAAATGCGCTCGCGACGGCACTTGCTTTTGTTTTTATACTAGTCGTTTTTTTCTGGTTGCAAAGCCGGGAAATGAAAACCGCTTGGGGCGACGTACGCCGGGGACTCTGGATGGCCGTAATTCGCGCCGGGCTTTTAAGTCTTAGCCAAAAGAACGAATCGAAGACCTGGCGGCCCAATCCGCTGGTACTTTCTGGGGCGCCCACCAAACGCTGGCATTTAATTGATTTTGCTTCCTCCATTACCCACAATCGCGGAATTTTGACCGTGGCCACCGTTCTCACAGGAAACCATTTGGACAATGACCGCCGAAAAAGGATGGAAATGAACATTCAGGATTTTTTGGCGAAGCGTAGTGCGCGGGGTTTTGCCAGGGTCGTTTCGGCCCCCGATCCCTTTAAGGGCGCGGAGGATTTTGTGAAATCCTACGGGCTGGGAAGCATTGTACCCAACACCATCATCTTGGGAGATAGCGAAAACGAGGCTATCAGGCAAGAATATTGCGATATGATCGCACACTTCCATAAGCTGAAACGCAATGTGGTCATCGTTCACGATAACGAGGATAAGGGATTCGGCAACCGGGAGCGCATCGACCTTTGGTGGGGCGGACTCAAGGGCAATGGAGGGCTTCTTATGCTATTGGCCTACCTGATGCAAAGCAGTCTGGCGTGGTACGATGCCAAAGTGCGCATAAAAATGATGGTACCCAATGAAAAGGCCGCTAAGGATGCAAAACGTAATCTATCGGCGGTCATCAAAAAATTACGGACCGGGGCGGCCCTTGAAGTTATCATTTCCCATGGGCGCTCCTTTGATTCCGTTTTGCACGAATCCTCCGCTGGGGCCGATCTTATATTTATGGGGATGGCCCTGCCGGGAAAAGATTTTATCGACTATTACAGTTTGTTGCAGGAACGTATCCGTCCACTTCCCACAACCGTAATGGTATTGGCGGCGGAAGAAATCTCGTTCGGAGAGGTGCTAATGCAACAGGACGCCTTTCGAGAAGACTGATACCCTTTTTTCACGTTTTATTAACTTCGAAGACAGCCGTGGTTCGTATCTTAAAGGGAACTCTAAAAAAAACGAAAATGAAAATTACCTACTACGGACAGAACAGTCTTTCCATTGAAATGGGGGGGAAGCACATTCTTGTAGATCCCTTCATTACCGAAAACGATCTCTCAAAGGACAAAGTGGACATTATGGATCTCAAGGCGGATTATATCTTCCTGACCCATGCCCATTCTGACCATACGCTCGATGCGGAGACTATCGCTAAAAATACGGGAGCGAAAATTGTCTGCAATTTTGAAATTTACCAGCATTATACCGAGAAAGGCCTCGAAGCCATGCCCTTGAATACGGGCGGCACACGAAACTTCGACTTCGGAAAGGTGAAATGCGTTAGTGCCATACACCCCAGTAGCTTTCCAGATGGCAGTTATGGCGGCAATCCCGGGGGTTTCATTTTTATAGGTAAGGAAAAGAACGTCTATATTGCCGGTGATACCGCCCTTACTATGGACATGAAGTTGATTCCCCAGTGGGCCAAGATCGATTTGGCCGTACTTCCCATAGGCGATGTGGTTACGATGGGAGCCGACGATGCGGTCACGGCGAGCAATTTTGTGGAATGTGATCGGGTGCTGGGCGTTCACTATGATGTACTTCCGTTTACCAAGATAGACCACGATGCCGCCCGAGAGACCTTTGATAAGGCCGGAAAAGAGTTGATTCTGTTAGATATAGGAGCGTCTATAACCGTATAGTGATGTACCATTATTGCCTTATAAAATTTCGTTTTCTATACCTCCTCGTGGCCTTGGTATCTTTCTCCCAATGTACGGGACAGGATAGCGATGCCAACCAAAACTATTCGTATAAAAAAGGAGACCCTGACGGTATTGGCAAATGGTATATGGGCAGAGAGATTGCCCATGTCATGGGATTTCAGGGGATGGGTTGGTTGGAGCGTTCTAACCGTGAGGAAGAGGAAAACACCTCTAAACTGCTGCTTGATATGGCCATCAAAGCTGGGGACACCATAGCCGACATCGGTGCCGGATCGGGCTACCACGTATTCAAAATGGCGCCGATGGCCCACGATGGACTTGTCTTTGCCGTGGATATCCAGGATGAAATGCTGGCCGCCCTTCGCGAAAAAAAGGCAAACGCCGATAGCAAAAACATTGTAATCGTAAAAGGAAGTGAAAAAAGCGTCAATCTTCCCGACAATTCCGTTGACAAGGTGCTAATGGTTGACGTGTACCACGAGTTCAAATATCCTCTCGAAATGATAGCCTCGGTAAAGAAAGCGCTGCAGGCAGATGGTAAACTATACCTGATCGAATACCGCGGGGAAGATGACAGCGTTCCCATCAAAAAACTACATAAGATGACCGAAAAACAGGCCGTCAAAGAAATGAAAGCCGCCGGAATGAAGCTGGAGCGGAATATCGGAAATTTGCCCTGGCAGCATTGTTTGGTGTTTGTGAAGGAATAGCTTTTTCGCTAATAGGCTGCCGAAATCTTTCCGGCTACTTGGCCGAATTGCTGCACGGAAGTGCCCGCGCGGGCGTTGCAGCTAAGGCTAGGTATCCTGTGACCCAAGCATTATTTTATAGCCTGACTATCGGGAAATATCTCTGGTATGGATTTATTTGATTCACTTCAGTTAAATTCGGATTTTAAAACCTGCAGCCTAAGGATGGTGCCTCCAATTCCCGATCCGGATCTCAGTTGAATATCTATCGGCCTTTTACATGTGTGCTGATACTGTTTGATTTTTACTAAACTTCATTGAACAATTATTAAATAAGCCTTTCCCTCGTAATTTCAACAATTGACCCATAGTAAGTATAAGACGCAATTGAAAGGCAAAAAACCAAATTCATTAAGTAATTATCAGTTAGATATTCCGAATGTATCGAGGGTACTAACCAAACCGCCAGACCATGGCGGGAGGCTAGTGGGTACAGCGGTTATCAGAATATGAGAGTCCGAAAGTACGTAGATTTTATGCTCCGCAGGGGAGTTTAAAGTTCGCCCGTTACAGAATTAGCTCAAAGTTTTGTTTAAATATTTACTAAAAAGATTAAACATAAGAAATTAAAGAGTATATTTGATGAAATTAAAAATCTATAAATATTATGAGAACATTTAAAGCACTGAGTCTTTTCGCTTTTTCGGGATTATTTTTGATATCCTGTGGCGAAAACAAAAAAGAAATGAAGCAAGAGCCAATAGCTCAAAACATGGCAGTGGCCGTTAAAGAGGAAGCAAATCCCAATATTGTGGAAGTTGCAGCTGGCAATGATGACTTTTCCACATTGGTAGCGGCTGTTAAAGCTGCAGAGCTGGTAGGGACGCTTAGTGGCGAAGGCCCCTATACGGTATTTGCTCCCACAAATGACGCTTTTGCAAAATTACCTGATGGTACCGTAGAAAGTCTATTAATGCCGGAAAGTAAGGAGTCCCTGACCAAAATTTTAACATACCATGTGGTAGCGGGAAAGTATGACGCTGCATCCGTCATTGAAGCCATTAAGGGCAATGATGGGAAATTTACGGTACCCACTGTCCAAGGTGGAAGTATCGATCTCAGCCTGAAAGACGGTAAGGTAACCTTGACAGATGCCAAAGGAGGCGTATCTACGGTAGTTATTGCTGATGTGGAGGCTTCCAATGGGGTAATTCATGCTATCGATGCAGTGATTATGCCTGAATAGAAAGCACATCACTACTAAGAGATTGAGGCCATTGCACTACAGCAATGGCCTTTTTCATACCCTAAATTGGTCGAGATGAAAAGCCATAGTTATTTTCATGTTCCGATTACCCGGTCCGCTTTTGGTAATTCGACCTACTTTTATAGTTAATACCACCGAGGAGGGGTGCTAAGCGTCACACGCTAATCATCTGCCTACTTAATGGCCACACATCACTATATGTTGCAATAAAACCACAAAAACAATAATTGATTTCTTTATAATATTTTATATATTTAAATATCCCAAACTCTTTGCTTCCTGCGATGTTGCCCTCAATAAAAATGTTTTTGAAAATACCCCACCCCCAGCGTATTTTCCTAAACTGGATATACCGATTAGCTTACTAAATTGATTTGTGTATTTGTCGACCAACCCATACCAATATGAAAAAAATCTGGATTACCCCACCTGGCCGTTCCGCGCCATCTCCCTTTCTTTTTTGCAAGAGGTATTTAGTTAAAAAAACGGCTTATGAGAAATTATAGTGCATTGTTTGGAGGTATCGGAATAGGCTTGCTTATCGGTTTTCTTATCGGAATGACCACCTTGGGGGTGGTGGGCATACTTATTGGCACCCTGGCTACCATTTTACTCGCCTATATGGGAGCAAAGGAAGAGGTCACATTCAGAGACTAAGGCCCTTCGAATCGGTGCTTTTGGACTTTTTTGCGTTATCGGGATTCTTTTGGGACTGTATTTAAGGGTGACCGATGCCTTTGTACCTTCTCCATCGGCAGAAGTATCCGAATGGATGAAGGATAGTATTTTTACAAAAGAGGAAGCGAAGACCTACTATATCTATGACCGTTTTGCCTTTGTACCTGAAGGACAGAAGATCGATACGATTAAGGATCGTAAATCGGGCAGGACGGTTTTGTACGCTTTTGAAACCACGCAAAGCGATTGCGAGAAATTGGAAGAGTATGAAGGCTATAGTTTAGCGAACAAGCTGGATGCCTATGATAGATTAGGTGGCGTTTGGAGTAAGGGGGTTGCCCATATCAAACAGTTCAGCACTTCCGAAAGTGAACAGTTAAGGATGTTGGAGCTATTAAAAGGGCTATGCAATGAATAAAATCGCTAGTCTTTATGGAATTATTATGGTATTCTTTCTTGTGTATGGTGCTCCTTGTATAGCACAACCTTCCGGTAGTACGGTACATACGCTGCGGAGGTCTACGGTAAAAGTGGAAAGCGGAAATAAGGTCGGTACCGGTTTTTTGTGGAATAAGGCCCATTGGGTCGTTACCACATTACACTCCATAGAAAACAAGGATAATATCACCATTACCCTTGTTGATCAGGTTAAGTCCGCACGAGTATTAAAAGTATTAAAGAGGTTTGATCTGGCTTTATTGGAACTGGAATCGGAAGTGGACTTACCCGTACTACGTACGGCCGATGCCATCCCGGGGGTGAACAGTAATCTCTACGTGTTGGGCTATAATGGAAAAGGAAACCTTTCCAATATAATCGATCGATCCCTAAGATTGGGCTATAATAGCAATGGCAAGCTCAAAGGGCTACTATCCACCAGCCTACGGACGGAATTGAATACCTGTAAAAGTCCCGACCCGGAAATCGATATTCTTTATTTTGACGGATCCTTACTTCCAGGGTTTTCAGGGGCACCTATAGTGGACAGTTCGGGGGCATTGGTAGGTATTGCGGATGGAGGGCTTGAAAATGGGGCACAATCCATCAGTTGGGGCATAGCGGCGCTGAATCTTTCGAATTTAAGTACTTCCGACGATGTTTTTACCACCGGTTTATGCAGTGTTCAAGCAGAAAAAGTAAAATTTTCAAGTGAGAATCTACAGGATTCGGATGTGGATTATATCCCTTTTGAAAGTTTTAAGTTTATTAAGATCAAGACCCGTACCATTGAAGAAATGCAAGCTACGGTAGATGATCCCTTAGGCTTACAACAATTGATAAACTCCTTCTCGATGACCAACAATGTCGACTATCTTTCCTTTACCTATGATATCTATATGGATGTCGCCACAGGGGCTACCATTTGTTTACCTGAGGGAATGGAATTGCAAATACAAAATGGATTATTAGTGGGAAGGTCTCCCAATAGTGATCTTGCCTATATTGCCTGGCCCTCAAAAGTCTCAGGTTCTACTGCGGATTGGACCCGTTTTCAAAATCCATCCGTTCAATTTGAGAATAGTATAATAAGCTACTCCAACATGAATTTACAATACCAGCAGGATTATAACTATAGTTACCGAACCCCCATCTCACAACCCAATGGTATCATGGTAAACAGAAAGGCCTTTTATGGATATGGCCAGGATAATTTTGGGAATTATGGACCTAGAACCTATCTTTTTGAAACCCATATCGGGGTACAAAATACCTATTTGGGAATGGCAGTGGTAAACCTTAATAATACCCAGGCCATGATCAATCTATTAAATACATGTGTCTATTCCGGACAATGTATAGACCCATCCGGTTTTGAGGAATGTTCTTCTATTTGTGAAAATTATAAACAATTCTCACAGCTTGTATTGGGAGTGCATATGGGAGGTTTTTCCAATATCGCTTATTGAGATAAAAAGCAAATATGAACGAAAAGGGGCGTTGACAGACGATCCCGCTACTAGGCCGAAACCGATAATGGGCTAAAACTGAACTATTACGTTTTGTGTTATGACACTTTGCTTGGGTACGGCATAAAACTAGAAGGTCTGGGAGACCTTCCTGTTTTTGAGCGAGATGGTGCGCTGGCGTATCTGGTACTGAACTTCTTTAAATTTTTCTTCTAAAAACTCTCTCTCAAACGCCAATGAAACCGAGGTACGAGGTTCATAAATACCTTTAAAAAACAAATAAGCGGCAATGAATAAACACTTAATGTGCGACCCGACGGTAGGAGGGAAGTGTAATGGGTGTGGAATATTATAGTCACAGACCGTATGGTTAGAAAGGGCGTGATTTGTAACCCGCCACTTTATGCTTTTCATGAAAACACAGGGTTCTAACCTGTTAAATTAGAGTTAATTAAACGCGTTTTTTAACAAACGTAGAGGGGAATTTTATACTTTGAAGGTGAACATAAATTCCAGGAACAAATGAAAAAGATTCTACCCATTCTCGCCTTGTGTGGCCTCGTCATTCTGACCTTATCGGCAACTATACAACCCACATCCGATTCCGATCTGACATCGAATTTTACCTATGGCGATCCAGAAATCGCCTCGATCAATCAACTGACCTTCGGACCGGAGGGAATATTGTTTTTGGGCGATTCGAAAAATGCTACCGTCTATGCCGTAGATTTAGGAGATGCGAAATCCGAAGCATCGCAAGCTGAGATCGATATAAAGGCCTTTGATACAAAAGTTGCTTCCGCCCTGGGCACCACGGTAGATAAAATTGAAATAAACGATATGGCGGTAAACCCATTGACAAAGACCCCATATTTTGCGATAAGCACCATGGATGGTACTCCGGTTCTCATGAAATTGAATGGAGAAACTCTTGAGAACGTTCCTTTAGATCAAATGAGCTTTTCAGAGATGGCACTGCCTGATGCGGTGGATAAGGACGCCAAAGACCATCGCGAACGCCCGTTGCGCGTTTGGGCCATATCCGATTTGAAATATCACAATGGCAAGGTTCTGGTTAGCGGACTCTCCAATAAAGAATTCGGGTCCACTTTTAGAAGCATTCCCTTTCCGTTTTCTGACACCCAAGACTATGCGTCTCTGGAAATTTACCATGCCGCTCACGGGCAGTATGAAACCCAATCACCCATTAAGACGTTCGATGTCATTACGATGGAAGGAAAGGACTATCTGATCGCCAGCTATACGTGTACGCCCTTAGTCTTGTTTCCGATGGAAGAACTAAAAAACGGTGAGCATACCAAGGGAAGAACCGTCGCCGAACTAGGTTCGGGAAATTCCCCCCTCGATATGATTTCCTATGAAAAGGAAGGCAAAAAGTACTTTTTGATGTCCAATACCAATCGTCCGGTGATGAAAATAGATCATAAGGATATTGCCAACACAAAGGAATCAATGACCGAACCTGTAGAGGAATGGGCTGTGGCAAAAGGAGTAGATTATGTTTCCCTGCCTATGGTAAACATTTTACAGATGGATAATTTGGGCAATGATAAGGTCGTATACCTGCAACGCACATCGAGTGGCGATATGGTATTGCAGAGCAGGTCAACGGAAAGAATGTAAAGAAAGGAATGCAAAGGCTTTGATCCTATATAATTTTACGTTGTACAGTATAAAAAAGGTCAGGATTATCCTGATCTTTTTTTATGTATTCATGACGGTTTTTTATGGATGTCGGCAGGAGGGAAGCCTTGGTAACGTTCAGGTGATCTATAAGAACGAAAAGGCAGTAAGCGTTCAAATGGATTATTCCGGAAACCCGGATGCCATCGATATTTATATGAAAGGGGAGACGGAAACAGCAGTATTGGGTACGTTTGACAAGAAAGATGGTAAATTACTGTTCATTCCACCGGTTCCGTTAACGCCTGGTCAGGTCTATGAGGTCAGGGCGGCAGGGCGGAAGCTGGCCGATTTTTCAATTCCGACTACCCCATTTTCAACACCGCCAGAAATTATCCGCATCTATCCGGCGCAAGACAGCGTTCCGGAGAATCTGCTTAAAATTTATGTGCAATTCTCACAGCCCATGCAGCATGTGGGAAATGCTTTGGATTTTATCACGGTATATAATGCGACCGAGGATAAAGAAGAATCCATTTTTTTACCCTTGGAAACCGAACTATGGAACAGGCATCATGACCGTCTGACCCTATGGCTGGACCCCGGGAGGATAAAGACCGATTTGATTCCCAATCGGGAACAAGGTGTTCCTCTCAAAAAAGGCAATGTGTACAACATAACTATGGATAAAAAATGGAAAACCGCCGCAGGTCAAGAATTAACGGAGACATACCATAAGCAATGGACGGTCACCGCTACCGATACCCTTAAGCCCGATGTAGAAAACTGGAAGGTTGATGCTCCGGCCGCCAACAGTAATAAGGCTCTGGTAATTCACTTTGACGAACCCTTAGACCATGAGCTGGCGCAGGAAAGTATGGGCATTCGCGATTCAAACGGCCAACCTATTCCAGGTGATTGGGAGCTGAACAAATGGGGGACAATACTACGCTTTACGCCGTCAAGCAGTTGGAAAAAAGGCAATTATGAAATTGTAGTGAACCCAAAACTTGAGGATTTTGCAGGTAATAATTTAAATCGACTGTTCGATGAAAATTTGGGGAATTCCCACAAAGGAGTTAGCGAGCAGACTGAGTACCGTATTGGTTTTACGATCGATACGAAATAGCAATCGTGGTTGTGATTAGGTATAAAATAACCTCGGATTATGCAAAACAAGCTCAAAAGACGTTAGAAATATACTGGATTCCGGTTCAGTAAGATTGATAGCAATACAAGGATAAATAGGCTATGTCTATATGGTAAAGAATATACAAGCGGATAAATCTTGAATTAGAATGGGAAAACAGCCCGGTAAACGATTCTCAAACTTTGGATGGACACCCATAAAAAGTGGATTTCAAAATTTTGAGCTGTTGCGGCAATCTGGCGAAAATGGCCGTGAAAAATTTACCACACGTGCGAAAAGTCTTGGAATTCAGTGGAATTACGTATAACTTATCGCAGTTTTACATAACGGCCAAATGTGACTTATTTGTTTTATAATGTCTTGCATTATGACACTTTGCTTGGGTACGGCATAAACCAGGAAGGTCTGGGAGACCTTCTTGGTTTTGAGCGAGATGGTGCGCTGGCGTATTTGGCAACTCACTTCTTTAAAATTTTCTTTCTAAAAACTCTCTCTAAAAAGGTAATGAAACCAAGGTACGAGGTTCATGAATACCTTTAAAAAACAAATAACCAGCAATGAATAGACACTTATCGTACGAGCCGACGAGAGGAGAGGAGGGGAGTGTAATGCGTGTGGAATGGAATTAAGACCATATTGTGGAACTATCACAAATAAGCACTAAATTGCACCAATAGTATGACAATATAAACCATTTTTATATATGGCAACAGTTCGTAAAACGGTAACCTTTACCGAACAACAGGATAAATGGATAAAAGCTCAGGTCGAAGCGGGGGAATTCACAAATGACAGTGAATATTTGCGGAATCTGGTAAGACTAGATCAAGCTAACAATGCCAAGTTTCTTGTGCTTAAAGCAAAACTCATTGAAGGGCTTGAAAGCGGGGTTAGTACGAAATCCTTACCTGACATTATGAAAGAAGTCGAAGCACGTATGCGGAAAGATGGGCGTTTATAAACTATCCAGCAAAGCAGAATTTGATTTGGCTGAGATGTATGAGTTTGGCATATATAAATTCGGAATTTCGCAGGCTCAGAAGTATTTTTTTTTATGCATGAAGCTTTTGGAGTACTAATCAAAAATAAGAACTTGGGTCGAGATGCTTCTGAATTTATTGATGAGTTGAAGCGATTCTCCTTTAAGGCGCACACCATATTTTATTTGCATACGGCAAGCGGAATTTTCATTATTAGAGTGCTAAGTCAGCGAATGGATTATGAACGAAATCTACAATGAAAATTGTGTGGTGTATCATGAGTCAAATGTTTGGATTTCAATGGAATTACTTATAACTTACCGTTTTACATAACGGCCAATTATGAATTATTTGTTTCATAATTTATATTATGTAAAATAGGATTTAGAAACTGTAGACATTCTTTCTATGCTTTCCCAACACCTAAGATTACGTCGGCCGCCGATTACCACAAACACTACTCCTCCTCGGACTCCTTGGAGAGATTGTCGAGGGTCTTTCGTATTTCTTTTACGTCTTCGGATTCTTCTGCCCCGGACTCAATCGTATCATCTGCTGCGGAGCTGGATTTTTTATCGCCGTCCGTTTTCCCGAAATTTGAAGAACGTCGGTATTGGTCCTGAAAATAGGCGTGCTTTTTTTGATCTTCCATAGGGGTTGTTCCTAAATCTGTTCCAAATTTCTCTGTGATCCAATGGCACCTTGAATATATTCTTCAATATTTCGGTTCAGGATACTAAATTCCGAGAACTGCCGCTTGGCACAATCAACATAAGAATCTACCATAGAATCCACTGTTCTTCTTTTTTCTTTTAAAGAGGCAATGATTTCCGTATTGGTCTTCGTCAGATGGTCCAAGCCGTTGCGCAAGGTTTCCATCCGCTCAAAAAGACTGTAGGTTTTGGGTTCGTAGCGATAGGAATTTAATTTATCGCGAAGCCGATTGGCATCCCTTTGGTTGAGTTCTAACCGCAATACTAAGGCGTTTTTCTCGATGTCCCGGAGGTGGGATCGTTGCTCTTTTACAGTCTTCATAGTACATTGATTTAGGTTGTTGAATCAGATTTTTAATAGGCACGACCTATACAAGTATAAGCCAGGTCTATCAAATTTACGAAAAAATGTAGTTCTTCAGACGTCCAAAAACTAGATAATTCTCACTTTAACAGTAGGTTTAACTTTTCTTTACGCCCCCTTAAGAAACCAAATGTCCCTTTGCAATACTTCGACAAAGCCCACATGCTCCAAGTCAAAAATAGGTGCAATTCGACGCATCGGTTCTTCCGTTAAATAGTATCTTAGACGTATGGATATAAATTTTGAATACAACAACGTAAATGCTAGTCCCCGATTGGAAGAACTGGCTAGAGAGAAAATTAATAAACTGGTAGATAAGTACGACTTCCTGGTTCGTGCCGATGTCTTTTTTAAAACGGAAAATACATCCTCCACCGATACGGGAATGATTTGCAACATCCGGTTGAGCCTTCCAGGGCCTCGACTCTTTGCGGAATCCAGTCATGAAAGCTTCGAAGCTTCCATTAAGGAATCGGTGAAGGATTTAGACCGGCAATTAAAAAAGCGCAAGGAAAAAATGAAATCCCATCAATAAGGATGATATGGCCAGACGGCAGACTGAGACGAATTGAAACACACATAAAAGGCCACCGGATTCCGGTGGCCTTTTTTTCCATTTGCCCCAATAATCAAGGCATATTCAACATCGATCGGAGTTCTTGCTGGTCAGTACTTACACCATAGACTTTTTCACCGACTTCCATTGCGTTCGTCGCCGCTAAATCACCCACATAAATCGGAACGAAACCGATATCGGAAATCAGTTTTTCCGTTGTTTTTCTACTTTGGTCGTCTTGGGCCGCGTACGGAACGGCCATCGGATTTTGGGAATCGAAAGCCCGTTCCTTCAAGTCCTTGGCATAAATGGTATTAAATGCCTTGGCGGTAAAAGCCGTTGAAAATTTCAACGCAGTATATTCCGAGGCATTGCGATTATCGTCCCGCACCTCTTGCGCCATTTCGCCGTCCCGTTCAGGATACGGATTCGTGGCATCAATGATTACCTTACCCCCGTATTCACCGGCATAGAGCTCCGCCGTTGTATCGATTTCCTTAAAAGGGATAGCCAAAAGGTACACATCCGCTTTCGCCTCAAAGGCGTCGGTAACCGACACGGCTTTGGCATCGCCCTCGCTTTCCCTGACCAGATTACTGAGCTCTTCCGGATGTCGGCTACTGAATAATACAGTATGACCCGCCTTGGCCCAATGTTTTCCTAATGTTCCTCCAATATTTCCGCTTCCTATTATTCCTATTGTCATCGTATAAATGGTTTAATTATTCTTCCTGCACTTCGTTTACGCTCAGCATGAACTAGGTCAGGTATATTTGCTGTTTATTTTTTTATTTTTACTGTTCATCATCACCAGGCATCACCGAAGAAACACCCTCAACTTGCTAGGCCCCTCCCCTCGCCGGATAGTCCTTCTTTTTTATAAAATCGATGGCCTGCAGCATATCGTCCCATTTCGGTCGAGCGAAAGGCATAGTCTGAATCACAGCCGCATAAAGTGTTTTATCGGGATGTATCAGAAAGATTCCTGGTTCGGAAAACTGCTCGGGTTCTTTGTCCGATATGGCATCCGATATGAACAAGCCCCATTCCCTTGCTTTCTCTATGGATAAATTGTAGCCAATCGGCAATTCTGAAATATCCCATTCCTCGGCCGTTTTTTTGGCAAGTTCCTCTGTGTTACAACTGATGGCGATCACATGCACCCCCCGTTGGCTAAAATCTTCCAATTTTGAGGCAAGCGATTCCAACTGCTTCTTACATTTAGGACAATGAAGTCCGCGATAGAAGACCAACATGGTGAACGAATCGCTTTGTTGCGAAGCCAATCTCCAATGAGTGTCATTGATCAAGTCAAGATCGAGTTCTGGTGCTTCTTGATTCGGTTTTATCATTATTTTTTGTTTTCGATCGAATCCACCACCATAGCAACGGGTTGTAATTTGGGTTTTATTTTCATATACCGTTTTACTTGTGGTCGGGTTAGAATATTGGCCATCTCTTCATTTTCCTGTGCCGACAATTGTCTTAGTAGGTGCAGTCGGTCCCTGGTGGTAAGATCCATTTTCTTTATTTTCTCGGCGCGGATAAGAAATTCTCCCAATTTTCTTTCGAATTGCCGGGTCTGGCTACCGGTCATTACCAATTCGGACTGATAATCTTCGGTTAAGACCCTGGCCTTTTTCTCGGTAGCCTGGCTTTCATCATTTTGTAAAAAAGCGTCTTGCCCGCGGATTCCGATTACCGTGAAAAGTAGTAAAATTATCAGTGGAACGCTACGCTTCATATTTAATCTTCTTTAGTACTATTAACATTTTCTTGTTCTTCTGATGGCTTCCAGGCATCGGCAAAAGCAAATTCGCTTTGGGACTTGCGTTCGCGTCGGGCCCTTTCCTTCTTTTGAAGGTCTTCGGGGAGCGAATCTAGATTTCCGCCGTAATACCCCAGTGCAATAGCGGTCGATACGTGGTACCCGTCGGGAATCTCAAAAACCTCCTGTGCCTTCTTCCAGTCCACGCCGGCCATATGATGCATGGCAATACCCATGTACTGTGCCTGTACCGTCATATTTCCAAGGGAGAGTCCCAGGTCGTGAAGGGCATGAAAATTCTCGTCCCCATTTTTCTTTTTCTCGTAATAGGCAGTCAACATAAGAATGGGAGCCTTTGGGGCCCATTTTTGGTTAAAATCGCTGAGACATCCGACGACTTTATCGTAACTGTCGGAACCCTTTCTGGCATAGATAAAACGCCACGGCTGTAAATTGGAAGAACTGGCGGACCATCGAACGGCCTCAAACAAGCGGTTCAGATCTTGGTTCGTTATTTCTTTGTCGTCAAAAATTCGGGGGCTGTACCGCTGTTTCAACAAAGCATAGATTTCGTGTTCGTTGTCGGCTATTTTGTCCAAGGCCAGTTGTCGTGTTTCGTTCATGTGTTCGGCGTTGTTCATCTTCAAGTGATTTTTAGTTGCTCGTTAAATATAGAATGTAAGCATCGGAACGGGTAACGCTACCCGAGCTATTTTTAATCGTTTCGGTTGAACTTTTAATCGGTATGATATTATTGGCCACAAATTACTCACTAATAAATTCCATATTCCCCCCAAAGTCCTAACTTCGCCACTTAATTTTTTGCTATGTGGGTGTGGATTTCGTTTATTGTTCTGGTCGTAATTTTCTTGGCCCTTGACCTCGGCGTGTTCCACAGGAACGAACATGTTATCAGAAGTAAGGAAGCCGGGATATGGACGGCCGTTTGGGTATCCGTAGCCCTATCCTTTAGCGGCGTAATATATTGGCTTTTTTCGTCTGGACTTGTCGTAAATCCGACGGGCCTCTCCCCTAACTACGCCGTCATCAAATACCTCACCGGATATTTGATCGAACTCTCGCTAAGCATCGATAACGTTTTTGTGATCGCTGTCATTTTTTCTTCCTTCCAGATTCCCGCACTTTACCAGCATCGTATATTATTTTGGGGCATTCTGGGTGCCATCGTCTTTAGGGGGTTGATGATTCTCTTCGGGGTCGCCTTGATCAATAAATTCGAATGGATCATTTACGTTTTCGGGGTGTTCCTGCTCTACACGGCCTTTAAGATGCTGAAGTCCGATGACAATGATTTCGATCCCAAGAATTCCTGGATGTTCCGGCAGCTAAAAAAGGTATATCCGATTACCTCGACCATGCACGGGCATGATTTTTTCGTTAAACGTTTGGGAATTACCGCCGCCACTCCCCTATTCGTTGCCCTGGTCGTTATCGAACTCACCGATGTGCTGTTTGCGCTGGATAGTATTCCCGCCATCTTGGCGATTACCTCCGACCCGTTCATCGTATTTAGCTCCAATATTTTGGCGATATTGGGGCTCCGCTCCATGTATTTTCTAATTTCTAGGATGCTGGAAAAATTCCGATATATCAATTATAGTCTGGTGGTGATTTTGGCTTTTGTAGGCCTCAAAATGCTATTTTCCCAACAAATTGAACTCCCCGAATGGGTGTCTTTGACTGTAATTTCCGTTTCATTGGCGGCGGGGATAGTGGCCTCTTTGGCCATATCGGACAAAGACGGAAAAAAACCCCCGGAATAATCTTTAATTGATACCTTTCCATGCAAAATAACGAAATTACCGTCGCGGAATCCCTGACCTCGTTCTATAACGAAATTGTAGAGCAGCTGCCCGGCATCGGTTTGGGCCTTTTGATTATTATATTGGGACTATTGATCGGCTCTTGGTTGGGCGGGTTCGTCCGAGCACGCCTTTCCGCAAGGACCGATGACCCCTTGATGAGCCGCTTTTTGGGAAAGGCCATCAAATATACCCTCATTATCGTCGCCATCATGCTTGCCCTTAGAGCCGCTGGCCTAGGTGCCATTGCGGCCGGTATCTTGACCGCTGCAGGGGCCAGTGCCGTCGTGCTCGGATTTGCCTTTAAGGATATCGGCGAGAATTTTATCTCTGGGATTATTTTGGCCTTCAACCGCCCTTTCGACATTAATGATACCGTGGAAATCGGGGATAATTTCGGAAAGGTAAAAGCCATGGAATTCCGCTATACCAAACTAAAGACCTTTGACGGCAAGGATGTCTACATCCCCAATAGCGACGTGCTTACCACGCCCGTTACCAATTTTACCGAGGATGGCTTTTTCCGGTGGGATTTTATTATTGGGATCGCTTATGAGGATAATATCGAAGGAGCCAAAAAGACCGTGTTGGAAGCTCTTCGCAAAGAACCGCAAGTTATCGAGGACGAGGAACACGAGAATTTTGTCATCGAAGATGAATTAGCCACCAGCACCGTAAACCTCAAAGTTTTCTTTTGGGTAGATACAAAAGATTTTAGGCGGATGGCCTTGGTCACCAAAGGAAACGTGGTCCGAAATGTCAAGGAAGCCCTTGAGGATGCCGGTTACTACATGCCGGCCGACATTCAGGAGATCAAACTGTACGGTGGCGCAACGGAATTCCCGGTACGGTTACAGCCCGAGGATAAAAGAGAAAAGTAGGCGGTTGCAGTAGCAACAATTTTAAACTGTACATTGTCACTGCGTATTGCTACGGACTAGCTCGCCAATTTCTCGCGAAAATCATTGATCACCCCGCCTTTCATCAGCAGGTCGATTTGCCGCTCGCTTAAACTATGGCGTACGGAAATTTCAAATTCGTCGTTTTTGTTCTTGATCTTTACCCTGATCGGATTTCTTTCGATAACGTCGGTCTTCAGGTTGCTAAAGGAGACGATAGCTCCCTGCTCTATTTTCTCTAGGTCGTCGCCATTTTCGAATTCCAACGGCAGGATACCGAAATTCACCAGGTTCTGCCATGCGATCCGGGCATAGTCTTTGGCGATTACCGCTACCTGACCCAAATATTTAGGGGCTATGGCCGCATGCTCCCTACTGCTGCCCTGCGCATAGTTTTCTCCGGCGACCACAATATGTCCGCCATATTCCTCTTTGGCTTTTAAAGCCCGCTCATAAAAAGTCTCATCGATTACCGTATATGAAAATTCGCTGATCTTCGGGATGTTGCTCCGAAAGGGCAGCACTTCCGCACCGGCCTTCATAATTTCGTCTGTCGAGATATTATCTCCCATCTTGAGTAGTACCGGTACTTCGTATTCGGAGTGCAGGCCTTCCATTTCCGGGAGGGATTTTATATTGGGCCCTTTCTTTAGTTCCAGAGCCGTGTTATTCTCCGGGGGCGCCACAAGCATATCCCTGTTAATAATATGTAGCTCGGGGGCCTTGAAAACCGGGTATTCCATATCATACAATTTTTCCAGATCCCGCGGATCGGTAATCTTTCCGGTCAACGCAGATGCCGCGGCCGTTTCGGGACTGCACAAATGCACCTGGTCGTCCTTGGTACCCGAACGGTCAGGGAAGTTACGGGGCATGGTGCGGAGGCTGATGGTACCGCTTGCGGGCGCCTGTCCCATACCTATACAGCCCATACAACCGGATTGGTGAAAGCGCGCCCCGGCCGTTATCAGATTGCCAAAGGTTTTGTTGTCGATCATATTCTGTATAATCTGTCGGGAGGTGGGGTTAATATCGAAGGAAACATCCGGATTAACGGACTTGCCCTTCACGATTGCCCCGGCCATCCAAAAATCCCGTAGTCCAGGATTGGCGGAGGATCCGATGACCACTTGGCTTATCGGTTTTCCCTCGACCTCACGGACCGGTACGACGTTACCGGGGCTGGTGGGCAGGGCAATAAGTGGTACCAGTTCATCCAGTACGATTTCATCCTCCAGATCATAGGTGGCCCCTTCGTCCGCCAAGATTTCTTGCCAGTCGTCTTCCCGTTCCTGGGATTTCAGAAAGCGTTTCGTTTCTTGATCGCTGGGGAATACGGTACTCGTGGCCCCGAGCTCCGCACCCATATTGGCGATAACATGGCGATCCATGGCACTCAACTGTCTTAATCCGTCCCCATAATATTCGATGATCTTACCGACCCCGCCCTTGACATCGTGGCGGCGGAGCATTTCAAGAATAACGTCTTTGGCACTCACCCAAGACGGGAGTTTGCCGGTAAGTTTCACGCCCATCACTTTAGGCATTTTCACAAAATACGGTTGTCCGGCAATGGCGGCCGCCACATCGAGTCCACCCGTGCCTATGGCCAGCATCCCCAGCGAGCCGGCAGCGCAACTATGACTGTCGGAACCTACCAGAGTCTTTCCGGGTATTCCGAAACGTTCCATATGAATGGGATGGCTTACCCCATTGCCCGGCCTACTGAACCACAGTCCGAATTTTTGGGCAGCGGAATGTAAAAACAAATGGTCATCGGCATTCTTGAAATCCGTTTGCAGCAGATTGTGGTCCACATACTGCACCGCCACCTCGGTCTTCGCCCTATCCAGCCCCATAGCTTCCAGTTCCAATTGCACCAAAGTTCCCGTGGCATCCTGTAAGAGGGCCTGATCGATTTTAAGTCCGATTTCGGATCCGGGTTTCATTTCTCCTTCTATAAGATGGGAGCTTATCAGTTTTTGGGTGACGTTCATCGGTTTCATAGTACTATCTTCTTGATTTCATTACAAGATAACAATTTAGATGATCCTGCGACGATGAGAGAACGGTATCAAAGAATAAATTGGCAGGATAAGCGGAATTTAGGAATCGTTCAGTTTTTCATCAATAATCCGAAGGGCGTCCTTGACCGTATGCATGCGTTCCATATCCTCGTTTGCGAGCATGATATCGAATTCATCCTCGACATCGAGCACGATATCCACTAGATTGGCGGAGTTAATGTTGAGTTCCTGGGTAAAATGGCTTTCCATCCCAATATCCGCGACAGAAACATCCTCGGGAAGGTAGATTTTTATGATGTCCTTTAATTTCCCGTACTTTTCTTCGTCTTTCATTTCTTATATGCCTTCCTTTATGCCGTTTCTTGTCCTTTATTTACTTTCCGCGATAATAACGTTCCAAAATGCCTTCGATACTTCTGATGGATTTTTTGGTCCAGTCTAATCTCTTTTTCAGCTGGTCTTCTTCGCTCAGCTGCCAAGATACCTCCGATTTTCTTAATTTATGGGTCATCTCGTGTAAAATTAAGGCTGCGGAAACAGATATATTCAGACTTTCGGTAAAACCGAACATTGGTATTTTCAGGGTTCCGTCAGAAAGGTTTAGAGCTTCTTCGCTTAATCCTTCCCTTTCGGTACCGAACAAAAACGCCGTTTTATCCGCTATCTCGAAATCGTCCAGCAGGCACGAATCGTGGTGCGGAGTGGTCGCAATGATCCTATACCCCTCTTTTTTCAGCGAGGCAACACAGTCCACCGTGCTAACATACCGATGGACATCGACCCATTGCTGCGCGCCCATAGCGATGTTTTTATCCAGCCGTTTACCGTAGCGGCCTTCGATAACATGGACTTCCTGTATCCCAAAACTTTCGCAGCTCCGTATGACCGCACTGGTATTGTGCAGTTGAAAAACATCTTCGATCGCCACGGTGAGATATTTAGTACGCTGTCTGAGAATCGTCCTAAACCGCTCTTTTCTTTCCTCGGAGATAAAGGCTTCCAAATATGTAAGAAGTTGGGAATCGATCATTGGCCGAAGATACTAAAATCCCTATTTTTATGGGATGAAGAAAAAAATATGCGTCCTGACCGGTGCCGGGATCAGTGCTGAAAGTGGCATTAATACCTTTCGGGATGCCGGGGGATTATGGGAAGGCCATGATGTGATGGAAGTGGCCTCCCCCCAAGGTTTTGCCCATAACCCCGAATTGGTGCTGGATTTCTACAATCAAAGGCGAAAGCAATTGAAGGAAGTTTCCCCCAATCGCGCCCATCTCGCCTTAGCGGAACTGGAGGATTATTTTGACGTCACTGTCATCACCCAAAATGTGGATGATCTGCACGAACGCGCCGGTAGTTCGAACGTCATTCACCTGCACGGGGAGCTTTTGAAAATGCGCAGCTCGGGAAACCCTGATAGGATAGTGGACTGCCAAGGGGATATCAACCTCGGTGACCTCTGCGAAAAGGGACACCAGCTAAGGCCCCATATCGTATGGTTCGGCGAGGCCGTTCCGGAATTGGAAAGAGCGGTCGGCATCACCCAATTAGCGGACATATTGATAATTATCGGAACTTCTATGCAAGTTTACCCTGCAGCCGGGCTGGTCGACTATACCCAGCCCGGCATACCGATTTATTTTATTGATCCGTCACCCAGTGTTTCAAAATACGATTTCGACAACCTGACCATTATGGCCAACAAGGCTGTAAAAGGAGTGCCGCCCTTGGTTTCAAAATTAATTGATTCCGTATCGTGACTCGGGAAGAACTATACCAGTCATTGGATTATATAAACCATTCACGGGAGAAAAGGGCGAAAATGGCGGCCTTGATCCTCCATCATCCCGAACTGATAGCGGCGCTGTTAGATATCGCTTTTACCATTCACGACCCGGTATCCAGTCGGGCCAGTTGGGTGATGGAGTTTACCGCCAAGGAACACCTGCCCCATATATTTCCATATTTGGATACCTTTACCGAAAATCTGCAGCGTGTTCATCTGGATTCCTCGGTACGGCCCATGGCAAAGATCTGCGAGTACCTGATGAAGGCTTATTTTTCAAAATATGATAATACCGCCCAGCAAGCCTTGACCGAAACCCATTTGGAACGCATTACCGCTGCCTGTTTCGATTGGCTTATCGGCGAACAAAAGGTGGCCGTCAAGGCCTATTCCATGACTTGCCTATTGTTGCTTGGGCAAAAATTCGATTGGATACATCGGGAACTGAGAATGGTATTAGAGCGAAACTATGCAGAAGGGAGTCCCGCTTATAAGGCCCGGGCTCGATTTACCTTGGGTAAAATTCCTTAGTATTACTCCCAGTCCTATGATCTGAAGTTGATGCGGTTGGTATGAGCCTGGTTTATGAGAAAATGATAAATTTTTTGCGTAATTAGCATCGCTGCGTTTTCCATACTATACTGTACGGATTTTGAAGCATCCTTGATTTCCAGAACATCTTGCAAGCCGAAATCCTGTAGATTTTGGGAATCGACATCCAACTGACCGCAAACGGCGATTACCGGCAGATGGTGGCGTTTTCCGAGGTGTACGACTCCTTTGATTAGCTTGCCGTGCAGGGTCTGCTGATCAAATTTACCCTCACCGGTGATAAGGTAGTCAAAATTTCGTGCCGCCAGAAGTTGATCTACTTTTGCGAGTTCAAGAACGAAATCTATTCCCGAGACAAATTCGGCATTTAAAAACATACGCAGGCCATAGGCCGTACCCCCAGCGGCACCGGCTCCCGGTATGTGGGCGGCGTCTTTCGGCGGTGAAGCGGCTTTATCCGCAATGAGCTTATCCAGATGTCTTAAACCTTCATCCAATTTTTGAACTTCCCTGGCATCTGCTCCCTTCTGTTCCGCATAGACATATGCCGCACCGCGCTCGCCATAAAGCGGATTGTCAACATCGTTGACAGCGAAAAAACGGACATTCTCCCCATCGATCGGCCCCTCCGGTTTTTCGATGGCCCCTATTCTATGTAGATTTCCCCCTATTGGTTCAAGTTCTTTTCCCGAAACGTCCAAAAACCGATATCCCAAGGCTTTGGCAATCCCCGTTCCCGCGTCGTTGGTGGCGCTTCCGCCCAAGCCCAAATAGACCTTGGTCGCCCCGCTATCAATGGCATGGCGAATCTGTAGTCCCGTTCCATAGGTCGAGGTCCGCATGGCGTCGCACTCCTCATCCTGTAACAATTCAAGTCCTGAAGCCTTGGCAAGCTCGATATATGCGGTACCTGTAGACCGATCTAACAAATAGATGGCGGATATGTTACGGTTCAATGGGTCGACCGTAGCTACTGTAATTTCCTCGGCGTCCAATTTTTCGATGACGGCGTTCAAAAAGCCATCGCCCCCATCCGAAGCCAGTACGGAATGAATTTCCGCATCGGGATGTGCGCGGTATATCCCTTCGGCAATCGCCTGGATGACTTTATGGGCATCCAAAGAACCCTTAAATTTATCAGGAATCAACAAAAATTTCATGGAGGTTTTATTTGGCTTCCTAAATATAGGCTTTAATCCTTACTTTTGAACTCCTGTTCTACCCAAAGAAAATGAACTCATTTATACTTACTGTTGGGAATCGAGAATTTCGGCTTTTGAGGTTAGGTGAAGTCATTTTTTAAAAGCATAGCAGGGCGATGATTTACAAAAATGGGGAAATAGAGCCACAAAATGGGATATGTGTAGCTAAAAGAAAAAGTCAAAATGAGTTCAATGAGAACCGACAAAGAATTGCTTGTTAAGGGAATAAAATTCATTGCCTACACCATTGCGCTGATGTTTCTGGCTCCAGTAGTCATTTATGAGGCTTTTAAAAACCAAGGGCACCCGTGGTACTGGCCTGTGCTCATTGTGGGCCTGATTTTGGCCATCGCAGCCATTGTCATGGGGTTTTATGGTATCAAGGTTATTCTGGACTCACTTTTCGGAAAGAAGGAGAAATAACGATCGGTCAAAAAATCAAGGTTCAACCGGGCCTTCTGGCAGTAAAGGAACAGTAGGCAACTAAACAGTAGTCAACTATTAGGTATAACACTACATTTCTTGACGGATCCTTATTGGCAGTTGACCCTCGAGATGGATTTTGCGCTGCCCTTTGAACTTGAACTTGAATCTGGCCGTTTTACTGCTTTTGCCCCCCAGGTCCCCATTTATCGGTCAGCTGCGCATAATCGTAATCCAAGACGGACTCTTGCCGCACCAACCTATAGGAAGCAAAGGCACGTTGCAAAATATCCTCGATCTGATAGTCCTCGTGTATCCGGTCGGGATGGAATTCTTCCTTCAGGCTGATTTTGAACATACTGGCGGTAGTATTATACCAAAAGGCACGCCAGCCGCTGCGCAATTCCTTGACCAGGTCGAAGGCGGTGGTACCCGTTTGCCGAAAGATGAGCTTGACGAGTATTTGGCCTTCGGTGCGGGTCAGCTTTTTTAGTTCCTCCGAAAATTCGCCTTCAATATATTTTTGAACCTCTTTGGTATATCTTTTTTGTTTCCTTCTCTTCTTAATTGTAGATATACGTTCGTTGAGTTCGACCAGCCGTTCCGCCGCCAATTTGGCATAGGGATAGACCTTAAGGGTTTTTCTGCGGAGTATATAATACCGCAACTTATCATTATAGGAATCGAATTTAAGATTTCCGAAAAGGTATACCTCGTCAAGGTCAATGGAGCTGCGAAAAATGGAATCTCCCTCGACAATAATCATCTTTTCGGCCAAGGAATCCAAAGGCTTTTCTTCCACTTGGGCATATCCGAATCCCGAAATTATCGTTAATAGTAAAATCAAGTGCCGTTTTCTCATTGCGCCTTTTTAGAACAAAAGTCCTGCCAAAATTAACGATAAATACACGCCCTTATTATTAAAGAACCGTGAATATTAGCTTAAGGCCTGCTTTCCGTTTGTTCTTTCTTAAAACATAGGCTAAGTTTGTGGAAAATAAAAAATCAAATGGCCAAAAAGAAGGACGTTCTCACCAAAAAATCCCTTGAATTTTTCGAAAAATACCTGAACAATGCCTCCCCGACTGGATATGAGTTGGAAGGGCAGAAAATATGGATGAAGTATCTAAAACCTTACGTAGATACTTTTATCACGGATACCTACGGTTCCGCGGTGGGCGTAATCAACCCTGATGCGGATTATAAGGTGGTTATCGAAGGGCATTCTGACGAGATTTCATGGTATGTCAACTACATCGCCGATAACGGCTTGCTCTATGTGATTCGTAACGGGGGCAGCGACCATCAAATAGCCCCTTCGAAATGGGTGAATATCCATACCAAAAAGGGCATAGTTAAAGGGGTCTTCGGATGGCCAGCGATTCACACCCGCGATAAGTCAGATGAAAAACCGCCTAAACTCGACAACATTTTTATCGATATCGGTGCCAAGGATAAGGAAGAGGTGGAAAAAATGGGCGTACATGTCGGATGCGTTATCACCTACCCCGATGAATTCCAAATCCTGAACAAGGATAAATTTGTCTGCCGGGCCATCGATAACCGGGTAGGCGGATTTATGGTTGCCGAGGTCGCGCGATTGCTGCACGAGAACAAGAAAAAACTCCCTTTCGGACTTTACATCACAAACTCCGTACAGGAGGAAGTCGGTCTGCGGGGCGCGGAGATGATCACGCAACGCATACGGCCCAACGTGGCCATTATTACAGACGTATGCCACGATACCACGACACCCATGATCGAGAAAAAAACCCAAGGCCATACCGAAATCGGTGCGGGACCGGTTATTTCCTACGCCCCCGCCGTACAGAACAAACTACGGGAGCGCATCTTGGAAACGGCCGAAAAGAAAAAAATTCCCTTTCAGCGCATGGCGGCCTCTAGGGCCACGGGAACCGATACCGACGCCTTCGCCTACAGCAATGGTGGGGTAGCATCCGCACTGATCTCGTTGCCCCTTCGTTATATGCATACTACGGTAGAAACCGTACATCGTGACGATGTGGAGAACGTTGTCCGGTTGATCTACGAAACCTTGTTGAATATTAAGGAAGGGGAGACTTTCAGTTATTTTGATTAACAACCTCGAGGGATGAACGAGTAGTAGTGGACTGCGCTCAAAGGGCCACTACAAGAGACCTTTCATAACAGTACCTATTGTGTATGGATGAGTGGATAGACATATTAGACTCTAAGGGGAACCACACAGGCAAGACCGCCCTAAAATCGGAAGCGCACAAAAATGGATGGTTCCACCCAACGGTTCACGTCTGGTTTTATACTGTGGATGGCAAGGTTTTAATCCAGAAACGGTCCAAAAATAAGGCCACCCACCCCCTACTCTGGGATGTTTCCGTAGCGGGACACGTTGGTGCTGGCGAGGACATAGAAGACGCCGCAGTCCGTGAAGCCCATGAAGAAATCGGAATCGATATTACCAAGGATGAGCTGCAGAAGATTGCCATTATCAAAGCAATCTACGAACATTCGGATGACATTGCAGGATTGCGAATTCCATCATGTGTTTTTGTGTGAATTGAAAGTGCCGTTGAATACATTAAAAAAACAGGAAAGCGAAGTTGCTGATTTAGTGTTGCTCTCCCTACTACGATTTTCGGAAGAAACTTGGGGGCTGGCGAACATAAAAAAATATGTGCCGCACGGGGCGGATTATTATAAAAAGATAATCAAGGCCATCAAGGAGCTTATTACATAAGGATTGGGCTGAACCAGGATTTTTCGGATTGTTGAATTTTCAGGAAGTAGCCCGGAAATGCTATTAAAGAATGGCCTTATTGGGGAGCAAATCACGAAATTTCAGTTCGCGAGAAAAGTGTAATGAGTTCTATTTCTTTTTCAGTCTTTGGATAAAATCTTCCGCTTTTGTTAAGTCATAGGTCTCCTGCTCCCCGCTCGCCATATTTTTTAACACAAAGCAGTTCTCCGCCAGTTCCTTTTCACCGATCAATATAACATATGGCACATTACGATTATTGGCATACTTGAACTGTTTTTGGATTTTAACATCGGAGGGATATAAATCCGCCTTGATACCCGATTTTCGCAGTTGGGTGACCAATTTCAGGGCGGTCATAGCTTCGATATCACCGAAATTCAAACATAATACCTGTAGACTTTGCTCCACGCTTACTGGAAAGAGTCCCATTTCTTCCAACACCAAATAGATGCGGTCCAAGCCGAAGGATATTCCCACCCCGCTCACGTCTTTAAGTCCGAAAATTCCCGTGAGGTCGTCGTAGCGACCTCCGCCCCCAATGGAGCCCATGTCAACCTTTTCGGGCGCGGCCACTTCCAGAATGGCACCCGTGTAATAGTTCAGTCCCCTTGCCAAAGTGACATCTATGGCCAATCGGGCCGATTGAAGTCCCAGAGCTTCAATCGTTTCAATGATATAGGTCAACTCCTCAACGCCCTGGCTTCCTTCTTTGGAATCGGACAACAAATTCCTTAAGGTTTGTAATTGCTCCGGGTTGCCTCCTGAAAGGGAAAACAAGGGTTCGACCTTGGAAATCGAATCCGGGGAAATACCCTTGTGAGCCATTTCCTTTTTGACACCTTCGGCACCGATTTTGTCCAATTTATCCAATGCCACGGTAAAATCGACCAGTAAATCTTGCGCACCAATAACTTCCGCGATACCCGCCAGCACCTTACGATTGTTAATCTTTATCAGGATTCCTTCCAAGCCTAAATCCGTAAAAACGGCATCGTAAAGTTGTATGAATTCCACTTCCTGCAAGAGGGAATCTGCGCCCACCACATCGGCATCACATTGGTAAAACTCCCTAAACCGTCCTTTTTGGGGGCGATCGGCCCGCCATACGGGTTGAATCTGATAGCGCTTAAACGGAAAATCGATGTCATTTTGGTGCATCACGACGTATCGGGCAAAGGGTACGGTCAGGTCATAGCGCAAGGCTTTTTCGGATATTTTCGGGCTCAACAAGGAGGGGTCTTTTGAGCTATAGGTAGCATCGTCGACCTTGTTAAGATAGTCCCCTGAATTTAATATCTTAAAAATCAAGCGATCTCCTTCGTCGCCATACTTTCCCAGAAGGGTATCCGAATTTTCAAAGGAGGGGGTTTCGATAGGTTGAAATCCAAAAGTCTCGAAGTGCTTTTTAATGACATCAAAAATATAGTTGCGTTTCGCGATTTCTGGAGGCGTAAAATCACGGGTGCCCTTGGGGATACTAGGTTTTTGTGCCATTAGAGGTAGTTCTTTTGCAAATATAATTTTTTCGCGATCAGGAGGCAGATGGGCCAATCACCTTTTCAAACCATTGATACAACTCTCCCTTGGTAATCACGGCGCCCTGTTCTATCAACTGAAATTTATCCAAATTGGGATCTTCCGAATAGGCTTTTGAAGCCGTCAGGTATTCGACAAAATCGGACTGCCAGTTTTTCTTAAACCAGTCGAACCCTGTTTGGGTGGTCAGGTCGATATCGGGATTCATTATTTTGACGGAAAGCAATTTCATTTCTTTATCCGTACAGTGGAACAGGTGCATGTTCTGGGCAGATACATTTTCGAGGTAGGCTACTTTCCCGAGAACCCCTTCCCATATCAGATCGCTAAACACATCGATTTCGTCTTCGGCCACCTCCGGTTTTTCTTGTTTTATGTCTGCCCATTCCTCTCCCGTAATCGACTGGGTGGCCAAAAAATTTACGAACTCGGGTTGCAGTTCCTCTAATTGCTGTTTTGTAAGCCTTCTATATTTCATTTCGTCAAACATCACAAAAAAGCCTTCCTGCAAATACGGGAAGGCCTATTACTTTATTCTAGAAAATCTTAGTTCTGTTGTTCCGCGACCACCTCGAAATCGAATTCCACGATGACATCCCTGTGCAATCTGATATCGGCAGTATAAGGGCCTGCCCTTTTGATGGCGCCGCCTTTGATACTGATAAATTTCTTATCGATTTCATGGCCATCTTTCGCCAATACATTGGAAAGGTCCGCAGCGGTTACCGATCCAAAAAGTTTATCGGCGGTACCTACTTTCGCAGGTATTTTAATGTCGAGTGTCTTCAACGCCTCCGCAGTCCTGGTAGCCGAATCGACCACCTTTTTCTCTTTATGGGCCCTTTGGCGTAGATTCTCTTCCAAAACTTTCTTGGCGGAAGGAGTCGCCATGGCGGCCATACCCCGTGGAATCAGGTAGTTTCTGCCATACCCGTTCTTTACGTCCACTAGGTCGTCCTTAAAGCCCAAATGCTCTACGTCTTGTTTTAGTATAAGTTCCATTTCTGCTTAGATTATTTTAGTAAGTCCCCTACGTACGGCATCAGTGCTACATGACGACACCTTTTTATCGCCTGGGCCACTTTGCGTTGGTATTTCAATGAAGTTCCTGTAAGTCTTCTGGGCAGAATCTTGCCCTGCTCGTTGACCAGTTTCATCAGAAACTCGGGGTCTTTGTAATCGATATACTTGATACCGGATTTTTTGAAACGGCAATACTTCTTTTTCGTATTGGTCTCTATGTTCAATGGAGTCAGATAGCGGATCTCGCCATCCTTTTTTCCTTTTGCCTGTTGCTGTAATGTTGCCATGTCTTTACGCTTTGGTATTTAACCTACTTCTTCTTTTTTCTGCCCACGCAATGGCGTGCTTATCCAATTTGACCGTTAGAAAGCGCATCACGCGCTCCTCCCTTTTAAGCTCTTGCTCATAGGGGCCAATGGCCTCCCCGGGTGCGGTAAATTCGAACAAGTGGTAGAAACCACTCTTTTTGTGTTGTATGGCATAGGCCAATTTTTTAAGTCCCCAATTCTCCTTGGAGACCATATCGGCGCCATTCTTAATTAAGAAATCCTCGAATTTCTTAACTGTTTCCGCTACCTGTTCATCAGATAGCACGGGATTCAAAATGAAAACAGTTTCGTAATGGTTCATAAATGTATTTTTTTAAGAGCGCAAAAATAAGAATATTTGCGATACTTCACAAGAAAAGGGGAATTTCTTCGTTATACAAAATGTATAAACCTAAAAAATCGATTTTAATCCAAATCTTAACCTATGGTCGTTGCCAATTATACGCGAAACACCGCCACCTGTACATCTTTTTTTGTTGTTGAACGTGTTTTTTTAGTATTTTGTCGATGATTTAACCCCACAAATCGACCTATTTATGAAATTAAGAAGTATTATCGTAGACGATTCGTCCATGCAACGAATGGCCGTCGCAAAGCTGGTCAACAGCCATCCGCACCTTACCATGGTGGCGGAATACAGCAATGCGATCGAGGCCAAAAATGGTATCAAGAACCATGAAATCGATCTTATTTTCCTCGACGTCGAAATGCCGATTATCAACGGGTTCGACCTACTGGAATCCTTGGAGAACAGCCCACAGGTCATTCTGATCACAGGAAAACCCGATTATGCGCTTAAAGCCTTCGATTACGACGTAACCGACTATCTGCACAAGCCGATAACTATGGCCCGCTTCGATGCCTCCGTCAAAAGAGCGGTATCGAAATACGAGCAGATGCATCAGGTACAGGAAGACGAGGAGCATATTTTTGTAAAGAGCAACCTGAAGAAGCGCAAGGTTATCTTGAACGACATCAAGTGGGTCGAAGCCCTTGGTGATTACATTAAATTGGTGACGGATGAAGCGAATATCGTTATTCTTTCGACCATGAAATCCTTCGAAAAAGAACTGCCCGAAGAGAAATTTCTCCGCATTCATAAGTCCTACATTGTAAACTTGGAGAAAATCGAAAGGTTCAACAGCAAGAACGTCGAAGTAAGTGGCCGGTCCATTCCACTAAGCAGGAACAAAAAGACCGAATTGGCCGAAGCACTGAGCAACGTCTAGCACTATTACTTTGTTATCGATCAGACCGCTGTTTTCAAAATTGGAGACAGCGGTTTTTTTTGTGAAATGGCCACTTTCCCCTCGATTAGATGCGGTGTGACCGATCAAGGAATTTGCTCCTGGCTAAATATGATCTACATTATAGATTACGCGTACACTTCTATACTGGGAGACGGCATTGAAAGATTTTTCGATCCGCTTGATAAGGGCCTTCGTATTTGCTAAGGGTTGTTCGTGAGGTATTTTGATCAACACATTCTTTAAATATTGATTTCGGATACGGGCAACTGGCGGGTACTCGGGTCCTAACACGTTTTTCATCAGCGTATTTCTTAAGGCCTGGGCGAACCATTCGGCGGCCTCGTTCAATCGATTATACTCTTTGTGTTTGAAGGTAATGAGAATAATGCGGTTTTGAGGGGGATATTTGTACTGCTCCCTTTCGTACAGCTGCTCTTTGTACATTCCGCTGTAATCGTTATTAGACACCTGCTTTAAAATTTGGTGATAGGGATTGTAACTTTGGATAATGACCCTGCCCCTCTTTTTTGTCCGTCCGGCTCTACCGGCCACCTGTGTCAACAACTGAAAACAGCGTTCGTGTGCCCGATAGTCCGGAAAATTCAACAGGGAATCCGCATTCATGATGCCAACAAGTCCTACATTCCTGAAATCCAGTCCTTTGGTGAGCATCTGGGTGCCCACGAGGATGTCCATTTCCTGCTGTTCGAAGGCAGTGATGATTTTTTCATAACCATGCTTGCCGCGGGTGGTGTCGAGGTCCATACGCCAGGTCTTGGCTTCGGGAATCAGGGTCTCCAGTTCCTTTTCCACCTGCTCGGTGCCAAAACCTTTAGTGTCTAATGTGGGGCTTCCGCAAGCTTGACAACTTTCCTGCAAGGCCATGTGATACCCGCAATAATGGCAGCGCAGTTGTTTTTTGTACTGGTGGAAGGTTAGGCTAACATCGCAATTGGGGCATTGGGGGGAGTGTCCGCACGTGGTGCATTCCACGATGGGCGCATAACCCCTGCGGTTCTGAAAAAGGATGATTTGCTCGCCGGCCTCAAGGCTTTCTTTGACTGCCGATAGCAAGCGTTCCGAAAAATGGCCTTTCATCTTCCGCTTTCGGGTCTGTTCCTTCAGATCGACGAGCTCGATTTCGGGCATCAGTACGTTACCGTACCGCCGGGTTATTTCGGCAAAGCCATATTTTCCGGTTCTGGCATTGTTAAAACTTTCGATGCTGGGCGTAGCCGAACCCAAAATAATATGGCTTTGGTGCAGGTTCGCCAAAACGATGGCAGCATCACGGGCGTGATACCGGGGTGCGGGGTCGAATTGCTTAAAGGAGCCCTCGTGCTCTTCGTCCACTATGATAAGTCCGAGATCGGAATAGGGCAAGAATAAGGCCGACCGGGCCCCGATAACAATTTGTGCCTTGGTTTTTTGGGCCAAAACATTGTTCCAAACCTCTACCCTTTCCTGGATATTGTATTTGGAATGATAAACGGAAACTTTTTCTCCAAAGTAATCTTGCAAACGTAAAATCAATTGGGTCGTCAAGGCGATTTCCGGCAAGAGGTACAGGGCTTGTTGGCCCGACCGGATGCAATCCTCGATCAATTTGACGTACACCTCGGTCTTTCCCGAAGAAGTGACCCCATATAAAAGTGCCGGTTTTTTGTTTTCGAAACTTTGGAAGATATTCTTCAAAGCTTTTTGCTGATATTCGTTCAGCGATTTCAGCGCATAATTTTCCGGATCTCCTTCGTAGTTCACCCGATCGGTGCGAATAAAATATTCTTCCAAAATTCCCTTATCCACCAAGGTTTTAATAACCGCCTTCGAAGCCCCGCTGGCCTCCTCGAGATCGGAAACCTTGATCGGCTTTTTTTTGACCGCCTGTAACTGGAAGAGCGATAGCACCACCTGGCTCTGTTTGGGAGCACCACCCAAAGTTCCCAATAATGCCTCCAATTTTTCCTCGGATATATATTCCGCACCCAATTTGACATAGCGCACCAATTTAGGCTTGTACTGTTCGTACATTTCTTCCTTTAAAAGAATGACGTTTTTTTCGAGCAGCCGGTTAAGAATCGGTAAAATATTCTTTCGGTCAACGATATCACTTATTTCATTGACCTTAAGGGTGGATTGATGTTGTAAGGCTTCGAATATTAAAAATTCGTCATCTTCCAATTCATTTTCATCCACTTCTACCCTATCGTTCCGTAAAATTAAGGTCTCGCTTTCCAATAAAAACGCACTCGGAACGGCCGACCGAAAAACCTCCCCCAAAGAACACATATAGTAATCGGCAATCCATTGCCAATGTTTCAGCTGGATGGGATTTACGATAGGATGTTCATCCAAGATCCGATGGATTTCCTTGGCTTCATACACTTCCGGTGCGGTCGTATGAATTTCATGCACCAAGGCCGTATATATCTTAGATTTTCCGAAAGGCACGCCCACTCGCATTCCGGGCCGCAAGAATTCTGCCTCCGATTTTGAAACGCTATAGGTAAAAAGTTTCTCTAAGGGAATCGGTAAAACGACGTTGATAAAATGGGACATGGACTGCAAGATACTATTTTCCTATTTTAATCAGCCATCAACGCGTTTCCAAGTCTGGGTGCGATATATAAAGGCCAGATACCCCCTCACCTTCAGCTCATCGGGGTTATCGGGGTTGAGCCATATCTTACAGCGAAAGGTCATGGCCTGTTGGGGGTCGAAGAGCGTGTCTCCCTTATAGATTCCGTCTCCCTGATGTTCGGCGTCTTCTATAATGGTCATGCCCAATACGGGTTTATCCTTGCGGTCGCCCTTACATTTTTCGCAGATAAAATTTTCCTTCCCCTCTTCGACGATCTTGATGACTTTGCCATCCATCAATCCCTGCTCGTCCTGATAAATATCGATAATCGCCTTCGGTTTTCCGGTGCGGTCGTCTATGGTCTTCCATTTTCCAAAAACGGATTGTGCCTGTAACAGAGGAATGGCCATCATCCAAAATAATACGCTTAGGGGGATATTAATCTTCATCCTGCTTCTTTAAGGTTTTCCTTAGGGAATTCATGGTGGCGTTCAGCTCAAAACCTAGAAGCAATATATTAGAATTTATCCATATATAGACCATCAAGATCAATAATCCTCCCAGAGCGCCGTACAATTCGTTGTAGCGGGCGAATTTTTCGACATACACGCCAAAAAGATAAGAGGTCAGCATAAATAATAAGGTGGTCATCAAAGCACCGACGGAGAAAAAACGGGCCTGTTTACCTTCCGCCGTACCAAAATAATAGAGTATAGCGGTCGTGAAGTAAGACAAGAGGATAAAAAACAGCACCTTACCGACCTTGGCAAAGGCGATATCGTTCTCTGTTAGATTATAGCCCCGGGTCTTCGCCGCCCATACGCTCAGATAATCCAAAATATAAAATTCGAAATACACAAAGACGACCGCCCCTACAATCAATAATATGGACAAAATCACCCCTACCATCAGGGCATATAGATACTGCCTAAAAAAATTGCGGGTCAGTTCGACATGGTACGAGTTTTCAAAACCACCGAAAATGGCGTTCACCCCATTGGCCATCAAAAATATGGATATAAAAAAGGCGGAAGATAGCAACCCCCCCTGTTTTTGATCTTTGATCTGTTGGTAGATTTCGTGAAAATAATCGCTGGTGGCCGACGGAAGAAAGGATTCCAAAAACATTAGGAACTGAAAATCAAAATCTTCCGTTCCCACGCTGACGTAAGGGATGACGAAGGGTACTAAGGTCAACAAAAAAATAAGCAGGGGAAAAAGTGCCAAAAAGAGACTGAATGCAATGGAACTGGCTCGGCTGGATAACGTGCCCTTGATGATTCCAAAAATATAGATCTCTAAAAGGTCGTATAGCGACAGACCCTCGAATGCAGAGAGTTTTATGCCCTGAAGAAAGCGCACCAATCGCTTGATGATTCGTATATTGAAAAATTTTTCCTCGATTTTTTGGGACATTCAAAGACTGTTTCTTAGACCGCTTTTAGGCTTAAGTCCATATTATTAACGGAATGGGTCAAAGCCCCAGATGAAATATAATCGACCCCGCATTCCGCATACTTTCTAATGGTGGTTTCATCAATGCCCCCTGAAGATTCCGTCAAACAGCTATCGCCAATCAGTTCGACCGCCTTTCGCGTAGCATCGTAACTGAAGTTATCGATTAGAATGCGATAAACGCCCTTGCATTCAAGAATTTCCTTGACTTCGTCCAAATTTCGAGCCTCGACGATAATCTTTAAATTCCGCCCGGTATCCCCTAAATACTGTTCGGTTTTTTGGAGGGCCCTGGTAATGCCCCCTGCAAAATCGATATGATTGTCCTTTAGCATGATCATATCGTATAGAGCGAACCGATGGTTCTCGCCGCCCCCGATTTTAACCGCCCATTTTTCCAAAGCTCGGATACCGGGAGTTGTTTTCCGGGTATCGAGAATCTGGGTGCCGGTACCTTCCACCAATTTGACGAACTGATGGGTTTTGGTGGCAATGGCACTCATTCGCTGCATGGCGTTCAAGACCAGCCGTTCCGTTTTCAAAATACTTTGCGAACGGCCTGAAACAATAAATACAACATCCCCAAATTTGACCGGTGAGCCGTCTTTAATAAGGATATCCAAATCCAAATCCTCGTCCACATAGGCAAAGACCTGTTTGGCAAAATCGACTCCAGCAATAATTCCCTCGTCCTTGACCAACAATTTGGCCTTTCCCGTGGCCGCTTGGGGAATACAGGCCAGAGAACTGTGGTCGCCGTCACCCACGTCTTCGCGGAGCGCGTTTTTTATAATAATGTCGATTTCTTTTTGAAACTGGGCTTCGGAAATCATGTCCTTGTTGTGGATTTGCGCAAAATTAGTGAAATGTTATGGAGTTGATGGGTTAAAGTTATTGATCTGGCGAAATGGGATTGGTTTTATGCATAAACCGGTTTGATACTATATTTTGGATCTGATGCTTGAGTTTTAAAATTTGCAAATTAAATTTGTTACATGAACATCAAACTCCTAGCCATTGGAAAAACGGATAGCGTGCCCTTGCAGCATCTCATTTCAGAATATGAAAAGCGCCTGGAACATTACGTCAAGTTCAAACTTGAGACGATTCCCGATATCAAGAACGCGAAAAATTTATCCCAAGTACAGCAAATGGAAAAAGAGGGGGAATTGATCTTAAAAAAAATGGGGCCGACCGATATTTTGGTGCTTCTCGACGAAAACGGAAAACAATTTTCATCTATAGATTTCTCAAAATACCTTCAAAAGAAAATGAACTCCGGTATCAAGCAACTGGTTCTTGCCATTGGTGGCCCTTACGGATTCAGTGATGCCGTTCATGAAAAATCGCAAGGTAAAATCAGTCTATCGAAAATGACCTTTTCACACCAAATGGTGCGACTGTTCGTCGTGGAGCAGGTATATCGGGCGTTTACGATTTTGAGGAACGAGCCGTACCATCACGGCTGAATCAACCACAAAAGTCAAATGCGAATATCTAATGTAGAATAGCATTCAACAGACATTTCCGCCGAAGTTTATTCTGGGCAGATCTGAAAGGCGGCAAAGAAAAAATTAACTCAATATAGCACCCGAAACTTGATCGTATTCTCCACCTTCTTCAATGCTTTGATCACATCTTTGTTGTACTCTTTGTCCAAATCGGTGATTACATAGCCCACTTCGCTATCGGTCGATAGATACTGGCCAGAAATATTGAGTTCATATTGGGCCAATACCGCATTGATCTTCGCCATAATACCGGGAACGTTTTTATGGATGTGTAAAAACCGGTGGGCCTTTTGCAATTTCGGCAAACGGATATTCGGAAAGTTCACGGCATCGACCGTGTTGCCGGAATTGATATAATCCATAATCTTATTGGGCACGAAGTCGGCAATATCACGTTGCGCCTCTTCGGTGCTGCCACCGATGTGCGGGGTAAGTATCACATTGTCGAGACCTTGCAGTTCGGACTTAAACGCCCCGTTACTTCGCGGTTCTTCGGGATATACGTCAATGGCAGCACCAGCTAATTTTCCGCTTTTCAAGGCATGGGCCAAGGCATCGATATCCACGACAAAACCTCGGGAAAGATTGATCAGCAACGCTCCGTCCCGCATCTGTCTGATCTCGCGTTCCCCAATAAAATTTTTGTTCGAAGGGTTGTCATCGATATGCAGGGTCACCACGTCGGACACGTTCAATAGGTCTTCGAGCGTACCGCATTTTTTGGCGTTGCCCAAAGCCAGACTATCTTCGATATCGTAGTAATACACCCGCATGCCCAAGGCTTCCGCCAAAATGGACAATTGTTTTCCTATGTTGCCGTAGCCCACGATGCCGAGGTTCTTACCGCGTACCTCGCGGGAGCCTACCGCCGTCTTCTGCCACGATCCGTTGTGGATTTCGGTACTTCGGGGAAATATACTGCGGGTCAACATAATAATCTCGCCAATCGCCAGTTCGACTACCGACCGGGTGTTACTATAAGGTGCATTGAAGACGACCACTCCTTTTTTCTTGGCATACTCCAGATCGATTTGGGTGGTTCCGATACAAAAGGCACCGACGACCAATAATTTGTTGGCTGCATCGAGTACTTTTTGTGTCACTTGGGTCTTCGAGCGAATGCCCAGCACATGTATCCCCTTTATTTTTTCGATAAGTTCTTCTTCGGGCAGGCTATGTGTTAGCAATTCCACAGAAAATCCGTCTCCCGACAGGTTTTCGAAGGCATCGGGATGCACATTTTCCAGCAATAATATCTTGATTCGGTTCTTGGGGTAGGAAAGGTTTCTAGGCAAATCGTTCACAAATAAAAATTCATCCATATTAGGGGTTATATAATCCGCCTTATTAGCGGCCTTCTCACGGTGCACGTTTTCGGTATAGGCAAAGAATTTGTGTGCGATTCCTGCTTCGCGCATCACATAATCGCTGTATCCGTCACCAATGACCTGTACTTCGCCTTCAAGGTTCAATCGCTTAAGGCATTCGATTTTTCCATTGTGGGAAGCCAATACGTTATTCTCATCAAAACCGATAATATTTCCGCTTTCATCGAATTCAAAGGTGTTGGCGTAGACTCTTTCAGAGGGAATATTGTACTCTTTAACGATAGGATCTATAAACTCCTTAAATCCACAGGAAATGACATAGATATCATCAGAAAATCTCTCAAAAAACTCTTTGTTGGCTTCGATGGATTTCGAAATTTTCTGTTTCAATTCATTGACCAGCGGATCAAGATCGTCCTTATGGGCCTGCAATAATTTTATTCGGCGTTCCAAGGATTCCGTAAAAGAAATATCGCCGTCGATACCGGAGTTGGTAATCGCCTGAATCTTGCTTATAATTTCCTTACGATCGGATTGGCCCCTCAAGGTTATTTCTGCCAAAACATCAAGCGCCTCTACCCGGGTCAAGGTGCTATCGAAGTCGAATACATACTTTCTGCCCGTGTCAATCATATTATAGGTTTCCGATTTCGCCGAAATGACATTTAAGTTTAATTAAAAATTGAAGGCACAAAAATAAAGATTTATTCCGTCCGATGGGGCGGAATGGGAGTAAAAGTTATCCGCTTAACGAATTGCACTGGAATTGATCGGGATTAACACTGAAGTGATTTAAATTTCTCTTTTACCTGTGAACTTCAAATTTTGCCTTCTTATTTCGTAATTTTTCCCACCGTAGGGAGGGCTATTCTGCTCAAAATGCCTTCATCAGGGCACAAAAGCCGAAATTTTCGGTTCCCACAGAAAATTTAAATCACTTCACTTTTAGTAATTCGATAATCCATTATTCTTAAACCATGTAAGGGAAAGGTCTTCACAAATCCTGTGGATTACATGCTGTAAAAGAGTCCCGTTAAGATTGCCATTCCGAAACTTAACAGCGTCCCGATTAAAATATATTCTGTCAGCTTGCGGTTGTTGCTTGCCTTTAAATCATTGAAACGAAAGACGGATTTGGCACCAATCAGCAGGCCGATGGCTTCCCACTGTCCCAGAATAATGAACATCAGAACAAAGAGCCTTTCGATGACCCCTATATATTTCCCCGCATTAGGAAGGGATTTATGGTCCAGTTCGATTTTATCCCCCATGGCTTCCAACAATTTTTCCATAATAATAGCGGCCGGAAAGGTCACAAATACGATAGCGGTCACCAACGGCCAATCCAGTTCCTGAAAGAAAGTCCTGATATGCGCCCAAATATGGCCCTGGAAGGCCACGGCATACAGCACGGCCAGATGCAGCAATTGGTCGATAAAAAAAGGGATGCTCCTTAGCCGGAACAAGGGTGTGGCATAGAGCTTGACCAAGTCGATAAAATAATGCGAAACGGCGATAATCAAGGCCAGCTTCCAATAATTGATATCCCACAATAGTATCCAAGTGACTACAAAATGAAGTAGCACATGAACATATAGATATTTTGATTTGATTTTATGGGCTTCTTTGTGCACGACCCAGCGCGTAGGCTGTAATAAAAAATCGCCGACCAGGTGGGCCAATAAGAGTTTGGTGAAAATCAACATTTTTTCAGTTCATTTAAGATTTTTTCGTAATAATCGAGCAGTTCGAAGACCAAATCGAGCCGGGCCCTGGTCTGACGCTGACTCACTGCCGATTGTTGAATGCCGAGCCGTTCGGCCAGTGCTGCCTGGGAAGCATCGGGATTCTCTAGGGTCAAGGCCACGATTTCTGCGGAAACGGTGCTCCAATCATCCATAAAATTAAGGGCCAATTTTAGCATCAGGTTTAAAATGTCGTCATAAAAACCGCTGCCCGTTGATATGGTCAGATTCACTTTGTCTTCTTTCAACGACTCGAAGGTTCTACCGGAACGGTGGTAAGCGGGCCCGTTGGATTCACTGACCCCAGTGCCCCTAAAAGTTTCGGCACCCAAGCCGATTCCCATCCGTACGTCTAGACCTTTTACGGTCTTTATCAGGGCCTTGATATGAATGGCGGCCTCTAATGCCTGTTCATACGATATTTTCAATTGAAACTCGTCGCCCCGATAGATTTCCCAATCGATAGGCGATTCACCTACGGAGGACAAGTATTTTTTTAATATACCTAGCCATTCGGAGGCCGCGTAATTTTCGGAACTGATAATATCCCCTGTTATGATTGCTACCATACCTTTATATAAGCTAAAGCGCTAATATAATGAATTATTAGCTATTACACTAATAATTGTTAATATAAGTGAAAATGCTAATAACCAAGATTATAAGCTAAAACACTAATACTATAGGGAAACGCCGAATTCTAAAAATCCCCAACCTAAAGGTCCGGTCCCCCATGCAGTCTAAGTCTTACATGCAAAATATTTTCCCATTATAGCGCCGAGAAGCAGATTAGCGATCAAAACCACCTCCGAACCAATAGACAGTATTGTTTGTAGTCTTTTCCGAACACCTGGAGTAAGGCGCGTTCTTCGGGCACGATCTGAAAGTGGTTCATGTAGGCGACGAAACCTGCGGCCAAAAGGGTATTGAACGCATTGCCCAGCCATATGCCCCACGCCAGCAACAGCATCAAAAGGGCGAGATACATAGGGTTGCGGGTATACGCATAGATTCCGGTCTCCACCAGCTTTACGGCTTTAGCGGGATGCGTAGGATCGACGGTGGTCTTCGCCCCGAAGAATTGGAGAAGTGCGATGGCCGCTATAATCAAAGCCAATGCGGATAACCCGATCATGAGATAAGGGCGCCCAAAAAAATCGAAATATCCGACGGGCAAAAATTCGGCGAGCAGGTACATCAACCCCCCAAAAATCAGAAAGACAACCGCGGGGGGAATTTTTAACTTCATAGGGACATCCTTGTAGCCTTCCAAAATTACTACTTTTGTGCGTTAATTGTAGTCCTTCATGAAACTCGTTTTCGCCACGCACAATCAAAATAAATTCGATGAGGTCAAAAAATTGGTCCCCCCACATATCGATCTGGTATCGCTCACCGATATCGGCTGTACCGAAGAAATTCCCGAAACGGGAAAGACCTTGGAGGAAAACGCCCGCCTAAAGGCCGATCATGTAACCGAAAACTACCGTCTACCTTGCTTTGCCGATGATACGGGATTACTGGTGGATGCCTTGAACGGAGCGCCCGGGGTATATTCCGCCCGCTATGCCGGTGAACAAAAAAGTGCGAGTGACAATATTGAAAAACTGCTGATCGAACTAGAAGGCCAAAAAGACCGCAGCGCCAGGTTTACGACTATAATTGCCCTTAACTTGGAGAAAGACCGATATATTTTCAAAGGTTCCGTTGAAGGAGACATCACCCTAGAGAAAGAGGGAGACGGTGGTTTCGGCTACGATCCGATCTTCAGGCCTTCGGGATACCTAAAAACCTTTGCCGAGCTTTCCCTAGAAACCAAAAATCAAATCGGCCACCGGGGGAAAGCTATACACCAGCTCCTGGGTATCTTGAAAAATCGTCCGTCTCGATAATTAAACGTACCTTTGCCGCTTTTAACGCCGCCGGTATGGCTGGTGTTGTACGGGGAAGTCCAATGGGTTATACGCTAATCGCTCTCTACAACACTCCTATTTGCGATTAACGATAACACATATTATGACAAAATTTGAAGTATTGGGGCTGAACAAGCCTCTATTGGATGCCGTGACCGATATGGGATTCGAAACCCCCTCGGAAGTACAGGAAAAAGCAATCCCTATTCTTTTGGAAAAGGAGACCGACCTGGTCGCACTGGCCCAAACGGGAACGGGAAAAACTGCCGCCTTCGGCTTTCCCCTGATCCAAAAACTCGATAGTGGCAGCCGTACTACCCAAGGCCTCATTCTCTCCCCAACCCGCGAACTCTGTTTGCAGATTACCAACGAGATGCAAGCCTATTCCAAATACATCAAAGGCTTGAATACCGTTGCCATCTATGGCGGTGCGAGCATCACCGAACAGGCCCGCCAAATCAAGCGCGGCGCCCAGATAGTGGTTGCGACCCCCGGGAGGATGAAAGACATGATCGGACGTGGCCTGGTCGATATCTCCAAAATTGACTATTGTATTTTGGATGAGGCCGACGAGATGCTCAATATGGGTTTTTATGAGGATATCAAGGATATTCTCTCGAACACGCCCAAAGAAAAATCCACCTGGCTGTTTTCGGCTACCATGCCGAAAGAAGTCTCCAAGATTGCCAAAAAATTCATGCACGACCCCGTGGAGATTACCGTCGGTACCCGAAATGCGGGCATTTCGACCGTTAACCATGAATATTATGTAGTCGGGGGAAGAGACCGGTATCCCGCACTTAAAAGATTAGCGGATGCCAATCCCGATATTTTTTCGGTCGTATTTTGTAGAACCAAGCGAGATACGCAACGCGTTGCCGAAAAATTGATTGAAGACGGTTATAATGCCGGTGCATTGCACGGAGACCTCAGCCAGAACCAGCGTGATCTGGTCATGAACGCTTTCCGTAAAAAGCAGATTCAAATGTTGGTCGCTACTGATGTGGCGGCCCGAGGCATTGATGTCGATGATATTACGCACGTGATCAATTATCAGCTTCCCGATGAGATCGAAGTGTACACCCATAGAAGCGGTCGTACGGGAAGGGCCGGTAAATCGGGAATCTCGATGGTCATCGTTACCCGCAGTGAAACACGCAAGATAAAATCCATCGAGAAAAAAATCCAACAGGAATTCATTCAGAAAAAAATTCCGACAGGCATCGAAATCTGTGAGATACAGCTCTATCACTTGGCCAGTAAGATCAAGGATACCAAGATTAACAAAGATGTAGAAAATTATCTGCCGGCCATCAACGATGTCTTGAAGGGCATCGACCGAGAAGAACTGGTCAAGAAAATAGTATCGGTAGAATTTACGCGATTCTCGAACTATTATAACAAGACGAAAGATCTCAACACCGTGGAGACCGGCACTGGTAAAAGAGATGGGGTTAGAAACGGTTCGCCATCTTCCAATGGCTCGGTACGCTACTTTATCAACGTCGGCGAAAAGGACGGCTACGACTGGATGAGCCTAAAGGATTTTCTTCGCGACACCCTGAACCTGGGTAAAGAGGATGTCTATAAGGTCGATACCAAAGAGTCTTTTTCCTTTTTTAACACCGAGGCCGAGCATACGGATCAAATCCTGAAATTTTTCACCGATTTTAAATTAAACGGTCGGTTTATCAACGTTGAAATTTCTCAAAACCCCGGTGGGGGCGGCGGTGACAGCCGTGGTAAAAAGGGTAAAGGCAAGAAACGTGGTAAGTTCAACGACCGCGGGGGCCGCAGCAAAAAACGGGACAGAGGCTTTTCTAAAGGAAAAGCTGGAAACTCCGGTAAACGAAGAGGTAAAAAAAGTAGAAGCGATTTCTTTTGATATCGTTTTAGACCTAGGTTTAAATGTAAATTCTTGTAGTTAATTGTTTATTAAAAGATATGCTTCGGCGTATCTTTTTGTTTTGTTTAGTAAATTTATCCCGTATCCCAACAGAATGAAACCATATTTAGTACTACTTTTTATGCTATCCGCATGTACTGTTTTTTCACAGGAAGAAGAGGCGAATTCCGACCAGAAAGTCAAGGCCGTCGTGGTCAATGCACAGAACGACAAGCCGATGGAAAGCGTTCATGTGGTGAACCTGAACCAGGTCATTGGCACTATCACCAACGAAAATGGGGAGTTTGCAATCACTGCAGCGGTCAACGACACCCTTTTCTTTTCATTTCTCGGCTTTAAGTCCCAGAAAATACGAGTTACCAATGACATGTTCAAGTTCGAGGATACCGAGATTGCCCTGACCGAATTGGCCTATGCCCTTGAAGAAGTTATCGTACGGCCCTATCAACTTACCGGCTATCTTGAAATCGATGTCAAGAACCTACCCATCAACGATGCCTACCAGTACAGTATTTCAGGGCTTTCCGTAGGCTATGAGGCGGGCAATAAGAGTCCCAGTGCAGTAACCAAGGTCTTAGGCGCCATTTTGAATCCGGCCGACCAGTTACGAAACCTCTTTGGAAGAAAGCCGAACCAGATGAAAAAATTGCGCAAAATAAAGGAGGACGACCGAATACGGGACCTTTTGGCCTCAAAATTCGATCGCGAGACCCTCACCGAACTGCTACAGGTGGAAAAAGTGGATATCCAGGATATCCTGAACAACTGCAACTACTCCAAGTCCTTCATCACCACAGCCAACGACCTTCAGATACTGGATGCCATCAGCAGTTGTTACGAGGAGTTCAAGGTACTCAACCGCAAAAAATAAATTTTTCGGAATCCATCTTCATTTTATAGCTTTAGGACATGAAAAAATGGGTCTTCGCCACGGCACTTTTGATTGTTTTTTTTTCTTGTGAGCAGAAAAAAAAGGAACCGGTACAAGATGTGGCCCTTGCGAAGGATACTATTTCCTTACAAACTAAAATGGCTCCTTTTGCCTGGGAGGGCGCCAATATTTACTTTTTGCTTACCGACCGCTTCAAAAACGGAGATACCCTTAACGATGTCAATTTTGACCGAACTGACCCTACCGCCCCATTGCGCGGCTTTATGGGCGGCGATATTAAAGGCATAGTCCAAAAAATAGAGGAAGGCTACTTTTCCGATCTGGGCGTCAATGCTATCTGGTTCACGCCGGTGGTCGAGCAGATACACGGTGCTACGGACGAGGATACGGGCAATACCTACGGGTATCATGGTTACTGGGCCAAAGACTGGACGGCCTTGGATCCAAATTTCGGGACTAGAAAAGAATTGGAAACCCTGGTAAAGACCGCCCACAGATATGGCATCCGCATTCTTATGGACGTAGTGATGAACCATACCGGTCCCGTTACTGCCAAAGATCCCGTTTGGCCAGAGAATTGGGTACGCACCGACCCAACCTGTACCTACACCGATTACCGAAGTACCACCCAATGCACTCTGGTTGACAATCTGCCCGATATCCATACGGAAACCGATGAAGCGGTCGAGCTGCCCGATGCGCTTTTGGCCAAATGGAAGGCCGAAGGCAGGCTGAGCCAAGAACTCGACGAACTGCAACTTTTCTTTGAACGTACGGGCTATCCCCGGGCTCCCCGGTTCTACCTCATTAAATGGCTTACCGATTATGTGAACAGTTTGGGTATTGACGGCTTCCGCGTCGATACGGTCAAGCATGTCAACGAAAACGCCTGGTCAGAACTTTATAAGGAAGCTTCTTACGCCTTCGGAACTTGGAAAAAAATGCATCCCGATGAGGTGTTAGACGATACTCCTTTTTATATGGTAGGTGAAGTCTACGGTTACGGCCTTTCCAGCGGAAGGGAATATGATTTTACAGATAGGAAAGTGGATTATTTTGCCCATGGATTTAAAAGCCTGATCAATTTTGAATTGAAAAACGATGCTCAACATGACTATGAGTCCATTTTTCGAAAATATAGTGATATACTGTATACAACACTCGAAGGTAAGAGTGTATTGAATTACCTGACTTCGCACGATGATACCCATCCCTACGATCCTGACCGCAACGACCCGATAAAAGCGGCCAATATTTTGATGCTGACCCCTGGGGCATCACAAATTTATTATGGAGACGAGACCGCGAGGGACCTGACCATAGAAGGAACCTTGGACCATCCGGTAATGGGCGACGCCACTTTAAGGTCGTTTATGAACTGGTCAGAATTGGATAGTCTTCCGAAGACCCAAAAAATACTTTGGCATTGGCGTAAACTTGGCCAGTTCAGGCACGACCATTTGGCAGTCGGGGCCGGCAAACACCGCAGACTGGCCAAATCGCCTTATGTTTTCGGCAGAACCTACATCGATGGCGATTTTAGGGACAAGGTAGCCGTCGGTCTGGATCTTCCCAAGGGCAAGAAATTACTTAGGGTAAAGGGTTTTTTTGGAGACGGTACCATACTGCATGACACCTACTCTGATACCGAGGTTACCGTGGCCAACGGAGAAGTCATCCTGGAAAACGACTACGATATCGCCCTTTTGGAAGTGGCCGAGTAGCAGTTTTTTGGCGTTCATCCCTTCTTTCCAACAGCTTTCCTATTTTGGTTCTGCCGATTCGCCTTTGGTATGGCTTTTGACAATTGAAGCGCTTAACGACAGAATAATGAACAGAAGAAACTTTCTTATAAAGTTCTTTTTGGGAGGAATGGGACTGGCATTACTAGATGCATATTGGTTCGAGCGATACATCATCGACTGGAACAAATTCGATATTTCCGACGGTTCCAGCAATAAAATTAAGACCATACAACTATCAGATCTTCATCTGAACCAAATTAAGTCCTTTCACAGATCCTTGGCCCAAAAAATAAATGAAGAACAACCGGATACGCTTTTCATTACAGGTGATTCGGTAGATCGTACAAGGGATATCCCCGTATTGGATACGTTTTTGGCCCTGATAGATACCGATATCCCTAAATTCGCCATCATGGGCAATGTGGATTATGAAGGTGATGTGGACATCGATCTGCTCCGTAAAACCTTTGAAAAATACAATGGAAAGCTGCTGATTAATCAGAACCACCAGCTCAATGTGAGAGACCGGATGCTGAACATCATTGGGGTGGATGATTTCCTTTGTGGATACCCCGATTACTCTAAAGCGGCCGAGGACCTGAATTTCTCCACCGATACGATTGTCCTGAACCATTGTCCCGCATACCGGGATGAAATCGATGCCATCAATTCAAAAGTGGGCCGTAAAATAAAGCTCGTTTTATCGGGTCATACCCATGGCGGACAGATTACGTTTTTTGGAAAGGCCCTCTTCACACCCTATGGTAGTGGCCGCTATCTCAAGGGATGGTACAAAAACGAACACAGCCAACTCTATGTTTCCAAAGGTATTGGCACCCGGGTGCTGCCCCTACGCTTTTGGTCTAGGGCCGAGGCTATTGTATTCTATGTTTAAGAAATCGATGCTGGGCAGGTAAGAAATTGTGGATTTTGTTGGTTGGCATTTGCAGTAGTTCAGCCTTACTCATCGAACCGTTTAAAAACAACACATGCGTTGACATCGCCGAAGCCAAAACTTGCCTTTGCCAATATTTTTGGGTTATATTCCATGGTTTTTTGCGGAATTTTGCTCGTGGCTATACAATCCAGTATTTTCGGATGAATATCCGTGCAGTTGACATTACCGAAAATTCGATTTTTTTCGAATTGCAATACAGCTGCGACACATTCGATACTTCCGGCGGCGGAAAGGCAATGTCCGAACAGTCCTTTGAACGAGTTGATATACGGAAAATCAGTGCCCGAACGCTCCAAGGCCCGGCACCAGTTTTCGATTTCCAAAGCGTCTTTGGCGGTCGCGGTCAAATGACCATTGATAGCATCAATATCTGATTTTTGGATTCCCGAATTATCTACTGCCTGTACGATACAGCGTCGAACTGCCTCGCTGTTCGGGGCGGTCATCGACCCGTCGCCCCTTTGTCCGCCACTGTTCACGGCCCCGCCCAGCACCTCCGCATATATCTTTGCTCCCCGTTGATGGGCGCTTTCCAGTGATTCAAGAACTAATGCCCCTGCCCCGCTCCCGGGAACGAACCCCTCGGCAGAGCTGCTCATGGGCCGGCTGGCCGCTTTGGGATTATCATTATAATTCCGGGGCAAAATGCGCATGGCGTCAAAACCCGCCCACACATAGGGGCCACTATCGCTACAGCTACCGACAAGCATTCGTTGGGCGTTTCCGACAACGATACGTTCGTAGGCCATTAAAATTCCTTCGGTTCCCGTAGTGCAGGCGGAGGAGTTGGTAGTCACCTGATTACCACAGCCCAGAATTCCCCCTAAATAGGCACTGATGCCACTGGCCATGGTCTGTAAAACGGTCGTACTCCCCAAACGTCTGACCTTTTTTTCATCGATCAGATGAATGGCCTCCCTGAATTTGGCTACTCCCAACGTACCTGTTCCGAACAGGATGCCACTATCCCAATCCGGCATGTCTCCTGACGCTACGGGTAGCCCGGCATCTTTCCACGCGTCCATTCCCGAAATGACGCCGTAGATGATACCGGTGCTATTCAATCCGCGAAGTTGTAAGGGAGTAAAATATTTACCAAGTACATCGGTATCTATTTGGGGCTCCCCTGCGATTTGACACCCGAAACCCAGCTCTTGCAAGCGGGGAATAAAGCGGATTCCACTCGTGCCATGGGACATGGCTTCGCAAAAGTCATCCAAAGCGATGCCGTTGGGCGCACAGATTCCCAAACCCGTTATGACTACGCGATTACCCATCACTCGATTTTATCATTCCCGAAATTTCACCTTTACAGACCAATTCTCCTTGGGAGTTGTACATTTTAACGGCACATTTCAGCTTGCCAAATCTAAAATAGATTTTTTCGGAGGTAACGCTAACCTTTTCTTCCGGAAAGACGGGAAGCAAGAATTCCATTTCCGAACTGCTCATGCCCATCTGGATGTTTTTTATAGATGATTCGTCTCCTTTGCCTATCAGGTAAATACCGAGGCTGACGACCCCGATCTGAGCGCAGCATTCGGTTAGGATGACGCCTGGCGTAACGGGATCATTCCTGAAATGACCCTTATAAAAATACAAGTCTTTGGAAAAAGTAAATGTTCCTGTTGACCTATTATCGTTGATTTCGAGCAGTTCGTCTACGAAAAGAAAAGGTTCGGTATAGGGAAGATACTGTATGATTTTTTGAGGATTCATAGTTCAGATTTATCTCAAACTCTCCCCGCCATCGACTTTGATGACCGTTCCTGAAATCCACCTTGCCTCCTCAGTGGTGAGCAAATAAACGGCGTTGGCGACATCTTCCGGGGTGGTCAACCGACCATGAGGATTGCGCTCCAGTGAATTTTCCTTGATTTTTTCATGATCGGGAATCATTTGAAAGGCCCGGGTTTCGGTGGTGCCTGCTTGTATACAATTGGCTTTTATGCCGATGGTCGCGAATTCCAGGGCGATGCTACGGGTGAGGGCCTCCAAAGTGGACTTTGCAGCGGATACCGCGGCGTAGCCCGGCCAAGCCTTGGCGCTGCCCTCGCTGGTAAAGGAAACAATACGGGCATCCTCGCTAAAGAGTTCTTTTGCGACTAAGTCTTTTGTCCAATCATATAGACTGAACGCCATAGCATTCAGGGTGATCTGAAAATCCCGATTGTCCAAGGTGGTTTGTCCTGGGTTGTGCATGGGCTTTAGGCTTCCCTTGGCAATACTATGCACCATGACTTTGATTCGACCTTCATTACCGATAAGTGAGTGAATTGCCTTTATCGTTATTCCTCTTTTTGGGGCACTGGCCGCATCAGTATTAAAATTATGGAACCGAACTCCATTTGAAGTAATTTTCTGGAATTGGGACTCAATATTCTCTAAGTCAGATTTTCTGTCGCGATGAACGATAATTATATCAAAACCATGTCGAGCCAGTTTTTGGGCTGTAGCCAAGCCTAATCCGCTGCTGCCACCGAGAATTAAAGCCCATCCTTTTTTTGCATCCAAGGTCATAAAACCAACTTTTTACCTCTGTAATTTTTTAACCTGAACGCAAAGATTCCGAACTCATAATCTTAAACTGGGTCTTACCACTCCAACAACACCCGCTGCGCCGAAAATCCGGGGCCAAAGCTTAAAATCAGGCCCTGTTCCCCTTTCTTAATATCTTTTTCCAAGAAACGTTCAAGCACATATAATACGGTGGCACTGCTCATGTTTCCGTATTGTCGTAGTACCTCTCGGGTATCATCGATATTTTTTCCCAATTTTCCGAAGAGTTCCTCTACGGTCTGTACGATTTTACGCCCCCCGGGATGAAAGACTAAATGATCGACCGCTTCGATTGAAGTACCGTATTTCTTTAAAAAGGGATACACGATTTCGGGAAAATGGTCAGCTATAATTTCCGGTACACCGATATCTAAAATCATTTTTAGTCCCTCATTGGTAAGGTCGAAACCCATCATTCGGGTGGCATCGGGAAAATGGTACATCTCTCCTCCTACCACCTTTGGTCCAGTCGCCCCTTTATGGGAGGACAATAAAACGCAAGCCGCCCCATCGCCGAAAATAGCGGCACTGACCATATTGGCCATCGAATAATCATTGAGCTGAAAAGTGGCCGTGGGACTCTCCACCGCCACCACGGCAGCGCGTTTCTCGGGTTGGGACCTTAGAAAATTCTCGGCATAAATCAATCCCGATACCCCGGCCGCACAGCCCATTTCAGTGACTGGCAACCTAATGATGTCTTGCCTCAGGTTTAAATCATTGATCAAATAGGCATCCAAAGAAGGAATCATGATCCCCGTGCAGCTGACGGTTATGATATAATCTAAGGTTTCCGGCTCCCACCCGGCCCTTAATAGAGCCTTACTCAGCACACCGGAACCCAATTTTTTTGCCTCACGGGCATAAATGTTGTTTTTCTCCTCGAAGGAAGTGACCGTGAACACGTCTTCTGGATCCATAATACTGTACCGCTTGTCAACTGCCGCCCCCTCGAAAATCTTGATAACTTTTCTTCTAAAACGTTCCTCTTGACCCGCAAGCCACATCTTCACCAAGGGCACGATTTCCACGGTATTTCTGCAATATTCCGGTAGTTGTTTGGCCACCGTGCTTATCCGTACTTCATTCATATGATCCGTTTAGTCGTCGGGTCCGCATCACCCATAGGTACCGAAAAGCCCATTTCCACTGTATGTCGTGCTGCACCACCGGCAAATTTTTGGCAAAATTTTCTAGTTCCGATTTGGTGAAGCCACTTTTTATGGATAATAATCCGTCTTGCCGTGCGATTTCCGTGCGTATAAAAATAGCACTAAACCCCTTAAAAAGATGGTACGCCAGTGGACTTCTTTGCAAGTCGTTGATTACGACACCGATACATGCCAATTTGGTGAATTTTTCCAGAAAAACCGGGATATTCTCATTGTAAAAGTGGTGCATGGTAAGACTACATAAGAGAATATCGCAATTAAGTTCATCGGGTTTCAAGGTTAGTATATCTTGTTTTAGGTAGCGAATCTCCGGAAAATCAGATGAGGCGGCCTTGGCAATTTCCAATCCCTTTTCGCTTAAGTCGATACCAATAGCTTCCACCGCTACGTCTAGAGTCCTGCCCAGCTTTACGATCTTTCTAAGCATGCTCCCGTTGCCACAACCCATATCCAGAATCGTATAGGATGGTTGCGGGAAGTCCTCAATCAATTGAGCTACGCCTTGAACGGTGATCCGGTCGCCCCACAATATTCGATTGGTACGGTCTATGTCGTTCAAAACTTCCTCGAGCACATTGGGGTCGATATCAGGATCGTCCATCTCCTCCGTTTCCCTATTTCGAATGGAAAAATCCTCTATCATGCTATAACTTTGCCATGTGTATGTCTAATAAGCTTATGCAAGAATCGGGGCTCTTTGATGACTGCCGAGAGGGAGAGGGCCGAAAACTTCGGGTTCAGTAGAAGGGCCTGTAATCGTCTCCCCATCCATAACCTTCTTTTAAAATGGATGTCCCACTGTTGTTGATAATCCTTTTCAAGTTGGGCCCGCTTGTAGGCATCCTTCTTCAAAAATTTATCTATTAAATCCGCTGCTATTTTAGCGCTGTGTATGGCCATTGCCATACCATTACCGCATAAGGGGTGTATGAGTCCCGCGGTATCGCCGCACATCAGCATATGGTTTTCGACAGCTTTCTTAGAATGGAAAGAAATCTGGGCAATGGTTAACGGCTTTTCGAATAGAGGCGTCGCTTTTTGCAAAAATTCCCCTAAAAAAGGATTCCGTGCAACGACATTGGTATTGAAGCTGTCAAGAGTTGCCTCCTTTTGAAAACTGGCATAGGATACCAGATAGCAGAAATTCACAGCCCCCGTTTCCGTTTTCGATAATCCACCGTAGCCCCCTTTAAAATTATGGAGGGCGACACAGTGCTCGGGAAAATCGTCATACTGGTAATGCGCTTTAACCGCCAACCAAGCCGATTTTTTGTTGATGAAGTCCCGGTTCAAGATTTTATCCAAGCTGCTTCGTTTGCCATAGGCACCAATAACCATTATTGAAGTATATGTTTCAGTGGAACCTGTAACCACTTCAAAAATAGAGGATTTAAATTGTACCAAAGATACATTCTGGAATTTAAAGGCTACCCCGTCAGTCCGCGCTCGGCGATACAACAAATCATCAAAAGTGTATCGGCTTATTCCCATTCCGCCGAGTGCAAGGGTGGTTTTTATGTATGTTCCCCGAGCCGTACTTAGCATCAGATCGTTGATAGCTACCGCTCCCGCCGCTCGAAGGGAGACTCCCAAACGATCCAAATAAGGTACTACTTCATTCGAAACATATTCACCACATACCTTGTGATGCGGATACGGTTGTTTTTCGAACACCAAGACCTTATGTCCTTTTTGGGATAGATCGATGGCGGCGGTCAATCCCGCCAACCCACCTCCTACCACGATGACATCATAATGCTTCACCCTTTTACCTGCTGCTTTGCCTCTTTTTTCAATGCCTCGCTCGCCACAATAGCCAACTCGACCCGACGGTTTTTAGCTTTGCCTTCCTTGGTGTCGTTATCGGCTACGGGTTGGTTTTCACCGTACCATTTAGTTGTCAACCGGCTTTTGTCGATGCCCTGGGAAATAAGATAGTCGGTGACCGAGGTCGCCCGTTGTTTGGATAAAGTCATATTGTAATCATCGGGGCCAGCACTATCCGTATGGCCTTCGACCAAAACATTTGATTTAGGATATTCCTTTAGAATATCTGCCATACTGTTCAATGTGGTTTCGGAAGTACCTTGAACGGCGGATTTATTGGTGTCAAAATAAACGCCTTGATCCTCGTTAAAGGTCACATTGATACCCTCACCCACACGGGTCACTTCGGCACCGGGAATTTCTTCCTCAATCCGTTCCGCCTGCCGATCCATACGATTTCCGATATAGCCGCCGGCCACTCCGCCAATGGCTGCTCCTAAAATTGCACCCAGTACCGTGTTATTTCCATCACCGACATTATTGCCGATAACCCCACCAATGGCGGCCCCGCTACCGGCGCCGATGGCGGCTCCCTTTTGCTTATTGTTGGCATTTTGCACGGTCTTGCAACCGAAAATCAATGACATGGCCATAACCATGTAAATGGATTTACTTAAAACTTTTCTCATAATATTAGAATTATTTCTGTTTGCCGGACGTATTGCACATCCGTGTTGATCATTACATAAGCCGTACCACACTTGTGCTGGGACTACCGACCGAACTCATAGACTACCGAAAGGGGGTTTCCATCCACCATGACGTCGGATTTCAGGGTCATCTGCGAAGGGGTCAGGGAAATCAGATCCAACCGATAACCCGTTCTTCCATAGATATCGTTCTTCTTTTCGTCTATATATTTGAATTGCAGCTGTTCGCCACCGTCCTCATTTTCGATGATGGACCAGCGGATGTTGCGCTCGCCGCCAGAACATAGACTTCCAGGCGGAATAGTATAGTTGCCCGTGCTGTTGTTGTTCCTGAAAAACCAGGTGCTGCCTTCGAAACAGACGGCTTGGGCATCATTAAAGAGCTTGGCTTTAAAATCACCTTCGCTTCCTTCATAGCTGATATTTTCCAGCGTCCAACTACCATCGACCACCTTTCGGTCGTCACGCACCTGCTTGGAGGTAGAACATGAAAAAAATGCCAAACTGAGCACCAATATTATCAAATTCTTTTTATTCATACCTATCTTTTTAAGGTTTGTGGGATATATGCATAATGTATTTTTATGCATATCGAAAACATTTTTAAAACCCTGCTAAGTTCGCATTTTCTGGCCTTGGTCTTTGCTGTAAAGCAAAATTATATTGTCTCGATAGGGAAATGTTGGTCTCCTAGGCTAATAGGCCAAGAGTTCTTGCAGTGCCTCGAGGAACCTTTCCCCGGGCAAATACTGGTTTTCCAAATTTTTAGAAAAAGGGATGGGCGTTTCCAAACTGGCGACCCTTCGTATCGGTCCGTCAAGGTATTCGAAACGATTTTCCATGACCAAGGCGGATATATCGCTAGCTATGCCCCCGAACAGACTGTCTTCTTGCAGGATAATCAACTTTCCTGTTTTTTCGATGGATGCGTAAATCGATTGAATGTCCAAAGGATTCAACGTACGAAGGTCGATAAGGTCCGCTTCGATATCCGGATGCTTTTCAAGGGTTTCCAATGCCCAATGAATTCCCGCCCCATAGGAAACGATTGTTATTTGACCTCCTTTTTTTAAAAAGGACGCTTTTCCGAAGGGAAGACTGTAATAATCGAGAGGAACATCCTGATAGATACTTCGGTATAGCCCCTTGTGCTCGAAAAACAATACGGGATTGGGGTCGTTGATCGCCGTGGCCAGCAATCCCTTCGCATCATAGGGAAAAGCGGGATATACTACTTTGAGTCCCGGTACCTTGGTAAACCAGGCCTCGTTCGTCTGGGAATGGAAGGGACCAGCGCCCAGGTCCCCACCACAGGGCATACGAATAACGACATCGGCTTTTTCGCTCCAACGATAATGGGATTTCGCCAGATAATTGACAATGGGATTGAAACCGCTGCTAGCAAAATCCGCAAACTGCATCTCCACTACCGCTTTCATGCCGTTTATGGAAAGGCCCATCGCCGTGGAAACAATGCCGGACTCACAAATGGGCGTATTGCGCACCCGGTCTTTACCGAAGATTTCGGAAAAACCTTCGGTAACCTTGAAAACGCCTCCGTAATCCGCAATGTCCTGCCCCATAATCACTAAATTGGGATGCTGTTCCATTGATTGCCGTAAGCCCTGGGAAACCGCATCGACTAATCGCACATTTTTAGATTTTATATTAGGAGTAACTTCTTTATAATAAAAGCTTTTATACACATCACCTAATTCGATACTTTCACTGGAACGTACTTCTGCTTCCCCAAAGGCCAACGATAGCTGCTCATTAATTTCCGATTCAATTTCCCCTTTTAAATGGTCTATTTGTTTACCGTCAAGCAATCCTTCTTCTTTCAAAAAAGTTTCATAATTGACGATGGGGTCTTTGGCTCCCCATTCGTCCATCAGCGAATCCGGAACGTATTTTGTGCCGCTCGCCTCCTCATGGCCGCGCATTCTAAAAGTGCGGAATTCCAGCAATATGGGTTCCGGTTTTTCTCGCATTCGCCGGCAAAGCTCGTCCACCTTGCTATACACTTCCACGATGTTGTTGCCATCGATGGTGTACGATTCCATACCGTAGCCAATGCCCCTATCCGACAATTTTTTGCAATTATATTGCTCACTTATGGGTGTTGAGAGTCCGTATCCGTTATTTTCAATACAAAAAAGTACCGGCAATTGCCATACCGACGCGATGTTCAGGGCTTCATGAAAATCGCCCTCGCTCGTACCGCCCTCGCCGGTAAAAACGGCGGTTACCCTTTTTCGGTGATTCATCAAATCGGCCAAGGCGATACCGTCTGCCACTGCCAGCTGCGGGCCAAGATGGGAGATCATGCCCACGATTTTATACTCCTGGGTCCCGAAATGGAAACTTCTGTCCCGTCCTTTCGTAAACCCCCCTGCCTTGCCCTGCCACTGCGAGAAGAGCCGGTGCAGGGGGATATCCCTTGTAGTAAAAACGCCTAGATTACGATGCATAGGCAGTATATATTCCTCCAGGGTAAGTGCACTGGCCACCCCGACTGAAATAGCCTCCTGCCCAATACCGCTGAACCATTTAGATATCTTGCCCTGTCGTAGCAGCACTAACATTTTTTCCTCGATCAGCCGGGGTTTGAGCATCCGCTGATAAAGGGCTAGCAAGGTTTTCTTATCAATACCGTTTCTCTGGAATTTCATCTGAAATTTTCAATGGCTAAAATTAAGAAAAAGTGTCCTGAAAATAGTACATCGCCACTATTGCGAATCCTGCTTTTACCGGTGCGCTGTTTCTTGTAATATGTGTCCGTTTTCCTTAACTTCGTGCTTTATAAACGGAATATATATGAGTGCTATACCCAGTGTAGATTTACAAGATTTTCTTTCGGATAATCCCCACGAAAAGGAAAAATTCACCAAAGAAATCGGTGGGGCCTTTGAAGATATAGGTTTTGTCGCCCTTAGCGGCCACTTCTTATCCGAGGAACTGGTGGAAAAACTGTATACCGAGATCAAGCAATTTTTTGACCTGCCACAAGAAATTAAAGATAAGTACGAAATCAAGGGGATCGGTGGACAGCGCGGCTACACTTCTTTTGGAAAAGAACATGCAAAAGGGAGAAAAGAGGGTGATTTAAAGGAGTTTTGGCATTTCGGACAGTATGTAGAGGACGATCCGCAACTGGAAAAGGAATATCCCGATAATGTAACGGTAACAGAGCTTCCCCATTTCAATAAGGTCGGAAAACAGGCCTTTAAAATGCTAGAGAAAACCGCTAAATATGTTCTAAGGGCCCTGGCCCTGCACCTCGAGCTGCATGAAAACTATTTCGACGAATATATCAAGAATGGCAATTCCATTTTGCGTCCCATTCATTATCCGCCCATTACAGAGGAACCCAAAAAGGCGGAGCGCGCGGCCGCACATGGCGATATCAACTTGATAACCCTGCTTATGGGTGCCCACGGCCGGGGCCTACAAGTGAAAAACCATAAGAACGAATGGGTCGACGCCATTGCCCGCCCGGATCAGTTAATGATCAATGTAGGCGATATGTTGTCGCGCTTGACGAACAACAGGCTAAAATCCACCATCCATAAAGTAATCAACCCCCCTAAGGAAATGTGGGGTACTTCGCGATATTCCATTCCCTTTTTTATGCATCCTATCAGTGAAATGCCTTTGGACTGTCTGGAGAATTGCGTTGATGACGAGCATCCAAAGCAATTTGAAGATATCACTGCCGGAGAATATTTGAACGAGAGGTTGGTAGAGTTAGGCTTGGTGAAAAAGTAGGCAGCGTATCGCAAAATCATTATATGGACTTAAAAGATCAACTTCAGAACCTCTTTCCGGACCACGAAATGCAGGAAGAGGATAAGAAATCCAAAAATCAAGACGATATTTGGTTGCAAGATGACCCGATTCTCTGCAAATACGAAAAACGTCGGGGTAAACCGATTAGCATTTTAGAAGGCTACAACGGTGCTCAAAGCGATTTTAAGAAATTGGCCAAAGAGCTCAAGACAGAACTCGGCGTTGGAGGATCCTTCAAAAACGAAAAAATCATTATTCAAGGGGATTATCGCGATCGGATTATGGAAATTTTAAAGGAAAAGGGGTTTTCCGTCAAAAGGGTAGGCGGATGATTTTTCGTACAAATTCATGGCTTGTTTATAAACAATAGACGATTTTTACCGATTATTTTTTGTTTGTTTTGATTTAATGGTACATTTAATCCCTATAACCTAAATTTCATCGGACATGAGTTCCCTTTTGCACATTACCAACGGAGATCATTTTACGGAGAAATTAGAATCCCTAAATCTCAAGGGGGATATAATCACCTGGCGCGAAATGCTATGTGAGGGACAGACGCTGACGAGCGTGGGAAGCGAGTCCTTTTGGAAAATGCGCTTCGAGTTCCTTCACAAAAACTACAAGATTTCCAAATCCTGGTTCATCGAAAAGACCCTGAAGGAATATCGTTCGCTCTGCAACCATAAACAGGAAGACGAAATCGTGCTTTGGTTCGATTACGACCTTTTTTGCCAGGTCAACATGATTGCCGTACTCAGTTGGCTCAAGACCCACCGTAAATATGCACATATTTCATTGGTCTGCAGTGGCAAAGAGGATGATACCGATGCGATGTACAGTCTTAATCAGCTGGACGATGACCAACTGTTGAAACTCTATAAGCATAAAGTGGAATTGACCCAGGACGATATCGAATACGCCGATTACGTTTGGCAGCTCTATTGCAGTGATAATCCCATCCGTCTGGAAAATCTTTCCGACTACTCAGAGTTTCAATTTGACTATCTTTCGGTCGCAATCCAGGCACATTTGCACCGATTTCCTAGCATTAAAAATGGTCTTAATGAAATGGAAAACAATATCTTGAGATTGGCGCAGGACAAAAAACCGGCCGATCGTAGCACCTTTTTGTCCGATATTCTCCAAAACCAAGGGTCATTAGGCTTCGGGGATTCTCAGTATGAAAGGGCAATAAATAGATTAAAGCCTCTATTTTCTTCCTTTAAGCCCGTTCGTTTGACCAAAAAAGGCAAAGAGATACTGGATAAAAAAACGAGCTACTACTCTTGCCTTCAAGATAACGACGTCTATCTGGGCGGCGCACTGAAATATAACTTTCTGTACAATACCGAAGCGAATAGAATACTGAAACTCTAGGATGCTAGGACCGTCCGAACTTATTCTCAATGCCGACGGTAGCATCTACCACCTGAATCTTTTCCCTGAAGACCTTGCCGATACCGTTATTACCGTAGGCGATCCGGACCGTGTCGCGGAAGTATCCCAATTTTTCGACACCCTTGAAATCCGAAAAAGCAAACGGGAATTCCACACCCATACAGGTACAATGAACGGAAAACGGCTTACCGTAATTTCAACGGGGATTGGAACGGATAACGTCGACATTGTCTTGAACGAACTCGATGCCCTGGTCAATATTGATTTTAAAAGCCGAACGATACATTCCAAAAAAAAAGTCCTCGATATCATACGGATCGGGACCTCTGGGGCGATTCGGCCCGATATTCCCGTTGACACTTTTTTAATCAGTGAATACGCCTTGGGCTTTGATGGTCTGCTGCACTTTTATGACAATGAATCCGTACAGCAAACGGAACTGCGGCAAGCATTTGCCAAGCATGCCGACTGGTCGGAGCACAAAGCGACGCCCTATGCAGTCAAATATGATGAACCCTTGGCAGAAAGGTTGTATTCAAATCGTATACGATTAGGAATAACCGCAACAAGTATCGGTTTTTATGGTCCCCAAGGCCGAAAATTACGGCTCGATTTACCGGGTGATAACTTGCTTGACATGTTGGGCTCTTTTCAGTACGGAGGGAGGCATATTACCAATCTTGAGATGGAAACCTCCGGCATATATGGACTATCCAAACTCTTGGGGCACCGCGCCGTTTCTATGAACTGTATTTTAGCCAACCGCTCCACAGGTGAATTCTCGCAAGATCCCAAGAAAGCCACCGAGGAATTGATTGCGTATTGTTTGGAAAGAATTTGTGGCCGGTCTTTCTAAATGAAGAACTCGTCTTGATTTCTTATTTAGAACCATGATTTCGGCCTTTTTGGCGTAATGAAGGCTTTTTTAAACCGCATAGCCGTAGCTTCGTTGCGAGAAAAAGACGAAATTATTGTAGGAACATCGCAGGTGAAAGAGAATCTCGCGACGAGTTCGCAAAATATTATAGTTATGAAAAAAGTGCAAATAGTAGGTGTCCCCGAGCATTTTAATCTCCCCTGGCAAATGGCTATCGAAGATGGCGCTTTCGAGGATAAGGGAATCGATTTGCAATGGTCGGAGGTTCCAGAAGGTACGGGCAAAATGTGCCAAATGCTACAGAACGGGGAAACCGATCTGGCCGTAATTTTGACGGAAGGCATTGTCAAAAGTATTGTTGCTGGAAACCCAGCCAAAATAGTACAGGGCTACATTGCCTCTCCCCTACTCTGGGGCATACATGTGGGCGCCAAGAGTCCGTACAACTCCATAGCCGACCTCAAAAACAAGAAAATTGCTATCAGCCGTTTTGGTAGCGGAAGCCATCTTATGGCTTATGTGCACGCCCAAGGCGAGGGATGGGACACCCACAGCTTAGGGTTCGAAGTTATCGACAACCTAGACGGTGCGGTAGAAGCGCTTACCAAGGGCACGGCAGATTATTTTATGTGGGAACGTTTTACTACCAAGCCTTGGGTCGATAACGGTACATTTCGAAGATTGGGCGACTGCCCGACCCCATGGCCGTGTTTTGTGGTGGCGGCTACAGATAATTTTATTGAGGGGAATGACGGTGCACTGAAACATATCTTGGAGACCGTCAATGGCTATACCTCCGAATTCAAGCAGATACCGAGTATCGACAGAACCCTGGCCAACCGCTACGGACAGCAATTGGAAGATATTCAGGAATGGCTTTCGCTTACCCAGTGGAGTCAAGAACAAATATCAATAGATAAAATTGATAACGTGATGGATACGCTAGTGGATCTAAAGTTGATTGAGAAGTCCATACATCCGAATAAAGTACTCAAATAGCGGCTACCAGGCTATAGGTTCCTTATTTATTTTTTGTAGGATTACGTTCGTTTTGCTAAAATGTTCGTTCCCGAACCAATAGCCCCGGTTGGCGCTCAACGGCGAGGGATGTCCCGAGGTCAAGACATGATGTTTGCCGCTATCGATCATGGCGGACTTCTTTTTGGCAAACCCGCCCCATAGCAAAAATACCACCCCTTTTTTTTCTTCCGATAATTTGCGAATGACCGCATCGGTAAAGGTTTCCCAGCCTTTGTTTTGATGGCTCCCTGCCTGATGGGCGCGTACCGTTAATGTCGCATTCAACAAAAGCACTCCTTGCTTCGCCCAACGTTCCAAATTCCCGTTCTGTGGATAGGGCTTTCCCAAATCGGACTCGATTTCCTTGAAGATATTTACCAACGAGGGGGGATGCGGAATACCTTCCTTTACTGAGAAACAGAGCCCGTTGGCCTGGTTCGGCCCGTGATACGGATCTTGACCGATTATGACCACTTTGGTCCGGTCAAAGCCACTATAATCAAAAGCGGCAAAAATGTCGCTGCCCTTAGGGTAACAGGTATATTGGGCATATTCCTTTTTGACAAAATCAGTCAAGGCCAAAAAATAGGGCTGTTCGAATTCTTGGAAGAGCTGCTGTTTCCAGCTTTCTTCAATGTTTACCGACATACGCATCGATTAAAAGTTTTCCAAAAATAACCAAAAACCGACATACAGATTCCTTAGGGAAACGGGCTTCCCAATACATACTTATCCAAGCATTTCGACCTGTCATCGAAAAAATTCAATAATCGATACTTAGAATACGTTTATAGATTTCGAAAATTTCGTAGTATGAGTTTACGATCATGGAGTACCAAATATGCCGTTTTGATATGGTCACTGGTTTTATTGCCGAATATTTTTGCAATTGTTTTCGGAGTGGCCAGTTTTCCCTTTACCTGCGCCCCGATGTTCGCCCATCAGGTCAATAAAGACACCCAACTCTGCATTTTTAAGTTCGAGGGGAGCAATGCCTGTAAAACGGTCGATCTTGGCGACAAGTATGGAAGGAACGAAATTTTCTTTGTACGCTACTTTTTCAGCAAAGTGTACGGATCTTCGGAACCCGTCTCCCCCTTTGATACCCGCTTTTCTGATAACAGGGCCGATTTTCAGCAAAGAATGAACGCCTTCTTTGAAGATTACGCCTTCTATCTCGCCGAAAAAAAACAATTATCCTTCGATAAAATTACGCTAAAGATAAAGCAGGTCGATGCCTTCCGGCATGATATTTCGCCCTGTGAAATTCTTGGATACTACGACGTTAAACGAAAAAAGTATGTTTCCTACTATGAAAGTCTTGAAGTCTCACTTTGAAACCCTGTTGCAAAATCCCTTGAGTTTGCTGCGGTTCTTTTTGGCCCTAAGCATGGGCAGTGGTACCGTCAATAAGCTGAATACCGTCAATTCCATTGATTTTTATTCTGCTGAATCTTGGACCAAAACTTGGATACTAAACCTTTTCCCCAACGACATTCTCCATTTTATCCACGAAATGCAGCAGCCTATGTCAGCCATAATCGTCTTGTGTGCGTTGGGTGCCGCTTTCGGATTTTTGGGAAGGGTCAACCTTTTCATACTGGCCCTGTTATCCTTCCTACTTGGCGGAATTACTGAAGGATTGGGCAATTTTGACCACAATTTTTCCCTTCCGAGCCAGGTACTTTTCGTATTGGCGTTAGTACCCGGTTCAATGAAGATTTCTCTGGATGGTCTGTTGTTCAAAAAGACTTTTAAAAGGTATGATATCGGATCGACCGGCCATTCAGGTTGGGGCCTGAACCTTATATTGGCGCTACTGGTAACTACCTATTTTACCGCCGGAATCTCCAAGATCAGGTACGGTGGAGCTCAATGGCTGGAGGGTTCAACCCTGAGATTTTACCTTCAAAACCACGTTTCTAAATATCCATCAGGAACAAAACAATTGCTCATTGCCAATAAATCGGACGCGCAAACGGATAATTGGAAAGACGGATACGGATTTGAGGCCCATACCTATGGCAATTACCAGCGTTCCAAATTTAACGAAAAAATTGCCGATTGGCTGGTCGAGAAGCCTCGTTTGGTTTCCTTTTTTGCCTTAATGACCTTGTTGATAGAAGTGGGTGGGTTCGTGGTATTCTTCAACAGTAAATGGCGGAACGCCTATTTGGTTACGGCCATCCTCATGCATACCTCGATAGGCGTGTTAATGGGACTCTATTTCACGAAGTACCGGCTTATCTGCTTTTGCCTGATGGACTGGAAACCAATATTAAGCAAGGCCCGAAAAAAGTATGTCACCTTGATTGCCATTCCCCAGCGTTGAACATACCCGCCAAATAACTACCTTTGCCGTCGATTTTGAACACCATGGCCCAAATTCCGAAAAAAACGATCGAAGACCTTGAATTCCCCACCGTTCTACAACAGGTATCCGCGCGTTGTACTACAGAACTAGGCAAGACGCGCGCTTTGGAAATCCTGCCACTTTCCGAGCCGGAGACCCTTCGAACATCCTTGGGCCAAACCTCGGAATATTTATCCTCCTTCACCAGCGAAAACCGGATTCCCAATCACAGTTTTGAACCCATAAACAAGGAGTTAAAGCTGCTCAAAATAGAGAACACCACTTTGGAAACTGGCGGCTTCCGGAAAATCGGGACGATCTGCTTTTCCGTGGCTGCCCATAAGAAATTCTTTAAAAAATTCCAGGAGTATTATCCTCTATTGTTTGCGACCTCCCAGGAAATTGAAGCCAATACGGAAATTCCCGCACAAATTGATGCCATCATCGACCGGTTCGGGGAGGTGAAAGACAATGCCTCCGATAAACTCTCCACCATTCGCCGGGAAATGAACCACGTAAAGGGCAAAATCGGCCAAAGTTTCGCTTCGGCCCTGAACACCTATCAGGGGTCGGATTATCTGGACGATATCCGAGAATCGGTGGTCGAGAACCGGCGCGTGCTGGCCGTAAAGGCGATGCACCGAAAAAAAGTTAAAGGTACGGTGATGGGCACCTCAAAAACAGGAAGCATCGTCTATATCGAACCCGAGGCCACCTTACGATACAGCCGCGAATTGAACAATCTGGAATACGATGAAAAGGAGGAAATCCAGCGCATACTTAATACCCTGACCCGTCAGATTCGTCCCTTTGCCCCTCTACTCTCTGACTATCAAAACTTCTTAGTTCATATAGATGTCACCGCCGCCAAGGCCAAATACGCAGAGGAAACAAATGCCCTGTTACCTGAAATCAATAACGAAAAGCGGTTGTCGCTCCGCGATGCCTACCACCCCCTGCTTTACCTGAGCAATAAACGCAAGGGTGAGAAGACCTGGCCTCAGACCATTGAACTACATCCCGAAAACCGGATTATTGTCATTTCAGGACCGAACGCGGGAGGAAAAAGTATTACGCTCAAAACTATTGGCTTACTTCAAGTAATGCTTCAATCTGGACTTCTAATTCCCGTTCATGAAAGGAGTTCAGTCTGTTTTTTTAATCGGATACTGACGGATATCGGAGACCACCAATCCATCGAAAACCATTTGAGCACCTATAGTTACCGGCTCAAGAACATGAACCGATTTCTGCGGAAATGTGATGCCAATACGCTCTTTTTGATCGACGAATTTGGCACGGGCAGTGACCCCGAACTCGGTGGCGCCTTGGCCGAAGCCTTTTTGGAAGTTTTCTATGACCGAGAGTCATATGGCATAATAACCACTCATTACGCAAACCTAAAGGTCTTGGCCGATGAACTGCCCCATACCACGAATGCCAATATGCTTTTCGACGGAAAAACACTCGAACCTACTTTTCAGTTGGTTCTCGGCGAAGCGGGCAGTTCGTTTACCTTTGAGGTCGCACAGAAAAACGGAATTCCGTTCAACCTGATCAACAAGGCCAAAAAGAAAATCGAGCGGGGCAAGGTCCGTTTCGACGCCACTATCGCCAAGCTACAAAAGGAACGTAGTAAAATGGTACAAAGGGGTTCGCGATTGCAGGAAGAGGAATCCAAGGCCAAGGAAGAGGCCCGACGCCTCGAAAAGCTCAATGCCAAGATCAAGAGCAAACTGGAGAATTATCAGGAACTTTACGACCATGATCAGCGGATGATCCATTTGGGCACTAAGGTAGATAAGGCTGCAGCCGAATATTTTCAAAAAAACAAGAAACGCCCCTTGGTATCGGAACTTTTGCGAATCGTGGAAACCGAAAACAGCAAGCGGAAGAAAAAATCCGCCGCCATCGCCAAGGCCGAACGTACCAAACAGGCCGAAGTGGCCCAAGAAGCGCGAAAAAAGGTCAAGGCCATCCGGGAGAAAAAGAAAGTGGAAAAGAAAAAAGCCTTAGTCAAGGAACAGAACCAACCGCTGCCCGTCTTTAAGCTTGGAGATCGGGTTCGGTTAAAAGACGGTAAGGCCGTTGGCAGTATCGACACGCTGGAAAACAAAAAGGCCGTTGTCAACTATGGGCAGTTCACGACCCATGTGGGGCTGGAGCAGTTGGAGTTGGTGGAGCGGAAAAAAGATAAAAACTAAGCGTACAGGATTATGGGTTCAGCGTTGGAAAAAGGGCAATCAACCGAACCGGATAGAAAGATAATTCTATTCGATGGGGTCTGCAATCTTTGTAATGGGGCCGTTCAATTTATAATCAGGCATGATAAAAAGGATGTCTTCCGGTATGCCGCCTTACAAAGCGAGGCCGGCCAAAGGCTGATTACCGAACGGGGCATCGATACCCAGAAGGTCGATTCCATCGTCTTAATCGAACCGGGCGTCGCCTATTACGTAAAATCGGAGGCCGCTTTGGAAATTGGAAAACAATTGAAAGGTTACAGCACGATTTCCTCGATTCTATTGTGGGTGCCAAAGCCGTTGCGCAATATCGTATACGATTTTATCGCCCATAACCGGTACAAGTGGTACGGTAAAAAACAGGAATGTATGATTCCCACGCCGGAGTTGAAAGCGAAGTTTTTGGAATAAGGCCCCCACTATTTCACCTCCTCCAAATTATCGTCCCAATTCTTGACCTTGGGCTTGATGACACTGCCCGTTGATTTGGCTACCATCATTGCTACGGTAGCATCGCCGGTGACGTTCACCACCGTTCTTAACATATCCAAGGGCCGGTCTACTGCAAAAATAAGCGCAAGGCCGATGGCCAGTTTGTCCGGTGGAAAACCTATCGATTCCAAAACAATAACCAACATGACCATGCCCGCTCCCGGTACCGCGGCCGAACCGATCGAAGCCAATAAGGCGGTCAAGACGATGGTCAGTTGATTGGCAAAGGTCAGATCGAATTTCAGCGCCTCGGCGATAAACACGGCGGCCACGGCCTGATAAAGGCTGGTTCCATCCATGTTAATGGTCGCTCCCACCGGCAGTACGAAACTTGAAATTTCCTTGTCCACCCCGATATGCTCTTCCACTCTTTCCATGGTTACCGGCAGGGTGGCGGCACTCGAACTCGTTGAAAATGCCAAAAGTTGGGCGGGGGACATCTTGCTCAAAAAAGTCAGGGGATTATAGCGGCTAAAGGTGCCCACGACCAAACTGTAAAAGACGATCATCAATATGAGCCCCAGTACCACCACTCCCGAATATTTCAATAAAGCCAGCAATAAATCAGGGTCTCCCGATGATGCTACCACGTTGGCCAATAGGGCGAATACCGCTATGGGTGCCGTAAGCATGATCAAGTCGACCATTTTCAGGACTACCTCGTTGAGGGCATCAAAAAAATCCTTTAGCGGCTTTGCCTTTTTCTCTCCGATCAGCAACATTGAAATTCCTAGAAAAATGGTAAAAAAGATAACCTGGAGCATCAAACTGTTATCACCGAGTGCCGCGAAAGCGTTATCCGGCACCATATCTTCCAAAAATTGTAAGGGACCGCTGTCTTGCTGTCTGGAGGCCTCTTCTAACTTATCGGTCACCCCCCGGTCTTGGGAATAGGTTTCGGTAAGTTTGGCGATGGTATCCTCCGAAATCCCGTTCCCGGGCTTTATGGCATTTACCAAAAGCAATCCTATGGTAATCGCAATAACGGTCGTGCAAATATAAATAAGGATGGTCCGCAGGCCAATATTGCGGAATTTGGAGATATCCTTTAGGTCTGAAATACCTTTGACGAGGGAGGCCAAAATCAGGGGAATCGCTATCAGTTTCAGCAATTTGACAAAAATGGTCCCTAAAGGGTTGATCCAGTCCTGGACGAAACCCCTTCCCCAGTCGATGTAGGTCATTGCGAATCCGAATAGGATGCCGGCTACCATCCCGATCAGTATTTGCCAGTGCAGTTCAAGTTTACGCATGTGAAGTTGGTTTAGGTCGGGAAGGTACTATTTTGTTTCCGATTTCACCGTCCGGTTCAACAGCATATAATCCGCAAGCACTAATGCCGTCATCGCCTCGACTATCGGTACCGCACGAGGCACCACACAGGGGTCGTGTCTGCCCTTGCCCTTGGTGGTGACCTTATTGCCTTGCTTATCAATGGTTTCATAAGGTTGTATGATGGTGGCCACCGGTTTAAAGGCTACCCTAAAATAAATGTCCATACCGTTGCTGATACCGCCTTGGATTCCGCCGCTGTAATTGGTCTGGGTACTTCCGTCGGCGTTGAACTGATCGTTATGTTCGCTGCCGTTCATGGCTACGCCCTCGAAACCGCTGCCATATTCGAACCCCTTGACCGCGTTGATAGACAGCATGGCCCTGCCCAGTTCAGCATGTAGTTTATCAAAGACCGGTTCGCCAAGGCCAATGGGTACGTTTTGTGCCACACAAGTAATAACGCCGCCCACTGTATCGCCTTCTTTACGGACTTCCTTGATATACTCCTCCATTTTGGCCGCCGTTTCCGGGTGGGGACAACGCACGGGATTGGATTCCGTCAGGGCCAAATCCAACTCCTGATAGGGAATATCCATTTTTAGCTTACCTACTTGCGACACAAAGGCATTGATTTTTACGGGGGACAGAAACTGTTTGGCGATTGCCCCGGCCACTACCCTGCTAGCGGTTTCCCTGGCCGAACTGCGGCCCCCGCCCCGATAATCGCGGAAACCGTATTTTTGGTCATAGACATAATCGGCATGTGATGGTCGGTATGAATCCTTAATGTGGGAATAGTCTTTTGATTTTTGATTCGTGTTGTGAATGGCGAATCCAATCGGCGTGCCGGTGGTCTTACCCTCAAAAATACCGGAATAAAATTCCACCGAATCTGGCTCTTTCCGCTGGGTTACGATGGCGGATTGTCCCGGTTTCCGCCGGTCCATATCTTTTTGGACGGCTTCTAGGTTGATTTCAATGCCCGATGGGCAGCCGTCTAATACACCCCCGATAGCCACGCCGTGCGATTCGCCAAAGGTGGTTAGTTTGAATAGGTTTCCGAAGGTGTTCCCCGCCATATTTAAAGCTTAAAGGTGATTAAATCTACATTTTGGCCGCGAACCGTCTTGAAATGCTGGAGCGTAATTTACGTTCGTAATCCTCTTCAAGCCACTCCTTATAATTCTTGGTATTGTTCATGATGCAGTACGTATACTGGCGTACCCGGTAGGCAATTTCCTCCCTGAGCTCCTTCGCGAGCAAACGGGCGTCAAAAACGTCCTCGGCATTTTCCACACAGATTTCCGCATGCTGTTCGATACTGCGTTCCAATACGATTTTGGACTTAAGACCTTCCGCGAAAACCTTTTTATATTCTTTTTTGATATCGTATTCGATATCTTCCGATTTCTGGAACTTCTCCCTCAGGTCGTCGGGCATTTCATAAACGAATTCCCGCTCGATATCCTCGTCGTTCTTGATATTGTCGAGATAAAAATCCGGAAAATGAAAAATTTCCTGCCAATCGATGGGTGTGCTCCATAAACCGAAACGGGCCACGTTGTTCCCCAAGTCGACGACATTGAACTCCTCCTTATCGGGAAGAACGCGAGATCCACGGCCGATCATTTGAAAATAGAGGGTCAAAGAACGGGTCGCTCTGTTTAACATGATGGTCTCCACCGTGGGTTCGTCAAAACCGGTTGTCAGAATGCTCACCGAAGTCAGAATGGCATCGGGCGTTTCGGAGAACCATTCTAGAATCTCCTTGCGTTCCGTCGCATTGTTCTTGTTATCGAGATGGCGGATATTGTACCCCGCTTTTTTAAACGTCTCGTAAACGTATCTTGAGGTGTTGATACCATTGTTGAATATCAGGGTCTTGGTACCCTCTGCAACCTCTTTATATGCGGCCAGCAACTTACCCAGCATACTGTGGTTGCCATAGAGTTCTTCGGAAGATTTAACGGTATAATCGCCACTGATACCCAGTTTGAGACTTTGCAGCCCGACATCATATGTATAGACGTTCGCCTTGGCCAAAAACTGCTTTTTTATTAAGGCGTCAATGGATTCTCCCACGATCAACTTTTGATAGTTGTCCTTCATGGGCAATTTGATATTGGAGCTCAAGGGAGTAGCCGTAACGCCAAGGATGGTAGAATCCTTAAAGAACTTGAACAGCTTGCGGAAGGAGTTGTAGTGCGCCTCGTCGATAATGACCAAGCCTATATTGTTGATTTCTACCTTCTCTTCCTGCAGGCGGTTGTTCAAAGTCTCGACCATGGCGACAAAGCACATGTACCTGTCCTGGTCCTTAAGTTCCTTGACCTCGCTATTTATGATTTTGTTCTTGACTCCAAAGCCCTTAAGCATTTTCGACGTCTGCCGGCTCAGTTCGATACGATGGGTCAGCACAACCACCTTTTTACCGGTCTGTTCGATGTACCGGCGCGCTATTTCCGAAAACACCACCGTTTTACCTCCCCCGGTCGGCAATTGGTAGAGCAGATTGCCGTTGGAGGTTTCTTTGAGATGTTCGAAAATGGTGTTCAGGTCCTCTTCCTGATAATCGTAGAGGGTCTTTTCAACAATGTCGTTCTGTACTTTCAAGTAGGTTGTCAGATTTAGTGACAAGGGCCGCAATGGGATACTTTGTCACAATTTCAATTTTGCAAAACTAAAGGAAATTTGTGTTCGGACGAAATATATTGCTCGGAATTAGCGCTGGAATATAGAGGATAATTGAATTTTCGGAAGATTGCCGCACCGGCATACCCTAGTAGCCCTTGTCTCTAGAAACCTGGTTCAACAAAGGCTTGCCCTCTTGCAGCCGATGATAGTTATCTACAATTTGCGGCACTACGAATTGGGGATCCGAGACGCTGGCGTTATGCGGGGTCATGTGTATTTTTTCATGACCCCAGAAAGGATGGGAGGGCGGTAGCGGCTCCTGATGGTACACATCGAGGCCCGCCCCGGAAAGGTGTCCGTTATCCAACATTTCAACAAGATCGGCATCTACCAGATGTCCCCCGCGGGCGACATTGATAACGAACGCATTTTTAGGAAGTTGTTCAAAAAGGGATTTGTTCAAAATACCTTCTGTTTCCTGGGTCAGGGGCAAAAGGCAAACCAGTATCTCCGAGGATGCCAAAAATGAGGATAGTTCATCATTCCCCGCGAAGGTTTTTACCTTTTCCAAGGATTTTTCGGAATTCGCCCAGCCTTGCACCTGAAAGCCGATCCGCACCAGATCCTTGGCCAAAACGCTGCCCAACTCGCCAAGGCCCATAATGCCCACCCTGAAATCGGAAATACGGTGATAGTCCCGTGGTTTCCAAACTTTTTTAGTCTGTTGAAGTTTATAGGTATCCAAATTTTTAAGATGGCTCAAAATGACCGCTAACACGTGTTCCGACATGTCCTCGGCCAACTTGGTATCGACCACCCGGGTGATGGGTATACCTTTCGGTACATCGGGGTCATCGAATATAAAGTCCACCCCTGCGCCGTTGCAGGCAATCAGTTTGAGATGGGGATATTGCCCCAGAATTCCTACAGGATGTTTCCAGACCAAAGCCATATCGATGTTGTCTTTCGGATGGTCTTCCAAATAGCTGTATATTTCAAGTTCAGGGGATTCGGCCAGCAAGGCTTTTTTCCATTCGTCGATTTTACCATCCTGTCTTATGATTACTAAGGCCATCGCTATCCTTTGAGGTTAAATTTTAAATTTTTCGTAAAAATACGGAATGTAGTTCGGAACTCATTCAGAGAACCCGAACCAAGGGCTGCAGGTAAGTTGGCAAATTAATCAATACGATCCAAAACCCTGGAAAACCCTTCCCCATATAACCAATCCTGCTCCTGGGATTCCTGGTAAATAGTAAGAATCCTTCCTCTAAAATACTGTAAAAGACCATTGACCGAGGTGTATTGAACGGCCTGTTCAAAAGAGTTCAACATACTTTTAAAAAAGGCATCCGGTACATTGCGTTCTTGGGAATAGGCTTGCGCGATTTCGAGATTGTACAGCATCACGTCCGCGACCAAATGCGGTTCAACGCCCAGTCTCAGAAAGTGTTTAATGTATTTTTGAGCTACGGAACGCCTTGCTTTGGGCTTCCTCCTTTTCACCGGAAAATATTCATTGGATATTTTAGACTTTGCCTCCTGTACCAGTTTATCCTCCTTAGGGTTAAAGATAAAATCGTAATATTCCTTCACCACCGGAAAGCGATTGTAGAGGTCCATTAGCTGCTCCTCCAGGGCATTCTTCTTTAATTCCGATAGGTATTTTTTGAATTTCCGCTTACTCACTGATCTCTTTTTTTAAAATCCAAAAATAATCCAACCTATCGACTTTACAGGTTTTTTGACCGAAAAACCCTAAACTTCTCATAACAATTGTATAAAAAAACCTACATGTTTTGGAAAAGACAGAATAAAGCTGTATAATACTCTCTTGTAGAACATCAAAATCCAGATAAACATATGAGGCAACTAAAGATTATCAAGCAAGTAACCAATCGCGAATCAAAATCCCTCGACAAATACTTGCAGGATATCAGTAAGATCGACCTGATCAACGCATCGGAAGAAGTAGAACTGGCACAGCGCATCCGGGCCGGTGATCAGCTCGCCCTTGAAAAACTTACTACCGCAAACCTTCGTTTTGTCGTTTCGGTGGCCAAACAGTACCAAAACCAAGGTCTAAAGCTTCCGGATCTAATCAACGAAGGGAATCTGGGACTGGTAAAAGCGGCCAAGCGCTTTGACGAGACCCGTGGATTTAAATTTATCTCATACGCCGTGTGGTGGATACGACAGTCCATCCTTCAGGCTCTTGCGGAACAGTCCCGCGTTGTTCGGTTACCATTGAACAAAATCGGTTCGATCAACAAGATCAAAAAAACGTTTTCATATTTGGAGCAGGCGCATGAGCGTCCGCCTTCCGCAGAGGAAATCGCCAAGGAGCTCGAAATGACCGTAAGCGAAGTCAAGCAATCTATTAAAAACTCCGGACGCCACGTATCTATGGATGCACCACTGCGCGAAGGGGAGGATTCGAACCTGTATGACGTACTTCGCTCAGGCGAATCGCCCAAACCGGACAAGTCTTTGATGCAGCAGTCCCTGAATACCGAAATCAACAGGGCTTTAGAAACATTGTCCCCCCGGGAAGCCGATGTCGTAAAACTCTACTACGGAATAGGAGACCAGCAGTCCATGACCTTAGCGGAAATCGGTCAGACCTTCGATTTGACAAGGGAACGCGTGCGACAGATACGTGAAAAGGCAATCAGAAAACTGCGACACAATTCTAGAAGTAAACTTTTAAAGACTTATTTAGGATAGTAGTAGTTACCTAACCCAAAAGGCATTCGTATTAAGTTCTTTTCAAAAATAAAAAAGGCCCCGACGGTGACGTCGAGGCCTTTTTTTTCAACTAACTATTCACTTAAACAACTATAAACACTAAAACACACTAAGAATATTTCAATTTGCCGATTTGCTCGCTGGTGAGAATCTCGTTCAGTCTTTCAATGAAGTGCAGGTAGGCTGCATTGTCAGGATTTTGATTTACCATAACAGTAGGGTTTTAAATTAAGGTATTTGGGGTTAGGACCGTGAATGTTCGTTCTACATATAATCTAATTCCACCAATTCGTTTAGACTCAGGATTTCGTTAAGTTCTTGAAGAAAAGAGAGGTATTCCTCGCCATAAGTGTCGTAAAGCATAATAAAGTAGGTTAAGGTATTCGGTTAATTTTAGGTAAAGACAGCAATTTGGGCCGCTGTTTTTGTTTGATGAAGTAAACTTATTCATTACCTGCCGCGATACCAATTTATTGTGGTGTAAGGCTAAATTTTTGTTGTAAACCTTGTTAATCTTGTAAAACGAGCGATTCCAATGCGTAGTAGGGATGTTATTTAAAGTATCAAAACTTTACACGATACGTAAGTCCCGCGGAAACCGACCAAGCGAAATTCCCGGAATCAAAAACTAATTCTTGACGTGCAATGCCCAAATTCACATGGTAACTGTTGGGATTCTCTTTTCCGGTAAATTGGTAGGAAAAGGCTAAACGCTGTGATTCGATGAACAGCAGGGTCTCTGCCAACAGTTCATCCCCATCCCGAAACTGTTTTAGTTCAGGAGAATAACCCATACCCATATTAACTCCAAAATAATTGTCGCCGTCCTTTAAATATTTTCTTGCCAAAAGACCTCCTGAAAAACTGATATGAGCATTTTCTTGGGGGGTGACATACGGCCGTAGCGAAAAATAATACTTGCCCTGATATAGTCCGATAGAACCCGTAACTACCGTAGCTTTGACAGGACTGAAGTCTAGATACCGCACGCCCAAGGAAGATTCAAAGGATTTCGGCAAGTTCGCATAAAGTTCGACGCCTATTCTGTGGTCGGGAAAAATAGGGGAGTTCGAATAGCCGTAGTTCAGATATGCGTAAAAAGTTTTCGAAAATTTGGGATAAAAGTCCAATTCATATTGCAGGCCATCCGTTTTGAAACGGTTGGCATAGTTGATCCGCGGAATGAGGCTTCCGACTTTGGTTTCCCTGCCATAACTAATGCTGAAATAAAACATCGGGTCATACACGACATCGAATATATCCACGGAATTGGCAATCGATATGTAATTTTGTAAGCGTTCGGATTCTAAAGCGTTTTTAGCTTTAACCCCCATAGAATCGGTGGCTTGTACTTGATCCTTGCGGAGGTTTTCTAAAGCATTGCCCTTTAAGCCTTCCACCTCCGCATCTTCTTTTAGATATAACAGCGCCTTATTGGCAAGGCCTAAAGCGATATAATAGTCTTCTGCATAAATTTCATTTTTGATCGCCGCGACCCAAACTTCCTTATTTTGGCGGTCAGTGGAGGTTATCCTGTTGAACTGTTCCCGCGCCTTGTCATATATTCCGTCCCAGCTATAGGTGCTGGCCAGTAGGCTGCGTACATCGGTGTACTCGGGATACTTGGTCAGTATGACGTTAAGGGTATCACGGGCTATATCCCGTTTTCCCTCAAAAGCCAAACTCCGCGCAGCAAAAAAGGAGATATCGGGATTGCCTGTATACCCTTTCTGCTGGGCCATGCCCCACCAAGGAAGGATGACAAAAAGCATTACGGTGTAAACCATTCTATAGGTAGGGTTTAGCTTCATAATTTTTCTTGGGGTGCTACCCTATTAGCCGCTTTCTGATTTTTAGAAGGGAGGTCCGGCGAGTCGGTAGGGTACTTTTCTGCCTGTTTTCGGGCCCGCTCGATCTTATCGGCAATCCTGTTTGCACTCGAACTGTTCTGTTCAACCTGATCGATGAGTTCTAAAGATTCTTTAGACTTCTCGGTCCAATAATAGACATCGAAGAGGGCGGCGTACGAATCGATATAGTTGGGGTTCATTTTGATACAGTCCTTCAGTATTTCGATGCCTTTGGGGTAATTACCCAACCAGACATTGATACGGCCCGTCAAAATTTTGGTATCGATATGACTGGGGGAATTTGATAAAATGTACCTGCACAGCAAGAGTGCTTTATCGTAATCCTTTGCAAAGGCCAGCTCTCTGGCGATAAGATATACCTTGTCAAAGTTTTGACCGTTATAGACACTGTTGATCCAAACGATTTCGCTGTCCGTAAATTTGTCCTTTGGTACTGTAAAAATGGCGAGGCTGTCGGGTATGATCTTGTCCTTGGCAGTCACATAGGCATTCATCGATTTGAAGTTTTTTAACTTCGCTTCGGCCTTTGAGGCGCTGAAGGACTTGCTTAAGGTTAGATTTTCATCGATCGAATAAATCGATCCATCGGATAAAAATTTCTCGCCGCTTACGAATTCCTTCAACTCGTTCTTGTTGCGCATCAAAGGAATATCCTTTATGCATCGAAATTTTACTTGCGTATCTAAGGCACCGCCTATCCAGGCCACCTTTTTGGGCATATTGAATTCGTATCGACTCTCGAGAAGAGCCAGCAAGGTGGGGGTAACATCAAAATGAGAGTTGACGGCGCTCATCTTTTTGGTGGTATTCAATAGGGGACTGTATATAATCAAAGGCACATGAAAACGGCACAAATTATTGCGCTGCGGAATCGGTATCAACCGATGGTCGCCCGTAACCACAAAAATGGTATTGTCGTAATCAGGCTGTTTTTTATAGGCCTCAAAGACATATTTTAAGGCATCGTCGGTATATAAAAGGGTGGCAAAGACATTTGCGCTGTTTTCGATAATTTTTTTGATCTGGCCTGTATGGTTTCCTTGGGATAAGATCGTTTTCACCTGTCGCTCATAAAACTCCTGTTGGGGCGGGATAAAGGGTTCGTGGGTGCTGATGGTCATATACACCTCCATGCGTGGTTGACCGGATTCCCGTGGCAGGCTCATGCTCTTTTTGAATAGTTCCTTGTCAGGGTAGCCCCATGATGAACCGGCGGCATCTTCGGCCTGCAAGGTAAACTGGTTTCCGAACCCGGACTTGTCCAACAGAAAATCTACCTTCTCACTGAGCAAAAAACGATCCACATTATCGAAAGAACTGTTGGTGCCTTGCATATAGGAGGTATGGTACCCGTTGTTCTTCAGAATACTGAACAGGGTTAATTTATGAGGATATTTCTCCAACTCCATAAACCCGCTTTTTCCGAATGGCAGCGACCCTATCAAAGAGGGAAGCACCCCGAAGGTTCGGCCCGTAGTACTCAGGCAATTTTTCCAATAGAGCGATTTGGTACTGAGGGAATCTAAAAACGGTGTAAACCCACCGTATTCGGCCCCTTCACCCATAAAATCCCGCCCCAGCCCTTCGACAATAATGAAGACAATATTGGGTTTATTCTCCTGTAAATCAAAAAATTTACCTAGCGGGTTTTCGATATGTTGAGACCTGATCAAGGGATATTCCACTTCCGAATTATAGGAAGTATCTTCCGTGGAGGTTCGGTAAAGGTTTATGGTCAAGTACTGGGTCTTATTCTGATTAATCGGTTTTCCTGCAACGAAAAGCGTCATAATAAAGAGACTGAAAAGGATGATGGTAAATGGATACATCCTGCTGATATAATGATAGTATTGCGAGGTGATGTTGTATAGTCCGAAGAACAATCCGACGATGACCGCCAGCCCGATAAAAAAGGAAAAATAAAACCATATACCCCCCGAATTGGTGACTGTGATCGTAATATCTTCCCAACTATAGCCCAACAGATCCGACCCTAAAGGTACTAGGGACATGCAGTAGTAGCTGATAAGTAGGGCCTCGATGATTAACAGTACAAGCAAAAGGACAAAAACAAGATAAAAGCCATAGCGCGGCCGTAAATTTTCCCAAAAATTAAAGGGAAATAACAAGATGACACCCACAATCGAGGCATACCCGATTTGGTGCACCAAGGCAATAAAAAAACTGCTGCCGAAGATGATATCCACGACACCTTTGAAATATAGGGTAGTATATTGGTAGATCGACATAACCAACAGGCATCCGAAGAACGAAATGATTAATCGGGAGTACTGTTTTAAGGTATATCGGTCGAGTTGGCTGGTATTCAAATTTATTATTGATTAGGATTTTGTTATTTATGGGTTACCCATTACTGTTCTTACTACTAAGTAAACTTCAACACAAAAAATGTTGCGTTCTCATCACGTCGCTTTCGCAAACCCCTTTCGTACTTGGGAACCCCAGCCGGATTTAATTCGGAATAATTTTTTATAATTGCCCCTGACCGCGGCCCACACCACAATGGGATGGAAAAAAATCGGCTCTATAAGGGCGCAAAGCATCAATATCAAGATGTCCCTAATTTTTTTATATTCGTTATAGCTGTAAACGTCCCAAAGAATCGCGTAGAAAGAAAACATCACCGAATAAACATAGACGGTCAGGGTCATGGCGATAAAAAAATCCCAGTTCAAAATACCCAGATAATAGAAAGCGACAACAGTGAAGGCACCGAAAAACTCCAACAGGGGCGCCATCCATTCGTAAAAAAACCAGTATGGATAACTAAAAAGGCCCAATCTCCCGTATTTTGAATTGAAGAACATGTCTTTATGCTTAAACAAGGTCTCCAGGTTGCCCCTAGCCCATCGGTCCCTCTGATTGACAAAAATCTTGAGGTCTTCCGGCACCTCCGTCCAGCATAGGGAATCGGGAATATACTCTACGGTATATGGAGTTTTGTTATCGTGCATATAGCGGCGCATCTTGAAGACGATTTCCATATCCTCCCCTACAGTACCAGTATCGTAGCCCCCGACCGCCAAGGCGATTTCGCGATCAAAAAAACCGAAGGCTCCTGAGATTATCAGCAAACCATCGATACCGCCCCAAGCCATTCTTCCCAGTATGAACGACCGGGTATATTCGAGCAATTGAAACCTGGCCAGCCAATTTTTCGGTAGGTGAATCTCTTCGAGTTGTCCGCCTTCGATGACACAGGAGTTCGCTACCCGGATTACCCCACCTACAGCGATGACCCGCTTTTCGGAGCGTTGATAGAACGCCTTGACGACATGCAAAAGAGCATCGGGAAGCAAAAGACAGTCCACATCGATACAGCCGACATAACGACTGGTCGAAAAGGCCATACCGGTGTTAAGAGCATCGGACTTGCCCCCGTTCTCTTTATCGATTACGGTCAGCTTGGCGAAAGTACGTTGCGCCGACTTGTAGATGCCCCGAATCGGTTGGTTGGGCCAATCGGGATCGAGTTCCGTTTCGACCTTGACCAAATGGTAGGCGTCTATCATTTTCTGTAAAGTATGGTCCTCGCTACCATCATTGACGACCATGACCTCATAATCGACGTAACGCAGTGACATCAGCGAGCGTACGTTCTCGACAATGGTCAACTCCTCATTATATGCTGGGGCGATAATTGTGATGCTAGGCGCCAATGGTGATGCCATGACTTTGGACAGATTGCCGAAACTATTTTTTTTGCGGTAATGAATCGAATTTTTAGTGGATAAAAAGCCCATGATACTGAACAAGGTGAACAGGGTTACCGTGAACAGCAGAAAAACAAGGTTTATGTATTCGAGGATTATATGATAAAATTCGCTATCCATTAAAGTAAATCAGAAAAATAGTTTTAAATTTCTTAGCTGGGAGAAAAAGGAGCCTCCCCTTTGGTGGGGCGAAACCTCGGTCGCAGTAACTGGCAAATCCCATACTTTTTTATCACAATTCTTATCCAATATCTCGCAAACATCAAATTCAATATCGAAGATTTCAGGATTTTTGTCAGTGGCCAGGTCCATCTCGCAAAGAAGGCCGTCCAAAATGTTCTCGCTAAGGTTTTCATCACCCTTGACCTGTTCCGCAACGATGGCGGAAACCCCTTTGGAATACGTGGCCAAGGGGTGGTCATGCGAAAGTTTGGCAATCAGCCGTTTTAGCACCAACTGGGCTTTATGGCGTATTTTTTTGTCGGGATCTTTCAAAAGTCCATCCAGAAATTGAATTTCCTTTTCATCGCCGACGTGTATGACCTCATCGAGAAGAATCAGTTTCGCTTCGCTATCGATGGTATTGAAAAGATCAGCAAAAACACTGAACACTGGCAGTTCTTCGGCTTCGTTATCTGGTACCGGACTCTGTTTTTCCGGAAGTTCGCTGCCGGCCAAATTTGTCAATCATGCTAGCGATTCGGTCCTTGATAAAGCTTTTACTCTCTTCTGCCCGAAGTTCTTCTAGTAAAGGAATTTCCCGCTGGTCGCCTAATTCCTCCAAATCATCTAAAAGGGCCATCATATATGCTTCGTGCTCGTCGTAATACACAGGTTCCGGAATGAACTGTTTAATAAATTCCTCATCCAACGTATAGGGAACAGAGTCGTAATCGCATGGGAGCTCCCGTAGTTCGTTATCCGCTATCAGCCATGATATTACATCCTCAGACTGGGGAGCGTGTATGCTGAGAATGGGTTCGTCTTCAAGATTGAAACCGATATTCTCGCTTTGCTGCGAAATGGGCAGTTCGCTTTTCTTTTCAAAAGATACTTCAAAATCGGAGATGAAATATCCATCGATGTTCTGTAAACGCTCCGGTTCATGCTCCGTTTCCTTTTCATCCGCCTCGAACGGACCTTGTTTATCCCCATTAACCGAATCATCGGTCACAACTGGTAAAAAAAGAAGTTCGTCGATAGCGACAAAAACTTCCAGCTCCTCGTCTAAGGACACGGAAGAAATTTCGGGGGAATGGACTTCGATATCATACAGGTCTCCCGCGGAAATTTTAGCATCCTCGGCTGACGGTTCTTCACCGGATACGCTATCCGTTTTATCGCCCACCACAATAGGTAGAAATTGGACTTCGGAAATGTCGAAATCCCGGATGTTCAAACCTTGTTTCTCGTCGCAAGGAAAAGGCTTTACCTCCTCGATATCTATTATGATGTTTCTCAGGGCCTTATCGGATTTTTTTTGGTTCGCCATCGATCTGTATTTTTCGGTTAAAATTTGATTTTGAATGATATGGGGTCTTGGTTCAGATTTGGTATCCTCCGACGCTAACAGTTTATCGGGCATATCTTCATTACTATCCCTGCCCACTACCCTATTTTTCGTATCTTTCTTGCTGGGTCTATCCGAGCCACGGACCTCATCGGGCAATACATATTCCTTTATATTATCAATACCCTTGATCGGCATAATACTTTCTGGAACTATTCTGTTAATGGCGCCTACCGCCTTGCTCTTCACCGAAAAATTACCTTCCTTCTGCAGTACGGATTCCAAAAATTCAATATCCTTATTACAGCCCAATTCCGCAATCGCTCCTAGAACAGATATCTTGATGTCAACGCTACATTTATAAAAGACACCCTTTAAAGTCGGCAATGCCGATGTTACGTGAAATTCTATAATACAATTTATGGCCTGCTGTCTGACCTGTGGATCTTTGTGCTTTATTAACTCGATTACCGAGGCATTGGCGTCGTTTTGGTTATAGTATTGCATAAGGCGCAGGGAAAAGAGTACCACATGTGTATTGGTCGAGGTAAGCCAGGCCTTGAAGCGGGGCGGTTCGAAACCTTCTTTATTACGAAGTACGTCCAACAACTTTAACTGCTGCCATTCGGATATTTTATATTGGGTGGTATCCAAAAAATAACCTATACCCCCTGTCTTTAGGGTAGCGGTGGCGATTTCGGCCTGCTTTCGGATGGTGACTCTTCTGTCGTTGATGAACTTGATTATGAATCCGTAGGCATCCTCAACCTGCATCAGGGTCAGTTCGAGAATTCCTTTTGAAACTACCTCCCATCGCCAGCTCTCCAATTTTTTAAAGGCATCTTGTTCAAGCCCTAGATCCTGGTACAGCTTGAACAGCCTTTTTTGTGTATCGCCCGACACATCCTTTCGTAGGTCGAGTAGAATTTCCACCAATATCTTCTTGTTAAAATCGTCCTTGAGCAGGTCACGTATCTTGATTTTCAGACCGATATAGTGTGATTTTTCGTCCTTGTCCGCGTCTTCCTCATAAAATAGGAACTCACTGATCATGGGAGATAGCTCCATTTTCCGTTGTGTGCAGCGTGATGATTTTGACAATATTCGGTTTCGGAAGAAAAAAACCGATAAGAAGTAAAACAGCGCCAGGCCAACGAAGAAGCTTGAAAGGCCCCATAACAGGTCGGTATCGATTGCTGGCGCAGTAATCAGCGAGTGTACCCGGTAAGTAAGTTTCTGTATCTGCAAATCAGCTTTTATTCAGTTCACGGGCCACACGGACGAGGAGTTCGGAGGGACTCACCGGTTTGGACACAAAATCGTTTGCACCGAGCTCAAAGGCGTTCAAGACATTCTCTTCATTACCTGCAGAGGAGATAATAATAATGGGAACCTGTAATTTGAGTTCGTTTCGAACATGGGCAATCAACTCCATTCCAGAGAAATAGGGCATCATGATGTCGCTTACGATGATATCGGGGGTGATTTCAGAAAGGTATTCTTTTACTTGTTTCCCGTCCGTACTACGGTGTACCTCGTAACCTCCCTTATTCAATCGGAAAGTCAAGAGTGCTGCCAACAGTTCGTCGTCCTCGGCCAATAAAAGTTTTTTCTTCTCCATGCTTTTGGCTATCCTAATTTTAGGCTGGCTAGTGCCCGGTCGATGGATTTTTTTACCGCTGGATATTCCTTCGTAAAGCAATCACAAAGAAACTGCAGGTGTTTTGGGTCTTGATCTTCTTCGCATTCCTTTTGAATTAATACTATAATGGAGTGAAGGCTATCTGTATGCATCATAGCCAAGCCGGCCTTAATTTTGTGGGCCACGAGGCCCAATGCTTGGAAATCGGTATTACGCAAATGGATTTTTGCGGCACCGATAAATTCCAGGGCATTGACATCGAAGAGCGAGATGAGTTCTTCCAACAGCTCGATATCTCCCATACATTCATCAAGGATGGATTTTAAGTCAATAAGGGGCGAAGCATCGATGGGATACGGCTCAGAAAAGAATCGGCGGTCAAGTAGGTTGTTTGTTTTCAACTAGGGAATGGGTTAAGTTCATATGACTTGGTTGAGTAAAAGTGCCTTTTAATATCAGCGCTACCAATTAAATGTTACCTAGGCTAGTATATCTGTTGTCAAATGGCTTTATTTGTAGGTCTAATTTTTAGTAATAATATTCAAATGAAGTATTTCATCTGCTTTCTTGGTTTTTTGGCGGCACTCTCTTGTCAGGAAGCGGAAAAGAAAAACGAGGAAAGTATTGAAGCGAAAGCGCATAGGATACATGAACAAACCATTACAATCGACACCCATAACGACATCAATGTCAACAATTTTAATGATAGCATAAATTACACGCAGCGACTTGAGACACAAGTCAATCTACCCAAAATGGAGGAAGGCGGTCTCGACGTAACCTGGCTGATTGTCTATACGGGGCAAGACACACTTACCCCAGACGGTTATGCCAAAGCCGAAGAAAACGCCATGGCCAAGTTCGAGGCCATACATCGCCTCTGTGAAGAAATTGCTCCCGATAAGATCGAATTGGCCTTGACTTCGGATGATGTGCGGCGTATCGTGGCATCGGGTAAAAAAGTAGCGATGATCGGGGTAGAAAATGCCTATCCCATGGGCGAAGATCTTGCCAACTTCAAAAAGTATTACGACCTCGGTGCCCGGTATGTTTCGTTGGCCCACAATGGACATAGCCAATTCAGCGATTCCAACACTGGGGAGGAAAATGGTGTGTGGTTGCATAATGGTTTAAGCGATCTTGGTAAATCCGCTGTAAATGAAATGAATAGACTAGGAATCATGATAGATGTTTCCCATCCCTCCAAGGAATCCATGGTACAAACTATCGCCTTATCGAAAGCTCCGATAATCGCGTCGCATTCCTCCGCCCGGGCCCTCTGCGACCACAGCCGAAACTTGGACGATGAACAGTTAAATTTGATGAAGGAAAACGGCGGGGTCGTTCAGACCGTTGCTTTTCCATCGTACTTGAACACCAAAAAAGACTCCCTGCGAAACGCGTATATGGACAGTGTCTATAGAATAGTGGCCGACTCCCTGGATGTCGTCTGGCACAAGCGTTCGGATTTCGGTAATCTGACCGATCGGCAAAAGGAGGATTTTCTGGAAAATTATCCGATCGTCACAAAATTGGCAGACGAAAGGGTCGCCGATGATGAAGATATCCCTCCCGCGGTCAATGTATCGGACTTAGCTGATCACATAGATTATATGGTAAATTTAATAGGTATCGACCACGTTGGTATCAGCTCGGATTTTGATGGCGGCGGTGGTATCGAAGGCTGGTCCGACGCCTCGGAAACCTTTAATGTGACTCTGGAACTGGTCAAACGGGGCTATACCGAGGATGAAATCGCAAAACTATGGGGCGGTAATCTGTTGAGAGTGCTGGATGAGGTGCAGGCAGTAGCTTCTAGAACTGCACAATCGCAGTAACTAAACTTCCTCTTCGCCCGCCAACCGATCTTTTACAAACTCCACCTTCGTCTTACCGTGGGGTTTGGGCTTGCCGTCTTTTCCCAAGTTGACCATGATGATGTTATCGACGGTAACGATGGTCTCCCGGGTCATCTTATTTCGTACCTCGCAGTTCAGGGTAAGGGACGATTTGCCGAATTTGACCACCTCAATGCCGATTTCTACGATATCTCCCTTGATTGCCGTACTCATAAAATTGATCTCGGACATGTATTTGGTTACTATACGCTTGTTTTCTAATTGAATGATGCTGTATAGCGCCGCCTCTTCATCGATCCAGGCCAACACACGACCGCCGAACAGGGTTTCGTTGGCGTTCAGATCTCCAGGTTTGACCCATTTTCTAGTGTGGAATCTCATGGGGGTCGTTAATTAAAGTTTAGGAATAATAGACTCAAAAAATCAAGGTTCAATCGCTATTTCATCGATGTTGAAAGTCTAACGCAACTTCATTATACCGTTGAACCTACCAACGACAATTTAAACTTCGAATTCTATGATGAAATTACCAAAGAACTTTTTCTAAAGCAATTTTAAACCACTATTCCCCAAGGTTTTCGGAATATGAAGATCGGTACCCAGCTTTTTGTTCAATTTCGTAATAAAATAGCCGGATAAAAGGGGAGGTTCCAACTCCATGTTCTGGTGTACGAAGAAATTGAGTTTTTTTAATCCTTTTGATTTCCAATCCGCCAAGCGTTCGACCCAATCGTCCAATCGAGCGTAGTCACTTTCATGATTGGCACCAACGTAGCGGATAAAGGCTTCGTCATTGGTCAAACGCATGTGCATGATATCCCTGCGTCCGGCGGTGTCCACCAAAATATGGGTGATGTGGTTTTCTTCCAACAGATGATAGAGTTCTTGAGCGACCTTCTCATCATTAAACCAATCGGTATGCCGGAATTCCATTGCCAGGGGAAATTCCTCGGGCCAATGCTCTACGAAGCGCACTACCCTATCCCAATTCTTGGGTCCAAAGTTGTTGTGCATCTGCATAAAGAGGGTGCCGAGCTTGTCCTTAAGATTGGCCGCACCGATAAGATACTCATCTACAATGGGATATACCTGATCATTTAATCTTCTTAAGTGACTGATATTCCGGACCAGTTTCGGAAAAAACTTGAAATTTTCCGGGGTTCGGTCATGCCATTTGGCATATTGGTCCGCCGGGAACATTCTGTAAAAGGTAGCGTTCAGTTCAATGCAATTGAACTGGCTAGAGTAGTATTCCAGCTCGTCTTTGGTACCCCTCGGATAAAAATTCTTCAAATCCCGCCGGTTCCATTTAGCACAGCCTACATGGACTCTGATGGCTAGGTTCTCATTTTGTTTGGATAGGACAACCTCTGTATCGGGATGGTCTTTGGGCAGGCGAAAGTCTACGAGTTCAGGCTGCTCAACTTCACCAAATTTCATATCTTAATGTAAAGGGGCTATTTATTGATATAGACTGTTTTTATGTTCATGAATTCTTTGATACCATGGCTAGAAAGCTCTCTCCCATACCCAGAAATTTTTACACCCCCGAACGGCAATCTCGGGTCACTTTTTACCAGTTCATTGACGAATACGGCTCCTTCGTCAAATTGATGAGAAAGTTTTTTTGCTTTTTCTGTATCGGTGGTAAAAATAGACACCCCCAAGCCGAAAGGGGATTTATTGGAGAGTGTTACGGCTTCCTCATCGGTCTTGAAGGTCGTTATTCCGATAGCCGGACCGAAAGTTTCTTCTTTGAATACGGGCATTTCTGGAGTCACCCCTGAAAGGACGGTCGGTTCAAAATAGGTGCCGTCGCGTTTTCCGCCCAGTTCAAGTTTTGCGCCCATAGTGATGGAATCGTTGACCTGCTTTTCGATATCCTTGGCCAAATCTTCTCGGGCCAATACGCCGATGTAGGTATCGGGGTCCAGGGTATCCCCACTTTTGAGCGCCCTTACCTTCGAAATAAATTTTTCCATAAATTCCCCGGCAATATCGGCATGTACCAACAGCCGTTTGCCTGCTATACAGCTTTGACCGGTATTTTGGAAACGAGCCTTTACACAGGTGTCCACCGTATTTTCAAGATCCGCATCCGCAAAGACGATGAGGGCATTGCTGCCGCCCAGCTCCAGAACGGACTTTTTGATGTTCTCTCCCGCAATCGAGGCTACCGATGCGCCCGCAGGAGTGCTACCGGTAAGGGTAACGGCCTTGACCCGCTCGTCTTCTAAAACGGATTTAATTTTGTCACTACCGAGTACCAAATTTTGAAAACAGCCTTTGGGGAAACCCGCCGTCTCAAAGATTTCCTGCATCATCTCCCCGCATTTCATCACATTCGAAGCGTGTTTCAAAATACCGATATTCCCCGCCATTAAATTCGGTGCCGCAAAACGGAACACCTGCCAAAATGGATAGTTCCAGGGCATGACGGCTAAAACCACGCCCAAGGGTTCATAGCTTACATAGCTCTCGGTGGCATCAGTTTCAACTATTTCATCCTTAAGTTGTTCCTCGGCCTCTCGGCATAGTATTCGCAGACCCAAGCACATTTTTCAACTTCCGCAATGGACTGGGAAATGGGCTTGCCCATTTCTTGGGTCATGATTTTGGCGTATTTATCCGTATTAGTTTTCAATTCCTGGGCGGCCTTCAACATCAGTTGAGATCGGTGCCCGAAAGTCGTTTTTTTCCAAGAATGAAATACGTCATCCGCTAGTTGAATTTTTTTATCCAATTCACCGTCTGTCAGTTCTTTGAACTCATATAATTTCTGTCCGTTATATGGATTTTTGGATTCTTTCATACTGCATTTAGGTTTTCACTAAAACTAGCGATATCCTATTGAAAAGAGAAGTACTTAAGAGGAATTTAACGCGGCCACTGAATTTGCTATAGCTTTCTTATCCGAATATGGTAGGCATGTTTCGGATTTTCGACGAGAAGCGTATCTATATCTTCTTGGGTAAAACCGTTTTTCCTGAGTTCGGGAATCAGATGAGTAAATATGGCAGTGTACGGACGAAAATCGCCTCCATTAGGCTGTCCCACATCATACCAGCCGGCATCGTGAGAAATCAGCACCTGGTGCAAAACGTTCCGTTCCTTCAGTATCGAAAGAGTCTTCACGAACCATTCGACTCTTTCGGGTGCGGCACTTACATTGTCCAACGAAATCCATGCCCCCTGATTTGCCGCCTCGACATATCCTTCCATAGTCCCATTTTGGGCATGGGTCCAGACAAAGGCCTCCGGCGAAACACCCATTTCCTTCAATATTCCCATTTGTGCGAACGCCGGACTATCGGGACCTGTATGGGACACTATGGTCAGGCCGGTGTTTAAATGGGCAAGGGCAGCCGCTCTTATTAGTTTTTCGTGTATTGGGGACAATATGCTATCGCTATCCACGGAAATTTTTATGAATCCGGGTCGTATGCCGGAAGCGCCGATACCCTGCTCAAATTCCCCGATCCACTGTTCGGCCAATTCCTCCGGGGGATTCCCTAAGGCTGTTTTCGGAATATAAATATTCTTTTGGGCACCATAAAAGCCCGTATTCGTTATGATCTGTAAACCTGTTACCTCCGATAATTCTTTAAGAATGTTCGGGTCTCTGCCCAAAAACGCAGGAGTACAATCGAAAAAAGTAGTGACTCCATACTTTTTTAATTCTTGCAGATAGGGCAAAACTCGATTGACAATACTATCCCTATCCCACCGGTAATTCCCGGTACTATCGGCCCCAATCCAGTCTACCATGATATGTTCGTGGATCAGTGCCCTTCCCATCGTTTCCGCCTCGACAGGTCCATTTACGGTCATGATCTGGGCCGTGGATGGCCACGAAAGAAAACTAAGATAGGATACCAAAAAATAGAAAACTAAGGACTTCATTTTCATAAATTTCTTTTTCTAATCGAGAAAGCCTGTTTCGGATTATCAATAATCAGTTGGTCGATTTCAGCTTCGGAATAACCAAGCTCGCGCATTCTCGGCAATAGAACTTCAGGGATTGCATCGTATTCCCTTATCTTCCCTCCTCTTGGAAAAGAATTTCCATCATGCGACAGCAATAACCGATGCATTAATTTCTTTGCCTTGAACAGAGATATTCTTTCCAGATATTCGTGGATATTGGACCGGTTTACGCCATCTAAGGAAATCCATGCGCCCGAAGCGGCCGTTGCAAGCAATAACTCGTTGTTATCCGCCTGGTTGGCATGTACCCATATCCAGGCATTTGGACTTACACCATGTTTTTTCAGGAGCTGCAACTGCAGACGGACTGCTTCGGGATTGTTTCCGGTGTGAACGGCCAAGGTCAATCCGGTCTGGAGATGGGTGAGAACTCCTGCTTCGAACAGCTTTAGGTCTATATCGGAGGGTGTGCCCAAGTCGAATGCCAGTTTTACAAATCCTGGGCGAATGGACGTCCCTTCGATACCTTCCTCAAATTCCTTTGTCCATATATTGGCTATTGTATCCGCCGTGGCGGTATAGGCAAAATGAGGAACGTACCGGTCGTCGGCAGCCCCATAATATCCCGTGTTGGTTACGATATGAACTCCAGTTTCGTCGGATATCCGCTGTAACAAGTTTACATTCCGTCCGAAATAGGCTGTGGTACCATCGCAAAGGGACATCACCCCTAGCGTTTTTAGCTTTTTCAAATAAGGAGACACTTGTGACATAAGGGCATTTTCATCATACTCAGAGGCCATTTTAGGATCCGCCCCAAAATTGGACATTACGTGTTCATGAGGCAAGGTGAAGCCCAGATTTTCGGTGTCGATTTTTCCGTTTACGGTAAAAACGTAGTGCTCCTGTCCCCATGATAAATGGAAGGACAGCAGTAATACCAGTAAAATCAATACTCTTTCCATATGGTAAATCGCTTAAAGAGGTCTCTACCAAAATTACAATAAATCGATTAAGGAGCTCTGTTCATAAAGCCGTTAAAAAGTCTTTTCTTTAGTTTTGAACCGTCTTTCCACTAAACCTTACCTTTATAAAAACCATATAAGATGAGCGATCGTTCCAATAAGCTTCTTCGTATTCGGCCTGAAATTCCTTCAGCGAGGGTTACCGAGGATATGGGCGAGGAGGAAAAGTTCCAAAACGGCACTTTGCGCCCTATCATTAAGCTTCAAAACCCCTTACTGGTAGCCGCGTTCAGGAACTATATTGTCAAACACAAGAATTCCTTTTACCAGCTAACACTGGAAAAACGTTTTGAGTATATAGGAAATGCTGTACAAAAGGACATCAAATTCCGAAATTCATTAAAGGGGGTCGTTATCGGCCAATTTACATTGGAGGAATACGGAAACTACATAAAAAACTCCTCTGCATTAAACAAGCGCATGATGAACATGGTCATCGAGCGGCTCAAGGACCAGATCCAGCTTTTTGAGGATAGGGTTTTAGTGTGATGTTTTGTAGGCGTTGCGCGTGCTTAGTTGATTGCGGTACTATTGGATGACGGTAATTACGTACCGTGTAGAATTTAAATCTGGTATGCGGTTCACCTAATGGACTCCCCATGGAGACAAGTGGTAACCGCATCGCGCATAAAATAAGGTCGTATAGTTTAGAACGAGGTATCTGTCCATCATCACAAAGTGTAGAAACGTTTTCCAGGTCCCCTCATGATTTTTCCATCCTTTTTGTGTTCCGTAAACCACTCCCTATCATTATTCTCTTTCAGCTTTTCCAAAAAAACAAAGCCTCTTTGGTAATTGTTGGATGTAACATTCGACTAACTTCTTGTTATTTGGACTAAAGTTAACCATAGATGGGAGGGACCCTATAAAATTATAGTTAATTTTGAAAAATGAACATCCCAACATGAACCGACGATCGATTATCGAAAAAATAAACCAGTACAAAAAGCAGCCCAACCTGAGGTACGTTCTCAAGGAAAAAACCGAAGCCTTTACGAACGATCTGTTTTATACACTCTTCGATATAGACACTCCCGTAGAAAAAAACCTGGTGCTTTTGGAAGCCCAATTTGACGGATTGGTAGACCTAGCCTGCTGGGACGTGAGCAAATCCTGCAAAAAGATATGGGATACTTATGTGGAAAAGCTTCCAGAGGTTTTGCGCCGTTTGAACCTTGATGCCGAGGCCACGGTCAACTGCGACCCTGCTTCCCTCTCCATCGAAGAGGTGTACATGGCCTATCCCGGTTTCTACGCGATCGCAATCTACCGTCTGGCGCATGAACTATACCAAGAGGGCTTTCCACTTGTACCGCGTTTAATGACCGAATATGCCCATCGCCAGACCGGGGTAGACATCAATCCCGGCGCCCAAATCGGGAATTCCTTCCATATCGATCACGGAACCGGTGTGGTCATCGGGGAAACGGCTGTTATAAAAAACCATGTGAAAATCTATCAGGGCGTCACTTTGGGCGGGCTCTACGTAGCCAAACATCTGCAAAAGACGAAGCGCCATCCGACCATTGAGAATAATGTTACCATATATGCCAATGCCACTATTTTAGGCGGAGATACCGTCATCGGTGAGAATTCCGTCATCGGTGGCAATGCGTGGTTGACCGCCTCGGTGGCCAAAAACTCCACCGTTTTCCATACGCCCGAAATTAAAATTAAAACCCTTCCGAATGTCTAAATCCATTCTCGACCTGATCGGCAACACACCCTTGGTCGAATCCCGCATATTGAACACCAACCCGAACGTTACCCTATTGTTCAAATTGGAAGGCCACAATCCCGGTGGTAGTGTAAAAGATCGGGCGGCCCTGAACATGATCAAAAGCGGACTCGAACGTGGGGATTTCGACAAAAACTCAAAACTTATCGAGGCTACCAGTGGCAATACGGGTATCGCCCTGGCTATGATTGCCAGCAGTTATGGATTGAAAATCGAACTGGTAATGCCCGAGAACAGCACAAAGGAAAGGGTGCAGACCATGCGGGCCTACGGGGCAAGGGTAACCTTAACTCCTGCTGACGTAGGCATCGAAGGCGCCAGGGACTATGTCGACGACAAAGTGAAAAATGAGGGCTTTACGATGTTCAACCAATTTGCGAACGACGATAACTGGAAAGCCCATTACAAGACCACCGGCCCGGAAATATGGAGAGATACCGAGGGCAAGGTGACCCATTTTGTATCCGCTATGGGTACGACAGGTACGATAATGGGTACTTCTACATATCTCAAGGAAAAAAATAAGAACATACAAATTGTAGGGGTTCAACCGACCGATGATGCCAGCATACCCGGTATTCGCAAGTGGCCGGAAGAATATTTGCCTAAAATATTCGACGCGCACAAGGTGGACCACGTTCTTGAAGTGAGCGAGGATGAGGCCGTAAACATGGCCAAGCGATTGGCTAAGGAAGAAGGCATTTTCTCGGGCATGAGCAGTGGCGGGGCAACAGCCGCGGCCTTACGATTAGCCGACACCTTAGAAAACGGGCTCATCGTTGCTATCATCTGCGACCGCGGGGACCGTTATCTTTCTTCGGACCTTTTTTCGTAAAAGTTCAATGGTCCTGCGCAAGTTCATACCACAATTTATGAACCTTAAACCGCTAGTTGTGTTGTCTCGCATTCTGGCAAGATCGTACTACCCGCTGCAACTGCCTAAAGCCAGAACCTACTCCTTCGATTCATATTTCTCCATAACCAATTGAATAACTTTTCCATTACTATCGGTAATTACGATCATATGGTTCAGATTTTCTTCCGATAGATCCACGTTGTCCTTGACGTTCAAGTAATTACTGTTTTCCAAGGCACTAAATATTTCCTCGTCGTTTACGTTGACGAGGAATGTCTTGTCCGCATTCGAAGTATAGCTGAACTTGACGGTTTCATCGTAATCGTCGTCTGAATCATTATCTATACGTACCGTTTTGGTTATTTCTTTTGGGGTTTTAATTCTGTTGGCATCGATTTGGTTATCGACTAGGGTATCAAATTTCACATCCTGTCGGATTACGGTATAAATCTTTATCGATTTTTCGACCAATTGACCTTCTTCATACATATGGTATTTCTTTTCGGTGGTTTCTTTGGAAATTTCCCTACTGGGACTCTGGGCATACAAAGTGCCGAAAAATAGAAGCAGAATACCGAAGACAAGTGACTGGGTCATTTTCATTTTGTTGTATTTTGACGGTTTAAAGTTTGAAGGTACAGGAAAAATAGAATCAAGTTTTACCTTTTTTCAATAAAAAAAAGAAGGAAATGGGTGAACCGAGACTATCATATCCAATGTTTCCTCCTAAAATAGACCATCATCCCGATAAAAAGCAGAATCATCACACCCCATACCATGTAGTAGCCATACTCCCAATGGAGTTCCGGCATATTATCGAAATTCATCCCGTAAATCCCAGCAATAAAGGTCATAGGGATAAAAATGGAGGCCATAATCGTCAACACCTTCATCACCTCGTTCATTTTATTGCTCATGTTGCTCATGTACATTTCCATGAGGCTCATCGACATCTCGCGATAGATCTGTAAACTTTCGTTCACCTCTATGGCGTGATCGAGGATGTCTCTTAGGAAAATTTTAGTTTCATGGGTTATCAACGGATGATCGTTTTCGATAAGGCGGCTCGTTAGTTCTTTGACAGGATAGACCCAACGTCTGACGCGTAATACTTCCTTTTTGAGCTCTTGTATTTTGTGGGCTACTTCGGGACGAGGGTCGGCATAGACCGCTTCTTCCAAAACCTCGATCTTATCGTTCAGATATTCCAGCACCGCAAAATAATTATCAACAATGGCATCTAAAAGTGCAAAAAAGAGATAGTCCGCCCCCCGCGAACGAATGCGGCCGGACTTCTTCCTAGCACGATCACGGACTCCCGTAAAGACATCCTCCTCCAATTCCTGAAAAACAAGTACGCAGTTCTCCAGAAGTACAAGTGCCACATGTTCTCCCACCAACTGGTTTTTTTCGTTGATATACAGCATTTTGAATACAGCAAAAATGTAGGCTTCGTACTCGTCGATCTTTGGGCGCTGTTGGGTGTTCACCGTATCTTCCATGACGAGACCGTTCAATCCGAAACGCTTGCCGACTTTTTCTATAAAAGCCTCGTCACTAAGTCCGACGATATCGATCCACGAAACTAAGGGCGGGCCTTTGTGGGCTACAATTTCATCAATATTGCCAGGGGCATGAACATTGAATTCATTTTCATTGTAGTCTAGAATATTTACAACGCTTTCACGGTTCTCTCTATGTCCCATATAGGTGATGGTACCTGGGGCTTCTCCCTTTTTCTTATCGAAGCGGGAAGGCATTTTGGGAATAAGATTTCTTATAATTTTTCTTTTGCGCATGCGATCAGGAGGTTTGCCTAAATGAGTTTTTAGAAGGATATGATATTTTAACTGGGTTTCAAGCTAAGGATTTTTTTGTATTCAATGAACCTCCGGACCTTAATTTGTAGCGATTTGGCCTCATAAACTGCGTTTGGTCGAATTTTTTAAATAAACTAAAAATCCGATACGTTCTATTAGAACCATCATTCCCAAATGTTTAACCTGCAAATAGCACTTTATGAAATTTGTTCTACGAATGTTACCTTGGAAAAGGACCATCTATTTAACCGTGGCGGTTTTGGTGCTGCTCATCATTTTTGATTTTTATGGGCTTTACACCAATACCTTTTATTTTTTTAAAGCTGATAATTATATTTTTCCCATAGTCACCCTAATCCATTTCACTTTTTTATATGTCTTAAAGTTCAAGATTGAGGAAGATGAAATGACAGACCCATTGATGCGGAATGTAGAATACTTGCTTTATGGGGTCTTTTTGATCTATGTTTTCAAAACCTCAGAAATATTGGGTATCCTCACATCCTATGATGATTTTGCTAATTATGTAATTCCCGGTACCTTTCTACCAATCGCAATTACCATCTTTATGTTATATATTTTTCTTTTAATACTTACCCTGATGGCCATCCATTATCGCATGGAAGCCGTAGGTGAGTACAAGTTCGACGATATGAACCAGCATATCGACTCTTGGGAGTGAACCTTTTTTTGAAACCTTGCAAGGCCGGCCACTTGGTGTTGAAGGCCCCAGAGGAAACACCCCCTCACTGCCCTATGGAAGCGGTATTTGCCGATGTTAGTTTTGTCCAAAAAGCCTTGTAGAACCTGATAGAAAATGCCGTAAAATAAACCGAGCCCCAGGGCAAGATCATACTTTCGTTGCATAAAAGAAGTAAAAGCATTGAAATAGCGGTTACCGACACCGGAGCCGGACCTCCCGCCAAAGAACAGCCCTTTATTTTCGATCGGTACCAACAGGTGGAAAAGAATTCGGAAAAACAAGAATACGGGCTTAGACTCGCCAAAGTCTCAAAATAATGGAACTGCACGTTACCACAATTCCCGGACTAGCCAACCCAAAAAAGGAAATTCTTTTGTTGTAAACCTGCCTGCCTATCAGCCGGTATGAGGGGAATGAACTTGATGGTAAAGGGAAAAGTTCGTGACTTTTCCCTTCGGGACCTTTACCTTCATCTTGAAATTGATGGTTAGAGCTTGCTAATGAAACTACCGTACAAATCCTTGAACTGATATCCCTCGGAAAATCGGTTTTTGCTCAATTTTTTGTGCGCTACCAAGCCCCATAGCAACAGTTCTTTCAAGAAATACACATCTTTTTTCGGAAAATCGGGCTGATATTGTTTGATCAACCGATTCAATTGCGGAATGCGATCCAAGGCACGTTTATATTCATCATCGGTAAAATCGTCAAGCAATTCAAAGCCCTCCCCTTGAAAAAACCAATGCAACAGTTCATCATACGGGGTTTCGGCATCTTTCTTTTGTAGTTTTTCGATTTTTGGAAAGTATTCGGGAAAAAGGGACTTTACCGCATCGTCGATAAGTATGCCGGCTACGGCATCGGCTCCTTCCTGTTCTCCTTCATAGACCAGCTCGATTTTACCGGTGATTGCCGGTACGACGCCCAAAAAGTCGCTCAAGCGGACCAAGGTATTTTCCGCACCGGTCAAGAGGGCCCGGCGTTCGGCCGTGCTCAAGAGGTTTTCAAAAGCGGTAATACTGGTTCGAGCGCTAACGCCGCTTTTGGCATCGACATATTCGCTATTTCGAGCTTCGAAACTGATCTGTTCCAAAAGATCTTTGGCGATATCCGGGACGTAAACGGAATCGGATTGGCGTTGGTCCAACCGGGATTCCTGTGCCGTAATTTTTCGCGCCGTCTGGAGGTCGTCGGGATAATGCGTCAAGATCTGCGAACCGATTCTATCTTTCAAGGGGGTCACTATGCTTCCCCTATTGGTATAATCTTCTGGATTGGCCGTAAATACAAATTGGATATCCAAGGGAAGCCGCAGTTTGAAACCGCGAATCTGGATATCGCCTTCCTCCAATATATTGAAAAGGGAAACCTGGATCCGGGCCTGAAGGTCCGGTAGTTCGTTGATGACGAAAATACATCGGTTCGCCCGGGGAATCATTCCAAAATGTATTACCCGGTCATCGGCATACGATAATTTAAGATTGGCCGCCTTTATGGGATCGACATCTCCGATCAGATCCGCCACGGTCACATCGGGGGTAGCCAATTTTTCATAAAAGCGTTCATCGCGATGCAACCATGAAATGGGGGTATCGTCCCCTTTTTCCTTGATAAGTTCTCGAGCATATCGCGATATAGGGCGAAAGGGGTCATCGTTGATTTCGGAGCCTTCGATAACGGGTATCCATTCGTCCAAAAGATTGGCCATTAGGCGGGCTAAGCGGGTCTTTGCCTGTCCACGTAATCCCAAAAGATTGATATTGTGACGTGAGAGGATGGCACGCTCCAATTCCGGAATGACGGAATCTTCGTAGCCCCAAACCCCTACAAAGGTTTCCTCGCCCTTCTTGATTTTCTCCCTTAGATTGTCCCTGAGTTCATCTTTGATGCTTCGGGTCTGATAGCCCGCGGACTTGAGTGCGCCAAGGGTAGCAATTTTTTTGTGGTTCAAATTCATAGTTTTTAAAATAGAAAAGAATATATATCCTAGGCTTAAAAAGTATCTTCCTTTGTTCTATTCTCGTTATTTTTTTTCTCTGTACTTCTTATTTTTTACTCCCAACTTCCAACTTCTTACTTTATACCCGTATCTTATTTCAACCTTTTTCTCCGGTTCGCCTCATAATCCTCAAAGATCATTTCACCAAGTCCTTTGAGGCCCGTAAAGAACGCCTTGCCTTTGTTCGCTTCCGTAAAATGCCGGATAAACTGCATCAAATATGGATCTTGGGCTATCATAAAAGTGGTTATGGGGATGTGCAGCTTACGGGCTTGACGAGCCATATTATAACATTTTTCTACGATATATTCGTCTAGCCCGACGCTGTTCTTATAATAGTTACCGTCCGGAAGCCGTAGACAACTGGGCTTGCCGTCGGTAATCATAAAAATTTGCTTATTGGTGTTGCGTTTTCTGCGCAGCATATCCATCGCCAACTGCAATCCGGCTACGGTATTGGTATGGTACGGACCGACCCTAAGATAAGGCAAATCCTTAATGGGAATAGGCCAAGCATCGTTACCGAAGACTAAAATCTCCAAGGTATCCTTAGGATATCGGGTGGTTATCAATTCGGCCAAGGCCATGGCCACCTTTTTAGCGGGTGTAATGCGGTCTTCGCCATAGAGGATCATGCTATGACTGATATCGATCATCAGTACTGTGCTCATTTGGGCCTTATACTGCGTGTCTTCGACCACCAGATCTTCTTCACTGAGGTTAAAGTTGCCGATACCGTGGTTGACTTGGGCATTTTTTAAGCTTTCGGTCATGGAGATATGTTCTAGACCATCGCCATAGCGATATTCCCGTAAGTCTCCGGTATGTTCATCACCTTGACCCGATTTACCCGTTTTATGGTTCCCGGCGCCGCTGCGTTTGAGCTTTCCGAAAATCTGGTCCAATGCCCTTTGCCGTATGATGCGTTCCATTTTGGCGGTGATGGAAATGTTTCCTTTACCGGGGCCATCGCCCTCCTCACCTTCTTCCCCTTCGCCCATTTGTCCGCCACCATCTTCGAATTCCTCGCGGATATAACCTTTGGCCTTCAGCTCTTCGATAAAATCATCGATAGTATATTCCTCATCGGTAAGCTCATATTCCTTGTCCAGTTCCCGCAGCCAATCGATAGCCTCATCAAAATCGCCGGAGGTGTGGGTAATGAGTTCCTGAAAAATATCAAAGAGTCGTTCAAAGGGAGTCTGTTCCGGAGCTTGATAAGTAGCGAACCGGAATCCTTTTCTTGTGTTCATAGCCATAGCCTAAATTTAAGGCTTTTGATTTGAAAGTGGCGTTTTTTAAGAAAACTTAACGCTTCCCCGAAGGGCAATTCCAAAATCCAAATACCTAATCCTAATGTGGTATCCGATACCCGATAATCCTGTAAATTTGTGACAGCGGCCGGCCAGATAGGCCTGATCGTGGTCTTACTCTGTCTATGGATAAGAAACAATGTATCGGTTTTGTAAGAACCCCGCCCTTGTGGACCAACGTACAATTCAGCATACGGCAGTTCGAGTTCCCAGAAATCGATTGGATCGATCTTGAGCCGAAACCTATTCCGCAACGGATACGATTGGGCCACCAAATGGAGCATGTTTTTAGACAATCGATAAATAGGTCTTCCCGATATAAAATACTCCTGCACAATCTTCCTATCAAGGAGAACCACCGCACTATCGGGGAAATCGATTTTATTTTAAGGGATGTTCAAACCGCACAATTGATGCATATCGAACTGACCTATAAATTTTACATCATCGATACGGATATCACGGAACCGATCCATCAACTGATGGGTCCGAACCGGCGGGATATGTTTTTTACCAAAATGGAAAAGATAAAGCAGCGACAATTTCCACTGTTACATACTCCCCAAGGTACGGATGTACTAAAACAAAATGGAATCGACCCCCAAAAGGTAGAACAACAATGCTGTTTTAAGGCGCAATTGTTCGTTCCCTATAGAATGCCTAACGTCCATATCCGACCGTTGAACAAGGCCTGTATTGGAGGGTATTGGTTGAAATTCAATGATTTTAATGCTAAAGAATTCCAGTCCTATTCGTATTACCTCCCCTACAAATCGGAATGGGTCATAATACCGCATAACGAAGTCCCTTGGAAATCCCATTTCGAAATTTTAATGGATGTCAACCTGCGAATGATCAAAGAAAACGCCCCCCTGGTATGGATGAAAAAATCGGAAACGGAATTTGAGAAGTTTTTTGTGGTCTGGTGGTAAGATCGGACTGCTACCCCTTATGCCGTTCCCTTAAAACGCTTTCGATATCTTTTAAGGTAAACCCCTTGGCCTGTAAAAGAATCAAATAATGAAAGAGCAAATCCGCGCTTTCGTTCAGGAACAGTCCATCGTTGTCATCTTTGGCCTCGATGACCGTCTCAACGGCTTCCTCCCCCACTTTTTGGGCGATTTTGTTGATGCCCTTTTCAAAAAGGGAGGCTACATATGATTCGCTAGCGTCGGAGGAAGTGCGACGCTGTTCGATGACCTCTTCCAATTGGGAGAGAAAACCGAAATTCGGGGTATTCTCCTCGTTCCAGCAGGTATCGCTACCGGTATGGCAGGTCGGGCCTTGCGGGCGTACGGATATTAACAGGGTGTCATTATCGCAATCGCTTTTGACGTCGATCAGGCTTAAAAAATTCCCGCTTTCCTCGCCTTTGGTCCATAACCGCCGTTTTGAACGGCTAAAAAAGGTGACCTTTTTGGTCTCTTGGGTCTTTTTCAGGGCGGCTTCGTTCATATAGCCCAGCATCAGGACGTTTTTGGTGGAGGCATCTTGAATGATTGCGGGCACCAGGCCGTCAGGGTTTTTGTCGAAATCTATTTTCATAGTACCAATTCTTCTTTGGGTCGGATCGCAGTTAACGACCCTTCGTTTTCTTAAGGTCTCAATGGCGCTCTTTAGCCGCCAGACAGGTTCACGATATTATTGCATTACAATCTAACGGCAATTCCATTTTTCTTAAGTTCTTCCTTCAAATTCCGGATTTCGATTTCCTTAAAATGGAAAACGCTGGCAGCAAGCGCGGCATCCGCTTTTCCAATCGTAAAGGCATCCGCAAAATGCTGCATGTTTCCGGCTCCACCGGATGCTATTATCGGAATGTTCAATTGGGTCGACAACCGGGCCAAAGCACCATTGGCGAATCCGCCCTTGGTGCCGTCGTGATCCATAGAGGTAAATAAAATTTCACCGGCCCCACGTTCTTCCACTTCCTTCGCCCATTCGAACAATTTACGTTCCGTAGGCACTTTACCCCCTACTAAATGAACGAGCCATTCCCTCTCGATTTTTTTGGCATCAATAGCGACCACAATACATTGCGAGCCGAATTTGGCCACCAAATCGTTGATCAATTGCGGATTTTTGACCGCCGAGGAATTAATGGAAACCTTATCGGCCCCATTTTGCAATAACACGTCCACATCTTCAATGGATGAAATGCCTCCCCCGACGGTAAAGGGAATGTTCACCTTCTCGGCCACATGGTAAACCAGCTCGGCCAGCGTTTTTCTTTTCTGCTCCGTAGCGGAGATATCCAGAAAAACGAGTTCGTCGGCGCCCTCCTTACTATAGATTTCGGCCAATTCGACCGGGTCTCCTGCATCCCGCAAATCGACGAAATTAACGCCTTTCACGGTGCGGCCGTCTTTGATATCGAGACAGGGTATGATTCGTTTTGCAAGCATTTTTTTAGTCGTAGGTATTTCGTACTACATAATTTTCCAACTGTTTCAAACCGATTCGATTCTCATAGATCGCCTTACCGATAATCGTAGCTTCACAGCCGATTTCGGCCAATTGAGGAAGTTCTTCAAAAGTAGCGATTCCCCCACTGGCTATTAATTTTAAGTCGGCATCGCATTCCTCGATAATCCTTATATATAAATCGAACGAAGGCCCTTCCAGCATCCCATCTTTCGCGATATCGGTACAAATTACATATTGAATCCCATTTTTTTGATGGGTTTGGATAAAAGGAATTAATTCTTCCGATGATTCCTCTTGCCAACCGGAGACTGCTACCTTTTCATCTTTGGCGTCCGCACCCAGGATGATTTTTTCAGGCCCGTACGTTTCGATCCATCCCACAAAGGTATCCCGGTCCTTTACGGCAATACTTCCACCGGTAATCTGGGTAGCTCCGCTTTCGAAGGCAATCCGCAAATCTTCATCAGTCTTCAACCCTCCGCCAAAATCGATTTTCAGGCTGGTCTTTGAAGCAATCTGTTCCAAAACCTTATGGTTGACGATGTGTTCGGACTTTGCTCCGTCCAAATCGACCAAATGCAGATAGCGGATACCGTGGGCCTCAAATTCTTTGGCTACTTCCAAGGGGTTTTGGTTGTAAATTTTTTTAGTGTCGTAAGCCCCTTTGGTAAGTCGTACACATTGTCCTTCTATAATGTCAATAGCCGGAATTATTCTCATAGTTTCAAAAAATTTTCCAATATTTTTGCTCCAACATTACTGCTTTTTTCGGGATGGAATTGGGTTCCATAAAAATTATCCTTTCTTAAGGCAGCACTATAGGGTAGCCCATATTCCGACTCTGCAATAGTTTCTTTGCCCAAGGGCGCATAAAAACTGTGTACCAAATAAATATGGGCGTTCTCCCCTACCCCCTTAAAAAGTCCGGTTTTTAGGTTTGAAATTTGGTTCCACCCGATTTGCGGGACTTTTACTTTGTTCGAAAACTTGATTACCTCGGTATCAAAAATCCCCAGTCCCTCGGTATTCCCCTCTTCGGAGGAATTGCACATCAGTTGCATCCCCAAACAAATACCCAGAACGGGCTGTTTTAATTTAGGAACCAATTCATCGAGTCCGCTGGCGACCAATTTCTTCATGGCGCTACTGGCCTCGCCCACCCCTGGAAAAATCACTTTGTCCGCATGCCTAATTTCGTGCACATTATTGCTCAAAATAGCTTCATAACCCAATCGTTTTATAGCAAATTTGATGCTCTGAATATTTCCGGCACCATAGTTTATAATGACAATTTTCATTTTTCAATTGTATTAGTTACAGTATCGAAGTGCAACTTCAATTTTCTGACTTCGTAGTGATGGGCAGAGCCTGTGTGCGCAAAATTTCCGTATCGATACATGGTAACTTAATCAAGTATTTGTCAAAGCATTCCCTTGGTAGACGGTAGTACCATCTTTTCCACATCACGCTTGACCGCCATTTTAATAGATTTGGCGAAAGCCTTAAAAATCGCCTCGATTTTATGGTGTTCGTTGATGCCCTCGGCCTTGATATTTACATTCGCCTTGGCGCCATCGGTAAAGGATTTAAAAAAATGGTGGAACATTTCCGTAGGCATATCGCCTACCTTCTCCCTTTTGAACCCCGTGTCCCAGACGAGCCAGTTTCGGCCACCAAAGTCGATGGCAACCTGGGCCAGGCAATCGTCCATGGGAAGGCAAAACCCATAGCGCTCGATACCCAGTTTGTCACCCAGCGCCTTGTGAAATACTTCGCCCAAGGCAATGGCCGTGTCTTCTATGGTGTGGTGTTCGTCTACTTCCAAATCGCCATCGACATTGATTTCCAGATCCATTTGGCCGTGGCGGGCCAGTTGGTCGAGCATGTGGTCGAAAAAAGCCAGTCCCGTTTTGATATCACTTTTGCCGGAACCGTCCAAATTGAGTTTGATGTGGATATCGGTCTCGTTGGTCTTTCTTGTAATTTCAGAGGTTCTGCCCTTCAACTTCAAAAACTCATATATCGTTTTCCAATCCTTAGTTTGCAACGCTATTACCGAATCGAGTTTTTCCCGCTTCACCGTTATCTCATCGGTGCCCAAGTTCGTATGATCATTGAGAAATATACCCTTTGAACCTAAGTTTTTGGCCAGCTCGATATCGGTTAGACGATCTCCGATAACGAAGGAATTCTCTAGATCATATGCTGCGGTGAAATACTCCGTTAGAAGTCCCGTACCCGGCTTTCGAGTGTGGGCCTTATCTTTTGGGAACGTTCTGTCTATAAAAATCTTATCAAAAACCACACTCTCGTTTTCAAAGGTTTTTAAGATGAAGTTATGTACGGGCCAAAAGGTATCTTCGGGAAAAACCTCGGTCCCCAAACCATCTTGATTGGTGATCATTACCAATTCATAATCGAGTTCTTTGGCTATTTTTCCCAAAAATGTGAAAACTTTGGGGTAAAAAATCAACTTTTCAAAGGCATCGATCTGTTCGTCCACAGTTTCCTTGATCAGGGTACCGTCACGATCGATAAAAAGTACTTTCCGCCCGATGGTATCCGAAGCGGGCGTTGTCGAATTTGAACTGTCTTTCATTAAACTATTCATCATTGCGCCTAATTTAATTCCTTGAGTGCCATTACCAGCTTGATGTTCTCTTCGGGCGTGCCGATTGTAAACCGCAGGGTATTTTCGCACAGCGGCTGATTACTGCGGTTTCTGGTCACAATGCCCTTTTTCAACAGCTGGTTGTACCGCTTATCGGCATCATCCACTTTTACCAATAAAAAATTAGCATCGGAAGGATACACCTTTTCTATAAAAGCGACATGCTTCAATACCTTCAATACCAATTTTTTCTGATTTAGGATTTCCGCGATTTCCAAACGAATCCTCGAAACGCTTTCCAACCTTTTTAAAGCGTGGTTTTGGGTCAGTTGGTTGATATTGTAAGGCGGTTTGATTTTGTTCAATAAGGATATAATTTCTGGGGATGCCAAACAGATGCCTAACCGAATACCTGCCATTCCATAGGCTTTGGACAAAGTCTGGGTAACGATCAAGTTGGGGTATTCCTCCTGTTTTTTTGTCCAGCTTCCTTTATTTGAGAAATCGATATAGGCCTCATCGATGACCACAAGGCCCTTAAAATTTTCCAATAACCGGATAATTTTATCTTCCGAAAAACTATTGCCCGTCGGATTGTTGGGGGAACAAAGAAACAGCAACTTGGAGTTTTCGTCCGCCTGCTTTAAGATACCCCTGACATTGAGCTGGTAATTTCGGGTCAAAAGTACCTCCCGGTTTTCGATATCGTTGATTCCGGCAAGCACCTTGTACATTCCGTAAGTCGGTGGCAAGGTGATGATATTGTCGACCTTGGGCTCACAAAACGCCCTGAAAATCAGATCTAGGACTTCATCACTGCCATTACCCAAGAGGATATTATCCACGGGAACCTCCTTGCGCTGCGATAAAACGGACTTCAATCTGCGCTGTTGGGGATCGGGATAGCGGTTCACCCCGTTTTCGAAGGGATTCTCATTTGCATCTAAAAACACCATTTCCGAACCGTCGGAAATGTATTCGTCGCGGGCAGAGGAATAAGGGCTTAGGCCCTTTATCTTTTCTCTGGTTATTTTATCGAGATTGAAATTCATATCACTCCGCTTTTCCTTGTAAAATGTTATATCTCTTCGAATCTTTGACTTCGGATTATGTTGAACCTTGTCGACATATTTTGGAGAACCAAAACCAAAAACTTTAATCCGCCCATCATAGAGGTTCCGTTGCGCTCGGGTCGAGCCTGGCCGAGGTAGTTGCTTCTATCGCTTTTTTAAACGCTGCAAACGCAATGTCACCGCATTTTTATGAGCCTCCAAGCCTTCTGCCGCGGCCATTATCTCTACGGCTTTACCTATTTTCTTTATTCCCTCCTCGGTTATCTTCTGAAAGCTCATGCTTTTCATAAAACTGTCTAAATTTACGCCGCTATATTGCTTGGCGTACCCGTTAGTGGGCAGGGTGTGGTTCGTTCCCGAGGCGTAATCGCCTGCGCTTTCGGGGGTGTAATTTCCAATAAATACCGAGCCGGCATTCCAAATATTGTCCACATAAAATTCCTCGTTTTCGACACATATGATATAGTGCTCTGGCCCGTATTCATTAATTAAGTCGATAGCGGTACGGTCATCTTCCACATAGATCAACTTGCTATTGTCGATCGCTTTTTGGGCGATTTTTTTTCGTGGCAGTTTTTCAAGCTGTTTCGCTATCTGTTTTTCTACTTTGCCGATTAGGACTTTGGAGGTCGATACCAAAATCACCTGACTGTCCGCGCCGTGTTCGGCCTGACTTAACAGGTCGGAGGCCACAAAGGCGGCATGGGCCGTATCGTCGGCTACCACTAAAAGCTCGCTCGGACCGGCGGGCATGTCGATAGCGACGCCATATTTTGTGGCAATCTGCTTGGCCGCAGTGACAAACTGATTGCCAGGCCCGAAAATTTTATAGACCCGTGGGATGCTTTCGGTGCCAAAGGCCATGCCCGCAATGCCCTGTATGCCCCCTACCTTGAAAATTTCTGTTATACCGCACAGATCCGCGGTATATAAAATGACTGGATGTATTTTCCCCTCTTTGTTCGGCGGCGAGCAAAGAACCTTTTCCCGACAGCCCGCGATTGCTGCAGGGACCGCCAACATTAAAATAGTCGAAAATAGAGGGGCCGAGCCTCCCGGGATATATAGTCCGACCTTTTGAATCGGACGTTTTTCCTGCCAACAATGGACTCCCTTGACTGTTTCTACTTCGATTCTATCCGTTATTTGTGCTTTATGGAAAGTCTCGATGTTGCTTTTAGCAAATTGGATTGCCTCTTTCAACTCTGGCGAAACCTCACATTTAGCCACTTCTATTTCCGCACTTGATACTTTTAAGTCTTTCAATGAAACACCATCATATTTTTCGGTGTATTTTTTTAATACACTGTCCCCATCTGACATGACTTCCTTAAAAATGGCATTTACCGTCTTCTCAATGGCATCCACGGATTGTGCGGGGCGTTTGAGAACCTCTTTCCAGTCCGCTCGTTTTGGTTTATATATTTTGTTCATTACCTTTTTTATTCCTGCGCTATAATACCATTTTTTCAATGGGGCAGACCAAGATACCCTCGGCACCGGCCTGTTTCAGTTCGTGGATGACCTCCCAGAACTTATCTTTATTGATGACCGTATGTACGGAACTCCATCCCTTTTCGGCCAAGGGTAGTACCGTGGGGCTTCTCATTCCCGGCAAGAGGGCCAATACATTATCCAATTTGTCGTTGGGTGCGTTCAACAGTACATATTTTGATTGCCGTGCCTGCAAGACGGACTGGATACGGAATTGTATCTTCTTTAAAATTTCCCTACGCTCATCCGATATTTTCGGGGAAACCGCCAACACGGCCTCGCTTGTCAACATGACCTCTACTTCCTTCAGGTTATTTTTAAAGAGCGTACTTCCGCTGGATACGATGTCGCATATCGCCTCGGCAAGGCCTATATTGGGGGCAATCTCCACAGAACCGGTTATGATATGAAGGTCGGCCTGCACTCCTTTTTCCCTCAAATAGTTACGCACCGTGTTCGGGTAGGATGTGGCAATGCGTTTTCCTTCGAAATCGCGTACCGAGTTATATTTAACGGACTTCGGTATGGCCAAGGACACCTTACATTTTGAAAAGCCAAGTTTTTCCGCGATGTGGATGTCCTCTCCCTTTTCGATCAAAACATTCTCGCCAATAATTGCTATATCGACCACCCCATCCCTTAGATACTGAGGTATATCGCCGTTCCTAAGGTAAAAGACCTCCAAAGGAAAATTTCGGGAAGATGCCCTCAATTGGTCCTTACCATTGTCTATCGATATGCCGCAGTCTTTTAATATCTGTAAAGAATCCTCGTTCAGGCGTCCGGCTTTCTGTATGGCGATTCGTATCATAAAATTGGTCTTATGTGTTCAACCATTCCAGCCTTTTTGGGAATGGCAACGTTTACTAATAAAAAACCCGCTTGATTGCTCAAACGGGTCGTAAAATTATGTAATCGCACTACATACCATTTTACGTCGCTTGAGCGCAAGTGTAAAAATGATGATGTGTGTTGTTGTTCTTCATTACAGCCGTAAAATTAGGATTTATTTCCAATCTACAAAAAATCGATTGAAGTTTTTATTTAGTTATTCCCTAAAATCAGGGGTAGGCCAGATTCGCCACCGCCGACGACCACGACTTTCGCATTGGCGGATTGTGCCAGTTTTAGGGTCGCATCCACCCCCTTGTCCTGCAAGATCTTGTCTGTCAACGAGGCACTTAGAATTCTGTTGGCGTCCGCCTTGCCTTGCGCTTCAATGGTTACTTTTTGAGCTTCTTTTTTGGCCGTCACCAATCGGAATTCGTATTCCAATGATTCCTGTTCCTGCCTCAATTTACGCTCGATGGCATCCTTTATGGTTTCGGGAAGGGTAACATCGCGCACCAGAATTTCGTTGAGTTGAATATACTGATCATCGACAATATTCTTCGTCTCTTCAAAAATCTCGTTCTGTATGGCATCGCGTTTGCTGCTATACAATTGCTCGGGGGTATACCTACCGACGACGCTTCGTGCCGCGGAACGAATAGCGGGCAGTAAAATACGCTCCTTATACATCTCGCTTTTTTCTTGATGTAATTTTCCTAGTTGTTCATATTTGGGCTGAAACCAGGCCGAAGCATCCAACTGAATGTCCAATCCATTGGAAGACAGTACTTTCATCTTTTCAAAAACCTCTTGCTGCCGTACCTCGTAGATAAATACTTTGTTCCAAGGGGCTACGAGGTGGAAGCCCTCTCCCAACGGCGGTTCATCTGTGACCACACCTTCGCCAAAGGTCTTGAAGAGTACCCCGGCCTCACCGGAATCGATGGTAACGGCAGATTTTGATATCAAGATGACTAGTACGATAAGGCCGAAGATGGCCGGTAATGCAATTTTTGGTAGTTTGTCCATAAAGAATTTTAGTTTAGGTAAGTCCGTTATATTTTCTGATAAACCATTCGGCGGTCAATGCTGCGGCAATTAGGGCCAGAAGTATTCTTAAATCGATCAAAGATACACTATTTTGCTCGCCTTTTTGAATAGGCAAGAAACGATTATCCTGTGAAAGATCAGAAATTAGTGCATCGGTTTGGGACGGAAAATAAGGTTTTCCGTCCGTATTGTTCGCCAGACGGGCCAATTTTTGATAATTCGTGGATACCAGTTGTTTTTCCACATCAAAATCCAGAATGGTAAAACTGCCTGATTTCGACAGGTTTTCATTACGTACGGTTACGGTAAAATCGTAGCTCCCCGCTGCCAGACCGCTTACATCGGATTCGTAATAGCTGCCTTTTAACAGCATGGGCATTTCGGTAAAGGCACCGGTTTCGGTATTTTTAAGTCGTAGGTTTATGGTCGCGTTGGAATCAAAAACATAGGTTTCATCAAAGTAGGCGGCCGTAATTTTTGCGGTAGAACGCCCAGTGTAAACGGAGCTATATTCCAACGTGAGCCGTTCGCGGGATGTATGGGTCGAAAGGTATAAAATAAGCTGACCGACGAGATGGTCGAAATTTTTAAAATTTTCATCGTTGCGAAAGCTCTGCATCCGCCATTTCCAGCTATTTTCACCAAAAAGCACGGCCTCCCTCTCCCTATCGTTTCCTAATAAGACGAGCAAAGGCTGGTTGAGTTCCACACCCTTGATTCGCTGGCTTAAAATAGTCTCCCCGGATTTTTGCAAGTTGATCTCCCCTAAATTAGCTTTTAGCGGTGGAAAATCCTCAATGGAAAAGTCACCGATGTTGAAGAGACCAAAGCTGGGATTCAATACAGGAAAAACTTCTTCCGTTTGATTATAACTGTTCTTGGAAAAGCTGTTCTGCACCTTGTTCAAGAAATTCCAGTCCGTTTGCGAACCCGTTATAGTGAATATACTGGCTTTTTTTTGATGAATGAAATCATATACGGGTGTAAAGGAAGCATCCGGTTGGTACAGTATAAAAAGGTCTATATTTTCAAAATCCTTTACATCGCTGTTCGCTTTGTTAATGGTCACCGAACGCTGCTCATTGCTTTCGATCGCTTTTTTTAAGGCCCCAATATCGGGATGCAATACGTTCGATACGATGGCGATATTGGTCTTTTCATCGATCACCTCTACTGCAATCTTTCGGGTGTTATTGACGGTGTTCCTCTCGTTGGTCAGGGAATCAACGGACACCTCGATATTCTTTAAGCCTACCGAATTGGCGTCTAAAAGCGTATGAACAACTTTGGTATTGTCCATATCCGTAAATGAGATATTCTCTCGAAACACCCTTCTTCCATTCACCGAAATGGTAAGAACGCTCCGTACGTCGGTTTTTCCGTTGTAGGACATAAAAACTTCAATGGGATATTTATTTTTAAGGAAGGCATACCGATTGGCATTGACCTGTGAAATGGCGATATCGTCATAGCGAGTGGTATCGCCAACAGCTATGGGGTATATGGGGAATTGTTGGTTTTTTCCATAGTACTCGTAGTCCTGCCCGAGAGTCTGGTTACCGTCCGTCAATAACACTATAGCGGAATTCGAGGCAGAATAGATTTCTTGCATCTTGCTTAATGCCTCCGAGATATTCGTGTTTTTATCCCCAAAACCATGGCGATGTAAAACAAAGTGATTTTCTAGCGCCTCGCTTTGATCGATTTTTTCAAGAATTCTTTGGATAGTATCTTTGGAGGCCTCTACTGAAGTGGAATTATCGACCAGTATGATTAAATTGGACTTATCAATCCGATATTGGTCTCTTGTAAAAGTGGGATTTATCAATAATAAAAAAACGCCGAACAAAGCCAAAAAGCGCAGAGAGGACAGTATCCAGGCTAACTGACCCTTTCTTTTGGTGCGGTAATAGTATTGGTACACCACTAAACCCAGTGCTACCATGGCAGCTAGGATAATCATGAGTACCGTCTGGGTGTTCATTCTTTGTAGTTATGAGTTTAGAGTTATGAGTCAGGAGTTTTTCATAACTCTGCGCTCATAACCATAACTAGGTAAGCATACCCCCATCTACGTTTAAAACCTGGCCGGTTATGTAAGCGGATAGGTCGGAAGCGAAGAACAAACAGGCATTTGCAATATCTTCTGGTAATCCGCCGCGTTTTAAGGGGATGGAATCACGCCAGCCCTGAACCGTTTTTTCGTCCAGCTTTTCCGTCATTTCCGTTTCGATGAATCCTGGGGCAATGGCGTTGCAGCGGATGTTCCGCGATCCAAGTTCCAAAGCGACGGATTTTGTAAAGCCGATCATGCCGGCCTTCGAGGCCGCATAGTTCGCCTGCCCGGCATTGCCCTTTACCCCTACTACACTGCTCATGTTAATAATCGATCCACTACGCTGTTTCAATAAGGTTCGCTGCACGGCCTTGGTCATATTAAAAACGGACTTCAGATTGACTTCCAGTACGCTGTCGAAATCGGCTTCGGACATGCGCATCAAAAGATTGTCTTTGGTGATACCAGCGTTGTTGATGAGAACGTCAATGGTCTCAAAATCCTTTACCACCTGCAGCACCAGGGCATCGGCCTGCTCAAAACTGGCGGCATCGCTTTTGTAGGCCTTAGCCTTTACGCCTTTACTCTTCAATTCTTTTTCCAGTTCCAGGGCAGGTTTTTCGCTGGAACTATAGGTAAAGGCGATATTTGCCCCATGATGCGCGAATATTTGGGCAATGCCCTTGCCGATACCCCTACTGGCACCGGTAATAATCACGTTCTTTCCTTCCAGTAATTTCATGTCATGATAAATTTGGGGTTCGGCATCTCGACTACGATGAGACAATTCGGGGATTTGTGATTTGGTGGTTGGAATTTTTCACCCCATTACCTCCTTTACTTTTAATCCGATTTCGGCGGGGGAGTCTACGACATGTATCCCGTACTCCCTCATAATTTTTTTCTTGGCCTGTGCGGTGTCGTCACTACCGCCGACAATGGCACCGGCGTGGCCCATGGTCCGCCCAGCGGGGGCGGTTTCTCCAGCAATAAATCCAATAATGGGCTTTTTGCTTCCGCTGCTTTTGTACCATTTAGCGGCATCGGCTTCCAAATGTCCACCGATTTCACCGATCATGACTACCGCTTCGGTCTCGGGGTCATTAATCAATAGCTCGACGGCCTCTTTGGTGGTCGTTCCGATAATCGGGTCACCCCCAATTCCGATGGCCGTCGTAATGCCCAGCCCTTGGCGTACCACCTGATCGGCCGCCTCATAGGTCAAGGTGCCGGATTTTGAAACGATACCCACATTTCCCTTTTTAAAAACGAAACCGGGCATGATGCCTACCTTGGTCTCGCCTGGCGTAATGACTCCGGGGCAATTGGGTCCTATTAAACGACAATCCCTGTGTTTTACATAATCCGCGGCCTTGACCATATCGGCCACGGGAATACCTTCGGTTATCGTGATAATCACCTTTATACCCGCATTGGCGGCCTCCATAATGGCATCGGCGGCAAAGGCCGGGGGTACGAAGATAATACTGGTATCGGCACCGACCTCTTTGACGGCCTCTTCAACGGTATTGAACACCGGCCTTCCCAAATGTTCCTGGCCACCTTTACCGGGGGTTACCCCTCCCACTACTTGGGTTCCGTATTCGATCATCTGTTCGGCATGAAAGGTACCCTCGCTACCGGTAAAGCCCTGTACGATTATTTTGGAATCCTTATTGACTAATACGCTCATGTGTTTCGTTATTCGTTAATAGTTATTGGGTTCATGGTATAGGAACAAAAATAGCGGATAATGCGTGATTTATAAAGGATTCGCGATTTATTCCTTTAATTTTTTTAAGATCGAAGGAATTTGTTTTACATAGGCTAGCTGTTTCAATTTTTCGCGCGATTCCTCGATGGGAGTGCCGAAATAGCTTTTGCCGCCGGATACAGATTTGGTAACGCCGGTCTGGCCCATAATGACCGCTTTCTTTCCGATGGTGATACCGCTGTTCGTTCCGACCTGTCCCCAAAGCGTGACCTCATCTTCGATAACCACGCAACCCGCAATTCCCGTTTGGGAGGCAATCAAGCATTTTTCACCAATGACCGTGTCGTGGCCGACATGTACCTGATTGTCCAGCTTCGTTCCTCTTTTTATCGTGGTATCGCCCGTAACGCCCTTATCTATGGTGCAAAGTGAACCCAGTTCAACGTCATCCTCCAAAATCACCCTTCCCCCGGAAACCAACTTATCTAAGCCATTTGGTCGGTTCTTATAATAAAAGGCATCCGAGCCGATTACGGTGCCCGAATGAATAATTACATTATTTCCTATGACACAATTATCATAGATAGCTACATTGGCATGGATCAGGCAATCATCACCGATAACAACATGATTACCGATAAAAACATTCGGCTGAATAATCGTATTCTGGCCGATTTTTGCGGAGGGGGCAATGGCATTCACCGCCTTCTCAAAGGGTTTAAAATATTGAGTCAATACATTAAAATCACGAAAAGGGTCTTCGGAAATCAACAGGGCCTTATCATCGGGGCATTCAACTTTTTTGTTGATAAGCACTACGGAAGCCTTGCAGTTCAAGGCCTTATCGTAATATTTTGGATGATCCACAAAAACGATGTCCCCCTTGTCGACCACATGGATCTCATTCATGCCCAAAACGGGAAAATTATCCGCACCGATGTACTCGCAGCCGATGATGGTCGCAATCTGTTTTAAGGTGTGTGGGGCGGGGAATTTCATAACCCTACTCCTTTACCCTTTCCATGTACGAACCATTGGAAGTATCAACTTTAATTTTATCGCCTTCGTTCAGGAACAACGGAACGTTTACCTCCGCCCCGGTCTCTACTTTAGCGGGCTTGGTGGCGTTGGTGGCCGTGTTACCTTTTACGCCCGGTTCGGTATAGGTGATTTCCAATATAACGTGTGCCGGCATGTCGACGGAAAGGGGCATGGCGTCCTCGGTATTGAACAGAATGGTGACGATTTCGCCTTCCTTTAGAAGATCAGGCGTGTCCAAGGCACTTTCCTGAAGCGCTATCTGATTGTAGTCGTCGGTGTTCATAAAATGGTAGGTCTGTCCATCTGCATATAAAAACTGATACGAACGGGTCTCCACACGGACATCCTCTATTTTGTGTCCCGCGGAAAACGTATTGTCCAAAACCTTGCCCGTGGAAACACTTTTAAGCTTGGTACGGACAAAAGCCGGTCCTTTACCGGGCTTTACATGTAAAAATTCGATTATTTTGTAAATATCATTGTTGTATCGGATACAAAGTCCTTTTCGGATATCGGATGTTGATGCCATATTAATATTTAAGGTTCAAGAATTAATATTTGAAAGATTCAAGGTTCAATTGCTGCTGCGCAGTTGTTCAACAATCGGCTGCGCTCCGAACGGGTTTTGAAGGCTCAGGTTTCTATAATCGCACCTTATACCTTCAACGTACTATCGGCACATTCAAATTCTACATCAGCTATTACTAAAATACCCCTTCATGATGCCCCGCTGGGAATCGCGAATGAACTGAAGTATCTCGTCCCTTTCGGGCGTTGCCTCCATTTCGGCCTCGATAATCTGGGTGGCCTGCGAATTATTGTAATTTTTCTGATAAAGGATGCGATAGATGTTTTGAATTTCCCGGATCTTTTCGGAGGGGAATCCCCTTCTCCGCAAACCGACGGAATTTATGCCCACGTAGGAGAGCGGCTCCCTGGCCGCCTTAACATAAGGCGGAACATCCTTGCGCACCAAGGAACCCCCGGTGACGAACGCGTGTTGTCCCACGGATACGAACTGGTGCACCGCTACAAGGCCCGCTAAAATGACGTTATCGCCGATGGTGACATGGCCCGCCAAAGTGGAATTGTTGGAAAAAATACAATTGTCGCCGATTACGCAATCATGGGCCACATGGCAGTAGGCCATTATCAGACAGTTCTTGCCGATTACGGTCTTATTGCGATCCAAGGTGCCCTTATGAATGGTAGCGCACTCCCGTATGGTCGTGTTGTTGCCGATGCTTACCGTGGTATCCTCACCCTGATACTTCAAATCCTGCGGCGGGGCGGAAATGACGGCACCGGGAAAAATATTACAATTTTTTCCGATACGGGCACCCTCCATGATGGTAACGTTAGAACCGATCCAAGTGCCATCACCGATTATCACATTGTTATGGATAGTGGTAAAAGGTTCTACCACCACTTTTTTCGAAATTTTGGCACCGGGATGTATGTAGGCTAGGGGCTGGTTCATCTCAGTTCTTTTCTTTTACCTTGACGATCTGCGCCATCAATTCCGCTTCACAGACCAGTTTATTATTGGCATATGCGTAGGCCTGCATATGGCAAATACCCCTTCGGATCGGGGAGATAAGGCTGCAATTGAATATGAGGGTATCGCCCGGTAACACTTTTTGTTTGAACTTCACATTATCCATCTTCATAAAAAAAGTCAGATAGTTTTCGGGATCCGGAACGGTACTTAATACCAAGATACCACCTGTTTGCGCCATAGCTTCGACCTGCATTACTCCTGGCATGACCGGGGCACCGGGAAAATGCCCGACGAAGAAGGGCTCGTTCATGGTCACGTTCTTCATTCCTACAACATGCGTATCGGAAAGCTCCAAAATGCGGTCGATGAGAAGAAAGGGCGGGCGGTGCGGCAACATATCCATAATTTGGTGGATGTCCATTAATGGCGGTTGGTCCAAATCGTATCGCGGCACCTTGTTGCGCTTTTCGAGCTTGATGATCTTTGCCAATTTTTTGGCGAACTGAGTATTGACATAATGCCCCGGCTTCGTGGCAATGACCTTTCCGCGGATACGGGTACCGGCCAAGGCCAGGTCTCCAATGACGTCTAACAACTTGTGCCTTGCGGCCTCATTGGGCTGGTGTAGCGTCAAATTGTCCAATATACCGTTCGGTTTAACGGAAAGCTTTTTCTTGTCGAAGGCATCTTCCAACTTTTTCATCGTGCTTTCAGATATTTCCTTATCTACATACACAATGGCATTGTTCAGGTCGCCGCCTTTGATGAGTCCGTTCTCCAGCAACATCTCCAGTTCATGAAGAAAGCTAAAGGTCCTGGCACTGGCGATTTCGTCCTTAAAATCCGAAAGGTTTTCGAGGGTGGCATTCTGTGTGCCTAATACCTTAGTGCCAAAATCGACCATGGTAGTCACTTGATAGGTCTCCGAGGGAATGACCGTCAGTTCGCTACCCGTGGCCTCGTCCTTAAAGGAAATTACATCCTTCACCACATACTCATCCCGTTCTGCATCCTGTTCCTTGGCACCCACGATTTCAAGGGCCTCCACAAAATATTTTGCGGAACCGTCCATGATGGGGGGTTCGGGAGCATCTAACTCGATCAGTACGTTATCGATTTCCATCCCTACCAAAGCGGCCATAACATGTTCGGATGTCTGAATTTTCACTCCCCGCTTTTCAAGATTGGTGCCACGTTGCGTGTTGACCACATAATTGGCATCGGCTTCTATGATAGGCTCCCCTTCTAGATCGATTCTTTTAAAAGCATAGCCGTGGTTAATGGGGGCAGGTACGAATTTCATGGTCACGTCGGCACCCGAATGCAGGCCGACGCCCTTTAGAATGACCTCTTTGTTAATGGTTCTTTGCTTCATTGCTGTACTGATCGCTATAGTTTTTTTCCAATTCGTCGATCCGATGTGAAATTTTAGGTAAATTCTTAAAATGCACGTAAGATTTGTTGTAGTCGCCGTAGCTTAAGGCGGGAGAGCCTTGCAGCACCTCATTGCTCTTTACATTTCGACCGATACCGGACTGAGCTTGGATTTTTACGTTATCACCGATGGTAATATGGCCTACAATACCCACCTGCCCGCCAATCATACATCGCCTGCCGATCTTGGTCGATCCGGCAATACCCGTTTGGGCGGCGATTACGGTATGTTCCCCGATCTCGACGTTATGGGCAATCTGTATCTGGTTGTCCAGTTTCACCCCCCTTCGCAATACCGTCGAACCCAATGTCGCCCGGTCTATGGTCGTACCGGCCCCGACATCGACATTGTCTTCTAAAACCACATTTCCGGTCTGCGGAACTTTTTGAAACTCCCCCTCTTTATTGGGACTGAAACCAAAACCGTCCGCGCCGATAATGACACCGCTATGGATGATGCAGTTGTTGCCGATAACGGATTCGGAATATATTTTGGCACCTGCAAAGATGATCACATTGTCGGCAATGGAAACATTATCCCCAATATAAACGTTCGGATATATTTTTACGTTATTACCGATTTTAACATTATTGCCCAAATAGGAAAATGCCCCTAAATAAAAATCCGATCCATACGAAACGCTTTCCGATTGATATACCGGCTGCTCAATCCCAGTTTTATTGTACTTGACCTGATTGTAGTATTCGAGTATGCGGGAAAAGGATTCGTAGGCATCTTCTACCTTAATCAGGGTTGTTTCAAGCTTTTGTTCGGGTACAAAATCTTTGTTGACAATGGTAATCGAAGCCTTGGTTGAATATATATAGGATGTATATTTCGGATTGGCCAAAAAGGTCAATGCCCCTTTCTCGCCTTCCTCGATCTTGGCCAATTTGTGGACGGCTATTTCGGGGTCGCCTTCAAGATCGCCCTCTAATATACCCGCAATTTGACCTGCCGTGAACACCATGGATGCAAAAGTAACAAAAAATACAAACCCAAACGCCAAATTCAAATCAAACCCCGATCTATCCAATACTACGGCCCACCCCCTTGGGATAACACACAAAATACTTGACCACCTTTTTGGATAAGGCCTTCAAGTTCAGCTGATCGGATGCTTTCGCAACATCTACCAGTTTACCGTTCTTTTTTAGGATGTTGATATTCTGGTGCCGCTGATTATATGCTTGGTTTTCGATGGTTCCAGAAAAAATAAAATATCCCGTCTCATGTTCGGTGAGATTATGTTCTTTTTTAAAACGATCGGCATAATTACGTAATCGTTCTTTGCCGATCGGTTTGTTCTTAAGCTTTATTTTCAGTAAACGACGGTCGATGATCATCCGTGATAATTGTGAAAGTACAAAATCGGAGCTTTCTTGCCAAGCTTTTAGGGCGGCCAGAATGTCAACGTCATCGAGCTTGGCGAAGGTTTCGAGAACGCTGGGATTGAAATTATCCTCTTCTATTTTATTCTGCATAAAAAACCGTAAGGCGGCGCTACACGGCAAGGCCTCTCCGTTGCCGATAAGTTCTTTCGCCCGTTTCAAGGTACGTATAAGTAGCTGCTCGGCCACTATACCGGTTTTATGCAGATATACCTGCCAGTACATGAACCGGCGTGCCATCAGAAACTTTTCTACTGAATAAATTCCCTTTTCCTGTACCACTAAGCGGTCTTCCACCACGTTCAACATGGTTATTAAACGCTCGGCGTTGATGTTTCCCTCGGCGACTCCGGTATAAAAACTGTCGCGCTTTAAGTAATCCAATCGATCCATATCCAATTGGCTTGACACCAATTGGTTTAAAAAAGGTTTTGAATATCTGCCTTTGAAGATTTCGATGGCCAGCGTTAAACTTCCGTTAAACTTGTCGTCCAATGCCTGCATGAATTGTAGTGAAATGTGTTCATGGCCCATATTCTCGACTATACTGTGTTCCATGGCATGGGAAAACGGACCATGACCGATATCGTGTAAGAGGATGGCGCAGTAGAGGCCGCTCTCCTCTTCCCCGGTAATTTCAACCTGCTTTAAACGAAGTACTTGAATCGCCTGCTGCATTAGATGCATACTGCCCAGGGCGTGATGAAAACGGGTATGATGCGCCCCGGGATACACCAAATAGGATAATCCCATTTGCGAAATGCGCCGTAATCGCTGAAAGTAGGGATCCTCGATCAGATCAAAGATCAAGGTGTTGGGAATACCGATAAATCCGTAAATTGGATCATTGAAGATCTTTAGCTTCATAGGGGTTTTCAGTAGAGAATCGATTAGGAGCTAATTCGATGAAATCAAAGATAATAAAATGAACAAAATAACCATCCTATGGGTCGATGACGAGATCGATCTTTTAAAGCCCCATATCATTTTTTTACAGGGAAAGAATTACGATGTCATTACCTGTCAAAGCGGACAGGAGGCTTTGGAAGAACTAGACAATTCCCGCGTCGATATTGTTTTCCTGGACGAAAACATGCCCGGTATCTCTGGACTGGAGACACTCCACGAAATCAAAGTCATCGATTCTTCGCTTCCCGTGGTGATGATCACCAAAAGTGAGGAGGAATTTATTATGGAAGAGGCCATCGGATCCAAAATTGCCGATTATCTTATAAAGCCGGTGAATCCCCACCAAATTTTATTATCCCTTAAAAAGAACTTGGACCATTCTCGGCTGGTATCCGAAAAAACCACCGCCAACTATCAACAGGAATTCCGCAAAATAGCGATGGATCTCTCCATGGTCAATTCCCCAGAAGAGTGGACCGAACTTTACAAAAAACTGATTTATTGGGAACTACGGCTAGAAGAAATCGAAGACAGTAGCATGTTCGAGATTTTGGAATCCCAAAAGACAGAGGCTAACAACCACTTCGGAAAGTTCGTCGATAAAAATTATAGGGATTGGTTCGCCGGCAATGGACCTGTGATGTCGCACAACTTATTTAAGGAATGGGTCGCCCCTGAAATACAGGATACTCCTACCCTACTCGTCGTGGTCGACAATCTACGGTATGATCAATGGTATGCCTTCGAGGATTCGGTGGGTGCTTTTTATAAAAAATCAAGAGAGGATTCCTACTTCAGCATCCTCCCCACCGCCACGCAATACGCCCGAAACGCTATCTTTTCGGGACTCACTCCCCTCGACATGGAAAAACGCTATCCAGATTGGTGGAAAAACGATACGGACGAAGGCGGAAAAAATCTGTTCGAGGATAAATTTCTCGGCGCACAGATCAAACGCTTGGGCCTTGACATTGAATGGGAATATCATAAGATCAGCAGCCTGCGCCAAGGGAAACATCTGTCCCAGAATTTCAAGACACAAAAGGATAATGACCTCACGGTCATCGTTTACAATTTTGTGGATATGCTCAGCCATTCCAAGACCGAAATGGAAGTCATTAAAGAACTGGCCAGTAATGATAAGGCCTACCGATCGCTGACCCAAAGTTGGTTCAAGAATTCCCCCCTGTTGGAAATCATTCAACAGGCCCAACAATTGGGAATGAAGCTCATCATCACCACCGACCACGGCACCATCAACGTAAAACAGCCCTCCAAAGTCATTGGCGATAAGGAAACCAGCCTTAACCTCCGCTACAAAACCGGGCGCAGCCTAACCTATGAAGATAAAGATGTTTTAGCCGCCCCCGACCCGTCGCAGATTTATTTGCCCAGTATCAACATGAGCAGCTCGTTTATTTTTGCCAAGAACGATTTGTTTTTTGCGTATCCCAATAACTACAACCACTATGTCAATTACTACCGGAATACGTACCAACATGGCGGTGTTTCCTTAGAGGAGATGATTATTCCGTTTGTGGTGTTAAGACCTAAATAAAGCAAAAGAAAAGACCCCTATCGAGAAAATAGGAGCCTTCGCTTAAAGCATAAAGGATTTCGCTACTAGGCTTTGGCCTTCGTTTTTACCTTTTTGCTTTTTGCCTTCATTTCTTTCAATTTTTTTTCGAGCAAGGGTAACATTTCTTCCTTATTATGCCTTACCTGGGAAGCGATGGAGTTAATGCGGGTCTCCAGACTTTCTTTTTCATCAAGAAAGGCATCTTGTGCCTTTCCTTTTAATTCGTTGGCCGCTTTGGCCAAAGCGTCGGTCGCCTTATGGGTACTATCCTTGATTTTACGTCTCGTCCGCTTTCCGCTATCGGGCGCAAACAGTAAGGAAATTGTACCGCCTACCGCCACTCCTGCAAGAATGGCCAGCGTAATGTTCGTATTCTTTGTTGAATTTTTCATTTTTATGAGATATTAAGATTAGGGATAAATATAGAAGCTAAATTTGACCGTATCACGTGCAATCGGAAAAATTTTTGATGCTAAACAAGACATGGTCCATTTAAATGTTTAAGTTTTCTTTCCTGGTCGAGGAGACACCGTGTATATTGCCTCTCATTAGTACCGTACAGCAAACTGCTATTGCCTAGCTTTTAGTAATTTCGAACCCTAATGGAATACGTATACGATTCAATACAACAATGCAGAAAATAACCTATACCGAAGACCAAATCCAAGATGTGGCTAAGCAGCTCATCGAACAAGCCCCTTCAAGCACCCTTGCGTTTCACGCCCCAATGGGTGCCGGAAAAACTACATTGATCAAGGCCATGTTAAAAGAATTGGGCGCGGCAGACTCCGGCAACAGCCCTACGTTCGGCATCGTCAACGAATACAATGCCCCAGATGGGGAACTGCTCGCCTACCATTTCGATTTCTACCGCCTAAACGATGAGGTCGAGGCGTTGGACATGGGTTTAGAGGATTATTTAGACCAAGACGTCTGGATCTTTATCGAATGGCCGGAGAAAATTGCTTCTTTCCTTCCAAAAGATACCACTCATATATCTATAGAAACCGTAGATCCAGAAACACGAAGTTTGAAATTAAGAAATTCGACCCGCCCGCCGGCAAGCCAGCTTGGAGAACTAAAAAGCTGTATGATGGTAGAAAAACTCCCCAAAGCCCCATCTCCTGAATGACAAGTATTGTCTTTACATAGTTAAATTCGACGAAAAAGGCCATTTTTCCGTTAATATGTAAGAATTTTATGATAAAATGCTTTTTGATATAGGTGTTTTTCCTATTTTTGAAGAAGTTTAAACCTAATAATTAACCAAAAACCATTCAAAATGAAAAAAGTCCTATTTGGCCTTTTAACAAGTGCCACCCTTTTAGTCGTTTCTTGTGAAAACCATGATATCGCCGATAACGATGCGATTTATGAACAAGGAGTGGACAAGACCAAAATTCCTTCGCAAGCTGACAAACAAAGTTTTGTTGACAAGACCAAAATTCCTTCGCAAGCTGACAAACAGAGTTTTGTTGACAAGACCAAAATTCCTTCACAGGCAAATAAATAATTTGTAATCCTCGAAAAAGGAAAAAACTTCAAAGGGCAATCAATATATTGCCCTTTTTCTCGTTACAAGAACTAGCTAAAGTTATTCTTGTAGTAAAATGGCAAAGAAATTATCCGAAATCAGTAAGAAAGCGAAAAGAAGAATTTTCATTGACTCAATTGGTGTCCTTCTTATTATTATATCTCCTTTTGTATTCAAATTACATCAATATTTACCCAGTAATCCTGCGGCCACAATTACCGTTTTAGGTTTTGTCTTTGATAGCAACGGTTTTGCAGATTTAAATACATATGCATGGTTTTTACTAAGTAAAATTGTTCCCTTTTACTTATTCATAATATGGTTCTTAACATGTAAACATTGGTGGTACCATATAATATTGATTCCTGCAACGATGTACGCTTTCCAAGTATTCGAAGTTTTATACTCGGATGATAACATTGTTGATACAAGAAATATTATTTGGCTGTTACCGGTATGTATGGTAGTAATTCCTTTGGTATACCTTGTAAGAATTAAATTATATGATAAGCATGTTCACGGAATCGACTTAGAAGCCATGGAAGCCGAAATTGCAGTGCTACGTGAAAAACAGGGCACCGACAAAAAAGAACCTGATCAGGTATCAACAAAAACATCTAATGAAATCGGTTATAAGTCCTTATCCGAAAATGTCAATGAAAAACTCTCCACGCACAATATAGAATCCTTTTTCAGGCAATTCCAAAACCAACTGTGCGATTGGTTGCATTTTCGCTTTTAGGTTCATACTTTCTACTCTCCGATTTAGATTTCCCTGGAATGTCGTATTTTTACTGTTAATCGAATTTTTACTACGATTAAGATGTATAGTTTATGAACCCACCTGCTTCTCCTTTTAGCAAACAACAATTGCTCCCACAGGAAGAGACCTTGGAAGTGCTTAGTCAAAAAAGCGAGCTTTTCATTGGCCTTCCCAAGGAAAACCACTATCAGGAACAACGTATTTGTCTGACCCCGGATGCGGTTAACGCGATTACGTCCAACGGCCATCGCGTCCTGATCGAAGCGGGAGCGGGCGATGGTGCTAACTATTCCGATATCGAATATACCAATGCGGGAGGGGAAATCACCCGCGATACCAAGAAAGTTTTCTCCTGCCCGCTGCTGCTCAAGGTCGAGCCCCCTACCCTTTCGGAAATTGAAATGATGAATCCGCAAACGACCATTATTTCCGCCTTGCAGATAAAAACACAGAGCAAGGCCTATTTCGAAAAAATGACCAAAAAACGCCTTTCGGCCATGGCTTTTGAGTACATTCGGGACGAAGATGGCAAATATCCCGCTGTACGTTCTTTAAGCGAAATTGCTGGAATTTCATCGGTACTGATCGCCTCCGAAATCATGGCGGCCACCAACGATGGCAACGGACTCATGTTCGGCAATATTAGTGGCGTTCCGCCCGTAGAAGTGGTCATCATCGGCGCGGGTACGGTGGGCGAATTTGCAGCCCGTTCGGCGCTGGGGCTCGGGGCGAACGTAAAAATATTTGATAACAGCCTGACCATGTTGCGGAAATTGCAAGCCAGTCTCCGTCAAACGGTATATACTTCCACCATTCAGCCCAAGAACCTTTTGAAATCGCTCAAACGCTGCGATGTCGCTATAGGAGCCATCCGCGGAAAGGACCGCGCTCCCGTTATCGTCGATAAAACCATGGTCGAGAACATGAAAAAAGGGGCGGTCATCATAGACGTCAGTATCGATATGGGCGGCTGTTTTGAGACGAGTGAAATTACTACGCACAACAAGCCTACTATCGAAAAATATGGGGTGATCCATTACGGCGTGCCCAATATTCCATCGCGCTACCCCAAAACCGCTACCATCTCCATCAGCAATATTTTTACTCCCTATCTATTGGAACTCGGTGAGAACGGGGGACTTGAAAATTCCCTGCGCTTCGATAAGGGCCTGAGAAACGGACTCTATATGTACCACGGCATCTTGACCAACAAGTCCGTCGGCGAATGGTTCGACCTGCAGTACAGCGATATCAACTTTCTTATTTTTTGAATTTGTGCCTGTCCGTGGCTACAGAATTTCCACTTCTGGTTCGGAACCCCTATCTTCAGGTCTTGTGCCCCAATCACGTCGAATAGCCATAGCTACCGAAGCCAGAAATGATAAAATTTGGCTGCCCAATGTGAAAATAACAGTTAAAAGTAAAAAGTCGAATCGGGTTTAGGAAAAGAAAATAATGCATGTGGGCGTAAATCCTATTATAACTTCTATTTTTGCACCCGTTCTAAATGGCAAATTTTAAACCTTTTCCTTTTTACTCCTTTCTCCATGTCGCTATTGAAACGTTTCGGTTTCTTCTTTATCGGTCTATCGATCGGGATAACGTTCCTGACCTTCTTCCTGAGCAAAAAAACAGAGGAATCAGGCTTTGATTTTTGCTACCTACCCAATTGCCGTACCTTGAAGAACATCCGATCGAAACCGATTTCCTTTTCGAAGGAAATCGATAGGATGCTATCGGACAACCAATTGGATTCCCTTGACATTGCCCGTTTTCTAAACGACGGTGAAGTGGACTTCGGAAAAAGCGATACGGAGTCGGAAGCTTGCAAAACGTATTTTATTGCTAGCACCATAAAGGAAAAGGAAGCCGTATTAAAAGTGAGGGATTGTCTTGAAGAAGCGGTTTTAGAGGAGATTCTTATGGAGTAGCCGGGCGGCATAATATCACCACCAAGTGTACAAAGATAGCAGAGCGGGATGTGGGGGAGACCGGAAACCCTAAATCCCCCTACGCTTTTGCTCTTTTTTCAATAAATTCAGTTCCCTAGTGGTCTGTCCGGCAACCGATGTGTTTTCGTCGGCCCGTCGAATAAGATAGGGCATAACGTCGCGAACGGGACCAAAGGGTAGATATTTGGCCACATTGTAGCCCTTGTCCGACATGTTGAACGAAATATGGTCGCTCATACCGTATAATTGTCCGAACCAAATTCGTGGATCATCGTTGGCAATCTTATTTTCGTCCATGAGTTCCATCAACCGATAGCAACTGTCTTCATTATGCGTCCCGGCAAAAAGGGATATCCTGTCCAAGTTGGATACTATGTAGTTCACCGCGGCATCAAAATTGGCATCCGTTTCCTTTTTCGAGGCGCAGATCGGCGTAGCATAACCTTTTTCCTCGGCGCGTTCGTTTTCTTTTTCCATATAGGCACCACGAACTACTTTTACCCCAATTTTAAAATCGTCTTTTTGGGCTTTTGCGTATAGATCCTTCAAGTAATCCATCCGATCCCAGCGGTACATTTGAAGGGTATTGAAAACAATGGTCTTCTTTTTGTTGTATTTGCGCATCATATTCTCGCATAAGGCATCGGCGGCATCCTGCATCCAACTTTCCTCCGAATCGATCAATAACGAAACATCGAGATCATTCGCCTTTTTACAAGTCTTGTCGAACCTGGCCACTACCCTACCCCATTCAGCCTGTTCATCGTCGGTCAAGGTTTTCCCCTCGCTGATTTTTTGGTACAGGGCGAAGCGCCCAAACCCCGTAGGTTTAAAAACGGCAAAGGGTATGGCATCCTTTTCCTTGACAAAATCCAATAATTTCAAGACCATTTCCAGCGCCATATCCAAGGGGTGTTCGGTTTCTTTGCCTTCCACCGAATAATCCAAAACCGAACAGACGTTTTTCCCGTACATCTTATCTACGGTCGGTAGGCAATCGAATTCGTTGACCCCCCCGCAAAAGTGGTCGAAGACCGTCGACCGAATAAGACTCTCAACGGGCAGGTGCGCCTTTAAAGCAAAATTGGTGATGGCAGATCCTATGCGCACCAAAGGCTCGTTGGCGATCATACGGAACAAAAAATAAGCTCGTTCCAGCTCGGAATCCGATTTTAGGGCAAAAGCGGTTTCCGTATCTTCAAAAATTTTCTTCATTATAATATCAAATTAGATTTAAACCACTGAAGTGATCTAAACTTTTTCCATTAGGGAAAAAATAATTCCCTAGCTACGGCTATACAGTGATTTTTGGCCAATCCCGGCGCAAAATCTGCGACTGCTGTACTAATCATTTCCTTCTTAAAATGCCGTTGGCATCTCTGGGTTCAAAGATAAAAACACAAAAGCCATTCCAATGACAATATTTTACCTTTATTTTGCTGTTTTAAAAGATTTCCACTCCTATTCCGGCCGTAACTTGACAAGCTGGCAACTCGGTCCCAAGCCGGTGCAGGAAGAATATTTATATGAGATTCCCGTTGGAATTTATACGGAGTACTTCGGCTGTGCTCCGTATTTTCACGGCAATGGGAAAAACAACTAAATTAGCTTCCCACCTTCGTGGGAATGAAAAATATGTAGCTTTTTATGGATTCGATCACTACCCCTTCCTACGCCGTTCATTTTAACCAGAGGGCGTACGATGCTATTAACGCACACTTGGCCGCCTCATCCTATTCCAGGATATTTATTTTGGTGGATGAAAATACGAAACGGGATTGTCTCGGCGCTTTCGAAGAACAAATGAAAGGGGATTTCGATTTCGAGATGCTGGAAATCAAATCCGGGGAAAAACATAAGACCATACAAACCTGTACCCAGCTATGGGAAGAGCTATCCGATCGGGACGCCGACCGCAAAAGCCTCCTAATTAACCTCGGCGGTGGGGTAATTACTGATCTCGGCGGGTTCGTCGCTTCGACCTTCAAACGCGGCATCGCTTTTATCAACGTGCCTACTACCCTGTTGGCCATGGTAGATGCTTCCGTAGGCGGAAAAACCGGGGTTGACCTTGGGCCGCTAAAAAACCAGATCGGCGTCATCAACCAACCGGAAATGGTGCTCATAGTTTCCGCCTTCCTCAAGACCCTTGAAAAAAGACAATGGCAGAGCGGATTTGCCGAAATGCTAAAACATGGCCTGATCCGCGACGCTTCGTATTGGAAATCCTTGCAACCCATCTCGGGGTTTGCGCATATCGACCATCTCATCTACCATTCCGTAAGCCTCAAAAATGAGGTGGTACTTCAGGATCCTACGGAACAACACCTGAGAAAAATATTGAACTTTGGCCATACCTTGGGCCATGCCGTGGAATCGTATTTTTTGGAAAATAAGTCCCGCGAAACCTTGTTACACGGCGAAGCCATTGCCATCGGGATGGTCTTGGAAGCCTATCTTTCAACGAAGCTGACGGGACTTCCGGATGCCGAACTGAAGGATATCAAAACCACCATTCTCCAACGTTATCCTAAAACGGATTTTACGGAAAATGATATCGACGCCATTCTATCCCTCTTAAAATTCGATAAAAAAAATTCACACGGCAATATCAATTTTGTTTTGCTAAAAACCATTGGTGAACCTGTCATCGATGTGAAAATTCCCCAGGAACTTTTTGTAGGTGCATTCGCATACTACGCTGCACTTTGACTTTATATACTAAAAATTCCATTTGACAACTCTTTATAAAATTCACAGAAAAAAAAAGCTAGTTTAGGTCTGTTATAAAAATCCAAATTAATAAGGGATTGAAAAAAACTACCTACCATGCTACGTAAAATTGTGGATTACAAAAAACTAGACCATGCACTGGCCGCTCTATTGTTGGAAACCTACCCCGATGGATATGGCGACGACGACCTAATCGTTTTTAAAAATCTTCAGGGCGAAACGGTCGAGGCCGTTGAGCTCAAGACCGAAGACACGCAGTACTTGGTGAAGATCAGTAAAAGCCTCGCTGAATTTATATCAAAGTTTGAAGATACGATCGAAAAGGAACTGGAAGAAAGGCCGGAAGCCGATCTGGAAGAGAACGAGATGTCCGAGTTCGAACTAGAATCGGAAATAAACTACGATTTTGAGGAGGATTTGGATTGAGGAAATCCCGCATGGCCCGGCACGCCCTTGCGCACTCCTTTTTCACTGGGTCCTACTTTTTCATCGATATAGCGTGCATACTGGGCGGTAAATTCCGCTCCGAAAAATAATATCAGGCAAGTATAGAACACCCACAGCATGATCAACACTACCGATGATGCCCCACCGTACACCGAGGTAGGATCGCTTTGGGTAAAATAGTATCCCAAAAGATATTCGCCGATTAAGAAAAGTATTGTTGTCAATCCGGCACCTAAAAGAGTGGTTTTCCAACGGATCTTTATATCGGGCAACCATTTGAATAATGCGGCGAAGAGTCCCGTTATCACCACAAAGGTCAGTAAATAACTAAAGATACTGGCCGCTATTTCTGCAATCTTCGGGGCAAAAGTGCCGATATATTGGCTGAGTATCCTTAAAGCGTACGAGAGTAAAAGCGATACCAAAAAAAGAAAGCCCAAAACCAATATCATCCCAAAAGAAATCGTCCTATCGATAAGGGTCTGTAACCAGACCGTTTTTTTGGATTCGACCTGCCATATATCGTTCATGGCCATCTTCAGTCGTACAAACACTCCGGTCGCACCGAAAAGCAGCATCGAGACACCTACAATGACTGTAAAGGTAGATCCTTCGTTTACAGCGGCATTGGCGATCATACCTTCAATAGCCTCGGAAGCACCTTCCCCGATAAGTCCGCCTATGTTGTCGGCAATTTTGCCCCGTACGGCCTCGACACCAAATATTGTTCCGGCGATCCAGGCTACGATCATCAACAAAGAGGGCAGGGAGAATAAGGTGTAATAGGATATGACCGCACTTTTACCGAAGGGGTCGTTATCGACCCAGGCCATAGCGCTTTTTTTGATCAGGGACCAAAAGCTCTTTAATTTTCTGAGTATCATAAATAACGTTCCCTTATAATATTCCTATGATGCTTTTGGTGCCCGCAAATTACAAAACCCAATGCGGCGACACTCCACTCTATAGTACTGGCAGTTCCTTTTTTTTCAAGGTCGTTCCGATCAAAGTTGGCGAACAGGGAAATCGTGGATTTCCGGACTATTTTGTACTCTTCGACGATGCTTTCTTTCGAACGTTTTTCGGCCTTGGATTTTTGGGCGTAGCTATCTTGGTCAAAACCTGGCAAAATGGATCGGTCGTCCCGGGAAAATCGGAACGCCCTATGTTGAAAAATGCGCTCCGCATCGATAATATGAAGCAATACCTGAGCTACCGACCATTTTATGGGTGAATACCTATAATTCCACTTCGCATCTGGAATACTTTCGATAAATTCGGGAAAGTGACCCAATTGTCTTTGCAGTATATCCGATAGCTCCACATCGCCCAAAACATCGATATAGGTCTTGTAAAAGGGATAGGGCTCGGCAAGCTTAAGTTCGGAGACTCCCATTGATTTAGTTTAGGAAATTGAATTAAGATAAAAGTACAAATCGCCCTGACGTGCTTAGAACGGTCGATCATGCGAAGCTAAAAAAAAATCCCGAACCTAAACTGGTCGGGATTATAAATTACCACGGCGAAGCGCCCTTATATTTCATTGAAGATAGTGTGCATCAACCTTTTTTTATCGTTGAAGCTTTCCTCCAGGGAAATCATGGTTTCCGTTCTGCTTATACCGTCGATGTCATCGATCTGAAATATGATATTTTTTGCATGGTTCGTATCCTTTGCCCGTATTTTACAAAAGATGTTGAACTTACCGGTAGTGATGTGGGCGATGGTTACGTTCGGTATTTCTTCTAAACGCTCTATGACGAACTTGGTTTGGTGGGTCTTCTCCAAAAATACGCCAACGTACGCGATAAAAGCGTAGCCCAACTTTACATAATCCAAGGTAAGGGAGGAACCCTGTATGATACCGGCCTCTTCCATTTTCTTTACCCTGACGTGGACGGTACCTGCCGAAATCAATAATTTCTTGGCGATATCGGTGAAGGGTGTCCTCGTATTGTCAATCAACATATCCAGAATCTGGTGATCGACTTCATCTAATTTTGCTTTTCCTGCCATGATGTTTTATTTCGGACAAAAGTAAAAAATTAAGAAATAATATGCATGAAAGTATAAGGTTTTTTAACAAAAATGTAATCTTTCACGGATTTTGAAAGAAAAATTTAAATGGAAGGGAAAAGAACTTTCAAATTCGGTTGCTTCTTAAGTGCCAACAAATCACTACGATTCAGACAATTGTAGGTTTTATGTCCGAAATAGGACGATAAATCCCCCTTTTTATGGATTTCCGGCCGAAATTCGATTGTCCCATTATGTAAGGTTTCGGAATAGAGGATGCCTACAGCACTTCCGTTTGACGCGAAGGGGTCTATTACATGAACATTATTGATCAATATATCGAAAAACAATTTTTGGTTTTCGGGGATGGTAAAATAATCCGATGGATTGAACGAGTCAAAATTACCGTCGCTTATCGTTTGAAGTGCGGTCATCAAGGCCTGGAAAATATATTCCCGTGTTCGCTCCCTAGCGTAGTCTTCGGGAAAATGGCCCGCCTCGAACAAAACCGTCGGCGTACCCATCATTTGAAACGTGTCACCGATGCAGTTTGCATTAAAAGCGTCATCGTACCTGCCAATTTGGCCAGGAATGAATTGTTGCAAAATCAAATTCATGGCTACGATCAATTGCATACCTCTGGCTCGGGATGGGGAGATGCTCCTTTTTTCATCATGCGCCGGCGCTAAAAAGGAGACCGTTGCCGTTTTTGAGGTATTGCCTACGTTGAAAATGGTCCGCTGATCATGTAGGTTAAAACAGTAGTCCGGCTGAAACCCGTCGAAAACTTTTCGTAGCGCTACACTTTCCGGTTGGGTCCTTTGCTGCGCATCCCGGTTCAAATCGACCCCATTGGCATTGACGCGCGTGTATGTTTCCGCACCGTCGGGATTCAACAGGGGGATAATGGCTATGGTACAATTCTTAAGAACGGTTTGGGCACCGGGAGACCCAGAATCCAAAAAATTGAGGAGATCCAGTACCGCTTTGGTAGTGGTCGATTCGTTACCGTGCATTTGCGACCACATCAGAATCTTCTGTTCTCCCGTGCCTAATAAAATTGCTTTTATGGAATTTCCTTTCACGGATCTCCCGACAGTTTGCACCTTAAAATGCCCTTCGGTTTTTTTCAAGAATAATTCAATCTGGTCATGGACAACATAACGACCTCCCACGGAATTTTCTTTAATGGACAGGTATTGGGAATTGGAAATAATCATGAAAAGGCTGTTGTATGATCTACAAAAGTAATATCATTATAAATTACAATTGTAAACTATTTTTATTTACATATGTAAACACACAGACGCGCCGCACCCCCTGTTATTATACATTTGTAAACTCATTAAGGCTAAAAACTTCTAAATAGTTATAATTATTTTTAACCTATTTTAAATCAATATTTTAACTTATTTTATATAAATTATAAAATTAATAATAAGGCGATAGTAAGGTCTCTGAAGCAAAAGACTTCAGGTTCTTTTCCTTATCTTTAGGAAATCATTATTTACAATGATAAACAGTTCGGATTTTATCGAGCGTCTAGAACATCTGCTCCAATATTACGGTCTCACCGCCTCGGCTTTCGCGGATAAAATAGAAGTGCAACGCTCTAGTATTTCGCATTTACTTTCGGGGCGGAACAAGCCGAGTTTGGAATTTGTGCTAAAGGTGGTCAAAAACTTTCCTGAAGTAAACCTCTACTGGTTGCTGAACGGAAAGGGCACTTTTCCTTCAGAAAATAAGAAAGCCGGTTCCCCGGATAAACAGGAAGCCCCCCTCTCACCAGAAACCCGTGTGGCCGCTCATACAAATGCGGATGCGGAAGTTCGAAAATCAGGTAAGCGAATCGAAAAAATCGTTATTTTTTACTCCGATGGAAGTTTTGAGGCCTACAACGGTAAATAAGGGCAAATTTTTTATGTGGCATGGGTCTAATTTCATTATTTTGTAGGTATGACAAAAGGATTTCTTATTTGCTGCCCCCTATTAATTTTTTTTACTTCATGCTACCGTCCCCAAAGAAATTGTCAAAATTTCAAAACCGGAAAATTTTCTTTTACCACTACTTTAGATGGCGAAGAGAAGACCACCACCTTTGTACGTAACGACACGATGGAAGTCGATTACTTCGAAGGAAAGGCAGACACCTCTTCCGTTCGCTGGATCAACGACTGCGAGTACATCGTGAAAAAAATGAATCCTAACAACCAAGCAGAGGAAAAGTCAGTAAGCATCAAAATATTATCTACTACCGATAATGCGTATACCTTCGAATACGGCCTTGTCGGAGAAACCAAGAAATCGCAGGGTACGGCAGTCAGGAAGCGCTAGAGGGTTTGTTTTCTAAATGAGTTCAATATTTTCTTATCTTGTACGAACACAATATCGAACACATTTAAAATATTCAGGGTGAAAAGACTACTGCTGTTATTTCTAGCTATCATTACAGGTTCTATGGGCATGGCACAACTAAGTGAAGTGGAATCGGGGGTGTACCATTGGGCCACACTCCCCACAAATGAGGGCCATCAGCGGGTCGGCCGTAAAATTATGGAAGGGACTTCCCCGCATTTTAGCTTCTTGGAAATACATGCTACTACACAGGAAAAAGGGGCGAAACCCGCTCCCCCACATATCCAAAAAAATATTGAGGAAGTGGTTATCGTAAAGGAAGGTTCGCTAAAGTTGACGATGGACGGTAAAAGCCAGGTTTTACCTGAAGGGAGTGTAGGTCTGATTCCTCCTTTAACAGAACAATCCATGGAAAATGTGGGTGATGGCCCTTTGACCTACTATATCGTGATGTTCACGTCAAAAAAAGATATGGATATCCAAAGAGGACAGGAAGCTGGGGGACCTCTATTTGTGGATTTCGATAATCTGGAACCGGAAAAAACAAGCAAAGGTCTCTCGATATCCTATTTTGATCGCCCGACCGCCATGTGCGAGAACTTTGAAATGCACGTGACCCAATTAGACCGCAAAGGTCCAAGTCATTCACCCCATACGCATATTGGATCTGAAATCATTCTGGTAACCGAAGGGCAAACGGAAATGACAATTGCCGGTAAAAAATATCAGGGATCCCCGGGCGATCTGTTCCTGATGAAATCCAATGAAATGCACGGCATATCGAATGTGGGGGATAGTCCATGCCGTTACTTTGCTTTTAAATGGCAATGAGGGGATGCAGGGGAAGATAAGTAATTCTCTTGGTCTTCAACTTCTTCAACGTAACCTTTGTCAAAGAAATAGTTTATGTTATTCCTATCAATTGGGTCGACTGTAAACTACCTCGGGATTTTTCTCCTTCTGCTCACGAAACAACCGCTGCTGCTGTTTGACGGTCAAGGTGCTACCATCGGGACTCCATCCCGGGGGGCCGAAGATATACATTAGCCGGTGCGAGAACTTATCCGCCTTTTTGACATCGGCCCATATATCCTTGAACTCATGCGTTAATATAACGATAGGATTATAGGAGTGCGGCGCATGAATGACCCCGAACTTCACCTCTATATTGTCATCGAGCTCTTTCCAGGTGCCGAATATTTTATCGAAGATATTCAAAAAACCCCCGTGGTTCTTATCCAGATATTCCACGTTCTGGGAATGGTGTACCTGATGCATGGTATGCGTGTTAAAAATCTTTTCTACCCATCCCATCTTGGGCACATATTTAGAATGTAACTGAAACTGCCATAGCGATTCGATGGCCAAACAGACCACGACCATCTCAACGGGAAAGCCAATGGCAGGCATCCACATATAAAAGAAAGGCTTGTACAATAAGGTGAACCATCCATTACGAACGGCGGTGCCCAAATTGAAATTATCGGAAGAATGGTGCACGATGTGGGCCGCCCAAAGAATCCGTACTTCATGATTGGCCCTGTGAAACCAGTAATAGGTAAAATCATCGGCTAGTTGGCATAGTAACCAAACATACCAAGCGTAGCCGAACGACTCATAGCCCATAATATTAGTGCGGACGCCATCGATTTCGGGATTAAAGAGTTCGTAAGTGAAATTAAAGACTACAATCAATACCGTCACCTTGATGAGGGGCCCCAAGATGGCGGAACCAACGCCCATGGTGCCGCTGGCGAACAAATCTTTCCAATCATAGAGATCCTCGTCGCCGTGGGTGTGGCTATAGGTTAGTTCGAGCAAGATAAAAGCGATAAAACAAGGTACTCCGTAAATCAGGGGGTTGGTAAAATCCATCTACTCCTTTTTGGGCAAAGATAGTATTAATCATGGCTTTTCGGCCACTAAGCCTAAAATTAACGGCTTTAACAAGTTATTTCGTATTTTTTCTGAGGATGGCGTTCTGCTCTTTCATTAGGGTTTCCAAATTGGCCAACAACTCTATGTTCTTGGGTGTTTCCACGGTGTGGTCCTTCGGGTCTTCGGCCTTGGTCTTAAATCGGTTGATAAAACGGACGACTATGAAAATGGTCATGGCGATAATCAGAAAATCAATCAATACTTCGATCATTTCGCCGTAGTCGATGGCCACTTCCTCAACTCCTTCCGAGGCCTCTCGCAAAATGTATTTTTGGTTTGATAGGTGTACGCCATTGGTCAAGAGGGACAAAGGAGGCATGACCACTTTTTGGACCAGGGTATTGATCACATTGTTAAAGGCCGTACCTATGATGATACCAATCGCCATATCGATCATATTGCCCTTGATGGCAAAATTTTTGAACTCTTGATAAAAACTTTTTGACGCCATTATTTACATTAAAAACTGCGTTAATATGATCTGGTACTCAACGGTAGTCAATCGAAAAGTGTCGGTTGATCTTCTCCCCTCTCCTTATCCGATTTCTTGGATGTCCTTTTTTTAGGTGTTTTGTTTCCATCAGAGGAGTCCTCCGTTGGCAACGGGTCGGATTCGGAGTCGGAATTTTTAGTTTTCGGTTCTTCATCGGATAGATCGACATCCCTGCTTTCCACCTTTTCAAGATCTTCCTCGTCCACCACTTCGATATCCTCCGTTTTAGAAGGTTCGGGGGGTTCGTATGGCAACGGGGAAAGCTCATTGATTTCCAGCACCTTTTCTTTGGTCAATTGATTGCCCATAGCGGTAATGCCCTTAATGGCGATGAATTCTTCCAATTGCAACACCCAGTTTTCCTTACGCTCCTGTCCCCGTTTTTTGGCGAATACCACCTCAACCCTGGGCCGGTAATCGGTGCAGAATCGTTCCAAATACGATTTCGGATGATCCGTAAGGATATTTTCCTCTTTATCGGGATTCTCGATCAGAAAACGTTTCACATAAAATAGCTCCTTCTCGCCCTCCCAGTATATGGCGGACAAGGGTTTTTCCGGAATCCATTTTTCGAGGACTACAAAGTCCTCGTCAAAGCGCAAGGTAAGTTCCGGGAGTACCGTCTTCACCAGTCCGCTCTGCTTGACGAGCAGAAGCCGGTCGCCACTTCGGAATTCTCCCATAAACTCACCCCGCTCATCGATATTAAGGCGTTGTACGGTCTCGTCGAACCAAAGTTTTCGTGGTTTTAAGGTCGATAGTCCCTTTTCTTTCAGCTCGATACGTTTTACAGGATGTTTGGTAACGAGGTTGCCTTTTGTACGCCGGCCCTTTATCAATACCTCCGCAAAGTCGATGTCCCATTTTAATTTTTTGACTTTTCTGGATTGTCGCAGATTAACGGTCACCGTTTCGGCCTCACCGTTGGGGTTTGCAGAGAAATAATATACAAGGGTGCCCGGTTTGCCCTTGCCGACATCGTAGAGTTTTTCGCGAGTGATACTGGTCACGTTAAAGCGCTTAATGTAGGTCGAACCGCCCTTGCCGTCGCGATAGATCATGTTGTAGATGGTACGCTTGTCCTTTTTCTTGAAAACCGCTACGTGTATTATGCCCTTGCCGACAAAAGTTTTGGAATCGACCTTGAAGACCATCATCTTGCCATCTTGGGTAAAGGCGATAATATCATCGATATCACTACAATCGGTAACGTACTCGTCCCTTTTCAAGGAAGTCCCCACAAAGCCTTCCTCACGGTTGACGTATAATTTGGTATTTCGGATGACCACCTTGGTAGCCTCTATATCCTCGAAAATTCGGATTTCGGACTTCCGCTCTCGCCCTTTTCCGTATTTATTCTTCAATCCGTCGAAATACGCGATGGCGTAATCGACCAAATGGGCCAGATGGTGCTTTACCTCGGCTATTTTCTGCTCCAAGTTGTCCAGGTTTTGCTGGGCCTTTTCCAGATCGAACTTGGAAATCCGTTTGATCCGAATTTCCGTCAGGCGGACTATGTCGTCTTCGGTGACCGCTCGCCTCAGGTTTTGGGTAAAAGGTTTCAAGCCTTTGTCTATGGCTGCAATGACGCCCTCCCAAGTCTCCTCTTCCTCGATATCGCGGTAAATGCGGTTTTCGATAAAAATACGCTCCAAAGAGGCAAAATGCCATTGTTCTTCCAATTCGGAAAGTTGTATTTCAAGTTCCTGTTTCAACAGATCCACAGTCGCATCGGTGGAGCGTCGCAGCATTTCGGTGACCCCTATGAAGAGAGGTTTATTGTCTTCGATGATACAGCCGAGAGGTGAAATGGACGATTCGCAGGCCGTGAAGGCATAGAGGGCATCGATAGTTCTATCAGGGGAAAGACCGGGCGGCAAATGTACCATAATCTCCACTTCGGCGGCCGTATTGTCTTCTATTTTTTTAATTTTAATCTTGCCTTTATCATTGGCCTTTAAGATAGAGTCAATTAAAGTGGAGGTATTGGTACCGTAGGGTATTTCATTTATAATCAGCGTAGTCTTGGTGTGTTGGGCAATTTTAGCCCTAACCCGTATCTTCCCACCGCGAAGGCCGTCGTTGTAATTGGTGACATCTATGATTCCGGCCGTAGGAAAGTCGGGAAACAGCTTAAAGCGCTTACCCTCCAAATGCTTGATCGAGGCCTCGATCAGCTCGTTAAAGTTGTGGGGCATGATTTTGGTGGAAAGTCCCACTGCAATCCCCTCGGCCCCTTGCGCTAGCAGCAGGGGAAATTTTACGGGAAGATTGACCGGTTCTTTTTTCCGCCCATCATAAGACAGCTGCCATTCGGTAATTTTGGGACTAAAAACGACCTCCAGGGCAAATTTTGAAAGCCGTGCCTCGATGTATCTGGGGGCAGCGGCACCGTCACCGGTCAGAATGTTGCCCCAGTTGCCCTGTGTATCGATCAATAGGTCTTTTTGCCCGATCTGCACCATGGCGTCTGCGATACTGGCATCACCGTGAGGGTGGTATTGCATCGTGTGTCCCACAACATTGGCGACCTTATTATAACGCCCGTCGTCCAAATCTTTCAGCGAATGCATAATCCGACGCTGTACGGGCTTAAAACCATCTTCGATGGCGGGTACGGCCCTTTCCAGAATGACGTAGGAGGCATAGTCCAAAAACCAATCCTCGTACATGCCGGATACCCGGGTCAAGGCATCCTGAGTTTCGGCCTCTTGTGGTTGATCGGTATTTTCTTGTTGCTCTTCGGTAGATTTTTCCGCCCCTTTCTCGGGCAGATCCTCATCGCCGACGGGTGAATTCAGTTCGTCATTATCATCCATTCAAAAAATATCGTATTATTTGGCTTGCCTGTCGGCAGGCAGGTTTACAATTGGTTTTCTTCGACCAAGTCCACTTCTACTTTAAGGTTTTCAATGATGAATTCCTGTCGGTCGGGCGTGTTTTTGCCCATATAGAATTTCAAAAGTTGTTCGATAGACATGGCCTTGTCCAACATCACCGGCTCCAAGCGGATATCGTCACCTATAAAATGCTGAAACTCATCCGGTGAGATTTCTCCCAATCCCTTGAAGCGGGTGATTTCCGGTTTTCCTGACAGTTTTTCAAGGGCGTTCCTCCGTTCTTCGTCGCTGTAACAGTAAATCGTTTCCTTTTTGTTCCGGACGCGGAAAAGGGGGGTCTGCAAAATGTATAGATGCCCTTCCTTGATGAGCTCAGGGAAAAACTGCAAAAAGAAGGTAATCAATAACAACCGAATATGCATCCCATCTACATCGGCGTCCGTAGCGATGACGATGTTGTTGTACCGAAGATCTTCCATCGATTCCTCAATATTCAGGGCGGCCTGCAGTAGATTGAACTCCTCGTTTTCGTATACGATTTTTTTGGACATCCCGTAGGAATTCAATGGCTTGCCGCGAAGGCTGAACACGGCCTGGGTATTGACGTCGCGGGACTTGGTTATCGATCCCGAAGCGGAATCCCCCTCTGTTATGAACAGGGTACTTTCCAGACGTCGGTCGTTTTTCATATCCTCCAAGTGCACGCGGCAGTCCCGTAATTTTTTATTGTGCAGGCTGGCTTTTTTCGCCCGGTCGCGCGCTAGTTTGCGAATTCCCGACAGCTCCTTCCGCTCCTTTTCCGCCATAATGATCTTGCGCTGCAGCTTGTCGGCGGTCTCGGTATTCTTGTGCAGGTAATTATCCAGGTACTTGCCAACGAAATCGTTGATGTAGGTACGGACGGTCGGGAACTCCCCCCCCATGTCCGTAGAGCCCAGTTTGGTCTTGGTCTGGCTCTCGAAGACCGGTTCCATTACCTTGATGGATATTGCTGAGATGATGGATTTTCGAACATCCGAGGCGTCGTAATTCTTGCCGTAGAAATCACGGATGGTCTTCACTATCGCCTCCCGGAAGGCGCTCTGGTGCGTACCGCCCTGTGTGGTATGTTGGCCGTTAACAAATGAATGGTATTCTTCGCTGTATTGCGTCTTACTATGGGTAAGCGCCACCTCGATATCCTCCCCTCTAAGGTGTATGACCGGATAGAGCATATCCTCTTTATTATTGTTGTCCTCTAAAAGATCCTTAAGTCCGTTTTCGGAAAAGAATTTTTCCCCGTTAAAAATGATCGTCAGGCCCGGATTGAGATACACGTAATTCTTGAGCATGCGCTCGACGTACTCGTTGCGGTACTTATATTTTTTAAAGATGCCCTCATCGGGAATAAAAGTGATCTTCGTGCCCCGGCGGCGGGTCGTTTCGTCTAGAAGCTCCTCGTCCTTCAGCTCCCCCACTTCGAATTCGGCGGATTTCGATTTGCCGTCCCGCGTACTTTCCACTCGAAAATAACTGGAAAGGGCGTTGACCGCCTTAGTACCGACCCCATTGAGTCCCACGGATTTTTTAAAGGCCCGGGTATCGTACTTGCCTCCCGTATTCATCTTCGATACCACATCGACCACTTTCCCCAAGGGAATTCCCCTTCCGTAATCCCGAACGATGACCCGTTCCCCCTGAATGGAAATCTCGATGGTCTTGCCCGCTCCCATGACAAATTCGTCGATACAATTATCCAGGGTTTCCTTTAAGAGGATATAAATACCGTCATCGGCGGACGATCCGTCACCCAATTTTCCAATATACATGCCGGGACGCAGACGAATATGCTCTTTCCAATCGAGCGAACGAATGTTTTCTTCGGTATATTGGCTGTTGTCGGACATTTGATGCAGTTTTTGGGAACGTGGCTAAAGATAACACGACAATTAAAAAGATAAAACCCCTAGACGTTAAAGTAATTAACAATGAAACGGACGGTATTGTTGATAGCGACCGATGGTCTGGTCAAGGATGGTGACCAAACAGCCGAATCTTCTCTCGTTACAAACTTTCATTTGCGGAATCATAAATTGAACCCATTTTCTAGTGAGACTACAAAAACACCGAATACGTCCGTTTTTCCGGTTATCTTTTTTTAAATTTCGACCTATAACCACATTCTATGGATTTTATCGATTACTACAAGGTGCTTGGACTCGACAAGAGCGCATCTAAAGCCGAAATCAAAAAGGCGTACCGCAAACTGGCCCGCAAGCATCATCCGGACTTAAATCCCGATGATAAGGAAGCCCAGCGAAGATTCCAGCAGATCAACGAGGCCAATGAAGTGTTGGGCGACCCGGAAAAACGCAAAAAATACGATAAATACGGCAAAGAATGGCAGCATGCCGATGCCTATGAAGAAGCGCAAAAACGACAGTCTGCATCAGGCGGATTTGCCGGTGGTTTCGGCGGAAGATCCGGGGGCGGTTTTGGAGGCGGTGGCGACTACAGAAGTTCCGGAAATTTTTCGGAAAGCGAGTTCTCTGACTTTTTCGAATCGATGTTCGGTGGTGCCGCCGGAGGCTCCACAAGAGGTAGAAGTAGAGGGTCTCATCAATTTAAGGGACAGGATTTTAATGCAACACTTCGTTTGAACCTGACCGACATACTAACTTCCCAAAAGCAGACTATTGACCTGGGCGAGAAGAAAATCAGACTTACCATTCCCGCCGGAGTCGATGATGGGCAGACCATTAAAATAAAAGGCTACGGCGCAGCGGGAATGAACGGCGGCCCTAAGGGTGATCTTTATCTAACTTTTGAAATATTCAACAACACCGCATTTCAAAGAGTGGGCGACGATCTCTATAAAACCGAGGAAATTGAATTATATAAAGCCTTATTAGGGGGAGAAATACAAGTGGACACCTTAAGCGGAAAAGTCAAGCTACAAGTGAAACCCGAAACCCAAAGCGATACCAAAATCAAGCTGAAAGGCAAGGGCATGCCAAAATACAAAAAGGAAAATCAGGCCGGCGACCTTTATATCACCTACAAAATCAACCTGCCCAAGAACCTGACCGATAAGGAAAAAGAGCTGTTTACCCAACTTTCAAAATTAAGATAAAATGGCAAACGAAAACTATATATTGCTGCGGCAATATTGCGAGCGAACACACATACCCGATGGGTTCATCAACGCCCTGAACGAATACGGACTCATAGAATGCCAACAAATCGAAACGGAAGTTTATATTCTGGATGAGCAGATTCCAGAAATAGAACGCTTTGACCGTCTCTATCATGATCTAGGCATCAATTTGGAAGGTATTGATGCGTTGAACCATATGCTCCAGCGAATCCACCACATGGAACGTGAATTAAAAATGCTTAAAAAACGACTTCAAATTTACGAACCATAAAGCCTTCCAAAATGCTGATTACCTTGGCTTGAATTCTAAGAGTTGATTTGGAATTAAAACCCTGAAATTAGGATTTGATAAGCGCTGCAAGTTTACACGTTGAAGCGAAAATGCATCACATCCCCATCTTTAACAATATATTCTTTCCCCTCTACCCTGACTTTACCGGCTTCCTTGACCTTGGCTTCACTTCCGTAACTAACATAATCATCATAAGATATGACCTCGGCACGGATAAAACCCTTTTCGAAATCAGTATGGATAACTCCGGCAGCTTGTGGGGCAGTGGCACCGACGGGAATAGTCCAAGCCCGGACCTCCTTCTCCCCTGCCGTAAAGTAAGTTTCCAGATCCAATAGTTTGTAGGCCCCTCGAATCAGTTTGGCGGAACCGGGTTCTGTCAATCCCAGGTCTTCGAGGAACATTTGACGCTCTTCATACGTGTCCAGTTCGGTGATATCGGCTTCGGTTCCGACAGCGAGAACAACGACCTCAGCGTTTTCACCATCTACCGCCACCTTTACTTTTTCCACATACTCATTACCGGTCGCGGCCGATTCCTCATCCACATTGCAAACATACATGACAGGCTTATCGGTAATAAACTGCAAGGGTTTTACGAATTCAATACGCTCATCCTCAGACAGTTCAATGCTTCGAACTGAAGTTCCGCTTTCCAATCCCGATTTTACCTTGTTCAGTACGGTTTCCTCCTTTTGGGCCTCTTTATTACCCGTCTTGGCGGCGCGCTTAACCTTATCGAGTTTTTTTTCTACGGTTTCGAGATCCTTCAGTTGCAATTCCATATCAATGGTCTCCTTGTCCCGTATGGGATCGACGGAACCGTCAACATGCACTACATTCTCATTGTCGAAACAGCGAAGTACATGTAATATCGCGTCCGTTTCACGGATATTTCCCAAGAATTGATTGCCCAATCCTTCTCCTGTGCTGGCTCCCTTAACCAATCCGGCAATATCCACGATTTCGACCACGGCCGGCACCACCTGTTCGGGGTGGACGATTTCTTCCAATTTCAATAACCGGTCATCGGGTACGTTGACCACGCCGATATTGGGCTCGATCGTACAAAACGGAAAATTTGCGCTTTGCGCCTTGGCATTGGAGAGACAATTAAAAAGGGTGGATTTTCCCACATTGGGCAATCCGACGATACCTGCTTTCATTATATGGTCGTTAAACGTTAGATTGTAAACGTTGAATACTAAAAGTGCAACCTTTTAGCTTTTCAACCTTCAGGGTGCATAAAAGCTTGTTTCGCCAACAAGGTCTCCTCACTTTCCTCGTGGTCCTCATCCGGCACACAGCAGTCTACCGGGCAGACCGCGGCGCACTGTGGCTCCTCGTGAAAGCCCATACATTCAGTACATTTATCGGGAGAGATATAATAGATTTCGTCGCTGATCGGCTCCTGCACTTCTTCAGCGTTTACCGCTTTGCCATTGGGCAGAACGACATCGCCCTCTAGCGAAGTGCCGTCTCCGTAGCGCCATTCGTCGGCCCCTTCATAGATGGCGGTATTCGGGCACTCCGGCTCGCAGGCCCCGCAGTTGATACATTCGTCCGTTATAACTATTGCCATAATTCTTTTCTTATTACTGCCGAAATATCCTCGGCATGCTTACTTTTGCAAAAAGTGAATCGCAAAGGTACTCACTAGTCGGCTCTATCGCAAATCTATGGACGAACGCCAGAGAATATTTATAGCTTTTGTAAAGTTGGGGGAATTTCTCCGCAATTTTGATATTTTAGGGGATGCTAAAGACATCTGGACGCAAAAACTGGAAGGGACAATCGCTTTAGCGGGACATAAAAATGGATGGTTTACCGAAGAAAACGTACTTTTTGCTCTGCAACATTGGGGAAATTCCTTGCGGGAGCAAACCTTATCCGCATGGCTATCTACCTACGATCTTGACCAAAACCAGATGAAAAACGTTGCCGTTATCATGGCGGGAAACATCCCCTTGGTCGGATTCCATGATTTGTTATGCGTCTTGATGACAGGCAACAAGGCTTTGGTGAAAGATTCATCAAACGATAACGTATTGATTTCATTTATAAGTGATTATTTAACTTCAATTGAACCTTTACTTAATGACAGGATTATCTTTGCGAATGGAAAGATGCAGGATTTCGATGCCGTTATCGCCACTGGCAGCAACAACACCGCGCGGTACTTCGAACACTATTTCGGAAAGGTACCGAACATCATCCGCAAAAACCGGAATTCCATTGCCGTGCTTACCGGAGACGAATCATCCGGACAATTGGAAGCCATGGGGGAGGATATTTTCCGTTATTACGGACTAGGCTGCCGTAGTGTTTCCAAAATTTTTGTTCCCTACGGTTACGATTTCGACTTCCTTTTTACCTCCATCTATAGTTTTCACCCGATGATACAGCAAAGAAAATATGCCAACAATTACGATTATAACAAGGCCGTATATTTGATGTCCGATTTCAAGATTTTGGATAATGGATTTCTAATCCTTAAAGAGGATAAAAGCTACGCATCGCCCATCGCATCCCTTTTTTACGAGCATTATGCTTCCCTTGAAGATTTGAAGGAACGCTTAGAAAAAGAGGAAAATCAATTACAGTGCGTGGTCGGTGAAGGCATCCGTGACAACGAAATTTCCTTCGGTGAGACCCAAGTTCCCGCACTCTCCGATTATGCCGATGGAATAGACACTGTTGATTTCCTGTTGGAAAACTAAACCTTGGAGATATACTTTAGGGAAACTAACAGAATTTTAGGCTTTCAGTTGATGCTATTCCTAATAAATTCAAGACCTTTAACGCCGTTTCTGGTGAAGTCGTGCCCTACTGGCACCTACTTACACCCTAATTTACCAAAATAAGAAAACCAAGTAATCCAAAAAATGAAAAAACATAATTTTAGTGCAGGGCCCTGCGTTCTGCCCCAGGAAGTACTTTTAAAAGCCTCGGCGGCCGTGATGGACCTCAACAATTCCGGACTTTCCCTCATAGAAATTTCTCACCGCAGTGCCGCCTTTGTCGAAATTATGGAAAAGGCGCGGAGTCTGGCCCTTGAACTTTTGGGCTTGGAAGACAGAGGCTATCAAGCCCTCTTTTTACAAGGCGGTGCCAGTCTCCAATTTCTAATGGCGGCCTATAATTTGTTACAAAAAAAGGCCGGATACCTTAATACGGGTACGTGGAGCGCCAAGGCTATCAAGGAGGCCGCACTTTTTGGCGAGATTGTGGAAGTGGGTTCCTCAAAGGATGAAAACTACAACTACATTCCCAAGGACTATACGGTGCCTTCCGGTCTCGACTACCTGCACCTGACCTCGAACAACACTATTTTCGGTACCCAGATCAAAAAATTCCCTAAAATCGAAGCTCCCCTGGTCTGTGATATGAGCTCGGATATTTTTTCGCGCAAAATCGACTTTTCGCAATTCGGTCTTATTTATGCCGGGGCACAGAAGAACATGGGGCCTGCAGGTACTACGTTGGTCGTGGTGAAAGAGGATGTTTTGGGAAAAGTGTCACGTGAAATCCCCTCCATGCTCGACTACCGGGTGCATATAGGAAAAGACAGTATGTTTAACACGCCGCCTGTATTTGCGGTCTATACCTCGATGCTGACCTTGGAATGGTTAAAAGATTTAGGAGGAATACCCGCCATAGAGGAAATCAACGATAAAAAGGCCCAATTGATTTATTCCGAGATTGACCTCAATCCCGTTTTTGAGGGATTTGCCAACAAGGAGGACCGGTCGACCATGAATGCCACTTTCAATCTTACGGATGAAAAATTGAAAGAACCCTTTGAAAAGATGTGCAAGGAAGCGGGAATAAACGGAATTAACGGCCACCGTTCCGTCGGGGGTTACCGGGCCTCAATGTACAATGCGCTTTCGCTAGAAAGTGTCGGAGTTTTGGTGGATATTATGAGTGAAATGGAACGGAAAGGATAGTACCTAGTTCGCAGTTATACTAGCCAGTCAATAAATTCAGTGCTATCAACTTTGCTGTCATTTTATTAGTAAACCAATAACTTCATCTGTTTAGTAAATTAATACCTCCATAACCGAATAAGTTATAATATGAAGATACTCGCCAATGATGGTATAGCGCAATCCGGTATCGATGCTCTGGAAAAAGCAGGTTTCGAAGTGATTACCGTGAAAGTAGCGCAAGAACAGCTACAAAGTTATATCAATGAAAACAAAATCGACGGATTATTGGTCCGCAGTGCTACCAAGGTGCGCGCAGACCTGATTGACCGTTGCCCTACCCTAAAACTGATCGGCCGGGGTGGCGTGGGAATGGACAATATCGATGTGGGTTACGCTAGGAAAAATGGACTCCATGTCATCAACACGCCTTCCGCTTCGTCGGAATCGGTTGCCGAACTGGTATTCGCCCATTTTTTCGGCGGTGTAAGGTATTTATATGATGCCAACCGGAATATGCCGCTAGAGGGGGACCAGAAATTCAAGCAACTTAAAAGTTCCTATGCCGGTGGCACCGAGCTCCGCGGCAAGACCCTGGGCCTTATCGGCTTTGGAAGAATCGGAAAGGCGACCGCCAAAGTGGCCTTGGGCATCGGTATGAAAGTGCTGTATCACGATCTGAATATAAAAAAGGCGACTGTTGACGTAACTTTTTTCGATGGACGTTCGCTGGAGTTCGATTTTGAATCGCAATCCAAGGAGGAAGTCCTTAAGAAATCCGACTTCATTAGCCTGCACGTACCCGCACAGAAAGAATACGTCATCGGGAAAAGGGATTTTGAACTCATGAAGCAAGGTGTTGGTATCGTAAACGCAGCCCGTGGCGGGGTTATGGACGAGGTAGCCTTGGTCGAAGCGCTTGAAAGTGGACAAGTGGCTTTTGCGGGCCTCGATGTTTACGAATCCGAACCCTCTCCTGAAATCAAAATATTGATGCATCCAAAAATATCGCTTACTCCACATATAGGTGCCGCTACCGTCGAGGCTCAAAATCGAATCGGATTGCAATTGGCGGAACAGATCAAAACGCTGTTGAAATAGTAGGTTTAAGACTTAGTGGTTCTGATAATTACATTAAGCTACCCGTTATTTCTAAAGAACTGATCTTTTTTGTACCTTGTTATATAATTAAAAACACTACACTATATGTCAGGAATATTAGATTTACTCGGTAGCGACGAGGGCAGGCAAATGATTAAAGGGGTCGCCGATCAGACGGGTCATTCCACCGATGAGGCGGGAAGCGTACTTAGTATGGCACTGCCCCTTTTAATGGGTGCCATGAAAAAAAACGCCTCTACAACAGAGGGGGCTCAAGGTTTGATGAGTGCCTTGTCTAACAAACACGACGGCGGCATTCTCAATAATTTGGGCGACCTGTTCGCCGGGGGGGTCGATGACTCCGTCAAACAGGATGGGGCAGGCATTCTGGACCATGTACTCGGAGGCAAACAGTCACAGGTAGAAAATGCCATAAGCCAAAAATCGGGCGTAAGTTCTAGTTCGGTCGCCAATATCCTTAAAATTGCCGCCCCGATTCTTATGGGCATGATCGGTCAAAAAAAACAACAACAGAATGTTAGTGATCACGGAGGTATCCGAAGCTTGTTGGATAGCATGATGGGAGGCGGCCACCAGGCCGATAAACAGCAGTCCCTCATCGAATCATTTCTGGATTCTGACGGCGATGGAAGCATTCTGGACGATGTTGCCTCGTTAGCCCTCGGTGGAAAAAAAGGCGGTATCGGAGGTATGTTGGGAGGACTCCTTGGAAATTAAACCGCACCGGAGTTGTAGAATATAGACCGTTTGCGATGGCAAGCGGTTTTTTTGTATCTTCTTGGTACGAATTTTGGACTGTCTTAAAGAAAAAAATGGAAATGAAAAGAATGATTATTCAAATGGGTGCCTTGGCGTTTTTCGTCATTTGTGCTGCAAGCAGCTGTACCGGCTCAAAAAAAACGGTAAACATATCCGCTGATGAAAAAACGGCTTTTGAACAGCAGGAAGGCGATACGGTCAAAATAGCCAGCGACAGTACCGAATACGAAATTATTATCATTGAGCCAGGTTTCAACACCTGGCTGGCAAGTCTCGCAAAACCCGAGGGTTATTACTCCCAATCTTATCTAGAAAACCGCAACCAGATTTATGTCATCAACTGGAATCAAAGGGCTATGCAGCCTCTAAGGTACAATAGCAACCTCTATGAGATGCAGATCAATTATGACCCGAACATCGATTACGGCTACGAAGTCAATTACAAGCTCTATAATTATTTCGTCTATTTTCAGCGAAAATACAATCAAAGGTTGGGACCATGGTTACCAAGGATTTGATTTGTTATCTTTGAAGAATCATGACTTGCTATGAAAAAACTTAAAAAACGCTGGGGCATCGACTCCGACTTTCAAATTGCCATTATTTTTATCGTATTTGCCATTACGGGTTCGGCTGCCACAAAATTGGCGGCTCCGATTACGGAATTTATAGGGATGGACCGGGAGACCACCAACGCCTGGCTGTTTTGGCCTGTGCGCATTTTATTGATTTTTCCTATCTATCAAATCCTTTTGGTAGGCATCGGATGGCTTTTCGGTCAGTTCAAGTTTTTCTGGAGCTTTGAAAAGAAAACGCTACACCGATTGGGACTTGGGTTTTTATTTAAATAATCCCCTTCCTATACATAACATAGAAAACCTATAAGGGGACTCTTTATTGATCGGTGCCATTGATTGCGATCAACACCCGTGTCATACTCAAACTCATTGCTTTAGGTCATACCACTGCACATCGCTAAGTGCCTCTCTTCTCCCCTTGTCCTTGGGCGGATAATTTGTCACTAAATAGTCAACGATAATATCTTCTTTCTCCCCCAAAGGCCATAGGTTCTGTGTTTCCTGCATCCAGCGGATGGTCGCATGCCAGCGTTCTGCGCTCATGCGGTTTTGCATCACCAGTTGGGCGGAATGGCAATTCGTACAATTGTTTACGGTTTCTTGCAGTCCCGGTGCATCAATAAGTCCAGTTCGCACATGGATGCCGTTTTCAATGCGGTCGGAATCATCATAAGGGAAAGTGGTGTATTCGTTTTCTCCATTTTCCTGGATATCGGTACCGCCTTCGATCATATAGAAAATGACGATGCCCGAAACTAGCGCAAATATCCCGATTCCTACCAGAAAAGGGAACATCCGCTTTAAATTTTTCGATAATTTTCTATGTTCTGACATAAAAGGGAGAATTGAATTATGGTCGGCCTAAACGATTTTCACCGCAATTCGATGGCAGGCATTGTTTAAATAGCCTTTCGGATTCCATCCAGGTACCAATATCGGCTGTGCAACTCCCTTGGAATCAGTTGCCCGGGCCCAGACCTCGTAATATCCTTTTTTTGGAAAATCGATTTGAGCGGTAAAGTGCTGCCAGGCTAACCGATTAGCGGGTTCTTCTAGGGAACAGTCGTTCCAGGTCGCCCCGAAATCAATGGAATATGCCATTTGTGCCACTTGCAACTCCCCTGCCCAAGCATGGCCACGAATATTCAGTTTTTTACCTTCGGACAACATAGCCCCCGATTTAGGATAGGTGATTAATGATTTGACGGGCATAGATTCGATAATACACATATCCTCCTCCTTCACTTCCTCTCCAGGCGCGACAGGATGGCAAGGAACGCGATACGAGCTACCGCCCATTTTGGCCCCGTCATGAACCTGATTCCGTATACTGATACGGTTGAGCCATTTACCGGATACCGAGGCGGGCCATCCGCCGGCCACCAAGCGTAAAGGATGCCCGTGTGCCAAGGGAATATCGGCCCCGTTCATCTGAAATGCCAACAGCGTTTCGTCCTGAAGCGCCTTGGCCATCGGGGCACCCCGGGAAATCGGTTCCTCATCAGGGTTACGGCTCAAATGAATGTCGGCACCGTGATATCCGATATAGACAGCATCCGGTTGAATCCCGACATCTTCCAAAACATCCCGCAGGCGGACGCCCGTCCACTCCGCACAGGAAACGGCTCCGATGGTCCATTGATTGCCTTTTGCGGGGGGATCGAACTCACTCCGGCCGTTGCCCCCGCACTCCAAGGTAAGCTGATAAGTATGGGTCTTGAACTTGGACTTCAGTTCTTGAATGGTATAAGATTTTTTCTGTGCTGCGGATTCCCCATCAAAGCTCAACTTCCAGTTGGCGACATCCACCTCTTCGGGAATCAGGCCGTTGTTGCGGATAAACATTGCCGAGTTAGGCGTAATCTTATCATCCAATAAATGTGCCTGCGCCTCAATGTTCCAAGGCTTGTCGTTCAATACTACCATCTCTTGGTTCAGATCGAACATTTTGAACGGGTCGGGATCTTGAAGACCGAGCGGGAGATAATGCTTGGGCAAAGTACTGGCGAATACGATATCGGTGCCCAGTAAAGCGGTCATGGAAGCCAAGGTAGCCTTTTGAACAAATTTTCGTCTTTGCATACAAGGTATTTTTCGTCCATAAAGTTACACATTATCGGTTGTAATTGACAATCCAGATTCCATGAAGGCATAAAAAAACGCCGTTAACAAAGTTGACGACGCTTTTTAACCTGAAAAACGAAAATCAATTACGATTTAATAAACAGACTGGCAATGGCTACGGCCGTGTCCGCTGTAATGGGCTCATCATACGCTTCCGTGGATGGCTCGAATCCGAAAGGATTTCCCTCGCCCAATGTGGTAACATCGATACCCCCTTGGGTCACGTTTTCCTCACCGTTATACACAGGTTGGGTAGCTTCTGGCATTCCAGCACCTCTTTCATTGCCGGTAATCCAGCCTTTCAAGCCTCTTAATCTTCTGATTTCGGAAGCGTGCCTAGCTTCAACAGAGTGAATCTGTAGGGCCGGAGTCAAAAACGGAGTCCCCTGAAGGTGGGTAGCCTGGCCTTTGTAGGCCCGTACACCGGTATCTTCGAATGCCTGTGCCAAAGCGAGTAATTGGGCATAAGCGGTTTCTTTGTCAGTACCGTTTTTCATAAAGGGATCGAACATTCCGCCAGCGGTAAAGTCGAATTCCGGTTTGGCGACGGGCTCTACGCCTGCACCGTCTAGACCGGCCATTAGAAAATCGACATGTGCGGCCTCGTGCTTGGCGATCTGCTCATAAACGGTACGTGGTCTTCCATCGGGAAGCACGACACAGTTGATGGCCCTATGGTAGAACTCATCCTCTAAATATTCCAAAGTCAACGCCAATTGCAGGGCGTCAACGGCAGCGTTGCCGGAATCCTTTGCGAAGACTTGGTTGGGCATGGAAGCCAGCCCGAATGGGATGGCAGACATGACGGCCTTTTTTCCCAAAGAACCGAAAGTGCCGAACATTTCGCGTCGCGAAGATGTTTTGGCCACCAGCTTCTCAGTAGTAAATTCATCTAAAAATTTTATAATATTCATAATATGTTGTTTTTATAGTGTTAGTAGTCGATTACGGTAAAAACTTTGCGGTAAACGGGGTTTGAACGTACCCTAAATCCTTTACGGCACCGAGTACCATTGAGGGGTCGAAGGCTCTATCGAGTCCTTGATTCGCGGTTACCACATCATCCCCGGCAAAATCGGCGGAACCCGGGTTGATCAATGTACGAATGGCCGAAGCGTGTCGTGCCTCCACTGAAACGATCTTACCTGCCAAAACGAGATAATCCGGATTCGTTAATAATTTACCGGCACCGTTATAGGCGGCCACTCCTGTGTCTTCCAAAGTTTTTGAAACGTTCAATACCTGATCGCGACTACCAAAATCAAGATCGCCATAATCGAATTCCAGATCGGGAAGCATCAACTCCATCTTATCTCCGACCGCGGCACCTATCGCAGCCCTAAAAAATTCACGGTGGTTCACCTCATGGTAATACAGGTCGGTCAACACCATTTTTTCTTCCTCCGAAATACTCGAATAGAAGCTGTTCACCACTTTGGTGTAGAAATCCGCTTCCAGCTGCTCGAGGGCATAAGCGTAATTCAAAACGCCCAGGTCACCCTCACCGAGGTCGAATATGCCGTTTTCATCCGGCATTCCGTCCCCATCGCCACTGGCATCCGGATCAGGAGTCGGCATGGTGGTAGCCATTTGGTCGTCGGTACAGGCCATCATCAGCCCGGTGCCGACCACTGCCAGTCCACCTAATTTGAGAAAGCGTCTGCGGGTGTTTCCGCCGTTCGCTTTTGGTTGAATAACCTTAATCTTCTGTTTTTTCATAATGATCGTGATTTTAGTTAATGTTCCAGTTATACTTCTTTTATTTCACTTTTCTATTAATACTAACGTAACCCAAGTAAGGGCGGTTTTAAAAAGCAGCACATTTTAACAAAAGATTAAATTTTTTAACTTTTTTAGTAGATAAAACATGAATAAATGCCATTATTTTTAAATAATATTCATAAATAGTTCATATCCACCTGCAATTATTCAAAGAAAGTAATATGTAGCTACATAGTTTCCGGATCAGATGTTAGTGAAAATCCGGAAAATAACCGGCCAGTAATAAGTAATTTCCTCCAAAAAATCACTGATATTCCGAGGTTACATCCTATATCAAATCGGAACGGTATACTCGTAAATCTTGTAATTTTTCGTGTTGTGGGGTAAATCTCGGGTAGAATTGCCACTGCGAAATCCGGGGTAATTCCTTTGCATCCGTCCAAAAGCATTTCTAATTGATGAAGAGCATCCACAATTAGCCCAAAAAAATGCTAATAGGGACGGTTAGCGAGTGTGCCGCACATGGATCCGATAATGACCCTGCCTTTGTGGGAAAGCCTCATGGGGTTACCGAAAATGAAGACGTGTTGAAGGCACTATCCAGGGCTTTGAACAATTTATTGGAGGTTGCGATCGGCTAAGGCTAGTCCGAATTCCGGTTTTATGGGATTGTTGGATGCAAAAGTTCCAACAGCTCCCCTTAATTCAATTTCTTTAGAAAATAAGAAAATATCATGGCATCTTCCTTTGCCCTTTGTTCATTGGTCGAAGATCCTGCATGCCCCCCTTCTGTATTTTCATAAAAGTAGACTTTATGACCCATATCGATCATTTTGGCAGCCATTTTGCGGGCATGGCCTGGGTGAACACGATCATCGCGCATAGAAGTATAGAAGAAAACTTCTGGATATTGTTCTTCTTTTTTCAAGTTCTGGTACGGGGAGTATTTTTTAAGATAAGCCCATTCTTCTTGTATATCGGGATTTCCGAATTCTCCTGTCCAGCTCGCACCTGCCAGTAACTTATTATACCGTTGCATATCCAGCAACGGAACCATGCAAGCCACGGCGTTAAATAATTCCGGTCTTTGGGTAAAGGCGGTTCCCACGAGCAAATCATCCGTTACTTCCGCCTACAATACCCAAATGCCCAGGAGAAGTGATTTTTTTGGAAATAAGATCTTCGGCCACGGAATAGAAGTCATCAAAGACATTCTGTCTTTTCTCCTTTATGGCCTGCCTGGTGCCACATCGGGCCATACTCGCCCCCACCTCGGATATTTGCGAGAACAAAGACGCCTCCATATTCCAACCATGAAGTTCCAAAAGTTCCGGCGTAAAATGGAGCCACCGGAATCTCAAATCCACCATAGCCATACAATAAGGTCGGATTCTGAGCATTATTTTTGATATCCTTGCCGGAGACCACAAAATAAGGTACCAAAGTCCCATCCTTTGATCTTGACTTGAATTGCCTTACCTCATACTTGCTTCCGTCAAAATACGGCGTAAGGGATTTATAGGGTTTCAACGAATTCTCCGCGGCATTCGCTACATATAAAGTCGATGGGTGCAAGAAATTCTCGAACTGAAAAAAATAACTATCCGAAAATTCATCGGTAGTAATAATCGAAATAGTCCCAAAATCCAGAGTCGGCACTTTTTTTTGTTCCCATTTTCCATCGTCGAAAGAATAACTATGCAATTCACTGATCACATTCCTTAATACATTTACGATCAGTTTATTTTTCGTTTGTGACACTTCCGATATACTGGAAAACTCATCTGGTCGTAGTATTTGTTGAATTTCTTTTCTCCCCATCAATAAGTCCGTGAAATTTAGGCTTATCAAAGAACCTTGGGGATACGTTTTTCTTGGACCTCCCAATCTGATTTCAGATCGAGAATAGTTGATTATTCAAGATACCCTGAATAGTACAATCATCTGGAATATCGAGCTTTATAGCTTTGTCATCCATCCATACAAAACTACTTGCCGTAAAAATGGTATGATAATTTATAATCATCGTGATAGTTCACCCTATCATCTCTCATCACATAACCGGAACAGCCAACATCTGTATCTTCGCCCTCATAAATAAGGTTGGCATTTTTCATCAAAGTTCCTCTCTTCCAAAGCTTGACCTGTCTGGCATATCCTGAAGAAGTCATGGTTTTTTTTCCGAAATCCGTAGAAACCATCACGGTGTTTTCATCCAGAAAGAAGACATCGCTTTTGGCCTCATCGATATAAAAACCATTTTGGACAAAACTTGTAGTGTTCGGGTCAAACTCCCTGACAACGGCAGCATCTCCTCCCCCTTTGGAAAGACTTACAAGAAACCGATCATACTTGGGGTACAACCCAGTGGCCCCTGCAAAAACCCATGTAATCGAATCTTTTTTGGACATTTCGTCCAAGTTCAAAAGAACTTCCCAAAAAGTATCTTTACGTATATAATCGGTATTGGACATTCTACGCCAAATACCCTTTCGTGATCTTTGTCCTTCCAAACGTTATAAATAAAATCGCCATATATAGTAGGATAGGGAATTCTAGCCGGTGAGTTGTAGATTTTCAGGCAATTATCGTAAATATTCCCATATTCTTTTTCCTTACTAAGAATGAACTCGTCTTGAGTTTTTGTTTGGAACCGAGATTTTCGGCTTTTGTACCCTAATGAAGGCTCTTTAGAGCAGCATAGCCGTAGCTACGGTGAGAGAAAAAGACGAAATTAGGGTGCAAAATGTGAAAATCGCAGGTAAAAGAGAAACTCAAGACGAGTTCAATATCCAAAGTGGCCTCGCTTTGTTGGTGAACAAATTTCAAGGCTTTTTTCGCCTTCTACCTCTTCCAACCACAAATAGGGGTCGTCTTGAGCATTAATGGTGAGGATGCAGGATAAAATTGTCCAAAGAAATAACATTAGCTTTTTTATCGTCATCGGGTTTCATTTTGAATTCGATAGAACCTTCATTACTATCATTTTTTCTGTCCAGTGAGCGTCAACTCATACGCCTTTATGTTGACAACTATCCCTACTATTTTTCCTTCTTCCTCCTTAAAACTTATTCCCACTGTTCCGTCTATCGTACTATAATTAATTTCATCGACTGGTACTAAATATTCAGACCAGTAGCCGCCAGTTGCTTCGAAAAAGAATACCCCTTCTTTTTCGGTAATAAGGATTTCAAAAGGAAATTCATTTATTGTATATAATCCTAAGACTTCTCTGTTTAAATCTAGCTTTTTATAACGTTCGGACAGAGAAGGAAAAAAATTGTCCACCTTGTTAAGATCGGGCATATCAGAATTCAGATCAATAGCTTCTACTTGGTTTCCATTCGGGATTTTAAGGGTCAAGCTATTGTTGCCATCCTGCCATACAGAAGGATCAACAATGGTGTCATAGGTTTTTAATTTACCGTTGACTTTAGTTTGGTATGAAACATTCACACTAGCCGGCACTGGTCTTTCTCCCCGATTCTTAATCACAAGTTCACCATTCTTATACGACTCGATGGCTACGTCAGGGTAGCCCATTCTAAAATACCAAGGCTCCCAAAGCCAGCTAAGGTCTTCTCCGCTTATATCCTCGAAGGTGTAGAAAAAGTCATAGGGCGTGGGTGATTTCATGGCCCAGCGGTGAATATATTCCTTAAATATTTTGAGAAATTTTTCTTCACCAAAGTGTTCATAAAGTAGTGAATAAGTAAATGCTGGCAAGAAATAAGACTGATAGCTATAATTGTTGCCCGTAAACTGGGACGATATTACGGCTGGCAAATCGTCAATAGTCCCAATGGAACTTTGCACATCAAGCGTAAAATTGGAGTACAGTGAAGCAGTATTACCTTCTTCCAAAAAATATTTATGCGTAACCAAAGCGGTAATAAATTCCGCCCAGCCTTCGTCCATCCAGGCGAACCGTTTTTCATTGGTTCTAACATACATTGGGAAATAGGTATGGAACATCTCGTGGATGGTCACGTCTATGCTAGGTCCATTATTATTGGCCATCATAGGAAATTCCATGCCTGACTCTGTTGATCCAATAACTGTAGTGAACGCCGGATATGGATAGGGAACGCCAGGAATATCTTCCGAGAAGTGTTTCAGTGTCTTTTGCTGAAGCAGGGTCACTTCGGCGAAGTCTTCCTCTTTTGCCATGGGATAAGCGGTACTTATCAGAACATCATTGCCCGATACCTTTTGGGATATCGCATCCCAAAGAAAATGGTCGCTCATGGCAAATGCAAAATCTGAAACTTCTGTGGCTTTATAATTCCAGGTGTTGCTTTTTAACTTTAATGCGGTAATATCCTCTTTTGTTACTACCTTAATGAGATCGGTTGAAGTCTTTGCTTTTGAGTATCGCTCGTGAATTTTGGAAGGAAACACGGCGGAGCTGTTCTCTAATGTTCCCGTTGCCCAAATAATAAAATTATCAGGCGCGGTAATGTTTACATCAAAATTGGCCAGGTTATTATAGAACTCATCATTCCCTAGCCTGTAGTTAATTCTATCCCATCCGAACACATCATCATAAACAGCCACTTGTGGATACCAGTAGGCAATAAAGAAAGAGGTGCTGTCTATAACTCCTGCCCGGCCTGCGGTAGTAAGCGGTACTTTTTGCTCCCATTGAAAACTTAAAGTCACCTCACTTCCAGAATTTAAAGGCTCTGCTAATGTTATGCTCAGATTCGTACCGTATCTTCTCACAATAGCATTGTTGGTCATATCATAATTCTCACCATTAACGATAAGTTCTTTTATGTTGACGCCTTCTCCAATATCTTCTTCGTTCACCGATATATCCCTTACGTTACCCTTTTTGAATACATCGTAATATAGACGAATAACTATTTCTGATAATACGTCCGGGCTATTATTTTTAAAAATGACGGATTCTTCACCAACGATTTTTCTTGTGTTGGGTGTCACCGTTACATCTATATTATAATCCACACTATTCTGCCAATAGTTAATGCCAGGCTTTCCATCCTTTGATCTTGTTTCGTTCTTATAGGCTTTCTGAATTTCTTTTGGAATATAAAGCTCACTTTGAGCACTTATGAGACCAATATTCAGCATTAAACTTAATACGGTAAATATTGGTTGTATTTTCATAAGTATAGATTTCTTCTCCCATTCTCGCTAAGGGCAAGGCCTCTGTATATCTTCCGGTCAAGGTCAAATTGCTACCAGCAATAAAAAAACGTATCCCCTGGGTTTGGAGTTTTCAGGTTAATAGACATCCATAAGTAAGGCCGTGTCCGAGATTATACCATACATGACAATTTCCCCTCTTCTCAACTTCATCCTTCTGCGCTAACGCATTGCCGAAAGTAGCAGTGGCCCTAGAGCAGAGAATCAGCATTTTTTATGAAAATTGATTTCAAGCTCCTTCATTTTTTCAACTTGGCCAACCATTCCTTCCCATTCTCATTCTCAGGATTTAGCTCTACCGACTTTTGATAGTTCTCAATGGCTAACTTTTTATTTCCGGCTGCAGCGTAGGCCTCACCGAGGCTGTCATAGGTATTCCATGCATCTGGATATAGCTTTACATTGAGCTTGAAAATCTCTATCGCTTCATTGATCATGTTTTCCTCCAGAAAGCTATAGCCGGTTTCGTTGAATCGGTTCTCAACGACCTCCTGTTTTGCAGAAGGGACGTAGGAAAGGGTATCTATGGTCATGGTCGAACTTATTTTCCATTGACCCCCTTTTTTTACGAATGTTCTAAACTCCTTTGTACCTGTGGGTCGCAATGAGTCGTTCTCAAATGCGATCTGTTGGTCGTACACCATCCAAGCTAATTTGTCCGCCACTTCAATAACATAATGGCTGTTATGTATCGTGGTCATGGGAAAAGGAAGCGACATGGACATGTACAGGTTCATGATGGAATCTATTGGCTTCCACCCCACCTGTCCATAATAAAAGCCATTACCCAAATAAAATCTCGTTGTCTTGGCGTTTTGGCTGTTCAGGGCTCTCCACCCTTCCAAATTTTGATCCCGATACATTTGAGTTTCCTGCAAGGCCAAATTCTTAAGTATCTCTTCTTCCGGATTTTGGCCCACCGCAGCGCATACGAATGCCAAACAGAATAGAATGGTCAATGGTAATGATGCTTTCATAATAGTTGGCTTCAAGGATTGGTACATAAAATGTCTTTTATTTCACCTGAAACTCCGGATGCCCCGTCTGCCAAAGAAAAAAGCTATTAATATCTGCCATAGATTCAAAATAGGTTGTTTTTGAATCTCCCATACCGTGCCCCGCCTCAAAATCGACCGAGAAAAGTATAGGATTGTCAGAGGCGTTTGCAGCCTGTAGCCGGGCGGCAAACTTGGCGGGTTCCCAAACGATGACCCTAGGGTCATTCATACCGGCGGTAACCAAGGTCGCCGGGTATTTTTCACCGTCCACAACGTGCTGATAGGCATCCATTTCCAATAAAGCAGTAAACTCGACCGAGTCCTTAACCGTGCCGAATTCGGGAATATTTGACGGCCCGTTAGGGGTAAACTCCATCCGCATGGAATTCATGCACCCCACTTCCGGGATGGCCACCGCAAACAGATCGGGGCGTTCGGTCATGGCCCTACCGATCAAAATGCCCCCGGCACTGGCACTATAAATACCTACTTTTTTCGGGGACGTATATTTATTATCGATCAGGTACTCGGTACAGGCAATCAGATCTTTCCAGGTATTCGGCTTCGTGGTCTTTTGCCCTGCCCTATACCAATTCTCCCCCAATTCCCCACCGCCCCTCACATGGGCAACGGCAAAAATGGCTCCCTTGGTGACCGGTAGCAAATAAGCGGGACTGAAAAAAGGTTTCATCGATATGCCATAGGCTCCATACCCAAAGAAAAACACTGGATTATCCCCGTTTTTTTGAAGATCCTTAGGATATATCAATGAAAGGGGCACCATGGCACCATCGTGTGAAGGTACCATGACCTCTTCCACCGTTAGATCGGTATATTCCGGGTATTCTGTCTTGGAGGATAAAGTTTCTTCGATAAAGTTCTTTTCTTTTAAGTCGTACCTGTACCGAAGGTTTTCGATGGTCCAACCGCTCAAAGTGGCCCATAAGTCGGAAGAATCGATACTTTTAGATATTATATCAATGCGGCCTGCCGCCGTGGGGAGCGCAATATTGTGAGCAGTCTTTTCCCCTTTGGGCAAATGGTAGAGATGTTGCTCTACCCCATTTGTGGAGACCGTGTAGTAGAGCCCGTCACTGGTCAATGCGAAGTCTTCTATCTTGCCTTGCTTGGGTTCAGGAACGACCACCTCTCCATTTTTCAAGTCGGGGTCGGCAAGTGACATTTTGATAATCTTGAAATTCGAGGCGTTCTTGGGGGTCAATACGTAAAGGTCGTCGTGGTCGGTCTCAATATCAGTGATTTGGTCTTCCTCGACAAAGACCGATTTCCAAGGGATGATGGGCTTATCGAGTTCATCGGCCGATGCCATAAAAACCTTTAAACTGTTATCGACGGTCAAGGGAAGTCCCCATAAAATGTGGCTGTCCTTATCATACCATATAAATGGAAGTTCCTCTTCCTTGATTCCGAGGTCAGGATACTTTTTCCTGGAAAATATTTCGGTATCCCCCTCGGGCGATCGGCCCACCGTATGCAAGTACGTTTTCGTGTTCAAGAGCCTGTTTTTATCATGCACATCGTTGGAATTCGTTCTGAAGTACAAAAACCGCTTACCGTCCGGTAACCAGCTTACATTGGCATACCAGCATTTATCTATTTTTTCTGGAAACCTTTGCTGAGTGGCTACCTCCATGACCAACAGCTCGCCATTTTCCGATCCGTTTGCCGCTACCTCAAAGGCAATCTTTGAACCGTCAATAGACGGGTAAAATGCCGATATGACGTATTGCAAGGTGTCTTTTTTATAGTTTTCGGGATCAAAGAGCAAAGATTCCGTTCCGGCAAAACCGTCCCTAAAGAACAGCTTTCCGGTCTCGTCCTCTGGGGTTTGCTTTAAATAGAAATATTTGTCGTTTTCGGTCACTGATAGTTGGTAGGCACCTACGCTTTTTCTGCCATCGAATTCCTTCAGTTTATCGAGAAGCCCCTTTCTCCCGGGGATAGCGTCCAATATTTTTCGAGAATGTGCCGCTTGGGCCTTTAACCAGGTGTTGAAAGTACTGTCCGAAAGGTTTTCCATATACCGGTAGGGGTCGGCCACCTCTTTTCCGAAGTAATTTTCCGTGACCATGGCGACCGGGGCCATGGACGGTTTATCCGATTTTTCGGCTGGTTCGTTTTGGCATCCCCAGAGAAGGGACACTGCGATGAGCAAAATCTTGACTTTTTTCATGGTTTGATAGTTCGATTGGCTTGCAACCTTTAAATTTTTAAATTTGTTAATGGTACCAGCGATGCATCAGTGAAGCAGACCACTTCAAAATCCTAATAAAATTGGGGGAAAACCAATAGTGGACCGGTCATCCGACCGGAAGATGCTTTCAGTTGCATCCGAGCAAAGCCTTGTCCTTTTACACCAAGCTTATAAACCTTCGATGGAATACGGTAAATATATATGAAGGAAAATGCAAAAGATATAGGGATTTTTCCCTATTTTTAAATACGCCTTGGGACAATGCCAATTCGGAAAGGTTTTTTTACCTCTTTTGCCTATGCATACCGATATCAAAGTGCTCGCTCCCATGGACTATCGAACATTCCGATCTGGACTTGCGACGGACAAAAGCGGGACCGATTGCAAAGACCCCCTGCACTATTTTGTACCCCTTATCCAACATTTTGAAAAATTGGCCGTAGGTCGGTACTTTTGGTTCATCCTAGATTTTCCAGAGGAGAAACACTGTGCTTCCGGGGGTGATGTGGATTACCTAACCCCCTTTACCCATGCGGAATTTTCATCGTTGCACCAATTGAAATTGCATGAGGCCACCCATCCCGAAGATTTGTTCAAAGTATTGGCGTTCAGTAGATTTTATATTGGACTGTATGATTCTTACGGTTATAGGGCCATGGGAGACCTTAAAATGACCCTTTTCTTTAGGATGATCAATACGGTAGGGGAATATTATTGGATTATGGTGCAATATCCGGATGTCATTTTGGACAAAAATCATAAAATGGTTTATGGGCTGGTGTTGGTTACCGACATTTCCCATATCAAAAGTCAAGGAGAGCCCATGATGAACATTTTACATAAAAAGGAGCATATCTGCCAACAATTTTACTGTTTAAACGCAAATACCCTATCCCAAACCGAATTTACTCCCACTAGGTTAACGGGTCGGGAAAAGGAAATTTTACAGTTGTTGGCTAAAGGCTATGGCAGCAAACAGATGGCTTCGCTATTGCATATCTCCACCAAGACCGTCGATAACCATCGGCAGAACATGCTGCACAAGACTGGTTCCAGAACATCCTCTGAATTGGTAAGTATGGGCATTCGGTTGGGGATGGTTTAAAAAACCAACTGTCCACTACTTCAATTCAATAGTCTTTCCTGCTGGTGCTTTTTTGAAAACATAAGTGTAGAGCCACATAAGGGTAAAGGTGGGAATGATGTCAAGACCTGGAACGATTTCTTCGATAAACGTGATGATTCCCGCACCTTGGCCCATTTTTCCCTTGTACATCCGGGTCATCAGCCAGCCGGCGATAGGCGCCCAAATGATATCGGAGAATTCCCCGATAAAGGGAATGACGAAGGAAAGCATTCCGATTCCATCGAACAATAGGCCGAATAGCAGCTTTCTATATTTGTCGTCTTTAGTTTTGGCCATGGTGGATATGATGGATTTACGACAGAGAAGAACTGATCAGTTTCAAAAACTCATTGCGCGTTTCGATTTTCTCGAACTGGCCGCGGAATCCTGAGGTGGTGGTCAAGGAATTTTGTTTTTGAACGCCGCGCATCATCATACACATATGGGCCGCCTCGATGACTACGGCAACACCTTTAGGCTTTAAGGTGCTATTGATACACTCTAAAATATCATGCGTCAACCGTTCCTGCACCTGCAATCTGCGGGCAAATACATCGACCACCCGGGGTATTTTGCTCAAGCCTACGATATGGCCATTGGGGATATAAGCCACATGGGCCTTGCCGAAAAAGGGTAGCATATGATGCTCGCAAAGGGAATAGATCTCAATATCTTTAATGATGACCATTTCGTCATAACTTTCCGCGAACATGGCTTCCTTAAGTATTTCAACGGCATCTTGTTTGTAGCCTTGGGTCAAGAACATCATGGCCTTTGCGGCTCTTTCGGGAGTCTTTACGAGGCCCTCACGCTCGACATCCTCCCCGAGTTCGTTGATAATTTTAGAAAAGCTATTTTTAACGTCGTTTGCGATTTCAATGTTATATTCCTCAAGATTTCGATAAGGGGACATAGGTTTAAAATGTTTTGTTTATGAAGATTTTAGAATTCCTAAACAAAAATAAGGATTTAATCCACACCGTTACAAGTTAAAGTTTTCTTATCAACCAGAACCGGTACTGGTCTTCGCCGTATTGTTTTTAGTATTTTTGACCTTTGAAAGACAGGACTTCATATACTTTCGCTAAACTTATTTTATGATCAAGGCCAAAAACATTCAAAAATTTTATGGCGACCTACAGGTATTGAAAGGTGTCGACCTGCATATTCAAAAAAAGGAGATTGTCTCCATCGTCGGTACTTCCGGCGCCGGTAAGACTACCCTGCTCCAGATTTTGGGTACTTTAGACGGGCCTTCGAACCCCACAGAAAGCGAGCTACTTATCAACGGGGTGGCGACGAACCAATTATCCGACAAGGATTTGGCTAGATTCCGGAACGAACATATCGGCTTTATCTTTCAGTTCCACCAATTGTTGCCGGAGTTTACGGCCTTGGAAAATGTGTGTATTCCCGCCTTTATAAAAAATACGCCAAAGGCCAGGGCCGAAAGCAAGGCTAAAGAACTCCTCAATTTTCTGGGACTCACAAAGCGATATAACCACAAACCGAACGAACTTTCCGGGGGGGAGCAACAGCGGGTCGCGGTAGCGCGGGCATTAGTGAACGACCCCTCGATCATCTTTGCCGATGAGCCCAGCGGAAACCTCGATTCCGAAAGTGCGGACAACCTGCACCGCTTGTTTTTCGATCTCCGCGAGGAATTCGGACAGACCTTCGTTATCGTTACCCATAACGAACAACTTGCCGATATGGCCGATCGCAAGCTGACGATGGTGGACGGGATAATCGTTAGCAAGGAAGTTGTGGCTTAGATAGCATAAAATTCCAAGTGCCAATTCTCAAATTCCAATGGAGGTTGCGAGTGTCGATTTTTCTCATTGGTTTTAATCCGTGTAAACTGAAAAGAAGGGTAGGTTTCCATTAACCATTCAAATGCATCTCCATGACCAAAAGCGAACTCAAAAATTTTTTGGATGCCAAAGTCCTTCAATACGAGCATCCGAAGTTTGTCAAAAGCGATCCCCTACAAATTCCCCATCGTTATTCTAAGAAAGAGGACATCGAAATCAGTGCCTTTTTGACCGCGACCATCGCCTGGGGCAACCGAAAGAGTATTATCAACAATGCCACCCGATTGATGCAATTGATGGATGACGCCCCCTATGATTTTACCGTAAACCATCAAGAGACCGACCTCGAAAAACTTTCCGGATTTGTACATCGTACCTTCAATGCGCAGGATGCATCCTATTTTATCCAAAGTCTCAGAAACATTTATAACAACCATGGGGGACTCGAAGCACTATTCACCAAGAATAGAGCAAAGGATACCCTGCAGCCCTCCATATCCTCGTTCAAGAAAATATTCTTCGAACTCCCCCACCCCGCCCGTACACAAAAACATGTTAGCGACCCCCAGAAAGGCTCCGCCGCGAAACGGATTAATATGTTCCTGCGATGGATGGTACGCCCAAAAGTGAAAGAAGTGGATTTCGGACTTTGGAAAAATATCGGTACGGCGCAGTTATCCTGTCCCCTAGACCTACATTCAGGAAACGTAGCCCGAAAACTGAAACTGCTCCACCGCAAACAGAACGACGCCAAGGCCCTCGCCGAACTTGATAAAAGCCTTCGCAATCTCGACCCTATCGATCCCGTAAGATATGATTTTGCCCTTTTCGGACTGGGTGTTTTTGAGAGGTTTTGAGAAAAAGTATCTCAGTGGGAAATAATGATCTATAAATTAGCTAACATCCGACTATGAGGCCTAAAACGTTTTTGAGAACCCTGACCCTGATCCATAGGGTCCTGTTTTTGGGCATGGTTGCTTTCGGCCTCTTCACTTATTTTCAGAACGGTAGCTTTTCCGCGCGAATGAACCGGAAGGAGCTTTTTATATATTTGGTGCCCTTTCTTGCGGCGGCCGGATATTTTTTAAGCCAGTTTCTTTTCAGAAAGCAGTTACAACCAGATACAAAGGGAAGAAAAGCTGTCGCTCAAGTTGAGTAAATACCTATCGGCCTCATTACTAAAATATTCCCTTTTGGAAGTACCCGGAGTCTTGGCCCTTTCAAGTTATTTGGTAAGCGGAAATGCACTATATTTGGTCATCGCCATCGCGTATGATGGCCTATCTTTTCGTTCAAAGGCCGACGGCGGTTCAAATAAAAAAGGACCTGCCCCTGACCATGGACGAACAAAAACTATTTGATAATCTATAAGGATAAAAGATGAAACCACTTCAATGTACTTTATTAGTAATTGCGATGACCCTTTTACTAACGCAGGGCCTACAAGCCCAAGACTGGCCCAATCTCGAACAATTTCAGGAAGCCAATGCCGAATTGGGGGCTCCCGCTGCCAATGAAGACCGGGTGGTTTTTATGGGGAACTCGATTACCATAGGATGGCTGAATAAAAGACCCGAATTCTTTGAAGGCAAACCGTATATCGACCGGGGTATCAGCGGACAGACCACACCCCAAATGCTGATCCGTTTTCGACAGGATGTTGTCGACCTTCAGCCCAAAGTGGTTGTCATTTTGGCCGGAACCAATGATATAGCGGGCAATACGGGTCCATCGACTTTAGAAATGATAGCGGATAATATTAAATCCATGGCCGAAATCGCCGATGCGAATGGTATCAAGGTCATACTTTCCAGCGTACTTCCCGCTTACGATTACCCTTGGAAACCCGGTCTGGAGCCCGCAGATAAAATCATCGAGCTCAACAAAATGATAAAAGCCTATGCCGAGGAAAACGGATATATCTATCTCGATTATTTTTCCGCTATGGCCGACGACCGCAACGGACTCCCGAAAAAATACGCGGATGACGAGGTGCATCCGACGGTGGAAGGCTACAAAGTCATGGAACCGATGGTCGAAGAGGCCATCGCCGAAGCCCTGAAGAAATAGAATGGATACGGGATCCTTCGAAAAATGGGATACCATCATCATCGGCTCCGGTGCGGGGGGGCTTGCTGCGGCCATTTGCTTGGCACGTGCCGGACAAAAGGTATTGGTACTTGAACAGCACGACGTACCTGGTGGTTGGTGCCATAGTTTCTACTTAAACGGACATCGGTTTACCCCGGGCGTGCATTACGTGGGTCTTTTAGGTAAAGGCGAGGCGACCAATGATCTGTACCGGGGACTGGGCATTGCGAACGAACTGGTATTTTTTCGTATGAATCCCGATGCTTACGAGCATGTCCGGATCGGCGAGGAACGCTTTGATTATCCAGCGAATTTCGATGGCTTGGTCAATCGCCTGGCCGAGCGGTTTCCACAAGAAAAAAAAGGCATCCAGAACTATCTGGACCTCACTAAAAAGGTCAGTGAAGAACTCTACTCCATTCCCTATCTCAAGGGTTTCTGGCAAAAATTGACCCTGCCGTACCGTACAAGACATCTGGGCAAGTACGGATTCTTCGGCCTACACCGTGTGATGGGTTGGTATGTCAAAGATCCTTTGCTTAAACACATATTGAACGTGCAATGCGGCGACCACGGCGTATCCCCAAAAACAGTCCCTTTCGTGCTGCACAGTGCCTTGATGTACCATTATTATCAAGGGGGTTATTATCCTATGGGCGGGGGCGGAGCTTTGATAAAGGCGATGACCAATACGCTCAAAAGACATGAGGGCGAGATACGGACAAGTACGGTCGTGGACAAAATTATGTTGGAAGGTGAAAAGAAAAAACGGGCTATCGGAGTTAGGCTTGAAAATGGCCAGCAGCTCTTGGCCGACCGTATCGTTTCCAATGCCGATGTCGGAATTACCTACCATCAACTGGTCGGAAAAGAAAATTTAACCCGGAAATTCCAAAAAAAGCTCGCCAGAACCAAATACTCCTGCACCTCCTTGATGCTTTTTTTAACGGTGGATATGGATTTGCGCAGGGCGGGATTGGATTCCGGCAACATCTGGATGATGCCGAAATCCGATGCCAGCGACCCTTTTGAAAAAATGCTTAACGCGGATATCGAACAAAAGGGTGCGTTTGAGGCCCTGTTCATCAGTTGCACTACCCTAAAAGACCCCGCTAGTTTTGATGGAAAGCACCATACAATAGAGGCCATCACCTTTATCGATTATCAAGCCTTCTCAAAATTCAAGGACGAGGATTCCCAGCGCTCCCAAGAATATCTGGACTTCAAAGAGCACCTGAGCCAAAAAATGATACGGGGGGTCGAACAGGCCATACCCGGAATCAGCCATCATATCATACATCAAGATTTGGGGACTCCGATCACGAACGAATACTACATCAAAACTACCGACGGCAATGTGTACGGCACCGAAAAGAGCCTAAGACATATCGGGCCTTTTGCCTATAAGGCCAAAAGCGAGGTCCGGAACCTATACTTGTGCGGGGCAAGCATTCTATCACACGGGGTGGCCGGTGCCTCACACTCCGGGGTCGATACTGCGGCCCAGATTTTAGAATGTCATCCCGATGATCTAAAGGCTCCCCAAAAAGATCAAAACCTAAGGGTATATGAGGCCGAAGATGCGTCCGATTACCCCGATTGGTTATTAAAAAAAATTGAGGTGAAACGGGCGCGTGCATCATCCAAAGTCCAAAAAGAAAAAAATTAGTTGCTTTTCGGACAATACAAAAGCGCTTGAGACGTTCCAATCAAAGTATACCGGACATCCTTTTCAAACATCCCTTAAAGATGTACGATGGTACCTACTTGAACCGTGAATATTTCCACAAGAGCAGATAATGATATACTTTTGTGGCGATTATAAATTCAACCCCGAACCCATATCAAACTCCCTCATCCTATGAAAGTGACCTTCACAACATTTTGTCTTTTTGTTTTCACCTCCCTCTCGCTTCAGGCTCAACGGAAAAGTGAATTGATTGCCCAAATCGAGAATCTGAAATCACAGAAAGATTCATTGAACTCCGTAATCAGGGATGCACAAAAGAATGAAAGTGTAGCCAAGACGCGGGCCGCATCGTTCGAGTCACAAGTGGCCGAATTACAAGAGGCGAACAGCAATCTGATGGCCAACATGTCGAACTTTACCGCCGTCTCCACAAAGAATTCGGAAATTGCCACTAGTGCCATGGCCAGTCTGCAAGCCAAGGAAAATCAGCTAAAATTCATCAAAAATAACATTGCGAGCAATGATTCAACCATTATCGTAGTCTTGACCAACGTAAAGCAGACCTTGGGCGAAAACGCAAAAATCGGTGTATCGGAAGGGGCTGTCGTCGTTTCTTCCGATCTGGCTTCGCTCTACGGCAGCGACTCCGGCACCGAACTCACTCCCGAAGCGGAAATCTGGGCGGAAAAAATAGCTAACGTGCTGAAGGCCAATCCTACGACGGCCGTCGATATCGAGGGGCTCAGCATGACCGGCGACCTGAACCTTCCGGCCCAACAGGCCCTGGCGCTCTCGACAGCACTTCAAAACAAATTTGCTATCGACCCCGCTCGCATTACCACTTTGGGCAGGGACGGCAATCTGAAGGAAGGCGTACAATTGAAGATCCACCCGAAGTTCGACGAGTTTTATCTGATGGTACGGGAGGAGATGAAAAATTGAAACAATTTGGATAGTGGGTCATCACATAGCAATCGTGGTGGTGAGCAATGGGCACTGTTCATCCTTCAGTATTATGTACTCTGCGCCCGGTTTCCAGTAACTGCTACAAAGATTATTTAAGTCGAAGTCATTCCATATAATTTTTATAGGAATCTTTCGTTCTACATCCAGTAACTAATTCTATCAGTGAACTCATCTAGATTAATTGTTTGGAACCGAGAATATCGGCTTTGGAGGCTAGATGAAGTCATTATTAAAATCATAGCAGGCTACGGTATTCAAAAAGCCTCAAAATGTGATATTCTTAGGTAAAAGAAAAAGTCTAAATGAGTTCAGTATGTCTGGAGAAGGAATTTTACAACTATTCGGTTTTTTGTTGCCCGCCGTGGTAACGGGTGTCGTCGCCTTTTACTTTTTTAAGCTACACACCAAGAACGAGGAGGGCCGGAGGCGATTTCTTTTGCATAAAGACAGCCAAAAGAACGCACTTCCCATTCGTTTACAGGCCTATGAGCGAATGGCCCTTTTTCTGGAGCGCATTGCCATTTCCAGTCTTGTCGTAAGGGTGGCGCCAAAATCATCCGACAAAAACGCCTACGAAATCCTGCTGATCAAGAGTATCGAAAACGAGTTCGACCACAACCTTTCGCAACAAATTTACATGTCCGACGAATGCTGGAACATTATTAAGGCAGCCAAAAGTGCGACCGTACAAATGATCCGTAAAGCTGCGATGAGCGAAACCGATTCAGCGGATAAACTGCGGGAGGATATCCTTACCCAGAGCATGGACAAAGAATCACCCTCAGCTACGGCGCTATCTTTTGTGAAGAAAGAAATAGGGAATCTCTGGTAAGGCCATATACCCTGCACCCATTCGGGATGTAACCGCTACTTGGTAGCTGTTCAAAGGTAATGATACATCACCTTGAATACTGCCTACCACTACCGCACCCTTCAACCTCATTTACTACACCTCCGGTTTTATCTCATTCAATTCTGTGTTCTTGAACTTGGCAAAATTATAGCCGCTCTCCCACCACGCGGTCATTTTTTCCTTGTCAAATATTAGTGAGTTCGTGGTGAGTACCGTCGGCGTATAATAAAAATTGATGATAGCACCGTTGTGGTTGGCCACATACTTGCCGATACGGATGTTCTGATGCTCAATACGGTCGAGCATATATTCGAAAATGGTGGTCATCAACGAAAACGGGTTCTTTGAGGGCAGCCGGTTCAAATGGCTCACTTCGGTCTGTAGTACAATAACATCGACATCGGTCGCCCCGCGCTTGATGGCCTCTTCAATGGGCACCATATTGCCCAGACCGCCATCGGCATACTCACAGCCGTTTTTACGGACTAAGGACATAAAAGGGGTGTAGTTGCACGAAATCCATACCCATTCACAAAACTCCTCGTAGTCGTAATCGTTGATACTTTTATATTCCACGGCGTTCAAGGAGAGATTGGCGACCGTAACGATTATTTCCTTCGGACCGCTCTTTAATTTTTCGAACTCCTCTATCGTTAACGTGTTCTTGATGAGTTTGAACAGGTTGTGGCTTTCGCCAAAGGTCTTTGCCCCCCGGTATAGATTTTTCAACACGTTCCAATGATTGATACCGATGGTCTGTACGCCGTATTTTTTATGGGTCGTAAAGGGACAGTTGCTAAAAATACTGTCTTGGTCCACCGAGGTATAGACGGACTTGATTTTATCGATTTTTTGCAGCGCGAGGTGCGAAATCAGAAGACTTCCGGTAGAAGTGCCCAAAAATAGGTCGTAGGTATGGTTGAGTTCCTGCATCAGATATTGTGCGACGCCACCCGCAAAGGCTCCCTTGCTACCGCCACCCGAAATGACCAATGCTCTCATGAATTTTGGTTAATGGTTATTTAGATAACGTAATTCTTCCTCATTTAGTTCTTCGGATAACTTTTCAATGCGTTGTTTGTATTCCGCATCTTTTAAAAGATCGTCCAATAAATTTCGGGCGAATTTTTTAAACTGCCAAGCAGGATGGTTCGTGGCCTTAATCAGGTCTTTTAGGTTTTGATCGTTAAACCCAAAGGCTTCTTTTAAATACAAAAATGCGCCCTGTCTTATTTCAAAGGAATAACGGGGGTCGGTATAGCCACTTAATTCCTCGTAAAATCGATGGGAGTCGTCACTTCGGTAATCCTCTGTTAATAGGGCCAATGTCAACCACAAAAGCCGAATATTTTTATTGGGAAGGCCGATGATATCCCTGGTACTGTCCAAATATTTTACTCTGTCCTGCGGATAAGCTTGCCATAATTTAAAAAGGGCATTTTCAATGGTAATGTAACTTTTATCCTGCAAAAGGGATTCATAATCCTCCTTGGGAAATCTTTTAATATCGTCGGCCATGGCCAAGACCTGTCGTAGGGGGACGGTATCGGAAGCAAAGGACTGTTGAATAATTTCTTCGGAAAGGACGTTCATATGTTTCTCAAGGATGTATTTTTTAAGTGGGATGGAAGGACTACCGTTCCAGTAACTTGCAAAATCGACTTGGTGGCCCTGTGCTATTTTGAGATCCGCTTTCATCTTAAAAAGCAGTCGTAAGGAAGATGAACCTTTGGCAAGGCTATTTTTGGCTTTTTCATAAGGGATGCCCTCATTCTCCAACCATTCCCTCTTAAAATCGGTCAGATCGTCGCCAGATGCCTTTTCCATTTCCCCCAAAAAATCGGAAACGGTCACATTTTTGAACTGGTATCTTTGTAGATAATTTCGGATGCCTTTTTTGAAAGCCTTCTCCCCGACCTTCTGCCGGAGCATAAAAAGCGCCCAAGCCCCTTTTTCGTAAAAGGTCAGACTGCTGGCTTTTGGATTTAACAGGCTTTGTCCTTCGCCTTTTTCGATTTGGTCTTGGAGTTCCGTCAAAGAGGAATACAATTTCCAATAAAAATGCTCGTCGCCAAAAATCTGCTTTTCTGCCAAATAAGCGTAGTAGGTCGCAAACCCCTCTTGTAGCCAATGCTGGTGTGCGTCTTTTTCGGTGACCATATCGCCGAACCATTGGTGCGCCAGTTCGTGGGCGTTGACGTTGACGTAATTTTTATCAATAAAAGCGGTGGAGTCGATGACATAGCCGTCCGAAAAAATCGTGGCACTTGTGTTTTCCATACCTCCATAAAGAAAATCGCGCACGGGAACCTGTTTGTAGTTTTGCCAGGGGTAGGGAATTCCGATTTCATCTTCCAAAAAGTCAAAAATAGTTTTGGTGTACCGATAGGTCGGCTCTACGCGTAAACTGTCCTGAGGATAATAATAGTTTGTTATGGGGACCCCACTGTGCGAGACCACTTCTTGGGTATCGTACTTACCGATGGCAAAGGCCAAGAGATAGCTGCTCATCGGGTGGTCCATATTGAAATGCCAGGTCATTTCGGATTCCGAAATCCTATCCGACGATTCCAGTACTCCATTGGCCACGACTTCATATCCAGCGTCGAAGGTTATGTTCAGATCGAATTCCACCTTCTCTTCCATATCATCAAAACTGGGCAGCCAATGGCTGGTGTATTTGCCCTGGCCTTGAGTCCAAATCTGTTCGTTGCCTGCCAAGTCATCTTCCCATCCCAAAAAATAAACAGTCTGTTTTGGGGTACAGGAATAGGCCAAGTCAAGCTGATACGTCCGCCCATGCTTAAAATCATTGAAGATGGAAATCCTAGTATTGGAATTGGAATATTTTACCTTTTTTCCATTTAAAAGGACGGAGGTGAAATCGATGTTCCTGGCATCCAAAAAAACGGAATCCACATTTTGTAATACCTCAAATTCATACGTGACCTCCCCGTGGATAAGGTTTTCCTTCACCACTGGTTCTATGAAGACTTCGCCTTGAATAAAATCTACTTTATCTTGGTGCTGTGCGCTTAAGAAAAAAGATTTCCCTAGAAGGAGAATGAAAAGCAAAAATTTCATGCTGCAAATATATAATGAACTCCCCTTGAGTTTTCTTTTACTTACGTATTTTACAATTTGCACCTTGATTTTGCGATTTTTGAGTACCCTAGCCATGCCTATGCTACTAAAATATGAATTCCTTAGGACACAAAAGCCGAGTTCTAGATCCCGAACCAAAACTTAGGACTAGTTCAATCGTTGGGGTGGAATTGCAAGTTTTGTCCCGAACTCTTATTTTAGCCCAATGAACGCCAATTTGCTTCAATCCCCGATTGCCTATCTCAAAGGCGTCGGCCCCCACCGGGCGGAAACCTTGCAGTCGGAACTGGGCATTCAAACTTTTCAGGATCTGCTGAACCTCTTCCCCAACCGGTACATCGATAAGACCCAATATTATAAGATTGCTCAGCTACAGCGCAGCAGTGCAGATGTTCAGATACATGGAAAGATCATCCATATCAAAACCGTGGAACAAAAAAAAGGAAAGCGATTGGTGGCAAGCTTTGTCGATGAGACCGGCGAAATGGAACTGGTCTGGTTCCGCGGGCAAAAATGGATACGCGAAAATTTAAAGCTGAACACCCCTTATGTCATCTTCGGGAAATGCAACTGGTACAACGGTCAATTCTCTATGCCCCATCCGGAAATGGAACTGCTGAGCGAGCATGAACAGGGACTTAAAATAGCCATGCAGCCCGTTTATCCCTCCACCGAAAAGCTAAACAATAAAGGAATAACCAATAGGGTCCTCAACAAATTGATGCAACAACTCTTCATGGAAACCCAAGGACGGTTTTCGGAAACTCTCTCCCCTGCCTTGTTGCATGAACTAAAACTGTTGTCGAAAAGTGAGGCCCTGTTCAACATCCATTTTCCAAAAAATCAAAAGCTGTTGGCCAAGGCCCAATTCCGCCTAAAATTCGAGGAGCTTTTTTATCTGCAAATGCAGCTGATTTCCAAAAAGAATCTGCGCAAGCAAAGAATCAAGGGATATCCCTTTGACCAGGTCGGAATTCTTTTTAATGAATTTTACGCGAACCATCTTCCGTTCGAATTGACCGATGCGCAAAAACGGGTACTCAAGGAAATCCGCTCCGATTTGGGCAGCAATGCCCAGATGAACCGTTTACTACAGGGCGATGTGGGCTCGGGAAAAACCATTGTAGCGGTCATGACCATGCTGCTCGCCATCGATAATGGCTTTCAGTCCTGTTTAATGGCACCCACGGAAATATTGGCAAACCAACATTTTAACGGTATCAAACAATTGCTAGAAGGCACAGGCGTTACCTGTGCACTATTGACCGGTTCCGTAAAAAAATCCGCCCGAAAACCTATTCACGAAGAACTCGAAAACGGGGAATTACAGATTTTAATCGGTACCCATGCCCTGCTAGAAGATAAAGTACAGTTTAAAAACCTGGGGCTGGCCATTGTAGACGAACAGCACCGGTTCGGGGTGGCACAACGTGCGAAGCTCTGGCATAAGAACGAGATTCCGCCCCATATTCTGGTCATGACGGCTACTCCCATTCCGCGTACCTTGGCGATGAGTTTATATGGCGATCTTGATATTTCAGTAATTGACGAACTGCCACCGGGCAGAAAAAGAATTAAGACCGTACATCGTTACGATTCCAACCGGTTGAAAGTTTTCCGTTTTATCCGAGACGAAATAAAAAAAGGCAGACAGATATATATCGTTTATCCGTTAATCCAGGAATCCGAAGCCTTGGATTACAAAGATTTGATGGACGGTTATGAAAGTATTGTACGCGATTTCCCCCTGCCCGACTACCAAATTTCCATTGTACACGGCCAAATGAAGCCCGCGGACAAGGACTATGAAATGGAACGTTTCGTAAAAGGCGAGACCCACATCATGGTCGCTACCACGGTTATCGAGGTAGGTGTCAACGTGCCGAATGCCTCCGTAATGATTATCGAAAGTGCCGAACGTTTCGGGCTTTCGCAGTTACACCAACTCCGTGGCCGTGTGGGGCGAGGCGCAGACCAAAGCTATTGCATTCTGATGACCGGTCATAAACTTTCCTCCGAGGCAAAGACCCGTTTACAGACCATGGTCCGTTCCAACGACGGCTTTGAAATTGCGGAGGTCGATTTACGCCTACGCGGCCCCGGAAATCTAATGGGTACGCAGCAGAGCGGTATCCTCGATTTAAAAATTGCCGATATCGTGAAGGACAACGACATCTTAAAGTCCGCCCGCTATTATGCGATTCAATTACTGAAGGACGACCCCAAGCTGGAACATCCAGACCATTTGATCGTACGCCATGCCTATGCGCAGTTGGTGAAACATAAAAATATTTGGAACTATATTAGTTGAACTATCCTCTATCATACTTTTAGGTCTTTTGAGATTAAGGTACCCCCAGGAAAAAATAATCCTCAACTATACCCTTTGTAGCAGTCCGATGAATTAATTTGGCAATTTGTTTAGATTGTTGAACGTAAACGTAAAGGGAGTCCCCCCTAGAATTCCTATGTCGAAAGAGGTTTGACTAACTTCATAATTACCGATATCCGCGTTTTCCGTATGGCTTCCTATAACTAAAACCTCACCGCTGGCGGGCATGGTGAATGTCTGAATCAGTTCATCTTCCCATTCACCGATCCAGGAATGGGTGTAATCGTTCAGGCCAGATTCTGATATGGATATGGAAACTAACCCATTTGGACTTATTCCTTTGGTAGAAGGAGCAAATCTGACAGATATGATAGATCCTGGCGTGGCACTAAATTTCCCTGTGGTTCTATCGAATTCAGAATCGACAATTTGTACAACTTTAGTACCGGTGACACCTGACCCATCGTTGGCAGTAGCCGTAAGGGTAACGGTACCTTTGGACTTTGCGAGCACAAGTCCAACAGAATTCACAGTGGCAATACCTGTATCGCTGGAGGCCCAACTCACGGAGGGGTCACTTGCGTCGGCAGGTGTAACCGTTGTTCCTAATTGAACACTATTGCCTATTAAAACACTGACGTAGTCGGGCGATACATAAATCTCTGAAACAGGAACATAGACGGTAACGGTTCTAACCATCTGATTTGCAGCGTTACCAGAAGAATCACTGACATTGTACGTGACGGTATAAATACCCTCACGGTTAGTGTTAAGGTTCCCACCAAGAAGTACATCTTCCGTAATATTTCCGTCTACGTTGTCGGTGGCCGAATATCCGGGATCGATAAAAGGTTCCCCAGCCTTCATAATCACGTCGCCTCCTAAAAGCGAAATCACCGGGCGCTTGTTATCTATTACTTGAACCGTACGGTTTTTCTGGCCCGCTGCATTCCCCGCAGCATCGCTGACGTTGTAGTTCAACGTGTAGGTGCCCAGTACATTCGTATTAATATTTCCGACGACCGTCACCTTACCGGTAATATTGCCATCGTAATTGTCGGTAGCGGAATATCCGGGCTCGATATAGGCCTCACCAACGGCTATGCTCGTACTTCCGCCTGAAAGGGTGATTACCGGTGGGGTAGTATCTGCTACCTTCACCGTTCGTATTACCTGCTCTGCAGGGTTCCCGGCAGCGTCCCGCACATCGTATGTCACCGAATAATCCCCGATTTTATTAGGGTTTACTACGTCGCTGTTGATTACAATGTCTTGCGTAAGATCACCCGAGACATCGTCGGTCGCCGTAGCCCCAAGTTCCGCATAGGTTCCACCTATCTCGATTAGCTGAGGATTAACCCCAGTCAATGAGATAATGGGCGGCGTAGTATCCACCGCATCATTAATCGTGACATCAACAATCCATTCCTGTACGTCACCGTTTTCAGCCGTAACGGTGTAAGTAACAGAATTTTCAAAATTTTGCTGTTCGTTCATGGAGGGCGAAACCGTGGCACCATCGGATACGGTAAGTGCTGTTGGGGCCACGTTGATATCCGTGCCGAAAGGAACTGTTACGGTGACCCTATGATTAACATTATCGACCTCCGCGGCCTCTTCCTGCCCCGGAATGGCATAAGCCAAAATTTCGTTTTCTGATTTCTGCGGAATGTCCCCTAATATTACCTCTACCCTCCGGGTCACCTCCTCGGCTTGGTTGCCTGCCGTATCGCTTACGTTGTACGTTACCCGATATGCACCTATTTGAGACATATCGACATGGGTCGTATCAACCACGATATTCCAGGATATATCACCCTCAACATCGTCGGTGGCGGTCGCCCCGGGATCTTTATAGTTACTACCCCGTTGCACGGTAAAGGGATTATCCCCTAAGAGGTTGATTTCAGGGGCTACGGTGTCTACTATTTTTTCCAGGACCTCAAAATTGAGCGTGGCGGGGAATACGCTGTTGTTGTCTCCCCGTAGTTCAAAAGACAGTTCCGCAGAACCCAGTTCATCTGGCGTAAAGTTCAAAAGGTAAGTTCCCGGGGCGATGGGTCGAAATACATCAAGGTCTACCTCGACTCCGCTGGACACCTCCGTAAGCGTACCCGAACCGGATACCAAGCGATAGCTTCTTTCATAATTGGCTTCGGATTGAACTTCGGGTTTTTCAAAGGTGACCGTAATTTGGGCACGGTTTCCCAGTTCGATTCGTTGGACAGGACTTGTGGCCGTCCAAATCAATGGCGGAATTTCAGCCACGGTATAATCCAGCTGCACCTCTTGGGTAAACCCGTAATTGTCCGACGCGATAACTTTAACGATATGTTCACCCGGTTTAGAACCGACATACATCATAGAGGCGGACAATGGATTCAAGGCAATATTCTCGTTTTGGTCAACTATTTCACCCGTATCGTCCTTGAAATAACCCCCGCCTTTAGAAACGGAATACGAATAGGAATAGGAAAATTCACTAAGAATCTCTTCTGGCACAACGGTTAGCGTTGTGGGCAGATCTTCACTGATATAGCCTGCGGCCTGATGCTGTTCTGTGATACTGAACTCGACCTCGGTCTTCAGATCGATGTTTTTGGTACAGGCCAAAATAAGAATAAGAATGAAAAGTGAAATTACCGTGGTGCGGTTAAAATTGTTCATCGGTTCACCTTTGGGGGTTTAGGTATTAACCGAGGTATAGTCAAATTTAGTACGGAATTCAGGTAAAATGCGGATTTACGGGATGTGAAGATGTGTATGGTTGAAATAAGGAGAAAAAAAACCTTTTATAAAGGGCCTGTTAAAGAATTCGGGAGTGGAAATCCACCGGGAGAAGCTCAAATTGTGCGGGATACGACCGTAATTCACTGAAAAATGGACTTCCCAAGGGCTTTTTCAGCCCTTAGAGATTAAAATAATACCTGAGGCCGACTCCGGATAAATTGGTAAACTTACCAAAATCGCTGTTCACATGATAAAATTCCGAAGATTTAATGATCAATGACATGTGTTCGGTGAGGATAATATCTACATCAAGGGAGGCAATCGCACCAAATATGAACTTGCTCTCACCGTCTAACGAAACTACGTTCGAAATATCATTTTTTCCACTGTTCGCCAGTTCGTATCCGGCCAGTGGTCCGGCGCCGATGCTCAAGACCTGCATTTTGCGTTGTCTGCTGTACACCGTCACAAAATAGGAATAGCCAGCCGTAAAACTGGAATAAGGCACGCGGGTCTCCCCCGCTTTGTAGTCGGCAAGGGCAACGTCAAAGGCGAGCTGTGTAAATGTAGTTTCGCTTAGGTGGGTATTGTAAGCCAATTCGCCCCCATATCCCTCGCCGAAAAATCCCCCACTTACCGCAAAAGTGTGGGAGTAGCTTTGGGAAATTCCCATCAGGGGCAGCAGGAACAATAGCAGTAGAATCCCTTTTAATTTCAATGGGTCGGGGCATTTATTTGTTTGTTATCCAACGGAAGCATGACCATTCTATTGGTTTCCAGCTCGTCTAAAACTACATATACCTCTTCTTTGTTGGATATGGTAAAACGCTTGAATACAAAAACCACTTCATTGATGCTTTGGGGGTCTATCTTCTCTTGAAGATTAAACGTAAACAGCGGTTTTATAATCTTTTGAAGCTGGCCCAGGCCGGTTTTCCGAAAAAAACTCAATCCGTTTACCTCATATTCCTTTTTGGAATTGTTCTCAACCTGAAGCACAAAATATATCTCGTTTTGATCGATCAGGATGTTGTTCAATTTTAAAACTATCCTTTTATTTTGCCGGAAAGTTCGTTTAAAAACGGTCTTTTGCAGGTAGTTGTTCTCACAGAATATACGGTAGTATTCCTCCCTGTCGATATTATATAAATCATCATCGCCATCACTAAACCCAACATAGCCCCTTTCAGCTTCTTGATAGGTATCATCATCTTTCAATAATTCATCATCCTCTTCTGTCTCCGCCCGAGCTCCACGGTTCGGGATGCGCCCGACCGCCATATCGGTAGTCAAAATGAAATTGAAGACTTCCATATTTTCCGCATATTGAAGCGCAAATGAATAAATATACCCGTTATCGGTAATAACCGTGAGATTGCCAGGATTGCCCTTTTTGCCCTGTAGAAACCCAAGGCTCGTATCGTCGTCTTGATATTCGAACCTGAAATTTTCCGCAGGCTCTATGGTTTTCGCAATTCCGGACGGAAAAAAAATCGTTGTCGTCGTATGCTCGTTCGTCAAAATCGGGATGGGCATGCCATCTTTCTTTTGGCCATAACAGCCCAAAGACGTCCATAAAAAAAAGAAAAAATAAACAAGGCTGGTTTTCATGGGAATTCTAGGTCTGCCTATCGCCTAACCTCCAATTACTGCTGGGCATATTCCGTATCCCAAGCGGTGCCTTCGTCGCCTTTTTGCCCGTCCATTTTGATCAAGAAGTTTTTGGCGGGAAAATAGGGTTTGAGACGTACGTCCATATAGATACGGTCTTTTTGGTTCTGGTCTTGCTCGAAGCGACGGATCTCGAAGTTTTCAATCAATTTATCGGGTCCTGTGATGTCATCCAAAAAGCGTACGATTTGAGCCTGGATCTCGTTTCGTGTCTTGGTGTTGAAGTTTTCAAAAGCCCTGCGGTTCAGGAAATCCATCAAAACTTTGGCCACATAGTCGAAAACGCGGACTACGGAATAAGTCTGCATACCGAGGTTGTCGCCATTGAAAAGGGTCTTGGCGGAAAATGCCATTACCTTGCCGTATTCGTTTACCATGGGTACGAGTCCTAAATTTTCAAGGTTTGCGATTTCACTCTTCCTCAGATCGAAACGAACGCCGTCAACTTCGCTCAGGCCACCGTGTTTTTTACCCGCGGTAACCTGAGACATCAGGGTTTTGTACATTTTACCGGCCAAGGCACCAGAGGGTGGAACGTGTATATCGTCTTCTTCCCCCAGCTCCTCATGCTTGCCACGCCCAACCAACCAATTACAGGTCATGATGATGTTGGACAGGTATATCTCGCCACCGGCTAGATGGGCACTCTCGAACATTTCCATCACATCGTCAGGTTCGTCCAAATGCGCGAAATCGGTCAGCAAGGTCACTTTGTTGTCATGCGCCACCTTGGCCCATTTATCGACAACGGATTTTGAACCTAAATACCCAGGTAAAACCATAAGGGAATAGTTTTCCTTGAGATCTAAACGATCATACTTGTCCACCAATTCATTGCGGATATGATCGAAAAAACGGGTATTGTCCATATCGGTAAGCTGTTCAAGCTCTGCATTTATGATGGAGACGTTCTTCAGCGAAGGCATATCGGTATTCTTGTAAAACAGCGCTACGGATCGGTACGAGGTTTCAAGCTCCCTCGTTTCGTCTAAGGCCGCTTTAAGGTTTTTGATTAGTACCTTTCGAGACTCTTGCGCCCTATCGTCGGCGGACTGGACTAAATCGATAAGGTCGTCGCCGGACTTTAGTATATCGGACCAGAGTTGCAAGGTCTTCAGTAGGTCGCTGCGCTCCTGCTTTTTGCTGTTTTCGGTCAGGAACATCTTTCGCCGCGCCTTACGGTCAGGATTAAGGTTCTGTATCTCGTCGATAGCGGATTCTAAAAGGTCGTATCCCCCGTATTTTACAAATTCGTCCGATTTTTGCTTTATCTGTTCCGCATATGGCTTTTCTATAAGCTGTGCGGCTTTCTGATTGTTCTGTGCGTAGGCCATTACTTTTATTTAGTGGTTTTAATTTCTTCGATAAGGGCATCAATGGTATCGACCAAGGATTTTTTTGCCTCGGGATCTTCCAGGGCCGCCTTTAGTATCTTATTGGTCTTCAATTGCTTGATGATTTTCTTGTACTGGTCGCTCTCGATTTCCAGTTCCTTTAGAAACGTACTATTATTTATAATGCCTGTTTTTCCGAAATCTCCAAGACTCTTGAATTTTAGGCTTTCGTTTACCGTACCACCTTCTTTGTCAACAAAAGGAATTTTCAGTTCGGGCGCATAGTGATCGAAAACGTCCTCTACCGTTCGAAGTCCTTCGATCACCTCCGGTTTTACGGAAGCATTGGGGGTCAATTTTCCTGCAATAAGGGTTCTGTTCTGTGGGATAGCGTTTAGAGCCTCGTCAGCACCGCCCTTCACTTCATTTCCACCAATACCTACGTTATCAATAGCCATAATATTTATGTTTTTTTGGTTTTTAACTGGAATCCAAGAAATTATGTGCCATCGCACATCCCCATTCGAAATAGGTTTTTCCCATTTATTAACTGATTTTTTTTATTTGTATTGTGTAAATTCTATAATCTACCTTATAAATCGACAGTATCAACGGGTTTAGAGTGGTGAAATCACAACCTTCTAAGGCCGGTCTTGAAAAGAATACGTAGCCTGACGGCCCAACCAAAACATTATCTAAGAAAAGATAACTTAAAATAATTGCTTATTTTAAAGCGAATTTATTGAATCCAATAGTGTTCAGCGTAGATTACCTGGCAGCAATCTTTATAAAGCTAACCCGTTCAGGCCTATCCATTTAATTCAATAGCTATAAGACGAAAATCACTTGTAACCATGAAAATTATAAAACCGCTAATACATCCTTTTTATTTACTCGGCATAACCCTCTTATTAATATCGGGTTGCGGTGAAAATGACACCAAACAAAGTGCTGGGGAAGCAGTGAATGGACCAGCTATTGAAAGAGATTTAGAGGCTATAAAGAAAGATGGAAAGCTCCGGGCCTTGACCGTTTACAGCGGTACTACCTATTTTTTGTACCGCGGGCGACCCATGGGATATGAGTTTGAACTACTGGAACGCCTAGCGGATTATTTGGATGTGGAGCTCGAGCTGGTCGTGGTGAAAGACATGGATGAGCTGATCGCCAAGCTCAATAAGGGTGAAGGGGACATCTTGGCGCATGGATTGACCATTACCGCAAAACGGAAGGAAAAAATATCCTTCACCGATTATCTTTATTTGACCAGGCAGGTTCTGGTACAGAAAAAACCGGATAACTGGCGTAGTATCCGCTGGAACGTCTTAGAAGACTCCCTGGTTCAGAATGCCATCGGGCTTCTTGGGGATACCGTTTCGGTACGAAAAAACTCATCCTATAACGAGCGTATCGAAAATCTTTCCGAAGAACTGGGGGACACCATTTACATTCACGAACTTTCTGGGGAGATGGCAACTGACGAAATCATCAAAAAAGTCGTAGAAGGCGAAATAGAATACACCATCGCAGATGATAATATCGCCGGTATCATGGCATCCTATTACCCGATTTTGGATATCGATGTACCGGTCAGTTTTTCACAGCGCATTGCCTGGGCCACGCGCCAAAATTCACCAAACTTGCTAAAAGCAACCAATACCTGGTTGAAGGAAATCAAAAAGAAAGTGGACTACAATGTAATTTTCAATAAGTACTTCAAGAACAATAAAGATTTCAGGAGACGGGTCAAGAGCGACTTTTACAGTTTGAACAAGCAGGAGATAAGCCCTTATGATGAATTGATAAAGACCTATTCCGAACCTCTGGGTTGGGATTGGCGACTTGTGGCCTCCCTAATTTATCAAGAGTCAAGGTTCGACCCGAATAACAGCTCCTGGGCTAATGCGGAGGGCTTGATGCAATTGATGCCCGCGGTGGCGAATGAACTGGGGGTGACCGATAGAAGTGATCCCGAGCAGAGCATACGGGGAGGGACACGGTATCTTAAGCAGCTGGCCGATAATTTTGAAAATGTAGAAGATTCCATACAGCGCATCAAGTTTACGATGGCCTCCTACAACTGCGGCCTCTACCATATAAAAGATGCGCAAAACCTGGCCGAGAAAAGGGACTTGAATCCCCTGATCTGGGATGACAACGTAGAAGAGATGATACTGGAACTAAGTATGCCCAAGAATTATAACGATAGCGTCGTAAAATATGGGTATGTTCGCGGAATTGAACCCTATAATTACGTAAACCAGATTTTTGAGCGCTACCGCCACTATACTCAGTTTATTGACAGGCAGCCTGATAAATTGCCTTAGGTTCAGACGGAGTAGAACGTAGACTGGAGTGAAAAATATTTCTGCTGCCAGGCGATGGCAAGGTTTTCTCCAAGTAGAAAACGACCCACCTGAGACCAGCGTCGCCATATAAGTTTTTTTGGAGGACACATCCACTTCCTTAGATTCCTTTGTCTTCTTTAAATCTTTTCAATGTTATAATAGCTAAGTGGTACTATTTCGATGACCGTTTTCTATGTTTGTCCCACCAAACATATATTCCAAAAATAAGTAAGCTGCCCAACGAACCCCATAAAAGTCCTGTTTTCAGGCTGTCCGTACTTTTTCCCATAACTGCGATGAAAAGGGTGAGCGGAGCGATACCCACAATGGTCGCACCTATGAACTTCCAATACCCCATATGGAGCAGTCCGCCTACGAAACTGATCGCATCATTGGACAGGAATGGATTGAGGCGGGTCACTATGACCGCCCAAAACCCATAATCGTCTAAAAACCCTTCTACCTTTTCTTCCGTCTTTTTACCGATTATACGTGTAACGATTACATCGTTAAAATAGCTGCCAATAAAATAGCCCACCGAAGATGCGGCAAAGACCGAGGCAAAAACAACGGCACTTCCCCAAACGGGGCCATACGCCAATACCGATACCAGCATCAGCAATATGCTCGGAATTATTAAAAGGAACATTTGTAAGACCATGGCCAAAATCAGGACAGCCGGTCCGAACCACCCGAAACCGTTGACCCACGATTTTATGCGTTTCTCGTTGTCGCTGGTCAAAACGGCCCAAGCGTTGGTAAGAAATGCTTCGCCCTGGGGTATAAAAAAATAGATGGCGATAAGAGCACCTACTATAGCTATAGAGAGGTATAGGGGAAATTTGCTCTTTTTAGCCGCGGAACGGCCGTTTACCACTTCCTTCATCTTTAACGATGTAATTTTAGATTCCTAGTAGTGCCGTTGGCATCCTTTTTTCCTTCACGGGAAATATACATAGTTCCGTTGGACCAAAGGTCATACCCTAAGGTTGGAATAACATTTTTTTCTAGCGCATAGGGATTTTTGGTTGTGCGATCTGCATCCAAAACTATACGCTGTGATTTGATCCCTCTGGTATATACATCCCTTTCATTAAGGGATGTATTGCGAAATCGGAAGGTTTGAAGGTTTCATAGAAATCTTTTTTCCAAAAGCGTTTGAGGCCTTTATCGCTCCCGTGAATTTTAACAATAATCATCAAGTCTGCAAAAAATGGGAATTCCGGCCTTGAGGGCCGAATTTTTGCTATCTACTATTAATCGTACTATATGGCCACAGCGTTCACTTTGTGTGATTCCTCAAATACGGCACGAGGGGCTTTCTATAAAAACGCCCAAGGGATTCGTTTCGGAAATGATGATTACCACGTCAGGCGCAGCAGTAGGCAGGGCCTAAAAATTTTTCTATATTTAATAAAGTATGGGAATATGATATGGGCCGTGAGCTGTACTTCATTACATCCTGAAATCTCAGTAATAAAATCAGCTTGCTTTTATCGCCCAAATAGACAATCTTTGCCATGCAATTTTGAAAATTGGCAAGAAACCGTGTGCAGGACTCGTTTTTGTCTCTGAGCGTCCCGAATAAGAACATACATTTTTCGAACTATGATTTCTACCATATATTTCAGTGCAATTTGGTCAACTGAAAAAGTAATTACGGGTATAGGTGAGGAACCTGATTTCGGTTTCAGTCCCGCTTTTCTTTACAAGATACTGCTGGCCATAGTTGCGGGCGTGCTCATCGGCATCGAACGCGAATTCAAGGGAAAAGACGCAGGTCTCAAGACCAATATGCTCGTATCCGTAGGTGCATGTGTTTTCGTTATTTTATCCCTACAATTTCAGGGGAACAAATATATCGACATTACCCGGGTGCTCAGCCAAGTGGTGACGGGTGTGGGGTTTTTGGGTGCTGGCGTTATACTCAAAAAGGGGGGGACAGTGAAAGGGCTGACCACCGCTGCCACTATTTGGTGCAGTGCCGCGGCCGGTTGCATAGCAGCACTGTATCTGGTCACCGATTTGATGTTGTTCACGGGAGTAGTGGTATTTGTAAACCTAATTTTCGGGTTGATCGGCAAAAAAATCGATAATACTAGCTAAAAAATTCTAATGATATTATGAATTTTAGTGCTGAAGGGGCAGGTTTATTTATTAGGACAAAGTCACCATCCCGCCCCCTATGGCGGCCACTCCGGAGAGGATCGCTGTCAGCACCAGCCACCATGCCGCCGATGCCGCCGTGAGGCGCGCATGTTCGGCCTGGATGACCGCCTTTCTTTCGAGCATCTCCATCCGTTCATGGACCTTGGTCTCTATGTGCCCGATCTTGTCGAGCACCTCTTTTTTGGTATCGGACAGGGCTTCTACGATGGAGTCAATCCGGTCTTCGCTGACATATCTATTGTTGGCCACCACTGCCCGCAGCGTATCGGCGTCGAAGGTAGAGGCGCGGTTCCTTATGATGTCCAGCCCGTCCTTGGGATCGTCGATGATCTTGCGCACATCCTCCTTGAGGAGCGAATAGTCCAGTTCTTCCCGCCCCGTACTATTGAGGAACTCCGCCACCCTGCCCTGGATCTTGTCGGCGAACCTTTTCCGGTTTTCGGCGTCGAGTTCCCCGGCCACCTTCTGGAGCGCCTCGGTAACGCGGTCCGCATACTTTTCGACATTTTCCTTTTTGAGGCCCGTATTGGAGGACAGGAGTTTTACTATGCCCGCCCTGTCCAGGTCCTTCGCCCGATCGGCAAGGATGGACCCGACCATTTTGGGATGGTCCAGAAGGGCCCGAAGGGCCGTCCTTAGATTTTCGGGGGAGAAATCCGAATCCGGGGAGCTTGAAAGGAAATCCTTCACCTGTGCGGTCCGCCTGTCGATCTCCCCGCGATCCAGGGGGGTAAGCTCTTCCACCACATTTTTGGCGCCCTGCGTGCCGTTCCCGCCTTCTTCGTATTTTTGGGTGATGGCATCCAGGGTCCGTTGCAACCGCCCGGCCTTCGATTTCCTGTCGGGATCGCCACTGTTGCCGTTCTCGGAGATGGCCTTGGTCAGCACCTGCCGGACGGCCATCCATTTTCCGGGGCTGTTCGTACTGGACGATTCCTTGGCGATATCCTCCAGGTCGTCCTTTAGGTCGTCATAGTCGGGGACCTTGTCCTCCGCCTTGGAGAGGAAATCGTCCAGTACGTCCGATAGCCTGTCCATTGTCGCGCCGGGGTCGAACTCCGAGCGCACCTTCTCGATCGTGTCCTCCAGTACGTTCTCGACCTTCTTCTCCGGGGAGGTCTCGAACATCGAGGATATCGCACCGGCCGAGGACTTGAGGCCGGTGGTGACGGCGGTGACAAGGTTGCCCAGGAGCGAACCTACGATCTGTGCCTCCAGATAGAACAGGACCAAAAAGAAGAGCGCCCATATGACCAGGGCAGTGGTGGTGTTCGTGGCCCCTGTTTCTGCCACGTTTATATTGAGCGCCAGGGCGGTCGCACCGAACAGGGCGATACAGGTGCTTACCAAGCTCCATATGCCAAAGGCCGTGGTAATTTTTACGCCCGCTGAAGTGCCGGGGGAACGGTCCTGGTCGAACCTATCGCCGTCGCCGCTATCGGGGCCCCCGGGCCTTACCTTTGATCTCACATAGCTTTTCTTCACGTCGCCGATGGCGGTCACCCCGGCGGCCACGGAAACGGCCGTAAGGACGAACTGGAAGGCCAGGGCGAGGACCACCCCCGAAACGATGGTGATAAAAAAATTGGGGTCCACGATGAGGTCATCCGCCAACGGTACCTGTAGCGGTGTTAAGGGTGGGTGAGATGTGGAGAGAAAGCTCGGGATTTCCATTGGTTCTGTTTTTTTGGTTAAAAATTATGCCAAGGGCCCCGGTGCGGGCCCGACAGCTCAAAATGAACGATTTTCTTCCGGGGAACGGTCTTCAGAAAAATTTATTTTTAACTGGATACATAGAAATATCCGTCCGCCGGCCTTACGGGATCATTATCGGAAGGTACCGCGGACGAAAGGACAAGGTTGCGGCCCACTACCGGGCGAGGAGGAAAATAAGGAGCGCCACCACGGCGAGGACCACCAAAATGATGGTGTTCTGCTTCTTTAAATTGTTCCAAAATCCCATACCCGTCGTCTTTAGCCATAAATTACCCAATTTTGTACGAAGGAACTTAACGCATTGCCCACGATGTTTGCCATAAATACCCCCGCCGACGGATCGGGCCAAACTTTAGATCGATTGGGTTCATTTTCTATTTAGATACCTTGGTATTTTACAGAACGGTCCGGACTGTTTCCGGGCCTCCTTTGGTGTCCGTCGAATAACGGACTGCTGGGTCCGAACAAAAGCATCGAACACCTTAAAGTCTTGCCGGAAATAGGAACCCGACAATCAAACGCTATCTCCTTAGTCCTGGGAAGGACGCATCCTGAACTGGTCAAGCGGGAGAGGGAAGACTATTGCCATTACGTAAAAAAAAGGGACAAGGATTTGGGTCTTCAAGACCCCAAATTTTTTAGACCGCTTTCTTCCCCATTGATGAACTTGTGAAACTTCTGCGGTTGACCAACATTTTTTTTATTTACCTCGAAGGATTCTCTCAAGGTAGTAATCGAAAGGTTTTCGGATGCCTTTGGCTGTGGATGCCCGCATTATCTCCACCCCATCACCGAGGTATAATTGATTCTAAAGAACTCCTACACGTTTTGCCGGAAAGGTTTTTCCGGTGTTTTACCATCGCCATGGACCCCCGATTTAACCTCGGGAGCCTTATACTAAATTCAATAGAGACTCGATTTCCTCCACAAATTCTATTTAGTTCCTAAAAATCGATTAAGTCAATATCCGTTGGGAACGGAGCGATCACTTTGGTGTATCAATAGTAATTTTGGCCTATTAATCACCAAAAAAACTAGGGAGACATGGGTATGCGAATGAAGGCGGTTGGCAATGGGCCGACGATGGGCCTTTTGTACACCTTTGGTACCGGCGACGTTCGAACTAAGATAGGTATCCCGTTCTCTGGAGAAGATAATCATTAAAAAATTCAAAATATGGGCGTATTTGCGAAGGACGAAGCGCAATTGAGTTATATCTACTCTTCGGAATCCGATTTGGGTCTAAAGGTATTGGGATACGTGGAGGGCATCGATAAAAAAATCAGGACCATTGACGTTTCAAAGGACCATCTGGGGGATACAGTATGGACGGAGATAGCGGATATGCTCAACCTCCCTTTCGGAAGGTTACTCGCCACCGACCACCCCAAAGCCCCCGACATTGCAGCGGATGGTAATTTCGATACCAATGGATGGCTTAAAATATTGGATAAGAATCCGGTACTGCTACAAGACCCCATAGCTATTAACGGCGACAAGGCCAAACTGATCAGATCACGGGCCGATATACTCGGTTTCTACGAAGTCGATTCCGCAGGTCTGGAACAGAGCCCCTCGTCGGGTGAGCCGGACATTTCTTCGAAAACAGATGGTGAGACTTTCGTGCCGGATAGGGACCCTTAAAATTTACCTTACTTATAAATGCAACGAATCTTCTACAAGCAGTAGTTCAGGTATAGGGATAGACTGGAAAAATAGGCTTCCTTCAGAAACGGGAACGATCTAATCAAAATCTATCCATAATGCAAATACCTGCCCCCACTCTCCTTCAGCCATTAATGAAAAACGTAGGATAGACCGGCTATCTATAAAGGCTGCACGAGGATTTCTTGCCAGAAGATGCTTTCAACCACTTTCATTTGCTGTAGCTGCTCGAACTGAACTTACATATATAGTAAGAAGCCTGGGCTTATGATCGGGTAGCGATATTCCGGAATCCTCCTTCAAAATACTCCTCCTTAACTTGCCCCAGAACATCTTCATATCTTCACTTGCCCTTCGATTTAAAATCTTCGCATAATGTGGAATAGGTCTCAGATTTTTATAACCGTCCCTTTTACTCACGGACTCAATAGCAACACCCTTGGATAAGGTAGTCTCATTTGGTGAACTCCACTTAAGGCCGAACACTTAACTTACAACGCCTGCCATCTTCCGCTATTCTTAAGAATATAAGAGTCTTACCACGCTTTTCGGCATCGTTTCGATTAGGGTCGAAAAGGATAGAAAATGTATTTTTTATAGGGAAGTACTTTAATTTAGAATGAAAACACCCTAAAAAAGGGTATAAAAAAGACGTTGCAACTACAATAAAATCAGTAATTTACTACAGCTAAATCGGAGAGCACTTTTATTTTTGCGGGTTTCCTCCCCGAGCTACTCACCTATAATTTGTTATTGAATGAAATAAAATGACATCAAGCAAAATTATAAACCACTTAAATATTTAGTTTACAATGTTTTGGTCAATTTTGGTCATATTTCCGCGTAGGAAGAGGAATTATCCAGATCCTATGAAAGCGCCCTACTAATGCGGCTTCCCAAGAGGGGTGATTTTAAAGTATCTGCATTTGATAGCTTTAACTTAAAGTACACCAAATATGGGCTCGTATGAAAAGCTGCGATTTTATCGGCAATTCTGACAAGCTCTGGGCATCCAAATATTGACCGTGCCAAAATTAAAACAAGTCTTAGAACAATTTCCGAAAGTAAAAAGGACGGAAGAAGTTCTTCAGAAAACTTTAGAGAAGATTTAGAGTCATTTTCGAAGTGATTTTAAGATTTCCATCATACATTATAGAAAAAGCCACATGAATTCAGAAACAGAAGTAGTAGGAAAATCGGGAGAACTTGACGATTATTTGAATAATCATTACATACACCGTAGTAACTGGCTAAGAGCTGCTGTTCTTGGAGCTAATGACGGCATACTTTCAACAGCAAGTATCGCAATTGGTGTTGCCGCAGCCAGTAGTACCAGAGAACCTGTTATCCTTGCAAGCCTCGCAGGATTGGTTGCAGGGGCCTTGTCTATGGCGGCTGGCGAATATGTTTCCGTTAGTTCGCAAACCGATGTTGAAAAAGCTGATATTGAACGTGAGAGGGAAGAACTGGAGGAAATGCCCGAGTTGGAATTGCAGCGACTAGCGCAGATATACGAAGAAAGAGGACTTAAAAAAGAAACTGCCATGACCGTTGCCAAAGAATTGACAGAACATGGCGCCTTAGAGGCACATGTGAGGGACGAATTGGGCATCAATGAAATAAGTCAGGCCAAACCCTTACAGGCTGCCTTTGCCTCGGGAGCAGCATTTACAGGAGGAGGTTTACTTCCGTTTCTGGTGACGCTGTTTCTTCCCTTGGGAACTCTGGAATATTGGCTCTACGGATTTTCCCTGTTCTTTTTAATTATTTTGGGAGCTCTCTCGGCCAAAACCGGCGGTTCCACCGGTAGGACAGCCATCTTTAGAATCACCTTTTGGGGAACAGTGGCAATGGGATTGACCGCCCTGGCGGGTTATCTGTTCAATGTGAATATGGCATAAAATGATGGAACTTGGCAGCTGTTTTTTACACACAAGAAAAGTCAGTGACAAACAGCCGCCGCAAACAGGGACGCTTATTTTGGCAAGAAAATATTATGAAGATAGTAAAGAATACCGGCAACTAACAGAGGATGTAGATCACACAAAGACTAAGGCTAAAATTCGGGAAAATAAAATTTTGTTAAGCAGCATATTGGGAGATGGCTTTTTTCGATTGGTGACCATCAAACATAGCTGAACTTATCCTTTCTTTTAGTTATCTTTAGTAGATTAACTGAAAGCAAGGTTGTATGTTTTTGGTCAAAATGCTGTTACCATCATTAATCATACCCTCACCATATGGACAGGAAGAATTTTAGCGGCCATATGAAAACTATTCTATTGGAACCTTTGATTTTTTCCGCTATATTTAGGTTACAATCTTAATCTTATGGTGCCATGATGAAAAAGCAAAAGTAAAACGCAAATAACACCAAAAACCTAAGACCATGTTAAGAATTCTTTTATCCTGTATCGTAGGTACCAGCCTGATGACAGGCTATAGCTATTGGAAAGCAAAAAAAATCCAGGAACAGTTTGAAGAACCTGAAATGCTCGGTAAGCTCGTTCATCGTTTGGCCCCAGAAACAATATCTCCCCAATCTTCCACCCTGGCAGGATGGACCATGCATTATGCCATAGGGGGATCTTTTGTTCTGATCTATGATCAGATTTGGAAAAATACCTCCCTTAAACCAGGAGTAATAAGTGGGCTCTTACTCGGTGCCCCCAGCGGATTGATAGGGATGTTAGCCTGGGCCACGATGCTGAAGACCCATCCCGATCCTCCCCGCACCCATCTCAAAAAACACCTGAAGCAATTATTTTTTGCCCACATTATCTTTGGAATTTCTTCAGCCATGACTTACCAGCTCCTGGAAAAAACGAATAATCGTTCAGGAAAATCTTCTGTACCGAGGATCAACTGAAACCTGCTCAGCACTAAAGACTCTATTCTCAATGAAGATGCGTAGTAAAAATCCAGGAGGGCAGGAGCATTGATCGGTATCGGTTTTATGGCCGCCATAGATGAAATAGTTTTTCACCAGGTTCTGACCTGGCATCAATTCTATGATATGGCATCTACTAAAAAAAGTAGTATGTCTGATGGCTTTCTGAACGGCGTCCAAATAAGCCAATGGGCGAAAGCTGAGGTGATAGTTCTACTCCTATCATATATAGTTCTAAAACCATCTTTGAAAATGGTAGCACTATAGCCGATACCAGAATAACTTATGAATTGGAACGGAAGTTTAATGCACCTGAAAAATTATTTCAAGAGATTCTGTCTGCTATACAATGGAAATTTCAGGCCAGATAGGGCCGGGTTATTACATAGGAAACGGTACTTACTGTAATCGGTACCCCTCTAAAAAACCGGAGACGGCTTACTATAGTACTGCTAGCAGTACTTTAGAATTAAATGGACGTAAAGGCCCATCTGTCTGTATCAATCCATGGCCGGGTACTATAAAAGCAGATGATTAGGCCACTGGTATGGGAATCGCTCAGACCCTGATGTGCTTTTAGGGGAGCAACAAGGGGCTAAAACTGTCTCAAAACAGAGAAAAGCATTTCTATTAGATTGGACAAAAAGAGGGAATTGACCAAATACATTATACCCTTAAGAGGACAGGACTAACTCAAAATACCACCCCTCGTAGGCTTTGCGGACAATTTCGGTTATGTTCGCAGCTAATCTTTCACTCAATGCAGCATGTCATCACTGACTTTTTTAGCCAGAATTTGGGCGTAAAGCTGTGTAGTCTGAATGTTTTTTATGGACAAGCCTCTTAGTTACAATCTCAAAGGAACAGCATTTGGTAAGGTAATAGTAGTGGTATAAGTATGCCTCGCCCAATGAAAGGTGAGATTGTTGTTGATATTTTACCAATCTGCAATTTCCCTAAAGTTGGCGTTCATCTTTTAATTGCTTACAATGGGAAGAAAACCCTTTTCACTTACTTCTAAATGAGAGGAATATTTATCCAGAATAGCTTCCCCTGTTGGAAGAATGGAAATACTACTACGGGTTTTGATCTTAGTCCTGTGGTTTTTTATCCACCTGTTTCCGTCAACCCCACTGTCCCCCCCTTTTGCAGAGAACCTTTGTACATCATCATAGGCCAATCCCGTAAAACAGCAAAAAAGGAAAAATATCCTGTACAAGGTTTGATCGTTCGTTATTAATCTCTTTCCCAACTATAGACCGTAGTTCCTCTGTTAAAAGAAATTTCCGATACACAACTTTGAACTTCCCTTTCCACTTCAGAAACGGAGCCCTCCTAATCCACTCGTTGGCATGGGCAATTCGACTGTTCTTCAAGAACAGAATAGCTAAAGCGAGATACACTAAAGTGGTTAGTTTTAACTAAATTTTGAGACCGGTGAAGTTACGACCGCATATTTACAAATCATTTTAAAACTATATATACCAGTGAGTTGTTAGTAGGATTAAAACAAAAATATAGTAACTTGGTACCTAGCATAAATGGGACTTTAAAACTGCAATTATGGGAACAACATCTGGAAAAGTTGACTCTTTAATTGATAATTTAACAGAATTAAAAAAAATTTATTTTGAAGAACTTACACATCTAGTTGAAAACAGCAGATGGCTTACCACTTTAGTACTGGCGGAAATTGCTGGAATTGCTGCATATAGAGATTTATCACAAAAAGATTCTCTTTCCATTTTCTTTGCAGTAGCGGTTTTTATTTTGGCTCTGACAATTACAGGTTTTATGATATCGGTTTTTTTGTCGAGGATAGCAAAAAAAAATATCTCAACTTTAATTAACCAAGCCCTTAATGGAGTGAATGCAATTGACAAAAACCCCCAAATATCTCAATTCGATGGAGATTTAGAAGTTGATAAGATAAGATATAGGTTGGAGAATAATGTTCCTAAAGAACCAAAAGGTGCTAGGACTTCGGAATTGATTGCTATTATTCTATTTATTTTGGGCTCTTTGCTTTCCGTGGTTATTTTATTTTTATCAGAAATTTTAAAATTATTTGGAATTGGATAAAAAGCATCTGCCAACACCGGTAACCGATGTGCAAGCCTTTACCTCTCAAAAGGACAATCTGATATCAGCCTCATTAAGAGGCTTTTTCAGTATAGTTTCAGATGTAAAATGCCAATTTTTTGTGCCTATGAAGTCGCCGAATAAACTATCAAGGCTACTTTTCGGTAATGCTGCTGAAGCAATCGCCCCTGCCCCACTTTTCGAACGTTTTTCGCCAAATTTTAGGTGTTTTTTCAGGTTGTAGGCAATGGCCGAGAGGTGTGAGGTTGTTCGCCTGCTTCAGTCCTACCGAGTTCGCCTTGCGATTTAAAAACGGGCAAAACAAAGGGCTGTTCAAGAATGGGAAATCAGTAAAATCAATAACCTACTTGTGCACTTCGTCTGCAAATTCTTGAAAAGAAAAAACCAACACATTCATAATAAATGCATTGGGAATTAAGTCTGCGGAGAAAGAGGGACAAGAACCTAATATTTAATAAACTGATAATCAATGTTTTTAAGTGTTCACTATTTGACTTTACTCCCCAAACTCTAAATAATAATTATAAATGTTTGATTTACAGCTATTTGTGTCTCTTTTGTTGAAAAAATATATCCTAATAAATTACTATAAATAATTTTGATTCAATAAATAATCCTTATAAGTACCAAATCAAAATATAATTTTTAAAAAAGCTATATTTTAATTCCTGGTTCGAGGGTTCGAAAGTCTCTATCATGGTTTGGGAGTTAAAACCAAAACGAACTTATCTATGATTCCCAAAATAAAAAAACTATCCGGTAGGAAAATGATACAAAAGATTGGTTCGGAAGGAACCAGATGTTTACAGAATTGTGAGAATCCCATTTACATTGTGATTGTGGTTTCGTCAATGGTTACCTTTTGAATTTCTTAACAAAGACCTAGCTCAAATGAGACTTTACTTTAGTCCGATAAATCGGCCTTTTTCTGAAACTCGGACGGCAACTCTTCATTTGCTGAGCCATAGTTTTGCTATCAACCAATTGGAATCTAGAGTAAATCTGCGTCGATGTCAAGTACTTCTAGATCACAGATGTAGTAAAAACGTCGAAAATTAATACGTTATTAGCGATACATTCCGTTGACAACATTAAAGTCCATTAGATTAGGAGTGTACACAAAATAGAAGAAGCTGTCTCATTAATCGAGGCAGCTTTTTTTCATTTAAAGGTATTGTTTTTCAAGTCGTTTATTCGTATATTATTATCTGATAATGAGATATATGGACACTAATTTCAGGGACTACAACCAACAGCAGAACTGGCTATTTCTGAAAAAAAACGTCAGTACACAAATTTACAATCTTTAGCAATGGAAAAAATAACCAGAGAGTTGAAAGTTGGAATTGCGAAAGACAAAGCGTTCCGAAAGTTTTTGCTTGAACTTAACGAATGGTGGCCAAAAGAATACTATGCTTACCCCTATGTTTAGGACAATAATTCTTTAAAGATAAGTTTGATGATGGTGTTGGAAGAGGGGGGTCCGGGGGGAGACTCATAACCTCCCCTTTTTGTTGATAACCCCTATTTTCCCTTTCGTACCATCATGCCGCTTTCTTCTTTCTTTGTTCATAGATCGTTGACGGCGCCTCTTCTTCCAGGCTCTGGTGCCTCCTTTCGTTATTGTAATACTCGAAATACTCCTCGAGCCCCCGGTAACATTCCAGCCCGTCGTCGGCCGGGAACAGGTATACATGTTCGTACTTTACGCTGCGCCATAGGCGTTCGACGAATATATTGTCCAGGCACCTGCCCTTCCCGTCCATACTGAGGCGGATCTCCTTTTCCCCGGTCACGTATCGCGTGAACTCCCGCGAGGTGAACTGGCTCCCCTGGTCGGTGTTCAGTATCTCGGGCGCGCCGTGTTCCCCGATGGCCGTGTCCAGTGTATTCCTGCACCATTCCGATGTCATGGTGTTGGAGAGCGACCAGCCGACCACGTAGCGGCTGTACAGGTCGATTATCGCGCAAAGGTACAGGTAGCCGCCCTTTACGGGGATGTAGGTAATGTCCGTCGCCCATACCTGTCCGCACCTTGTCACCTCAAGGTTCCTTAAAAGATACTTGTATATCCTGTGCAGTTCGCCCTTGCCGCGCTTCGAGGTGTTCGGGTTCGGGCCCGTGGCCGACAGGCCCATCAGCCGGAACAGCCGTTCGATCCGCTTCTTGTTGACCCGGTACCCCTTGTCCTTTCGCAGCCATGTGACGATCCTGGGTACGCCCAGCCAAGGGTGCAAAAGGTTCTTCTCGTCGATCAGGTGCATCAGCTCGAGGTTCAGTTCGGTCTCGCCCCTCGGTTCGTAATAGACACCGCTGCGGTGTATCCGCAGGAGCTCGCACTGGCGCACCACGCTCAGTTTGCCCGCCTTGTCAACATGCGATCTTCTTTGTTTCGCATCCTCTTTCATGACAAGGCTTTCTTTAAAAAATCGAGTTCGACCTTTTGCTGTCCGATGGTCCTGAGCAAGCGTTCCTCTTTTTCCTCGGCCTCCGTCTTCGCATTTTTCGGTTTCTTGGAGAAGACATCCTCTCCGTTCTTCAAAAACTGGGTCTTCCAATTGGTGATCTGGGCGGGGTGGATGTCGTGCTTCCTCCCAAGCTCCTGCATCGTAAAACGTTCCGATAGTGCCTCCAGGACCACCTTGAACTTGAACTTCGATGTGTGTTTCCTTCGTGTCATAATACAGTAAATTTAGAATAAAAATTAAACTTAACTTACTGTCCTAAAATCGGGGGGAATTATACTGGAAATTCCACAGTACCACATATACATTTTCACATTCAAAATGTTGAAGACATTAATAACGCTACCGGAGCTAAATCCTACTTCGAAAACATTTTTGTAAATGGAGAAATGAAAAAAGATTATTCCCCAGTTAAAATGGAAAAAGTGAAAAACATATAGAAAACAACTGCCAATACCGTATCTTATGAAAAGTAAAAAACAACATAAAATTATGTGTAGACTACTAAATTCACAAATCCTACCCGTTATTGGGTTTGCCATCACAATGACCATTGGCCCCCACACCTTTGCACAGCACACCTCAAAAACGGATTCAATTGCACAAGAATCATCCCAATTGAGTCAGAAAGAGCATGAAGTACCTATGGGGAATAAAATTCACGAACTTCCACAGGGATTACCCTTTGCCGCATTCAGTGCAGGTGGAGAAAAAGAAAAAAAATTGGAAGATTTTATGACTGAACAGAAAGTAGCCGGCTTCCTCATTTTACAGGATGGAAAGATTCGATTGGAACGCTACGCTCTTGGGCACAGCGAATCAAACCTGTGGTCGTCACTGTCTGTTGCAAAATCAGTAACGAGCACCCTCGTGGGTGCTGCCATTAAAGATGGTTACATCAAAAGTGTGAACGACTACGTAACGGACTACATCCCTGATCTGAAAGGCAGTGCATACGACAGCGTGACTATCCACCATTTATTGACCATGACCACTGGTGTACGATGGAACGAGAACTATACAGATCCAGATTCTGACATCGCCAAGTTTGAAACAGATTCCATAGAACCTGGCATGAATGCAACGGTAAGTTATATGCGACGTTTACCTGCCGAGGCAGAACCCGGCACAAAATGGGTGTATAGTACAGGCGAAACCCACCTGCTTGGTGCCCTTGTCAGTTCAGCTACCCATCAAACCCTATCCCACTACCTTTCCTCCAAGATATGGATTCCGTATGGTATGGAGCAGACGGCCACCTGGAGACTGGATCGAACCGGCCAAGAAATGGCAGGCTGTTGCCTCCAAATGCGGCTGCGTGATTTCGCAAGATTTGGACAATTTGTTCTAGAAGACGGACGCATCAACGGTAAATCCATTGTCCCAGACGGTTGGTTCGACACAGCAACCCAAATACAAGTGCCACTTTGGCCCGGCGCGGGCTATGGATATGGGTGGTGGATCTTTAATGGTGATAGTTTCGAGGCATTGGGGATTCATGGCCAGATGATCTATATCGACCCTTCAAGGAAACTTGTGATTGCAGTTAACAGTGCATGGCCGGAAGCCGAGAGTAACGAGCGACATATAGCAGTCGCTAATTTTGTAAAATCCATTACTGACGAGATTGATAAAGAGTAAAAGCATCGCCTAGCAAATGATTAGCTTGTAACTCTATGTAGCGCACTGATTACAACCATACACATAACCAAATTGCACTTTGATAAAGGATAGTCAACAAACTAATTATTACATTCCTTTGCGTTGAAGAACATGCAGGTTTGTTTCCGGGTTATCAGCGTGACCTCCTCCCATTGTTAGGTACCGGTCTTAACTAGAGAATCCGGGCTATTTTGATTCATTCCGATGTATTCTTCCGGTGTTATATCCCCTAGGGAACTGTGTGGCCTAAAGCTGTTGTAGTCCTCTCTCCAGATATGGAACTTTTTCTTCGCATCCACCAGGGAGAAGAACCAATTAGCGTTCAGACATTCATCCCTAAAAGACCCGTTGAAGCTCTCGATAAACGGATTATCGGTAGGTTTTCCGGTCCTCGATGGAAATCTAGCTAGTCTTCCCAAAAACTACATCGTAGCATTTATATTTGACCAATAGTACTGTTGCGTTAAGAAATGTTCAATCCTTTAAAAGTATAGTAAATACGGTACATACGTAACGTTCTTTGATTTTTTGATTTGAATTGACGAATAACTTTGGCAAAAGCCAAGGTTATGAATACGGGTAAGTATGTTTTTGCGCAGGTGCTATCACTGGTCAACCGCTACGAGTTCCAAAAATGTGTAGACCGCTACAAGGGCGATTACAGGACACGCGGGCTGAACTGCTGGAGCCAGTTCGCACATATGTTCTTTGGACAGTTGACCGGAAGGAACGGGCTGCGGGACATCTGTCTCTGTCTGGGCGCGCACGAAGGCCGGCTCTACCATTCGGGCATCAAGCAAAGCGTGGACCATTCCACGCTGGCCCGTGCCAACGAAAGCAGGGACTGGCGAATATATGCGGATTTCGGGTCGTACCTGATAGATCTTGTCAAGCCCCTGTACACCAATAACCACGAATCTTGTCCGGTATCGACAGGGAGGTGTTCGTACTGGACTCCACCACCATCTCGGTAAGCTATATACTCATGGCCTGGGCACATGGCAAATACTCGAAGGGCGCGGTAAAGATGCATGCGCTTTTAAGCCTGCGCGGCAACCTACCGACGTTCATACACATTACGGACGGCAAGTACCACGACGTGAACGCCCTGGACGAGATAAAGGTGGTGGCCGGTGCGGCCTATGTCATGGACAAGGCCTATATCGATTTTTTGCGTCTGTACGAACTGGAGGTCGCAGGGGCGTTCTTCGTGATCCGTGCCAAAAGCAATCTGAAGTTCAGGGCCGTCGAATCGAGGAAAGTGGACAAGACGACCGGCCTTAGATGCGACCAGTCCATAAGGTTGGCGGTGGCCAAGAGCCGAAGGAACTACCCGGATAAGATCCGGCGCATAAAATATTACGACGCGGAAAAAGATATCAGGCTCGTGTTCCTGACCAACGATTTCGAACTGGACGCGATTCAGATCGCATCGATATACAAGAGCCGCTGGCAGATAGAGGTATTTTTCAAATGGATCAAACAGAACCTGGAGATCAAAACACTTTGGGGCCATTCGGAAAACGCCGTAAAAACACAATTATGGATAGCGATAAGCACTTATCTGATAGTTGCATACCTGAAGCACCAAATAAAATGTCCGTATTCCATTTACGAAATGACGCAGGTTCTGGGAACATCGACCTTTACCAAAACACCTGTAAATGAACTGTTTACCAATAAGTCAATCAATCAAAATTTCAAAGAACAACTTAACTTGTTTAATAACAACGAATTATAAACGCAACAGCACTA
>CAVTJB010000003.1:0-379079 GCA_963734985.1 uncultured Flavobacteriaceae bacterium
GACCCACAAGAGCAAAAGTACCGATGCGGGGCACGCGGGCGGAACATCTCGTAGTAGCGATGAAGTCTCTGTAATGGAGGTGGAGCAAAGGGGATGTATTATTCAGTTTTATCACAAAGAAAACTATGGTTGATCCATAGGAGGTACTGAAATGATCAAAACAAAACCATTTAGTATTTCAAAGCTTGTCGTACAGAAAGCCTACGAGCGGGTAAAACAAAACCGTGGTAGTGCCGGAGTGGACGGCTTGAGCTTGGAAGATTTCGAAGAGGATCGCAGGAACCACCTATACCGATTATGGAATAGGATGAGCTCTGGCAGTTATATGCCTTCCCCTGTATTAGAGGTAGGAATACCAAAGAAAGGAGGAGGTGTGCGGCCGCTTGGCATACCCACCGTAACCGACCGTATTGCGCAAATGGTGGTCACTCTGAGTCTGGAGCCGAAGTTGGACCGCATATTTCATAAGGATTCCTATGGATACCGTCCCAACAAGAGTGCAAAGGAAGCAGTGGGGGTAACGAGGCAAAGATGTTGGAAGTACGACTGGGTTTTAGATCTTGATATCAAGGGATTCTTTGACAATATTCCACATGACCTGCTGATGAAAGCAGTGCGAAAACACACTAATTGCAAATGGATCTTGCTTTACATTGAAAGGTGGCTTAAAACACCTGTAAAGAAATCCGATGGTACTCTGGCAGAAAGAACAAAAGGTACCCCGCAAGGAGCTGTTGTCAGCCCATTGCTGGCCAACCTTTTCTTACATTACTGTATGGATGAATGGTTACGGATAAAATATCCGGACTGTCCGTTCGAGAGATATGCCGATGATGGTGTGGTACACTGCAAAACAGAAGCACAGGCGCGGGAATTAAGGGAGAGTCTGGAAGAAAGATTGAAGGCCTGCGGACTAGAACTCCATCCGGAGAAAACGAAGATCGTTTACTGTGGCAAGGAGCGTAGAAATCAATTCTATCCAATTATTGCATTTGATTTTCTGGGGTATACGTTCAGAAGACGAAAAGCCAGAAGAAAGGAAGGAGGTTACTTTACCAGCTTTCAGCCGGCTATAAGCAATAAGGCCAAAGTGGCGATACGCAATAAAATGCGTTCGTGGAAGCTTCACAGAAAAGGAGGCAGTGATTTGAAAAGACTAGCTTCCATTCTCAACCCAGTCCTTAGGGGCTGGATCAATTACTATGGAGCTTATTACAAATCTGAGCTCTACAAAGTGTTGCGTCATATGAATACGCTACTGGTAAGATGGGCCACTCGGAAATACAAACGGCTACGAAGACAAAAAGTCAAAGCAATAAGATGGTTGGCGGAGATCTCAAAAAGAAATCCAAATCTGTTTGAGCATTGGCGTTATGGAGTCAAGCCGCTGGTTGAATAATAACAGCCGTGTAAAGGGAGATCTTTACGCACGGTTGTGTGAGAGGTTCGGGCTGAAATGCCCTTATCTACTCGACTAGTACCTGCGGGAAACGAGCCGTGGCAATACCACGGAGCACTCACGAACAGGGAAGGACCGAACGTTAAATCTGTCCGGATGCGTATAGGAATCGGCCAAGACCGATAGCCTATACCTAGAAGGACAAGAACAGTTAAAAATGATAGCAAAAGTAGTAACGGCAAGAAACCTGAGCAATGCCTGTAAAAAGGTTGTTCAGAACAAAGGTTCTGCAGGAGTGGATGGCCTGGCGGTAACGGAGTTAAAGGTATATATAGATGCCAACCGCTCCGCTATCGTAAGCCAGCTGATAGGCAGAAGCTACCGTGCCAATGCTATCAAAGGGGTAGTTATCCCCAAGTCCAAGGGTAAGACCAGATTATTGGGAGTACCCACTGTAGTGGACAGATGGCTGCAACAGGCGGTAAGCCAACAACTGGTAATCCATTTTGAACTGGAATTCGAAGCGGAAAGCTATGGCTTCCGCCCAAGGAAGAACCTTCAACAGGCCGTATTGAAAAGTCAAGGTTACATCAATGATGGTTACCAAGACATAGTGGATATAGACCTAAAGGGTTTCTTCGATGAAGTACAACATTACAAGATACTACAGCTTATTTATCAAAGGGTAAAATGCCCCACGACCCTATGGTTGATCCTCAAATGGCTTAGGGCGCCTATTTTTAAAAATGGACGTTTGTACAAGCGCAGGAAAGGATTGCCACAGGGTAGCCCGTTAAGCCCGTTGCTGTCCAACATTCTGTTGGACCGACTGGATAAACACCTAAAAGCAAAGGGATGCAGGTTCATCCGCTATGCGGACGATTTTAGTATTTATACAAAGTCAAAAGCAGCAGCCAAACAGCTAGGCAATGAGGTTTGTCTTTTTCTAAAAGAGAAACTGGACCTGCCTATCAATAGGGCAAAAAGCGGTATCCGTAGACCCACAACTTTTAGGGTGCTAGGGTACAGATTTACGTCTGTTTATAAGAAAGGCGTAAAAGGCAAATACCAATTAACGGTAAGTAAAAAGGCGTGGGAGAACCTCAAGCGCAAACTCAAGTATCTGACCAAGAAAACCCTGCCATTATCATTGACTGAACGCTTTAGCCGTCTAAAACTCATCTACCAAGGTTGGCTCAATAACTTCCGATTGGGAAACATACGGGCCAAGCTTAAAAAGATGGATGAATGGCTAAGGAACTGTTTACGTTGTTGTATTTGGCACGATTGGAAGAAACTGGAGCGGAAGCGTAAAAACCTGATTCGGTTAGGGGTTGAACAAGGGCAGGCATATGCTTGGAGCCGTTCACGAATGGGAGGGTGGGCAGTAGCCCAGTCCCCGATACTGAGAACGACCATAACCGAAAGACGCCTAAAGAAAAGAGGGTACAACAGCATGCTTGAGTATTACCAATAAGTGAAGTTCTGATTTAATGAACCGCCGTATACGAGACCCGTACGTACGGTGGTGTGGGAGGCGCACCGTGGGCATTACAGCTCACGGCCGTCTACTCGATTGTGCGCTGGCGTTTCCGTTTTTTTAATTAAAAAGTTTATGAACATATAAAGTCAATAATAAACAGAGACTAATAATAGTCAAATTGAGAATTGCTCTTGTTATCCATTGTTGGTTTGAAAAATTATGATTTAGGCATTTAGTTATTAAAACTGCTACACCCATAAATAAGAACCAGATTGAAAATAAAAATGACGTTTTTCCTCGAACAAGGGTAGTGACAGTGTCGTGTATCAGTCCACTAAAGACAAAGGTCAAGAGAAAAGCAATCATTACGGGGAAAACATTCTTTAATGGTTTGAAAATAAATTTCCCCAGAAAGTATCCAAAAACCGGATTCCAATATTTCCAAAAAGTGGAAAAATTCTTTGAACCAAGTGAGCGGTAAAGATTATTTCTTAATGATTTTGAGCTTCCGATTGCTACACCATTCCTTTTTTTAATGTAATCATTTAAGCTCATCTTCATCTATGGCTTTTTTTTGGCTTGCGCATCACGTCTAATAAAAATATAAAAAGCACTTTTATCCAGTTTATATCCCCGGATAACAGTGCTTTTCAAATAGGTGTGTGTAAATCTTACAACGTCCGCAAATATTCTGCGACCTGTCGCGTTTCCTCTTCGGATAAATTCTGGTTCAACATAACGGCATTGTTGTGTTCTTTCTGCAAGGCCTGGGCAATAGGGTCTTCCTTGAGCATTTTGTCGGGGTTGATAATCATGTTCATCACCCAAGCTGGGTTTCTGCGTTCGTAGACGCCCTTTAAAGCCGGGCCGATCATCCGTTGGTCGACCATATGACAGGCGGTGCAGATGGTGTTGAACTTTTCCTCGCCGGCGGATGCCATTTCCTGGTCGATGTCGCCGTCGAAGGAGATGTCCTTGAAGGGTCCGACCCCCTCGTCGTCCATATCTACGGGAACGCCCTCTGATTTTGCTTCTACCGCTTTGTCTTCTTTTTTGGTGCGGTTCATTTCAAAACCTTCTTTCTTCTCTTCTTTTTTTTCTTCGCCGCAACCGATCAACAGACCGCCCAGGGCAAATACTACGAGTAATTTTTTCATTGCTGCATCGTTTTATGCTGTTCCGATTTCTCGGGATTTTAAATAACTTTATTTTTCCGGTACTAATATAAGGAATAGGGAAATTTAAATGGCCTCTTCCAAAAATTTTATTGCCCTTTTTTCGGAGTAGTAGTGGTTTCCCGAAGCGAAGAAACCGACATGCCCGCCAAATCTCGGCGTTTCCAGATGTAAATATTTGTTTTCTTCAGCTTCTTGATACGGGTAGCATTCCGGACCCAGAAACGAGTCGTTCTTGGCATTGATGATCAGGCAAGGCACCTGAAGGTTCGGTAGAAATGAAAGGCAACTGCATTTTTTGTAGTAATCTACCGCATCTTTAAAGCCGTGGGCGGGAGCGGTATATATATCGTCGAAATCCTTTAGGTTTCTGATACTTTTGATATCGGATTTGGTAATTTTATGGGGAAATAGTGGAAGCTTCAACCAAAGTTTGGCCACTAAATGCCTTCTAAAACGTAGGGCATAGGCGTAGTTTTTGAGTTTCAACAGTTCTTTTAATGAGCTGTGTAGATCGCAGGGCACTGAAACGCCGATGACGGCCTTGATTTCTTTGGGAACTTTTCTTTCCCCCAAATATTTTAAAGCCAAATTACCGCCCAGACTAACTCCCTTGATATAGATTTCAGCGTAATTTTTGTTTTTTAGGATGTGCTGCACCACGGCGTCAAGATCTTCGGTGGCGCCGGAATGGTACGAGCGGAACAACCGATTGGTCTCCCCGCTACAACCTCGAAAATTGACGGCACATACATCGATGCCCGATGCGTTAAAGACCTTGGCGCTTCCGGTAATGTAAGGGCGCTGGGCGTCGCCTTCGAGACCGTGCAAGAGAATGGAGACCTTTGATGACGGTCTTTCGGAAAAGCTCCAATCGAGGTCCATAAAATCACCGTCGGGCAGTTCAATGCGCTCCCGGTCTTGATCTAATCCGGCAATCGTTCGGAACAACCCGGAGTATATGGTGGACAGATGTCCGCTTCTAAAATGGAAAGGGGGTCTATAGTCGGATGAAAGTAGCGGCATCTCTAAAGTGAAAACATTTTTATTGGAACTAAACCGAAACAGTACTCTTAAGAATAGATTTCCAATACCTTAACCTGCTCTTCAATGGCGGCTTTGAACTCCGATTTCAATTCGGCGACCAACTCCGCGACCGGTAAGGTATCATCGATAACGGCCGAACCTTGTCCCGCCGACCATATGGTCTTCCAGGCCTTGGCTTCGGTGTCGAGCTCTTTTCCAAAGTCGATTTTGATGTCTTTTTTCAGGTCTTCCTCGGTGATGCCCGCGGCCCGTAGGCTGGCTCCCAAAAAATTGCCATGTACCCCGGATACGGCCGCCGTATAGACCACGTCGTTCGCCCCGGCATCGATGATCATCTGGCGGTATTCGGCCGTGGCCCTGCTTTCTTCGGTGTTAATAAATCGGGTGCCCATATAGGCGAGGTCCGCACCCATCTGCAAGGCCGAAGCGATGTCGCGCCCCGTAGAGATACATCCCGAAAGAATAATGGTCTTTTTAAAGAATTTCTTGATTTCGGCCACTAAGGTCATGGGGTTGGTGGTGCCTGCATGTCCCCCGGCACCGGCCGCCACTAAGATCAATCCATCTACCCCGGCTTCCTGTGCCTTTTCCGCATGGCGTTTTTTGATAATGTCGTGAAAAATAAGTCCCCCGTAACCATGTATCGCATTTACGACCTGGCTGACCGCTCCCAATGAGGTGATTACAATCGGCACTTGGTGTTTTACGCAGAGTTTAAGATCGGCTTCTACCCGGGGATTGGTTTTGTGAACAATCAAGTTTACGCCGAAGGGAGCCGCTTTTTTTCCGGTTTCCTCTTCGAATCGGTCGAGTTCTGATTTGATCTCGATCAGCCATTCCTCAAAACCTTCGCTAGAGCGCTGGTTCAGGGCAGGAAAAGTGCCCACAATACCATTTTTGCAGCATTCGATAACCAGTTTCGGACCGGAAATCAAAAACATCGGCGCGGCTATGGCCGGTAAGGCAAGGTCTTTTATAAAGGATGGTTTGGAGGACATATAAAACGATTTTTAAAACGGGATACAAATATAGATGTAAAATTACAGTATAACGGGGTTAAACCGAGGTATCCTAATGAACTCATAAAGTAGGGCCCCAAAAGAGTAAAGATGGTTATCTTGTGGAACGGAGCTGCCTATGGCACCATAAACCCATAATCGGATGTATATGCAAAAAAGAAGAACGTTCATCAAAAAAACCGGGCTTATCCTCGGGGGAATAAGCATATTGCCACAATATGCCTTCAAACCTGTTTTCAAAAAGGAGAAGTTGGGCGTTTGCCTTGTAGGCCTTGGAAATTATAGCGGCACCCAATTGGCTCCCGCGCTACAGCTGACCGAACATTGTGAACTTCGGGGCATCGTCACGGGTAGTCCCGAAAAAATTCCCATTTGGCAGGAAAAATATGGTATTCCCGATAAGAACGTGTACAGTTACTCAACGATGGACGATATTGCCAGCAACCCTGATATCGATGTCATCTACATTGTCCTTCCTACAGGTCTCCATTCCGAATATGCCATAAAAGCTGCCAACACGGGCAAACACGTCTGGTGCGAAAAGCCCATGGCCAAAACGGCGGAGGAATGTCAGGCAATCATCGATGCCTGTAACCAAAACAATGTCAAACTGTCCATCGGATATCGAATGCAGCACGAACCCAACACCCAAACCATCATAAAATGGTCAAAAACCAAACCGTATGGAAACATAGAAACGGTACGGGCCGACGTCGGTTTCAACATTGGTGACCCGGGCGATACTTGGCGTATGGATGCCGAACTGGGAGGGGGCCTTATCTATGATGTGGGCGTGTACTGCATCAACGCGATGCGATATACTACAGGGCGGGAACCTATAGCAGTGTCGGGCCGTTACAAAAATACCAGGCCCGAGGTTTTCACGGAGGTCGCCGAAACTACGATCTTTAACCTCGATTTTCCAGAAGGCATACAAGCCCATGGAAAAACGACGGCGGCGGAAAGCGTAAATATTCTCCGTGCCGATTGTGAAGAGGGCTGGTACGAGCTATCGCCTTTTCAAGCCTATAACGGGGTACAAGGGAAAGCAAGCGACGGGACTTTGTTGGACACCTATATTGAAAACGAACAGGCCCGTCAGATGGACGATGACGCCCTGGCCATTTTGGAAAACCGTCCGGTAATGGTGCCGGGCGAAGAGGGCAAAAAGGATATCGTTATCGTACAGGCTATCAACGAATCCGCAAAAACAGGCAAAACCATCCAACTTTCTTGATTCCTTACTAGCCAATTCCCAAAACTATACTACTTTTGCAAGTCTTATGCACGCATAACAAAATCCTCAAGGGCATGTATCTTAAAGACTTTGAAATCCGGTGGAGCGATATCGATGCCAACCGTCATTTAGCGAATTCCGCTTACCTCAACTATATGAGCCATACCCGCATGGCCTTTTTGATGGAAATCGGCTTTGACCAGAAAACCCTGGCCGAAAACGAGATGGGCCCCGTAGTCTTTTACGAGCATATCTATTATTTTAAGGAGGTATTTCCCGGAAAACCTATAAAAGTATCTATGGAAATAACGGGTATGAGCGAAGATGCCAAATTCTTCGAGTTCCTTCATAATTTTTATGACCACAAGGGAAAGAATGTCGCACGCTGCGAGATGATGGGAGCTTGGATGGACTTAAAAACCAGAAAGCTCACCGGATTAACCAACGATTTTCTATCGGCCTTCAGCGGGGTCGAAAAAGCGGAGGGGTTTCGGCTATTGACCAAAGAGGATACCCGTAAGTTCGCCAGGGTACCGAAAGATTTGCCCGATAATATCTTAACTGGCAGTACAGAATCGTGATCCTCAGAAAGTTTGGTTCCTAAGCCTATGTTTAGGTTTTCTACTCGCCAGATAAACCCCCAGGAACACCAGACAGGCCGCTAAAATCTTGACCGTCGTCAGCTTGTCCTGGCCCGTTGCCAAGGCATACATGATCCCGACCATGGGCTGCACATAGACGAAAGCGCTCAAAGTGGAGGCCTTTAGTTGTGTCAGGGCAAAAATATTGAAGAGATAGGTGCAGAAGGTGGTACCAACGACGACAAAGGCAATTTTCCACAAACTTTCAAAAGGCAGGGCGGCCCAATCGATTTCCATTAATTCTTGATATCCGAAGGGGAGACAGAGAAATATTCCGAGGGTGAACAGCCATTTCATAAATGTAAATGGATGGTATTTGGCGATCAGGGTTTTCGCTACTATCAAATAGGAGCCGTAGAAAACCGAATTCATCAAAATCAAAAAATTACCTAAGGGAATATTGGGCGCATCCTGACGGATTTCAGCGGCGAACAGAATAAGTCCCAGAGCTCCCATAAATCCGATACCGATTCCGATCAATTTTTGGGGGACAATCTTTTCCTGGATGAATAGGGCCGACAGCACCACGACGATTATCGGGGTGACCGTGACCAAAACGGCACTGTTGATAGGAGTGGATAGGGATAGCCCCTTAAAGAATACCAGCATATTGACGCCCATGCCCAAGACCGCGCAGAGCAGCATACGCGGATAGTCTTTTATCTCGATTTTCTCCCGTGGACCGAAGATGGAGACGGCCCAAAATAGGATGGAGGCCCCGATGACGCGTAGCATGATAAATCCGAACGGCTGAACGTATGCCGGCATGACACCCTTGGCAATAGTATGGTTGAGTCCGTAAAAGGTAGTGGCTCCTATGGCGGCGAATATGGCGAGGCTTCTTTTGTTCAAGTATGAATGGCTTGTCGGGCCGCCGCGACGGTCTTTTTGCTGTTGCCGATAAAGATTCGACCGTCTGCCAAGATTACGGGGCGTTTCAAAAACGTGTAATGTTCCAAGATCAGGTCCTTGTAATCGGATTCTTTAAGTTCTTTCTCCTGCAGTTCCCTTTTGCGGTAGAGGCGTGCCCGTTTACTGAAGAGGGCTTTGTAGCTTCCGGCCCGATGTTGCATTTCTTCCAGTTGCTTTTCAGTAATCGCTTCCGTCTTGATATCCTGTAGTTCGACACCGTCTAAAGGGTGGAGTTCCTTGAGGATACGCTGGCAGGTATTGCAGGTGCCGAGATGGTAGATTTTCATGCTAAAGTTTTGTCATCCCCTGTGGCGGGGACTAGGTGAAAGTATTCGAATGTTCGTTTTTATTGCCCTGCAAAGAAACCCATTTCCATCCAATTATACTATTTTTGACATCCATCTAAAAAATAGGACGCTTTGGAAAAAATATTCGATACTACCTTACAGAATAGAAAACTTCTCTATAAAATTCTTGACAACACGCCAAAGGATCGGTTGTTGGAAATTCCCGCCGGGTTCCGCAATAATATCTGGTGGAATATTGCCCATGTGGTGGTCACTCAACAGTTGCTGGTCTACAAGTTAAGCGGACTGCAAATGCGCGTTCCCGAAGTGTTGATAGAAAAGTTCAAGAAAGGAACGGTGCCGGATGGGGCGGCGACCGACACCGAAATGAAGGAAATCGCCGACTTTTTACTGTCCACTGCCCAATGGGCTAAAGAGGATTACGAAAGCGGACTTTTTCAGGATTATCAAGAATATACGGCCAGCCTCAATGTCACGTTACGCGACGTAAAAGATGCGATAAGCTTTAACATGTTTCATGAAGGCTTGCACTTGGGAACCATACTAGCTCTGCAGAAAGCAGTAAAGAAATAAAAAGTGTTGTGGGGCTTAGGATCTAGGCGCCAAAAACGGTTCCACCTCCTTGAAAGGCAGCGTCAGCACGATAGGTCCGTCGGCATAGGAGGCCACCTCGTACGGGTTGTACAGCAATTGTATCCCCTCTTCGGTAAAGCCGATATTTTCGGGTAGATAAAAGCGATTGCTTTCAAACATCAGTCCGGTTTGGTTAATGGATGCTTCTTCGGGTATGGATTCCTGCTCCCGGAACTTGGCCTCTACGAACTGCTGAAAGGCCTTCCGATTTTGAAACAGCTGCCAATTTTCGAGTTCGACGCCCCTTTTCTTATCGAAATTTAAAAAACGTTGGGCACTATATCCATGGGCGCCGCCCGTAAAGATGTAGGAATTTAACTGCACGGTCAGCAAGGTCTCGTCCTCATATACTACCTTGCCCTCTATTTGGGCTTCCCAAGGTGTGGCTTCTTCCGCATATAGGTTCTTTAGTTCGATATATCCATTTTTAAAGGAAAGCAGGGCATCTTCAAGTTTGGCGACCTCCATGTCTTCATCGAATAGTAGTTGTGAGATAATTTCCTCCCTTAGGGCGGTATTAACAGTACTAGCCGTTTTGTTGCCTTGAACGGCCTGGGGGATCGATATCGACACCTTGGGGCAGTCGGCACAGTCCTCTTCCGTCAGAACAAGGGGTTTAAAGTTCAGCCGGTCCTCTTTTTTCTGGCATCCGAGAAGCAATACGCAAATGAATAAACTGGTCAGTAGGGCCTTCATAGGGTCTGATATAGGGTTGGTCGATAGCTTAAACAGGAGTTTTCCTCTTTTGATGCTAGCAAAGATAACGATACATTTGTAGGATAAATTATATAAAATGGGAGAAAATAAGTTAAAGTTCAATACGAAAACCATACATGGCGGTCAAAGTCCCGATAAGGCTTATGGGGCGGTGATGCCGCCGATTTATCAGACTTCGACTTATTCCCAGACCACCCCGGGCGGGCATCGGGGTTATGAATATTCCCGAAGCGCCAACCCGACCCGTACCGCGCTGGAGAATTCGTTGGCGAGTATCGAGAACGGAAACTACGGGCTTGCTTTTGGTAGTGGGCTGGCCGCGATCGATGCCGTAATCAAACTTTTAAATCCAGGGGATGAGGTCGTTTCTACCAACGATCTCTACGGGGGAAGCTATCGACTCTTCAAACAGGTTTTCGAAAAATATGGTATCAAGTTCCATTTTATAGGGATGCAGGATGCGCATACAATAGAAAATTATATCAACGAAAACACCAAGCTGATATGGGTTGAAACCCCGACCAACCCAATGATGAACATTATCGATATCGAGGCGTGTTCACAATTGGCCAAAAAACACGGAGTGCTTTTGGCGGTGGACAACACTTTTGCTACCCCCTATCTACAGACCCCTTTAGATATGGGCGCCGACCTTGTAATGCACTCCGCCACCAAGTATCTCGGTGGCCATAGCGATGTGGTATTGGGCGCCTTGGTCGTCAAAGATAAGGAACTGGCCGACCAGCTTTATTTCATCCAGAACGCGAGCGGGGCGGTCTGCGGCCCGATGGACAGTTTTTTGACGTTACGGGGCATAAAAACGCTGCACGTGCGGATGCAGCGTCATTGTGAGAACGGACGGGCGGTAGCCGAATATCTAGGGCAACATCCCAAAATTGACCAGGTATTCTGGCCCGGTTTCGAAAGCCACCCCAACCACGACATCGCCAAAAAACAGATGAAGGATTTTGGGGGGATGGTTTCGTTCATTCCCAAAAGCCGTACCAAGGCGGATGCCGTTGCCATCGTTGAAAGACTGCGGGTATTCACTTTGGCCGAATCCTTGGGCGGTGTGGAAAGCTTGGCCGGTCACCCGGCGAGCATGACGCATGCGAGTATTCCCAAGGAAGAAAGGGAAAAAAGTGGAGTAGTGGATGGCCTGATCCGGTTGAGTATCGGTATCGAGGATGAGAAGGATTTGATCGCCGATTTGGATCAGGCGATCGGACAAGAATAAGAAGTTATCACATTCCAAATAAAAAAGGTCGAAAAACATATAAATAGCATAATTTGCAGTCCTTGTTTTTTTAATTCAATAAAATTCTTTGCAGATTGTAATGAACAGGTTTGAAATCATTTCTCATCTGAAGCAAAACACTAAAATATTCTTATGGAAGCAAAAATAGAGGCTTTTATGGACGAGGTCAAGTCCCGGAACGGACACGAGCCCGAGTTCATTCAAGCGGTACAGGAAGTAGCGGAGACCGTTATTCCGTATATCGCTCAACACGAAATCTATAATGGCAAGAACATTCTATTGCGCATGGTAGAACCGGAAAGGCTTATTTCTTTTCGGGTGTCCTGGATCGATGACACAGGCGAAATTCATGTCAACCGCGGATACAGGATTCAAATGAATTCCGCTATAGGCCCGTATAAGGGCGGCTTGCGTTTTCATCCGACCGTAAATGCCAGTATCCTAAAGTTTTTGGCTTTTGAGCAGGTCTTCAAGAATAGCTTGACCACTTTGCCCATGGGCGGTGGAAAAGGAGGGTCGGATTTTGATCCCAAAGGAAAGTCCGATGATGAGGTAATGCGGTTTTGCCACGCCTTTATGACCGAACTCTGCCGTCATATCGGTCCCAATACCGACGTTCCTGCCGGTGATATCGGGGTCGGCGCCCGCGAAATCGGTTTTCTGTTCGGGATGTACAAAAAAATCAAAAACGAATTTACGGGAGTACTAACCGGAAAAGGACTTTCATGGGGCGGTTCGAAAATACGGCCGGAGGCTACGGGATATGGAACGGTATATTTTGCCCTGAGTATGCTAAAAACCAAGGATGAGGATTTTGAGGGAAAGAGTGTAGTGGTTTCCGGTTCGGGCAATGTGGCGCAATATGCAGCTGAGAAGGTAATAGATTTGGGAGGCAAAGTGATAACCCTCTCCGATTCCGACGGGTATATTTTGGACGAAGAGGGTATAAACAGCGAAAAACTGGCATTTGTAATGGACCTCAAAAACAATAGAAGAGGACGCATCTCTGAATATATTAAGAAATATACTTCAGCTACTTTCTATAAAGACGAGCAGCCCTGGGGCGTACCTTGTGATGTTGCGCTGCCCTGTGCCACACAGAACGAACTGCATGAGGAAGATGCTAAAACCCTTCTCAAAAACGGCTGTATCTGCGTTGCCGAAGGAGCCAATATGCCCTGTACCTCAGAAGCGGTACATGCCTTTCATGATGCCAAAATACTGTTCGCGCCCGGGAAGGCTTCCAACGCCGGCGGGGTAGCTACCTCGGGCCTTGAAATGTCACAAAACTCCCTACGTATCAGTTGGACCCGAGAGGAAGTCGATGATAGGTTAAAGGATATTATGAAAGATATCCATGATTCCTGTATCGAATACGGGAGGGAAGACGATGGCTTCTGCAATTATGTCAAAGGGGCCAATATCGCGGGGTTCGTTAAGGTTGCCGATGCCATGTTGGCGCAAGGGGTTATCTGAAGTAGTTAGCAGTTGTAGTCGGCAGTTCTTGTTCACGGCCTAAGATAGTTCCATATAGTGTGATGACTTGAATCTTTGATAAGGCTTTGAGGGTGCGTGAAACTTGATTTTTTCGGCGAACTGCAAATTCTTACTACTCCTAATCAAACCATAATTGCCAAACGCTTTTGAAGTCCACATGCAGGTAACGACAAACGCCATAGTCCTAACTTCCTTAAAATACGGCGATAATAGCCTAATTGTTAAGGCTTTTACAGCTTCTGACGGGCTAAAATCCTACATGCTGAGAGGGGTGCTCTCCTCTAGGAAAGGGAAAATGAAAGCCGCCTATTTTCAGCCGTTGACCCAATTGGAAATTGTGGCCCATCATAGGAATAAGGGCACTTTGGAAAGCATCCGGGAGGCGAAGATCAATTATTTGTACCGAACTATATATAAAGATATCGCCAAGAATGCTATTACCCTCTTTCTCGCCGAGATGCTAGGCCATAGCATTCGGGAAGAAGAGCCTAATCAGGCTCTTTATGAATATTTGGAAGCCTCTCTACAGTGGTTGGATACGCATTCCGAAATCGCCAATTTCCATTGTTATTTCTTGATCAGGTTGACCAAGTATCTAGGTTTCTATCCCGATACGTCTTTTAAAGAAAGGGCATGCTTTGATCTCATAGAAGGTGAATTTACGGATACCCCATCGCACCATCCGCTGCTGACCGGAGAAAACCTTACTTATTTCAAAACCTTCTTGGATGCAAATTTTGATGCTATGCAGGCTATCAAGATGAACAAACTAAATAGACGGGAGCTGCTACAATCCCTGATACAATATTACCAATTGCATCTACAGGGATTTCGAAAGCCGAACTCCCTGGCCATTCTGAACGAAGTCTTCGGCTGAGACGATATGTACGCTCTCTTAATCTCACCGAAGACCCTGAGGGTACCTCCAGGGTTTTATTTCATTTTAAAACGGAGAAGAGCTTAATTATCGTCTACCGCATCCTCGATGGCATCGCCCGCATCGTCCACGGCATCCTCAACATCATCGGCCGCCTCTTCTGCTCCGTCTTTGATATCATCACCTACTTCCTCCATTTCGTCCCCGGCCTCGTCCAAGGCGTCGCCGGTTTCCTCCATAGCGTCTTCCGATTTGTTTTCGGCATCCCTACAAGCAACGAAAGACAGGTTCAAGGCAAACAGCAAAATTGAACTTAGAAATACTTTTTTCATGGTATAATGTTTTATGATTGTTGTTCAAAAGATATACGGGTCAATCGAATATTTGGATGATATGGAATACGGTCCGCCGTCGATGTATGATTTTCAAGGAAGGCCTATCGGTTAAATCCGACTAAAAATAACTAATTTTGCAGTCTTATTTTAGAGCACCTGAAGCAATAGCTATGAAATTTGCCGAATACAAAGGATTGGATTTGCCCCAACTAGCCGAGGAAGTTCTTGATTTCTGGAAGGAGAACGGAATTTTCGAAAAAAGCGTTTCTTCAAGGGAAGGCAAGCCCAGCTATGTCTTCTATGAGGGGCCGCCCTCCGCAAACGGTCTGCCTGGTATTCACCATGTAATGGGGCGGACGATCAAGGATATCTTCCCCCGATATAAAACCATGAAAGGCTATCGGGTCAACCGAAAAGCGGGCTGGGACACGCACGGCCTCCCCATCGAATTGGGCGTCGAAAAAGAGCTGGGCATCACCAAGGAGGATATCGGTGACAAGATATCGGTAGAGGAGTATAATGCCGCCTGTAAAAAAGCGGTCATGCGCTACACCGACGTCTGGAACAAGATGACCGAACAGGTAGGCTATTGGGTGGATATGAACGATCCGTACATTACTTATGAGTCGAAGTATATGGAGTCGGTCTGGTGGCTGTTGAAGCAGATTTACGACAAGGGACTTATCTATAAAGGATACACGATCCAACCCTATTCCCCCAAAGCGGGTACCGGCCTTAGCTCCCACGAGCTTAACCAGCCCGGTACGTATCAAGATGTTACCGATACAACGGCAGTTGCACAGTTCAAAGCGGTCGAAGCTACACTCCCGGATTTTCTACGGAACGAGGGCGATATTTATCTGCTGGCCTGGACGACTACCCCTTGGACGTTGCCCTCGAATACGGCCTTGACAGTCGGGCCAAAAATCGATTACGTTCTGGTGGAGACCTACAATCAATATACTTTCAAGCCCATTAACGTAGTGCTGGCCACCAGTTTGGTGCCCGAACAATTTTCCGGAAAATTCCGGCAGGTCGATTCAAAACCTGACCTTTTGGAATATACTTCTGGAGATAAGGAAATTCCCTTTTATGTCGTAAAGGAGTTCAAGGGAAAAGATCTAGTCGGTATAAAATACGAACAACTTCTCCCTTACGCCTTGCCCTACCAAAACCCCGAAAACGCCTTTCGGGTCATCGCCGGCGATTTTGTGACCACCGAAGACGGTACCGGAATAGTACATACCGCCCCTACATTCGGTGCCGATGATGCGCAGGTCGCCAAACAGGCCGTGCCAGAAGTGCCACCCTTGCTGGTCTTGGACGAAAATGACCATCCCGTTCCCCTGGTCGACCTACAGGGCAAGTTCCGACCGGAAATGGGGGAATTGGCCGGAAAATACGTCAAGAACGAATATTACGACCTGGGCCAAGAACCTGATAAATCCGTCGACGTCGAGATCGCTATCAGGCTTAAGGAAGAAAATAAAGCCTTTAAGGTAGAGAAATACGTGCACAGCTATCCCAATTGCTGGCGTACCGACAAACCGATTCTATATTATCCGCTGGATTCGTGGTTTATAAAGGTCACCGAGGTCAAGGATCGGATGGTCGAGCTGAACGACACCATTAACTGGAAGCCAAAATCAACCGGCGAGGGCCGTTTTGGCAATTGGTTGGGCAATACAAACGACTGGAACCTTTCACGGTCGCGATACTGGGGCATTCCGTTACCGATTTGGCGCACCGAAGACGGGCAAGAAGAAATTATCATCGGTTCCGTGGCCGAGCTGAAAACCGAAATGGCCAAAGCTGTCGATGGCGGGGTAATGGAAAAGGATATTTTCGAGGATTTCACGGTGGGCGATCTTTCCGAAGAAAATTACGGGAAAATTGACTTGCACAAGAACATCGTCGATGAGATCACTTTAGTTTCCCCCTCCGGTAAACCGATGCGGCGCGAGGCGGACCTGATCGATGTCTGGTTCGACAGCGGGTCGATGCCGTATGCACAGTGGCATTATCCGTTTGAAAACGAAGAACTGATTGATAAAGGGGAGACCTTTCCGGCCGATTTCATCGCCGAAGGCGTAGATCAGACCCGTGGCTGGTTCTACACCTTACATGCCATCGCGACCATGGTCTTCAATTCCGTGGCTTATAAAAATGTGGTTTCCAACGGACTGGTACTCGATAAAGACGGCAAAAAGATGTCTAAGCGCCTGGGCAACGCCGTGGATCCCTTTGATACGATGGACGCCCACGGGGCCGATGCCACGCGCTGGTACATGATCTCTAACGCCAACCCTTGGGACAATCTCAAGTTCGATATTGACGGCATCGTCGAGGTCAAACGCAAGTTCTTCGGTACCCTGTACAACACCTATTCTTTCTTTGCGCTGTATGCCAACATCGATGAATTCGATTTTTCGGAGGATAATATCCCCTTGCACGAACGGCCCGAAATCGACCGGTGGATATTGTCAGAGCTACATTCCCTTATCAAGGTCGTAGACACGGCCTATGCCGATTACGAACCCACTAGGGCTACCCGGGCAATATCCGACTATGTACAGGAAAATCTGAGCAACTGGTACGTACGCCTGTGCCGAAGGCGTTTTTGGAAGGGGGATTATCAACAGGACAAAATTTCGGCCTACCAGACGCTGTATACATGTTTGGAAACCGTAGCCCGACTTTCGGCGCCGGTAGCTCCCTTTTTCATGGACCGACTGTACAAGGATCTGACGGCCACCACGAAAAAGGATGCTTTTGAGAGCGTTCACCTGTCCGACTTTCCTAAGTATGATGCCTCATTGGTGAATAAAGACTTGGAAAGCAAAATGGAAATGGCACAGACCATCTCATCTTTGGTATTATCCATCCGACAGAAAGAAAAAATTAAGGTGCGTCAGCCGCTACAGAAAATAATGATACCCGCTTTGACCGAAAAACAGAAGCAGGAAATCGCCGCAGTGGCCGATTTGATAAAATCGGAGGTCAACGTGAAGGAGATCCAGATGTTGGACGATGCCTCGGGAATATTGGTCAAACAGATCAAACCGAACTTTAAGGTCTTGGGCCCGAAATACGGTAAGGACATGAAAAAAATTGCCCAAACAGTGGGTAAATTGACACAGGAAGACATCCAAAAAATAGAGCGGGAGGGAAAAATAAACCTCGACATTGAAAATAAAATCATTATCTTACAGTTACAAGATGTAGAGATATCCTCGCAAGATATCGAAGGTTGGTTGGTGGCCAGTGCAGGCTCACTCACTGTAGCACTTGATGTTACCATAGATGACGCACTTAGAAAAGAGGGTGTCGCCCGCGAACTGGTGAACCGCATCCAGAATATCAGAAAAGATTCAGGGTACGAAGTGACCGACAAAATAGATGTAAAAATTCTGAAAGACGGGTTCGTTGAAAAAGCGGTAGAAAGTAATAGGGACTATATCAAGAGCGAGACCTTGACCACGGAACTGGATCTAGAGGAAAATTTGGAAGAGGGAACCGTGGTAGCCTTTGACGAAGTGAAAACTAAATTATTTATTGTAAAACATTAGGATATGGTACAGGATTTAAAAGTGAGGTATTCAGACCAAGATCTGGCCGAATTCAAGGCGCTTATCGAAGAGAAAATCGAAAAGGCCAAGAGCCATCTTGAACTGCTTAAAAGTTCGTATATGAACGATGGCAACAACGGAACGGACGACACATCGCCCACCTTCAAAGCCTTCGAAGAGGGTTCGGAAACCATGAGCAAAGAGGCGAATACCCAGTTGGCCATCCGTCAGGAAAAGTTTATACGTGATTTAAAGAACGCCTTGCTCCGCATTGAGAACAAGACCTATGGTATCTGCCGAGTAACGGGCAAACTTATCGCCAAAGAGCGACTCAAATTGGTACCGCATGCTACCTTGAGCATCGAGGCGAAGAATATGCAGAAGTAAGCTAAATAGGTTAGATCGGTCAGGTCGAGATCTTTTCGCAATCGATTAGAATTTAATCTTTTGCAAAAGTATGGAATACCGAAGCTTGACAAGTTTTTGCCAGAACAGCGACTTGCAAGGTATTCTTAAGCCTTGCAGGTCTTTTTGATTCACCGCAATGAAACGAATCTGCCTCGGCATTCTCTTAATGGCAAATCTCCTCCCTGCCCAAAAATGGGTTAAAAAATCCATCATCAACCCAGAAATAGCGACCCTTAGCATTGATGCGACAAACAATTTCGAACTGTCCATCGACACTGCGAGGGGCAACGAAATGCTACTAGAGGCTACCTTGGAAGGTGAATACAGCAATAATCTGGTTCTAAACGTCCGGGAAACGGGCAACACCCTTCTGGTAAGCACCGATTTTACTCCCGATTTTAAGAGACCTGGCGATAAACTAAGTGCCCATAAAGTAATTTCGGTGGCCTTAAAGATTGTACTTCCCGAACATAAAAGGATTAGGATTTTTGGTGCCGGTTGCCATATTACCGCCCAAGGCAGCTATCGCGATTTGAAGATAATGCTGAGCGATGGCAGTTGTGATCTTGAGCATATTTTGGGAGATGTGGAGGTCGCCACCCAGAGCGGCAACATTTCGGTAGCTACCGCAAGGGCCGATATTAATGCGAGAACCAAATACGGGGAAATTAGAGGCGAGCGGATTCCTACCGGCGAAAATCGATATGACCTGAGTTCGGTAACGGGAAACATCCTTCTAAATAAAACCGACTGATATTCTTATTATATCCCTATTTTTGCATCCAATTTTCAAAACGAACATGAGCCTAAAAAAGTCATTGCTGGTTGTAGGTGCGATATTGCTGATCGATCAGCTGAGCAAATTCTATATAAAGACCCATTTCGTACTTGGCGATTCTATAGACGTTTTCACTTGGTTCAAGATATTGTTCATCGAGAATTCAGGGGCCGCGTGGGGCGCCAAACTCAGCGATTTTTTGCCCGTGTCGGAACCCACGGGTAAGCTTATACTTACGGTTTTTCGCTTGTTTGCGGTGGCCGGCATCGGGTATTGGCTGTATGATACCATCCAAAAAAAATCATCCAAAACCCTGACCTGGGCGGTTTCCCTGATTTTTGCAGGTGCCTTGGGCAACATACTCGATTCCGTTTTTTACGGGATGATCTTCAACGATAGCTACCAGCAAGTGGCCACGGCTTTTTCGGCCGAGCCCTATGGCAGTATGTTCTACGGCAGGGTGGTCGATATGCTTTATTTTCCGATTATAGATACCATTTGGCCTCAATGGGTCCCCTATGTTGGAGGTACGGACTTCCGGTTTTTTGAACCGGTCTTTAATATAGCAGATATGGCCATCAGCACGGGCGTGGGTATTTTAATTGTCTTCAATAAAAGGGCGTTTGGTAAAAATGATGAAAGTGGAAATGAGGAGGCCCCTGAATACTATGCCTCGGATTCGGTAAAAGAGTAGATTTTATCGGGCGTAACGCAATAATCCAACGGAATATCGTTTTTATGGATATCTTCAATGATCTCCTCAGCCTGAAAAAGGGATAATCCGATCTTTTTGACATCCTTTCGACAATTTCTAAGAAAATTATCGTAGAATCCCTTACCATACCCGACACGGTTTCCTTGTTTATCGAAGGCCAAAAGGGGAAGGAAAATAACATCTATTTGGTCAACATTAACTTCGGTCCCGTTGACAGGTTCGGGAATATTCCATTGGTTCGTTATAAGTTTTGTAGCTTCGGTAAGCAGATAATGTTTAAGCGAGTTATTGCCCGTTACCTTGGGAAGTACAACGTTTTTGTTCCTGTCTTGCAGAATGGAAAGTATAAAGCTGGTGTTTATTTCCTTTTGTCGGGAAATAGGTAGGAAGAGGTGATAATAATCATAATGCCATATCGGAATTTCAAGCGTGGCGTCGGCAATGGCCCTGCTTGATCTCAATAGGAAATCATCCGATAAGGATTTCCGACGGGTTTTATAGTCCGACCGTAAATCTTTTTTTAGCATGATTTAAATCAAACTGGTATAACCTGGGAAATGCTGTGAATACTTATTCCTTTGCGTTTACATAGTAGTATACCTTAAAAGAGATCATCAAGAGTAGGTATAATACTAAGGTTATGATGTACTTGTCCATGTGGTAATTGATTTTGGTAAGTTAAAATTAGGTAAAAAAAAGGTTAATTACACTGCAAGAGGTAACTTTTATCGATGAAATGCGCTTTTTTGCTAAAATTTAACTTTTTTGACTTTAAAAAGTTTGGAAATGTCGAATATTTGAAAGCGGATATATATTAGTAAAGGCTTACGGACTTCTCTTGCATAAAATTTAAGATCTTCTTATCTCCCCTATTAAAAAAGAGTCGTTTAAATTTGTGAAATCATTCGCTATTTAAAGCTAAATCCGCTACCTGAATGTCGCAAGTGTCCATAGAGATCCAGTTGAGTACCTTGCCGAAAAGCCCGGGGGTTTATCAATTCTATGATGCCGAGGAGAAGATTCTATATGTCGGCAAGGCCAAAAATTTGAAGAAGCGTGTCACTTCGTATTTTACCAAGACCCATGAGTACGGCAAGACGCGGGTAATGGTCAAAAAAATACGCCACATCAAGCATATTATTGTCCCTACCGAATCAGATGCGTTGTTGCTGGAGAACAACTTAATCAAAAAATACCGCCCCCGCTACAACGTATTGCTCAAGGACGACAAATCATACCCTTGGATCTGCATCAAGAACGAACGCTATCCGCGGATTTTTCCAACCCGCAAACTGATCAAGGACGGATCGGAATATTATGGACCCTATACCAGTATGAAAACCGTGCGTACGCTTTTAGATTTGGTAAAGAGCGTGTATCCCCTTCGGACCTGCAACTATGATCTTTCGCAAGAAAAAATCGATGCGGACAAATACAAGGTATGTCTCGAATATCATTTAGGCAATTGTAAAGGCCCCTGCGAGGGACGGCAAAGGGCGGAGGACTATCATGCCCAAATTGACGATATCCGGGAAATAATAAAAGGAAATTTTAAATCCTCCCTACACTATTTCAAGCACCGAATGAAAGCTCTGGCCGCCGATATGAAATTCGAAGAGGCACAGCGTATCAAGGAAAAGATCGAGGTTTTGGAGAACTATCAGGTAAAATCCACCATTGTCAATCCCAAGATTAACAATATAGACGTGTTTTCGATCATTTCCGATGAATCTCACGCCTACGTCAATTTTTTGCAGCTGTCGCATGGTTCTATAATTCGTTCGCATACCTTAGAAATTAAAAAGAAGCTCGACGAGACCGATGTAGAGTTGCTGCAATTGGCCATCATCGAGATACGGCAGCGATTCAATTCTACGTCGAACGAGCTCTACCTACCTTTTGAGGTGACCGTTGAGCCCCATCTAAGGGTGACCGTACCCAAACTGGGCGATAAAAAGAAAATTCTCGACCTCTCGGAACGAAACGCCAAATTTTTCAGGCAGGAGCGTTTCAAACAGATTAAGATTATCGACCCTGATCGGCATGTGAACCGGATTATGGCCCAAATGCAAAAAGATTTGCGGCTTTCCGTCGAGCCCCGGCATATCGAGTGTTTCGACAACAGTAATATTCAAGGTAGCAATCCCGTAGCAGCCTGCGTAGTGTTCCGGAACGGGAAGCCATCCAAAAAAGAATATCGGCATTTCAACATCAAGACCGTTGACGGTCCCGATGATTTCGCCTCTATGGAAGAGGTGGTTTTTCGAAGGTACAAACGACTTTTGGCAGAGGAAGAAGATTTACCCCAATTGATCGTAATCGATGGGGGCAAGGGGCAGTTGTCATCTGCCCTAAAAAGTCTGGATCTATTGGGCCTCCGAGGAAAAATTGCTATCGTAGGGATTGCCAAACGCTTGGAAGAAATCTATTTTCCCGGTGATCCCATCCCCTTATATTTAGACAAAAAATCCGAATCCCTCAAGGTCATACAACAACTGCGCAACGAGGCGCACCGCTTCGGCATCAGTTTCCATAGGAACAAGAGGAGTAAGGCGGCCATTAATTCGGAATTGGAAGGTATCAAGGGCATAGGCGAAAAGACGGCTCAAGACCTGTTGAAAACCTTTAAATCCGTAAAGCGTATCAAAGAGGCATCAATAGAAAAGCTGGCGGAGACCGTGGGGATGTCAAAGGCGAAAAAAATATATGAAACCTTTCATTGAAGTTGAAGTGCCATCGACCTATCCGCTATATTGTGGTGTTTTACGATTCCCCAGCCAATGAACAAAATAATAAATGGTAAAATATCGATTAGTCTACTTAAATTTGGTTCCTTGAAAAAGCTTTTACTTTTTATCGTATTACTAGGTTCGGGCTACCTCGCTGCGGCCCAGTACAACGATAAAAAGGACCTTAAAGTCGGTTTGGTACTGAGCGGGGGAGGCGCCAAGGGTCTGGCCCATATCGGGGCCTTAAAAGTCATCGAAGAGGCCGGGGTCAAAATCGACTATATCGGGGGCACAAGTATGGGCGCGATCGTGGGGGCCTTGTATGCGGCCGGCTATACCGCCACAGAACTGGATTCCATTTTTCGCACTACCGATTTCACCAACCTCATAGAAGACAACCTACCTCGAAGTGCCAAGACCTTCTACGAAAAGGAAGATTCCGAACGCTATGCCATCACCCTGCCCTTCAATAATTTTAAGATATCCGTACCCCCCGCTTTTTCGGGCGGCCAGAATGTATATAACGAACTGGTGAAGCTGCTCTATCCGGTAAAGAACATTAAAGACTTCGATAAGTTGCCGGTTCCTTTTCTCTGTATTGCCACCGATGTCGAAACCGGGCAAGAGGTCGTTCTGAAAAATGGTTACCTGCCCCAAGCGGTTATGGCAAGCGGGGCCTTGCCCTCGCTCTTCGAACCCGTTAAGATTGACGGTCGCCTACTGATCGACGGCGGGGTGGTTAACAATTACCCGATACAGAAAGTCTTGGACATGGGGGCGGACGTAATCATCGGGGTCGATGTACAGCATGGGCTCAGGAATCGGGAATCCCTCATGTCGGCCACGGAAATCTTGTTGCAGATCAATAATTACCGGACTGCCCTCGATATGGAAGAGAAAGCAAAACAGACCGATATATATATCAAACCCGAGGTGACCAACTTTTCTGTCATCGACTTTAACCTATACGACCGGATAATAGAAAGTGGGGCCGTGGCCACCAGAGAAAGCTATGGAGAGCTCAAAAGGCTTGCACAAAGACAGTCTGGAGGCGAAAGGAAGATTCCCAAGATCAAGCCCCTGGAGACCTTGTACATCGATAGCCTGAGCATTACCGGTAGTGCTAATTATCCGAGGGGCTATGTTAAGGGTAAACTGCGGCTTGGAAAGGGCAGGGAGACCACTTTTTCGCGTCTGGAACAGGGGGTAGGCAACCTGGCGGCGACGAGAAACTTTCAGACCATACACTATAAACTGCAAGACTACGGTGCTGGGCAGGAATTGGTTTTAAATCTTTCCGAAAATCCCGTCAAGACCTTCGTGCGCTTGGGTGCGCATTACGACGATCTTTATAAGACAGCGGCTATGTTGAATGTCACGCGAAAAAAATTGATTACCCCCGACGATGTGGTCTCTTTTGACTTTATCATCGGCGATCGCGTACGGTATAATTTTCAGTATTATGTGGATAAAGGTTCGTACTGGAGTTTCGGTTTTAATTCAAGATTCAACGATTTTGAAAAGGAAATTAATTTCGATTTGATCCGCAGCAATTATGAAGTCCCGATGGGCATCAACCCGAACACCATCAACTTGGACGTTTCCGACCTATCAAACCAAATTTATCTGGAGACGGTGCTGCGCGAGGAATTTGCATTTAGAACGGGAGTGGAGCATAAACTCTTAAAATACAGTACGAGAACTTTGGCGCAGCGGGGCGAAGACGAGGTTCAGTTAGGGCAACAAAATTCCGATGGAAAAACCTTTTTCGAGAAGAGCAATTTTTACAGTGCTTTCGGTAACCTTACCCTCGATACCTACGACGATGCCTATTTTCCGTCAAAGGGTCTTTATTTTGACGGCGATTTTCATTTTTATGTGTTTTCTTCGGATTTCAACGATAATTTTAAGGAATTTTCTGTGGCCAAGGCCCGCATGGGGGTAGCTTTTCCTTTGGTAAGGAATCTTTCCCTAAATCTGGAAACGGAGGGTGGTTTCAAACTGGGAACTTCCGACGTGACCTCCTTTGACTTCGTGCTCGGCGGATACGGAACCCATATGATCAACAACTTCATTCCTTTCTTCGGCTATGATTTTGTCAGTCTTCCGGGCAACAGTTTTGTCAAGGCTTATGGAAGGGTCGATTACGAATTCGCCCCTAAGAACCATATTACGTTCTCGGCCAATTTTGCGAATGTAGAGGATGATATTTTCCGTACGGGCGAGTGGTTTACCGCCCCCGATTATTCCGGCTACGGAATTGGCTACGGCTGGGAATCCTTTTTAGGCCCCCTGCAGGTGCAGTATTCGTGGTCGCCCGAAAGCCACCATAATTTTTTCTTTTTTAGTTTGGGCTACTGGTTTTAATACGCCCGTGAACTGTATAAACGGTCGAGTACGGGCGGATGCTCAAATTGAAGGTTTCATCTTTTCCCTACCCCACGCGGCTGTCGTTTGCGCCTTGAAGATGTAATGCCACCCAAAGTGGCTCTGAACGGCTAAGAAGTAGAGATCGATCCGTCATGAGCGGAGTCGAAGGCTGGAATTCTACAAACCCGTAAACTTCCTACCTATCTCCCCCTTTTTTCCGATATTTGTAAAAGAGGGCAGCGGTACGAATCGATGTTGCTTCCCATCTTGGGGCTATGGGGTAAATTTGTCCTGTTTACCTTTATTCCTGCTTAGGTCGGGGTTGCCCGTACTTCTATAGGTCATACCTATCGATTCATTTCAATCCTAAAAAACAAGTCCATGTCAAATGTAGATAAAACCTCGTTACGGTTGCCCAAGGAGAATCGCAAAGCGGAAGACTTTTTACCTTTATTGGGCACCGATCATGTAGAACTGTATGTGGGTAATGCGAAACAGGCCGCCCACTATTACATGTCGGCCTGGGGCTTTCAGCCTTTGGCCTATTCGGGACTCGAAACGGGAAAAAAGGACCGGGTGTCATACGTGGTGCAACAGGGCAAGATCCGTCTGGTGCTGACCTCGCCGTTAAAGTCGGGCGGAGAGATCAACAGACATATCGATGCCCACGGCGACGGCGTCAAGGCCATCGCCCTTTGGGTAGACGATGCGGTCCACAGCCATACCGAAACGGTAAAAAGGGGTGCAGAGAGCTATATGGATCCCAAAACTATTCAAGACGACCAGGGCGAAGCTACGCTTTCGGGAATACATACCTATGGCGAGACGGTACATATCTTTGTGGAGCGCAAAAATTACGAAGGTGTCTTTTTACCCGGCTTCAGGGCCTGGGAACCTCATTATCATCCTTCGGAAGTGGGATTGAAATACGTGGATCACATGGTAGGAAACGTAGGCTGGAACGAGATGGACAAATGGTGCGAATTCTATGCCCGGGTCATGGGTTTTGCGCAGTTGGTCTCGTTTGATGACAAGGATATCTCTACGGAATATACCGCACTAATGAGCAAGGTAATGAGCAACGGTAACGGCCGGATCAAATTCCCCATCAATGAACCCGCCGACGGACGGAAGAAATCTCAGATCGAGGAGTACATCGAATTCTACAATGGTGCGGGCGTTCAGCACATGGCGCTATCTACCGATAACATTATCGAAACGGTCACGGCCTTGCGAGATAGGGGAGTTGAATTCCTGACCGTCCCATCTAGCTACTATGAGGATGTGCTGGACCGCGTGGGCGAAATCGATGAAGAGCTGGCGCCTTTAAGCGAACTCGGTATTCTGATCGATAGAGACGATGAGGGCTACCTGTTGCAGATATTTACCAAACCGATTCTGGACCGCCCAACCATGTTCATCGAGATTATTCAACGCAAAGGGGCCAAATCATTCGGAAAAGGAAACTTCAAGGCCCTTTTCGAGGCTATAGAACGCGAGCAGGAATCGCGGGGAACACTCTAACAATACGGCCCATGCTTAAATATTTGTTAAGGGTCGAGTTAAAGTAAGTTAAAACGATTTTCTCTCCGAAAATTGGGCGTAGTTTTGTTAGTGCAAGGGGTGGTTCCCTTGCAACTTTAAGTATTGGTTTTTCATAATTTAAAGTTTGGTTGGTTATTTAGGAAAAGCCCTGGCAATTTTGTCAGGGCTTTTTTTTAAGAGCGAATCCATCTTGGTAGGCCCCAGCACAATACTTTGGAATAAATTTTGTTTAAGATACTGTAACGCCTACACGCCAAATAGGTCATTTTGTAATTTTGTTCCGACACAACCACTATGAGGAAGGCTTTTACCTTACTTTTTTTGCTATGGGGCTTTTTTGGAGTAGCCCAAAATGGTCATTCCGCCTTTAAGCCCGGTGAATGGCTGAAATTCCGTATGCATTATGGCATGTTGAACGCCAGTTACGCCACCCTGCACGTGAAATCGAAAATGATAGACGGTACACCGGTTTATCACGTGGTCGGTGAAGGAAAGACCACGGGTTGGGCCAGCCTTTTTTTTAAGGTAGACGATACTTATGAAAGCTATTTTGATCAAGAAAGTGGCAGGCCCTACAAGTTTATTCGTAAAATCGATGAAGGAGGATATACCAAAGACGTAGAGATCAATTTTGATCATAGAAAGGAAAAAGCCGTACTGAACGACAAAAAGAACGATAAAAAGTATAATTTTGAGCTTCAGGACAGCGTACAGGATCTTATTTCGGTTTTTTATTACGTGCGCAATAATTATAATCCCGACGCACTGGTAAAAGGGGAGTCGGTAAAATTGAAGGTGCTTTTTGACGATGACGGTATTTCCGATTTCAAGCTTAAGTATCTGGGCGAAGAGATACTCAATACCAAGTTCGGAAAAGTAAATTGTTATAAATTTAGGCCGTTCGTACAGTCGGGCAGGGTTTTTAAGGAAAAAGAAAGTCTTTCGCTATGGGTCTCCGCCGACGATAACCGGATACCTATTCGCATACAGGCCGATTTAGCCGTGGGATCCATAAAGGCCGACCTTGAGGCCTATAACGGACTAAAGCACCAGTTCAAGATTATCATGGACTAATCGGCAGTTAATTATTTTTCGACGGATGAAGGACAAAGCGCGGATCAAAGAACAGATCTCAAAGCTTGAAGAGAAGTATAAAGACTCGGGCCAAGATTTGAACGCCTATCTCGACGGTCTGCTGCACCAACGCTATCTTACCTATTGGGACTATATCAACCTCGATACCCTCCTAAGCCTACAGCAGCCGCGGACATATTTTCCCGATGAGGAAATCTTCATCATGTACCACCAGATCACCGAGCTGTACTTTAAGCTCATCCTGCACGAACAGAAACAACTGGTTGACGACCGTTCGCAGAACCTGGATTTTTTTATACAAAAGGCAAAACGCATCAACAGCTATTACGAGGCGCTGATATCATCCTTCGGTATTATGATCAAGGGGATGGAGCGCGAACAGTTCCTGCAATACCGAATGGCCTTACTTCCGGCCAGCGGCTTTCAGTCTGCCCAGTTCCGTATGATAGAAATCTACGCCACGCCCATGGAAAATTTGGTACATTCTAACAAAAGGAATGAATTTTCACCCAATAACAGTATCGAGGAACTGTATGAAGAAATTTATTGGAAAAAAGGTGCGACGGATTTGGCTACTGGAGAAAAAACCCTTACGTTGAAACAGTTCGAGTACCGATACACCCCACGCTTGATACGCATCGCCAAACAGGTACGAAACAACACGATCTATCACAAATATCTCGGCCTGACGCCGGAGAAAAAAAATAATAAAGCGCTCATCGAGGCGTTAAAGACATTGGATATTAATGCAAATATCAACTGGAACTTGATGCATATGGGTGCCGCTCATAGGCATCTTGCCAATGATAAGGATGAAATCGAGGCTACGGGAGGCACGAATTGGAAGGAATTCTTGCCGCCAGATTTCCAGAAAATCGTATTTTTCCCGGAACTTTATTCCACACAAGAGTTAAATGATTGGGGAAAGCAATGGGTAGACCATATCTTTAATCCCGAAAAAAAATTGTAGAGTACCATGAAAAAATATTGGGGCATCCTATTTATCCTCGCGGTATCCTTTTCCTGTAAGGAAGACAAAAAACCGGAGACCACAGAGCCTTCGGCCGAAATTGCTTCCCTCGAAGTTCTTGAAAAACCTATCGTCAAACATTTTGGCTTCAATCTTGAAGAATTTACCGTTCAATTGGACACGGTCAAGAACGGCGACAGCTTCGGTGAGCTCATGCTTGAAAATAAAGTGGATTATCCCAAAATAGCCAAGATATCAAAAGACTACCGGGATACTTTTGACGTTCGTAAAATACAGGTCGGCAAGCCTTACATCATACTGAAATCAAAGGACACTTCTGCCACAGCACAGGTTTTCATTTACGAGAACGACCCGATCAACTATACGGTGGTCGATTTAAGGGACAGCGTCAGGGCCTATACCGAAAAAAAGCAGGTAAAATATAGAGAAAAGGAAGTCTCGGGAATCATAGAAACCAGTTTGTCCGATGCCTTGTTACAACAGGGAATAGACTATATGGTGACCCACAACCTGGCCAATGTCTATGCTTGGACCATCGACTTTTCAAGACTTCAAAAAGGAGACAAGTTCAAAGTTATTTACAAGGAAAAGTTCATCAACGATTCGATCTATGCCGGATCCGAAGCCATAGAGGCCGCCTATTTCGAACATAGCGGAAAGCCGATGTACGCTTTTGCCTATGAAAACGATTCGCTCAAGAGTATAGTGGATTATTTCGATGAGGAAGCCAATAATCTAAGAAGGACCTTTCTAAGGATGCCCGTTGAATTCGGAAGATTATCTTCAAGGTACAATCTAAAAAGAAGAATACGGTATTACGGCAACCGGATCAGACCGCACAAAGGCACCGATTATGCCGCGCCCGTCGGTACTCCCATCATGGCGACCGCGGACGGTACCGTCACCGAATCGACCCGAAGGGGCGGTAACGGCAGATATGTAAAGATCCGCCACAACGCCACCTACTCCACCCAGTACCTGCACATGAAAAAGCAGAACGTACATCGGGGCGATTATGTAAAACAGGGTGACGTCATCGGATGGGTCGGTATGACCGGTAACACCAGCGGCCCCCATGTCTGCTACCGTTTTTGGCGAAATGGTCGACAGGTCGATCCGCTGAAGGAAGAGCTGCCCAAGGCTGAACCTTTGGCCGAGACCCTACAACCAGCATATTTCGACTACATCGCACCCATGAAAGACCAATTGGATTGTATGGAATATCCCGAAACACCGGTCGATGACGAAATGCAAGCCCAAGATTTGGCCTGGGTGGAAAAGTAACCCTGTTCTCTCCCCAGGGGCGGTGCCTCTTTTTTGGGGCAAAAACCTTTCGTATTGCATTTGTGAGTGGTGTTTTTATGGTTTACTTTTAACTACTTCTGTTAATAGTTAAAACCATTCTCCATGTCATTACAAACTACAGACCCCACCACTACAAATGCCTGGCAAAAACTTTCCCAACATTTCAAAGACACCAAAGACGAACAGCTGGCAGCACTTTTTTCTTCGAATGCCGGACGGGCCAGAAATTTTACCCTAGAATGGAAGGACTTTCTCGTAGATTATTCCAAGAACCGGATTACTCCTAAAACCCTGGATCTCCTGCTGCAATTGGCCGAAGAAGTGCATCTAGAGGACGCTATAAAAAAACAGTTCGAAGGCGATATCATCAACCAAACCGAGGGACGTGCCGTGCTACATAGCGCCTTACGGGCCAAGAAATCGGATACTATCAATGTCGAGGGCGAAAATGTGGTACCTGGGGTATATGAGGTTAGAGATCATATCAAAAAGTTTTCCAATGCCGTTATTTCGGGGGATAAAAAAGGATATACCGGCAAAGCCTTTACCGACGTGGTCAATATTGGTATCGGAGGGTCAGACCTTGGTCCTGTTATGGTGACTGAAGGCCTAAAATACTATAAGAACCACCTCAAAACCCATTTTGTAAGCAATGTGGACGGCGATGCCGTACACGAGATCTTACAGGAACTCGACCCAGAAACCACCTTGTTCATCGTGGTGTCTAAATCCTTCACCACCCAAGAGACCCTGACCAATGCCCTGACCATAAAAAAATGGTTTTTGAAGCAAGGAACGCAACAGGATATCGCTCAGCATTTTGCAGCGGTTTCGACCAATACCGAGGCTATAGCCGATTTCGGCATCGATGCCGAAAACGTCTTCCCGATGGAGGACTGGGTAGGCGGCCGGTTTTCGTTGTGGAGTGCGGTGGGGTTATGCATCGCCTTGGCGGTGGGGAATGAAAACTTTGAACTCCTGCTCGAAGGAGCCAACGAGATGGACACCCATTTTCAATCCACCGATCTCGATAGTAATATCCCCGTAATTTTAGCATTGCTTAGCGTTTGGTACAATAATTTTTACGGTGCTGAGACCGAGGCCATCATTCCCTATTCGCAGTACCTGCATAGATTGCCCGCGTACCTGCAACAGGCCGTAATGGAAAGTAACGGCAAGAGCGTCGATCGCAACGGCAACCGGGTCGATTATCAAACCGGTACGATTATCTGGGGAGAGCCCGGCACCAATTCCCAACACGCTTTTTTTCAATTGATACATCAGGGCACCAAAATAATTCCTGTTGATTTTATAGGATTCAAAAACTCACTGCACGGCGATCAGGACCACCACAACAAACTGATGGCCAATTTCTTCGCCCAGACCGAAGCCCTGATGAACGGTAAGACCGCCGATGTGGTCCGACAGGAGTTGGAGCAAAAGGATATGCCCGAGCAGGAAATCGAAAAACTTGTGCCTTTCAAGGTTTTTGAAGGTAACAAGCCGACGAATACCATCTTGGTCGATAAGTTGACACCCAAAAGCCTGGGCAGTCTGATCGCGATGTACGAGCATAAAATTTTCGTTCAAGGCGTGATTTGGAATATTTTTAGTTACGACCAATGGGGTGTAGAACTTGGCAAGCAATTGGCCGGCACCGTCCTAAAAGATCTTCAGGGTTCCGAAATTTCCGATCACGATGGTTCAACAACGCAGCTTTTGCAATCTTTTAAGAGTTAATCTGCGCCATCCCTATTTTTTGACAACTCGCGTATAACTTCTTGTATGACAGGAGCAAGTAATCCCGATTTTCTGTTATTTTTGCTGGGTCGGATTTAACCTTCCCTTAATATTCGGGAGCCAAAAATAAGGCACATTTGCACTGAAATTGAAAAAATAACAAATACTCAAGAAAATGAAAAAATTCTACTTCGTAATGGCGGCGTTTTTGATGTCGGCCATAGCTTTTTCGCAGGGCACGGTAACGGGTACGGTGGTCGATGGTGAGACCGGTGATGTTCTTCCGGGCGCTAATGTCGTGGAAAAGGGAACTTCCAACGGCGCGACAACTGATTTTGATGGTAATTTTAGCATTGATGTTTCCACGGATTCAGGGACCTTAATAATTTCCTACATTGGTTTTGTACGACAGGCAGCAACCTTCGAGTCCCCGGGAAGTATGGGCACTATCACGCTAAGACCCGATGCGGAACAATTAGGTGAAGTCGTGGTAATCGGTTCGGGAATCATCGATTTAGAGGAAGATCGGAGTACTCCCATCGCGGTAAGCACTATTACCAAGGATGTTATCCGAGCCACCGCCACCGGTAATGTTGAATTTCCTGAGGTTATGAAAAACGTACCTTCGGTTTACGTCTCCAATCAACAGGGTTTCGGCGATTCCCAAATGTTTTTAAGGGGTTTTGATCAAACGAATACGGCCTTTCTTTTGAACGGTCAGCCTATCAACGGAATGGAAGATGGAAATATGTACTGGTCGAATTGGCAAGGGGTATTGGACATTGCCAATGCCGTTCAGGTACAACGGGGTTTAGGGTCTTCTAAACTGGCAATATCCTCGGTGGGCGGTACAGTAAATATTGTAACAAAGGCTACAGAAAAAAGAGAAGGGGGGTTCGGTAGGTTCATGACCGGTAACGACAGTTATTTTAAGGTAACCGCCTCCTACGACTCCGGTTTAAACGATAAGGGATGGGGCTACTCCATAATGCTCGACCATTGGCAGGCGCAACGCAAGTATGCCGAAGGAACGAAGGGACAAGGCCAAAACTACTTTTTTTCCGTAGGAAAACTCTTGGGCGACCATAATTTCAACTTTTTAATCTTTGGGGCACCCCAGTGGCACATGCAACGTTGGTCACAACCCAGAGAAGTGGTAGAAGAATTTAGGAAGTATAATCAGCACTGGGGTATTGACCAAGGTGAACTGGAATCGGAACGGACCAATTTTTACCACAAGCCAGTGTTAAACCTCAACTGGGATTGGAATATTTCGGATAAATCCGACCTTTCTACGGTTTTATATGCTTCTTTTGGCCGTGGCGGCGGAACCGGGCCTCTTGGCAATAGTGCCCTCAGGCTTCCCGATTATCCGACCGCCGGAGGTATCGATGGACAGATTGATTACGCTGCCATCCGTGAAAGAAATGCACAGGTCGGTATTGGTGGCGACTTTGGTGCTCCAAACGGGGCTGGTTATATCAGAAGGGGGTCAATGAACAATCATCAGTGGTACGGCCTTGTTTCGAACTATGGTCATAAGTTCAACGACTATCTTAGTATGAACGTCGGAGCGGATTTTAGATTTTATACCGGAGATCACTTTAGACAGGTAATCGATTTTTATGGATTGGATGGCTGGTCGAATTTCAGACCGGATGATAGAGTCGTTACCGAATCCTATAGTTTCAACCCTTGGAAAACGGTATTCAATTTTGCCGATGAGAACGAAAGAATCGATTATGATTATTCCGAAGACATTAAATATCAAGGAGTTTTCGGGCAGTTTGAATTTGCCAAGGATGCGTATTCCATATTCTTTCAAGGAGCGGCTTCCAATCAGTCCTATCAACGAGAAAATAGATTCGCTACGGATGATGCGGGAAACCAAACTACCGAAACCTCCGATACGGCCAATAAGTTCGGTTATAATGTAAAAGGGGGGGGTGCCTATAACTTCAATGATGAAAATTCGGTTTTTGTCAACGCCGGTTACTACTCCCGACAGCCATTCTTGGATAACATCTTTTCGGGTACGGCGGAATTAGCGGAACCCGAAGTAGAGAATGAGAAAATTACAGGGTTGGAACTAGGGTATAAATTCGACACCTATGATTTTCAGTTGAACGTCAATGTCTATCGTACGGAGTGGGCCAATCGTTTTATTGCCAACGGAAACACTATAGTTAGTATTGATACCAGTGAAGAAATCGACATCAACAGAGAACAGACCGATGTGACTCAATTGCACCAAGGTATCGAACTGGATGCGAAATACCGTGCCATGCAAGGATTGACAATAGGGGCATACACCTCTATTGGCGACTGGAAATTTGCGGGAAGTACCCCGTATCGAACAAGGGATTATAGAGACAACACTTATTTTGTCAACAGTGATACGGATAACTATGTGGATCAGAATGGAGACCCACTTCAAGCCAATTTCTTTAATGGTGAAGTAAACCTTGATGGGGTAGAGGTCAGTAATGCCGCCCAGTTTACTTTCGGTGCCAATGCCAGCTATAAAACTCAAAGTGGTTTTGAGGCCGGTTTATTCTACAACCATTTCGGTAATCTATATGAGTTTGTCGATGTTGCCGATGTAGTGGCAGAGGGCAATTCTTATGAGACGACCAAACTAGACCCCTATGGCCTTATAGATTTAACCGCTGGGTACACATTTGAAGTAGGTGAACAGGATATCATAGTAAGGACTAATATCTACAACTTGTTCAACAATCCATATATCAATCAAACCGATGCTTTTGGTGTGTTCTATGGGCTGGGCCGCACATGGAACGCAAGCGTCATGTACCGATTCTAGTGAAAGGATTATTTTAGACCCAAACCTCGCTCAGGCGAGGTTTTTTTGTCGCCCAAAAATTAGTACTTTTAAGAAATTTTAAAACGTCATTCAAATGGACGAAAGCGGATTGGGATATCAATGGATCCAGGAACTTCACTCCTATTTGGCCTATGTCGTATTGGCCCTATTGTTTTTTGCCGTGGCCAATGCCATTATCGGCTGGGTAAATAACAAAATGTTTACGATGGAAAAAGATTTGCGCCTCAGTCTTTTTGCCTTGATTTTGGCTCATATCCAACTTTTAGTAGGGCTGCTGCTTTATTTCATTTCCCCCAGCGGTCTGCAGGCAATACGGAGTTTTGGCATGGGCGGTCTGAACGCTCCCGCTAGGTTATTGGCCGTAGAACATCCGTTTATCAATATCATCGCCATTGCCTTGATCACCATTGGATGGGTACGCCATAAAAAGTTTATGGAGGGCCGAAAGAAATTCAAGAGTATAACTATCTTTTACGGTCTTGGTCTGGTCTTGATCTTAAGCCGTATCCCGTGGGGACAGTGGTTCAATTAATATAAAAATCTAAAACTTAACTTTCATGAAAAGTATTCTAACCCTAGCAGTAACATTCCTTTTGACAACCCTAACTTTCGCCCAAAAAAAAGACCTCTTCAACGGCAAGGATCTCGACGGCTGGACGGTCTACGGCACCGAAAAATGGTACGTCGAAGACGGGTTGTTGATTTGCGAAAGCGGCCCGGATGCACAATACGGGTATTTGGCTACCGATAAGCATTATAAAAACTTCGAACTGACCTTGGAGTTCAAACAAGAAGCGGACGGCAACAGCGGGGTCTTCATCCGTTCTACCATCGATGGTACCAAAATAAGCGGTTGGCAAGTCGAGGTAGCCCCTCCGGGCCATGATACCGGTGGTATCTACGAATCGTACGGTCGCGGCTGGCTCATCAAGCCCGACCCGGAAAAGGACAAAGCCCTCAAAATGGGCGAATGGAACAAAATGAAGATCCGAGTCGACGAAGATACCGTCACTACATGGCTCAATGGTACTAAAATGGTCCACCTAAGCGATGAAAAGATAGGCGAGGGCGAAGGTTCAATCGCGCTTCAAATCCATGCCGGCGGGGGAATCAAGGTAAAGTGGAGGAATATTGAGCTGAAAAAGCTGAATTGAAAACGTAATGGCGACGAGTTGAGCCGAAGGGGAAACGACGAAGCAATCTGTTGAGCTTCCTAGAAGGTTGAACAGATGGTTTCCCTTTGCTCGAAATGACTACTACTTTTTACCTTCTTCGGAAGAAACTTCCCTAATCAAATAGGCATACACCGGAAAATGGTCAGAATACCCCCCGACATAACTTCCGCCCGCATACGTACGAAATGGATATCCCTTATATGGACCTTTTTTCGAGACCAGATAGGAGGCATGGAATACCCCCGCCTTCCAAAAGCTATACGTTTCATACGTCGGCTTCAATAGGTTTTCGGTGAAATAAATTTGGTCGAACAAATTCCATTTGTCGCGATAGGCCAAGGAGCCGATTCCCTTTCGGTACATTTTTTCCATGGGATTGAACAGGCCGATCGCTTCCCGACGAACTTCAGTGGCTGCCGTATCGGCACGAGGGGCGTTCGTTTTGAGGATTTTTTTAAAACTATCATCGATGGGGTCGTCGTTAAAATCGCCCATACCCATAATCTGTGCTTGGGGATGTATCGTTTGAATGGAATCGATAATACGGCGGTTCAGTTTCGCGGCGGCCATCCGGTTGGGCCGGCTCCTCGCCTCGCCACCACTTCGCGATGGCCAGTGGTTCACCAAAAAATAGAAGGGTTCATCATCCAAAAGTCCCCCAACGATCAACTGGTCGCGGGTGTAGTTCCTTTCCTCCTCATCATTGATCAAGAGTAATCTATGACTGGCAAAAGAGGTAGGTAGAAAGACAGCTTTTTTATAAAGTAGGGCCACATCGATACCGCGTTCGTCGGGGGAATCGAAATGGACGATGCCGTAGTCTTTGGCTAAAAGATGCGGATGGTTGACCAAGTCTTCGATGACCTTTAGATTCTCCACTTCGCAAATACCGATAATATCAGGGGAAGTTTTTGTCTTTTCCGAGCCTATTTCGGACAACACCATAGACATATGATCTAGCTTTTTGCCGTAGCGTTCGAGGGTCCAGTTGTCTTTTCCCTCGGGGGTACGGTCATCGTCGAAAATAAGGGTGTCGTTTTCGGTATCGAACAGATTCTCCAGATTATAAAACGCAATGGTTCTTATTTTATATTGTTTTTCTCCTTGGGCGCTGGCAAAAAAGTAAAGCAGCGAAAAAGCGATTATTAATCTGGTTTTCATAAGATTGCATTTGTGACAACGCCAATTAACGATTAAAAGATCGTTTCAAAGGGTTTATTTGTCGAAAGGTTCTACTACTCGATATCTTGCCGAATTCACCAACCGCCAAACCCGATTTAATGCGTATTCTCCTAATTTTTACCTTCATTTTTATCTTTCAAAGTGCCTTGGTGGCACAGGAAAATCTTTCCGTTTCGGGAACCGTGGTGGATAGGCGCACTAAAAAACCGATTTCAGATATGCTGGTGGCTATCGAGGCCCGTCAGATTTCTGCCTTAACAAATCTTGAAGGCCGATTTGAAATCAATATTTCTATGAAAGGGGAATACATTTTGAACCTCACGGCATCTGATTATATTACTAAGCGGATTCCGATAAGGCTTGATGGCCAGAGCCTCGATTTGGACATCCTATATCTGGAAAGGGATATTTCGGTAGAACAGTCCGATAACCTGATTACCTTGACCGAGTCGGAACTTCTGGACGATGAAATCAACTCGAATTCCTCAGCATTGTTACAGGCTACCCGAGATGTTTTTCTCACCCGCGCGGCCTTCGATTTCGGGCAGGCCTTTTTTCGTGTCCGCGGATACGACTCCCAAAACGGGAAAGTGCTGGTCAACGGCATCCCCATGAACAAATTCTATGACGGGCGCCCCCAATGGAACAACTGGGGCGGCCTAAACGACGTAACGAGAAACCAACAGTTCAGCAACGGCCTTGCCGCTTCCGATTTTACCTTCGGGGGGATTCTGGGCAATACCAATATCGATACCCGACCCTCAGGGTTGCGACCGGGCACCCGGTTATCAGCATCCGCATCGAACCGTACTTATGGCGGACGCTTGATGGCGACCTATAATTCAGGGATGCAAAAAAACGGACTGGCGTATTCCGTTTCCGGGTCACGTCGATGGGCCAGGCAAGGTTTTATCGACGGCACCCTCTACGATGCATTCTCCGTTTTCGGGGCGGTGGAATATCGGTTCAACGAGGCCAACAGTCTTAATGTTACCGCAATGTGGGCCAGTAACCGTCGTGGCCGTTCCTCGGCGATCACTGAGGAAGTCTTTGAACTGGTAGGGAAAAGCTATAATCCCTATTGGGGCGAACAGAATGGTAAGATCAGAAACTCCCGGGAACGCAAGATTGCCGAGCCTGTTTTGATGCTGAACCATTATTATAACTCCGACAAGTTCACTTTGAATACCGGGTTCGCGTACCAGTTCGGCACTAACGGCCGAAGTAGGTTGGCCTATTACAACGCCCCGAATCCCGACCCGACCTACTATAGGTACTTGCCCAGTTTTTATGTCAATAGTCCCATCGGCGCCAATTTTGTCAGTGCCAATACCGTCAAGGAAGGTTTTTTGGAAAATCCACAGTTTGATTGGCAGACAATATATTCGGCAAACACCCGAGAGAAAGCTGCTTACCTACTATATGACGATGTGGCCGATGACACTCAGTTTACCGGCAATATGGTCGGGAATTGGGTCATTAGCGACCGCCTAAAAGCCGATTTCGGAGGCACATATAAAAAACTGATGTCCCACAATTATGCGGAGATAGTTGATCTGCTGGGTGCGGGTTTCCATTCGGATGTTGACCCGTTTTCAGATACTCTTAATGATATCAACGGGAATATCCAAAAAGGAGAGGATGCCATTTTCAATTACAATTATAATATGAATGCGGCACAATTCGATGTCTTTTCACAATTTAAATACACCCACACGAAATGGAACGCCTTTCTTGCAGGCACCTATTCAACTACCAACTATCAGCGTAAGGGCCTTTTTAAAAACGAACGTTTCCCCGGCACTTCGCTGGGGGAAAGCGAAAAGGCAGCCTTTTCTGATTATGGTATCAAATCGGGATTTACCTATCAACTCACCGGAAGGCATGGGGTCACTGCCCACGGTGCCTATCTTACGCGTCCGCCGGTATTACAGAACGTTTTTGTCAATGCTCGGGAAAACAATGGCATAGTTCCTCAGCTACAAAGCGAGACTGTTTCGACCGTTGACCTCAGCTATTTTCTGCGTCTGCCCAAACTGACCGGAAGGCTTACTGGTTTTTACACCCGCTTTCAGAATACTACGGATATCAACTTTTTCTTTGTCGATACGGGGGTGGGTTCCGATTTTGTTCAGGAAGTGCTTACCGACCTCGACAAGTTGCACATGGGCACCGAACTCGGACTGGAATACCAAATATCATCCGCGGTAAAATTGACGGGAGTGGCCGCCGTGGGTAAATATCTCTATGCCAGCTATCCCAACCTCACCATCAACTTTGATACTGCCGGGCGGGAAGAAGATCTGATCAACCTCGAGGGCAATATTGATTTGGGAACGGCCGATATCAAGGATTATCGATTGGCACAAGGCCCGCAGCAGGCGTATGCGGTGGGTATCGAATACCGAGATCCAAAATACTGGTGGGCCGGTATGACCGCTAATTATTTGGCGGACAACTATGCCAATATTTCCGCTATTACCCGAACCAGAAGCTTTTATCTCGACCCTGAAACGGGCCAGGAATTTCCCGATGCGACCGAAGAGAATGTTAAAAAGTGGTTGGCCCAGCAACCCTTGGACAATTTCTACCTGTTGAATTTGGTAGGGGGAAAATCATGGCTAAAAAAAGGAAAATACATCAGCATATTCGCAAGTGTCAATAACCTGTTCGATGCCGTATTCCGTACCGGGGGATACGAGCAGAGCAGAAACGGCAATTTCGGCCAGTTGCAACAGGACAATCTCAGCGGAACGCCCTCGTTCGCCCCAAAATATTGGTACGGGTACGGGCGGACGTATTTTTTGAATGTAGCATATAGTTTTTGACTAATTGGCAAGGATCCGGCATGGGGCGTTATAGCGCAAGCGGCATCCCCCGGTTCGACCGGCTGGCGACAAGCCTGGAAAGACCTGAAGTAATCGTGCTTGACGCCCCTCCGTTTCAGGTCTGTCAAAGCAACCCAAGGGGATAAACTATAAAAAATGAAAAAAACAACCCGTTTTAAAACTCTTATCAGACGCTCTATTGCTGTTCTAATAGTAACATTGATGGTAGTGGCCTGTGTTAAAAGCCGAGATTTCGACTCCCCGCCCATTGACTGTGCCGGCGATTGGGTGGCTAATACCACCTATGCCGAGGTCAAGGGACTATATCAAGACCAAACCATCCAAATACAGCAAGATCTGATTATCGAAGGCTATGTGATTTCTTCCGACGAGGCCGGTAATTTTTTCAGCGTGCTCTATTTTCAGGATAGTCCGACAGAGCCGACAGAGGGTTTCGAAATAGAGATCGATGTGCGCGATTCGCATCTTTTCTATCCGGTAGGGAGCAAAATTTACATACGACTAAAAGGATTGTATCTGGGGAAAAGCAAGGATGTATATAAAATAGGCGGCGTTTTTACCTCTTTTGGAAATACATCAGTGGGAAGATTGCCGGCTTCAGCGGTCTCTCGTCATATTTTCGTCGCCTGTGATGCCATTGCGGATATTGTACCTGCTTCTATAGCCCTTCCCGACATCCCAAAAAAGAGTACGAATACGTTGGTACGGCTCGATAATGTCGAAATTGTGGAAAAGGACCTGGGCCAAACCTTTGCCATGGAACGCGAAGAGACCGAACGTACCCTTACCGATTGTGGCGACCACGAAATCGTTTTGCTGAACAGCGGGTTTTCCGATTTTCAACCCGAATTGCTCCCCGCAAAAAATGGAAGCATCACCGGCGTTTTGCTGCGCGAAAACGACGAGTATCGATTGGCCGTCCGCAGCCTGGAAGATATCGTCTTTAACCAAGAACGCTGTGAAGAATTGGTCGACGAATTTACTTCGTCCACATTCTTCATTTCCGAGATTGCCGATCCCGATAATGACATCGCGGCCCGTTTTGTCGAACTCTACAATTCGGCCAAAGAACCTTTGCCTTTGAAAGGATGGACCTTGCACCGATACACCAACGCCAACACCGAAATAAGCTCGAGCATTGACCTATCCGGTTTTACAATCGGTGGCGGAAGTACGTTCGTAATTTCCCCGAACGCCATGGAGTTTGAAGTGGTCTATGGTTTTGCGCCCGATCTGGCTGTCGGTAAAAACAGCCCCGCAGACTCCAATGGGGATGATAATTTAGAACTAGTAGATCCATTTGGATCCATTGTCGACGCGTTTGGTGTCATTGGCGAAGACGGTACCGGCACCAACCACGAGTTCGAAGATGGTAGGGCCCAGCGGAAGGCAAACATAACGAAAGGCAATCCGACCTATACTTTGGGCGAATGGACGATATATAATGACACCGGAGATTCGGGAACGGTCAAGTTGCCTCAAAGTGCACCAGCTGATTTCACACCGGGTAGGCGAGAATAGGAGTGAGGGAAACATTGAATCTCATACAAAGATTTGTTCCAAAACATCCGTTGAAACCGGTTTGGTCAAATAATTGGCTTCAAGTCCAAAGGTTTTGGCCTTTTCCATATCCCGTGAATCGACCGAGGAGGTCATAATGAAAATCTTTGGCATATTTTTTTTTGAGGGTAGAAGCTTTATGAATTCTCCCATAAAATCCCATCCTCCCATAGCGGGCATATTCACGTCAATAAACAAAAGGGAAGGTAGCTCCGAACCATCCTCTAACAACTGCGTGAAATTTTCCAGGGCGTCAAGTCCGTTCTCGAAAATAGATAGCTCCGTGGAAAAACCAATGATGTCCATAGCCCTTTTCAGGCCGAAAACAGCGATGGCATCGTCATCGATAATACATGTTTGACCATATGCTTTCATAAATCCGCTATAATTTTTTTATTAAAAAATTTGTTTAAATTCTCACGAATAGCCCTTCAGAACTTTCCTTAAATCATCTGTGGAGATGGGCTTAAGAATATAATTATTGACCACCTCGTAATTTTTTATACGTTCGAGGTCCCTAGGATCTACCGAAGAACTGATGATATAGACGGTAATGTCTTCTCTGTTATCGTTGGAAATTTTTATGAAATCTTCCAAAAATTCCCACCCGTTCATTATCGGCATGTTCAGGTCTAATAAAATTATGGACGGAAGTTTTTCTCCCCTGGCCTTAAGACCGTTTAGACCATCAATGGCATCCTGACCGTCTTGATATACTATGAGTGTCTCACAAAAGTCAATCTCTGCCATGAGACGTTTCGTGCCGTAGATGAAAATGGGGTCATCGTCTATGATACAAGCTTTTTCAATTTTTTTCATTTCTATTTCTTGTGTGTTTTTTTCACTGCCATTCAGTCGGCGCCAGATTCAAAGTACAATTTGAACGTGGTGCCGACATTGACGGTACTCTCCACTTCAATGCACCCGTTCATGGCCTCTATCTGGTTTTTGGTGATGAACAGACCTATGCCCTTTGCGTCTTTGTTTCGATGGAAGGTCTTATACATCCCAAAAAGTTTATCGCCGTGCCGTTCCAAATCGATGCCAAGGCCATTATCGGAAAAAGTTAGAACGATCTTTTCATCGATATGTTCAGAAATTATCTTGATTACCGGCTCTCTTTCCGGAGAACTGTACTTGATACTATTGGTAAACAGGTTTAGTAAAATACTGTCAACATAGGCAGGTATGGCCTTGATAACAAGGTTTTCGGGAACCTCAATGAGGCAGGCCGCATTTTTTTTCTGCAGCAATAGACTCAGGTTCTTTTCAACGTCTTTGATCACCTTAAAAAGATTTACGGGCTTCATCTTCTCGAGTGCGTCCACTTTGACCTGTACCACTTCGTTCAGATGCAGTACGGTCTCGTTAAGGCTTTCAGAGGCATCGCAGAGCATGGTGGTGAGATTCTTTCGCTCGTCCTCCTTGTCCTCTGTACTTAAAAATCCGGAAAGCATCGAGAGGTTGCTGGAATGAGATCGCAGGTTATGCGAGACGATATGGGCAAAGTTCAACAGGCTATCGTTCTGTTGGGAGGTAACTTCGACTAATCGGGTCAGCCTCTTTTCAGCATTTATCCGAGGCGAGATATCCATAATCTGGGAAATGAAATGGGATAATTCGCCATTTCTTTTTCGGACGCCTGTCACAGAAAGAACCGTATGAACAATTTGACCATTTTTATGACAATATCGCTTTTCGATTTGATAGCTTTCCCTTTTTCCCTGGATCAGCTCATTGAGCAACGCCATATCCTTGTCCAGATCCTCGGGATGGGTAATTTGTTGAAAGGTCATCTCCATCAATTCTTTTTCAGTATATCCTATACTGTGGCAAAGACTCGGATTTACCCTTATCCATTTGCCGTCCAGTCCGACCAGGGCCATCCCGATATTGGAACTATCGAAGGCCGCCTGTAAAGATTCCTGGCTTTTTCTGAGCTTGTCCTGAACAATTTTTAGTTCGGTAATATCCCAATTGGTGCCGACCATCTTAAGGGGGTTACCTTCCGCATCCCTTTGAATTACTGCAATGGCCTTAATGTGCCTTATTTCACCATTGGGCCAAATGACGCGTAATTCGGTATTATATTCTTTTTTCCCCGAGACGAACAGTTCCTTTTCCTTTTCCCATCGCAGTTTGTCCGCGGGGTGCAAACCGGAATGCCATGCTTCATATTCGCTGCCGAACTCCTTCTTGTCGACGCCGTACAAACGGTACATGTTTTCATCCCATACCAATTTGTTGTTAATAATATCATAGTCCCAAATACCTACGTTAGCTCCTTTAGTGGCGATGGCCAGCCTTTCGGTGGCTTCAAGGGCTTTAAGCTCGTTTTTCTTTTTTTCGTCGATATCTTGAAAGGTGCCATATATGCGCACCGGATTACCCTTAACGGTTTCGACCTCGCCCTTGACCCTGACCCATATTTCCTTGCCTTTGGCAGTCATGACAATGAGTTCGGCATCCCAGGGCTTACCTTCATTCATGGCATCACTTACCAAGCGCATAATTTCTTGCCGGTGCTCACCTTCCTTATAGAAATCGATATCCTCCTCCAAAGTAGGAATATAGCCTTTTGGCACCTCATGTATTTCCTTGGTGACTTCTGTCCAATACACTTTACCGGTTGCAATATCTATTTCCCAGCCCCCGATACGTGCCACTTGTTCTGCTTTTAGCAACAGTTCTTCCCTGCGTTTGGTTTCGGTAATATCCTCTAAGGTTACTATGAGGCCGCCAATCTGCCCGTTATCGTCCTTCCAGTGGTTTATTTTCCAACTGAGCCATTGAATAGAGCCATTGGCCCCTATGAATTTTTCCCCCTTGTTGTTGTCACGTGCCCCATTTAGGCATAAACTATGAATTTTTCTAACTGAATCGGGGGTCTCGGGCAGAATGTCGTAATAGGATTTGCCGATGATGTTGTTTAAATGCGGTGAAAACTCCTGCAGCCAGATTTCGGAATGGCTGATAAAGCGCATATCCTTATCCAGGATGGCGACCGCGGTCGGAGAGTCTTTGATAAGGAAGTTTATAGGTACTGTTTCCAAGGTAATTTTTGGTTTGGGAGGTTAAAAGTACGACTAATTTGCCAGCGTAAGAAAATACTTAATTTATCTGAGTCTTTGTATTATTTTTTAGAAGGTTGGAATGCAGCTTTGGGAATAGGAATTTCCTATCATTTAATAATATTTTAATATGGTCTATCTATGTATTTCACCCCAGTTTTCTTACTTTTAAACGTATATAATAAACTGCTTATTGCCCTGTGGCAACGCTAAAAGAAAGATATAATGAGCACCGACAAAGAAAACACCGCTGACCACGGAAACGTGTGGGAAGTAAATGAATCTACCGCTAAATGCCCTTTTTTGGGAGGAGAAAAGCACCATGTCGCCGGCGGCGGCCCCACCAATCGCGAATGGTGGCCCAACCAATTAAACCTGAACATTCTTCGCCAGCATGCGCCACAGTCCAATCCGATGGGGGAGGACTTCGATTACGCCGAGGAATTCAAGTCTCTTGATCTCGAGGCAGTTAAACAGGATTTATACGATTTGATGACGGATTCGCAGGACTGGTGGCCGGCGGATTATGGGCATTATGGACCATTTTTCATCCGTATGGCATGGCATAGCGCCGGTACGTACCGTATTGCGGATGGCCGCGGGGGCGCCGGTTCGAGTTCGCAGCGTTTTGCGCCCTTGAACAGTTGGCCTGACAATGCTAGCCTTGACAAAGCCCGTTTACTGCTATGGCCGATAAAAAAGAAATATGGTAAAAAGCTTTCATGGGGAGACCTATTGGTCTTGGCCGGCAATTGCGCCCACGAATCTATGGGCTTGAAAATGTATGGCTTTGCCGGTGGCCGTGTAGATGTCTGGCAATCGGAGGATGATATTTACTGGGGCTCGGAAACCGAGTGGATGGGCAACGAAGAACGCTATTCTGGAGACCGTGACCTTGAGCAGCCCTTGGGCGCTTCCCATATGGGCTTGATTTATGTAAACCCGGAAGGACCCAATGGGGAGCCAGATCCGGTGGCGGCTGCTAAGGATACGCGCGAGACCTTTGGCAGGATGGCCATGAACGATTATGAAACCGTGGCCTTGATTGCGGGTGGACATACCTTTGGAAAGACCCACGGTGCCGCTGACCCTGAAAAATATGTCGGTGCAGAACCTGCGGGAGCGGAAATTGAGGAAATGGGGTTGGGATGGAAAAACTCCTACGGAACCGGAAACGCTGGTGATACTATCACCAGTGGTCTGGAAGGGGCATGGTCGCAGACGCCTACAAAATGGAGCCACAATTTCTTTAAGAACCTATTCGAATATGATTGGGAGCTGACCAAGAGTCCGGGCGGGGCGCACCAATGGCGACCAAAAGATGGCGCAGGTGCTGGTACGGTGCCTGATGCGCACGATTCCGAAAAAAGACACGCACCGTTTATGCTGACCACCGATCTAACCCTTAAGATGGATCCGGAATACGAGAAGATTTCCCGTCATTTTTATGAGAATCCCGATGAGTTCGCCGAGGCCTACGCCAAAGCCTGGTATAAGCTGACCCATCGCGATATGGGCCCTATCAGCCGCTATTTGGGGCCAGAGGTGCCCGAGGGTGAATTGATTTGGCAAGACCCCTTGCCGGCTGTTGATCACGAACTGGTAAACGAAGATGATATCAAGGCTTTGAAATCCAATATTATGGCTTCGGGTCTTTCGGTATCCGATCTGGTATTTACCGCTTGGGCCTCGGCATCGACCTATCGTGATTCCGACAAGCGCGGCGGTGCCAATGGCGCCCGCATCCGTCTCGCCCCACAAAAAGACTGGGAAGCGAACGATCCGCAACGGTTGGCCAATGTGTTGGATACCCTTGAGCGGATTCAAAATGAGTTTAACGATAACCAGTCCGGCAATAAAAAAGTCTCCCTTGCCGACCTGATTGTTTTAGGAGGATGCGCGGGCGTAGAAAAAGGAGCCAAGAATGCCGGGTACGATATAAAAGTGCCATTTAGCCCTGGCCGTACCGATGCGACTCAAGAGCAGACCGATGTAGAAGCTTTTGAACCCTTGGAACCCAAAGCGGACGGATTCCGAAACTTCGACAAGACGGAACATGACATTTCGCAAGAAGAAATGTTGGTCGATCGGGCACAATTGCTCACCTTGACGGTACCTGAAATGACGGTCTTGATAGGTGGTATGCGGGCGCTTGATGCCAATCATAAGCAATCGCAACATGGGGTCTTTACCCAAAATAAAGGCGCGTTGACCAATGATTTTTTTGTAAACGTTCTTGATATGGGGGTTAAATGGGAAAAGACTTCCGACGCAGAACGGGTTTTTGCAGGTCGTGATCGTAAAACGAACGAAGTCATATGGGCAGGCACCCGGGCGGATCTTATTTTTGGTTCGAATTCTGAACTGCGGGCGGTCGCCGAAGCGTATGCTACCAACGATTCTCAAGAGAAATTTGTTAAAGATTTCGTTGCGGCGTGGAGCAAGGTTATGAACCTCGACCGTTTTGATTTGGCCTAGATATGCTTCCAAAATTGTTAAATAAGAGCTGCGGCATGTACCGTGGCTCTTTTTTTATCTTTATTTCCCCAAAATCTTACGATGGCCAAACAATATAATCTACTCTGGATAGTTTGATAAGTAGGATACAAAAAGAATTAATTTGAAAAAGCGACTTTGGCTATGGAATATTTTGGCCGTACTAACCGTCATCGTATGTTTGTTGGCTTTCGCAATGCATTATAAAAACTGGACGAAGACCGAGGGTGACGGCCTTCAGATTCTCTCCGGATTTTACTATAAGGATATTAAGTATTCCCAATTGGACAGTGTGGTGCTGGTCGATAAGATTCCCCCTATGGAACGGCTCAACGGATTTTCGGCATTGGAAAAGGGCAAAGGCATCTACCGGGAGTTTAAAGATTCGCTGACGGACAAGGAAGTCTACGTTTTCGTCGATAATTTTTCGGATCAAAAAATAGCATTAACCTATCAAGATTCCCTTAAGGTATATCTAAATTTGAAAGACTCGTTGGAAACCCGAAATATGTACCAGTTCTTGGTAGAGAGTATTCCAAAGGAATCCGATTGATTTGGGTCTGATTATCGGGAAAAGTTAAGGATACACTATGGGCGTACCCCTATTTACCATACTCCTATTATTCCCCTTTTTTGCAATGGCCCAATTCGACCTTACCGTAACCATCGAGAACGTCAAATCGACCGATGGCAAGATCAGCATAGCCGTTTATGACAAGGCAGCCGGTTTTCTAAAATTCGACAAGGTATATAAAGCAGCGTCAACACCTTCGCAAGAAGGAAGTAGCCAGGTAGTTATCAAAGACTTGCCCCAAGGCACCTATGCCTTGGCGGTCTTTCACGACGAAAATGACAACGATAAACTTGATAGGAACATATTCGGTATCCCCAAAGAACCTTTGGGTTTTTCGAAAAGTGGGATGAAAACTTTCGGCCCACCAAGTTTTGTGGAGTGCTCGTTCGAACTCACTGCAAATCATTCGATATCCGTACCGATTAAATAGGGACCTATCTACCGTTGGATATCCCACCCTTCTCCCCATTGATTTTTCGATTTCCTGACGGGCACTATTCGAGGCTGTGTTAGTTTCGGATTAAGTTTTTTCAAGATATTGTTTTTCAATGGAATGTGTTGTATTTTGTAGTTCTAATCCATTAAGATACACCGTCATGGAAACCAATGAAATCGCTAAAAAACTGGTAGAATATTGCAAACAGGGAAATTTTGAAAAGCCTTATGAAGAATTGTACAGCCCTGCAATCGTAAGTATAGAAAACGACGGAAAGGGCGAGGGTGCCTACGTCGAAGGTTTCGAGGGCATCAAACGGAAAGGGGAGTGGTGGCAAGAAAATTTTGAAGTACACGGCACGGAAGTTTCCGAGCCGCTAGTCGCGAATAATTGGTTCGCGGTCAGGTTCGATATGGACACGACCCATAAAGCCTCCGGGCAACGGTCAAAAACGTCTGAAATTGCTGTTTATCAGGTAAAGGACGGTAAAATTGTTAAAGAACAGTTTTTTTATGACCAAAATGGGTGATAAATCACAGGAATTATGGTTCTTATTGCTCATGCGTTCGGCGTAGTTTACGGCCTTTTGGCGGTAGTGTTCGGCGCGTTCGGCGCCCACGCCCTTAAAAAATCCTTTTCGGAAGAACTGCTGAAAAGCTTTGAGACCGGGGTCAGGTACCAGATGTATCACGCTATCGTTTTGCTCATGTTGGGCTTCAATTTCAATTTGGACACCTCCATGCAAGAATACATGGTCTATTGTTTCGTAATCGGTACTTTTCTTTTTTCATTCAGTATTTATGGCCTTACGCTTAGCGCCTCCAAGGGAAAAAAGTGGAAATTCCTGGGGCCTGTCACCCCCTTGGGCGGGCTTCTACTGGTGGCCGGGTGGGGCTTGTTGCTGTATCAATTTGTTGGGCGATACATCTGATGTTACCGTGACCCACAAGTTCCTTTATAGGATAAATCGATAGGTCGCCTTAACCAGAAAGATATTCTGGGGTTTTTCGTTTCCAAAGATGGTATCGTCCAAACTGTCGAAAAGTTTGTCCTGCGGATTGCCATCCCTCGAAATGTCTTGTGACCACACGAGAAAGATTTCCGATCCGGGAATGTATTCCCAGCGAACCACCAAATTGGACCTGAACTGTACAAACGAGAAATCGGGATTATCGAAACTAAAATCGGTTACGCCGTCTAAATTTCGATCCACGGAATAGGTGTTCTCCGCCAAAAAGATACGGTCATCTGTGTAGCGCACTATTCTCTGGTCGAAATCCTTGGCCAAAGGATTGCTGACCTGTTTGAAATCGGAGTATCTTCCCCGAGAAATAAAAGGCTGTCCCCAATATTGAATCGTCAGATTGGGGTTGATCGTATAGTTAAGGCGAAATGACATGCTCAATGTTTTTTGCTTCACTTTGCCGTTCAGATAGATAGTCTCGCCGTTCATCTCGATATTCTTCACAAATTGAAGCTTGTCGTTGTTAATGCCGTACGAGGGGGATGCCGAAATTCGCAAGGCATTAAACGGTTGGTACGAAACCCCTAATTCGGCATTATAATTACTATATGAATTATCCAATGCCTTGGTTCCATTATGGAAAAGGCTAAGCTGTACTTTTTTCCGGCTATCCGTCTCGATCCCATTAAAAAAATTAAGGTTGGGAGAGATTCGTAAGCGCGGACCTCCGCGAAGGGCAAAATTGGAATATTGTTTGGGCTGAACGGTAATGCCCAAATTCGAGAACCAGTTATTTTTCCAGTTTTGCCAACTATTGGTATTGAACTGTAGGCTATTGTGGTTACCGTCAAAATCCCATGCGCTCCAATGGTTGTAGTTAATGCCTACCTTTCTAAAGATACTGTCCGGTTTTAGCGTCTGATAGCCGATCCATGTGTAATGGCGAATATCGTCGGCCTGGCGCTGAAAGCCGATATCGTTCAGCTCCAGTTCCGGGGAGCGCCAAGTGGCACCGGTTTCGAATTTCCAATGGCCATTGCCGATTTTTCCCAATTGCAGATTACCGCCCGTGCCGGTCAACGAGGTTTTGGCCGTGTCGACGGATACGTGCCCCGCACCGACCCTTTGGAACAGGTGGGTAATGGATTCTTGGGTGTTCCGGATGGCCTCGGTACTTCCCTTTACAGAGCTGAAAATGACGTTGCCGCCTAGGTACCAATCGCGGTCGTTCCATTGGTGTTTGAAGTCCAGTCCGCCGGTATATGCCGAGCGATGCAGAAAATCGATACCCTCGGTAGGTCGATTTCTGTTGGTAGCCGTAAAAATTCCGCCAACGAAGGTTTTTTGGTCATTGAAATCTTTTTGTAGGCGGCCTACGAAGTAATTGGTCAAAGGCTCCACAATTTCTTTTCTCCGCTCGCCGTTGTTATCAATGACCGCATTCTTTTGGGCGGTAAGACTTTCCAACACCCCGATCGACCAACCGTCTTCCGTTTTGCCGCTGAACTTGGCGGCACCTAAAATGGGGGTGTTTTTGGGTTGATCTACAAACTCCCCGTCGGAGGTAGCCGGAAATCCTTGCGGACTGCGACCGATTCGTCTCGAATAGAAAAGGTTGTCCGAACCGAACGTATTTCCGGCTTCGGAACGTGATACAGCATAGTCGAAAATATTCTTGTTCTCTACAAAAAAAGGACGTTGTTCTTCGAAGAATATTTGAAATCCGTCCAATGCAATAGCGGAAGGATCTGCCTCTACCTGACCAAAATCGGGATTGATGGTCAGATCTAAAGTAAGATCGTTGGTGACCCCTATCTTGGCATCAAGGCCGATGGTTATTTGGCTGTCACTGCCGTCGCGGAACGGATTTCCGCTTTCCGCTTCGAAGGTTTCCAGTTTGGCTACGGTGTAGGGCTGTATTTCCAATTGTTTTTGGGGTTCGATATTTATTAATCCCCTTAATAATCCGAATTCGCTAACGAAGCCGGGTGTATCCTGTGGAAGCCGTTGCCAGACCGAACGCTCTTCTTCACGAAATAAGCGGCGCATGAACTGCAGCCCCCATACCAGTTCGCTCGATTTTGCGAACTTCAACTGACTAAGAGGTATCTTCATTTCCGCGGTCCAGCCTTCTTGGTCGATATTTGTTTTGGTGTACCAAATGGGATTCCAGCTCTCGTCTTCATTACTGCCGTTGTTCGATTCGAAAATATCGGCTTTAACCCCCGCCGCCGTTACGAGAAAGCCGAATGCCGTGCGTTCGTCGTGATAGCTGTCGAGAAATATGGCGACCCAATCCCCTTCAAACCCGTCGCGCCTCGATAGCCGTTTTTCGATTTTATCCGGTTCGCTGTCAAACGCACGTATCCCAACGTACAGGAATTTTTGGTCATAAACGATCTTGAATTTGGTCTGATGGTCAGGCTGCGTATTTTCGTCGGGACGCTGTTCGATAAAACCGCTTTCCCATGGGACGATGTCCCAGCCTAAATCGTCAATAATTCCATCGATTTCGGGGGATTCTACCTGTTTTAAAAATTTAGTGGTGTAAATTTTTTTGGGAACGGACTTGACGGAATCTTGGCAATCACCTGCCGTATGCGCAAGAAGCATTGCGCAACAGGCAAAAAAAGCGGCTCTCATACTGTTGATTTTGACTGATGTACTATCCTAAAGACTCCCAAAAAGAGGAATCTGTTACAGTAAAAGAGTTTTTTAACAGCTATGACAAGTATGTAAGTGCACTAATTATCCACTTTAGCTTCCGAGGTAAATTCCTTAATGGCCTCATTGGGTTCCATAATATTATAACCCTCCCAAAACCCGGGGTCGTAATGGGGCATGTATGTCGGCAGCACTTTATTGTTTTCCGTAAAAGAGTCGAATTGCTCCTCGCTGATGGGTTCTTCGTCAAAGACCACCAATTCATAGCGGTTAACATTGCCAAAAGCGGCATCCACTTTCAACGATAGTTCGTTCTGTTTTCTTCGTCCCTTTACGTTTTTGTTCTTTTCAATGATTTTCAAGGGTCTTTTGAACCCTGCCCGTACTCCTTTTATGATGTCGTAATACCTTAAGTGGTATTTTTGGTCGTTGCCCTTAGCGAACAGTATGCTGCCCTTGGCCAAATATTCGTTGATCGATACCCCGAGCAGTTTGAAGTCCCGAAGTGGTTCGGTGTTTTGGAAATCCATTCGGATCAGCGCAAAATCGTCTGCGTTGATATAGAGTTTTCCCTTGAATTCCGGTGAACCATCGGGCACAAAAGCGATGACGTATACCGCTTGGTCGCCGAGATAGGTAAAGTTTTCCAGTGTGAGATTGTATCTTCCGGGTTTGAAGATGACGTCATAGTCGGTATCGTCGAAAATCGGGAGGTTTTCGAACAGGTTGCCCAAGGTTTTCCTTTTGTAGCCTGAAAAGTTCTTCCGGCGTTCATCCTTCTGCTTCTTTTCCTCTTCGAGACGTTGCTTAAGTGCGGCCACATCGGTAGAATCGACCTCTTCATCAAATAAATCACCCATTTCGTCGGAATCTATTTTGGTCCCGAAAAACCATCCGGATTTAATCTTGAAATACGAATCGGACTTGATGTTTTCCTTTACGATTTTATTGAACTTTTCTTCCAATTTTTCCACATCGAGGTTTTTGTCCTTGTCGTACATTTCCGAGGCCTTGATGAGATTCAGTTTTTGGTCGTCGGCATCATCATTGCCGTATAGGTCGCCCAGCATTTCGGTGTAGTAAACGTTGCTTTTTGGTATAGTACTCACCACACTGTCCAGAAAATTTTTGTTGAAGGCCGCAATGGTCGATTCCTTCAGCTCGTAATCGGTCTTCAGGATTTCGTTTTGATAAGTTTCCCGCAGGAACAGCCGTTTTCTGGTAAAATCCGTACGGTAGTTTTTTCCGAGATTGTCCTCGACTTTTTCGATGATTTCCCGGGATGTGTATTCCTTGTTCGAAACGATGACCTCTTTTAGCTCGATAGCCTTGGGTCGTAAAAGGATTACGCTATCGGTGAACTCCGACAATGGCTTTCCGATGGATTGGTAGCCGATACTAGAAATAAAGAGGGAGTCGGTCTCCTTGATGTTTTCGTCAAGTGAAAATTTGAAACGGCCTTCCTCGTTCGTGATCAGGCCCCGGTTGTTCAACTGCACAGTGGCATACGGAACGGGTTTTTTAGAAATGGAATCGACGACTACCGCGCCTAGGTTCTGCGCATTTGCCGTAGTGACCATAAAAATGAAAAATACTGAGAGTTTAAGGGTACTAGGCATGAACGTTTGGCGTTAACATTCCAAAAAAAGCGATACCGATCCAACAATGCCTACTGTTTTGGAATTTTTTAGTACGGATTTATTGTTTTTTTAACGGAAGTAGAGGCTAAAGCTTGTGCAGGTTTCGACAAAGGATGACGAAATATTGGGGAGCGTATTGGCTTTTAAAAAGTAAAAACCGACTTTTGGAAGCTGTCTCAGTGACACCCACAATCATCTTTCCCGCAGGCTTTTGCATCCCCTTTTCCTGAAGCGAACGATGATTTGGGGAGCAAAAACTTCTTCGCCAAATATCCAACGGCAACCGCGAGAACAACGTAAACCAATATGTTTTGAAGAAAATCCATTTTAATAAGTTTAGTTACAAAAATTACAGGTCAAAAAGAACCTTAAACTGCCTATCGCTACTGTAACTGGCCTCTTTTTTAAGTCTCCGTTCTACTCTCCTTTTGCTATTTAAGAACCTGATAGGCCGCCAATGCAACAATATACGCAAAAGCACTCATAAAAACCAATTGTGCGAGGGGCCATTTCCAACTATTGGTTTCCCTTTTGACGATAGCCAAGGTACTCATACACTGCATGGCAAAGGCATAGAATAATAATAGCGATATGCCCGATGCCAGATTGAAAAGGGGCTCACCTGTTTTGGGATTCGTTTCCGCGGCCATCCGGTTTTGGATGGTCTCTTCTTCATCGCTGCCCACACTGTATATAGTCGCTAGGGTACCGACAAAAACTTCTCGGGCGGCAAAGGAGGTCAAGACGGCAATGCCTATTTTCCAATCGTATCCCAAGGGCTTTACAACGGGTTCAATGGCCTTTCCCATATTACCGATATAGGAATTTTCGAGTTTATAACTGGATATTTCCTGTTCAAGCGCCTTTTGTTTAAGTACATCCTCCTTTTGCATTAGAGAATCTTCAATGGCGGGAGGCTCGATGTGATAACGATCGGCAGAAATACTATCCTGCAAGGCTATTTGGTAATCGGATAGTTCAGCGGCGATATTAGACCGGTTAAAGGCGGAAAATCCATCCTCCTGTACACGCTCCGTAATTATTTCCTCGGCATTCTTGAATCGGTCGGAATAGCCGTTGGACCCCAAAAACCAAAGGACGATCGAGATGGCCAAAATGATCTTTCCCGCACCGAGAACAAAACTTTTGGTCTTTTCCCAAACCGTATAGGCTACGTTTTTAAGGAGTGGCAGTTTGTAATTAGGCATTTCCACCACAAAAAACGAACGCCCCTTAATTTTTAAAATTTTGTTCAACATCATCGCGGCGAGTACAGAGGTGGCGAAACCGATCAGATAAAGCAGCATCAGGGTCAGTGCCTTGTAGCCAAGACCTAAAAACGTGCCTTCGGGAATGACAAGGGCAATGATTATTAGATATATGGGCAAGCGGGCGGAACACGTGGTAAAAGGGATGACCAATATGGTAATCAAGCGTTCCTTCCAGTTTTCAATCGTACGTGTGGCCATCACGGCAGGAATGGCACAGGCGGTGCCTGACATCAGGGGTACGACGCTTTTACCGCTAAGACCGAACGGACGCATCAAACGGTCCATCAAAAAGACCACTCGGCTCATATATCCGGTTTCTTCCAAAAGGGAAATAAAAAGGAAAAGAAAGGCAATCTGGGGTATGAAAATCACGATGCCACCGATACCGGCCAATATTCCCTCAGCGATCAGGTTGGTGAACACCCCTCCCGGAAGGGTGTTTTTTACCCATTCGCTGGCTGCTGCGAAAAGCTCGTCGATGAGGTCCATGGGATATTCGCTCCAGGAATAGATGGCCTGGAAGATGGTCAACAATATCAAAAAGAAAATCAGGTAGCCGAAGACTTTGTGCGTCAATATTTTATCAAGGGTCGCCCGAAACCCTTTGGCCGCAGCGGGATCGACTTTGTAGGTCTCCTTAAGAATGCCGTTGATGAACTGATAACGGAGAATGGTCTCCTTTTGCTGTAGGCGTTTTAGTTCCGATTTAGATTTGGTGTTGAAAGAAGAGGTATCCTTGACCCCCTTTTTTTCAATGGGCATAAAATTAACGTCCTGAGTAATGACCAGCCATAGCTTGTAGAGATCTTGTTTGGGAAACGTCGTCTTTAGCTTTTCGAAATATTCTGGGGCAATCAGCGTTATGTCCACATTTTTTGTGGTAGAAAGTGACCGGTAATCCGAAATCAGTTCCTTTAGTTTTTCGATACCGGTGCCCTTTCGTGTACTGACAAGGGCTATTTTGGTGTCGAGTTTTTCCTCGAGCAGATCGACATCCAAGGAAATACCTTTGCGTGACATGCGGTCCGCCATATTGATGACCAGAATAGAGGGAATATTCAGGTCCTTCACCTGGGTAAAAAGCAGAAGGTTGCGCTTCAGATTTTCGATATCGGAAATCACAACGGCCACATCGGGGTGGTCCTTGTCATTTTTGTTCAGCAAGAGTTCGACGGCGACGCTTTCGTCTAAAGAAGTTGTGTTCAGGCTATAGGAACCGGGGAGGTCGAGAATATGCGCCTTTACGCCCCGCGGAAGTTTACAGATGCCCTCTTTTTTCTCCACGGTGATCCCAGGATAATTGCCGACCTTCTGTTTCAGGCCGGTCAATGCGTTAAAAACGGAAGTCTTTCCGGTATTGGGATTTCCTATAAGGGCTACGTTGATCTGCTTGCTCATCGGGCGTGTTTATCTTCAAAAACCTCAAGTTCGATGAGCAGGGCCGTTTCCCGGCGGATGGCGATATGGCATCCGTTGACGTTGATATAGAGGGGGTCTTTGAAGGGAGCGATATGGAGAAGTTCAATTACGTTGCCCGGAAGGCAGCCCAGTTCCAGTAGTTTTATCGGGAGAATGTCATCGGTAAATTCTTTGATGATTCCCTTTTGACCCCTTTTCAATTGTGCGACTGTTATCGTCAATTTTTATTTAGATTGATTATAAGTAAGGACAAATTTAAGGGAAAAATGTTGAATCGAAGGATGTTTGACGGAAAAATTAGATACTCGCATTTACTTCTACCATTGCCTACCTACCTTCTTGCCGATAAGACTTTTCCAAAATCGCCACATCTTTCATCAGCTTATCGACATCCGCTTTCTTGGTTCCGTCGTAAAACCCGCGAATACGCCGTTGCTTGTCTACCAAAATAAAGTTTTCGGTATGAATCATGTCGAAGGGGCCACCGTTGCCATCCTCTTTTACGGCCAGATATGATTTTCGGGCCAGATCGTAAATCTGTTTCTTATCCCCGGTGACGAGATTCCATTTGGAGTCATCGACCCCTTTTTCCAAGGCGTATTTTTTAAGCTGGGCGACGGAATCGATTCGCGGGGTGACAGAGTGGGATAATAGCATGACGTCATCATCATTTTCTATTCGTTCTTGTATATCGACCATGTTCTTGGTCATGATGGGGCAAATCGAAGGACAGGTGGTATAGAAGAAATCCGCAATGTATATCTTACCCTTGTAATCTTCCTGCGTTACCGTCTTTCCGTTCTGGTTAATCAAAGAAAAGTCGGCAACGGTATGGTATTTTCTGACGCCTTGAAGGGTACTGTCAACCAGTTCGGCGTTTACCATCGAGGGTTGGTAGACCGCCAAAGTTTTTTCGGGTTGCAGCGCATTATAGAATAGGTAAATGATAATAGCGGACAGGCAGAAAAATACGATTCCGAAAATTTTGAACTTGCCGAAGAACGAACGCATACGCTTTTTGACAAAGATACGTTAGTAAGGTCTGACGTTCAAATGCTGGCCGAGACGGTGCTGCCAAATGTTTCTTAAAAACCGCCGCCCGTTCAGGATTCTTTTTCTAAGAGGTGTTAAAAGCGTACTTTTGTGCGCTGAATTCGCAAAAAGTTTACTTTAACCATATACTATATCGATGAGTCCCCTTTTAATAAAGACCATACAGTTTTTCTTAAGCCTATCGTTGCTGATCGTACTGCATGAGCTGGGCCATTTCATTCCCGCCAAACTTTTTAAGACCCGGGTCGAAAAATTCTACCTCTTTTTTGATGTTAAATTTTCCCTTTTCAAGAAGAAGATCGGAGAGACGGTCTATGGCATCGGATGGCTTCCTTTGGGCGGCTATGTGAAGATTGCCGGTATGATCGACGAGAGTATGGACACCGATGCGATGAAGGAAGAACCCAAAGATTGGGAGTTCCGCAGCAAACCGGCCTGGCAGCGTTTGATCATCATGTTGGGCGGGGTTACCGTCAACTTTATTCTCGCTTTCATTATTTATGTCGGACTGGCCTACGCCTACGGGGATCAATATATACCTGCGGATAGCCTAAAAGATGGGGTTTCGGTGACGGAAAAGGAAATCGGCGACGAAATCGGAATACAGACAGGCGATAAGATTCTTGCAGTCGACGGGGAAAAGATTAAAGATTTTCAAAGTGTTTTCATGCATATCATCAATGGTAACTCAATTACCATTGAAAGAGACGGCCAAACCATCGAGCGGGATATACCGGTGGATTTTATCAATACGCTCATCGATGATACGGACAAAGCGCAGTTTTTGGCCCCGAGGTTCCCTTTCGTGGTTGCTGAAGTTTCCCCGGAATCGTTAAATAAGGATTCAGGGTTGCAAAAAGAGGATGAAGTGGTTGCCATAGCAGGTCATCAAATTAAATATTTTGATCAGGTCAAGCCGATCTTGGAAAATTATAGAAACCAAAAGATAGATTTGACCGTAGTTCGCGACAAAAATGTTAAAAAAGAAATTCCCGTAACTATCAACGACTCAGCATTGATCGGGATTCGCCCCTACATACCGACCATGAAAGAAATGGAAGAAAGGGGCTTGTTACGCGTAGAAACCGTGAATTACTCGTTGATGGAATCCATTCCCGCTGGCATTAATAAAGGGGCAAGCACGTTGACCGGCTATCTAAAACAGTTAAAGAAAATTTTTAATCCCGATACGGGAGCTTACAAGGGGGTCGGAGGTTTTGCCGCCATCGGCGGCCTATTTCCTGATGTATGGAACTGGCAGGTTTTTTGGGGCACAACCGCTTTTCTGTCCATAATGTTGGCCGTTTTGAACCTGTTGCCTATTCCGGCCTTGGACGGGGGGCATGTCATGTTCCTGCTCTATGAAATGGTTACCGGAAGGGCGCCCAGCGACAAATTCCTGGAATACGCCCAAATGGTGGGATTTTTTCTATTGTTGGCCCTTATACTCTTTGCTAACGGTAACGACCTGTACCGCTGGCTGACGGATAAATAGTAATCGAAATTTGTTTGGGACAATTAAAAAAACAATTATATTTGCACCCTCTTAAGCTGTTTCGCCTAATACAAAGGGCTTAAGTCCTCGAAGAGACGGTGATTGACATATTTTCCTCCATAGCTCAGTTGGTTAGAGCACCTGACTGTTAATCAGGGTGTCGCTGGTTCGAGTCCAGCTGGAGGAGCTAAGTGATAGCAGGCCTTTCGAGAAATCGAGAGGCTTCTTCTTTTAGGGTCTGTACTACATCTGTACAACAAATCGGTTATTTTTGAAACAGCCGTTATGGCCAGTATGTATATCAACTATTGTCCGAAACTTTTGAGAAATTAACATACAAGTGAAGAATTCTTGAGCAAAATTATGGATATCCAGAATCTTCTCTAAAATCTGCCTGTCACGTCACGCAGGGGGTCGCGGGTTCTAGTCCCGTCCAGACCGCTAGTAAAACAAGGGCCTCCGAGATATCGGAGACCTTTTTTGTTTTCAAATTTCTGCTTATACTCTCGAAATTGAGAATTAATACAATTTTTCTTTACGGAAATTTAGATGATTTGATTTTGATTGAATTATATATAAATGAGAGAGGTCATTAGTTAGCCATACCCACGGTTTTCAAAGAAGCAAGTACCTTTTTGAAGATTATAGAATCAAATGAATATACTATTTACAGATGGAGCAGACGAAAACTGGCTTAGAATTCTGAAAAGGTATAGGTTCAGCGTATTTAATAGAATCAAATTTTTGGTACCGAATCCGCCGCCACAAAAAACGCTTCGGTCGGGGGGTCGATTCCGTTATTGATCAAGAGACCGGGCCTTTCCTTTTTTAGGGATGCCACTGCGTTTTCGGTCACCCCGGTATCCCAAAGATACAGGCTTTTCAGGTTGGGCAAATCTTTAAAGGTAGAAATGCTCTCGTCGGTGATCGCCGTGCCGTAGATCTTCAACAGCTGCAGGTTCTTCAGGGAGGATAGTTTCCGTACCTCGGTATCGCCCACCGGGGTCCTGTCCAGCTCGAGCCTTTCCAGGTTGGCAAATGTCGCTATCGCATCGATCTCGTTCCCGCCGACCGGGATCCCGCTCAGGTCGAGTTCCACGATGTTGTCGGCCACCCGCCCGAGATCGGCAAGGGTCTTGGGGTCATATTCGGGGGGCGGGAAGAATACGGCCCCCAACGCGTCGGAGTTGCCCGCGATACGCGTTATGCTCAAATAGTCGGAAGCCAGGTTCCGTAGCGTACTGTCCGCCACCTGGGGCAACCTCGCCCATTTTTCCGCGGGGTCGGGCGCCATCATGTCCTTTATAAGACCTGCCAGGGGCTCTCCATCGGCCAGCCCGTCGAGCCGCAGCGTATCGGAGGCGCCCGTGGCGATCCACCGTTCCAGGATGGCGATCTCGTTTTCTTCGAGTTGCCTCTTGTCCTCCGGCGGCATATGGTCCTCGTCGTCCAAAGGCAAATGCACCCTTTTGATCATCTCGCTTTCCTCCGGGCTTCCCGCTACCCATATAGGCCCGTTTTCCCCGCCCTGCGACAATCCGTCAAAACTGGTCATTACCAGTTCGCCCTTCTGTTTGTTCGGGTTGTGGCACGATACGCACTTGTCGTCCAAGATCCGGAAGACCACGTCCTTATAAATAATCGGGTTTTCGGGGATCTTATCGTCGGGCCCCTGCGTAGGAAGTGCGAGAAATTCCTCGCCGTGGGTGACCATTCCCCCGTAATGCCCCGTAAGGCCGATCGTTCCGATCAACAGAACCTGCAATGCCTTGGTGTACATCGCCCTTTCCAGTCCCATGGAGTCCAGGGCGTACCATAGGGCCGCGATCAGGGCCGTTGCCCCGCCCAACCATTGGTGCCAAAAGAGCAGGTCGCCCTTTATCGGCACCTCCTTGCCCAAAAAGAATCCCAGGATGGCCGTTACCAGGGCGGACAGAACGGCGACCGTCAGCAGGGGTCCCGGGACCGACCTTCCCGTCAGGCCCAGAAAAATGGCGATCAACAGAAGTACGATGGGAAAGTGCAGTACGAGCGGATGCCACCTCCCCAGCCAGGCCACCAGGTCCGGGAGCTCGATATAGGGCTCGAACAACAGGCAGAAGATCAGGAATACGGAGAGCCCGAGGACGGTGTAGTCGGCCAGGCGATGTTCAGTGGCTGTGGTCATATAATCGGTATGGGGCGTTTAGTCGTTATCACAAAGTTTTTGGTAGGCGAAGGGCGGTGGGGGGCGATGGGCCGTACCTCATGGTTCGGCACGATCGGTCCGGTAAGGTTTCGAGCCTTTATCATTTGGCGCCCACTACCGATTCCCCCTCCATATATTCCTCCCTCACGACCCTGGCGGTCCTATGGTCACCGGTATGGCTCCAACCGGGCGGCATTACGATATACAGGAGTTTGTTCTTGAGGCCCGGGGCGTTCCATACGTCCTTGGCCAAGATCACGAATTCCCCGAAATAAACATCCAAAAAGTTACCGGAGTCCACAGGGCGGGTGATGCCGTATTCTACCTTTTCCCCTTTTTTCTCCTCTTGATAGGTGCCGAAGACACGGTCCCATATATTCAAGAGATTGCAAAAGTTGGTATCGATATACAATGGATTTCTGGCATGGTGTACCCGATGGTGCGATGGGGTAAGGATAAATTTGCCCACGGCACCGAACCGGGCGTCCCTGACCATATTTTCCCCGACATGTATGAAGGCGCCATAGGTACCGTCAATGAACATTATGGCGAACAGCATGGCCGGTTCGACCCCCGCCAAAATGCATACGGTCGTCCTGATGGTATCGGCATAGGGCGCCTCGAGAAAGAAATGGGCATAGGTCACCGAAAGGTTCATGTTCTCGGGGGCGTGGTGCGTGGAGTGCAGGCACCAGAACAGCCGTACCTTGTGGCCCCAATAGTGGTACAAAAAATGTCCGAACTCCCAAACGATATATCCATAGATGAACCAGTACCAGGTAGGGGAGGTCCGTAAAAGCGCATAGGGCTGCAGCCAACCGATGATCAATACGACCATGGCGATGGCGATAAAACGGCCTACGAACCGGTTGAATATATAGATAAGGAAGGTGACCTTATAGACCTTGGTCTGGGGCTTTTTGTAGACCAGGCCCAAAATAAACTCCAATAGCACCAATAAGGGGATAATCGGTAGAATAAAGGCGGTAAAGCCATCATACGTGAGGAGTACGCTGTAATCACCTTCCCGTAGAATTTCCCAGGCATTTTCGATGCCCAGAAAACCGATGATCTCGTCGTATAGGGTTTTAAGGATGTCCATAGGGGCGTTGCTATTTATCGGATGAAAGTAATTTCACTGTTAAAAGGCCTCAGCCTTGATGAGCGGGCGGTATGCGGTCGGCATAGTTTGATTTTTTGATATCTTTTCACTAAATACTTATTGCCCATTACTACCCTCATGCCAACAGGTCCTCGACTACGTTGCCCGCCACATCGGTCAGGCGAAAGCGCCGGCCCTGGTACTTGTAGGTCAGCTGCTCGTGGTCGAGCCCCATGGCATACAGCAGGGTGGCGTGGAAATCGTTGATGTGCACGGGGTTTTCCACCACGTTGTACCCGAACTCGTCGGTCAGGCCGTAATTGAGCCCAGGTTTGATGCCGCCGCCGGCCATCCAGATGCTGAAGGCCCGCGGGTGGTGGTCGCGGCCGTAATTGGTCGGGTCGAAATTGCCCTGGCAGTAGTTGGTACGGCCGAACTCGCCGCCCCAGACGACCAGGGTATCGTCGAGCATACCGCGCTGTTTAAGGTCGAGCACCAGGGCGGCGGAGGCCTGGTCGACGTCCCTGGCCTGCCCCGCCATCTCGTTGGGCAGGTTGCCGTGCTGGTCCCAGCCCTGGTGGTAGAGCTGTACAAAGCGCACGCCGTTCTCGGCCAGCCGCCTTGCCTGAAGGGCGTTGGCCGCATAGGTGCCCGGCACCTGGCAGTCCTCGCCGTAGAGCCTGATGATGGATTCCGGTTCCTTGGAGATGTCCATCACGTCCGGGACGGACATCTGCATCCGGTAGGCCATCTCGTACTGTGCGATGCGCGATTCGATCTCGTCGTCGCCGGTCTCCACATGGTGCAGTCTGTTCAGGGACGATACCTCGTCCAACAGGTGCCTTTTGTCGGAGCGCGATATGCCGTCGGGGTCGTTCAGGTAGAGTACCGGGTCCTTGCCGGAGCGCAGCAGCACGCCCTGGTGCTTGGAGTCCAAAAACCCGCTGGACCAGAGTTTGGAGTACAGCCCCTGGCTGTTGCCCTTGCCCCTTGAGGTCAGCACCACGAAGGAGGGCAGGTTCTTGTTCTCGCTGCCCAGCCCGTAGCTCATCCACGATCCCATGCTCGGGCGGCCGGACTGTTGGCTGCCGGTCTGGAAAAAGGTGATGGCCGGGTCGTGGTTGATGGCCTCGGTGTGCATGCTGCGCACCACGGTGATCTCGTCGGCGATCTTCCCGATATGCGGAAAGTAGTCGCTGACCCAGGTACCGCTCTGCCCGTACTGTTTGAAATCCACCGCGGGCGGCATCAGGGGGAACCTGTCCTGATCGGCGGTCATACCGGTCAGGCGCTGGCCGTCACGGATCGATGCGGGCAGGTCCTCGCCCATACGCTTGCGCAGGGCGGGCTTATGGTCGAAGGTCTCGAACTGCGAGGGGGCACCGGCCTGGAACAGGTAGATGACCCGTTTCGCCCTGGGCGCAAAATGCGGAATGCCCAGCGGTCGGGAAGCCATTTCTTCCGCAGCCTTCCCCTTGAACAGGTCGGGGATCAGCAAGGAACCGAGCGCCAGCGAGCCGATGCCCACGCTCAGCTGCCCGAAGAAATGGCGCCGGTTGACCTTTAGGGGGTTTTCGTTTTTGTTCTTGCTTTCTTCCATATATTTATCCGTTTATCCTCTCATTACGCTTTGGGAAACTAGGCCGTTCCGACCGCCTTCCCTACAGGCTACAAGAGCCGAGGTTCAAGAATACATCGACCTGTAAACTGTTAGTACGGGAAGTCCGGACAGTTCTATCTTTTCCCATTGCTCCTTGCTCCTCTCGCCTCCTGTCTTCTGCCTCTTTCTCCTGTCCCCATTCTTAAACTACTCTTTGTTATCGTTTCGTCCAGATTATAGATGACCTGGGCCGTCAGCATGAGCGCGGCGGTCCGGGCCGGATCGGTACCGCGCTGTTGGTACTCCCCTACCGCGACCAGCTTTTCGGCGTCCGCGATATCGTCGCGGTACAGTTCCAGCGCATCGTGGTAATAGTTTTCGAGCGTCAGGAGCTCTTCCTTTTTGGGCGTACGGATCAGGATGCGCCGGAACACCTCCCCGACCAGGTCCGTATTCTCGGATCCATTGGCCAAGATGTCCTGTGCCATGACCCGGGCGGCCTCCAGTACCTGTACGTCGTTCTGCAGCACCAGGGCCTGCAGGGGCGTGTTCGTCTTCTGGCGGCGTACCTCCGAGAAATCCCTGGTCGGGGCGTCGAAAATGGTCATGTTCGGCGGGGGCAGGGTACGTTTCCAGAAGGTGTACAGCGAACGGCGGTACAGGTCGTCGCCACTATCGGGTATGTATTGCGTCAAAATGCCCCGATCGGCACCCGCATTGGTCTCTTCCCACAGTCCCGCCGGCTGGTAGGGCTTTACGCTGGGGCCCCCGATCTCGTCATTGAGCAGGCCGCTGGTGGCAAGGATGTAGTCGCGTATCATTTCCCCGCTCATCCTAAAGCGCGGTGCACGGGCCAATAACCTATTTTCGGGATCGGCCCTTTCCAGTTCCGGGCGCATCTCGGAGCGCTGTTGGTAGGTGGCCGAGAGCATTATCTTTTTGAGCAGGTACTTGGTGTCCCACCCGTGTTCCATAAAGTCCACCGCCAGCCAGTCGAGAAGCTCCGGATGGGTGGGCAGGCTGCCCTGCACCCCGAAGTCCTCCGAGGTCTCCACGATGCCCCTGCCGAACAGCATGGCCCAGAGCCGGTTCACATAGACCCGGGCGGTCAGGGGGTTTCTGGTATCGGTCAGCCATCGGGCGAGCCCTAGCCTATTTTTTGGCAGGGTGTCCGAAAAGGCGAAGATGGCGGCCGGCGTACCCGGGCGCACCGAGTCCGTCGGCCGGTCGTATTCGCCCCGGTCCAGGACATAGGTGGTCCTGGGGGCGGAATCGTTCATGACCATCACGTTGATCTTTTCTTTCCCCTCCAGGTTGACAAAGGAGAGCACGCCTTCCGTTTCTTCCCTCGAAATGGTCATAAAGGGCGGATCGGCGTAGAACTTCTGGTTCTTGGCCTGCACGGCGTCCATCTGCAGGCCCTTCTCGTCGACCTGGTCGAAGAACGCGAACATCCCGTAATAGTCCCTCTGCGTAATGGCATCGTACTTATGGTCGTGGCAGCGGGCGCATTCCAGGGTGATCCCCAAAATGCCCTTTCCCAGGGTATTGGTACGGTCCATCACGTAATTCGTGCGATATTCCTCCTGTATCACCCCGCCCTCCTGCGTGATCGGATGGTTGCGGTTGAACCCGGTCGCCAGGAGCTGTTCCCTGTTGGCATCGGGCAACAGGTCGCCGGCCAGTTGCCAGGTCAGGAACTTGTCGTAGGGCAGGTTCTCGTTGAAGGCGTGGATGACCCAGTCGCGCCAGGGCCACATGGTACGGTAGCTGTCGTCTTGGTAGCCATGGGAATCGGCATAGCGCGCCACGTCGAGCCATGCCTGTGTCATGCGCTCACCGTAGGCGGGGGAGGCCAGGAATCCGTCGATGACCTTGGCAATGTCCGCTTCGGATCCGTCCCCCAAAAATTCCTTGACCTTTTCTGGACCGGGGGGCAGTCCGGTCAGGTCGAGGCTTATCCGGCGGATCAGGGTCTCGTTGGAGGCCCTTTCGGAAGGGTGCAGACCGTTCTCCACCAGTTTCGCCAAAATAAAGGCATCGATCTCGTTCTCGCCCCACTCCCTATCCTCCGCATCCGATGTTCCGGTCTTGGGGACCTCGGCCTTTTCGGGGGCCAGGAAGGCCCAATGCTTTTCGAACCGGGCGCCCTGCTCGATCCATTTCCTGATCAGTTTCTTCTCATAGGAATTCAGGGCCAATTTGGAACCCGGCGGGGGCATCATCCGGTCGGCCTCCTCCGAAATGATATGTTGGTAGGCACTGCTTGCCCGCAGGTCTCCGGGAACTATCGCAAACTCCCCGGGCGTTTCGGGAAGTTCCCCGAAGGCGGCTTCCTCAAGGTCCAGTCTCAGCTTTGCCTTGCGCTTGTTGGCGTCCGGCCCGTGGCAGGTATAGCAGTTGTCGGAAAGGATGGGCTTGATATGGAAGTTGTAGTCCACCGTCTCGGGCAGTTTCAGCTTCGCATACTCGTCGTCGCCGGAATCAAACAGTCCCTTCTTATAGGTAAAGAGCAATACTAATAGACCTGTAAGTATTAAAATTATGGCAATTTTTGACTTCATTTTGCGAAAATTTTACGTCCCTGTAATTGGTATTACTAGAAATTATCCTCTGAAACCGGAATTTCTCTTAATTTAAGACTTAAATAAATATAGAAAATAATTATGTATAGACATATAAACAAGTATAATTTAATCTCAATTGGGTTCAATACCCCTAGGTTTTCCTAGTAAGTTAGAGGAAAGTTTAACAACGGATAGTTTTCATCAATCAAAAAAATATGTTCCTCTAAATGCCTCCGTGGGCTTGCCCCGAACTTATTCTCTACGACCGAAATTTATTTGGGTCTCTTTAGAATTGACCTTAAACTGATTAGTATTTTATTTTACGGTCTGCCCATTCTTTGAACATCATACTGGATTTTGCCAGAACGCCAGCTGACCCTTTAAAATCTGCTGATCCAGCTGGTGTTCCATCTATTTTATACCATTCATAAAAACCATCATTTTTCAGTACTCTTTCAAACATGGGTTCTGCCAAGGTATAGGCTTCTTCAACAAAGTCATTGGCAATCAATTGTTGTATCATTCTTCCTCCAAACCAAGTCCAGTCTCGCCATTTTGGTATTCATACGAAGCGGAAACATTTTTACCCAAAACTTCAGTCGGATAGGGCGGATACAACGTTAGCCCAATGGATGGTGCTCCTGAAAACTTTACATTGTTTACCATATCAGGTCAAACGTGGGCTATTTCTTGCTTGCTAAGATACCGGCCTCAATCGCAACTGCCGTACCACCATGGTAGTGAATGGCAGTTTCATCAAAATCTTCTGGAAAAGGGGAGTCCTTCACATAGATGTGGGGAATAAATTGTTATTCTTCGCATCCATTAGATACTTTTTGCAATTAAGTTTTTATTTTTTCATAGAGATTATCCCACCTTTGTTTATCCTTGGTTTCAAGTGCAAATTCCTTCATGTTTTTCAAGGCTATGACGAACATTGCGTTGTCATAGATGTCTACTCTCCAGTGGGTAAGTTCATCAACATCGACTACCGCTCCACCTTCTACTTGCACATCCCCCCCAGTCAAAAGTGGTTGCCCCAATAATGAGGCCATAATCTTCTGAATATCTCTCCTTTAAGAGATATTCGATTGCCATTGTTAACCTTTCATATATTGTTTTTTCGGCTATTTTTTCATTTAATATGGAACGATTTTTGGTTTTGGCGATATATTTTGAGATTGCCTGGATCAAGGAGGGTTCCTGATCTGTTTCAACCGTATTCTTAAAGCCAATGTGGCCGCGTCGCAGATAGAGAGGTATAGGTGTTTGGATCTCGCCAAGTAAAGGCTTCTTTGGGGACATAACCATCTAATAGTTCTCCATTTTCTTGTTGAAAATGAAAGAACATTAATAAATTTTCACGAATAATTTTTATATCATATTCTTCACAGGATAATTCTATAAAGGTATTCATATCACGTGACCAAACCATTTGATAACCAGAGCCGGCATAAAATCCGTTTTTCATTAATTTTCTAGCTCTATTCTCGACTTCCTGCATAGATTGATCAGACAATATTTTTTTTGCCAAATCTGATTTTTTGTCATCTTTAGAAATGCATGATACTATAAGAAAACACAATATGGCAATACTAACTATTTTCATTTTGGAAGAATTAATCGTTCGAAACCAAAGCGCTTCTCTGATTGCCCAGTTTGAAGTCTTACGTTTGGAAGTCAAACCAGTCTTTGTCTCTTCATACGTTTTCATAAAATCAACCTTAGAAATTATATTTAATCTCTAAGGGTTTAATTCCCCGATGCTCTGCCTCGAAATTGAAAAATTGTTTCATATCATACCTCGTGTGTTTGCACCGAGGTCGTTGATTCAGATAAATATAAAAAAATAATTATGTATAGACATATAAACAAGTATTTTTAACAGATATTGCTTAAATTACCCTAGCTATGCAAGTCAAGTATTTGATATCAAAAATTTCAATATTGATTCTTTCATGTTTCATTTTTTCTTGCGCAAATGAAAAAAAGAAATCCCAATCGAAGCCTAAAGAGGAAATTGAAACGCGCACCGTTACCGCTGCCGCAAATTTCGAAGATTTGGTCATTGTCGATAGTCTGGGCGTCACCGGTGCCGATGGGGTAATTTCCTTTCCCTTGGATAGTACTACCTCCATTTTTATGATGGGCGATTCATTCCTAGCACCGGTTCGCCATAAAAAGAGAGATGTAGATAGCAAGATGATCAATAATACCTTCATCTTGATCAATAAAAATAAGCGCACCCATAAAGCCATATATAGAGGAACCATTGAGAATGCCCACGCATTGCTGAAACCTGCTTATGACAATCCTCAAGAATATTATTGGCCAGGTGATGGATTTGAAAAGAACGGAACAATACATATTTTTATGTCCCGGTTTTTACATGATCACACGGCCTGGGGCTTTGAATTTTCAGGAACGGATTACATTCGAATGGATTCAAAAACATTTGAAATATCTTCGCAAGAGGACTTCCCCTATTCAAATAGGAACCAAGTGCATTATGGACATTCCGTACTTCATCAGGATGATTATACCTATATCTATGGGGCTTGGAGTACAAAAGACTAATCCGCTCTTCATATAGCAAAAGCCACACTTAATCCCGATATCAAAAAACTGGAGCGATTTGAATTTTTCGATGGCAACCATTGGACTTCCGACCCGGTTAAGAGTGCTCCTTTGGGTGGAATCGAACAACAAATACCGGAACAGTTTTCGGTCTTTAAATATGGTGATTTATACGTTTTGCTTTTACAGGCGAGGGAACTGGGCAACGGAAATATCTTTTCCTACCTTTCAGATAGCCCGGCGGGGCCATGGCGCAACGAAAAATTACTTTATCATACCACCAAACAAGAAAATATCGAGGATTAGTATTACCTACAACGCGATGGCCCATCCCCAATACATAAAAGATAACAAACTATTGGTTTCCTTCTGTGTGAATAGTTTTGAAGTATCGAAGATTCACGAGGTCAATACCGATTATTATCGCCCCAGGTTCATCTGGGTGCCTTTGGAAATGATTTTGGAGTAGTTATTTGGTGACTAATTTAGAAGTTTAAAAATTTTAGGATATGCATTGTTTACGCCCGCGAGTATAAATTGGTCCCCTTGCACACTTTTAAGACTATGGAGATTCCGTACCGCCCCTTTTAGGAAAAAACCGGAAATCTTTGGTTCAATTACCGAATATTTGCCATCTTTATTGCTAAGCAAAGTGATTCCATAATTGGCATCCAGCCTTCCAAATTGCGGTTTTAAATCAAAATCGTTTCCTGCCAACAAAATATCCAAAATTCCGTCCTTATTCAGGATATAATGTTTCGATGGCATGAATGCTGGAAAATTGGACCCTCGGCGGAAGGTCCAACACCTGAAATTCATTATTCCCATGATTATATGCAATCACACTTTTAAAAGTTGAAATATTTTTAACCACGGCACTATTCATAACTTTTTTTGAAAATAGTTTCTCCATCGATTTCGTTGCGTATTCTGTAGATTTTAAATTGTGTTTATTGAGAGAAGCAATTTCCTTGGTAAGTTCACGGCGAAGATGAATGGGAACATCCTTTCCATTGATGGTTCGAGTGAAGTTTGCTCTATTGTACCATTTCCCGTCAAAATCACTTATAAAAACCTTGACCGGTCTATTTTCTTCCACGTTATAAAATGAATTTGTACCTCGGTTGCCAAGTACAAGGTTTAGGTACAGTTAATCATTGTTAAGATCGGCAATTCGGAGGGAATTCCAAGCTCCATTGAGGGAATCCAGATTGCTTGCAATTCTTTTTGCAGTGATTCACCACTGTTCTTGTAGATTTTTGGCGCCTCCCAGTCGCCCACAATTATTAGATCTTTAATTTTATCCCCATCGATATCTGCCCATGCAGCCTCTGTGACCATCCCTGCTTGACTCAAATCAGCAGCTTTTGCTTTGGGTAACATCACTGTAACTACCATTTCCGTCATTTTCAAGAAGTTTATGTTTAGGATTTTGACCCATACTTTCCCGGAACACTTCTACTCCCGATAGAAGAGGTCAATATCGCCATCTCCATCATAATCGGCTGCAGCGACTCTAAGAGAAGTATCAGTATTGGAAACAGAGTTATTGGAAGGCAAGAACTTATTTTTTCCTGCGTTTTGATAAATCCGAATCGGAAGATTATTTTTATCCTTAGAGGGTATATTTCCTCCGGAAACCACGACTAAATCTAGCATTCCATCGTTGTTGGTATCTTTGAACACAGCGTTTGTGTCTTCAAATACACTATCTTTTTCAATAGTGGGATTTGTAATAGGTTCGAATTTTCCTGAATCGGTCTGTATATAGATTCTACCGGCCTGATTTTTAGCCCCGCCCAGAAAGATATCCTCATTCCCGTCGCCGTTAATATCGCCAACAGCAATAGCCGGGCCTTCCCGGGATAGCATTTGCGATACCAAACCTTCATAATCGTAATCGATATAATTATCTTCTTCATGCTTCTGAAGATTAATTTCAACGGATGTCATAAGGGTTTCAACTTTTCCCTTTTTACTGTTTGAAAATTTGTCGACAGGCATCCCGTTGATTAAGACCTCAAGTCCGGTCCACATCGATGTTCTTGATTGATTGGTACGACCCATCGGCCCATATAACCGCAAGGGAATCCAATTTTTTTGTGTTTCCGAGACCGAAGGTCAAATTATAATCTACGGAAGACTGAAATCCCCGTGTGCGGATAGATTCCTTGACCAAAAATTGTATCCCCCTTGTACAATTTAATTTTACTGCCAATTCCAAATTTATTTTTACCGCTTCCCTCTAGTTTGATTTTGATAAAATGATTACTTTCTATTATCTCCGAATTATTTCTAATACAAATACTTCTTGATTCACATTATTTACCACCAAGTCCAAATCCCCATCATTATCTAAGTCTCCATCGAGGATCCATTAAAAAAACTCGGTTCGGCGAGACCCCAATCTTTGGTTTTATTGGAAAAAGTCAAATCCTGATTATTATGAAATGCGTAATTCGGAATGGGTGTTGAAGGCATTTTGTTAGTAAGTACCTTTACTTGTGGCTCAGAATCAAAGGGCGTCTGGCGAAAGACGTTGTTCGCAAAGAAATCCATAAAATCATTATTGGTAATATCCCTATATATGCCATTGCTTACGTATAGGTCTTTAAACCCGTCATTATCCATGTCGAAAATAAGGGCGCCCCAGCTCCAATCGGTATATCCATCCCCAAAAATAAGCCGTTTCCGAAAAACTCCCATCTCCGTTATTTATTTGCAGGGTGTTCTGCATGTATTGGTTATAGAAATCCCGACCCTGTTTCAGTCTAAGAACATTATATGTTTCGAATCCTCCGTTTTCTTTGAGCCTTTTATCCTCTTTAGGCCGCATGTCTGTGGCAAAAACTTCTGGAAGTCCGTCGTTGTTCAAATCTGCCATGTCCGACCCCATGGAAGAAAAACTCAGATGCTGCATATAGCCTTCAATTTCTTCCTTAAAAGTGCCGTCTCCTTGGTTAACATATAAATAATCGCGTTCATAAAAATCATTTGAGACATAAATATCCGGAAGATTATCATTATTGACATCCCCTACGGTAACTCCCAATCCAAAACCAATTAAACTACCATATATTCCAGCTTCTTCACTAACATCGACAAATTTATCATCATCATTGCGCAAAAGTTTGTCGCCACCGCCTTTTAGAACTTCCGGAACATTCCAATTTTCGCTTCTTAGATTTCGTTTGTTCACATAATTGAGGCTGCTTCCCGGAATGAAGCTATTGTTCAAGATATATACATCCAGATCCCCATCCCCATCATAATCAAAAAAAGCCGCATAGGTAATGAAGCCATTCTCGTCCAAATTCTACTTTGGCCGCCGATTCGCTGAAGGTAAGGTCGCCAGTGATTAATAAAAAGTTCATTCTTTTTATCGGCATTACCGGCGTTGCAAACATAGATATCCAATAACCCGTCCGAATTTATATCGACCATGGCAACCCCCGTGGACCAAGACTTTGTTCCCCCCGTACCAGATACATTGGTGATGTCTTTAAACTCAAAATTTCCTTTATTCAAATAAAGTCTATTTTACTGATTTTTGGTTAGATAAATGTCGGGGAGGCCATCGTTATTGATATCACCGATCCCAACACCACCACCATTATAAAAATTCCGATATTTAAAGATGTGAAAATCACCCTGAACATGAACGTCATTTGAAAATGCGATACCTGTTTGTTGTGAGTCAATTTTTGTAAACAGTGTTCCCGGAGCATTCTCTTTAGAACAGCAAAGCATTAAGGAGGCAAGTGTCATTGATGGCAAAAGTGTTCTTAATGAATTTAATCTCCATAAATTACATTTAGAAAAACGCTGGAATAATTCGTGAAATATGTCTTGCTTTATGAAACCCATTATACGATTGTAAATAGTAAGACCACAGATTTGTAGGAGTACAAACCTGTGGTCAAATTTAAACTAAACAAACTAACTCAACTCTACTATTAATATCCAGGGTTTTGTTCTATGCTATTATTGCTTCGCTGAACTTCTTCCCGAGGTATTGGAAACAGGTAGTAGTAATCCCCGGGCCATCGACTTCTCGGATCAACAGCAGTGATTTCCCCGTAAGTATAGTTTAATTCACCTAACAGGTCCCCTTCTTTCGCATCGCTCCAGTCCATAGTTACCTCGGTAAGCCCTCTTATGGGGTTCAAGTCTATATTACCTGGAGCCGCTTTCCAACGCAAAAGGTCAAAAAATCGGGTATCCTCCAAATGCAATTCGACGGCCCTTTCATTTCTATAATCACGAATCAAATCTGCACCTGTACTAGTTATTTCCGGCATATTGACAGAAGGGCGTTGTCGAACGAGATTGATATATTGCCTTGCCACATCTTCATTGCCCAATGCAATTTGAATCTCTGCATAATTTAGGTAAAATTCTGCAAGTCTCATATAGACAGTCACCTGATTATAATCGTAGTCAAAACTGGCCCTTGGCCCAGAAAAATCTAATAATTTTCTAAAAGTATAACCCGTTTGCACCCGCCAGTGAAAAGGGGTTAGCCCTTTTATCCAATAGGTTTCTGAGTCCCGACCGAAGTCGAAGAGTTCTTGATTGTTAAGGGGATCTATTTTGTTAGGATTTTCATAGGGCCCTACGTTATCCGGGTTGGGATTGGCATCTTCCCAATACTCGTAAAGGCGGGTCGTACTTTTTGCCCCATCTATTATGGATACCGGTCCCGCACCTGGGTATATAATATAGCTGTAGTACCGGGGATCTGTCAAGGTTGGGATTTTGCGGGTCGTAGCCAGAAGCGGGGTTTACGGTAGTGCCATCTTCCAAATACGGATATTCCCCATTGGTCATTTCAAACATGTTTACAAAGGTCTGTGTCGGCATTACCCGTTGCCGTGCATCAAAACCGCTGGGCCAATAATCATAGTTATAGCCCCAATCGGGGATTCTAGAACCAGCAGTAAAGGTTCGGCCAAAAATAATCTCATCTGTTTTCAAAGGTTGAATGAACAAGTCTTCATGGGTATCGTGCAATGTAAAACCGGCGTCGATAACCGCTTTGGTCGCAACTTCGGCTGATTGCCATTTTTCCTGATCATTGGAAGGATTATTTAGGGGACTGGCCATATACAAGAGCATTCTTGCCTTTAATGCTGTTGCCGCTCTTTTGTCAATTTTACCCGCGGCTGGGGCGACACCATCCAATAAACCAATGGCCAGATCGCATTCGTTTACCACAAATTGCGCCACTTCATCAAAAGAATTTCTGGTTACATCGAAAGACTCTTCATTAAGTCCGAAGGTTCTTGTAATCAAGGGAACACCACCAAAATGCCGACTTAAATCGAAATACATCCAAGCTCTTATAAAATGCATCTCGCCTCTTGGGGATCTAATTCTTCTTTGCTTATTTCTGAATCCTCGATTTCTTCGAAGAATGTATTGACCCGTTTTATGTAATCGTACTGATAGTTCCAAATGTTCGTAACATCGGTGACATTATCAGAAGTCATATTTGCTGATAGGTACTCTCTGATGCCACCGGCCCTATCGTGTGTATCCGGAGCAATAGTGGCAATATCCGTCATGCCAATATAACCTCCAGTTCCCGGATTCCATGGCGGTCTGATACCATTGTAGGAATTATAGACATACCCTTGGAGGAAAACGGGGTCTGTAAATACGTTCGTCTCTGAAATGGCATCCAAGGGCTCTTTGTCTAATATGTCATTATTGCACGAAGTAGCTAAAAACATTACAGTCAGTATTGCGAAAGCTCTATGAATCATTACCGGTGTATTAAAAATTTGGTTTCTCATAATTTTTTAGAAAGAAATGTTAAGACCCAAACCCAAATTGCTCATATTTGGGTAGGTAGCTCCTTTACCGCTTGCACGGGCATAATTTGAATCGTTAGGGCTTAAACCGTTGTCCAAAAATTCAGGATCGCCCGCACCGAACTTAGCTAAGCTGTTGTACAGCATAAATAAGTTTTGACCGGAAATATAGAGCCTCAAGTTGGAAATCCCAACTGTTGAAAGTACGTCTTCCGGCAAACTGTAGCCTAATTCAAAAGACTTAAATCGGACAAAGGCGACATCATGATACCAAAAATCACTATCCGATGACGCTAATCCTACTGGCCTGATTCTCGGTAATTCGGCATTGGGGTTGGTTAAGCTGTAACTTCTGTTCGCCACGTAGGTCAGTCCATTTCCGTTTGCTGCAGTATCAAAACCGTTATCCAAACGCCATTTGGCACCGGCCTGACCTTGAAGAAGCATGTTAAGATCAAAACCTTTAAAATTAAAGGTCAAATTCAAACCAAACTGGGTAGTGGGAAACGCACTTGCATTGAAACGATACCTGTCATTGCCATCGATGATGCCATCCCCGTTAAGGTCGGCAAAGATTAAGCCGCCCAACGCGGCATTGTCATAGTTTACATTGTTGTCCAAATCTGCCTGGGTCCTGTAGATGCCGATTGCATCGTAGACCAGTATCGACCCCAAAGGCATTCCCTCCAGTTTTTGATATACCTCAGACTGTGGTACCTCATCAAAAAATATGATTTTGTTTTTGTTATAAGAGGCATTCCCGCTGGCACTAAAGAATAACTCGCCGAAATTATTCTTATAGGTAAGTTGGAATTCTATTCCTTTGTTTTCCATCTCCCCGATGTTTTCATCGGGAAGCACCAGCCCGGTATAATTAGGGATGGAGGCCTGACGCTCTCCTAAAATATCGGAGGTCTTACTTTTGAAAACATCGACCTCCAAAGCCAACCGGTTTTCCAAAAGCCCTATTTCTAAGCCAATATCGGTGGTTTCCGTAACCTCCCAAGTTATATTGGGGTTGGGTGTCGTAGAGGCTTCGATGCCGCGAACATCTTGGCCGTCGACGACCCAGCTCCCGGCACCATTGCTATAATTAAAAGCACCGATATATTGAAAAGGAGCGACCCTGTCATTGCCTAATTGCCCCCAAGAAGCTCTTAACTTAAAAGTGCTAAACAGCTCCGGCATAAATGATTCCCTGCTTAAGACCCACCCCGCCGATACTCCCGGGAAGAAACCCCAGCGCGTCTCTTTCGGGAAAATCGGGGAACCATCATATCGGAAATTGAAACCTAAAAGATATTTTTTATCAAAATCATAGGCCAATCGGCCAAAATAGTTTTGGCGCGCGTTTTCGCTTGCGCTGCCATCGGTAATCCAATTAGAACGATCTGTGCTACCAGCAAAAATTTGATCAATTTGCGGGGAATCGAAGCCCAACCTTCCTACTTCAGAAAAATTATCCTTATACTCGCTTTGTTCATAAGCCAAAAAGGCATCGATGCTATGCTTTTCGGCGATGGTTGTCACATAACCCAACTTGGCATTTAGGGTAAACCTATTGCTACGGGCATTTCTTTCTGTCAAACCGATATCTTCGATTGTTCTAGAAGGTCTTCTAACGATTTCACCATCGGAATTCTTTTCAAAATAAAACCAGGTATAATTAAACGCTTTGTCAAAATTGAAAGTCTTTATTACCGAAGCAAAGCCTTCAAGCGTCAGGCCATTTATGGCGGGAATATTGTATTTATATCTCAGAGTTCCGTTCAATACATCCGAGGTATATTTTCGATAACCAGGACTAAGAATTCTTGCCGCTGGATTGGACTGTGACCAACCCTCACCTGGGTAATCATAATTTCCATCGATATAGGCGGGCCGAAGCGGACTAGTGGTTGCAATTGATCCCAATCCACCACCACCACCGTTCTGTGGTGTTTGGGTATATTTTTGTCGGTAAGAGAGGTCCAAACCTACTTCAAAGTTGTCGGAGATGTCTACATCCAAATTGCTACGTACATTATATTGTCTCAATTTCGTGGTATTATCGCCCCGAAGAAGACCGTCTTGCGAAGCGGTTCCCAACGAGGTGAAATAGCGGACTCTTTCGGAACCTCCCCGAACGGTCACAGATTGTCTGGACTGCTCCACAGGTGCATCTACAAGCGCATCCCACCAATCTTCGGATATTAATTGCCCATTTCTGTATTGATCGACCAATTCTTGGGGGTAATCAGGATCTGTACCATCCAGGGCCCGACTGAAATTTAGGACTCCTATATATTCGAGAGCGTTTGCCGTTTCCGGTTTTTTGGTCGGAAACTGAAACGATTGTGTTGTGCTAATATCTATCGTTGGCTTTCCGTGCTTTTTCCTCGTTTGGTAGTGACCAGAGTAACGCCTCCTGCCGATTGCGCGCCGTAAATGGCCGCGGAAGCATCTTTTAATACTGAAATAATTCAATGTCACTTCAAATGAGGTCTCTTGAGTGCCATTAGGATAGGCATTCGCAACACCATCGATTACGATCAGGGCCGAATTTTTCCTTGTTGTATTGAAGCCCCGCACCAAAATTTGGGCATCATCGAACCCCGGTACGGAACTCCTTTGGTTCACATAAAGACCTGCCAACCGACCGGACGGGGAATCAACAGCAATACCGAAGGCGATTTTTCAATAGTCTCACCTGAAGTTTATTTACACCACTTGGTTGCGTAACTTCGGACTTCTTTTTTGTACCGTAGCCTAAAACTACCACCTCATCCAATTCGCTGGCGTCAGGTTCCAATTGAACATTGAGGGTGGTGGATGTCCCCACTTCCCTTTCCTGCCTGGAATAACCAATATAAGAGAAGACCAAGATGCTATTTTCATTGGCTACGCTGATGGAATAGTTGCCATCAAAATCAGAAGTTGTACCGTTTCCCGTACCTTTTTCGACAATACTTGCCCCGGGTAGGGGAGTACCGTTTTCATCGGTCACCATACCGGTAATACTTGTTTGAACGCTGAGTTACTAATCTGCAGGCTAAAATAGGCCCCTTATTTGTGGTGCGGGATACATAATAGATTTGATTGGCAAATGAGGCGACATTTCACAAGTCCAAGGATACTTCCAACTAACTTATTTCTCGGGAAGGAGCGCAGTTTCTGTGGTAAGAATTTACACTTCATATAGTTGATTATAATTGGAATTTGGTTTAGTTATAGCTTATGTATTGATTGTAATGTTGATATGTAGTCCACTATCGAATATATCTTGAATAATATGCATTTTTTAATATACCCATAACTTTTTTTATCAAAATCTTTATATTCATGTTGTTGACGCATGTTTGATTTACAGCGTAGACTATTCCAAAGAGAGAGAGAGAGAGAGAGAAAGGACGAACTGATTAAATTTTTTTCCAATTATTTAAAGAAAGGGTTGCGTTTATTTGGGTTGCAAAAAATAAAGTGCGCGAAAACAATCCTGCATGGAAATGTTTTTGCTCAAAGCTATGCTAGTAAAGGAAATCGTGGCTTAGTTCCAATAATGGATCGGGCTGGCTGCCCCCTTGGGAACGGAATGTCTATATGTCGATGCCCCCTCCATACTTTAAGCTCATCGGGGGAGAGTACCCCCTCGCTAAGCGTGCGCGACCTTGTGAAGAAGTTGAGGGGCAGAGTCAAGGACTCCAACAACAGTTCGCGGAATTGAAAAAGAAATACCGGGGCGCCATTTTTGGACAATTGGTTTCGGGTGCTGTAGCGCGGGTAAAATATCGGATGAAATGGTAAACGCATATTTGGAAAATGACAGAAACGTGAAGATGGACCGAACCGCGGAGGCGACTTTGATCGCTAAACCGAAATTATGGATTCAAGTTCATAGTTCTTGATGGGTCTTTATTAATAAATTGCTTTTTAATTTGGTAAAGTCACTGAGGTCAGGAATATCACGCGTATAAAAGTTCACTAAAATTTTTTTTGAAGGTTATCTAGGGGCGAATCTTGCCAATTCCCCAAGTTTTGTTGGGATTCTTCCCCATATCTAGTTCGAGATTTCCACCACCTACTATATCCTTAAATTTTATCCTGCATAATGGTTTTCCATTTAGCCTAGCGGATTGAATATAATAATTATCCTTTGAATTATTTGTGGTCTCGATTACAAAGGATTTCCCCGAATAATAATTATTATCCAAATGAATTATGATTTTGTCAAATATCGGACTCCCAATCTCCATCAATGGTTCCACGGCTACCCCCGTCCATCTCAAAAAAGCCCATTGCGCTCATCACAAACCATGCACCCATCTGGCCCTCATCCTCATCGCCCAGCCAACCGTGAAGCGGGGTTGCACCATAATATATGTCCATAATTTTCCGAGCCCACTTTTGTGTTAGCCAAGGTTCTTCAGAAAAATTAAATAAATATGCGGCCTTCATATTCGGTTGGTTACCGTGATTGATGTAATGTGCGGCCATTCTATCTCCAGTCGCATTAAAATTATCGTTTTTTGACTTTTCAAATCCTTGGTTAAGCCTTTGATTAAATTCTTCTTTACCTATTAGGCCAACAAGCATTTTACGTCTTCGGGAACAAAAAATGTGTATTGCCATGCATTACCCTCTACATACTCATTCCTTGGGGAGCTAAAAGGAGAAATCTTGCCTCCAGCTCCCATCTTTCGTTTTTGGTTGATATATTTTAATTCGGGATTGAATATATTCTTGTAATTCTCCGACCTTTTCATGAACAATTTATATTCCTTGTTTTTCCCCATAGCTTTGGCGAGTTGCGCTACACACCAGTCATCATACGCATATTCAAGGGTATTGGAGATATAAACCGATTCGGTGGGTACGTAACCTAACTCTAGATAAGGTTCAATTTGCATATTTCCAACGGCCCCACCACATTTATATTTATGCCCTGGTACGGTTTGCTGGTGGACTATGGACTCCCAAGCCATGTCCACATCATAATTTCGAATGCCCTTTTGATAGGCACTTACAATAAGTGGTATTGAGTGGGATGCAACCATAATGCTCGAATATTCCAATCCCGCCGGCCCCTTGGGCAACCAGCCGCCGTCACTGTACATTTGAAGGAAAGATTTTACCATATTGACACAAGGTATGGTTTTACCAATGTCCAAAGTTGATTCAAGTTCCAAAAGGTATTCCAAAACGCATCACTTCCTAGCATGGGCGATTCTGAATTTTTCAATTGTTTTATTCTTCACATTGGATCTGATATTTACCATTATTCACTCAATATAGCTCGCGCCATATCGGAGCGGTACAAATTCGTATAGAATTTTGTTTTGTTCTTCTCAGTGCCACCACTTACTTCAATTTTGCCTAACAAATTGTTAAGTTACCTTAGACTTCTCTAATGCATTAAAGTCCCAACCAAAAGGTTCGATCAGCTCTTTTTCAAGATTCAACCGTGCTTGTCCATACTTACTAGTGATATTCCCGTCTGTAGAAGTACCTTTTCCCCATCTTTTGTTTCGAAATCGACATAGGCGCCCACATCTCCATTTCCATTAATTTCCAGCACCTTGCTTACGATGTTTTTTTCTTTCCATCCACCAAACAATTTAAAAGATTTGTTAAAACGTGCGACAAAATGCACAGTGTAATCATTCCACCCCGCACTTGTTTGCTTTGAATACCCCTCAATTTCAGTATCATTACCTTCGTAATCTTCGCATCTTGGATTTTTGTTTCATATTCCTGGGGGAAAAGCAAATTGAAGAACACATGACCTTCATTCGTTTCAGGGAAGGTAAACCTGAAAAACCCACATCGAGTAGTGCTTGTCACTTCAGTTTTTATGTCGAAATCCACCAGATCCACCGAATAATAACCCGGACTAGCCTTTTCGGTATCCTTGTCTATTCGCGACCGGTGGCCTGCAGTGCTCCCAGTACTGATGGGTACATCGGCATGCGGATAAATGTATCGAGTTCAACACGCCCTTGGTGGGCATTACCGACAATCCGGACATCGTCCATGCATGGATATGACTGAATCCAAAGACACTCCCTATGGTATATTCGTATCCGGATTTCCAGTACTGACTCTGGTTATCGGGACTCAATTGCACCATCCCAAAAGGCAACGCTGCACCAGGATTCAACATCCACCTGGATTCGGAAGTGCCAATGAGCGGATCCGCATAATCGACAGGCGATTTTTGCTGGGCATATATTCCGGTCGCACAAACCCCACAAATAAATAATGCGAAAAAAATACTTTTATTCATGGTTTTTCTTTCTTTATCTATTAATCACATTTTAAAAGAGGTGCATTTACATGTTCTTATGTGTAAACATACGTATCTCAATATATTAAAAAATCCATATCAAAAATGATAGTCGCCATTTTTATTAGTTTTTCCTTGATATTTGGTCGAGTCAAGCTATTTGAATTTAAAAGTTGTTGGCCCATTTAGCTATTCTCTATACCCGCTCCAATTTCACAGGGGGTGTGAAATGAGCGTTCCACTGACAAACGTATAGATTTTTGTCTCCGTCTACACAAACATCATGACCATGGTTAAAAATCGCGGGATCTGCTTGATACATTTTCTGCAATTCACCCTTAACATAAACCGGTGCTTCTCCCCAGGATTGGAGACCACCTTATTCTTTTGGTCCAAAATGGTTACAAAACCTGTATTTGGAACCCATTTTTCCCCCATCCCTGGTTTCTGACCAGCATACTCCCGAATAGATATTGTAGTCATCAAGTACAGGGCGACAGACAAAAGCCCCTGGAAGGTTGAGGGTTTTTATATATTTCCCATTAAGAGTGAAAAATTTAAAAGCATTTTCCGTTCTTGAAGTAACGATCAAAAGGGGATTGTTTTTGTCGCGGTAGTCCAGTGCCACACCATGAGCATTTACTAGGTTATAATTTTCATTCGTATTGTCATGTCCGCCCCATTTTGCGAATAAATTCTCCTTTGTGGCTATACTGTAAAATATAATCGGAGCCATATCCGTCGGCGACATAGATATCTCCATTGGGGCCAATTGCAGTCTCGGTTGGGCGATAAGCTTCATCTTGCTCATAAATCCCAATGGTATAGGGGTGTGGAAGAGAAAAGATAAGACGTCCGTCAATAGTGGTCTTGAATACTTGACCGGCCTGGGCCTGATTCTTGCCAGTTCTATCCAAATAATATCCACAATCCACGATGTAGAGGACATCCTCCCCACCTTCATTGTGTAAGGTAAGGCCATGCCCTCCCGGATATCCCGTGCCCCAATAATCCAACAACTTTCCCGATTTATCGAACACTAAAATATTATTGGCAGTATGGTCTCCAAGCATGAGCAAGCGACCCTTACTGTCCATCTGCATTTCATGGCAATTGAGAAGGGGATTGTGAGCAACACTCATTTTAGCCCAATTCTTTATTACCTTATACTTATAATCCCCTTGACCGATTATGTCCTTCTCAGGGGCATTTCTTTTTGATATAGCAAAGCTCAAAGAAGGAGTTGATGCCAGAGCGGTACCCGCCAAAGCTGTTTTTCCAATAAATTGTCTTCTTGTACCCATTTTATCTGATTTAATTAGAAATTTTGTATTATTCGTGTAGGACTTATTACTTCGTTCGCTGATGAAATATTATTTTTCATTATTACCGTTTAATCATAATATACTGATAGTCTGTAATATCATTTTCACAACCGCTATAAATCTTTTTTAACTCGGTTCCAAAATTCGGGGTTGAACAATTTGGCACTTCCTATAATCGCGGCATCTTCCATTAGTTCCGATATTTCAAATTCTACTTTTAGACCCGCGTCCTGAATTTTCTCTTTAAGAACCGGTAGAAACATCTTTTTGGCTTTTGATATTTTACCTCCTAGTACGATGAGTTCCGGCTGATAGCGTTTTAGAAAAGGAAGCATAAATTCAGCCATGTTAGCACCAAATTCCGTGAAGACGGCTCGGGAATGTTGGTCATTCGCCTGGGCAATTTCTTTCACACCCTCAACTGTCCTTGACGAAATTTCATAATATCTTTTTAAACACCATCTAGTGGAAAAATAGTCATCGCTTATGCTTTGCCTGAAGCGTTTGTCCCATAACCATCCACTTTTGGGAACATCATGGGAATGTAGCTGTGGTACTCCCTCCTCTATAAAGGCCGAACCAAAACCCGTTCCTAGGGTGAGGGCGATTATTTTACGAAAAGTTTTAGCCTTTCCAATTGTAGAGACCCCGACCCCGAAGGCCATGGCATCGTTTAAAAACCTGAATTCTACCTCTCGGGTTTTCAAGTATTTATTGAGTTCATCGGGAATGGATACCCCGTATAACCCTTCATATTTATCGTTACCATGGAACATGGCGGTCCCGGTTTTATAATGGAAGGGTCCCGGCATCGCGAAACCAAGCTTGACGTTGCCCCTGATGGTTGCCTTCATTATGGTCCTGTTGATGGCTTGGCTCCAACTTTCAAGAATAGCGTCCCTATCCACCTTGTTGTTTACCATGACCGAACAGCTGGTCTTAGGAACTATTTTAAGCTGTTGAAGGTCAACAGCGGCACTGGTGATGTGGCTTCCCCCGATATCTATCCCTACTACGATTTGCTTTTCCATCCTTGCGTTATTTGAGTTGCTTGTTGGGGGCGTCCGACATATAAAATGTTAGTTGACCACCATCGGCTACTTTCTGAAAGGGAATACTTAAATGAGGATAAGGTTTGCCGATTAAGGTATCCTGTCTATAAAAAAATTATTTGGTGAGTTGTTGACCGTTTTGATAATGAAAGGTTTTTTCCGGTCGTTGACCTAAATCACACCCGGTCAAAAATGGGGCTCCCAAATTGGAAACTAGGGTCGGGTTCCGTCAGACCTTTGATATCGAAAAGGCCGAGAGATGACATAATGTACCAGGCACCTAATTGTCCCTGATCTTCGTCTTGCCCATACCCGTAGCCATGTTTTTTTCGGTACCATAGAATTTTTGTCCAATCCGCCGGGTCCATTTTTGCGTGAGCCAAGGTTTACTCGAAAAGTTGAATAGCCATGAAATGTGTAGACTTGGTTGATTACCGTGGTTGTACAAGGTTTTTACCCCGGCAAAGGCGTCGATGCCCTCTCCTCCGAAGGCGGTTTTTTCAGAAATGGTAAAAATAGAATCCAAACGGGCATTGAATGTTTTCTTGCCAATCCGTTGGGCCAAGCCCTCGGGGTTATGGGGAACATAGAAAGTATACTGCCATGCGTTCCCTCTTGAAATAGGATCCAAGGGGCCAATGGGTCGAAATCTTTTATGAATTGTCCATCTTTGAATCTGGGCCTAAAGAATCCTGTTTTAGGATCATAAAAATCTTTCCATGCATCCGATGACTTCATTAACCGCTTATAGTCCTCTGTTTTTCCCATTTTCTTTGCCATTTGAGCCACCGCATAACTGCTAAATGCATATTCCAATGAATGCGAGACTGAAAATTGCGATCCTTCAGGGACATTCGATCTTTGGTTTCTTTTAGCGGGGATATATGGTACAAATCCATTTTCAATAAAACTCTTTAAATCCATTTTTCCCGCCCCTTCTTTTCTGTCACGGTATTCAATTTCATTTTTTAAAGCGGCTTCATAGGCCAGGTTCACATTATCCTTTAGGACTCCCGTTTGGTAACCGGCGGCTATTACCAGTCCTGTAAAGTTGGTTCCCACGCCGGAGACGTACCGGCCATTTGCAATGCCGTCGCCCAGCCATCCCGCATTTTTATACACCTCCAATTGGGATTGTATAAAATCGTTATAATATTCCGGCCAAACCAAGGCCCATAACTGGGTTAAATTCCAAAACGCTCCCCAGACCGAATCGGTATTGTATACATTATATTCGGGCTTTCCATTTTCATCCAAAGGGATATGGCCAAGGGTTCCATCATTTTGAGGGAAATCGCCATTAATATCATTGGAAAGCCCACGGCCCAACAGGGCATGAAAAAGAGCGGTATAGAATTTGACCTTGTTTTGAGTGGAGGAATCGGTTACCCTAATTTTACCTAGTTCGGTTTCCCAAGTTTTTTTTGCATTATTTAATACTGTATCGAAATCCAAATTGGTCGTCTCGCTGGTCAAATTGTCCTTTGCGTTGGATATGGAAGTATAGGATAGTCCAGTTTTAAGGGTAATTTGTTCGTCTTTGACGGTATTATATTTTAGGTACATTCCTGCACCGATGCCCATAATGGAATCCTTCTTTGCCCTAACCTCCTCTCCCTTAAAGACACCGACCTCCACAGGTTTTTTATCCGCCTTGGCGAAAAAATACATCTTAATTTTCCCGTCGGATTGGTATTTTTTTACATATTCGGGATAGGTGATTACATAGCCCTCGATAGTTCCATCGGCATTATGCTTAACCTTTGCGTCCTCTACTTTTCCACTTTCGCCCAACTGATTACCAATATCAAGTATAAGGTAGGACTGATCCGATTTCGGAAACGTATAGCGCTGCCATCCCGTCCTGTTGGTTGCCGTCAGCTCCACTTGAATGTTATAATCCTTTAACAGGACTTTGTAATAGCCCGGTTCGGCCGTTTCATCCTTTTTGTCGAAGCGGGAGCGGTACCCTTCGTCCGGATGTTCCAAGGTTCCGGGTACGGTTTTCAGTTCTCCAGTAAGCCCAGTAAAAAGAAAACCTCCAATTTGAAATTCGTGCAGGTTTGCAAAGCCTTCGATGCTGCTATGCCTAGCATCGTCTCCGACCGCCTCCCATCCATTTTTGTTGCCGTACGAGCCGTTGGTGGAAGGTGCCAGTTTGGCCATACCAAAGGGCATGGCGGCGGGGGTGTAAAAGAACCATCGGCTATGGGCCGTACCTATGTTTGGCTCGACATATTGGGAAAGTTGTTCTTTGTGCTGGGGGTTTTCAAGGTGTGCCTCCTGTGATATTCCCATAAGAGGAAACAGTAACCAACAAAAGCATAATCTTCGGAGAATTGGAGAGGTGGTGTTCATGATTATGTTAAAATGTTTATACATTATAAAAATAAAAAAATTGGTATTACTATAAATCAAAGAAGTAATCCGGCCGTGGCTCTTGGCAAATCCAGCTATCACTGAGAGATAACCGAATAAATTTTTAGGAAACTGCGTTTTTTAAAAAGTTTCAGTGTTGTATATTACCGATGACTTGTGTAATCTATACCTCCCTCTTAATATCAATGTCATAGGTGAAATGGTCGGTGTGATAGAAAACGATGTTGTATTCAACGGGTCTCTCTCCTACGTCCAACACTAGTCTTTCTCTTCTTAATATTGCCATTCCCGTATCGAGGTCTAGCATTGCCGCCATTTTATTATCGGCTTTTATAGCCCGTAATTTTTCTTTTGAGGTGGTCACGATAACATTGTGCTCCTGCTCCAATAGCTCGTACAAGGGCCTTCTAAAGTTATCATCGCTCTTGATGCCTATCCTAGGATGAAAATAGGAGACCGAATAGAGATATTTGGCGTCCTTGGAACCTCTTATTTTTTCCAATTTCCAGACTTTTTTGGATTTGTCAATAGACAATGCCTTTTGAACTTCGCTGTCCGGAATTACCAAAACGGCGTTGACCAAATAGTTGACAACCTCTATGCCTTGATTCCGCATTTCCTTCGTAAAACTGATCCAATTATCCAGTCTTGTGGAAATTCTTTGGGTCGCTACCTTGGTTCCTACTCCTTTTTTCCGTTCTATAAGTCCTTCATGGACTAACTTATTGATGGCCTGCCGAATAGTGTTTCTCGAAACCCCAAGTTTCATGGACATGGCCACCTCCTTCGGTAGAAATTTATCTCCATTTCGGTATTCTTTCCGGGTTATGAGTTCACGCAAATATTCTTCGATCTGCGCATGTAAAGGTATAGGACTGTCTTGGTCTAACTTAAAATCCATAGGCACTAAATGATGTCAAAAAACTCATATTCGACCCAATATAATACAATTATACCATATTGACGATGAAGGTCTGCGATTATGGATATCATTATTTAATTCAGGTCAAATAGACATGGGATTATGATGGAATTCAAACTTAACTAAAACCTAACATGCCTCATCCTTTACAAAGGCGACAATCACCTTGGCCGTGTTTTTTCCAATATTCCTTAATTTATAGCGTTTGGTTGCCGCCGGAACCGCAAATGTTTCTGCGTAATGAAATTGTTTGGATTCTCCAATAAGGTTCAATTCTACAGTAGTACCTTCCACCAGCATACATATATGGCATTGACCTGCTGTTTCGATAACAACGTTCCTATCGAATTCATAACGATAGATATCATAAAAATGATCCGGATGAGTAGGCAAATGGATTTTTTTCCACTGATCCCCGGAGGTTTCCAATATGGGTTTTGAAACCAAGGATTCTTTTACCACTTTGCCCTTGCGTTCAAAATTCAGATTGTCGAAGGCCCGTTCAATGTTGATAGGTCTCGGTTTGCCTTCGAGGTCCAGGCGTTGCCAATCGTACATTTTAAAGGTAAAAATATAGGGCGTAGCACTGATTTCAAGAACCATCGTGTTCTTTCCCGAGCAATGAATGGTGCCATGGGGAATTAGAAATAAATCGTGTTTTTTCGCCGGCAGTTTCATGACGTATTTTTCCACATCCAGTTCTTCTCCGGTATCCTGGCTTTGTTGTAAGGCTTCCCTAAATTTTCTGGGATCAATATTTTCCTGAAATCCTAAATAGACATTCGCGTTGTCCTCTGCATCCAAAATATAATAAGTCTCGTCCTGGGTGAAATTTTCACCGAATTCTTTCTCGATATAATCTGGTTTGGGATGACATTGTACAGATAAATTATCACCTTGAAAGGTGTCCAGAAAATCAAAACGGATTGGAAATTCGTCCTCGAAGCGTTCTGCCGCTTTTCCTAGTATATTTTTCCGTTCGTGGAACATCAGCATATCGAACGAGACCTCTAAAAGCGTCCCCCCCTCCTCAAAAACGAGTCCATTCTCGGGAACGATCATTTCGAAGGACCAGGCATAATTTGGAGCGTCTGGATTCAATCCTGAAAATCTCTCCTTCATCCATTGCCCCCCCCAGACGCCTGGCTCGAACCATGGGCGTACCCGAAAGTAGCTTTTCGACATTTTGGAAAGGTTACTCCTCAGAAGCTCGCCTTCCATCCACGTGGGTTCTTGAGGTCTTTGTTGATCTACTATGATCGATATTTTTGGAAGTAGTTGTTTCTTTTCCCTGTTGAGTACGATCCAGTCTACAAAATAGAAATGTTTGTACATTAGTTTGGGGCTTTTGGCCGTAGTAAATCCTAAATTGGCACAGGCCTTGGCGCGACTTCGAAATTGTAGTTCATTTTTTGGTAGATCAAAATAGACCAGGAAACCATCTATACCTGACTGATGGGCACCAGTACCGTAAATTAGCTGTATATCGGCAGTGTCGTCGATTTGGATAGTGTCTATTTTTTTTGGGTCAAAATAATCCCTGAGCGTCAAGGTGGTCCTATGTCCGAATATAGGGTCGTCGCCTCCTAAATAGGGTGCTACCATCGTTTCGATTTCCTCTTCTTGCTTTAAGCATTTACGTATATCGAAAGCGTTTACCGAAAGACCTTTTTCTTCCAAACCGAAAACCAGGGCTGATAGTACTTCGCTCCAATCCACACCTATGTAACCATCGAGCAGAATAGTTTTTTCCCCTGAAATCCTGTCGGCCAAAGTGTCGTAGCCAATTTCAATCTTTCCTTTTCTTATAGGATGCGACGGATTTATATCATACGAATCGACGCGTGGATCCTCTTTTTTAATTGGCATTAGATATTGGCTGGTATTTCGTTTCATGTGGGCTAAACTATTAAAGATATGAGGTTGCTAAGGTAATGATTCTATGTTTATTTGTATGAACAATCATTTGATAGGTTGTTTTATCGATGGATGATTTGGATTTGTTGTACAGGAATTTCAGCACAGTAGAGAGGGAACAATGGTAAAATTATTAGCTATGAGTTTTTTTTACTGGCAGCTATACTGAACAAGCCTCTCGCGCTCCTCATGCCGAAGGTAAAGGTGTTGGATGTTTTAGTTTTGATGAAATTGAAGGTACTATCGAGTGCCTTCGTTATACGAGATAAAGAAAACCAAGCTCTATCACAATTTTCGGGTAGGGACCTTCTTGATATGCGGTGGAAGAATTGCCGGTTGATCAAGAATCTTAGGCGTATTTGGATAAAATTGACGAAAATGGTGAACTGGCCAACATCAATTTACAACCTTTGAAAGTTGAATAGTCCGTCATCTGGTCAATTATCAAGCTCGATTGATCTTTGCCAATCAGAATTCCAACTAATTGATGGTTTTTGAAATCGACCAAAATAATGGCGCATTGAATCTTCATCCAAAAACTGAGGTTGCTACTCCCGTCAATATCCGCTGGTCGTCCGAAGTGATATAGAAATATATGGGGGTAGGTAAAATTTTGTCTTTATCCGTAAGAAATATCAGTCCGAGTTAACTCGGGAACTTCCTAATATCCCCTGGACAGGCTAGTTGATTGGATTGAAAGATACTGAAATTATTTGATGGGGCCCATGTGTAAACATATTAACATTATATTTCTTATTTTAGTCACGGTAGTTCCCCTTTTTCATTTTTTGAAGCCCATATTTAGGATGAGAATATAAAATATTTCAATGTTGAAAAAATACAGTTTGGTTTTGTTGCTTTCTATGGTGACCGTATTGGTTTTTGGCCAGAAACCCGTTTGGGAGATAGGCAAAGGGGATAACAGTGCTTCTGAATTTACCTTGGCACCCTCGGACTACAGCAAGTTTCTCGCAAAGGACTTCGGATGGGAGGACCGATTTTTTGCTTTAGGCTTTTCTAAACAGAAAAGGATTTTCCTTATGTTTTACCAGGTGCGGTGGACTATTGGGGAGGAACATCTGGCCTATCGGGAATCCGTCCGCATGAACTGAATCTTTTATTTTCATTGAAAGGGCAACTAGCTGCCGGCAACTGGCAATTGGTAATCGATATTTTGGACTGCAGCCCTGAAAATCCGCCACTCTTAAAGGTAACCGTAAATGGGCACTCATGGAAATTCAGGTTGGACAAGGGTAGTAGTAACGAAGATGCACTAAAGGGTTCCGGTACCCGTTATAAAGAACAGAAACTGGAAATTCCGCTAGCTCCCGAGCTTCTAAAAAATGGGGGCAATGAAATACAATTGACGAGCCTTGAGGGCAGTTGGTTGGTCTTCGACCAGATCCAACTTAAGGGACCCGAAAATGTGGAGCTGTAACCCCAAATAAACTTTTTCTTCGCAATACCGAGGCGGCCGATTATGAAATTGATGTGGCCGGTAAACGTTTTCAACCTTTTTTGGTAGACGTTCAGTATTTGGAAGGCCTACCCAATCTTAGCGTAACCTTGGATGGCAAGAAGATTTTCAGGAAAAACGTGGCAAACGGCAGCCCGATTTTTGAGGTACCTATGGACGCCGTTACTGAAAATAGGCTTAGCGAATTTGAAGTATTGGTGGACAATGAACCTGTGAAAAAAGGCCAGGTTTTGCGGGCCCCACAAAAGCCGGTTTCCCTTTCGGATTACATAGACACAAAAATCGGGACAGGTCATTCACGGTGGATGATCGCACCTGGCCCGTGGATGCCGTTTGGCATGGTCAAAATCAGCCCCGATAATCAAGACAGCGGCTGGCAAGCGGGCTATCAACCAACCTTTGAAAATGTGGGCGCGTTCAGTCATATCCATGAATGGACGATGGCCGGCCTAGGTACCCTGCCGACAAACGGACTGTTAAAGACCAAAGTCGGAAAGCCTGAAAATCCGGATGGTGGTTATCGATCGAGGGTCAATAAGGTGACGAAAAAGCTCCTTTGGGATATTATTCCGTTGTTTTAAGCGATTACGATATAAAGACCGAACTTACAGCCACCACTCGTTGTAGCTTCCAACGCTACACTTACCCCAAAAATGTGCCGCACTCTAGAATTCTGATCAACCTGAAAATACCTGCAGAATACGATTATCGCATCGAGAAGGCCTATATAGAAAAAGTGGGCTCGAATAAAATCGTGGGGTATAGCCGGCAGATTACCCCGTCGGTCTGGGGGGAACGGCATTATCGGAAACAAATGGTCGAGAACGGTGATGAATCGAAAGCGTGGGACGATATCGAACAGGATTACACCGTAAATTTTGTAATGGAGTTTGATAAGCCTATTAAGAAGTTCGGGATTTGGGTCGATGGAGAGAAAAAAGGTACAAGCGATTCAATTTTGATAGAGAACCAGAACGGATTAACCATTGAAAAACCCGAGGATGTGGTTGTCTTCGCTGAGTTCGATACTACAGAAAACCAGGTAATACAAACCAGAACGGGCTTATCTTATGTAAGTATAGATAATGCGGCGCTGAACTTAAAGACGGAGATTGGACAGCCTTTTGGTTGGGATTTTGAAAAAGTAAGGAAAAACCACGAAAAGGTCTGGAACGATCTATTGAAAAGAGTGCTGATTACCACTCAAGATAGAAAGGAAAAGACCCGCTTTTATTCCAATATGTACCGCGCCATCGTAAGCCGGAATATTTTTAGCGATGTGGACGGAAACTGGATGGATGCTACCGAAAACCCCCAAAAATTCGAAGATGCCAATGGAGTGGCCCTAGGTTGCGACGCTTTTTGGAATACCTTTTGGAACCTGAACCAGTTTTGGAACCTGGCCGTTCCCGAACTGTCTTCTAAATGGGTCAATTCCCAATTGGCCATGTACGATGCGAACGGCTGGCTGGCCAAAGGGCCCGCAGGTATGGAGTATATCCCTGTGATGGTGGCCGAACATGAAATTCCATTGATTGTGGGTGCCTATCAAATGGGTGTTGACGATTTTGATGCCGAAAAGGCTTTCGAGGCAGTCCATAAAATGCAGACGGTTCATGGTGAGACCGTGGGCCATGGATACGCAGGAAACCGTGATTTGGAAGCTTATTTGAAATACAGCTACGTACCATACAATAAAGGAAGGTTTTCCAATACGTTGGAATATACTTTTGACGATTTCGCTGTATCCCAGATGGCCAAGGCCTTAGGCAAAAAGGATGTTTTTGAACAGTTTATCGACCGCGCCTACTGGTGGAAAAATGCCATAGACCCCACAATAGGTCTTGCAAGGCTCCGGCATTCGGACAGCTCTTGGTACAAAGAATTCGACCCACTGAAAACAGGGGGCAACCATCAATATGTAGAAGGGAACGCCTGGCAACTTTCCTTTTTTGTGCCTCAGGATGTTCCCGCCTTGGTTGAAATAATAGGAGAGAAACTGTTTGTGGATCGATTGGACGGAGGTTTTAAGGTTAGTAGCCCTTGGCGTTATAATGCTCCCAATGAACTCTATTGGGATTTTCCGGTGATACAGGGCAACCAACAGTCGATGCACTTTTCCTATTTGTTCAATTGGGCAAAACATCCATGGCTAACCCAAAAATGGAACCGTGATATCATGGAGCGGTATTATGGTTTCGGGGTTTCGAACGCCTATCTCGGTGATGAGTATCAAGGCCAGATGAGCGCATGGTTCGTCATGTCGGCCTTGGGCCTTTTTCAGACTGACGGCGGAACCAGGGAAACACCCATATATGAGATTGGCAGCCCTATATTCGAAAAAACGGTTATCGACCTAGGGAACATTTACGGAAGGGGAAGCACCTTCACAATCGAAGCAAAAAATGTGTCGTACCTTAACAAATACGTTCAGAATGCCAAATTGAACGGAAAAGAGCTTAGGAACTTTTGGTTCCCGGCTTCCGAACTGCTGCGGGGTGGTAAACTGGAACTGGTCATGGGGCCGGACCCGAATAAGAACTGGGGAGTAGGTACTATGCCGAAAAGCCCGAAATAAACCGACAACCAAATAAATTAAAACTCTTACGGTCAAAAAAATTGATACCCTTCTAGCACTAATTTTGTTGCTCGGACATGCCTCATTTCAGAAATGCAAAGCCTTGGCGAATGCCATCTAAAACAATCAGAATTTTTCCCAAGTCAAGAGAATGGCCAAGAAAGCGGAGAAGGCGGATTTTAATACCGGTGAGGGATGTAGAGAAGTTCCTGTCAAATAGGGGATTTTTACACGGCAGATGCCATTCGAATTTTAAAGAAGAACGGGTATGATGGGATACTAATTCCGAATCCCAGCCCTGCGATTATTTGCGACCCTCCTGGCACGCCAGCATAACTTATTCGATGGGTGATATGAAAATCTTGCTCGACACGGTATGACGAAAAATTGCAACATAAACGACAAATGGACCTATAACAATATGAGGGTCGTTTTTATGGAGAACGAATCCCGCAAGATTGGCATTCGAAGCAGGGCGTGGCAGCGACATTTTCCAAGTTCGTCTATAAGCCTGTCGGCATTGATCTCATGTTGCGATTGGACAAGGATATCCTAAATCCCCAAGAGGTATTTTCCCAACTGGTGATAAATACCAAAAACCAATTTAGGAGGATTACGATTATGGGGGATGGCAAGAGGTTTTGCCGAATAGCTCGCCACAAATTATCACGGGGCAGAATTGGGGCAGCACGGAGAAGTTTCTTTGATTCCTTGGGATTATGCGGTTATTAAAAATTCGGACGCTGAGGTAGCGGTCAAATTATGGACGCGGCCATTGCGTTATCCAATTTTAAATCGAAAAGACCTTGACCTTAGAAAAAGGAAGCCAGAGTTTGCAGATCGATGAAACTCTTACCAACGAATCGGAAACCGAGTTGCATATGATGTGGGGGCACCATATTGCCTTTGGTATGCCATTTTTGAAGGAAGGTGCTTGTATTGAAACCTCCGCGAAAAAATTCAGGGCGGAACAGGCGATGTGAGGCCATCGCATATTTAAGCCGGGAACTGAGCAAGATTGGCCGATAGTCGCAACCTTTGACAATCAAAAAATCGACGCAAGTAAGGTTTTGACTGCAACGGAAGGCAAATTTTCGGATTTGGCCTATTTGTCCAAGTTTAAGGAGAATGCATTTTATAGGATTGCCACAGATCGCATGTCTTTTACGATAGCGTGGGACAAGGCAATTTTCAAATCTCTCTGGTATTGCAGGAACGATACGCTATCCAGGATGCCCCGTGGTGGGGCAAGACTTATGCTGTTGCCCGGCAACCATGGGCCAATGATTGGAAAGAGAACCCAACAGTGGAAAATATCGAAAAAGAATGGTTAAAACTGGAACCCAGACAGATTTTGGAAACGACGATATCAACAACTTGTACACATTAGCTTATGAAAGCGGCAACTATTTTAGATATAAAGCCTGTTCACGGTGAAGCCTTATCGGGTGCCCCATCGAACAAAAATTTTATTGTGTCGATTTGTTGAAAGGCTCCTACTTTAAGGTGGATTGGGCATCCAAAAAAGCCGAAGAATACAATGTAGGCCAAGAACTAGGCGTGATGGCATTACGCGAAAATGGTGGGATAGTGGCAGGAGTTCGCGATGGTTTGGATTTTATCATGAGCATACCAACGAACTACGGCTTATTGAAAATTCACCGAACTACATGTCTCTGACCGACGTATGAACGACGGGGCGGTAGATCCGGCAGGAAGGTTTTTGGCTGGTACCATGGAGTATGACGGTGCCAACCATACTGGCAATCTTTACCGTTTGAATCCGGACCACAGTATAGATCATCTTGAAAACAACATCTTTATTACCAACGGAATGGGCTGGAGCCCCGATAAGTGCACCTACTATATGATCGATACAAATAGAAATGTATGTTATGCCTACCATTACGATTTGGAAACAGGAAACATTTCCAATCGGAGAAAGCATATCAAATGGAAAAAAAATGAATATCCCGATGGCATGACGGTCGATTCGGATGGAGGTTTGTGGGTCGCCCTGTGGGGTGGGCATAAAGTAAGCCATTTCAATGCCGGTGGCACATGGATCGAGGATATTGAAATTCCCGTGCTGCATGTGACGAGCTGTTGTTTCGGCGGCGAGGATTTGAAAACCCTTTTGGTAACTACTTCGCGCCTAAACCTATCGGAAAAGGAGCAGGAACAAAATCCATTGGCCGGAAGATGTTTTGCCATTGAAACGGATGCGATTGGACAAATAGAACCACGTTTTAAAGGATAACGAAAATGAAGAAAAGAAATATAATAGTAACCGGAGGTGCAAAGGGAATCGGTAAGGCCTGTACCGAATATTTTTTGGAGAATGGCGACCATGTCATCGCCTTGGATGTCGACCGGGACGCGTTGAAAAAACTTGAAAATCCACAAGGTAGGTTGCTTGGACTTGCCTGTGACGTTTCGAAATCGAAAGAAGTCGAGCAGGCCATTCAAAAAGGGATAGACAGGTTCGGAGAAATCGATATACTTGTCAACAATGCGGGAATCCAAAGGTATTCGACGGTCACGGAAACCTCCGAGGAAGAGTGGGATCTGGTCATGAACGTCAATTTAAAAAGTGCTTTTCTTTGTGCAAAGTATGCGGTGCAATCGATGCAAAAAAAGGGAAAGGGTGTAGTAATTAATGTGTCTAGCGTTCAGGCCTTTGTCAGTCAGGAACGGGTGGCGCCCTATACCACCTCGAAAACGGCTATGTTGGGATTAACAAGAAGTATTGCCGTTGATTATGCCCCGAATATAAGATGCGTTGCAGTGTGTCCAGGAACGGTGGATACCCCCATGTTACGTGATGCCATAGCCACCATGGATAATCCTGAAGCCGTATATCAGGAATGTATCGATATGCATTTGAGCAAACGTATCTGTCCGCCCGAAGAGGTGGCGGCCCTCGTCGGGTTTCTAAGCAGCGATATGGCAGGTCTATTACGGGACAGGCCTTTCGGGTCGATGGAGGATTGGGGATTCTTTGTGAAGGAAATTAAGGCCACGGCCCCATGCATTTCCCTTACCGTTAAATTGCGTTTCTTCGGATGGGAGAAGGGGAGGGGAGTTTCAAAATGCATGGGATCGTAAAAATACTTTTCCTTGGCCGTACCCAATTCAAAATCATCCGTTCGGAATGGAAAAGCAGGCAACCCATCCGTATTGTATAAATTTAAGGCTCCGGGATTATCGGACCAAGCATAGCGCACGAATTTAGGGTCGGAAACCTGATTGGAATACACGGTCACCTCATCGGCACCAGACAGTTCTGCTTTCGCCCAAACGAATTTCCCATCTTCGCCGGCAATGGCAAAACCTCTCAGATAACCGAATTTATCGGTGCTTTTGAGAGTGCTCCCGTAGGTATCGAACTTGATTTTAATCGTATTCCCATCCACCGACTGACTTTTATAGGTCGGCGCCTTGTGTAAAGGCTTCCCATATTCATCGTGCAGGGCCAAAAGCGAGAGCCGTCTTCCTACTTCCAATTTGTTGTAGGGATGGATGTCGTTTGCATTCCCGATATCGATGGCCGTCATAATATCAACATTCGGCAGCTGCGTAGCTTTCATTTGCGAGTTACGGACTTCGGCCCATTTACTGTTTCCGGGGATGGAATCTTCTTGTCTATAATTGGCCAACTGCACTATATAAAATGGCATGTCGGGATCCTTCCACTTTTTGCGCCAATCGGTGATCATGCCCTTTAACAGGGATTCATATTCGACCGCCCTCTTTTCGTTCGATTCCCCTTGGTACCAAATTACGCCGGTAATGGGAAGACCTAGTAAAGGAGCGATGCCCCCGTTGTACAACAACATCGGGTGCGAAAATACACTGCCGTTCGGCACCTTTGGTTTCGGGAATTTTTTTGCATCTATGGATCTTCCTTTTTTATATTTCCATTGTCCGACCAAGATGGGGTTGCCCCAAAAGGCATTGGTATAGATTCCGCCTTTGCCACCGGAATCAAAAACGCGGACGGTGAGGGTATTGTCTTTTGCCAGTAAAATCTCCTTGGGTACGGTGTAGTTCCTGAAGTTGCTATTGCCAAAGGTTTCTCCCACCTTTTGGCCGTTGACCCATGTGATGTCATAGTCATCGATTTGATTTAAGGCCAAAGGGAAATCCTTGTCGAGTCGGGTGGAATCGAGGTCGAACGTCTTACGGAACCAAAAACTACCGTCGTGGTCGGCATAGCCAAAATCTTCCCAGAAGGAGGGAAGCGTAATTTCCTGCCAATCGGAGTCATCGTAATCATCGGTATACCACTTTTCTTCGAGTCCGGGCCCTTTTAGGTATTGCCTGTCCCATTTCTTACGGTACTTTTCAAATTCCCTGTTCAAGGTCGCAAAATCCTTTTTGGTTTTTTCGATGTTGGAGGTGACTTCATCAAATTGGGGGAATTTTTTCAGGGCATCCATACTCATCCACGTTTCGATGGTGGTCGCCCCCAGGTTACTGCTGATTAATCCGATCGGAACCTCCTGGTTTTCGGCCAATTCCCTTCCAAAAAAATATCCGACGGCACTAAAGTTCCGAACGGTCTCCGCATTCGCCTCTGCCCAAATGGCCATGGAAACTTCGTCCTGTGGAAGATAATCGGATGCGATTCCTATCGAGCATAAACGCAGGTTGGGATATGCGATGCGACTTGTATCCTTTTCCACATAGTCCAACATGTTCAAGGTATATTGCATGTTCGATTGGCCCGCGCAGAGCCATAGGTCGCCGACCAGAATATTCTCCAAGTTCAGCTCCTCCTTGCCTTTGAACGATAAGGTGAAGGGCCCGCCATAGTCCATTGGTTCAAGAACTACTTTCCAGTTTCCCTTCTTATCGGCTGTTTCCGAATGCAATTGATCGCCAATGGAGATCTGTAGGGTTTCCATGGGTGCGGCCGTCCCTTCTATGGGAATAGATTTGTTTCTGGGCAACACCATATTGGACGCGAATATTTTGGGGAGTTCTATCTGCCCGAGTACCAAATTGTGCGGTATAAAGGCGAATAGGAAAATGACCAAAAATTTCTTCATTGTAATTTCAGTTTAATTCTTCATCGGCCGTCCAGCTCAGTTCAATTTCCTCCAAGGTTTTTCCTTTAGTTTCCGGGATTACGTTATAGGTGAAAATCAATAGGATAATCGCATTGGCCATAAAGAGCCAAAAGGTGTATGCGCCGCCGATTTTATCCAGAAGCACGGGAGTGAACTGGGATATAAACCAGACCCCTACCCACAGTACCATAATCGATAACGACATGGCAATGCCCCGGGTCTTGGTCGGAAATATTTCCGAGATCAATACCCATGGGATCGGACCCAAGGAGGTTGCAAAGCATCCGACGAAACCTAAAATAAAGATCAATACCCAAGGCCCAGTGGTCAATCCGAGATAAAACAGGGTGCCGACCGCCAATAAACAGATCGCCATTCCGGAAACTCCCCATAACAACAAAGTCCTACGGCCCAGCTGATCGATGTATTTTATGGCAACGAACGTGAAAATAGTGTTGATGACCCCAATGATCACGGTCTGCATCAAGGCGGAATCTACCCCGAAACCGGCTCCTTTTAAAATTTCAGGGGCATAGTACATGATAGCGTTGATCCCGGTAATCTGGGAAAAAAGCGCAAGTACGATCCCGATAATCATGGCGATACGGAGCCCGGGAGCGAAAAGTTCTTTGAGCGTTCCCTTTTCTTGCCCTAGCGTCAGCTTGATTTCGTTATGCACCTTTTTTGCCAACTCATCGGAATTTACCCTGCCCAAAATATCGAGCGCTTCGTCGTGTCTGCCCACTTTGGATAGCCATCTAGGACTTTCCGGTACAAAAAACAACGCAATGAGGAACAAAACCGCGGGAACTGTTTCGGAGCCCAACATATAACGCCATCCCATTTCAATGTTCCACTGTTCCCCATACATTCCCGCAATGATATAATTAAGGAAGAACACAATGTTGATGCCCACTACAATGGCCAGTTGATACAGCGAGACTAACATGCCCCGCTTGTTCGCGGGAGCGATTTCGGAAATGTACAAAGGCGACAACATCGAAGCCGCCCCGACCCCAACACCGCCTATCATCCTCGCTATTACCAATTGGTTGAATGTTTCCGCCAAGGCACAGCCAATGGCCGAAATGGCAACAAAAAGGCGGTAATGATCAGTGTTTTCTTTCTTCCATTTTATCGGCAACATAACCGGCGACGGCGACCCCTCCGATACACCCCAAAATGGCGCAGGAAACGGCCCACCCTTTCAGGTCTGGGCTCAAGGAAAATTTGGTTTCCATAAAACCGATCGCCCCGGATATTACAGCGGTGTCATACCCGAACAGTAATCCGCCCAAGGCACCGATGATTGTTATTAACAATAAATACCTTGATTTTTTCATGTTGTTTTGGTTTGGTTCATTGAACTCGAAGCGAGTCCATTTCCTAAAAACCCAAGCTTCATGCGATACGTTGATGAATATTATAAAATCTTTAATCCCCGACCCTTCATTGTGGAACAGGTTGGGGAATGTTCACTCCTTGCCCCAATTTTTATTGGGTTCGAACCAAGAACAATTTCCAATTTGCCTCCTTTTTCATAGTCCTTCTGGGAAAACCAATACGTTTCCAGAGCTTTGTTATTTAATTTGGCACTATGGATATATCTGTTTTCTTCGGAGTTGTTGTCCGTGGTAATCCTAAACTCCCAGCCCGATAGTATTTGTTGTCCAAAGAAATAACGATCTCATCAAAAACGGGACTTGTTAATTCATATCTCGGTTCCAACGAGTTGGTTCCTGTGAGACTGAATAAACCCAATGACATTAGGGCACTTACCCCACCCATCTGACCTTGGTCTTCATCATGCCCACCATACCCTTTGTCAATACTAGTAGCCCCGTAAGCCTGTTCATTGACCTTTCGAACCCAATATTGGGTCAGCCATGGTTTGCCTGCATGATTGAAAACATGTGCATTGGAACAGCCCGGTTGATTGGCATAGCTTACATAACCGCTACCATAACCAAAGACAAAATCTTCGGCATCCGCTTGTTCAAAAGCATAGTTCAATTTGTTGCAAAGCACATCATTGCCTCCCATTAATTTGGCAAGCTCATGGATACCATGGGAAACGGACCATGTTCCCTGCCAAGAATTTGCCTCGACCCACCCGCTGTTACTTGAGGGGTCGTCATGGGTCCATTTACCGTTCGCGTCTTTTGGAAAAATCAAGTTTTGTGAAGGTTTGAATAAGTTCTTCCATCCTTCTGATCTATTTAAAAAATAGTTGTAGTCCTTGTGCTTCCCCAATTTTTTGGCCATTTGGGACAAGGACGAGTCCTGGAACGTCCATTCTATGGTTTTCCCAGCGTTACCCGGGCACCAGCCGTGGTCGATATAAAATTGAAGTTCTTCCGGGGTGTCGCCAATCATCCGCCCGGCATATGGTTTTGTTTCATTTCTTTAAAGGCCTGGTGCGGGTCGACCTTGGTCATCAAATCTTTCATGTACGTGCTCGCGATCATATTCGTCGCCGGGCAGCCTGTCATAATATAGGAATATCCACCGGCGATAGCTCCCCGAGGGAGAAGACCGCCATTTTTTGAATATTGCACCAAAGAAGCAGAAAAATCGTCCAAGATTTCAGGCCATGCTAGTCCCCATAGAATATTGAGGTTCCATTGGGTAAGCCATAAGGCATCAAAATTGTACATATTGAACTTGGCATTGCCATCGGCGTCCATAGGAAGTTTCCGTACCTTTAGGTTCGCTTTTGTGAAATTGGCATAGCGCTCGCCTTGGGTGTAGTCTGGATAATCACCACTTACATCGTTCAAAATTCGTCTTCCCAATAACACATGCCAAAGATCGGTGTAGAATTTTACTGTTTGATCGTGTGTACCGCCTTTTACCTTGATTTTGCCCAGTTTGTCGTTCCAAACGGACAACGATTTGTTCTTATATGCTTCAAAATTCCAATCGGGTGCTTCGGCTTCCAAATTCTTTCTAGCATTTACGATAGAGGTATACGATATGGAAATTTTCATTTGTATTTCATCGCCGGCCTCGACATCGTATTGGGCGGAAACACCGGTTGTTGGGGCATTCCAATAACTCTGTGTCAAACTGGGGAAGACAATGGAGTCACGTCGTGTCATTTCGGTCGTTCCCTTGAGGTTTTCGATGTTCGATAGAATTTCGTTCTCGTTCCAACCATTAAAGGCTTTGAATGGTTTATCAAATTTCGCGACAAAAAATATCTTTACATTTTCTGGACCGCCCCAAAATCTTCCGGACAAATCAAAGTAACCTTCAAATGCGGTTTGGCCTACCTTTCGAACATCGGCATTGATCATCGTCGAATTCCCCAGATAACCCCCCAAGTTGGTCAGGATATTGGCTTCCGCTTTTTCGGTAAAGTTAAAACGATAGAACGTAGTTCTTTCCGTACTGGTATAGTCGACCCACATATGATAGTCCTCGAGATAGACCCGCTGATAGCCGGGGATGGCAATCTCGTCATCATGACTAAAGCTCGATTTCCAAGCTGCGGCACCATGGGTGGATCAACCTCGCCTGTTGTTGGCATTACCTGAATACCCGATAGGCACCAACCATGAATCTGTTCAAAGCCCAGTATTTCGGTTGAATTGTAGTTATAACCGCCCCCGTATTGGTTCTTGTTCCGGGTTATCGGTGCTGCGGCCACCATGCCCATGGGCCTAGCACCAGGGGTAAAGAAAAAGTACCTGCCCTTGGCAGATTCTATGAAGGGGTCTACCCAAGTAAGTGGGGCATCATCCTGACCACGTGCGGCAAAGACCTCGATTTCGGAAAGGCCCATTCCCAATCCCTCTCCATCGGTGACATCAAAACGCACCCATTCCACTTCCTTGGCGGGAAAGGTAACCATTTTTGGGGAACCGTCATTTGGAATGGCGGTCACCGAAATTTTACTGCCATCGCTAAAAACCAGGGTGCCACTACCGATTTGGGTTTGGACGCCGGGGCGATCGTACAAGGTAATTTTCTCGATGGATCGCTTTATAGGCCATTCCAGTTTTATCCAAGGCAATTCAAAAAAACCCCAAGCCCTGTGATCACCCTGACTTGCCCATTCCCCCAATCCCTGTATGCGGATTATTCCATCCGTTATATTGGATACAGGATGTTCTGATTGTTCCGTAGATGCACTTATTTTTGCTTGCGGCGCTATATTTTGGGACACAACAAAGATCGAACCCGCAAGGCAGAATAAAACGGTGAAAATAATTTTTATATGTTTTCCTATCATCATATTTAGCGGGATTTGGTGTTAGGCTTTAATGTCATGTTACCGCTTTGGAATCGGCAATACTTTATTATATGGTCCTAAACGGCATAGGGTTTGGCAACCTTAACTGAACAACATAATCTCAAATTTTCTTTTATGGGCGAATTACATCCCTTGTTTCCATGCGATGGACCAATAGCGGCCCGACAACCATCGATCACCAAACTCTGTCCCGTGGTATGTCGGGCGTCTCTCGAAACCATAAACAGAACCGCATGTGTGATATCTTTGACTGAGGCGTGCCACATAGGGGTCAGGCTTTCCCATATTTCCATTCAATGACCCAGATTTAAATACTCCGATTGATTAGCTTTCCGAGGTTAGAAGGAGTGAATCATAAATACTAGCGGCAACAACAAAATTAACCAGATACCTTTTGGTCGAAATCAATTTGCTTTTATTAGTTGTAGAATAGTCCATTGCATAAATAATAAAAACAAGTCGCTCATAAAATAATATCCTCAATATATCCCCCAAAATAGGATTTCTATACCAAAAGTACGAATATAATGTTTATATGTTTACACATAAGGTGGTTTGTCTACAATTTTATTAAATTATCAGACGGAATTTTGGGCCGACATCTCCAAAAAGGGGGTTTTATTTTAAAGTTGAGGAGAACTTCAAGTTGCCATTTGTAGATGAAGTGATTTAAACTTTTTTCTTGTTCTTTTCCAAATTTTTTGAGGGCCATCACGATGAATGCCAGATAGTTGAACCCTTTCCAACTTTCGACTGTCGTGTCGAACCTGTTCAGCAGGGAACGGTAGCTGTCCATCCAAGCGTTCGTACGCTCCACCGCATAGCGTTCACCGTATAGTTCCTCGTCGAAATATTCGTCCCTGTCCGCTCTGCCATTGCGCTTGTTGAAGCATACATTGGTGTTGATCTCATTTTTCCCGCAGGACCTCCGGAAGTCCTTGGAATCGAATCCGGCATCGGCGTTGAGGAACAGTCCGTCTACCGGTATGTTGGCCTTTTCCAATGTAGCAGTTACCACCTCGAACTGCACCTCGATATCATAGAGGTCGTTATGGTTTCCCGCCACGGGCTCGGACATGGCCAAGGGCAGCCACTGACTATCGGTCAGGTACAGGGCGTTGGTCGTTTTCAGCTTCTTCCTCCCTTGGTAGGCGACGCTCCCGCCGCCCCGCTTGGCAGGCGTATGGCTGCCGTCAAGGTCTACGCTGGAGAGGTCGAGCGCCCTGTGCCTGTCGTGGAGCGTCACCCAGCAGTCCTTCCAGAAATCCGCCCTGCACCATTTGCGGTAATGGTGGTAGACCGACTGCCAGCTCAACGCATTTTCGGAAAACAGGTAGGTAACGGGAAGATGTTCCCAATGTACGCCCGTTTTCAGCCTGTAGGGTGTATCGGATTTCTGTCATTTCTTCTTTTCATGCTTATGGTTAAAATGGGTTAAACAGATTCCCTTCTTTTATTTACCTTTAAAAAGCATACAATTGGTTCAATGTGCAAAAAACGGATATAGTATACCACCAGCGGCGGGTCAAAGTGGACCACCCACAGCGGGTGAAAGTGAGCCACTAAAAACCGATTCTATTTGAGGGTTATGTCAATGGTCTTTTTTTTGTTAAAAAGATCATGGCCAACAAACAAATAGAAATGCGAAAAGTAAAACGAATATTCAAGCTATATAGCATTGGCGTCAGCAAGCGCCAAATAATCAAGCAGCTTGGTCTTTCCAGAAATACGGTAACGAAGTATATAGCGTTCTTCAAGCGTTATAAGTTGACAGCCTATGAAGTCGATGCACTGACCCTTGAAGAGCTGCACAAGCTGTTCAAGTCGGAACAACGCACGAAAAGTGAGCAGCTACAGACCTTAGAAAGGTACTTTTCCTATTTCGACAAAGAGCTACGAAAAACAGGTGTGACCAAACAGTTGCTTTGGCAGGAGTACTATCCCAAGCACCCTGACGGGTTCCAGCTATCACAGTTCAGGTATTGGTACAGGGAGTGAACCAAGGAGGTCTCCCCGGTAATGCATTTTACGCATAAGGCCGGGGACAAACTGTTCATCGATTACACGGGCAAGAAACTTCATACAGTAGATAAACATGCGGGAGAAATACAGGACCTAGAGGTCTTCGTGTGTGTTTTGGGCAGTAGCCAATATACCTATGTGGAGGCCCGCGCAAGTCAAAAGAAAGAAGATTTTATCCAATGTGTAGAAAATGCACTTTGGTATTATGGCGGTGTACCACAGGCTCTGGTGCCCGACAACCTAAGGGCGGCGGTAACCAAAAGTAGCCGTTACGAGCCAAAGGTAAATGAGACCTTTGCCGACTTTGCCGAGCATTACGAAACAGCAGTACTGCCTACAAGGGCCTACAGGCCAAGGGATAAAGCTATTGTCGAGAATACCGTCCGTATCATTTACACAAGGGTGTTCGCACCTCTTAGAGACCAGACCTGCCATAGCGGGGCCGATCTCAACAAGGCCATTCTAGAACTTTTGGACGTCCATAATAAAATGCCCTTCAGGGGCAGGGAATACTCTCGTTATTCTCTTTTTAAGGAAATCGAAAGTTTAGAGTTGAAACCTTTGCCGGTAAAGCGGTACGAGATAAAATTTTACGCCAAGGCAACGGTCCACAAGAACAGCCACATCTACCTGAGCAAGGACAAACACTACTACAGTGTGCCCTACCAACACATAGGCAAGCACGTGAAAATTATATTCTCCAATAGTCTGGTAGAGATTTTTTATAAGGAGGAAAGACTTGCGGCACATGGGCGTGAGAAAAGGAACAAATGCCCTCGCACCACCGGTTCATAAGTGAATGGAACTCTGATAAATTCATAGACTGGGCAAGCAATATCGGGATCCATTGTAAAGAATATATCATAGAGATCTTGGATAAAAAACAGCATCCGGAGCAATCGTACAAGTCGTGCCTTGGGATATTGCACCTGGCCAAAAGGGCGGGCAACGAAAGATTGGACAAGGCCTGTAAAAGAGCTTCGGGCTACCAAGCTTACAACTATAACATGATCGATAGGATACTCAAAAAGGGCTGGGACAAACTTGATGAAGACCCGGAAGAGGATATAGAGATTCCCGGCCATAACAATATAAGGGGAGGCAATTACTACAAATAGAAATCATTAAAAACACCAATATGAATACACAAACATTGGAACAGATGAAACAATTAAGGTTCTACGGTATGCTCAGGGCCTTTAACACCAGCTTGGCACCAAATAGTATCGGCTACACCAATGACGAGCTGATAGCCTATTTAATGCAATCGGAATGGGACGAAAGCTCTTTTTGACAATATAACCGCTTTTGAACAGAGCCAAGAAAGAAAACTTTAGGCGTTGGTGAAAGTAAATTACTAGAAAGATCAATGAGCGGTGTTTCAAATAATGTTTTTTATGGAACTCAAATAGCAATTAAATTAATAATACAACTACCTGTCTAGACTCAAAAGCATGTAAAAAAATTAGACGATTCATGTAAATATATTTTACACATTTCATACTTTTTTCAAAAAATATTTGATTAATTATTTAATGTTCAATAAGTTAACTATTTGGTACAATTTTGGGTAAGTTATTCAAATGCATTAGATTGGAGATAGTCAATTGTAGGCCGACTTAAATTCGCCAACCCATCCATTTAAAACGAGAATAGCCTTTTGGGATTATCTCAAAGTAGATTTCAAATACTTAAAAGTCATCCTACAACCCTATTATCAACTGGACCATGATCGGAAACTATATCAAAACCTCGGGACGCAACCTAATGCGCAACAAGCTATTCTCGTCCATCAATATTGTTGGCCTTGCCATCAGTATGTCCGTCGGACTACTACTGATCGCGTTCATCCTGGACCTGTATTCGTACGACAAGTTCAATAAGAATGGTGATAGAATCTATCGCATCACCAACGTAACTACTTCCAATAATGAACAGGACAGCAAGTTTGCGACCACATCGATCAAGACCGGAAAGCTTATCCGGGAGAAAGTGACCGGCATTGAAGAAGTGGCCATTGTGCGCAACGATTTTTCGCAGGATGCGAAGGTCGGGGACCAAATTCTTCCCATCAAGGGCATCTGGGCGGAGCCGTCTTTGTTCAGGATATTTACATTTCCGATGTTGGAAGGCAATCCTGACACGGCGCTCAAAAATCCTTATTCGATCGTGCTGACGGAGACAGCAGCGCAAAAGCTGTTCGGTAATGAATCTGCGCTCGGCAAAGCGATCCTATTCGATTCGTCCAATTATCAGGTGACCGGCGTAATGAAGGACGTTCCTTTCTTTTCGCATATGAACTTCGAAGCACTGGTATCGTTCTCCACCGCTGAGCAAATAAATAAAAACGATACTGGTTTTGAGGCATGGACAAACATGTCGTCGAACTACGTGTACGTCCTCAAACAGGAAAATGCCGACATGGCATCGATTCAGTCGCAGCTCGACGTATTGGCAAAGGAGGAAAATGGTGCCGACGAAAGTACCGAAATCCAACTCGAGCTTCTTCCTTTATTTGATATCGTAGTCGGGGAAGATCTTCCTCTCTATGGGTCGCGTGGGCCCTCATATACCTCCGGTCGTGCTTTGGATACTTGGTGCGCTAGCACTCATTGTGATATTGTCGGCATGTTTTAATTATACTATTCTTACGATAGCACGTGCCATGCGCCGCTTTAAGGAAGTGGGCCTTCGCAAAGCAATCGGTGCCGGAAAGGGCCAGGTACGGCAGCAATTCATGGCAGAGGCAATCATAATCTCCCTGACGGCCCTTTTTCTTTCCTTTTTCCTATTTCTCGTATTGCGGCCGCAACTGATAAACATGGCACCGGAGATGCAGCAACTAGTGAAGCTCGAGCTCTCCCCACCTATGGTTTTGGCTTTTATCATATTTTCGGTGATCGTAGGTGTTATTGCCGGTTTCATACCTGCACTATTCTTTTCGAAAGTCAGCGCAATCAATGCACTCAGAAATGTGCAGTCGGTGAAAGTATTCAAACATATACCTCTTAGACGCGCCTTGGTGGTTATTCAATACACGCTCACACTAATATTTATAACAGCGACCGCTGTGGGCTATGTGCAGTATAAGAACATTCTTGTGTTCGACCTGGGGTTCAAAACAGAAAATATCCTGAACATCGATATGCAGGGTAATAAACCCGTGGGGCTTCTCAACGAACTGAGCGGGATGCCGGAAGTGACAGCACTGTCCCGGTCGCTGATTGTCACCAGCGTTGGGAATGCCTGGGGCGGCGATATGAAATACAAAGATCCGCGCGACTCTGCGCTGGTCCTGACCAATAATGTGGACGAAAACTATTTGTACCTGCATGGATACAAACTCCTTGCAGGCGGGAATTTTATTGCACGGCCCACTACGGCCAAAGCCGCAAGCGAAGTCATCGTCAACGAACAGGTCCTTAAACGATTGAACATAGGCAAAGGAGACCCCGAGAAAGCAATCGGGGAGGAGATCACATTCAGTAATTTCAAAGAAAATGGACACAAGATGACCATTGTCGGAGTTATGAAAAACTTTCATTATGGCAAGGTCCAGGACCTCATTAAACCGGCAGCACTCATGTTCTGGACACCCGGGGACAGAGCTATCATCAATGCCAAGATACAAAGCACTGATATGCCGGCGACCATGGCAAAGATCGAGTCCGTATGGAAGAAAATCGATCCTGTTCATCCATTTCAGGCCAAATTCTATGACGAAGCAATAGAAGATGCTTACAGCGAACTTTCAACCATGATTAAGATTATTGGCTTCCTTTCATTCCTCGCCACTTCTATCGCATCGATGGGCCTGTTCGGAATGGTGGCCTTCACTACCGAAACCAGGTTGAAGGAAATCAGCATCCGCAAAGTGTTGGGCGCAAGCTCCGGTAACCTTATTTATATATTGAGCCGCGGGTTTCTTGTATTGCTATCGATATCGGCACTCATCGCTCTGCCAATAACATATCTTTTCTTCGAAAAGGTTGTGCTCACCAAGTTTCCGTATCATACGCCTGTTCAGGTACCCGAGATGTTCGTCGGCTTGCTGGCTGTGCTATTAATCGCATTCCTTATGATCGGATCTCAGACGATAAGGGCGGCAAAAAGCAATCCGGCGGAAGTCCTAAAGAGTGAATAGGTTTGCTGAATACCACTTTTATTTTCTTGGCGGTTAATAACAGCACAGGGTCCCATTGAATGGTTTTTGGTTGTCCAATTTGAGCCAGAATTTGAATCAAATAAAAAAGGACATTAGGAAAGGCTAGCACTAATTATTTTCTGAAAGGCCTTAGTCCAGTTCTCTAATGTCTAAAAAAAGGATCATCAAAAAGGAGTTTACCGTGAAAGAAGAACGTAGAAATTTCATTAAAAATAGTGCGTCTATGGCCGCTGCAATTTCTATCGGTGGGTTAGGCCTCGTCCATTCAAACAATAATGTCAAACAAGGTTTCAAGAACTCCAAAAAGCTAACCGGACTTTCAAAGGATGCCGGTATTGAAATGAGCAATGCTTATTTCTGGGGAATGGAGGCCCATGAACACCTAATAGCATTGGCAAAACAAATGGGGGCCTATGGAGCCGTAGCGGGTATCGACCAAAGACTTTTTACGAATTCAAATGCTAACCCATGGGAGTATGAAGCGGTTAAAAACGTAGTGGATGGCTGGAAAGAAGCTGGCCTACATTATACCGTGGTGGAAGGGCCGCCAGCTTTGGGGGCAAAAACCAAACTGGGTCTCGAAGGAAGGGATGAGGAAATAGAGAATTTCATCATTTTTATGAAGAACCTAAAAAGGGCAGGTGTTGATTGCATTTGCTATAACTGGATGCCCGTCATCAGTTGGGTGAGGACCACAGTTGATACCCCCGGGAGGGGAGGTGCGTTAATGACCGCCTTTGATTACGAAAAAATAAAGGATAAGCCTTTGACCGAATATGGGAAATTTTCCAAGGAGGCCCTATGGCAAAACCTTGAATATTTTCTAAATGCCGTGATACCCGAAGCGGAGAAATTGGAGGTAAAACTGGCGCTTCATCCCGACGATCCGCAAGTTCATAGTATTCAGGGAATCCCCAGGATAATGAATACCGTTGAAAATTTTGATAGGATGCTGAATATCGCCCCCAGTGATTATAACGGCATTACTATGTGCCAAGGTAATTTTTCGCTGATGGGGGCAAATATTCCCGAACTTATACATCGGTGGGGCAGGGCGGGAAAAATACATTTCGTTCATTTCAGAAATGTGCAAGAACTAAGCGGGCAATTGCCCAGTACTAGATTCACCGAAACATTCCATGATGAAGGCGATATCGATATGTACGAGGCCATGAAAGCTTATTACGACATTGGGTTTAGAGGAGCGCTTAGGGCAGATCATGTGCCGACCATGGCAGGAGAAAAAAACACCATGCCCGGTTACATGACTTTGGGGAATTTGTTCGCTATCGGGTATATTCGGGGACTTGCCGAATCGGTAAGTAAGGAAAGGCGCGATACATAATCAGCTGTGTAAGCTAACCCCATTAAGAAGGGCTTTATTGTCAAATTTCACCCTATTCTTTTCCGGATCTGTAATATCCAGAGATTTCATTTTGTCTATCATGTCAAAACACCCTTTTCTTTTGCATCTATAATTACTTTAGAACCCAGGTGCAAATTGTCTGGAAAAATTCAGAACCAATCATAAAACGATTAAAACATCTGTTGTTTGACAAAGGTTTTGTCAAATAGCCCCATCGATTTTCATCGGTTAACGATCAACTCACTTGACATTCCATTTAGAGGCTCATAAATTTCCAGGTGACCTCCTTATAAGACCAACCCCCATTCAAGATTATGGGCACCATGCTGCCCTTTAACCCGCCACTGGTTTTCATGACCTTAAGTAATTGTTGTGAATAGGCACCCTTTTCGTAATCGAAGGTCTGTCCATTATCATCATACAGGGTATATTCCTTAGGTTTATGCCCATATACCCGAATTTCCAATGGTAGTCCTGCGGCCCATTTCATGGTATTATTGGCGGTCGGAACCATGGGCACAATGCCACCATCCTTAACGTATAAGGGAATTTTGTCCAAACCGTGGTCGGCGGTAATAACTTGACCCTCCCCGACCAATTCGCCCGTGTAAAAATCGAACCATTTTCCTTGCGGTAATACTACTTTTCTGGTTTTATCGCCGGCGAACAATGGAGCCACTAGAATGGACTCCCCCATCATATACTGGTCTTTCACCTCTTTTTTTAAAGCCATTGCATAGGGGTTTTCAGTAGCGTTGAGCTTACTTTTTTCCAGAACGGTCCCGTAATCGAACCCTTCTTCCATTACCATAGCCCTAAAGGGCGGGATTCCCTTGAAATAATATTCCGAAAAAGCCGTGTACAAATAGGGCAACAATTGCATGCGCAAGTGGGCGACCTCTTGGCATTGCTCATAAACGTCGGGGTAAGACCAGGGCTTTGTTCCGTCTGCCCAGGCATTGATCATTGCCAATGGGGAGAAACAAACCGATTGCATTCTACGCACCCATTCTTCGGAAGTTTCGGAATGCCTCACTTCGGGGGTCCAAAGCACTCCCAAAAAACTACTATTAATCAAGGCGGTTATAAAATCTTCGTGCTTGTAGTAGTCATTGTATATGACATACGGAAAAGATACGGCCCCTGCATTAGAGCCCCTTACCAATCCATAGGTTCTGGTATTGTTGGATCGATACATTTCGGCACTCCATTTTTGGGTCAACGTACCGTAAATTGATCGCATCGTCTCACCAGAAAGACCTGAAGGAAATTGTGCGGTGTCGGGCCAGAGCCAGTTATCATAGCCATCGACCTCGTCAATTTTCAATCCGCTCACTCCTTTGGCCAAGACTTCTTTCTGAAAGTGTTCGGCCATGATGCGATTTGCTTCCGGAGTCATAAGATCGGGTACGATACCGGTCCAGACCGTATGCGAGCCGGTAAAGGGTTCGATTTTCTCAAATATGGGGGCATCAGGGGATACGTAGGGATTGATCCAGGAATTTAGATGTATGCCCTGCTCCAGCATATTATTCACAAAGGCATCTGGATTTGGAAAACGGGTAGGGTCCCATTCAAAAGTACAGGGGTATGATTTGCTTTGCCAACCCGGTTCCAGCCCCACCACATCCAACGGAAAGTTGTGCTCCGTAAACCCATCCACCTCATTTTGAATATCCTTTTCGTTGTACAGGGTCGGGGTGCGCTGCCAAAATCCCAGTCCCCATTTTGGGGGTATAAAACCACCTCCACAGTAAAGGTTAAATCTTTGTACCGTCTCTTGAATGTTCTTGCCCGAAAACAAAACCAGTTCCACGCCATTATCGGGAATGACAATCTCCAAGTTATCCGATTTGGGTTGGGCGGTCCAATTCTTATCCGTGTTCCGGTCCTTGGATATGGCCGGATTCTGGCTGTTCTTGCTGACGCCTGTCCCGACATACACATCTATGTACTTTGCGGAGTTGATCAAAACCCCATACCCCGTCGTGGATACAAAAAAAGGCACAGGTGCATGGGTCCGACCATTATCTCGGCCGCCGTAATGGTCCATGTGCAGGCGCATAATGCGTCCCCTTTGTTGGACCGTTTTAAAATTTAGCCCCAACCCATAAATCTGTTCATCCTCGTTTAATGGAAAGCGCAAATAGGTTTTCCCATTCTTTGAAAAGGCGCTGATCTCCGATTTTTCCAAGGGAAAAGCACGGGATTCCATTTCCGCCAACTCTTTTGCCCGAGCGGGGACACCCGCAGCGTTCAGCAAATTGATTTTGGATGGTGCATTAATCGTAGATTTCCATATTCCTTTATACGCTTCTTTCCAAATCGGGTTTTCGACGGTCTGTGCCGGCAAGGTTTCCTTTTCCTGTTGGGAGCATGAAACTGAAAAAACCAATAGAAGCAACGCTAATCTGTTTTTGCACATAGCTTTTTTTTAGTGTGGCACATTGTTATTCAATTACAAGCCAGGTATAAGATTGTGAGGGAATGCTTACCTCCACCTCTATTTCGTAATCCCGGGTCAATTTGTAATTTTTGCCGGGTCCTTCCTTTTCTCTAACGAATGCGCTGCTTTCAATACCGGTATAATACAAAGGAAGGGTTATTTTACGGATCATTTCTTGGTTTGTCGGATTAAAGACCATGGCCAATCCTTTTTCCTTTAATTTCGGATTGGCGTGCATGAACCCGTCCCAATCCTTTCCGGATGGACGTCTTAAATGGATAATATCGCTATTTAAAATTTCTCGATATTTTTTGTACCACTCGATAACTTTGGCTACCACTGCCTTCGTTTTTGGCGTATCGTACAATCGTGGCCCTCGATAGCAGGCCTGTACCCCGGATCCATAATTTTGCATCATATGGTTTTCGTAATCCACCAAGTGATCACTTAAGGGTTCCATGGTCGCCGCAGCGCCTCCCCCATGGTATTGTGTTAGGGGCACGAACGTCCAGCACATGCTTGGGATACTTTTCCACAACCCATCATAAATGTTAAAACGGCCGAGAACCAATTGTCTTTCCCGGGGAAGTGACCAATTGACCTCTCGATATCCTATTCCTGTTTTATTGGTTCCTGAATTAAGATAGAAATCCGGAACGTTCATATAAATACCTTTTGAACGCATCCATTGGTACAAGCCTTGAATCTGTGCATATTGTTTCCATTGTGAATCTTCGAGCCCGTTGTGATGTGCATGGGTGGTGGAGGCACAGAAATTTCCGGGATAGGAGCCATCGTTTTCAAAAACGCTCATTCCTGTTTCCTGAAAGAATTTTTTGATTTTCCTGAAATATTCGTATCCCCATTCGGAACATAGACACGGGGAAGATCCAAAAATCATGCCTCCGCGTTTGCCGGTTTCGGGGTTGATTACATCTACCTCATCACTGATCCATCTACTGGATAACAGCGAATAGCCGCCTAATTCAATACCTTTGGAACGGGCATAGTCTACCAATCCCCTAAACTTATCGTAGTATTCCTGTGATTCCTTTTCCATATCTAAGCCACTGCCAAAACTTAAAATAATCATTTCATAGCCCACCTCAGCGCACTGATCTACGGCCGCTTTTATTTCTTCGGGGTCCGTTGATGTCAGGTGTAAAAAAATAGGATTTTCGGTGGTCCAAGGCGAAATCGTGCGATACATTTTTCTTATGAACAATCCCTTTCTTTCCTTGTCGAAACTATCAAAAGGGGTTTCCCAGACGCGAAAGGTAGTTAACGATTTACCTGGGGCAATACCGATTTCGGGGCCGATCGGAGGCCTTACCTCCAACATACAGGGCAATTGCATCGCATAATTGGTCTGTGAGGTATACCGCGGATCGGTTTCCCAGTAGGTGGTTTGATCCGATGTTTTCTGTTGCATTCCCCCAAAAGCATAATCCGTTTCGATATGGATGTTAGGTTTTACAAAATGTTCGGGAACGTTTACCAAATTCTCGCCTTCTACCATGGCCAATTGTTCCAACATAAACGCATTCAGTTGAATCAATAGCGAATTATTATTGATTACCTCGATCCATTTGCCAAGGGTGGGGATACCATCGTATAAAGCGTAATGGACTTTCACGACAACACTATCTTTCGATAGCGTGAAAATTAATTCTTTCCCGGTGGGCATTTTGTCATTCGAGGCCCACCGCACCCGTTTCCATTCCAAACGATCGCTCAATTCCTTGACCTTAAAATTTTCAATACGAAACGAATTCGGAGAGGCCGACATATCATCTACCCAGGGCATTAATGTATAAGCATATTCCGGTTGCCCGATTAGCCCTCCTATGGGGTAGGTTTTTCCATCTATGGTCAGTACACCTTCATTTGAAACACTGCGTAAAATACTCTCCCCCGTCATCTGGTTGATATAATCTATGGTGGCCAAATTGGGCTTTAAACGAAAAACTCTAGCTATCAGTCCGTTGGTGAGAACAATATCTTTGCCGTTTTTGGTTCGATAAACATTCGCCCTGGCGTTCCCGTTATCGATCAACCAATCATATTGGGGTTGCTTTAAAGGGAGTTTGATGTTGGGTAATTTCTCTATCAAGATAGTCAGCTTTGAGCTGATTTCTTCGGATTGCTTAAATACTTCTCCCTGAAAATCGGATGCCACGATGACCGGAGGTACTTCGAAATATTCAATTTTAGGATCGATCCATACCGCGTGGTCGCCGCTGGCGCCATCTCCGGCATCCTCAACTACCATCTCCAAAATGCCTCCTTTTACCGCTTCATTTATAGATTTGGCCTTTTCCCCTTTGTGGACTATCCCACTATTATAGATTTCGGTGCCATTATGAAGAAGTTTAAAGATAACGCTACCCTCGTCAACCTTTCCATCTTCACCCTCGACGCCTATAAACTGTTTTTGGGTATCGGTAATCTGGTAAAATACACGTTTCCCGTCGGTGAGGGGAATAGACTTTACATCCTTTGATCCGTAATCGATTTTTGAATCGTTCAACCCTACTTTGGCTATAAATCTATTGCCTCCGTTGAGCTTGATCTTAACGATTGATTTTGGGTGTACACCGATTCCTATTTCGTATTTCTGGCCTGAAATTGATAGTTGCTCGCCCGTAATCGACTTGTTTTTGGAAGGGGCAGTATAGGTTTGGGTGCCCAAGGAAATTTGTAGGTCCCCCACTGCGACAAAGGTCTGGGCCGCCGCGGTATCGGTAAGGGCAATATGCATAAATAGGAATAGTGCGAACGTCTTTATATCCAGTATGTGGTCCATATTTTCTTTGTTTGGATGGGAAAGCAAGTATAGCACTTGTACTCTGGGTATTCGACCTAAAGAATAGCATAGGACAATCTTAGTTGCTTTTTAAGTCACAATACAAATTGGGACGATGCAATATACTACAATCGGACTATTTTAAGTCAGGCAATTTTTTGTAATCTGTTGAGTGTGTTTCTGTTTTTGCCCTAATGATATTTCTTGCAAACTATGAACCTTCTGATTTTTTCCGATGTTAATTTTATAATTTATATTTCTGCCCAACAGCATTTGTTTAAAGAGTTTCTAAGCATTATCTGCAACAAATAATCCAGTCGCCATATAACCATCTCATCATCAAAAACCTTTGGTTCATTTTTTTGGCGATGTCAAATGTATAAGGTGTTTCGCCCGAGCGGAACAATGCCATACAATTCAAAGCGAGAAGTGCCTTAAGGGGACTATCGGCGCCATAAAGAGGACAACATCACCGGGGCGGGATCGGCCAATTTCTTCAAACCGAAGAATTGAGCGGCCTTTAAGCGATTTAGGATCTCGGAATTTTTTTGGCAATTTCCTTGGCCATAGGCACAAGAGATTTGGCTTTTCGCCAAAACTGCCACAGACGATCAAGGCCCAATAATGTTGCCAAATATTCTTGGATTTTAATCAAGACTGGCTCTGTTCTTTTACTGACCCGAAATCTTTTAGCAGGAGGTCGGCGTAATCGATATAGCCATTGATATCCTTTTTTATATTCCCTGCCGAACTTCACGGGCTCTTCGAGCACTTTTTCCACCAAATAAAATGCGGGATACAGGGGTGAGGTCGGGCATTTCCTTGATCCATTAGTTCAATAAATTGCGCATTTTCTATAAGGTAGCCCCAATTTCAGGATCTCGGGCCAGGTTCTCGGTCTCATAGGGATCTTTCTCCACATCAAAAAGCATTGCAGGTGCCCTTGTCTTCAAGAAGATGAATTGCGCTCCGTTCAGTTTACCCTCCCGTATAGTTATTTCCATTGCTGATAGACCAATTGTTTGTGCCGGTAATTGTTCATTGGTGCATCGACATTTCATGGTACGATTTTTAGTGAAGCCCACAATCTGCGTTTGCCGCATCAATTTGACAAAATAAAATAAAGAACCATTCCGTTTTGGAGTAGTTCTACAAGAAGCCTATTCAGAAGTGAATTTTACAATAAAAAATAAACGAAAACAATATAAGCAAATTCCTACGTTATAAATGAAGGCTTTTTCGCTACTGAAATAATTAATTATACCCTATTTATGAAAAGGAATTTTACGAACTTACTTTTTTTTCTATTGTGTCTATCGAGTTTCGCTTTTCTACAGGCACAAGATGAATTTATCACTACGTGGAAAACGGACAACCCGGGCACTTCCAATGACAATCAGATTACTATCCCCACCGGGGACGGTGCATTTAGCTACACCGTAGACTGGGGAGACGGCTCCCCGGACAGTACGGTTTATACTGGGGACGCAACCCATACCTATGCCAGTGCAGGCACCTATACCGTAAAAGTAAGTGGTGATTTTCCGCATTTACAATTTGGTTATGGACAAGATAATGAGAAATTACTATCCGTCGAACATTGGGGTACGCAGCAATGGATTTCTATGAACCACACTTTTTATCGTTGCAGCAATTTTGTTCTCAATGCTACGGATACGCCTGATCTTTCTTTGGTTACCGATATGTTTAGAACCTTTGCCTTTACCGATTCATTTAATCAAGATATAAATTCATGGGATGTCAGCCATGTTACCAATATGAGCAGCATGTTTTCTTCTGCATCTGCTTTTAACCAGAATCTGGATAGTTGGGATGTAAGCAATGTAACCGATATGACCAACATGTTTATACACGCCAGTTCTTTTAACGGAAATATCAATAGTTGGAATGTGGGCAAAGTTACCTCTATGTCCGGCATGTTTCTCAACACCGCTTTCAATCAGGACATTGGGGAATGGGATGTGTCCAATGTAGTATATATGAAAAGCATGTTCGAAGGTGCTTCCAATTTCAACCAAAATATCGGGAATTGGAATGTTGATAAGGTCAAAAGAATGTCTAGCATGTTTGAGAATGCATCCGCTTTTGACGGGGATATAGGTAGTTGGAACGTGGGTATAGTCCAGGATATGACCGGAATGTTTGCGGGAGCCACTTCTTTTAACCAAGATATTAATGGTTGGGATGTTAGCTCGGTATGGCAAATGGGGTCGTTTAAGGATCCGATGATGCCTGAATTTCCAAGTTATGGTATGGGAATGTTCGAAGGAGCGACCGCTTTTAACCAGAATATTGACAACTGGGATGTTAGTGGTGTAATTGGTATGGGCGGAATGTTCGCGGGAGCCACCGCTTTCAATCAAGATATCAGCGGATGGAATGTGGCTAACGTAATGGACATGACCGGTATGTTTGCTGGCGCCACCGCATTCAATCAAGATATCAGCAGTTGGGATGTTAGCTCGGTAGCTTATATGGGACCTATAGAAGATCCAATGTTACCACCGGGGTATCCAATGGAAGGCCTGGGAATGTTCCAGGGAGCAACATCTTTTGATCAGGATATCAGCATGTGGGACGTAAGCCAAGTTTTAAGTATGGATTCTATGTTCGATAACGCCGGACTTTCCACTGAAAATTACGATGCACTTTTAGAGGCTTGGTCAGCATTGACGCTACAGAGCAATGTGTCCTTTAGTGCCGGTAGTTCCATGTACTGTGATGCAGAAGCAAACCGAAAAAAAATCATTACAGATTTTGGTTGGACGATTATCGACCAGGGTAGGGCTTGCGATAGTGATCGTGACGGTGTGGTAGATACTATCGACCAATGTCCGAACACCCCTGAGGGTGCAGTTGTTGACAGCAACGGTTGTACTCCATCATTATCCTACATAGATGGTATCTCACTGGCTTCGTTTGAACAATCCCTCGACCTTTCATCTAATCAGACGGGTTCATTGGGGTTTACCTTTGACCCATCGGGCACGAGGCTATATACGTTGGGAGCCGATGGCACTAAGGAAATCGATCAATACACCTTATCGGAAGGTTTTAACATAACCACCGCTACCTACTTGCAAAGTTATACGGTGGGGTCTACTAACCCTTCAGAAATTATATTCAACACTGACGGGTCTAAAATGTATGTGGGCAGTTACGTAAACAATGACATAAAAGAGTATGATCTTTCTATTGCTTATGATATTTCTACGGCAAGTTTCGTCGATTCTTTCGTTTTTACCACCCAAGAAGGCAACCCTTTTGGCATTGATTTCAATTTTGACGGAAGTAAAATGTTTATGACCGGAGATTTATCCGATACCGTATATGAATATGACCTTTCTACACCTTTTTCTGTTAGTACAGCTACCGTTACCGGAAACACATTTTCTGTGACCGATGATGGTTCAGTTCGCGGTTTGACATTCGGCAGCAACGGTGGTAAAATGTATCTAGTAGGGGATCAGACCAATACGGTTTATGAATATGACCTAAACCCGGCCTTCGATATTACTTCGGCAACCTTGGCAGATTCGTATACTATCACAGAGGATGTCTCACCCTATGATGTGGCATTCAATTCAAGCAACACTAGAATGTATGTCATCGGGCAATCAAATGCAGCTATTTTCGAATATTCCTTTGGAGCTTCTTATGAAGAAACCTTGGCCAACGACGGAAGTATAGACAACGATAGGGCACTGAAACTGCTATTGTCACATAGCACTTTTGTAGATTTAGGTACTGGTCAGCTCACCCCTTCCCAAGTTTCCATTGTCAATTTGCCAGCCGGACTGACCCCGGTATTTACCATAGATTCACCCACAGAGGTGACGATGACCTTAATGGGTAAGGCAACCGCTAATAACGATGAAGATGATGTAGACGATTTACAGTTCGTATTTACAGATGCCGCCTTCTCGAACGACAACGCGCCCATAACTGAGAATTCAGGTGCCTTGTCTCCATACAGTTCAAATATTGGTGTCGATTTTAATGATAATCCGCCTGTAATCGATTCATTTACACCCACAGGTGCAGGTAATGCCGATACCGTTGTAATTACAGGAAATTATTTTACCGACGCCACCCAAGTTACTTTTGGGGGCACCAATGCGGTATCGTTCAGTATAGATTCCGCTACACAGATTACGGCAGTAGTAGGAGAAGGGTCTTCAGGCATTGTTGCTGTTGCCACTAAACTTGCTACAGCTACAGCTAGTGGTTTCACCTATTATTACCCACCAACTGCAGTAGATATTTCCAAGACTACCATAGCTGAAAATCTAGCAATAGGAACAGGTGCCGCTCAGCTATCTGCCATAGACGCCAATTCAAGTGAGACATTTACCTATACCTTGGCAACAGGGGCGGGCGATGTGGATAATGATAGTTTTAGAATTGTTGATGACATGCTTAATACTGCTGCTGTCTTTGACTACGAAACCAAGTCGACGTATTCTATCAGAATACGCGTAACAGATGCTCAAAATTTACACTTTGAAAAAGAGTTTAGTATTACAATTACCGACGTCGCCGAAGATTCGGACAAGGATGGGGTAAACGATAATCAAGACCAGTGCACGGGCACTCCTTCTGGCGAAACGGTGGACATAAAGGGTTGTTCAGACACGCAGAAGGATTCAGACGGCGATGGAATTAAGAACAGTGATGATATCTGCCCAGGTACACCTAGTGGTGAATCCGTAGATGCTAACGGATGTTCATCTAATCAAAAGGACAGTGATACCGATGGCGTTACCGACAATATAGACCTCTGTCCCAATACCCCTACAGGTGAAGAGGTAGATGCAGAAGGCTGCTCCAGTAGTCAAAAGGACACTGACTTTGATGGTGTTGCCGATAACCTGGATATGTGTTCGGAAAGTCCGCAAGACGAATCTGTAGATGAAAATGGCTGTTCCGATAGTCAAAAAGACACCGATAACGATGGTATAAGCGACGCTTTGGATTCATGCAGCGATACCCCAATAGGAGAAATAGCCGATGACAAGGGCTGTTCCGATAGTCAGAAGGGCACGGATGACGAGACAGTTCAAAATACCGATGGGGAAGTGGGCTGTGTTGCAAACTGCGATAGCAAAAAGGTAACCGCAGCAGAAGCATTTACACCGAACGGTGATGGTATCAACGATGGTTGGGTGATTAAGGGTATTGAAAATCATCCTAATTCAATTGTAAACGTATACAACCGATGGGGCCACAAGGTATTTTCTGCAATAGGTTACCAAAATGATTGGGGTGGCACTTACAGGAACAATAACAAAAAATTACCGACCGGGTCTTACTACTATGTTATTGATTTGGCGAACGGTTCTGCTCCACAGAAAGGCTGGATTTTCATTAACTACTAAAAAACAATATTCCATAACCATTCCTACTGTATTGGGTGAGGTCCAGAAAAAGCTTGACTATAAAAAATCCTGGTCTTCTCACAGCAAAAAAATTATATCATGAAAAAAAAATCGAATATTAAAAGCCTTCTATATTTTCTAGTGTTCTCAACAATGTTCACGGTAAGTGGGCAGCAAGATCCCAACCGCTCTTTTTACCGCTATACCATGAATCTGGTCAATCCGGCCTATGCCGGGGCTGCTAAGAGTAGTGAGGGAACGGTAGTGATTCCAGGTTCTGAAATAGGGATGAACGTAAGAAGCCAATGGGTAAATGTTGAGGGCGCACCTGAAAGCCAGAGCGTATTTTTCGGCACACCCGTAGGCAAAAACCTGGGGCTGGGAGTCTCGATTATCAATGACCGAACGTTTATAGAAAACAGTACTTCAATCAATGTCGATGTATCTTATAAGATTCAGCTTTCAGAAGTCACGGAGCTATACTTTGGGGTTAAGACCGGCGCCAATTCCTACAAGGCAAATCTCTCAGGTCTAAGTACGTTTGGTATTGGTTCAGATCCTAGTTTGAGCGATATTAATGGTGGATTCAAGCCCAATGTCGGTGCAGGCACACTGATTAAAGGAAAGCATTTTTTCGCGTCCTTGTCCGTGCCAAAAATATTGAGTAACGACCGATTGGAACAAGAAAACGGCCGGGCGAGTTATGCGGCCGGTAAGCCACAAGTGTATTTAGCCGGCGGTTATAATTTTCAACTTACAGGAGGTTTGAAGTTTAAGCCATCAACAATGTTCAGATATGTAGACGCTACCCCACTTTCAATTGATCTTACAGCTGCTTTTTGTTTTAACGATAAAATTGAAGCAGGCCCATCGTACAGAGTTCGGGAGGGGTTCGGTGGCCTTTTTATCTTCAATGCCGCTAATTGGCTCGATATGGGTTATGCCTATGAAACCGCATTTAACAATGAAATAACAACAAACTCTCACGGCACCCATGAAGTGTTTATTAAGTTAAAACGTTGATGGATTTCTGAAATCTTTTATTTTCAAATGTTTAGGATTCAGTTCTTTGGTATGTGTGTAATTGTAATCCGTAAGAGTCTTTTTTACAAGGGTTTTGTCGAGTAACGACAGGTTCAATATCCTTAATATGCCGAAGATTCCGGGTCTTAATCCGAGTTTGGCCCCAATTATCGCTACATACAATGGATAATCACGGCGCCATAAATCTGTACCTTGACCGTGTTCCCGCTGGTTCCCCCAGAACTATTTTGTTTTAAGGTACTGTTTCATCCACTTGAAGAACAGTTTGACCTCGCATCAGGTTGTGCATTATCCCTCGAAGGGAATTGGCCGAAGACCTATTTACTTTGGTCCATGGATTTTTCATAAAAATCTGTATTCCATTTCAAATCGTCACACCTTCAAAAAGCGCCCGAGATTCGATATACAAGGAATTTCAACGAACTTATTTTAACTTTTAATGCCACTAGTGAAATGGGATACATTGCTAGAATAGTTGCGAATTTGAACTTTTATAATTTGTGTCCAACTAATGGGGAGTATTATAAAGTGAGATAGTAGGAGTTCTCGGATAACTATAATTTTGACATTGTGGCAAGTGGCAGTGTGATTTTGAATAATCGATTAACGGTATGATTATCCTGTCAGAAATGTTGGCAATAATATCTTAGGCGGAATTTATATCGTCATCCTTAGAGATAATGGCGATGCGGGGAAGACTTTCACCAAATAACGTTGATCGACTGCCCTAAATTCTTCACGCCTAATAGTCATGGAGTAAATTATACATCGCAAATAACAGGAATTACAAACTATCCCCATAATTATATTTTTGTTAGATATGGTCAATTTATGGAGCAAAATAATCCAGACAGTGATGGGTTTGATGTTCCTTTGGAGGAAAAACATCTTATCAACCGATTATCGGTCCAAGGCCGCCCTTAAAAAGGAAGGTGTTTACTTGGCACTTTGCTTCTAAACGATAATAAAGTAATTGGGCGCCACGGGATTCTAGTAAAACCCTTTTCCAGTATTTGCAAGTTTGGTAAAGCCCCATTAACCGCCAGACAATCATATTTGCCACTTTTGAAAAGTTTCACGGTATCTGAAAAAGAGACGTATAGACGAATATTACTTTGACCGACTATATCAAAAAAAGAAACGATGTATCGATTGGGAGTCCAAGGTCATTATGAAATAATCCATACCCTTCCTTCGGCGCAAAAAACTTATCCACATTCTGGAATTATTGGAATTCGATTTTTGGGTATTATTTGGAAAAATACATATTCAAATCCTAAAAGAAAATTCTTCCGGTAGCCATTGCAGTGCTGGTTACGTTTATTTTTTGTGGTATGGTACACGATACGGTCACCATAATCTTTTGCGGAAAATTACATTTGTCATTTCAGTTAGTTTTTTGTTTATGGGGCTTGCGGTTATGATAAAGAGATCCCTCAGGAACAATTTTTAGGCGCAAGTTTGGGTAGTAGGTGCATTTATAAATTTGGCTATGATAGGGGTCTGCTTATTACTGACTATTTTGTACTATTGAAACTTTTGTGGTTTAATTTAGAAAAATGAAATATTCGAGAAATAGAGCTCAAAAGCTATCCTGCATTAGTAATCCGTACATAATTACATCCAGTTGTTGAGGTTTGATTGCCAGTTAAGTTCAACCTTTGGGCATCACTAAAAAGGGACTTTTGCCATATATTTCTGTGTGAATTCATAAATTACATTAAAAGAAGAACTGAGTTTTAAAATATTTACAACTCCAGACCTATTTAGGCCAATATTCCGGAGACCACTCTTTTCTGTGTCTATCTAAAGGATTGCCATCTCAGTTCTTTAAAATATGGAATATGAAACCACAAAATACCATGGGTTAGTCGTAAATTCGGTCGGGAGTAATTCGGTAAATTCCCTCTATCTAAATAGAATAGGTTCAATCCATACCCAGCGGGATGGCAAATAAAGATAATCAGAAATACAATGACCTTGGGCTCGATAACAAATCGAATTCCGGAGGTTACCGGGCATTGAACAAAGACGGCAGCTTCAATGTACTTAAAAGGAACGTCTCATTTTTTGAACGCCTCAACAGTTATCATTCGCTGGTAACTATGCCGTGGCCCCGTTTTTTTTTGGTTGTTATAGTTGTTTATTTCGTTCTTAACCTGATTTTTGCCATGGTCTATTTGGCCATTGGCCTAGAACATCTTTCCGGTATCGCTGGGGAAACGCTGCCCGAGCAATTTATGGAAGCTTTCTTCTTTAGTTCCCAGACCATCACTACGCTTGGTTATGGGCGGGTTGCGCCCCTTGGTTTTCTGGCAAATATTGTAGCGTCCGTAGAATCCATGCTTGGCCTTTTGACTTTTGCGCTGGGTACAGGGCTTATGTACGGCAGATTTTCCAAGCCTACCGCCACCATTAAATATAGCAAATATGCAGTAATGTCGCCCTATAAGGGTATCAACGGTTTTATGTTCAGGGTAGTGAACCCAAAGAACAATCAGTTGGTCGAAGTAGAGGTAAACATTACACTTTCCTTCAAACGGGAGGATTCCGATACAAGAGATTTTTTTACCCTTGAAACCGAGCGGCAGAAAGTTGTTTTCTTTCCCACCATGTGGACAGTGGTTCACCCTATCAATGAAAGCAGCCCCCTAAATGGTATTTCGCAAGCAGAGCTTCACACTAAAGATGCCGAATTTATAGTGATGATAAAAGCCTTTGACGAATCCTTTTCTCAAACGGTTTACTCAAGATCGTCTTATAAGGCATGGGAGATCAAATGGGGTGAAAAGTTTGTTTACCTTACTCAACGCGACGGCAGTGGGCTGGTAGTAGACATTGGTAGAATCGATGAAACCGTGAAAATTGACTTAAATTGAGTGAGATCTCCAAGCTCATAGCCTCCATTTTGACCCTTATTATGCCATTCTTCCGGCGAACCAAAGATATTGTCGAAGATGTTTTGAACAATCCCTTTTTGGACGTAAATAAATTTATTTTTACTATTACGGGTCAAAATTTATATATTTAAAATGGATAGCATCGATAAGTTATCCCTAGGAGCTTTCCAAATCGAACCCCAACCCTGCTGACCCCTATAATAAAATAATGAAAAGAGAATATCTACAGCGTGTAAGACTTTTACCGGCCCTTACTTTCTTTGTTCTAGTTGCCAGTGGAAGCCTTTTTGGCCAAGTCAAAGTCTATGAAGGCACTGAGACAATTCCCACCTATAAAATGGGAAAGGATGAGACCAGTCCTATCTTTTACACTGGAAGGGGCGTGCAGGGAGCCCAGGGCAAGATATATCCTTATCCGTCGCAGACCAAGCTGGGGAGCAAACTTGTAGATGTCGATTACGACATGGTGTATCTTGAAAACGAGTATATCAAGGTCAAGGTACTGCCGGCTTTTGGAGGTCGGTTGTTTTCCGCGATTGACAAGACTAACGGCCACGAAATGTTCCACGTCAATAGCGTTATTAAACCTGATCTGATCGGCACCCTTGGCGCTTGGATATCAGGGGGTATCGAATGGTGCTTTCCACATCATCATAGGACCACTACAATGTTGCCCAGCGACTATCGCAAGATAGAAAACGAAGATGGAAGTGCCACGATCTGGATCGGCGAGACCGAGAAGACTATGGGCCTGCGCGGGGTAGTGGGCATGACCTTGCGCCCGGGACGTTCCTATATCGAGGTCGATTACCGTATAAGTAATGCGAATACCTTGACGAAGTCCTTTCTGTTTTGGGCGAACGTGGCCGTAACGGCTAACAAGGATTTTCGCACCTTTTGGCCCCCCAGCCAAGAAATCGGGGTATTTCACAACAACTCAAGTTTTACGGAATGGCCCATTTCTCATCAAAACTATATGGGTACCGATTATACCAAGGGAGTCGACCTCACCTGGTGGAAGAACCACCCCAATCCCGTCTCCTTCTTTATGTGGGACGCTAAGGAAGGTTTTATCGGGGGATATGATTATGGCCAAGAGTCCGGAATCGTGCATGTTGGCGACCCGATCGAGAACCATACCTCAAAGTTGTGGCAGTTCGGGCCGGGGCTTCAAGGGCAGAACGCAAGACGAAAATTGACCGACGACGGCAAGGCCTATGTCGAATTGATGACCGGCTCCTTCTCGAACAATCAGCCCGATTATAGTTGGATACTTCCACACTCTGTAAAGGACGCCAAAAATTATTGGTACCCTATTCGCGATCTCGAAATCGTAAAAAATGCGACTACGGATGCATCGGTAACCCTTCAAATGCGTAATGACAAAACCGTTTTCTACGGTTTTAATACCACAAAAGCTTTTAAGAATGTGGTGGCAACCCTAAGATATGGGGATGAAGTTTTGGTGGGAAAAACGCTGAACATTGACCCGGCAACTCCTTTTACCGATACCTATAAAGGAAAAAACGCGTTTGACGAATACAAGTTGAGCCTGCAATTGAAAGATAGTGAAGGCAACGAACTGGTTTCTTATAAGCCCTATAAACCCGAACACCCCGAACTACCGGAGGATCAGGAAAGGGTAAAAAGGCCCGAGGAATTGAAATCGGTAGAAGACCTTTACCTCACCGGACGGTTCGTGGAGCAGTTCCACCGGGCGGGAATAGAGCCGGACGACTATTATCTGGCGGCCCTTGAACTATCGCCCGACGATTATCGGGTGAACATGGCGTTGGGAATGCGCCGTCTCAACCAGACCAAATACGAGGAAGCACTCACTTATCTGCAAACCGCGGCGGACAAACTCAAGATAAAATACCGTCAACCCAAAGAGGGGGGGCTTTATTATTATATGGGCTTGGCACAAAAAGAATTAGGTCTTTTGGAGGAAGCCCATGAAAATTTTGGGCGCTCTACCTGGTATTACCAGTGGGCGGCTTCCGGCAACTACGAATTGGCCCAGATGGAAAGTAGAAGGGGCAATTTCGAACAGGCCTTGAATTACATAAGGCATGCCTATTCCACGGACACCCGTGACGGAAGAATAAATGTACTCTATAGCATGTTACTGCGAAAACGGGGAAAGATGGAGAAGGCCAATGCATTGATGGACGAACTTTTGGCCTATGATCCGCTCGATTTCTCGGCACTTTATGAAAAGAGCCTGCTACAGGGCAATGCCTCTTTGGTCCAATGGCAGAAAAACATGCAGGATGTAGACAACGATTATCTCGAAGTCGCTACCCATTATATAAACGCCGGGCTTTTGCAAGATGGAATTTCCCTTTTGTCCGATATCGAAAATCCCGCAAGTCCTTTGATTTACTATTATCTCTCCTGGTTTTATGCCAATAAAGGAGACAATGCCAAAGCGGCCGAAATGCAAAAATTGGCTAAGGGCAAGTCCTTGGATTATGTATTTCCCTACAGGGAGGAAACTGAAAAGATACTCGATAATTCTATCGAAATCGACCCCCAAGATGCGACAGCATACTATTTACTGGGCAACCTGCTCTATGACAAAAGACCCAAAGATGCTATGGCCGCATGGCAAAAAGCAGGGGAGATAGACAGTTCCATTCCCATGGTGTGGCGCAACCTTGCGTTCGGTGCCTTCTATCATCAAAAGAATCCCTCTAGGGCCATAGAGTATATGACCAAGGCGATTTCGCTAGACAATTCCTACCCGCTTTGGTATGACGAACTATCGCAATATTATGATGCGTCGGATGCCGATTTTAAGGACAATCTGGCCCTGCTCCGAAATAACCTCGAGGTAGTAAAAACAGATGTGTCCGCCCCAAAAACCTATGTTGAACTGCTGAATCTGAACGGAGAATACGATGAGGCTATCCAATTTTTGAATAGCCATCATTTCCGGACATGGGAAGGCGGAAGGGAAATCTATTGGCGTTATGTAGATGCCCATACCTTAAAAGCCCGTGAGCTAATGGAGGGTAAGAAATTTAAAGCGGCAATAGCGGAATTGGAAGAGGCATTGTTATATCCAGAAAACCTGGAGGTAGGAAAGCCTACCCATGACGAGAAAAACGCGATGATCTACTATTACATCGGGAATGCCTATGATCAAATAGGCAATGCCAAGCTTGCCAAGGCCTACTATCAAAAAAGTGCCGCGTCCCACAATGGCTACGGTATGGACGACCTGCTCTATTTTCAGGGAAAATCACTTGAAAAACTAGGACAGGAGGATAAGGCAAAGGAACTCTTCGATAAATTGATAGCTAAAGGGGCAGCGCTTCGGGAAGAGGGTTCGGACAATTCTCTGATAGCTGTTGAAGAGTCTTCCTCCAGAGACCGAAAAGCGGTTTCTAATGCCTATTATCTCGAAGCCCTCGGAAACTTGGGACTCGGAAACATGGATAAGGCCCACAATCAACTGGAGTCCGCCATCAAAGAGTATAAAAATAATCTTTGGGCCAGGGTAATGATGGAAAATTAATTCTTTTTGAAGGCCCGGGGAATGGATAACTGCTATCTGGCGACCAAAGACATGAATGGCCACCACCGACTTCTTCAATCCAACAAGAATTGCGATCGGCACGGGTACTAAAAAGGCAGCATGAGCGTAGAAACATAAAAGGAACCCCCCATATACCTGAAAGTAACAGAACGGCCTCAGCACATAATTTCCTCAATGAAGTATCGTGCATCCCTGCTTTAGTCGGCCGTTTCCATTTATTTCCTCTAATACCTGCAGACCTTATTTTGGCCGTGTCGTTAAGCCACTGATCTACGGGGGCGGTGGTATGGTGGGAGGGCAACAGGGCGGTTGGTTATGTCTTGGCCGGAAACCCGACCGGTCAATAGAACAGAAAGTGTCCCCTACTTTTTATTAGGATTGGCTTGCTTATTGGTGGTTCAAGTTTGGTAAATAATGCCAATACTGAATTACTTATATGAATGTTCGTAATCGAATGATATCCAATCTGCATGCCCGATGTTCCGCAGTGGATTTTCAGGATTTTTAAAAACCAGATAAAGCGTACCTTTTTCAATGGTCGGTTTTAGGGGGATTTCGTAATAAACCGTTTCTTCCTTGCCATTGTGCCTTAAGGCCTGTTTGCCAATAACCGGGCCGTCTAGGGCTTCTTGCCTGATTTCTAAAGTGCCCCTGAAATCGTAGTCCGAATTATAGAATGTAGCATATTTGAGATAATTCAGATTTTGTAGGTTCAAGTTATCAAACCTTAAATACGAATCGTGTACCATACCACCGACCACCCTAGAATAGTTGGTGCTCCAGGTGTTGATTCCCTCGCTGATCTCGTCCGCATCTTCGGCTTGTATTTTTTGGCTGTTGAACACAAACTGTCCGTTGGCGGTAAGTTCGGAATCAGACTGATGGGCATTGCCCTTATCACGATAGGAAGCCATTAAGATATAGGTGCCTTCACCTTTTGAATCCATATGTTGATCAAAGGTCAGGCTACCTTCTAGGGGAAGCGATTCAAATTCTTCCCCTTGCTTAGGTTGTAGTGATAGGATGTAGTCGACGATCTGGGCAACCTGCTCTACCTTTAGTTGTGGATGGGCCGACATCGCCCTTTCTCCCCAGACTCCGCCACCGCCTTTGATGATTTTGGATACTAGATAGCCCGTGTCGTCCTCGTTGTATTTTTCAGCAATATTTAGATAACTGGGTCCGTTCACGTTTTGGTCGATCGCATGGCAGGCCTTACAATCGGCGGCGTCGACCTGTTTTTTGCCTTCGGGAACAATGTTACGCTGATGACCGAGAGTGGCTTTGACCTTATCTTTTCCTTCCGGGATGTAGTCGAAGGTTACCTTTACATCCGCTGCATCGATAGAACCGTCCGTTGTGGTACCATCTTGTTTATCGCTGACCGTTATTATGTAATCTATTGTTTTGCCGTCCCAATAGACGGAATCGTTTTCGGCCACTTCAATGGTCAGGGTCGGAGGGTCGTTACCTACCATAACCTTCGTATTGGCAGTTGTTGCGTTTCCTTCAGTGTCGGTGACCTTTAGGCGTACATCGTAGATTCCATTTTCGTTAAAAACGAACTGGGGATTTTTTTCTGAAGATTGCACACTGTCTGCAGTAAAAAACCATTCGTAAGAAAGGGTGTCGTTATCATAATCCAAAGAGGCATCTCCCGAAAAGTTTACGGTCAGAGGAGCCGCGCCCACCGTTTTGTCGTTTTCGATTTTGGCCACCGGCTTTCGGTTACCCGGGAGATAGGAAATACTGCTTAGCCGGGCATCCAAATTCTGCGAGTTCCATTTTTGACCGTATTCCAATATGTAGAGTTTGCCATCGGTACCAAAAATCATATCCATCGGATGTGAAAATTCGGTAGTGGGCATGAAAGCATCGGCCTTGACATAATTTTGATCACTGTCTAAAGTAATGACATAGATCCAATCGCGCATCCATTCGTAAAGAAAAAGTTTTCCTTCAAAATAATCGGGAAAAGGTGTTTTGGCATCAGGGTGTTCGGAACCCCTATAGACCGGTCCTGCCATAGGGTTGATGCCGCCACTGCCCATCCAAGGGAACTCATCCGAGCGATAATAGGTCATGGGAATCATGGACTTCTGGGCGGGTGGTAGTTTCTTCAGCCCCGTATTATTTGGCGAATCGTTTACAAGATTTTCGGGGTCGAATTTTCGCCCTGAAGTTTCGGTCGCAAAATCGAAATCATTATAAGGTTCGTTATAGCCCCGGGTATACGGCCAGCCCCAAAACCCCGCCTCTCGGGCCTGATCGTATTCCCCCATACCGCTGGGACCGCGTTGCGGGTCGGCCCTGCCGGCATCGGGGCCGATATCGCCCCAATATAGGTAGCCGGTTTTACTGTCTATGGAAGGCCGAAACGGGTTACGGCAGCCCATCACATAGATTTCCGGTCTGGTGTCCGGCGTTCCTTTGGGAAACAGGTTCCCTTCGGGAATGGAGTAGGTGCCGTCGTCTTCAGGCGTAATTCGTAGAATTTTGCCTCTCAGGTCATTGGTGTTCGCGGCGGAACGCTGGGAATCGAAGGCCTCTCTACCGGTGCGTTCGTCGATAGGTGCAAAACCGGAGGATTCGAACGGATTCGTGTTGTCGCCCACCGTGATGAACAAATTAGCCTCGGGGCCGAATTCAAGGGCCCCACCGCTATGGCAGCAATGTCGGTCCGTGGGTATTTCGAGCAGCACTTTTTCCGAAGTTAGATCCAGATTTTTATCGGTTAACGTAAAACGGGAGATGTGCTGTTTCGATTCCTCTCCTGCGACGGAATAAAAAAGGTATACCCAGTGGTTTTCGTGATAGTTGGGATCAACGGCGATACCCAATAGGCCATCTTCATTGCCGTAGAAAAGGTCTAGTTGGGCAATAGTTTCTGTCTGCCCCTTGTTGAAATCATAAAGTTTTAAGGCGCCCCTGCGTTCTATGAACAATATGCCCTCGCCCGGTAATTCGTCTAGTTCCATAGGTTCGTTGAGGTTAAAATCGAGTACGTTTTTAACAAACCGGTCTTCCGGTGGAACGCGATCGGTCGTGGGCAGGCCATAATCCAGTTTTCCATCTGCCATGGCATACCTTATGCCACCGAGCAAATGCATCAAAAATTTTGGGTTTTCGAAAGTTTCGTCGGTGTGGCCCATTTCGGTGTAGAACGCCCGGCCACCGTCGTATTCGTGATACCATGAAATGGGATGGTTTTCGCCGTTTGTGCCTCCTTTATAACTCTTTTCATCTATTTCCACTAAGACGTTGATATCGGGATTGATATTCCTAAAATTATACCACTCGTCGCTTTTCGTCCATAACGAATCCAACCCCTTTACCGAGGGATGGTTGGTATCCGTAATTTGAAGTTGAGCTTCCTGTACCTCTGGATGGCCGTCAAAAACCGCCCCGACCAGCTTGTTGTACCAGGGCCAATCGTATTCGGTATCCGTCGCTGCATGTATCCCCACAAAACCCCCGCCCGCTTGTATGTAGCGTTCAAAATCGGCCTGTTGCACATCGTTCAGGATATCTTGGGTCGTGTTGAGGAAAACGACGGCGGAGTAGTTTTTCAAGGAATCCTCGATAAAATAGTTGGCGTCTTCGGTAGCGGTCACCTTGAATTTGTTTTCCGCTCCCAGTTTTTGAATGGCCGCAATGCCGACCTCTATTGAGCCATGACGAAACCCCGCCGTTTTGCTGAAGACCAATATTTCTTTATCCTTGTTGCCACAGGAGGAAGTTAAAATAACCAATAAGATGGCCAGCATATATTGGGCCGCATTTACCGGGGCTAGAAGATGTCGAAACGAAATGATTTTCATGGTGACCGAAGATTTTGTGCAGGGCATTTTATGAATTTCGAATACCTAATCCTTAGTACGGACTATGCTTAGGTCCAGTTACGACCGAACATCCTATACCAACTCAACATACCCTTTGTTAAGCGTCAAAGCTACCTCCTTTGCTATTTCACTCTCTTAGCGGAATGGATAGCTGCCGTACTTATAGAGAGGCCTATGGAAAAATTAAGGGCATGGTCTTTAATTTGCCCACTAATAATTCCCAGAATCGATTCTTGTAATAACCTATTGTATTCCATGGGGTCAAAAATAACTTAACACCATATTAATACCAATTAAACTTTCCGAAAACCATACTATAAAAGGGACTTTCCGACGGCAATACATTCTCTTTACGGCATCTGTCATCGATATGGATCAAATTCAACGGCATCATCCATACGATAGATAACGCGGAACTATTTGGTCGATCATTCGTTCCATCCTTTTTGCTTTCCGTACAAATAAAACATACTATGGTGGCATTAAATAGGTAGTCTGTGCCCAGGAAAGTTCGGTATGCCATAGTGACCCGTTTTGCGTTTTTCTGTACGGACTACTGTATCCTATTAACGGGATATCTAGTGTTCAGAAAGACATTAAGGTTCTTGGGCGGCCATGAATATAATCCCACCGATTTTTCGACCATTTATGGCAATTACATTGATGACCCGACCAAGATTTCAAAGGTGTTGAAATTGCTTCGGGAAGAATTCAGAATATTTACGACTTCAAAACCGGATACTGCAACCACAATTCCGCTAACTTCGTCAATCTTACTGCAAAAATGTTGCAGTAAATCACAAATTAAGGGGTCGTCATCAACAATAAGGCACTTGATAAGTTCGTGTAATAAAGTAAGGGTTTCATCAATTCACTTGCCCATTTCGTGCACTACCTACTTTTGATAGGGAATAAATGTGTATCATTGAATAGTAAAATACCGATGAAATGAAGTTTAAAATAGGGGTATTATTCGTAATGGCCATTTTGTCGGTCAAGCCGACAAGCGGTCGGGAAGGTATCCGACTTCCCGTTGAAAAAGAAACGAAAGAGCCAAGGGGCAAGGACAATGTGGCCTATCAATGGGGTTATTTGGCCCTTGAGGGTACGGCCCACGACACCGATAGGTTCAAGCCAAGGCCCACGATAACCTCCCGCTATCTCGCACTGATATTCACTTCCATGTACGATGCGTGGACACGTTTTGATGAAAAGGCCGGTCCCGTCTTCCTCAAGGAAGTGGACCGTCGTCCAAAAAATGAAAGAACCGTAAAAAACAAGGAAATAGCGGTCAGCTATGCCGCCTACGGGGCTTTAACCGAATATTATTATTCCGACAGTACCCTTTTCCGAAGCAAGATGGAAGAATTGGGGCTTGATCCCGATAATACCTCCATGGACCCTAATACCCCGGAAGGAATCGGAAACCTGGCCGCTAAAATGGTCATAGAAATGCGCAAGAACGATGGTTCCAATCAATATGGGGAGGTTCCGGGATCTCATGGGGAGCCTTACTTTGATTACACAGGCTATACTCCTGTCAATGATATCGATACCAATGTCGATATCAACCGGTGGCAGCCTAAATACTTTCTTGATGAGGACGGTAAGAAATACGATCCCGGTTGCCTGACTCCCTATTGGCAAAAAGTGGAAACCCTTTTGTTGGAGACGGCCGATCAATTCAGGCCGGGTCCTCCGCCGATGATCGGTTCGAAGCAATTGGAAAAACAAGTCAAGGAAGTCATCGACCTACAGGCCAATCTTACCCCTAAAAACAAGGCCTTGGTGGAATTTATGAGAGACGGCCCCCAATCCGTGCAACAGGCAGGGCATTGGCTTAAGTTTGCCCAAGATGTTTCTTTGCGGGACAGGCATACCTTGGACCAGGACGTAAAAATGTATTTTTTGGTGGAATCGGTTGCCATGGATGCCTTTATAGCCTGTTGGGACGCTAAAATGCACTACGATTTTGCCAGACCCTATGCCCTGGTCCATGAATATTATCAAGATCAGGTCATCAAGGCATGGGGCGGCCCGGAAAAAGGGATGATGGAAATGAAGGGGCAGGAGTGGCGGCCCTACTCCCCCGATTCTTTCCTATGCCCCCCCTTCCCAAGTTACGTTTCTGGTCATAGTACTATCAGTGGAGGATGTGCAGAAGCCTTGAAGCTGTTTACCGGCGATGAGAAATTTGGTGTTGAAGTGGAACTCGTGCCGGGGGCGCTTACAGAGCCCGATAATTTGGGAGACCCGGTTGTCATTAAATTCCCTACTTTTACCAAAACCGCGGAAATGGCCGGTAGGTCAAGGGTAATGGGAGGTTATCATATTCAGGCAGATAATATCGAAGGTTTGGAATTGGGAAGGAAGATTGCACGATATAATTATAAAAAATATTTGAAACTGTTGGGCGAGTCGGAAGAACTGATGGCACAAACCAACCAATAGTCCCTTAGATTTGCGGAAGATCGGCTTCTCCCCTTTAAAAAACTTAATTTAAGTGGGGTTAGTGTTAGTGCCCCCACCCTTTGGTTTTTAGGCATTTTTGTAATTGCCCCCCATAAGTGGGAATATGATCTTAAGCTACATTCTATTCGAAATTTGGTCATAGATAGGAGTTGATATAGCCGTTCAGACCCATATATTCAAACGCTGTCGGCGTCTATAGGGTGTTCATCGTCCCCGGCCAGTAAGTTAAAAGGCGCTCCGCTCCCCCCGCATCTCAAGGACATGAACACCGGAATACAAATTATCGCCATTATCGGCCTGTACGAATGCCTTGGGGGGGTGGCAATTTAGATTAAAGAAGTCATTATTTTGGTAACTTTAGAACGGAAAAGCCGATAAAATGGAAATGTGAAAACCTGGAGAAAACAGGCCGGAAGTATCTCCTTGCCCTATCCCGCAACATTACAGAAGATACCCAACAGCGTAAAATACCGACAACAGAAACCTTGAAACCCCGCATCGCTTCTGCACCCATCTTTTGAGTACCGCCTATAATTAAATGTTTCCACCAGATAGTCGGTGTTGGTCCGGACATTACCTCAAGGTGAAGACAACGTTTCGATTGTTGACCTGAGCAAACCAAGATGTAAGGAACGGAATCTGGAAGCCCTGGATATCCAAAGCACTCGGGAAGAAATGGAAACCTTGAGCGAAATATTTGATATAGAGCCGACAAAAGGAGACCCTAATCCCGAGGGTATGCAGAATACGGCGGCTCGTAAGTTTAAATTATCGGATAAATGAAAAGCCTAAATTTACAATCATTTCTGACTTCAAACCTTGATTTTGATGAAAGGGAAATTGCGTCGATAGTCGATAATTGCATGACAAAGGAAGTGAAAAACGGCCAATTTCTTTTAAGGGCCAACGAATTTTGCAAACATTCCTTTTTCGTAGAAAAAGGCCTGCTACGACAATATTCCATCGACAAAAAAGGGAAAGAACACATCCTATCTTTCGCCCCAGAAAACTGGATTGTTTCCGACAGGGCCAGCGTTTATTTTGAACAAGCCTCGGTATATTATATCCAAGCCTTGGAAAATAGCAAAGTGGTCATGTTAAACGAGGAATTCAACCGGTTGCTATCAAAAAAGATTCCCACGTTCACGGACTTCAACAACCGATTGCTGCACAACCACATCCGGCATTTGCAGCATCGGATCAATTTATTATTGGGTGCGTCCGCGGAAGAAAGATATCTGCAGTTTGTAAAAATGTATCCCGACATTATTTTACGGGTACCGCAGGCCATGGTGGCATCGTATTTGGGAATTACTCCCGAGAGCCTAAGCAGGGTCCGCAGGGATTTGGCCCAAAAAAACTTCAAAACATAAATTCTTATCATACATCAATGCATAGGGGTTATGTCGGCCGTAAATTTGTTATCAAATGAAGTTTTAAAAATCTTAAAAGTGAAAAAAATGGAAACAGCAGAAAAAACTACATGGAACATTGATCCCGATCATTCCGAGATCGGCTTTAAGGTCAAACATATGATGATTTCGACGGTAAGCGGTTACTTCGATAATTTCGAGGGATCCGTGAAATCGGCCGACGACAATTTTAAAGATGCAGACTTTGATTTCAGTGCCGAAATCCAAACTATCAATACCAAGAACAAGGATAGGGATGCCCATTTAAAATCCGACGATTTCTTTCAAGCTGAAAAATTCCCCAAACTTAGGTTCAAATCCAAATCCTTCGACGGGAGTACATTAGTAGGCGACCTGACCATAAGGGACGTCACCAAGGAAATTTCCCTGGAAACAGATTTTAATGGTGTGGCGGTCGACCCCTATGGCCGTACGAAGGCAGGTTTCGAAATGAGCGGAAGCATCAACAGAAAAGATTTCGGCTTAACTTACAACTCGGTCACCGAAGCGGGCAACGTTGTGGTGGGCGATAAGATCAGGTTGACAATCGACGCTCAGTTTATTAAACAACAATAAGCAAGGTCACCTATAATTCTTTCTAGCTATGGCTAGAACGGAGTTTTATTTCTCGGCATTTGTCAATCTTCAGCCGAATATTTACGGTAGTTTTGAAACAGATCGTATGGGGAAAGCCCCCGACCCCTTTAAAACCTAAAAAAATGAGTACAAAGAATATTGAACTGGTAGCGACCCCGAAACCTCCCCATTTTGTGGGCGATGGATTTCGGGTACACAATTTTATCCCTAGCGGGTTCCGTTTGGATATGCAACGAATGGACCCGTTCATCCTGCTGGACTACAACTCAAAATTCAATTTTCCGCCATCGGAAAAACCGAAAGGGGTGGGGGTGCACCCCCATCGAGGTTTCGAGACGGTAACCATAGCCTATAAAGGAAAGGTGGCACACCACGACAGCAGTGGCGGCGGTGGCGTAATCGAGGAGGGCGGTGTGCAATGGATGACCGCCGCATCGGGCGTACTACACAAGGAATACCATGAAAAGGAATTCTCCAGGGCAGGAGGCGATTTTCAAATGGTACAATTGTGGGTCAATCTTCCCGCCAAGCACAAAATGTCCTCACCGAAATACCAGGGAATCCCGAACGAAAAAATCAATAAATTTTCTTTGGCCGATGATAGCGGCACGGTAGAGGTAATCGCCGGGCAGTATAAGGATGTAAAGGGTTCGGCTTTTACATTTTCTCCCTTGAACCTGTTCAATGCCAAAATCAAAAAGGGAGGAAAAGCGAATTTCTCATTTCCCGAAAATTACAATACGGCCCTGTTGGTCATTGAGGGTGCTATCAAAGTAAACCGTACCGAAGACGTTCCCACGGACCATTTTGTACTGTTCGAAAACCAGGGCGAGGAATTCTTAATTGAAGCAAATGAGGATGCCATAGTATTGATTTTGAGCGGGGAACCCATCAATGAACCCATAGCCGCTCAAGGACCCTTTGTTATGAACACCCGGGAAGAACTGATGCAGGCTATGAAAGATTACAACCTGGGCAAGTTCGGGTATTTAGAAGACTAGTTCAGAAATCATCCGAACATTTCTACTTGTTCTTTTGCTGGCCCAGCGGGTAGCTCGGCTATAGCTTTGGTTTTCTGCTGGTAGTTTCAATCTGTGGGAAAAAGTAATTATCTTATCTAACCCCCACTCACTAATCTCAGATTTCAATACATTGATATGCCTCAAGAAGGCTAACCATCTAGCCCGAATCGTCTCGTGCAAGCTATGATGGCACCGTCCTCACATTTCCAATCGCTATTTCTAAAGTTGATTTCCAATAATTTCGGTAATAAATGCCGATAGCTGTCTTTTTTTGTTAAATTAGCGCAGTTTATGTTCATGATTCGTGAGGTTAATTATAATTCTCTATAAAAGAGCACCAACCCGTATGGTGTCCAAAAAAAAAATAAGACTATGCGCTTTTTAGCTATCCAAAACACAAACCTCTTTTGCCTATTATTCGTCTGTGCCGCCCTTTTTTCCTGTAACGATGGGAAAAAGAAAAACTCCGCGGGCGATGTTGGCGGAAGCGAAAGTCAACAATCCATGGTAACTTTTAGTAAAGACGAGGCGTCGAAAAAAGTGGATGTCAAACTAAACGGACAGCTTTTTACCAGCTACCGCTATGACGGCAAGACCCCCAAACCTGTTCTATATCCAATTATTACCAAAAGCGGAAAAACGGTGACGAGGGGATTTCCTTACGAACCAAGGGCCAACGAGCGTGTGGATCATCCGCACCATGTCGGGCTGTGGCTGAATTATGGTGACGTAAACGGGCTCGATTTCTGGAACAATTCCTATGCAATACCCGAGGATGAAAAAAACGAATACGGCACGATTGTTCCTCAAGAAATTACGGAAATGAACGAAGACGAGGGTACCTTGGCCGTTAAGGCCTTATGGCAAACCCCCGATAGCGTAAATCTTTTGGAAGAGACTACAAAGTTCGAATTCGGCGAGGATGCAGATACGAGGTACATAGACCGAACGACCACTTTGAAAGCCCTTGAGGATGTTACTTTTAAGGACAACAAAGAAGGTATGCTGGGTATGAGGGTGGCCCGTGAACTCGAATTGCCCTCCGATAAACCGGCAGTCTATACCGATGCAGAGGGAAATGAAACCAAGGTAGAGGCTATGAATAATGAAGGAGTTACCGGAAATTATCTAGGCAGTGAAGGAAAAACAGGGGATGAGGTCTGGGGCACGCGGAACGATTGGGTTCGGTTGCAGGGTCAAATTGAAGGCGACACTGTGGCCATTGCGATTTTGGATAACAAAAATAACGTGGGCTATCCGACTTATTGGCATGCTAGGGGCTATGGACTTTTCGCAGCGAATCCTTTGGGGCAGGAAATTTTTTCAGAAGGCGAAAAAGTCATGAATTTTAAGCTCGAAAAAGGGGAAACAGTACAGTTTAAATATCGCATACTTATCCATGACGGTTCGGAACTGTCAAAACAGGAAATCAATAATGCCTTTAAGGATTTCAATGAGGGATAAGCCTTAATCGGGTAATAAAAGGTCGTAAACTATTTGAACATGAAAAGTAAAATTGTACTAGGTATTGCATTGAGCATTGTGTTGACCGCTTGTGGCCAAAAGCGAGAACCGGAGATGGAATCTATTTTTAACGGCGATGATCTTCAACATTGGAACGTTCCAAATACGGGCGAATGGTCCGTACAAGATGGGGTCTTGTTGGCAAAAAGTAATTCAGAAAAGAAAGGTTCCATCCTGTGGACCAAGGAAAAGTTCGACGATTTTGTCGTACAGCTCGATTTCAAGTTTGTGGACGGTACTATCGATTCCGGAATTTTCATGCGAGGCGACGACGAGAAAAATCCGCAGATACAGATCGGAATTTCCGGTTCGCTGAAAAGGGACATGACGGGGTCGCCTTATGTGCCCGGTGCGAGCTATCCCGTGGAAGCTGAGGGAATCAAAAAACTGTTGAAGCCCAAGGCATGGAATACCATGAAGGCCAGGGCCAAAGGCAACACCTATACGGTCTGGCTCAACGGGGAGGAAGTAATGAACTACACCATGGAAGATGCCAACCTGAACGGCCCGATCGGCTTGCAGCTCCATCCCGGCAAGGAGATGGCCATAGAGTTCAAGAACATCCAAGTGGGACAATTGTAAGGTGGACACGAAATTTATAGGCAGGTAGAAGCCTAGGGGATCAACTAGATCACATACTGGAGAGCCTTCAAATAGAAAGGTCGATAGAGTGCCGCACGATAGGGCAAGGGTGTCGAAACTTACCCAAGAACATGAAACCACAAATTTTACTTCGTATAATGTCAGGTCTTTGGCTTGTCATCATCATCGGCTGCAAAAACGAGACGGAAACTGCGAAAAAGAATAAACCCAACGTTGTCTTTATCCTTGCCGATGATCTGGGCCTCCATGACCTAAGTGCCACGGGCAGCAAGTTCTACGAGACTCCCAATATTGACAAAATTGCCAAGGAAGGCACGGTCTTTACCCAGGGCTATGCGGCCAGCCGGGTATGCAGCCCTTCGCGGGCCAGTATTATGCTAGGCCAGTTTACCGCCCGCCATGGTATCACCGATTGGATCGGCGCGGCCTCTGGCACCGATTGGCGCAAACACGGTAGGAATGATAAATTGCTTCCCGCAGAGTACGTTCACCACCTTCCGGCTAAAGACACCACTTTGGCCGAAGTGATGCAGGCCAACGGCTATCGTACTTTTTTTGCGGGGAAATGGCACCTAGGCGGAAAAGGATCTTGGCCTGAAAATCATGGTTTTGACGTTAACAAAGGGGGTTGGGAGGTTGGCAGCCCCAAAGGGGGCTATTTCTCCCCCTGGGAAAATCCGAATTTGGAAAACAAGGAAAAAGGGGAGAACCTCTCTATTCGATTGGGTAAAGAGACCGCTGATTTCATCGAAAAAAATAAGGACAGCACCTTTTTTGCGTATCTCTCCTTCTACGCGGTTCACGGGCCTATACAAACCTCGGAGGAAAGATGGGGCAGATATCGTAACAAGGCCGAAAAGAGTGGCATTAAAGATCATGGTTATGAAATGGAACGGGTACTGCCGATTCGGATCGTACAAGATAATCCCGTTTACGCCGGACTGGTGGAGCAGATGGATGATGCCGTCGGAATTGTTCTCGACAAGTTGAAAGAGCTGGGATTGAACCAAAACACTATTGTGGTATTCACTTCAGACAACGGCGGGGTAGCTTCCGGGGATGCCTTCTCGACCACCAATCTTCCGCTGCGGGGCGGAAAGGGGTATCAATGGGAAGGAGGGGTCCGTGAGCCTTATTTTATTAAAGTTCCCGGATTAAAAAACGGAGCTTCGATAGACTATCCGGTAACCGGGGCGGATTTCTATCCCACTATCCTAGATTTGGTCGATATACCCCTAAAACCTGACCAGCATGTGGATGGGGTCAGCCTAAAACCGCTATTCGAAGGAGGAGATTTAGATGGCCGGCCCTTGTTCTGGCATTATCCGCATTACGGTAATCAAGGCGGCAATCCCTCGTCCATGGTCCGCGAAGGGAAATGGAAATTGATCCACTATTATGAAGATGACCATTTGGAGTTGTACGATCTGGAAGCCGACCCCAGCGAACAAACGGATGTATTAGCCGATAATTCCGACGTTGCGGAAAGACTAGGCCATCTATTGCACTCCTTTCTTCAGCAAAACAATGCAAATACCCCCCGGGAAGATACCACCTATGACCCCCACTTAGCGAAAAGCCTGCATCAGAAAAAAATAGAAATCCTTATGCCCAAATTAGAAGCGGAACGGATGAAATTTTTATCCGAAGACTTTCAACCCAACGACACTTGGTGGGACAGTAAGGTGACGAAAGATTGAATAGCCGGAAAGACCACGGCCTATTATCTCTCACTACGGCCACTTGGCAATGCCGCCGACTTGTCCGCTCTATCCGACGAGTCGATTTCCTTTGCGGTTCTGTCGAGTGGGCGTTTGATTGAATTGATGGAGTCATAAAAGGTGTGTTGCCGGAAATTAAGTAGCGATATACAGCCCCCAATTTGCGGTTTTTTCGTATTATTGAGAAAGACATTAACACCACGCTATCATGAAAATCAGCCCAATTCTTCTTGTCCTGCTGTCGCTAATTTTTAGCCAGGCGAGTATCGCACAATTCGAAAAGACGGCCTCCGTCGAAGGTATTACCGAATACCAAATGGACAATGGCCTGAAAGTGCTGCTTTTTCCCGATAATTCGGCACAGACCATGACCGTGAACATTACCTATATGGTAGGATCCCGCCATGAGGGGTATGGCGAAAAGGGCATGGCTCACCTCTTGGAACATATGGTATTCAAAGGTACCCCTGATCATCAAGATATTCCCAAAGAATTAAGTTCGCACGGGGCAAGGCCCAATGGCACTACATGGTACGATCGTACCAATTACTTTGAAACCTTCAATGCTACCGATGAAAATCTCGATTGGGCGTTAGATCTCGAAGCGGACCGGATGGTCAATTCGTACATTGCCAAAAAGGACTTGGAATCGGAGTTCAGCGTCGTCAGAAACGAGTTCGAGATGGGAGAGAACAGCCCCGTGAGCGTACTCATGGATCAAGTTATCGATGCGGCCTACCTGTGGCACAATTACGGAAGTTCTACCATCGGCAACCGATCCGATATCGAAAGGGTTCCTATCGAAAACCTTCAGGATTTTTACAAAAAATTCTATCGCCCCGATAATGCGGTTTTGATGGTCACGGGAAAATTCGATGAGGAAAAGACCCTTGCGTTAATCGAAGAAAAGTTCGGGAGCATTCCCCGACCCGCGACCCCGCTTAGGGATTCGCATACGGTGGAGCCGGCCCAAGATGGAGAAAAAAAGGTTAATGTAAGCCGCGTTGGCGACATTCAGTTAGTGTCCGCATTATATCACGTTCCTGCCGGATCTGCCGAAGATTATGCCGCCGTATCGGTGCTTGAGAATATACTGACCGACGAACCTTCCGGACGATTATATAAGGCTTTGATAGATACTCAAAAAGCATCCTCTTTATGGTCTTTTTCCCCTTTTACCAAAGAACCGGGATTCTTATATATCAATGTAGAGGTGCCGTCGGATAAAAATGCTGAAGAGGTCGAAACCATCCTAAAAAATACCCTTGACGATCTAAAATCCGATTCTATAACACAGGACGAGGTCGATCGCGCCAAGGCGAACCTGTTGAAACAGATAGATCAACAATACCGGAATTCGGCTTACTTGGGCACCTATATGAGCGAGTTTATTGGCGCGGGCGATTGGCGTTTGTCATTCATTTATCGCGACCGGATCGAGAATACGGATCTAGAAGCAGTTAACAAAGCGGCCAAGAAATATATGATACCAACCAACCGGACTATCGGCAGGTTCAATCCCGTGAAAACGCCCGAGCGGGTCGAAATTGCGCACACCGAAAACCTAGACTCCCTGGTGTCCGGATACAAGGGCAAGGAAGGCATGGGTACCGGAGAGGCCTTTGATGTTGCCTACAATAAGATACAGGAACGTTTGGAATCCGGAAAATTGTCTAACGATATCGAATACGGAATTATTGAAAAGAATAACAGGGGCCAAACGGTCAACCTGAGTTTCAGTATGCGTAACGGCGACGTAAAATCGCTTACGGATAAAGGGGTGGTACCGTCTTTTACGGCCGATATGTTGAACAAAGGCACCACTTCGAAAACAAGACAGCAAATCGAGGACGAGCTGAGCCGGTTAAAATCGTCGATCGGCTTTAGGGCCAACAATGGCAATGTCTATGTCAATATTACCTCAACGGAGGAAAACCTGATGCCCACGCTGGAATTAATGGCCAATATGCTAAAAAACCCTGCTTTTGACCCGGCGGAACTGGAAAAATTAAAGACAGAGCGATTGGCCTATTTAGAGGTGAACAAAGCAGAACCGCAGTTCGTTGCCTCAAGAAGGCTATCTAAAATAAATAATACCGAACCCAAAGGCCATCCGCTGTATGCCATGTCCATCGAGGAAGAGGAGGCGGCTATTAAAGACCTCAATGTCAATCAGATAAAATCGTTCTATGACGGATTCTATGGGCTGGGAAAATCAATTTTAGTGGGTATTGGTAATTTGGAATCCGACACTGTCAAAAGCTTTATGGAAAAGGAATTCAAAGGCTATAAAAGTGAACATCCTTATATACGGATTGCCGACCCCTATACTGCCAACAAAGATGTGAACGAGGATATTATGACCCCGGACAAGAAGAATGCTATGACCTTCGGCGGGCTGAACGTTAAAATGAGCCAATACCATGAGGATTATCCCGCCCTTGAAATAGCATCCACCATTTTGGGCGGGGGTTTTCTAAATTCCCGTATCGCGGAACGCCTACGCCAAAAAGACGGAGTCAGCTACGGTGCCGGATCCGGTTTTGGGGCAGATTCCGACAAAACCGACCAAAACTCGCAATTGTACTTATATGCCATTTATGCGCCTGAAAATTACGACAAGGTGCATTTGGGCTTTAAGGAAGAGTTGGGCCGATACATTAAGGAGGGTATCACAGAAGAGGAACTTAAAAACGCCGTCAACGGCTGGATACAGGAACAGAATGTGTCAAGGGCGAAGGACAACGAACTCATCCGTACCATCAACGACAACCTGTATTACGACCGATCAATGGATTTCCAGAAAGATTTGGAAGAAAAGGTAAGCCAACTGACGGTCGCCGATGTCAACAAGGCCATTAAAAAATACATCCAACCTTTTGAAAAATGGACGGTCGTCAATGCGGGGGATTTTAAAGAAGCGAAATAAGTTTTGAGATCGAAGATCGGAAATGATAGTTAATAGCAATCAAATAAACAAATCATTGTTTAAAGGCTCGGTTTTTCTAATTTTCTTTCTGATACTCTGCAACTGCCGATCCAAAGCGGAAGACGAACCCGAATTTTTGTTCCGGACAGCCCTTTTGGTCAATGAAGACCATACCTGGTACAAGGCGTTTGCCTATTTCGGGGAAATTGTGGAAGAACGCTCGAACGGCCGCATCAAGGTCGAACTCTATCCTTCTGAGCAACTGGCCAAAGAGATAGAGGCCATCCGGTTGATCCAGGCCGATGTCATCGATATGACCGCTACGGGCTCTACCCTGACCAACTGGTTCGAAGTCGCCACTTTTTGTGAACTGCCCTTTTTGATGCAGGATTCCACAGATATGAACCGCTATATTGAGGGCCCGATCGGCCAATTGATGGAACGTGAAATGATCGAGAAAGCCGGGCTCCGGGCGTTAGGGCATTTTGAACGGGGACCACGGCATTTGACCTCCAATCGTCCTATACGGCATCCAGATGACCTTAAGGGTTTGATTATCAGGGTACCTAATGTACCCTCTTTCGTTACGGCATGGAGCGCGCTGGGCGCCAAACCGACGCCCATGTCTTTTTCCGAAGTCTTTACCTCGTTACAACAAGGTACTATCGAAGCTCAGGAAAATCCGTTCGCAATGATCAACAATGCCGGTTTTGCGGAGGTTCAGGATTATGTCAACTTAACGGGACACGTCCTGAGCTGGGCCTATCCCGTAGTAGGCGAAAAGCAGTTTCAACGCTTGCCGCCCGACCTTCAGGAAATTTTTCTTCAAGCCGGAAAGGACATGCAGGCTTATGAACACCGCCTGTTTCTTGAGAATGAAAATGAGGTACAAAAGGAACTAAAGGCGAAGGGCATGGAGTTTATAGAAGTGGACAAAAAAGCCTTTCAAGAAAAATGCGAAAGGGCCATTTACGAAAGCCTTTCCCCCGAAATGCAGAAAATTTACGACCAACTCAAAGTACAAAAAAATGCTTCATAAAACTATCGGGCGCATTCTGAAGTTAGGCACATTGCTTAGCACGTGGGGATTGATAATCACCGTGTTGCTTCAGATTTTCTTTCGCTTTTCGCCCTTTCAGACCCCGTCGTGGACCGAGGAAGCATCACGGCTCTTTTTTATCTATGCCATGTCCTTCGCCGCGGGGCTTGCCATGAAGACCGCCTATTACGTGCACCTTGATATGTTCTTCAACTACCTTCCGCTTAAATTGCAAAATTTTCTGAACAAGGCCATCCCCGTAATAACCTTTTTGCTTTTTGGCGTCATGGCGGTATTTTCCATACAATTCGTCATCCTCGGCATCGCCGAAAAATCCCCGAGTATGGGATTTAATATGGGCGTGGCGTTTTTTAGTATGTTCGTTATGTCGGCCTCTATCTGTTACTATCTGTGGATTAAAATCCGAAGCGCATTTAAAAAGCTAAGGCCATGATCTGGATTCTTGTAATCGTCTTTGTGCTTTGCTTGGTGTTACGATTTCCGATCGCCTTCGCCCTGGGCCTGTCATGTTTCAGCTATTTGTTGGTCAAAGGCATGCCTCTTATCGTTTTGCCGATGAAAATGTATTCCGGCATCGATGTGTTCGTGCTGTTGAGCGTCCCCGGTTTTATCATGGCCGGCAATCTGATGAACCACGGCGGACTAACCGAAAAGATCATCACCTTCTGCAACCACCTTTTGGGGCATATTCGCGGCGGATTATCTTTGGTAAACATCGGGGCTTCGATGCTCTTTGCGGGAATTTCGGGTACGGCGATTTCCGATACGGCGAGTATGGGATCGATTATGATTCCCGCCATGAAAAAGGAAGGCTATGATACCGGATTTTCCTGTGCGGTTACCGCCGCCTCTTCGACCGTGGGGCCGATCATTCCCCCCAGTGTGCCCTTGATTATCGCCGCGACCTTGAGCGGTCTATCCGTGGGGAAATTGTTTTTGGCCGGGGCGTTACCAGGGTTACTGTTGGGCGTAGGGCTTTTGTTCACGGCCTATTTTATATCCAAACGGAGAAACTATCCCCAACACGAACGCAGTAGTTTCGGACAGGTAGCCCGAAGCTTCGTCAATACCTTTTGGGCGCTCTTGATGACCTTTATCATCCTTTACGGCATTATCGGCGGTATCTTTACCCCTACGGAAGCCTCAATTATTGCCGTGCTTTATGCCTTGGTGATAGGGAAGTTTGTTTACAAAAAGTTGAATGTAAAGAACATTCAGGTCATTTTTCTGGACAGCATGAAGACTTCAGCTTCCCTAATGGTTCTTGTCGGTTTTGCCAACTTGTTCGGGTTTATATTGATTACGGAGCAGATTCCGCAGACGATTTCCAACGAAATCTTGGACTTTACCACCAACAAATATATGGTATTGCTGTTGATCAACCTCCTATTGATCGTGGTCGGTACTTTTATGGAAACCATTGCCGCTCTACTGATCCTGTTCCCGATTTTGTTGAAAGTGGCCCTGGCGGTTGATGTTGATCCAATCCATTTTGCGATTATTGCGGTGCTAAACCTGATTATCGGGCTGACCACTCCACCTGTCGGCGTCTGTCTGTTCGTCGCTTCCAGTATCGGAAAGATATCGATCGGTGCGGTCAGTAAAGCGGGTCTCCCGTTTCTATTGGTTAGTCTGACGGTATTGGCACTGGTTACTCTTTTTCCATGGTTTTCGCTGGTGCTGCCGGAAATGTTTATGGATTAGGGAGCGATAAATTCACTTTTCAACTTTAGCCGCGGATGCCCGATCCAAAAATAGTCTGCTGTCGTCATGCTGTCTCAATATGGTGGCGGGGCATGCCGTACTGATTTTATGGTACAGCGTTTTGTAAACCGCTTCCGATTTTCTTTCATCGGGCACTACACAACTGATCGTCTTACAGTTCAAGATGGCGGTGATGGTGAGCGTAAGCGCCTGTTTAGGCACATCGGCAAGGGTCGGAAACCATCCTTCTCCCAGTTGTTGGTTACGGCAGGCCTCGTCTAAGGTAACCAGTTTTACCAGTTTAGGGTCATGGAAATCGGCTACGGGCGGGTCGTTGAACGCAATATGTCCGTTTTCGCCGATACCGATACAGGCGATATCGATCGGGTGTTTTTTTAAGGCTTCCGCATATTGGGCCATTTCATTTTCGACGTCCTCGGCATCTCCGTTCAGGAAATAGATCTTTCGGGGTTGAACGGCATCCAGTATCCTATCCTTAAGGTACTTTCGGAAACTGGCGGGATGCGTATCGGAAATACCCTTGTACTCGTCCAAATGGAAAACCGTAATTTTTTGCCAATCGATATCTTTTTCTTTTAAGGCGTCAAGAAATTTAAATTGGGAGGCCCCCGTGGCCAATATAAGATTGGCACTTCCTTTCCGGTCAATGGTCTCGACCAACTTTTCTTCTACAAAATCGGCCGCTGCCTTGCCCATATCGATAGGCGTTTCGTAAATGGCAACCTCTAGATGCTCTACTTTTAATGGTTTTTGGCATTGTTTATTATATTATTGGATTCTTATGCTATTCATTTGACTATTAAGGGATGGAAGATCCATTAGAATCTATTGTTGCCGATCGCTCCCTGCTGCTCTGCTAATGCCCACTTTCATAAGAACTCCGCAATGGCAAACCAGGTTGTCAGTAGTGAAAACAGGATGACCGCTACGATACCGGTATTCCAGCGGGTCTTGGCGGTGTATTCTTTCATAAGTTTTTTTTTGTTGATAAGCACAAAGATAGGGATAGCCACCGCTGGGAGAATACAGGCCTGAAATGCCTGCGAAAATACCATGAGGGCCGGAGGGCGTTCCTCCAAAAAAACGGATCCGAAGGTAAACAAAAGAGCTATTACAATAAGGATACGCGATGAGGTGGACCTTATATTTCTGGGCGTACCCCGATAATCGGCTATCAACCAAGGTGCAATGAGAACAATAGGGAACACGGTCGAAAGTCCCGCCCCCGCAATACCGACAATCAAAATAAAGGCCGCGACCTTTCCGCCGATAGGTTCGAAAAGATCGATCATCTCTACAGTGTTTTCCAGGGTCTGGCCAGACACATATAGCGTACCTGCGGCGACCGCCATGATTGCCCCGCTCAATAGCAGCATCATCGATGCCGAAACAGCGGCATCTTTTTTCTCCTCTTCTAAGTTCTTTATACCCCAACCTTTTTCGGCGACCACGGTGCTGCGCATGATAAATACAGCGGCCGAACAGGTAGTACCCGTTATTGCGGCGATGAGCCCGAGCGCCCCGGGCGTATCGGGAATACGGGGCACGATGCCTTCGACCAAAGATGAAAAACTGGGCTTTACCATAAAGAAAACCATCAAAAACGAAAGTCCCATTAAAACCACTAAAGCGGTAAGTATCTTTTCGAAGGTCTGATAGCGCCCGTACCAAAGAAGGAAAAAAAGAAAAATCACAAAGAACAGAATAATCCAAAAGGTGTTGACGATAGCACCATCAAAAGCGAGCCGGATGCCTTCCTGGACCAGATCGGCGACAATGCCCATTACTCCGATAAGGGCGAGCAGTTCGCCGATGATAAGGGCGATTATAATATACAGGGATAACACCCACCCGTATTTGAATTCCGATTTTATATTGAACAAGGCGGTCTTGCCGGTCACCAAGGTCACCTTGCCATAGGCGACCATGAGGATATAGGTGAAAATACACGAAAGTATCAGTGCCCAAAACAGGCCCATCCCGTGCTCGGCCCCGGTTTTGGCCATGGTGGTCACGCTGCCCGTACCAATATTATATCCGATAAGGAACAAGCCGGGACCTACGGCACTGAGGGCAAGAAGTATTTTTTTACGGAGAGATGTATTTTCCATAGTCTACTTCCGGGTATAGACGGTTTCGCCAGCGATCAGGGTTTGTTGGATGGTCATTTTGTCATTTTCCATAGTAAACAGTACCAGGTCGGCGCGCTTGCCGGGCTCTATTTTGCCCAGTTCGTCCAACGAAAACATTTCAGCGGGATTGGTACTCGCCATTTGAATGGCATCTTTTAAAGAACATTCGGTAAATTCCATTACCCTTCCCACGCATTTACTGATGGGGGAAGCGGCACCGGCCAATACATTCTCCTTTGGGAGTTTTACAACGTTCGGGGTCAGTAATAAAGTGCGTTCACCACGGGTATATTCCCCGGGGGGCAGCCCTGCGAGATCGAGAGCGTCCGATACCAATATGGTCTTGTTGACTCCTTTTGCTTTAAAAAATGTCCTCACTTCCTCCCGGGTCAGATGAAAGCCATCGGAGATGATACTTGCGGTCAGCGCATCGTTAGATAACTGCGGCCAAAGGGGATTGTCGTGCCGGTTGATCTCGTTGGCACAGCCGTTGCCCAAGTGTGTTGACATTTTGGCACCTGCTTCTACGGCACGGGCCACGTCTTCCGCCGATCCGTTATGGTGGCCCAAGGATACCGTAACGCCGCTTGCAACACATTTACGGATAAACGGGATGGCACCGTCAATCTCAGGCGCAAGCGTAATTATTTTGATGCCGCCGTTCGCCGCTTTTTGAATTTCCTGGAATTCTTTCCAGTCGGGTTTTTTGATATATTTTTCCAAATGGGCGCCCCGAAATCCAGGTAAAGGGGAAATATAGGGGCCTTCTAAATGGAATCCTGCAATGGATGGGCCGATTTCGGGGTCTTCCTTCGCCTTCGCAAGGATGGCGAAATTGGTTTTAATTCGCTCGATATCACTGGTAATCACAGTAGGAAAATAGGAGGTGACTCCCGATTTCCATAGTGCCTTGGTCACTTTTCGTATTCCCTCTACGCTAAGGTCCGGACCCGAAAAATCTACCCCCACATAGCCGTTGATCTGCACGTCTATCAATCCGGGAGCGACGTAGGTTTGAGAGTGGTTGCCACTCTTAAAAGGCTTCATTGCCTTTATCTTTCCATTTTCCAGGGTAATAGAAACGGGACTTTCATCGGAATACAGGAGTCCCTCTACCGTCTGTGCACTGGAGTTCATAGGGAGGATAAGAATAATAGCCAGGGGTAAGACATATAATTTCATAGTAACATTAGATTTCTTCGAATTTCGTCACCTTTTCCCATCGTTCACTGTTCACGGATCTTTCAAGGGCTTCTAGAACGGCTACGCCGTGAATGATACTTTCATGGCTTCTCGGTTCCTCTCCAGTTTTGAACATCTGTACCATATCGACGTAGTTTTTGCCCGGCTCTTTTCCTGTTAATCTTGACTTTAGCTCAATTATACCATCTTCCGTTTCCACATAGGTTTGCCAACCGTACTTTTTGGTGGTGAAAACCAAGGTCGCCATCATGCCGTTTTCAAAGACCAGACTGGCGGTGCTGTTCTTTCCATTTTTTTGGATGCGGACTTTGTCAACAGTATCTCCGAACATATACAACAAAGGCTGCACGATGTGCGCCCCGTAAAAAAAGACACCCCCATATTGCGAATCCAATTCCACCGGACCATAGCGAACGACTTGATCGATAGCGTCCATAGTTCGCAGCTGTTCCTTAATATCAAAGGTGTCATAGCTATGTGCCACCGAACTGTAGGAGGTCACCGGTGTTCCGTTCTTCTCCGCCAGGGACAAGAAAGCTTTGCCTTCTTTCGCCCGGTAGCAGAAGGGTTTGTCGATAAACGTTGGGACGCCTGCTTCGATAAAGGGTATGGCCGGTTCTAGGTGGAACTTGCCGTGCCGGTGGTCGACGATGAGGCCGTCGATCTTGCCGAGCATATCTTTGGGGTCATCGACCCGGTTCGGAATGTGGCCTTCCTGCATCGCTTTTTCAGCAAAGGCCGGGGTCTCTCCCCAAACATATTTCACTTCCATTCCTGGAAAGGCGTTATCGACATTAAAAAGCTTGCCATAACCAACGGTATGCGAATTTTCAGCACCGATAATTCCAATGGTAAAAATTTTCTGGGCACTATTGCCTTTTGACGCCCATTGGGAAGTGACATCCAAGGGCGTTGTGAATGCCAGGCCTGAGAACGCGGCACCCTTGCCCAGTTTCTTTAGAAATTTTCTTCTGGAATCCATATTTTTTAAAATTGATAACTTAGCTGATAACTCCGGTCACAGCTTCATCTCCCATCCCTCCTCATAATCGCGGCTCCACAATTGTTGGGCATCATTGTCCTTGATGATATGGCCGTTTTTTGCATCGACTTCCAGAGACCGGCCGACCCTTTGGGAGATATTGCCCAGTTGTACCAACAAAGTGCTTTTATGGCCCGAAGCTACATCGGAATGCAGACTCTCCCCATTTTTTATGGCGTTGAACATGTTCTGGATGTGCAGGGCATCCAGCTTTTCTGCGGGATTGCTTTTGTTCCGGGCATCAATTATTTCAGTGTTCTTTACCTCTTTTACGATTTTTCCGTCGAGATCAAACTGCGTATAGCTATTTCCGGCGGGAATAAGCAGGCTTCCGTGTTCCCCATAGAACACGACTCCTACGGAACTTCCTTCGACGGGTTTGCCATTACAGCTTCGGCCTTCCCATGACATGGTTTTTGAATCGTCGAAATCGAGGTTGATGACTTGGGTGTCGGGCGTTTGCCAGTCGTCATCGTAGCGGTATCTGCCCCCGTTCGAGCTGACCTTGGAGGGGTAGTCGACCTCCATGCCCCAACGCAAAAGGTCAACCATGTGCGTGCCATTGTTCAGTGCTTCACCAGTGCCCCAATGCCAAAACCAATGCCAATTGTAGTGTACGATATTGTCCTGGAAATTTCTGCGGAGGGCGGGTCCCTGCCAAAGTTCCCAATCCAACCAGGGGGGCACCGGGGTCTGCTTGCCAATACCTATCGACGGGCGATTATTGGTATACCAGCCTTTACCGTAGTAAACACGGCCGATAGCTCCCTCCTTTAAGGCTTGGATGCCTTCCATGACGTTTGGCCATGAACGGCGTTGATTGCCCATTTGTACTACTTTGCCGTATTTTTGGGCCGCCTTGACCAAAATTTCGCCCTCGCGCGGGTTATGGCTACAGGGTTTTTCGACATACACATGTTTACCGGCTTCCAAGGCTATAAGCGATGCAGGGGCATGCCAATGGTCGGGCGCGGCGATGACCAGGGCATCGACATCCTTGCTTTCCAATGATTTTCGGAAATCGGTATAGGATTTGGCCTCCACACCCTGACGTTCCTTGATGGCTTGTAGGCAGTTCGTAATCGCCCTGCTGTCAACGTCACAGACATGTATTACATTCGAGTTGTTCTGGGCGGCAAAATTCTGTGCCAGGGCCTTCCCGCGGCTGTTGACGCCCATAACGGAAACGTTTATCATTTCGTTGGCCCCCAGAATGTTGGCATAGCTCTTGGCACTGAACCCCGGTAGGATACTACCCGCCACGAAAGCCATAGCACTTTTTTTAACAAAGTTTCTTCGGGAACCTTCCTGACCGGTAGGCGACTCTATCTTCTCGGCAGTGTGATCTGATTTTTTGGACATACTATGGATTATTTTTCGATTACAAGATATGGCTTTGTGCTGTAAAATGAGAATAGGAATGTTCTTTTCTATGCTATCTTTGTTCCGCGGGCTGCGTAATTTAAATAACCAGGTATGTCAAAAACCAGTATTTTATTTTTCGTCATTTTTACGGGTACCTTTTGCCTTTCCGCCCAAACCAACTATGAGCTTAAAAAAAATATAGCGTATTACGATACGGCCGCCCAAGCTTCGGATGCCAATATCAGGGAACGTTGTAAGTTGGATGTGTACTATCCGAAAGACACCACCCATGTCTCGACCGTGGTTTGGTTCCATGGCGGTGGACTTGAGGGGGGTGAAAAGGATATTCCCGAAGGATTAATGAAAAAGGGGGTGATCGTAGTCACGGTAAACTATCGGATGCATCCGAAGGTAAAACATCCCGTTTATATCCAAGATGCCGCTGCGGCCGTAGCCTGGACGTTTAAAAACATCAAAAAATACAATGGTGATCCCGATAAAATATTTGTTGCCGGACATTCCGCCGGGGGCTATTTGGCCAGTATGGTCGGCCTTGATAAGAGTTATCTTGAAAAATATGGTATCGATGCCAACGACATTGCGGGATTGATTCCCTTTAGCGGCCATGCCATCACGCATTTCACCATCCGTAAAGAAATGGGCATCGCAGGTACCCGGCCGATTATCGATAAATATGCCCCATTGTACCACGTTCGAAAGGATGCCCCGCCCATTCTATTGATTACCGGCAATCGAGAACGGGAACTCCTGGGCCGCTACGAAGAGGTCGCTTATTTCTATAGGATGTTAAAAGTGGTCGAACACCCCGATGTAGAGCTCATGGAATTGGATGGATATGGCCACAATATGGTGTATCCTGCCATTCCTTTATTGTTGAATTTTATACGGGAAAAATCGGCTGTAGCCATGCAGGCCCAATGAATAAATTGCATCGATTTTTCGAGGCTCCCGAAAAAAACTTTATTTTTGCCGTCCCAATAAATTGGCCCGTTAGTTGAAGGGATGTAATGACCCAAAGCATTGGGGTCCTAAACTATAGATGTCTTTACCTCTTTCCGGTCTGGCAGTTATAGACGTTTCGGATTTAATGGCCTCATAGTTCAACGGATAGAATAGAAGTTTCCTAAACTTTAGATCCAGGTTCGATTCCTGGTGAGGCTACTTTTTGATGGTCAAATGAATTCAATATAGTTTACATTATATTGATTTTCAGCGTTTTATATTTTTTTTGCTTTCAATTAGTATCGTTTGAAACCATTCCATGGGGTTTTAAAGGGTGCTTTCAGTCAATACAGCACATATAACTGCTCCCACCCACCATTTTTAAACAAGGTGACAATTGTTGCTAGTTAAAAATCACTAATCTTAGCATGGATTACAAAGACCACATATCGATAGATTCACAAATCCGTTTTGGAAGGCCGATTGTTGTAGGATTTCGGTCTACGATGTACTCAAATGGCTTTCAACTGGATGGGAAAACATGACATTATCCGAGAATTCCCGGAACTGAACCATGAAAAAATTAATGCATACCAGGCATTTGCGGCCGACGGGGAAAATAGAATCCACTCCTAAATTTAAAATGTATCCATATAATCCCGTTTGCAATTTGCAATGACGGAATCAAATCCACGCAAAAAGTTCACAACTCGTCAACATTTTAAATTATAGAAAGCAGATTAGTAACCCCTATGGCACTCGCTGAGTAAAGTTCGATTATTGCAGGAGAGGCTACAAAGACTTTCCGAATATCAGATCCAAGTTCCTGAGGCCTTAGAATGGCTGGGCTACTTTTTCACACTTAGAGGACTTTAAAGATTTAACCAGTTTTTGAATTCGGCGGCCCGATTTTTATTTATTAAAATAGAGTTGTTTGTTTCCGGTGAAACCAGTAGTTTAAGCTGGTTGTTTCCGTACTTTACAATTTTCTCAATACTTGAAATGGCGATAATGTACTGACGGTTGGCCCTGAAAAAGTAATTTTCATCCAGTTGGGAATACAACTCGTCCAAGCTGGCGTTTGTGGTTGAACGGGAATCATCGGAACAAACCACATAAGTGACCGTATTTTCAGTATAAATGTGGGCGATATCTTCAGTTGGAATCGATAATAACTCGTTGTGCCGATGGGTCAGAATTCTTCTTTTGGTTTCAGGGACCGATGAATCTTCGTTAACTTTTTGCTGATACTCGCCCAAAGCCCGGTTTAATTTAGAAAAGTTGAGCACTTCATCTTCCAGTCTTTGTTTCTGCAGTTCCAAACGATTTTCATATTTACTGCCGATAAATCGAACGGTAATTACAAATGTTGGGATGATGATAAGCCCTAAAATACCGAATAGGGTGTAAAATCGAATCCGCATCCTGTTCAGTTGTAAATTCAGACTTTTAACGTTAACATTCGAAGCTATTATCCAATCCGAACCCTGAACCGGAAACATAAAAATCACTTCGGAACTTTTAGAGGTCTCCCCGTCACCCGTGGCAGTCCGGTTTATTTTTAGTTGCATCAGCAGATCGTAAAACTCATCGGCACTCAGGTTGTCTGCGACAGACGATACGAAAGACTGGCTTGAACCTATTTTTTGCCCCACTTCAGTGACGTCGGGATGGCAAACAATTCGCCCGGACCAATCCAAAATACTTATAAAAATTTGCTCATGGTCCGTGTTCTCGATGCTCGTCTGCAAATGGCTGATAACCGTATCTTTGGCTACGCCTTCATTCAGTTCAAACCCCAAAAGGATGGCCATGGAACGCGCTTCTTTTTTTCCGATTTCAAGTTCAGTGGTTACCAATTCAAGGGTGCTGGACCTCAAAGCAAACTGAACTGCGATCAAAGCAACAATCAGGTAGATAATCGTCACGGAAATAAAGGTGAGAAAATAAAGTTTATCCTTGCGCATGTCAGCGGAGCAATTATTTTCGAATATACTAATTCGCGATGTGGTATGAAATAAAGCATAATATATTTCCTTTCCCTAGGCCTAATCTCCGACAACCCATTATTTTCAATCCTTTATATTCCTTTTTAAAGCGAAAAATTCCCTTTTACCTAGGTTTTATTGCCACTTACAAAGCCAGTTTGTTGTTTTGGGAAGCAATGTTAATTGTACTACTGAACTATGGGAAAAGCAATTTCAATCTTAATCTTCATTGGCATTCTATTCATTTCTTGTTCGAATGACAGTGAATCCGATTTAACAGAGCCCAATACCACCTCACCCCTTACCTACGAAGCGAATATCAAACAAATTATTGGCAGTAGCTGTCTAGGCTGCCATGGAGATCCACCGGTAAACGGGGCTACTTTTTCCTTGGACACCTACGACCGGGTAAAAGATATCACGGAGAATGGAAATTTGATAAAGGCCATTAACCGCCAAACCGGAGAACTCGGTGCTATGCCGCCCACGGGCAGATTGCCCCAGAGCACGATCGATAGGATAGAACAATGGGCGGACGAAGGTTTTTTAGAACAATAAAGGAGACCCTATCTTATGAAAATCAGGTTTCAAGGATGCTATATTAATTGGACAGTCGGCTTTTTGATGTTGTCCGCGCTAGCTTCGAACGGTCAGGACAAATACCTTGATAAAAAGGGAGTAATCGTGTTCGAAGCCTCGGAAAGATCATTCGAGGAGGTAAAGGCGAAAAACGAATCGGCAACCGCCATTTTGGATATTACCACCAACGAGATTGCTTCATTGGCACTTATTCGAGGGTTTCGATTTAAAAACGCGTTGATGCAGGAACATTTCAACGAGAATTATATCGAATCCGACTTGTATCCAAAGGCAGTTTTTAGGGGAAGAATTGTTGGCTTTGATAGGGACGAAACCGGAACAGCCGGTAAGGAATACACCCTAAAGGGCGTGCTTGAGATCAGGGAGCAAAAGAAGAATATCGAGCCGGTAGTTCAAATACAGATAGTAAATAACGTGATTTCGCTATGGGGTAATTTTGAAGTACTTCCGCAAGATTTTGGTATCCAGATTCCCAAAATAGTGGAAAATAAGATTGCTAAGGTTGTTATGGTGCGGTTTAACTTTAAGTTGGTTGCAAATGAAGATAAATAAAAAGCATCTGTTTCTTGGGATTTTTGGTCTGCTGATTGTCGTGATACTCTGCGGGTACTTTTATTTAAATCAGTCCCATAGGAACATTCAGGAAGAAGAAGTCAGGTATTGGCTTACTTCTTCAGAGCTGGAGGAACGTTTTAGGACATCGGGACCGAAAACGGAAATAGCCGACCAGGTGGTACAGACCAAGGGCAGAATTACTTCGTTGGATGAAAAATCGGCAAGCCTCGATAAGAAGGTCGAGGTACGTTTTATGCAAAAGTTACCGGACGGATTGAGGATAGGCATGGAAGTTACCGTAAAAGGCCGCTGCGTAGGCTATGATGATCTGTTAGGAATGGTGAAGGTCGATCAGGCAAAGCTAATAGAAGAGTTCTAAAAGTAAATCATATCGAATATGTATAAAATTTTTTGCTTTCTGCTGGTGTTACCCTTGTTAGCTTGGAGTCAAGATGACCTGCTTGACGAAATAGATACCGTTGATGTTTCTGGGACTTATGAAATTGCCGCATTCAAGGGATTAAAACTCATAAATTTGGAGACGACCAAAATGGTGTCGCATAAACAATTCTTTTTTGTGGTTTCCCATCGTTTTGGCTCGGTTAAAACAGGTATCGAAGATTTTTTCGGCCTGGATCAGGCGGTAACCCGGCTGAATTTTATTTACGGGATATCCGATGGTATAAACATCGGCATTTCACGAAGTTCATTTCAGAAAACGTACGAGACCTCACTTAAACTTCGATTGGTCCGTCAGGCACCTTCGCGATTTCCTTTGACCATAGTATGGTTTAACAGTGTACAGCTCAACGGTATCTTTGGACGAGAAAGAGTTGCCCGGACTAGCGATTTGAGCACCGTTTGGGGTATGCGAGCCAGTTACTTATTTTCGCGAAAGGTATCGAGGGATGTATCCCTGGAATTGGCACCTACCTTTTTTCACGATAATCTGGTGCCACTGGAAGAGCAAGACAATTCACAATTTGCCGTGGGACTCGGAGGGCGTTATAAATTTTCCAAACGCTGTTCCATAAACGTGGACTATGCACTGCACCTGAATCGAGCCGATAGTTCACCCTATAAGAATCCACTTTCCGTTGGACTGGATATTGAAACCGGTGGTCATGTATTCCAGCTGCATTTTACCAATGCCCAACCTATGAACATAAATAATTTTTTGGGGGAAGCTACCGGGGACTGGGGGAGCGGAAATGTTTATTTTGGATTTAATATTCTCAGGATCTTTTAGTGATGGGTAAAGCCGAAAAGGTTCTGTGGCGCCATTTTAGCTTTGACGTATCACCAGGCTCCATTTTTTGAAATACCGAATTTCCCTTTCAAGGCCAGATATTCCCTTTGGGAAAGATTAATTATAGCAAGAACGGACTTTTTACTTCATTTGATTCAAGAACCTAAAAAATAGTAATTATGAAAAAGAAATTGATCGTATTATTTTCTTCATTGTTTTTATTGAATTGTTCGACTGACGACGGGGGTAGGCCTACCCCTCCCGATACCGATAGTGAACCCGATATGGAAGAACCTGTACCGGAACCTGAACCTGAACCCAATGCGGTGCGTTTGCGAAACGACGGTACTTTCGGGAGCATAATAACCGATGTCGATGGGATGGCGCTCTATTTTTTCTCGCTAGATGCCAAAGAAGATTCCAACTGCACCGATGGGTGTCTCAATACTTGGCCCATTTTTTATGAACCGGACCTTAGTCTTGATGACGGCCTCGAAGCCAATGACTTCGGGTCTATAACCAGAAGCGACGGTAATATGCAAACCACGTACAAAGGTTGGCCACTCTATTATTATGCCAACGATAATACCGAAGGTGACGTAAACGGTGACGGGGTAAACGCACTCTGGTTCGTAGCCAAACCTGATTATACGGTTATGATGGCTCAGGCGCAGTTGATAGGGCGAGATCGAGACGGTGTCGAGACTAACCTGACGGACGACTATGAGCCTGGAGATGGCCAGACGTTTTACATGACCGATGCCGCCGGAAATACTTTATACGGTTTTGTAAATGACACGAACGGGGTCAACAATTTTACAAGCGAAGATTTCTCGAACAATAGTGTATGGCCAATTTTTGAAGAGGAGATGGATCAGATTCCTAGTATATTGGATACCGCCGATTTTGGAAGTATCGATGTATTTGGCAGGCAGCAATTGACCTATAAGGGATGGCCACTTTACTACTTTGGCCAAGACGAAGCGAGAGGGGATAACTATGGTGTAGGATTCCCATCCGCAGGGGTTTGGCCGATCGTCAATCCCGACACGGAGACAGCACCAGGGCCTGAAAACGAAAGCGTAGTATACTCGGTTACGAACGACGGTGCCATATCATACATTTTTAGTGGGGATGGTATGACAGATTCGGTCAATCCGGACCTTACCCTGATCCGGGGGCAAACCTACGAGTTCGATGTCAATGCCCCGGGCCACCCTTTCCTGATCAAGTCGGTACAAAGTATCGGTACGGATAATACTTATAGCGAAGGAGTTGAAAATAACGGAGCAACAGATGGCAAACTGACATTTACTGTGCCCATGGATGCGCCCGATACCTTATACTACGTATGTGAGTTCCATAGTCCGATGACGGGAACGCTCGACATAGTGGATTGAAAAGGAAGATTATAAGGAAAGTGTTATTTTTAAAACCAGGAACCCAAGGGCATCCTGGTTTTTTATACTCATGTTATTTTGGGATTGGGGATTTTGAAAAGGTGAACTTCTAATTTCACGTATATGAAAGGGTAGGAGTATAAGTTGCGGAAGCCCAAAATGAAACAAAATTTAGAATGCTCTAATAGGCATAGCGTTGAAGAAATTCCAAAGAATATATGGTACAGGGGCGCTATTGGTAGTTGCGTTGGTATTGTTGTTTTGGTGGTACACCTGCCGAATAGATCATTATAACTTTATAAATGACCGACCTTTGATTGCAATAACTGTGGATAACATTGGCGATTATTTTAAACCAAATACAGAAACAGACTCATTGCAACCCGAACAGTTGGTTGAAATCGAAGGGCGGATAAAGGAGATCAATACCCGCAATAGCAGGCATACCATATTGCTTAAAGGTAAAAAAGATGCACCGCCCTACATCATTTGCGATATGCAAACAGGGCAGGAAAAGGAAATTAAATTGCTCAAGGAAAACGACACCATTAAGGTAAAAGGTGTTTTTAAGGGATTTTTAAAAGACGCAGTTTTTCTGAACTGTATGATAACTTACTATAATTTTCATGAATAAGTTCATCATTTTATTGTGCTTTATTCTAGTTACCGGCCAGCAACTCGCCGCGCAAAAAGTTATCGCCAGACAGGGGCGTATCGCCTTGTTTTCCTATACCCCAGTAGAAAATATCAAAGCTGAAAACAATCAGGTGTTAAGTATTATCGATCTTTCAAACGGGCGTATTGCCGTAAGTATGCTGATGAACGCCTTTATTTTTGAAAAAGCGTTGATGCGCGAACATTTCAATGAAAGTTATGTGGAATCCGATATATATCCCAAAGCGACATTCGAAGGAGACATTCTTGATTTTGATCCCGAGTTCACAGGAGAGCAGACCCGAATGGTCAAAGGAACTTTCACGATGCACGGCGTATCCAAAATGCTCGAAATTAAGACCAAGATCGAATATATTGATGATCGTTATAGGCTGAGTGGAAATTTTGAGGCCACAGTGGTAGACTACGAAATCAAGATTCCGCCTCTTTTGGCGGGAAATATCGCTAAAGTTATATCAGTAGATTTTAGATTCGAATATGAACCCTATCAAGAATAACATCGTATTGTTGACTTTACTGTTTTTAACAGGATTGTCAGCACGTGCCCAAGATCTTCTTGAGATCTTGGAAGAAGAACGGCCCGTCCAGGTTGTATTATGCTGAAGCCACTTTCAAAGCAACTCGGATTACCTTTGGACATTCGGTGGAAACCAGAAAAAAGGGTATATTGGAGATTTCGGCGGCGAACCGGTTCTGGGATGGCCCGGCACCACGCTCACAAAGTTTTTTTGCCGACCGTTTGAGTACCCGATTTGCTTTGGAATATGCCATTTCCGATCGGCTTTCCACGGGTTTAGGAGGTACCACCTGGGACGGTATATTCGATGGCTTTCTAAAATACCGGTTAATTCGACAATCGGTCGATAGGCAAGGCGCTCCGGTAAGCATTACCCTTTTTCAGAATGCCAGTTATTACAATAAGGGCGAAATCGATCCGACAATTGCCGATGCCTTTGCGGATAGGCTTTCGTTTACCACGCAGGCCTTGATTGCCTCTAAATTAAACCGCAATTTTTCATTGCAATTGGCACCGTCCTACGTGCACAAGGGGTTATCGTATTATGGGCAGGCCGATAGGAATCATTTCGCTTTAGGTATGGGGGGGCGATACAAGCTAGGCCAGCATCTTTCCTTTGTTTCGGAATATTATTGGTTGATTAACCCGACGGAGAACCCTAAAACCTATGGGCCATTTGCCATAGGGGTCAATTGGGAACTTGGCGATGTCATGCTGCAGTTTATGCTGACTAATGCTGTAAGCATGGTCGAAGAGGCCTTTATCACAGGTTCAAGAAACAATTTTAATTTCCGGAGTCCGAACCTCAATTTTGGCTTTAACTTTGTGTATGTAATACATTTTAAACGTAACCTTCAAAACTAAGCCTTTGCTTGTTAAAATTTTAAGCAACGGGATATTGAAAAGGGAATTTTAAAAGGAGGTAATGCAGGCAAGTGTGGCCCGATCCCAAAATTTCCTTTTGTAAGATAAATAAGATAAATATGTTCATCAGGAATTGAGTTCTTCTCCTACCCCTTCCATTTCGGATCATAGCATTTGTTTCGATTTAACCACATTTGTAATGAGGAAGGAAAAGCATCGAAAAAAGTTCAGAAATCTTCAAAATCGAAATCATCAAAGAAGGAAACCCATTTGCAATAGGGCGTTTAGAACTTTTGGTAAGATTCCTGGTGAGGCTGCTTTTTGATGGTCAAAGGATTATTACTGTTAAAATACGTTCTGCCCGAGATTTGACCTTTCGTCCTATACGAAGTTTAACTTAAAGACGGATGGCTTGTGCTTTACTAGCACATATTCTATCCTTTTTCTATGTTATCCAGAAGAATCAAGAACATTCACGCTCCTCTCTATGCAAGAAAAAAGATAGGTGGTAAAATGCTTAACGGATGCCTGAAAAGGAGGGGGAATACCCGGCTTTGGAATACTCAACAGCAAAGGACTAAGGGTACAAGACCCATCCTGAAGAATTTTAATCAGTATCTTAACGAGGTGCATTCCCATTGCGCCCTGCTATCTAGAATTAAGGGCGGATGACAAGAGAATCACCCCCTCCCCCCAGACCACAAAGTCCAAGTTCTTAGTCTCGTACCATACATATCATCAATGATGATATTCAATGGGTGGCACAAGCTGAGAAAAACCGTCATTTTTTGCTATAGGACAATTTTGGAAAACGATTTTGCCATAACTTAGAGAATTAGAACACTTAACAGGCAGTTTAAAAAAAACAATCAAAATAATAAAAACTATGGCACTTATCAATCCCTACATTAACTTCAACGGAAATGCAGAAGAAGCATTCAATTTTTACAAATCAGTATTTGGCGGAGAGTTTGCAACGATAATGCGTTTTAAAGATATGTCAAATCCTGAATCTCCAGTATCAGAACATGAAGCAAATAAAATAATGCACATTGCTTTGCCTATTGGTAAAAATATTTTAATGGCAAATGACGTTCCTGAAAGCATGGGGCGAGTAAATGAAAATGAAAACAGGTCAAAAATATCGATTAGTGCAGAAAGTCGGGAAGAAGCCGACCAATTATTTAACGGACTTTCAACAGGAGGAAATATTGAAATGCCAATTGGCGACAGTCCTTGGGGTTCCTACTTTGGAATGTTTAGAGACAAATACGGAATTGAATGGATGGTGGATTTTGACCCAACGTATAAGGGACAAAAGTAACCCACAAAAAGAACCTTCTAAAGTCGCCAACATGCTAAAACAATTGCGACAAGGAACAAAGGATTCGACACTGACCGATCAGAAGAGTTGGAACTATAAAACGAATAGTTATTCGTGGAAAACTTAATAGAATTGGTTTTCTTAAAAACGCATTCTATGAATATAAGCAGTTCCACCAATCCACTGAGAAAACTTTGTGATTTACCATGTAGATAAAATGTATCTTTTCGGTTCAGCACTGCGACCTGAATGTTCGCACATAGAGTAATTGATTTTCTGGTAAAGTTCAAACCGATTGAGGCTACATGATACCAGATTCCGGTTCGCAGCCGCTTTGAACGCTGAAATTGCGAAATGGCCCTCGTGCCTACTTTCTCCGCGCCCAAATTTCATAAAGCGGCTCCCCCTTACTATTTTTTCCCGTATGGTGCCAGTCGCCATCCTTTAATTGGTAATTGAATTCCAAAGCCGCTCCGACACGGGAATCATCCCTTGAGAAGTATTCAATATTTTCCACATATTTCCCGCCTGTGGAAAAGAAGGATCCCCCGCCGGTTCCATAGAATTCCATGGTGTCGGTATTGTAAGCTATCCATTGAAAACGCCCGTCCTGTAAAAATTTTAAAGTCTTTCTAGGATGGTCGCCGCCACGCCGTTCCTGGCCTTCCTCCGGGCCCCGTGTGGCGAAAAGCCATGTACCGTCCAAATCCTGTTTCAAGGGTTCCGTTTTTGTAAAGACCAGTTCTCCTTCCATGGGCAAAACCAGTTTTTCGTTTTCGACCACAACAGGAATCGCCAACTCCTTACGCCCGTCGGATCCGTGGTTCGAATTGAATTCCAATTCGACCTTTAGAATGTTATGTGCGAAGGTATAGAACCCACCAACGGTCTTAATGAATTTAGGGGGCGATATTTGGTACTCCGAATGGGTAAAATACGTATCGTCTATTTTCAGTTCGTGGTGTATATTGTCGAAATCTGAAACATAAACTCCGGGCTCGATTTGGGCGTTCATCAGTGGGAAACTTCCCAAAATCAAGCCGATGACAATCTGGGCAATCTGTCCTTTTAAATCCATGTTCCTAATTTTATCTTTAAAGATAAAAATTAAATCACTATCAATGAATAGTTTGGGGAGTGTCTCGGAACTTATCCAACCAAATTGCCCTATTACTCCTAATTTTCGGGCAAGCCCTTGTATTTTGGGATTTTTTGTTTTCATTTGTTCCTTCAAACCGGGCGAAGGGTAAATTCGCTCCATAAATGGCCTAGTAAGAAGTTGCCCATACGGAATGAAGCATTTTTTTTAGTAATCGTACTATCTATTTTTAGTTATTCGATATATCTTCTGCTTTATAATAATATCCATCTGATTCGACCTAAAAACCCATGAACACCAAATATTTTGATCTTATCGATCAGACCTATTATTTTCCTCAGGAGGAATTTACCCTCGATGGCGAATACCTGCGTTTTCACGACATCCCCTTGAACGAACTGGTCGAGAAATATGGCAGTCCATTAAAATTTACGTACTTGCCCAAAATCTCCGAAAATATCGGGCGCGCCAAGAACTGGTTCGCCCAGGCTATAGAGAAACACGCTTACAAAGGCAATTATCAATATTGCTATTGTACGAAAAGCTCGCATTTCCAGCATGTGCTGCATGAGGCCCTGAAGAACGACATCCATATTGAAACCTCGTCTGCCTTTGATATCAATATCGTTGAAAATCTTAAAAAGGATGGAAAAATCAAGGACGATACATATGTGATCTGCAATGGTTTCAAACGGGATCAGTACATAGAGAACATCGCCCGATTGATGAACAAGGGACATCAAAACTGCATTCCCATTATCGATAATTATGAAGAGATCGAGCTTTTATCCGAGGCCATCGAAAACGATTTTCAGGTAGGGATAAGGATAGCTTCCGAAGAGGAACCTAAGTTCGAATTCTATACCTCCCGCCTGGGCATCGGCTACAAAAACATCGTTCCGTTCTACGAAAACCAGATCAAGGACAATGATAAGGTCGAATTGAAGATGTTGCACTTTTTTATCAACACGGGTATTCGCGATAATGCATACTATTGGAACGAACTCGTCAAATGCCTCAAGGTATATGTACGGCTGAAGAAAATCTGTCCTACTTTGGATAGCCTGAACATTGGTGGTGGATTTCCCATTAAGAATTCGCTGGCGTTCGAATACGATTACCAATACATGATCGACGAGATTGTCAACCAGATCAATATCACCTGTGGGGAAGCGGAGGTGCCTGTGCCCCACATTTTTACCGAATTCGGAAGTTTTACAGTCGGGGAAAGTGGCGGCGCCATCTACGAAATCCTCTACCAAAAACAACAGAACGACCGTGAAAAATGGAACATGATCGATTCGTCGTTTATTACCACCTTGCCCGATACCTGGGCCATTAACAAACGCTTCATCATGCTGCCCATCAACCGGTGGAACGATGAATACGAGCGGGTACTGTTAGGCGGACTTACCTGTGACAGCGACGATTATTACAATAGCGAGCAGAACATGCACGCCATTTACCTGCCGAAATACAAACGAGACAAACCTTTATTTATAGGATTTTTCAATACGGGCGCCTATCAGGAAAGCATCGGCGGCTTTGGCGGCTTGCAGCACTGCCTGATCCCACAGCCCAAGCATATTTTGATCGATAAGGATAGTAAAGGAAAACTGCATTATGAACTTTTTAGTCCACAGCAAAAGCCGCAAGATCTTATGGATATTTTGGGATATAAGGATATAAAAAGTGTAGAGGAAAAAAAGGACAAGAAACTATTACAAACCTAATAACGAATACAATGGGCACAACAAAGAATTACGCCGGCATCCCCGACGAATTCGCACAACTAGAAACGGCAAAGGTAGTCTTGATACCCGTGCCCTACGATGGCACGAGCACTTGGGGGAAAGGCGCCGACAAAGGCCCCCAGGCTTTTTTGGATGCCTCCGAAAACATGGAGCTGTACGACATCGAGACAGATACCGAGGTCTATGAACAGGGTATCTATCTGGCCGATGCCATTACGGAAAGCAAGTCCCCCGAGGTCGTGGTCAACGCAGTGCATAAAATGGTTAAGGAACAGATCAAGCGCAACAAGTTCGTGACCGTTTTCGGCGGCGAGCATTCCATTTCCATCGGAACTATCCGCGCTTTCAACGAATGTTTCGACAACCTGACCGTGCTGCAGATAGATGCCCACGCCGATTTGCGGGAAACCTACGACGGCTCACCATACAATCATGCCTGTGCGATGAACGAGGCCAGCCAAACCACTAATTTGGTGCAGGTCGGTATCCGCTCGATGGATGCCATCGAAAAAACCTTTATGGACGAAGAGAAAACATTCTTCGCCCACGACACCGTCAACGACGAATTTTGGATGGACAAGGCCGTTGAGGCCATGACAGACAATGTACTCATCACCTTCGACCTTGATGCTTTCGACCCTTCTATTATGCCTTCCACAGGGACCCCTGAACCAGGTGGACTTTTCTGGTACGAGACCATGGAGTTCCTAAAACAGGTCTTCGAGGAGAAAAACGTAGTAGGTTTCGATATCGTGGAACTTTGTCCCAACCCGAACGATCGATCCCCGGATTTTTTGGCGGCAAAATTGTATTACAAGATGTTAAGCTATAAATTCATGGGCGAAGCCGCGGACGACGAATACGACAATACGTATGATGTAGATTATCGATCGGCCAACAACCCTTCAAAATTTGACGATGACGACGACTAAAGGAGAAATATCGAAATTCATTGAAAAACATTATCTGCACTTCAATGCCGCTGCTCTTGTAGATGCGGCCAAGGGCTATGAAACGCAGCTCGATAAAGGGGGGAAAATGTTGGTTTCCTTGGCAGGGGCCATGTCGACCGCGGAACTCGGCAAGATTTTTGCAGAAATTATTCGACAAGATAAAGTGCACATAGTTTCGTGCACGGGCGCGAATTTAGAGGAGGATATCATGAACCTGGTGGCGCACTCACATTACGAACGCGTGCCGAATTATCGCGATCTGACTCCCCGGGACGAATGGGATCTTTTGGAAAAAGGATTGAACCGTGTGACGGATACCTGTATCCCGGAAGAGGAAGCCTTCCGCAGAATCCAGGAACATATTTTTAAGATTTGGAAGGAGGCCGAAGAAAAGGGAGAACGCTATCTGCCCCACGAGTTTATGTATAAACTATTGCTTTCAGGGGTATTGGAAGAGCACTACGAAATTGATGTCAAGGATTCTTGGATGTATGCCGCGGCCGAAAAAAACCTGCCGATTATCTGTCCGGGTTGGGAAGACAGTACTTTAGGAAATATTTTCGCCTCCTACGTACTAAAAGGAGAGCTGAAGGCAAGCACCATGAAATCCGGTATCGAATATATGACCTTTCTGGCCGATTGGTACACCGATAATTCGGAGAATGGAATAGGTTTTTTTCAAATCGGTGGCGGTATTGCGGGAGATTTTCCAATCTGTGTCGTACCGATGCTCTCTCAAGATCTGGAACGTACGGACACCCCATTTTGGAACTATTTTTGCCAAATCAGCGATTCGACCACCAGTTATGGATCCTATTCCGGTGCCGTGCCCAATGAAAAAATAACTTGGGGTAAATTAAATATGGATACCCCGAAATTTATAATAGAAAGCGATGCGACCATTGTTGCGCCCTTAATTTTTGCCTATCTTTTAGACTTATGAGTAAACAAGAAAATCCAAATCTAAAACGCGTAATTGTCGATTTTAAAAAACTGACCCCGGAGGTGCTCAAACTTTTGGTGGATCGGTACCCCGATGGTTATGACGACAGAAATATCATCACCTTTAAAAATGCCCAAGGAGAACGGGTAGAGGCGGTCGAGGTGCTTACCGAGGACACAAAATATCTGGTAAAGATCAGTGCCAAGCTCGAGTACACCATGGAAAATTATGATGAAGATGACTATGAGGATTTCGACGACGATGACCCGGATGCCGTAATGCCGCCCGATCCGGAGGCCATGGAAGATGATGATGATGATGATGAGGATTAAAAAGTTTATTAGGTTGGGAGGGTTTCTTCCGTCATCCCTTATTCCACCCTTTACCCTTTCCTCATTAACTTAATAACACCATACAAGATACCCCAAAGCAGAATAATGATTGCAAAGGATATAGAGAATGTAGAACTGAAGTTTTTGGACCTGAAAGACTATCAGGAGCTAAAAACGGCCATGAAGGAGGTCTATAAAAACATGCCCGATAATTATTGGGAAGAAAAGCAAATCAAATCCCTGATCAAAAAATTTCCGGAGGGTCAAGTGGTCATCAAGGTCAACGGAGAACTGGCGGGCTGTTCGCTTTCGATCATCGTCGATTACGACCGGTTCGAGGACAACCACAACTTTCAGGAAATTACCGGACAAGAAACCTTCAGCACCCATACCGAAGACGGTGATGTGCTATACGGTATCGACGTATTTATAAAGCCGGAATTTCGCGGGTTGCGACTGGGACGGAGGTTATATGATTACCGAAAGGAGCTTTGCGAAAAACTGAACCTAAAAAGCATCGCCTTTGGCGGCAGGATTCCCAATTACCACGAATATGCCGATACCTTGACACCCAAACAATATATTGAAAAGGTAAAACGAAAGGAGATTCATGATCCCGTACTGAGTTTTCAAATCAATAACGATTTCCATCCCGCCAAAATATTAAAGGGTTATCTCGATGGCGATAAAGCTTCCAAAGAGTTTGCAGTGTTGATGGAGTGGGATAATATCTATTATCAGAAACCCTCGAAAAAAGCGGTCGCCAAAAAAAAGGTGGTACGCCTAGGGCTGATACAATGGCAGATGCGGCCTTACCAAAATCTTGACGAGCTTTTGCAGCAGGCGGAGTTCTTTATCGATTCCGTTTCAGGATACCGGTCCGATTTTGCCTTGTTCCCCGAATTTTTTAATGCGCCATTGATGGCAGAGAACAACCATCTGCCCGAACCAGAGGCCATTAGGGAACTGGCCAAACATACGGAGGCCATCGTACAGAAATTCTCTGAGTTTTCGGTGTCCTATAATATTAACATCATTACCGGAAGCATGCCCGAGATGCAAGGCGACCGGCTGTACAATGTGGGGCATATCTGTAAAAGGGACGGTTCGGTTGAACGATACGAAAAACTGCATGTTACCCCCGATGAGGCCAAAATCTGGGGCATGCAGGGCGGAAGCGGCCTACAGACCTTTGATACCGACTGCGGAAAGATAGGCGTTCTCATTTGTTACGATGTGGAATTTCCAGAACTGAGCAGGCTGTTGGCCGACGACGGAATGGACATCCTCTTTGTACCCTTTCTGACCGACACCCAAAACGGCTTTTCACGGGTACACCACTGTGCACAGGCCCGTGCGATTGAAAACGAATGTTACGTCGCCGTGGCCGGTAGCGTGGGCAACCTTCCCAAAGTGCATAATATGGATATTCAGTTCGCACAATCTATGGTGTTCACGCCCTGTGATTTCTCCTTTCCTACCAATGGGGTAAAAGCCGAGGCCACCCCGAATGCCGAAATGATTTTGATTGCCGATCTCGATCTCGATCTACTCCGCGAACTGAACCAGTTCGGTGCCGTGAGGAATCTGAAGGATAGGAGAAAGGATATTTTTGAACTTCGAAGGAAATAAACGTTGGAAGGACTGCCGATTATAGGAAGTGACGAATGGTGTGTATTTAAAAAATTAGGAATACCCGCCATCAAGGCGAGGGTCGATTCAGGGGCGAAGACCTCTTCGATACATGCTTCCAATATCGAAATTTTTACTAAGGAAGGTGTCGATTGGGTGCGGTTCGAAGTTGACCCTATTCAAGACGATCCGAATATTCTTGTTAAATGTGAGGCGAAGCTACTGCGTAGTAAAATGGTTAAGAGCAGTATGGGGGCCTCCGAAGAGCGGTTGATGATCCGTACTCCACTGACAATTGGTAAGGATACCTTTACCGTCAAGCTTACCCTGGCTAGTAGAGATACCATGAACTACAGAATGTTGTTGGGGCGAGAAGCCCTTAACAGGCGGTATCTTATAAACCCGGCAGAAAATTGCCTGCTCGGCAAATTTACAGAGGAAGACATTTCTAAAAAATATGGCAACAAGGGGAGAGAGTAACCGGCAGTTAACGGCCTTCTATTCTTCGTCCCAAATTTCTCAACATCTCATCCGTTGTCTTTTCCAAATCAAATTCCGCTTTCCAGCCCCAATCGGAATGCGCACGGGAATCGTCGATACTACCCGGCCACGAATCGGCGATGGCCTGCCGAAAATCAGGATGATACGAAATCTCAAAATCCGGAATGTGCCTGTTGATACTTTCAGCTACATCCGCAGGAGTAAAGCTCATTGCTGAAAGATTGTACGAGGAGCGAATCTTTACTTTATCGGAGGGGGCTTCCATAATCTCCAAGGTGGCACGGATGGCATCGTCCATAAACATCATCGGCAGCGTGGTGTCGGGTTTTAGAAAGCAGGTGTATCTGTTTTCGGATAGGGCCTTAAGGTAGATTTCTACCGCATAATCGGTGGTACCGCCACCGGGCATGGTTTTCCAACTTATGAGTCCCGGATAGCGTACACTCCGTACATCGACCCCGAACTTATGGTGGTAGTAATCGCACCAGCGTTCGCCTGATTGCTTGCTGATACCATATACGGTACTAGGTTCCATAACGGTGCTTTGTGGCGTGTCGGACTTCGGGGTATTCAATCCGAAAACGGCGATGCTCGAGGGCCAGAATATTTTTTCGATCTTTTTCTCCTTTCCCAGATTGAGAACGTTGAAAAGGGAGTTCATATTCAGGTTCCAGGCCCGCATGGGGAATTTCTCCGCCGTTGCGCTTAACATAGCGGCCATCAGGTACACTTCGTCGATTTCGTAGTAGGCGACCACTTCTTCCAATGCGTCGTAATCCGTAGCGTCAAGAATCTCAAAAGGCCCGGAATCCATCATATTTTCATTGCCTTCGCGGATGTCGCTCGCAATAACGTTTTCGTTTCCGCATTTATCGCGCAGGGCATAGGTCAATTCCGTTCCTATCTGTCCGCAGGCTCCCAATATCAAAATGGTCTTTTGCATAAAATCGCGTTAAATAGAGACTGAATCCTAAGATGGGTTCTGACAAGCGAAGATAGCATTTCTTAAAATTAGTATCTTCGCTTTATGGAAAGAATCATCCTTTTGGTACTGGTTTGTACGGGATTCATATCCTGTAGGGAGAAAAAACCGGAGTTGGTTTCAAATGATACAAATTCATATGAATTATCCACCGAGAAATGGCCCGAAAAATTGGTAATCAACGCCGAAGCACAGAATATTTTAAAAGAGTGGTCGGAATTCAATGCACTAGAAACCAGTTTTGATGCACTCTATACGGTGTCGAACAGAGAAGATCTGAGTCTCGATATCGAAGATCTGATCGAGAAACAAAAAGCTTTGGAAGCATCGGAGTATCCCGACACCTTCGATAGGCCTCAGGTAAAAAGCCGTCAAAAGGTATTCAAAACATACATGCTTAAGGTCAAGGGTGATCTTTTCTACCGCAAAGACCCACAAGAGTCAGTACTTCAAATGATAAATGCCTATAACGCCTTCCGAAACCAGTTCAACGTTATTGTGAACAATACGTTGGATACAGACTTAATTTTGGAGGAGTAACGACTAGTTGTCCTTTTTCTTTTTGTCTTTCTTTCCCTTTTTCTCCGGTACCGTAGCCACTTCGGTTTTAGCGGAATCCGGTGCGGGCGTTGCGGCGGGCGGATTTTTCCGCGCCTCCAAGGCTTGCTTGCTCAAACTGGCCAAATTAAAATTAGGGTCTATGGCAAGGGCTTGGTCGATTAAATCGATGGCCGCATCTACGTTGTCCTTGTCCTTATTGTACTGGGTAAGCGCCTTTAGATGTATAAACGCCGCTTTCAGCGGTACTTCATACGGCTGCTGCCTTTCGTAAAAGGCGTATTTCATATCGTCTTTGGCATTGGCGATACCGTATTCGATGTTGGTTACGGCCCCGGTATTGTCGCCGGTCTGTATCTTTAGGTCGGCCAGTTCGTAGGCCAAGTAGGGGTTGGGCTGTCTTTTATAGAGTTCTTCGAACTGCTCAATGGCACGTTTGGGCTGGTTCAAGGCCTTCAGTGAAATCGCCTTGACCTGCACCGCCATATCGGAATCGGATGGTTCCAACTCGATGCCGATGGTGTTGAGGGCCTGTAGGTGTTGATTGTTGTTCGCATAGACGTACGCCAAAGTATCTTTACGTTCTTTAGAGGGCGAAAGTACGTTGAGGTGGGTAAGCGCATTGATGACACCGTTCACATCACCTTGTTCGCGCATCTCTTGATAAAAGGCCTCATAGTGTTGCTGTAGGTCGGACTTGGTTTGGGCGGTCGCGCTAAGACCTATGCATAAAAGTAGTACGGTAGTTAATTTTTTCATTTGTCCTCGTTTGGAATGTTTTTGATGTCGGGATGCGAAATTATTAAAATATTGGCTAGAAATCTGTTAACGGGTTCTATAAAAACGGTTGGACACAAAAAAAGGACGCCCGGGGGCATCCTTTTAAAGGTTGGTCTGGTTATTAATCTTTAGGCAACGAACGTCATCCCGTTGCTTTGGTACGACTTTAAAAGATTGGCGTAAAAGGCCACGCTCCTTGGATCCTTGTCGATACACGTATTCAAAAAATCACACAGGTTGCTGAACAATAGATTGGCATGGAATGTTGGTAAACTCAGGTTGGCCTTCTTGGGGTCGTAGGCAGAATCGTCCATCACGATATCCATTTTTACTCGTCGCCGGTGGTAATCAAAAATCACATCGGCCGCATTGTAGTGATTTTTTAGTAGCGCTACATGCAGGTTTTTAAAGTGTTGGGGAACTTTTTGCTTCGGGCAACTTCGGGCGATCAAGTGTTCGATTTCCATCAAAACCCGCCTCCTTAGATTTGAACTTTCCATGGCAAAGAGTTTTAAGATTAGAAATCAAATTTAGGTTTTTATCGATGAAATGCAGGCTTCGTTAACCATAATCGACGGACTTTGTTGTGAAAGGGCGAAAAGCTGTGGTGAAAGTCAACTATAACGTTGTAGTAAACTCAAAATTCTTAATCTCCGTAAGGTTGTAGGAAGACACTATTTTACCCTTGCTGGGACTATCGGTATCGTAATCAGGCACTTGTAACCCTATTTCTCGGGCTTTTGAGGTGTAATATTCCTGTTTCTTAGGATGGTAGGGATAGACCCCGTTGAAGGTTTCGTACCACCAATTTCTTTTTAGAATTCCGACAATTATTCGGATACAATCGTTCAGATGGATGAGGTTGATGGGGGCATTACCGTTGGGCAGGTTTTTTCTCCCCGAAAGCATGGTTACGGGATGCCTATTCGGTCCGATCAATCCCCCAAATCGGATGATGGTAGCCTGCAGATCCGGATCGTTCCGAAAAATATCTTCTGAGGCTAGCAACTGTCTTCCGGATTCGGTGGTAGGTTCAGGAGCTGTTTTTTCCGTCACCTCGGCATCGCTATTCCCGTAAACCGAGGTGCTGCTTACAAAAATGATTTTATTAATTGGGGAAGACTTTATGGCATCATGCAGCAGTCCCATTTTCTTGACATAATTTTCTGCGTTGCCGCCCCGCAGTTTGGGGGGCACGTTGATGACAAGGGCATCCACATTCGAAAAAAATCCTTTGATATCGCCTTTGATTCCATCCTCCGAAAGCGATATCAGAAAAGGATGGATACCCCCGTCTTTCAACTTTTCTATTTTTTCTACGGATGTCGTACTGCCGTGAATTCGGTATCCATCCTTTAGTAAAGACTTTGCCAACGGAAGCCCCAGCCAGCCACAGCCCATAATTGCTATGATACTCGTGTTACTTTGCAATTCAGGAATTTCACGGCGGTAGGAGGATTTATCTCTTGTTTCTCTCAAAAGGGATAGTTTTAACGGTTACTATGGCATCGTTCAGGATAAACGGCATGGGGATACTATTTTCCGGCCGTTCGGGCACATTAAAAATCGGGTTCTCCAAAAGGTCGTTCGACGCTTCATATAGGCTAAGGACCAATTTCTCATTTTTGGGGATGGTCAAACGAAGCACAGTGGCCGCATTGTCACTGATGTAATGAGTGACCAGTCGGTTCGTTTTTTTGTTTTTCAGGAAGTAGGAAGATAGCGGTATGTCGTTTACCGTGGCCGAGGTGATCGGCACATCGTTCGTAAATATTTCTAGCCGATTGACCTTTCTTTGCGGAACGATACGTATTTCAATCATACGGTCTTCCCCTATGATGGTATCCCGCGTGTTTTCTATGAATGGGCCGTTAATATTCTTTACCGGTGCTTCCGCCACATAGCTGAATCCTAAATTGTATTTGCTGTTTAAGGTCGATTGGCTTCCTTTTTCGGGAACCCTTTTATCCTCTCCTAAAAAAGGGCCGTTCCAATTAATCAATTCCTGATCGTAGGTGGCCCATTCTGCGGTATTCTTATCCTCATCAAGCAGATACAGCAAACTGCTCGGCTTGGCATTCTCCGCATCGAAACCTGAGTTGAGATGGGCGGAAAACATCCATCCAATGAAAAGGACGAAACAAACGTAGGCGAGGGATTTCCTATTTCTGTAAAATCCGAAAACCGGAAGTAATAGAAAGAAGGTCAAGGTCGTCAATAGAGTAGAGGCCACGAGCATTTTCAGGCCCAGTCCCACGGTAAACCCTTCAATCAAAGGAGTGAACAACCAAATACCGGGAAGAGCCAAAAAGACCATCAAAAACAGGTTGGGTTTCTTTTGGTTCAAGATGACATACCAGGCCGCCAAGAGGCCGAATACGGGAGCAATAAAAAAACTGGCACCTGATAGATAAAAAGCCAAGAAGCCACACAAAAGCAACCACAACATTAGTGGTGCGACCAGCAGATCGGCAACGGCGATCTTCCGGAACCGGTAATATAGGCCAAAACAGACCGCCACCGAAAAAAGCACAAAGGCGATGAGGTAGGTATGGCCGTTATAGGTAAAACCGTGAAGCATATCTTGATACTGCGGATAGGCCCATTTTAGGAAAGGCCAGGCGTAGAATCCGACCAGGCCATTGATGGCCAAACTAATCAGCAGTGGAAGAAACCCTAGCAGAACGCCCCGCAGCCTTAATGATCTTTTTCGGAAACCATATATAATGAATACCACAAATAGAATGACCGCGAGCCCGAACATGGGCCATATCCATTCGAATGGATAGGAAACGATCCCGAAAAACGGAATATTGAAATATATATAATCGTTCAGGCTTTTTAAATGGTCGAGGTCTGCACCGCTAAAATGTTCGAGCAATGGCATCAGATAGCTACCCTGATGGGCGAGGGTTTTTTTATCCAGCCTTTCGTACGAATCTTGTGCCGTATGGTAATCGTAGTGGTCGTCGATAAAGGCAAAATTGAAGCCGTCGATATCCCGGTCTTCTCGAAAAACGGTCAGGTCGGTATCGTTGGGCAGTAACTTGTAAATGCTGTAATATAGGGAGTTTGCCATGGGATATTCGGGGTGCGCCTCGATGAATTCCCGTAGTAGGTTTTGGTTACCCCGGTTCGTCTCGATAAAAGCATAGCTCGGCCCGCCGCTTCCCCGTGCCTCGAAATTTAGTACCAGACCGACCTGGTCCGCCCATGGATGTTTATCGACGAAAAGTTGAGCGCCGTTCAGGCCCAGTTCTTCGGCATCGGAAATCAGGATGATGATATCATTTTTCGGCTTCTGGCCCGTAGCAAGAAAGGCCCGTAGGCTTTCTAAGATGGTGGCCACCCCGCTGGCATCGTCGCTTGCCCCCAAGGAGGAATGCGGACTGCTATCATAATGAGAGAGCAATAACAGGCTCTTGCCGTCGCCACTGCCCTCTATTCGGGTGAGAATATTTTGCACCTTGCTCAGGTTGGCCTTATCCCCAGCTGTATAGCCCTCTTGGATAGTAGTTTCCAACCCCATTTTCTCCAGTTCGTCCACGATGTAGTTTCGTACTTCCGTATGTCCCGGAAAACCCACCGCATGCGGCCGTTGGGAAATCGCCTTTACGTGTGTCAGGGCCCTATCGGTGGAAAACAAGGTGTCGGAAATTTCGGCGTCGCTGTTATAGATGGGCATGGAGGATTGAAAACCCCAGTAAATGGCGAATAGAATAAGAAGTAGGGATAGTAAGGAACCGAATTTTTTCATGGTCTTACGCTAAAAGTATAAAATTCCACCATTAGTCTCATGGGAATAGCCGATTCTAGCCCATGACGGATCATGGAATTCTTAATTATGAGGGGGTTGGATGGCGACGCACTGCAGCATTTTTGCGTTAAAATTGCGAAATAGTTCGTTGAACTACAAAAAAAATAAATTTACTATTGAAATTTTCATTATATTTATCGATTAACCCCGTCCGCCTGGCAAGTGGGCGAAAAAGCCAAATCGATATGGGAATCAAGAGTTTTATGGGCCCGAGGGCCAAGACAGTTACTAAAAAGGAATATAAGGCACCCATTTTGGTTACGGACTATATGACCCGAAAACTGGTAACCTTTACGCCAGATCAGTCCATTTTAGAGGTGATGGAACTTTTCACCAAACACAATATTTCCGGGGGTCCCGTTTTGGATGACAATGGATTTTTGGTGGGAATCATTTCCGAAGCCGATTGTATGAAGCAAATTTCTGAAAGCCGTTATTTCAACCAACCTATTCTGGACAAAAGTGTGGAAAAGTTCATGACCAAAAAGGTAGAAACCATTCCGCATGACATGAGTATCTTTGATGCGGCGGGTATTTTTGACAAACATAACCGAAGAAGGCTCCCTGTAATGCAAGACGGATTGATAGTAGGCCAGATCAGTAGAAAGGATATCGTAGTGGCGGCCTTGAAATTGACAGGGCATAGTTGGTAAACCCGACGGTAATCTTATTCCCGCTTCACGATCATATAATAATCGTTGTCCAAAGGCAGGTAGCCCAAATCATATACAAAATAATATACTGTTCCCTTTTTGGTGGTGTATAGATTGGTGACAAACTCGAAATCGAAGCCCTTGTCCATAAGCCGGGTACGGGTAGTGCGGGTTTTGCCGTCACGTAATACAAAGCCATCCAGTATCCGGTAATTTTTGCGAAGGCGGTTATTGATGTTCCGAATAAGGTTTTTGCTGTCTTTGTTAACTTTGTTGTGATAGGCATTACGGCAATGGTCGGAGCAGAATTTCTTGTCTACCCGGCCCCTGATCTCGGTACCACATTCCTCGCATTTTTTCTTCACATGTATGGTTTCTGGTAAGGCATAAAGTTGAATTTAGATTCCACCGCCTTACGGTTCTGGTTATCTATCAACGTATAGATGTTGGTTTCATTGTCTCCAATCTTCTCAAAATTGAACGAGGTAATGCGTATTACTATACTGTGGATCAAATATTTCCGGCTATTTTACTTGCGGTATTCGTCAAAAAGGATATCTTTACTAGGCGATGGTCTTTCATTAATGTTCTATAAAAGACCTTCGCGGTACGGACTGCCATTTAGCAGTCCATTATCCTGCTTTATTAAAAGCACTTTTGATGGTTACTGGCTACCCCTCTACAGCTTGTTAGGAATGATTCGATTCCATGTTTAATTTTCTTATCGTGTTACGTTTTAACCAATCTAAATCATGTAGTTATGAAGAAACTATCTGTTTGCAGTGTACTTGTTGTGTTCATTATTTCCCTAATTGGCTGTAGTGAGGAGGCCATACCCCCAGAGGCTCCCTCCGTCGATCAGAACGTTATGAGTGAAGTGGATACCTCCCCGGAAGTGATTTCCGAAGGGTTTACCACTCCACTGTTTGGCCTCGCCACAGCACCCAACGGGGACATCTTGGTCGCTGACGGCGGTGCGGGAATAGCCAATGCCGAAGGGGCAACGGAAATACCCCTGCCTGGGGTTACCGATATTGCCCCGATCGGAATCGGTTCCATGTGGGCCACTACGGGAGCCAGCGGAGGGGAAGAGGGGGGTCTTTCAGACACCGGGCAGGGACTCCATCGGGTTTTGAACGGTGATATCGAACTGATTGCCAACCTGTTCGCCTTTGAGGAGGAGAACGACCCTGATGGAGCAGGCGTGGATTCCAACCCCTTCGGCGTGGCATCGCTTGACGAAAATACAGCCCTAGTTACCGATGCTGCTGCCAACGACCTGCTCCGAGTGGATAAGCAGGGCAATATCGAGCTTATTGCCGTATTCCCCGACGAGTTGGTGTCAACGGCTAATCTGCAGGGTCTCATCGGCTGTCCCGAGCCCTTCTCGCCTGATCTTGCCTTTATCTGCGACACCCCGGAGATGCCGGCCCAGGCCGTGCCTACCACCGTCGCTGTGGGTCCCGATGGTTACTACTATGTCGGGGAGCTTAAAGGTTTTCCTGCACCTGCGGGCGAATCGAATATCTGGCGGATTTCGCCCGATGCGAAGGGAGCCGTCTGCGGCTCAAGTCCGCATGTGGAGAAATTGTGTCACGGGGGATTCACCTCTATCATTGATCTGGTGTTTTGTGATAACGGGAAGCTTTTCGTCGCCGAACTCGATGAACTGAGCTGGTTCGCTGTTGAGGTACTTGGGGGAGGAGCAGGGGGAACGATCAGCGCCATCGATCTTACCACGAAGGAGGTTGAGGTGGTGGCTTCCGGTATTCCGGGTCTCACCGGAATCACTTTTGGAAAAGACGGGAAACTTTGGGCTACGACAAATGCTTTAAACCCAGAGGAAGCCAAGGTAATTGAGATTCCGCGGTAGTTTAAGCCCCGAAGGATTTATTATATCATTTAACCTGTCGGATTGCTCATTCCGACAGGTCAAATGCTAAACTATTACGCTTTATAGTCAGCCCCTCCCTTTAAAAGTATTACATATTTCTAGGGGAGGCTACTAGGTCATTTCCATAACTTCTCTCCGAAATCGAATCTTGCACTAGATTCATCGCAAAGTATTGTTCACATTATCTGTAATAGTTATCCTCTATATGCTGTATCACTACCTTATTTACTCCTGTTAAATTTTATATCCGCTTTTTTGAAAGTGGGATATCTTCCTAATCGTCAAGCATTCCCGCCCGTTCCGGTGACTTTCTTTCCGGCCATGGTTGCGGCTTTCCCGTGCTGGGGTCTATTCCTAGAACCGCTTTCTCCCTAGAAGTTGTCTCAGAATCTTCACTGGCCATATAAGCCAAAATAGCAGTCAGCACCGCATTGTTCCGTACGTCATCAAAAACGATTTTATCGTAGGTGTCCAAATTTGTGTGCCAGGTGTAGTTCCAATAGTCCCAACTCAGGGAACTCAGCGAAAAGGCCGGAGCCCCCGCCGCCAGAAAGGAGGCATAATCGGAGCCACCGCGGGCCGGAGAGCCCGGAAAAGAGGTTTCGATATATTGGGTAATATCCTCGGGAACGGCCTGAAGCCAGCGGCCAATATAATCATATGCGTTTAAAAGACCTTGGCCCGTGATGCTGACGACCCTTCCGGTGCCGTTGTCCTGATTAAAGAGGGCCTGTAGGTTTTTCACGATTTCAGGATGGTCTTCCACAAAGGCTCGGGATCCGTTCAGTCCCTGTTCTTCGCTGCCCCAATGGCCGATTATGATGGTCCGTTTTGGATTGGGATAGACCTTTTTAAGGATGCGAGCCGCCTCGAGCATTGTGATGGTACCGGTACCGTTATCGGTGGCTCCGGTGGCCCCGTCCCAAGAATCAAAGTGGGCCGACAAGATAACATACTCCTCGGGAAGCTCTTTTCCGGGGATGGTCGCAATGGTGTTGAAGGTAGGCACCTCGCCCAACTCCTTCGATTCGGCGACTACTTGTATCTTAGGCGTATCACCATGTTCGACCATGCGGTACAGCATGCCGTAATCTTCAAGGGATAAATCGATCATGGGAATTTTGTCGGTATTGGCACTGAAGATCTTGTTCGCGCCAAACCCTTCGGACCAGCGGGACTGTACTATCCCCACTGCGCCGGCTTTTTCTAATGCTTCATTGATATTTCTAGAGGTATAGCCCATATTCTTAAAGTTTTGTTTCCAGGCCTCCTCCTGTGCTTGCCGTTCTTTTTTCATTTTTTCGAAGGAGGGCTCCGTAGCAAATTCTTCCCAGTTATCATCGGGTCTTCCCGTAGGCTGTTCGATGGACACCATGACGAACTTACCCTTCACGCTAGGCAACCATTTGACGAAGGCCAAGGAATCGGAGACAGTGGGCAGGGCGATCAGGTTCGCCGTGACCCCTTTTTTGCCAGTACTCGGACTCCACGCCAATTGCATACCGTTTAAAGTAACAAGTCGTGGTTCTAGCATATCGATATGGGTAACACCCCTTTGCCAACCCTGCCATTTGCCCCATGGCTCATTTTTAGCTTCGATGCCCCATTTTTTGTAGGTTTCGACCGCCCATTTGTGGGCAGCTTCCATTTGTGGAGTTCCGACTAGGCGAGGCCCGATAACATCCATCAGTTCATACGCAAGCCGTTCCAATTGTGAATTTTCGTTGGCCTCCTTCTGAATGGCGTCGACTACCTCTTCAGTGGTTTGGGCGGATAAAAATGAGCTACAGACGAAGAGGGTGATAAAGAAATGGGCAAATCGGTTTTTCATAGGTTGAGAAGTTTTAGGACTAAGATAGGGATAATCCCCTTGACCCAAGGATTTCCTATTCCTAAAACGAGTTTTTATTTTATTGATTAACTAGCTGAAGTTCAACTATAAAACCATTTTTAAACACCTTCAAACGTTTACAAACGAAAGTAACTATTTCTCAACCGAATAAGATTTACAGCCCGTTTTATGTTTGCCCTGTCGAACGAAAGTCGTTTGGTTGCATTAACTGTTTAACCCGTCTGCCGATGGGCAGATTTTAAAACCATTTATTATGAACGCAATTAAAAACAGAGTACAGTTGATCGGTAACCTGGGCCAAGACCCGGAAATCGTAACCTTGGAAAGCGGTAGCAAACTCGCCAAGTTTTCAATCGCCACAAGCGATTATTACAAAAACGATAAAGGCGAAAAAGTAGAGGATACACAATGGCACAACATCGTTGCCTGGGGCAAGACCGCCGAAATAGTCGAAAGCTATTTAACCAAGGGCAAGCAAGTGGCCGTGGAGGGTAAATTGATCCATCGCACCTATGAAACCAAGGAAGGCGAGAAAAGATATTTTACCGAAATCAAATGCAATGAACTTTTGATGTTGGGAAAGTAGATTCCTTTGCTGCCCCCTTGATAGATTTTTGAAAATTGGAGGAGCCGATCTGGCTCTTCCATTTCTTTGGTTGACTCTATTAAGATGGAATGACACCTCAAAATTCGAAAGTCCCATTTTGTGCACTTAAACAGCGAGAGGTCCGGGTTGCCCTATGTCCGGAAATCGATCGGTTATACATCGGAACAGGTATTCCATAGAAAATTTTAGAACAATCCTTATTTTTACGGTTATGGCATCTATTACGGTATACCAAGAACTCCTGCCCTTACTAAAAACCCACTTCGGCTACGATTCTTTCCGCCCCAATCAGTTGGAAGTGATGGAAGACATACTGGCACAAAAAGATGTAATGGCCATAATGCCTACTGGGGGTGGAAAGTCCCTTTGTTACCAATTGCCCGCATTGGCCAAGGAAGGTACTGCCATTGTCATCTCCCCTTTGATCGCCCTAATGAAGGACCAAGTAGATGTGTTGTGCGCAAACGGAATCGATGCGGCCTATTTCAACAGTTCGATGCAAACGGATCAAAAGGAATATACTTTCCAAAGATTGAAAAATGGGAAACTAAAACTATTTTATGTTGCCCCTGAAAGTCTGGACTCCTTTCGGAAGGTTTTTGACGAAATCAAAATAAGCCTCTTTGCTATAGATGAGGCCCATTGCATTTCGTCTTGGGGACATGATTTTCGTCCGGCCTACACCCAATTGGGAAGTTTAAAAGAACAGTTTCCAAATGTACCGGTTATGGCACTTACCGCCACGGCGGACAAGACCACTCAAGACGATATCGTAGAGCAGTTGAGCATTCCCGATGCCAATAGGCATCTGGCATCTTTCGATCGGCCCAACCTTTTTCTAGAGGTGCGGCCCGCCCAAAACCGGATCAAAAAGATTGTCGATTTCCTAAAGCAGCGTCCCCATGAAAGCGGAATTATCTATTGCCTGAGCCGTAAAAATACCCAGAAGATTGCCGAACGGCTGCGGGAATCGGGGTTTAAGGCTAAAGCCTATCATGCGGGCATGACCCCGGAGGAGCGTACCGTCGTGCAAGAGGAATTTATTACCGATCGTGTGCCGATAATTGTGGCCACCATTGCTTTCGGGATGGGTATTGACAAGAGTAACGTACGCTTTGTGATCCATTACAACCTGCCGAAAAACGTGGAAGGCTATTACCAGGAAATCGGCCGTAGCGGTCGTGACGGGCTGCCGGCTCACGCCCTCTTGTTCTATAGTTATGGCGATGTTACGCTGTTGCGACGTTTTATTGCCGATAGCGACAATGCCGAGGTCGAGTATGCGAAACTTGAACGAATGCAGCAGTTTGCCGAGGCCCTGAGCTGTCGTCGGATCGCCCTGCTCAATTACTTTGGTGAACCGGGTTACGAGAATTGCGGGAATTGCGATATCTGTAAACGTCCGCCCCAATATTTCGACGGTACGGTGCTGGCCCAAAAGATTTGCTCCGCCGTGGCGCGGCTGAAGGAAAGCGAGGCCATGGGTATGGTGGTCGACGTACTGCGTGGGGCCCGTAACGCACAGGTTTTTGACAACCAATATCAAAAACTAAAAACCTATGGGGCCGCAAAGGAGGTTTCTTGGCTCGATCTACAGCAGTTTGTCATTCAATTGCTCAATCAGGGCATTTTGGAAATCAACTTTAGGGAAGGTTCCCGAATCTCGCTTACTCCCTCGGCAAAGCAGGTGCTTTTTGAGCGAAAGCGGGTGCGACTTGCCGTCTTGGAAAAGGAGAAATTCAAGTCCAAAAAAGAACATAAGGCCGCGGCCGAACCTACGGGACTATTCGAAAAACTGCGGTTGCTACGGCAACAGATCGCGCTAAAAGAAAATGTACCTGCCTATGTGGTCTTCAGTGATGCGAGTTTAAGGGATATGGAAGAAAAAATGCCTTATGACAAGGCTGATTTTCTCGGCATATCCGGAGTAGGCGAAGCCAAACTCGAAAAATATGCCAAGGTTTTTCTCAAGGAAATTAACCGACACAAAAGAACCCTGGAAACCAGCGAATTGCCTACTCACGAACTTTCCCATAATCTACTCAACCAAGGTCTCACGGTCGAAAACATTGCTAAAAAAAGGGGCATCGCAGAAAGCACCGTTTACAGTCATTTTTTGAAGATGGCCGAGGAGGGGAAAAACATCGATTTGCGCAAATTTGTCTCCGACCAAGAAATGAAAAATATTAAGAGGGCACAAACCGAATTGGATAAACCGGAAGGCCTGCGGCCTTACTTCGATTATTTCGATGAACAAATGCCGTATTGGAAGATCAAGATGGGGCTGTATTTGGCGGAGGGGTAACCTGTTTAAGCTCTTTGATCGCTGTGGTAAGTATCGAGAGGGTATCCCCATCGGCCATGCTCACGGTAAAAGGGAGCCGATACGCCCCGCCGGACACTCACTTCATACCTGCCAAATCGCAGTCTAAATTCTCAAGAACGTTTGTCAATAATACTAATAGGTTTTCGCCCCAATTTTGACATTCGCAGTTTTTGTATTTCCGCTTTGGGAACAAACTCGATGCCGGGAGTAACCCGTAGCTTTGATCGAAAATGGTCCTTAATCTTTTGCATTAGTGCTTCGGAGGGGGTTCTGGAAGTAATTTTGATACGGATTTCGTCCGTACCGATGCTATTGTGATAGATTTCGATGACAAAAAGGTCCACTTCCGGAAAATCGTTCAACGCATTATGCATAGCGGGCGGGTAGAGCGTTGTGCCCTTATATTTGACCATCTGTTTTTTTCGGCCAACAACAGGTCCCAAGCGCAGCGTATTCCTTCCACATCCGCAGGGCGAGGAATGGGCTGAGACGATGTCGCCGGTCTTGAACCGTAATAGTGGCATGGCTTCGACCCCTAAAGTGGTGATAGTCAGTTCGCCTTCTGCGCCATCGGCAACGGGATTTTCATCCTCGTCCAATATTTCTACAATAATAAGTTCTGGATGATGGTGCCCACCCTGTTGTTCGGAACACTCGGTGAACGCAGTGCTCATTTCGGTAGAGGCGTAGGTGGAATACAGTTTGAGGTCCCAAGCGGACTTGATTTTTTCGGTAAGCACATTAAGCGAAAAATCTTGATTTCTTAAGGGTTCCCCGATACAGATGGCCCCTTTTATGCCCGAGCCGTTCACGTCGATGCCGTGCTGTTCGGCATACTCCATCAACTTTAAAAGGAAGGAAGGGACTACTATCAAATACGAGGGGCTGAATTTGTGAATCGTATCCCATTGCAGTTCAGGTATGCCCGCCCCCACGCGTATGATGCCGGCACCTAGCTTTCTGGCTCCTAGAAAATAGGCGAGCCCTGCCATAAAACGGCGGTCGAGGGTCGTGGTCAATTGCAGGACGTCTTCTTCGGTTATCCCTGCACAGGCGAATGAAATCGCCTCGTTATAGGCCAAACGGTCTAGATCGGCATCGGTCAGACCAATGGTCACAGGTTCGCCGAGCGTTCCTGATGTGGTCACAAAATCGATGATCTTGTTTTTCGCGACACACAAGAAGTCATCATTATATTTTTGAAGATCCTCCTTGGAAGTGGTCGGAATACGGGTCAAATCTTTCAAAGTCTGAACGTCGCCGCCGCTTATCTTATGCTTTTGGAACAACCGCCGATAATAGGGTGAATTGGTGTTGAGATACGTGAAGAGCTCCCTCAGTTTTTCTTCTTGAAAGGTCTTGATTTTTTTTACGGATGCTTTTTCGATTTCTGGAACCATTTTACCGTTTCAACTTGCGAATATAGCGTGCTACCTCTTCCCGATCGGGTACGGTAGTAATTTCTTTGGTTTCGGCTTGTAAAAAGGCATTACGGGCCAAACGGTCGTATCCCTTTGCGTAATTATACTTTCCGACCCAATAATAAGCCTCCCAAAAATCGGGGTTAAGGAGAATGAATTCTTTCAACAACTTTTGTTCCACATGGCCATCTGAAGAAATGGCATTTACGATTTGGGCTCGAAGTTTTCGGTAGCGCTGGTAATGTCGATAGGCCGAAGTATGTAAAAATGGATCTTCGCCGACATTCGCTTCTGGGTCGGACACCGATTTCACTTTTCCGTTTTCCTCCACCTCTTTAAAGACCTCTTTGAGGTCGTAGGCCACGAATTCCCCCAATTGATAGGGGTTGCTCGATACCCATACCTTCAAATCTTCTGGCTGGAAAACAATGCCATGGTGTGCCAGCAATTGGTTGAGGGCCTTTTCGTTGCCGTACCCGATAGGCTTATCATTCAGTCCTTTTTTATCGCGGAGGATATCCACGGCGATCTTGGGAGTTACTTTCGGTTTTTCCTCCAGTAGTTCTTCTATACGCTCATAGCGGTACTGCGAATGGCTTTCCAGGATATGTCTTTGGTTTTTTTTGTCTTCGGCAAAGGACATACTCTGAAAATGGTTGGTGCAGATCAATTGATTGGAGTTTTCGACCTCATAAACACCCAACTTATGCGGCGATACTTCGATGACGGCCGCCCGTTTGTCTTTGGCACTTCCCACAAAAATCGATTCCGAAACGAAGACTTCCCGTTTTTTGGCGATGGCTATGGCTTCGTCGATGGTGGAGGCGTATTGTAAAATTTCACGGGTAACCAGTGAAATGGGTGTCTTTGCTGCCAGAGGAAATCTTGATTTCCCGGCATTGATAGTGACGGTAAGGCCTTGATCGTTCATTCCCGAAAGCACCCCAATAAATCCCCCCCAGGTTACGGACATAAACTTATACCCCTTATCTGGGTTAATAAAAGCGATAATCTTGTTCTTGGCGAATTCGTCTCCTACATAAAAATCGAAATTTCGGCCTATGATCATTTTACCGTCCGCGGTCAGGTCGCCCCATGCGGCAAAACTCGAACAGCCGACCAAGGCCAAATCTTGCAAGGCATGACCGATATCGTGCGCCCCGTGAAAATACATCACCCTTTGATAGGGTGGGGCGATATAGTCGAAATCATTTGACGCGAATCGCGACATTCCATAGATTTCGGCCTTGTACTGCTTGTCGATGTTGCGATACATTTTGCGGTTGAACCAGGCCAGGAATTTCCGCAGCAGTTTTTGTTTGCCTTTTGAGGGCACCAAAGAATCGATTTTATCGACAAAGATCTGTTCCTGTCGATTGAACAGTTCCCGGCTAAGACTGCCGGTCTTTAGGCCGAGCTCATAGGGATCTCCATCAACATACAGTTCCCATTGGCCTTGTTGGTTCTTGGTCAAGAAATCATTGCCCACAACGAAGGTAGAGTCGTTCAGTTGGGTGCGTTCCGGAATTTCCGATTCATATTGGCTTAGGTCGGGGATATCCTGTAGCGACTTTTTGACCCCGCAAGAGGTCAATAAAAAAAGTAAACACAAACTTTTAAATAATTCCATAAAAGTATTAACCATTCCGTCGGGGAGGTGGACTTCTAACCCATCTTGACGGCAGGCAGGTTTTTTTTAAGTAAGATTTTGTTTAGTATCCAAACTCCGCTCCGTCCTTTTAACCGCCAGATTATCCTTATAATCCAACCATTTCTGGCCCCAGTATTTTCGCGTAAAGTTATCGAAGTTACGCATGATGGCCACATTGTAGAGCATATTGGCAAAACGTACCGGATGCCTTGGCAATGCCCGCAAGGTCATTGAAAAACCACCGTTCAGGTAACGGATGCTGTGCCAATAGCCGCTCGGCATATAGAGGGCATCCCCATGTTTCATCTCGGCCCGGATACCCTGGGCGTATTGCAGGGCCGGATACTTCTTAAAATCGGGATTGTCCATATCGATATCCTCCAGGTTATGTATAGAAAACGGTACCCGATAAAGGAATTTGGTCTGTTTGGGAGAGAAAAGGGTCACCACCTTATCGCCATCAAAGTGGAAATGCATGCTGTCGGGTAAATCGATATCGTAATGCATAAAAACCTTTGATTTTCCCCCGCCAAAAAATAGGGCAGGCAGTTTTTTAAAGAATGTAAGGCCGAGGTCGGGGTATTCAAAATCGTCTAACAGCTCGGGCATTTTCTTCAAGATTTCATAGAAGAAAATACGTAAATCGGTGGGTTGTGTTTTTAATATTTCAATATAGTCGTAGAGTTTCATCTCCTTTTTAGGAGCGTAAACACTTTCTTTATCCTTGGCGGGTTGGTTATCGTAAAGCGGCACCACTTGTTCGCCGGCCCTTTCTTGAATGTAATCGAGTTTCCATTTTTTGTAGGCGGGCCAGTCTTTGGTCAGGCCCGTAATCAGAAGAGGTTTTTGGGGTTTATAGTAATTTTTAACAAAATCGTTCTTTGATATGTTCTCTACCCTAGGCACGGGCTCTGTGTTGAACTGCCCCATCACATGCTTGTTTTTTCTTCGGCTTTGAATTCCGAATTTACGATTTTATCCAGTAAATATTCCGCGCCCAAAATTTCCGAGCAGGTTACCACCCCGCTTATAGTAACGCCCAAAATACCGTGCATATTAAGGCTTTGTCCCGTAAAATACAGATTTTCTATTTTGGTGCGGGGTGAAATGAATGATTTTAATGGGTTCTCTACATCTTTTACATAGCCGTACATAGAACCCCGATGGCATCCGATATAGTCACGGTACGACAAGGGGGTCGAGGTGTGGATAGATTGGATACACTCGCGGATGTTGGGAAATTTTTTCTCCAGTTCTTTCAGAAATACCTCGGTCTTTTTCTTTTTGAACTCGGCGTAGGTTTCTCCCCGATCGTTTTTGTTCGCGACCGTGTTAAATGTCCTGGCCCATGGAGATACTTCCTCAAAGCGCATATAGGCGATGGCGGTCAACTGTTCGCCCCATTCATCCTGATTTTTACGTACACCCATGGAAGCCATATAGTTCAGGGGCCAATTTTCTTGGGTATATTGGTGGCCGTTCCAAACGGCATCGAGATCTTTGGAATGGTAATAGTTGTGATTGCGATATTTAAAGGTTTGTGGTTTAAGCACGATATGGATGCTAAAGGCCGAGATGGTACTTTCCATCTCTTCGATACGTTGGATGAACGACTTTCGAAAAGAATCGCCTTCCGTTAATTTCAGGGTGCTTTTTGGATCTATATTCGATATAAAAATTTCTCCTTTGATTTTTTGTCCTGTTTTCGTTGTCACGGAGATTGCTTGTTTGTCCGCCATATCTATGCTGACCACTTCTTGGTGTTTGAACGCTTCCCCACCGTGTTCCTTTAATTTTCGGATAAGTAGTTTGGTAATTTGACTGCCCCCATCGGCACAGCGGAAGGCACTTTCAATAAAAGAGTTGACGGAAAGGGCATGGACATAAAAGGGGGTTTTTTCGGGTTCTCCTGCGTACAAGAGATTGGAGCCGGCCAGCACCGCTCGTAATCGTTCGTTTTCTGTCAACGAATCGATAAAGCCTTTCGCCGGCAATCGGAACAAGTCGGAATCTTCATGGTACGGTTTGCCCTCTTCGAGGTTGTACAGTGGAAACCTTTGGCATACTTCCCTTAATTTTTTGCCATATTCCCGAATGGCCTCCGCTTCTTGGGGAAACTTTTCGATTAAATGGGCCACAAAATTCTCATAACCTTGTGCATGCGGATATTCTGTGGTGTCATCGTCGAAAGTGATGATGTCAAATCCGTCCTCGTCGAGCTTTTTAAGGTGTAGCCCTTCCAAAATATCCAGGTAATCGAAGTAGCGGTGAAGATTTTGCCCTTCCGAAAGTCCGCCCAGATAGTGTACGCCGGTATCGAAAATGGTCTTTTCGCGTACGAAAGTCTGCAGGTTGCCCCCAAACTGGTTGTTCTTTTCCAGCACACAAACAGACTTTCCCTCGCGGGCCAAAATGTTTGCCGCGACCAGTCCGCCCATCCCACTTCCTATGATTACGATGTCGTAGTGCGCTTTCATACTTGATGAATCTTCGTTTGCTTCCAAACCATATTTCCTGAGAAATACTCGTTTAAAACCCCTCCTTAAACTTAAAAACTTTATAAAGGTATGATTTTGCGTTGAAGTGGCGAAAGAGGCGCTAATGACAACTGACTTTCCACAATGGGCGGATGTGTAAAGGTTCTATTCTACTATTTTAACCTGTGGCTGCCGCACCAAAACCAGAAGGGTATTATTTTGAAAGGAAGCGGTAAAGCCTTCCGGAATCTCGGCCTGTCGCCCTTCCTTCAATAGGATAAGGATCTCAATTCCACCCAACTTTTTCTTGGCAATGGAATTAATATCAAAGCCGTTTAAATTTAGAATAAGTACGTTTGCGGAATTCCGTAAAGCTTCCTCTGCCGAATCCGCAACCTTAATCTTACTGTAATTATGGGTCAAATAATTGTTCTTTAAGATGGCCCTGGCTTCGTCATCTTCAAGATAGGTATAGATTTTCCGATCAATGGAATCTAGGGCCATGAGCAGATCCAATTGTCCGAAGTCTTGGGAAATATGGATTAGGCTATCCTTTTCCCCTACCGCCTCCAAGATTATGTGGTAGGTTTCGGCATTCCTCTTTACATCTTGTTTGACCGCTTTGTAGATGGAATCCCCTTTAAATCGATAATTTTCCAGAATCAGCTTATGCCAATAGCTCGGCCCTTCGATTTGAGTGCGTAGCTTTCTGAATTGAGACCGAAAATACTGCCCGATGGGTTTGGAACGCTTGGAATAGGTTTTTGGGAAACGAAAATCATCGGGGTAGATTCGGGGTAAAATCTCAACCGTTATGCTCCCGTCATGAATGATAAAACTGCCTTTGGGCGAGACTTCTGAACCACCATGGATCAATATGGGCAGAATATCCAGGCCGAGCTGTTCCGCCAAATAAAAGGCGCCTTTGTGAAAACGTCCTATTTTGTTGCTGGTCGATCGGGCGCCTTCGGGAAACGCAATAATCGAAAAGCCCTGCGCCAACTTTTGCTTCAGATAGGTTTCGCCGTCTTCGATACCACCCGAGACGGGGTAGGCACCATGTAACCTTGCGGCATAGCCGAAAGTCTTCGAATTGTACACATGATCCTTGACCAGATAGATGCATTTGGGATGCAACATGCCCATGGCCAAAATATCCAAAAAGGAGCTATGGTTGGCAATTATCATGGCCGGTTTATCAAAGGTCTCTTGGTGAATATTGTGGACTTTTTTGGAAACAAAGGGATTGGAATACAATACCGATTTCATAAACTGTGATGTGACCTTGTGCAGCCCCATTTGTTTCTTTGTCCTTGCCTTTGGGTTCACTGTAAGTACGAGCCACGAATAGACGGAAAGTAGCAATCCGCCCAAATCGAAGTAGGCAAATGAAACAAGGGAATGGACCAAAACCCTTGGGCTGATAGGCCTTTTTCGGATATCCCCCAGAAAAAGGCGGAAAAGCAAGGGTTGAAGTGTAAAGGCTACGAACATAGCACAGCCGATTCCGATGAGCGAGACTACCGAAACGGTGTACAGCACGGGATGTTTGGCGAAAATTAAGACCCCCATACCGGCAATGGTAGTAATCACCGAGAGTATGATCGATGTCTTATGGGTGGCGAGAGTCTTTTCGCCAGTTCGATATTCGGTCAGTAGGCCATTGGTCATAAAAATGCTGTAATCGACCCCCAGACCAAAAATAAAACTACAGATAATGATGTTGAAGATGTTAAACTCGATTTGGAAAAGTCCCATAACCCCCACCGTCAAGAACCAGGTCAAAAAAATCGGGATGCTGGTAATCAGGGTCAGCGTAAAACTTCGGTAAAACAAGAACAAAATCAAAAGCACCACAATGAGGGAGTAGCCCAACAGCCGGTTGAAATCGTTCTTCAGGTTGCCCAAAAAACCCTCGTTGACATTTTGCCGATCGATGAGTAGGGTGTGCGGCACATCATTGAATCGTTTACGGATATCTGTCACATTGGCGTCGTCGACCTTGACCAAAGAGGTTATCGTCGTGCCGTTTTCATTGTTGACCACATAATCATCCACGGAAAATGATTTGACCATTTCGAGATCAGAAAATTGTATAGGTTCAAAATCCGTGTCCAAAAAGGAATAAAACCGGGCAAAGGTATTGGGTTTAAAGCCCAGTTGGGAGCCACTCTCTTTCAGGTTCTGTTCGAGGGACTCGGTTTTAGCCGCATCCCAAAACTGCTGCCAATCGGCTATTTTTTGCTGTTGCGTCCGATTTGATTTAACCAAACTGCCCACAGATCCGAAACTAAGAATTTCGCCGCTCTCTTTCAGCTGTTCCAGTTGTCGGTAAAGGCTATCGTTGCGCTGTAATACCTCTTGAAGATTTGTGCCATAGGTCGATAGGTAGAGCGATTTAGAACCGATATCGGTCAACTTTTCTAGGCGGGCCCGGGCATCCAGAAGCGCTTGGGTCTCATAGTTGAGATGGCTGATATCCTTATCGAAAATGACTTTATTGTAACTGAAAATGCTAACGACAAAGAGAACGGTCAAAGCGGCAAGCGCCCATTTGCTCTTGTGCCATTGAAAATTCGCCCATCTATCCAGTACCGTTTTTCGGGCTTTCAATGCTTTCCCCCCCTTATAGGCCTGAGGTATAAAAAGCAGCGCAAAAACGGAAGCTCCCAACACGCTTATGGCCGCAAATATTCCCAAATCCTGTAAGGCTTGGGAGTGTAAGAACAACAAGCAAAGAAATGCGGAAGCCGTAGTCAGACTGCTCATCAGCACTGATGGTGCAACTTCCTTGAAAAGGGTTTTTAAGTCGTCACCGTTTCGGATGTGGGTCAATATATGCAGCCCGTAATCCAAGGTTACACCTAGCAATACCGCTCCGATGCCTAGGGAGATGGCCGATATTTTATCGCGGATCAAGCACAAAAAAGCGATGGCCGCTAAACCCCCAAAAACGGTTGGAGCCAAGAGGATCAGCGGCAAGAGCAATTTGCGATAGAACAAAATAAGAAAAACTATGAGCAGGCTTAGCGCAATGCCCACCGTAAACTGTATGTCGCGCTTGATCTGTTTAGCATTGGAGACAGCGCTCAGGGCCGCCCCGAAATATTCGCTATTTGCCTTTTTGCCGTATTTGGCGTTCAAAGCCTTCTGAACGGCATAGAGGGCTTCCGAAAAAGGTATGTTTTTATTGGTTCCGCCCGAGCCGAATGTAGGAGTTATAAATAGCAGAATGTTTTCTTCCTCTTCGGTAAGAAGAAACCCGTCCTTGAGTTTAAAACCTTCCCCAAAACCTAGTTGCCGTAATTTTTTAAGGGCGATGAAGGATAGTCCCAGCGGATCTCTTAGGATATTTTTTTTGGCCACGATACCGGTGGGGGAAACCAGCGCCCGATAGTTTTCGGCGGTAATTTTGGTAATGCTGTCCGGGGATAGTTTTCTTTGGATGGCCTGATAATCGGAAGAATCCAAAAAAATGGGAAGGTGTTCATAGATTAAATCCAGGGTTTTGGGCACATCATCGGTGGTGACCCTTCCCTGAATATTTTTGATGAAATCGCCTTGACTCGATTCCACACTATCCAAGAATTCAGTGGCGTACCGGGTCAGGTCATCGACGGTACCGGTCTCCCCTTTACGAATATTGACCACGATTTTATCCGTGAAGGCGATAGATTTTAGCACTTGCTGAATGCGCTGTGTTTCTTCATTGGCTGGAATAAGGGAGGAAATGTCATCGTCGAATTCGATTTGACGGGCCACACCGAGAAATGCGCCTAACATACCTATCAAGCAAAGAAGTGCCAACCATCGCCTTTTGGCGATGGTCAGGTAGGCACGAAAAAACAAACTACCCATTTTCTATGGCTACTTTTCTTTTGGCCATTTGAGTCAGGGCGAAATAGCCTATCCATCCTGATACTGTCGAAACGACGGTGGCTAGAATAAGGCTTCCCGTCAGATAGGTTTTCAGTCCCTTTAAGGCCAAAAGGTTATCGGCAATGTGCGTCAGCGAAAAAAAATGCTGCTCGCCCCATATCCACGCCCCCGTTTGAACGCTCGCAAATAGAATGAAGGGAATAAAGGGGGGAAGGCTAATATTGGAAAAAGCAAACGCAATGGGCTTGTTTAGCTTGAGCAAAAAGGCTAGGCCTAGCACTAATAAGGTGTGCAACCCCCAAAACGGACTCAAGCCGATAAAAAGACCCAGCGCCAGGGAAAAGGCTTTTTTTCTTGGGGAATCATTGCTTCCCAAAACATCTTCGGCCAAGAATTTTTTCACGCCTTTTTCCTTGATTTTTTGGAAGTAGTCGCGAGGTTTGATGTAAAAAAGAGTGGCAAGGACGAAAAAGGTGTTCAGCACGCTGATTCGCGCGAAATCGGGTCCCTTTCTAAAGTGGGATACCCTTTGCATTTTCTCGTAAGAAATTTGCACGGGAATATTCTTGACCAAGGTACCGTTCCACGCGGCCTTTACGATGACCTCGATCTCGAATTCGAATTTCGGGGTGTATAAATTCAGTTTTTCCATTTCCCTGAGCGGATAAAGCCTATAACCGCATTGGGTATCGGTAAGCCAAATACCTGTTTCGAACCAGAACCAGAAGTTCGAGAATTTGTTGCCGAAACTACTCGACCCGGGCACATCGTGTTGCTCCATATTTCGCGAACCGATAAAGAGAACGTTTCTGGTCGATTCGTTTAGCAGCGCATCCAAAAAAACGGGGATGTCTTCCGGAAAATGCTGTCCGTCGGAATCTATGGTAATCCCGAAGTCGTAACCTAATTTTAGGGCCTCGTAGAATCCTGTTTTTAAGGCATTACCCTTCCCCTTATTCTCAGGAAGGTGTACCTGATGTATTTTCGGATACCGGCTCAAAATTTCCGCTGTGCCGTCAGTGGAACCGTCGTTGACCACAATGATATTGTGGGTCAACTGTAAAATCTTCTCCAACACCCTGGGCAATGTACCCGCATTGTTGTAGGTCGGCACCAGCACGCAGCATTTGAGCTGTTGCATGGTTTCCTGGGGATGTGGGGTAGGGGTCGACACTTGCTGTACTGGTATGCAATGATTTTTTGTCTAGTTCTGCCACAAAATACACGATTGCCTTAACCGACATTTCAATTTTAACTTAACACGAGGTTCTAAATGTCACATTGAGGGCAGTCAAAATGCTCAGGAAAACCAAAGGTCTTCGACTGCGCTCAGACTAATAGGTACGTTTCCTTTAATTGGCACAGCAAAGATAAGGATTCATAGTCCTAAAACAATTGCTTTTCGTCGTCTGTAAAGCTGTCGGAATGGGAGGCATAACCCTTGACAAATGCCTTGGCACCGCCTTCTTCCATTGAAGCATAATGGTCGAGGATAAACTGTTTGTCCTCGTCCTTGTCCTTAAAATAGCCGGTAATTTTGGGCACGTTTTCCTGAACGCTCAGACGGATACACCTTATTTCAACGTTCTCGGGCTCGGTTTTGATGGCATATTCCAGCAATTCCTTTCCTTCTTTAAAAAAGTTTTTTTTGTCCCTGATACCTTGCGCATAATCGGCCATTTTCGTGGTTACGGCCCCTTTGTAAGCGACCAAGACCGTTTCGCCGTTCTTTCCGACAGTGGTCAGTTCGTCATACAGTTTTTTGGTAGCGTCCTCACTATCTGCGGCGTGACGATAGTCTTCCCTTACCTGCGATAAATCCGGGGAAACGAATCCACCGGCCATCCATCCTATGAATAATATGATTGTTAGCTTCATAAGCTCAAGCAATATGGTGAAGAATTTTAGGTTCTATTTTCTGCTACCGCAGTGTTCTGGTCTCTTTTCAAGGCACTACGAAATGTTGCGTTCAATTTCAAAGCCAAGGTAGTGTCGAAAGAAACCGTGTTCTTTACCTTGACCATGCCTTCATCCTCCGAAATTTTCAAGGCTACTCGTATGGTGTCATTCTGTTCGGGATTGATGATTGCCATAAACTTCACGTTAGATACGACAGATAAAAAAAGCTCTTTCTCCAAGGCCTTTTCCGTAAGTTCCTTGACGAGCTGAATCGTACAGACCCCCGGCATTATAGGATTTCCCGGGAAGTGGCCTTTGAACACCTCATGGTCCTTGTTCAGTTGTACCGAAGCTTCTACCAATTCGCCGTTGGACTGGAAGGACTTTATAGTATATAATTCTTTAATCAACATGTAACTGAGTCTAAATGCTGTGCAAGGTTATAATCAACGGAAATGTTTTGTGCAAGATTTCTATTTTCCCCGCAACTTCTTTTTGTATTTCCGAATATATAAAAACCACTTTTTCCTTGCCCCTTCCGATCCGCACGATTTTATGTAATCGTTCTTTGGTGCAGTAAAAATAGTGTTTTTTAGAGAAGATTTTGGTCTCGTAGATTATATCCTGCTTATCCGTATAGATCTGTATTATCGGATGTTGTTCGGTTATAAGAGTTTTAAAATCCCTTTTCAGGGTGTTGATGAGTAGTTTCCGGTCCATTTCCTTTAAGATGCTATTTACCTTAAATTCATCTCCTTGAATGGTGAAATCCGCTAGCGTGTTGCCCATTTCGGTAGTAAAAACAATACGGTGGTGTTGCGCCCCGAGTTTTTTGATAATCAGCAGTCCACCGAACGAATTGTCAAAAGCATCGATTTGGGCTTTATAGATATAATCTTTCGAAACATCCGAAAAATAAGGATTCAAGGTTGTCATCGACCTGTCACCAGTTCTCGACTGCGCCTGCCTGCCGAGCTGGTTTGGAACGGACATGCTATCTTCCAAAATTTCCCCTTTCGTATTTTGAACAGGTCGTAAACCGTTTTTCTTGGGATAGGAGGCGCATCCTATGAATACAAAGACGAAGAAGCTATTGAGTAAAATCCGCATCGGACAGTGGTAAGTTGATTTTGCGGCCTCTAAAAACGATTTGGGTGTAATCGTCGGAGGGTTCGATCATTTTGACATTGATTACCTCGCCCACCGCATTGAAGGTTATGTGGAAAGACTTGATAAATTCTGAAAATTGAGCATCCTTGGGTGCAAAATATACCAGACTGTTGCCGTCTTTCTTAAAGTAGGATATATCAAATTGATCGTCGTCGAACAAATTGCCACGAATGCTCGCGGTTACCAATTGGCTGAGCTGTTTAAAAATCTTGTTTCCCCCAATATCCATATTGCTTTTGTTTCCCTCGTCGTAGATGTATAGGGTGTTATCCTTAAAGATTAGAGAGTAGGAAAATGGTTCAACATATTCCCATTTGACCCAATCGGGGGCTTTGAACGCCAGTCTTCCCTTCGATTGGATATCGTCGGAGAGAAAATCAAGGTGCTTATACTGTGTAAAATCGCTGGTAATGGTGTTTGTGGTATCGGCTTGTTGTTTTACGGCGGACTTTAACTCCGCCGCCTCGGTAGGGGTCATTTTTGTTTGTGCGGGCAGAGAGGCGGTCAACAATAGAAGTGAAATAAACAGCCAAATATTCCCAAGAAAATTCCGGCCAGAAAATCGCATCCGAATAGTATGTAAGCCAAGATTAACCATATGATTCGATTTCCAACAGTTGTTCCACAGGAACGGACTTTAAGTTTCTGTTTCGCAAAAACACCAATAACCGTTCCAAAACGAACACGGATTTCTCGCTGGAATCGTGTAAAAGAATTATATCACCTTTTGAAACTTTCGAGGTAATCCGGCGTAAGACTGCTTTCTCTGAACGCGCCGTAGTGTCCAGGGAGCGAACACTCCATCCAATGGAATGTAATCCCAAACTATTTACCGCTTTTTCAATTTGTGGATTGGTCACCCCGAAGGATGGACGGTAGAGATTCATTTCGAGTCCGGTCAGTTTTTTTACAATGGATGTTGTCATGTTTAGTTCAGCCTTTACCTTTTCCGTTCCGAAGAATCCGAAGGCTTGGGAATGTGAGTAGGTATGGTTTCCGATGGAATGACCATCGGTAAGGATTTCCTTTATAATGTCCGGATAGTTTTCGACCTGTTTCCCGATACAAAAAAAGGTCGCCTTGGCACCATGTTGCTTTAATAGCTTTAAGACTCTGGGCGTAAACTCCGGGTTCGGACCGTCATCAAAGGTGATGGATACCCAGTTCTCGGAAATCTTTTTATTGTCATGCAGCGATTTTAAATGATAGTCCCATCCTATGAAAAACGAACCGAGGCAGGTAACCAAAAACCAAGCAAAAATTGTTAGGACGTAGGTCCACCAAGGCATTGCGAGAAAAAAGCCAAGCGTGGCCAAAACAAGAAGAAATATCACACCGAGGAGATTGATTAGCCTGCGTCTAAAGAGTCGCCTTCGGCAGGTATACATTGGTTTTTTATGGCTGGTTTTACGCATTACTTCATTCAAATTTTGAACCGTAGCTCTGCCGGGCTTAAAAATTCTGTCTCGTTGTGCATCCAAACTAGCCTTAAAATTTAATTATGAACCTCGGCGGAGGCTCTAACATTTTTGTAGCAGGGTAAGGCTGTGGTTTTCTCCACGATATTGGTTGTAGATCAATACGGTTTCGGGCGCATTCACGACAACGGCATTCATCCGGACCACGTCGGGGACGCTTTGTTGTTTCAATATCCTGTTCGCCAACCAAAAGCCGAAGCCTGAGGCAGTATCGAATTCCCCGGATAGATGCTTGAAATACACTTGGGGCCTATTTTTGAACATCCCGTTGGCTAACCCATCATAATAGCAGTCAAATTCCACATCGCCGTTGTTGCCCAGTATTACCACATCAATAGATTGTGTGGTCATTCCGTTTTCGGATAAAAAGGATTGCGTTTTTTCGACAACTTGATTTTTTGTCAAGGTGTTATAAGTCTTGACCGCTATCAGTTTGGAATAACAAGAAGACCTTTTTTCGTTGGAAACCGTAAAAAAATGAGCTCCTTCCGAGAAAATGGCCCCTTTGGTACCGGATTTTAAAACGGACATCGTCTCGACAGGCTCTTGTTTGATGTGCCCGATGAGCCGATGCGTATTTACGTGATGGTCGACCAGTTCGTCGGCCCCTCCGACAAGAATATGATCGGCCTCTCCGTTTTCCAACTGCATTTTGGCATCCATGAGTGCCGATTCGAAGGAAATTGCGGAATGCACGTAGGTAAAATTATGGCCCGTGCACCCCATGCCCAGGGCAATCTGCCCTGCCACGGTATTATGCGAAGATTGAATAAACCGGGTGGGAGTCAAAAATTGCTCATCATTCTCGATAATATCGCTGACGAATTTTTCAGAATCACCGATACAGCCCAGTCCGGTACCGACAATGATACCATCGATCGCGGTTTCTTCCATAGCGGCCTCGGTCATGGCGATTTTGGCGCTGACCGTACTCATTTTAATACCCTTGGCCATTCGTCGGGCTGCTGCTGGGGGGATGTAGGCCTTGTAATCGGGGGCGATGATTTCAAGCACAGTATCCTTATAGCATATGATATCCTCCAAAAAAACGGAGTTGTCGAAGGTCTTTTGGGCGGAAACGGATCCTATGCTGTTTATAAAGACGGACATTTTAAATATTGTTTGATCCTGTTTTGTGAATAATTGCGAGCTTTCGAGCCGTAGGCGAAAAGCGCGGCAATCAATTTAATTTTGATTAAAGCTCAATAGCTTCCCGCGTTGCTTTGAGCATTTTACCCAACGAAACATTGTCTTGGGCTCCTATGAAAGACAACTCATTTCATCATTTTTTTGAAAATATGAGTGTCGAACAGTTCCCGCCAAAACCAAATGAATTGGACAAGACATTCCGTAAGGGTTTTTTGGTTACCTCGATAATGGGCTCTAACTCAAACTCCTTCATCGGGGTCTTATAGTTCAAATTCGGGAAAATCGTATCATTTTGCAGTGCCAGTATGGAATATACTGCCTCGACCCCTCCCGCGGCAGCAAGAGTGTGACCGGTAAAAGCTTTTGTGGAGCTGAATTCCGGCACGTTGCCGTTGAAAAGACGGATCAATGCCCGTCCCTCGGAAAGGTCGTTGTTGGGGGTTGCCGTACCGTGTGCATTGACATAATCAATATCGGAAGCTTGCATCCCCGCCGTTCTCAACGCTTTTTCCATGGCCAATACCGCCCCGTCTCCGTGCTCCGAGGAGGCCGTCTGATGATAGGCATCGTTGGCATTGCCATAGCCAGTTAGGTAGCCCCATACTTTTTTGTTTTCTTTTTGAACATGTATATCGGATTCCAAGACCAAATAGGCCGCTGCCTCGCCTAGATTCAGGCCTTTTCGATCCTCATCAAAAGGGGAGTTGTAAGTATCGGACAAAATCAGCAAGGTCTTGAAGCCGTTGATGGTAAATTTCGAAAGGCAGTCGGTACCGCCGACAATGACGCGATCCAGCTGTCCGGAACTGATCATTCGCGCGCCCAACATGATGGCATTGGCGGCAGAGGAACAGGCGGTACTAATGGTAGTGACGAAACTTTCTTCGAGCCCTAGATGGGCCGCAATTTTTTGCGTGGAATCGCCGGCGTGCAGACCGGTAATATGCTGCCTGACCTCGGGCCGGTCGAAATAATCGTAGAAATATTGTTCAGATTTGTCCATTCCGCCGACCGTCGTGCCAGAAATCAATCCGGTTCGGGCATCGTTAATATCAATAATTCCGGCATTTCGAATGGCTTCCTCCGCCGCGATGCATCCTAGCAATACGGTACGTGAAACTTCATTTTCGGAAAAGCCGAGCCGTTTTTCCAAAACGGCGTTGGTATCCGCGATTTCACCCACCATGATTTCATCCTTGTGTATGGTATCGATATGGGAAATTCTTGAAATCCCTTTCCTGCCCTCAATAAGCGACGCATAGTTTTCCGCAACATTGTTTCCAATGGACGAAATAATACCCATGCCCGTTATTGCTACGCCCTTGCTCATTTTTTACCGGCTCCGATGCTCCTTGATATAACCGGCCATGGTCTCCACGGACTCGAATATTTTTTTGCCCTGCTTGGGATCGGCCAACTTGATACCATAGTCTTTGTCAAGCATTACTATCAGCTCTAGGGCGTCGATGGAATCTAGGCCAAGACCTTCCCCGAAAAGCGGATCGGTATCCTTGATTTCTTCGATGGCAACGTCCTCCAGGTTCAGTTGCTCTATGATTTTTTCCTTCAACTCTTGTTTCAATTCGCTCATAGCGTCAAATAAATTTTGGTTAATTGTTGTTCGGTATGCGGATATTTTCCATTGGCGGATACAAGGTATAAAAAAGCCTCGTATCGGTCTTCATCGACGTCTACCCATCCGCAGAGTACCTCGTCCGCTTTTTCAGTGTGCAATAAGCTGTTGGCATAATCCGTAAGAAAGAGCGGATTAAACGAATCAAAGATAAAAAAACTATTCTCGGAACGCAGGGTATGCCTTATGCTAATTTCCCCGATACAGATGTTCGGTAGGGTATAGACGAAAACGGCGGGACTCGGGTAAAAATTGTGTTCGTCCGAGATAGATTGCTGGTACCTACGATCGGTATCCAAGCTTGAGGCCCTATTGGAAAGGACAATGGCGATGTTCCGGTCTTCTCGGGATGTACTTGGAGGTCCTAAAAGAACTTCTGCCGCCATAAAGGCCAGTTTGCTTAGCCGATCCATCTTAAAAAATTTGGGGTAATCGCTCTTAAAATGCTGATAGGTCGATTTGATGAACGAGGCAAAATCGGTGGGTGCAGTTTCAAAGATTGGCCTTCCATTCAAGGAGACAGTATCCTTCTTAATATGACAAAAACTTTTTATGTGGAAAGATTTTTTCAAAGGATAGTCGATTCTTCGGTTATATTTCGGCGATGCTCGATAACCTGTTCACGGCATCTGTGTAAATTTGGAGGTAGTCTTCTTACAGACGAACATGGTGTGGAATTCCCCCACCGGAACATCTTCTTCAAGGGAGAGCCCGGCCTGGCCGATCAAATCCATACATTCCGTGGCTTTGTACATTTTACTGTTGCCATTGGCCATGGCGGTAAAATAGAGCGATGTCGCCTCCAAGGTAAACCGGGCATTGTCGAATTTCTGCCGATCGGTAAAGGTCTCGATAATGATGAGTTCCGTTGTATCGCCCATTGATTTCACGCAGGTTTTCAAAATTTTCAGGATTTCGTGCTTCGAAAAACAATCCAGAAACTGGCTCATCCAAATCGTATCTGCCCCTTGGTGAATTTGAGGATTTTCCGAAAGCCAGTCGATTTCCTGTCCGGATATCCGATTCTCGAACCCGTTTTCCCTGGCATTGGCAAGTGCTTTTGACAATTGGCCGGGCAGATCGAATATTTTTACCTGTACATCGGGGTCATGTTCACAGCAGAGTACCGCAAATTTACCGGTATTCCCTCCGATATCGAAAAGGGTTTTCGGTCTATGACGAAATACCAAGGGGAGCGCTTCCCCAAAAATTTCGTCGGAATAAAAGTGATCGAACTCGAACCATGATTTTTGAATGTGGGGCGGTAATTTGGATAGGCCTTCATAAACGGTGGGCCATGGCCCCAATTCCTTTAGGCCACTGGGCTTGCCCGTCTTTATGGCTTCGTGCAAGTGAAAAAGGCCCTGATAACAGACATCGTGGGTAAAATTCAGGTTCGCCTCCGTCATCTTGTTGTAGTTTAAAAAGTATCCGATTTTGGTGAGTTCGTACCCCCCATCCGAATTTTTCTCCACGATATCGGAGCTTTCCGCTATTTCAAGCAGCACACTGAGTCCGTATTTGCTGATGGAAAGTGCTTGGGACAGGGCTTCGATCGTTACTACCTTGTCAGAACCCTTCTCGAACAGATAATCCAAAACGCCCAGTTTGCGCAACGACACCGTGGTCTGGAACACAAAAGGGGCAAATGCGATTTTTTGTGCTTCCTCCAAAGCTTGAATCGCTTTTATTTTTTTTTTGGGCATACTGGTATCCCATTCTTAACGGGGTGCAAATTTAGGGATTGTAGTTTGAATTGGAAACATACCTGGCCGGGAAACCATAAATACAATTGAAGAGATTCGTTTGATAAGATATAATTAAACGCTACCTTAAGGAAATTTTTATACGCAAGGTCATGGCAAAAAAAGAAAACAAAAAAGAGGCAGTTCCGAAATCCGGCATCTCTCCTAAAAAATCCTTTACGGAATCCGCTAAGCAAGCCCTAAAATCCAAGGACGGCGATCAGCCCCGAGCGGAAAGATAATCATAAAACCTTCTTGATTGTAAGGTTTCTATGGAACCTATATGGATTATTCTGATCGGAACCCGATTTTCAAACGAATCGACGGCATTCGGATTTGAAGGCATTTATCCACCCGCTATCCCCATTTGAAACTATTCTCCTACAATTGGGTACTATAGCGTTAGTGGCGGATGCATTTTTATGGCTAATATCGACCGTAAATAAATAGATACTTGAAATGTGGTATCTTTAACATACCATTTCTGGAGATGTGAATATTACATTTCCGGATTCCATAGCTTCCCCCGGCGACTGTTTTGAACCATTGAACTTACAACTGGTCATGGCATCACGGAACTCCTATTTGGCAGCGCGTTACACCTATACAGGGGGAATCCTCCATCTAATGCTTTTTATTTTCAATGTATCTGTCTTCGCATTGTACTCCCAGGCCCAAAAAGGGGAACAAGGCTTTTATTCCTTTAAAAACTATTCGCACGAAGCCCATGGGGCCCATTTTCAAAATTGGTTCATTACCCAAGACCACAATGGTTTTATATATGCGGCGAACGGCGAGGGAATTTTAGAGTTCGATGGCGGTTCATGGAGGTGGATTCTGAGCCCGGGACAAAGTTCGGTACGTACGGTCGTCGTGGATGACAACAACGTCAAATGGGTAGGGGCTGACCGAGATCTTGGCTATCTTTCCCCAGACTCTTTGGGATTCTTGCAATTTAAGTCATTAAAGGACAAAATCCCATCTTCCCATCCGCTCACCGCCAATGTATGGCAGGTATTCCCCGAACATAACCGCATATTGTTCTTTACGGACAATATGATCTACAGTTACAAAGAAGGGAAATTCAATATTATACCTCACCCGGGACCTGGCCCCATCCATAGGGAATATCAGGTGAACGGAACCATCTATGTAAGTATTTCCGGGGAGGGTATGTTTAAGATAACCGGCGAATCGCTGCAATCGATACCTGGGGGAGGTCTATTTAAAAATGTGCGGCCGACCGTCGCACTGCCCTACGGAAGCGATGACGTATTATTTGTCTCCAAAACTTCGGGGCTGTTCGTGTATGATGGGGCTACCGTAACCCAAATGAAAAACGAAGTCGAAACCTATCTTCAGGAAAACAATCTATATGCCGGCCAGCGGTTACCGGATGCTTCCTATGCATTTGCCACGTTGCGGGGCGGGGTCGTCATTATGGACAAACAGGGCAAATTGGTAAAAACGGTCACGGAAGAGGACGGTATTTTGAACAATCAGGTACATGGCTTGGCCGTCGATAGGCAAAATGGGCTGTGGATGGCATTGCAGACGGGTATCTCACGGATAGAACCATTCTTACCGTACCGTTTTTTTGATACAAGGTCCGGTCTTGAGGGTACGGTCTCGGCTATTGCCAGGGATCAAGGCAAACTGTATGCAGGTACCTTCGACGGACTGTTCGTACTGGACCCCCACCCCGGAGCTCATGCAGGAAAGTTCCGTCGGATCGAAGATATCAAAGTGGGTTGCTTTGCCTTGCTTTCTACCGCCAATGGCCTCTTGGCCGCCACCGCCAACGGGGTTTACCTTATTTCGGAAACAGAAATTGTTCAAATAAACGACATACTGGGTGTACGGGCCATGGGTCGAACCAAACGAGATCCGAACCGTATTTTTGTAGGTCATATGCACGGCCTTTCCTCCATTTATTTTAAAAATGGGAAATGGCGGAAAGGAAATGACCTTGATCCGATCAAAGAGGATATCTTTTCAATTACTTCCGAAGATGATGGAACACTCTGGCTGGGCACTTCGTCCCAACAGGTAATCAGGGTACGTTTTCCCAAATCGGGGAATGGGGAAGAGGATATGGCAATGGAACGTACCTTAATCGACCGTTTCGCCGATGGGCTTCCGGAAGCATCCATCAAGGTATATTTGATCGATGAGGAAATTATAGCGACCTCCAATGGGGAGGGCGGGCCTTTGTTTAAAATCGATGCCGGCGCCGGCACCTTTTTCCCCGAGGCACATTTCGGTAAAAAATTCGGTATCGACACCTTGTCCGTTTATCCCATTGCCTATCAAAATAATGGGAAGTATATTTTGCTGGAGTCCCGTCCCAAAGAAGGCAAAACATATCGGTTCTCGGCACTGAAGAACGATTATGGGTCTTATTCCGTAAAAAGGGTATATGATGAGGGGTTTCGCAGTACGACACAGACCCGGGTGTTCTGGGATGACGAACAGATAATGTGGTCTGGCGGGGAGAATCTGGTAAGATATGACCTGGGAACAACCTATAATTTCAAACCTTCGTTCGAGACTTATATCAGGAAGGTGACCATAGGGCAGGACTCCATTATTTACGGTGGCGATAAATCCACCTTGTTCGCACCTGTTCTACAGTACGCGAACAACAATCTGCGTTTCGAATTCGCAGCCCCCGATTTTATGGATCCGGGAGCCAACAGGTATCAGTACCGTTTGGCAGGTTCCGAAGCGAAATGGTCGGACCTAACTGGCGAAACCAAAAAGGAATATACCAACCTTTCCGAAGGAGACTACCAATTCCTGGTCAAGGCGAAGAACATGTATGGCGCTATCGGTACGGTGGGCACCTTTAATTTCGAAATCCTTCCCCCATGGTACCGAACTTGGTGGGCGTATGGGTTCTACATCCTCTTGGTTTTCGGTTTTCTCTGGACACTCCTCCGATGGCGTTCCCGGCAGTTAAAGGCAAAAAATAGGGCTTTGGAAAAATTGATAGCCGTACGTACCTCCGAAGTACGGCATCAAGCCAACCAGTTGAAGATTCAGGCGGAAAAACTTCAGGAACTCGACAAGGCCAAATCCCGGTTCTTTGCCAATATTTCCCATGAGTTCCGTACCCCTCTTACACTGATCAAAGGTCCCATCGAACAGTTGGAGCAGAACTTTACCGAAAGATTGAACAGGGAGACCGTAAAGATGATCCGGCGCAATGCCAACCGCCTGCTTAACATGGTCAACCAATTGTTGGACCTTTCCAAGATCGACGAGGGCAGTCTCAAGTTGTCGCCGACCGAGGGCGACGTGTACAAATGTCTACGTGCGGCCGCATCCTCGTTCAACTCCCATGCAGCACAGCGTAGTATGGATTATAGGGTGCAGATTCCGCAGACCGTACTTTGGGCTTCCTTTGATCGCGATAAAGTGGAAAACATTATCTACAACCTGCTCGGCAATGCCTTTAAATTTAGCGGTGACGGTTCGGAAATCTCCTTTATTTCCGAGTACACCGAATACGGCCTCCAAATTCTGGTTTCCGATACGGGAAAGGGTATTCCAGAGGAGAAGCTTCCCTTTATTTTTGATCGCTTCTATCAGATCGATAGCGGCAACACCCGCGAAAAGGGTGGTTCGGGAATAGGGCTGTCGCTCAGCAAAGACCTTGTAGAACTTATGGACGGTACCATTGCCGTTTCAAGCGAAATGGGCAAGGGCACATTTTTTACCCTCCAGCTACCGATCCAGGAAATAAAGACGCGATCCAAGACAACGGAGGGGGCGGAGATTTTTGATGACAATTTTACATCTACATCCCATCCTTTTCAGCTTACCAAAACGGACAAGAGAACCCTACCCAGTATTTTATTGGTCGAGGACAACGGCGACATGAGGCATTTTTTAAATGATTATCTCATAAAGTCGTACAGGGTGAAGGAAGCGGCCAACGGGCAGAGCGGACTACAAAAAGCTATTGCCGACCCGCCCGACCTTATTATCACCGATCTGATGATGCCCAAGATGGACGGAATCGAGCTATGCAAAATACTGAAGACCGATGTACGTACCAGCCACATTCCGGTAATCATGTTGACCGCCAAGGCCGGGATGAACAACAAACTGGAAGGTCTGGAAACCGGGGCGGACGACTACCTGACCAAACCCTTTTCGGGAAAGGAACTTTTGATCCGAACTAAAAACCTTATCGAGCAGCGCCGAAAGTTGAGGGAATTGTATGACAACAAAGCGATGCAAGTTGATCCAAAAAGCATTACCGTCACCTCAATTGACCAAAAATTTCTGGAGCAGGTGCTGGATTTATTGGAAACCCATTTCTCGGATACCGACTTTGGCGTACCTCAAATGCAGGAGGCCCTCGCCATGAGCAAGACCCAACTCCACAGAAAATTGAAATACCTGACCGATGAGGCGCCCGGTGAGCTTCTTCGCAACTTCCGGCTCAAAAGGGCTGCACAACTCCTATCGCAAAAAGCGGACAGCGTCACCCAGATTGCCTACAAGGTAGGCTTCAACAACCTTTCCTATTTTGCCAAATGTTTTAAGGAGATATACGGGGTACCCCCCTCTTCCTATTGAAATCCCGAATTCCAGTAGTCGCTTACAGTGGTTTCACGCCCACTTAACCAAGTTTAAGACCCACGTGCCGCACGGGCAGGTCATCGAACCAAACTACCTTCACTTTTTTCATCGCTACAGTTTCACATCGCAGTTTGTTTATTGACTGATGTAGCGGCGCTTTGGCTTCTTTTTTACCATCCATCATCCGATCGTTACCGGCCATAATGCATTTCCGGCAATCAGTCACTTGATACTCCTTTTCAGTGCTGGTACCATAATGGTACCATCTGGAACCCCAGTATTAGTGATTGCGATATCGCAATTCTAGTTTTGGGGTGTTGCTATGGGTCTCCCCAAATTGATGTCCAAAGCACACCCCTTAATCGAGCACAGAAAGTTCCCTGAGATATATTACGATAACATTCAAAATTGAAAAGTATGGAAACAACAAAAAAGCTTGAGGCTAGCCCGAACACTAAGATCGATAGATATGTTAACATTCTATTGCTCATAATGTTCTGTATTGCCGGGGTAATGATGGCCATGGCACTGGTAAGCACACCTTAACTGGGAAAGTGCAGCTGCTGGAAGAAATCGTGGGCACGGACGGCAATCAACGGGAAGACTTTTGGGGGCGGCCATGGGCCGGATCCCGAGGAAACGGCACAAATGCCGGTGTATTTTCAAAAAATCGATCATTTCTAAGCGATTCTTAGGTTCCCCAAATAAAATCACAAACCTTTTAAAATGTAAGATTATGGAAAAATTAGTTGTAGTACTGGCAATCGCAGCGATAATTTACACGCCTATCACTGCACAAGATTTAAAATTTGGTATCAAAGCGGGGGTCAACCTTGCAAACGATACCGGGGACGGGGAATTCGATACGGGTTCTAGCCCAAAGGCGGGTATTCATTTGGGGGGTATCGCCCAGTTGGTCATCAGTGATCAATTTGCCGTGCAAGGGGAACTACTCTATTCGATGCAAGGCTTCAAAGATGAGGTCACCCATAAACTGGATTACTTAAATATTCCGATTACGGCTAATTATCTGGTGGTTGAAAGTTTGGGTATTCAAGCCGGCCCCCAGTTTGGTTTTAATATAAAGGACACTTTCGAGTATAATGGAAGTGAGGGATCTCTCGATGCCAAAGCCTTCGATTTAAGTGCGATTTTTGGGGCACAATATGAGTTTTCTACAGGTCTTCTAATCCAGGGAAGATATCAGATTGGCTTGATTGATTTCCTGGATTATGATACCCCTTCCAAGCATTCCGTGCTTTCACTTTCAGTAGGTTATTTCTTTTGAACCCGCTTTGGTCCTAGTACCTAGTCGTTTCCCCAGAAAAATAATAACATTTAAAATTTATGATCATGAAATCAAAACAGCTTACAATGGTTAGTATGGCATGGAAATCCATGCAAAATTTTGTGGCAACCACACTGTTTGTAATACTACTGATCGCCTGCAGCAAAGGAGATGATACGGGCGGCCCGATAGACGAACCTACCGGAACAACGGGAAATACAGGAAATGCCGGGGGCACGAACCAAGGTGTCGGGGTTGCGGTCACCCTCAAGGGTATGGTACCAGAATCGCCGGCAGCATTAAAGTTCGGCGAAGACGTAGAGGTAACCTATGATTATAACGTTACAAGAACGGACGGTGCGAGAATTTGGGTGTTGCCCCAAACCAATGGGGACAATGCGCCAAAGCTAAAATATGAAGGGTCTCCCAAATTTACGGGAAAGGGCACCACAACGGTAAAATTTACGGTAGCTGAAGGAGACTCGACCGTGGTGGACCAAGTGAAGATACAAATCGGTACCGGCGGGTATAGTCTTTTGGGTACTGTTTTCTGGGATCCTCTTGATGATATCTTTGAGCCGGTAGACTACACCTTCACCAACTAAAAAAAGCCCCGACTTCTAATCGGGGCAATTTTTTTGGATAAGTAGGTCAACTCATAACATTCGGTCCCCGATACACTGTCGGGGCGCTTTTGTAGGTCAAGTAATGGCATTTGGGCAATCCTTACTTGTGATCTCAGTCAAGTCCAAGGGTGATTTGGGGACAACACTATCACTTGATTACACTGTAAACTTAGGTCGCATTTCGGGCAGTTCTAAATTTTTGTTGTAAAAGGCGTCCGATATTGTTGTGAAAAGTACAAGCGGTTTTATTTCTTCGATGAACGGTGGGTAATAACGGGCTACCTAGACCGCGTCCCTACACTTTCCTAAATACCACCGCCGTATTGCTCCCGCCGAACCCCGACGCCGTCTTTAAAAACGTATTGATCTTTTTGGGTGTTGTTCTTTTAATAATGTTCAGCGGTTGGGAAACCCCCAATTCTTGAAATCCTTTCGAGGCGAACAAGGTGTTTCTCTGTAACGAGTGCATTCCGATGATCGTCTCGAGCAGGCCAGATGCCCCTAAGGTGTGGCCAAAATATCCTTTGAGGCTGTTCAAGGGAGTGTCGCGGAAACCGGCCCGGTTAAAGGCAATGGCTTCCATTTCATCGTTGTAAAGCGTCGCCGTGCCATGGGCAGAAATATAATCGATTTCTTCTGGGGATAGGCCGGCTTCCTTTATCGCCGAAGTTATACTTCGGTAAAGTCCCTCTCCCGTTCGAGACGGCCCTGAAATATGGTTAGCGTCGTTGCAGGAGGCTTCCCCCAGAATTTCTACGGATTCATCGACCCATTGATTTTTATCCTTGGTAACTACAACGCTGGCGGCCACTTCACCGATGTTGATGCCCGAACGGGACTTGCAATACGGCCGGCAGGGTTCCTCGCTCAAGGCTTGAAAGGAATTAAAGCCCGAAATAATAAATTGAGTGACCAAGTCGCCCGCGACTACGAATACATGGTCGAATTTTCCTTGGTCGATCAACCTTTTGGCGACAGCTATCGCCAAAATTCCTGAAACGCAGGCATTGGACAAAACTATGTTTCTGGTAATGAAACCAAAATATTTTTGAATCTTCTCCCCCAAAGCACCTAGATAGGCGCGTTCTTCGGGGAAGTTGCTGTTATCTTCCAGAACATCGATGTTGCCCTTGGTTGTGGAAACCATGAGGCCGACACGATCGGTCAGTTTCAATTCTGATGCTTTGAGGGTTTTTTCGAGCGAAACGATCAGCATTTTTTCCAAGCGGGTAAAAGAGGAATTGCCATCCAATCGATTGAAAGATTTGTTTAATCTATCCTCGGGAATCAGGGAAGAATAAAATGGACGGTTCAACATACTGGGCCGGTCGACCAGTCGCAATCCCGAAACTTCTTCGGAAATTTGATTCACAACGCTAGAACTGTCGAAACCGAGCGAAGAAATTATGTTGTTATGTGACAGGTAAATGCTACTCATCCAACAAGTCCATTTTAGCTTTCCATTGCCTGAAAAAATCGGGAAGTACCAACGACAGCTCCCCGCCCAACTCAACAAAGACCTGTACTGTTTCCCCAATACAGACCACCTGCTGATGGGAATTTTTAATCTCGTATTTGAATATCATTTTTGCCGCGGCCGAATCGACGTAGGTCGTTTTTATGATTGCGACATCCCCGTATCGCAAGGGCAGTTTATGTTCGCATTTTGAGGAAACGATGGGCGTTGAAAAATGGTTTGCTTTCTGATCGAGGTACGAAATGCCGTGATGGCGGCCGAAAGCTTCACGGCCATCCTCAAAAAACTGGATATAATGGCCGTGCCAGACAATGCCCAAGGAGTCGCACTCTGAGAACCGTATTCGGACTTCACTGGTATGGCTGATTTCTTTTTTCATTTTCTCCCAGAAATTTAAACCGCGTTCTTTCGCTCATTGTAAATAATCGACAATACGGTCGTCACTACAAAAAACAAAAATAACAAAGCGATTTCGGGCAGCAGTTCTTTAATCCCGACATTTCTTAAGAAGACATCGTAAAATGCATTGAGACCCCAGTTCATCGGAGATATATTCGAAAGTACCTGCATGAAACGGGGCATGGCGAACACAGGTACCCAAACCCCTCCCAACGCAGCCAAAATCACCACAAATGTGGCTCCGAAAGGGGCGGATTGTTCCTGTGTCTTGGCAACGGTACCCAATAAAAGTCCTAGGCCTACGGCGGCCAGACCGGCAAAAAGAGCTACTAAAAACAGAAGCGGAAGCTTGCCCGACACGTCAAGTTTTGGGAGGCCAATCAATGGAAATAGGTATACGCCGACCAATAGCATCAACGCGAACTGAACCAGTGCCATTCCCAGAAATACCACAGTTTTACCGCCTAAGAAGGTTGCATATCCCACCGGTTGGGTACGCAATCGGACGAAAGTTCCCTGATTTTTTTCTTTTACCATGTTGATAGATAAAGGCAGGATGATAAAGAAAATAGCAAAGAGCGTCCATGCAGGGATATTGTGCTGGGTAGAATTGGGGATGATCGCTTCCTTTCCGTTTGTCGGTACAATTTCCTTAAAAACCAGAAAGGGTTCGGTGTCGAAGATTTCTTCGGTCGGGTCATCCGTCAGTTCTTCTTGAAAGGCCTGGTATATCGTTTGCGACTCAATTTTGGAAACCATTTGATCGATGCCGCTTTTGATGGAGCTGCGGAATGCGAACTGTGTGGCGGGATCAAAATAAAGCCTGATCTCCCTGGACTTCAGCTTTGATTTAACCAAGGGGATGCTCTCTTCTTGCTCACCGAATTTTTCTAGGATAACCTCCACATTTTCGGCGACCTTAAGATTCAGATCATGCGACAGGTTTATGGGAATGACAATGCCCAGTTGGTATTTTCCGGTTCGTACCAGCTGTTTTACCTGCGTTTCGGAAGCTTGAAGTTGCACTTCTAAATATGACGAATTTTTAAGATTTTTTAAAATTTCGTGGGAGACTTCGCCCTTATCGTTATCCACCACAAGAATAGGGATTTTCGATTCCTTTAAGGTTTTGAAGGTTTCATTTTGGACCAAAGTTATCGTGATGACCAAAAGCAAAGGCATCAAAAAAAGAATGGCCAGGGCCCCGACATCACGGACCAACAATATAAGCTCCTTATATGTCGAGGCCCACAGTTTAAGCATGATCGCGTAGGTCTTTGCCGGTTCGGGCCAAAAAAACCTCTTCCAGATTCTTGGCGCCATCCTCTTGATTAATCAAGGTTTTGGGAGCGCCTTTACAGATAATCGTTCCGAAATCGATAATGGCCACGCGGGTGCAGAATTGTTCCGCTTCGTTGAGGTGATGGGAGGTGTACAGAATAGTGGTTCCTTCGGCGTTCAGTTGTCCCAAATAATCGATGATGACATTTTTTGATTGTACATCGACCCCCACAGTGGGCTCGTCGAGAAACAGTACTTTGGGCCGGTGCATAATACTGGCGATTAGGTTGATGCGCCGCTTCATGCCTCCCGAGAAGTTGACGACTTTTTTATCAACAAAACTTGAAAGGCCTAATATGTCGATATGGTCGAGAATTTTTTTCTTTAAAGGATAGCCTCTTAATCCGTACATGTTTCCGAAATACTGTAGGTTTTCATAGGCGGTCAACGACGGGTAGAGCGCATACTCTTGGGGTACGATACCGATCAATTGTTTTAGTTGGTTTTTATGGGCCTTGAAATTCAACCCATCGATGCTAAATGTGCCGGATGTAGGTTTGAGCAATGAACTGAGCATTGAAATCAAGGTCGTTTTTCCCGCCCCGTTGGGGCCCAACAAGCCAAAAATCTCTCCTTCTGCGATATTAAGATCCAATTTATGAACCGAATATTCTTCGGCACCCTTATATTTTTTAGAGAGTTTGTTGATTTGTATCATACAGGCAAAACTACTCGAAAAGTGGAAATTCAGGAATGATAATCTCCTATTATGCTATAGAACTGATTTGAATTATTTGCAATTGCGAGAATATTGACCTTTTTCACCCATTTTTCGTCTTTTTTCCTTGTGTAGCTCTGCTTTGCGCTTCAATGCTTTGCTATGTCTAAAATGACTTCATCTAGTCTCAAAATCGGATATTCGCGGTTCCGTTCGGAACGTTTAAATGAGTTCAGTGTGTTAAATCAAACTATATTCTTCAACTGCTTAAAAAAGATCTTTTCCCGATGCGCAATTTCCATCAATTGATCAGCAATCTTATTATAGCCATCTGTTTCGCCACTGCGGTTTTTGTAGATACGGGAAGCTTCCAACGCAAAATCGCGCCAAAGGTCACCAATTTCGGTCATTTCTTTGGAGAAATCCTTGAGTCTGTCGTTGTTAAGCACGCCCGCGGCCTCTTGCAGAAATGCGGCATAGATATAGCGGAAGCCGCCGCCGCCCGTACCGATTTCCTCTTGCATGCGGACGATTTGGCCTAAATAGTGGTTGGTTTTTTTCGCGCCTATTTTTTTTGGCCATTTTCGGATGTTCTTGGCTACCCAGCGGATGGCTTTGACCCCGACGATTGGCACGGGTGCGGTCATATCTCGGCAGGTCTGTTTGATGCCCTTGATAACGGCTTGTTCCAATTCGAGTTTTTCCGGAAAGGCGGTAGGGTAGTAGATATGGCCCTTGGGCGCAAAGGCCCCTTTGGCAAAGCGGACTTTCTCCAGCTGGTTTTCGGTCAGGGTGGTCACGCCTTCCATCACGGGATCGCTGATGAGATAACGGTCCTCTTTTTTGCCATAGACCACCATGTTGTGGGCGTTGAAATGAAACCGATACTCATCGGGAAAGTAGATAAGGTGGTATACTCCCACCTGCAGCCCTACGGGATTGGAATTTTTCAGGTTTTCGTCCAATCGGGCCTTCGCCTTTCTGTGATTCCTAAATTTCTCGCGTCTTACCTTGACCCCGACCCTTTTGGCAAAGCGGTTGAAGACCAGGCCTGGAAGTACGCGATAGGTAAATACCGGGGCGTAGTTCACTTTAATAAAGGGCAGGTAGCTAAATAAAAGTCCCGATCCGATGCCGAAAACCATAGGCTCGCTCACCTCGAAGCCCTTATGTCGCATGAGGTTGGAAACCACTCCGTTTTCACAATGGGCCGCCTGTTTATGGGCAAAATCTATGCGTAAGGCTTCACTCATCAATATTTTTTAACTTTTCGATGGAAATTTCAAAGATGTCAGCATATTTTTGAAGGGTTTTTGTCTTCAGTTTTCGGAAAACCCCCGGTTTCAGATGCCTTTTTACCCGCCATTGCCATAATCCCATATAACTTGCCAAAATAGAGATGTCCATTTTGTGCAGTTCCATGTAGTATTCGATGGGACTTGTTTCGTTGTTGAAAAAACGCGCTCTGGCGGCTTCGGTACGTTCCTCGATATCCTTAATAGCGTTGTCGAGGGCGATGGATTTAGGTTCCCATCCGCTGCTGAGTTCGGTGGTGTATTCTCCGTTCTCATCCACGGCATAGACCATGTCCTTGATATTCGCCTTTTCAAGTTTGCTCTTGTCTTGTGGAACTTCCTCTTTTTTCATCCTACTTCGTGGATCAGAAAATTGAATGTACAATCTACGATTAATTCATCGTTTCTGAAAGTGGAGGAGGTTACAGTACACATTGTCATCTTAGCTGTGTCGTATCTGGAGATCAAACGGGCCTTGGTCACTAAAAGCTCGCCAACCCTGGGCAAATCATGAATTTCAGCCTGTTTTATGGCACTTATATAGCCAACGATTTTGTTACCTTCCCCCTCAAGGTCGCCGTCGTCGAAATAACTCTGGCCGACAATGGCCGTACTCGCCTGTGCCGCGTTTTCGATGAGTCCGGTTCCAGATAAGCGGCCGTTCGAATTTATAAAGATGCAATCTTCCCCAATCTCAAAATGGGTGACAACGGAATCCTCGTCGAGATAGGGGGTAAGGGTCGCCAATAACATCGGCTCGCGGTGCGGTAGAAAGTTTTTGATGTTGATGTCGTAGCGGGCCTTTTTCATTTTTTTAAGCTATGTACCTTGAGCGGTACGCTATTGGCTTTAGACAATTACTATTTTTTTCAGGCTTGGCGAATCGCATATGGCGATTATCCCGCCAATGCGGTTTTCATTTCGCCAGAGGCCAGTAATATCCCCTTGCATTCCACTTTGGCCTGGACCAAGGTGACGCCCATAATATCATGTAAAATCTCTACTGTGGTCACCAAAGTTTCGGATACCTGTGGCAATTGGAATATTTCGGCTTTTTTAATCGCTCCGATATAGCCTATCGGCGCCTGTTTTTTTAAGAGGTAATATTTGTAACCAGTATGCAACGCAACGGTCTGGGCCATGTTTTCAATCAGCCCGGGTGCCGCCAAATGCATTTCGGAGACCCATATATTATCGGCAGGTATTGTAAAATGCGATACGATTCGCGCTTCGGTATGTTCTATCAGCGCGTCTACCATTACAAAGGGCCTTTTTTGGGGAATGAGGGTTTGCAGCAAATCGCCATGGGCAATATATTCTGGTGCCCCGGCCATCAGCATACGGTAAGATACGCGTACATATACGAGAAGCGGGCGCTTTCGGGAACATGGAAGAGAATCTTATCGCCTTTCTTTAGCTTTCCCGATGCGACCAGTTCTTCCAACATCACATATATTGACGCCGCTCCAATATTGCCTACATGTTCAAGGTTGAGGAACCATTTTTCCCATGGTATTTCCACGTCCTGATTTTTCATTTCATCGTATAGGCCTTGTTTAAAGTAATACGACGAGATATGGGGTAAATAGTAATCGATATCCTCAGGGCCGATACCGTGTTTTTGATAGACCCGTTTGAGGCTGTCAACGCCTTTTTGCAAAATATTGTTGCCTAAAAGACGCGTATCTTGCTTCATGGCAAAAAGGGATTTTTTCCCCCATTGATCAGCGGGAAATTCACTCCACGGCTTTAGCTGGCCGTTTTCTTCCTTTTCGGCTCCGGCGTACATGCAGGTCTCCATTTCATGCGCATACGAATAGCCGTCTATCCATTCGATTTTCAGGGGATTTTCACCCTTTGGGGCATTTTCCAGCAACACGGCACCTGCACCATCAGAGAGCATCCAACGTAAAAATTCCTTATTAAACGCCAAGATGGGCCGTTCTTCCAATTCTTTCATTTGGGCGACCTCGTTTTCGAAGATATCGGACTTCATCCACGTAGAGGTGCGTTCGCTACCGGCGCAGGCGGCATTTTCGGACTGGCCCGCCTTCACGGAAAGATATCCGTATTTTAAGGCGTTCATGCCCGAGCAACAGGCGCCCGAGGCGGAGTTGATCTCCATGTTCCGGTTTCTTAAAAAACCGTGTACCATACTGGTGTGGGAAGGCAATATTTGATCGGGACTGGAAGTTCCACACGATAGCAATTCGATATCTTGCGAGGTAAAGTCTTCATCGCAAAGGGCGGCTACAGCCTCGGCGGCCAATTGGGCGTTGTTATGGGTAACCCTGCCCTGGTCATCGAGGGCGTAATAACGGGTCTTGATCTGATTGTTGCGTAGTACCAGCCGCCGGGCTTTGGAAGATTTCCCGTCGATGACGCCCAGTTTTTCTTCCATCTGTTCGTTGTTTACGGGCTTATTGGGTAAAAATTTGGCAATCCGAGTAATGTAAACGTCCTTCATCATTTCTCCTTTAAAGCTACGGAGGAGTACTGTTTTCTCTCCCTCCTCCGCTTTCCGGTCATGGGCAAATAAGTGAGCAAAAATACTATAAAAACTATAGGTGCTATGATCCAGATGGCAAATATCAGATAATATTTAAATAAACCGATCCATTTCAGGCGCTTTGGTTCGCCCGGCGCTCCTTTTTTTATGAGCAGGTTCGCCCATTTTGAAAACAAAACGTTGCCCCGTTCATCGGTACGCACCAAAAAAGGGTTTATCCGAACGGCATCCTTTCGCAACAGATTTTCTTGAAGATCCGTAAAGTTGCCGGAAACCAATGCTTCTTTGATCGGTCGCCCAAATTTCGAAGCATTTTCAATGTCGGCATCGGAAATCCCTGGTTTCGGAAAAATTCCAAGATACTTATCCTTTTTGCCCGACATCATCCAATGCTGAATGGTAATCACGCTGATATGGTTGATATGCCGGTCGACCAAGGCAATATGCCCGACTAGGTGGGCACCTATCGAACCCAACAGGCGTTTCATTTTTTCCTGTGCCTGGATCCACATATTTCGGCAGACCACCACTGTCACGATCGGGGTTTCCGTGAGTAATTTTTTCGCCCAGTCCGATTTTAAAAATGAATTTATGGGGATGGATGGCGTCAAGTACCATACCTGATATCCTAAAATAACCAGATCGTATTTTTTATCGAGAATTGCCGGTTTCGGAGGATGGAATCGTGTCGGTATCTGTAAAAACGTTTCCGGAAAAACATCAAAGAACCGCTCCGGTTTCCAAGGGAAACTATAGGGTGGGTCGGGGACAATCGTGTAATATGAAATATTGATATCCTCGCCCCTAAGGGTGCTGACCATATTTTCAAGAATGGTCGTTAACTGCCCGGTTTGGGAGTAGTGTATGATCAAGACTTCTTTCATATACAATTCACGCTGGCTTTTCCCTATCTTTCCAAAAATCGAAATAATTGAACCATTGCAACGGATATTTTTTTAGGATCTGTTCCATACTTTCAGTATATTCCTTTAACAGTCCCTGTGCGTCCCTGGCCTTGAATTCGGCGGTTTGGGCATAGAGGTCATAGTGGCGTTTTGGGCCTTTCATGAAATATACGAACAGTACCGGCAGGTTCAATCGTGAAGCCAGTAGATAGGGGCCCAAAGGAAAACGGGCTTTTTTGCCCAGAAAGCTTTCCGTCAGGGTTTTGGCACCGGGCAGATATCTGTCGCCGGTAAAAACGACCAATCCGCCGTCATCGATAGCCTTGTGGATTTCGAAGACATGTGACATATCTTCTTGGACTACAATGAACTTCAAAGGCGATTTGACCGAGATTCGTTCCATATAGTCCGTGATATTCTGATGCTCGGCATGTGTGGTTACCATGCTGATGTTGGAAATTTGGTACCGGTCTTCCAAAAAATAATGCGAGGACTCAAAATTCCCCACATGGCCGCTGATCAAGATGCCGCCCTGGTTTTTTTTAAGTAAGTTGTCGATATGCTCGATGCCGTTGTGCGTATAGATAAATTTGTCCCGGAGGCCCGTTGAAATCGCCACTTTATCGGTCAGGGTCTGCCCGAAAGTATAATAGCTCTTATAGATGCACAAGATGCTCTTCCATTTCGAATATCCTTGCCTTTTCCGAAAATAAACATAGATGTCCCGGTTACTTTTCGGGGAAAACAGCACATAATAGCCAATAACGAAGTGGAGCAAAATGTAAGCGGCATCTATCCCAAAATTCCGAAGAAAGAAAATGTAGATTTGGTAGCCCAACAGCGTTCCCCGTGATTTTCCTTCCCATTCCGTGGCCATGGCCCGATTTTTGTCGGCAAGGTTCAATCCAGCTTTCTTTCGATAAGGTCGTAAAAATTCTGTAGCGTATGGATGTTCACGAAATCCTCGCCCGTTAACTTCACCCCGAAATTGCTCTCGACCGCGACCACTAGATCGACAAAATCGAGACTATCAAGATCGAGGGCATCCTTAAGATTGGCTTCAGGGACCAATACCTCTTCCTCTACCTCGAAATCATCGATGAGGAATTCATCTACTTTTTCAATTATATTATCCTTGGTCATAACCATCTTTCTCAAGTATTGTGTTAAACCTGTTTTAGCCGGCCCGAGCCTTGTTCTTTTTTACCAGTCCTGCGTTAAGCCCACCTGCCGGACCGGCTGGAAATAATTTTGTAGCTACAACTAGGCCATCATTTTTTGCCTTGTCACAACAAAAATTCACTTCGGCTTAACCGATACAACAGACCCAATAAAAGGCTAGCATTTTTTCACTATCAAAGCCGAATTCGTTCCGCCAAAGCCGAAGGAATTGGACAAAAATACGTCAAATTTTTTATTTAAGGTTTTCTTAACAAGGTTTAATTTTTCGGAATCTTCATCCATATTTTCCAAGTTGATGTTGGGAGCGATGAAGTCGTGCCGCATCATCAGTAGCGAATAGATTATCTCGCTGGCCCCGGCCATCCAACATTCGTGGCCCGTCATTGACTTCGTTGAGCTGACATATGGACCATTGTGGCCAAACACCTCATATATGGCTTTAGCTTCGTTAGCATCGCCCACCGGTGTCGAGGTAGCATGGGCGTTAACATATTCGATGGCTGAAGTCGCCATCCGGGCATCTTCCAAAGCCCGTTGCATCGCCCTTGACGGGCCTTCTACGTTTGGAGTAGAAATATGGTCTCCGTTAGAGGAAAATCCGTACCCCACGATTTCCCCCAAAATGGGCGCACCCCTTTTCTGGGCCGATTCATAACTTTCAATTATCAGGGTCGCGCCACCACCGCTGGGTACCAACCCGTTACGATCCCTATCGAATGGCCTTGACGCCTTCTCTGGATATTCTGTATTCGTCGCAAAAACGCCTAAGCCGTCAAAGCTGCCCATCGCCAGAGGATTGATTTCTTGTGCCCCGCCCGCAATAATGCTATCTTGGAGTCCGCTTTTGATTAAATGATAGGCTAGCCCTATGGAATGCGAGCCACTGGCGCACGCGGCGCTTACGGTCAAGTTGATGCCACGGAGCTTGAAAATCGTAGATAGGTTCATGGTAACGGTGGAGTTCATAGCCTTGAAAATCGCCCCCGAGCCTACTAAAGTGGTATCCCCCTTTTCGCGCATGGTATCGACCGATTCTACCGTCGATTTGGCCGTGCTATCATTTCCATATAAAATACCGACTTCATGGGCATCTAAAAAATCCTGGTCCATTTGGGCATTTTGCAAAGCTTCGATGGTGGCCATATAGGCATATTGCGCTTCTTCGCCCATACTTATCCGCTGCCTTCTTGATAATAGGGGTTTGAGGTCCGGTAGATCGACTTGGCCCGTAATCGGGGAGCGAAAACCGAAAGTATCGCGTTCTGGATCGTGAACGATACCCGATCGCCCTTCATATAGGGAAGTCTTGACCTCATCGAGACTCTTGCCGATACAGGAATAGATGCCCATGCCCGTGATTACTACTTTCCTCATTCTTTTACCGTAGCTGTTTGGTGTAGTACCAATATAATAAAGTTTGGGGTTCTAACGGAATTTCAGAGCGAAAATTGTACGCTGCAAATTAACGGAGAACTGTGGGTATGTAGCTTACGGGGATGGGCGCTATTCTAAGCTTATTTACTTAAGAATAGATACCCCCGTTTATATTGATTACGTCTCCCGTGATGTAGCTAGCCTTACTGGAAGCCAAAAAGGACACCAAATGGGCGACCTCTTCGGCGGTACCGAACCTATGGGCGGGAATCATTTTTCTAAGCTCCTTTTCGTCCAGATTTTCCGTCATGTCTGTCTTGATAAAGCCAGGGGCCACTGCGTTGACCGTAACGTTTCTTTTTGCTACTTCTTGTGCCAAGGCTTTGGTCGCTCCGATTACGGCGCCCTTTGCGGCAGAGTAATTTGTCTGCCCCGGGGTACCCTTTAATCCCGATACGGAAACCATATTGATAATCCGTCCATATTTGTTGACGAGCAATTTTTGTATCAAGTGATTGGTAACGTTAAAAAAGCCGTGGAGACTGGTATCAATGACTTTTGACCAATCTTCCGCTTTCATCCACATAAACATTCCGTCGTGGGTGATTCCGGCATTGTTGACGATGACTTCAATAATAGCATCTGGATGGGACTCATGCCATTGGTCCAAAACGGACTTCACATTTTCGGCATCGGTAACGTTAAAGGGCAAAAGTTCCCCATGGCCCCCTGAGTCTTCGACCGATTTCAAGGTTTTTCGGGCGGCCGTTTCATTGCTGTAATAATTGATAAGGATATGGTAATCGGAATCCTTGGCCAATTGAAGGCAAACCGCCCTACCGATTCCCCGGGATCCGCCCGTGACCAATGCGTATTTCTGTTTTGCCGCTTTTTTCCCTTCCATATATAAAGATTTGTATTCCCAAGACACTAGAAAAACCCCTAAAACGGGTATATTTTTATTCTACAGTCTCAAAAGGCTCCGCGTTATCGAACCATTTATCGCCGAGCAAATCGCCGTTTTTATCAAGGAATCCCCACCCTTTTTTAGACTTTACACGGGCGAAGCCGTTGATAAAGCCTTTTTCATTGTTTCCGGCTAGAAAGCCGAATCCGGCGGTAATATCATATTCCATAGGAATGACAAGTTTCCCCGTAGTATCTATAAAACCCCAGTCTTTGTCCTTTACGGGTGCGCGACCGTCGGAAAAGACTTCCGCATCGCGATATTGTGGTTCGATGACCATCTGGCCCTTTTCGTCGATATAACCCCACTCTTTACCTTGGGCTACAGGGGCCAATCCGTCCGAAAAGGCTCTGGCCTTGTCGAATTGGGGCTCGATTACCCATTTCCCGGTGTTATCGACAAAACCTATTTTTTTGTCCTTTTCGGCGTATGTAAGGGGGGAGTCTCCATGGAAAATCCAGACATCCGTCGCTCCGTCGATGGGATTGAATTTCCCGTTGTGAATGATTCCGTATGCCCCTTCTTTTTTTCCGAAGACGCCGTTGGGCGACCATGTATTTCCGATATCCTCATATTCCGTGGGAATTACTTCTTTTCCGTTGGTATCGATCATGCCCCATAGTTCCCCTTTTTCTACCTTGGCATGGCCATTCTTGATATCCTTGATTTGATTATAAACAGGTTCCAAAACGAGTTTTCCGTCCGTTCCCAAGAGACCGACCTTATCCCCATCCCTAAAAAAAGCGACGCCTTCCTCAAAATCGTACAATTTCTCGGTGGTTGCCGGAATTTCCAATACTTGGTTCTTTTTGTCGATATATTGCCATTGATCGTCCTTTAAAACCAGTGCATATCCCGAATCAAAATATTTAACCTTATCATATTGCGGTTTGATGGCCCATTCGCCGGAGGCATTGAGAAACCCCCACTTTTTATCCTGTTCCGCAGCGGCCATGCCATCGGAAAAGGATTTAGCATCTTCAAACTGCGGCTCGATAACGAAGTTACCCGATTTGTCGATGTAGCCAAATTGGCCATCTTGCCGCACCAAGGCCCGTTCTTGGGCAAAGGAGGTAAAAGTGGTCAGCGCGAATGTTAAGAGCAAAATGTACGTAGTTTTCATAAGTATTGACTTTAAGGTTATCTTCTTTTTTTAGGTATTTTTATGATTAGTGATAAAATCCTTCACCTGGTTAACATAGGGATACATTATTATATCTTTTTTGAAGGGGGGGACGATTTTACGTACGGTATCGTACATGTTCCTGGTCTTGGTAGAAACCTGGTCCTGCACACCGAGATATTCAATGGCTTGCACCACGGTAATTATTTCTATGGCGATGACCTCAAAGGCATTTTCGATGACCTTTTTGGTAATCAGGGCGGCATTGGTACCCATGCTCACAATATCTTGGTTGTCGTTGTTGTTTGGGATGCTGTGCACGTACATAGGGTTGCTGAGCATCTGGTTTTCAGCGGCGGTCGAGGTAGCCGTGAACTGCACGCCCTGCATACCGAAGTTCAGGCCTAAAGTACCCAAATTTACGAAAGGGGGGAGAATATCGTTTAGTTTATGGTTCAAAAGATAATTTAACTGCCTTTCGGCGAGCATACTCATCTTGGTCACGACAATCTTGAGCTTGTCCATCCCCAAGGAGACATAGTCCCCATGAAAATTGCCCCCGTGATAAACATTCTTTCTTTCCACATCGACGATAGGGTTGTCGTTGGCCGAGTTGACCTCCTCTATAAGGGTTCGTTCTACTTCGTTCAAGGTGTCGAGTATGGGGCCGAGAATCTGAGGCACGCAGCGAATGGAATAGTATTCCTGCACCTTTTCCTCAAAGACCGAGACCCCGTTGTTACCGTTATATAGATGATGTTCGCGCTTTCTGGTCAGGGTGCTATCCTTTAAGTGGCTGCGCATCGATCTAGCGATCTCACGCTGGCCCTTGTGTTTTTTGGTGTGATTCAGATTCTCTGAAAGGTGGTCGTCATAGGCCTGCATGATTTCGTTGATTGCCGATGAACAGGCGATCATCCACTCTAATAGGCGGCGGGTATATATGGTATTTACGACCCCGATGCCCGTCATGACCGAGGTGCCGTTGATCAGGCCCAGCCCCTCCCGAAGTTTTACGGATATGGGTTTGATCCCTTCCTTCTCGAACACCTCTATCGTCGGCCTTCTACTTCCTTTATAAAAAACCTCGCCTTCTCCGATCAATACCAGCGCCAAATGTGCCAATTGCACCAGATCGCCACTGGCGCCGACGCCGCCGTGCTCGTAGATCAACGGGGTTATATCTTTATTGATCAATGCGATCATGGTCTCGATGACCGAGGTATGAACACCCGAATTGCCCAAACTCAGGGTGTTCAGCCGCGCCAACATGGCGGCCTTTACGTATTTTGGGGGAATCGGGTTGCCTGTGCCCGAGGCGTGGCTACGGATCAAGTTGTATTGTAGTTGTACGGTTTCGGAATCCTTGATTTTGTATTGTGCCATAGGGCCAAAGCCCGTATTAACGCCGTAGATTATTTTGTTCTTTGAAAATTCCTTTAGAAAATCGAAACTCTGTTGTACTGTTTCGATGATGTCTGGATCAATGGTAATGGGTCGGCCATCAAAAATGGAATCGTAAAAATCCTGTATTCCTAATTTTCCCTTAATTTCTGGCATTGGCGTTGGGTTGAATCTGAGGAAGCCCCGATGGCTTCTATACCTTTTTCGGTTAATCGGGAGGCAAAAATAGCAATTTTGATTACCAAATTTAGAACATTTAGACCACGAATATTGTATTTTTACTTTGAATTCCAACTAGATACCCCAAACTTTATCCAGAAATATTAGTATATATGAAAAATCAACAGGTCGATGTCCTCATTATTGGTGCGGGTCCCTCGGGAGCCGTATCCGCCGCTTATCTTCACAAGCAAGGTTTACAGGTGAAGGTGGTGGAAAAGAGCAAGTTTCCCCGATTTGTGATTGGGGAAAGCCTCTTGCCCCGCTGTATGGAACATTTTGAAGAAGTAGGTCTCTTGGAAGCACTCAAGGCAAAGGGTTTTGAAGTCAAGAAAGGTGCCCGGTTTATGCGGGGCGAAAAAATATGTAATTTCGATTTTAGTAAAAAATACACCGAAGGATGGAACTGGACCTGGCAAGTACCGCGGGCGGATTTTGATAAGACGTTGACCGATACTTTAATAGGATGGGGCGTGGACATCGCTTTTGAACAGGAAGTGGTTGCGGTGGAATTCGAGGGAAGCGATTCAATGACCACCATTAGGGATACGGAAAATAATCTCTCGACTGTTTCCGCAAAATATATTGTCGATTCCAGCGGCCACGGGAGGGTGCTGCCCCGATTATTGGATCTAGACAAGCCGTCCGAAATTCCCAAACACTCCTCAATCTTTACCCATGTTAAGGATGTAAAACGGCCGGAAGGTCATGAGGGCACTATCATTACCTTCGATGTGGTAAGTCGGGAGACTTGGCTGTGGGTCATTCCCTTTTCCAACGGATACACCAGTATCGGCTACGTTGGTCCTACCGAATATCTGGAGTCTTTTGAAGGAGACACTACTCAAAAACTCCGGGAAATGATGAAGTTATCGGAATATTACTTCGACCGTTTCAATGCAGTCGATTACGAATTTAAGCCGATAAAGATCAAGAACATCGCCAAATCGGTCAAACAGCTGTACGGGGATGGTTATGTACTGACCGGAAACAGTGCCGAGTTTCTGGATCCCGTTTTTTCATCAGGCGTGACCTTTGCCACTGAATCCTCCCTATTGGCCGCCCAATTGATAGCACGCCAATTGAACGGTGAAATTGTCGATTGGGAAAACGATTACGCCGAACATATGAGGCAGGGCGTACAGGTTTTCGCTACCTATGTAAAGGAATGGTACACCGGAAATTTACAGACCATTTTTTTCGATGGCAATGAAAATCCCTTGATCAAGGCCCAGATCTGTTCGGTATTGGCGGGCTATGTTTGGGACCGGACGAATCCATTCGTCAAGAATCACCATCGCTTGGTCAAGACCGTGGCGCGGGTGGCGGAGTTGGAGAAAGAAGCCAATGAATAAAGGAGACCGTCAATCATCAATTGCTGCAAACACCATCTGCCGAAACTTCCATCCGGTCTGATCGGAAACATTACCTTGTGTCTGTTTCATCAAGATGCCGATGACCTGCTCTTTCGGATCGGCGAAATATTGAGTATTGAAATAGCCGCCCCAATCGAAGGTGCCGGTGCTTCCCAGACCTCCAATATCCTGTCCTTTTTGGCTGACGACGCCGAAGGCTAGGCCATAATACTGTTGGTCGCCCCCGAACAGGTCACCGGTCTGATTGCCCATGATACTCTGTACCGTGGTTCTGCTTAATATGCGTTCACCGTTCAGTTCCCCGTTATTGAGATACATTTGAAGAAACGTCGCATAGTCTTTTGCGGTACTAGAAAGTCCCGCCCCACCTGAAAAGAAACTTTGGGCCCCTTTAATCGGGTAGTCGGTATCGTAGAAGGTTTCCGGATATTTTTGCCATTTTCCGTCCTTTAGCTGCTGCACCGCCACTAAACGATTGTGCTTCTCCTTGGGTAGATAGAACCAAGTATCGTCCATTCCTAGCGGGTCGAAAATACGGGTTCTTAAAAATTCGTCGAAGGGCATTCCCGAGATGACTTCCACAAAATATCCGAGTACATCCAAACCTTCGCTATAGACAAAAGCATCGCCGGGATTATGGTGCAAGGGCAGTGTGGCCAGTTTCTTTACGCTTTCACCTATAGAAATATCCTCAGTAGTGAACAGGTCCGTAATACCAGCCTTGGCGTAGATTTTTTGAAAACGCTGGTCGCCATCGATTACCCCGTAACCCAATCCTGAGGTATGTGTGATCAAATCGCGGATGGTGATTTGATCTTTTGCGGGCTTTACGGTATAAGTAGAATCGGCTTCGTTGAACGTATCCAGTATTTGTGCTTTCCCGAATTCCGGAATGTACTTTGAAATCGGGTCGTCTAACTGAAACTTTCCTTCTTCCCAGAGTATCATCACGGCGGTAGAGGTAATGGCCTTGGTTTGGGAGGCTATCCTGAAAATAGCGTCCTTTTTCATTTCCTTTTTGCCCTTGTTGTCCGCCATACCATAAGCCTTATAAAAAACAATTTTCCCTTTTCTGGCGATAAGCGCCACTGCTCCCGGCACCTGATCTTCGGCAATGGCATTTTTGAGCATGGCGTCAATTTTAGCAAGGCGTTCGGCCGACATTCCGACGGTTTCGGGTGAGGCTTCCACAAGCGGGGGTGAGGATTGGGCGGATTTTGTTTGGGCGGAGAGGGTAAAGATTAAAAAGAATAGGAAGGTTGAAAATACTTTTTTCATGATTTTCTCTTGAATAATTTTATTTTGGGATTGATTCGCAAGGCGAATTTAATGTTTTTTGCATATGAAGTAACCCTCGCAACCTAAAATCCAATACATCCTTTTCAAAAATTTAACCACAACACGCAGGGTACCAGTTCCAAAAGTAAGGGTCTAACTTATTTTTCTATACTTGAAATAAGTCTTTTCGGGGCGGGGTTTTTGTACTATGTATGGTACTCACGGTTGTGATACCGGTCTATCCATTCAACGGTAGCTATGCTTATGGCGATAGCGAACACAACATCGTTGGCCTTTTCCAATTCGGGAGATTATAGGAATGCCACCTATAAAGTAAATCCTGCCTTTATCCAAAGGTTTTTGAGGGGTTTGCAATGGCGTAGGCGTTGATAAAGGCCAGTAGGGCACTACGGGAGGGAAACGAATGGAATCTTCGGTGGAAATTCTGAGGATTTCAACGGAGACGAAATTGCCCTTACATAGGGTAATGACCGGAAATGGATATGGGCTATCCGTATAAGCTGAGGTGTGCCTCCGGGCAGGTCGCGAACTTTTCCACCGACCGGAAAGGGAGATTCGCTATTCGAATATAGGAACTGGGTATCTTAGAGTTTCATAGAAGTCAGCCAAGATAGGTCGTTTTTCAAAATTCTCCCAAATTCGGATTTTACGGGTATTGTGGGGCCTCTCAACCCACTTGTTATCGATTAAAATGGGACAGGGAATCCGAGTGGTCTCCGCCCAATGAGGATTTTTAAGTATGGCCAGTGCCACCATATCGAACAATGGGCGGGATGGAGTAACATTTGAAGTGCCTATGTGCTCGAAGATATGATCGAAAAGGTCGATGCCGTAATCGCCGAAAGTACTAAATGTACCACCATGCCTACCAGTAATAGGTTCGATAGCTTTGGGACCCAGACCGGGTAATTTTTGGTTGATCTCAGATTTAGTCACCGCCACGGCATCCGTGCCCGAAGATTGCCCATAGCGTACGGTGACCATTTCGAAGGGTATATTACTATTAAGCACATAGTTCATGGCAATTGTATCGTTGTCCTGGTTGTACTCCCCCGGTTCCGGGTAGTTGCTGCCCAGCCATACGATTTTGGTTCGCTTTGCAAAAGACGGGTCCTTCTTAAGTGCCAAAGCAATGTTGGTGAGTTTACCCACCGCTACCACAGTTATCGAATCCTTTTTTGTTTCGTTCAAGATAAATTCCACCCCCGCCTGTCCGTCATAGTTCGATGGGTCGAAATCGGCGGTGATTTGCTGAAAGTTAGCTTCGGCTCCCTTCAAAAGTGGTACTGCACCTTTTAGGTTGCAAATTTGCATAATGCGTTCGGCCTCGTCATAATGACCTTGGATGTTTTTGTCGTTTTTAGTTGCGTTTACGGTAATTCCCTTCACATCGAAAACATCGCCGTTGAAAAGCAAATAGGCAATGGCGAACTGATCGTCGAGTTCGTTATTGGCATCGGTATCGAAAATAATCTTGGTCCGTTGGGATCCGGCTTCTTTCGATACCTTGATAGGTCTTTTTTCCTGTTTTTCATTACAGGATGATATTAGGGATAGAATGCTTAGCGATAAAACGGGGATGAATCTTGATTTCATGGAAGGATGGTATTTTTTTCGGGAGGCATTTCCAAGCTGGAAATTACAATAAATATTAAAAGTAAATTCGCTGCACCGCCCGAAAGGTATTCGAATGGGCCTCCACGATTGTTTTTATATCAGGGGAATATCCACCGCCCATACTGCATTGTAAGGGAATCCGATGGTTCTGGCAGATTTCCAAAACGAACTCGTCTCGCTGCCGGCAGCCTTCGAGGGTCAGGCCTAGCGTACCCAATTTATCGGAGGCGATAACGTCAACACCACAGAGGTAAAAAATAAAATCCGGCTTTTCGTCGGTGATCAGTTGGGGAAGGATCTTTTTGAGGATGGAGAGATATTCCGCGTCCCCGGCACCTTTTAGAAGTGCAATGTCGAGGTTGGAAGTTTCTTTTTTAAAAGGATAATTGCCTGCCCCATGCATCGAAAAGGTAAAAACGGAAGCATCGTTTTGAAAAATTTCTGCCGTGCCGTTGCCTTGGTGCACATCAAGATCGACAATCAGTATTTTTTTTGCCCAATTTTTGGCTTGAAGATATCGTGCTCCGATGGCTTGGTCGTTCAACATACAAAATGCCTCGCCATGGTCTGAATAAGCATGGTGCGTACCGCCAGCGACGTTCATGGCGATACCATGTTCTAAAGCAAATTCGCAGGCCTTCATTGTGCCGTCGGCGATAATACGTTCGCGCAGTACCAAATCTTCCGTCAATGGAAAGCCGATTTTACGGGCCTCCCGAGGCGGAATCTTGAGGTTTAGCAAATCGTGGAAATACTCCGTATCGTGGACCGCAACGAGGTACTTGTCATTTGGAATTTCTGGTTTGAAGAAGTTTTCGGACGTACAGGTGCCTTCATGCAGCAATTGTTTTGGCAACAGCTCGTATTTCAGCATCGGAAAACGATGACCTTCTGGTAAGGGGTGTTGGTAAATGGGATGGAAGGCTATTTTGAGCATAGTCTTACGAACGGTGCAATTTTAACTGAATGCGCTTTCGAGGGATATCGACTTGCAGCACTTTGACGACGATTTGTTCTTGGAGGCTGACATGCTCATTTACGTCTTTGACGAATCCGTCCGATAGGTTCGAAATGTGGATCAAGCCGCTCTCTTTGATACCTATGTCTATAAAGCAGCCAAAATTGGTAATGTTATTTACGATGCCAGGCAATAGTTGTCCTTCCTTGAGATCCGTTATAGATTTGATATTTTGGTCGAACGAAAATACCTGGGCCTTTTCACGGCGGTCGAGTCCGGGCTTTTCGAGCTCGGAGATAATGTCTTTAAGGGTTGGGAGGCCAACGGATCCCGTACGGTATTTGTTCAAATCGATTTGTTGCAGCTTCTTTTTGTTTCCTATTAAACCCGAAACCGCAATTCCGCAGTCCTTGGCCATTTGCTGTACGATTCCATAACTCTCAGGATGCACGGCGGAATCATCCAAGGGATTTTTCCCGTCTTTGATCCGGAGAAATCCCGCTCCCTGTTCGAAGGCTTTCCCGCCCAACCGGGAAACGTTCTTAATGCTCGCCCTATCCTTAAAGGCTCCATGTTGCGTTTTGTAGTCCACAATGTTCTCCGCCAATTTTTTACCGATTCCCGATACATAACTCAACAACGGAACACTGGCGGTATTGATATTGACCCCAACGGAGTTGACACAGCTTTCGACCACGATATCCAAGGAGTTTTGTAGTTTGCCTTGGTCCACATCGTGCTGGTATTGCCCCACACCGATAGATTTGGCATCGATTTTCACCAATTCCGCCAAAGGGTCCGCCAAACGTCTTCCAATAGAGACCGCACCACGTACCGTAACGTCGTAATTAGGGAATTCCTCCCGTGCAATTGGGGAAGCGGAATAAATTGAAGCCCCTGCCTCGCTCACCACAAAAACCTCGATAGGATTTCGAAAATGGATTCGTTGCACCAATCGTTCGGTTTCCCTGGAAGCGGTGCCGTTTCCGATAGCAATAGCCTGAATTTTGTAAGCATCGCAAAGTGAGCTAATCTTTTTGATGGCCTCTTTGCTTTTGTTTTGCGGCGCATGCGGATATATGGTCTCGTTATGTTCCAAAGCTCCCTGGGCGCTCAAACAGACGACCTTACAGCCGGTTCGGAAGCCCGGATCAATCGCCAGAATGCGTTTTTCGCCTAAGGGCGCCCCTAAAAGCAATTGTTTTAGGTTATTGGAAAAAACTTGGATGGCTTCATCATCTGCCCTTTCTTTCGCCAGTTTTAGTATTTCATTGGATAAGGATGGAAAGAGCAAACGTTTGTAGGCATCTTCAAGGGCCAAACGGACATGATGGGCGCAAGACCCGTTCGATATGATGACACGTTTCGCTATTTTGGACAGGAGGTAATCATGGTCAACTTCAATTTTTACCCGAAGATAACCTTCATTTTCAGCACGGTGGATTGCCAAGAATCGATGGGAGGGACAATGTTTCAGAACCTCGCTCCACTCAAAATAATCCCGATATTTTTGTGCTTTTTCTTCGTCTTTTTTTGAGGATACGACCTTGGTGGTCAGCACGGCCGATCTTTTTAATTGGTTCCGGATTTGGTTCCGGACCGAGATACGCTCGTTCACCCATTCGGAGATGATATGGCGAGCACCCTCCAAGGCATCGTCTGAGTTTCTGACCTGCTTGTTCAAATACTGGGATGCCACTTGTTCGACATCGCCATGGTTCTGGGCCATTACGATTTTGGCCAAGGGTTCCAATCCATTTTTACGGGCGGTTTCCGCTTTGGTTTTGCGTTTTTTCTTAAAGGGGAGGTAAAGGTCTTCTAAAGTGGTTAGGCTATCACATTCCTCAATTTTAGCGCGAAGCTCGTCCGATAAGGCACCTTGTTCCCCGATAGCCGTTACAACAGTTGATTTCCGTTTTTCCAAGGCTTCGAACTCGGATTTGAATTTTACTATATTGCCGATTTGGACTTCATCCAAATCGCCCGTTTTTTCTTTCCGATATCGAGAGATAAAAGGAACGGTACATTCTTGGTCTAGGAGTTCAACGGTGTTTTTTATGCTTTTCTCGGGGAGTTGGGTGCGCTTGGTAAGGTAGGATATGAGGTTCATAAATGATATGGTATGTCTATTGGAGTGACCATCTCCACTATTAACTAATTACGGCACCATTACCGACCCCCTCTGAACTTGTACCGAGCGCAGTCGAGGTATCGGGGTTGACAAATACCAACTTGCCCTCTGCGCTTTGGGTCATCAAGATCATGCCTTCACTCTCTACTCCACGCAATGCGCGCGGAGCCAAATTGATCAAAACCGTCACACGCTTACCAAGCAGATCTTCCACAGAAAAACTCTCGGCAATCCCCGAGACGATAGTTCTAGTGTCCAGGCCGGTATCAACTTTTAAGACCATCAACTTCTTGGTCTTGGTCATTTTTTCGGCTTCTACAATGGTACCGACGCGCATATCGAGTTTACTGAAATCATCGAAGGTAATGGTATCTTTTTGTGGCATTAGCTTGTTGTTTTCTTCGGATCGAGCGCCTGTGCCGGGCTCCTCATCTGCACTAAGCAACATGTCGGCCGAAGCGTTCGATTTTTTTGTGGCTTCCAATTTATCAAGTTGTTTTTGAATTTCTTCGTCCTCGATTTTGCGGAAGAGGAGTTCGGCTTTGTTTATTTTGTGACCGGAAAGAATTACCGGTTCCACTTTTGTGACATCGGCCCATGAGGTCTCGACTGCGCTCGACCTGACATATTTACCGGCCTGTCCGTCCGGCAGGAGGGCGCCTTTAGGGGGCGGAGTTGAAGTGCTGTCGCCTAAAGCGAGTATTTTTTTTAATTTTTTGGAGGTAAACGGCAGAAAAGGTTCGCACAGTACCGCTAGTCCGGTGGTGATTTGAAGCGCTACGAATAGGATGGTCTTGACCCGCTCCTCATCCTCCTTGAAGACTTTCCACGGTTCTTCGTCGGCCAAATATTTATTGCCAAGACGGGCAAGGTTCATCAATTCTTGGCTTGCTTCGCGAAAACGATAGCGTTCTATGGAACTTGAAATGGTATGAGGAAATTGGCGAAGGGCTTCCAAGGTTTCGTTGTCCACTTTCGTAAATTCGCCCGGCTCGGGAACTATGCCACCATAATATTTGTGCGTCAGAACGGTCACCCGGTTGATAAAATTCCCGAAGATGGCAACCAGCTCATTGTTGTTGCGGGCCTGGAAATCCTTCCAGGTAAAATCGTTGTCCTTGGTTTCGGGGGCGTTGGCGGTGAGGGTGTAGCGGAGTACATCCTGCATGTCGGGGAATTCCTCCAAATACTCGTGCAGCCAAACGGCCCAGTTTTTCGAGGTGGAAAGTTTGTGGCCCTCCAGGTTCAGAAACTCGTTGGCGGGGACATTGTCCGGCAGGATAAAATCGCCATGGGCCTTTAGGATGGATGGAAAAATGATACAGTGGAAAACGATATTATCCTTCCCAATAAAATGAACAAGTTTGGTGTCCTTGCTCGTCCAGTAAGTTTCCCAATTTTTGCCTTCTCGTTCGGCCCATTCCTTGGTGGATGAAATGTATCCGATCGGGGCGTCGAACCAGACATAGAGCACCTTGCCTTCGGCGCCTTCAATGGGCACTGGAATTCCCCAGTCAAGATCGCGGGTCACGGCACGGGGCTCGAGTCCGCCATCGATCCAGCTTTTACATTGGCCGTAAACGTTGGGTTTCCAGTCGTTCTTATGGCCTTCTAAAATATATTTTCGTAAAAAATCCTCATACCGGTCCAAGGGCAAGAACCAGTGCTTTGTCTCCTTGGTAGTCGGAACGGTTCCCGTTATCGTCGATTTCGGATGGATCAAATCGGTAGCATTGAGAGAAGACCCGCAATTTTCACATTGGTCACCGTAAGCTTCTTCATGACCACATTTCGGGCAGGTACCTATGACAAAGCGATCGGCGAGAAACTGGTGGGCTTCCTCGTCATAAAGTTGGGCCGTGGTTTCCTCAATAAAATCATCCTGTTCATATAGTTTCCTGAAGAAATCGGAGGCGGTCTTATGGTGGATTTCTGCCGAGGTACGGGAATAGTTGTCGAAGGTAATCCCAAAATCCTGGAACGAATTCTTGATGATAGTGTGGTACTTATCGATGATTTCCTTAGGGGATACGCCTTCCTTTTTGGCCTTCATCGAAATGGCGACTCCGTGTTCGTCGCTGCCGCATACAAAAAGCACCTCTTTGCCGATTAACCGCAGATGGCGGGCATAAATATCGGCGGGTACATAAACGCCTGCCAGGTGGCCAATATGAATAGGGCCATTGGTATAGGGAAGGGCAGCGGTAATCGTATAACGGAGGGGGTATTTTTGGGTTGTGGCCATTAGATTTTAATTAGGCCACAAAAATAGCACTTTTTACGGGTCGGGCCAGCATCAACGACTTACCCGTACTATCGAACGGAATTTGCCCTATCCATTTGTTGCAGATTTATCCCATCATTACTGACTTGCTGGTTTTGTACTGCTGCACCTGAATGCGATAAATGTACTTGCCCGCCGCCAAATGGCCCGGCATACTTTCCTTGATATTGATTTCGTTGGGGCCTTCGCTCATAATGGCGTTTTTGACGGTACCTACTTTCTGTCCCAAAATATTGAACAATTCGATATCGACATGCGCCGTTACCGGCATTTCCAGATAAATACAGGGCATTTGCCCGGTAGGATAGAAAGGTTTATGCACCATGCCTTTCAGCTGTTCAGCATTCGGTATCACAGGATCATCGGGTTTTGCGCCAGCCTGTTCCGGCAAAGTAGGTTCGCCATCGCTGTAAACGATATCGGGAAATTCCGTACCACTACATTCAAATCCCAGGTTTACCGGGTTATACGGATGATTCAACAAATGCTGCTCGACCAAGGCAATGGGTACACATAGCCATTCGGCCAAGACGGTGGCATACAGGTCACGGAAATCCATGGTGTACTCTAAGTTTCCGCGCCCATCGGGATTGCTCAAGGTCGGATGGTCGCCTACGAAGGCGCTGCCGTTCAGTCCCTTACCAAAAAATAGGGTAGGGGCCGCCTTGCCATGGTCCGTACCATTCGATCCGTTCTCGAATATACGCCTTCCGAACTCGGAGAAGGTCATGCTCAATACTTTCTCATCTTGCTGTGTGTAGCCCAAATCTTCATAAAAATTGTCGATGGCTATTGAGAGGTTACTCATCAACCGCTCGTGGGCCAGAGGTTGGTTGCCATGGGTGTCAAACCCGCCCATGGAGATCATATAGACCTTGGTGCCCAAATTGCCTTTGATCAATCGTGCCAAAAGCGCTAATTGCCGGGCAAAACCGTTTTTTTGATATTCGACCTGGTTCTGCCCACGGGACCAGGCCTCGTGGATGACTCCCGAATATTCATAGGTTGTATTCGCGACGCCCCTTAAAAATTTCAGCTGATCACTGTACATGCAATCGCCGAACAGGTTTTCATCAAGTCCGTAAACTACCCCCGATTCCGCAATCTCTTCCAACTGTTCGACATTCGACGTGACGAAGGCGTAATTGGTTTCCTCGCCTTCGAAAACCAGGCTCCCGAACTGGCCGATCTGCACGGCCGCCGGAGCCGCAGGCGGGTTGATGAGGTAATCCGGATAAGACTGCTCAAAATGCCGGCCCATCCATCCGGTATTCAGTCCACTGAATCCCGTCGAGGTCAGGTCGGTATTCGCAAAGACATCGGAACCCGTAAAATGCGAAAGGCTTTGGCCTTCATAGCCGACACCGTGAACCGCTTTGAATTGGCCGTCGCCCCACATAGGTTCCAAGGCCTTCATATAGGAAGGTACCCCGAATTCATCGGTCAGTTTCAGCACCTTGCTCTCGGGAATGTAAATATTGGGCCTTGCATTGGCATAGGCGTCGTATTGTTCAATGGGGATGACGGTACTCAAACCGTCGTTACCGCCGGACAACCGGATCAGGATCAGTATTTTGTCTGTTTCCGCATCGGCAATGGCAGAGGTCAGGGGGGAGGGTGCCGAGGCGGTTAAAAAATTACTGCCCAACATCATCGAACCTGAACCCGCAATTCCCAAGGCCTGTAAAAACGAACGCCGGTTCCACGTTTTATGTTCCAGGTCATGGCCTTCGTGTTCGAGGCCTCTGTATGGGCTATTCTCTTGATTATTGCACATAGTGGTCGTTTATTTAAGTTGAAATTCGGGTTGCCTAGCGAGGTATTGCAACAGGTTGAAAACTTGGGTCGGACCTTCCATGGCGGTGGCCAAGGTCCAAACGGGAGAACTTCCACCTTCAAAGTATTGGGGTGGGATGTCGCCCCTGAAAATAGCGAAGGCCTTTTCATATTCCGGTTCGTTAAGCAATCCTTTTGGAAGGATAAAATCGATAATTGTCCGTGCAATGAGATCTGGGTTGTTGCTGGTGAGTCCGTCGCTACCGGAAATCGATTTTCCCAAAGTGCGAAATTGCTCGTGGTCGGCATCGAAAAAATCCTGTAATATCGTTTGGATGGTCAACCATCGTCCGATCATAAAATTGGTGTTGATCCATTGCCGGTCGCGCTGCCATCCCGCGACATCGACGGGGTCGAACAGGCGTTGGCTTAACAGGCCTGCATAATTGACCAGACTGGCCACGGTGGTATCGTCGTAGGTAAAATTGCTTTCCTTTAAAATATTAAAATAGAAATCGAAGGGGCTCTTGATAATTACGCCAATCGCATCGTCATCAAAGAAGTGTTGGCTTTTGAAAAGTTGCGACAGTACGGGGACGATTTCAAAATCGTTGGCCAAAAAGGTCGCTGCCATTCCCGATATGATGGTCTGGGCATTGCCGGCATCGTCCCTAGAATCCGGGTGCACGAAAAATTCATAGAGCTTTTTACAAATAAACTTCGCAATTTCGTTCGGTCGTTGTTCGAAAAGAATATCGACCACATCGTCATAGCCCCAATTGCCGGTCTGGCCTAAAATGGTTTTGGTGCCTTCGTCATGTTTGTCGGCTCGAAACACCACAGGTTCACAGCCCAGTTCGCCTCGTTCCACATATCCGGTGAGGGCCCGGGCGGTCTCGATGATATCCTGTTCGGTATATCCGTTTCCTTCCCCCAGGGTGAAAAGCTCATAAAGTTCGCGACCGTAGTTCTCGTTGGGCCGATTGCGATTGTTGAAAACGCCATCCAAATAATATAGCATCGCATCAGTAAGGCCTATCTCTCCGACGAAGGTTTTAAAATTGCCCAGGGCGTTACGCTGTAAACAGTCGATATACCGGTAGAGAAAGGAGTTGCATTCATAAACATCCAGTTCCGTAACAAAATGGTTGCTCCAAAAAAAACTCATACGGTCGAACAGGTTGTTGTTCAGCAGACCCTTCGCATAGTTCAGTCTGAATTCGTCACGTTGCTGGTTTTTCAGTTGGTTGCGAAGATCATCGTCTTTGGGATAATGGCTACCGTTCCAGTCCGCCCATGCTGGAGGGGCCATCGGAGCTTGGTTAACTGCTTGGTCAATGAGGGAATCTACCAGGGTGCCCGCATTCTGGCCGACCGCTTGATCTATGTTATCAACGGAGGCACTGAACCCCAATCTGCGATAAAGATGTGCCGCCTTCGAGCGTTCCAGAGGCTTGGTATACGGTGCCAGCGAGGCCGTATTACAGTTTACAAAGTATTCCATAGTTAAGTAGGCTTTGAGTCCTATCCGTGGGGAGACGGGCGGGGTTAAGTGCTTAACGCCCAAAGATTTTGCCTAGTATGATAATTCTGGTGTTTTCGACGTACGGTATAAAAAATTTGAACCTCCTACCCATTTTTACGACTAGAAGGCTTATTTTTTCGGTGGAGGGGTATATTCCATTTAGAGAAGGCTACATTTTATGGGAAAACACAACGAGTTCGGTAAGGAAGGGGAGGAGATAGCCGCTAATTTTTTAGTTGAAAAGGGATACACGATCCAATATACCAACTATCGGTACCTCAAATCGGAAATCGATATCATAGCCCAAAAAGGGGATGTTCTGGCCATCGTTGAGGTGCGGGCGCGAAGTAACGACCGCATTATTCCCATTGCCGATACCGTTACCCCAAAAAAGATAAAGTTGCTGGTCAGTGGCGCCAACCATTACGTCACCACCCGTAATCTTGATCTCGAGGTCCGGTTCGATATCATTACCATTCTCAAAAATCCCCATATTTTTAAGATCGAGCATTTGGAGAATGCCTTTTATCATTTTTGATTTGGTAGCGGTTCTTTGCGTGGCCCGTTTGCGGGTCATTTTTACAACACCGAAAGGAAATGCAGGTTCTTTTGCCTCGGACAATTTGTTTTATTTATAACAGTTTGTTATTATTGCTGAACAACCGAAAATATCCGATGAAAACTATATCCTCCATTGTCGAACAGTACATCAAAAAGAAACCATTTTTGCAAAGTGCGTTGGCACAGGGCATTATCAATCTTACCTCGCTGTCTCGCATCATAATGCCCGAAATCGAGAACGCGCTGGGCAAGGAGGTTCGCAACGGGGCCATCGTGATGGCCCTAAAAAGGCTATCGGATGATTTGGAGTTCCGGGCGACGCACAAGATAATCAAGGTATTGAAGAATATCGGGGAAATTACAGTCCGTTCATCGCTGACGGATTTCACCTTTTTGGTCTCGGAATCCGTTTTGGAAATTCAGGCGCAACTATTGGATGAGGTGAACAAGAACAAGGAGGTTTTCTACACTTCTTCGCGCGGAGTGAACGAATTGAATATTGTGGTTAGTAATAGTTTGGATGCGGTTGTGGAAACTCTGTTTGAAGCCGAAAAATGCACCCAAAAAGCCGAAAACCTTTCGTCTATCACGGTTAAACTGCCTGCGGAAAATGTCTCCGTACCCGGCATTTATTATTTCATTTTTCAGAGATTGGCCTGGGAAGGCATCGTACTCTACGAGGTTATCTCTACTACCAACGAGTTCACCATCCTAGTCGACGACGACCAAGTTGATGTGGCGTTCAAGACAATTAAAGATTTGAAAACACTGTAAGGGTTTGGCCCTTTAATGCGCTCAGGGTGAAAGTGGGTGGTTGGTGACGACCACTACAACAAAAAACCCCAAAACATATATATTAACTTTCCAAAAAGTTCACGACCTCCTTATCGCTTTCCGGTTTGGCAATAATCCGTTTGTCACTGTCCAGGATAAAAAAGGTCGGGGTTCGATGGATGTCGTAGAGTTTAGCATATTTGCTATCCCAATGGTCCAAAGCCAGCACATGTTCGAAATCGGGCAGTTTGGCGGATTCCTTTTCCCAGTTTGCCCTTCCATCCTCAAGGCCTACAGCTATTACTTTTACATCGGGGAAATTCTTTAGTTCTTCATGTAACGGTGGTATCTCGTGGAGACAATGCGGACAGGTGCTGCTCCAGAAAATGAGTACATAGCAGTCCGCCCCCTCCATTTGGCTCAATTTTTTGGTAGTGTTTCCATCCTTCCAAGTGATTTCCGGAGGTATGGCGCCGATCTGCAAGCGGTTTTGCACCTCTATTTCATCAATGGTTTTTTGATTACCGGTTTCATCCGCTAAGGGTTTAAGATAGGTGTTGAAAATATAATCGGCCGTGGCGTAAAACTCGTTGGCCGCCGCCTTAGTATATAGGGAGTGGTAGATATGGAAGCGGTAATCGGCATTTGTACCTTTCAATTCGGAGGCTACTTTATCGATGTTTTCCCGAAATACTTTTTGGCTTTCCGCTTTCGTTCTTTTTTCTGTAGATATGGCAGTAAAGACATAATTGGTCAGCTTGTCCGTCAAGAACGCGGAGCTTTGTAAAACGGGGTCGTTCAGGTCAAGATGTTCGAAATACCTGTCCTTTTTATGCTGCCAATAGGTTTCACTGGTCTCATATTCCGAGGGAATATAGGGCCGGTTTGCCGTTATAAAGTGATGGGCCAACAAGTCTTCCGATTCCTTTTCATAAGCATTTTGGGCTGTCTTCAATCGGTCGATGAGTTTTTCATAAGCGCTGATATCCGTTTTTCCCTCCTGATAAAAATTAATGATCGCCTGTTTTGCGGCATTGATTTCCCTGAAGTAGGCGTCAAAAATTTTGTTTTCCTTGGATGCCGTAAACGAAACTCCTTTTTGCGCATCGAAGTGCAGCTGCACATCTTCCTTTCCGTTATAAAGCACATCAAAATAGAATTCCTCTTGGGGTACGGCATACACTAAACGGTAGGTGCCCGGTTCCGCCTCCGCAGGAAGAGAAAGTGTAAACTCCCCATTTTTTATTGCGGTATCGGCGATATAAGCCTGTTCGCCGGTCTTGAGATGATAGGCAATCAGCCATTTGTAGTCTTTGGCGGGGGCAAAAGTGCCGGAGATGCTATGTTGGGCGGACACTGAAAACGCCCAGAACAACATCATGGTATAAAGAAATTGTTTCATGGTATTGCAGTTACTCGATAGAATTAAGTACCGCAAAGTTAGGAATTACTACGTCCTAATCCTTAATCATCTCTTCTTTCTTCATTTGAAACGGTGCCGGTTGACAGCAATCTTGCGTTCCACCGACTTCAACGGTCGAAGAACCGTAAACGGTAATGTCCGATTTGATGAAATCGGCGTCGTCGGCTTTGTAGATATTGTCCACATATTTTTGGGGATTGCGGTCGATGTAGGGGAACCAGGTGCTGTGGATCTGCACCATGATGCGATGGCTTTTTTTGAAGGTGTGCAGTATGTCTTGTAGGCGAAAGTCCACATCGGTCGGCTCTCCAGGCACAAACGGCTCCGGCTTCTCGAAACTATTGCGGAAGCGGCCCCGGAAGACTTCGGCGCGTACCAGCTGTTGGTAATCGCCCATGACTATATTGTCGGGATTAAAGTCGTAATTTTCATGGTCCGGAGGATAGACATCGATCAATTTGACAATAAAATCGGCATCGGTGGTGCTGATGGCTACTTTGAGTTTGGCCAATATCTCGCCTGCCAGCGTTCTGTCGGCATTGAGCGGCTCCGTTTCAAAGGTCAGAACGTCGGGCCTGCGGGAGGCTTGGCGCTGGTCGTCAGACATGTACCGGCGCGGCGTAAAGGTCAGACCTTCGATCTGGGAGGTATAGGGTACGGGTTTTTGAGGGTCGCTGGTATATTCGAACTCCGCCGTTTCGTCTGGGGGACCGTTGAGGCTTAATTTGCCGTTTTTGCCAAAGCCTAAGCTGACCGCTTCGATATTCTCCGGCGGCCATTGGTCGAATTTCTTCCATTCCTTTGAACCAGTATCGAACATATAAGCCTCGGGCAAGGGGTCAATTTTCCTGTCCTTGAGGTTGTGCGCAAAGAATTTCGCTTCAATTTCCCGCTGGAAAAAGCTAGAAATACTATCTCCAAAGTAAATGTTGTTGTGGGTGGTCTTGCCATTTTCGTGAGCCCATCCGCCGTGGTCCCATGGCCCCATGACAATTATATTTCGGGCATCGGGACTGGTAGTTTCTATGGTCTTGTAGATGTTCAAAGGTCCGTAAAGGTCCTCTGCGTCGAACCATCCGCCGACCGTCATCACGGCCGGGGTGATATTTTTCAGATGGGGAAGGATGTTTCTTTTTTGCCAGAATTCGTCGTAGTTGGGGTGTTCAATGATTTGTTTCCAAAAGAAATTATCCCCATGATATTTTTTGGTGATGTTCTTGATCGGCCCCATCCGAAGAAAAAAGTCATAAGCATCGGGAGCGGGGTTATCATACAGCCGCATCAACTTGTCGGTGTACCAAGGCTTGCGGGTCAGGCTGTCTTTTTGATAGCCAAAAACTGCAAAGGCAGCGGTATAGCTTTCCAAATATGCGCCCTGATGGTGGAAATCGTCGAAGAAAAAGTCCGCTATCGGGGCCTGGGGCGACGAGGCTTTTAGGGCGGGATGCGCATCGATCATGCCCGCGGCGGTATAGTGACCGGGATAGGAAATGCCGTACATCCCCACCTTGCCGTTGTTTCCTTTGATGTTCTTCACCATCCAATCTATCGTATCGTATGTGTCCGAACTTTCGTCAATGTCCTTTTTATCCTTAGGATTATTGCCGGGGATGTTCGGTCGCATATTGTCAAAACTACCTTCGGACATATATCTACCCCGCACATCTTGAAAGACCAAAATATATCCGTCTTCCACCAAATATTTTGATGGATATCCGCTGTACTGGTAGTCGGTATATTTGGATGCATTATAACAGGTACGGTTCATCAAAAAGGGATACTTTTTGGAGGTGTCCTTGGGCGTATAGACGACCGTGAAAAGCTCCACCCCGTCGCGCATAGGGATGCGGTATTCCTTGAGGTCATAGTTTTGTTGTAACAGCAGGGTGTCGGCGTTTTGGGCATGAGAGGTCACCACCAAAAGCAACAGCAGCATACAAAGGGGAAGTCGGATTTTCAGCATTCTCTTAGGTATTGATCTATACATCATTTTTCATTGGAATACGGCCCGTACACGGCATCCCGAAATGCTTTGTGCAGGCCGATCTGGTCATAGGGAAATAATTGCACGAACAAGACCGCGGTCAAGTCGTTTACCGGGTCTACCCAAAACAGGGTACTGGCCGCACCGTCCCAAAAAAACTCGCCTACTACGCCATTGTTTTCCTCTGCCGAAGCGGGGGGTGCCTTTCGAACCGCAAAATCGATACCAAAACCGACCTGCCCCTTGCTCGGTAAAAAGGAGCGTTCTTTAACGCTGTCGGCCAATTGGTTGGTGGCCATCAACTTTACGGTTTTGGGTTCTTAAAATTGTAACAGAGTCCAAAGTGCCTTGATGTACCAGCATTCGTGCAAAGCGCATGTAATCGTCTATGGTCGAAGTGAGGCCGGAACCACCCCGTGTAAGGGGCCAAGGTTCAGTATAGTTGTCATAGGTGTCAGTATCGGGTTTGAGTTCGCCCTCTCCGGTCCTGATATACAGTTTGGCGAAGCGGTCGCGGTCTTCCTCGGGAATAAAATAGCGGGTCTCGTCCATATCGAAGGGGTCGAGCACATGTTCACGAACATATTCTTTATAGGGCATCCCTGAAATACGCTCGACCAAAAAAGCCTGGACATCGACCGAGGGGCCATACTCCCACTGTTCTCCCGGATGGAAATACAGCGGTGTAGATCCCATCTTTTCGGCCATTTCTACCAGGGTATTTTCCCGGTCTAGGGCATCTGCCTCGGCAATCATCTTGCCCAATCCGGGAATATCGGCATTTCTCCCAAAACCGGCGGTATGGCGGGTTAAGTCCCGGACAGTCATAGGCCGATGGGGTTCTTCAAGAATCGGATTTCCGGAAGCATCTTCCCCGGCGTAAACCTGCATATCCGCAAATTCGGGAGCGTATTTGGAGACCGGGTCGTCTAGGTCGAATTTTCCTTCTTCGTATAAGGTCATCAAGGCTACTCCCGTAATGGGTTTGGTCATTGAATAGATTTGTACGATGGTATTGCGGTCCATCGGTTGTTGGGCTTCCCGGTCCGCATAGCCGAAGGCATTGAAGTATACTTCCTTATCCTTTTCAAAAATTAGGGCCGAAACGCCCGCGATGTTTCCGGAATCCACGTATGCTTTTAAGGTGGAATCGATACGGGTTTTTACCGCATCAGAAATAATTGCAGCCTGTCCTTCATTTTCGCCAACGGGTTTGGGAGTTTCCTTGCAGGCGTAAAATGCAAGGAAAAAAAGCGGTACAATTATCAGGAATCTGTTTTTCATTGGATCTTTTTTGTTTGGATGCCTTTACACGACACTTGCGCACTAAGCCGACAGTAAATTAGTGATTTTTATTTAACTCGCAGGGAATAGGAGGTGTAAATAGTATCAAAGGATATCCGGGGATAGATGTTCGCATTATCTTATAGGCCAATATATAAAGGTGGCCTTCACAATGCCGTGATCGGTGGTGCCAACTTCTTTCTGATCGTCATTGTTCAAGTGGTCGTTGGCGATTTCCATGCCCTTAAAGGCCCAGATCCGTTTTCGGGAGGCGTCGTAGAATTCCTGCGATACCAGAATATGGTCCAAAGATTCCTTGATGTTCTGGTAGATGTGGGTGTAGTAGACATCGCGCAGACTTCGGTACTCTTCCAGGGTAGCAACGGTATATAGACCGGTGTCGGCACCTCCTTTGCTGAGACCGCTTACCAAGTAATTGGGCTGCCCGGTGAGGATGTTTAGGGTATTGCTCAACTGTCCGTCGTTGAGGTCGCCGATGACCACTAACGGACGGTCGGTATCTTTCAGCTCCTCGATGATAAACATTCGAAGTGCCGAAGCCTCTGCCGAGCGGCGGATGGTCGAGATGGTGTAGCCCAGATGCTCGCGGTGGCGTGTGTAAAAATCGGTATCCGCCCGATACCAGCCCTCGCGCCAGACGTCGGCGGGAGATTTCGATTTGAGGTGCGCTACATACACGCTGATGGCCTGGCCATCGGAGCGGGGCTTGATGCTAAAACGCAAGGCCGGTCTGGAGAATTTGTCGATATTGATATGCATATCGGGGGTCTGAGGGTCGTCACCGGTACTATGCAGCACAAGCTTTTCCGGAAAATTGACCATCCATTCCGGTTCGCCATCCAGCAGTCCTTTTTCGACCGCTGCGGCACAAACAATGCGGCGACCGTCGTGGTCGGGCGGGGTCAACAGGTCGTAGGCGTCGTGAAGTCCAGCTTTTTCGAATACCGCCTTTAGCGCATCCTCGTGCCACAGTTCCTGAAAGCCCCATACCCGTGAGGGCATGGCTTTCAGTATTTTTGCCGCCCATTCGATTTTGCGATCGTATTCCTCCTGGCTCCATCCGTCCGTATCGCGATAGATGGGCTTTCCGGGCAGGTTTAGGTTGTAGAGGTTAAAGGATGCGAAACTGAGCTGTGTCCTTGGTGCCATGGGATAATTTATTCAAAATCCGCATCCGAGACGCCTTCGTTGACCCTGATTTCGCTCACCTTGAAATCAAAGCTTTGCGCACCTACGGTCTGGCCGATCGTAAAGGGAAGTCTGTTGCCGGAAACTCTTGGTAATCACTGAGATTAATGGTGCTGGTCATCGATTGCCCGCCCATTTCGGCCGTGGTGGTCTCCTGAACTTTGAGTCCGCTTTCCCTATCGTAAAAAGCGGATTTCTGGTCTGACAGTTTCAGTTTATAGGCTGGTTTGCCTTTAACCATCTCAACGCCTTCGAGCGTGATATCTCCATCCTCTAGATAATTCAATTCGGGAAAAGGCGCCGCTTCTTTCTGGACCTGCACGATTTCTTCCTCGCCCATATCTTTGTGTTGGCCCTGCATCATCATATAACCTTTTTCACCGTCGAAGACCTGTTTGCTCATCGAATTGCCGCCGACCTTTACATCTTGCATGAACTTGCCGTGGGCCGTTTTCTTTATTTCAAGATTTAGCTTCATGCCCTGCATCTCGGCCTCTGCGGTCATCAAATACGATTCTACGTCCGCTAATTTTTCTTTGCCACCGATGGCTTTGATATAGTGGTTGAGACTGTCGTTCACACCGACTCCTTCGGGTGCGGCCGCCACTGTGTCTTCCGGTTTTTCTGCGGGCTCGCCCTTTTTGTCGAAGTATTTAACCGGGATTTTCTTTCCGTTAAAGCTTACGTTTAGAAATTGGGAAGCACTTCGCGGGCCTTGCCCATAACCACTTTCTCGGGTCTTTTCCAGCGGATGGATGTATTTCTGCGCCACTTTTTGAACCTCGTCGACCGTCACGGCGTTAATCCGTTCTAGATAAGTTTTGTAAAAATCTTTTGGCAACCCTTCCTTTTCAATGTTCAATGCGTAATTGGCAATGGTCTGTGGCTCTTCCAAAGCCATCACAAACCTACCGGCATATTTGGCCTTTGTATTTTCCAATTCCTTTTATACCGGTTCAGTAATAATTTTATCAATTTCTTTTAGAATTTCAACTACGGAACTGTCGGTAACTGCATTACGTACACTTGCCACTGCCCTAAAACTGGTTGGTTCGTACTTATCGTCTCCAAAACGGGAATAAGAACCATAAGTGTACCCTTTATCCTCTCTTAGGTTTAGAAACTTCCCTCTCCACCACCACCTAAAATTTGGTTCGCGAACAATGCAGGCAAATAGTCGTCATCCTTCATTTTAAGGTTGACGATATTCTGTACCGCTATTTCAGATTGCACGGCATTGGGCATATCCACGAAATTAATCTGCGTATTGTAGACATCTTTAGGATTTGCAAAAGGATATGAAGGGGGAATAGCTTTGGTCCAAGAAGTAAAATGTTTTTCGGTTAATTTTTTTACCTCATCAAAATTTACGTCACCGACTACGACCAAATAGGCGTTGGCGGGAACAAAATATTCCTTATAGAATTTTTTTATATCCTCTAGCTTAACATTGTTTACGGTCTCAATGGTCGTGAATTCACCATAGGGGTGGTCTTTGCCATAGGCCAGGGCCCTAACCCTACCGCTAATGGCAGAAACATCCTTTTCCTCAGCTTTTAGCCCTGTCAATCACTTTTGCTTTTCCTTTTCAAACTCTTCCTGGGTGAAATTTGGGTTAATGGCTGCATCGGCCATTAGCTCCATTATTCTAGGAAAATATTTGGATAGTGAACTTGCAAAGGCACTTTGCGACCCAAAATTCATCTGGCCCCCAGGAAATCAATCTCTTCGTTAAATTCATCTTTGGTTATGTTCTTTGTGCCATTGCCCATTAGACTTCCGGTCAAACTTGAAACCCCAGCTTTGTTCCCTTCCAGGATGGGGGTTGTCAATCGCAACTGTATGGAGACCCTAGGGAGTTTATGGTTCTCGACTACCAAGACCTTGAGCCCATTATTCATTTCAAAAGTTTGGGGATTCTTTAGGTTTATTTCCGGCGCCGGCCCTGCTTCGGGCATTTTAGTGCGGTCTATCTGTGCGTACGCGCCCACGCCTAAAAAGACTATAAGAACGCTGAGATATAATTTTTTCATTAATGTTTTAATTTGTTGCAATTCCAGCGAAGGCTGGAAGCGTGTTATGTAATATGAATTGCAAGCGTAGCGAAGCAATCCGTGAGTTATGACTATAGGTCTGCGAGTCCGCCGCCGCCAATTGGTTCACTGCGCCCCCGCTTCTCCGGGCAGATAATCGATAACCACCCGTTGATTCGTTTTAAAGTATTTGTTGGCTACCTCCTTCATTTCTTCCCGGGTGATGGAACGGTAAATCTCGATTTCCTCATTTATCAGATCGGTATCGCCGTACAGCATGTAATAGGTTGCCAACGAACCTGCCATACCTTCAACACTAGTGTTCGCATTGACGAAGCGGGTCTGGAACTTATTCTGAAGTTTTTGATAGTCCTTTCCGAAATGAGGCTATCGCGCACCTTGGCGATTTCTTCCTCGATTTCGTGTTAAGCGTATCCAAAGGAGTTTCACCGACCGGAAGGGTAAATACCAGGTACATGCCATAGTCCTCTTGGGCAATATTGTAGGCGCCAACCTGCAGGGCCTGCTTTTGGTCGTCCACCAATTTCTTGTAGAGTTTCGACTCTTGCCGTCGCTCAGATAGGCCGATATCATATCGAGGACATAAGCATCGCTCTCCTTAAATCCAGGAGTGCGGTAGGCAATGATGCTGGCGGGTATCTGTATGTTCGGGTCATAGGCCTTGGTATCGATTTCGGTGGTTATGGGGTTTCCGTGGGATAGTCCCGTACGATATCCGGACCCTTGGCGATAGGGCCGAAATAATCCTTCACCATTTTTTTGGTTTCCGCGATATCGATGTCCCCGGCCACGACCAGTACGGCATTATTGGGTACATAGTATTTTTTGTTGTAGGTAACGACATCTTCAAGGGTCGCCGCATCCAGGTCTTTCATATAGCCTATATTTGGGTCTTTATAAGGATGTTTGTAGAACAAGTTTTCGGCGACCGTAGGCAAAAGTTGTCCGTAAGGGGAATTGTCGTAGCGCAACCGCTTTTCCTCTTTGACCACCTCGTTCTGAGTGTCGATTCCCACTTGATTGATGATTGGATGCATCATTCGTTCGGACTCCATCCAAAGCCTAGTTGAAGTTCGTTCGATGGAAACACCTCGTAATAATAGGTCCGGTCCTGGGAGGTATTGGCGTTGTTCTTTCCCCCGTTGGAGGAGACAATCTTGAACCATTCGCCACGGTCGATGTTTTCGGTGCCCTCGAAAAGCAAATGCTCGAAAAAGTGGGCGAAACCTGTGCGGCCCTCGGTACGGTCTTTACCGCCGACGTGGTACATGACCGAAGTAACGACAACCGGGGCCGTTTTGTCTTGATGGAGGATGACGTGCAGTCCGTTGTCGAGGTCATATTCTTCATAGGCGACCTCTTGCGCCTTTAAGGCGGTGGCTATCAAGAGTAGCCCCAGGCCCAAGAGTAATTTGTTTTTCATAATGTTCACTTTACATACTATACGTTTAGTTGTAATGTAAGGGATTATTTGACACTAATATACTTTTTTTTGAACAACCTGTCACCGATACATCTTAAGTAGGAATTTTATGCGAATAGTTTCCTAAATTTGTTTAAATTCCATTAAAACTTAGAATATGAAAGAATTTGCTTTGCCCATCCGATTCGGAATTGCTACCAGCGGTTGCCTGATCGCTTATTTTTTGATTCTGGCCCTTTTCGACTTACATACCAATGTTTTTTACAGCTTATTTAACGGGATTATCACCGGCTTCGGCATTTACGAGGCCATTAAATATTTCCGTTTAAGGGACAGGCAGGGTTTTAATTACGGTAAGGGATTTACTGCAGGTATCCTAACCGGATTTATCGCAACAATTATATTCACACTCTTTTTTGCGTTGTATTCCACCGAACTCAACACTGATTTTTTGGAGCAGCTCTCTACCCAGTGGTTCAGGGATTATCAAGGATTTTGAGGCCATTGTGTTCTTCACGGTGGCGATCATGGGGTTTGCCACTTCGCTGGTCTTGACGCTATCTTTCATGCAGCTGTTCAAATCGAGCCAAAATCCCAAGAAAAATTCAAACCCACAATTATAGGGATACCCTTTGTGCATTTACAAATTAGCATTATATTTGCAGCCCCGTTAGAAAAAGCTACCGCCTTTTCTATGGGAGTCAGGCCCTGATAGGGGCATCACCATAAATTAATATACACATTATGTATGCAATCGTAGAGATGGCAGGGCAGCAATTTAAAGTTGCGAAAGACCAAAAAGTGTATGTGCACCGTTTACAGGAAGAGGAAGGCAAAAAGGTAACTTTTGGCAATGTACTTCTTTTGGGCGACGGATCGGACATCACTATCGGCGCCCCGGCCATAGACGGAGCCTCTGTAGAGGCCAAAGTCGTAAGGCACCTTCGAGGTGACAAGGTTATCGTCTTCAAAAAGAAAAGGCGCAAAGGATATCGTAAGAAAAATGGGCACCGTCAATCGCTGACCGAAATCGTCATCGAAAGTATCGTTGCCAAGGGCGCCAAAAAATCCGATGCCAAGGAAGAAACCAAAAAACCCACAGCTAAAGCGTCGGAAAATAAAACCGCTCCTAAAAGCGAAGTTAAGGATACCATAGAAGAGGCCAAGGGTAAATCGGCACCGGTAGAAGAATCGGTAGCTTCAAAACCAAAAGCCGACAAGGCGGCAAAAAAGGAAACCCCAAAGAAAACGGAGAACAAGGTAAAATCCGATAATGACAAGGTAAGCGATAATTTGGTTACCCGCGCGGAGAATAGGGCCGAAGACCAGCATATAGAAATTGATGTTGACAAGCTGCTTCACAGCATCGGAACCTCCACCAAAGCGGAAGCCGACGATTTGAAGGAAATCAACGGTATCGGACCGACTTACGAGGAGAGATTGAACGAAGTGGGGGTCTATACTTACGAACAGATCAGTAAACTAAAAGCCGCCGATAGGGACGAGCTTTCTGCACTGGACGGTATTACTCGTGAAAAGATAGAATCCGATGAATGGGTAAAGCAGGCCAAGGAATTGCTTAAGAAAAAGGAGTAGGCAGTTAGTAGCGCCTTCTAATTAATACAAAAAGATTGCTTCGCTTTGCTCGCAATTTTTATACTAAATAAACAATAATTTCACACAGCCATGGCACATAAAAAAGGTGTAGGTAGTTCAAAGAACGGAAGGGACTCGGAATCGAAACGTTTGGGCGTTAAAATATTTGGCGGCCAGGCCGCTACTGCCGGAAACATTATCGTACGGCAGCGTGGTACAAAGCACAACCCCGGTGAAAATGTTTACGCCGGTAAAGACCATACCCTTCATGCCCGTGTTGACGGACTCGTAAAATTCGAAAAGAAAGCCGGTGGAAAATCATGGGTATCCATCGAGCCGTTCGAGGCTTAGGCTTTTTTTTCGTTGGTAGATATTGAAATCCTTTTCATTATGTAATGTAATGCAGAGGGTTTATTATATGCATTCCGCGCTGTATTTTTTACACCGGAAAAAAAAGTACAATAAAACCCTTGTCGGAAACGGCAAGGGTTTAAATTTTCGTCTCATTTCTTATGTCTAACAACTATCACCAGGTCCGAAGTAATCGTATTCTTGATAGCACACAGTTTGTTGCCGGTACGTTCGGCTGTTGTTCCGCAGGGTCAAGGTGAGTGACGGTCTTGTCGGATCAGCCTCCCCAGAATTCAGTTCGCCCTGTCGGATGACGTGGGATAGCCAGGCAAGCCGGAATATTCATCAAACCCGCTCCCGCGTCATATAGGGATCTTCAATCGGACTTGTATCTAGACTCTTTTAATATCTGTAGTACTCCGGCTTGAACGGCCCCTGCACTTCCACACCGATATACTCCGCCTGCTCGGGCTTCAGCTCGGTCAGTTCTGCATCTAAACGGGATAGGTGCAATGCGGCTACCTTCTCATCGAGGTGTTTGGGCAACATATATACCTCGTTGTCATACTTGTCACTGTTCTTCCATAGTTCGATCTGGGCCAGGGTCTGATTCGTGAAGGAGTTACTCATTACGAAACTGGGATGACCCGTGGCGCAGCCCAAATTGACCAATCGGCCTTCGGCAAGTACGATGATATCCTTTCCGTCAATGGTGTACTTGTCCACTTGGGGCTTGATCTCGTCCTTGGTATCGCCGTAATTTTGGTTCAGCCAGGCCATGTCGATCTCATTGTCGAAGTGACCGATGTTACAGACAATCGCCTTGTCCTTCATCGCCTTGAAATGTTCAGGACGTATGATATCTTTATTACCCGTTGTGGTAATCACTATATCGGCCTTACCGACTGCGGTTTCTAATTTTTTCACCTCGAATCCGTCCATACAGGCCTGTAAGGCACAAATAGGGTCAATTTCGGTAACGGTGATGATAGCACCGGCCCCTTTGAAGGAAGCGGCGGTACCTTTTCCGACATCCCCGTAGCCACAAACGATTACTTTCTTTCCGGCGAGCATGGTATCGGTGGCACGGCGGATCGCATCGACGGCACTTTCGCGGCAGCCGAATTTATTGTCGAACTTGGACTTGGTGACGGAATCGTTCACGTTGATGGCAGGCATCGGCAAGGTGCCTTTCTTCATCCGCTCGTAAAGTCGGTGGACTCCAGTAGTGGTTTCTTCGGATAGGCCTTTGATACCCTTGGCCATTTCAGGGTATTGGTCCAGCACCATATTCGTCAGGTCGCCGCCATCGTCCAAAATCATGTTAAGGGGTTTGCGCTCTTCCCCAAAGAAAAGGGTCTGCTCAATGCACCAGTTGAACTCTTCCTCGGTCATGCCCTTCCAGGCGTAAACGGGGATGCCCGCTGCCGCAATAGCGGCGGCGGCGTGGTCTTGGGTCGAGAAAATGTTGCAAGAACTCCATGTTACCTCCGCGCCTAGGGCCACCAAAGTTTCGATGAGAACGGCGGTCTGAATGGTCATGTGAAGGCAGCCGGCGATACGGGCACCCTTGAGGGGCTGCTGGTCTCCATACTCCTCACGGAGGGACATCAGGCCCGGCATTTCGGCCTCGGCCAATTCGATTTCCTTTCTTCCCCAGTCCGCCAAGGCGATATCCTTGACCTTATAAGGTACAAATGCGACACTTTTGGTTTCCATCTTCTTTTTATTTTTTACTTTCGTTACTATCCATTTACAAGGACTGTGGTTGGCAACAATCCCAAGTTCGTCAAAGTTAGCAAAATTGGATTCAACGGTATGCCTCTTTACAATACATTAACGGAACGTCATTCTATCAAGGTTTACCTGTGGCAGGTAACGGAATCGGAGACCGAACTTTCGGAAGGCATAAAACTGACACCACATTGTCAAAATAGGATGGACGGGATGAAGTCCGAACTGCACCGCAGGGCGTTTTTGAGCATTCGGCATTTGATGGCCGAAGCCGGCTATGTCGATAGAGATATGTATTACGATGAGGCTGGAAAACCCCATCTGAACGACGGATGTAAAATTTCTATTTCGCATTCGAACCATTTTACCGGAATCATTGTCAGCTCCGATAAAGAAGTGGGCATCGATATCGAGAAGCAAAGGGAGAAAATTCTCCGAATTGCCCATAAGTTTACGCCTTTGGAAGAATATAAGACCATTGCCAATACTGATGCCCTGATTCGAAAACTGACTCTGGTCTGGGGTGCAAAAGAAGCCTTGTATAAGATTTACGCCGAACCGGGACTCAGCTTTCTGCACCATATCGATGTGCAGGATTTCTCGTTCGAAGACGAAGGCACAACTGCTACTATTTTGTACCACGGAGACGAATCTTCTTACGAGATTAAGTTTTTGGAATTTGAGGGGTTCACCTGTGTGTATGCTATTGTTGGCAATAATTTACAGCCTATAAACTAAAAATTTGACCAATGGCGAATATTTGGGTAATAGCAATCTCCCTTTTTATGATCATCACCTATTTTGTGTGGAAACTTACTGTTGGTCGTTACAAAAAGGAATTTGGTAAAAAAAGGAGGAAACTATGGGGTCAGAGAACTTTTTATTGGGAAGGGGTAATAGGTATCAGTACCGGAATAACTTTTTTAACATTGTTTCTTTTGAAATGGGCGAATGTTTTAACTTTTTAGAACTCTGCTCCGACCAAAGATGGGCGGACTAAAAATTAGAAAATATAACACTTCATGAACATCTCCGTAGAACTTACTTTCTCCCCCTTACAAAACGATTTCGAAGATCACATCATCCGCTTTATCAAAAAACTCCGCACATCGGGTTTGACGGTTTTGGAAAATCCGCTCAGCACCCAAGTATATGGTGAGTATGATGCCGTGATGAAGGTACTTAACCAAGAAATAAGAACGGCCTTTGAGATGATGGACAAAGGCTTGCTATTTATGAAAATAGTGAAATCGGACCGAAGCGGGTATACTTCGGATTTCTAGTGGGAACGCAAGTAGGGTATGGACGGTATTTTTGAGTGGATTTTTGCACAGTATGACGGTGTCCCCGCACATTTGGTAGTGCTTGAAATCATCGCCGTGGTATTCGGCTTTTTAAGCGTATGGTATTCCAAACGGGAGAACATCCTTGTTTTTCCCACCGGTATCATCAGTACGGCCATTTTTGTATATATCTTGTGGGTTTTTGGCCTTTTGGGCGATATGCTCATCAATGCCTACTACTTTGCCATGAGCGTGTACGGGTGGTATGTGTGGACGCGCAAGGTTGACGATACCCATTTTATCCCCATTACCGCAACCACAACCAAAGAAAACAAACAGTGTCTTATCCTGTTTATAGCGACCGTTCTTTTTGTCTGTGCGGTCTACCTCTTTTTTGACAAGTTCAACAGTTGGACGGCCTATGTCGATACGATTACCACAGCCATCTTCTTCGTCGGCATGTGGCTGATGGCTAAAAAGAAGCTCGAGAATTGGGTATATTGGATTATTGGGGATATTATTTCCGTTCCGTTGTATGGGTACAAAGGCCTTATATTTACCTCGATACAATACTTTTTGTTCACTATAATCGCCATTTATGGATACCTGGCATGGAAGGAAAACTTAAACAGAAGTCCTCAGACCTTATTAAAATAGTGGTTTTCGGTCCCGAATCTACGGGAAAGACGACCCTATCCGAACAATTGGCCCGCCATTACAATACGGTCTGGGTACCGGAATATGCCCGGGAGTACCTTCAAAAAAAATGGGACCACGAGCGCAAGACCTGCGAGCCGAAAGATTTGTTGCCCATTGCCGAAGGGCAGATACGGGTGGAGAACGAAAAGAGCAAAAAGGCAACCGATATTCTGATCTGCGATACCGATCTGCTCGAAACCAAGGTATATTCGGAGGCTTATTATCTGGGCCATTGCGACCCCTTGTTAGAAAAGTACGCCTTGAAGAACACCTATGATCTTTACCTATTGACCTATGTCGATATGCCGTGGGAAGAAGACGATCTGAGGGACAAGCCGGATGAACGCGAGAAAATGTTCTCCTATTTCAAGGAAACATTGGAAAAATATAATCGAAATTTTGTTATATTGAAGGGCGATAAAAAAACACGACTGGAGAAGGCGGTTTCAGAAATCGATAAACTTGTAAAGCAACGGGCACACAATTGAGCCTTTAACCTGCCTAAACGCAGAATTGAACTTTGAACACTATGAAACTGACAAAAGACGATTTAGACTTATTATCAAAAAAGGGAATAACGGAACGGAAGGTAAACGACCAGATCGAAACCTTTAAGGAGGGCATCCCCTTTGTACAGCTCGAAAAAGCCGTAACTGTCGGGGAAGGCATTTCAAAATTTACGCCCGAAGAGAAGAAACAGTTAATAGAAAGGTTTGATACGGCCCAGGGCGAAATGTCCCTGCTCAAGTTTGTACCGGCCTCGGGGGCTGCCTCCCGCATGTTCAGGGCACTCTTCCATTTTTTGGATAGTTATGATCCCTCCGAAGAAAGTCTGGACGATTATCTGAAACGTACGGACGATGACGAGATGAAAACTTTTTCAGAGGGGCTGACCGACCTTCCCTTTTATAAAATTGTGCAAAATCGGATTTCGGGCGAGGCATCCTCCAAAGACGAAGAAGTACACCGGTTCGTAAAGGAAATGCTGTCGGAGGATGCGTTGAACTACGGGTTTTATCCGAAGGGACTATTGCCCTTCCACAATTATGGCGACCACACAGCAACCCCTTTTGAAGAACACTTAAAGGAAGCCGCAATCTATGCCAAGAACGATGATACCGCGCGGTTGCATTTTACTATTTCCGAACAGCATGGTGATATGTTCAATCAAGAGTTTTCGAATATTAAGGAAAGGGTATCTTCCGCAACGCAGACCTCTTTCGACGTCAGCTATTCCTATCAAAAACCTTCGACAGACACCATTGCCGTCAACATGGATAATGAACCCTTTCGCAATGACGACGGTAGCGTGTTGTTCCGGCCCGGTGGGCATGGGGCGCTGATCGAGAACCTTAATGAGCAGGATGCCGATATCGTCTTTATTAAGAACATTGACAATGTGACGGTACCCAGGTTTGCCGACGAGGTCGTCGATAACAAAAAAGTATTGGCAGGCGTATTGCTGAAGGTGCAGGAAAAAGCCTTTGGATATGCCGAATGGTTGGAGAAGGATGATTTGACCACCGACCGAGCGGAGGAGATTAAAAATTTCCTACAAAGCGAATTGAACGTGCGGTTTTCAGAAAAAATTGCAGGTTTCAACATGGGCCAGCAGATAGAAATCCTAAAGGATAAGATAAACCGTCCGATCCGGGTTTGTGGAATGGTGAAGAACGAGGGCGAACCGGGCGGAGGTCCTTTTTGGGTTAAGGATGGAAAGGGAAATGTGTCACTGCAGATCATCGAATCGGCGCAAATAGACATGGATGATGCCGATCAGGCCGAAATCCTTAATAATGCCACCCATTTTAATCCCGTTGATATCGTCTGTGGCGTAAAGAATCATAAGGGTGAAAAGTACGATTTGATGAAGTTTGTGGATACCAAACAAGGTTTTATTACCGGGAAGACCAAGGAAGGAAGGGAACTGAAGGCTTTGGAACTACCCGGACTTTGGAACGGAGCCATGGCGTACTGGAATACCATTTTCGTCGAGGTCCCTCTACAGACCTTTAGCCCCGTTAAAACGGTTAACGATTTGCTTAAACCGGCGCATCAGGTTAAGTAGTCGCGGGGCAAGCCATTCTTATCGTCTTCCCAGACATAGAAAGTGTGTAAAACTTACACACTTTTTTTAATTTTTACACACCACTACACATCCAGTCCTAGAGCTATTAATATTTAAACTACTGTTATACAGAATATTACAGCATCGGTGGGCTGCTAGATATGATTGGCACTATTTTTCCATTATATATAATGATTATCACAACAAAGGATATTCAAAACAAAAACAAATTTTAATTAAATACACAAGAGATGAAAAATTTAATGATTGCCGCAGTACTGTCCTTAGGAACGATGACTGCATTCGCACAAGAAGAAAACGCTGTAGAAGATGCCGGTAACGCTGTAGAGGAAACAGCAACTGAAGCAACAGATGCAACTACCGATGCTGCTGAAGAAACTTATGATGCTGCCCAGGATCAAGCGACCGAAGCCACAGAATCTATGGAAGATACCGCTGAGGAGGCTACCGATGCAATGTCACAAGACAATTTTACCGAAGTATCCACCGATGAGGTACCTGAAGCTGTTACTTCCGCTTTAGAAGAAGCTCACCCAGGTGCTACCATCGATAAGGCTTCAATGAACGATCAGTCTCAATATAAGTTGGAAGTTACTAAAGAAGATGGCGAATCAACTGAATTGTACTCAGACGCAGAAGGTAACTGGATTGACATGTAATTCAAACCTTAAGCTTAAGTTGGCTTAACATTGAAAAATCCCGACCGCCGAAAGGTAGTCGGGATTTTTTATTTTTCATAAGAGCGCAGGTCTCACACTCACACAATAAGGGCGGAACGTCAAGGGCGATGCCTTACTGTTGTCCGGAAAAACTTTAAGCTACCGCAGTTGACGGAAAATAGTGGAATCCTCTATTAGGTGGCCCAGCTATTTTCTTGATTCCGAATTTGATTCCGCTGGCAGGGAGAGTGGTATATTGTGCTCCGTATATATTTTACCCGCTTTATAGTAAGAAGTACACAATATTACCCATATGGGAATACTTGCAATATTTTTAATTAGCTGATAATTAGTGGCTTATATTCATACCGGATGTTTGGTACTATTTTTTCATTAGATATCATAGATAAGTCTAACACTTTAATAATAGAACCATGAAAAATTTAATGATTGCCGCAGTTTTGTCCTTAGGAACCATGACAGCTTTTGCTCAGGAAGAAAACGCAATTGATGAATCGAATACTGACGCTACTGAAATGGCACCTGAAAATACAGATGAGGCTACTCAAGCTGTAGATGAGGCCACTGAAGCGGTAGGTGATGAAACACAATCCGCTGAAGAAGCTTCTGATGCCGTAACAGAGTCGCAAAATGACTTTTCTGAAGTTGCTCCCGATGAACTCCCCGAATCAGTGACCGATGCAGTGTCTAAAAATTATCCAACAGCATCTATCGATAAGGCTTATGTAAACGAAGCGAACCAGTACAAACTGGAGGTTTCTTTGGAAGATGGTACAGCCGGAACGCTATATGCTGACGAAAATGGTAACTGGATAGAAATGTAAATAACTTCATGTTATTTGTTTTGTATCAAGTTGGTTTGGTCAGAAAGGGGCTCGTGTTTTCACGGCTCCTTTCTTTTTGTAATGTAGCCGTAAATTTACGAGGGTGTTTTAAGGAAACTTTCAAATTTATCCCCGTGGACGAAGAAGGTGTTGTACTTCAGCATTAGAAACCATTATATCGCTTGGTAGAGAAATAACAGCCTATATAAGTAAAGGATCCATCTTATAATGGATCCTGCTTTTTGTGCTTCAGCCTCTATACTCATTGTATTGAATCTTGTGCAAAAGGCAAAGCCAATACACGCTGGGCGATGCCCCCTCTTTCATGAACCTACTTTTATGATAATATTAGAGCAGATACAGCTATCATGTGCTATTTTTACGTAAATAGATACCCCACACAAGAACGCTTATATGCCAAACCTCTTGATTATAGAAGACGACGCAGCTTTCTGCCAGATGCTTCAAAAGTTTCTGACCAAACGCGGATACGACGTAGAGACCAGCTTTACAGCGCCTGATGCCAAGGAAAAGTTCAAGAAAACCACTTTTGATCTAATTCTGACCGACCTTCGTCTGCCCGACTACGATGGCATCCAGTTATTGAGCGATATCAAAGAAGTTAACCCGAAGACCCAGGTAATCCTAATGACGGGCTATGCGGAAGTGGCCTCGGCTGTAGATGCCATGAAAAAGGGCGCTTTCGATTATATTTCAAAGCCTTTTACCCCGGAGGAGATTGTAATGGTCATGGATAATGCCCTGAAAGCCTCTGTACCGCGGGATTCTGATATCAGAATCACGAATACCAAAATCGCTACCGAGGAAAAAAGGGGTACTGTATTATCAAAAGAATCCCAGGTCGGCCCGCATGGATCTGATGGAAAAACTATAAAGGGAATCAGCGAGGCATCGCTAAAATTACAGGAATATATCAACTTGGTCGCCCCGACCGACATGTCCGTTCTAATTACTGGCGATAGCGGCACCGGAAAAGAGGTGACCGCCAAGGCCATCCACGACGGTAGCAAGCGGAAAGATTTTAATTTCGTTGCCGTAGACTGTGGTGCCATTCCCAAAGAACTGGCGACTAGTGAGTTTTTTGGCCATATCAAGGGAAGTTTTACAGGTGCCGTTGAAGATAAAATGGGTAATTTTGAAGCCGCGAACCAAGGCACCCTGTTTCTGGACGAAGTGGGGAACCTATCCTATGAAAATCAGATACAACTTTTGCGGGCCCTGCAGGAACGCAAAATTAAGAGAGTGGGTAGCACCAAAGAAATCGAGGTAGATCTCCGTATCATTACCGCTACCAACGAAGATTTAACCGAGGCGGTCGAAAAAGGTTCATTTCGTGAAGATCTGTACCACAGGCTGAACGAGTTTTCCATACAGATACCATCTTTGGACGATCGTTCGGAAGATTTGATACTGTTCGCCGAGAATTTTTTACAAAAGGCAAATAGCAGCCTAAACAAGGCAGTGGATGGGTTTTCGGAGGAAGTATGGGAAGCTTTTCAACAGTACCATTGGCCAGGAAACCTACGCGAACTTCAAAACGTCATAAAAAGGGCCGTATTGTTGACCACGAGTGATGAAGTTCAGGTTGAGGCCCTGCCGAAAGAGGTCTTACAGCCCCAGGAAAAGGAGTCGGCGGCCGATGGTTTTTCAAAATCCGAATTCGAAAAGAACCGAATCATCAAGGCCCTGAAAAAAACGAACTTCAACAAGTCGAAAGCAGCGAAGTTGCTTCAGGTAACTAGAAAGACCCTTTACAATAAAATCAACCACTATAATCTGGACCTCTAAGTGTTCGGTCCGGTAAAAGGATCAGCCCGGGCTTACAGACATGCGCTCTTCAAGATCGGAGACCAAGGCGTTCACATTGGTTGTGAGATGCTGAAAGGAATTCGACAGTAGTTCGTCGTCCATGTTTTCGGGGGTGGCGAGTTCCATTTTTTCCAGGATTGTAACACAATTCTCCACCTTCAATTGTCGGAACATGGGCAGCATGCGGTGGGCCACATGGTTTACTTGTGGGTAATCACGCGCCGTTACAGTCTCTTTCAAAAGTATCATGTTCGTTCGGGTGTCATTCAAAAAGGTTTGTAGTACCTCAAAGATTGCATCCTCGTTTTTTCCTAGGAAAGAATGGATAATTTGGAGACTGTACCCTTTTGATCCGTTTTCATTTTCGATATCCCTATTGTTATTTTTAGCCGTTTTTTCAGTCACGATTCCCAACAATTTGAGGGTAGCTATCAGTTCGCCTTTGGTGAATGGTTTTTGTAGCACTTGGGTAAATCCTATAGAGGTATACGATTCTGGGCCCAGGTCCCGGCGGCCGGTCATGGCGATAATAGGTTGGTCGGTATAGTGCAGATAGTTGCCCGACCGTAATCGCTTCAAAACTTCGAACCCGGTAATTTGGGGCATCTGTATGTCGGTCAGCACGATATCGTACGCCAGGTGCGAATCTTCTTCGATGGAGAGAAAATTGGTATAGGTATGGGCGGTAATGCCCATGCTTTCAGTCAGTTCACGCAGCATGTGAAGCAATGCGGTATCATCGTCGATGATCAACATGCGCAACTTGGGCGCCATGTAGGGCATATTTTTGTCCCCTTTATGTACGGCAGTCGTTATCTCCAGGGGTAATTGCAAGGTAAAGGTGCTGCCCTCGCCGAATTTGCTTCTTAGGGTCAAGGTCCCGTTGAGCAGTTCGGCCAATTTTTTCGAAATGGTCAGACCCAGGCCATGTCCGCCGAATTTTTTTTCGGTATCGCTATCCGCCTGGGTGAATTCTTTAAAAATCAGGTGTTGTTTTTCTTTGGCGATACCGATACCCGTGTCGGAAACCTTGATTTCGGCCGATAAATGATTTCCTCTTCCCATTTCGGCCCTGCCCGTTACCTTGATATGCCCTTCTTCGGTAAACTTAAAGGCATTGCCTATGAGGTTGGTCGTAATTTGCCGAATCCTGAAGGGGTCTCCCAAAACGGTCTGTTCGAGTGCGGGAGCGATATCGAGGATTAATTTCAATTTTTTATCCTTGTGCAATGCCTGTAGGTTTTCCGCAGTTTCCTGGATGAGGTTCGCGGGGATAAAAGGTACCCTTTCGATATTCAGTTTACCTGCTTCGAGTTTAGAGAAATCCAGAAGATCGTTGACCAGGTTGCCCACATATTCGGAAGCGGATTTCAGGTTCTTGACATAACCCTTCTGTTTTTTCGTAAGATCCGTACTATCCAGCAGATCCGAGTACCCGCTGATGGTGTTAAGAGGGGTGCGCAAGTCGTGACTAACGGTCGATATAAGCTGCTCCCTGCTTTTTAGGAGCGATTCTGAAAAAAGTTTCTCCTTTTCCAACCGAACCCTATAGGTCTGAACTTTCCAGTAATCGCGGGTGATCAAGAAGGAAAATATACCGACGATCAAAAAACCGATCAAAGCCGCGAGGCCCGCAATACGGGTAGTTCTTTTCAGGGCGTCCTGTTTTTTCAGGTTGCTCTCATAACTGCTCACCATGACCTCTTGTTCAAAGGCCGATATGATGTTCTGCAGTTGTTGGGAAAGCTCCCTGTCGTTACGGTTCACCTCCAGTTCTTTTGACGCCAATGAACGCTGTGCTCTGGCATCTTGAAGTTTGGCCCTTCGCAACATGGCCTTTGAGGCGTTGAGAATGGAATCAACATACGCGGCATTTGCCGGAGCATCGGCATTCGACGGGGCGTTGTTACTAATGAGCGCCGCATAATCCCGTAACGATTTTTGCACTTGTGGCGATAGTTGGTCAAAATTCGTGAACAGGTTTTCTGCGGAAAATTTACCGAAGGATTCGTCGATTTTTTCAAATTCCTTCAGGGCTTTGTCCAAAGAATTGTTCGAGGCGCTTTTTAACTTTAAGCGCTTTAGTTCGTTGTTGTTGGCCACCTTTTGTCCTAAAAGCAGCTGTAGACTGTCTAAAAGATTTTTTTGCTCGTTGCCCTGCATAATCTGTTTCAGGGTATCGATTTCCATCTGTATCGAGTCGATACGTTGGGCATAGGCGTCGAAGATGGTATCTGATTCGCTTTGCAACGCGAGTTTAGAGAGACTTTCCGCCTCATAGAGATCGGTGACCAAGGTACTGGTGCGCAATAATTTGACGTCATTTCTATCAGAGGTTTCCGTGGAGACATAGGTCTTAATTTCCGTATAGATAAAGTAGCCCACAGCGGTAGCCAAAACGGCCAGCACCAAATAACTGGCCAAGATCTTCAGGGTGAATTTATTTTTAGATCTATCCGGTTCGTTGACCATAATTACTTAGAAAAGCGTTTTTTAAAAATACGTATATAAAGCAGATAGAGTTTATAAGGAAGCGTTAATTGTTTTCACTATAGTTTTCGAAGGCGCTAATTTTTTGGAGTCCGGAGCTATGATTTCTAATATGGCCACCTTATATTTGTCCTATCTCAAAGGGGTGCCGAATCCCAAACTTTTCAGGAACATCCTGAAATTAGTGTAGGAAGAAGCTGAGATCATACCCAGTGAACCTGGGCGGGTAATGCCGCCAAGGGATGGTGCGCTGTTTGCGTACTGCTTGGAAGTTCTACCGTTCTTAATGGAACAAAAAAATCAATTTTAACTTAGAATAATAGCCCCTTTTATTCGTAAAATTTTTACGGATGAAGACTATATTCACTACTCTGGCCCTATCTGGGCTGACCTTGGGCGTTTGGGCCCAAGAGCAAGAAATGGATTCTTTAGAAGGTACAAAGGTCGTACTCGATGAGGTATTCGTACAAGCGGTACGTGTTACCAAAACATCGCCGTTAACCTTTACTGACCTGAAGAAGGAAGAAATCGCCCCCCGAAATCTAGGGCAGGATATTCCGGTATTGTTGAACTTTATGCCGGCCGTGGTCACCACTTCCGATGCGGGAGCGGGGGTAGGCTATACCGGCATACGGGTGCGCGGTAGCGATGCGACTCGGGTGAATGTGACCATCAACGGCATCCCCTATAATGATTCCGAATCCCATGGCACCTTTTGGGTGAACATGCCCGATTTTGCCTCCTCGACGGAAAGTTTGCAATTGCAGCGAGGGGTCGGCACCTCCACCAATGGGGCCGGGGCGTTTGGCGCTAGCCTGAACCTGTTGACCGATGCGGTGTCCGAAGAGGCGTACGGCCAAATTTCCTCTTCCATTGGCAGTTTCAAGACCCTTCGCAATAATATCAAGTTTAGTACGGGCCTTTTGAACGACCATGTAGAGGTCTCGGGAAGACTGTCTAGAATAAAGTCCGACGGGTATGTCGATCGGGCCTCTTCAGATCTGAAATCCTATTTTATACAGACCGCCTATAAAAATGATAATACTTTGATAAAGGCCTTGCTTTTTGGAGGACATGAAATTACCTACCAATCCTGGAACGGAATCGACGCCGAGACCTTGGAAAAGAACCGTACCTTACAATTCTGCCGGACAATTCACTGATAAAGACGGAACCATACGATTCTATGACAACGAAGTTGACAATTACAAACAAGACCATGCCCAACTGCTTTGGAACGAACGGGTATCCCATGATTGGAGCACGAATATCGCCCTGCACTTTACCCATGGCCGGGGATATTTCGAACAATATCGGGAGGATGAAGATTTTGCTACCTACGGGTTCAAGACCTTGACTGTAAACGATTCTTTGGTCAGCACGACCGACTTGATACGCCGCCGGTGGCTCGACAACGATTTTTACGGGAGCGTTTTTTCTGCCGAGTACACCACAGATAAAATGAACCTGATTATGGGCGGCGGATTCAATATATACCAAGGCGACCACTTTGGTGAGGTCATCTGGTCTCGGTTCGCATCCAATAGTGAGATTCGAGATCGGTATTACGACAATAATTCAAAAAAGACGGACTTTAATATGTACGCTAAGGCCAATTACGGTCTGACCGATAAACTAAGCTTTTTTGGCGATGTGCAATACAGAAGGGTCTCCTATCAAGCCAATGGCGAAGATACCGGTCTCGTTGACGATACTTTTAATTTCTTTAACCCGAAAACGGGCTTGGTGTTCGATTTAAACCCGAACCATAATTTTTATTTGAGCTATGCCGTGGCCCACCGTGAACCCAATCGAAATGACTATGAAAGTGGAAGTCCTAAGCCTGAAAGACTAAACGATTTCGAACTGGGTTGGCGGTATATATCGCCCAGTCTCCAATTAAACGCGAACGGGTATTATATGCGGTACAAAGACCAGCTGGTACTGACGGGCGAACTGAACGATGTGGGTGCGCCCTTGCGTGCCAATGTGGGCGATAGCTATCGCGCGGGACTTGAACTGGACGCCGCTATCGTATTAGGTGACAGCTTTCAATGGCATCCAAACTTGGCCTTGAGCACGAACAAGAACGTCGATTTTGTCTTCCGGCGTGACGGCGTATTGGAAGACTTAGGCAATACAAATATCGCCTATTCCCCTCATATTATTATCGGAAACCGGATTACCTATTCCCCATTTCAAAATTTTCGGATTACGGCCCTAACCAAATATGTTGGCAAACAGTACTTGGGCAATATCGATTCGGAAGCATCCGTGCTGGACGCTTATTCGCAGACCGACCTAAACCTGAAGTATGTGCTGAAATTCGATAAAATCATCGAAAGTATTACCTTCTCGGGACTAATCAATAACATTTTTGATGAGGATGTAGTATCCAATGGCTATTTTTTCACCTTTGATGATGATTCCTCAGGCAGTGTTCAGACGGTTGAGGGGGCTGGATATTATCCGCAGGCGGGGATCAATTTTTTGCTGGGAGCCACATTAGGGTTTTGAATAGATGGGGAAAAACCCCCTCATCGATTAACACGGTCTCTAAAAACGACATGGGGTTGAAAAGATTGCCATAGTTCGGGATTGAACGGTACATAGTACCCGCCTTTCCCTTGCGAAAACCATAGATTCTTATGAATTGGGATTTCGGGGTAGGTATCTCTGCTTTCAATCAATATTGCGGTAGGCATCCCAATTTGCGGCCAATGGTTAGAATCATAAACTTGTGGTTCAGTTGAATAATAATTGACTACTTTAAAGCCTGTTTTTAAAAATTAAACATGGATAACACAAATAAAAATGTTCGCTGGGGCATCATCGGCTGTGGCAATGTCACGGAGGTGAAAAGCGGCCCTGCCTATCAAAATACCGACGGTTTCGAATTAGTGGCCGTTATGCGCCGCAATCGCGAAAAGGCCGAGGACTATGCCGTACGCCATGGCGTATCTAAGTTCTATTCCGATGCTGACAAGTTAATTAATGACGATGAGGTAGATGCCGTATATATTGCGACTCCGCCCGACAGCCACAAAGAATATGCATTAAAAGTAGCGGCGGCCGGAAAACCATGTTGTATTGAAAAGCCTATGGCGCCAAGCTATGCGGAAAGCCTTGAAATACAGCAGACTTTCGAGAATCAAAATCTACCGCTTTTTGTGGCCTATTACCGGCGTTCGCTGCCCCGGTTTCTAAAGATCAAGGAATGGCTCGATGACAATAAAATCGGAGAGGTACGGCATATACGCTGGTTTTTGGGCAAACCCCCAAGTGATATCGATTTGAGCCGCGAATACAATTGGCGTACCGACGCCGAGGTCGCCCCCGGAGGCTATTTCGACGATCTCGCCAGTCACGGTCTCGATCTCTTCGCCTATTATCTTGGAGATTTTGAAAAGGTATTTGGGATAGCCAAAAACCAACAGCGACTCTATTCTGCCAAGGATGCGGTGACGGCTATATGGTCGCATACTAAAGGCATCACGGGAGAAGCGGCCTGGAACTTTGGATGCGACAAAACAATCGACCAGGTCGAAATTTTGGGAAGTCATGGCAACATCAGGTTTTCTCTCTTTGAGGAAAATGAAATCCACCTAAAACATGCGAATGGCGAACAAAGTCTTTTCATAGACCATCCAAAGCACGTGCAACAGTTTCATGTCGAAAATCTAAAAAAAGATTTGCAGGGAAAAATTACCCATCCTTCCACCGGAAAAACCGCATTGCACACCAGTTGGGTGATGGACAAGATTTTGGGGAATATTTAAAGGTCGAGAGGCTCCCCCTCAGGCAAGAGGCAGTAGTAAACGCGGTTGCCAACCTGCTAAATATTAGCGCACTCTTTAGAAAAGCAATGGAAAGAGATAAAAAGGGATGAAAAATAAATTTTAGGGTCAAGGAACCCTAATTTGAAATCACCACCACATTCCCGCTTTGTGTCGCCCGATATTCGAGCATATCGTAGTAACGATTGCCATCGTCGGGCCGGTTGATTAACTGCCCCGTAAACAAGCTATATTCATAGCCTTCGCAGGAACAGGTCGCCGTCTGGCCGTCGAGAACCATCGTCGAACAGTCATTGGGCACGTGGTTGGGGCAACTGGCCTCAAAAACCCGGTGCTGATCGATACTCGTTTGCATGACAAACGCGCCTCGGATGCCGACGCGCGGATTGTCGATAAACACGGCATTGCCCAAATTGGTCAGGGGGCTATACAGCGGCAGGTTCAGGTTCATGTCGAACCGGAAACCGATTTCCGGTAAATATGGATTGCGGTCGCCACGGTCGTTTTCGCATGAAAGAAGGGCAAGCAGCAAAGAGATAATTAAAACACGTACCATAGTTCATTGTTCGGTCGTAAAATTGAACAAAAAATGTGTATCTTTGCGTTAAATCCTCTCTAAAAAAAGCACAGCATTTTGTAGCCTTTATAGAGGATTTTCGTATTTTATTCTATTCATGGGCGGTGCTTTGCGAAGTTGTATAAGAAGGAGCCCTTCCGAATAGAAAACCTACTTTATTAAACGAGCATATTATGGGAAACGTATCTTATTATACTGCGGAGGGATTAAAAAAATTAAGAAAGGAGCTCAACCATCTAAAGGATGTGGAGCGTCCCAAAGCCTCCCACGCCATCGCCGAGGCCCGTGATAAGGGCGATCTGTCGGAAAATGCTGAATATGATGCGGCCAAGGAAGCGCAGGGACTCTTAGAAATGAAAATCTCGAAAATGGAGGAAACCCTTTCCAATGCCAGGTTAATCGACGAATCGCAGTTGGATACCTCTAAGGTTTTGGTGCTTTCTACGGTAAAATTACAGAATAAAAATAACGGAACGGAAATCAAATATACCTTGGTGGCCGAAAGTGAGGCGGACCTAAAACAGGGAAAGATATCCGTGAGCTCCCCTATCGGAAAAGGACTTTTGGGCAAAAAAGTAGGCGATACCGCCGAGATAAAAGTACCTAACGGTACGCTTCAGTTCGAGATCCTTGAAATAACCAGATAAGCTAGCTCGGCATTTTTAGACCTTGAACCTATAACCTAAAACTTCTTTTATGCCAAGCATCTTCACCAAAATCATCAATGGCGAAATTCCCTGTTACAAAATAGCGGAAGATGATGACTTTTTCGCATTTTTGGACATCAATCCCAATGCCAGGGGCCATACGCTCTGCGTCCCCAAAAAGGAGGTCGATAAAATTATGGATCTTGACGAGACGACCTATATGGGACTCATGGCCTTTTCAAGAAAAGTTGGCCTAGCCCTTGAGGCCTCCATTGATTGCAAACGGGTCGGTATCACGGTAATTGGGTTGGAAGTGCCGCATGTTCATGTGCATTTGATTCCCTTGAAGGGTATGGGCGATGCCACTTTTCAGAATAAGATATCCCTGAGCGAAGAAGAGTTTAAGGCGATTGCGGAGAAAATCCGGTCTAAAATTTAATGCCCCCTTCAATACCAATATAAATTCCCGCGCCTACGACAGCTATCAGTAGAAGCATCAGAATCCAGAATAGGGTGGTAAACCGTAATGATCCTTTTTCGGGGACTACCATTTTTTGGTAATATCCGAAGCTGCGTTCGATATCATCCGTCCATTTTACGGGGTAAATCGTCGAACCGCAGGTATTGCATACCAGTTGGTGGGTCACATCGCTGGTGGTCCGATGGTAAAGCTTCCCATAGCGGTGCCTTTGGAAGAAAGACAACTTCAGGTCTTGATTATAGCATTCCGGACAGTTGTTCGTCAGGATAGCCTGCTTTATCGTTACCAGTTTTTCCTTTGCCATTTCCTTGAATGAGGTGTAAAGTTAACTGTTATTCCTTAAATGGATAAATCGCCACCCCTATTAACTTCCAGCCGCCTTAACTCTTTTCAATGCCCTTGAAAGTAATCTGCATAACAGTTCCATCCTTACTTGATGCAAGCACCTTTATTTTTCCATTATGGTATTCCTCGACAATTCGTTTCACCAAGGACAGGCCCAATCCCCAACCTCGTTTTTTAGTTGTGACCCCCGGATTGAAGATGGCCTGAAACTGCTTTTTGGCAATCCCGTGGCCCGTGTCGGACACTTGAATATATACGTTTTTGCCGTTCGGAAGGATTTCGATAGAAATATTCCCTTTGCCTCTCATCGCATCGATTCCGTTTTTCACCAAATTTTCGATGGTCCAATGGTAGAGCGAGGGGTTCAGCCTTACCGGCATTTTTTCCACCTGCGATTCAAAGGAAAAATGGATGAGCTTCGAACTGCGTAGTTTCAGGTACTCATAGGCTTCTTTCGTTTCCTTGACGATATCTCGTTCATCGAGCTTGGGCAGGGAGCCAATTTTCGAAAAACGTTCGGTAATGGTCTGCAATCGGTCGATATCCTTTTCGATTTCCTTGGTAATGCCCGGGTTGAGGTTTTCGGACTTCAAAAGCTCGTTCCAGCCTAAAAGCGACGACAGCGGTGTACCGATCTGATGCGCGGTCTCCTTGGCCATGCCTGCCCAAAGTTTGTTCTGTTCGGAGGCCTTGTTCGTCTTGAAGAAAAAGAAAATGACCGCCGCGAACAGAAAGATGATGAGCAGAAGGGCAATGGGGTAGTACTTTAACTTATTGAGCACCTCAGAGTTGCCGTAGTACAAGGTGGCCAGATGTTCGCCCTGCTGGTCGATGGATATCGGCACGTTCTCGTTGCTATATTGTTTGATCCGTTTTTGCAGATCCAGGGAATCCAAGGCTTCCTTCTGATCCATATTATTGGTCTTTACCGAACCGTCCTTATTGACCAAGATCATCGGGGTAGAGGTATTGTTCTGAAAGACCTTGAGGTGCAGGTTGCCCAAGTCGGCATCTTCGGGGGACTGCTGAAATTCAGATTGCGCAGTCGCCCAAATTTCCATCTTGAGCCGTTCCTCTTCCTTGAACTTTCGGAAAAAGCTGTTCGTATTCCACAGGATAAGGCTTACGATAACAAAGGAGGCTATCAGTAAAATGATGTTGGAGAATTTGTTTTTGGGATTGAAGTTCATCCAGTGGATTATCTTTAGCGACCCGTATGGTCGAAAAGCCCATAACGCGGTCCTGTTCAAATATAACGCAAATCGGTCGAAAATGGTATGCCGCCTAAGGGGTGATCCACTCTCGGATGGATGCAAATTTATACCTTTGGGGAATGACAGAAAAAACAATATCGGTACTTCCAGAATCGCTTCCACCGGCCCAAGCTTACGGATATCTGGTGGGGGCAGTCGGTCCCCGGCCCATCGCGTTAGCCAGTACCGTCGATGAAAAGGGACGACCCAACCTGTCGCCTTTCAGCTATTTTAATGTTTTTAGCGCTAATCCGCCTATACTTATTTTCTCACCGGCACGCAGGTCGCGCGACAATACCACCAAACATACCCTTCAAAATGTGCTCTTGACCATGGAAGTTGTTATCAACATCGTAAACTACGACATGGTACAGCAGATGTCCCTGACCAGTACGGAGTATGCCAAAGGCGAAAATGAGTTCAAAAAATCGGGATTGACCATGCTGAAATCGGATATAGTCAAACCCTTTCGCGTTGCCGAATCGCCTGTGCAGTTTGAATGTAAGGTGACCAAGGTGGAGGCCCTTGGAAAAGAGGGGGGTGCCGGGAACCTGATTTTTTCAGAAGTAGTAAAAATACATCTCCAAACCGCTATATTAGATGAAAACGGCGGTATCGACCCCTTCAAAATAGATCAGGTGGCCCGGATGGGCGGCAGCTGGTACAGCAGGGCCAACCAAGGACTCTTCGAGGTGCCGAAACCGGTGTCGAACCTAGGAGTCGGGGTCGATGCTATCCCCGCACATATCCGATCGAGCAAGGTGCTTACCGGTAACGACCTCGGCATGTTGGGAAATGTTGAAGAAATTCCCAATGCAAAGGAAGTCGAGGATTTTGTGGCATCCCGTATCGAGATACGCTCCCTGTTAAGCGGTGGCGAACGAAAAGCGGTCGAAATGAAAGCGAAGGAATATCTCGAACAAAAGGAAGTTCTTTCCGCGTGGATGTTGCTATTGGCCCAATAGATCATGGGTGTTCGGATGATACGCCTTGGGTATATTCTTTTGAGATGCCGAGCGACATCCCTAGAAACACCACGCTCGACTTTCGTTGATAACTTATACTTGATTTTTTGGTGGATAGACCGATTACGACTACTTTTGAATCCTTATACAATCAGTTCACATATAATTCATAGTCATGGAAGTACAGGGAAAAATAAAAAAAATAGACGAGACCAAGGAGTACGGCAACAACGGCTTTAGAAAGCGCGAAGTGGTCGTCACTACGGAAGAGCAATATCCTCAGCATTTGGCCATAGAGTTCGTGCAAGATAAGACCGATTTGCTCAACAACTACAGTGTAGGCCAGAACGTAAAGATCAGTATCAATCTCCGCGGCCGGGAGTGGACGAACCCTCAGGGCGAGGTGAAATATTTCAATTCCATTCAAGGTTGGCGTATCGAAAACCTACAGACCGAACAGGGAGCCAACGGCGCACCGCCGGTACCGCCCGCAGAAGCTTTCGAGCCTGCCGACAACCTTAACGAGGAAGATCACGACGACCTTCCGTTTTAACATATTCTCCACAAGGCCTAACAGGTTTACAAAACCTCCTAGGTCTTACTAACATACCGGATCCGTCAGGTTATTGAAATCTGACGGGTCTTTGGTTATGATTTGATATGTTTTCCTAGTTTTAGAAAATCGCTTTTTGAACCATAACAGTATCAAAAACATTGTTTTTTCTTACGGAACAATTGAAATTTCCACCTGTAGGGCACGCCAATATCGAAGGCCTCTTGGCCGTGGGCGGCGATCTGTCTCCCGAACGTCTGATGTTGGCCTATCGCAGTGGAATCTTTCCGTGGTTCAACGGAGATTCACTGATTTTGTGGTGGAGTCCCGATCCTAGAATGGTTCTATTTCCCCATAAAGTAAAAATCTCGAAAAGTATGCGGAAGGTACTCAAGAGCGACCGGTTCCGGTTGACGAAAAACCGCTGCTTCGAGAGGGTCATTTCACAATGCTCCAGCATCAAAAGAACCGGGCAAGAGGGTACGTGGATTACCCGAAATATGAGGGAAGCCTATATCGAACTGCATAAAATAGGCCATGCCGTATCGTTCGAAGTCTGGGAGAAAGATAAGCTGGTTGGCGGACTCTACGGTATCGATCTCGGCCATGTCTTTTGTGGCGAGAGTATGTTCAGCAAGGCCAGCAACGCCTCGAAGTTCGCTTTAATTCGCTTGGCCCAAGAACTGGATGATAAGAACTATTCCCTAATCGATTGCCAAGTATATAACGAGCATCTAGAAAGTATGGGGGCTGAAAAAATGCCCAGACAAGAGTTTCTCAAAATTTTAAAGGGAGAAGACCAGACTGGTCAGTAAAAACAATACCTTTTCCGTTTTTTGAATATAGTTTTCTGTCCGGTAATCCACACCGGCTTCTAGCTGGGTCTCTTTGTTCAACAACCAGCCTATATGTGCCGTGAGACGCTGGTCGTACTTGGGGCTTAGGCCCCGTGCCACGCTCAACAGACTTTCGGTTGAGGCGAGGAAATAGGCCTCGCCCACCTCAAGTTCTTCTCCGCTGAGCGGCAGATCCAAGCCAAGGCGATAACGAAAACGGTGAGTGGTCAAAACGGATTTTATGCGCTGCTCAGTGCGCAAACGGGATTCAAAACGTAGGTTCCAGCAATTATGGTAAATAGTGTATTGTTCGGTGAAACGGAGTTCGTTGCCCTCCCTTTTCTCAAAAGGGTGGCGAAAACGATAAAGTATCCCAACAGCGATGCTTTGGGTATTGGCGATCGTAATTTTGGAGAAATGCGAAATATCCAACTGTCTGGGCTGAACATCCCAGCCTTCATCGTAGATATAGGTGCGCTCCGATAGCGCGAATTTATGGGAATAATGGGGCGTCACCTTGTAGCCCATCGAAATCTCCGGCTCAAAATATCCCGTTAAATTCACTTGGCCCTGCAGCAGGTTACCGATAAGGAGGCCAAGTATCGCAAAACAGATTCTACTAGAGTAGGCGGTCATAGGTTCGGGGCGTGGATTTCCGGAAATTGGAAGAAGGTTTTTTTTGCTTCGACATCTACTTCATAATTTTTATTGTCACCGGTCTTCTGGCCGAATACAATGAATTCATACCTTATTTGTGGCATATGGCTGTGGTCTTCGGAGGTGGTATTATACGGAATTTCCCGTTCGATATTTGCTCATTTAGCGAAAACACAGAGGTAAAATCTACACCTCCTTGTATCGAAAACATCCCCTCTCGTGATCGTTTACCATGCCCGTCGCCTGCATGTGGGCGTAGATAACAGTACTTCCGACAAATTTAAAGCCTCTTTTTTTCAAATCCTTGCTGATGGCATCCGAAAGTTCGGTGGTGGCGGGAGCGTCTTTATAGTTCTCAACACTATTTGTGATAGGTTTTCCATCCACAAAACCCCAAATATAATTGCTGAAACTGCCGAACTCGTTTTGAACCTTTAGGAACGCCCGGGCGTTCGAGACGGTAGCCCGTACTTTCAATCGGTTTCTGACAATTCCCGCATCCTGTAGAAGAGATTCAATTTTGGCTTCGTCGTACTTCGCAATCTTTTTGTAGTCAAACTGGTCAAAGGCTTTTCTGAAGTTCTCGCGTTTACGTAGAATGGTAATCCAGCTTAGTCCCGCTTGAAAAGTTTCCAGGACCAAAAATTCAAAGAGCGTAGCATCGTCCTTGACGGGTACGCCCCATTCTTCGTCGTGATAGGCTTCGTACAGGCCATCGCCCTCGCACCACCCACATCGATGTTTTTCCATATGCCCAGCTAAAGGCTCAAAGATAGACCAAAATTCGACCCGGTACAATTTGATAGCATTACTATTATTAAATAGATGTTAAACTATTATATAATGAAGGTATTACTATTATATTTGCGTGCGTATATGTTATTAAGAGATTATGGAGCATCTATTACAATCATTGAAAATCAGGATAAACGAGAAAATCTACCTAAAAGATCCCGAATCATCCGATTTGGGCAAGCGTATTGTCGAAGCGAGCATCATCATGATCGACGATATCGGATTTGAAAGCTTTACCTTCAAAAAGTTGGGACTAGAGATAGGAAGTAATGAGAGCAGCATCTATCGGTATTTCGAGAACAAACACAAGCTATTGTTATACCTGGCCTCGTGGTACTGGGGCTGGTTGGAATATCAACTGGTCTTTGCGACCAGCGCCATGGCCGATTCGGAAAATAGGTTGAAAAAGGCCATCGAGGTCCTGACCAAACCTACCGAAGAAGATTCGGCCTTCTCCCACATCAACGAAGTATTGCTCAACAAAATCGTAATTAACGAATTTTCAAAATCGTACCTGACCAAGGAGGTCGATACCGAGAACAAAGAGGGCTATTTCGTCATCTATAAGCGGCTCGTCACCCGGTTGAGCACGATGATTCGAGCCGTAGATGCCGATTACTCATATCCTAGCAGTCTCGCCAGCACAGTACTCGAGGGTTCGTTGCACCAGCATTTCCTAAAAGATCATTTTATTTCCTTGACCGACTGTCGCGAAAGCGTTGATGCCTCGAAATACTTTACCGAGTTGGTCTTCAATTCCCTAAACTTAAAACGGAATGGCTAAAAATGTAATGACCGCGTGGCAACGCCTTATGGGGCTGTTAAAGCTCGATAAACGCGATGTACTACAGACTTTTTATTATGCCATTTTCGCGGGACTCGTCAATCTTTCGCTACCCTTGGGCATACAAGCGATCATCAATTTGATTCAGGGCGCCCAGATTTCTACCTCTTGGGTCCTGCTCGTATTCCTGGTAACCGGCGGTGTAGCCTTCGCGGGTATATTGCAGTTGATGCAGATACGGATTATCGAGAACATGCAGCAAAAGATCTTTACGCGGGCATCGTTCGACTTTACGTATCGCTTTCCAAAAATCAAGATGAGCGAGTTGCGCAACTATTATCCGCCCGAACTGGCCAACCGTTTTTTTGATACCATGGATGTGCAAAAGGGACTTTCAAAAATTTTAATCGATGTTCCCGCGGCCTTATTACAGATATTTTTCGGCCTAATCTTGCTTTCCTTTTACCACCCGTTCTTTATTGTTTACGGGATTTTGTTGCTGCTGCTAATCTACATAGTCTTTAAATTCACGGTTCAGAAGGGGATGGATACCAGTCTTGATGAGTCGAAACACAAATATCGGGTAGCCCATTGGATACAGGAAGTGGCCCGTTGTCTAGTGAGCTTTAAACTTTCGGGAAGAACCAGCCTGGCCGTCAACAAGAACGATATGCTGGTAATTGACTATCTCGAGTCACGGGAAAGCCACTTCCGTGTCTTGGTGTTGCAGTTCATCCAGATGATCGGTTTTAAGGTGCTGGTTACTGCGGGACTCTTGTTGATCGGCGGTCTATTGGTCCTGAACCAAGAGATGAACATCGGACAATTTGTTGCGGCGGAAATAATCATCCTTTTGGTTATTAATTCCGTCGAAAAGCTGATCCGTGGTCTTGAAACCTTCTACGACCTATTGACCTCCCTGGAAAAAATGGGACAGGTAGTGGATAAGGATTTAGAGGACCAGGGCGGTGAACGGCCACTGAAAGAAGACGACGACCTGACCGTAGAGCTAGACAATGTTTCTTTTGAAATTCAGGGGGAGGGAAAAATACTGAAGAACATCTCGTTGACCATCGTGCCGAAAAGCAGTTTTCTACTTGTTGGTGCCAACGGCTCGGGAAAATCTACCCTGCTACGCCTGATCTCGGGCATTATGCATCCTACCGAAGGCGATATCTATGTCAATGACATTCTATTGAACGGTATTAATCCGAATCATTACCGCTCTTTTTTAGGGCAGTCGCTGACTGAAGAGAGTCCCTTTGAAGGAACGATTCTGGAGAACATTACCTTCGGGGATACCAGTATATCCCAACAGGACCTCAATTGGGCACTTGAAAATGTAGGATTGCTGCCCTTCGTAAAACGTCAGGCCAAGGGTGTGAATACGATTATCTATCCCGAAGGAAAACAGATACCCTATACCGTTACCAAGAAAATAGTACTGGCGCGCAGCATCATAAGGAAACCAAAGTTGTTGATCTTAAAAGACCCCCTTGATCAGTTCGACGAAAGCGAGGCGCTACGCATCATGGAATTTTTGACCGATAAAAATCGGCCATGGGCCCTGCTGGTCGCAAGTACCGATCCAAAATGGCTGGGCCGTTGCAAGAACATCATTACGATGGACGAAGGTAAAATTACCTCCATAAAATAAAGACCATGCTGAACATATCCCATAACACGCTCAACAAAACGGTGCACCTTACCGGGTTCAAATCAACCGAAAGGGTATTTCATCAAAGGCACTATAAGCACTTTAACCGCTTTTTGGCCGGGTCGGCCCTGTTCGGACTGATCGTTCTTTTTCTTCCGTGGACGCAGAATATCAGGAGCACGGGATTCCTGACCACGCTAAAGCCTGACCACCGTCCGCAGACGATACAATCGCCCATCCCGGGAAGAATCGAGAAATGGTACGTACAAGAAGGTGATTTTGTGGAAAAAGGGGATACCATCCTCTTTATATCCGAGGTCAAGAACGAATATTTCGATCCCGACTTGGTGGCCAGGACCGGAAAGCAGATCAAGGCCAAGGAAGCATCCGTCAGCTCGTACCAGAGTAAGGTAAAGGCGTTGAACAACCAAATCGGTGCGTTGACGCGAGAACGGGTGCTGAAACTGGAACAAGCCAAGAATAAATTACTACAAGCGCGTTTAAAGGTAGAGAGCGACAGCATCGATCTGGAAGCGGCGAAAACTAATCTCGAAATCGCCCAACGGCAGCATATGCGGGTCGAGCAACTACAGTCCGAAGGTTTGAAAGCCATCACCGATGTAGAAGAAAAACGATTGAAACTACAGGAGACCCAAGCCAAATTGATATCCCAAGAAAATAAATGGCTGGCATCACGTAACGAAATACTGAACGCCGAGGTGGAGATCAACCGGGTGAAGGCCGAATATACCGACAAGATTTCTAAGGCCCAGAGCGATATGTATACGGCTCAATCCGGCCAGTTCGATTCTGAGGCACAGGTCACCAAACTCGAGAACGATTTTACCAATTATGAGATGCGCAATACCTTGTATTACATCCGTGCGCCCCAGACGGGATATATCAATAAGGCGATCCAGGCAGGGATAGGGGAGACCTTTAAAGAAGGAGATCGACTGGTGGGAATCATGCCCGCCGATTATGATGTGGCCGTGGAGACTTTCATAAAACCCATAGATTTACCTTTGATCCATACGGGCGAGAAGGTGCGTATACAGTTCGATGGTTGGCCCGCCATTATATTTAGCGGGTGGCCCAATGTTTCCTATGGAACCTACGGCGGTACGGTCGTCGCCATGGAACGCTTTATCAGCGCCAACGGCAAGTATCGGGTACTGCTGGTTCCTGATGCCGAGGACCATCCTTGGCCAGACGAGATCCGTGTAGGTTCCGGTGCCAATACCATCGCGCTCCTAGAGGACGTGCCCATCTGGTTCGAGCTATGGCGGCAGATCAACGGTTTCCCTCCAAACTATTACCAACCGGAAAAGACGACGGCCGAGGCCGAAAAACCATGAGGAATCTGCTTTGCCTTTTCTTTTTGATGATTTCCTGTTGCCTATCCGCGCAAAAAGGGGATTCGTTGGTGCTTTCCTTCAAGGAATATTTGGGCTATGTCAAAAAGTTCCATCCCGTTGCCAAGCAGGCGGAACTGCAAATCGACATGGGACAGGCTACCTTGATGCGCTCCCGAGGTGGCTTCGACCCGAAAATCGAGGTGGATTATGACCGGAAGCAGTTCAAGGGAACTGAATATTATGACCTGCTGAACGCTACCTTTAAGATTCCCACTTGGTATGGTATCGAGCTAAAGGGAAGCTTTAAAAGGAACGAGGGTGAATATTTGAATCCCTCCCAGACCGTACCCGAAGATGGCCTTTACAGTGCGGGCGTGTCCGTATCCGTAGGTCAAGGCCTTTGGATCAACGAGCGAATGGCCACCTTGAAACGGGCCCAATTCTTTCGGAACCGCACCCAGGCGGACCGTGATCTTCTGGTCAACCAGATTTTGTTCGAGGCCGCTTTGGCCTATTTCGATTGGTTACAGGCATTCAATGAGGTCTTAATATTTAAAAATTACCTAGATAATGCGGCCACCCGTTTTAGTGGAATCAAAAAAAGTGCAGAAGCAGGTGATATTGCCGTAATCGATACGGTGGAGGCGAAAATCGCCGTTCAAAACAGGGAACTTGGCCTGGAGCAGGCCAGGGTTGCCCTGTCGAACAGCTCGTTGGAACTTTCCAATTTTCTTTGGCTGGGCGATAATGTACCCGTGGAACTGCAAGCTCAGGTGGTCCCCAATTTACAAATCGACACCGAAATTGATCGGGTTCTGGAAATTCAGGGGAAGCCTTTGGACAGTTTTACCATTGAGAACCATCCGAAGCTGAAATCCCTAGGATATAAAATTGACGGATTAGAGGTCGAAAAACGCCTCAAGGCCAATAAACTGCTTCCCATCATCGATTTGGAGTATAATTTTCTGACCGAAACCCCCGAGTCCATTAACACCTTCCAATCCCAGTATTATAAGGGAGGGATTCGTTTTCAGCTGCCCTTATTTCTCCGGAAGGAGCGCGGTGATCTCAAGCTGGCAAAAATCAAGCTAAAGGATGCGGAGTTCGATCTCGACAACGCGGAAATACAGATCAAGAACAAGATTGTGGCCCTTTACCGCCAACTGCAATCCTTTGAGAACCAAATCATATTGGCCGACGACATCGTTACCAATTACGGTGCCTTGCTCACTGCCGAAGAGCGGAAGTTCAGCTTTGGTGAAAGTTCGTTGTTCCTGATTAATTCGCGGGAAAGCAATCTTATCGATGCTGAACTGAAGCAGAACACTTTGCGAAACAAATTTTTTACGGCCAAGGCAAAACTGTTTAATAGTATGGCGGTCAACCCTGCAAATCTGTAATTTACGTGTAAGGTTTATCGTGCCTTCCCTTGAAAAATATAGGTGATAGTCCCTTTCTGCACGGCTCTCTGATGAGGGCTGAATTTGGCTTTTAAGGCGTAGGCAATGGCATTTTCGACCAAACAGCCGTTGGAGGTATCCGAACTGCGAGAGTTAAAATCGGCTTCGATAACATTTCCAGAGGCGTTTACTTCGATGTTGATGACCACCTTACCCCCCTCGATACAAGTATAGATGGGAGGGGGCAAGCGATACCCGCTTCGGTCGACCAAAGAGAAGGATACCGAGGTGCGTCGTTTGGCGAGATTACGGGTGAATTCTTCTTTTTGGGCCTCTTTTTCGCCTAATATTTGTTGGGCCTCCTCCCGTTTCTTTTTAAGCTCGTTCATCTTTTCCGAATATTCGCCGTCGGCGAGGTCGGTGGGGTCTTCGGTATCGGTGGGGGCGGCTTCCCGTTCTTCCATCAGTTCATCCAAGGTCTTCAGGGGCTCGGGGTTGCCATAACTGGGCTTTTCGGCCTCGTTATATGCCATATGGCTTTTGATAGGGTCGGCTTTTTCGCGTTTCTCCATCAATTCTTCCTTTTGCTTCTCCAGATCCTCGATATCATCCTGCAAAACCATTTCTACCACATACTCGTCCACTTCTTCCTCCTTGCCCAAATGGATGTTGTATAAACACAACACCACGATGCCCATCGAGAAAAAGCTGATCAAGAACGATAGCTGTTTCGCGTTGAGGTTCATGACCGTATAACCGAAATCGATCAGATATGTTTTAAGTATTCGTTGAACGGAACGCAAAGTACTTGTTTTAATGGAATTACTTGAATTTACGAATTTTTGAGCAAATTTTCCGAAAAATTAAGTGGATCTACGGCTTTATCTACGTGGTAGTCGCCTATCTTGGTTCTTCGCAACTTCGATAAATGGCCTCCGTTTTCCAGTAAAAGTCCGAAATCATGGGCCAAACTGCGGATATAGGTGCCTTTACCACAAACTACCCTGAAATGCACCTCCGGTAAAGTTACCTTAACGATTTCAAATTCGAAAATATTAACATGGCGTTTTTGTATGGGGACATCCTTCCCTTCACGAGCGTATTCGTACAGCCGCTTGCCGTCCTTTTTTAAAGCGGAAAAAATAGGAGGTCGCTGTTCGATTTGCCCGATAAATTGCGAAGCGGCCCCGTGTATCATTTCATCCGAAATGTGATCTATAGGATAGGTCTTGTCGATTTCTGTTTCCAGGTCATAGGAAGGCGTCGTGGCGCCTAAGGTGATCGTTCCGGTATATTCCTTGATTTGGCCTTGCAGCCCCTCGATTTTTTTAGTGAACTTTCCCGTGCAGATGATCAGAAGCCCCGTTGCCAATGGATCTAAGGTGCCCGCATGCCCTATCTTTATTTTTTTTAACTCGAATTTTTTCCGAATGGCCCATTTGAGCTTATTGACCGCTTGAAATGATGACCAACCCAAGGGTTTGTCGATGAGGAGGAGTTGGCCTGTCAGAAAATCTTCCTTGGTGGTTGTAGTCATAATCAAAGAATATTTCAACTCTTTTCTGAAGGCCAGCGAGCTATCCCCAAACCCCATATCCGATTGCGATCAGCCCTATAATCAGGCAGTATACCGCAAAATAGGTGAGTTTACTCTTTCTGACGAGTTGGATCATCCAGGTACAGGCTGCGAGGCCTGCCAGAAAGGCGGCGATAAAGCCAACGGCCATGGCGGTGTTGTTGTCGCCTTGTAAGTTGAGTTCGCCTCCCATAATATCTTTTGCAATCTTTCCGAAAATCAGGGGTACGACCATTAGGAAGGAGAAACGGGCCGCCTTGCTCTTGTCGACGCCCAACAGCACCGAGGTCGAAATCGTGGCACCACTACGGGATATGCCCGGCAGCATGGCAATGGCCTGCGATATACCAATTAAAAAGGCGCTTCCGAAAGTTACTTTTTTGGAGGTATTTTTGGCACGGTCTGCAAAATAGAGCAGAATGGCCGTTATAATAAGCATCCGTCCGATAAAGGCGACGTCGCCGCCAAAAAAGCTTTCCAGTTTTTCCTCGAAATAGAGTCCGATTAATGCCGCAGGAATCATCGAGATGACGATTTTTAACGAAAAGCGGGTCTCTTCGTTCCATGTGAACCGGAAAAGGCCGCGGAGAATTTCCCACACATCCCTCCGGAAGACCACAATAGTACTCAGGGCCGTGGCAAAATGGAGCACGACCGTAAACAGTAGGCTTTGCTCGCCGACCGTACTATCCCCCAAAATGGCCTTGCCCAGTTCGAGGTGCCCACTCGAGGATACGGGCAAAAACTCGGTCAGGCCCTGAATGATACCGAGTATGATGGCGTCGAGGATATCCAAATTCAGTCCTTCTTCTTATGCGGGTTCAACAAAATGGCATAGACCTCGATGCCCAATCCGATAAGTACCAAAGTCGGTGCCAGGCGTATCCTCCGAAAACTGTAAATATCTTCATTGAAGACATTGGGGTCGTCACTGCCCCCGCCGCTCATGAGGATATAGCCCAAGGCGATAATTCCGATGCCGATGAACATAAAGATATAGTTCTTTTTCTGAAAGATAAACTCATGTTTCGGATGTTGGTCGGCTTTGTTTTTCTGTCTTTTGGCCATGGAACAAAAATAGTTAAAAGTTAAAAGTTATGGGTGATTAGATGGATTCTTATTTGAAGCGGTGGAAGCTTTTCCTTTTTGGAAGTTGGAATTTTCAATAGTACAATTCATCCGTTCTTAAATTCAAAAACCGCTGTGTGGCGAAATAGGTGCAAATAAGCGATATAAGAATGCCCAGTAAAAAGACACTTCCAAATAGCAAGGCGAGCACTTCGACATTCTCAAAAAGCAGGAGTTCGGGAAAGGCCCTGTCCAGATAATAAAGGGAAGCAGCAATGGCCAAGAGGGCGATGATGGCACCCAGCATACCGAGTTTGACGTTCGTCCATATAAACGGTTTACGGATAAAGGTTTTGGTCGCCCCAACCATTTGCATCGTTTTTATTATGAATCTTTTAGAGTAGATGGAAAGCCGGATCGAACTGTTGATCAGCAGAAAAGCGATAAAGGTCAATATCCCACTGGCCACCAAAATCCAAAAGCTGATTTTTTTTACGTTTTCGGTCAAAAGTCCTACCAAGGGCTTGTCATAGCTCACTTCTTCGACAAAGGTCTTTTTGGAGAGCTCGTCCGCGATTTTTTCGATTTCCTCAGGAGTCACGAAATCCGCCTGCAGCTGTATGTCGATGGAATTTTTAAGGGGATTGTATCCTAAGAAATCCTGAAAATCCTCCCCGATTTCGGCGCTATGCTGCTCGGCAGCTTCTTCTTTGGATACGAAGGTGGTCGATTTGGTATGCTCGGCCATGGCAAGGGTCTTTTGCAACTGATCGATTTCCGATTCCTTGGCTTCGTCCTTCAGGAAGATGGAAACCGTAATCTGTTCCTTAAAATGATCGGCCATTTTTTTGGTGTTGAGCACTAGCAGTCCTAACATCCCCAGTAAAAAAAGCACCAGCGCGATGCTCACTACGACGGAAAAGTACGAGGATATCAGTTTTTGTTTTTGATATTGTTCGAAAGATCGGCCCATGCTAGTGTCCTGTCAAGTTAAAACCTACACATAATCCAATGCATCTTTTGCGCCATGCCGTCGTTAAAAAATAATTCCGTAGCTATGGCTATGCAATGATTTTTTGCCTAGGCTTGACTCAAAATCTGCGATTGCCTTATGTGCCACTCCAACTTGACATGACACTTGGTACGCTATGCGTTCGCAAATTTAGGAAAGTAAATTGAATAAACTTATTTTTGCCGCACATCCTTAGACACAGCGCTACATGTATTACGATTTTAGGAAAATAGAAGAAAAATGGCAGCAAATTTGGGCAAAAAGGGGAACTTTTAGGGCTGAAAACAGCTCGAAAAAGCAAAAATTCTATGTCTTGGACATGTTTCCCTACCCATCGGGAGCGGGATTGCATGTGGGCCATCCCCTCGGTTATATCGCCAGTGATATCTACGCTCGGTACAAGCGGCACAAGGGTTTTAACGTATTGCACCCCATGGGATACGATTCCTTCGGATTGCCCGCCGAGCAGTACGCCATTCAAACGGGACAGCATCCCGCCATCACTACCGAGGAGAATATCAAGACCTACCGCCGGCAGTTGGACCGATTGGGATTTTCCTTTGATTGGAGCCGTGAGATCCGTACCTCTGATCCGACATATTATAAATGGACGCAATGGATTTTTATTCAGCTTTTCAATTCGTGGTACAACACCGATTCGGACAAGGCGGAACCCATCGAAAGCTTGATTTCAGTCTTTGAAAGGGATGGAAATGCCAGCGTAAAAGCAGTCTGCGATGACGATACCGCTAACTTTTCCGCAGAAGAATGGAAGTCATTTTCCTCCAATGAAAAACAGCAAATGTTGCTCAAATACCGGCTGACCTATCTGGCGGATGCCGATGTCAACTGGTGTCCCGCCCTAGGCACCGTGCTCGCCAACGACGAGATAGTCAACGGTGTTTCCGAACGTGGCGGCCACCCCGTTATCCGAAAAAAGATGACCCAGTGGATGATGCGTATTACCGCCTATGCCCAGCGTCTTTTGGACGGCCTTGAAAAAATCGATTGGCCGCAACCGCTAAAGGAGGCACAGCGCAATTGGATCGGAAGATCGGAGGGGGCTTCCGTTAAATTTAAGGTTCTGAGCCTGTCTAACGCAGGTTCAAGGTTGGAAGATGCTTCCCATAACACCGAATCCGATTCGCATGATCCAGCCCTTTTTATCGAGGTTTTCACCACCCGGCCCGATACCATCTTCGGCACCTCTTTTATGACCCTCGCCCCCGAACACGAACTCGTTTCCAAAATCACGACCTCGGCACAAAAAAGCGAGGTAGAGGCCTATATCGAGGCGACCGCCAAGCGTTCCGAACGCGACCGGATGGCCGATGTCAAAACCATTACGGGAGCTTTTACCGGTGCCTATGCCGAGCATCCTTTTACGAAAGAGCCTATCCCGATCTGGATTGGGGACTATGTGTTGGCCGGTTATGGTACGGGAGCCGTCATGTCCGTGCCCTGTGGCGATCAGCGTGATTATGATTTTGCGAAGCACTTCGGTATCGACATCCCCAATATTTTCGAGGGTATCGATATTTCGGAGGAAGCCTTTGCGGATAAGGAAAATACGGTCATCACCAATTCGGATTTCCTAAACGGGTTGCCCTATAAAAAAGCGGTCAAAAAGGCGATTGCCGAGCTCGAAAAGTTGGGGCAGGGCGAAGGAAAAATAAACTATCGACTGCGGGATGCCGTATTCAGCCGCCAAAGGTATTGGGGCGAACCTTTCCCCGTGTATTATGTGGATGGTATGCCTCAAATGATTGCGGAGGAATATTTGCCCATCGAACTTCCGGAGGTCGAAAAGTACCTCCCCACCGAAACCGGCGAACCGCCTTTGGGTAATGCCACCGAATGGGCTTGGGACGTAAAGCAGTCGGCTGTAGTCAGTAATCAGTTGATAGACCACGATACTATTTTTCCATTGGAACTGAACACCATGCCCGGATGGGCCGGTAGTTCCCAATACTTCAACCGCTATATGGACCCGAATAATGACGATGCCATTTTTTCACAAGAGGCCGTCAACTATTGGCAGGATGTGGATTTGTACATCGGCGGTAGCGAACACGCTACCGGGCATTTGTTGTATTCGCGGTTTTGGCAGAAGTTTATGTTCGATAGGGGGTTGGTGCCGGTGGATGAGTATGCCAAAAAGCTGATCAATCAGGGGATGATAACGGGGACTAGCGCAGTAGTCTATAGACTTAGACCTGTTTTTAAAGCTCGTGATATAGAAGGAAACGCCAAAAATTATAAGAATAGCTTTATTAAAATGTTACGATCCTTTCATTCACTTTTCGTCTCCTACGATTATGTCGAAAAGGAACATGATGACGAGAAACCAGTTAAACTTGGTAGTGGTAAGTTCTCAAAAATAAAATCATTTCTGGATAAATATAATGTTGACAATATTGATTTAAGTATTTTATCTGTAGAATTTGATAAAATTCACGCTTGGGTTCGGTTAGTAAATTCTGCCAATGAATTGGATATAGATGGCTTTAAAAAATGGCAGCCTGACTATAGTTATGGTTTCTTTCTTGAGGAGAATAACAAGTTCACTGTAGGACGTGAGAGTCGAAAAAATGTCCAAATCCAAATACAATGTCGTCAATCCCGATGCCATTTGCGAGGAATACGGTGCCGATAGCCTGCGGATGTACGAGATGTTCCTCGGGCCTTTGGAACAATCCAAACCCTGGAACACCGCCGGTATTACGGGTGTACACAGCTTCCTAAAAAAATTATGGAAACTGTACCACTCCGGTCCGAACGGTGAATTTAAGGTAAGCGATTCCCAGCCATCCCCCGAAAACCTAAAGACCCTTCATAAAACCATAAAAAAAGTCGAGGAGGATATCGAAAACTTCAGTTTCAACACCTCGGTCTCCACTTTTATGATCTGTGTGAACGAACTGACCGCCCAAAATGGTACGAGCCGCGACATCTTGGAGCCCTTGGCCATTCTAATATCCCCCTATGCCCCGCATATCGCCGAAGAACTGTGGGAAAAACTCGGCCATACCGATTCGATCGCTACGGCCCCCTTCCCGCAATTCGAGGAAAAGCATTTGGTGGAGGCCAGCAAAGAATACCCCATTTCCTTTAACGGAAAATTGCGTTTCACTATGGAACTTCCCTTGGAACTGAACAAACAGCAAATCGAGGATGCCGTAATGGGCCACGAAAAAACGCAACAGCAACTGGGGGGCCGAACGCCCAAAAAGGTAATCGTGGTGCCGGGAAAAATTGTAAATATTGTCGGCTAACCTCATTGAACCCCACTAATGGACTACATCGAAATTCTTGGTCTCGTCGCGGCTACTTTGACCACTGCCGCCTTTGTACCCCAAGTGTACAAAACCTGGCAACAAAAATCCACTAGGGATATCTCCCTGACCATGTACCTTGTAATGTTCATCGGGGTCGTACTATGGTGTATTTATGGGATCCTGATCGAAAGCTTTCCGGTAACCTTGGCCAATGCCCTTACGGCCCTGCTGCTTTTTATCATGCTGATTCTCAAGTTAAGATATAGGTAATTTGCGTTCTCCCCATAGGTTTTAGGTACATTTTGTCAGCCTAAATCGCGATGGGCCAAAATGGCGGGCTTTTTGCTATCATTAAACACAAACAAACTAAAAAACAAAGAAAAGTTATGATAGGATATTATATTCTGATCGGTGCCATCGCCCTAGTCAGTTGGCTGGTAAGCCGTAAACTTAAAAGTAAATTCAAGCATTACTCTAACGTACACCTCCAGAACGGCATGAGCGGGGCCGAAATTGCCGAAAAAATGTTGTCGGACAACGGCATCCGCGATGTAAAAGTAGTTTCCACGGCCGGAAACCTGACGGACCACTACAATCCAAAGAATAAAACGGTAAACCTTAGTGAAGGAGTGTATAATCAAAGGAATGCGGCTGCAGCGGCGGTGGCGGCCCATGAATGTGGCCATGCCGTACAGCACGCTCAAGCCTATGAATGGCTGACCTTACGCTCGAAATTGGTGCCGGTGGTCAGTGTAACCTCAAGCATGTCGATGTGGGTGGTTTTTGGCGGACTCATGCTCGGTGCAGCAGCAGGGGTGGGTTTTGGCTACTGGGTCGCCGTGGCCGGTTTGATCATGATGGGCCTGGCCACCTTGTTCAGTTTTATCACCTTGCCCGTGGAATACGATGCCAGTAACCGCGCCCTGGCCTGGCTAAAGAATAAAAATGTCATTACCCCGGAAGAGTACAAAGGTTCCGAAGATGCTTTGAAATGGGCTGCCCGTACGTATGTGGTAGCTGCGATAGGTTCGTTGGCATCATTGATTTATTGGGGACTTCAGGTTTTCGGGGGAAGGGATTAGAATAATGCCCCGACCTCGGCAACAGCGCCGCTTAGGGTGATCAACACCTTACCGATGTTAAGCCGGGAACAATCGTTCAAGTCGTTCCCGGTCAGTATATCTTGGAGCTTTGATTTTGGATTTAAATCGTGATCTGCCGATCGATTTGCTGATTCAACGAAATAAAGGTCTCCGTTCGCGAAACGCCCTCTATTTGCTGTATGTCCTTGTTGAGTACGTTCATGAGGTGTTCGTTGTCTCTGCAAAGTACTTTGATCAATATAGACCAATTGCCTGTAGTGTAATGGCATTCCAGCACTTCGGGAATTTTTGCCAGCTGCTTTACGGCAGCAGGGTTGCTCATGGCCTTGTCCAGATAAATACCGATATAGGCCATGGTCGTATAGCCCATTACCTTCGGGTCGATGATAAATTTTGAGCCCGCCAACAATCCCGATGCTTCCAATTTTCGCAACCTTTGATGGATGGCGGCCCCTGATATGCCGATGTTCCTGGCAATTTCGAGTATAGGCTTCCGGGCATCGGCCATCAAAAATCGTAAGATTTGTTTATCGATGCCGTCAATCTTTACCTTTTCGTTATCGAATTTCATGGTTTCGCTTTCGATTTGACAGTAAAAGTAGGGAAATTGGAGGAAAATCGTGAATATCTGACTTCTTTCCCAGTATAAAAAGAAAGAACCAAAACAAGTCGCTTTGTAGGTAATCAGCTCGCTACCGAATCCGGGTTATATCCCAAATAGGGAACCTCATATTCTTTAAATGCGATGCCATAATCCCTCAATTCGGAAAGTATCGGTTGGTAGACTTCCTTTTTGATGGGGATCTGCACGCCCGGCGTTACGATTTGCCCGTTCAATATCGCCAAAGTGGCCATCGCCACGGGGAGGCCTACGGTTTTGGCCATGGCTGTATGTTGACGGTTCTCGCCGATGACCACCATGTTGGCATCGATCTGTTTTTTTCGTCCCATTGATTCGTACCCGAATTTGTGGTACATAACGATCATATCCTTTTCATCTTCGGCAAGCGTCCAGCTATCCTCCAAGATTTTTTGTAAGATTTGGGCGGGGGTGGCATGGGGAAGTGCGATGGTCTTATGGGCATCGAAAAGGTTCAGTTCCAGCAATTTTTCCCACATAATATCATCTTGATCTATTTTTAGGTAATAACGGAGTTTCAGCTCGACGGAATCGGTGGGGGAGTAAGGAAGAAAAAGGTTGGTGAATTCCCGGTATGACATGCCCTCGGAATTTCCAATGGTATAACTATCGTCGGTCATACCGAGTTGAACGAACATGTTCCAAGCCTTGGAGAACCCTACCCGGCGCATGGTGCCGCGGTATAGGGTTATGGCATCTTCAAGTCCATAGGCCTCCCGGTAATTTAGCGAATCGCGGTTGGCGTATCCTTCGAACCGCCCATAGCCCTCGATATCGAAAAATTCGGTACGGCGGAAGAGTCTGTGATAAGGGATGTATTTGTAGGTGCCTTCCTGAATGAACTTGGCGGCACCTCCCTGTCCCGCTAAGACCACGTTTCTGGGGTTCCACGTAAATTTGTAGTTCCATAGGTTATTGTCGTTGTCAGGGGCGACCAATCCGCCGGTGAATGATTCGAACAGCAGCATCTTACCGCCGTTTTCCCGAATACGGTCAATAATCTGCATGGCGCTCAGGTGGTCGATACCGGGGTCAAGACCGATTTCGTTCATGAAGACCAAACCTTTTTCACGGGCCTGAACATCCAAGGTTTTAAGTTCTTCGCTGACGTAGGAGGGAGTAACCAGATGTTTACCAAAAGCCATACAATCACGCGCGACATTGATATGCAGCAAGGGCGGAAGCATGCTTACGACGATATCGGAATCCCGGATCGCCTGTTCCCGCTCATCATGCTTAAAAATATCCAAGGCAATCACAGAGCAACAAGGATGGTTTTTTACGGAATGGGCCACGGTGCCCGGCTCGAGGTCGCCAAGTGTCAAATGCAGGTTTTCAGATTTAGCCTTTTCCAAAAAGTAATCCAAAAGGTACGCGGTGGATTTTCCGGCGCCGATAACAAGTATTTTGCGTGGCATCTGGTTTTGTAATTTTGTCTTTACTAATGATGTACTAAGGTATCAATTGTTACATCCATAAAAAAGCAGTAAAATTAAGTTATGAACAAAACAATATTATTGACAGGGATTCTATTCGGCGTTTTGGCCGTGATGCTTGGTGCTTTCGGGGCCCATGGACTGGAAAAGCTGGTGGATGCAAGTGCTATACAAACTTGGGAGACAGGCGTAAAATACCAAATGTACCACGCGCTATTCCTGTTGGTTCTGGCAAGTATGAAACAGATACCGGAAGTAAATAAAAAATGGATATTCTACGCTATTGTGGCGGGAATCGTGCTTTTCTCTTTCTCCATCTATGGTTTGGCCACGAATGTGCTCACTGCCTTCGATTTTAAGAGCATCGGTTTTGCGACCCCCATAGGTGGACTGTTTCTTATTTTGGGATGGGTATTATTGGGCACAAAATCCTGGGAACACTTTCGAGCATAAGAATGTAATCCTCTAAAGGGGGGCTTTCTTTTTTGCCCTGTGTAATGTGGTAGTTGGAATTTGGAATTTTCACACCGCGATTTTGGTATATTTGCAGCCCAATATACAATCAGAAAAAATGCTGTCCAACTTTGTAGAGGAACTGAAATGGAGGGGTATGCTGCACGATGTCATGCCCGGAACGGAAGAACACTTGTCAGAAGCCATGCGATCGGCCTACGTAGGCGTCGACCCAACGGCGGATTCGTTGCACATAGGCCATTTGGTCACTTTGATGATGCTGCGCCATTTTCAACTGGCAGGACACAAACCCTACGTACTGGTAGGGGGTGCGACGGGCATGATCGGAGATCCTCGGGCAAATCCGCCGAACGCAATCTTTTGGACGAGGCCACGCTGCGTCACAACCAACTAGCAGTGAAAGCGCAGCTGTCTCATTTTCTTGATTTTGACCAAGCTGCCGACAACACAGCGGTGTTGGTCAATAATTACGACTGGATGAAGGACTTGTCGTTTCTGGATTTCATCCGCGACGTGGGCAAACATATCACCGTCAATTACATGATGGCGAAGGATTCCGTTAAGAAACGTCTCGATGCCGAAGCAAAGGAAGGAATGTCATTTACCGAGTTTACCTACCAACTGGTACAGGGCTATGACTTTTTACATCTCTATCAGCACCATAATTGCACCTTGCAAATGGGTGGTAGCGACCAATGGGGCAATATTACCACGGGTACTGAATTGATACGCCGTATCGGAAACGGAAAAGGCTATGCGCTGACCTGCCCCTTGATCACCAAGGCCGACGGTACCAAGTTCGGCAAGACCGAAGGAGGAAACATTTGGTTAGATCCCCAACGGACTTCCCCGTACCGGTTCTATCAATACTGGCTGAACGTCTCCGACGAGGATGCCGAGAAGTACATCAAAATATTTACGTTCCTTTCCAAGAAGGCCATTGAAAGATTGATAGGCGAACATCAAGAAGCACCGCATCTACGTATCCTACAGAAAAAACTGGCAGAGGAAATCACGGTCATGGTGCATACCCAAGATGATCTAAACAATGCTGTTATGGCCAGTAATATACTTTTTGGGAAATCAACCTCAGAAGATCTTAAACAATTAGATGAACAGACGTTTCTCGATGTTTTTGAGGGGGTGCCGCAGGCAGAAATATCGAAGGGCGAACTGCAAAACGGAATAGATATGATAGGTGTCCTGGCCGACAAAACTGGCTTTTTGGCCTCCAACAGCGAGGCGAGAAGGGCATTGAAGCAGAATTCGATATCCGTCAATAAAGAAAAGGTCAAGGAAGAGTATAGCCTTACCGTTTCAGACGTGATAAATGATAAGTTTGTGCTGCTTCAACGGGGCAAGAAAAATTATTTTGTGCTCGTCGTTAATTGAGGCGAGGGTAAACAATTATTTTGATACAGCTAATAAATTTTGTAGCTTTAAGCAACTTCCCCTTTAATGGCATTTTTAAAAGTGCTGGCCCACCATAATTTCCAGAATTATGAACCTGTTGTTTTTTATAGGCATCCTGTTTGTTTTGGTCTTGCTCGGGGGCATTCGTGTCATTTTCGAATATAAAAGGGCTTTGAAATTCAGGTTTGGTAAATACATTAAGACCCTGCAGCCCGGACTTCGATGGATTATCCCCCTAGTGGAAACCATCCAAATCGTAGATATCCGCGTTATCACCATCAATATCGTTTCCCAAGAAGTAATGACGGAAGACAACGTGCCGTGTAGTATCGATGGGGTGGTGTTCTTTAAGGTTCTTGACCCTGAAAAAGCCGTTTTGGAGGTGGAGGAATATAAGTTTGCGATCACACAACTGTCACAGGCCGCATTGAGGGATGTTTGTGGTAAGGTGGAATTGGACACCATTCTATCTAAACGTGAGGAGATGGGCAACAACATAAAACAGATCGTGATGGAAGAAACCCTCAAATGGGGCATCGACATCATCGACGTCAAGATCAAGGATATACAATTGCCCGAAAACATGAAAAGAATGATGGCCAACCAAGCCGAGGCCGAACGTTCGCGGAGAGCACGAATTATCTTGGCCCTTGCTGAAGAACAGGCCGCAGGCAAATTGCTGGAGGCTGGTAAACTGATAGACCAATCTCCATCAGCAATTAAGTTGAGGCTGTATCAAACCCTTTCGACCATAGCTTCCGAAAAGAATTCCACCATTCTTTTTCCCTTTCCCGAAGAGGTGTTGCCTCGGAAGCCTAAAGAAGAATAACGATTTGGAGTTCTTAAGGATTTTCCATGATCCTGACACGGTGAATGTTGTTTAAGATGTGGGTGGGACACGAACTTTCTTGCCCAACGATTAATTTCCACTTAACGGTACTAATTTTTCTTTTTACTATTTGAAATTTGGGCCTTGCAGTTTAAATTTTCCCATTACTTGGCTTTACGATAATCGATCAGTTTCTGTGGCCCTTCCAACAAAATGCGTACCACCCGTAGCGTACCGTCTTCCGTGGTCGCGATTTGCCATTTTATAAGGGATATCTTTCCTTCTTCTATTTCGAGGCCCGTTATGCTTCTGGGATGAACACAGCTACCATCATTAAAAAAGGGGATGTCGCCGGGTTCCGGAAACCGGGGGCGGTGTGTATGGCCAGTAACTGTAATCAGTTCGTCGTTCTCTAAAATCCATTTTTTGATCCGGCGTTCTATTTTTATCAGTTCGGTATAGTTCTTCGCGGGACTTGTCGGATCGGAGATTCCCCATACTTGTAGGGGTTTCCAGAGCACCCTTACCAAGAACCGGCCCCAGCGCCAGAAAGTATAGTTCCACCAATCGGCCTGATGGCCGTGGGTCAAAAAGATTTCCTGTTGGGTTTTCTCGTGTTTTAGAACGACCGCTTCGTTATAGGTGATGCCTTCGAAGAGCTCTTTCGATTCGCCGTCGATCGGTTCGAAATAGCTACTAAGATTTTTTTTTACATAGTCCGGATCCTTGTACACCATATCGTGATTGCCCCAAATCATGTGGAGCCTGCGTTCAAGATGAAATTTCCGCAGCAAACCATAGATGTTCTTGTGCGCCTCAAAAATCGATTCAAAATGGATGTTCTCCCAAAGCTCATCTCCATCGCCTATCTCACAGTATTGAAATCCGTTTTTATAGTAAAACGTCAGGGCGTGGTAGTAAATATTACGGTTATCGGCAAAATCGTCGGCAAAACTGTTGTCGCCGCGGTGGCAGTCGCTGAAAAAGATGAATTTTGAACTTTCGTCAAAAGGCAGTGTTTTGGCAGTGGCATAGGCACGGGACAATCGAAAGTTCGAAGACATTTTTAAGGAAAAGGTTGATTGCATCGCTAAGGTACTGATTTGAATCGTAGTTTAACCTATGCGAAATGGGGATAGGTCGGTTCGGTTCGACCGGGGTGAGAACCCGGTAGGTACAACAACCTTTTTGTATGTCTTTAAAGATCGCTTTTGCCCAGCACCTACCTTGGAGGTCGACATTATTCCCCGATCGGCAAATAAATCTCCGCCTCCCATTCCAATTCGTTCCCGCCTATATTGGGGTTGGAGTGAAAGACCTCCAAAGGTTTCCTGTCGATGTGGATGTGGTGTTTTACCGCGTAATCGATCAGATCGTACCACGCCCTGTCCGAGGTAATGTAATTTCCGTTATAAACCGCCCGGATGGCTGGCTTTCTTTCGATTTGCTTATAGAAAATTTCCCCTTTTTGTGGAAGGCTGTCCGATTTTATGACAGGAAAGCAAAAATTATAGAAAATACTATCGTTTTGCATATTCCAGTCTACCACTTCCACCATAGGGCTGCCATCGAGATCGATGTCCTTTTCCGCCATGAACCCGCTCAAAAACGAATAATATTCCATCATGCCGATCGCCTTTTCCCGCTGGGTTCCTTTCAAGGCTACACAGGCGCAATACTTTGAGGGCGTCTTGTCTTTGCCGGTAACAGTGACCCTGAAATTTTCGAGATGACTTTGTAGCTTCTTTAAAAAATCTTCTGCTGTTTTCTTCGTACGTTTTTCGAAATCGGTATCCCGAAAGGGCAGGGCCAAACGGTTGGCCAGACTGTGGTCGGTATCGGTAACATAGACTTTTACTTTGGAAACCGAGTCGTTCAGCGATTCGATTTTCCAATGATAGATATAAACCGAATCGCTGAATTGGATACGATACTTGAGATCGGATAGGTCATTTTGTCCTACAAATTGAGCGTTGTCAAGTTGGTTGCACCAAGATTTTACGGTCTGGTTGATAGTACCCGCCAGCGCTTTCACTTTGAAACGGACGACATAGTCGTGGGGTTTCAGAAAAAGATACCAGATCAAGGTGCCCAAGAGAGCTACACCGAGGAAAAGACCTAATTTCTTCCTCATACTATCTTATCGGTTTATTTTCAGGATGTGAACGAGGTAACCTTTGATCTGTAATTTCTTATGTGGGATTTGATTCTTAAGATTTAACGATTTTCGGCCATGCTATGATCGGCCTCCATGTCTAAATTTTCTACTATGAATTTACCCAGTGCGCGGCCCTGTTTCAGGCCCACTTCGATGGCCATTCGGTAATGGATGCCCCCGTACATTCTACTGATGGCCGCCTCCGCCGAAGCATCGTTAAAAGATTTAAAGCTCCGTACCGGAAGGCCGAAAGCGGTCTCGGTATCGTCTTCAAAGGCAAAATTATCCCCGAAAATACTGGTAAGGGCTACTGCGGCCGCTCCGGAGACTACGGAATGACCGCTGGTGTACTCCGGAAAGGGAGGAGTCTGTAACACAGGTTTCCAGCTATCGTCCCAGTGCTGGTTGATGAGGGTTTCGGGTCTGATGAGGTTGCTACGGTATTTTTCGGCCCAACAACTGATAAAGCCATCAGCGATGGCCATGGAAGTCTTGGTGTAGGCATAGACGGTTCTATCGAAATCGCTATTCGTCTTTTTTGCGGCGATTTTGGTGATGCCGATCCAATGCCCTCCCGGGGTGATTTTTTTGGTGGCGAACATCAGATGGCCACGGGTCACTGAAACGTAGGGGTTACAATCCCAGAATTTGGCGATTTGAATCCCTTCCGAGGCATCACCTTTTTTCGTAATATCGTTGCCGACATCATAGACTTCCTTAAGTTGTTTGTAAAAATCAGAACCTTCTTGCAAGGAAAATTCTGCTGGGGGCGCCGGTTTGAACTGCTGAGCGGAGTCGATGACGAATGGGCGTATTTCGTCCCAATGCGGTTCGATGCCGTCCATATAGGCAGGTGGGGTAGGCTGCCAACGCGTGGGATCATCGGCGTCTACGGTAAACTTTGGCATGGTGCGCGTCTGGGGGTAATTGTCCTGGTTCATCCATTTTCCGATATGGTCGGCCACTTTTAGGCCGTATTCCTTCGATGCGTTGAATAAAGTCGGATTTTTATCTTCGTAGATTCCGTAGAGGCTATCCCGAAAAGCTTCCATTCGATCTTCCGAAAAAATCAATCGTTTGCTGAGTTCCATATGCGCGACCAAGGCCGCGAGATCGTAGTTGATGGCTTTGGAGCTGTCCGGCGCCGGAATAGGGGTGAGGTCGTGAACCTGCCCCACCAAAGACTTGTAATCATCGTTATACAGGGCGACTATCTCATAGGCCGCAATATTGGGATAGGCAAAAATTCGACTGGCCACCGGCGGCGAAAAAATATCGTGGATCATGATTTCAGTCACCTTGTCCACCGAGCCGTGAAGTGCGTCGGGGGTGATTGTTAAAGGTTCTTCTTTCTGTTCTTTGCTGCACGAAACGATTAAAGCTAACAACATGGGGAGTAGCAATATCTTTTTCATCTTCTTGATGTTTTCAATTTATTGGAATGGGGCATATTTCCCGAATTTATGCTATTTGGCACGTGGGACCTGGAATTTATCCTGTACACTTGTACACTGTCGTTATTGACGGTCACCAACAAATAGCTTTGGTTGTTATGGTCGATGATATTTAGGTGCCTTATCGACTTTTGACTGAGATTCAGTCCGATACGGGACCCCAAAATTACATTATTTTTGCCATTTATCAAGGCTCCGGGGAAAGAATCGAAGCGACCCTGATAGGGTTTTACCCCAAAATAGTTGCCGCCGACCAATATTTCTTCCTTTCCGTCTCCGTCAAAATCATGGGAGACGAAGGCCATTAAAGGCGAAACCTGCAGTTCATTCTGAAAGGGAACAAACACGAAATTGCCGTTATCGTTTCGCAAAAAGCCCGAACGCAGCTCATGTACCGCCCATACCTTTGCTTTTTCAAGAGTCTCGCTTTCGAAGATTTCATCCATGGATTTTCCCGCAAAAGAGGCATAGGTATTGAATTTCTTTTTTAGCGAAACTATTTGGGATGCCAATCCGTCCAGGTTTTCCAACGGATAATATTTGCCTTCTTTCTCTATGGCGGTGATGGTTTCTGTCTGCCCGTTTCCGTCGAAATCTCCGTAGTACATGGTAAGCGGAAATTGGTCCGAGGCCTTAAATTTTGAATTCGTTCCCCAATTGCCGAGCAGGTAATCGGTATCGCCATCGTCATCGATGTCGAAGGGCGCTATGCATTGCCAGAGTCCTGTCAGTTCATTTCCGAAGGTTTCCGTTCTGCTCAGATTTCCGTTGTTGTTCCTGAAGAAGGAGGGTGCCATCCATTCTCCGACAACGATTAGGTCATCCATACCGTCGCCGTCAAAATCGTTCCAGATCGCGTCGGTGACCATGCCGACGTGTTGTAAGGTCTTATTTTGGATCTTAGTAAACTGGCCATTTTCATTTTTTAGGAGGAAAGAGTTCGGAATTTTTCCAAAATCACCGGTAACCGCCTGATTGCCCACAAAAACATCGATATCTCCGTCGTGATCATAGTCGTTCGGTGCCACTACCGAAGCATTTTCGAAAGTTTCTGGAAGCTGCCCCGCTACCCATGTGCTATCCTTTCGAACATAATACGAATCGAGCAGTGGAGGCATTTCGTTGTAGAAATCGCCACCTCCTGAACCTAGCATCAGATCGTTTTTTCCATCTCCCGTAAAATCCGCAATGATTGCGGTAACATCCTCTTTAATAGAATCCTTGGCGATAGCAGGAAAGTAACGTTCCGCGAACGTCGAGTCGGTCTGGAGATATATTTTTGAGGGAATATATTTAGAGCCCCCGAAGAAAATGTCGGGTCTGCCATCCCCGTTCAAATCACCCAAGGCAGTGGCCGGCCCACGGTCAGAAAGCTGATAGGGAATCAATTTCTGCCGGTTGAAGTCGGTATAGTTGTCCTCTTCATGCTTGAATTTTATACCTAGATTGCCTTTGACCTTTTCAAAAAGCGGTCGGGAATTTGGCTTCAGGGAGCCAAAGTCGAAAACTTGGGTGTCTTTTGGCGCTACGCTTATCGTTTGCCCGGTCCGAACATTCCTCAACACCTGATATTTTCCATCGGGCCAGACTATCTTTAAAGAATCCACCTGATCTGTTTTCCCATAGCCAAAATGAACAATGGGTTCCGAGGAGGCCTGAAATCCGCGTACGGGATACAGTTCTTTATACTGTAATTTTCCATCCACATAGGAAAAAACCTTGGTACCTATGCCGAAGGGATTTTTGCCTGTAAACCGGAACCTTAGTTTTAAGTAGTTTGAAGTATTATTTGTTTGGTTAATGTAGAGCGAGGCGGGACTGTTCAGGTTGTTGACGACCAAATCAAGGTCGCCGTCGTTATCGAGGTCGCCCACGGCCGTGGCTCCCGAAATTAAGGTGTCCTTTGCTATCCATTCACCGGATTCGTCCTTAAAAGATAGGTTTTCGCTACCCTTAAAGATGTAATTGTGGATTTTTCCCGAAGGCATTTTATCCAGGGCCTCTTGGTCCATCAATTTGGTATTATTCATTTTGTCGCGTATCTGATCGCTGCTGACAAAATTGATATAGTCAAGGTCATTGGGCCGTTTGGGAATGCCGTTGGAGATGAAGACATCCTGTTCCCCGTCTTGGTCGTAATCGCCAAAAAGAGCGCTCCAACTCCAGTCCGTCGCCGCTACGCCGCTTAACAGCGCCGTTTCCATAAAAGAAGAGCTCTGTTGGTTGATGTTGAGCATGTTGCGTGTAAATTGGTAGCGGTATCCGAAGCGTTCGGTACGTAGTTTTTGGGTCTGGACATTATCGTCGCCCTGGGATGATTTGAGGACGGTTTCGTCTTGGGGCAACATATCCAAGGAAATCAAATCGGGCCAGGCATCGTGGTTGATGTCGGCTACATCGTTCCCCATCGAGAAGCGCGAGGTATGTCCGAAATATTGTTCCGCGCTTTCCGTAAAGGTGCCGTCGCCATTGTTCAGATAGTAATAATCATCCTCATGAAAATCATTGCCCACATAAATGTCGGGCCAGCCGTCTTGGTTAAAATCGGAGACTGCCAGCCCCAGACCGTAGCCGTTGATTCCGCCGTAGATGCCGGCCATCTCGCTGACATCGGTAAATTTTCCCCCATCGTTGCGCAAAAGTTTGTCACCGGTCTGGTAGTTGCGTTGAAAATGGAGATCGGCCTTGCCGAACGATTCTTGGGTATGAACGGCGTGGTTCAGCAGGTACATATCAAGGTCACCGTCGCGGTCGAAATCTAAAAAGGCGGCGTTGGAGCTGTAGGAATCGAAATCGAGTGCGTATTGGGCTGCGCTTTCCGTAAAAGTGGCGTCGCCATTGTTGATGTACAGCTCGTTAAAGCCGTTAAAGCCGTTAATTCCGACCACGGCACAAACATATATATCCAAGAGCCCGTCACCGTTGATATCGCCCATGACCGCACCGGTATTCCAGGAACTGTTGCCGGCTACGCCTGCCTTCTCGGTAACATCCTCGAATTTTAGGCCGCCCCGGTTCAGGTAGAGCCGGTTTTTTACCTGGTTGCCCGAAAGAAAAATATCGGGCAGACTGTCGTTGTTGATGTCGCCTATGGCCACCCCACCACCATTGTAGAAATAGAGATAATCGAGAATGTTGAGATCGTCGGTCTCCGTTAGGGTATTTTCAAAGGTGATACCTGTGGCAGTGGGTTGTGGGTTGTCGAATAGAGAATGCCGATCCGAGCACGAGCTTAGGAACAGACCGGTCAGTATGTAAGCAAAAATTTTGGACATTACTTTGTTAGGGTTGGCTGGCATGATTCAACGCGTATATCCTAGGCTTCCCTTCATTTATGGCCGCAATCAAAAAAGTATTCCCGTCTTTATCCTTGAACTGCTTCAGATGCTTTACTTCATCTCGTATAAAGAACCCGCTTTTGTCATAGTCCTGCCAGGTAAAGTTTAGTTTACCATCCCCTAAAAGTACGCTACCGTAACTCGCATCGAGGCGGGAGAATTGGGGCTTGAACTCAAAATTGTTACCCCCCATGATCAAATCCAGGTTACCATCTTCGTTGACATCGGCACAGCTGATACCACATACGCAGGACAATTGCACCCGCGCCGGCAGTTTTTTAATGGCAAATCGGCCCCCGCCCTCATTGATGGCAATAACCGACTCCATGGTATTGGCCATTTTTTGGATGGTGTTCTTAAAAACGGATTCCGGAAAAAGTTCTTCGACCGTTTTTTTGGCGTAATCCGAGGCCTTCAAACTTTGTTTTTTTAGGGATGAGATTTGTGCGGTCAGTTCTCTTTTTTGATGCAGGGGATAATCCTTGCCGTTATAATTGCGGGTTACGATCTGCTCCAAGGTGCCATTGTTGTCATAATCGTTGATCCACAGTTTCATGGGATGTTCAGCAGATGCCTTATAGGGTACATTACTGCCCTGGTTACCCAAGATCAGGTCGAGATCGCCGTCATTGTCAAGGTCGGCGGCCTCTATGGTATTCCACCAGCCGTATAGGCTATCGAGGGAAGTGGGCTGTCGGCCCAAACGCCTTCCAGAATTTTTATAAATGTTGGGCCGACCCCATTCCGAAACAGTAATCAGGTCTTTTTTTCCGTCCCCGTCCGTATCGGCCCAAATGGCGTCGGTCATCATACCGGCATCTTTTAGGTCATAGGCAAAACGTTCGGTGGCATCGATAAACGTGCCATCTCCCTTATTTTCCAAGAAAAGGTGTTCGGGATCGATCCCGTACGTACCCACGACGCTCCGTGAACCGACCAATACATCGATGTCCCCATCCTGGTCAAAATCGTTAGGGGCGATGACCGATATATTGTCAAAGGACGAAGGGAGGTTTTTTTGAGGTGATGGTGAGAAGTTTCCGTTGCCGTCGTTAAGATAGAGGCGGGCGCGATACGGATGGCCCTCACTGGTTTGATTGCCACCACTGCCGACCATCAGGTCATTATCGCCATCTCCGTCGGCATCGAAAAAAGCCGCTGCCGTATCCTCGAGATCGGCATCAAGTTTCAGTGGGCGGGCATCCAATCTTCCGTTGCCCCGGTTCATGTAGACGATACCCGTTTCGCCGGCTGCACCTCCGATAAAAATGTCCTCGTTGCCATCGCCGTTTATATCCTCTATCGCCAAGGCAGGCCCTTCCTGGGAAATCATTTTTGATATCAGGCCTTCGTGGTCGAAGTCTCTATAATTATTTTCCTTGTGCGCTATCAAACCGTGCGTCGTCGATTTCCCGCAAGAGCGTTTCTTGTTGCCTTTTTTTCGGGAGTACGTATTCTTCCGTGGCTTCCGAACGTTTCAGGATCAGCAATTGATTGGCCTTTATTTCCGTTAGTTTTTGGGTAAAGTCATCGGGCCAGATAACGCGCAGCGAATCGATTTGGTTGGCCTTGCCCAACCCGATATCCATAACGTAATCCATAGAAGATTGGAATCCGCGCGAAGGAATCAATTCTTGAAAGACAACATTATGGTCGTAGTACATCTTGATGCTCGCCCCGATGGCGAAAGGGTTTTTGCCGCTGCCCTTGAACTTCAACTTGATATAATTATTGCCTGTCAGGTCGTTCGCATTATTCTTATAGACGAAGGCGGTCATGTTGACGTTGTTGACCACCAGGTCGAGATCGCCATCGTTGTCAAGGTCGCCGTAGGCGGCACCGTTGGAGAGACTGGGTATCTCTAACCCCCAGTCTTCGGAAGCGTTGTCAAAAGTAATATCCCCATTATTTTTATAGGCATAGTTCGGCTGTGGCTTGACGGGCATCTTGTTGATAATGGAATCTATAGATTCTTTTTTGCCCGTCAACGCCATTTCTTGGATGATTTCATTGGCAAAGAAATCGACGAAATCGAGATCGGTAAGGTCGTGATTGATTCCGTTCGTCACATAGATATCCCGCAGGCCGTCATTGTCCATGTCGAAAAGGAGACCCGCCCAGCTCCAGTCGGTTTTGGCAACTCCGCTATGGTAGGCCACCTCGGAGAACGAACCGTTACCGTTGTTCAACTGTAGGGTGTTTTGGATGTACTGTTGGTAAAAATCCTTGCTCTGCTTGAGCTTAAAAACGTCATAGCCCTCGAATTCCATTACCGATTTGGTGCGTTGGTCAGCTTCCGGTAGCATATCTGTGATAAAAATATCGGCGTTGCCATCATTATTGATATCGGCCATATCGATACCCATGGCGGATAGCGATAGGTGAGAGGTCCAATCTTCAATTTCCTCCTTAAAAGTGCCGTCCTTTTGGTTGATATAGAGGTAATCACGCTCATAAAAGTCGTTGGAAACATAGATGTCTGGCCACAGGTCGCCATTGATGTCGCTGACCATTACACCCAGGCCGAACCCGATAAGGCTGCCATAAATACCCGCTTTTTCGCTGACATCGACGAATTTTCCGTTGTCATTGCGCAGTAGCATATCGCCAACACCCTTAAAAATAGCAGGTACGCCTTTCCAATCCTGGGCACGTACTTCTCTTTGTTCGGCATAGCCCAAACTGCTTACGGGAATGTTGCTGTTGTTCAGGATGTATGCATCGAGGTCGCCGTCTTTATCGTAATCGAAGAACGAGGCATGTGTAGAGAATCCAGTTTTAGCCAGATTGTAGTCGTTCGCCTTTTCGGTAAATGTAAGGTCACCGTTGTTGATGTACAAATCGTTATCGTGGTTGTTGCCTTCCATATTGCCGGCATTGCTGACATAGATATCGAGCAGGCCGTCGGCATTAATATCGACCATGGCTACACCGGTCGACCAGGGCTTATTGCCCGTCACCCCGGCCTTTTCTGAAATATCCTCAAAACTGAAATCACCTTTGTTGAGATAGAGCTTGTTCGGTCCCATATTGGCGGACATGTAGATATCGGCCAAACCATCATTGTTGATATCCCCTATGGCTACCCCACCGCCATTATAGAAATTACGATACTTAAAAATGTTGAAGTTTTTTTGGTTTACTACCTTGTTTATAAAGTCTATACCCGTTTTATCGGTAGGCAGTAGCGTAAATAATTTTTCCGATGGAGTCTCTGTTCTTGGTTCCTCCTTGTTGTCCGAGGCGCACGAAATTAAGATGCTGAAAATCAGTAGGGTAATAATCGTTTTTCCTAGAATTTTCAATCGCATCTCCTAATCCATCGTTTGGGTCAAAAATTGGGGTACACACTTGTTAATGGTTACCACGACGTATCGTTTTCCCTTCGATTTTGTTCTTTCGTTATTTCTCGCTGTGCAGCGAATATCAAACTTGGGGTGTTTCGCCCAACGGAAAATAACCATTCTATCGTTCAACAAAATTAAGCTATGGGAGGCGTCCATCCTACCCAACTGGGTGCTAATTTCGTTGGTGTTCGCTATAATTAACACATCTTTAAAGCCGTTATGGTCAAAATCGTCGATCGGCCACGGCGATATCGGGCCACTTCATTGGTATCAACAAATGGCACCAGCCGGTCTCGGTCGAAGACTCGCAACGGACTGTCTCTATGGTAAAAACGCAAAAAGTCGGCCACATTTTTTAAATGGGACTTCACCTAAGACCTAAAATCCTCAAGAAAAAATTACCTGGGGCAGCTGAAAATCTCAAAGTAAGGGTTTGGTCCGCCTTCAAGGTTTTTATGCTCTCGTCTCTATGACCCGACCCAACTATTTGCAAGGAGTTTATAAGGTAGCGTGTTCCAAGCTGCAAAAGGTACGATAGGGGAAACGTCCGAAAGATAGTCTCTGGTCGTAAATTCTTCCCGTATCATAACCCATAGTATGCGATGACTTTGGCGGCTATACTAAATGGGTTGTCCCCCGTGCCCTGAAAGCTTATTTTCCTATATGGTTTCTGTTTTTTGCAGAGGCCGTATTTTCCAATATAAATACTTTCTCAGTCACATTGCTTACAACCAGATTCAGATTACCATCCTTGTTGAGGTCATCAAATATAGATGCATTGCTAAAGGAGCGTTTTTTATGAAACCAAGTTTCGGTTAGGTTTTGGAAGCCGAGGTGGCCCTCGTGCCTGAAAAAGTAGTTGAGAAGGTTTTTTTCGGTATCTCAGAAGACAATGATAAATCTTCCGTGCCCATGTTGTTTCCGATATAACCTTGAATTTTGTCATGGGCGATAAAGTTGATATAGTTCATATCGTTGGTCGCCCCCTTGAGGCCGTTCGAGACAAAAAGAGCGTTACGGCCGTCGTTGTCATAATCGACGATAAGGTTACTCTATGACCGTTCGGTGGCAGGTATCCCGGTCGAGTTCGCCATTTTTCGGGTTGCAATGTTTTGTAAGTTTGCGGGTTTTCAGGAGGCATATCCAAAGACATGATATCGGTTACGGTCGTTGTTGATGTCGCCTAGCTAAAAATTCGGTTGGGGGGTAGCGGTCAGGGTATTGGTAAAGTGGAAGCCCAACCGAGATGACGGTACCTTTTTGAAAAAAGCGTTTCCTTTTTCGACCGTATCCAAACATAAGGAACACAGGAAGGCGCCCCCTACGAACATTGCTGAAACCACTTTTGTCTTCATGGAAAAAAGTTATGCGAGCTACTAATAAGCGGGTAAGGCCAAAATGCCTTTAGGTTAATATTGGGATGGCTCCTTCCCGAAAATTTGTTTTTTATCAAAATATCGGATTATTTTTCAGTTTATACTGAATAATCCGATATATTTAGCAGAAATAATCAAAACCAAATCTTTAGTCCTATGATAGGAATACTCTCTTTTTTAGGCTTTACGGTTTTAGTTGCCGTCATCTCCTATATTGCAACCCGAACCACCGATGAAACTTCTTCCGATGGCTATTTTTTGGGGGGAAGAAGTTTGACGGCCGGTGTCATCGCCGGATCTTTGTTATTAACCAACCTTTCGACCGAGCAGATTGTGGGCTTAAACGGTAGTGCCTATAAGGACGGATTATCGGTAATGGCGTGGGAAACCTTGGCTGCCCTTGCCATTGTGGTAACGGCCATTTTTTTGTTGCCGAGATATTTGAAGGAAGGCCTTACCACGGTACCCCAATTTCTGGCCCGACGCTTTGATGTGGCCACCAAGACCATAACTTCGGCCCTTTTCCTAACTGGTTATGTAGTCGTACTTTTGCCCGTTATTCTATATTCGGGATCGGTGGCCATCAGCGGTATGTTCAATGTGCCCGAACTTTTAGATGTTTCTGATGGTACCGCTTTGGTCATCTGCATATGGGGCATAGGCATTATAGGTTCGATCTATGCGGTTTTCGGGGGATTAAAAGCGGTCGCCGTTTCCGATAGTATCAATGCAGTGGGACTTATCGTAGGTGGGGTAATGATTCCCGTTTTCGGATTAATGGCCATTGGTGACGGTAGCGTCATGGACGGGCTTGACGTGTTGGTATCCGCCAATCCCGAACGCTTTGATTCGACAGGGGAACCTGGGCAAGAAGTACCTTTCTCCACTATTTTTACGGGAATGATGTTAGTGCAGCTTTTTTACTGGGGCACGAACCAACAGATCATTCAGCGTGCTTTGGGGGCGAAAAACTTGGCCGAAGGTCAAAAGGGACTGTTACTGGCTTCCTTTCTAAAAATTTTAGGACCGTTGATTTTGGTGCTTCCCGGTATGATAGCTTATTATTATTTTGAAGGGGGATTGGATTCCAGCGATCTCGCCTATCCCGAACTGGTACGTGCCGTTTTGCCAAAACCATTGGTGGGTTTCTTCGCCGCGGTACTGTTCGGTGCCATACTAAGCTCGTTCAACAGTGTACTGAACAGCTCGGTAACCCTGTTCGGTATCGATATCTACAAACAGCACATCAATAAGGACGCACCGGAACGTACGGTGGTAAAATACGGTAAGATATTCGGGGTCTGCCTGGCCTTGGCGGCCATGTTTATTGCACCGCTGATCGCCGACGCCGGAAGCCTTTTCAATTACCTCCAAAAAATAAATGGCATCTATAGTATTCCCATTTTCACGATTATCGTCATTGGATATTTAACCAAAAGGGTGCCGGCCATAGCCGCCAAAATCGGAATAGTATCCGGATCGGTGCTATATATTATCAGTGAGTTCCTTATCGGCCCGAATATTCGGGAGAACGCATTGGAAGCTGCGAAGACGTCGGGTGTCACCGACCCCGTAGAATTGAACTTGGTAGAAGCCGGGGCGTATCCCCATTACCTTCACGTTATGGCCATTCTATTTGTCGCGAATATGGTCATTATGTTGGTCATCGGAAGAATATGGCCTCGCAAGGAACCGTTTGAATTGGAATATACCAAAAAAGTGGATATCAAACCCTATCGTTATGTCAACCAAGTGGGGATTGCCATTTGTATTATCGTAATCGGAATTTATATTTACTTTGCGAAATAAGATTGACATGGAGGTTGCTTGCGCAACAGGGCTTTGAAGGTTATTTCAGCGACATCAGATATGCTGGTTCACTATGTTTTCAAAAAGTTCCTGCTTGCCGCTTTGAAGCTCTAATTCCCCATTTTCCATTGCGATTTCGTACAGATCCTTGAAATCGAGTTTGCCGTTTTCGAAATCCTTGCCCTTACCCGAATCGAAAGAGCTGTAACGTTTTTTACGGAGTTCGTCATAGCTGGAGGACGAGATGATTTTGTCCGCTGTAACCAAAGCCCTTGCGAAGGTGTCGGCCCCGCCGATGTGGGCGTGGAAAATATCGACTAGATCCGTAGAATTTCTTCGGAGTTTGGCGTCGAAATTGACACCGCCCCCTTGCAGCCCCCCGGCTTTCAGGAATACGAGCATGGCTTCAGTTACTTCCATGACATTGTTGGGAAACTGGTCGGTATCCCATCCATTTTGATAATCGCCGCGGTTGGCATCTACGCTTCCCAGCATGCCGTGGGCAGCCGCTACCTCCAGTTCGTGCTGCATGGTATGGTTGGCCAAGGTGGCATGGTTCACCTCGATATTCAGCTTGAAATCGTTCTGCAATCCATATTGATGTAGGAACCCGACTACGGTGGCACTATCGAAATCGTACTGGTGCTTCATGGGTTCCATGGGTTTGGGCTCGATAAAGAAGGTGCCCTTGAACCCTTGACTTCGGGCATAGTCCCGCGCCATTCCCAAGAAACGGCCCATATGGTCAAGTTCACGTTTCATATCGGTGTTCAAAAGGGACATATAACCCTCGCGGCCTCCCCAGAAAACGTAATTTTCACCATCGAGTTCCATAGTAGCATCCAATGCCAATTTTATTTGTCCGCCTGCGCGGGCCAGTACGTTGAAATCGGGATTGGTAGAAGCCCCGTTCATATATCTGGGATTGGAAAAACAGTTGGCGGTGCCCCATAACAGTTTTACACCCGACTCTTTCTTTTTTCCTTTGATGTAATCGACAATCGTGGCCAGACGTTTTTCAGATTCGGCAAAAGTCGGTGCTTCTTGAACCAGGTCAAAATCATGGAAACAGAAGTAATCGAAACCCATCTTTGTAATGAATTCAACAGCGGCATCCGCTTTTGCTTTGGCAGCTTCAATGGCATCCGAAGGTTCGTCCCAAGGGAAATTCTGTGTTCCGGGACCGAACGGGTCCGCACCTTGTCCGCCGAAGGTATGCCAGTAGGCCACGGCGAACTTAAAGTGGTCGCGCATTGTTTTGCCTGCGACTTTTTGATCGGGATTGTACCATTTAAAGGCCAAGGGATTGTCTGAATCCTTGCCTTCGTATTTGATTTCGCCGATTCCCTTGAAGTATTCTTTGTTTCCTAGTGTTGCCATTGTAAAAAATTTTTGTTGTTTATTAGTATTCGTAAATGCGAGCTTGCCTACCCACGGCAGGCAAAGCGAAGTAATCTGTTAAAATTACGCCAATGCTAACATCGGCCGGGGTAAACAGTTCGTCGCGCTGCGCTCACAAAGCAGTTCTCATTAATTTTCAAGGATTCCCTCCAATTCTTCCTTCCATTTCAGATACGCCTTTTCATATTCCTTTTTTTCTTCTGATGGTTTGAACCCCATCACATAATCATTATCCATAATCCGCTTGCCAAAGTTGTCGAAATCCCCTTGATGAAGTTCACAGGCCCTTGCCGCACCGATGGCTCCCGTGGTATTATAAATCTCGATTTCCTGTCCGATAAGGGTCGAAATGGTATTCGAGAATATCCCGGCTCGGAAAAGGTTATCGTTTCCTGCCCGTACGACCTTCGGGGCGATTCCGTCAGATGTTAAGATTTCCATGCCGTAAACAAAGGCGAAGGCTATGCCTTCCAGAGCCGCCCGACACAGGTGGGCTTTACTGTGGTTGTTGAGGTTAATGTTGGCCATTCGGGTGCCCAAAGTTCTGTTATTCAAAACGCGTTCGGCACCGTTGCCGAAGGGATGGATGGTCACGCCATCGGAACCGATGGGCACGGAACTGGCAAGGTCGTTCATTTCTTCATAATCGGAAACGTCTAAATTGTTCATCAGCCAACGGTACATAATACCCGCTCCGTTAATACAGGCCATTTTGCCTATCCTAGTATTTTCAGGCATGTAGTTTACATGGGCAAAGTTGTTGACCCGTGAACTTTCCTTTACCGAAAGACTATCGGTGATGGCGTAGATTACGCCCGAAGTGCCGCCCGTTGCGGCGACCTCTCCAGGATTGAATACATTCAATGAAAGGGCATTGTTGGGTTGATCGCCTGCCCTGTATAATATAGGGGTGCCTTCCGCTAAACCGGATTCAGAGGCTCCTTTTGACGATACCTTACTTTGAACGGAAAACGTATCAACACGATGGGGAATCAGATTTTTTTCGATCTCATAATAATTTAATAACCAATCGGCGATGGAGTTTGATTTGAAATCCCAGAGAACGCCTTCGGAAAGTCCCGAAATAGTCGTATTGATTTCACCACTCAATTTATAGGCTATATAATCGCCCGGCAGCATAAATTTATGGATTTTGGAATAAGTTTCCGGTTCGTTTTCCTTAACCCATTTCAATTTGGAAGCGGTAAAGTTGGCCGGGGAATTCAAAAGGTGTTCCGCACATTTTTCTTGTCCCAAATCGTCGAAGGCTTGTTGGCCGATTTTTACTGCGCGACTATCGCACCAAATGATGGAATTTCGAAGTGGTTTGCCGTTTGCGTCCACGACCACCAACCCGTGCATTTGATAGGAGATTCCTATACCGGTAATATCTAGGGCATCGATTTCGTTCTCCCTTATAAGTGATTGGGTAGCCTTGCAAACATGGTTCCACCACGTATCGGGATCCTGTTCGGCCCAGCCATTTTCAAGAGCGATCATTTCCATTTCGACTTTGGGCTCACTGACCACGGCAAGACTTTTACCTGTCGAGGTTTCTATTAAGGCCGCTTTTATGGAAGAGCTGCCGATGTCATAGCCGATGGAATACATATACTTTGAAGGGATTTTATATGGAAAGCAAGGTATTGTTTTTGTTTCGATAAGGCAAACTACAAAATAAAAAAGTCCTGACAATTCTGTGGTCAGGACTTTCTAAACACTTAAAAAATTATGCGGTTAGTAACCTTCGTTCTGAATTAAATTTGGGTTCGTAATCAAAGCTGAGGAAGGGATTGGGTAAAGATTTTTGGTTGGATCTCCAGTAACTTCTTTGAGGGCCCAGGGTTCGACAAACTTGCCGAAACGAACCAAATCGTTTCTTCGCCAATATTCATTAAACAGTTCACGACCTCGTTCGGCCAACAAATCGCTTTCTGTAACGGAGCCGATTGGTGCAGCCTCTCTAAGTGCTCGCAACTCATTGACCAAAGCCGTCGGATCCCCGCCACTGCGCATCATGGCCTCTGCCTTCATCAAATGGGCATCGGCATATCGAAACACGACTTTATGGTTTATAAATGCCCCTTCGTCCGGGTTGTACTTGAGTACACGGATACCTGTCACCTCGTTATTGACCAAGAGGCCTCCTGGGAAGTCTTTGGTAAAAGAGAGGGGGTTGCCCTGCCGATCGTTTAAGGGATTGCCATTGGCATCATATTGTTGGGCAATCAAAAATCCGTAACCAATGCCATAATGGGAACCATCGGTGGGTACAAAACCGCGGCGTTCTTCCTGTCCGGAGCCCGGTACATTGATATTGGGATCTCCTTCAAAGGAATCATAAAATTCCGCTAAGGTAGTAAAACCGTTCCATCCACCCGACTGATCGGGAACAACTTGGTTATAGTGTAGGCTGTTCCAAATCATATTGCCCACACTTGAGGTGGTAAAGTAAATGGTTTCGGTATCGGGGTCTGGTTTAAAAATATTGAAATAACCCGCTTGAAGATCAAAGCCATCGTTTTTAATCGCATCCACCAAACTAATGACCTGTGCCATATCCGCTGGATCTGCAGTACCGGTGCCGGTGTAGATATGTTTGTTCAAGTACAGCTTGGCCAATAAATAACGGGCAGCCGGTTTGGTGGCTTTGTTCAGGCTTTCGAACGACCCCTTGTCCGGCAGGTCGGGCAATGCCTCGTTTAAGTCATTGACGGCGAAGTCAAAGGCTTCGGCCCGATTCATCACCGTGGGATCTATGTCCGGACCTTCATCAGGGGTCCTAAACGGCACTTGGCCATACAGGTCTATCAGCCAAAACATGCTAAAGGCACGGAGAAACTTAGCTTCCGCTGCTTGCTGGGGCGTTGGGTTGCTTCTGCTGTCAATGATAGCCGTGGCATTGAAAACATTTTTGTTTTGATCGTTCCATACTGTCAGGAGACGCGGGTGTGTTGAGCTCCATGTATGTGTATGTAAGACCCGCAATACACCATTGTCGCCCCAGTCAGTACCACGGGTGGGAACCAACATTTCATCGGTACTTACTTCTTCTATGGTATATAGGTTTCCATCAGCTTCAATCTGGCCCCGGACATCGTTGTACAGCCCTTCCAAACTTGCGCCCGCATCTTCAACCCCCGTGAATTCACCAGTAAGCGTTGTAAATACGGAATCTGTCTCTTCAATCTCAAGGTTGGTACAGCCTACAAGGGCAAGCACCGCAACTAAGATGATTGCTTTATTCATTTTTGTTGTTTTCATAGTTATTTTTTAAAAGTTTGCACTTATCCCCAAGGTATAGGTCCTCGGTCTTGGATAGGAGGTATAGTCTATGCCTAAAGAGGGTACATTGTTCAGCGTCTTGGGTACGTTTACTTCAGGATCTAATCCGCTATAGGGGGTAATGACAAACAGATTCTGGCCGATCAAGGATAATCGTACCGTCTTCAACAACCCTTCACCGCTCAAAGGAACGTTATAGCTTAAGGAAGCGTTTTGCAGTCTTAGGAAATCCCCTTTTTCCAAGAAACGTGTAGAAACGTCCGCTGCATTGGCGCCTGCTTCCCCTGAATTCACGACATCTTGAGTTACATTCTTGCCCACCGCCAAAATACCTGCGGTAAAGTAGGCGTTTTTGGTATTGTTATATACCCAAAAGCCATATTGTCCGGTAAGAAAGGCGTTGAGGTCCCAATTCTTGTAACTCACATTGGTATTGATGCCTAAATTTACCTTGGGTAACGCACTTTTGTCCACAAATTCCTGTACATCCCCGTCTGGATAAATGGTAAAACCATTGGCATCAAAACCCCCAAAATTCCTTAAATAATAGGAGAACAGAGGCCTTCCTCCTGCCAACAATTGCGCGTAGGCACCTGACAAGCCGTTTCCATTGATTTCCCCGGCCTCGATCAGGCCATTAAAATTTTTGATCTCGTTATCGTTGTACGAAATATTAAAGCCCAGGTTCCAACTGGCATCTTCCTGCAGGATAATGTCGTATGCCAAAGCGAACTCGATTCCCTGGTTGACCACTTCCGCATCCAAGTTGCTAAAAAAGAAGTCTTGTGGTGACGGTTGGGCCGCCTGCTGTTTTAAAAGCAGGTCTTTGGTCGTCTTTTGATATACATCGATACTGCCGTTCAACCGATCATTGGCAAAACCAAAATCAAGACCCACGTTTGCCTGGGCTGTCGATTCCCATTTCAAATCGGGATCGGCAAAGGACACGGTTTCCAGCCCAGGGGGGTTAATGTTACGATTTTGAGGAATGCTGATCCCAGCAAAACGTTGTCTAGTGGTAAAATTTCCATAACCGATACCGTCTTGGTTGCCCACAACCCCATAACCCAAACGCAATTTTAGCGTCGAGACAGCATCGGGCATAAAGCCTTCTTGATCTATTTTCCACGCAAAGGCGCCCGATGGGAAATAGCCATACTGGTTGTTAGGCCCAAAACGGGAGGAGCCATCAACCCGTAAAGTGCCGGTAAACAGATATTTTTCCGCTATGGTATAGTTCAATCTGCCAAAAAAGGACTGGAGTTCATCAGTGTAGTCAAAATAATTGCCCCTTAGTGCCTCTACGGGAATTCCTCCCGGGCTGGGTACTGTTTCGTTTTGGGAGATGTTGGGGAACAACCGGTTAACAAAGGTGCCATCCGCATCATATCCAAATTGTTGGTAGGAGCCGGTAAGACCACCTTCCATGTACAATTTTGCAGTGTTCAGGTCCCGTATCATTGCATTAAGATCGGTAGAGGCAAAGCCCTGGCCTTCGATATCTTTGCCCTTTCTTTTAAAACTCTGATAGGAGTAGCCGATCAGCGCCTCTAAATTGGAATTGCCAAAATCTTTGGTATAGTTCAAGGTAATATCCATCAATTTACTCGTAGTATACAACTCGCTCAAGTAACCTTCCCCTTGGCCTGGCGCATCACCGATACCCACCGAAAGAGCTGACTGGACTTGGTTTTTCTTGGAGCCCGAATCATCGTAGCCCAAGGAAACCTTGGCCTTTAGGTTTTCCAATATGCTGTATTCGGCCGATCCGTTTAGAAGTACCCTATCGGTATGGGTTAGGTCTTGGTAGTAGTTCAGCAGCTGCAAAGGGTTGATTTCCGCACCACCTGTAGTAAAGCCGGTCAAACCCGGCCAAGTAGGGTTGGCAAAATAGGCAGCACCCAAAAGATCACCAGTCGATCCCGCATTGTTGCTAATGGCTGCCCCTTCGTCATTGATCCGCGAAATGGTCACATTGGCATCCAATCTTAATTTATCGTCAAAAAAACGCTGCGAGGCATTGATCCTTCCGGTCAAACGTTCCTGGGAAGAATGTTTTACGACGCCGAACTGCTTGCCATAGCCAATGGAGGCCCTTACATTACCGGACCCATAGTTATTAGCATACGATACGTTTTGGTTTTGGGAAGCACTATTGCGCAATATTAGTTCCTGCCAGTCCGTATCCGAACCATAGTCCAGGGCCGATGCGTCGCCCCCAAATTTTGTTACGGCATCCAAAAATTCTTCTCGGTTCAAGAGGTCGAATTTTTTGGCCGGCGTTGAATAGCTGATGTTGGATGAATACTCCACTTGTCCTTTGCCCGTTTTACCACTTTTAGTGGTTATGATTACGACCCCATTGGCCCCGCGCGACCCATAAATGGCAGTAGCAGAAGCATCCTTCAGAACACTGACGCTTTCAATGTCATTGGGGTTCAGAAAGTTTAATGGATTTCTTGGCGAGCTGTCGCCCGCACCGGTATTGCCTCCGCTTGCGGAGGTATCTTCCCCGGAAAGCGGTATTCCGTCCACCACAAATAGAGGGTTGTTATTTGACCTTACGGAACTAGTGCCCCGAATTCTGATGTTCATTCCAGAACCCGGCTCGCCGCTGGACTGGGTAATCTGTACCCCTGCGGTCTTGCCCTGTATCAATTGTTCCGGAGAGGAAATCACCCCTTGGTTAAAATCTTCTGCGTTTACTACCGCTACAGCTCCCGTTGCATCCTTCACCGTCGTCTGCCCATACCCGATAATCACCACCTCGTCCAATGCCTGTGCATCTTCCTGCAAGGTTACGTCAATCGTCGATTGCCCATTCACAGGATCTCTTGGGTGGCATAGCCAATATAGCTGAATACCAGTGTAGCATCGTTTGGCACATCACTTAAGGTATAGTTGCCGTCAAAATCGGTCTGTGCCCCTGTGGTCGTTCCTTTGACCACGACACTGGCACCCGGTAAAGGGCCGCTGGTATCGGAAACGGTTCCCGTTACCTCTTGGGCCTGTGTGAAGCCGTAGCACAGAAATGCGCTGAAGACCATCAGGCTCTTAATAGGTATAAGATTCTTCAAAGTCATATTAAGTTGAGTTAGATTTTACTTGAAAGGTTAAAAATATGTAAAACAGTTGTTAATATCCTGCTTAGGGTTCTAAAAGGGCCAACGAAAACGGTTTCGTGTTGATAACTTTCCGAAATTAGACAATATATAAATACATAGCGGCCCTAATTTATAATCCCTGTTAATTGGCCGTATAAAATTAAGAATCGGTAAGCGTACGTCCAAGATAGTGTTTTTTCGCCTTTCAAAGAAATAAAGGAAAAGAATCTTAAAAACTGACAATTGTTAAAAAAATGTCCGAATTTATGGTGTGGCCCTCATTTAAGTTTAATTTCACGTTTGTAAATATTCAGTAGTGATTTGAAGCCAAAAATTACATTAAAGGATATCGCCCGCGAACTTGAAGTCTCCATTTCAACGGTTTCGAAGGCGTTGAAGAACAGCGAGGAAATTAGTCGTGACACCAAAGAAAAGATACAGGCCTTTGCTAAACTATATAATTACCGCCCCAATAATATAGCAATCAGCCTTAAAAACAAACGTACCAAAAATATCGGGGTAGTCATTCCCGATATTGTGCATCATTTTTTCACTACGGTCTTCCGGGGGATTGAAAAATATGCGAACCATAAAGGGTATAATGTGATTATCTGCGTTTCGGACGAATCTTTCGACAAGGAGGTGACCCATATGAAAATGCTCGCCAATGGCAGTATCGACGGCTTTATCATGTCGCTTTCCGCCGGGACCCAACAAAGAAACGATTTCGGTCATTTGAAGGAGGTAAGTAAACAGGGTATTCCATTAGTGCTTTTCGACCGTGTAACCGAGGAGGTCCGCTGCGATAAAGTAATTCTCAATGATAAGGAAATTGCCTATCAGGCTACCAAGAAATTATTGAATGATGGCCGAAAACATATTGCGCTTATTACTACTGAGAGTTACTTCAATGTCAGCGAAAAAAGGGCGGAAGGCTATAAAAATGCACTTGCGGACCATGGCATCGATTTAGACCAACAGCGCATACTCACCTTATCCTATACCGGCAGTGTTGAAAAGGAAATAGAGAACTTTTTTGACGGCGAAGAAATTGACGCCGTATTGAGCGTTAATGAGATCTTTGCGATCCAATGTATGGCCGTCGCTCGGAAAAAGGGTATGAAAATACCGGAAGACGTCTCTTTTATAGGTTTTACTGACGGTTTTTTGTCAAGATATGCCGACCCGCCCTTAACCATAGTGGCACAACATGGCGAGCGAATGGGCGAAATCGCAGCGAAAATGTTAATCGAAAGGGTCGAGCGCGAATATGCTGCCGAAAGCGAGGAAGTGTTTCGTACCGAAATTGTACAAGCTAGCCTACTTGAGCGTGGATCTACGGTGAATCGGGATATCGTGAAATAAAAAAATCTAAAACAACTAATATGCCAAGAGTTACCCTACTACTTTTCCTGTTCTACCTTTTGGCCGGTTGTAATACCGTCGATAAAAGGGAAGCAACTTCGGAAGACCAAAAAAAATGGTGGAAAGAAGCCATTGTGTACCAAATATATCCCCGAAGTTTTAAAGATACCAACGGTGATGGCGTTGGCGACCTCAAGGGTATTATAGAAAAACTGGATTACGTTGAGAGCCTGGGCGTGACCGCGGTTTGGCTCAATCCTATCTACAGTTCGCCCAACTACGATAATGGGTATGATGTCAGCGACTATAGGGATATTATGGCCGAGTTTGGAGATATGGCCGACTTTGACACCATGCTCTCGGGCCTGCACAAAAGGAATATCAAACTGGTAATGGACGTAGTGGTCAACCACAGCAGCGATGAGCATGAATGGTTCGTACAGTCCCGGAGTTCCAGGGATAATCCCTATCGTGATTACTACCATTGGTGGCCTGCGGAAAAGGGAGAGCCCCCTTACCGATACAGCCTTTTCGATGAAAAGGGCGATGCATGGAAATACGATTCCATTACCGATGCCTATTATTTACATTATTTTTCGCAAAAACAGCCGGACCTGAATTGGGAAAATCCCAAAGTAAGGCAAGAGGTTTACGATATCATGAAATTTTGGGCGGAAAAAGGGGTCGATGGCTTTCGGTTGGATGCCTTTCAATTTGCCGCAAAGGATACCGTGTTTCCGGTCATCGACGACGACCTTGAGAAAAATTTTGTGCAATACTATGCGATGCAAGGCGGACTTCACGACTATTTACAGGAAATGAACGATGAAGTTTTCAGCAAATATGACGTGATGTCGGTAGCGGAAGGTGCGGGAAGAAATTTTGAGGATGCCCATAATTTGGTGGATGAAAACAGGCACGAACTGAACATGGCCTATGCCTTCGAGGGGGTGGATATCGCCAAACCCGAGGGTTATGACCTAGTGCATTTCAAGGACGTATTCTCCCGGTGGGACAAGGAATTCTCGGAGAAGGGATGGCTCTCCATTTTTCTGGCCAACCATGATCAAGCGCGAATGGTGAGCAGATATGGCAATGATAGCCCCGAATTTCGGGCCCCTTCGGCCAAAATGTTGAACACTTTCATCTTGGGCATGCGCGGAACGCCCTATTGTTACTATGGCGATGAACTGGGCATGACTAATATCGGTTTCGAAAAGATCGGGCAATATCAGGATATTGCCGCCATAAACGTTTATAAAAAAACGGTCAGTTCCGGTGGGGATGTCGATGCCTATATGAAGGCTTTGAAATTTGGTTCTAGGGACAACGGGCGTACACCGATGCAATGGGACACTATCCGGCATGCGAATTTTACAAACGGGGTTCCTTGGCTACCGGCCAACGATAATTATAAAAAGATAAATGTCGCGGTCGAGGAACGGAATCCGAATTCGGTACTGAACCATTTTAAAAAAATGGTGCAATTAAGAAAAGACAGACCTGTTTTAATCTATGGCGATTATGAGCTCTTACAGCCCGAGCATACGGAAATTTACGCCTATACCCGCAAAACGGATAAGGAAAGCATGCTTGTACTGCTGAACTTTACGGAAAAGAACTCGGAAATTGAACTGCCGGACACGATGCGGCTGCATGAAATTCTAATCGATAACCTCGACGGGGTGAAAAACATAAAAAATAAGATTACGCTTGGCCCATACCAGGCTATTGTGTATTCTATAAATTGAACCTATCTTTTTTAAAAATTGGGCATGGACATTACAAGATGTATCTTCGACCTCGACGGCGTCATCGTCGATACCGCGAAATACCACTATCTGGCCTGGAAAAAGCTGGCCAACGAACTGGGCTTTGAATTCACCAAGCAACAGAACGAACTTTTCAAGGGCGTGAGCCGGAAGCGCTGTCTTGAGATCCTTTTGGAGATCGGCGATGTAGACGCCACCCAGGAGCAGTTCGACCGGTGGATGGTCAATAAAAACCAGGATTACCTGTCCTATATCGAGGATATGGACAAATCAGAAATCCTGCCTGATGTGTTGAAGGTTCTGGATTATCTAAAGGGTAAAAAAGTGCCCATGGCACTGGGCTCGGCCAGTAAAAATGCCAAGCCGATTTTGGAAAAGGTAAAGCTAATGCCGTATTTTGATGTCATCGTTGACGGCACGGATGTTACCAAGGCCAAGCCGGACCCGGAAGTATTTTTGATCGCTGCCGAAAGGCTAGGTGCGAAGCCCGAAAACTGTATCGTTTTTGAGGATGCCGTGGCGGGCATACAGGCGGCGAATGCTGCGAAAATGACCAGTATCGGTATTGGTGATGCCAAAACCCTTTCCGAAGCGGATTATTGTTTCATTGATTTTACGGAGATTAGTGTTGGATTTTTAGAGGGATTGCTGAAAAGGAAAACGCTGTGAATCGGCTGACCCGTTCTCGTGAAGAAATCTAGGATGGTGTTTTTGTGAAGGGGGTGAAGGTTCAACAGATTGCTTCGCTGCGCTCGCGATAGCTCAGTTAATTGATAGAACGCATTGCTATTATTATGAATCAAGATTATTTAAAACCGGACCCGTGGTCCATCATTGAGGAAGGATTCGACAAAGATCGCGTAAAATCCTCCGAAAGTATTTTTAGTATCGGCAACGGCCACATGGGCCAAAGGGCCAATTTTGAGGAAAGCTATTCCGGCGATACCTTTCAAGGAAGTTATATAGCTGGCGTTTACTATCCCGATAAAACCCGGGTCGGCTGGTGGAAGAACGGATACCCCGAATATTTCGCCAAGGTCTTGAACGCCCCCAATTGGATCGGAATCGACGTATCAGTAAACGGGGAAACCTTTGATTTGAATACCTGTAAAAAGGTGGAAGATTTTCGGCGGGAGCTGAATATGAGGGAAGGATGGTATTCTAGGACTTTTAAAGCGACTTTGCCGAACGATGCGAAAATCGAGGTAGCCATCATCCGGTTTTTGAGCTTAGATCTAGATGAGGTCGGGGCCATTAGGTACGAAGTTACCCCTATTGAGGAGGCTGTCGAAGTTACCTTCCAACCGTATTTGGACAGCGGCATTACCAACGAGGATACCAATTGGGACGATAAATTCTGGAACACTACCCAAATTACATCCGAAACAAAGCAAGCTTTTATCGAATCCCATACCCTAAAGACCAACTTTAAGGTTTGTACGTTTATGGAATCACAGTTGTTTTTAAACGGGAAAAACTTAAATGAAGGTCCATCCGAAGAAAAAAAAGAATTTTTGGTCGGACATACATACTCCCTCACCATTAAGAAGAACGAAACCCTAGCCCTGCACAAATTCGGGGGGTATACGGTTTCTCGCAACCATAACGCATCCGAACTGGTCGATGCGGCGAAAAAATCCCTGAAAAAAGCTACCGATATGGGCTTTGATGCCCTTTTGGAGCGACAAAAACAAGCTTGGGCGAAAATTTGGGAAACGGGCGATATCTCCATAGAAGGTGATATCAAGGCGCAGCAGGGCATCCGTTTTAATATTTTTCAATTGAACCAGACCTATCTGGGTAAGGATTCCCGTCTGAACATTGGCCCCAAGGGCTTTACCGGTGAAAAATACGGGGGCAGCACCTATTGGGACACTGAGGCCTATTGCATCCCTTTTTACATGGCGACCAAAAACCAAAAGGTAGCCCGTAGCCTGCTGAAATATCGGTACAACCACTTGGAAAAGGCCATTGAGAACGCCCAAAAATTGGGGTTCAAAAACGGGGCCGCGCTATATCCTATGGTCACGATGAACGGCGAGGAAAGCCACAATGAATGGGAAATCACCTTCGAGGAAATCCACCGTAACGGGGCCATCGCCTTTGCCATTTTCAACTATGTTCGATACACCGGTGATTATTCCTATATCCCCGAAATGGGCCTGGAGGTGCTGATCGGCATCGCCCGGTTTTGGTACCAACGGGCGAATTTCTCGGAATTGAAGGATATGTACGTCATCTTGGGCGTTACCGGTCCCAACGAATACGAAAATAACGTCAATAATAACTGGTACACCAATTATATCGCCAAGTGGTGCATCGACTATACCATTGAACAGTTACAGAAGATGGAAGACGGGTATAAAGAAGATTATAATCGAATTAGGGGCAAGACCCGCTTGACCGATTCCGAAGTCTCGCAGTGGATGAAAGTGGCCGACAAAATCTATTTTCCCTATTCCGTAGAACATCAAGTCTATTTGCAACAGGATGGATTTTTGGACAAGAAACTGGTTCCCGTCGAAAACCTGCCCATCTCACAGCGGCCTATCAACCAAAAATGGAGTTGGGACCGGATCCTACGTTCCCCCTATATCAAGCAGGCCGATGTGTTACAGGGCTTCTATTTTTTTGAGGGCCATTTTTCTACCGAAGACCTGGAGCGGCATTTCGATTTTTACGAGCCATTTACCGTCCACGAGTCCTCGTTGTCACCTTGCGTACACAGTATTCAGGCCGCCAAGCTGAACCGGATGGAACAGGCGTATACCTTCTACCTACGAACCTCTCGTTTGGATCTCGACGATTACAACCGCGAAGTCGATGAAGGCCTGCACATCACCTCCATGGCCGGTACTTGGATGAGTATCGTAGAGGGTTTCGGCGGCATGCGGATCGTCGATGACAAGCTATCGTTTACTCCTAGGATTCCTGAGCAATGGAAGTCGTATTCCTTTACTATCAATTTTAGGAACAGGATCGTAAAGGTGACCGTAGCACCGGCAGACAGCTCTTTTGAATTGCAGGGCAACAACGAAATGTCGATTCGGGTAAGCGGAAACCGGGTCGTCTTGAGACCCGGAGAAGTGGTTAAAGTTTCAAAATGAGCAAAAAACAGATTATTTACCAAGTCTTCACAAGACTCTTCGGCAATACCAATACCACGAACAGACCGTGGGGTACCATCGAAGAAAACGGAGTGGGAACATTCAATGATTTTACGGACAAAGCCTTGCAGGAAATCAAAGCTCTGGGAGTTACTTATATATGGTATACCGGGGTCCCGCATCATGCCGTTATCCGTGATTATACGGAGTATGACATTTCCAATGATGACCCTGATGTCGTAAAGGGCAGGGCGGGTTCACCTTACGCCGTAAAGGATTATTATAATGTGGATCCCGATCTGGCAGAAAACCCCGAAAACCGGCTCGAGGAGTTCAAGGCCCTGATCGACAGAACGCATACGGCAAACCTCAAACTGCTTATCGACATCGTGCCCAACCATGTGGCCCGTAATTACGAGGGTAAATCAACACCGGTGGGCCGCAAACCGTTTGGGGCCTCCGACGATACATCGGTAGAATATGCAAGGGACAATAATTTTTACTACCTCCCTGGGGAAACCTTTCAGGTACCCGAATGGCGAAACGGCTATTTGCCACTCGGAGGGGAATACCACCCTTTGGCGGACGGAAAATTTCAGGAAAATCCGGCCAAATGGACGGGCAACGGCTCCCGCAAGGCGAAGCCCGATTTTAATGATTGGTTCGAAACCATAAAAATCAATTACGGGGTGCGGCCCGATAGTTCCTATGATTTTGAACGGCTTCCCGATGATTATGCACAGAAAGATTATAACCTCCACTACCGTTTTTGGAAAGATAAAAATGTTCCCGATTCCTGGATCAAGTTTAAGGATATCGCCTTGTATTGGTTAGATATGGGAGTCGATGGCTTCCGTTACGATATGGCTGAAATGGTGCCGGTGGAGTTTTGGAGCTATATGAATTCCCATATTAAAATGAAGAATGCGGATGCTTTACTGTTGGCCGAGGTCTATAATCCCGACTTGTATCGCGATTATATTTATAGGGGCAAAATGGACTACCTCTATGATAAGGTAGAAATGTATGATTCGCTAAAGCACATTATGCAGGGCCGAGGGTGGACGGACCACATCCCCGTCATCAAAAAAGGTACACAGGATATCGAACACCACCTGCTACATTTTCTGGAGAACCATGATGAGGTTCGAATAGCTAGTACCCAATTCGTAGGGGATGCGCAGAAGGGAAAACCGGCCATGATGGTCTCTGCCACAATGACGAGTGCGCCTGTTATGATTTATTTCGGACAGGAAGTGGGCGAACCCGCAGTGGAGAATCCCGGTTTTGGTGACCCTACCCGCACTTCTATCTTCGATTATGTCGGGGTGCCGCACCATCAGCGCTGGGTCAACGACAAAAAGTTCGATGGGGGGCAATTGACCGAAGAAGAAGCGGAGCTCAGAGATTTTTACCAACGCCTGCTCAACTATAGCATAAAAAGCAATGCCCTGACGGGCGAGTACCAAGACATCCATTTCTACAACAAAGAGCATACGGAATGGTACAATCACCACGTGCTATCCTATGTGCGATGGTCGGAGCATGAGCGGCTGATCATCGTGGCCAACTTCGATGCGAACGACCGGTTCGGATTTGAACTGAAAATCCCGGAAGATATCATCCAGAAATGGCAGTTATCCAAAGGAAACTATGCAATCAGAGATGTATTGTATGGCAGCGAACACACCTTGAAAATTGAAAACTCTAGGGGAGAGGTCCGGGTTGATATCGATCCGTTGCAATCCTTTATTTTCAAAGTCCAATGATGTACGACGTAATAATAATTGGTGGGGGTGCGGCGGGTTTTTACTCCGCCATCCATATCGCCGAGGCGCGGCCGAACTTAAAAATCGCCATCCTCGAACGCGGCAAGGAAGTGCTCGGCAAGGTAAAGGTTTCCGGTGGTGGGCGGTGCAACGTTACGCATGCCGAGTTCGATCCTGGGGAACTGGTCCGCAATTATCCCCGTGGCGAAAAAGAAATGTTAGGCCCATTCCATACCTATTGCACCGGTGATACCGTAGCTTTTTTTGAGAAGAGGAACATCCCTTTAAAAATCGAATCCGATGGGCGTATGTTTCCCGTATCCGATTCATCCCAGACCATTATCGATTGCTTTCTGAACGAGGCTGACCGTTTGGGGATACGGATTTTAAGGCATAGTGCAGTGACCGATATTCGCTGTAGCGATTCTCAGCATGGCCTTCCCACTGCCACGAAGAAAGAAATCGGCGGTTGGGGTGTCGAATCCATCAAACACACGTATTACGCCAAAAAAATAGTCGTCGCCACCGGAAGCAATCCCAAAATATGGAAGCTGATGGAAAAACTGGGACATAGCCTTGAACCTGCCGTTCCCTCGCTGTTTACCTTTAACATCAAGGACGAACGTATCTCCGGAATACAAGGCGTGAGTACAACAGCAAGGGTTGATGTGCTGGAACCACATGCTACAAGCCCCAAAATCACCATAAAACTCAAAAGTAAGAAAGCAGAAAAATCCTTATTGACCTCTGAAGGCCCGGTGCTGATCACGCATTGGGGCATGAGCGGTCCAGCCATTTTGAAGCTCTCGGCTTGGGGGGCCAAACTGCTGAACGACATGCAGTATCGGTTCAGAATACGGATTAATTGGTTGCCCCAATATCAAACCGAAGGCCTTATCGGCCTGCTCCTACAAATTAAGGAGGTAGAGGCCAAAAAGACCGTTTTACGCACCAAGGCGGTCGATGTTCCCCGCCGTTTATGGACGAACCTGGTACGGGCATCGGATATCGACAAGGCTGAGATATGGGCGGATGTTACCAAGGTAAAATTGGAGCACCTGGCGAGACAGCTGACCCGGTGCGAGGTTCAGGTCGATGGCAAAAGCACCTTCAAGGAAGAATTTGTTACGGCTGGCGGCATCAACCTAAAGGAAATCGATTTTAAGACCTTCGAGAGCAAAATCAGGCCAGGACTATATTTCGCGGGGGAAGTTATTAACGTAGATGCGATAACCGGCGGATTCAATTTCCAGAATGCGTGGACCGGGGGGTATATTGCGGCGCAGGCGATTGCACAGGAAAGTCGGCAGGGGCGGTAGCAGTCGCAGAGGCAGTGTGGTTGTTGGCGGTTCGTGGTTCAATCGCTTCTTCGTAGCTGTTCGAGATTTTAATACTAATGTAATTAGAGTCTTCATTTTTAGCAGCTTACACATGGTCGATGTGCCAAAATTCGGAAATCTTATTTCGTCTTTTCCAACAACAGCTCCGGTTCATTGGTGGTAATGAAATCAAAACCTTCTTCAAGCAGCCAATCCATATCCGCAGGGTCATTGACCGTCCACGCATTTAGGGTAATGCCCTTCTTTTTGGCACTTTCTATCCATTCCGGATGGTTTTTGAACACCTTAAAATGATAGTCGGCCCCGTCGATGCCGGCCGCTTTTAGCTGTTCGGGCGATTTGTCGCCGTTGAGGTATTGGGTATGCGCCTTGGGGTTCAATTCCTCGATTTTCTCCAGAATTTCATACCCAAAACTTATATATACCGTTCGATCTTCAGCCTTCAACTCATTGACCAGTTGTACGGTTTTTTCGGCTATTTCTTGCCCGCGCTCAACAGTCATGGCCGGCTTTATCTCGCAGACTAAGCGGGTCGAAGTGTTGTTTTCAAGTCCGGCCAGGATATATTCGTGCAACGTAGGCAGTTTTTCCCCGTTGGAGAATTTATGGGCCGCCAGATCCGCATAGGAGGTTTCGGCTATCGGCATCCCCATGTAGTCGTCATCGTGGTTGACGACCAGAATATTGTCAGCGGTCATCTGTACATCGAATTCCGAGCCGGTACATTGTAAGGCAATAGCGTGTTTTAAGGAGGCTATCGAATTCTCCGGTAGTCCCTTGGCCTTCCAAGCACCCCGATGGGCGACTACTACGTTTTGGGCAAACTCTGACATGTTTTTTTGTGATATACAGGCAGAACAAAGAAAAAAGGCAATTAAGACATTGAAAAAGCGCATATTTTGTTTTCGATCGGAAGATTCATATTCTGATCTAAATATAAGATTTAATTCATTATTTATATCGGTATCTTTGGATTGATTTGAAAGAGGTACTATGAAAACCTACATCGCACTTTTGAGAGGCATCAATGTTAGCGGCCATAAAAAAGTACCGATGGCCGATCTGCGCAGTATGTTGCAAAAGATGGGCTTTAAAGACATATCTACCTACATTCAAAGCGGCAATGTGGTTTTCAGTTCGGATGAAAAAGATAGCCAAACATTAGAGGAACAAATCAAAAAGCGAATACAGGACACCTTTGGTTTTGAAGTTCCGGTCCTGGTCAAATCCGTAGCGGAATTCAAAAAAATGATCCAACAAAATCCCTTTACCGAAGCTGAAAACTTAGAAAAGAACCAAGTTTATTTCGTGTTGCTTCGGGATATCCCCCTAAAAGAAAAGGTAGCTATATTTCAAAAAGAAGAATTCAAAAACGAAAAGTTTGAATTCACGACGGACTGCGTTTATCTGCTTTGCCAAGACGGCTATGGCAGAGCCAAACTCAACAACAATCTGGTCGAGAGAAAGCTGAAGGTGGAAGCGACCACACGAAATTATCGTACCATGGCGAAGTTATTGGAAATGGCGGAAAAGTAGGTAGTATATATCCATATCAAAACACAAGCCTAATTCATCTCCCAAATCTTGTAATTCACAAGCGTCGCAAAACAGACCCACAAAACATACGGAATTAACAACCAGGCCGCCCATCGGTTGACTACTTTGAAAGAGCGGATGGTCAGCAGAATCAAGACCAGTAAGATGATGATGATTATCAGGGCCCAAAAGGGTTTTTGCAGCCCGAAGAAAATGATGCTCCAGGCTGCGTTGAACAGTAGCTGAAACCAAAAAAGGTACAAGGCCTTCTTTACCCAACGATGATAAAAACCTCGGGCCCAAACGATACCGGCGGCAATGCCCATCAAAATGTATAAAACTATCCATACTGGTGCAAAGAGCCAGCCCGGAGGGGTGAAATCGGGTTTTTGAAGGCTAAGGTACCAATCGTTTACCGAACTTTCCGTGGCGAAACCCGCCAAAAAACCGGTGACCAAACAAATTCCTACGGCGTAGAAAATATAAGTTCCCTTTTTCTCCAATTGATCCGTTCTTTAGGTCTTCCTAAAAATAGCGATTTATTTTATGGGGGCGTCACTATGCCCTGAAAAACTATATTTGCAGAAATAGACTTTCACATGATCGAGAAAGATTTTATTCCTTCCCATTATGAAATCGGTCTTACAGGGCGTAAACAAGGAAAAATTTCGTGGAAATCGCCGAGTAATATCGCCCTCATCAAATATTGGGGCAAGAAGGAAAACCAAATCCCCGCCAACCCCTCCCTAAGTTTTACCTTAGATGCCTGTGCGACCGAGACCAGGGTCTCTTTTCAGGAACGGGATACTACGTCACCGGACTTCTCGTTCGAACTGCTTTTTGAGGGACGGCCAAAGGAGGATTTTAAGCCCAAGATCGAAACCTTCTTCCGGCGTATCGAACAATACCTTCCCTTTTTACCGCGATACCATTTCAAGATCGAGACCTCGAATTCATTCCCCCATAGCAGCGGTATTGCTTCGTCGGCTTCGGGAATGAGCGCCCTGGCCCTGTGCCTGATGTCTATTGAAAGGGAACTGGCGCCAGAAATGGGCGATGATTTTTTCGTTAAGAAGGCCTCTTTTTTGGCGAGGCTGGGTTCCGGCAGCGCCTGCCGCAGTATCGAGGGTGAACTGGTACAATGGGGCCATCATACCGATATCGACGGAAGTTCCGATTTGTACGGTATAAAATATCCTTATCCGGTGCATGACATATTCACCCATTTTCAAGACACCATCCTATTGGTCGATCAGGGGCAGAAACAGATTAGCAGCACGGTCGGCCATGACTTGATGCACGACCATCCATTTGCAAAACAACGTTTCGCCCAGGCGCATGGGAATCTGGCAGACCTGCGCTCCGTTTTAAGGGAGGGTGACATGATTGGTTTCACAAAAATTGTCGAGGGCGAGGCCCTGACCTTGCATGCGATGATGATGACGAGCTATCCCTATTTTATGCTGATGAAGCCGAACACCCTCGAAATCATCCAGAAAATATGGGCATTTCGTGAATCTTCAAAGGCCAACCTCTGCTTTACCTTGGATGCGGGCGCAAACGTACACCTATTATATCCCAATAGGGAAAGAAAAAGAATATACGGATTTATCAAAGACGACCTGCTTCGGTTCTGTGAAAACGGAAATCATATCTGCGATAGTACCGGTCGGGGGGCAAAAAAGATATCCTGAAAAGAATTATATCGGCTGAGAAAAGATTTCCGGCCACTTTTCAGACCGAAAATCAGTATCTTTGCCTATAATTAGCTAAGAATTATGAAAGGACCGTTGTTCTATTCAAAAATCCTCCTCTTTGGGGAATATGGGATTATAAAAGATTCCAAAGGTCTCTCCATACCCTACAATTTCTTCAAAGGGGCGTTGAAAATGGACGAGAACCCTTCGGAAGCAGCCCAAAAATCAAATCAGGGCCTGCGAGAATTTGCGGGCTACCTGGAGATGGTGCACAAGAACAGTCCCGATCTGGTCGCCTTCGATTTCAAGGCCTTAAAAAGCGATATCGCATCGGGCATGTATTTCGACAGCTCCATTCCGCAGGGGTATGGTGTGGGCAGTAGCGGTGCTTTAGTAGCCGCCATTTACGATAAATATGCCAAGGATAAAATAACCATCCTTGAAAATCTTACCCGAGAAAAATTATCGCGCTTAAAACGCATTTTCGGTAAAATGGAATCCTTTTTTCATGGAAAGTCATCGGGACTGGATCCCTTGAACAGTTATTTGAGCCTTCCTATCCTCATCAATTCCAAAGAGGATATCGAGTCCACAAGCATCCCTTCCCAAAATTTAGAGGGCAAAGGAGCCGTTTTTTTATTGGATAGCGGTTCGACCGGCGAGACGGCGCCGATGGTACAGTTGTTTATGGAAAAGATGAAACAGGAAGGGTTCCGCAATATGCTCAGAGACCAGTTTATAAAGCATACCGATGCCTGTGTAGAGGATTTTGTAAACGGCAACGTTAAGTCGCTCTTCGGAAACCTCAAACAGCTCTCGCACGTGGTGCTCGATAATTTCAAGCCGATGATTCCCGCCAAATTCCACGAACTCTGGAAAAAGGGCATCGAAACCAACGACTACTACCTCAAACTTTGTGGTTCCGGCGGCGGCGGATATATTTTGGGCTTCACCCAAGATATCGATAAGGCCAAAAAGGTGCTCAAAGATTACAATTTAGAAGTGGTGTACAACTTCTAAATTGTCTTAAAGACGGCCTATAAATTGGTGATTAGCCTTGACTTTTCGAGATTACAGCACCTTTTAAGTTCTTTTGGGCGACCCGGAAGTTACGGGACATCGTGGATGTAATTGCGGTACAAATTGTAAAGGCGGAGGGTGAAAAAGGGTCATTACCGCCTCATGAACGGGCAGGAAAAAAATAATCTACAGGATTGTAAATAGTCTCTAAAATGCCTAGCAGAAAAAACAAGCTCCTACTTCTAAAGGTATTGAGTCTGTTTTCCGTGGTACGGGGGTACAATATCCTCATCATCGCCCTCGCGCAATATTTGGCCTCCATTTACATTCTTGCCCCCGAATTGCCACTTCGGGAAGTGGTCTTTGATTTCAACCTTTTTATAATAGTGGTCGCCTCCGCCCTGGTTATTGCCAGTGGGTATATCATCAACAATTTCTACGACGCCGAAAAAGATTTGATCAACAAGCCTCGAAAGAGCATGTTAGACCGGTTGGTGCCGCAGCGGTTTAAGCTGTCCACCTATTTTGTTCTCAATTTTTTGTCGGTTTTCGCGGCCAGTTATGTATCTTTTCGGGCAGTACTTTTTTTTTCAGCTTATATTTTCGGTATTTGGCTGTATTCCCATAAACTGAAAAGGGTACCGTTTTTAGGAAATTTCGTCTCCGCCACCCTGGCTATTGCTCCCTTTTTCGCCGTATTTGTTTACTACAAAAATTTTGAGACCGTCATATTCGTACACGCCATCTTTTTATTCTTGCTCATTTTGGCCCGGGAAATGATCAAGGACCTTGAAAATATGTCCGGGGATATGGCCCAGAACTACGATACCATCCCCATTCTTTACGGCAGTAATGTCTCAAAACTATTGATATCAGGATTGATTTTGCTCACTTTGATTCCCTCCCTTTTGTTGATTACACGCTTCGATGTGGGCTATATGCATTATTATTTTATGGGATGTGTGCTCTTCTTGCTGCTCTTTCTCGTGCTGCTGCTACGATCGGGTACTAAAAAACATTATGTTTGGCTGCACAATATTCTGAAGCTGATAATCGTAGTGGGAGTTTTTAGTATTTTGCTGATCAATGTTGACCTGGTATTGAACCGGATTTTATAACTATCGGGAGTCCCTTATACAAAGCCTTTACTATCTTTGCAAAAACTGATGACATGAGCCGATCGGAGTCTAACAAGGGAAGTAAATCATCCAATAGGTCAAAAACGGATGCCGGCCATCGGGTATCCGGACGACAGGGCGGGAATTTTAGAAAAAAGAGCTATTCCCGGGGGAACGCCCCGATAAAGAATAATGGAAACGCCCACGCACCCAGTAATCCTGATTTGATCCGCCTAAATAAATACGTGGCCAATTCGGGGGTCTGTTCGCGTAGGGAGGCCGATGTTTTGATCGCTGCGGGAAGCGTTACCGTCAACGGAGAGCCGGTGACCGAAATGGGCCATAAGGTGAAATTGAGCGATGAGGTCCGGTTCGACGGACAGCTATTGAACCCCGCAAAGAAAGAATATGTACTGCTCAACAAGCCGAAGGATTTTACTACAACTGCCCGTAACGAACATGGCGACCGTACTGCCATTGGGCTTATCTCAAAATCTACCAAAGCCGAATTGAAACCGGTGGGCAAAATGGGTAAAAATACAACCGGACTACTTCTCTTCACCAATGACGGCGAACTGACTAAACGGCTGAATGCCCCCAAGAACGGTCTCCGAAAAATATTCCATATAGAATTGAACAAACCACTGAGCAGTGCCGATCTAAAAAAAATCCAGGACGGACTGGCCGTTGACCATAAGGTGGTCAAGGTACAGGAGGTCAGTTTTGTTAACGATGCCCCTAAGACCCAAGTGGGTATGGAAATCTTTAGTTCACGCAGCAAAATCGTCACCCGGATCTTCGAGACTTTGGGCTATGAAGTCGTAAAACTCGACCGTGTGGTCTATGCCGGGCTCACCAAAAAAGACCTGCCGCGAGGGCATTGGCGGTATCTTACCGATCAAGAAGTCATTAATTTAGGGATGATCAATTATGAATTTTCAGATTTCGACTAAATTGATGTGTTGACCCAGAATCGATGTGAAGAAGGTCAAAATTCAACTCAAGATCAGCCTTGCCAATGCTGAATCATTTTCTTTCCTCGAACAATAGCCAAGACCCGGGGTCTAGAATAAGGGCATCGGGCTTGGATGGGGAAGGAATCTCAAACGTTTTCGATTTTTCGTCGATTTGTACTATCGTAGTATTGAGGTGGCCATTATTAACCCTACCTATTTCCAAAGGGAATTGAAAGATGTGCTGGCTTTGCAGCTGGTCAATTTCGAGGTGTATTTTGCCGTTGCGATAGTCCCATTTCCATTTGATTTCAGGATGGCCTTTGGTGTACAGCCATTGTTCGAAGAAGGCTTCCAGATTTGTTCCCGATACTTCTTCCATGACCTTTCTAAAGTCCCGGGTCATCACATTTGCGTTTCGGAACCGCTTGTAGTAGGTACGGATACCCTGCCAAAAGACACCGTCTCCCAACTTGTGCCGTAGCATGTTCAATACCCAGCCGGCCTTTTGGTAGGTGTTGACGCTCAGCACTTTTAAGGGGTCCGTGATACTGGGATCGATAATCGGCGAAGGATTTTTGACGTAATATTCGATAATCTGTTTCCGATCGAGTTCAAGCTCTTCCTTTCTCTTTCCATCGCCGTAGACACTTTCTTGGTATAGAATCGCAAAATAGGTGGCAAAGCCTTCGCTGAGCCAAACATGGTTCCAATCGTTCTCGGTCGCGGAATTGCCGAACCATTGGTGGGCAATCTCATGGGCGATCAAGCCTTCGACCTCGTTTTTTCCCGTGACGGAATTCTCAAAGTAAGATATGGTACCCGCATTTTCGAGTCCGCCCCACTGGGTCTTGGCTTGCATATTGGCAAGTTTGGCGTAGGAATAGGGGCCTATATTGTCGATAAAATAGCGCAATACTTGAGAGGCGATTTTATAATCGGAAAACCCATCCAACCGGTTTTGGGGATAGACCCAGGCCGTCACCGGAATATCATAGACCTCGTCGAGCAGCTTACTGGCGAATTCCGTTACACCTATGGTAGCGACCTTCATGGCTACAGGGGCGGGCTCTTTGTAGGTGGTCAGTTTATACCCGTTGCTCAAGTGACTTTCCTCGATTTTTTCGCCGGTAGCGACCACATCGTAATGCTCGGGTGCTGTAATTCGGAATTCGATACTGGCCTTATCGTAGGGATGGTCGACCGAGGGAAGCCAATGGCGGGCCAAATTCGGCCAGTTGTCGCCGAAGAACGAACGTTGGCCGAATTTGGTGGTATCTATGACCAGGCCCCTTTCGGGTACACCATGGTATGCTACTTTGAAGGTTCTGGTTTTGGTCGAATCCACAGACGGGGTAATCTTGATTTTATTATGTTGAAAAGTGTAGTTCGCTATGTGGTCGCCTTCGAAAATACTATCGACCGCCATACCATAAGTCGCGGATTTTCCGATAAGGTCCAAGCTGAATGTCTTGATACTATCCCTAAATTCTACCGTAATCTCGGCTTCGCCCTTGATTTGGTCGGTGGTATCGTTCAGGTCAAGGTTGAAGATGTAGCTCTGCACGTCGGCGTAGGGGTTTCTTTGGTAGGTGTCCTGAGCCTTTACGGCAATTACAAGCATACATAGAAATGCTGCAAAGACGAGTTTTTTCACCACAATTGGGGCATAGGTTGGGCCGAAGGCTACCCATTGTTTCGGCTTATTTTTGAAATTCATACTTTTCTTGAACTGATTTAAGATTTCTGATTTCTACCGGAAATTAGACAATTTTGACCATTAGAAGGCTTTTTTTGTGGGGCATAAAAGCGCTCCGAAAGCAAAAAAGGACAAAAAGGGGTGAAAAGGGTGCATTTTTTAGCGAAGAAAAATGCCTAAATTAGTTCGATCGTATTATACCTACTTTCCCAGAGGGCAACGCTAAAGTTTAGAAGACTCTGGGTCTATAATTTTCTCATTTTTTCCCGGATCTCTTTCAAGCACAGATTCCCCAAACTGCCCTCATGCGTATGTTCGATATCGCGTTTGGGATGAAAGGTACCTTCCTGAATTTCATGCCCCATTTTTTTGTAGGCATCCCGAAAGGGCATCCCGTTTTGTACCAGCTCGTTCAAGGTGTCGACACTGAAAAGGTAATCGTATTTCGGATCGTCAAGGATGTTTTTTTTGACGCGGATTTCCTTTAGGCTAAAGGTCAATACCTCAAGACAGGCTTTCATATCCTGAATGGCCGGAACGATGATTTCCTTAACCAGTTGCAGGTCGCGGTGGTAGCCACTGGGAAGGTTGTTGATGACCAAGCCCAACTGGTTGGGGATACTTTGCAGTTTGTTGCATTTTCCGCGGACCAGCTCGAAAACATCGGGATTTTTTTTATGGGGCATGATGCTGCTGCCGGTGGTCAGTTCGTCCGGAAAAGAGATAAAATCAAAGTTCTGGCTCATATACAGGCAAATGTCCATCGCCATTTTCGAGAGGGTGGCGGCTATGCTCGACATGGCGGAAGCGGTAGCCCTTTCGACTTTACCGCGGCCCATTTGGGCGGCAACTACATTGTACTTCATAGTTTCAAAACCCAATTCCCGGGTAGTGAAACTACGGTCGATGGGAAAGGAACTGCCATATCCTGCCGCACTTCCCAGCGGATTCTGGTCGGCCATCTTGTAGGCCGCTTCGACAAAATAGAGGTCATCGATGAGGCTTTCCGCATAGGCTGAAAACCATAATCCGAACGAGGAGGGCATGGCGATTTGAAGGTGGGTGTATCCGGGTAGCATCACCTCTTTATGCTCTTCGGCCAAATTCAAAAGCAAGTCGAACAATTTTTGGGTCTGGGACCGTATTTCCGTCAGTTCATCCTTTAAATACAGATGCATGGCAACCAAGACCTGATCGTTGCGGGAACGCGCGGTGTGGATTTTCTTGCCCGTATCGCCCAGTTTTTCGGTGAGAAGGTACTCGATTTTGGAGTGCATATCCTCAAAGGAATCCTCGATTACAAATTTCCCTTTCTCTATAGATGACCCAATGGCATCCAATTCGTTGATCAGGGATTTTGTTTCCTCGTTGGTCAGCAGACCGATCTTGCCCAACATCTTGGCGTGTGCTTTGGAGGCGATTACGTCATATTTCGCCAAATGTAGATCCAGAGTGCGGTCGTTCCCCACGGTGAAACGGTCTATTTTTTGATCGGTGCTAAAGCCTTTGTCCCAGAGTTTCATAGTGTCAATTTCAAATTCATAATTCAAACCCGTTAGTTCTGAGCTTGTATCGGTTTTTATTTTTTTAGGAATCTCTCTAAAATCCGAATATACAAATCAATTCCTTCCTCCACTTCCTGAACGTAAATAAACTCATCGGCGGAATGGGAACGGGTACTGTCGCCAGGGCCTAGTTTTAGGCTTTGGCAGGTCAGGGCCGCTTGATCCGATAGGGTGGGGGAACCATAGGTTTCTCGACCCCAGGCCATACCCGATTGCACTAAGGGATGTTCTTTGGCTATGGCGGAGGAATTTAACCGCAACGAACGGGGCTGTAGCTCACACGGGGCCTCGGCCATTAGAATATCGGCGATCTCTTGATTGGTGTACCTGTCGTTGACCCGAACGTCGATGACCAGATCGGTCTGGGCGGGAACGGCATTGTGCTGCACCCCAGCGTTGATTTGGGTGACGGTCAATTTTACCTCGCCCAAAGCCTCTGATACCTTTTGGAAGCGGTAATTTTTGAACCATTCCAAGACTTTGATGCTGTTGTAAATGGCATTGTTGTCGTTTGGATGTGCGGCATGTGAGGGCGTTCCTTTTACTTGCCCGTCAAAAACGACCAAACCTTTTTCGGCGATGGCCAATTGCATCAAAGTCGGTTCGCCCACGATGGCCACATCGATTTTGGGGAGCTTGGGTAAAAGTCCGCGTAGGCTATTGTCTCCCGAACTCTCTTCTTCCATAGAGGCGACCAGTAAGAGGTTGTGGGACAGGTTTTCTTCGGCATAGAGATGGGTGAATGCGGCGATCAAGGAGACCAACGCCCCCCCGGCATCGTTACTGCCCAAACCGTATAGTTTTCCGTTCTCGATATGCGGGTGGAACGGGTCTTTGGTATAGGCGGAATTCGGTTTGACCGTATCATGATGGGAGTTCAGCAATAGGGTCGGTTTGCTGTCTTCGAAATGTCGGTTTACCGCATAGACATTGTTGAGATCACGTTGAAAAGGGATGTCGAACGCTCTGAACCAGCTTTCGATGGCATCCGCGGTCCGGTCTTCCTCGGAAGAAAAGGATGGAATAGAAATAAGTTGTTGCAACAGCTCCAAGGCTTTTACGGTAAGTTGATTTTTGTCCATCGTCATCGTGTTATCGTAGTGTAAAGATCTTCGTTTTGTGCCAACATCGCCGTGTTTCCGATGCATACTTTTCGTACCCCGTTGTTCAGGGCATGAAAGCAGTTGGTCATTTTAGGAAGCATGCCGTCGACGATGAGGTTCCGTTCTAACAGGTCTTTGTAAATTTCGGTGTCGATGTGTTTTATTACCGAAGTGTCGTCGGAAATATCCCGCAGAACCCCGTTCTTTTCAAAACAGTAATATAAGGTTGTTTGGTAATGCTGGGCAAGGCCGATGGCCAGTTCGGAGGCAATGGTATCGGCATTGGTATTCAACAACTGTCCTTTTCCATCGTGGGTCATCGCACAGAAAACAGGGGTAAGGCCCAAGGTCAACAGATGGGCTACAAGGCCTTCGTTGACCGTATCGACATCACCTGCGAAACCATAGTCGATATCCTTTACCGGGCGTTTATGGGCCCGGATGGCATTGCCATCCGCACCGCTCAATCCCATGGCGTTACAGCCTTTTCCCTGTAGCTCGGCCACTATATTTTTATTAGTAAGGCCTGCATAGACCATGGTAATGATTTTTAGTCCTTCTTCGTCGGTTATACGCCGTCCTCCGATCATTTTGGATGCTACCCCCATTTTTTTAGAGATTTCGGTGGCCAATTTCCCCCCGCCGTGTACCAAGATCTTAGAGCCTTCCATAACGGAAAATAATTTTAGGAATTTGGATAGCTCCCCCTTGTTCTCGATAATGTTTCCGCCGATTTTTACTATGGATAGGATGGGTTTCATATTACGAATTTAAAATTCCTCCATCGATCGTCATCGCGGTCCCCGTAATCCACGAGGCATCTTCGGATACCAAGAACAAGGCGAGTTTGGCAATATCTTCGGGCGTACCCAGGCGTTGCATCAAGGTATCGTTTTTAGCGTCTTCGACCGCAGTATCCGGATTTTTAAAAGCCTTGGCCGAATCCCATAGGAAGGGAGTGTCAACCGGTCCGGGACAAATGGCGTTGATCCTTATGTCTGGGGCGTATTCGACCGCCATCTGTTTCATCAAGGCTACGGCCGCCGCCTTCGACGCACAATAGGCCGGATGGTTCGGAAAACTTTTGAATGCCGCGATGGAAGAATTGATCAGTATCGAGCCGCCGGCATTCTTTAGGATATGGGGCACCGCATATTTTGAGATGTAATAGATAGCGCTCAGGTTGACGTTCACGGTCTTGTTCCAGAGTGTTTCGGGAAGGTCGACCACATTTCCCAGCCCCAACATACCGGCGTTCAGGGAGAGCACATTCAGCTGACCGAAATTTTCGATGGCCGCTTTCACCAATTTTTCATTATAAGCGGGGTCGCTGACGTCACCGGGCAGAAAAATGGAATGCTGCAATTTTTCCGCAAGGGCCTTCCCTCTATCGGCATTGCGCCCTGACAGGATCAATTTGGCTCCCTGCCTTGAAAATGACTCCGCAATCGCCCTTCCCATACCACTGGTCGCGCCGGTGATGATACAGACTTTGTTTTTTAGTTTATTCTTCATATTTCTTTTCATTCCTAGCCTCCGTCACGTTCCGGATAAACTTCAAGGGGAATTTAGCCTTCCAATAATTTCTTCAGAACGACTTGTGCCGCATAGGTGCGGTTGTTCGCCTGCTCGATCACCAATGATTGTCCACCGTCCAATACTGCATCCTCAACGACCACGTTTCTGCGAACGGGCAGGCAGTGCATAAATTGGGCATCTCCCAGCTTCTCCCGGGTCATCATCCAATCCGCATCTTGGTGGAGCACTTTCCCGTAGTCGAAATAGCTGCTCCAGTTTTTTACATAGATGACATCCGCGTTTTCACAGGCTTTTTTCTGGTCATATTCGATAGGAACCCCATCGGTAATAGCAGGGTTCAATTCATATCCCTTGGGATGGGTGATAACGAAATCGGCTTCCTGTACCCGCATCATTTCCACAAATGAATTCGCCACTGCATGGGGCAGGGCCTTGGGGTGCGGTGCCCACGAAAGTACAATTTTAGGCCGCTTTTGGATGTTCAGTTCTTCTAAGGTAATCGCATCGGCGAGCGCCTGCAACGGATGGCCGACCGAGCTTTCCATGTTTATGATGGGTACGGAGGCGTATTTTTTAAAGCCGTTCAATACCTCTTCGGCCTCGTCTTTTGCTTTGTCCTGCAATTCTGCAAAAGCACGGATGGCCACGATATCACAATACTGCGAAACGACTTGTGCCGCCTCCTTGATATGTTCCGAACTACCTTCGTTCATACGTATACCCTCCCCATATTCCAAGGCCCAGCCTTCGCTGCCGAAATTCATGACCATGACGTCCATTCCCAGGTTCAGGGCCGCCTTTTGGGTACTAAGGCGCGTTCTTAGGCTGTTATTGAAGAATAGCAATGCGATTGTCCTGTTTTTTCCAAGCTTTATCAAGTTCCTTGGGTTTTTCTTGAGTTCCCTGGCCTCGGCAACCCAGTCGGCCAGGGAATCGATATCGTTTATTGAAAGATAGTTTCTCATAGGGTCGTTTTCATTGTTGAGCTTTTGGTTTTCATCTGTCATTTCCTGCTAATTCTCGTATGCCGACTCTTATTTTCAAGTGCGTGGACCACAAAATTATCCTTCAACCCGTTTACGACCCAGGTCTCTATCCCGGCGTTTTGGGCTATCGTGGCCGCCTCGATTTTAGATGGCATGCCACCCGTACCGTGGGAAGATTTTTTGGCACTTATCTCTTTTGCCAGTTCGTCGATATCGGTTATGGAGGGTATGGTTTTGGGATTTCCGCTATCCAACGAAGCCTTTGTATAGATGCCATCAGTGTTTGTGGCGATCATCAACAAATCTACTTTGAGCAATGCGGCCGTGAGCGCAGCCAGTTTATCGTTGTCGCCAAACTGTATCTCGTCTGCCGCGACCGTATCATTTTCATTGATGATGGGAATGAAATTGTTGGACACCAAAATGTCGATGGTGTTCTTGATATTGGCCTTGGATTTCGGGTTTTTAAAATCGGAATACGACAACAGGCATTGGGCCGATAATAGGCCCAATTCTCGAAAACTCTCTTGGAACATCCTCATTAAATGGGGCTGTCCGATGGCCGCCAAGGCCTGTTTTACGACAATTTCCTTGCCGTTATGCTCCAATTTCACGAACTGTTTGGCGGCAGCAATGGCACCCGAGCTAACGATAATGAATTCATGACCTGTTTTTAATAGGGCGATTTGCCGGCCCATATCCTCGATTTTGCCCCGGGAAATCTGTTCTGTTTCCTTGGTCAGCGTATTGGAACCTATTTTTAAAAGAATGCGCTTTTTGTTCATGTTTTCTAGTTGCAAATCTTTTACGACAGCTCGGCTTTTAACGCTTTAAAAAAAGCATCTAGATCTTTCTCCGTAATGTTCAGAGCCGGCAAGACCCGGAGCACATGCTTGTTCTTCGCCCCTCCTGTAAAAAGATGCTGGTTGTATATCAGACGCTTTCTTAGGTCTGCCACCTCGAAACCTGTATCGAGCGCAGTCGAGATGCCTGGGCCGGGCGCAGTCGAGGTGCCTGTGCCGGGCGCAGTCGAGGCATCGAATTCTAGGCCGAGCATTAGCCCCCTGCCCTTTACTCTTGTGATCTGAGGGATTTCTGCGGCCAAACCCCGAAAATAGCCTTCCAAACGCTTGGCATTTTCTATCAACCGCTCATTTTCCATGACTTCCAAAACCGCCAATGTTGCGGCACAGGCCAAATGGTTTCCGCCAAAGGTAGTGCCCAATAATCCGTAGGAGGCCTTGATGTCTTCATGGATTAAAATGCCACCGACCGGGAATCCGTTGCCCATGCCTTTGGCCATACTGATCACATCGGGTACGATTCCGTGATGTTGATATCCAAAGAACTTTCCTGTCCGTCCGAAACCGGACTGTACCTCGTCGGCGATCAGCACGACCTGGTGTCTTTTACACAGCTTTTCGAGTTCTTGATAAAATTCCGTAGAGGGCTCATCGAGACCCCCTACGCCCTGAACGGCTTCGAGAATTACCGCACAGACGTCTCCCTTTTCAATTTCCCGGGTGAGGGCCTTGCTATCATCAAAGGACAGAAATGTCACTTTTTGCTGTTGGTTGATGGGGGCATTGATTTTCGGATTGTCGGTAGCTGCCACCGCTGCCGACGTCCGGCCATGGAAACTGTTCTTAAAGGCGATTACACGGGATTTACCGGTATGAAAAGATGCCATTTTCAGGGCGTTCTCATTGGCTTCTGCCCCGGAATTGCACAAAAAAAGGTTGTAACTTTCACAGTCTGAAAGCCTGCCCAGTTTCTCGGCCAATTCTTCTTGAAGCGGATTCTTTACCGAATTGCTATAAAACCCGATTTTGTCCAGCTGGTCTTTTAAACGCTTCACGTAATGCGGATGCGAATGTCCAATGGATATCACGGCGTGGCCCCCGTAGAAGTCCAAATATTCCTGCCCCTTATCGTCGGTTACGACAATGCCTTGGGCTGAGACCGGGGTCACATCGTATAATGGGTAAACGTCGAATAATTTCATGACTGATTTTTTATTAGATCACTCCCTATCCTCTTTTCAATTTTGCACCTGCTATTTGGTAGTTCAGGTCTCACAACTGCCCTTCTTGAATTCGGCTTATTTTTTCGTAGGATGCCGCTATCCCCTTTATCAACGAAGAGCTCAACCCCTGATGTTCCATTTCGTTGAGGCCTTGAATCGTACATCCCTTTGGGGTGGTCACCTTGTCGATTTCCGCTTCGGGATGGCTGCCGGAAGCGATCAACAGACTGGCCGCCCCGTTACAGGTATGCATGGCCAGTTCTTGGGCTTCCTTGGCATCGAAGCCCAATTGAATGGCCCCTTGCGTGGTGGCTCGGATCAAGCGCATCCAAAAGGCGATACCGCTGGCGCAGATGACGGTTGCGGCCTGCATCTGGGGCTCGGGAATTTCCATGGAATGCCCCATCCTATTAAAAATTGCCTTGGCAAGCTCTATCTTTTTCTTGCCTTTTTCGTTACTACAGATGCAGGTCATCGATTGCCCGACCGAAATCGCCGTGTTGGGCATACTGCGGATGATATGGTGACGCGCCCCGATAATGGCCTCGATTTTGGCGATGCTAAAACCGGTTATCGTTGAAATGACCACGTGATTTTCCGTCAACAAATCTTTTGTATCCTCTAAAACAGAATCCAATTGACTGGGCTGGACCGCCAAGATCAGGATATCGGAATTTTCGACCGCCTTGCGGTTGTCGGAGGTTACCGTTACGTTGCCGTACTTCTCAAAATCCCTGATTTCTTCGGGGTTACGCTTGGTCAGGTACATGGTGGTCGCCCCGTTCGAATTTAAAATGCCCTTGGCTATGGATAGGCCGAGGTTTCCGGTGCCTATAATGGCTATTTTCATAATTGGCTATTTAGTTAAAAAACTCCTGCCTTCAACTGCAATCCCGTTCTTTCTTCCCATCCGAACATCAAGTTCATATTCTGTACCGCTTGCCCTGAAGCGCCCTTCAATAGATTGTCCGCCGCGGAGGTAATCAACAGGATATCCTTATGCTTATGCAAATGGATATGGCAATTGTTCGTATTCACTACTTGTTTTAAGTGGATGGGTTCTTCGGTCACCTGCGTGAAAACCGCATCTTTGTAAAAATCCCTGTACAGTTGGAGGGCCTCTTCTTCGCTACCTTCGAATTTCGTGTAGGCCGTTGCCAGGATTCCCCGGGTAAAATTGCCGCGATTGGGCAGGAAAAATAGTTCCCCGGTATCGGGTTGCAAGGATTTTAAATTCTCATTGATCTCTCCCAAGTGTTGATGGGTAAAGGGTTTGTACCAGCTCAGGTTATTGTTCCGCCAACTGAAATGCGAGGTTTCCGATGGGCGGACGCCTGCACCGGTGCTTCCGGTAACCGCATTGATGTGAACTTCGTTGCCTAATTTTCCCGCTTGGGCCAAAGGCAGAAGTCCCAATTGAATCGTGGTCGCAAAACATCCCGGATTGGCGATATAATCCGCTTTTTGGATTTCCGTTTTTTTGAGTTCGGGTAGGCCGTAAACAAATTTCTTCCCTTCAAAAACGGCATCTTGTTGTAGTCGAAAATCGTTACTGAGATCGATAATCTTGGTGTGATCCGAAAAATGGTTTTCCCTGAGGAATTGGGAGGAATTGCCATGCCCCAAACAGAGAAAAACGACATCTACATCGGAATTGATGCTATCGGTAAATTCCATTTCGGTCGACCCCAAGAGATCGGGATGTGCGGTAACCACTTTTTTTCCGGCCCGGGTCGTGCTGAATACAAAATCGATTTCTGCTTCGGGATGGTGCAGCAGAATTCGGATCAATTCCCCGCCGGTATAACCTGAACCGCCTATGATACCGGTGCTAATCATGGTTTTGGTTTACGTGATTATAGATTTTCCCTGAATTCGACATAATCTTGATAAAGCCTTTTGCGTCATCGGCCGACCAAGCCTTGTTCATTTCCCCATAGCTTCCGAAAGAGGCGTTCATCAGATCGTGCTCCGAGGCAATTCCGTTGAGTTCGAAACGATAGGGGTGGAGCGTGACGAAAACATTGCCCGAGACATTCTTTTGGGTGTCGGTCAGAAAGGCCTCGATATTCCGCATCACTTCGTCCAAATATTGACCTTCGTGCAGCAACATCCCGTAAAAATTGCCCAACTGTTCCTTTTGGAATTGTTGCCATTTGCTAAGGGTATGCTTTTCCAAAAGGTGATGCGCTTTGATGGTAATCAAAGACGCCGGTGCCTCAAAGCCCACCCGGCCCTTTATACCGATGATGGTATCGCCCACATGGATGTCACGTCCAATGGCATATTTTGAGGATAGGGCATTCAATGTGATAATATTTTCTACGGGATCCGCATTCTGTCCATCAATGCCTACCAGCTCTCCTCTCGCAAAAGTCAGTTGTACTTCGGCAGGTTCTTTTTTCTGTAATTGACTCGGATAGGCCGAATCTGGCAGCGGCTTCCGAGAGGTTAAAGTTTCCTCACCGCCTACCGATGTTCCCCAAAGTCCGCGGTTAATTGAATATCTGGCTTTTTCCCAGGAATAATCAACGCCGTTCTGTTTCAGGTATTCGATTTCCGATTCCCGGGAGAGGGTATGGTCCCGGATTGGGGTGATGATTTCGATTTCTGGGGCCATGATCTGGAAAATCATATCGAATCGCACTTGGTCGTTGCCCGCGCCCGTACTGCCATGGGCGATATATTCTGCCCCAATCTTTTTGGCATAGTTCACGATTTCGATCGCCTGTACAATACGTTCGGCACTTACCGATAAGGGATAGGTATTGTTTTTCAACACATTCCCGAAGATGAGGTATTTGACCACTTTTTCGTAAAAAGTCTGTACGGCATCGATCGAGGTGTATGAAGTGGCTCCCAATTGAATGGCCTTTTGTTCGATAGAGGCGATTTCCTCTTTTGAAAACCCCCCGGTGTTTACACTTACGGCATGTACTTCAAAGCCTTTTTCTTTGGATAGGTATTTGGCGCAGTAAGAAGTGTCCAATCCGCCGCTATATGCAAGTACTAGTTTTTTCATGTTTTATATTTTGTCATTTCCGAACCAACGGGATTCTGTTTAATATTCGCCAAAATTGCGGGCGTAGCGAAGCAATTCGTTGACCGTACTGGAAACTTCAACAGTTTGTTTTACCGCATCACTATTTCCGTTTATTTCAACATCCATTTATCGCTCCTCGCTTAATTCTATTCTATTTTCTTTTTCTTCAAGAACAAACTCTCTTTTATACTCTTTAATCTCTGAAAACTTTTGCTGTCCGGTTTTTTCTTTTCTGCCGTTTTGGGTTGGGCCTTCGGGTCGTAGAGCATGCCCGTACACAGGCACATTTTTCGTTCCGTGCGGGTGAGGACATCAAAATTCTTACAGGTCTGGCAGCCCTTCCAAAAGTCAGGGTCATCGGTCAGTTCTGAAAAAGTCACCGGTTTATAGCCTAGGTCATAGTTCATTTTCATCACCGCCAGTCCGGTAGTAATCCCAAATATCTTGGCATTGGGGAATTTTTCGCGGGATAGTTCGAAGATGCGCTTCTTTATTCTCTTCGCCAAGCCTTGGTTTCGATAATCCGGGTGTACGATCAGGCCTGAATTTGCAACGAATTTCTCGTGGCCCCAGACTTCAATATAGCAAAAGCCGGCGAATTTCTCCCCGTCCAAAGCGATTATCGCGTTACCGTTCTGTAATCTTTTTTGAATGTATTCAGGGGTACGTTTGGCGATGCCCGTACCGCGAACCTTGGCCGATTCGGCGATGGTATCACAAATAGTTTCAGCGTATTTAAAATGGGTCTCGTTAGCAATTACAATTTTCATTGCTATAGCAATTTATCGGTAAATAATAAAGGTTTTCGGAACTGTGCGGAAATGGACTCACCTATTTCCATAGAAGTTATACGCACCCTTACGGGCGACGACGGGGAGAAAATGAACGAACGGAAGCGAGAATACAGTACATGCTTGCTATATGGTTTTGTTCTTTCATAGAAATCAAATGTACAAGAATACAATGGAATTACAACAATTGGGGATTAGTTTTTGTGAAAAATCGGCTTTTGCCGCTTTAGATTAAAGATTTCATACCCTAAAAATCCAAATACGACGAAATATTCAACTGCCAGCAACCATAGATTTTCGGTAAAAGCGGGATTTGAATACGCATAATAGCTGAGTACCACGACCAACGACCAAACCAATACAAATCGGTATTCGGTTATGACGCCGAGCAGTACCAAAAATACAATGTACCACGGGTGTACCGTTGCGGATAACAAATAGTAAAGGGTTAAACTCCATAGCATGGATGTAAGCAGTATCGACGGCTTTTGGTTACGCCGCAAAAAAGTGAACCCTGATACGGCCAAAACGGTCAGCACCGGAACAATCTTGCCGTAGGTCTTGATAAGCTCCCACGGTTTGCCGTCGAAAAAAACGACGATTTGCTTAATGCCATTATAAAGTCCGGCATTGAACTCGAAATTGGAAAACCAGAGTCCGATTGTCTGTGAATAGTTTTCCAAGAAATCCGGGGAATAGAAAGGAAGGAAAAGTATAAAACAGGCTGTCCCTACCATCAAGTAAAAAACCAAACTTTTTTTTATTCCCAAGTGTTTAAAAAAGAAAGGCAGAAACAATAACGGCACTAATTTAATGCAGATGGAAAGGGCATACGGAAGGGCGGCGACCCTCCATTTTTTTTGGGACAACAGGTATATCGCCCATACGAAAAAGAAAAGCATGACCCCTTCAAAATGGAGGTTCCCCGTAAGCTCTACAACAACCAGGGGATTGAGAAAATACCAAAAAATCAGGTGGGGCGGGCGATTGAGCTGTTTGAGCAGTTTCCGTCCGTAGTAAACGATTCCGATATCCGCCGTGATAATTAGCGTCCGCATTACGAGCACCGAACCCATAATGCTCTTTCCCCCCAAGAGGGCCGCCAAGGCAAACAGTAGTTGGTTCAAGGGAGGATAGTTGCTAAAATGCTTCGCGCTCAGCTCGCCCATACCGCTGTACAGTTCGTGGGAGTTGGGGATAACCAAGTCTTGCCGTTGGATAAGAAGGTCGGGTACCTCTAAATACGGATTGATGAAATGGGCCACTAAATGGCCATCCCATATAAACCGATAAAAGTCTTGGGAAAGATGGGGCTCGGTCCCCAAAAAAGCCAGGCGGAAAAGGATGCCGATCACCAAAAGGAATTTTAGGTTCCACTTTTCGAATTGAATGGTGCGTAAATACAAAAAGAAGAGTGCGGCGAAAAGGAAAACTAGTTTAATAAAATCGGTACGTTCGAGATGGTTGGCGAAGGTGTAGTAGAAAATCAGGCTCAACAAGGCCAGCGAAATGGGAATCTTATGCAGCTTGAGGTATGTGGCGAGCTTGGTGGGCATGGGTAGTCCGGATTGTTCAAAAACGTCTTAGTAGCCGGGAAATGATTTTCAAGCCCGCGCCGTCAACGACTTGAAGAACACGAACCCGAACCCCATACACAACATCAAATGAAAGGGAAAGAGTCCGAAATCGTTCAAGGGAATGGCGCTGTACATGCCGAAAAGAAAATAAAGCATCAACAAAGCCTCTAAAATCATATTGGGCGACAATTTTTTGGCAAGATACTTATTTCCCTTCCAGGTGTCGGTAATATGGTTGAGGTTGAACTTGGGCGTACGCACGAATTCACTTCGCTTGCCCATATGGCCTTCGAGTACGGCAATGGAATTATGTAACGAGAAGCCCAGGGCGACCGAAAAAAAGGTAAAGAAAATTTTGATATAATCTACAAAATTATCGAAGCTGCTGCCCTGTATGCTTTTATAGGTAAACCAATAGCAGACGAAAAGGATAATCGTACTCAAAACGAAGAAACTGAGCAGCGAAAAAACCAGGTCGAACTGCGGATAAAGCTGTTTGATGTATAGGGCGGGAACGCTCAATAAGGATACCAGAAAAACACAGAGAAACATGGAACTGTTCAACAGGTGCATCACCCCGTGAAACTTGGTTTTAAAGGAAATATTCTTGGCCGTAATGACCCTCATGACCGATTTGCGGAAGTTTTCCGCTCCGCCCTTGTTCCATCGGAACTGCTGCGAACGGGCTGCACTGATGACGACGGGGAGCTCTGCGGGCGTCTCCACATCCTCCAAATATTTAAACTTCCAGTTTTTCAACTGGGCTCGGTAGCTGAGGTCGAGGTCTTCGGTCAGGGTATCGCCCTCCCAATTGCCGGCATCCAAGATACATTCCTTGCGCCAAATACCGGCGGTACCGTTAAAGTTGATAAAGTGGCCTTTCGCGTTACGGCCCACTTGTTCAAGGGTAAAGTGCGCATCTAAAGCAAAGGCCTGAATACGCGTTAAAGTGGAATAATCCCTATTGATATGGCCCCATCGGGTCTGTACGACACCGATCTCGGGATCTTTAAAATAAATAATCGTTTTTTTCAGCCAATCGCTGTCGGGCAAGAAGTCGGCATCGAAAATGGCAACGAACTCCCCTTTGGCTGTTTCAAGGCCTTCCTTTAGGGCTCCGGCCTTAAAACCTTGACGGTTTTCACGGCGTATGTGCTGTATGTCGAGACCCGTACGCTGCAGTTCACGGACCCATTTGGCAGTGTCAACAACGGAATCGTCAGTAGAATCGTCCAGGACTTGTATCTCGAGTTTGCTCTTCGGATATTCGATTTTGGCGATGTTCTCCAACAGCCGTTCCATTACATATTCCTCGTTATATACGGGAAGCTGAATGGTGACATGCGGAATTTCCTTTGGGTCGAGCAGGTTGAACTTGGGCGCGGTCTCGTTGCGGCGTTTATAGCCGAGGTAGTTGATCAAGAGGTTCAATTGGGCGAGGCTGTAAAAAAATATCAATAGCAAGGCTATGCTATAAATGGCAAGAATAATATAAGAAACCACTAACCCCATGCTATTTTACGCTGTATTTAAAAATCCAACCCAATATTTTTATGCCTGCAAATATACTACCTTTTACCGTACCCGACACTTTCGAAACGCCGATTCTTTTTCTGTAACGTACTGGAACTTCGGTATATGTCAGGTTTTTTTTTATGGCTTTTAATTGCATTTCCACGGTCCAGCCATAGGTCTTGTCCTCCATCCCGAGCATCATCAATCGGTCATATTTTATAGCTCTAAATGGCCCGAGGTCGGTGAATGTTGCCCCGAACAATAGTTTCATCAGGGTCGTGGCCAACCAATTGCCGAAGATCTGCTGGGGCGTCATACTTCCTTCTTCCCTTAGTCGCTTTACCCGCGCACCGATTACAAAATCATAGCCATCATTTAAAACAGGGGCTACCACTGTGTCTAGTTCTTCGGGATAGTCGGAATAGTCCCCATCGATAAATACGATAATATCGGGGGGGATGGATTGCCGGGATACGTAATCTATTCCCTTCAGGCAGGCATAGCCGTACCCTTTTCTTTCCTCGTTCAAGACGGTAGCTCCCGCCGATCGGGCATTTTCAAAGGTCTTATCGGAGGAATTATTGTTAACGACTATGATTTCGGAAACGGATTCGGGAATGCCATAGATGACTTCCGCAATGGAATCGGCCTCGTTAAAAGCGGGGATGATTACCTTGATATCATTTTTCATTTACCAACTTCATCAAATCAACATCGTTTCCCAACAAGATTTCGTTACTGTTAATGCGGTTTATCGAAGGCCCGTTTTCGAGCTTCAACACCCCACGGGGGCAAACGGCGGAGCAGATACCGCATCCCACACAGCTAGAGCGGACAATGTTCTCGCCTTTCTGGGCATAGGCCCGTACGTCGATGCCCATTTCGCAGTAGGTGGAGCAGTTGCCGCAGGAAATGCACTGCCCACCATTGGTCGTAATGCGGAACTTAGAGAGTAACCGCTGCTGGAAGCCTAGAACAGCAGCCATGGGGCAGCCGAAACGGCACCACACGCGGCTTCCGAAAAGGGGATAAAACCCTACTCCTATAACCCCGCTGAATATAGCCCCGATTATAAAACCATAGGTCTTGTTGATTTTATAAGCATCGAAAAAAAAGAGTTTACCGGGACTGCTAAAATAGGTGAAAAGTAGAATTCCGATGACAACCACAAAATAGCCTATGGCACCATATTTGGCATCTTGGGCCAGTTCTTTACGTCTGAAGAGCATGGCCCATACAAATACCAGCGTCAACAAGATGATAACGGCCCAGACAAAAAATTCTTTGGAAATCAGGGAATTATCGTATTGCGTGATTTCTGTTCCTTCTTCTACCCTAAATGAGGTGCCGTTGGTTCCGGTAAGGGCGGCATCCTGTCCTTCTTCGATGCGGTGAAGTGCCGCTTGGTTGTCCGTCTCGGAAACTACGCCGTATGTTATGGTAATGCCATCGGTCTTTGTGATGACCGGAGGTTTTTCGGAAGCGTCGTTATGAAGGAATATCACGCTTTTAGCACCGGCTTCCTGCGCCGCCAATATCCGTTCGCCGATCGGTTTTCCATTGGGCTCGCTCATAACGACCGTTTTATTCTCGAGATGGCTCCATTTTGAGATGGATTCCGATTCGTTTCCCCTCAGGTATGAAAACACGACCGCGGTGGTCATGACGGTGACGAAGACCACAACACTGTGAATGACCCACCGCTCTATTTTCCAAGCTACTTGACGCTTATCGCTCAAGTGCCGAAAGGGATCCCCGGCGGTCTCAGCCAGGCCGCCACAACCGCAGACCCAACTGCAGTACCAGCGCTTTCCGAATTTGTAGGTGAGAATGGGGGTGATCACAAAAATGGACAAAATCCCAAAAATTAGCATAATGAGCCCAATGTTACCCGCGCTTAGAAATTCGTTGATCTTATAGCCAGCGAACAGGTCATAGTTCAACGGCCAGATGTTTTTTAGGTCGTAATACGGCTGGTTCAACCGCACCAATATTTCGGGAATGATAAAGGCAAAGCTCAGTTGAAAGAACATGACCGATATCGTACGGAGTATCTCGTAGCGGCTGTGACGGTATTTCCATATAAATTTGATACCGAAAACCAAGATTGCCAAGGTGTACAGGGTGCCGTAAAGAAACCACTGGCTGGCGGGATGGTCGCTCAGCAGCTTGCTCAAGGGGTCGAAAAGGGCAACGACACCGGTATTGTCCCCTTCCTTGACCACCCCAAAGTATTGCGGAAACCAGTAGAGGCCCACATAGAACAGGGTAAGGGTGATGCCCAACACCCATCCCCAAAAGCCGCGTGATGACAAGGATTTAAAATAAACGCCGTCGTTCTTAATGCCTTCGTGCCGGTTCAGGTATTCCGCTTGGGCGAACCAAATGGTGCCGACCGCAATGCAAACTAGTGAAACGGTCAGCCAAAGGCCATTATTCGGAAAATCGATGTTGAACATCGCCAGAAATAATATCGCCAGTCCCACCAGACCTATGAATGTTGCGATTTTTTGTTGCGTGTTAATCGTTTTTGGAGGTTGGCCGGTGAGAGACATATCCCTTTGAACTGTGCTCATGCTTTTTCCCTTTTACAAACTGTGGTTATAATTTGAACAGTATCTTTTTAAAAACTTTATGAGTTTATCTTGACATCCCTTAAACCCATCAATTTATAACTAACTTTATATACTTAATATCCGTTTCCAATTTCTCTTTTTGGGTTTGATGTTGGTATCGAACTCCGAATTAAATTGGTTGACGATTTCCGCTTCGTAATGCTCGTAAAATTCGGGGTCGAAATTGGCGTCCCTCAGATATTCCATGACATAGCTGACATTCCGTTCTTCGGTCAACCATCGGTCCATCATTTCATGACGTAACCGGATGCCGAAGGTATTGATGCCCAAAAATGTATGGTTCTCCTTGTGATAGGCGATGGTGATGCATTTGGTGTCGTCGTCATGTTTCCAGTGGAAATGGGCTTCGTAGTTCTTTTTCCGTTTCTCGGGTAAGACCCATCCGTAGGTCTGGTATTCGATATCGAAAAACTTGGCACTGTTGAACCAGTTCCCGGGATTGTATTCGAACGGATTACCGCAAATCGTCTGTGCCAAGGTCTCGCCCATAATCCTGCCCGTATACCATACCGCTTCCACGGGAGGCCGGTGACCGATGGGTTCGCGGTGTTGGGCACAGTCGCCGATGGCGAAGACATCTTTAACATTGGTCTCAAGCATCCGGTTTACCAATATGCCTTTATCGGTTTCTATAGCACTATCCTTCAAAAAGGGAATATTCGGTTTGACACCTGTGGTGATTCCTACGACTTTACAGGAAATTTCCTCCCCGCCTTCCTGGGTCAGCACGGCCCGCACCCGTCCGTCGGCATCGGCCAGTATCTTGTCAATGTTGGTGTTGTGGCGGAGGTCTACGCCGTGGGATCGGATATGTCGGGAAATCATTTCCGCTTCCCCGTTAGGCAGTACGTTGTTCCAAAAGGCATCCTCACGTACCAACATCGTGACGTCGATATCGCGGGTACGCAGCATTTCGGCCATTTCTACACCGATCAATCCGCCGCCTACGATGACAGCACTGGGGCAAATTTCTTTGTTCGGTGCGTTTATTTCGAGCTCCTCGAGGTCTTGTTTCGAAACCAGTCCCTGTACCCCGTCCAGAGCAAGGCCTTCCCAGCCAAAGGAGTTGGTTACCGAACCGGTAGCGATGATGAGTTTGTCGTAGGTTAAGGTTTCCCCGTGCAAAAAATGCAGGGTCTGTGCATCGGTATCGATTCTTTCGACGTAGTCTTTTATAAGTTCCAACCGATTTTTTTCCCAGAACCAATCTTCGTAGGGTTTGATGTCCTTCCAGCGCATATGGCCCATGTAGACGTACATCAGCGCTGTACGCGAGAAAAAATAATCGGTCTCTGCGGAAATGATGGTGATTTTTCTGTCGGAAAGTTTCCGAATATGCCTTGCCGCCGTTATTCCGGCGATCCCGTTGCCGATAATGACAATATGTTCCATAAATGTTTTGGTGGGATAGATTGGTTTTTCAGTCGATTCTAAAGGTAATAACTTAATTTCGGGTGTCAATTTAGAACAGATATAAATTTATTGGGCTTGCGTAAGTTATCCATCTTCTGCGGAACTGGCGATTAGAACCTTCGTCAAATGGGAAGAGAATAGAGCCATCCAATTCACACGGGCTTATTATGAGAAAATCCCTATTCTATTTTAGCATCCTTTTTCTGGCCCTCGCCCCCTTGGCCTCCGGGCAGGACACTTCGGAATTCTTTTCCATGGCCGATTCCTTTTTCAAGGATAATGTAAAAGACGGACTGGTAGCCTATGCCGAACTCAAGGACAATCCTGCGAAGTTGGACGAACTGATCGATATGGCCCGACTGCTATCGGTATCCAAGGATGACCCCGATGAATTTCAGGCCTTTTGGATCAATGGATACAATTTGATAGTCATCAAAGGTATCGTGAACCATTATCCCATAAAGTCTCCCTTGGATATCGACGGATTCTTTAATTCCAAAAAGTACGAGATCGGTGGAAACAAAATCACACTTGATTATATCGAGAATCAACTGCTTCGTAAAAACTTCCCGGACGAACCCCGCTTCCATTTTGTGCTCGTTTGCGGTGCATTGGGCTGTCCGCCCATCCTCGACAAGGCCTATATGCCATCGACCTTGGACCGGCAGTTGGAAGATCAGACCGAAAAGGCCCTCCACGATCCGGAGTTTATCCGTGTCAATAATGGCCAGGTAAAAGTATCGCAGATTTTCGAATGGTATAAGGGAGATTTTACCCACGACGGTCAAACCCTGGTCGGGTATATCAACCAATTCAGAACCGAAAACCTTCCCGAAGATGCGAAAGTGTCCTATTATAAATATAATTGGACTTTGAACGAGTTGAAATAATGATTCTCCAAAGAAATTCGAAGCTTTCGGTCTTACTTCCGAAATCTATACCAAGCTAAGCCTTTGATCAAGTATAAATATCGGATTTGGTATCGCCTAGGATAAAAAAAGCCTATTTTAGACTGCTAGAAATACCTATGGATGAAAACATTTGGACTTATTGTCTTATGCCTCTACCATTTTTCCTGCTTCGCCCAAACGTCCCATAAAATAAATGGCGTCAGTTTTGTAGCCTCCCGCGAAGAAATTGCCCAAGGGCACGTGGCCGAGGTAATGCGACTGCATGCCAACCATGCGGCGGTCATGCCTTTTGGTTTTATAAGGGATATCACTTCCCCCGAAATCATATTTAATACCGACCGTCAATGGTTCGGCGAGACCAAGGAAGGGGCCATGCAGTACATCCAACTGTTGCACAAAAATGGCATCAAGACCATGGTCAAGCCCCAGATATGGGTTTGGAAGGGGGAGTTCACCGGCTCTCTAAAAATGAACTCGGAGTCGGATTGGAAAACCTTGGAGGATTCTTATGAACAATTTATCATTACCTATGCCGAAATGGCACAGGAGGTCGGGTCCGAACTGTTTTGCATTGGCACCGAACTGGAGCAGTTTGTGTTAACGCGTCCCGATTTCTGGAAAAGACTTATCGCCAAAATACGGACCATCTATAGCGGAAAATTAACCTACGCCGCCAATTGGGACGAATACTCCCGAGTTCCCTTTTGGCAAGATCTCGATTATATCGGCATCGATGCTTATTTCACTTTGTCCGAAGAAAAAACACCTTCGGTAGCCCAATTGAAAGCGGGCTGGCAAAAACATAAGAACAGCATCAAATCCCTTCACAGTACCTGTGCGAAGCCCATACTATTTACCGAATACGGTTACCGAAGTACCGATCAAACCGCTTGGAAACCTTGGTTGGTCGACCGCCACGAAAAGCCCGTCAATTTGACGGCACAGGCCAACGCCACCGAGGCCATCCTGGAAGAATTCTGGCCCGAGGACTGGTTCGCCGGCGGCTACGTCTGGAAATGGTTTATCGACCACAAAAAGTCCGGCGGCGAGAAAGACAACCGGTTTACGCCGCAGAACAAGCCTGCGGAGGGGGTATTACGGGAGTTTTATCAAAAGTATTAAGCAATTTTTTTTCGGAACTACTCTCGGGTTGAAATCTTAAAAAGTAGAAAAGATTGGGTCAACTTTCTAAATCATCGATAATTTCCTGAACCCGTTGCCTGAGAATAGGTATATTGACCTATGCAGTTTCCCAAATAGCTTCAAGTCTTATCCCACAATTCATGGGTCAGTAAATTTCGAATGCCCCTGATTTTAACCTATTCGATCTCGTGAAAACGTTCTTTTGTGGTATCGGAAATAGGGTTAGAGGCCTCACCGATTATCTCAAAGCTTCTGAGTATGGAACCTTGCTCGATTCAGCTCCGCTGGTCCCTTGCCATTGACCCGAATATCCCTAGTTTAGTGGGTTGAATGGTCCCCAGGGTACTTATGATTATATCTATCTGCTTCCGCTTTACTATACGGTAAAGAATTAGCAATGATTTAGGGAGGGCCTCGAAATCAGTTTTCTATGTATGTTACCCCACCAAGCAGAACCTATTGAATCATAAGATTGAGATATTTTCCACCTATTTTAGATAGTTACATAAAACGAGCGTTCTTCCGAACTTTATCTCAATTTTCTTCAGTATACATATTCCCAAACTTTTAATCCTTCAATTCGACTATATCCTCCGTCTCTATTTTCGAAAGTTCCTTCAATTTCCCCGCTTCGTAAAGTCCGGGCAGCTCGTCCAAGGGCGTGCCAATAGGTGCCTCATAATTGACATAATTTTGAAAACGGATGCCCCCTACGTTTCTCGGGTCGTAGGCGCTGCGGAACCGCACGCCGCCATCATTGGTCTCGTAGTTGTAGGCGAGATAATCTACCATTTTCGTTTGCGGGTCAATCCAATATCTGAATTCGTCATTATGGTCCTTACCCCCTCCTTCTCGATCGAAGGACACGGCCAGAACGTCATAATCTTGGCCCTTGATAGTTGTTTGGCCCTCATAGGCGCTGTTCACCGCCGCGTCTTTCAGTTTGTAGGGCAGGGTGGCGAAATAGATGACGGAATTCAAAGCCTCTGCATATTTGGTGACATCTTTTGGCGATAGTTCGACCGTGTCTCCGTTGACGGTTCTCGTCAGGGACCCGTTGTTGAGAATATTACGGATTTTATCGCCTTTTTTCTGGAGGGTCGAGGTATAGGTATATCCTCCTTTTTTATAATGAAAGGTGTAGTCTTTATCCCTAAATTTAAACCGGAAGTGGGCTTTGTCATAAAGTTTGCCCCCATGTGCCTCGATGGTCTGGGCGACAAGGCTGTCTGCTTTATCCATTGCCTTTGCCTTGGATGAGCTCTCTTTTGTTTTCGAAGTGACCTCCATTTTTCCGGAGGAGGCATTATCCTTTTTCTTTTCCGGATTACAGGACGAGAAGCAAATGATTGCGGTTAGGCATACAATAGAAATGGAGTGCTTCATTTTCGGTATAACTTTCGTTCAACGGGAAAGAAATTGTTGATTATACGGTTAACTAAAATCTTATGACGTGTACAAAATTACGTAAGGGTTCGTTAATTTTGCAGGAACACTCTCGATTTTAGGCATTGTTTTTGGTTTTTTGATGGAAATCGACCCCGCGAATGAATTTTGAACTTTCTTTTTCAATCGGTACGATACGCATCCTGATAGTATTTTTAGGAATGTCTCTGTCTTCCTTTTCCCAAGATACCATAAAAACAGTCGTAGCGGAAAAGGGAGACGGTATTCTATCCTTATTACGGAAACAAGGGGTCGATCCCTACGAGCACTACCACGATTTTATCGCCATGAATACGGGCAATCTTCGCGATAGCGTCCACCTCTATGCAGGGCGCAAGTATCGCATTCCGGCTATGGACCTTGATACGGTCGCTGTCGTTGATTCCATCCAAAGGAAAACATCCGAAGTGGCAACCATAAAGACTCGGGAAATTCCAATTTTAGGGGCAGCTCATTCCACCGTAGTCATGAAAAGCGATCGTCTCGCGGGTACGGTATATTATCTGGTCTCCGGTCATGGAGGTCCAGATCCAGGCGCGATGGGAAAGTATGCCGGCAAGACCATCGCCGAAGATGAATACGCCTACGATATTACCCTGCGACTGGCCCGAGAGCTAATTTCCCATGGGGCCATGGTATATGTAATCATCCGCGACGAAAATGACGGAATCCGTGACGACCGCATTCTGGAAATAGACCATGACGAGGTCGCCTATTTGAACAAGGCCATCCCCCTGAACCAGGTGCAGCGATTAAAACAACGGGTCGATATCGTGAACGGGCTGTACCAAAGGCATCGAGGGCAGTACCAGCGCTTGATCGTTACGCACGTGGACAGCCGCAGTATCGGGGAGAATATAGATGTCTTTTTCTACCATCACGCAAAGAGCCAAAACGGTAAAAGGTTGGCGGAGAATATTCACCGGACCTTCCAGAAAAACTATCAAAAATATCAGCCCAACCGCGTGTATTCGGGTACTTTCGAAGATCGTACTTCTTTATATATGGTCAAGAAAACCCATCCTGCCATGACCTTTATCGAAGTCGGGAACATCCGCAATAAAAAGGACCAACGCCGTATTCTGGTGCCCGAAAACCGACAGGCTCTGGCGAAGTGGATTGCCGAAGGGGTATTGTTGGATTATGAGGAGAGGTGATTAGCCGCCTAAGCTTCATTAAAATCCCTTTAAGACTTTAGCACCTTCCGGAATTTCAAAATAAGAATCTTTCAACTCCGGTAAAAACTCGATGTCCGAGAGTTCGATGTCGGTGATGTGTTCGCCCGGGGTATTATCCTCTTTTAGCCAATAGGTTTTGTATTTTTCGGGGAAAGTGATACCGTTGACGGTCTGTTCTCCCAAGAGTTCCATGAATTTTTCGGGCATGTGTTCCCCTTTCTTGAAATACCCGGGATAAGAAACGATATAGCGTATGACCTCGAGCTTGCGCGACCGGGTATTGAAATACAGAACGTAATAATCATCGGGCGCATCGCCGGTGCCGGAGTCGAAAGTGACCTTTACCACGTGGTACAGGTTGTCTTTATATTGTACTTGTTCCAAAAGATCCAATCGGGTTCCTTTTCCTTCGAGCACGAAGGGCTGGCCCACGAAGAAATAGGGCGTGAGTGACCAAAAACGGGTATTGTAGTCAAAAACGGCACTGTCCTTGGCCTTGATCCATGCCTTTTGGCCGTCCCAACCATATTGCTGGGTCGAATCGACAGCGGATCGGTGCTTGGCCCTGGCACTCCAGGTATCCACAACCTGATAGGTGTTTCGGGGTTCTCCGCCGTCCAAGGGCTGATAATTAAAGTGAAAGGCAACAGGCCCGTTAGAAAACCATCTGGCCAATCCACCTTGGGCTTCCATGGCCTGCCAGACAATTTCTCCGGCTTCGCTGGTCTCCAGTTTTTCCCGGGCTTTGGCCACCCGGTTCTCGATCCAGGCTTCAGGTACTTGGGCCAGTTCGTTGCGGGTTTCTACCTTTTCTGCCTTTGTTTCGGTCGTTTCTGAATTTTCATTCTTACATCCGATCATTACGAAGAAGAGGGGGAATAAGAAGCTAAGCAGTCTTTGGCTCATTCGAGTATGGTTTTTGCAAATATAGTTTTAGTGGGGAAGCGTTTTTGTTTGCTGAAATATCTTTGTGACCGGAACACTCCGCATCGAAGTTCTATAAAATCTTTATCAACTCTCGGAACAGTTTCACCATTTTGGGTTCTACTTTTTCAGCCACCGATAGAATGGCCTGTATATCTACGGGTTTCAGGTTATCGGGATTGCACCCGTCAGTTAGCACAGATACGGCCACTACGGGCAGCTTCAAATGATTGGCCACTATGACTTCCGGCACTGTGCTCATACCGACCGCATCGGCTCCTAAGAGTTTCAACATCCGATACTCCGCCTTGGTTTCCAATTGTGGGCCGACCACGGAGGCATAGACGCCTTTTTGTAGGCTAATGTTTTCTTTTTGGGAGATTTCGACCAACTTGTTACGCATGTCGGGGTCGTAGGGTTCGGCCATATCGGTAAACCGGGTGCCGAACTGGGTCACGTTCCCAAAGGCCAAGGGCGAACCGCCCTGAAGGTTGATATGATCCTCGATGAGCATCAGGTCGCCGATCGCAAAATCGAGGTTGATGGCACCGGAAGCATTGCTGATGAACAATTTTTTAATTCCCAATTGGTGCATGACGCGGATGGGGTAGGTGATATCCAAAAAGTCATAGCCTTCGTACAGGTGGAAACGCCCTTGCATCACCACAGTTTTCTTACCCTCGAGGGTTCCGTAGATCAACTTGCCGGAATGGAACTCCACGGTCGCCAACGGAAAAAAGGGAATATGGTTGTAGTGAGCCGTTATGGGGTCTTCGATGGCATCGGCCAGTTTCCCCAGGCCGGTGCCCAGAACGATGCCGATTTCAGGGGCGTCGAATCCCTTTTCCCGCAGATGTGCGGTGGACTCATCGAGTTGTTTCTGTGTCATTATAAATTTTTTAAGAAGTGGCCAAAGGCCTCAATATCCTTAATATCCTCATATATATCAACATCGTTACGTTCTTCCAGCACGGCATGCTTTTCATTTTTCAAATCAGTGAGCGTATTCTCCAAAACCGTTTCCCCGCCCCATGTCTTATCCCGAAAAAGTTCGGGGTTAAAGGCTTTCATGCCCAAGAGGTAGTAGCCGCCATCTTCGGCCGGGCCTATCACATAGTCGTTTTCCTTGAGCTGGTCGAAGGCGTAGGCCAAATCATTTTGCCTCAGGTCGAACATATCGCTTCCGATGATAATAATGCGTTCATACCCTGAGGCAAACCCCTCGTGAAAGGCATGGGCCATCCGAATTCCCAGATTTTCACCTTTTTGTAATCTCTTGTCGTAAAAAGCATCGTCCCAAATATCATCGTCCCAAATTTCTTCGGAATACCAGACTTGTTTGGCCGCATTCAGGTTTTCGGTGATGGAGACGGTATGGCGCAGCAAAAAGTTATAAATATTCAGGGCCGTTTCGTCCCCTACGGTCGCCGCCAAGCGGGTTTTGCATTTACCCAATTCGGGATTTCGCGTGAATATAAGCAAAAGGTCCTTGGAAGAGGCCAGTGTAAAATGGATGGTCTTTTTATCGTGTTTGTTCTGTTGTTCTTGGAGGATTCCCATTGAAGGCGTTTATAAGTTTATTAAAAGACTGTTGTAAAATGGGTCAGTTTTTTGCTATCCGTGCGGCAGGCAAGTATGCCCCTTTTTAGGCCCTTCTTCCTTAAAATTTTATACCGTAGCTATGGCTATCTTAGAAAAATGTGCATAAAAATGAGCTATAAAAATTCTAATAACCAAATCCAAAAAAGTCTCTAAATCTGAAAAGTTAAAGAGAATACCAACATTGGATTTTCTAGTTTGGGTTACTGCTATCGCTACTACCGCCTCTTGAACTGTACAGTTTCTCCCCTTTGTGCAACAACTTGCCCCAATGCTTGCTAAAGGCATGTACTTTTTCGGTTTCGTATCCTTCGGGATCATAAACGGGGTAACCATGGTTCTTCCATTCAAAGATTCCTCCGTATAGGTTTTTTACGTTGGTGTAGCCCGCTTCCATCAGTTTTTCGGCAATGTTTTCAGACCGGACGCCGATGGAGCAATATACGACCAATTCGGTATTCTTGTCCGTAATTTTTGAGGTAACGGAATCGAGTTGGAAAGACTTATCACCGACCCACAAGGCGTTTGGCAGATGGCTCACATCGAATTCCTCCTTTTCCCGGGCATCGAGCAGTACCACATGTTGCATACCATGTAGGGCATCGACATGAATATAGGGTACGCTCCCGTCATTATATTTTTTTAAAGTTCGATCTATCTTGTTCTGGGAAAAAACAGCCGACGGCAAGGCGAGGATAAAGAAAAGGCTTAGAAGAATTTTCATGGACTGCAAGATAATTTCTACAAAGATACTATCTTGTCGAAATCCTGATAAAAAAATCCAGCATGAAGTCTGCACAAAAAGGGTTAACCTTTCTTTGGGTTGCACTATTTTTGGTCTCCTGCAAAAATAATTCGAACAATAAGGAGTCCATGTCCGAGATGACGAAAACCGAATATTATTCCGAGCCGTACCGCCCGGGGTTCCATTTTTCTCCGGAAGAGAGGTGGATGAACGACCCCAATGGAATGGTTTACCAAAATGGCGTTTACCATCTGTTTTATCAATATCACCCCGATAGTACGGTATGGGGACCCATGCACTGGGGGCATGCCACGAGCAAAGACCTGTTGCATTGGCAGCACAAACCGATTGCGCTTTACCCCGATGGGCACGGATTTATTTTTTCCGGAAGTGCGGTAGTAGATCAAAGGAATTCTTCAGGTTTCGGTACGGATGAAAATCCTCCGTTAGTAGCCGTATTTACCTATCACGATGCGGAAAAGAAGGCTAGTGGCGAGACAGGCTTCGAGACCCAAGGGCTTGCCTATAGTCTAGATAATGGGAATACATGGACGAAATATAAGGGCAATCCGGTAGTCAAGGATGACAGTGCCACCGATTTCAGGGATCCCAAGGTGTTTTGGTACGAACCGGACCAAAAATGGGTGATGAGCTTGGTAGCCGGAGATCATGCCGAATTCTACGGTTCCAAAAATTTAAGGGAGTGGGAGCTGCTGGGTGAATTCGGTAAGGAAAAGGGGGCCCACGGCGGGGTCTGGGAATGTCCCGATCTTTTTCAATTAAAAGTAGATGGTGCCAACGAGGAGAAGTGGGTGTTACTGATCAGTATCAACCCGGGCGCACCCAACGGCGGAAGTGGAACGCAGTATTTTATAGGAGATTTCGACGGCAGGACTTTTACCACCGATCAGACCGAAGACCGTTGGATTGATTGGGGTACGGACAATTATGCGGGTGTCACTTTCAGTAACGCTCCGAACGACGAAATCCTTTTTATGGGATGGATGAGCAACTGGCAATACGCTAACGAGACGCCAACGTCGGCATGGCGGGGTGCCATGACCCTACCGAGAAAACTGACGTTGCGAAAAATAGGGGATGGGTATTCGTTGTTCAATAATCCTATTGAAAATATAGATGAACTTGTTTCCGAGGGTTCCAGAAAGGAATTGAGTATTCCGGCGGGGGGCACGCAGAAGGTTTCGACCGATAGTTTGATGTCGTCGCAAATCCGTTTTACCACTACTTCCAAAGAATTTCAGCTAAAATTCGGCAACGAGGCGCACGAGCAATTAGTTTTGATTATGGACGGCGACCAGTTTACTTTGAACCGGTCACAATCGGGAAAAACGGGGTTTCAGGAAGATTTTGGTAAAGGAATCCAGCAGATGCCGGTTCCCCATTTGCCCGATGGGGAGTACGAGGTACGGATCTTGATGGACAGGTCATCCGTAGAAATCTTTATTAACAAGGGTCAATATGTAATGACGGCTCAGATTTTTCCGAACAAGAATTACCGTTCTTTGGAAGTTGTGAACACCTCGGAAAAAGCCTTGGAGCTCAACAAATTCGGCATTGATACGATAAAAGGGATATGGTAATATATTGGCCCCCTTTGAAGTGATATCAAACAGCGATCAATGGGTAAACTCCCCGGCGTTCTGTTGGGTCATCTCCCGCGCCAAAGCCTCCAGATCGATTCCCCTATTTTCATTATTGAACCGAACCGCTTCCGTACGCAAGGCTACCGGTAGCCCGTAATAACCATCCTTGGCCCCTAAGATCATTCCCGCTACGGCACCGACCGTATCGGTGGCCCGACCATGGTTGACGATAAACTGCCTGGTCATTTCTACATCCCCCTTGCCGAATTGCAGTGCCGTGACCAGGATCTGCCAAATTTTTCCGGAATGGAAGGCCATGGCCTTTTAATCCTTTTCCAAAAACTGGAAAGTCGTTTCTTGGCGTATCCAATTCCTTTGGCTGTCCGGGAAGTCTTTAGGCATTTTATACAAAAGGGAATCCCTTGCGACCAACGAATCGGGCAAGACCAGATTTTTGACCTCCTGGAGGGTTTTGACCGAAGCATCCGCAACAGAATAGGCGATACGCATGACCAGGCGGCTGGCTTGATACCCCAGGGGGTCGATAAAAGTAGCCGTATTGATAATACTATCCATGTTCTGGATACGGAGTGCAATTGGGGTCAAGGCCGAGACCAGGCCAAGTTTTTTAAATCGATTTCTCTAACCTCTCAATTTCACGCCAAAATTAATTTCCGGGCTTTTTTCAACAACTTTCGTTTTTCGGCGAGGTCACGTTCCAGCGGTAATTGGGCGAGTCCGATCAAACGACGGACGATTTCGATACCTGCCACCTGTCCCATTAGCTTTTTATCCGCTCCGCCCTGATATCGGTCGTAAATTTGTTGTAGATAAGCTTTTTTTCCGGTGGCCATAATGAGATGTGCCGCCATAATGCCCAAATCGAACTCCGCAAAACCGGGGAAGGCGAATTCAGGGTCTATGACATAGAGATTGTTGCCTTCGGTCATCCAACTTCCAGGATAATAATCGCCGTGTAGCAAGGTGTTTCCGGGGGATAAGTATTTATTGCCAATGGTGTCGACCACCGATTTCACGTTCGCATCCTCTTTAAACGGAATGGAAAGTTCTTCCAGACCGGGTTGCACATCGTCTAAATCCAGACCATTGTCCTTGCGAAAGGGAAGCACGAAAATATGTTGATGGTTAAGACGGCGCATTTCAAGATTGTCCGGAAATTCGTCGCCTACTTTTTTTCGGTGGATAAGTCCAAGTATAAAGATCAAGCGATCCAGTTCCTTCGCTCCAATGGCCCTTTTTTGATAGATGGTTGTCATATCCTCACAATGGCCAAGATCTTCAAGGAGCAACAGGTTTTCCACCGAATCGTACCCCAATATATTCGGTATATAGGCGTTCACCGCGTTGTCGCGTAAGGCTTGGTAGAAATTCTTTTCTACGGTAATACGTTCCACGGGCGCTTTGACCTCTTGGTATTTTTGAACGTAGGGACGGGATTGTTTCAGGATGAAAGAGCGCTCGTTGGTGACGACGCGAATTACCACGTTCATATTGCCCGCACCAGGTTTTTCTATGGATGTGATTTTTTCATCGGCAGTCAGCCATTCCCTCTTACGAAGATATGCTTGTAGTTCTGAAATCGGCGTTGAAGTATCGATTGTGGTCAAAACGGATGTTTTTTTTGCAAGATACTTGTAAAAACAAAGAAATACTTAAGAAGACTAAGAATATTTTGGGGTACCTCTATCCCTACGCTTCGGGGGAACCGAAGATGGTTTATCTTTTCGAAAGAGTATCGTCCAGGATTTCTGGTCGTAGAATGGCCCTTCGGATAAATTTTTTGCTTTTCATTCTTTTGATGAACGTTTTCAGATAAGGGGCATCCTACTTTGAATCACATTACATCTACCCTACAACCTCCTAATCTTGGCGGCTTTTTTTATACCCTTTTCTGAAGTGGTGCCGGTTGTGCTGTTCGAGCCGAACATCTGGATTTGACGATTCAACGACCTAACATTTGACGATGGATTGGCTGTAAAGATTGATCGGCTATAAAGTATGTATAGGAAATGAAAGGTTTTAAAACAAAAAACCCCGCATTGCGCGGGGCTTTTGTGGTACCTCCAGGAATCGAACCAGGGACACACGGATTTTCAGTCCGTTGCTCTACCAACTGAGCTAAGGTACCATGCCTTTTAGGGGCTGCAAATATAATTTCAAATTTACGATATGCAAACAAATTCGATAAAAAAGGCGGCTGTTTTTATCCGTTTTTTGATCTTTGTGCTATGAACCTGATTATAGATGCCGGAAATTCAGCGGTCAAACTGGCCGTTTACGATAGGAATAAACTAATATTCCACCAAAAGGCCGAGTTCGAACATGTGGCGCGGCAGGTTAAGGAAATCTGCGATCATTACCCCAAAATCAGCCACAGTATCGTTTCCTCCTTCGGGAACATAGACCATAAGGTACTGGCGGTTCTGGCCGTCTTTTGCGAAGTGCATGAACTAGGGCCCTCTTCAAAACTTCCTTTCAAAAATTCGTATGCTACCCCACAGACTTTAGGGGTCGATCGAATGGCCCTGGCCGCTTCTGCATTCTATTACAATCCGAAAGGGAATACTTTGGTTATCGATGCCGGCACCTGCGTTACCTATGATATAGTAAACGATTATGGGGAGTATCTCGGAGGTGCCATATCGCCCGGTCTTACGATGCGCTATCGGGCTTTGCAAGAGCAGACCTTGAAGTTACCACTCTTGCGGCCCGGGGACTTTTCGGATTTTATCGGGAATTCTACCGAGGCCGGCATCCACAGTGGGGTAATCAACGGTATGTGTCGGGAAATCGATGGTGTCATCGACCAATACCGATTCCGTTTTGCCGATTTAACAGTTATTTTAACAGGGGGCGATGGCCAATTTTTGTCAAAACGGCTAAAAAATACCATCTTTGCCCATTCCGAATTTCTCCTCGAAGGACTAAACTATCTGTTGGAGTACAATAAAGACTAAAACCCGCCTGCCGGACAGGTAGGTTCCAAAAGTAAAATGCTCCAACCTGAGAATTCAGAATGGGGAAATTCTTGTCAAAAGGAATTTGGAGAATCAATCTGACCGGCTTAAACCCAAAGCGATTAAATGATCAAAAAAGTAGGTTTTGTTTTAGTATGTCTTATCATGACGGGCATGTGCGCCCAAGACGCATCGATTTCGCCCTATTCCTATTTTGGCCTTGGGGAAATCAGGGAAGCCGGTACGGTAGAAAACCAGATGATGGGCGGCATCGGAATGTACGCCGATAGTATTCATGTCAATCTACAAAACCCCGCTGCTTACAGCAAACTTGGCATCGCTGTCGGGAACAATTTCGGCATCACCACCTATTCGTTCGGAGTATCCCATAAAGAGTTGCGCTTCAAGAGTTACACCGAAGAACAGAGCAGTTCAGTCACCAATCTGGACTATCTCGCCTTGGGCCTGGCCCTGAAAAAGGGGCTCGGTATCGGCTTTGGCATAAAGCCCTATTCCTCCGTCGGTTATAATTTTGAGGACCTTCGCGGTGATGCAGGCTCTAGGATATTGAACGAGTATTCTGGGGAAGGTGGCCTGAATAAGGTTTATCTCTCTTTGGGATATGAGTTCCTGAAAAATTTGAGTTTCGGAATATCCGCAAATTATAATTTTGGCAACATTAAACGCTTAAGGGTGCAAAGTACCGAAAATGTACAGTTCGGCGCCAAGGATAAAAGGGAGTCGGATATCAACGGCTTCGATTTAAACTATGCCCTTAACTATACCCCTGCCATTGACGGTAAACACACACTTTTTGCATCTTTGCGCATAAATACCCAGGCCAACCTTTCGGCACGCAATACGAAACAGATAGGTTCTTTTTCGTTGACCAACGATCAAGATATCGAATTGATCGATGTTGACCTGGCGGCAAAGGGGCTGAAGGAAACCGCAGTCAAAATACCAACCACAACTACCTTGGGCATCGGATATGGCGAGAACCTGAAATGGTTCTTGGGTGCGGAATACAGTTTTCAAAAACTGGGCGATCTCTCGAACGAATTTTTGCAATTCGATAACCTGATGTATGAAAACTCAAGTACCTTTGCCTTGGGCGGCTTTTACATCCCTGATCGCACTTCTTTCCAAAGTTATTTTAATAGGATCACGTACCGGGCGGGCCTGCGGTTTGATAGAACGGGAATGATAGTCAATAATACCAATGTAAATAACTTTGGCATAACTTTTGGATTAGGTTTACCGCTGGGTAACAATCTTTCCAATCTTAACCTCGGTTTTGAACTGGGAAGAAGGGGAACGACCTCGGCCGATCTCATTGAAGAGAGCTATTTCAAGGTGAATGTGGGTCTCTCGCTAAATGATCAGTGGTTCCAAAAACGGAAAATCAACTAGCATCCTTAGATACTTAAGTTTAAGATGTCAGGGGGTGATTTTTCGGAAAATGGCTATGATATGATCGATATGAGGATAAATATTATCCTTAAAAGGTCAAATTCTAGGTTTCCTGTGGTGCTCTTGATAAAAAATTAGTACATTGACCCCCTTGATTAACACAACCTGCGGTCGCAACCGAAGGCGAACCTTAAAAACACAAATAAAAATTGAAAAAATGAAAACTAACATTTACGTCACGGCGATGTTTTTTATAGGGTCTATGGGTATGGTCAACGCCCAGGCCCAAAATCAGGAATGCATGACCAATCTTTCGATATATGTGGAGCATGCGAAGGTGAAAAATTACGATGCCGCCTACACCCCGTGGAAAATGGTGTACGACAACTGTCCCGATATCAACAAGGCCAACTTCATTTATGGAGAGCGTATCTTGGAGGATAAGATAGAGAAATCTTCCGGGGCGGAGAAAGATCAGTATATAAATGATCTGTTAGCCTTATACGATAAAAGTATGCAGTATTTCCCCGAGAAATATACCCCGGCGGTTGTGGGGCAGGACAAGGCGCTGTTGATGTATGAAAATAAAACGGGCTCCGATGCCGAAATATATGCCATGCTGAAAAAGGCTTTCGATGAAGATCCCGAAAACTTCCAGAATCCTAGGGCACTTTATCTGTATTTCTCCAGTTTGGTCGACCTGCACAAGAATGGGAGTAAAGATTTGCAAGAAGTTTTCGATGTCTATGATGACGTGACCGAGAAAATCGAGCAGGAGAACAAGCAGTTGACCGATATCATTACCCAGTTACTTCCCAAAGACTCTACGGGCACAATAACCTCAAAGGAGAAAAGAAAATTGAAAATAGCTACGACCAATTCCGAATCCTACGGTAAGATTGCCGGTAGCGTCGATTCAAAACTGGGGGCCTTGGCGGACTGCGATAACCTGATTCCCCTGTACCAAAAAAGCTTTGAAGAGAAAAAAGGCGATATCAAATGGGTAAAACGCGCCGTCGGTAGAATGTTCAATAAAGAATGTACCGACGACCCCTTGTTCCGTAAGTTGTTCGAGGCCCAACTGGCACTGGAACCTTCGGCCCAAGCCTATATGTACGGGGGCCTGCTGAAACAGAAATCCGGCGACAATAGCGGGGCCCTTGAAAATTTCAACAAAGCGGTTGAGCTGGAACAAGACTCCTACAAAAAATCGAACATCCTGTACAAGATTGCGACCATCGTCCGTAAAACAAGCAAGTCACAGGCCAGAAGCTACGCGCAGCAGGCCATAAAGGCCGATCCATCTAACGGTAAGGCGTATTTGCTGATCGCCAATCTGTATGCCACAAGTGCCAACGATTGTGGTAGCACCCCTTTCGAGAAACGGGCGGTTTACTGGAAAGCGGCGGATATGGCGCGCCAAGCAGGCCGTGTAGATCCCGCATTGAGTTCTAACGCCAACCAGTCCGCGGCCAGTTATGCGGCCAAAGCCCCCTCGAAAACCGATATATTCAACTCGGGTATGGCTGGTAAGAAAATTAGCTTCGATTGTTGGGTAGGCGGTAGCATAACCGTTCCGAAAATTTAGAATGATATCAGGTTTTGGATATAGATTTTTAAGTGTTGCCATGGTCCTTTCCATGGCAATACTTTTTTGTTCGTGTATCGACAATTACAAGAGGTCGGGTCAAGAGAAGGTGCCCTTGATATATCCCGTCGGTATTGGGGAAGATTTTACACTCACCTACACCGAGGCGCGATCCGATTTGAGCAGTGAAGATTCTAGCACCACTAAAGTAATTGCGGTTCTTCGCAGCCCATTGACCGACGATTATACCAATTTGGAGTTTCCCTATCAAACATTTCCCGACGGCCTTACGGTGGATTTTTTTAACGAGCAGGGCCAAAAGAGTATTATAAAGGCCGACTACGGCATTATTTATTCCGCTACGAATGTGATAGATTTGCAAGGCAATGTAGTCATCGAAACCCACGACGGTAAGATAATGGAAACCTCCCAGGTTTATTGGGACCAAGACAACGATTGGGTGTTTACCCAAGAAAAGTTCAAGTACACCAATCCCGAAGACGGGTCCGTTATGTTCGGAACGGGCATGGATTTTAAAAAGGAGCCTTATTTCTTTAGCGCCCACAAAACCAATGGGCTTATGAGTATAAAAGAAGAAGCGGAATGATTCAAATTTTACGATATACCGAATATCTTTACTTGGCGGTGTTCGCTTTTTCCCTGTACCGTATTTATACCGACTGGAACGTCGACCGACAGGGTGCTTATCTATTCGTTTTCTTTGCCATAGTCTCCATCGGAATGTTCTTTTTTCGCAGGAACTATCGGAAAAAATTCGAAAAACGCAAACGCGATAACGAGAACTGACCTTGGAAACTTCCATACTGATCATCATTTTATCCTTACTTTTTTCGGCTTTCTTTTCCGGAATGGAAATCGCCTTTATTTCCGCCAACAAGATTCATATCGAGATCGAGAAAAAGCAGGAAGGTTTTTTGGCCAAGGTACTCGCCAGGTTGACCAAAAAACCCTCGAAGTTCATTGCCACGATGCTAATAGGCAACAATATCGCCCTGGTCATCTACGGGCTGTTTATGGGCGACCTGTTGATGCGATGGTTCGAAAGTATGTTGCCCGTGTCGAACCCTCTCCTGAGCCTTATACTGACTGATTTCAGCCTGCTGACCCAAACCATCGTTTCAACCCTTATCATATTGTTTACCGCCGAGTTTTTGCCCAAGGTGCTCTTCCAGATCTACTCTAATACCCTATTGAAGTTTTTGGCCCTGCCCGCCTATCTCTTCTACTTGGTGTTCTCGGTCATTTCCGAATTTATTATCTGGGTATCGGACTTTATTTTAAAGAGTCTTTTTAAGACCGACGGCGACGAGGTGCAACTTTCCTTTAGCAAGATCGAACTGGGCGACTATATTACCGAGCAGATGGAAACCGTGAAAGAGGAAGACAATGTGGATTCAGAAATACAGATATTCCAGAACGCCCTTGAATTCGCTGAGGTCAAGGCCAGGGAGGTCATGGTGCCGCGTACAGAGATCAGTGCCGTAGAACTTCACGAGACTCCTAAAAATCTAGCGAAGCTCTTTACCGAAACCGGCCTGTCCAAAATCTTGATTTACAAAGATACCATAGATGATATTATCGGATATGTACATTCGTACGAGCTGTTCAAAAAGCCGAAGACCATAAAAAGTATTCTGCTGCCCGTCGAGTTCGTACCGGAGACGATGCTAATTCAGGATATTCTGAACATACTCACCAAAAAACGTAAAAGTATTGCCGTGGTACTGGATGAATACGGGGGCACATCGGGCATTATGACCGTTGAGGATATCGTTGAGGAGCTCTTTGGCGAAATTGAGGACGAACATGACACCACCGACATGATCGAAGAACAGGTCAACGACACCACCTATAAATTTTCCGCAAGGCTAGAAGTCGACTATCTGAACGAAACCTATAAACTCGAACTACCCAAAAGTGAAGAATACGAGACCCTCGGTGGCCTCATCGTAAACGAAAAAGGGGAAATTCCGGAACAGGATTCCGAAATCCGCATAGAAAACTTCCTGTTCAAGATAATTGAGGTGTCCAGCACCAAAATCGATCTAGTATCGCTGCAGGTGGTCGAAAAGGAGTAAAATCTTTAAACCTGCCCGCCTAGTAGGCATATTCAAAAAAGCCATAGACACCTCCCGTATTTCGTCTTTAGAATGTCAAAAGAAAAGCCTAATTTTGCCCACTGATTAAAAAAAATCCATAAATGGCTATTTTAGAAAGTATAAGAAAGCAGACTACGATTTTAATTCTGATTATCGGCCTGGCATTGTTCGCCTTCGTAATTTCAGGCGTGTTCAGCAACGGCGGCCTCGTTGGGGGTAAGGTAGGATCGAGTATCGGCGAGATAAACGGGGAAGAGGTTTCCATAGACGACTTTCGCGAAAAGGTCGATATTGCTTCCAGAAACTCGGGGCCGAATGCCTCGACCATGCAAACGGTGAACCAAGTGTGGGATCAAGAGGTACGAAATGCCATTATGGGCCAACAGTTCGAAGATCTGGGCGTCAATATCGAGCAAGATCAGATAATGAACTATGTCGGTACCATCCCCGGATATGCACAGAACCCCCAGTTTCAGAACGAAAATGGCGTTTTTGACCCTAATAAGTTCCGGTCTTTTATCGCCGACCTTAAGGTAAACAATCCGGCACAGTATAATTTTTGGCTGCAGAACGAGGCTTCTATCATTCAAAGTGCCAAACAGCAGACCTATTTCAATCTGATCAAGGCCGGGGTAGGGGCTACCCTGAAGGAAGGGGAACTCGATTATCACCTGGCCAACGACAAGATGACTATTAAGTATGTACGTATCCCTTTCACTTCCATCCCTGATAGTTCCATCACCGTTTCTAAAAGCGAGATCCGCAACTATATTGAGGAGCATAAGGAGGATTTTGAACAGCAGGCCGCAAGGGATATACAGTTTGTATATTTTGAGGAAAAACCTTCCGCAGAAGATGAGACGGCGGTAAAGGAAGCTATTACACGACTGATGGACGATACGGTAGAATACAACGACCGTACCGATACAAACGATACCATTAGCGGTTTTCGCACCACGAACGACGTGGCCGCTTTTTTGGATCGTAATTCCGACATCAAGTTCGATACCATATACAAAGCAAAAAATCAGTTGCCGGCCCAATTTGCCGATACGTTGATGAGCTTAAAGGAAGGCGAAATATTCGGGCCTTATCGCGACGGCGATTATTATAAGGTCTCTAAAATGATGGATCGAAAGGCCAACGGTTCCGTAAAGGCCAGCCATATTTTGATCGCTTATGAGGGCGCGCAACGGGCGAATCCCGATGTCACGCGTACCAAGGAAGAAGCTGAGGCCGAAGCAAAAAGACTGTTGGCGGAAGCCCGAAAAAAAGATGCCCAATTTGTGGAATTGGCGAGGGATAATTCCGACGGGCCGTCCGCTCCGAACGGTGGAGATCTGGGCTATTTTCAGAAAGGAAGAATGGTGCCGGAGTTCAATGATTTCGCCTTTCAGAATCCGGTCGGGAGTATCGGTATGGTGGAGACCGACTTCGGATTTCATATCATCAAGGTCGATGACAAGCGCGATGTGGTACAGATAGCTACCCTGGCCCGCGAAATCGAACCTTCCGAAGCCACCATCGACAAACTTTTCACCGATGCCACCCAATTCGAGATGGCTTCCATCTCATCGGACGAAACTTTTTCCGATCTGGCCAAGGAAGAGAAATATACCGTGCGGCCGGTGAACAAGATAAATGCCACCGACGAAAACCTACCGGGACTCTCTGCACAGCGCAGTATCGTTCAATGGGCCTTTAACGACGACACCCAAATAGGAGATATAAAACGTTTCGATCTGACCAGCGGCTATGCGGTGGTGCAGCTTACCAATAGTTATGAAAAAGGCTTGATGTCGGTCGAGGACGCCTCTGCCACGGTACTTCCGAAAATCCGAAAAGAACGTAAAGCCTCACAGATTATCTCGGCTAATAAGGGAAAATCCATCGAAGAGATTGCCAAAGAAAATGAATTGAGTACTTCTACGGCTTCGGCATTGAACGTTAAATCACCGACCATACCGGGTTCCGGCTCCGAACCAGCGGTGGTGGGGGCCGCGTTTGCCATGAAAGAGGGCGAAACCTCCGATCTGATCGAAGGCAACACCGGTATCTTTAAAATAACGGTCACCAAAAAGACCGAGGCCCCGAAACTGGACAATTATAGCACTTACGCCAGTTCGTTAAAGTCGGCCGGGGAGAGCCAGGTGAACACGGCCGTTTACCAGGCCTTAAAAGATGCCTCTGAAATCGAGGATAATCGCGCGTTTTTCTATTAGACCTTGGTACCCGCTACCACGAATTGATTCTGATACGTAACGGCCATGACATGAATGTTATGGCCGTTTTTTTAGTGGTCGCTGCCTGAAGGCCGGTGGTGCCGTAACCCACGGCACCCTTTTGAGGGAAAATAAGCGGTCGAGTTGGTTTGACTTACCGCAGTGTCTTTTCAAGGTCGGTGTAATTAAAAGGGCGCCCCTCGAACTGGTGTAACTTCTAGGTTACAGAACCATCATTGAATATGGCAAAATGGTTTTGTAGCCTTTTTTCTTGAAGTAGGAGGGAATCCTATCATCTCCCGAGGCTATTATAAAATCTCCGCCCCAGGCCCCTAGGCTTTTTATGGCTCCCTTAAAATCAGGGAACAACGATTCTTTGACCGTAGGCATTTGAAGTATACCGGATAGCAAGGTCTCATGTTCGGTCATCAGCGATTCAAAGTCCGGAAGGGTTTTACAGGAAACTGTTTTTTGGGTAATTTCAGAAATTTGTTGTAGCAGGTGGGGTTTGTCAAAATCCATTTTTCTATAGGTGGCGATACCGTCCCTACTGTCCTGTTTTTTGTTGAGGTGAACGAAGTAGAGCTTGGCTTGAAAAGGGGGATTGAAATTGACCTTTTTAACTTCGGCAACCGGCCGGCCGGCCGGCTCTGTCATATCAGAATGCCGCATTTCGCTTTTGAGTCGGTACAGAATAGGATGGTCATGCTGTGCGCAGGCGATGTCGTAGCCACTTCCCGAAAAGGCTTTCCACAAAAGTTCGAAGGCATCGACATGGGCCCATTGGGCAATATTGTTGATCAATGTGGAGGAGGAGCCCAAGCCCCAATTCCGGGGAAAAGTCAACTGGGCCTCAACTTGGTATCCATTGCCCATCCGTAAAAAATCGGGATTTAATTTTTGGGCTTCCCGTAAGATTTTTAGCAAGGTTTCCGCTACCGGATTATTTTTAGGAAGTATAGCAGGCGAGGGAAACCTGTTCAAATCGAAAACATTTTCGAACCAGATTTTTCCGTTTTCATCCCGACTTTTCCAAATCAACTGTGGGAGATCTACCTTTTTAATGGATAAAGACTGACCATAGCGTGTCGGTACGGCCAATGCCAAAGCACCGTCCAGTACGGCGTATTCGCCCGTAAGTAGCAGTTTTCCGTTGCTGTAAAAGGATTTCATCGGTCGTTATCCAAAAGCTGAAGGCATCCCGGATTTTCATCCTCAATATAATCCGCATCGGAAAAATCGGTCAGCCCCTGTTCTTTGATCTGCTTGGCTTGCGGAAAACACTTGCCTATTTTGGAAATCAAACTATGGGATATGTTTTGATCGAACCGTACTTTCACGAGTTCATGTTAAATTTTTGTTCGCGTTGGGCGGCATTCCCTAAAGAAGCCTTGATTTGCTCCAACTTTAGTTCTGGAAAATCCTTCATAATTTCTTTTTGTCCCTTCCGCTGGCCATCCAGTTCAGAACATTGAATTTTATTCAAGTAAAATTACAAAAATACAAATATGAAAAGCGGTGAAGCAGATAGTAAGACTATCCTTTCCTCAAGGTTTCAAATGCTTCCACCACCGCGTTGTGCGTCGCCGCATTTTTTTTGAAATGTTGGATCAAAGTCTTTTTTTCAGTTTCAGACGCCCCTAATTGGTTCAGTATGTTCAACAGATGCATTTTCATGTGCCCTTCTTGAATGCCAGTGGTCACCAGGGATTGGACGGCAGCGAAATTCTGGGCCAATCCCGCTACGGCCACGATTTGCATTAATTCAGGTGCCGATGGTTTTCCCAATATCTCTAAGGCCAGTTTTACCAAAGGGTGAAGGCTGGTCAATCCGCCTACGGTGCCCAAGGCCAGCGGAATCTCGATCCAAAACCTAAAATTGCCATTCTTTATTTCCGCATGGGTGAGGCCGGTGTATTTTCCGTCTTTAGCGGCATAAGCGTGGACCCCGGCCTCGACCGCCCTAAAATCGTTTCCGGTGGCCAGAACGACCGCGTCGATACCGTTCATAATTCCTTTGTTATGGGTCACGGCACGGTAGGGCTCGATTTGGGCGATGTTAACGGCCCGAAGCATTTTTTGTGCGAAATCATCCGGAGAAACGCTATTATCGACATTCAGTTGATGGATAGGGCAACTCACTTCGGCGCGTACCAAACAATTGGGCACATAATTCGAGAGGATGGCCATGACTACTTCGATATTTTTTTCTTTGTCGCTAAAATCGGTGAAATTCCGTGCCTCCACCTTAAGGGTTTTCGCCAGTTGTTCTAAACAGGAGTTGATAAAATTGGCACCCATGGCATCCCGGGTCTCAAAGGTGCAGTGAAGCTGATAGTAGTTTTTTAGTACATCGGACTTGTCCCGCAGCTCGATACTGGTAATGCCCCCGCCCCGGTTTTCCATGTTCTTCGTCATCGGGGCGGTATCGGAAATCAGGATAGGCTTAATTTTCTTGAAGAAGGCTGCCAATTTTTCGGGATTACCTTGATAGATAAAGTGTACCTGTCCGATTTTTTCCGTTCCGAGTACGGTGGATTTGAACCCGCCACGTTGTAACCAAAATTTGGCGGCCTTGCTGGCGGCGGCCACTACCGAACTTTCCTCAATGGCCATGGGAATGGCATATAAGTGACCATTGATCAAAAAATTGGGGGCAATTCCGAACGGCAGGTAATAGTTGGTCAGAGTGTTTTCGCCAAACTCATTGTGCAGCTGCTGTAGGTCACCATCCGAATTCAGATATTGTTCAAATAATTCCTTGGCCGCTTTGGGATTTTCAGTGTAATGGGCGGTAATCCAATCCAGTTTTTCTGCCTGGGTCAGTTTCGAGAATCCCTTGATGGGTTTGGTCATGGCAATCGGCTTCGAGGGGTAAAGATAGGCATAATGCACGTATCCGCCCTACCGTGACACAGGATGTCGGAATAAAAGGTCCCTTGAAATTTTTCATCGAAAAGATGTCCTATTGCCGAATTTATGGTTAAACTTGAACAATTTAATTTATTTTTATCCCCTATGAAAAAGTCATTGCTCTTCCTGTTTATCATACTCGGCTTTCTGACGGTTACCTATTCACAAGATAAAAAGATAAGCGTCGAGGATATCTACCGCGGGGTATTTCGTACCGAGGGCCTTGATGTTCTTCGTTCCTTGAAGAACGGTAAACAATATACCGTATTGAACCTTGATCGATCGGCAGGCACAAGCAGCATCGACAAATACGATTACACTACCTTGGAAAAGGTCGGTTCGATAGTCAGTTCTGCCGATCTTCCCGAAATCGATGGCTTTTCTTCCTACGAATTCAGTGAAGATGAGTCAAAAATCCTTTTAGCTACCGAAGTCGACCCAATTTTTAGAAGATCAACCTTGGGCAGATATTACGTGTACGATGTCGGAACCAAGGCCTTGACCCTAATTTCCGAGGTAAAGGTACGCGAGCCTGCGCTGTCACCAGACGGGAAGAAGGTGGCTTATGTCGCCAATAATAATCTCTACCTTTTCGATATTGCATCCAAAAAAACGAAACAAATTAGTAGCGACGGAGAAAAGAATCGAATCATCAACGGGGTAACCGATTGGGTGTACGAAGAAGAATTTGCTTTTGTTCGGGCCTTTGCATGGAATTCCGATGGCTCCCAAATAGCATTTCTGCGTTTCGATGAGACCGAGGTGCCCGAATTCTCGATGGATATTTTCGGTACGGATCTGTATCCGTCCCAAGAAACTTTTAAATATCCCAAGGCGGGGTCAACCAATTCGGCGGTCACCTTGCACCTTTTCGATACGGCGTCGGGAAACATCTCGAAGGTCGATTTGGGAAATCCGTATTACATCCCACGGATCCAATGGATGAACCATCCGCACCGGCTGAGCGTACAGACGCTGAACCGCCACCAGAACGATTTGAAATTGCAGGCGGTAAACACCAAGGAAAATACAGTAACGACCCTGCTCGAAGAAAAAGACGCGGCTTATGTCGATGTGACCGACGACCTTACTTTTTTGACCGACGACCGTTTTATCTGGACCAGCGAAAAGGACGGCTATAATCATATCTATCTCTACGATCAAGACGGCCATTTGATAAACCAGATCACGAAGGGCCCGTGGGCGGTTACGCAGTATTATGGCTACGATCAAAAGAAGGACCAGGTCTATTACCAGTCCACCGAAAACGGCTCCATAAACCGCGGGGTTTACAGCATCGATAGCAGCAGCAAGCACAAAAAAGCCTTGGCTGCCGAAGAAGGTACCAATTCAGCGGACTTTAGTTCCGATTTCACCTATTTTATCAATACTTTTTCAAGTGCGACAACCCCCCCGATCTTCACCTTGCACAAGGCTTCGAACGGAAAGCAGCTCAAGGAGATCATCAACAACGCAGCCTTGCTTACCAAATTGGAAGCATACGAATTCAGTCCGAAGAACTTTTCGACCCTTAGCGTCAACGGCAACGAGCTGAACATGTATCTGATCAAGCCCACCCATTTCGACGCCTCCAAAGAATATCCGCTACTCATGTACCAGTATAGCGGCCCCGGTTCGCAAAGCGTATCCAACCAGTGGCTAAACGATCGGGATTATTGGCACGAGGTGTTGGCCTCAGAGGGCTATTTGATTGCCTGTGTCGATGGACGGGGTACAGGTTTTAAGGGCAGTGCGTTTAAAAAGGGCACCTATAAAGAACTGGGTAAATACGAGGTCGAGGATCAGATAGCGGCAGCCCAAAAGTTGAGCGAAAGGCCCTATATCGATGAAACTCGCACCGGAATTTGGGGCTGGAGCTACGGTGGGTTTATGTCGACCAACTGTATTCTAAAGGGTAACGACGTTTTTGAAACCGCCATCGCCGTCGCCCCGGTGACCTCTTGGCGTTTTTACGATAGCGTTTACACCGAGCGCTTTATGCGCACCCCCGAAGAAAATGCCAGTGGGTATGATGAAAATTCACCACTCAATTATGCCGAATTGTTAAAAGGAAATTACCTGCTGATCCATGGTTCGGGCGACGACAACGTACACGTACAGAATTCCATGCGTTTAATAGAGGCTCTGGTGCAGGCCAACAAGCCGTTCGATTGGGCCATCTATCCTGACAAGAACCACGGTATTTACGGCGGTATGACCCGCATTCACCTTTTCAATAAAATGACACGATTCATTAAGGAAAACCTTTAACCCAATCCACAAAAATCCATGGCAACGACCACCAAACCCGCTCCTCAAAAAGAAATTTTCGGACATCCCGCCGGGCTTTATGTGCTATTCTTCACGGAAATGTGGGAACGGTTTTCCTATTATGGGATGCGGGCACTTTTCACCCTGTTTCTAGTGGCCGAGACTACCAAACAGAACGCGGGTTTCGGATGGTCGAACGAAGAGGCCCTGGCCCTCTACGGATGGTATACGATGCTGGTGTATGTATCGTCGATTCCCGGGGGATGGGTAGCCGACCGGTTTCTGGGGCAGAAGAAAACCGTAATGGTAGGCGGACTGTTGTTATGTATAGGCCATGCGATACTCGCCCTGGATTCGGAGCCCACCTTCTATCTGGGATGTCTCTTTATCATTTTCGGGGTGGGAGGGCTAAAACCCAACATTTCGTCGATGGTAGGCGGCTTGTACAAACCTAAGGACGAGCGTCGCGACCTTGGTTTCTATATCTACTATATGGGTATAAATATTGGAGGCTTTCTGGCACCGATCATCTGTGGCTATGTAGGGGAACAGATTAACTGGCATTATGGTTTCGGTTTGGCGGCCTTAGGTATGTTCTTAGGGCAGGCGGTTTATATTTGGGGACAAAAATATTTGACGCATGTGGGAAACTTGATTGACAGGAAAGACGAAAAGAATAGGGAAATGCTAGATCGACCTTTGACGAATGTAGAAAAGGATCGAATAAAGGTATTACTGATCTCGTTTGTGCTCATTATTTTATTTTGGGCCGCCTTTGAACAGGCGGGAGGCTTAATGAACCTGTACGCCAAACAAAAGACAGACCGCGATTTCTTCGGTCTCTTCACCGTACCTGCCTCGGTATTTCAGTCCGTCAACTCGTTCTTCATCATCACCTTGGCCACGGTGGTGGGCGCATTCTGGTTAAAGTGGCGCAAAATGGGAAAGGAATCTTCTTCGCTCTTCAAAATAGCCGTGGGCCTTATCATCATGGCGCTAGGGTTTGGTTTTATGAGCGCCGCTTCCCTACAATTCGAAAACGAAGGTTCTTCGGCCATGTACTGGTTGATTTTGGCCTATCTCTTCCACACGATAGGTGAGCTTTGTGCATCCCCACCCTCTTTGTCCTTTATAACCAAACTGGCGCCGCTGAAATACGCATCGATTATTATGGGACTCTACTGGGCCGCCACCGGATTGGGAAATAAGGTGGCCGGACTTATCGGGGAGGTGTCACAAGATTGGGGAGAGTTTGAAATATTTACAGGCATCCTGGTGATATGGACACTCATCGGCCTATTGGTCATATTATGTCTTAAACCCTTGAAACGATTGACCCATGGCGCCGAAGATGGCGAGGGAAAAGTTTCCGATGAAGTGCAGGAAGATTTTAAGATCGAGGATCATGAATCGCCCGAAGGTGCGGTATGAACCCTATTTTTATCTTCTTTCGTTTCTCGTTATTCCTCAAAAAAATACGCCCCCATTTCCCCGGTATAATGAAACGGCAGTTTCCTTTTTTCACAGGTTTTTTTCCAACGATGGATGTAACTTCTGTAATTACTGCCGTCCGCAATCAAGATTTTTGGATGGATGGAATCGATCAACCGCTCGAGATTCAGTTTCGGAGAACCGGTCAATAGCACATAATCCGGATTCGGCCGGTTCTTGGGATAAACGCCTAGACTGTCGATAATCAGCAGATGTTTATCTTGCCATCGGTAACTGTTTTGAAGGGTGCCGTAGTCTATGGATGCAATGCGTTCGGCGATTCGATAGTCCGTAACCATTCTTTCCAGTTGGGTGGTGTCGTATGCTACGGCCGATAAACGCTTGCCTCTTTGGTGCATCAAAATCGAATTTCGGGTTTGATGCGCTATGATCAGGGCCTCTTTTTGTGCGGTCTGATGGGATGCGGTACAAAGCCACACTTGAAATCCGATAACTGCCAATAGTAGGGCAACGGCTTTTTTATAGTTTGGTCGGGAAAGAAAAAGTACGCAGCAGAACAGGATGGTATAAGCCAAAACAAGTTGTACGGCATCTAAGGAAATGTATTGCAAGACAAAGGCTTCCTGATGGGCTATCCGCCCGATGATGGCGTTCATATATCTGATCAAAGTATCGTAAATAGCGACCAATGCTTCCGGCAAGCGACCCAGGAGTGCCAAGAATATGACCACGATACCCGTACCCAAAATGAGTCCCAAGGCCGGAACGATCAAAAGGTTCGAGATAAAGAACAGGCCCGGAAACTGGTGGAAATAGAACAGGCTGATCGGCAAGACCCCCACCTGTGCCGCGATACTGACAGAGAGCAACTGCCAAAAATACCGAAGGACGCCGTTCTTTGGGTTCCATAGCCGTTGAAGCAGGGGGTAGATCCATAAAATAGCGAATACCGCGGCATAGCTCATTTGAAATCCGACCTGAAATAGAAGCATCGGATCGTTGACCAATAGGATAAAGAACATCGACAGGGCCAGAATGTTGAAGGTATTACCCGGTCGGTTTAGATATAGGGCATAGGCCACGAACGAAAACATAGTAACGGCCCGGACGACGGAGGCTGACAGGCCCGCCAAAAGGGCAAAGCCCCAAAGCAGGGCAACAATGAAGATTAATTTCACTGTTTTTCCCTTGGGCAAACGCTCCAACGGTCGCAACAAAAATTGCAGCAATAGTAGCAGTATGCCGATGTGCAATCCGGAAACGGCCAGAATGTGTACGGCACCTGCATTTTTGTAGTTGTCATAGGTTTCTGGGGAAATATCGTTGCGCTGACCTAGCAATAGAGCCTGGATTATACCCAGTTCCTCTTTTCCGAAATCGGCTTCTTTCAGTTTGTCAATAATCCGATGGCGGACAGCGGCGGCTATTCCGTACAGGGATCGCTCGGGCTTCTTTTCCGTGAAAAATTGGTTCCCTCGCAGCCGCATCTGATGGGAGATTGCCAAGCCTGCCATATAGCGGCGGTAGTCGAATTGATGCGGATTTAATGGCGGATTTATTGCGGTCAGGCCCGAGTAAACTATCAGTTCGTCATCAACCTTAAGCTTTTCGGTCAAGGTATCCGAAGAAAGGGAAATTAAGATTTTTCCTGAGGCTTTTTCGTTTTCCAGGGCTAGAACCTGGCCTACATATCGGTGGGAGTACGCCGTGGGCTTAAGAACTTCACGAACCTTGATTTTCCACAAGTGGTTTCCCATAAAGTTTCTATGGGAGTAGTGATCCTGTAGGTTGTCGGGATTGGCCACCGACACGGCCAAAACCCCCAGGGAGAGGGACGTCAACGCCATCGTAATGCCAAATACGGTGGGACCCTTTGCTCGTAGGGTAAGCGATGGCGCCCTATTCCCACGATAGAAAAGAAATCCCAACAGCAGCAAAAAACTTCCTGTTAGGGTCAAGGGCAGAAAGATATTCAAGGGCACATACCTGCCCAAAAAAATCCCCAAGACCAATAGCAAGGTCAATTTGATAGGGATAAAGCGCAGCAGGTCCATGGTGATATATCGATAGCAAAGGCGAAATAAACCAATGTACCGATTTGCAGATGGGCCGGTTTAAAAATTTGATACTATTCGATGAAAGGTGAGGATTTGCAGATGGGGGACCTGCCGGTTCGCAGACGGAATGCAAGCTATTAAAGTACCCGCGTTGCCCGAACGAAAGCACTGTTCCAATAGCCTTCGCGCAACGAAGAAACGATTACGCCCCGTGAACTGGAGGAATGAATGAACTTGATCTCGTTGTTTTCGACGGCCACTACCATGCCTACGTGGTTGATTCGTTTGGCACCTTTAGTGGTCCTGAAAAACAGCAAATCGCCCTTGGCAACGTCTTGAAGCCTGATGCGGTGGCCCTCTTCCGCCATGTGGTAGGAAACCCTGGGCAGTTTGATGTCGTTTTCGCCAAAGGCGACATAAAGCAGGCCCGAGCAGTCCATTCCCCGCCTGGTAGTACCGCCGAATTTATATCGAACGCCCGAGAATTGTAGTGCGGAATCTACAATCTCATCGGCCTTTGTATGCTTCGCCGAGAGAGATTTGGTGGCTGGTTTCGTATCGTTACGAAGCTCGCCCTCTGTTCGGGCCGAAACGGAAACTTTCCGTGTTTTAGCGTAGGTTGTTTTCTTTTTGGATCCGCAGGAGGTAACCAAAAGTAACAACAATATATAGGAAAATGTGCGCAGCATCCAAGGATTATTCAGCTCCTGGGAAGTAAAATTAGGGAAATTATTTGATTATAGCTTCATATATCAACTCCGCCGTCTTTTCACTGGCCCCCGTTCCTCCTAATTTTTTTTCCAGTTCATCGTAGGCTTGGAGCTGGGTTTTACGGGCGGGACCGCTCAGGATTTTAAAAAGTGCGATCTCCAAGTTTTTAGGATTCAATTCATCTTGAATCAGTTCTTTGACCACCTCTTTGCCCATGACCAGGTTGACCAACGATATATAATCCAGGGTGATGATGCGTTTGGCGATTTGGTACGAGAGCCAGTTGGCCCGGTAACAGACCACTTGGGGGACTTTAAAGATAGCGGTCTCCAAGGTGGCAGTACCGCTGGTCACCAAGGCAGCGTAGGCTAGGCTCAACAGGTCATAGGTCTTGTTGTGTACGAAGCTCACGTTCGGATCCTTCAGAAATGGTTCATAAAAGTCTCGATCAAGGCTCGGTGCGCCGGCAATGACAAATTCGTACTGTGTGAAATCGCCGATTATCGAAAGCATGATGTGGAGCATTTTTTGCACCTCTTGTTTGCGGCTTCCGGGCAATAGGGCGATTATGGGCTTTTCGGAATCTAAGTGGTTTACTTTGCGGAACTTTTCGGAATCCACTGGTTTCCGGTCGCCAATGGCATCGACCAGTGGATGGCCCACAAATTCAACGGGAAAATGGTGTTTTTTTTCGTAAAATTCCTTTTCAAAGGGGAGTATAACATACATGGCATCGATATCCCTTTTGATATCCTTTATCCTGCTTTCGCGCGAGGCCCAAATCTGGGGCGAGATATAATAGTGGGTGGTAAAGCCCTGTTCCTTCGCCCATTTGGCGATGCGCAGGTTAAATCCCGAAAAATCAATGAAAATAATCACATCCGGTTGGAAATCCTGTATATCCCGCTTACAAAAATTGATATTTTTTGATATGGTACGAAGATGGAGCAACACTTCAAAAAACCCCATAAAGGCCATTTCTTTATAGTGCTTCGCCAAAGTGCCACCGGCTTTTTCCATCAGGTCGCCGCCCCAACATCGGATATCGGCATGGGCATCCTTGGCCTTGAGGGCCTTAATAAGGTTCGACCCGTGTAGGTCGCCCGAGGCTTCCCCGGAGAGGAGGTAGTATTTCATACTTCGAAAATACCAAATTTAAGGCACCAAATTCAAAAAGTTGGGGAGTTTAGGGCATCGGTAGTTCGGTTATTTGGCAAGAGCCTGCAATAATTCTAATACCGATCCGGAAAGACCTATTTCAAAACAGCTTGTAATACAAGATGACCAAGGCCGTCAGAATTGTCGCGATCATCACTCCTTTCGCTCGCTGGTCTCTTCTAATCTTTAAAAATCCGAAAAAGGCGATGAGATTTAAAATGGCCCCCAGAGCCAAAAGGCTGCCAACATGCCCCTGTTGCACCGCCGCTTTAAAAGTTTCAACAATGCCAAAATTCGAAAAAAGTAATATGTACAGAAGGGTGCCGATCGTGTTGGCGATTACACCCACAGTAAAGCCGATTAAAAGTTCTTTCTTAACGTCCATAACGTATGTAGTTGTTTAAAACCCCCAAGAATTTAACTGCTGAATGGCGTGATGGGCGGTCAGGTCGAACTGGGTTGGCACTATCGTGATATAGCCGTGTGCCAAGGCCCATTCATCGGTATCCTCACCATCGTCCAAGAGCTCGAACTCCCCAGTGAGCCAATAATAATCCTTTCCCGAAGGGCTCATTCGTTTATCGAATTTCTCCCTCCAATTCGCCCGTGCCTGGCGACAGACTTTGATGCCCTTAAGCTCGTTTTCCGGTGCCTTGGGGATGTTCACGTTCAAAATTACACCTTCCGGAATGCCGTTTTCAAGGGATTCGCCCACGATTTTTTTGACTGCGGTTTCAGCGGGTCCGAAATCGGCTCCCCAGGCATGGTCACAAAGCGAAAACCCAATGGCGGGTATGCCCTCGATGCCCGCCTCGATTGCCGCACTCATGGTGCCGGAATAAATGACGTTGATCGAGGCGTTGGAGCCATGGTTGATTCCGCTGACACAGAGGTTCGGTTTTCTATCCAGCAGTTCACGGAGCGCCAATTTTACGCAGTCGGCGGGAGTTCCGCTACAGCTGTATTCTTCCGATGCACCGCTTTCGGGATCGATGCGCGATCGGTTCACGAAAAGGGTGTCATCAACGGTAATGGCATGGCCCTTACCTGACTGTGGACTGTCGGGTGCCACCACCACGATATCACCGAACCCTTTTAAATAACGGATCAGCGACCGCAGGCCCGGCGCGGTAATTCCGTCATCGTTCGTTACCAAGATTAAAGGTTTTGCCATTGCGTATAATTTATGCCGCAAAAATACGTTTTACAAAACATATCGATTATGAGGTTTCTATTTCCGTTTAACAAAAAATTAATGCGTACCTCCAAGGGTGGCATGGTTTTTTCAGTACCTTAGGGGATTGATTATATGTGGGGTCCGATACTTTTCAAGGGAAGTTGCCGGGCCTAAACTTTCAAAATAAAACTAAATTGATGAAAAGGAATCTTGCCTACGCACTTTTGGTAATGCTCATCTCGGTAGCTTCTTGCAGCTTTACCCACAAGTCTTTTGAAAATGATGATAAGGATAAGTTATTGTTGGATCTCATTACCTACGTTCTAGAAAAGGGCCATTACGAGCCCAAGAATATCGACGACGATTTTTCCGTCAGCGTATTTGAGGATTTTATAAACGTTCTCGACCCGACGAAACGTTATTTTCTAGAGGAGGATATTAAGGAATTCGAGCAGTATAAATTCCAATTGGACGATCAGATAAAAAGTACCGATATATCCTTCTTCGATTTGGTCTATAACCGGTTGATGAAAAGGATGGAAGAAGCCAAGGGTATATACAAAGAGGTCCTCAACACCCCTTTTGATTACGATGAAAAGGAAAGTATCGACATCGATTATGAGGAATTGCCCTTTGCCGCCTCCAAAAAGGCTTTGAAAGAACGTTGGAGGCAGCAGTTAAAGTATGCTACCCTGGGCACTTATGATTCTAAAATGAGAAGGCTCAAGAAGGATGACGAAACCGAGGAATCCCTGGATAACGAAGAAGATATGGAGACCGGTACCCCCGAGGGTGAAGATCAGGTATCGAAAGAACCCATGACTCCGGAAGAAGCTGAAGTCTCCGCCCGGGAGTCCACCCAAAAGACTTTGGACGAATTTTTCGATTTCGTAGGAGATTTAGAGCGAAAGGATTGGTTCGTACAATACATAAATACGATCGTTGACGAGTTCGACCCTCATACCTATTATTTTGCCCCTGACGATAAAGAGAAATTCGATATGAGCATGTCGGGCAAGTTCGAAGGCATAGGTGCCCGATTGCAGAAAAAGCCCGAGGGAGCCAAAATTGTTGACATTATTTCCGGCGGTCCGGTTTGGCGGGATGGACAGTTGGAGGTCGGTGACGAAATCTTAAAAGTCGGCCAAGAAGGTGAAGAACCGATCAATATCGTAGGGATGCGGTTAGATGATGCCATCAAACTCATCAAAGGCCCAAAAGGCACAACCGTAGAACTGACCGTACGCAAGATAGATGGCTCTATGGAATCGGTCGAATTGACCCGCGATGTCGTAGAATTGGAAGAATCCTTTGCCAAATCTGCCAATATTATAAAGAAGGATCAAAAATTCGGATTAATAGATTTGCCCAAGTTTTATGTTGATTTCGATGATTATACCGAAAGGAACGCGGCCACCGATGTCGCCAAGGAGGTAGAACGTTTGAAGGAAGCCGGCGCCGAAGGTCTGATTCTTGACCTGCGCGACAATGGGGGTGGATCACTAAAAACGGTGGTCGAGATGGCCGGATTATTCATAAAGGACGGCCCTGTTGTACAGGTTCGTTCTTCCGGAAAAGGAAAGGATGTTTATGACGACAAGGATGAGCGCATACAATGGGATGGTCCCTTGGTGATACTGGTGAACGAACTTTCCGCCTCCGCCTCAGAAATTTTGGCTGCGGCCATGCAAGATTACAAAAGGGCCGTGGTCATCGGTAGCAAACAGACTTTTGGTAAGGGTACCGTACAGAATGTTATTCCCTTAGAAAATATCGTACGTAGCAACGACCATGGCGATTTGGGCGCTATAAAATTGACCACACAGAAGTTCTATCGCATCAATGG